>CANMSD010000007.1 GCA_947500645.1 uncultured Erythrobacter sp. | reverse complement strand
GCGGAAGGCGCAACCGCGATCGGTGCAGAGGCCATTGCAAGCGGTGTGAGCAGCTTTTCTGGGGGCGTGGGCGCGCAAGCTACGGCCGATGGCGCCGTCGCCCTCGGCGCCGACGCTGCTGCCTCGGGCGAGACGTCTTTGGCGCTTGGTTCGACCAGCGAGGCGACTGCCTTGCGTGCTTCGGCTGTGGGTCCGAACGCTCGGGCGACGCAGACCAATGCCACCGCCTTTGGTGCAGCGGCCCAGTCGCTGGCGACCAACTCGGTCGCAGCAGGGGT
>CANMSD010000006.1 GCA_947500645.1 uncultured Erythrobacter sp. | reverse complement strand
TGCGCGCCCACGCCCCCAGAAAAGCTGCTCACACCGCTTGCAATGGCCTCTGCACCGATCGCGGTTGCGCCTTCCGCCGTTGCTTGTGAACCAGGGCCCCCTTCCGAACCCAGATTTCCGCCAATGGCGGTGGCGCCCGTTGCGCTGGCGGATGAGTTAAAGCCTGCCGCCAAAGAGGTTACGCCGGTTGCATCGGCTCCCGCCCCAAAGGCCGATGCTCCGTCGCCAGTTGCGCTGCTCGCTAAACCAACGCTTGTCGCAAATGTCCCGGAAGCAGATGAGCCCTCGCCGAGTGCTACGGCCGCCGAGCCTTCTGCGGCTGCATCATGCCCAATAGCAATCGCTCCTCCTGAGGTTGTGCTTGCAGTGCGACCGATTGCAATCGAATCGTCTGACAAAGCGCTGGCATCCGCGCCCAAAGCGACCGCGCCATCGGCCGTCGCCTGCGCACCGTCACCATTTATGTTTCCGTCTCCGCCGATGGCCACGGATCCCCGTCCGGTTGAATTCGTGCTCGCGCCGAGTGCAATGGCGCTCTCTCCCGTTGCCTGCGCGCCTGTGCCGCCTTCGCCAAAGGCATCACCGCCGATTGCGATGGCGCCGGTTTGCGTTGCTGCGGCTTCAACGCCAACAGCAACCGAAGAAGCTCCAGCTGCAGCTGACGTAAGGCCGACCGCGATTGAGGCAAAACCTGAGGCATCCGCTTCCGCGCCAAGGGCAGTCGATCCAAAGCCACTCGCGTCCGAATTTTCGCCGAGCGCGGTGCCCTGGTCGCCTTCGGCCCTTGATCCGCTACCGACGGCTGTCGAAATGTCACCGCTTGCTTGCGCTCCGTTGCCAATGGCTGTGGTTCCGAAATTGCTGGCAACTGCATCAGAACCGACAGCGGTAGCGTTTGTACCGGTCGCCTGCGCGCCTAGATTGTCCTGGTCGCCTCCAGTATCGCCGCCAATGGC
>CANMSD010000005.1 GCA_947500645.1 uncultured Erythrobacter sp. | reverse complement strand
GCTTTTGTCGCATGGCGTTTTTGGGATTGATGGGGAGGGAATGTTGTGACGCTTGAGACGATCGATGTGGTGATCATTGCGGGTTACGCGGTTGCGTTGCTTGGGATTGCTCTGTTGGTGAGCCGGGAGCCGAAGGGGCACGACAAGAACACCGAGGATTACTTTCTGGCTGGCCGCGCTTTGCCGTGGTGGGCGATTGGGGCCTCGCTGATTGCATCGAACATCTCGGCTGAGCAGATCATCGGCCAGTCGGGTCAGGGCTTTGCGGTGGGCATCGCGATTGCGGCCTATGAATGGCAGGCTGCTTTGGTCCTGATTATCGTTGCGAAGTATTTCCTGCCGATCTTTTTGAAGCGCCGCATCTATACGATGCCGCAATTCCTCGAGCAGCGTTACGGCGAAGGCGTGAAGACGCTGATGAGCGTGTTCTGGGTTGCGCTGTACACCGCCGTGAACCTGACCACCGTGCTCTGGCTGGGCGGTCTGGCGGTGAGCACGTTGACCGGGTGGGACGTGCTTCCGTCGATGGCGGCGCTGGCTGCTTTTGCTGCGCTGTACTCGCTCTACGGCGGGCTGAAGGCGGTTGCGCTGACTGACATCATCCAGGTCGTGATCCTGATCCTGGGCGGCTTTGCGATCACCTGGTTCGCGCTCGATGCCCTGCCTGCGGACGGTGCGCTGGGCGGGCTGGGTTATCTCGCCGGTGAGATGCCGGGGCATTTTGAGATGATCCTCGACGACGATCATCCGGCCTATGGCGACCTGCCGGGCATCTGGACGCTGCTGGGCGGGCTGTGGGTGCTGCACTTCAGCTATTGGGGCTTCAACCAGTATATTATCCAGCGTGCTCTGGGCGCAGAGAGCCTGGGCGAAGCGCAAAAGGGGCTTGCCTTTGCTGCGCTGCTCAAGCTGGTCGTGCCGTTTATCGTGGTCATTCCAGGTATTGCGGCGGTGATCCTGGCACAGCAGGGCGCTCTTGATGGCGCGGCTCTGGCCGAGCGTTCGGACCGCACTTACGGCGAGCTGATGGGCTTTGCGCCTGCTGGCCTGCGCGGTCTGGTGTTTGCGGCGCTGATCGCGGCAGTGGTGAGTTCGCTGGCCTCGATGATGAACTCGATCTCGACCATCTTCACCATGGACCTGTATCGCAGCGTGAAGCCGGAAGAGAGCGAGCGTCACTACGTGACTGTGGGCCGGATCGCTGCGTTTACAGCCATGGCGCTGGCGCTGGTTCTGGCGCAGCCATTTATCGGCGGGTTCGAAAGCGGGTTCCAGACGGTGCAGGAATACACCGGCTTTATCGCGCCGGGGATCGTGGTGGTGTTCCTGCTCGGCTTCTTCGACAAGCGAGCCAATGCCGCCGGTGCGTTTACAGCTCTGATCGGATCGGTTGTGGTCAATGTGGCGCTGAAGTTCGGCGCGCCCGACGTGCCCTTTATCATCCGTATCTGGGTAGTGTTCCTGCTCAGTCTCGTGGCAGCCGCGATCGTCTCGCGCCTCACGGCTCAGCCGGACGAAGAGCGAACGGTCAAGCTGGGCGATATCGCCTTTGCCACAACTGCACTGTTCAACACGCTCGCCACCATCACCATCGCTATCCTCATAGGCCTCTACGCTGCGCTTTGGTGAAGAGAAGGGCCGAGCCGCTTGAGCCAATCTGAGCAAAGCGAGCAAAAATCGCCTCGGTTGCCGTTGCGTCACC
>CANMSD010000004.1 GCA_947500645.1 uncultured Erythrobacter sp. | reverse complement strand
CCGACAGCGGTAGCGTTTGTACCGGTCGCCTGCGCGCCTAGATTGTCCTGGTCGCCTCCAGTATCGCCGCCAATGGCTGTGCTGCCACTGCCGGTCGCGTTAGAGCGACGGCCGATACTGATGGAATTGTCTAAAGATGCCCGTGCCAGCCGTCCGATCGCAATCGTACCGCCATTGTCGGCTCTGGCATTGAGGCCAACGGCAACCGAGTCCGTACCCGCTGCAAGTGAGCTGCGACCGACAGCGGTCGATCCTGCCGATTGAGCGGTCGAGTCTTCGCCGATTGCGACCGTGTTCACATTGCTGGCATTGGCGTTAGCCCCAATCGCCGTGGATCGCGGATCATCAGCGATTGCCCCAACGCCGCAAGCAAGCGCTGTGTCATCACCCGCATTGTCGGTTGCGCCGCCATTGGTGTCGACATTGGTATCGGCATCACCGTCGCCATTGGTGTCGAGCAGGCAGGTTTCGGCCTGCGCGGGTGTTGGTTGAAGTGTCAGCGCGGCCAGAGTTGCGGTGGCAGCAGCGGTCGAAAGCAGAAGTGTCTTTTTCATCGGATGGTGTCCCTGTCTTTGTCTTCTCAAAGCAGGGATGGCGAACTGCCGTTTGAAGGGTCGAGGTCAGTGGGCGGGCGCGCCTGCTGAATTGCAAACGCACCCGCCACACCGGCAAGACACCATCCCTGCGGGACAGATCAACTAAAGGGCTATCGTTTGAACGAGCGTTTGAATCCGGGCCGCTATCGTTTGAAAAAGCGTTGTAATTGACCCCAAAAGCGTTTGAATCTCGCTTTTTCGCGAAAATACGGCTGTCAGCGCTCATTTTCAGCGTCGTGAGGCGTTGGGCGCGAATCGGTCTGGAGTTCGCCAGAACGCAGGGAGACCGCACTTCAAAACCTGCACTCACTTGGCGCGCTTTCCTACGCGTTCAGCGATTGCTAGCTCGGTCGTGGCTCTTTCAAACCGTCAATTGCCCGCCCGGCTTGGGTCTGGAACACGCAAAACACGGAAAGTCACAGCGTGACGCTGCGTTTTCTCGGTATACATCTGGAACTGTGAGATTTTCCTGGAAAGTCACACTTTTCAAAAGATGCAATGTGTTCCGCGCTGTTGGAATGCCGATGAAGCAACTCGAGCAATCGCAAAGGTAGCAATCCGGACACAAACGAATCGGGTCTGAGAGCCATTTGCGAGCCTGCAGGTGTGTTAACTTACGCGCGCATTCATTTTTCTAAAAACGGGCGAGATTTGCGCGTTTACTCAAAGTTAACGCCTGTGACTGGTTGCCCAAGCGGCATTTCGCTTTCTCGCGGTGAAATCGGCAGCTCGTACAAGGCTCTCAAATTCCTAATTTTTTAACCATTGGGATCAACCTAAGTCGAACTGACCATCGGCTATTCCATCCATATCGAATTGCGCGTTGTTGCGCTGACGAATGAATTGGAATGGACCATGACGAACAGGTTTGCATTTGGAGCTGCAGGGATCGCGATTGCGACGTCGCTTGCCAGTACGGCTCATGCACAAGAGCAGGACGCTTCCGAGCTGTTTCCTGTCGACGGAGCGACGGCGGAACAGTCGATCGATCTCGCCTTTGATGATCTGGCTACTCCTGTCATTCTCGCGGATCAGATCGAAACCGTCGTCGTGAGCCTTCCCGATCTTGCAGTTCCTGCCGCCAGTGAAGCCGTCGCAGCTTCCAGTGGTCTCGTCACCGTTCGCAGCCTTGATCCAAGTTACGGAGACATTGACGCCTTCTATGGTGACATCGGAGCATTCTACGGTGACATCGATGCGTTCTGGGGCGATATTAACCCCTTCTACGGAGACATTGACGCCTTCTATGGTGACATTGATGCGTTCTGGGGCGACATAAGCCCGTTCTATGGCGACATTGGTGCGTTCTGGGGCGACATCGATGCCTTCTATGGCGATATCGGTGCATTCGACGCGACCCATCTGAGGTTGCTGGGCGAGTTCTGGGCAACGAGCGGCACCCAGATGGCCACCACGGACGAGGTGTGGGGCGGCCTGCGCTACACCGAGGTCAACGGCACATTCGTACCGGTGTATGATGGTACCCCTGACCGGATCCTAAACGCGCTGGGCACTCTGATCGATCAGGCTGAGGCCCAGTTCGGCGCTGCCTATGAAGCGGAAACCGGCAAGTCGTTCCGTAACGACTTTGTGACCGAGGTTCTTGGGCGTCACGGTGTCGCGCTTGACAACAAAGTATCGCTAGCTGGCAAGACCGCGGGTGACCGTGCGGCTTTCTTCCTCGATTGGCATGACAGTCTGATGAGCTATTCCGGCGTCGATCATGTCGATCACTGGATGGCGACGGTCAACTGGACTCCAGCGATCACGCAGATCCAGGGCGAAGGCAAACAGGCCATTATCGGTGTAATCGATGGCAGCTTTTCTGGTGATGCCGACCTTAGTGACAACATTGCGTGGTCGGGAGGCGGCACGACGACCGTCAACGGTCACGGTGCGGGTGTCGCAAGCCTCATTGCAGGCGCGCATGATGGCGAAGGCGTGATGGGCATTGCCCCCAAAGCCAAGCTTGCGACTTACAACCCATTTGATGCGGATAACACTGCCACTTGGGACAGTGTGCAATCTGGCATTGAGCAGATTCTCTACAGATATGTCGGCGGGAATGAGACTGGCTATGTCAGCGTCATCAACCTGTCGCTCGGCGAAAGCGGCTGGGCGGTCTCTCAAGGGCTGGCCGATATGTTGAATAGCCCCCACCTTGCTCGCTGGAACCACGAGACAACTTATGTTGTGGCTGCGGGGAATGATGGTGTCACGCAAACCGCTGACATCGATTGGAACTACGCGAGCGACACAACCTTCATTTTGGTCGGATCGGTTGCGCCGAATGGCCAGATTTCAAACTTCTCAAACCGCCCTGGCACGACTTGCTTGCTCAACAACGGCGTTTGCAATGAAGGCAATGAGCTTTTCATGCGCACTGTGGTTGCACCGGGTGAGTTAATCCTCGTTTCGGATGGTCAAGGTGGTGTCGTGCGCCGCTCGGGCACATCGTTTGCAGCTCCACTGGTCTCCGGCGCGATTTCGCTTCTGCATGATCGCTGGACCTGGCTCGCTCGTCATCCAGAAGAGACAGCAGAAATCATCTTCCGCTCTGCGCAAGACCTTGGCGCACCGGGGCCGGATGAGGTTTATGGCTGGGGTCTGCTGGACGTTGCGGCGTCACAATCGCCGCTCGATTTCGGTACGATGACCTACAAGACCCACAGACGCCAGGGTAATGCCTGGGTGTCGGTGGAATCGCCAGTCGCATCGCTCTTGGGTGCTGGTATTCCGGCAGAGTGGGAGACCAACGACGCCTACATTACCGCGTTCGAAAAGATCGGTAACACTTTCCGCGACTTTGCGATCCCGGTCTCGTCGTTCACCTATGGCAGCACAACCAACGCACTTGGTCATGGTGAGCAGCGCTTCCAGGACTTTATCAATAGCCGCTTTTCCAACTGGCTGTTGAGCAAGGGCGCTGACAAGAACGGGAACGGGAAAGCTGGCGTAAGTCAGTTGACGTCAGAAGTTGCGCCGACGCGCGGCGAATGGCGCCTGCAATATGATATGATTGCTCCGCGCCTGACGGATGCTGGCGCTTACGAGCCAGTCCACACGGCTGCGACGCTAACCGACCCAAGCGGTGCGTTCTCTTTCACGATGGGCCACGGCCATGGCGCTCTATCTCTCAATGGTCAGCGTTTCGGATTGATCAGCGATCACGATACCGACGTTGGCGGGGTCAATCCCGTCCTCGGCTTGGCATCTGGTGAAGCGTTCGCTTCTGCGAGTTACAAAGCAACACCGACAACCATGATCACGGCGGGCTTCAGTGAAGAACGCGAAGACTGGCGTGATTTGGTCGGCGTTTCGGATCTGCAACGGGAAATCCAGCGCAACCTTGGCGCACGTGAAGCTTCAGCCTTCACGCTGGGTGTTGAGCAGAAGGTAACCGACAACGTCTCGGTGAACATGCAATGGACCAACCTTCGCGAAGATGACGCGCTGCTTGGCGCACAAACATCTTCGGAGGATTTTCTGGGCAAGGGCTCGAAGACTGAAGCGGTGACCCTGTCGGCAACGTTCGATCTGGGCGATGGCCTCTCATTCGACCTTTCGGCAACGGGAGCCAGCACCGATGCGGCTGACGGCCAATTCCTGTTCAATACTGACCGGGTCCTGAGCACAGCGGGCCAGATCACGATGAACAAGCACGGCTTGATGGGCGAAAACGATGTTCTGCGGGTCTCTCTCGGTCAGCCGTTGACGATTGAATCCGGCGAACTTCAATTCAACTCGGATCAAGTCGTTGACCGTGAGACCGGCGAGCTCGGCGTTGTAACCCAGACAATCGGCATTGAAACAAAACGCCGGATGACTGGAGAAATTGTTTACGCAACTCCGCTAACGCAGAATTCTGAGTTCGGCCTGTTCGGTCGATATGTCAGCGCTGGCGATACAAGCGATGAGGAAAGCTACGTCGTTGGCGCAAATGTGGGGCTGCGTTTCTAGACAAGACAAAAGAGGCGAAATCACCTGGCACTTGTGCTGGGCGAGGGCCTTAAAAAGAGAGTTGGGGGACTGAAATGGGTAAGATAGCGAAAGGATGGATCGCACTGATCGCGGCCGCACTTGCGGTGTCAGCGTCCGGTTCGGTTATGGCTGCCGATGCGGCCCCTACGGAGGCTTTCGAAGCAACGATTGCCGAAGCCAAATCCTTGATGATGGCCGATTCCGCAGCTGCTCTAGAGCTAGCTCGTGAAGCGAAATCTCTGGTTCCCGGTGACAGCACCACTGACGCAAAATCGCGCCTGACCGCGCAATGGCTCGAAGGTGAGGCGTTGATGCGCCTTAATCGCAGCGACGAAGCGCAGACCATTATCGGTGCGGCGCTTGAAGAGGTCGCGCGCACATTGCCCGGCGACAAGCTGCACGCAGACCTTTTGCGCTCTCAAGCAGCGTTTAAGGCGCGCGAAGGCGAATATGGCGAAGCCTTGTCTTCATTCCTTGAGGCGCATGACCGCTACAAGGAGTTGGGCGAAGCGCGCAGCCGCGCCATCGTGCTGCAGAACATCGGCTCGCTCTACAACGATGCGCGCGACTATGAGCGCGTCCTGCGATATTACCGCGAAGCGACTGAGGCGTTCCCGGAAGACAATGCGCTTTCCTTGTCCGCTCACAACAACAAGGGCAATGCGCTTAAGGAACTCGAGCGGCTGGAAGAGGCCGAAGAAGAGTTTCGCAAGGCGCTGGCCGTGGCTGGCACTATGTCCAGCCCGCTGCTCGAAGCGCGCATCCTGACGAACATTGCATCGACCCAGTATAACAATGGCCAATATGCCGCCGCTGAAGATACGGCGGCTCGGGGCCTGCGCATCGCCTACGATCAGGCGCCTGAATGGCTGCCATTCCTGTATGGTGTGCGTGCTCAGATCGAGCTGGCTCGCGGCGATCTCGCGCGGGCCGAACGTTATATCGGTCGCACATTTGATGGCCAGAAGCTCGACGAAACCTCACCGCTGTTTCGTGATTTCCACGATACCGCTTACCAGGTCTATTCGGGCCGGGGCGAGTACAAGCTGGCCGCTGATCATCTTGCTGCCTTTCACCGCATCGAAATCAAGGCACAGGGTCTGTCGGCGGTCGCCAACAACGCGCTGCTCAGTGCGCGGTTCGATTCCGAGAACCGTGAGCTGCGTATCTCCAAGCTCTCGGCTGAGAAAGAAGCGAACGAGGTTCGGCTTGAGAGCGCTCAGGATCAGGTAATTCTGCTCACTGCAGGTATTGGCCTAGTTATCCTTGCCTTCATCATCGCACTGATGATCTTGCGCACTGTCAATCGCAACCGCGCTGCGATCGCCGCAGCCAACGAAAAACTGACCTATGTGACGCAGCATGACGGCCTGACCGGCCTGTTCTCACGCGATCATTTCCGTCATTTGTTGACCGATGTGGCCAAAGAATGCTCGGAATCTGGCAAAGAGGGCGTGCTGATGCTGATCGACCTAGATCGCTTCAAGCAGGTCAATGATGTTTACGGACATGCGGTTGGTGACAAGCTGTTGGCGACTGTGGCGGAGCGTTTCCGCAAATCTGCCGGCGAAGATGCGGTTATTGGCCGCCTTGGTGGCGACGAGTTCGGCCTGTTCCTGCCGCCGGAAAGCAGCATGGACGACGCAGCCAAAGTGGCCGGCCAGATCATCGCAGATGTAAGTGAATTCTGCCACGTCGACGGTTTCGAGCTGTCTGTCGGTGCATCGATTGGCCTTGCGGTTATCTGCGGCGAAGTGTCCGACTCTGTGCTGATGACCAATGCCGACCTTGCGCTCTATGAAGCCAAGCACCGCGGTCGCGGGACCTTCGTGACCTATGAGCAGGCCATGCGTTCCAAGTTGGAGGATCGCTCGAAGCTTGAAAGCGACCTTGCGGTTGCGCTTGAGAAGGGTGAGCTGTCGATTTCCTATCAGCCGATCATCAACGGCGCCGACCGGGAAGTCATGGGTTACGAAGCTCTGATGCGCTGGAATCACCCAGAGCGCGGTGTAATTCCGCCCAGCGTGTTCATCCCGATTGCCGAGGAAGCGCTGCTGATCGATCCGCTTGGCGCGTGGATGCTGCGTTCGGCCTGCGCGGAAGCAACCAAGTGGCCCGAGAACGTCAAGTTGACGGTCAATGTTTCATCGCTGCAGCTGTCCACCGGCGCATTCCTGGCGACTGTTGTCGAGGCTCTCGCGTCGAGCGGGCTTGCACCGAACCGGCTGCTGCTAGAGCTGACGGAATCGCTCATGCTCGAAATGGACGACGAGCTGGAAGCGCAGTTGAAGAGCCTCAAGGAACTCGGCGTCTCCTTCGCGCTGGATGATTTTGGCCGCGGCTATTCCTCGCTCAACTACATCGAGAAAATGAACTTCTCGATGATCAAGATCGACCGTGACTTTGTGCAGGCCGCTGCTGCCGGTTCGCGCAAGAGCCAGGCGATTGTGACCGCCATCGTTTCGCTGGCGCGCTCGCTGGAGATTGACGTCACCGCCGAAGGCATCGAGCAAGAGCATCAGGCGGCAGCAATGCTTGAGCTTGGCTGCTCGTGCTTCCAGGGTTTCCACTTCGGTCGTCCGGCTCCCGCAGAGGGCAAGGATGCTGTCGTGGAATCTGAAGATGGCGATGAAGGTGTTGAGCTTAAGGTCGCCTAAGCCACCCGTTTCGTGCCAGTAGCCTCTGCGGTTACTGGCGCGTTGTCAGACAAGAAATACTCGCCCAGATGCTCTACCACCGCTGTTCCAGCGAGGAACGGATTTGTCGCCTGGGCTGACCTTCCAAGGAACGCGATCTGGCATGTCTTTGCGCCATCATAATCGCTCATGGCATCGCCAACGAACAGGCATTGTTCAGCCTCGAGGCCTTCTGCTGTCATGATATCGCGCACAATCGAGGCTTTCTTTTCCGGAGAGCCGCGTGCTGTTTTGAAGAACGGCTTTAAGCCCATGCGCTCGACAATCACCTGCAATTCATCATGAGGCGTGCCGGACACGATGTGGGCCTGAACTTCTCGCTGAGCCAGCTGCGCTAGCACCTCGTTTACACCTGGTAGCAGCGGGCAGGCGACCACTTCGTCTAGCACGATCTCGGAGAGCCTGTTGCTCCACTCGAGAACCTTGTGTTCCGGCAGATCCACGCCGAGAAGCTAACGATGAAACTTCGGGATTTTGACATATCGCGTCTCTCCGGGGACTGCGCGCTGATAATCCTCGACCGCCCGACGCACATCCGGCCCAAACTCGTCATACAACTCGCCAAAGGCAGTGATCTTGGCTTCGACTGAATCCGCGATCACGCCGTCAAAGTCGAAGAAGATACAGTTATATTGCGATGGGGAATTCTGGGTCATTGTCTGCCCAATCTGTCAGAGTTGAAGGGGTGACCGTATCGAGACCGTCTTCGCGATAGACGGCGTAAAGCGCCTTCGCGATGCGATAGTCCTCAATGTAGTCGATATCGACGCCGGCCAGTTTTGATAGCAGTTGGAGCACCGGGTCATCGCCGAGGAAATACTCGCACTCCAGGATCAGTGAGCGCGGTGCCATGTAGAGGCTGTTGGTGACTTTGAACCACTCGGGCAGCTCTTGCGAAATCGTGTGATTGCGGCTCGCCTCATAGTTGAGCGCGCCCTTGCGTGACCAAAAGTAATCTTGTGCTGGGTTTACACCGAGCAAAGAATCATGCGCGCCGTAGATGACTTGTTCGTGATAGGTGCGAAATGCATCGCAATATTCCTGCGGTGCCATCAGCGGGCAAACCGCTGTCGCCCAGGCGATATGTTCGTGTGGTATCTCGCGCACGATCCCGGTGATCACATCGCGAAACGGGGCGATATGATCCACGGCGAGGTGGCGCGCGCGCTCATGTTTCGAGACGCCGAAGCGGTCGCCAAGCGCCAGGAATTCCTCGTCTTCGCTAGACAGGTAGACCCGCTGTGGGTCGATCACTTTGGTTAGTTGCGCGAGTTTCCACTCGATCAGTGTCGCCTGGTCGCCGAACGGCAGCAGGCACTTTTCGGCAATTCGCGAACTGCCGCGACGCGCAGGCACTATGACGGCAAGGTCATACATGCGCGGCACATTTGTCGAAGCGTGTGATCACGCCGCAACCTCCCATTGCCGCGCGCGGTAGCGAGAGAGGGCTGGCTCCCAACGAACGGGATCGACGGGCGTAGACATTCGCGCGATCAAGTCATCGGCATTGAGCGCGGGATCGGTCGGATCGAAGGCGTTGTTGGCGAGGTGAAAAGCGAACCAGCGCTTTCCTTGTGCGGGATCGGGCGGAGTGGCGGCGTTCTGGCCGACTGCTGTGAGCAGATCAGCCACATCGTTCTTGGCGTTCACCCAGGTGCCTGTCGCAAAGTCGGAGAGCCGGGCAATCGGCGTGCCTAAGGCTGCGCAGGCGGACCAGCTTTTGGAGTTGCCGACAACCATGCCATCGCAATGCTTGCTGAGCGCCAAGGTCGCATCGCCCGGGACCTCGCTGCTGTCGAGAAGGGCTGCTTTGCCTGCGCTAGCGACTATCGCCTGTTCGACCGCGCGATTGTCACTATAAAGCTCGTTCAACGGATGGTTGGTGACAGCCAGCACGTGATCATTACCGAGCTTCGCTGCAATGCCTGCAATCATCTCAGCATTGTTTGGATAGCGATGATGCTGGCCGAAGAAATTCTCCTCATGCTCATATTCGAGCGGCAGACCGATGATGCATTTGTCGGACCGCAGGCCAGTTTGCGCGAGCCAATTCTCTTTCGAAGGCCAGTCGATCTGTGCGTGCATTTCTGCCCAAAGAGGTGCCGCCAGCTCATCAAGTTTTGCTGCCTGCTCCTCTGAAAGCTGAGGCATCACACCATAGTCGAACAGCGTAGGGGCCAGATATACCCAGTTTGCCGCCGTGCGTAGCGGAGGAGCTGCCCCTTCCATAATGTAGCGGACAACGCCCGGAAAACGCGCTGGGGTCGCGATATCGGCGCTGCGGCACAGAACCAGTTGGGGATCGATAGCATCGACCAAGTCGAACAGATCGTCTTGATCGCTTGCGTCCGAGCGGAGGACAGGATGGTCGGGTCCGTCGAGCAAGTGCCAAAAGACATGACCCATATCTGCGATCAGGTCGACTTGCTCTTCGCCAATCCCGGTGCTGCGCCAAAGCGGCGCGATGAGGACATGCACATCATGCGCGCGCGCCATCGTACGGATCAAATGAACCACGACGTTTGTAAACCACCACGGGGTGACCACCGGGAGATAGAACATGACCCGCTTTCGCGAAGCGGATAAGTCGTCCTGGGCTTCTGCTTTATTGGCTGTCGACATCGAAGACTAGGGTAAGCAACGCTTATGCCAATCGCTCGAATCGCGTGTGCACCGGCTTGCTTTCTTCATTTCTTCAGAGGTTTATGGAAAGCGTATTGAAGAAGTGCCTGCCTCCTCGCGGCAAAGAAAGGCCGTTCGGCAAGGAAATGCCGGTCCTGGGATTGTCAGCCCGACCGGCCTTGCTAGGGTTGCGGGCGATGGGCGGGAATGCAGCGGATTTGACGGCAAAGCGTGTCCTGGTGCTGGGCGCGAGCGGCACGATTGGCCGCGCTGTGGTGCGCGCTTTGCTGGATGATGGCCATGCGACGGTGGCCGCTTTGCGGCGGTCGTCCTCCGGCGAACAGGCGGCAGTAGACTTGGCGCGCGCCAACGCTGAATGCCGCTTTGGCGATGTCGCTGACCCTGCCTCGATTGAGCGTGATCTTCTCCAAGGCGAGCCGTTCGATGCGGTCATCTCCTGCCTCGCCTCGCGCAGTGGCACTGCCAAGGATGCCGACGCAATCGATTATCAGGCCAATTCAAATGCCGTTGCAGCCGCGAAGGCCGCTGGGGTGGAGCACTTCATCTTGCTGTCGGCCATCTGCGTGCAAAAGCCGCTTCTCGCATTTCAACGTGCAAAGCTGAAGTTCGAGGCAGAGCTTGCTGCGTCAGGCCTCACCTATTCAATCGTCCGGCCAACCGCCTTCTTCAAGTCCTTATCCGGTCAGGTCAAAGGTGTTCAAAAGGGCAAGCCGTTTATGGTGTTCGGCAATGGCGAGCTGACCCGCTGCAAGCCGATCAGCGACGCCAACCTTGCGCGCTTTATCGCCGGTTGCATCTCAGACACTGAGCGCCACAACCGCATCCTCCCGATCGGCGGGCCGGGGCCCGCGATTGGCCCGCTCGACCAAGCCGCCATGCTTAGCGACTTGCTCGGCCGCGAGGTCAAGGTGCGGCGCGTGCCGGTTGGCATGATGAGCGTGTTTGCGGGCCTGTTTGCCCTTGGGGAGCGTTGGTCGAGTTGGTGCGCGGAAAAAGCTGAATACGCCCGGATCGCGCGCTATTATGCGACGGAAAGCATGCTGGTGCTGGACGAGGAAACCGGCCAATATGATCCTGATATGACCCCTGAATTCGGCGAAGACACCCTGCGCGATCACTATGCCAAATTGCTGGAAACCGCCGAGTGAGTTCAGGAAATTTGCTCTTCACCGCGCTCAGCTGCGTGTTCTTTATGGCGCTGGTCGGGTGGATCAGCTGGCTGAAAACACGGGGGACTGCCGATACCAAAGACGGCTATTTCCTCGCGGGACGCGGGCTGGGCGCGACCTTTATCGCAGGCTCCCTACTGCTCACCAATCTTTCCGCAGAGCAGCTGATCGGGCTCAACGGCTCCGCCTATGGCTACAACATGTCGAGCATGGGCTGGGAGGTGACGGCGGCGGTCGCGACCATTGCGATGGCGCTGATATTCCTACCCAAATATCTCGCGGGCGCTTTCACGACCCTGCCGCAATTCTTGAACGACCGGTTCGATCCAGTGGTTCGTCGTATGTCGGTGGTGCTGTTCATGCTTGGATACGGCCTCGTGACGATCCCGAGCGTGCTCTATTCCGGCTCGGTCGCGGTGCTGCTGTTGTTCGACGTGCCCGCGCTCACTGGCCTCGCGTACTTCCCAGCATTGGTGATGACGGTGATTGCGATCGGCGTCACCGGCGCGGTCTATGCAATATTCGGAGGGCTGCGCGCGGTGGCGATCTCCGATACGCTGAACGGTGTAGGATTGCTGATCATCGGAGTGTTGGTGCCAGTGTTTGGCTTGATCGCGCTGGGCGGCGGCAGCTTTGGCGATGGCCTGGCCCAGATCACCACCCAAAATCCGGAGAAACTGAACGCGATTGGCGCGGCGGATGATCCAACGCCGTTCGGCACGGTTTTCACCGGCATGATCTTCGCCAACCTCTTTTACTGGTGCACCAATCAATATGTGATCCAGCGCACGCTCGGCGCGCAGAGCCTCGCCGAGGGACAGAAAGGCGTATTGCTCTCTGGCTTTTTCAAGATCCTGGTGCCGTTTATGATGATGATCCCCGGCGTCATCGCATTCCACCTTTATGGCCCTGGGCTGGGCACAATTGATGAGGCCTACCCGCGGCTAATCCGCGACGTCCTGCCGGTCTATCTGTCCGGCTTCTTCCTCGCGGTGCTGCTGGGCGCGGTGTTCAGTTCTTTCAATTCGCTGCTCAATTCTGCCGCGACCCTGTTCGCCTTGGACGTCTATGCGCCCGCGCGCGGCGGGGAGGCGAGTGATGCAGAATTGGTGCGGGTCGCGAAGATCGCCAGCCTAGTGATTGCGCTGTTCTCTTTCGTGGTCGCGCCGCTGCTCTATTTTTCGCCTGAGGGGCTGTGGCAGATCATCCGGGTCTTCACCGGCTTCTACAACATCCCGACCGTGGTGATCGTGATCGTCGGCCTATTCACATCTCGGGTGCCCGCGCTGGGCGCGAAGCTGGTGATCATCTTCCACGTCGTCACTTACGGGCTCATCCGCTTCGTGTTTGATGATGTGATCACGCTGCACTTCATCCACCTTTATGCGGTGCTGTTCTGGATTGAGGTTGGCATCATGCTGGCCTGCGGCTGGCTGCGTCCGCGCGCAGAGGCATGGCAATTCACCCGCAAGGAACAGGTCGATATGACGCCGTGGCGCTTTGCAAAGCCGCTGGCGGTGACGCTGTTTAGCTGCGTGGTTGCAACCTATTTGCTGTTCTCGCCATTGGGGCTTGCATCGGAGAGCGGGATGGGCACAATTTTCGCCGCGCTGCTCGGCGCTTTAGTCGTATCGAATGTCGCGGTGTGGACAATGGCGGCGCGGCACGCGCCTGCCTAGGCGATCAGAGAGGCGAGCACCCGGCGCTTGCCCGCGAACGGCCGCCGCCCGTGCATCACCTGAAAATTGTCGAGCAAAGCGACATCGCCTGCCTGCCACGCCAGATCATGAGTGAGATCATCCGCAATGCGGATCGCATCGGCCATGTCCTCGGGAGTGATCGGCTCTCCACCGCCAAAGGTAATCGTACGGTTGGGATCATTGCGGCTGTCGGCCCAGCCTCTGAACGCGGCGATCAGCTGGTTGAAAAAGCTGGTGCCGCCACCAGCGAGCTCGCGCACCGCGGGCAGTGCCGCCGTGGTGACGCGCAGGCTTTCATCCTCCAGCCATTCCCACGAATAGCCGAGGTCTGACAGCCGCGCCTCTGCGCCCGCCTGGTCGGCCACGCTCAGCGTGCTGCGCCAGCTGCGCCCTTGGCCAGAGCCTGCATCGTCGCGGCCCGGCATTACATTGGTGTAGCGCACGCCCTCGGCCTCGACGCGCGCGACGAATTCCGGATTGGCGGCGCGCAATTGATCGAGTACCCAGTCAGACCGGCACAGCGGCGTTGCCCCGCCGCTTTCCGCCGCAATCTCACAATAGAAGAACAGTTTCGCTGGGAACAGCGGGGTTTGCGCCATCTCATGATGCAGGAAAATCTCAGTCTCTGGCGGCGCTTCATTGGCGGTGAAGACGCGCGGCGTCACATTGGTGCGCACCGCATTGGAGAGCGAATCCTCGTAGGTGAAACCCACCTCGCCATACGCTTCAATCGCCGCATCGAAGGCGAGGGGATCAGGCACATTGAACCCGCGAAACAGCAGGGCGCCAGCATGATCCAGCGCCGCATCGACCGCCGGCTTATTCGCGCCGATGAACACGCCTAGATCGCCGCCGCCGGTGATGATGGCTGGGAATTCGGGGGTGTCACTCATCGCGCCGCTCAATCGTAAATCGGGTGGAATGTGCCGAACGCCGCCTCGGCGAATAGGCCGGGATCGTTGAACCGGCGATCTTGATTGAGCGCGCTGATCGCGGCCATCTCAACCTGGCTCAGTTCAAAATCATCAATGCCCAGGTTCTCGCGCATCCGCTCCGGCTTGGTGGTCTTTGGGATCACCGCCGTGCCGCGTTGCACGCCCCAGCGCAGTACCACTTGCGCGGCCGTTTTGCCATGAGCTTGAGCCGCCACCATCACGGGAGCAGAGCCGAGCACGCTTTCTTCTTTTTTTGCCATGTCGAGCTCGAAATAGCTTTGCGCGCCGAGCGGGGAAAAGGCCGTGATGGGAATGCCGTAAGCGCCCGCGCAGCGGATCAGCTTTTCCTGCGTCAGGAACGGATGCGATTCCACTTGCAGCATCGCTGGCGCGATCCGGGCATAGCTCATCAAATCATGGATCAGGCCGGTGTTGTAATTGCAAACGCCGATTTGCTTCACGAGACCTTTATCGACCAGAGCCTCCATCGCCGCCCATGTCGCGTGCAGCGGAACCTTGGCGAGTTTCATGCCAGTGTTTGCGGCGGGATCATGCACCCATTCGGGCGGATATCGCGTCGCAATTGGCACATATTCCAGCGCAATCGGGAAGTGGATCAGATAGAGGTCAAGCTGCTCAACGCCAAGATCACTCAGTGACTTGCGGCAGGCTTCCTCGACATGTTCGGGCGCGTGGAATGTGTTCCACAGCTTTGAGGTGATCCACAGCTCATCGCGGGTCACCAGACCTTCAGAGATAGCCTGCGCAATGCCTTGGCCGGTCTCGATTTCATTGCCGTAATCCGCCGCGCTGTCGAAATGGCGATAGCCTGCGCGGATCGCTTCAACGACGGTTGCGGCGGTGTCTTCGCGCGGGATTTTCCAAAGGCCAAAGCCGATTGGGGGCATGATTTTCGGCATAGTCTAACCTTTGTCTGAGAAGTTGAGTTCGACCGGCTGGCCGGTGGCGATGCTTTGCTGAGCAGCAGCGCCGATGACAACCGAGCGATAGCCATCGCGGGCCGTAATCAGCGGATCGCCGCCGCTGAGCAGGGCGTCGTGAAAATCGCGCAGCTGATAGTATGTCGCTCCGTGGTGATCGCCAGCGGCCAGGGCATCGGCTGGGGTTTCGACAGTCTCGCGGTGCGGGCCAGACTTGTCACGCGGAGACCAGATCACTTGGCCGCGCGGCAGCTTCACTTCCATCTTGCCGATGGGTCCGATCGCGCTGATTTCTTCCTGCTGTTCAGCCCCCTCGGCGAACATACACAGGTCCAGCACGGCGCGCGCACCGCCTGCGAAGTCCACCATGACAAAGGCATTGTCGATAATGTCCGGCGTCTCGCCGCCATATGTTTCATCAAGGTGGTTTACGTTCTGAGCGCCGCTGGCAAACACACGCACGGGCTCATCGCGCAGGATGTGCCGCATCAGGTCGAAGAAGTGACAGCATTTCTCCACCAGCGTGCCGCCGGTGTTACGGTTGAAACGGTTCCAATCGCTGACTTTTTCGAGGAAGGGAAAGCGATGCTCGCGAATGGCAAGCATCTTGATATCGCCCACTTCGCCAGCATGAACCCGCTCGATAAAGCGCGTGATCGGCGGCATGTAGCGGTACTCAAGGCCAACCCAAAAAAGACCTTCGTAATCGCGCGCGGCTTTGGCCAGCGCCTCGGCATCATCGACGCTGGTGCACATCGGCTTTTCGAGCAGCACCGCGCAGCCCGCCTTCATGACCGGCGCAACGACGTCGTAATGCGTGAAATTGGGCGATGCGATGATGACGGCGTCGGGCCGCGCCTCGCGCAGCATTGCGGCATTGTCATCATAGCAGGTGATGGTTTGGCCAAGCTCGCTCGCCAGAGCTTCTGCGGCGCTTCGTGATCCCACATCGGGATCGGCAATCGCGACCAGCTCCGCGCCGGAAACCAGCGCCAAGTTCTGCATATGCTCGCGGCCCATCATGCCGCATCCGATGATCGCGTATCTGCGTTTGTCGCTCATGGCTGGCTCATGTCTGCGCGGCGTCGGAATGGCAAGTGATCATGCGCGGCGAGCGATCGCAAAGCCTGCGGGCGCGATTTCTGCGCCGGTTTCGGGCCAGACCACAGGTTTGTTGGAATAATTGAACGCAAAGATATGTGAGGCGCTGCGGCGGGTGCGCAAGCCTTCTGGCAGGACTGCAAGAGCAACACCCGCTTCGCTCGCCATGCGCGCGACGAGCTGATCCAGTAATGCGCGATCCGGCCAGACGGAGACATAGCGGCGGCCACCTTGCTTATAGACTACGCCGGTGCCATCGGGATCGGCAAATTCAGGCTCTAGATCGCTGGTAATATCTTCGCGCCAGCGGGCGATTTCAAAGCCATCACCCGGCTCGCTCACACCATCGCGAATGCTTTCGGCGCGGGTGACTTTGAGCGCGAACAGCTCCTGCAATGCGCCGGGCGCCAGATTGTCTGGAATGCAGAAATTCTCGGTTTTGCTGCCGGAGCGCGGGCCGATCAGCATGGGGCAATCAAGCGCCGCCAGCTTCTCCGCGAAGCCATCGGGCACAATCGGCAGGGTCGGGATGACGACTAATTGGTAGTCCGTCAGGTCTGCGGCTGGCGAGACGATATCGACGTCGATTCCAGCACGGCGCAACGCTGAGTAATGCTCGTACACCAGCTCCAGATAGCGGAAGCTCTTTCCCTGCGGCTGGATGCCGCACGCCCACGCCGCCTCGTAAGAGAACAGCAAAGCGACGGGCGCGCGCATGGCCTCTTGTGGGCCAATATCCGCAATCACGCGCGCAGCCTCTCTCACTTCGTCGGCTGCTGGCGCTTCCTCGCTGTCGGGCCTCAGCAGGCCAGCGTGCATTTGCTCCTGCGCAAATGGGGCCTGCCGCCAGCGGAAGTAGCTGGTGAATTCCGCCCCATGCGCCATCGCCTCCAGCGTCCATAGCGCCACCATTCCGGGCAGCGGCGCGGGGTTGAAGCGCGCCCAGTTCACCGGGCCAGGTTGCTGCTCCATTACGCCCCAGCGCCCGCCCGTGCAGCCGCGATACAGATCGTGGTGAAAGGCGGCGATATCGGGGTGGCCTTGGCGCAGAAATTCGCGCTTTTCGTCTTCGCTGAACCAGAATTGTTCGAGGAAACCAAGCGGGTAACTGTCCCAAGTGGCGATATCGAGGTCGGCGCCGGTGGTATGGTGGTCGAACTCGGTAAAGAAGCCCATGAAATTATGTGTGATATTGCGCCCGGGGGAGTGCGCGCGGATGATGTCGACCTGCTCGCGGTTGAAGCTCGCGACTTCATCCGAGGCGAAGCGGCGATAATCGAGCCAATGTGCCGGATTAGCTTCGGTCACAGTGAGGTTGGGCGGATCGATCTCGTCAAAGCTGCTATATTCCATGCTCCAGAAGACATTTCCCCAGGCAGCGTTGAGCGTATCTACGTCTCCATATCGCGCGGCCAGCCACTCGCGAAATCGCGTGGCGGCGGCATCTGAGAAGCTCAAAACCGTGTCGTGGCAGCCATATTCATTGTCGGTCTGCCAAATGGTGATCGCCGGATGCTCGCCATAGCGTTCCGCCATCGCCGTGGTGATGCGGCGGCTCTCAGCGCGATAGCCCAAGTGCGAGAAGCAATAATGCCGGCGCGACCCAAAGCCGCGCGGGCGGCCTTCGCGGTCAATCGCGACCATATCGGGCATTTGATCGACCAGCCATTTGGGCGGGGTAGCGGTAGGTGTGCCGAGAATGATTTTGAGGCCCGCGCTAGCCAACATCTCAATCGCGCGATCCAGCCAATCCCAATCGTAGCTTCCGGGTTCCGGTTCAATCCGGTTCCAAGCGAATTCACCGATCCGTACCAGCGACAGGCCCATTTCGATCATGTGACGCGCATCCTCGGCCCATATTTCCTCAGGCCAGTGTTCCGGATAGTAGCAGCAGCCGAGTTTCATCGCGTGACCTTTTTCCTGTTCGCAGCATTGCGTTTCCGATCACGGGAGCCAGAATGCAAGCCCACGCATTATGATGTTAGCCGCTTTGGGCAAGGTACTACTCGAATGGCGCATTTACAGATATAAAAATATCTTTATATCTTCTTGGCGATGACCGTCGATACGATCTTTAGGGCGCTGGCCGATCCCACCAGATTGCGCATTACGCGCCTATTGGGAGCGATGGAGTTGGCCGTGGGCGAGCTGGCTCAAGTTCTGGGGCAAAGCCAACCGCGCGTTTCGCGCCATGTCAGCATTCTGTGCGATGCTGGTCTTGCCGAACGCCGGCGAGAAGGTAGCTGGGTTTTCCTGCGTACGCCAAGCAGCATGGATGGCGCATCGCCGATCGTGGAAGCTGTTGCGAGACTGCTGGCAATCGCTGAGCGCGAAGACGCAGATTTTGCCAAGGCATGCGAAGATGATCGACGCAAGCTCACAGCGATCCGAACCTCCCGTGAGGCGACCGCCGAAGGGTATTTTGAACGTCATGCGGTTGACTGGGACGAGCTGCGCCGTTTGCACAGCCCGGATCAGCTGGTTGAGGAGGCGCTCACCAAAGCGCTCGATGCGACGCCGCTCGGTCAAGTTCTAGACATTGGCACTGGCACCGGACGCATGGCGGAGCTGTTCGCTGAAGGTGCGGAGCGCATTGTTGCGCTGGACAAGAACCTTGAGATGTTGCGTATTGCGCGGGCGAAATTACAGCACTTGCCCGCCGACCAGATCGAATTGGTGCAAGGCGATCTGGCCGATCTTCCTTTTGCCGCAGCAAGCTTCGACACGGTCTTGCTGCATCAGGTACTGCATTTCATTCAGGATCCCGCAATTGCCCTGGCTGAGGCAGCTCGCGTCACAAAGCCCGGCGGCCGTATAGCAATTGTCGATTTCGCAGCCCATGATCACGAGGAGTTGCGCGACCGGCATGCCCATGCGCGGCTAGGCTTCTCCGATGCACAAATCAAAGAACTCCTGAGTAGCGCTGGCTTTGCCCCCAGCGCTCCGCAAGCACTCGATGGCGAAGAGCTGGTCGTGAAGATCTGGATCGGCCAACGCCACGAGAACCCCCTTTCCACCCCCGCCAAGGAACGCACAGCGTGAGCCCCACACTCGACCAAATGCATGAAGCGCGCAAAGCGCTGGACGCTCCGTTGTTCTCCGATCTGCCCGGAGACATCGCGATCAGCTTCGAATTCTTCCCGCCCAAGAACGAGAAGATGGCCGAAACCTTGTGGAACAGCGTGGCGACGCTAGCGCCGCTTGGGCCGCGCTTTGTGTCGGTCACTTATGGCGCAGGCGGGTCAACCCGCGAGCGAACACATGAGCAGGTAGTACGCATCAACCGGGAAACCAGCATACCAGCGGCGGCCCACCTGACCTGCGTTAACGCGACGCGCGAGGAAGTGGATGAAGTGGCTCGGCACTATTGGGAAAGCGGCATTCGCCACATAGTCGCCTTGCGCGGCGATGCACCCGATGGTGATGGCACGTACACGCCCTATCCGGGCGGCTATGCCAACGCAGTGGAGCTGATCGCAGGCCTCAAGAAGGTCGCCGATTTTGAGATTTCGGTCGCCGCCTATCCAGAGGTGCATCCGGACTCGCCCGACGCGCAGGCCGATATCGACAACCTCAAGGCGAAATTTGATGCGGGTGCCAGCCGCGCAATCACACAGTTCTTTTTCGAGCCGGAATGCTTCTTCCGCTTTCGAGACAAGGCCGCGGCTGCCGGGATTGACGCAGAAATCGTGCCGGGTGTCATGCCGGTGATGAGCTTTGCCGCGGTTCAACGCATGTCGAACATGTGCGGCACGGCCATCCCTGGCTGGATGGAAGGGCTATTCGATGGGTTGGATGAGCGCCCCGCCGCGCGCCAGCTCGTCTCGGCCACCATCGCCGCAGAGCTATGCCGCAAGCTTTATGCCGGCGGTGTGCGCCAGTTTCATTTCTACACGCTCAACCGCGCCGAGCTAAGCTATGCGATCTGTCACATGCTGGGCAAACGCCCGGCGGGAGACGCGGCATGAGTGTGCGTCAGAGGCTACAACAGGCGGCGGCAGAACGTGTCCTGATCTTCGATGGTGCGTTCGGTACGCAAATTCAGAACCGCAAGCTTTCCGAAGAGGACTACGCTGGCGATCTTGGCCTGAAGGCAGACCAGAAGGGCAACAATGATATCCTCGCGCTCACACGGCCTGACGTAATCAAGGACATCACGCGCGCCTATCTCGACGCCGGATCGGACGTGGTGTCGACCAACACCTTCTCCGCTAATCGTATCAGTCAGGCGGATTACGCCGCTGAGGATCAGGTCGCCGCTATCAATATCGCCAGCGGCAAAATTGCCCGGGAATTGGCGGATGAATATGAAGCGAAGGATGGCAAGCCCCGTTTTGTCGCGGGAGCGATTGGCCCAACCAACAAGACGCTTTCACTCAGCCCGGATGTCGAAGATCCCGGCTTTCGTGAGATCGATTTTGATGAGCTGACAGCAGTCTACAAGGAGCAGGCGGCGGCTCTAGTCGAGGGCGGGGTGGACTTCATCCTGATCGAAACTGTGTTTGATACGCTCAATTGCAAGGCGGGCGTGATGGCGGTGAAGCAGCTTGAAGAAGAGCTGGGCCGCGAAGTCCCAATCATGATCTCGATGACGCTGACCGACTTATCAGGCCGCAACCTGTCAGGTCACACAGTTGAGGCGTTCTGGTACGCCGTACGCCACGCCAACCCGATAACCATCGGCCTCAATTGCAGCTTTGGCGCAGACCAATTGCGCCCGCATGTTCAGGTGCTCTCCGAACTCGCAGACACGCTGCTGATGGCCTACCCCAATGCTGGCTTGCCCAACGAGCTGGGCGAGTATGACGAGCTGCCCGAAACCACCGCCGGCTTGGTTAAACAATGGGCGGAAAACGGTCAGGCGAACATTCTGGGCGGCTGCTGTGGCTCCACGCCAGACCATATCGCTGCGATTGCCAAGGCGGTGGAGGGGCTGCCGCCGCGTAGCGTTCCTTCACCCGAAACGGCCATGCGGCTCGCGGGCCTCGAACCCTTCACAGTGGCGGCGTAGATGACCGAGCAAGCCAGCAGCGCGCGCTTCATCAATATTGGTGAGCGCACCAATGTCACCGGCTCCGCCCGGTTCAAAAAGCTCATCATGGCGGATGATTACACTACCGCCGTAGAGGTTGCGCGCCAGCAGGTCGAGAACGGCGCGCAGGTGGTCGACGTCAATATGGACGAGGGGCTGCTCGATGCCGTCCACGCCATGACAACGTTCCTCAAACTGATCGCGGCAGAGCCTGATATCGCACGCGTTCCGGTGATGATCGACAGCTCCAAATGGGAGGTGATCGAGGCCGGTCTGAAATGCGTCTCGGGCAAGCCGATCGTGAACTCGATCTCGATGAAGGAAGGCGAAGAGCCGTTCCTGGAGCAGGCGCGCAAATGCATGGCTTACGGCGCGGCGGTAGTCGTGATGGCCTTCGACGAGACAGGGCAGGCCGACACCAAGGAGCGCAAGGTCGAGATTTGCAGCCGCGCCTATGAACTGCTCACAGGCATTGGCTTCCCGCCGGAAGATATCATCTTTGATCCCAATATCTTTGCGGTGGCGACCGGGATCGAGGAGCACAACCGATACGGCCTCGACTTCATCGAGGCGGTTCAAGAGATCAAGCAGCAATGCCCGCACGCCAAGACCAGCGGCGGGCTCTCTAACCTCTCGTTCAGTTTTCGCGGGAACGAGACGGTGCGCCGCGCGATGCACTCTGTATTTCTCTACCATGCGATCCCAGCCGGGCTCGACATGGCAATCGTCAACGCCGGTCAGCTCGATATCTATGACAATATCGAGCCCGCCCTGCGCGATGCTTGCGAGGATGTAATCCTGATGCGCCGTCCGGATGCGACCGAGCGGCTGATCGATCTGGCCGAAAGCTACAAGGGCAAGAGCGTCGCTGACGAAAGGGCCGCCGAGGAATGGCGCGGGTGGGACGTTAAGAAGCGGCTCGAACATGCGCTGGTCAAAGGGATTGATGCGCATATCGTTGACGATACCGAGGAAATGCGCGCCGCAACGGCTGATGCCGGTGGCCGCCCGATCGAAGTGATCGAAGGGCCGCTAATGGACGGCATGAATGTCGTCGGAGATCTGTTTGGCAGCGGTAAGATGTTCCTGCCGCAAGTGGTCAAATCCGCGCGCGTTATGAAAAAGGCCGTGGCGCATCTCATTCCGTTTATCGAGGCTGAGAAAGACTTGCTGCCCGAGGAAGAACGCAAGGCCAAAGGCAAGATCGTGATGGCGACCGTAAAGGGTGACGTGCACGATATTGGCAAGAACATCGTTGGCGTCGTGCTGCAATGCAATGGCTATGACGTGATCGACCTTGGCGTGATGGTGCCATGGCCGAAAATCCTCGAAACCGCGAATGATAACAATGCCGATATGATTGGCTTGTCCGGCTTGATCACCCCGTCGCTCGACGAGATGGTAACTGTGGCCGAAGAGATGCAGCGCGCCGATCTGACGATGCCGCTGCTGATCGGCGGGGCCACCACCAGCAAGGTCCACACCGCGCTGAGGATCGATCCCGCTTACAAGGGCCCGGTGATCCACGTGCTCGATGCCAGCCGTGCGGTCGGCGTAGCTTCAAAGCTGCTGTCCGACACCCAGCGCGATGGATTCGTTGATGAGACCTCTGGCGAGTACACCAAGGTGCGCGAGGCGAGGGCGGGAAAAACGCCAAGCCAGCTGCTCAAGCTCGAAGAGGCACGCGCGAACTATTATGACGCTTATCTGAGCGACAAGCCTGCACCGCCGCTACAACCCGGCGTCCATGTGTTCGAGGATTGGTCGTTGGAGGATTTGCGCGATTATATCGACTGGACGCCGTTCTTTCGCGCCTGGGAATTGCATGGGAACTATCCGGCGATCCTGGATGACGAAGTGGTTGGTGAAAGCGCGCGCAGCCTGAAGGCCGATGCCGATGCGATGCTCGACAAGATCATCGCGGAGAAGTGGCTGACGGCGCGCGGCGTATGCGGCTTCTGGCCTTGCGCTCGAGATGGCGACGATGTGACGATCCACCGCGTCAATCGCGAGGAGCATGTGCGACTTCCGTTTCTGCGGCAGCAGATCAAGAAGAGCCGCGATCGGGCCAATATGTGCCTTGCCGACTTCATCGATCCGGATGGCGACTGGATCGGCGGCTTTGCAGTCGGGATTCATGGGATCGAACCGCATATTGCTCGGTTCCAGGCCGATAAGGACGACTATTCCGACATCCTTTTGAAGGCGCTTGCAGACAGGTTCGCCGAAGCACTCGCCGAGCGTCTACATCGGCACACGCGCACCGACCTGTGGGGCTATGCGCCGGGTGAGCAGCTCACCAATCAGGCACTGATCAAGGAGGAATACCGCGGCATTCGGCCAGCGCCCGGCTATCCAGCCTGCCCCGACCATTCGCTCAAGCCCATCCTGTTCGAACTGCTGGAGGCGGAGAAGAATGTCGGTCTGGAATTGACCGAGAGCTTTGCGATGTATCCCACGGCGGCCGTGTCGGGCTTTTATTTCGGCCATCCCGAAAGCCAGTATTTCGGTGTGGCGCGGATCGGTCGTGACCAGCTGGAGGATTACGCGCAACGCCGCGGGGTCGACATGGCAACCGCGGAACGCTGGCTGAGGCCAAATTTGGATTGATTGTGCGCAGTTTAGCGTCGATGCTAAGCGCATGCTTTTCCGACTGATCGCCGCTACATTCGCGCTCATCATGCCGACCACGCTAAGCGCGACTGAATATAATCCGAACAGGCCCGCGTCGGTCGTGGTGGCGTTTGATCGCCACAGCGTGACGCCGCTGATTGTCAAAGGGATCGCCGACCGCGAAGCCCAACGCGCTGTCGAAGAGAACGATCCGGTGCGGATCGCCAGCATTTCCAAGCTGATCATGGCTCTTGCGACGTTGCGGCTGGTCGATGAAGGCAAGGTCGACCTTGATGCCGACGTGTCCAACTATCTTGGGTGGCAAGTGCGCTCGCCCAATTTCCCCGATGCCAAGGTGACGTTGGCGCAGCTGCTTTCGCACCGTTCTGGGCTGCGCGATGCGGCGGGCTATATTATCCCACTCGGAGAAAGCCTGCAGGAAAAGCTCTCAGATCCGGAGGCATGGTATGCGGATGCACCTCCCGGTGAGGCGCCGTTCGAATACGCCAACCTCGGCTCGCCGGTGGTTGCAACTGTTCTCGAGGCCGCGACTGGTGAGCGCTATGATCGCATCCTCGAACGCACAGTGTTTGCGCCGCTGGGGATAGAAGCCTGCGTGAACTGGATCGGGTGCTCGGACGATATGGTGAGCCGTGCCGTCACGCTCTACCGCGATACGGGCGAGATCGCGCGCGATTATCCCAACGACTTGCCGCCCAATTGCACGATCCCAGTGGCCGAGGGCGCCGCGTGCGATCTTGAAAACTATGTGCCGGGCACGAATGCATCGATCTTCTCCCCCCAAGGCGGCGTGCGGATCGGGATGATGGATCTGGCAAAGATCGGGCAGGAATTGCTCAAAACTTACAAGGACAGCTTCTTGTCTGATGATGCGCTCGCAGACCTGTTCTTTTCGGTCATCCAGCCCAATGAACAGCAGGAATTCTTTTGCAGGTATGGGCTTGGCATCCAAATTATCGAAGACTCCGGTGAAGGGTGCGTCGATCAATTGTTTAACGACGGATTGGGCCGTCATGGCCATGCGGGTGAAGCTTATGGATTGCGCTCAGGGCTGTGGTTCAACGTGAGAAAAGGCAATGGCTTCGCCTATTTCATAACCGCCGTCCCGCCGCGCCAAAGCGCCGAAGATGAAGGTGGCTTTGATCCACGCGAAATTGCCCTGATGGCGCGTGCGAATGAGTTATTGGCAGCCCAATCGGGTAATTGATCGCACGATTATGTCGTGTTTTCCCGGATAATGCGTGTCAGCAATTGACGCACCCCTTCGCATCCGCAACAAAACCATCGCCCGCCAGAAGTGATTCTGGCATCTTTCGCGGGAGAGATTGGCCCAAGGATTTGGGGCAGGCGCCGAAGGAGCAACCGCCCCGGAAACTCTCAGGCAAACGGACCGCGCTGGAATGGGCACTCTGGAAAGCGTGACGGCGTTATTGCGCCTTCACCACCGAAGGGGAAGGCCGCGTGCTAAATAGGCGGGTTGGCTAAGCTCTCAGGTTTCCCGACAGAGGGGGCAAGTTTGAACGGCGCGCCATTTTGGTGCGTCTGCTTGCCTGCCACGGGAACCGATGATTTGAGCGACGAACAAACCACCGAGGAAGCACCGCCACTCGAGCAACTGCCGCTCGATGCGTGGCACCGCGCTGAGGGCGCCAGAATGGTGCCGTTTGCGGGCTATGAAATGCCGATCCAGTATGAGGGGATCGTTGCCGAGCACGAATGGACACGTACCAGCGCCAGCCTGTTCGATGTGTCGCATATGGGCCAGCTTTCGATTTCAGGTGAGAACGCCGCGCATGAGCTGGAGAAGCTCGTTCCCGGCGCTGTGACTTCGCTGAAAGAAGGGCGCATGCGCTATTCCATGCTGCTGACCGAAGCGGGCGGGGTGATCGACGATCTGATGATCACCAATGCCGGTCCGCATATCGCGCTGGTGGTAAATGGCGCGACCAAGTGGGATGACATCGCGCATCTGCGCGAGCATCTACCCGATCATATCACGCTGACACATTACGACGATCAGGCTCTTCTCGCGTTGCAGGGACCAAAAGCTGGTGAAGTGCTGGAGGCTCTCATACCCGGCGCGGGCGAGCTGACTTTCATGCGTGCTGGCTTCTTCAGCTGGGATGGAGTGCCGCTCTGGGTCAGCCGCGCAGGCTATACCGGTGAAGATGGCTTTGAGATTTCGGTCCATGCCGATCATGTGTCCAAACTGGCGGACGCGCTAGTGGCCGATGATCGTGTTCGACCCGCCGGGCTTGGCGCGCGCGACAGTCTGCGACTGGAAGCTGGCCTGCCGCTCTATGGTCATGATCTTACTACCCAAATTGACCCGGTTAGCGCTGGCCTCACATTTGCGCTGTCGAAGAAGCGCCGAGATATCGGTGGCTGGATGGGCCATCAGGCGTGCCTTACCCGGCTCACCGAAGGCAGCCCGACCGTGCGGGTCGGTCTGACGCTCGAGGGTCGCATGCCCGCCCGTGAAGGGGCGAAGATCTTTGCCGGCGAAGAAGAGGTTGGAATCGTCACCAGTGGCGGCTTCTCACCCTCGCTCGGCCATCCAATCGCAATGGGCTACGTCAAGCCAGCCCACGCTGGAGACGGCGCGGAGCTGGAGATCGAAGTCCGGTCCAAGCGCTTGCCCGCCACAGTTTCACCCATGCCGTTTGTACCTCACCGCTATTTCAGAGGGAGCTGATATCAATGCCGCGTTACTTTACCGATGAACATGAATGGATCGATGTCGAAGGCGAAAGCGCCACGGTCGGCATCACCGATTATGCGCAGGAGCAATTGGGCGACATCGTGTTTGTCGAACTGCCTGATACAGGCACCCAGGTCGAAAAGGGCGGCGAAGCGGCCGTGGTCGAAAGCGTGAAGGCGGCAAGCGATGTCTACGCCCCGATCACCGGCGAAATTATGGAGACCAACAGCGCACTCGAAGACGATCCGGCGCTGGTCAACACCTCGCCCGAGGAGGAGGGCTGGTTCTTCCGCATGACCATCGGCGATTCCAGCGAGCTCGAAGGCCTGATGGACGACAAAGCCTATAAGACGTTCGTCGACAGCCTCTAAACCGATGTCTGTACATCTGCGCACCATTTAAGGTTCAAACCCATGCGTTACCTGCCTCTTACCGACACCGACCGCGGCGAAATGCTGGCCAAAGTCGGTGCCAAATCGATCGATGATCTGTTCGTCGACGTGCCTGAAGTCGCTCAGCTCGACGGGCCGATCCACGACCTACCGATGCATGCCAGCGAGATGGCGGTCGAGCGGCATATGAAGACACGCGCAAACAAGAACTTGAGCGCGGGTGACACGCCATTCTTCCTCGGTGCGGGGGCATATCGCCACCACATTCCAGCCAGTGTCGATACCGTGATCCAGCGCGGCGAGTTCCTGACCGCATACACGCCCTATCAGCCTGAGATTGCTCAGGGCACGTTGCAAATGCTGTTCGAGTTCCAGACGCAGGTTGCACGGCTATATGGCTGCGCTGTGGCCAATGCCTCGCTCTACGATGGTTCGACCGCGTGCTGGGAAGCGGTCGCGATGGCGGGCAGGATGACACGGCGCAAACGCGCGGTGCTCTCCGGCGCTTTGCATCCGCATTACGCGCAGGTCGTGAAAACGATGGCGCAATTCACTGGCGATACGATTGCGGACAATCTTCCGGCAATCCAGACCGAGCCGGACAATGCCGGTCTTATGAGCCGCATCGATGATGAGACGTCCTGTGTCGTGGTGCAATATCCTGACATCCTCGGGCGCATCCCGGACCTATCCGAATTGGCAGAAGCAGCGCATGCCAAGGGCGCTTTGCTGGTGGTCGTGAATACAGAGCCGGTGGCGCTGGGCGCGATCAAGTCGCCGGGCGAGATGGGCGCTGATATCGTGGTTGGCGAAGGGCAGTCGATCGGCGTCGGTCTGCAATTTGGCGGGCCGTACCTCGGCCTGTTCGCCGTTCGCGATCCCAAGCACGTGCGACAAATGCCTGGCCGTCTGTGCGGCGAGACCACCGATGCTGAGGGCAAGCGCGGTTTCGTGCTGACGCTGTCCACGCGTGAGCAGCATATCCGCCGCGAGAAGGCGACAAGCAATATCTGCACCAATTCCGGCCTTTGCGCGCTGGCGTTCAATGTGCACATGACCTTGCTGGGCGAGAAGGGCTTGCGAGAGTTGGCGACAGAGAACCACCGGCTCGCTTGCAAGACCGCTGATCGGTTGGAGCAAATTCCCGGCGTGTCGCTGCTTAATAGTTTGTTTTTCAACGAGTTCACCGTGCGACTAGGCGGCAAGCTCGCGCGTGAAGTCGTGCGCGACCTTGCCGACAAAGGCGTGCTCGGTGGAGTCTCACTCGACCGGCTTTATCCCGGTGTCGAGGCGCTTAACGACGCGTTGCTGGTCGCGGTGACCGAGACGACCACGGACGAGGATATCGAAGCCCTTGCGACCACGCTTGAGGAGGCTTTGGCATGAACGCGCCCAATAAATCCGGGTGGAAGCCAGAGATGAGCCCGGCTGAAGATGGCCTGCATAATGGCCCCGCGACCACCACTGGCAATCGCGCCCTCATGCTCGAAGAACCTCTGATTTTCGAGATTGGCCATGCCGAAACGACCGGTGTCGACCTGCCCGAGATCGACCCTGACGCACCCAATCGTCTCGGTGGTTTTGAGCGTTCCAAACCCATTGGCCTCGTGGGCCTGACCGAGCCGGAAACGGTGCGACATTACACCCGCCTTAGCCGCCAGAATTACGGCATTGATCTGGGCTTCTTCCCGCTCGGCAGCTGCACGATGAAGCACAATCCGCGCCTGAATGAAAAGGTCGCGCGCCTGCCGGGCTTTGCCGATATTCACCCGCTCGCCCCGCAACAAACGGTGCAAGGCGCGTTGCAGGTGATCCACGAGCTTGGCGATTGGCTGATGAAGCTCACCGGCATGCCAGGCGTGGCGATGAGCCCGAAAGCTGGCGCACATGGTGAGCTGTGCGGGATTCTCGCGATCCGTGCAGCGCATACCGCGCGTGGAGACGCGCGCGAGGTCGTGCTCGTGCCAGAAAGTGCACATGGCACCAATCCTGCGACGGCCGCGTTCGCAGGCTACAAGGTCGAAGACATCCCTGCGACACCAGAGGGGCGCGTCGATCTTGAAGCTATAAAGGCGCGGCTCGCGCCCGATGTCGCGGCGGTGATGATCACCAATCCGAACACCTGCGGATTGTTCGAGAAGGACTTTCGCGAAATCGCAGATGCGGTCCATGCAGTGGGCGGATATGTCTATTGCGACGGCGCAAATTTCAATGCGATCGTTGGGCGCGTGCGTCCGGGCGACCTTGGCGTCGATGCGATGCACATCAATTTGCACAAGACCTTCTCCACCCCGCATGGCGGCGGCGGACCCGGTTCCGGCCCGGTGGTCTTTTCAGAAGCGCTTAAGGATTTTGCCCCGCTGCCGATCGTGCGCAAGCTGCAGGATGGCGACGGCTATGAACTGGTCGAAGAGGAGCAGCGCGAACATCGCGGGCAAAGCTTCGGCCGGATGACGGCGTTCCACGGCCAGATGGGCATGTTCACCCGTGCGCTGACCTATATGCTCAGCCATGGAGCGGACGGGTTGAAGCAGGTGTCCGAAGACGCTGTGCTGAATGCGAATTACGTGCTGCGCAGTCTGGAAGATATCCTCCACGCGCCATTCGCCGATAGTGGACCTTGCATGCACGAGGCGCTGTTTGGCGATAAGGATTTCGAAGGTGGGCTGTCGACTCTCGATCTGGCGAAGGCGCTGATCGACGAAGGCTATCACCCGATGACGGTCTATTTCCCCTTGGTGGTTCATGGCGCGATGCTTGTCGAGCCAACTGAGACCGAGAGTAAGGCTGCGCTGGATGAATTCATCACTGCATTCCGCTCTGTCACAGAGCGCGCGTTGGCGGGTGACGAGAGCATGAAGCAAGCGCCGTATTACGCGCCGCGCAGGCGACTGGATGAGACCGCCGCTGCGCGTAAGCCGAAACTCGCTTGGGAAGAGCCAGAGGGTTAGGGGCCTGACCCTACGCCCGCACGAACTAGAGCTTGGACTGCTCCGGCGCGGATTTCGATTGGGGATCGGCTTCCGCTGCCAGCTTTGATTGCGGGCCTGCGCCCGGCTCCACCGCAATGCGGATCTCCCGCAGGTTGAGCACCGCGACGAAGAAACCGATCACGGCGAGCGAACTTGACCCGAGCATCGCGAAGGCGGCGCCTTTGGCACCATCCCAGTCAATCGCGGTTTCCAGCAGGACCAGCGCCAGCACGGTCGGTACGGCACGCACCAGAAAGGCGGTGTGTGCCTTACCCGCCGACACCAACAGAGACTCCAGGCTAGCCCCGACTAACTCCACTGCGCCCGCGATCGAAAGGATCACCATGGCCCAGTAAAAGCCGGAGAAATCATCCTCGGCTATGGTCGCCAACCCCCAGCGGCCGAATAGCAGCGCCATCATTACGGCCAGCACGCCTGCGACGACCGCGATATTGGCCATCCGGCGAGCGATCTCGACGGCGTTTTCCTTATCATGGACAAGTTCGGGCAGAATCGCTTTGGAAATGGTTTGCGCGAGCGTGACCAGCGCCTGACCCAGCTGTGCTGCCACTCTGAAACCCCCAGCCAAAGCCGCCCCGCCAAATGTGCCAACCAACAGGATGATCACCTGTTTGCCCGCAATTGTAAGGCTGCCAGACATGTTGGTCGACCAGACAAAACGCCAGGCGTCGGAATGCTTACTCGGGATGTTGGTGAGGCTCACTTTGGAAAGGTCGATCGGCTCTTTTCGAGTCGCGACGATCCAAAGCGTAACCGCCACAGCAACCTCTGCCGCAGCCCATGCAAGCACGAAACCTGCAACATTGGGCATGAGCAGCGTTGCCAACACCGCTCCGGCGGCGCGGATCGCGGGTTGTACAGCTTCGGCCCCTGTGGCGGTGGCGAATTTGAAGCGCAGCCTCAGTAAACCGGTTGGAGTCGTGCGGATCGACAGCAGCGACACGATGCAATATCCGAAGGTCAGCCACAACAATTCATCGGGCAGTGGTAGCCACAATTGCGCCGTCCACACCACCAACGCCGCAATCAGCGCGCCCATCACAACGGACAGCATATCCAGCGCGATGGCAAAGCCGGTTGCTTCGGCCGGTCCGTCACCATTCGCGCCCCAGCGAATTATGAACTGCCAGGTTTGAAAATTGGCAAGCCCGGTGACCGTCTGACCCAGCGCAACAATGATTGCGAAATATCCGAACTTCTCAATGCCAAGCGTATGCGTGGCGAGGTAGAGATAGACCAGACTCATCGCCGCATTGAAACCGCGCCCTGTCAGTAGCCAGCCAATATTTTGGAAGAGGCGTTTCATGGCGGCATTTGCAGGCGCTTAGCCGCGTTTGCCCTCAGTCTTGGCGAGCAGACGCTTGGTCACTTCGAATGTCCGTTCATTGTCGACATCGATCGCGTATTGACCCTTGCTAAGCACGATCGGCACCAGCTTGATCCCGAACCGGCGGGATATCTGCGCGAACAGTTTTTCCTTCGATCCCCAGCCCATTCGGAAACGGATTAGGTTCATAAACCCGAACGCCTTGATGATGCGGCGCGGGAACTTCACGAATTGCCCGCCCTCGCGCATAATCTCCGCCGCCGCGAGCGCCTTTTCGCTGCCGATCCAATACATATTGCAATTGGAATAGCCGCCATCCTTGAACTGGTAGAATTTCGATTGGCCTTGCGGATCGGCGGCCTGCACATCTTCCTTGCGGGCGAGGCCCGCAGCGGCCCCGGCGTTCTCCGCGAGCGCCTTTTCAATAAACTCGCTATAGCCCTCGGGAGTGACGAGACAATTGTCGGCGGTTGTGATCAGCAATGGGAAGTCGACGCCTTCCGCGCCTGAAAACACGCTGTCGACAATGTTGAACTTCCCCTCGGCGAAGGTCAGTCGGCCTTCGTCTAGCAGTTTTGCGACCACTGGCTGCGCGGCGATTTCGTCTGGCTCGTGAGCGACGATGCGGATTTGACCCACTCGGTCACACGCCGCGACCTGCTCGACCACGCGGGCCACCATAGGCGTACCATTTACCGAGACGACGCATTTTTGCGCAACACCCGCCCGCTGAGCCAGCGGGTCCAGCACACCGGAGCGTTTGCCTGCCATGATGAGTGCAGTGACTTTTTGAGGTTCGCTCATATGCCTAATCCGTCCTTCTGTGCGCCTCTAGCGGCAAACCTTTATTCGCGCAAAGTGTAAGGATCAGACCTTATAAGCCAACTGAGCCGTGATGGCTCGATTGCAGGATGAGATGATTAGGAAGCGATGAGTGTTGTGCAACAAACGGTTGCACGCCATTGGGATGCCATGCGGATCATCTTCAGTAGAAAGGGTTTTGACAGCGCGGCGGGGGGCGGTCCCTCGCCGATTGTGGCAGGCAGGCCGATCAGCCTGCCGATTCCAGCGGGTGTGGCGAGCCGGACGACATATGGCGATCTGGGGCTCGGCGTTCTGGCCGCGCGTGCGAGCCGAGGGAAGTTAGGCGCGGGTGATCTGTGCCATCACGATCCGATGTTCCGTGAGGATGGGACGTGCTGGTTTGGCCAGTGTGGAGCGGCGCAAACCCATCTTGATCGGCAGGGCGTCGGGCTGGGCGATGTGTTCGTTTTCTTCGGCTTGTTTCGCGAGGAGCGCGACGACGGTTCACGCGGCGATCCGCATCATCGGATCTTCGGATATCTGCGGGTTGAGGAGATCATCTCTTTGACAGGAGGTGCACCAAAAGCGCTGACTGAAGCGGGGCATCCGCACGCGCTTGCTCTGCATGGCTCAAACGATGTGATCTGGCGCGGGGAGGGGCGGCAAGCTGAGCGCGCGAGCGACACCTTGCGACTTACTATGCCTGGCGCATCGCCATCGCTGTGGCTCAGGCCATCTTGGCTTAAGCGCGGCGGGCTATCCTATCATGACAAGCCGGAGCGCTGGAACAAACGTGGGCAGTTGCAAAGTGTCGCACGCGGTCAGGAATTCGTCGCCGATATTGGGCGGCGCAAGGCTCCGCGCGAATGGCTGGGGCAGGTGATCGCAGCAATCAAAGCATCTTGATGATGGCCGAGAAGTCCAACCCGCCATTCCCGGCACCGTTGAAATCCTCGTAAAGCGAAGCCGCACGCGCACCCATTGGTACGGCGGCGTCGGCATTGTCTGCCGCTTCCATCGCGAGGCGCAAATCCTTAAGCATCAGAGCCGAGGCAAAACCACCTTGGTATTCGCTGTCTGATGGGCTGGTTGGTCCCACGCCAGGCACCGGGCAATAGCTCGTCATCGACCAGTTCTGGCCGGAGGAAACGCTCGAGATATCGTAGAAAGTCTGCGCGTCCAGACCGAGCTTCTCGGCCATACTGAAAGCCTCGCACGTGCCGATCATGTGGATTGCCAAAAGCATATTGTTGCAGATCTTCGCCGCCTGTCCATTGCCCGCATCGCCTGCATGGATGACCGCTTTGCCCATGGCTTGAAGGATCGGCTCGGCGCGCTTGAAGGCGGTACCAGTGCCGCCGACCATAAAGGTCAGCGTGCCGCCATTCGCTGCCGCTATCCCGCCGGATACTGGCGCATCGACCATGTCATAGCCTGCTTCTGTCGCTCGCTCGCTCACTTCACGCGCGGTGGCGACATCGATAGTCGAGCAATCCAGGAACACGGCGCCAGCGGGCGCTTGTCCGATAACGTCGGTACGATAGACATCGCGCACAATCGCGCCATTGGGCAGCATGGAGACAACGGCTTCCGCTTCTTCACAAGCCGCGCGGGCCGAACCGAAAGTTTCGCAGCCAGCCTGTTTGGCAGCAGCCAGCGCGTCTTGCGAAAGATCGAAAGCGCGCACTTCGTGTCCTGCTTTCGCAAGGTTCGCGGCCATCCCGCCGCCCATATTGCCAAGGCCGATAAAGGCGATTTTCATGCTCTCTCTCCAGTCACACGAATAAGATTACGCAGCCCAAGAAGATCATCGCTGGGCCAAACAGAATCATCAGGACCGGATGGACAAAGGCCATCATCCGATCCCACCGATTATGCGGCAGAGGTTCTTTTGCTCCGCCCGCTTTCAAGACTGCCGCTTCAATCAGGCTAATGCGTTCTTTACGGCGGTGTCGCCAACCATCGATGCCGAGCCACACGAAGAGCGTACCGAATAGCAGAAGGCCCAGGCCTTTGAGGATTACCGCCCCTTCCACTGGCCCTCACGCTTCTCGATAAAGGCCGCCATGCCCTCGGTCTTGTCCTCGCTCGCGGTGAGGATCTGGAAGATGCGGCGTTCCATGACGAGCCCTTGATCCAGCGAGCTTTCAAACGCTGCATTGACCATTTCCTTGTTCGCAATCGCGGCCATGGGCGGCATGCTCGCAATGGTCGCAGCGGTTTTCAGCGCATCGGCGAGCAGCTCGGCTTGCGGAACGACGCGAACAATCAGGTTCGCGCGCTCGGCCTCCTCCGCCCCCATCATCCGGCCAGTCAGACACATTTCCATCGACTTCGATTTTCCGATTGCTCGAGTAAGACGCTGCGATCCGCCCATGCCGGGGGCCACGCCGAGCTTGATCTCCGGTTGGCCGAATTTCGCATTGTCGGAGGCGATGATGAAATCCGCCATCATAGCGAGCTCGCACCCGCCTCCCAGCGCAAAGCCGTTCACCGCTGCGATCCATGGCTTGCGGGTTTTTTTCGCAATTTCGCTGGTCCAGGGCGAAAAGAAATCGTCGAGATAGAAATCGGCCGCAGCCTTTTCGCTCATCTCCTTGATATCCGCACCTGCGGCGAAGGCCTTCTCGCCTGACCCCGTCAGCACCGCGCAAAGCTGGCTCTTGTCGGAATTGTACGCGGAGAATGCGTCGATCAACTCCTCAAGAACCTTGGAATTGAGGGCATTGAGCGCCTTTGGGCGGTTGAGCGTCATCAAGGTGACGCCCTTATTGCCCTGCGTGTCTGTTTCGACGGTGATCGTTTCGTAGGTCATAGGGGTTTCCATTCCTCGTCAGTCGGCAACGGGGCAAAAATCCGATCGAGCAGCTCTTCGCTAACCTCTTCTGGCGTCGCTGGATCCCACTTGGGATCGTGGGTCTTGTCGGTGATAACCGCGCGCACGCCCTCGGCAAAGTCGGGGCGGGTCAGCACGCGGCTGCCGATGCGATATTCCATGCGCATATTGTCAGCGAAATCGCTGAGCTTGGCGCTCTCTGCGAGCTGGCGCAGCGCGACTTTGCAGGTCTGCGGGCTCTTTGTGCCAAGCGTGTCGCGCTCCTTTTGCGCCCATTCAGCGCCGCCATTTTCGTTGCTTTCAATCTCGGCTTCGAGGCTGGCGAGAATGTCTTCGTAGGTATCACTGGCAAAATGCTTGGCGATCCGCAGCGCGTTTTGTTCGATCCGTGCCTCCGGCGGGGTTCCCACCGGTTCCGAAAGGATGCCGGAAATCCGGCCGGGCCGTTCTGCGATCCTCGCCTTGATATCTTCCAGCATCTCGCTTGGCACGTAATGCGTCGCAAGGCCCGCCCACAGGCATTCCGATCCATCGAGCCGCGCGCCGGTGAGCGCGAGGAACTGGCCAATCCGTCCTCCCAAGCGCGAGAGATACCAGCCGCCGCCGACATCGGGAAACAGGCCGATCCCCGTCTCGGGCATGGCAAAGCGGGTGTTCTCGGTCGCGACGCGGAATTTTGCTGGCAGGGAAATGCCGACCCCGCCGCCCATCGTAATCCCATCCATGAAAGCCACGACCGGCTTCTCATAGGTGAACATCTGATGGTTCAATTGATATTCGTCGTGGAAGAATTTGCGCCCCGACACTCCGCCATCGTTCAACGCGGAATCGCGCAAGAACGCTATGTCGCCGCCCGCGCAGAAACCGCGCGTCCCCTCGACATGGTCGATGATGACAGCTTCGATCGCGTCATCGCTTGCCCATTCGCTCAAGGCCGCGCTCATCGCGTTGCACATGTCGAGCGTCAGCGCGTGCAGCGCCTTGGGTCGGTTTAAAGAGATCCGGCCGACGCGGCCCAGAATCTCGGTCTTTACGTCTTCAGTCATGCTTGATTGTCTGTCCTTACTGGCGCAACAGATCGCGGCCCACGATCATGCGCATAACCTGATTGGTGCCTTCGAGGATCGAATGCACGCGCAGATCGCGCCAGAACCGCTCGATCGGGTAATCCTTGAGATAGCCGTAGCCGCCGAACAATTGCAGCGCATCGTTCACAACTTTGCTGCCGTTATCGGTCGCCAGCCGTTTGGCCATCGCGGAAAAGCGCGACTTGTCCGGCGCGTTGTCGGTGACTTTCGCTGCGGCGAGATAGAGCAGCGCGCGTGCGCTCTCCAGATCGGTCGCCATGTCAGCCAGCATAAACTGCGTGTTCTGGAAATCGGCGATCGGTGTGTCGAATTGCTTGCGATCCTTGGTGTAAGCCACCGCTTCGTCGAGGCAGCGCTGTGCCCCGCCGAGCGAGCAGGCGCCGATGTTTAGACGGCCACCGTCGAGGCCCATCATTGCAAAGCGGAAGCCTTCGCCTTCATCGCCGACCCGGTTCGCGGTCGGAATGCGCGCGTCTTCGAAAATGACTTGCGCTGTCGGTGATGCGTTCCAGCCCAGCTTTTTCTCAGGCGCGCCGAACGAAACGCCCGGCGTGTCTTTGTCGATTACAAGGCATGTGATGCCCTTGGTCTTGTGCTCACTGGTGCGGACCATGGTGACATAGATGTCGTTCACACCGCCGCCGGAAATGAATTGCTTCGTGCCATTGAGAACGTAATGGTCGCCATCCAGCTCGGCGTTGGCTTTCAGGCCCGCCGCATCCGATCCACTGCCCGGCTCCGTGAGGCAATAGCTGGCGATCTTGTCCATGGTGACGAGGTCGGGGAGATAGCGTTCCTTGACCTCCGCGCCGCCGAACTGGTCGATCATCCACGAGGCCATATTGTGGATCGAAATGAAGGCAGATGTGGTGGGGCAGCCATAGGCCATCGCCTCCATGATCAGAGCCGCTTCGAGCCGCCCGAGGCCGATCCCGCCGGATTCTTCCGAAACATAAATCGCGCCGAAGCCGAGCTCGGCCGTGCTCTTGATCACGTCCTTGGGGAAGATGTGCTTCTCGTCCCATTCGCCGGCATGCGGCGTGATGTTGTCGGCGGTGAAACGCTGCGCCATTTCCTGAATAGCGAGCTGATCGTCGGTCAGTTGGAATTGTCCTGTCATGCGGCGCGTTCTACCCGGCTTGGGTGCGCGAGAAAAGCCGTGCGGGCATGCGAATTTTCACTGAGCGATGCAATTATTGTAACCATTCGGCTGCTGCTGCGTAATTATTGGTATGAGCCAGTCAAAGACCAAGCTGTTGATCGTGTACAACGCCGATGGCGGCATATTGAATGCGCTGGTCCATGCGGTGCACAAAACCGTCTTTCCCGCGACTTATCCGTGTTCGCTCTGTGCGATCACATATGGGACGGTTTCGATGCGCAAGGTGTGGAAGCAATTCCTCGATAGTCTCGGTATGGAAAAGGTGTTCCATCATCGCGATGATTTCGCAGCGGATTACCCGGGGCATGAGTTCGAATTGCCTGCGCTTCTGATCCGCGAGGGCGATGCAGCGCCCGAAATGCTTCTAGACCCGGACCAACTTGATCAAATGACGGATGTGGCGGAGCTGATAGCGGCGTTGGAGCTGGTTTTGTCGCGCCGCGCTCAGGATGAGGCGGCCTAGTCTTACTTGAACCAAGCCACCCGCTCCCTCCGCCCTTCCACACGGATTATCACACCGGGTTACGATCCGGGCGGAAGGGCGGAGGGAGCGGGTGGCGGCGGTCAGCCCGCCAATAAAGCCTCAGCTTCGATCTCGACTTTCCATTCCTCGCGGCACAGCCACGCGACACCGGCCATGGTTGCTGCTGGCGGATTGGCTCCGAAAAAGCGCGCATGCACTTCGCCGACCGCGCCTTGATCGTCTGGATCGGTGAGTAGCATTCGGGTGCGCACAACTTCACTTGCACTGCCGCCCAAGTCTTCGATCGCCTTCACAATCAGAGTTAAGCAGCGCTCCGCCTGCTCAGCCGCGCCGCCTGGAGTCGTTTCGCCATTGTCCTCAATCGGGCCAGTACCCGCGACGACTATACGGTTGCCCTCTCGCACCGCGCGGCAAAAGCCGAACTGCGCTTCAAATGGCGAGCCGGAGGATGTGCGCTGACGCTCGGTCATGCTGGGCAGCTCTTGCGGGGTAAGTCGCTTGGCCCCTTCTGCTCGGTCGCCTCGGTGATGTGCAAGCGTTGGTCGCTGCCGCTTCCGGCGAGTGAGAGGCGATAGGATTGAACCCAGGTCTCGCCTTCGCCTTCCATTGCCATATCGACGATTGCGTCCTCGCCATCCTCGCGTGCTCCAGAGACCTTGCCATAGGATTCGTAGAAAATCATCTCGCTGCCTGAAATCTCGACGCGCAGGTCGGATTCTAGTGCGCAGGTGCCCATCTCATAATCCCATACGCCGTGAAACTTCGCTGGGATTGCACCCTGTGTTTCCAGCGACTGGATTTCCGCATGCTGCTCGGTGGGTTCGCCATCGTGTGCGATCGCTTCTTCCACGCCAGTGGCTTGAGCGTCCGTTGGCTCCTCTGGCGACTGCGAACATGCCGCCACTGCAATCATTGTTGCAGCCGTGAAAACAGATGCGAATTTCATTGCGAAGGCTCACTTTCCAAGATGCCAAGAACACGTTCATTAAACAGCCTGCCTGCCAGCGCAACGTCATTGCGATCATACCAGCGCGGGGCTGGCATACCCCGTTCCCATGCAATCATCTCGACCAGAGTGCCTTGCGAATAGGGCACATCCGGCATCTCATCCGAAATCGGATCAGCATAGGCTTCATCGGCGCTGATGATTGTCCAGCCCTCTGCCTTCAGCTTCGTGATGAGATCACCAAGGAACAACACTGTCACGTCGGCCTCATGCAGCAGCATCACATGCGCCGGTGAACGCCCCAACGCCTCTCGGGCGATCCCGTCATAGGTTTCGGCCGCTTCGACATGGCTTTCCACGAACAGCTGTTTTAGGGCATCCAGATCGAGCGTCTTCCCACCTCGCACAGCATCGCTTGCAGCCTGGTCGTAGAACCAGTCAGACGCGTCGACAGTGACATAGCCATTGCTCAGGCCGCGCTCTGCGAGGGCATCGCGGATCGCATCGCGTTTCGCTTTGTCGCTGCCGCCTTCGTCCAGATAGGGAAAGCGGAACCACGGGCGATAGGCTTCGTGATCTCTCAGCCATTCTTCCGCTGCATCGATGTTGGCGATGTAGTCATCCGAGGGTGTATCGCGCAGCTTTGGATGATCGCCGGTGTGATTGGCGAGGACATGGCCAGCTGACACGTAGGCAGCGATGCGTTTCTTCGCTCCCGGTCGCTCGGAAATCTTGCCCGGATTTATGAAGAAAGCCGCCTGTTCGACGCCTGCCTGCTTCAAGGCCGCGATCAAGCGTTCGGTTCGCTCATCCTCTGACAGGAATGCGCCCGGATGGCGTGGCGTGTCGTCGAATGTCAGTGCGATCCGTTTCTGTGCCTGTCCTTCGCTTGGAGCCTCAGCCCATGCTGTTGCGGAGCTTGCGGCAAAGACAATGAGCAGCAACCAGCGCAGCACAACCATTGGTCACCCCATTGTCGGAATGACAAAGGCGTTCGAACCATCACCGCCGCCATCGGGCCAGCGTTGGGTCACCTTCTTCTTCTTGGTCCAGAATTGCAGGCCCTCGGTGCCATATTGATCGACATCGCCGAAGCCTGAGCGCTTCCACCCGCCGAAAGTGTGATAACTGACCGGAACGGGAATTGGCACGTTGATGCCGACCATGCCGACATTCACGCGGCTCGCAAACTCGCGCGCGGCGTGTCCGTTGCGCGTGAAGATCGCGACGCCGTTTCCATACTGGTGCTCGCTCGGCAGGCGCACTGCGTCCTCGAAATCCTTGGCGCGTACGATCTGGAGTACGGGGCCAAAGATCTCTTCCTGGTAGCTTGCCATTTGCGGGGTCACGCGGTCGATCAGGGTCGGTCCGACAAAGAAGCCGTTCTCATGACCTTGCAGCGAGAAGCCGCGACCGTCGACCACGATCTCTGCACCTTCTTCTTCGGCTGTGGTGATCCATTGTTCGATCCGCGCCTTGTGCTCGGGCGTCACGACCGGGCCATAATGCGCGTCAGGATCGGTTGAGACGCCGATGCGCAGAGCATTGATCGCCGGGATCAGCTTTTCGCGAAGTCGGTCTGCCGTATCTTCACCGACAGGGACCACTACGGGCAGAGCCATGCAGCGTTCACCCGCCGAACCGAACGCTGCGCCCGCGAGATCGTTCACGACCTGATCAAGGTCGGCATCCGGCATGACAATGCCGTGGTTCTTCGCGCCGCCAAAGGCCTGTACGCGCTTCCCGTGTTCTGCGCCGCGATGATAGATGTAGTGCGCAATATCGGACGAACCGACAAAACTGATTGCCGGGATGTCCGGGTGCTCGATGATCGCATCGACCATCGCTTTGTCCCCATGGACGACTTGCAAGAGCCCTTCTGGAGCGCCGGCTTCTACGAACAATTCGGCGAGCCGCACCGGCACGCTTGGATCGCGCTCGGATGGCTTGAGAATAAAGGCGTTGCCCGCCGCTATCGCCATGCCGAACATCCACATCGGGATCATCGCCGGGAAGTTGAACGGGGTGATGCCAGCGCCAATTCCAAGCGGTTGGCGCATGGAATAGACATCGATGCCCGGACCCGCCCCTTGCGTGTATTCGCCCTTCAGCACTTGCGGGATGCCACATGCGAACTCAATGACTTCCAGTCCGCGCTGAACATCACCCTTGGCATCGTCGATCACCTTGCCATGCTCGCTCGAAAGCAGCTCGGCCAGCTCCTGCATGTTGGCTTCGATCAGTTCCTTGAACTTGAACATCACTCGGGCGCGCTTTTGCGGGTTGGTCGCCGCCCATGCGGGCTGGACCTGCTTGGCCGTCGCCACGGCCTGTTCGAGCAGCGCGGTGTCGCCAAGTGCGACTTCGGCCTGAACTTCGCCGGTCGATGGGTTCCACACCTGATGCTTGCGAGCGGCGGATGTATCGGGGCCGCCAACCATGAAATGATCAATCTGACGCATGGTGTTCGTCTCTCCTCTATTGCGCCGTTCAATCGCAGGAGCGGTAGGTGCACGCAAGCTTTGTGAGCGCCCACGAAAGGGCAAACGCCGGAAGCGACAAATCGTGAAACGATCTGTCTCGCGGTTGTGTCACAACGAAATTTTGTGCACCCATGCGCCGTAATGCATGTGTTCGAAGCCCTAGTGGTGGTGCATGTCATCGCCGGAACAATTGGCCTCGTCGCCTTTTGGGTGCCGATTGCCGCGCGCAAGGGCGGCAAGGCACATCGTAAATGGGGCAAGGCCGCCTGCTATGGTTTCATAGGCGCAGGCGCGCTCGCCATCGCGATGGCGCTGCTGTCGCTCTATGGTCCGGAGCAACGCATTCCCTCGATCACCGACCGCGAGCTGTTCGCCGGCCTGTTCGGCTGGATGATGCTCTATCTCGGGCTGCTGACGATTGGCTTTGCGGATTACGGCCTGGCCACCGTCAAGCACGGTCGGAAGCGTGTGCCGCTACGCGCGGCGCGGTATCAGGCGGTAATGGCTGCGGTGGTGCTATCGGCTTTGTGGTGCGGCTATTTCGGCTTTCGTGTCGGTCATCCGCTGATGGTGCTGGTCGCCGGCGTGGGCCTGATTGCGATGCTGATGCAGCAGCTGTTTATCTGGCGTGCGCAGCCCTCCGCCGCGCCGATGGCCTATGTCGGTGAACATTTCCGAGCGCTGATCGGTATGGGGATCTCGGCCTATACCGCATTTCTATCGGTCGGGCTTATCCGGCTCGTACCAGAGCAGGTGTTCAACCCGCTGATCTGGGCCGGGCCAAGCGTAATCGGCGTCGGCCTGATTATCTATTTCACGATCCAGACTAAGCCCAAGGTAAAAGGCGCTGGCGCTCGCAAAGTCGCTTGACGTGCGCGAGCGGTTGGCGGCAATAGCGCGCCTCAATTGCGGGTGTAGCTCAATGGTAGAGCTCTTGCTTCCCAAGCAAGCGACGAGGGTTCGATTCCCTTCACCCGCTCCAAGTCTGGCAGATTTGGCAGAGTCCCGAAAGGTGCGATCCCAAGATTTGGTAAAATTCCCCAATGATGCGCAAATCGCATTTATCTGCGGTTCATCTTGGTTCGGAAAATCCGCAGTTTTCTGCCGTTTTTCGAGTTTGGCACAGCTCCTGCAAGTTGTTTTCATCCAGCGGGATCGACCCGCCAGATACGAAACAACCGATAGGAGCCCCACTATGTTCGCTACTGAAACCAACACCACCGTCTTCGCAGCAGTGTTCTCGCTGACCATCTCAGCGGTGCTGTTCGCCACTGCAATCGTTCCAGCCAGCCCCGGCCTCTTCGCCTAACAGCGATCATCCCCAAGCAAGGAAATTTATCATGTACGCCAATGCCAATCGTACCACAGTTCTCGCAGCCGTCCTGTCGCTTTCAATGTCCGCAATCCTGTTTGCAACGGCCATTGTCCCAGCGAGCCCTAGCCTGTTCGCCTGATCGCAAAGAAACAAGAGTTATCGAATACCCGGTCTCAAAGGATGAGACTGGGCCAGCACGAAGCGAGTTACGGATAGACCGCCGGCCGCTTCGCCATCATCGCCGCGACGCTTTCGCCGAATTCGGGTGACTGCAATTGCGCTGCGAAGATTTCGCTCTCCGCATTCATGCACTCGGTTACCGCCTCATTCTGATTGCGCACCAGAGCCTTGGCATGACGCATCGCATTGGGAGCCGCATTGGCAACCAGCAGGGCGAGCGCCTGCGTTTCAGCGGCAAATTCACCATCCTCGAACACACGCGAGATAAGCCCCATGCGTAGCGCTTCGTCCGATGTGAGAGTGCGCCCGGTCATAAAAACATCGTTTGCTGCCGCCATGCCAATCGCGGCAGGCAGCAACATCGACGATGCAGCTTCCGGCACCACGCCCAACTTCACAAATGGCGCAGCGAAGGTCGCCGATTGCGCGGCGTAAACAAGGTCGCAATGCAAGGTCAGCGTCAGACCAACGCCAATCGCCGGACCATTGACCGCTGCAATCATCGGCTTAGGGCAATCCTTGATCGCGTACAGGAACTGAGCGACCGGCGGGATGCCGTCGCCGCGTGAACCCATGGCAAAATCCTGAAGATCGTTACCGGAAGTAAAATAGTCGCTGTCTGCGGTAAACATCAGCGCGCGGTTGGTATCGTCTGCAGCATAGGCGTTCACCGCATCGGCCATCGCCTGATACATGTCTTGCGTGATGGCGTTCTTCTTCTCCGGACGGTTGAATTTGACCGTCACCAAACGGTCGGCTGCTTCAATAATTATGTGGTTGGTCATGCGGGAGTTCCTTCGGTCAATTGCGCGGCCATGTTGCTCGCAGTGACGGCCTCTGAGTTTGCCGTAATGTGATCGAGAAAGCGGGCGATGATCTCGCGCTCGCTTTGTGAAAATGGGGTGAGAAGTTCTTCATTTACCGCCTTGGTCAGCGGCGCAGTGCGCTCGGCAATTGTGCGCCCTGCCGGCTCGATATGCAGCTCGATAACGCGGCGATCGTGCGGGTTCGGGATGCGTTTGACGAGTCCCGCAGTTTCCATCCGATCGACCAGGCCGCTCAAGCCCGATTTTCCCAAATGCAGCCGCTTGGCAAGGTCACCCAGTGACACACCATCTTCCTTTGCGAGCACAAACAGGATTGCCTGTTGCGCGCTGCCAAGGCCGATTTGGTCCCGCAGGTGATGGTCTGCCGCTCGAAAGAGCGCAGAATGAGCCGCCTGTAGCTGGTGGAAGATCCGAAGTTTTGCCATGAATTGTTTCGCATACGAACTAAATGCAGAGAGATGTCAAGCGTTCGTTTCGCAGCAGCGCTGACTCTAACGGTGAGCAGAGGCTGCTTCTGGTCAATTGTTTTGAACGTGCTAGGCCGCGAACTGCATTGGGGCGCATGAATGGACTCGTTTCTTCTCACATTGCTGTTGGTTTTTGCGATTGCGCTGGGTGGGCGCGATCAATTGCTGGTGGCGCGTCTGTCCGATCGGTTGGGCAGCAGTGTGGGTTTGCTGATCCTTGGCTTCGCCGTCGCGAGCATCAGCGCGGCCATCATGGCCTTCGCCGGTTCGACCATTGCCGCGCTTCTGCCGCCGCGCGCTGCCGATATGCTCGTTGCCTTTGCGCTGCTTGCAGCGGCCATAGAGCTGGCGTGGCCGGTGCGAGAGAAAGCGCTCAACGAGCCGACACGCTCATTGGGAGCAATCGGCATCGTCCTGCTTGCTCGGCAACTGAGCGATGGCGCGCGGTTTGCGATCTTCGCGCTCGCGGCGGAAGCGAGCTATCCGCTGACTGCTGCAATTGGCGGTGCGGTTGGTGGAGGTGCAGCGATTGCGCTTGGCTGGAGCTTAGGTGGCACGTTGCCTGCGAAAATTCCGCTGCGTTATCTGAGGCTTGCTTTCGCGATTTGTTTGTTTGTTGCGGCAGCGCTGGCTGGATTGAATGCTCGTTACACGATCCTCTGATCGCATTTAGCGATTACTGCGATTTGCCAATTTGTTGAAACGTATTGTCGGCTGGGCCGTTGAATGACTGTACGACGTCGAAAAGACGAACACGAATTCAGGAGGCATTTATGCTGGACCCAAAAAACAACTCGAAGACTGCTCTGGTGAGCGAGATCAATGGCTTGTTGGCCGATCATTTTGCGCTCTACGTCAAAACGAAGAACTTTCACTGGCACGTGAAGGGTCCGCGTTTCCGCGACCTTCATCTGCTGTTTGACGAACAGGCGATTGAAATTCGCGACCAGATTGATGCTATCGGTGAACGGGCGCGCAAACTCGGAGCTGACACATTGACCTCGGTTGGTTCGATCGCGCAGCACACGCAGATCAAGGATCAGGACAGCACTACGCTATCCGCCGAAGATATGGTCGCCGAATTGCGTGACGACAACTCCAAGATGGTTGAGCGTCTGAAAGCTATGAAGCCATTGGCCGAAGAAGCTGGCGACAATGCCACCGACGGCTTGCTCGACGACTGGACTGATACCGCTGAGGAGCGCGTCTGGTTCCTAACCTCTATCCTGCAGTAATCTGGGATGTTGTCACGTTGGCGTCTATTTTGGAGCTGACGTTATCCGGCGTGACATCATCAAAGAATACGCATGCACTAGGCCGTTTCCGCTAGTCGGGAGCGGCCTTTTTGCTATCCCGGTGCGATGACCGATCATCATGTAATCAAAGAAGCCAACTCGCCTGAGCAGATCGCGGATTGGGTTGCTGCGCGGCTCACCGCCAAACTTGATGCAGAGGAAGGTGTGTTGGCTATCACCGTGCCCGGTGGCTCGACCCCGTTCCCGATCTTCGAGGCATTGGTGAAGCATTCGCTCGATTGGTCGCGCATTACGGTCTGGCCCAATGATGACCGGGTAGTGCCGGAGGATCACCCCGCTTCGAACACTGGCAGGCTGCGCGCCATCTTTGAGCCGGTAGGCGCGCGGGTTATGGCTTTGCCCGATACAGGCGAGCCGCCCGAATTCGCTCTGACCTGGCTGGGTATGGGCCCGGACGGGCATATCGCTTCGCTCTTCCCGAACACCAACCCGGCGATTGATGATCAAAAACTCATCCGCCGCCTGACGCCCGATCCGCTACCGCCTGAGGCACCGTTTGATCGGATCACGCTGACCATCCCGGCATTGCTGAATACCTCTCAGCTTATGTTTACCCTAGGCGGATCGAGTGAGAAGCGCGGCGTGTTCAAGGCGGCCTTGGCGGGGGAGCATGACCTGCCGATTGCGCGATTGCTTGGCGCAGCGCGCGGACACGCGCTAACCTGCTTTGCATGAATCTCGTAAAACTGATTCCCGCTCCGCTGCATCGCGCGATTCTGCCGCTCGCGCATTCTGTTCGCCATCGCTGGCGTGGACTGACCAAGACACCGCTCGCGGGATGCTCAGTGCTTATTACTGACTTTGGCGGCAACCTCCTGTTGCTCCGACACAGTTATGGCCCGGATGGCTGGGCGCTGCCCGGTGGTGGAATCAAGAAAGGCGAAGACCCTTCCGTGGCTGCAATGCGCGAGGTGCAGGAAGAACTCGGGTTGAAGCTCGCCTCTGTGACGCCTATCGGAACGATCGCTGAAGAGATGTCGGGCGCGCCGCACACCGCCCACATGTTCACTGCGCTGTGCGACGATCACCCGCAGCCTGACGCGCGCGAGGTAATAGAGGCGCGCTTCTTCCCGCCGCATTCGCTGCCAGAGCCGCTGAGCAGCAAGACCCGTTCACGCCTTGAGTTTTGGCGCGAGCAGTTACGGACCCAAACCGGCGAGAGCGGCTCAGTCCGCTAAAGTAGCGACAACTGCGCGGTGTCTTTTGCCGGCGCCTTTTCCTCGCCGCGGTCGAGGTTCGACAGGGTCAGACCCATCAGCCGGATCGGCATTGGCAGCGGCAAGGCCTCTTCCAGCAATTCGCGCCCAAGCGCCGCGAACTCGGCCTTGCTCTCGACCCAATGCGGCACTGATTTCGACCGCGTCATATTCTGAAAATCGGTGTATTTCATCTTGAGCGTGACGGTGCGCCCCCGCGCTTTTGAGTTCTCGATCCGCTCCCACACAATGTCGGTGATATTGGCCAGCGTTTCGCGCAGGGCCGCACCACTCGATATGTCCTCGCTGAAAGTGCGCTCTCCGCCGACAGATTTGCGTTCCCGGTGAGCGCGCACTGGACGTAGGTCGATCCCGCGAGCCGCGCGATAGAGGTAGTCCGCAAAGCTGCCGAAATTCTCTCGCAGGAACTCGATATCCTTCGCGGCCAAATCCGCGCCATTGGCAATGCCGAGACGTTTCATCTTCTCCTCCGCCTTCGGTCCCACGCCATGAAAGCGGCGGATCGGCAGGCCGGCGACGAAATCCGCGCCTTGCCCCGGCCGGATTACGCACATGCCGTCGGGCTTGTTCTGGTCGCTGGCGATCTTGGCGAGAAACTTGTTATAAGAGATGCCCGCACTCGCGGTCAGCTGCGTCTTGGCCTTGATCTCTTGCCGGATGAGTTCGGCAATGCGCGTCGCCGAGCCGATGCCGAGCCGGTCCTCGGTCACGTCGAGATAGGCTTCGTCCAGGCTCAGCGGTTCGACATGCGGCGTGTGATGCTCGAATATCTTGCGGATCGTGCGGCTCGCCTCTTTGTAGGCGTCGAAGCGGTGCCGCACGAAAATGAGATCGGGGCACAGCCGCTTGGCCGTGACCGAGGGCATCGCGCTGCGCACGCCGAATTTGCGTGCTTCGTAGCTGGCCGCCGCAACCACGCCGCGCCCACCGGAGCCCCCTACCGCCACCGGTTTCCCGCGCAGCTCCGGATTGTCGCGCTGCTCCACGCTGGCGAAAAACGCATCCATATCGACATGGATGATCTTGCGCAGGCCAACCGCCTCCGCCTCTTCATCACTCTGGGTCGATGGATCATCCGCCATGCGAACAGTTTAGAGGTTGAGCGCGCAAAGCGGAACCTTTCATGCGCTGCACCATTATTGCCATCCGCTCACAATCACTCTTCCCAATACCCCGATAAACGCCCAAGGACTTCACTATGTCAGTTGCCCTGCCTCAAACACATCGCACGCTGGGCGAGCGCGAGATGATCGTGTTGATGGCGGGTCTGATGAGCCTTCAGGCCTTCGGCATTGATTCCATTCTGCCCGCCTTGGGCGATGTCGCGGATGAGCTGGGCGCGCCTGGCAATGATCGGCAATTCGTGATCGGGGCCTATTTTCTCGGGTCGGGACTGGGTGCGTTTTTCCCCGGTGCCTTTGCCGATCGTTTCGGCCGCAGACCGGTTCTGGCGCTTGGCCTGATTTCTTACGTGGTGCTGTCGCTCGCCTGCGCTTTGGTCACCGACTACGACGCGTTGATCGCCTTGCGATTGCTGCATGGCATCGCCTGCGCAGGCCTCTCGGTTGTGCCCGCCGCCATCGTCAGGGACCAAGTCGGCGGCGACCGGATGGCGCGGCTGATGAGCCTGATCATGATGGTGTTTCTATTAGTGCCGATCCTGGCCCCGGCCGTGGGTCAGGTGATCCTGATGTTCGCCGGGTGGCGGTGGATCTTTGGCGCAATGGCGGTCATGGGTTTGCTGGTTGGGACGTGGGCCTGGATCCGCCTGCCAGAGACGCTCGACCCGGCCAACAAACAGGAAATCAACGTTCCCACCATCCTGCGCAATATGCGTGAGGCGCTGATGATGCGTGAGGCGATTGGCTATGTCATCGGCAGCGCGCTGGTGTTCGGGTCGCTTTTCGGCTTTCTCAATTCTTCACAGCAGTTGATCGGCGAGACCTTTGGTGCGGGGAACTACTTCGCCATCATCTTTGGCGGAGCAGTGCTCGGCATGGTCGTGGCGAACTTCACCAATTCGCGCATTGTCGAACGGTTCGGCGCACGCCGGGTCAGCCACACGGCCTTGTTCGGCTTTATCGCGGTAGGGGGCCTGCTCTACGGATCGGCAAGCGCGCAGCCGCAATCGCTGATCGAATTCATCGTGCTGATCAGCCTGGGTATGGCGATGCTGGGCTTTGTGGGCGCGAATTTCAGTTCGATTGCGATGCAACCGTTCTATCATATCGCTGGCGCGGCCAGCTCAGCACATGCGGCCTTGCGTATGGTGATGGGCGCGCTGCTCGGCGCGGCGATCGGGCAGGCTTTCGACGGAACGGCGGTGCCGCTCTCGATCGCCATGCTTGGCTCCGCGCTATTGGCGCTTGCCTTCGTACTGTTCAGCGAGCGCGGCGTATTGTTTCGTAGGCCGAACGCGCCTGCATAGCTTTTCGCGCGCCATAATCCTCGCTCATGCGACCTGAAGGTCGCGTCGCTACGGGCGGGCGGTCGCCCTTGCAGCCCTGCGGGCCGAACTAACGCTCTGCTTCCAACTTCCGCCAGGCCAGCTGGGCAAATTCGCACAGCAAGGGCCGCGTGTCGCGAGGATCAATGATGTCCTCGACATTGAAGCGCTCAGCGCTGCGGAATGGTGACGTAACCTTATCGAGCCGCGCCTTGATCTCTTTCAGCAGGGCAGCGGGATCATCTGCCGCCTCCAGCTCCGATTTGTAGGCGACTTCCAGCCCGCCCGCGATGGGAAGGCTGCCCCAATCGCCCGAGGGCCAGCAATAGCGATACTGGAACCGGTCGGCATTGCTCATCGCGCTGCCCGCAATACCATAGGCGCGGCGCAGCACGATGCTCGCAAGCGGGACGGTTGCCTTGTAGATCGCGTTCATCGCCTGCACGCCGTAGCGGATCGTGCCCGCCATTTCCGCCTCACGCCCGATCATAAAGCCAGGATTGTCGACCAGATGCACAATCGGCAGACGGAATTGATCGGCGAGTTTGACGAAGCGCTCGACCTTCTCGGATGTCTTGGCCTCCCATGATCCGCCGAGATAGCTCGGATCGCTCGCCACCACCGCGACCGGATAGCCATCGAGCCGGGCAAGCGCGGTGATCGCGGCGCGGCCCCAATTCCTGCCGATTTCAAACACGGTGCCTTGGTCGAGCACCATCTCCATGCAGCGGCGCATCGAATAGACTTGCTTATCGTCGCGGGGCACGAGGTTGAGCAGCGCTTCCTCGCGGCGATACACCGGATCGATGGGATCGGCGCGGCGTGCTAACTGGCCAACATGTTCGGGCATAAAGTTCAGGAAATGCCGCGCGCGGGCGAACGCTTCGGCTTCGCTCGCGACTTCATCGTCGACCACGCCATTGCGGGTATGAATATCGACGCCGCCCAGCTCTTCCTTCGCCGTCGCGTGATCGTCCGAGCCTTTGTAGCTCTCGCCCAGGCCATCGACCACGGCAGGTCCGGCGGCGAATAGCTGCGACAGACCGCGCACCATGATCGAATAGTGGCTGGCGACTGTGCGCGCCGCGCCAAGGCCCGCTGTGGGCCCTAGAGCGAGCGCAACGACCGGCACTGTGTCGAGGTTTTCGACCACATCGCTCCAGCCCGGCACGGCGGGGATATAGGTCGCGCCGATCTGTTCGAGTGTCTTGACTGATCCGCCGCCACCCGTCCCGTCGATCATGCGAATGATGGGCAGCTTCAGCTCGTGCGCCATCTTTTCCGCCTGCACCATCTTGCGAGAAATGCCCGCGTCTGCCGCGCCGCCGCGAATAGTGAAATCGTCGGCGGTGGCGACGATGGGACGACCATTGACAGTCGCTTTGCCGAACAAGAATGGGGCAGGGGTGACGCCCGCAAGATCGCCATTTTCGTCGTAATGCCCCTTGCCGGCGATCTTGCCGATTTCGCGAAATGAACCTTCATCGGTGAGCGCCGCGAGCCGCGCGCGGGCATCCATCTTGCCCCGACCATGCTGGCGCGCGACCTTGCCCTCGCCGCCCATCTGTTCGGCTAGCGCTTCTCTTTTTCTTAGCTCTTCAAGCTCGTTTGCCCAGCTCACCGTTATCTCTCCGTTCGCCCCGAGCCTGTCGAAGGGCGTGCACCAAGCATCACGTGCTTCGACAAGCGCAGCACGAACGGAGATAGATTATTCATCGGTTTCACCAGGCTCCACGACGCACAGCACCGCTTCAACTTGCACTTGCGCATCCTTGGCGGCGCTGAGTTCGGTCACGGTTCCGTCGAAGGGCGCGGTGAGCGCGTGTTCCATCTTCATCGCCTCGAGCACCATGAGGCGGTCGCCTGCTTTGACTTCCTGTCCCTCGCTCACATCGACCGCGATGACCTTGCCCGGCATCGGGGCGATAATCGCGCCATCGGCGGCGGAGGCGTGGCCGGTGCCTTCAAATCGCGTTGCATTGAACATCCTCGTGACGCCACCTTCGACAATGGCGTAGCCATTCGGCGTAGCCTCCACCCAAAGGCTATCGTCGATCGACTGATCGGTGAACTCGACTTGGTAGTCGTTTGCGCCATCCGTCAGTCGCATGATTGTCTGCGAGATCTCGCGATTGAGCCGGAAACCCATATTCGACCAAGGACCAGTTTCGGCTTCAAGATATGTTTCGCGGATATCCCCTGCATTTCCACCCAACGCTTGATCGACAATCATATGTCCGATGGACTGCAGCGCCTTTTCTGAAGCCTCTTCTGCGGGTAACAGATCATCGATCCGACTCCCGACTAGGCCGGTATCCATTGTCGCGTCCTCAAATTCCTTGGCATGCAAAAGGAGATGGAGGAAACCAGTATTCGATTTCACCGGCCAGCAACGGGTGCCGCCGGTCAACGTTTTCATCGCTTCGATGGCGAATTCGCGATCCTTTGCATGGACGATCAGTTTCGCAATCATGGGGTCATAGAATGACGAAACTGCATCGCCCTCTTCGACGCCAGTTTCGACGCGCGTAGTAAATGTGCGAGTTGGAAGGGGGAGACAAAGATAGTCTAACCGCCCCGTGCTCGGCAAAAACCCCTTCGCCGGGTCTTCTGCATAGAGCCGCGCTTCGATGGCGTGGCCGTTGATGCTCAGCTCATCCTGCTTCAGCGGGATCGGCTCTCCGCTCGCCACGCGCAGTTGCCATTCGACCAGATCTACACCGGTGATCTCTTCCGTAACCGGGTGCTCGACCTGAAGCCGCGTGTTCATTTCCATGAAGAAGATGCGGTCCGCGCGCAGGCCTTCGCTGGCATCGGCGATAAACTCAATTGTGCCTGCGCCCTCGTAATCGACCGCTTTCGCAGCGCGTACGGCGGCGGCGCAGATTTCTTCGCGCGTTGCCTCATCCATGCCGGGGGCGGGGGCTTCTTCGATCACCTTCTGGTGTCGGCGTTGCAGCGAGCAGTCGCGTTCGAACAGGTGGACGACATTGCCGTGGCTGTCGCCGAAAACCTGCACCTCGATATGGCGCGGGGAGGTGATCCACTTCTCCAGCAGAACCTCATCATTGCCAAAGCTCGCCTTGGCCTCGCGCCGGCAGCTTTCCAGATCAGCTTCGAAGTCCTTCGCCCGCTCGACCTTGCGCATCCCCTTGCCGCCGCCGCCTGCCACAGCCTTGATCAGCACGGGATAGCCGATGGCGTCGGCTTCCTTCGTCAGCCGCTCGACCGACTGATCCTCACCCAGATAGCCGGGCGTGACCGGCACACCTGCGTCCATCATCAGCTGTTTGGCCGCATCTTTCAGGCCCATCGCGCGGATGCTTTCGGGCTTTGGCCCTACCCAGATCAGGCCCGCGTCGAGCACAGCTTGCGCAAAATCGGCATTCTCCGAAAGAAATCCGTAGCCCGGGTGGATCGCTTCCGCGCCGGTCTCTTTCGCCGCAGCGATAATCTTTTCGCCGACAAGATAGCTTTCGGCGGCGGGAGAGGGGCCGATATGCACCGCCTCATCGGCGCTGCGCACATGCAAAGCCTTGGCATCGGCATCGGAATAGACCGCCACTGTGGCGACCCCCATGGCCCGCGCAGTGCGGATGATGCGGCAGGCGATTTCGCCTCTGTTGGCGATGAGGAGTTTGGTGATCATTTGATGCGCTCGGGAGGCGCGCCGAGCCTTTCGCATTCGCTCGGTGGCTCCATCGTGAAGCTCGTATTGGCGATCTTCCATCCACCTTCGCGCCTAATAAGGCTCAGCGAATTGATCCCGCAATGGGTGGTCGTCCCGGCAGACGTAAACCGATAAGGACCCCAAACCTGCGCCATGTCGCCATCAATGAGTATGGTTTGCTCATACATCCGTTCGTCCAGCCCCTGCGGGGACTTGAGCCAGTTTTCGAGGTGCTGGGAGACTGGGACGAAAACGATCTTTGGTGCTGTGGGGTCCATCCGGTCATGAATCGTCATCATACCATTGGCCTCCATCTGGCCGGCAAGCGCAGTCTTGTCTTCGCTGCGCAAGGCCTTGAAAAAGCGCCAAACGGCCGATGTTATCTCACCGGTTTGCGTCAGGTGGATCACGGGCGGGTTCTCACCTGCTGACTCGTTCTGGTCAGCCAGTGCGGGCGATGCAGCAAGAGCCACGCAGGCAGCCGCGAGTTTCAGGAATCCTCTCATGTCACTCCGCTACGCCAGCACAGGCGCAGCTTCAAGCGGCGCGAACATCCTCGATCTTGAAATCCCTAATTCCCCAGGTGATCGGAGCATCGGGATGCTTTTCGCGGTTGATCGCCGCCGAAAGGAAGGCGCGGGCGCCATGCCAAGCCTTTTCCCAGCGCGAGACATAGACACGGGTGTTCCATGCCTCGGTCCCGCGTGCGCGAACTTTCCGCCCGATCGCGCCGTAGATACGTGCTGCGGAGAGGACCGCCCAACGGCTGCGAAAGGGCAGCTTTGCCGCGCCGACGCGGGCGGCGGCTTCGTGCTTTTCGACCAGTGCCACCAGCCGGGCCGCCATATCGGCAAGCTCCTGCCGGTGATGCGGTTTGGTATGCTGGCCGGGCTCGATATCCTCTTCAACCAGCCACATTTCCGGCAGGTAGCAACGCCCCGCTGCGTCATCCTCAATGATGTCGCGCGCGATGTTGCTCAGCTGGAAGGCGAGGCCGAGGTCGCAAGCTCGGTCAAGCGTTTCCTCGTCATCCGGTGAGACGCCCATCACCACCGCCATCATTACGCCGACGGCACCAGCCACGTGATAGCAATATCGCAGCATGTCCGACTCTGTGCGCGGTCGCCAATCCTTTGCGTCGAGTGCGAACCCGGCGATAACGTCTTCGGCCATCTGCTCGGTTAGACCGCATTCCTGCGCAACCACGCCGAGCGCGTCGAAAGCTGGGTCGCCGGTCGGTTCGCCGTTCAGCGCTTTGCTCGTGAGCTGGCGGATCAGGTCGAGCCGTTCCTCGGCGCTGGATTGGTCACCCAGCGGGCCGCCCATGTCCTGGTTGTCGGCGATGTCATCGGCGCGGCGGCACCAGGCATAGAGCAGCCAGGCGCGCTCGCGGGTCGTTTCGTCGAACAGCTTGGAAGCAGCGGAAAAGCTTTGCGAGCCAATTTTGATCGCAAGTCTCGCCTGTTCGACCAGACGCGCGCGGTTCGCGGCATCTATGACCATGACGCACTCGTAGAGTCTTTGCTCGGTGCGCTCAGGCGTCCGCCTGAGCTTGGCCTAGACCACCCATTCCCTCCGCCCTTCCACCCGGATCTTGGCCCGGCGTGAAAATCCGGGTGGAAGGGCGGAGGGAGTGGATGGCTACGGCATTCGACGAAAGACACACCTACAAGTCCTCGGCCTTCATCCGGAAGATCGGCGTGTGCGGCACGTAAGCGGCCATCTTTTCAAGCAGGTCGGGTAACGTGTCACAGGCGATCATGATGTTCTGATGGGCTTTGCGGACAAAGCCGACCTCCGCCATCTTGGCGTTGAATTTGATCAGGTCGTCGTAGAAGCCAAACGCGTTGAGCAGGCCGACCGGATCGGAATGATAGCCAAGCTGGGCCCAGCTGATTGCTTCCCACAACTCATCCATTGTGCCCACGCCGCCAGGAATGGTGATGAAGCCGTCGGACAGGTCGGTGAAGCGCTGTTTGCGCTCATGCATGCCGAGTACGGTGTAAAGCTCGCTGCAATCATTATTGGCGACTTCGCTGTTGGCGAGCGCTTCGGGGATCACCCCAATGACTTCGCCGCCCGCATCGAGCGCACCCTGCGCAACTGCCCCCATCAGGCCGAGCCTTCCGCCGCCATAGACGACGCCAATGCCGCGCGCCGCAAGGCTTTGTCCGACTTCGCGAGCGAGTTCGATATAGCGTGGATCTTCGGGCGTAGCCGAGCCGCAATAGACAGCGAGACGTTTCATTTCGGATGCTCATCTTCTTTTGGCGGGCGGGCGCGTCCGACATACTCCTCATGGGATGCGCCAAACTCACGGAAATTCAATCGCGCCTGTGCAAGACTAAGGTTCTTGTTGGCGCCGCCCCATTGTTCATCTGCATTTTCATCATTTTGTCCGTCGTCTTGCCACCAGCAAACCATGCAAATCTCAAAAGACCGTGGCTTTGGCATGGTCAGAAATCCGCAGCACGGACAGGGTTCTTTGCTCATGCGGTCGCTTTGGCCGCCAAATCCTCCAGCATCAAGCCTGCGGTTGCTTTTGCGCTGCCGACCACGCCGGGAATGCCTGCGCCCGGGTGGGTGCCTGCGCCGACGAGGTAGAAATTGTCGATCACATCGTCGCGGTTGTGCCCGCGCAAATATGCGCTCTGCCACAGCACGGGCTCTAGGCTGAAGGCGCTGCCCAAATGCGCGTTGAGATCTTGTGAGAAGTCCTTTGGCGCATAGCTGAATTTGGTCACGATTCGGTCGTGAATGTCCGGGATCAGGCGGCGGCCAACCTCATCGAGGATGGCTTTTTCCAGCTTCGGCCCTTCGACGTCCCAATCAATCGGCATCTTGCCCATATGCGCGACCGGAACGAGCGCGTAAAACGTGCTCTTGCCCTTTGGCGCCATGCTAGGGTCGGTGACGGTCGGGTGGTGCAGATAGATCGAGAAATCCTGCGGCAGCACGCCGTGTTTGTATATGTCTTCGACCAGCCCCCTATAGCGCGGACCGAACAGGATCATGTGGTGCGGAATGCCGGGCCAATTGCCTTCCAACCCGAAATGCACGACGAATAGCGATGGCGAAAAACTCTTTCGGCTGAGCGACTTGGCGTATTTAGGGCCGCGCACGCTCTCGCTGAGCAAGTCTTTGTAAGAATGCATGATATCGGCGTTCGAGGCGACCGCATCGAAGCGCTCTTTCCAGCCGCTGACGGTTTCAACTTCGCTCGCCCGATTGCCTAGCGTGTGCACCTGCTTAGCCGCATCGCCGACGCGCATGGTGCCGCCGAGCCGCTCGAAATGGCGCACCATCCCGGCGATCAGGCGGTTGGTCCCTCCGCGTGCCCACCATACACCGCCATCCTTTTCGAGCTTGTGGATCAATGCGTAGATGGAGCTGGTTTTCATCGGGCTGCCGCCGACCAGCAAGGTGTGGAACGACAGAGCCTCGCGCAGTTTCTCGCTCTGGATGTAGCTGGAGACGAGTGAATAGACGCTGCGCCAGGCCTGTTTCTTGACCAGCGCCGGTGCCGCCTTCAGCATGCTCTTGAAGTCGAGAAACGGCTTGTGGCCCAGCTTCACATAGCCTTCCTCGTGCACTTCGGCGGAGTATTCGAGGAAGCGTTGATAGCCGACGATATCGTCGGGGTTCAGCTTGGCGATTTCGGCGTTCAGCTGCTCTTCGTCATTCGAGTAGTCGAAGTTTGTCCCATCGGGCCAATTGAGTCGGTAAAACGGCATAACCTTCATGAGCTCGACATCTTCGGCAATGTCGTGTCCGGTCAGTTCCCATAGCTCCTTAAGGCAGGGCGGGTCAGTGATGACTGTCGGCCCGGCATCGAAAGTGAAGCCGTCTTTCTCCCAGTAATAAGCCCGGCCGCCCGGCTTGTCGCGCGCTTCGACCACGGTAGTCGCGATACCCGCCGATTGCAGCCGCATTGCCAGCGCCATGCCGCCAAAACCTGCGCCGATCACGCAGGCTGTTCGCCCCTCGTATTTCTCCGCGAGGGATGGATTGATCCCCTGACCTGCGGCTGGCGGCGAATTCAGATCGAGTTTGGGATCGGCGTTCATGCCGGGGTCTCCGTCTGTGGTGGCTTCTTCAATGGCTTGCCACGCTTGAACATAGCAGCAATTGCGCGCGGGATAGTTACGGGCGGCTTGCCCCAAAGGACGCGAACCTTGTCCCGCAGAGGCGAACGAGCAGCGTAGAAACGCTCGATCAACCCTTCGCGCAGGCCGTAGAACCGCTGAAATATGTCGACCCGGCGTTCCGGATCGGCGGCGAAAAACAGGAAACGGGCGAGCATCCGGTAGTATCCCGTCTTTCGCCAATGTTTGCGTGCGCGCGTCTCGAACAAGGCGGCGAGCTGCGGGCCGGTCAAGTCGGCCTCTGCGGCGATAGTCAGCGCGTTCTCTACTGCTATCGGCATGGTGTAGCTGGTAAGCGGGTGGACGAAGCCGCCGCGCGCGCCAGCCATGGCTACGCCTTCGATACGCATTTCCTGCTGATAAGCGCTGAAATCACCTCCGGTGAGTACCGGTAGCAATCCATGTTCATGGCCGACAATCGCACCATCCTGCCAACCATATTGGCGAGCATAAGCATCGATCCTTGACGAAAGCGCGCCGCGATCGAGTTTCGCTTGATCGGCGTAGTATGTGTCTTCGACAAACACATCATGCGCAGCCAATGGCAGGACATAGACGAAGCGATAGGCCCCGCCATTGCCATAGGGGGCGAGTTGATCGACGCTGGCATCCATGATCGTCGGACGATCAATGCCATGCGCGTCGTTCAGCCGGATGTGCCGACCCATGAATATCTGCCAGCCACCGCGCAGATGCTGGCTCGGTGTAAAGCTGCGACAATCGATGACGGTGCGGGCATCGATACGCTCGCCATCGTCTAGCGTAACACCGCGAGCATCCATGCTTTCCGCCTTGCAGCCGAGACGAAAAATCTCATCCGGCATCAAGCGGGTCAGGCCCTCATGAAAATCCGCGCTCGACATAGAGCGATAGCCGGTTTTCAGCGTGCGGCGATACTTGGGAAAGGCGACGTCGTAGCCTTCGTTCCACTCGTTCTGGCGGAAGGTTTCGAGCAGCGCACGGCCTTGTTTCGATAGGTCGCTGTCGAACCAACTCCAGCGGTGATTTCCGCCGATTGTCTTCCCGCTTTCGACTACCGCCAGGCGCAGTTCGGGTCGCTCGCGATACAGCGCCAGCGCGATCAGCCCGCCGGCCAGACCGCCACCTACAATGGCCACATCGATGCTGTTTCCGCTCATTCTGCGATGGCCCTAGGGAAAGCCGGGGCAGGGGGCAATGCTCCGCTGTATCCCCAGCGCGATCGCCCTGTCCCCTTGCTTCGTGAGCGGGGGTGATTCATCGCTTGAGGTCATGGCAAAACTGATCCCCAATCGCACCACGATCCTCGTATCTATCGGCATCAGCCTTGTTGCGGTGCTCATCCTGCTTGCGATGGACCGTCCGCCGATCTGCGAGTGCAGCTACGTCAAGCTGTGGCATGGCGATATTAACTCGATGGGAAATAGCCAGCACCTCGCCGATTGGTACACGCCGAGCCATATCATTCACGGCCCCATCTTTTATGCGCTGGGCTGGCTCCTGTTCAGCAAATGGAAGATCGGCGGCGAGAATGCCGTGCGATGGGGATTACCACTGGCCGTGTTTCTCGAGGCGGCGTGGGAAGTGCTGGAAAACACGCCAATGGTTATCGACCGGTTCCGTTCGGTCACTGCCAATTGGGGCTACTCGGGCGACAGCGTGCTCAATTCCTTCGCGGATATCGGCTGGATGGCGTTCGGATTCTATCTGGCCATGCGCCTGCCGATCAAGGTTACGATCATCCTTTCGATCATCATGGAAGTGGTCGCTGCCGTGGTGGTGCGCGATGGCCTAACGCTGACGGTCATCATGCTGCTTTTCCCGGTCGAAGCTATCGCCGAATGGCAGGCCGCAGGATAACAGCTTACCTCCCGGTCTAAGGGAACCCGCCCGCGCCCTGTGGGTTTAGTGCCTGAATAGGGAGCAATTAATGTCATTTAACACAATCGCTTTGGGCCTTGCTGCGGCCTCAGCTACGCTCGTCAGCGCGCCTGCCTTGGCGGATGATAGCAGTGATGGGGCCGAGCAATCGGCGCAGAGTTCCGGCGAGCGCCCAACTCAAGGCCCTGCTGCTGGCCAAGGCGGTCCACCGCCTGGCATCGATACCAGCGATATGGTGTTTGACGACACGTGGTTGACCATCGGCATCGGTGCCGGTCTGGTGCCTAGCTACTCCGGCTCTAACGATTATGTCGTCTTTCCCCTGCCACTGATCGTTGGCCGCGTGGGTGGAGTGGGCATCAGTCCTAATGGACCAGGTCTCAACCTCGACCTACTCTCGCAGCCGCCAGGAGGTGGACCGGCTGGGACGAGCATATCCTTCGGCCCTTCCTTCCGTCTTCGCAATGATCGCGACGACCAGATCGAGGACGACGTTGTGCGCGCTGCGGGCGAGCTCGACACCGCCTTCGAAGTTGGCGTCAATGGCGGAGTGACTTTTCCTGGCGTTCTCAATCGGTTTGACCGACTGACTGTGTCGACCTCCGTTCGCTGGGACATCCTCGGCGCGCATGACGGCATGGTGGTGGAGCCGAGCATTGGCTACTTCACGCCAATGGGGCGCGGATCGGCCCTGCAATTGTCGCTCGGAGGGCAAATCATCGACGATGACTTTGCCGACTATTACTACTCGGTCAGCCCTGCGCAGAGCGCGGCGAGCGGCCTTCCGGAATTCACCGCCGATGGTGGTCTCAACAGCCTCGGCCTGACGGCGATTGCGACGGTCGACCTGGACGGCAATCTGATGAACGGCGGCTGGAACATCTATGGCGTCGGGGGGTATTCGCGCCTTGTGGGCGATGCGGCGGACACGCCCTATACGAGCATCCGGGGCAGCGCAGACCAGTTCTTTGGCGGGATAGGTGTGGGTTACACTTTTTGATTGAGCGCCCTCATGCGCCGGGCGCGGGCCATCCGGCCCGCTTGACTTTCCTTGCATAAGCTCGAGCGCACAGTCACGCTTGCGGTCGGCTGACGCCGACCAAGCCATTTCAAACCCGCACGGACTTCGGAAAAAGAAAGGGCCGCCAGTAAAGGCAGCCCTTCATACTTTTAGGTTTCGGCGAGAGAAATCACTCCTCGCTGTCTTCGTCCTCGATATCGTCGGGGCTTGAGCCCTTCGCGCCTTCCGCCAGTTGCGGGCGAGGATCAGGCATTTCTGCCTTGCGGTCGCCGGTCATGAGATAGGTGTCGAACCACTCCATCATCCGCAGACTGTAGTCATAGCGGCTGCCTGCGCGGCGATTGCCGTGAGGCTCGCCGGGATAGAGCACGAAGCGGACGGGCGTGTCCGGCTTGCGGATTTTTAGCGAACGATACAGCTCGAACGACTGACCTGGATCGACCCGCGTATCGCTGTCGCCATGCATGATCAGGATCGGGGTTTCCGCCTTGTCGACATGGAAGATCGGTGAGACTTCGAGCATTGCCTGCCAATCATCCCACGGCCATTTGAGGCTGTGCACATTGTACATCTCGTAGGGGATGTCGCCGGTGCCGAACTTGCTGACCTGGTTGGAGATGCCGACGAACATCACGCTGGCCGCATACTCGGCTGAGTGCGCGGTCGCGCCCCATGCGCTGGCATAGCCACCATAGGAACCGCCGGTGATGCCGGTGCGGTCGCCGTCTGTAACGCCATCGGCCACCAGAGCGCGCTTGGCATCGACAATATCGTTGAACTCCTTGCCAGCGTAGTCGTTCTGATGCTCTTTCGAGAAAGCTGTGCCATAGGCGGTAGAGCCGCGATAGTTGGGCAGGAACACGGCATAGCCCTTACCTGCTGCGACCTGGCCGGGCTTGGAATAGGCGGTCTGCCAGCCATTGCTCTCATGCGCTTCCGGGCCGCCATGGACGTTCATGATGGTTGGCGCGCCGCCTTCAGGAGCTCCGCCAACCGGCTCGATCAGAACGCCTTCGATCTGACGCCCATCGCGCGCGGTGTAAGTGTAGGTCCGCTGATTGCCAAAGGTGATCTCCGACAGCCACGGATTGTGGGTCGTCCAGCGATCGAATGCGTTGTCATCCCAGACGAACAGCTCTGTAGGGTGCTTCGGGCTGTTCGCTGCGACTGCGATCTTGTCGCCTGCCGCCTCTACTCGCGTTAGGATCAGATCGCCGGGATCCTGCTCCGAAGCGACGCTGCCATCCGCATTGTAAATCCGCAGGCGGCTCTGCGCGCCGACATGAATGACACTGGCTAGCTGGCCGTTGGGCAGCCATTCTGCATCGACGGCTGCTTCTGCAGCACCCGCATTGAGCGCGCGGTAAGTGCCTGCCGCCGTGTCGACGAGGTGCAATGTGGTGTCAGCCGGGTCGTTGATGTCGACCCCCGCGATCAGCGACAGCTGGCTGCCATCAGGAGAGATTTCGACGTCGCCGATCTTGCCCGGCGTTTCCACGACAGCGCGCACGTCGCCGGTAGCGAGGTCGATAATGTTTACCCGCTTGCTGGTGTAGCTGTCGTCGACCAGCGGGGTGGGGGCCGTTTCGACGATAGCAAACGCGTCGTCCGGCGCGATATCGAACGCGCTGACGAAGCCCGGCAGTGCGATCTCGCGCGGTTCTTCATCCACTTCCGTGCCAACTCTGGCGGCGAACAGACGCGCTGGTTTGAATTCCTCTTCGTAAACGCGGGCGTTGAAGCCGGCCTTCTTCTGCTTCTCGCGCTGTTTGTCTTCCTCGGCATTTGCGAGCAGATAAAGCGTGCGTCCGTCGCCGCTCCAGCGATAGCTGCGTACATTCGCTTCCTCGATTTCAGCGAGTTTCTTGTAGGTGCCGCCATCGACCGGCACGCCCCAGACGGCGCGCTTTTCGTCTTCCTTGGTCCAAAGGAAGCTGATCATCCGACCGTCGGGCGAGAAGTCCACGCCGCTAGGGCTGATGTCTTCGGGCAGGAATGCTCGCGCCTGATCGGGCGAATAAGTGACTTTCAGTTCTTGCGTGAAAGTGCCGTCCTTCTCGCCTTCGGTTACATCGGGCAGGCTGGACGTCGTGTAGGCGATGCGACTGCCATCGGGCGACACGGCGATTGCCCCCACGCTTTCGATCTTGGCAACATCTTCGGGTGTCATCGGGCGGGCCTGAGCGGTTGCAGCCAGCGATACGCCAGCAAGCAAGGCCGTGGCAGTGATGGACGTGCGGGTGAGAATTGGGGGGGTCATTGGTCTCTCAGTCCTCTCAAGATGAAGTTATTGCGTGCTTCCATAACGAGCAGTCGCCGAATCGCAAATGTGTTTCGCGCGCTTGATATGTTGATGCGTAAAGCGCATCAGAAAGCCGAGGGCTTGTTGGAGAGAATGAGATGAAGCTTCTAAAACGCATTTTCGGTGCATTGGCAGGATTGAGCGTGTTGGCCGCATCACCGCTGGCGGCTGAAACCGTACTGATCAATGCGGATAGCGTGATCTACGAAGCCGACACTGATGTGAGCTCTGTCCCAGTCATGATTGTCGTAGTCGACGGCGTGATCGAGGACATTCTTCCTCATGGCAATTTCGAATACGCACCCTACGAGGCGCGTGCCGACCGAGTGATCGATTTGACCGGTAAAACTGTGCTCCCCGGACTTATTGATCTGCACACGCACTTGTCCGGCGATCCTAGCGGCGAGTTCTGGCGCGCGGCGACCAATCCGCCCGAGTGGTACACTCTGATCGCGGCCAAGAATGCGCGCCTCACGGCATTGGCGGGCTTTACAACCGTTCGCGATCTCGGTTCGCGCACCGATCAGGTAACCCAGAGCCTGCGCCGCGCGACCGAAAGCGGTGTCGTTGCCGGACCGCGGATCGTCACCAGCGCGCGGACAATCGCGATTGTCGGCGGGCATGGCGACATCAACGGCTTCCGCAAGGAAGTGAACGACGCGATCACGTCCGACTTTTCCTGCACCGGCCCGATCCAATGTGCCGAGCGCGTCCGGACCGCGTCCAAATACGGCGCGGACCTGATCAAGATTACGGCAACCGGCGGCGTGCTCAGCCAGCAGGGGCGCGGGCTGGAAGCGCATTTCACCGATGAGGAGATGAAGTCGATTGTCGATACCGCCGAAACGCTCGGCCTAAAGGTTGCGGCACACGCGCATGGCGCGCGCGGGATCGAAGCGGCGGCTCGCGCTGGCGTGCACACGATCGAACACGGCACCTATATCGATGAGGCTGCGGCTGAGGCGATGAAGGAAAATGGTACGACCCTTGTTCCGACTTTGATGGCGTTTGAAGGGATCAAGAAAAACATCGGCAAGGGCTTCTATACTCCCGTGGTCGAAGACAAGATCCGCGCCGTAAGCCAGTTCGCCGACACTATTGTGCAGCGTGCGCGGCAATATGGCGTGAAGATCGCGTTCGGTACCGATGCTGGCGTGTTCCCGCATGGCGAAAATGCCAGAGAGCTTGCACTGATGAAAGCGGGCGGCATGTCCGATCGGGAAGCGCTGGCCGCGGCAACAACCGTGGCGGCCGAGATTATCGGTCTGGAGGCGGAAATCGGTCGTCTCGCGCCTGGCTTTTCCGCTGACATCATCGCGGTGGATGGCAATCCGCTGGCCGATGTAACCGTGCTGGAAGATGTCGATTTCGTGATGGTGCGCGGGCGTGTGATCGAATGAGCCTTACTCTATTGGCGTCCGCGCTCGCGCTAAGTGCATCGACCCCTGTAGTCTGTCCGCGTGAGATTGTCGTGCTCGGTGCAGGACAGGATGCTGGCGCTCCGCAGATCGGGCATTTCGATGACGATGGGCCGCGCTTGCTTCCCAGCTCGCTAGGCGTAATCGATCGCGAGAGCGGCGAGCGTTACGTTTTCGACATGTCGCCCGCGATTACCGAGCAGTACAAGATCCTGAACGATGCGGAGTCGAGCTTCGCCGATCACGGGGTCGACGGCGTGTTTCTTACCCATGCGCATATGGGCCACTATCTCGGCCTCGCATGGCTGGGGAGGGAGGCCGATAACACCGCCAATGCGCGCGTTTTTGCGATGCCGCGCATGGCAGCTTTTCTTCGTGAAAACGGCCCGTGGAGCCAACTGGTCGAGCTAGGCAACATTGCGATTACCGAAATGGCTGAAGGCAGCTTCACAGTGCTGACCGACAATTTCGGCGTGCTGCCGATCATTGTTCCCCATCGCGACGAGTATTCCGAGACTGTCGGTTATCTCATCATGACGCCGGACAAACGCGCGATCTACATGCCCGATCTCGACAGCTGGGACGCGTTCGAGGAGCAAAGCGGGCAATCGCTTGGCAATCTTATCACAGGCGCAGATTACGTCTTTGTCGACGCCACGTTCTGGGATGACAACGAACTGCTTGATGAGAGTGGTGAGGGGCGTGATATGAGTGAGATTCCGCATCCGCGCGTTACTGAAACTATGGATCGGTTGCAGGACCTCTCGCCCGAACAGCGCGCGAAGGTTCACTTCATCCATTACAATCACACCAATCCAATCCGCGATCCGGAAAACGAGCAATCGAAAGAAGTGGAGGCGCGCGGTTTCAATATTGCGCGGCGCGGGATGCGGATTTGCCTTAGCGGCGACTGAGCAACGGGTTTATCGAACGCGCTGGCACCTTCGTCGGGAGCGAGCTTGTCCTGTTCGAACTGACACCCTAGCTGCGTCAAACGATTATTTTGGTTAATGGGACTGAAGAACATGCAAATTCGTGCCGCACTCCTCGCCGCTAGCGCTTTCATGCTGCCAGCCGCACCGGCTTTTGCCGACAATCACGGCGAGCAAGTCGAAGCTGCAGCCCAGCAGCCACAGACTGAACGTGACAAACTGTTTGCGCTGTTCGAAGACTCCGACGAGCGCGATCTGGCGCTCAACCCGCTTTCGCGCCTGTTTCGCGGCAATGATGAGAACGCCGACAGGCTGGGCGACTACCTGACCGACGCGCAATTTCTGGCCGATCGCACCAACACGCAGTTGAACGTCGCGCTGCTTCAGCAGATTGACCGCTCGAAACTGTCACCGACCGACCAGCTTGCCTATGATGTATTCGAATATAATCAGGAGCAATCGCTACGCGGCAGTACCGATCGCATTCGCGCCCTGACCGAAGTGCGCCCGGTCAACCATTTCAGCGGTTTCCACACCTTCTATCCGAACTTCGCCAGCGGAACCGGCGCGGCGCCGTTCAAGACTCTCGCCAATTACGAAGACAATCTGTCACGCCACGACGATTACATCGCGATCACGGATCGCGGGATCGAGAAATTTCGCGAGGGCATGGAAAGCGGCGTTCTCGAGACAAAACTGACAATCGGCAATGTCATTTCGCAACTCGATACCCAGCTGGAAATCCCGATTGCAGATTCGCAGTTCATGGGTCCGGTAAAAAACTTCCCTGAAGATTTTTCCGAAGAAGACAAAACACGGCTGACTGCGGCTTATGAGGCCAAGACCAAAGAGGTTTACGCCGCGCATGAACGGCTGCGCGATTTCCTGCGCGATGAATATCTCGTCGTTGCCCGTGAAACGGTCGGCCTGAGCGAGATGAAAGGCGGTGCGGAGCTTTACGCTCAGATGATCGAGAGCACCACGACCCTGCCACTCGAAGCGGACTATATTCACGAGCTGGGTCTGTCGGAAGTCGCACGGATCAAGAGTGAGATGGAGAAAGTGCAGGCCGAGGTCGGCTTCGAAGGGACGCTAAACGAATTCTTCGACTATGTGCGGACTGATCCCCAGTTCAAGCCAGAGAGCCGCGAAGCGCTCACGCAGAGTTATTACGATATCGGCAAGGAGGTCGATCAGAAGATCGGCGAATACTTCTCGCTGCTTCCGAAATCGGAGCTTGAGATCAAGCCATACGATCCATCTATCGAGCAGTTTAGCGCGGGCGGTTCTTACCAGTCCGGCACGCCTGACGGGTCACGCCCCGGTACATTCTATTTCAATGCCTACGACCTGCCGAGCCGCCTGACGACCGGCAACATGACGCTGTATCTGCATGAAGGCGCACCGGGCCATCATTTCCAGATCAGCCTCGCGCAGGAAAACGAAGACCTGCCAGCCTTCATGCGTTTTGGCGGAACGACTGCTTTTGTCGAGGGCTGGGCGCTCTATGCCGAGACGCTGGGCTATGAAATGGGCTTTTTCGAAGACCCGTGGAACCGCTATGGCACGCTGCAGGACGAGCAGCTGCGCGCCATGCGGCTGGTGGTCGATACCGGCCTTCACTCCAAAGGCTGGAGCCGCGAGCAGGCGATTGATTTCATGCTCGAAAATTCAGGCATGACCCGCACCGAAGTGGTGTCGGAGGTCGAGCGTTACATCGCGATCCCCACTCAGGCGTTGGCTTACAAGATCGGCGCGCTCAAAATTCAGGAACTGCGAGCGAAGGCCGAAGAACAGCTGGGAAGTGATTTCGACATCAAGGATTTTCATGCGCAAGTGCTCAACACTGGTGCGCTGCCTCTCGCCGTGTTGGAGCAGAAGATCGACCGCTGGATTGAAAGCCAAAAGGGCGGCTGAACGCACGCTGGTACTTTAATACTGCAGCAATTGCATTGCCTTGTAGGCTTTGAGTCAAGATTGTCGCGTCGATACTATTGATCGTGGTGCAGAGTGATATCCTTCTCTCTTCTTCGAGAGGAGGGACTCGTGAATTCATTGCCCAAAGCCACGTCAGTTCTTGTGCTGGCCTCGCTGGTGTCTGCGTGCAGCACAACCCACTTCTTCGTCGTCGGAGAGCCCCTGCGCGCAGGCGGGCCAGAGCGCGCGAGTGCCGACAGTTTCGGCGGTGCCATCGAGAAAACCGAAGTGCTCGAATGCGAGAGCAATGCGGTAGCCGAAGTGCGCGTGAAGCGTGACTTTTTCAACTCGCTGATCGGCGCGATCACGCTCGGCGCGTACCAGTCGACCAGCATCGAATATGTGTGCTCCAAGAGCGAAGATGACGATGTGCCAGTACTCGGCAGCCCCGAGACTGGGGAGGGAGGTCAAGATGGCGACTGATCCAAAGCTCCACCGCCGCAGCTCCAATCGCTGGCAAAATTGGCACGAAACCTACGCCGTGGATGCCGGGCGACGGTATGAGCTGCATCCCGGATCGGGTGCGCTTTCGCCGACGAAGTTTCGACAGTCCGCTCAGCTAGTGCTCGGCCTGATCGAAGAGGCCAGGGCGGCGGGTAAAGTCCTGCGCGCGGCGGGCGGTACATGGTCTTTCTCGCAGGTATCAGGCCAGCAGGACGCGTGGATACTCGACACGACTTACGCCAACAGAAAGGCTCGGCTCAGCGTCGGTGCGATGGACCCTGCTTTTGCCGGCAATCCCGATGATCTGCTGCTCGCCCAATGCGGCGTCTCCATTTTCGAGATCAACCGCTATCTGGAGAAGGAGCGGGGCCGATCACTCGCAACGAGCGGTGCCAGCAACGGCCAGACGTTTGTGGGCGCGATGTCGACCGGCACGCATGGTTCGGCGATCGATCACGGCGGTATTCAGAGCCAGGTGGTGGCGATCCAGCTGCTGTCGGTTGACGGTCAGAACCTCTGGATCGAACGTCCTTCGAAGCCGATTGCATCGGCCGCCTTCGTGCAGGATTTCGGCGCGGAGTTGAGGCGGGATGACGACCTGTTCGACGCCGCGCTGGTCTCGCTCGGCCTGCTGGGCGTCGTGCATTCGGTGGTGATCGAAACACGGCCGATTTTCCTGCTCAGCGCGTCTCAATTCGCGCACCCCTATGATGATCGGCTGAAGCAGGCGATGCGCACGCTCGATCCGACGGGCATCGACATTCCGCCAGAGGTGAATGTCCCAGCGGGCAACCCGCGCCCCTATTTCTTCCAAGTGGTGGTCAATCCGCACAAGCAGGACACGCCGACGCGGGTGAAGCTGATGTACGAAGAGCCGTTTCCGGCCACTCACCAGATCGATTATCGTCTGCAGGGAAAATATGGTGCGGGCTTCGATCTGCCCGGCCTGGTCGGCAAATTTCTGGATGCAGTTGACCCGCTCACGCCTTTGCTCACCAGCAAGATATTCGAAATGCAGCTCGCGCTTTTCGAGAATGAGAAGGGGACTTGGGGTGAGACGTTCGATTTCACCACGCCGCGTTCGCAAACCGCAGGGGCATCGCTGGCTGTTCCGGCCGATCGCTGTATCGAGGCGCTGGACCTGGCGATTGATGCGCACAAGCAGTTTGGCCCGGCTCCGATCGTGTTTGCCTGCCGTTTTGTGCAGAAATCACCCGGCCATCTGGCTTTCACCCGCTTCGACCCGAGCTGCGTCATAGATATGGACGGGCTGAACTCGGTGAACACCCATTTTGTCATGGAGCGCGTGCGCAGCGCGCTGGATGCGGCGGGCATCGAATATGCGCAGCATTGGGGCAAGTTCCACGATCTGACCGGTGGCCGATTGGCGGCGTCTTACGGCAGCGACCTTGACCAGTTTCGCGCGGTGCGCAGCGCGTTGTTACCAACCCCGGAGGATCGCCGGACCTTCTCGCTCGCGGCGCAGGAAACCGTCGTTGGTGTTTAGTCGATAGCGCCAGCCAAAGCTTCAAACCCGGCGGCGAATTCCTGCTTGAAGTCCTGCACCACGGCTCCGGCGGAATGCACTTCATTGACCAGGCCGACGCCCTGGCCGACCCAATAGGTGCTGAGCGCTTGCGCGGCAGGATTGCCGTTTACTGCCGCCTTATCAATCGCGCGCAGCGCCGGTTCGGATAGCAGGCTCATCAGCGGCATGGGCAGGGCGGGCATGCCCGCATCCTCCCACGTCGCGTGCCAGCTGGATCGCAGTTGCCGGCTGTATTTGCCGGTACGGTGCTTGCTGCGGGTCGTATCGCGGCTGGTCGCTTCAATCATCTTCTGGCGGAAGATCTCATGGGTCTCGGCCTCTTGGGTAGCAAGCCAAACGCTGCCGCACCATGCTCCCGCAGCGCCCATCGCCATCATCCCGGCCATTTGCTGACCATTCATGATGCCGCCCGCCGCGAGCACTGGAATATCCGCGCCCGCCTGCTCGATCGCGGCGATGACTTCGGGGATCAGCACGATCGTGCTCACCTCGCCGCAATGCCCGCCGCCTTCGCCGCCTTGGGCGATGATTAGGTCGACCCCGGCGTGGATCTGTTTGAGTGCGTGTTCTTTCGCGCCGACAAGCGCCGCGACCGGAATGCCGTGCTTCTTGCCTGCTTCGATCATGGCTGGCGGCGCAGTGCCAAGCGCATTGGCGATCAGGCGAACCGGATGATTGAAGCTGACCTCCAGCAATTCCTGACCAAGCGACGTGTTGGGCGCTTGCGATCCGCCGAGCGGCTGCGCGCCGTCTTCGCTGATGCCCGCTTCGCGCAGGATGGCGCGAGTCATATCGCGATATTCGGGCGGGATGGCAGCGACGATCTCATCCGCACTGACCGACCGTTCAACTGCCTGAACTTCGGGTATCAGCACGTCTATCCCGTATGGTTTTCCATCGACATTGTCGTCGATCCATTTGAGCTCGGTTTCGAGCTGCTCAGGCGTGTAGCTGACTGCACCAAGTACGCCGAAACCGCCCGCGCGGCTGACCGCGGCGACAACATCGCGGCAATGCGAAAAGGCGAAGAGCGGGAATTCGCATCCCACCATCTCGGTCATGCGGAATGGCATAGGTCAGTCTTTCTGGTCAGTGTTTCAAAGGTGCGAGAATCGCGGTCGGCATCGGCGCGGTCAAGCGCTGCAATCAACGCTCTACCTCATGCCGAGGCTGCGCATAACGAAACCGATGATCGTCTTGTCACGCTCTGGCCCCGCTTGGCCCAGTACGCCGCGCGCATGATCGGGAATGTGATCGGCGGATTGCGGTGCATCCTCGCCGAAGACATAATGATCGAAAAAGGTCTTCCACGCTTGTCGCTCGGTCAGAGGCCGCTCTCTTATCGCCAGCATCGAAAGCGCCATGGCTGGCATTTGTACGCCGCGAGGATCGCTCGGCCACCAGTAATTGACCAGCATGTTGAACGCGCCGTCGGCGGTGACATGATGCCACCACAGCGGCGGCAGAAACAGCGCGTCACCAGGCTGCAATTCGACCTCGATCCGCGCCTCCCATGCTTCACGGAATTTCGGAAAGCGCTCGAAATCGGGATTGGCAAAATCGACCAGGCTAGCGGGCGGCCCGGCCATGTTGAACTCCAGCGGACCGATGTAGAGATTGGGGATCTGATCCGGCGGGAAGAGGATGAATTTGCGCGGTCCGGCAATCGCACAGGCAATGTTGAGCTCGACATCGATATGGGCGGCCACGCGCGATTTGTTGCCGATCCACACGCGCGGCTCGATCGCGGGTTCGAGCAGCGGCATGACGTTGTCCTGTACGAAGCCGGGCAGGCAGGAGCGGGCCGGAACTGAGCCAGCGTAGATCGCTGGAGGATCGGGTTGGTCGGCAACCTCGATCAGCTTGTCGAGCAGCGCATCGAGCGGCGCGTTCTGGCGCTGGAAATTGAAGCCGCGCATTTCAGCGTCATAGAAATGGCGTCCGTCATTCCCGGATGCGGAAACGAAGGTCTCGACCGCCTGGCCGTTATAGCCTGCTTTCAAATAGTCGCGCAGCGCCTCCGGCGATTGCGTTGCGGCCTTTACGACCGGCCAGTCGCTTACCAGCCCGCGCATGACAACAGGGCGTCCCTCGCGGACAATCTCTCGCTCGAATTGTTCGCGATCCACGGCGTCCAAGGTCGTAATTTGTGAAGTGTCAGACTTGGCCAAGATCGCCCTATCGGAGTTTTCAGTTCGCAATTGCCGTACGATAGGCTGGCGGCAACGGCTTGTCATGACTTGCAATCGCGCTGTCAGATCACTGCGCGTTATCTTCCATTGAAATGTGCTACAATGCGGGCCTTGTTCGGGAGGAAACAGCATGACCCTGCGCTCGTCTTTTGTGACGCTGATCGGCGCCGTGGCGCTTGCCGGGTGCTCGGCAGCTCCTGCTCAGGATCAGGTCGAAGACAACGGCTCCAGCACCACAAGTGACCGTGCAACAGCCATTCTGAACGCCGGCGTCAGCGCGCAATTGGGCGGTGCGAAGTTCCTGTTAGACCCGCTCTACGACAATCATTTCGGATCTCTGGCCGAGATGGACGATGCGCTGATCGAGGCGATCATCGCCGGGGTGCCACCTTATGAAGATGTCGATGCGGTGCTGGTCAGCCACGCGCATGGCGACCACTTTTCGCCCGAGTATTTTAACCGGCTGATGGCCGCTCAAAGCGACGTCCAGATCATCGCGCCAGAGCAAGCCATCGCCGATATGCGCGAACACGAATTGTGGCAGGCCGGGTTCGCAGAGCGGATTACGTCCATCGAGCTGCGCAATGGCGAGACAAGCGAACGCATCTCAATCGCTGGTTCGACGGTAGAGGCGATCCGCACCCCGCATGCCGGCTGGCCCGAGCGCCACGCCGATGTGCACAACGTCACTTACCGGGTCACCGGTCCTTCGGGCACCCGCATCATGCATATGGGGGATGCCGATCCGGCGGCGCAGCACTTCGCCGCGAATACGAGGTTCTTCGGGCGAGCGCGGACGAACCTGGTCGTGGTTCCGTTCTGGTTTTTCCGCGAGGACGACGTTTCGATATTGATCGACCGCACACTCAACGCGCAGGAGGCGGTGGGCGTACACGTGCCCGCTCAGACGCCGGGATGGCTTGCCGAAAGCGAATGGAGATACTTCACTCGCGTGGGACAGGAAGTGGAGATCGCCCCAGCCGCAAACTGACCGTCGGTGTTCAGCTTTGCCGGGCGCGCCTTATTCCCAATTCGGCGTCGTCTTGGTGAGGTATGTGTGGATCGGGCTGCCCGCCTCCGCATCCGCCAACACATCCCGACGCAGTGCGGGGACAGCATCGCATTGCAGCTCTTCCCACTTCTTCATGATTTGCGCGTTGCGCTCGGCATCTTCACTCGCTTCACCGGCAAAGTGGTTGCAGGACGATAGCCGGTTAAGCAGTGAAGAGGCCTCACCTGAAACACCCGGGGCGCGGTCAGCAATCATGGCTGGATTGGCGAGGAAATAGGCCCGAACGACCGAATTCTCTAGGTTTATCGGTGACTCTAGCAAGATGTTTCCTGAGTCTGGCGACCCTTGCGAACTAAGCTCGATGCGAACGCGGCGATCGTCGTCGAAGAAATGGAACACGCTTCCCTTTTCATCCTGGAAGAATAGCCCGCTGCCTATCCTGCGAGCATTTTGGGTGTCGCGATTGATGACCTGCAGCACCAACTCGCCATCGATCAGTGAGACGGCAACAGCCCCTTCACCTGCGACCGCGATCATCACCAACTGGTCGCTTTCCACGCACTCAATATTGTAGTCCTCGCCTGAAGAGATGCTCGAAAGCCCAGCGGTTGCGCTGGGCTGATCCGCTTCGCGCATGCCCGGCGCGATGAAGTTCATCGTCAGGAATTCTTCCGCATTGCGCGGATTGCTGATCTTGTAATGCCGTTTGCCAGCGCTGCCATCGACTGCGCCGATGACGATTGGAATGGGTCCATCCTCGGTCTCGGCCACGGTCGGTTCGCCATCGCCGGTCATCTTTACCCCGAAAAAACGTCGCCCGTTTGTGGTGATGCAAAGGTTCTCAACCGCATTGTATCTGGACGATGCGCCATCAGCGCCCTCTTCCATCACCCAATAGCTGCCATTGCTGGCAGTTTGCGTGCGAGGGGTGGTTGATGAAGTGTCCTGAGCCATCGCAGCGGGGGCCGCAATGAGAGCTAAAACCCCTAATGTCAGACGTTTGATGCTCATTGATTGTCTCCTTCAGGGCTGTGTGCCCGAACTCACTCGAATATGAAAGTTTGGTTCGCATCCGGGGCCTCCATGTGGCGTATCCCCACCACTACGTCGCGTATGTGGCAACAGATCGCTTCGGCGTTGGCGAAATGAAATGCGTCGCCTGACGGAGCACACGGCTCCGTTTCTTCGCGTGCCTCCCAGCGGCCAAATTCGCCCCTTCCAACGACGAATATCCCTCCGTAGTAGGCGCGGCGAACGTGATTTGCGATGATGGTCCAATCGGCGCAGGCAGTCCGAACAGCGTCACGATGGCGCCGGCTGCGGCAATCAGGATTGCGGATTTTGAAAAGCGCATGGCACGTCCCCCATCGGCGTGCGACCCAGCTTGTCTTTATGTTCTCCGCGTCTCTTAGGTTCGCCCGATTGAGCGAACTCTGAACGCTATTGTTGTGTAGCATACATCTTGGCAGTTTGCCGACAGAACGTGTAACCTTCAGGCCTCGCGCCGCGAACTGTGCATAATGGTCGCGAGCAAAGAGGGACTGGAATCATGGAATTTACACTGAAGCGCACCGTGCAAGTCACGGCTTTCCTGCTGATCTTGGTGGCTGTTACGCAGGCGATTTATACGGCGCTCTACATCGCAGAGGCCGATGTTCCTCGTCAGCTGCTTTGGGGACTGGAAGGTTTGATCTTCGCGATCCTCGCCGCATTTGCTGGCTCGGCTCTGGTCCAGGCCAAGCGGTACACCCTTGGCTTTTCGGCGATTGCGTTCAGCGCTGCGCTCAATGTTGTACAGGTCGGGGTGGGCCTCACCATGTTTGGCCCGTTTCGCGAAGTCGCGAACGAGGTTGAAGCGTTCGCGCCAGCCGCTGGCGCAGTCGTTGCCTTCTCCTTCATGGTCTACAACGCCGCCAAGGTCCTGCTGGGCCTCGCCGCCGTGGTGTTCGGCATGGCGAAGATGAATGCCGGAGGCAAGGCGCTGGGCGGTATCACTGTTCTGGTGGGCGTCATCGCCATGGTGACGAACGCGATTGTGATGGCGTTCGGACGGATCGAAGCGGTGCCATCGGGCGCGGCGGGCGTTATCGCGACGATCCTGCTGGCGCTTTGCCTGTCGAGCGCGCTGAAGGACGACTGACCCACCAATTCCGGCGACCGCGTATCAGCGTTCAGCCGTCATTCGGCTGGACGAGAACGCGTGATGCTCCTACATGATTTGCATCCCCGGGGAGCGAGCATTCGCTGAGAGGGGCAGGTTGCGCTGCCCGACCCGTTGAACCTGAACTGATTAACATCAGCGGAGGGAGTGGGCGGCTTGTTATGATCGGTCCGCTCTCTTGCGCGCAAGGAGAGACTTCGCATGGCCGACATCAATTCCCCGCTTGAAGAAGGTGGCGTCGAAATCGGCGTAACCACCGGGCCGATCCGTGGCAGTCGCAAGGTGCATGTTGGCGCACGCACGGGCAGCGGCATTCAGGTAGCGATGCGCGAGATCGATCTGGAGGGCGGCGAGGAGCCCGTGCGCGTCTATGACACCTCCGGCCCCTACACGGACCCGAACGTCAACATCGACATCAATGCCGGACTTGCCGCCAAGCGGCGCGACTGGATCATGGCGCGCGGCGATGTCGAGGAATACGACGGCCGCGAGGTCAAGCCGGAAGACAACGGTCAGCTCGGCCCGGACCGTTCGGGCGGCGTGCCGCAGTTCCCCAATGCCGTAAAGCGCCCCTTGCGCGCCAAGGCGGGCGGCAATGTCAGCCAGATGCACTATGCCCGCCAAGGCATCATCACGCCTGAGATGGAATATGTCGCCGAGCGTGAGAATCTGGGCCGCGAAATCGCCGCTGATCTTGTGCGCGATGGCGAGAGCTGGGGCGCGCAAATCCCCACGGTGATCACGCCGGAATTTGTCCGAGACGAGGTTGCTCGCGGCCGCGCGATCATCCCGAACAATATCAATCACCCGGAAACAGAACCGATGGCGATCGGGCGCAATTTCCTGGTCAAGATCAACGCCAATATCGGTAACAGCGCGGTCGCATCCGACGTCGCAACCGAAGTCGACAAGATGGTGTGGGCGACCCGCTGGGGCGCAGATACGATCATGGACCTCTCCACGGGACGCAACATCCACGACACTCGCGAATGGATCATTCGCAACTCCGCCGTACCGGTCGGCACCGTGCCAATCTATCAAGCGTTGGAGAAGGTCGGCGGCGTCGCCGAAGACCTCACTTGGGACATCTTCCGCGACACTCTGATCGAACAGGCCGAGCAGGGCGTCGACTATTTCACCATCCACGCGGGCGTGCGCCTGCCCTTCGTGCCGATGGCCGCAAACCGGGTCACCGGCATCGTCAGCCGCGGCGGCTCGATCATGGCGAAATGGTGCCTCGCGCATCACAAGGAAAGCTTCCTCTACGAGCACTTCGACGAGATCACCGAGATCATGAAGGCGTACGACATCGCCTATTCGCTGGGCGATGGCCTGCGCCCCGGCTCGATCGCGGATGCCAACGACGAGGCGCAATTCGCCGAGCTTTACACTCTCGGCGAGCTGACCCACCGCGCGTGGCAGCAGGACGTGCAGGTGATGATCGAAGGGCCGGGCCACGTGCCCATGCACAAGATCAAGGAGAATATGGAGAAGCAGCTGCAGGTCTGCGGCGAGGCGCCGTTCTACACCCTCGGCCCGCTCGTCACCGATATTGCGCCGGGGTACGACCACATCACCAGCGGTATCGGAGCCGCGCAGATCGGATGGTATGGTACGGCGATGCTTTGCTACGTCACGCCGAAGGAACACCTTGGCCTGCCCGACCGCGACGATGTGAAAGTGGGCGTGGTGACCTACAAGCTCGCCGCCCACGCAGCCGACCTTGCCAAAGGCCACCCGGCAGCAAAGGTGCGCGACGATGCCTTGTCAAAAGCGCGCTTCGAGTTCCGCTGGCGCGACCAGTTCAACCTGTCGCTCGATCCCGACACAGCCGAACAATACCACGATCAGACCCTGCCAGCGGAGGGCGCGAAGACCGCGCACTTCTGCTCCATGTGCGGGCCAAAGTTCTGCTCGATGCAAATCAGCCAGGAAGTGCGCGATTTCGCCGCGAAGCAGAATGAAAGCCCCGAGACATTCCTAGCCGCAGAAAAGCTGGGCGCGGACACCGCCGAGGCTAGCAAGGCCGCTGCGCTGAAGGGCATGGAAGAGATGAGCGAGAAATATAAGGATATGGGGCAGAAACTTTACTTGCCGGAGGAGTGAGATGGAAATTCAGGGCGTTCCGCGCGAACAACGCGCAGAGCACTTACTCAAGCGGTTGCAGCCGAAAAGCTTGCTGCAGTCTCTAGAGACTGCAACTCACCCCGGTCGCCAGTTTGTTACACTCGTCGGCATCAAGGCGGGCCAAACAGACAAAGAAGAGTTCGAGCGCGACTACGTACCCGAGTACAAGACTTTTATACGGGACGATCCGGAGATCCAATCAATCCTACAGCCATACCGCGACATGGGCTTTGCCTTCGTTTGGTCTGGTTACAGCGATCCGACAGGCGTCGAAGTGACATTGGCGATCAAACGCAATGCCGATGCGGAGGCGCGACTGCGTGCTTTGGCCGATAGCGAATGATTGCGCCTATTGCTGAACGTGCCTCTGGTCAAAGCGAGAAATAGCGCGAACGATCGGAGCTATGAGTGCGCAAGAGGCTGGTGCGTCCGCGCGCTTTTCTGCGATGCCGAGTTCTTCGAGCAGCCTAAGGAGGTGGGTGAAGCGGATCAGGTTGATGTACTCCCCTAAGGCGCATGGAGCTCACGCTCCACTTCGTCATCCTGAACTTGTTTCAGGATAACTCTATCGAGCGAGCATTACTTGTCAGGCCGAAGTGAATCCAGCATGACGGCAAGCATATGGCGAAAGAACCCTGCGTCTACATCCTAGCCAGCGGACGGCGCGGCTATATCTACATCGACGTAACTTCCAATCTGGCGCAGCGATATTGGCAGCACCAAGAGGGCGCGTTCGAGGGCTTTGCCAAACGCCGCAAATGCAATCGACTGGTGCGGATCGAAACGTTCGGGAGCATGGACGAGGCCATTTCGCGCGAGAAGCAGCTGAAAAACTGGCACCGAGATTGGAAGTTCAATTTGATCGAGGAAAGCAATCCCGATTGGATTGATCTGGGCTTTGAGTTGGGCTTGCGAGAGTGAATTTGCGTGGTCGTTTGTTATCCTGAAACAAGTTCAGGATGACGGGTGGGAGGTTCAGGATGATTAGGCCGAGAGGTTCAGCCTGACGGTGCTGAGAAGTTCAGGGTTGCGGGCGGATTCTCAGATGGTGAAGTGTGGCGCGCTAGATTGAAGCTCTTTGACTTGCCGCCATTGAGTAATTTGTTATAACACCCGTATGAACAAGCCGCTTAAAGTCACGAAAATCGGCAATTCCGCCGGGATTGTCCTGCCCAAGGAGGTGCTTGCGCGCCTGCGTGTCGGGCCGGGGGATCAATTGTATCTCTCTGAGGCGCCTGATGGCGTCCGGCTGACCGCTATCGACCCGGACTTCGCGGCCAAGATGGAAGCGGCGGAAGAGATCATGCGTGAGGATCGCGATATTCTGCGCGAACTGGCGAAGTGAATTTCAATCGTCACCCCAGCGGAAGCTGGGGTCTAGGGCCGTCTCGCGATACGCCTGAGATGCCAGCTTTCGCTGGCATGACGAGCAAGTGTTGCTGCGCATGACCACCCGCACTGAACCCGAATGGCTCTCCCTCGACATTGCGCTGGCGGTGCATGATCGGCAGCTATCCGAACATGGCGGGCCGAGCGGCGTGCGCGATCAAGGCATGTTGGAAAGCGCGCTCGCCCGGCCGCTCAATCAATGGACCTATGGCGAGGATGATCTGTGCGCGCTCGCGGCGGCCTATGCCTTTGGCATCGCTCGCAACCACCCGTTCACGGATGGGAACAAGCGCACGGCTTGGGTCTTTGCGCGCGTGTTCCTGAGGCTGAATGGTCAGAGCATCTCGTTTACACCGAGAGAGGCTATCGACTGCGTGCTGGCCCTTGCGTCGGGTGGATTGTCCGAGGTCGAACTGGCCGATTGGTTCCGTGCGCACTTGGCCTAGAACTTTCCTACTTCGCCAAAATCTGCCTTATCCTGACGGATGAACGCACCGCAGAAACACATCGCCCTCACCGCAATCACCGCTCCCGCAATCAGCCGCCATGATGGCTGGACGATCGAGCGGCAGTCCATCTTCCTGCGCACGCTATCGGCCTCGCACTCGGTTGCAGAGGCTGCCCGTGCGGCGGGAATGTCGCGCCAGTCCGCCTATGCCTTGCGGGCGCGGCTGAAAGGCGAACCTTTCGATCTGGCCTGGCATGCGGCGCTCCGCTGCCGCTTCGATGCGCTGGCCGAGGCGGCGCTGGAACGCGCGCTGCACGGGGTGGAGGTTCCGCATTATTACAAGGGAGAGCTGGTCGGCACCTCGCGCCGCTTTGACGAGCGGCTGACGGTGGCGCTGCTCGCCATGCGCGCCAGCTTTGGCCCGCCGCATAGACCGACTTACCATCCTGCCGCCGGCTATCGAGCGGATGATTTCGGCGCGCTGCTCGAACGGGTCGAGCATGGCCCGGAGACCTGGAAAGAGCAGATGCAGCAGGAAGAGGAGGAATACTTCGCGGAAGTGGCCGAGCTGGACGAAGAGCAGGAAGGCGAAGAGCCCTACGGTGACCAAGCCGACGGCTCGAGATAATTCGAGGCCATCAGGCCTCGCAAGGGCGCACGCCCGCCTGGAGCGCTTTGCGCGGAGGATAGCCGAGTGAGCGGATACGAGCGCTGGCGCCTGAAGCCAAACAAAAGAGTTGGAAAAGTGTCAGTTTTCATTTTTTCCGCACCCCATCCGGGCTGCGAAATCCTCGCGGCCCGAACGTCCTTGGCGGACAAGTCGGCGCCGCTGCGGGCGGCCTCTTGGCCTTGCGACGCTTTCGGCGTCGAGTTGGAGAAGTGTCAACTTTGCATTTTAGCCGCAAACCCGCAGAAAACTCGGCTTTCGTGCGCGAGAAGGCGGGTGACAGGGTGTCAATTGTGTCAACTTTGGAAGTGTTGTGTTCCGCCGCGACCAGCGCCCAAGCCGAGAGCTATTGGCGGGACAGTCCGACCATCACCCGGTCCAGCTCTTGCAGGAAGCGCGAGCGGTCGGCTTTCGAGAAAGGCGGAGGGCCGCCTGCCCCAGAACCGACGGCGCCATCCATTCCGGCGCGCAGATCTTCCATGATTGCGCGGGTCGCAATCGCCCCGCCAATGCTGGCCGCATCGAACGGCTTGCCATTGTGGGCGAGCACTTGCGCTCCGGCTTTCAGGCACCGCTCGGCCAGCAGAATATCGGCGGTGATCACGACGCTACGCCCGTTGGCATTCTCGGCGATCCAATCGTCTGCGGCGTCAAATCCGTCATCCACCACCACGCGCTTCACCCGCGGATTGTCGGGAATGCGGAAAGGCGAATTGCTGACAATGCGCACCTCCGCCTTGAACCGATCGGCGACGCGGTACACCTCGTCCTTCACCGGGCAGGCATCGGCGTCGACGAGAATGGTGATGGGGTTCGTTTCTTGGTGCATTGCCAAGGCTGTAACGCCAAGGTGCGAGAGAGTCTTTGTTTGGCTTCAGGCGCCAGCGCTCCATCCGTCCGATTTTCCTCGAAATTTGCACGATGCGTCCCATATCGAATGAGACGGGTAATGAATGAGAGAGGAGCATCCCCCAATGCAGTTCCAGTTCAATTCCGACAGCTCTGTAATGGGCACGGAGAATGTCGCCGAGCGCATAGAAGCATCCGTGCGGCAGAAGCTTGCGCGGTTTGAAGATCGCCTGACCCGGCTTGAAGTGCACGTCTCGGACGAGAATGCGCGCAAGGGCGGCGATGATGACAAGGCCTGCATGATCGAGGCGCGGCCGCGCGGCGGCAAGCCGATTGGCGTTACCGAGCATGCCTCGAAAGTCGATGATGCGGCGCGCAAGGCGGCCAATACGATGGCTCAGCGGCTGGAGCGGGTCCTGGGCAAGGCCGAAAAGCACAAGCATGATCCGAGGCCGGAAAAGATGATGTGATTAGGTGTTTGGGATAAAGCCTGCTATCGGGCCGATGCCGACGTCGAAATTTGCGACGGACTTCGAGATTTGCCTACCGCCGGCGGTGTCCTAACGCCCCTTGCGCGACCAGACGACGACTTCCTTTCACTGGACGATTTGACGCACAACCGGCTCGCACGTCGCGAGCGCGGAACTTATTGTTCTTGAAAGGAACATCACATGGCCAAGACTGGCACCGTAAAATTCTTCAACACCGACAAGGGCTATGGTTTCATCCAGCCTGACGATGGTTCGAACGACAGCTTCGTGCACATCTCCGCTGTTCAGGCGGCCGGTATGCAGTCGCTCGATAAGGACCAGCGCCTCAACTATGATGTCGAGGCCGGTCGCAATGGCAAGGAAAGCGCCGTCAACCTGTCGGCTGCTGACTAAGACCTAACACGGTTTTGCAGATTTGGGGGCGTGGGCCGCATGGCTCGCGCCCCTTTTGCGTCTTCGGCCATCGTTTCAGATCAGCGCCATTAACCGCATGGTAGCTATGCACGGTTAACGCCCCGGAAGTATTTCGCGTCATGAGTGTCGTGCCAGCCCGGTGGTTGGTGATACTCGGGCGACATGGGAGTAGTTAACGATGCACCGTTTGCAGGAAGTCTTTGCGACCGCACAAGGGGAACGGGCCTTCGAGGAGAGCTTGCATGCGTTATTCGCGGCCTCCGATTTCGACGCTGCCGAGGCAATTCTAGCCGAAGAACTGGCCACCTTGGACAGTCCGGTTGCCGAAATGTGTCGCTCGCTGAGCCTGAATTCGGTTGAGGTGAGCGGCCTGGATGACGTCGTTGATTGCATCGCCGACATGGAAGGTGAGCCGGTCAGCACTGCGCTAATCGTCGCTGCCAACATGCCGGACCTCGCCTTTGAAAAGGGTAACACCCACGAGCCGTTTCTAACCGCGGGCCTTTTCACCGACGAGGCGTATGGTTTCACAAACACGCCCGCCGCCGAAATCATCGCCGAATGCGCGAACGAGGAAGGTCCAGCCTGGGCTGGCAAGGAAGAAGACATCGAGCTTTATCTCGAGATCGAAGGCTTCGGTCCGCTCAACACCGCGTTGCTGTTTCACAAACAGCGTCATTTCTTCCGTGATGACAATCCGGCACAGGCGCCGCTTCGCTATGTTGAATATGTCGTCGGTTGCTGGTGGCGTGCTCTTCGCATCCAGCAAGCGATTGCGGTCGCTGTGAAGCGCGATCTTCATCCGCTTGGGCTACAGGCCGTTGTTGCGGTTGAAGACATGCGTCCCGAGTTCGCCTGCGTGCTAGCCGCTCATGACGCGGAACAGACCGCTGAGCGTCGTGCGGCACCTGAGGCAGCATCGATTGAGCCCGACAACTTCATTCAACGCAAGGTGGTGGAAGAGGAGAAGGAGATGACCGGGGCGGACCTGCGCCGCATGGTTGCTGAAAACGCTTCAGAGGAAAGCGAAGAGGAGACCAAGGGACCGGGGTTCTTCAGTCGATTGTTCCGGCGTGGCCGGGCGGCAGACAAGGCCGCTTAAAGGCGTCGCGCTCAAGAGCTTGGTTCTTGCAGATTTATCGCCAAAGCACTTCAGATTAGGTGATTGTGCATAAGTCTGCTAACCAAATTATCTATCCCAAAGACTCAGCAAAGCCGCCGATTCTCCGCGCGGCACGGCTGGCAGGCGCTTTAAGGCGCTGGAGCCAGACGGAAGCTGACCAAGACAGAGAGACCAAGCCATGGCCCAGACATATGAATTCTACAGCGAGCGCGCGGACGAAGCCGCAGCGCAGGCAAAAAAGGCTGATCTGGCCAATGTTCGCGAACGTCACCTGCGCGCCGAAGAAACTTGGCGCGGCCTTGCCGAGCAAGCTCGCAAGACAGTTCGTGACCGTGAACGTGCTGACGAAGAGCGTGCTGCTCGCCGTGCTGCAGAAGCAGAAGCGCAGGCCCGCAAAGAAGCGGAAGCTGCAACCGCCTAGACGGCGTTACCTATAATCCTTTGCGCCCGAACACCTTCGCGCGCAAACCCCGTCCACTCAAGCTCGGCATTCCCGGATTGCCGGGAGTGGGCGCGCTTACGATATCTGGCGAGTCCGATGGATCGGTCGGCGGCGGCGCTTCGCCGCCTAGATCGCGGGCGCGCACTTCGAACTTGCAGCCTGCATTTTCTGCCATCGCTCGTTTCTCGGCCCACTCATTGGCGAGTTCTGCCTTGTCCTGCTCGTCCTCCGGCATGAGTTCGGCGGGGAAGCAGCGATCATCGATCACATTCTCGTCAGGCACGAAGTTTTCCGATACAAAGCCGTGTTCGACATGTTTGAGCGGGATCAGTTCGTAAAAGGGCACGGCTTGATCGCCTTCTTCAGGGTCGGCGTCGCGCCAGTTTACGCGATATGACAGGCTGCGATCTTCCGGTCCAAACGTGTCTTCGTCCGGGATGACATAGCCGTTTTCAGCCAGGCAGATCCGCAAGAAGGCAAGGATTGTCTCATAATTCGTCGCCCACGGCAGCGTGCTCGGCTCGATCAGAATCTCGCGGCCCAGCCAATGGCGCGCGCCAAAGGTGCGAATGCCGATCTTCTGCTCCTCATTCGGGCCAGCTTGCGGACCAAACAGGTAAGGATGAATGTGCAGGGGGCCGGGTGCTTCGGAATTGGCGACAAAGGTTTCAAAAGTGTCGCCATCGAAGAGCTGATCGGACTGGGTCCAGTGCACTACAGATGGTTTGGTATGGTCACTGACAACGCGCGTCATGAGTGAGAGAACTTCAAGGCGCCGTTCGAACTGTGGCCGTGACGCGCCAGCTTTCGGCATGCCAAGCTCTTCGAACATGGCGGCTATGCTGGGCTCGTTCTCTACGCCCCCCATGACGCCGTGTGAAACTTCCAGGAGGATGTGGCTCTGCGATCGGGTTAGCCGCTGACGAATATCGGGACAAAGAATGCCAGTGATCGAAGAACTGAGAGGAGCGCTAAACACCTCGGGGTTGGCTGGACCATCGATATACTCGAAAGTCAGCATCATCTCGTCGCCGCCGAACAAGCGATAGAATTTGCCCGGATTGGCCTCGGGGATATTGAAGACCGTTCCGCTCTTCATTTCCTCTATGCGAGCGAAATCGCGCACTGCCTCTTCAAGCACGTCATGACGCTGGTCGAAGGCCAAAGCGGTCTGCAAGCGATTGGGATATTCCATGGTCAAAAGCCCTAGTTTCCAGGCCGGAAATACTAGGGGCAAAGGGTAAGGGGCTGGTTAACTAGAAGAATTCAGCCTGGGGATCACATTATTCCGAGCTCTCGCAAAATGCCCTCTGATTGCTTCTTTACTCCGAAAAACCCTGCTTTCGCGTGGGGCCATGTCAGTCGGTTCAGGTCGTTTGGCAAGATGACGATCCGGCCTTCCTCGGCGAGTGGTGCCAACTCGGGCCATAGGGCATCGCGGGTCCAACCGATGGGGAGATACGGCACCGCGATACGCTCAATGCCTGCATCGTCGAGAATGGCTGAGATAGAGGACTGCTCAGTCCATTCTGCACCCTGACATTCATAAGCTTGTGCGGCCTCGGTCATGCCGTTTGAGGTAGCATCGCGCGCGAAACTTCTGGCTGCATCGCTCACCTCACGCCCACTGCGCGCTTCAGGTCTGGCGGCGCCGATCACAAGTTCTGGGCTGCTTGGCAGGTTGAGGGGCACATGGCTCGCGGCTTCATCGTGCAGCAATAGGGCGAACGGTTGTGCGAACGCACTTTCGTCTGGTCGATCGGGCAGATCAAGTGTCTGACGACCGTGCTCGCGTGGTTCCTCCAATGGCTCCGCTGCCTCGGATAATCCGTCCGCCTCAAGCGGCCCGTTCGGATGGTTCGCCGTATAGCGCTCGATATTGCTGGCGCGCGCGAGATAGGTCTTACCCTTGGTGTGGAGGCCACCAATCCAGCGCCAACTCAGCGTGTTCGAGGCCGCGTCGCCATCGAGCAGATGGCGCAGGAAGAAGTCTGCACCCAATTGCCAGTCGAGCTTCAGGGTAAATATCCAGATGCTTGCGAACCACATGCGCGCGTGATTGTGCAAGTAACCTGTCTCTGTGAGTTCACGCGCCCAATGATCGAACGCCGTTATTCCGGTGCGACCTTCGACCGCTTCGTCATAAGCTGTGTGCAGACCCTTATTCTTGTCCAGGTTTGCGAAAGAGGCGTCGCGCTCGTCGAGATATGCGTGCCAAATGCTCGGCCGTTGTTCGAGATAGCCTTTGAAATAGACCCGCCAGAAGACTTCAGCGATGAACTTCTCGGCTGCGTCGAGGCCATGGTGCGCGAGCACAGCTTCACAGAGTTCGGATTCGCCCAGCAGTCCGGCATGAAGCCAGGGCGACAATTGCGAGACGTTGGCGCGCCCGGTCCCGTCATCGAAATTGCGGGTGTCGGCGTAGCGCCGTCCGGCATCGGGCAAGAATTCAGTGAGATGCGCTTGCGCCGCTTCGCGGGTCGGTTTCCAGTTCATGCCACTCTAAACCGTACGTAGGATGCTCAGTTCCGACACGTGCGTGAAACGGCTCGCACGATCGTATTCTACCCACGCTTGTTCGCACTTGCACAAAAATTTCGGAACATCCGAGCGGCTCGTGGCTTCGTATATCTACTGGGGCCGCTCCTAACCTATGCCCCGTGAGATATTTCTATTCATCTGATTCAAGGACAAATTCCATGAAAACCCTCAATATTGGCGTCGCATCAGCAATTGCTCTCGCATTGGCCGCTTGCGCTCCTGAAGCTGATACCGGCGAAACCACCGCTGACGAAATGACCGTCGCGGAAGAAACCACCGCTGGCACAATTGTCGAAGTTGCGCAGGGCGATGAAAGCTTCTCTACGCTGGTCGCTGCCGTGACAGCAGCCGAACTCGGCGAAACACTCTCGGGCGAAGGTCCATTCACTGTCTTCGCACCGACCAATGACGCATTCGCCAAGCTGCCAGAAGGCACAGTCGAAACGCTGACCACGGAAGATACCGAGACGCTTGGCGCGATCCTGCAATACCACGTTGTTGGCGAAGCGGTTGATGCGACCACACTTACCGCCGCGATCGAAGGTGCCGGTGAAAGCGGCTATGAAATCCCGACCGTTGGTGGCGGCACGCTGACCGCTACTCTGGTCGATGGTGCTGTGGTGCTGACTGATGCGACCGGCGGAACCGCTACCGTAACGGCGACCGATGTCGCTGCATCCAACGGCCTGGTTCACGTGATTGATACCGTGCTGATGCCGCAATAATCGCATTGCATTGGCGAATCTCGAAAGGGGTGGGTTCCGAAGGGAGCTCCCCCTTTTTTGTTACACGGACAAAGGCTAACAGACTTGTAGACTGCCGTGGTTGGAGATGGTGACGCGAGCGCTTGAGAGGCTTACTCAGGGAGTCTGACTTGGTGGAGTCATAGATAATGATCAGCAAAAGATGTGCTATCTTGGCGCTGCTTGGCGTTGTCGCGATGACGGGATGCGCGTCTGCCGGCGACGACCGCGAGCAGACCCCAGAACGCTTCGACGCCATTTCCGCTGACGAAACTCTCACCCTGACGGGCACTGAGCCGTTCTGGACAATGGTCATCGAAGGCGATCAGCTGACCTATTCCAGGCCTGAGAACATTGATGGCGACACAATCGAGGTGAGCCGCTTTGCAGGCAATAACGGCTTGGGCTTTACCGGCGAGTGGCGGGGGCAAACGTTGCAAATTGCGGTTACCCCTGGCGCGTGCAACGATGGGATGAGCGATCGCGAATACCCGTACACGGCAACTGCTACTCTTGCAGATACAACACTTTTTGGTTGCGCCTATTCTGGCGAAGCAGCCGCCGCTGATGGGAACCCGGGCGAATGAACGATCCGCAAAGCTCAGATTTTTTAGGTGATGATGACGCAGGTCCGGGGAGTGTGCTTGAAGTATCGCGCTTTTGGCGTGCGTTTTTTTGGATCGCAGCCGTCTTTGGTCTGGTCCTGGGGCTGGCCGGAATGCTGAGTCCTGAGGCGACGATTGACGCCCGCATAATCGGCCTACTCATCTTCAGTTTGGGTATTGTGTACTTTCAGGTTGCTCGTGAGCCACTGCGCTTTGCTCCAGTGTTGTGGGCCGGCGTCTTGTGCAAGATTGGGGTTATCGCTCTGCTCGCACCCTTGGCCTTTGAGGGCGGCTCTCTGACCGAGCCTTTGCTGGCAGGCGGATTGATCGCAGAAGCGCTGTTCGCGCTTGGCTTTCTCGTGTTCCTTTTGACCGTGGCCGATGCCGCCGTCTCTTGAGTAACAAGCGCAACTGATCGACCTCGCTCAACCCTTCCAATTGCTAGCGCAGGACTAGTAGGAATCCGCTCCCAATCAAATTGAATCCAATTAGATCAATGACCTCCTGCTAGTCTTCGTTCGAATCTGGAGTTCTTCGGAACACTCGGCTGCAGAGCTCGTTTAACCAGCGAGAGACAAGGTATCCGGCACTGCCGACACGGCTTCCGGGAAAGTGGATTACAGTGAGTACTGACGAAGAGCGCGATCGCGTGCGGTCCAATCAAGCCGCCATGCGTTTCGATGATGCACCAGAACGATTTAGGGCAGGACATTCAGGCGACCAGTTTTCCGGCGCGTCTGGAGTGCTTTTCGAGCAAGCCATGGCGCAAACGCGTATGGCGATATGCCTGTGCGATCCGCATAAACCTGGTCTGCCTATCGTCTTTGCCAATCGCGCCTTTCGTCGCCTGACTGGTTATTCCGAAGAGGAGACTCTCGGCCGTTCATGCAGTTTCCTGCAAGGGCCAGCCACCGCTCAAGAACCGGTCGCTCGTATTCGCGAGGCGCTGGAGAACGAAGACGTGATCGTGGTCGAGCTGCTCAATTATCGCAGGAATGGCACAACGTTCTGGAACGCTCTGCATCTTGGGCCAATCTACAATCAGGAGGGCGAACTGGTATATTTCTTCGGAAGCCAGTGGGACGTGTCCGATGTCCGCGCAGCGCGCAGTGAGGAACGTCACGCCAAGGAAATGGCCCGCGAACTTTCACACCGCATGAAGAACATGTTCGCGGTGATTTCCGGAATTGTAAATGTAACGGGCCGCGCGCGGGGCATTCGCGCGGAAGCAGCCGAGATCAACTCGCGCATTCAGGCGTTGGGGCGCGCTTATGAAACCACGCTCGATGACGCATCCTCTGGCAGTATCGATATCGGCGAAGCAATTCAGGCGGTCCTGCTTCCGTATGATCGTGATGGTGAGCGTTTGGCCGTCGACGGTCGCGATGATGTACGCACTCCGTTTGCTATCGTTTCGATTATTGGTCTGATCCTGCACGAATTGGCCGCCAATGCGACGAAGCACGGAGCGTGGAGCTCAGAACAGGGCAAAGTGACTGTCCACTGGCGCCTTGCCGATGATGATGACGGTTTGATAGTCGAATGGAGCGAGGAGGGCGGTCCGGCAATTGATGCATCGGCGATCGCTTCCGGAACCGGCTCGGCAATCGTCGATCGCATGCTCGCGACAGCCGATGGGAAGATTGAACGTCATTGGAACAAAAGCGGGCTGCGGGCGGTTATTATGATACCTATTGGGAAGGTATGATGGCCAAAAGCTACACGATCTTACTGCTTGAGGACGAGCCGCTCATTCTTATGGATCTGGAGTTCGCGGTATCTGATCACGGCTCGCAGGCTTTGACTGCAACAACTTGTGCTGCGGCGCTAAATCTAATTGCCCATCAAGGTGAGGCTATCGACCTTGCCGTACTCGATGTTTCGCTCGGCGGTGGAAGCACCTGCTTTCCTGTCGCGCAACAGCTCGACAGTCTTAATATTCCTTACATTCTGCATTCTGGCGATCTTGATCGACACAATGAACGAATCCGGGAACTGACTGCAGAACGGATCGCTAAACCTGCTGCAGCCGAACAAGTCATCGCGGCTGCTATCGCCTACTCGGAGGGCACTGGTCCGCATGCATCGAAGATCGCCGCCGAGTAGACCGTTCAAACGCTCTCCAGTTTCAAGCTTTAAAACAGACCTGGAATTTCAAACTGCGCGGCGTTTGGCCGGTCGGGTTGCAGCAGTGTTTGCCGCGCGGCGCTTTGCGCACCCTGCACGCCAGCTGCACTGATCGCTGTGCACGTGCGCCCACCCAGGAAATCGAGCGCGGCTGCAATAGAAGCTTCCTGCGGATCGCCAAATTGACGGCTCAAGTCGTCGTCTGCACGGCAGGTGTTGGCAACTTCGCTGGCGAGGCCAGTATAGTACTCGCCATTCCCATCGGCATTGTTGGTCTGAAAGGTCACAGCCCGCACGCGCAAGTCGCAGGCGGCGAGGTCAAAGCCAAATTGCCCCACCGGCTTGCCGAAGGTGTCATCTCCCACAAGGGCCAGATTGTTGCCGAGGTATGGGATCATTGAGTTGATGACCAACTCACTCGCCGACGCTGTGCCTCCGCGCCCGATAAAAGCGATCTTCGTCGGTTGAATTGCATTGGCCTCGTTCTCGAATAGCTCGGTCGAATTGTCCGCCGACTTCGATTGGCGCAATACCGTCTCGCTGAAAACCTGACCCACCCGACCAGCACCCAACAGGTCGCCCAGAGTGTCAGCAACGGAAACCAGGCCGCCACCATTGTAACGGAAGTCGATAATAAGCTCCGTCACACCTTCTGTCTGGAACAGGCCAAAGGCATCGCGCAATTCATCCGCTCCGCTGCCGACGATAAAGGTTCGCAGGTTGAGGTATCCGACCCGCTTGCCGCCATCATTCAGAATCACCGCGCCATAGCGATCCGAAACCGGGTCGAGCGAAAAGTCAGCTTTGGTTATGCTGGATTCGGTCGTTGTCCCCGACACCGTGCGGAATTGAAGCACGCGAGCAGTACCTGCGGTCGAAGGGCCAAGCGCGTTTATGACCGACTGCGGGCCGCCGCTCGCCATTAATGAGGAAACGCTCTGCAAATTGCTGCTCGTCGTTCCGATCGCCAGCAATTCTGTTCCGCGATCTATGCCAGCGCCAAAACCCGGGGCATTCTCATACGCTTCAAGCACGAACACGCGGTTGTTGACTGTGTCGTAACCCAAGCGAATGCCAAAGCCCGCGCTTGAACCCGAATTGATCAGGGCGTTCTCTTCGGCGATCGACGTTGCAAAGGTAAAGCCACGGTCTCGCGACTGGGCGCGTGCCGGTGCAACCAGCGCGTCAAGATAGGCTTGCAGGTCGTTAAAGCTGCTGGCGTTGACCGAAGTGTCGATCAGGCTCGGGAAGAGATACCACTCATCGATCACGTCACGCGCGAATTGCTGTTGCTCTGCCAGCGAACAACCTGCTGTGCCTCCTCCGCCGGTGCCTCCTCCTCCTGAACCGCCACTGGTCGGTTGGCCAGAGCTGCCACCACCTCCGCCGCAAGCGGCAAGAGAGACGGCAAGGGTTACAGAAAGGGCTGTGCGACCAATGGTCATACGGTGCGACTCCGACGTGATATTGTGTTGAAATTTGTTCGTACTGAAGTGATCAGCATGCCGGATGAACCGGATGTGAGCAAGATTACGAAGGCGCAAAGGCGCCAAAACGCGGCATCTGCAAAAGCCAATCCGCCTCCATCCACCCTCCAAAACCTTCGCAAAGTCCGGTTCGCACTTGTTTTTTCATGAATTTGCATGAGTTTTCCTCAGAAACCGGGGCAAATTCTGCCCGTGCACCTCGTCTTGCTCGCACGAAGCGCCTACTTTCCATCCCAGATTTGGAGGAAATCGCCTCAATGACTGAACTGCCTGACTGGCTCAAAACAGCTCTCCCTGCGCCTGCGCGGCATGCAGGGCTGGCGATTGCGCGCCTTGGTAGTGAGCGCAATCTGGGTCGCGGTGGTTTGAAGTTGAGCAGTCCGGCGTTTGATGTCGGGGAAGAGCTCGATCCGTGCTTCAGCGCTGAGGAAGAGGACGCGGTTGCGCCGCCGCTGGAATGGAACGCACCGCCTCCAGGTGCTCAGGAACTGGTCCTCATTGTCGAGGACGGTTCGAGCAAAGGCGATGAGCCTACCTGCCATTGGCTGGTCTGGGGCCTTAGGGGGCAGAAGGGCATGCTGCTTGAGGGGGAGGTTCCTCCGCGCACTGGCAAGAATTCCAAGGGCAATTCCGAATGGCTGCTGCCTGATCCGCCCGAAGGCGAGACGCGGCACTATGTATTTCAGCTATTCGCCACGGAATTGCCGCTAACACTTATGCCCGGGGCGAGCCGCGATGATCTGCTCGCCTCCCTGGAAGGCACAATTACCGGATGCGCCCTGATGGTCGCGCCGTTCACAGGTTCTGCCCTGGATGATGAAGACTGGGCTGAAGACGACGTTTGAGTTTTGAATACTGAATTTTGAAACCTGCCACCACTGAATAAGGAGAGGATCATGGCTGGAAAGACCAATGCACTGCAGAAACCGGTGCAACTTTCATCTGAACTGGAAGCTGTCATCGGCAAAGGCCCGATGACGCGCGCACAGGTGACGTCGAAAGTATGGGAATACATCAAGGGCAATAGCCTGCAGGACAGCAAGGACAAGCGTCAGATCAATCCTGATGCGAAGCTTGGCGCTGTGATCGGCAACGACCAGATCTCGATGTTCAAAATGACGGCTGCGGTGTCCAAGCACCTCAGCTAGTTCGTGGAACTCACCGGCGGCGGAATGGCCATTCGGTCACGCCGCCGGCCCACAATGCCAGCCAGATCAAGATCGGCTGCGCAATCATTCTTGGCACATGGTAGCCAAGACCTAGGCCGCCATCGGCGCTCGCCATATCCATGGCGAAGTGATTCATGTTGGCGGGCCAGACACATACAGCATAGATTGCCAGGCCAATTCCGGCGGCTTTTCTAAGCTGCGGCCAAAACGGCTGGAGCAAGCCGATGGCTCCGACAATCTCGGCGATACCTGTCCAATAAATCACGCTTTCAGCCGCTGGCACCCAATCAGGGGTTATCGCCAGGAAGGGCTCTGGCTGTGCGATATGTGCATAGCCAGCGTAGGCGTACAGCGCCGCCAGCAGGATGCGGAACGCGCCGCGAATAAGTTCTCTATGTCTCATGCCCCAGTATCCGATCCCGGCTCCCATCCCGGTGGAGCTAGTTCGAACCCCGCAAAGTCAAAGCCCGGCGTAACGACGCAGGACACCAAAGTGTAACCCGCCGCGGCTTTTTCCTGAGCTGCGGGGCGTGCAGCCTGCCACTGTCCGGCAGGCACCAGGCCTTGAAAGACTTGTTCGGCGTTGGGATTAGGTCCGAGAGTGGTGGACGTTGGTGGGCTCGTATCGTCGGGTGCAATCAGCAATTCGAGCGGATCGCCCGCCTGCCACAGCCACATTTCGTCGGCATCGACGCGGTGCCAATGCGAACTTTGCGATTGCTCCAACAGGAACAGGATCGCCGTTGCGCGCGCTCGACCGTTCGCATCGCTATTCGACCGGTAGGTCTCGCGGTACCATCCGCCTTCAGGGTGTCGCATTAGGCCAAGCGTTTCGATCAGTTTCGCTGCGTCGGCACAAGTAGAGGAACTCATCTCTCGCCGACCTCAACGCCGTTCCAGAACGCGATGCGATCCTTGATTTCGGCTGCCTTATTCTTCGGCTCGGCGTAATACCACGCGGCATTTTCGTTAACCTCGCCGCCGACATTGATCGAGTAATAGTGCGCGTCACCCTTCCACGGGCAATGCGAGGTGTGGTCGCTCGGCACGAGCAGACCGGCCTCGACATCGTCTGGTGGGAAGTAGTGGTTGCCCTCGATGACTACCGTGTTCTCGCTCGATGCGATTACGGCGCCATTCCAGCGTGCGGTTATTGGCATATGCGACTCCTCTTCTCTCGCGCGCACAAGCGGGCTTTCCTTCGCCTCTGCGCTTGCTAAGACACAGGTGTAACGCATCCCGTCCCTGATTAGGAGCCGAACTCGCGATGAAATACGCCGTCCCCGTTCTTGCCGCTACGCTTTTTGCGACACCGCTTTTCGCTCAGGATGACGCATCCGGTGCGGCACCGCTCGACCCGGCGGAAGCTCTGGCCGCCGCCGCTCTTGAAGCGGCCCCCGTATTTGACGGGCATAATGACGTGCCGATCCAGCTGCGGGCAAGGTTCGAAAACCAGATCAACGACTTCGACTTTGTCGACACCACAGATACCGGGCCGACGCATCCCGATGGCCGGGTAATGCATTCCGACCTGACGCGCCTCGCGCAGGGGCAAGTCGGCGCGCAATATTGGTCGGTCTATGTACCTACCGGCATTAGCGAGCCCGAGGCTGTGCAGATGACGATGGAGCAGATCGACGTGATGAAACGTTTGATCGCGCGCTATCCCGATCAATTGCAGTTCACTCTGACCGCCGATCAGGCAGAAAGCGCAATGGCAGATGGCAAGATCGCGTCCTTCCTCGGCATGGAGGGAGGGCATTCGATCGGCTCAAGCCTTGGCGTGCTGCGGCAGATGTATGATCTGGGCGCGCGCTATATGACGATCACGCATTCGAAGAACACGCCGTGGGCCGACAGCGCAACCGACGATCCTGAGCATGGCGGCCTTACCGATTTCGGCAAAGACCTGATCCGTGAGATGAACCGGATCGGTATGCTGGTCGACCTGAGCCATGTCAGCGAAGATACGATGATGGATGCGCTGGATGTCGCAAGAGCGCCGGTGATCTTCAGCCACTCGGGCGTGCGAGCAGTTAACGGCCATGCACGCAACGTGCCCGACAGCGTGCTCGCGCGGCTGCCCGAAAATGGTGGGATCGTGATGGTGGTCGGCTTGCCGGGCTTCCTTAATGAGGAAGCGCGCGAATGGTTCGCAGCCCGCCGGGCAGAAGAAGCTCGGCAAAATGCGCTGTTTCAGGGTCAGCCAGATATTGTCGAAGCTGCGATGACTGCTTGGGACGAAGCGAATCCGGAACCGCAAACTCCGGTTAGCCAAATGGCCGATCACATCGACCACATTCGTGATCTGATCGGCGTGGAATACATCGGAATTGGTGCAGATTTCGACGGTATGCCGACCGGTCCGGTCGGAATGGAAGATAGTGCTGGTTATCCAGTGCTCTTCACAGAGCTCGCACGTCGCGGGTACTCGCAGGTGGAGTTGGAGCTGATTTCAAGCCGAAACGCTATGCGAGTGCTACGCGCAGCCGAGCGTTATTCCAGCAGCGTGTCGGGCATGGCACCGATTGAAACGCGAATTCCGGAACCGGATACGAGCGAGGATTAGTCCTCGCACGCCGTTTCGGGCAAATCGTCGTGCGAGGTCGAGGCCATGTCCTTGAGTTCCTCCTCGCTCATGGTCTCGTACATTTCGACCGATGCGCCTTGAAGATCGGACTTTTCCGTCTCGCCGCGTTTTGCAGACAAGGCTGCGCCTGCAGCTTGCTGCTGCGCTTTGCTCTTCGCCTTGGGCACGAGCCTAGCTGTCCTGCGCTTCCAGCTCTGATCCGAGCTTGAGCACTTCATCGCCGTCATCTTGTTCGATCAGATAGGCTGGATTGTCTTCGCTGCCCTCGCGGGTCACTTTCGTGCCCTGCAAGGTGCGTGTCACTTCGCGTTCGAAGCGCTCTTGGATCTGGCCTTTGCCTTCTCCGTTACCCCAATTCCATTTGACGTACTGATTACTCTGGAAGCTGTTGGAATTGCTCATAATTGTATCCTCAGTCTTTAACTAAGAATACAATCCGCAAAGCCATCAAGCGTTCCAGCCAATCGGGTCAGGCCTGGAGAACGGCTCTAGGGTACTAGCCGTAAAGGGCTGGCAGTACCCAGACCAAAGTCATCGCGATGATTGCAGCGAGCAAGCTGATGCCCAAGACCCAGCGCATGACGCCGGTCGTGTGCGCACCGCGCGCATCATCATCCTCGATGTGAATTTCGTCACCTTCTTTATGCATAAAACCTCCGGTCCGATGTATATCTTAGCAGGTAAACGGGAGCACGTTGCAATCGTTCCGCAATCTGCGTCCTATGCGTGCCCTTGCACGATCAGTCGCGCAGCAATTCGTTGATACCAGTCTTTGATCGAGTTTGCGCGTCGACTGTTTTTACAATCACGGCGCAATAGAGCGACGGGCCCGGTGTGCCGTCAGGCAAAGGCTTACCTGGCATGGTACCAGGCACGACAACTGCATAAGGGGGCACTTCTCCCATATGGACTTCCCCGGTCGCGCGGTCGATGATCTTGGTCGATGCGCCGAGGTACACGCCCATCGACAGGACAGCGCCTTCTCCGACCCGAACGCCCTCGGCAACTTCGCTGCGCGCGCCGATAAAGGCACCGTCACCGATGATCACAGGGTCTGCCTGTAGCGGTTCGAGAACGCCGCCAATGCCAGCTCCGCCCGAGATGTGCACATTCTTGCCGATTTGCGCGCATGAACCGACTGTTGCCCAGGTATCGACCATGGTGCCCTCGTCGACGAACGCGCCGATATTCACAAAGCTCGGCATCAGCACCACGCCCTTGCCGATAAAGCTGCCACGCCGCGCAACCGCACCTGGCACTACGCGAAAGCCTGCCTCGCGGAAACGATTGTCGCCCCAGCCAGAGAATTTGGTCGGCACTTTGTCAAACGCGCCTTGGCTGCAAGACCCGCTATCCATAACGATGTTTTCGTTGAGCCGAAACGACAGAAGCACCGCCTTTTTTAGCCACTGATTGACGCGCCATCCGCCGTTGCCGTCGGGTTCAGCAACCCGCGCTTCGCCGCGATCCAGCATGCTGAGCGCATCGTCCACTGCATGGCGTACCTCGCTGCCAGGTGTAATCTCGGCTCGATTCTCCCATGCTTCGTCGATTTGGGCGATGATCTCTTGTGACATATTACCTCCGCAATGGATGCGCTTGAAATTGCAAATGCTCCGTCAAGCTGCCGCAATTGATGCTGACAACTGAGGGTTTTGTGCGCTGCTAGCCCGCTGTGCGCACACTCACAAGTGGGCTGCGGCAATCATGCAACGCAGCAGCGCAGCCTCACGAAGCATAGCTTGCCTTTGAGATAACCTTGATCTTAAGAATTATAGTTGAAGGGGTGGGCACCAAAAGGACGGTCGCGATGAAGAATAATCCCAAAAGCCCCATTCAATGGAAGGTGGTCGTTGCAGCCACTGCCTGCGCCGCGTTGAGCGCGTGCAGCGGAGGTGCGGGCGGCGTGGCTGGAGGGCCGATTTCAGGTCCACCCCCAGCGCCTCCACCGCCTCCTCCTCCCCCGCCACCACCACCGCCTCCTCCTCCGCCAACGAATTTCAACACGGCTGAGTTTCGTAGGTCCGATGGCCCGGGTTTCCATGGTGCGATTACAGCATGGGAGCAGGGGTTTACCGGCGATGGCGAGGTCATCGCTATCATCGACACGGGACTCGACACCGACAGTCCTGAATTTGTCGGGCGAGTGAATTCCAATTCAACCGATATCGTGTCCAATCGCGGGGTCGATCCGGAAGACGATCACGGCACGAACGTCGCGCTTGTCGCTGCTGGCGGACGCGATGGTACCGGGGTTCTCGGCATCGCTTTTGATGCAGAGGTCTTGGCAGTGCGAGCTGACAATGTCGGGTCGTGCGGGATGGATACTCCATCCGACCCGACGCTTGGCTGTCTGTTCAGCGATTCCTCGATTGCAGCGGGCATCGATCTTGCCGTAAATTCAGGCGCAACCGTTGTGAACATCAGCCTTGGCGGCGGCGGGGCCAGTTCGCAGGTACTCAACGCTGTTCGCCGAGCGGCGAATGCCGGTATTGTAGTCGTCGTCTCAGCCGGGAATGCCGGCGATGGCTCGGACCCGGATATCGACCCTGATCAGCCAGATCCTTTTGCTTCCAGTTTGCAGGCGGCAGGCAATGGCAATGTGATTATCGTCGGCTCCGTCGACGATACCGGCACAATTTCCGATTTCAGCAACCGCGCAGGTGACTTCGCGGCATCATATCTCAACGCGCGCGGTGAGCGAATTTGTTGCGTCTATGACAATGGCGAGTTGTTCGTTGAGGATATCAACGGGCAGAGCTTTGTCACCCTGTTCTCCGGCACGAGCTTTGCTGCTCCGCAAGTGGCGGGGGCGGTGGCCCTGCTGGCGCAGGCTTTCCCGAATTTGACTGGTCAGGAGATCGTCGAAATCCTGCTGAACAGCGCGACCGATGCAGGCGCAAACGGAATCGATCCGATCTATGGCACTGGAATTCTCGACATCGCCGCCGCGATTGCGCCATCGGGAACCACCACCTTGGGAGGCACGGGCCGCGTACTCGCGCTGGCAGACGATGTTGCGATCGGCTCAGCTGCGATGGGCGATGCTTTGAGCAGAACGTCCCTAAGCACTATCGTCACCGATCGCTATGACCGCGCCTATAATTACGACCTCGGCAGCCGCACCCGCAATTCTGCGCAGGTCCAGCGCTTGCGCGGCGCGGTCGAGCGAAATGGCATCAGTCGGGGCGGCTCCGCCGGACCTGTATCGATGGCTTTCACTGTCGGCGAGGGACCACGCGCCGGTGGGCTGGGTTGGACTCAGCAGCTGCAATTGTCCGCCGAAGATGCGCAAGGTGCGCGTGTGCTCGCCGCAAGGGTCGCAGCCAAGATTGCGCCCGATCTGCAGCTCGGCTTCGCATTGTCGCAAGGGCCTGGCGGGCTGGTTGCGCAATTGCAGGGGGCGACGCGTCCGGCCTTCCGGATTGCACCACAGGCTGGAGGCGATGATGGTTTCTTCCAGAGCAGCGAGTTCTCACTCGCGGCGCGGCAGCAGGTCGGGCCATGGGGGCTGACTCTTTCGGCGGATCGCGGCGATGCCTTCCTTGGAGCAGAACGACAGGCTTTCGACGTACTTGCCGGTGTGCGCGAGCGACGGCCGACGTCCAGTTTCGCGATTGCCGCCGACCGGGAGATTGCCGGTGTCGACACGATCTTATCGCTCACGTGGATGCAGGAAGATGACACGTTGCTCGGCGCACATTTCCATGATGTGTTGGGTCTGAGCGGTGCCGACAGCGTCTTTCTCGATGCCGAACTCGGCCATGAATTTGCCCAGGGATGGCGGCTTGGCGCAGCCTATCGTCAGGGTTTCACGCGACCGCGCGGCAATTCTCTGGTCGCCGATGGCTCGCAATTGCTCAGCCAAGCCTGGTCTTTTGATGTGACGCGCTACGGCGCGCTTATTTCGGGCGACAGTCTAGGTTTGCGGATCAGCCAGCCCTTGCGGGCCAATGGCGGCGAGCTGCGCTTCGATCTGCCCGTTGCGTATGATTATGCGACCGAAAGCGCGATCTTTGGCCGACAATCGCTATCGCTCGCACCCGAGGGACGCGAAGTCATGGGCGAACTCGCATGGCAGGGGCCGTTCCTGTTCGGTCGCGCAGCCGCCAGCATGTTCTATCGCCGCGATCCGGGGCACTTTTCCGGTTCGCGCGACGATGCGGGCGCAGTCGTGAGCTTTAGCGCGGAGTTCTGAGCGCGCTCAGTTAGAAGCTCAGTCAGGCAGGGGCGGGCGTTGTCGATTCTGCCACCCTGCAGGATTTGCCTATTCTGGCATTCCCGCTTCAACGGCGAATTGATAGGCGCGCGCCACCAGCGGGGCGACCCGGTCGCTCATCGCTTTCGCATGAGCGGACGAGGCAGTGCCATCAATCACACGCTTCTTAATGCCCTGCATGATCCCTGCGAGCCGGAACAGGTTATAGGCAAAATACCATTCCATCGGCGGCACGGGATAGCCGGTGCGCGCAACATAGCGCTCAACTGCTTCCTTGACCGTCGGAATGCCGAGTTCACCCAAATCGAGCCCGAGCAAACCAGCGCGGCCATCGGCAGGCTGGAACCAGTTGAGCATCAGATAGCTGAAATCCGCAATCGGATCGCCGAGCGTCGATAGCTCCCAATCGAGCACTGCGATCACGCGGTTCTCGGTCTTGTGAAAGATCACATTGTCGAGGCGGTAGTCGCCATGCACCACCGAGCTTTCATGCTGCGGCGGGATCGTCTCAGGCAGCCATTCGATCAGCCGCTCCATCTGAGGCATGTGCTCAGTTTCAGAGAGCTTATATTGCTTTGACCAGCGGCTGATCTGGCGCGCGCAATAATCATTGGGCTTGCCATAATCCCCAAGCCCGATCTCTGACGGGGTCTTAAGGTGCATATCCGCGATCGTGTCGATCAGCGCATTGTAAAGCTCGCGGCGTTCGTCCTTGGAGCATCCGGGCAAAGCGCCATTCCACAGGCTGCGTCCGTCAGCCATGCTCATTACAAAGAATTTTGAGCCCAGGACTTCCGGATCTTCGCAAAGGCCATAGGTGCGCGGGACCGGGAAGCCAGTGGGATAAAGTCCGGTCATCGCAGCATATTCGCGGTCGACCGCATGCGCGCTGGGCAGCAACTTACCGAAGGGCTGGCGGCGGAGCACATAGTTCGCGCCCGGCGTTTCGATCTTGTAGGTTGGGTTGGATTGCCCGCCCTTGAACTTGGTGTAGCTGATCGGCCCTGCGAAGCCTTCGACATTGGCCTCGAACCAAGCGGTAAGCTTGTCCATGTCGAGCTTGTCAGCGTCCGCCACTTCGACCGTGCCGACCATTTCCTTGTCGAAATCTATTTCCATATGTGCGCTCCCACGCAGGCGGGAGCCTCCCTTAATAAACGCCACGCTAGCGGCTGGAGGTCCCCACCTGCGCGGGGACTCGCGCTAATCGAACACCACCACACTGCGCGCCGAGTGCCCCGCGCGCATCTTGTCAAAACCTGCATTTATGTCTTCGAGCGCAATCCGCTCTGCAATAATCGTGTCGAGATCGAGCAGCCCGCGCATGTAGAAATCGACAAGGCGCGGCAGATCGACCGGGAAATGGTTCATCCCCATGATTGCGCCCATCAGTTTCTTGCCACCGAGCAAGTCCATCGCGCCAAGGCCGACTTTGCAATCTAATGGCATCATGCCCAGGATCACCGCCGTGCCGCCACGCCGCAGGCTGGCAACTGCAAGGTCAGCCGAGGCCTGACGCCCGACTGCTTCGATGCCCCAATCCACACCGCCGCTGGATATCTCGATGATCTGCTTTGCCGCATCGTCGGCCATCGCATCGACTGTGTGTGTTGCGCCCAAGGCTTCCGCGAGCGCGCGCTTTTCAGGCAGCGGATCGGCTGCGATCACTTTGCCGGCGCCCGCAATCTTCGCGGCGTTGATCGCGGCCAGTCCCACGCCGCCGCAGCCAACCACCAGAACGGTTTCGCCCGGTGTTACCTTGCAGGCGTTGAAGATCGTGCCCGCGCCTGTTGTCACCGCGCAGCCGATAACAGCGGCCCGGTCCAGCGGCATGTCCTTGTCGATGGCGACACAGGCGTTCTCGTGGATCAGCATCTGCTCGGAGAAGGCTGACAGATTGAGCATCTGATTGACCGTCTCGCCTTCACCGCGCGTTATGCGCGCTGCGTCGCCTTTGCCCCGGCGGGTCGCTGTGCCCAGACACAGCGCCATCCGCCCTGTCACGCAGAACTCGCAAATCCCACAAAACGCGCTGAGGCAAGACACGACGTGATCGCCTGGCTTTACTGTGCGCACTTCGCTGCCGACGGCGCGAACCACGCCTGCGGCTTCATGTCCTGGAATCGCTGGCAGGGCATGCGGGTAGTGCCCGTCGATAAAGTGCAGATCGGAGTGACACAGCCCGCAAGCTTTGGTGTCGATCAACACTTCGTGCGGCTGGGGATCGGCGATCTCTACCTCGCCAATCACCAACCCTTCGCCCGGCGTTTCCAAAATTGCCGCTTTTGCCATGTTTGGCTTCTCCCCTCTTGCCGCTCTTTAGCGGGTTGCGCCCATGTCGCCCGAGCTGAAGCCACCGGCGTCATTGGCCGCGTTGCCGCTGCCACCGCGCAGGGCATTGGCGGTTGGGCCTTCATTGGGCACATGCTTGCCGATTTCCATGCGGGCGATCGAGCGCGCGTGCACTTCGTCCGGACCGTCGGCAAGGCGCAGAGTCCGCTGGTGGGCGTAGGCTTGGGCGAGGCCGTAGTCCTCCGACACACCGCCGCCGCCATGAGCCTGGATCGCATCGTCGATGATCGAGAGCGCCATATTAGGGGCCTGAACCTTGATCATGGCGATTTCCTGCTTGGCAGATTTGTTGCCAACCTTGTCCATCATGTCAGCGGCCTTGAGGCACAGCAGACGGGTCATGTCGATGTCGATGCGGGCACGCGCAACGCGCTCTTCCCAGACCGAGTGCTTGTAGATCGGCTTGCCGAACGCCTCACGCTCCTGCAGTCGCTTGCACATCTTGGCCAGCGCCTCTTCCGCAACGCCAATGGTGCGCATGCAGTGGTGGATACGGCCTGGGCCGAGGCGACCTTGCGCGATCTCGAACCCGCGCCCTTCGCCCAGCAGCATGTTGGTGATAGGAACGCGAACGTCCTTCAGTTCGATTTCCATATGACCGTGTGGTGCATCGTCATAGCCGAAGACCGGCAAGTGGCGCAGAACGTTTACGCCCGGCGCATCGAGCGGCATCAGGATCATCGATTGTTGGGCATGGCGCTTCGCCTCGAAATCGGTCTTGCCCATGACGATCGCGACTTTGCAGCGTGGATCGCCTGCACCCGAAGACCACCACTTGCGACCGTTGATGACATATTCATCGCCATCGCGCTCAATCCGCGTTTCGATATTGGTCGCGTCCGACGAAGCGGTGAAGGGCTCGGTCATCAGGAAGGCAGAGCGGATCTCGCCGTTCATTAGCGGAGCGAGATATTCTTCCTTTTGCTCGCGCGTGCCGTAGCGATGGAACACCTCCATATTGCCGGTGTCGGGCGCGGAGCAGTTGAACACTTCGCTGGCCCAACCGATGCGGCCCATTTCTTCAGCGCATAGAGCATATTCGAGGTTGGTCAGGCCAGGGCCTTCGAACTCGAACGTGTCATCGACATGATGATGGCTCTCATTGCGCGGCGGCATGAAGAGGTTCCAGATGCCGGCCTCCTTCGCCAGCGCCTTCTTGTCTTCGATGATCTGGATTACTTTCCAGCGGTCGCCCTCGGCATCCTGTGCTTTGTAAGTGTCCATGTTTGGGCGCACATGCGTCTCGATGAAGTCGCGCACGCAGTCGCGCCAATAGACCTGACGTTCTGTGGGTTCGAAATCCATAGGGGTTTCCTCTCTAATCCTGTCTGTCGAATCTGTTGAGCGAACCGTGGCAGAGCAGCCAAGGCGCGCCAAGCTCTCTTTTTTATGCGCGTCAGCGTTCCGCTACGGCGTGCTTGCTTAGGGGATTGCGGTGGCGCTCGCCGCGCGCGCTGCAATCCGGGCTTCGTGTTGTTCGCGGGTTATAGGGAAGCGCCCGAGCCAGTAGGCCGCGAGCAAAGCGAGAACGATTGTCGCGACCGCAAAGGCGATGATCATGGTCGACAGGACACTCATCGGCACTGTTGTCGGGTCGGCCCCTTGCTCAAGTTGCGAAATGGCGATGATCTGTCCGGTCAGCGCTGCGCCGAAACCCGTGGCGCATTTCTGAACCAGCCAATTACCGGAATAGAAGCTACCCTCTGCCCGCCGCCCGGTGCGCTCTTCGAAGGCTTCGACGATCTCGGCAATCATGGAGGAGGCGGAGATCATGATCACCACGCCGAACATGTTCGCGAAGATCACAAAGGCATAGTAGAGGAACGTCGAGGCATATGACCCGATCTCTGGCCAGAACCCGGCCAGGAACAGCGCGTAAGGCGCAAGGCCGATGACCAACGCTATGATGGCGCTGACGGCGGCGCTTTTCGGTTTGCCAAGGTTTTGATGCATCGGTCCGACGATCAGGAACATGCCGATCACCGAAATGGCCAGCACAAAGGGATAGGCGGTAAGGCCGTTAAGCCACGACGGGGCCCAGTCGAATGTGACGCGATCGAGCTGCCACACAAATAGGTTGAGATAGTTGGAGATCGAGAAGGTCATACCCTGGCTGATGTAAGCGGCCAGCCCCCCGGCGGCGAAAATCAGGAACGCCTTCTCACTGAATGCCTCCTTGATCTCGGCGAATGCTTCCTTGAGGCTGAAGGGGGAGGGCTTCGTTTCGGGAAGGCGGGCGACGATGTGATGCTGCCCATAGGCGGAGCCGAGCACCGCAACAGCCATCAGTATCGCACCGAACGTTCCGAAAGCAGGGTAGCCTTCCTGCTGCAGTAGCCCGTTCTCTCCCGGCATGAATACTGTGTAGGCCAGCACCATCATAAAGATGCCGCCCAACCATCCCGACAGATATCGGTATCGGAACAATGTGGTCCGCTCGTTGTAATCTGAGGTGAGTTCCGGAACGAGACTGACCGATGGCACTTCGCACGCTGATAACAGCACCCGCACAGCGACCATGATGCCCAGCAAACCTAAAGTGCTTGGCGCTTCTCCGCCGGGCGGTGACCACAGTACCACCCATGCAAGCGCTAAAGGGATTGGCGCGGCGTAAAGCCATGGCAATCGCCTGCCCCAGCGTGTGTAGGTTCGGTCGGAGAGATAGCCGATAATCGGGTCGACGAAGGCATCGATCAGCAATGCCGCCAACAGGATCAGCCCGACGAGGCCCGCATCCATTCCCAAGACTTGGCTGTAATAGAAGAGCAGGAAGAACAGGAAGCCGCCGTCTTTCACGCCGAAGGCTACCGCCCCGAAACCGTGTATCAGCTTGAGTTTGAGCGGCAGCTTGCCCTCTACAAAACTCACGTGTGCACCTCGCCAGGTCCAAACGTCGTAGCGAATCTGTCCATTTCGGCTCTCCCAAGCTCTTGACGCAAACGTAAGCGAAGCACCGGTCGCGTCAATAAATTGGTTGCGATGCGCAACTTGACGTTACGGCATTGGTCTCTGCCATTTCCACGCTTGCAGCCACCGGGCAAATCACCATAACGTAAGCGTCAAGTGAGAGCGATTGAGAGGAGAGTCGGCGCCATGTCCGATCTGCCAAAGGACTTAGACACATTCCGCAGCGAAACTCGCGAGTGGCTGGAGGCGAACTGCCCTGCCGAAATGCGCGAACCGGTCCGCGGTGAAGAAGACATCTATTGGGGTGGCCGCCGGGCAAGCTTCAAGAACGACGCACAAAAGGCGTGGTTCGAAGCATGTCTGGCCAAGGGCTACACCGTTCCCGCGTGGCCGAAAGAGTATGGCGGCGCAGGTTTGACTCCACCTGAAGCCAAGGTGCTGCGCCAGGAAATGAGCCGCATCAATGCGCGCCCGCCGCTCTCCAGCTTTGGTATCTGGATGCTTGGCCCAGCTCTGCTGCATTTCGGCACCGAGGAGCAGAAGAAGCATTTCCTCGGCGAAATCGCGCGCGGAGAGATTCGCTGGTGTCAGGGTTACTCGGAGCCGGGTTCTGGTTCCGATCTTGTCAGCCTGCAGACCTTCGGTGAGGACGAGGATGACCATTGGGTCGTCAATGGTCAGAAGGTCTGGACCTCTTACGCCGATCAGGCCGACTGGATTTTCTGCCTCGTCCGCACGGACAAGGAAAACAAGTATCAGGGCATCACCTTCATGTTGTTCGACATGGAGAGCGAAGGCTGTTCGACCAAGCCGATCAAGTTGATCAGCGGCAATTCGCCTTTCTGCGAGACTTTCTTCGACAATGTGAAAGTGCCGAAGAGTTATGGCGAAGGCATCCCGGCCTATGTCGGAGAGATCAATCGCGGCTGGGACGTTGCGAAATACCTGCTCGGGCACGAGCGTGAGATGATTTCCGGCGCTGATGGTGGCAACACCGGAACGATCGGTGCGGCGATGAAACGTCATGCTGGCGAACTCGATCCGGTATTACGTGCAGAGCTGGCAATGTTCGATGTCGACGCGCTGGCTTATGGTGCCATGGGTGAGAAGTTCCTTGATGAGATCAAGGTTGGCAAGGCGCACCCTGCGCAGCCGAACATGATGAAGTATGCAGGAACCGAGCTGAACAAGCGTCGTCACGAGTTGATGATGTCAGCCGGTGGCTCGCGCAGCCTCGAGTGGGAAAGCGAAGAGACGAATGGCGGCAAGCCATCGCGTAACTGGCTGCGGACTAAGGCGAACTCAATCGAAGGTGGCACTTCGGAGGTCATGCTCAACGTGATTTCCAAGCGTATTCTCGATCTGCCTGGCTCATAGCCAAGCGCGCCAGAAAACAGCGCGACCGCTCTGCCACCGAATTGCGGGCGGTCGGACCAATAAATGTATGAGAGGATCAAGGGATCATGCCCCTTTACCATGATGACGATCAGGCCATGCTGGCCGATAGCGCCAGCCAGTTCATGGCTGAGCAGGGCAACATCGCCAAACAACTCCGCCATTGGCGCGATCGCGATTGCCCCGACGGCTTTGGCCATGAGCTGTGGAAGCAGTTTGCCGAGATGGGCTTCACCGGCATGTTGCTCGACGAGGGCGATGGCGGGCTGGGTATGGGCCATGTCGAGGCGGGTATCGTGCTCGAGGAAATCGGTCGCAATCTGACGCCATCGCCTTTCCTGACCAGTTCCGTGCTGGCCGCAACCGCGCTCAAGCATGGTAGCGACGACATGCGTGGTCGCTATCTGCCGGGTCTTGTGTCTGGCGAAAGCGTGTTCGCCGTAGCGATCGATGAGGGGCCGAAGCATCGCCCGGAGCGGATCAAAACCCGCGCCGAGAAGTCTGGCAATGGCTTCAAGCTTTCGGGTCAAAAGGACTTCGTTATTCACGGCGCCAGCTCGGACATGATCGTCGTCGCCGCGCGCACTAGCGGCTCGGACGATGACAACGACGGCATCACCCTGTTCGCCGTGCCGAAGGATGCGGCGAATATGAGCCACGATGCCGTGCGCCTGGTCGATAGTTCAGTTGCCACCCACACCAAGTTCGACGGGGTCGAGCTCGATGGTGATGCGGTGATCGGCGAAGTCGATGGCGGCCGCGAAATCCTCGATGCCATTCTCGCTGCTGGCCGCGTCGGCTCGGCCGCAGAAGGAGTTGGTGTGGCCAGCGGAGCGATGGATATGACCGTCGAATACCTCAAGCAGCGCAAGCAGTTCGGCAAGCTGATCGGAGAATTCCAGGCGTTGCAACACCGCGCCAGCCACCTCTACTCGGAGGTCGAGATCGCCCGGGCGGCTACGATAAAGGCGCAGCAATTGCTCGATGCCGGTAGCGAGAAAGCCGATCTGATGTCTTCGGTCGCCAAGGCTAAGGTTGCGAAGGCAGCCGGGCTGTCCGTCCGCGAAGGCGTGCAAATGCACGGCGGCATCGGTATGACTGACGAATACGACATCGGTCTTTACATGAAGCGTGACCGCGCGCTTGGCGAGTTTTTCGGCGATGCCTATTACCACGCTGGCCGTGTCGCTGAACTCAGCGGCTATTGATTTGAGAACCAGGAGACTTTGCGCATGATGGATATGAACGCCCTGTTCGGGCTCGACGGGCGCGTTGCGCTGGTTACCGGCGGCAGCCGCGGCATTGGCAAGATGTTTGTAGAGGGCCTGCTCTCGGCGGGCTGCGCTAAGGTCTACATCTCGGCTCGCAAGGTCGAGCAGATGCAGGAAACCATCGCCGAGTTTGGCGAAGATAAGGTGATAGGCATTCCGGCTGACCTCAGCCAGATGGAAGGCATTCAGCACCTCGCGGATGAAATGGCCAAGCGTGAGGACAAGCTCGACATCCTGATCAACAATGCGGGCGCGGCGTGGGGCCAGCCATATCTCGAATTCAGTGAAGCAGGCTGGCACCGGACAATGGATTTGAACGTGAAGACGCCGTTCTTCCTGACACAGAAATTGCACGACCTGCTAGTCGCGGCGGGCAAGGGCGATCACCCCGCAAAGGTGATCCACGTGTCATCCATCGACGGCCAGCGGATCAATCCGTGGGAGACTTATCCGTATCAGGCGTCCAAGGCGGCTGTGATTCAACTGACCCGGCGGATGGCCGCGCGACTGATCCAGGACAACATCATCGTTACCTCGATCGCTCCGGGCGCTTTTGCAAGCGAGATGAACAAGGTGGCCAAGAATGCGCCGGATGCTTCGGCCTCGATGATCCCTGCCAAGCGGATCGGCACGAAAGAAGACATGGCAGCTGCGGCGATTTATCTGTGCAGCCGCGCTGGCGATTATGTGATTGGCGATACGCTGACGGTTGATGGCGGTATCGTGAACGCCGACTTGCCTGCTCAGTTCAACGATCCGGCAGGCTAACTGCGCCGCTCAGCTATCGGACGCCACAGAGGCCGTCGGAGCGATCCGGCGGCCTTTTTATTTGTCCTGCGTGAGTTCAGTCACGGCAAAGTTGACACAAGTGACACCGTGTCACCCGGAAATTTTCCAAACAAGAATATGAAAACAAAAGATATAGTCCTAATTTTCGAAGTTGACACTTCTCCAACTGAAAATGCGTTCTGGGCGCCTAGTGCGGACGGGCTGACGATGTGAAAGAGCGGCTGTGGTCGTAGCAATCGCATCCAATGTAGGAAATATTCACCCTCGTTACTCACGTCGCGGCTTGTATAAACTTGTATAAAAACGCCAATATCGCAAGATTTCGATCAATTCACCTCTCGTGATGCACAATTGAAGAAAATTGGCGCGTTTAGACAATCGCAATTTCGAAAACAAAATAAAAGCCAAAATCGATATTGCTTGAGAGGGCAAATCCAAAAAATCTATTTAAAACGTAAGTTGTATTAGTCAACTATACTAACAGGTCGTCGAACAAGACTTAGCTTCTCGTGGAGTCAGCGGATTCTGCGAGCAGTTTCATGCGGCCTGAATCCAGTGTTTCGGCCGTGCATTTCAGGAGGACACCATGGCCAACCAATCACAATCAGGCGCGTCGCGTCTCAGCTTTTCCGTATCAACCGCTCAGCGCCCCGACTTTAAGGGCAAGCTCGTCGCGCATGTGTTCGACGCCAACGGCACACTGATCGAGCGCGCGCCGGTGAACAACGGTAAGCTCGAGCTCAAATCTACCAAGCGCGACGCGCAATTGCCGCGCGTTCTGATCGCTCCGGAGATCGAGAACGAAGCCGATTGCGGCGAAGATGAAATTGGCGTCGAGCGTTTGCTCAAGCTTGGCGCGTATGAGCCGGTGCTGCGCCGCCGCGGAGGCGTGCTGGACCGCATCGTAATCCCAGGCCAGGTGCTCGATATCTGGCCGTTCTGCTTCTGCTGGGTTCGTGGACGCGTGATCCGCGCGAGCGACAATCTGGCAGTTTGTAATGCCCGCGTGCACATCTGCGAAGTCGACCGCCTGCCCTGGTGGATCCTGCGCTTGCCTGATCGCGATGCATTGCGCCTGCGTGATGATCTGCTCGAGATTATCAAGAACCCGCCTATTCCGGTTCCGCAGCCCCCGGACCCAATTGATGGTCCGCGCTTTATTGATCCCGGCTCTTTGCAAGGTTTCAATCCTCAGCCCGACCCGCCGATCTTCGATCCACAGGTTGCGTTGCGCTTTGCCGAGCAGGCTGCCGAGCCAGGCATTCAGGCGAGGGCGCTGGCCCAGACTGCCTCGATCGATATCTCGGCGGAGCTTCAATCACAGCTGCTGAGCAATTCAGCCGCGACCGTGCGCAATGCTCTGTCGGAAAACTGGCGTCTGGTCGCGCCGTGGCTGTGCATCTGGCCGCACTGGTGGTGGCGCTTCCGCTGCGATGAGATCGCGGTGGTCGATACCGATGGCTACGGCAATTTCGAACGGCTGATCATCTATCCCTGTCAGGGGGATCATCCCGATCTCTATTTCTGGGTCGAGTATGATCTCGGTTCCGGCTTTGAGACGGTTTATCGCCCGCATATCGGCTGCAACACCTATTGGAACTACGATTGCGGAACGGAAGTAACCATCCGTATCACCGATCCGCGCGTTCCGGCCTGCGATCCGGAACCACCGCTGCAAGGCAAGCAAGTGGTCGTTAAGTCGATTGGCCGCACGGTAGCAGTGCGCGAAGTGGGTGGCGATGGCCTGGCCAATGGCACCGCACCATTCGGTCACGCGCTGGAACCGAGGGTCGATTTTGGGCGTGAGGCGCTGATTGCATCGGGTATTCCCTATTATCGCTGGTCTTATCGTCGGCGCACCGGCCCGGATGGGACAACACCGGATGTCGGTCCTTGGACGCCGATGACGCGCTCGGTCTATCGCCACTATAAGGATGGCACTGCATACCCATCGGATGTGATGGGCCCGATGCCGACCACCGGACCGGGCGCGGCACCTGAGGAAAACTTGTTCCGCATTCGCCCCGTCGATTCACCGTCCGGCGAGGAATGGGTTGTGCTCAATGAGCGTGTCGATCTGGCCACTGCCTATTTCGATACGCACACTTTGCCGGGCAATCCCGAATACACCGATGGTGTCGGGTGGTCGGATGACCTTGCAGCAGGGCTCTATGAGCTGAAGCTCGAGCTGTTCGATAATGCCGGCAATCTGGTCCATGACTGGGCGGCGCAGGGCATCGACCTGCGCATCACCGATCAGGATGCACCGTTCGGGACAGGCACGATCACAACGTCGCCTGCTCCGGTGAGCAATCAACTGATCAGCGCCGGTCATATCGATGGATTCCGCATGCTCGTGCGGGTGGATAACAACCGCTGCTCCGCGCAAATCCATCCGATTGCGGGCGATGTGACGCCCGATGCGGATTGCGGCTTCCACCTGTATGACAGCGGCGATGATGCCGGACTGTCGTTTACAGCGCGGCATCCAAACGAGTTTGCCACGTATCAGTTCGGCACGGGGCGCGGCACTGGCAGCGCGATTGCCATTGCTTCGACCTCCGGGACGGTGGGACAGGCGGATGGCAACGGCTTTGGCGCAGGGGCCGGGTTCCTCTACGCCAAGGACGTGCCGGTTGCCGCGATGTTGGGGGCATGCCCCAATGCTGCCTTCTGGGAGCGGCTCGATGTCAGGGCGATGGCCACCAACGGCTATTCCACGCTGACCGGCTACAACGCGGCGGACAATGCTGCGTTCGCTCTGGCTCAGCCGTGCCCCGATCACGGTCCTGACGACGTCTGAAGCTGAAGAGGTGCGGCTGCCCCCGGTCGCACCTCTGATGTAACCTTCGGCCTGCACTTTGCGAACTTGACTGTTACAGCAATGCGCAGCGCCGAAGGAAACATCCATGACCAAAATCCAGCCTCGTCACCGTTTGTTGCAAGCCGCCGCTTTGGCGGTCTTTTTTGGTCTGGGGATCGCCGCAATCCCTCATGCCGACGCGCAGGAGGCCGAAACCGCGCAGCAGCCCTCGGACGATTTCAGCGACCTCGGACAAGGCGAGGACACTGGTGAGGAGCAGAATTCCGAGGCCGCGCCAGAAATTAGCGATGAGCTGAAGGCAAAGCTTGATGCGATGGGCGAGGTAATCGCCGCGCTCGATGGTGAAGCGGAGCGCAACGGCAACAATTGGCAGTTCACCATCGAGGAGCGCATGATGCTGGTGGTGACCGACGCTACGCAGGGGCGGATGCGGATCATCACGCCGATTGCGCCGGTCGAGCTGCTGCCCGCAGGCACGATGGAGCGCCTGATGCAGGCCAATTTCGATACCGCGCTCGATGCGCGCTATGCCGTGGCGCAGAACCTGGTGTGGGGCGCATTCATCCACCCGCTCGACACGCTGACGACGCGCGATTTCGCCTCTGGAGTGCTGCAAACCCACCGGCTGAACGCAACCTTCGGCACGACATTTTCCAGCGGCGCGCTTAATTACGGCGGCGGCGATAGCGGCGCGATTATCGATGAGCAGCTGAAGGAATTGCTGGAACAGCTCGAAGAGCGTCAGACAACTTGAGCGATGGTGGCCGGTACGGCTTGCCCGGACAGCTGCATGGTCAATCGTTTTCCATGCAATCGTCGGGTAGCATGGTGGGCAATATCGGCAGCATGGCATGCATGTCCACGCCGCTGCGCATCGCGTTGAGACGCAATTCGAAAGAGCGCAGCAGGCTGGGCAAGTCATACGGCTCGGCGGCTTCCAGATCGACCTCGTAACCCAGATCGCCCATGCTCGCTGCCGTCAGGCGGCTGAGCGGGTTGCCGCTGGACGAGATAAAGCCAGACATCAGTTCATTGCGGAACAATTCCTCGCGCCAATGCGAGTCCGCTGTGCCGCGTCCGCCGCGATTTTCGACCGGAACATCGGTTGGGCCTTCCCCGATCAGCACTCCGAATTCGCGGCGTGCCTCGGCACCGATGAATGCAGGACTGTCGGTGCGGGCACCGATAAGAAGGTTTTTCTGTTCCCAGATTGTGCCGACCCCGAGTACGTGGCCCATTTCGTGGGCGATGACATCGTCGAGCGTTTCGGCGCTTTCCAGTTCCTCAAGGTCAGCGGTATCGAATGTCATACGACCTTTAGCCGGTATAGCCGCAGCGTCGCCTGCGCCGAACGGGCGTAGATGGGTTGGTCCCGCTTGCCCCAGGATACCGCCAGGTCCGTCGATCTGCGCGCCCTCGGCCAGAATCAACACGTCGTCGATCAACTCACCGTCGACCTGAACCGAAGGCAGCTCACCGACGATGACTTTGGTCCACCGCATGGCTGCGTTGGCAAAGGCGTCTTGCTGGCGCTGGGTCAGGCCGGCGAGGAAACGCACTTCGATCGCGAACAGGCCTTCGGGCTTGGTTTCGACACCTTCGCCCTGGCAGGCGATGAATTTGGATTGGAAGGCGTGGGGTCTTTGCGCGAGTATGGCCATGGCATTATTTCTCCAGAACGATCATATCGTTCCCGCGCACTGTTTGCGGAAGATATTTCCGCTCGAAACGAGTTATCCCGAGCCTCGCAGCAGCCGACTTGATCGCAGCGGTTCGCCCATCAATTAGCGCAAAGGCCTAAGAACTTCATTTGTGCGTGTTTCACGCGAGAGGCTGAACGGCACTCAGCACATGCCGCAACCCATCAGCCGATCGCATATGACTCGCCAAACTTCGCGGCGATCTTCGATTTTGGAAGTCTGCACGTAAGCATCATGCGCGCCTTGTCGCTACAATTGGACGCTGGGGTATGCAGCACACGCAAATCCATCAGGTAGACGTCGCCGATACGGCCCGCCAGTTCGACCACCTCCAGTTCGACATCTCCAACGCGTCCCATCGCTTCTTCAAGCTGTGCAATCGGCGGGCGAGCGGGGTCGAACAGCGACCTGAAATAGTGCTCCTTTCTCAAGTTCTGCTTCAGCTTCTTGGACGACAGGCCAGCAGAGTGGTTCAACAGAAGATGTGAACCCGCAATCACTAGAGTCGCTCCGCCGCGAGGCTCCACATCGTCGAGAAATGTGAACACCTGCAGTCCGGGTGAGGCTTGCTCTCCGAACTTGGGCAGGTCGATATGCCAGGCGTCGGCGGGAATCGACCAATCCTGTTCGCCCGGCAGTGTGAACAGGATTTGCTGTCCCGGCGCCATTGGCGTTACAGGTTCGCCAACCAGGCGCTCGGCGAGTGACACTAGATTTTCGTCGATCAAATTGGGGAAGTGCTCTGCTCTGCCAAGCACATTGAGGGCATTGCGTAGCGGCTTGGGATAGCCAAAACGGCTTGGAGAACTGTGCCAGCGATCATCGACGTAAACGTCGTGTCGCTTGGCAAGGTCCAGGACCATGTCGCGCGCAGCCAGGGCGTCATCGTGCGCGACCCATCCTTCGAGCTTGATCAGGCCCCTATCTTCAAATTCCCGCTTGCGTAAATCGAACTGTTCCATCTCAAAGATGGCTCATAGCGCACTCGGCGCTACAGGTTCACCCCATCAGTTCGCGCACAAATGGGATCAGACCAGTCTGGCGGGTGCGGCGCATCCGTTCTGCATCCAGCACTTCGCACACACGCTCAAAGCATTCGTCGACATTGTCGTTGATGACGACATAGTCATATTCGGCCCAGTGGCTGATTTCCGCCCGGGCGCGTTCCATCCGTCCGTCGATCACGTCGTCGCTGTCCTGCGCGCGCGCTTCCAATCGGCGGCGCAGCTCGGAAAGGCTGGGCGGCAGGATGAAGACGCTGACGACGTCCTGCTGGTCCTTTTGATAGAGCTGCTGTGTGCCCTGCCAGTCGATGTCGAACAGATAATCCTGTCCGTCCTTCAGGCCGTTGCGGATTGCTCCCTTGGGCGTACCATAGCGGTGGCCGAAGACTTGCGCCCACTCGTAAAAATCGTCCTCCTCCACCATCCGGTCGAATTCGGCATCGGACACGAACTGGTAATGCACACCGTCGATCTCGCCGGGCCGCGGCGGGCGCGTGGTGGCGGAAACCGACAGTTTGATATCAGGATCCGCCTCCAGCAGCATGCGCGACAGCGTCGTCTTGCCCGCGCCAGATGGGGAGGACAGGATGAACAGCAGCCCGCGCCGTGCCAGTTTGTCGGTGGATTTGTAGTCGCTCATGGGGTCCCCAAAAGCATCCGATGCCGCAAAGCGATGACGGAAATCAAGTGCAGCGGAGCGCCGCGATCAAGTTTTGGTCAGTCTTGCGGCGGAAGGCGCGCTATTCTTCGCCTTTGGATCGTTTGGAAAGTTCGATCGATCTGCCGCGATCATAGAGCGTTTTTGCGATCAATCCGCCCGCCACGATGGCCAAGCCGGGAACCGAACGCGTTGCCAGTTTGCTGGCACCGTAAAGCGCGAGCGTGGTGATGATCGAGCGCCCGTCGAGCAATTCGCGCGCTTTTTCTTCGTCATCGCTCTTCCTCACCATCCCTTTCTCGACATTCTTGCGAAACAGGGTCGATGCGCCGCGTAGCACAATGTCGGCGATCAGGAGGTTGGTCGCCGGATTGGTGCTCGGGCCCATAACTTTTGGCTTTTTGGCACCCTTTGATGCGGTTTCGCTCGTTTCCACGAGTTCGTGCGAATGTGTTTCGGCAGTGTCCATCAGACTATCAATGCTTGAGGTCGGCGGCTGATCCGAGAAATCCTCTGCGGCCAGCTTACTTCTTGCGCCCGAAATCGACCGTCACGACGTTCGAGCCATCGTCGGGACCGTCATCGCCAGCAAGATCCGCCATTCCATCCAGCGAATCGTTTTCGGCGTCTTCGTGCTCTTCCGGGGCCATATCGGCCACAGTCGCCTGGAATTGCAGGCCAAAATCGACTGCCGGATCGACAAAGGCGGTGATCGCGGCGAACGGCACGGACAGCTTGGCGGGGATCTGGTTGAACGACAGACCAACCGAGAATCCGGTGTCGGTTACCTCCAGATCCCAGAACTTGTTCTGCAGGACGATGGTCATTTCGTCCGGGAAGCGTTCGCGCAGATGCGGCGGGATCGAGACACCCTGAGCGCCCGTCTTGAACGTGATGTAAAAGTGATGCGTTCCGGGCAGTTCGCTGCCGCCAGCGACGATTTCGCCGAGCACACGACCGACCACGGCGCGCAGCGCCTCCTGAACGATCTCGTCATACGGGATCAGGCTATCGGGTGTCTCTTCACTCATGGTTTCTAAAAGGTGGCGAGGCCGGAGGCGCTGGTCAAGCTTTTCCGCACCATGTCTTGCAGTTACGCCCGATATGCTTGCACCGTGCGCCGACAGGCCTATAGCCCACGGCATTATGCAGGCAGACATGCAAACAGCCGGTCGGACCGGCACGATCGAGCGCAAAACGGCCGAAACCGAGATCGCCATCACGGTAAATCTCGACGGAACAGGCACATACGATGTTTCGACGGGAATCGGCTTTCTCGATCACATGGTCGAACAGTTTTCGAAACATTCGCTGATCGACGTCAGCATGAAGGTTTCCGGTGACTTACATGTCGATCAACACCACACGACCGAAGATTCCGCGATTGCGCTGGGTCAGGCGATTTCCGATGCGCTGGGCAATAAAGCGGGTATCGGCCGCTATGGCAGTGCTTATTCGCCAATGGATGAGACCTTGGCGCGCGTTGCGCTGGATATCTCGGGCCGCCCGTTTCTGGTCTGGAATGCTGGTTTTACTCAGGAAAAGCTGGGTGAATGGGACACGGAGCTGATCGAGCACTGGTTTCAGTCGGTCGCGCAGACTGCCGGCATCACGCTGCACGTGGAGCTGCTCTATGGCAGCAACAATCACCACATCTGCGAAGCGATTTACAAGGGTTTTGCTCGCGCGATGCGGATCGCCGTCGAGCAGGACCCGCGCAAAGCTGGCGCTATTCCATCGACCAAGGGACAGCTTGGTGGCTAGGGGTGGTAGGGTATCGCCTGCGCAGCCGCCGCAAGGGCGACCGCCCGCCCGCAGCGGAGTCGGAGACGGCGCGATGCGCCACCCGATCTTTGATCGCATGAGCGAGGATATCGCGCGCCGGATGGCGTGCGTCGATAGGGAGGCATTGTAGATGCCGACCGAAAACGTGGCACTCGTGGACTACGGCGCGGGGAACCTCCACTCGGTTCACAATGCGCTGAAAGCTGTCGGCGCTCGGGTTGAAGTGACTTCCGATCCAAATGCCGTGCGTGCGGCAGACCGCATCGTCCTGCCAGGTGTTGGCTCGTTCAAGGCTTGCGCCCAGGGGTTGAAAGCGATCCCGCACATGGTCGACGCCATGACCGAACGCGTACAGGTCGGCGGCGCGCCGTTTCTGGGCATTTGTGTCGGGATGCAATTGCTCGCAACGCGCGGGCTTGAGCACGGTATTACGCGTGGCCTTGGGTGGGTGCCTGGCGAAGTACGGCTGATCGAGCCTGCCGATCCGGCGATCAAGGTGCCACATATGGGCTGGAATGACGTTGCGCTGCTGCCCCATGCGCGCCATCACGAAGTGATCGAGGAGGGCGAGGCGTACTTTCTTCACTCCTACCATTTTATTGCCGACGATCCGCATCATGTGGCCGCTTTGACTGATCACGGTGAAGGGCTGGTCGCGGCGATTGCCCGCGACAATGTGCTGGGCGTGCAATTCCACCCTGAAAAGAGCCAGGAATACGGATTGGCGACGCTGGAAAGATTTTTGGAGTGGATGCCTTGATTGGGTTTTTATCGTGTACGGCCCGCACATCCGTGCGTGCCTTGGCCGTAGCCTCCCACGCCCTCCGCCCTTCCACCCGGAGCCTACCGGGTTATCATCCGGGTGGAAGGGCGGAGGGCGTGGGAGGCTACGGCGCGAGCGTGTGCGAGCCGCTAACAGGGACTCATCGATGATCATCTTCCCTGCAATCGACCTGAAGGATGGCGAAGTGGTGCGACTTGCCGAGGGCGATATGGATCGCGCCACGATCTACGGCGACAATCCCGCTGCGCAGGCGATGCTGTTTGCCGAAGCGGGCGCTGAGCATCTGCACGTGGTCGATCTTGATGGCAGTTTCGCCGGGCAGACCGAGAACCGCGAGGCGGTCGAAGCTATTGTCGAAGCGTTCCCCGGTCATGTGCAATTGGGCGGCGGTATTCGCGATGCGGCAGGCGTTGAGGGATGGTTCAACCTCGGCATATCGCGCGTGGTCATGGGATCGGCCGCGCTCAAGAATCCTGAGTTCGTCAAGGAAATGGCGAAGGAATGGGAAGGCGGCATCGTTGTCGCGGTCGACGCCAAGGATGGCATGGTCGCGACCGAAGGCTGGGCGGAGGTGTCCGACGTTCCCGTGGCCGATCTCGCCCGCCGGTTCGAGGATGCGGGCGTCGCCAGCCTGCTCTTTACCGATATTGGCCGCGATGGTTTGCTGAAAGGTGCGAATATCGACGCGACTTTGGAGCTGGCGCGGCAGGTCGATATCCCTGTGATCGCCAGCGGCGGAGTGAAGGGGATCGACGATATCCATGTGCTCAGCCTACACTCGCATGAGGGCATTGAAGGCGTGATTACCGGCAGAGCCTTGTATGAAGGCAAACTCGATCTGGCGGCAGCAATTGCGATAGGGACGCGGGCGTGAATATTTTTTTGGGACTGTGGGCGGCTTCGATCTCGCTCGCGTTGGTCCTCGGCCAAGCGAAGAGAGTCAGGCGAGCGATCGGCACCAAAACGACTGGTTGGGGACGATTTGCCTACAGCCTCGAACAGAACGCTATCAGATTTACAGTGATGCTGATCTTGGAGTTCGGCTTGTTCGCTTTCGCTATCTTGTACTTTCTGGGGGCGATTTCGGTGATCTTATCATGACCGTTCGTATCCGCGTAATCCCTTGCCTCGACGTGGCCGATGGCCGCGTGGTGAAGGGCGTCAATTTCGTCGACCTCAAGGATGCGGGCGATCCGGTCGAGCAAGCGCGCGCCTATGACCAAGCGGGTGCGGACGAGCTGTGTTTTCTCGATATTTCCGCCAGCCACGAAGGACGCGGTACCTTGCTCGACATGGTGCGCCGAACGGCGGAAGTGTGCTTTATGCCGCTGACCGTCGGAGGCGGAGTGCGCAGCGTCGAAGATGCGCGTGAGCTGTTGCTCGCCGGGGCAGACAAGGTTGCAATCAATTCGGCGGCGGTAGCGCGGCCGGAACTCGTCGGCGAAATCGCGGCCAAATTCGGCAGCCAATGCGTTGTCGCCAGCGTCGATGCGCGGCGCGTGATCCTGCCGATTGGCGAGGCCGTTCCGCAATGGGAAATCTTTACCCATGGCGGCCGCAAGCCGACCGGCATCAACGCGGTCGATTATGCCAAGCGGGTCGCTGAGCTCGGCGCGGGCGAATTGCTCGTCACCAGCATGGATGGCGATGGTACGAAGGCGGGATATGACCTCGAACTGACCCGAACCATTGCCGATGCCGTCAGTGTGCCGGTTATCGCCAGTGGCGGCGTCGGCACGCTCGATCACCTGGTCGAGGGCGTCACAAAAGGGCATGCGAGCGCGGTGCTGGCCGCCTCGATCTTCCATTTCGGTACGCACTCCGTCGCCGAGGCGCATGAGGCTCTGCGCGCCGCCGGTTTGCCCGCCCGAGGGGTATAGCGCTTGCCTGCGCGCGGGGTTTGAACCAAGAAGCGCGCATGGACACTTTAAGCCGTCTCGAAAAAGCCATCGCTGCACGCTCGGATGCCGCGCCGGATACCAGCTATGTCGCCAGCCTCAATGCCAAGGGTATTGGCAAGATCGCGCAAAAGCTGGGCGAGGAGGCGACCGAAGCGGTGATCGCAGCGGTCTCTGGCAGCAATGAGGAACTGGTCGGTGAGAGCGCAGACTTGCTGTTCCACCTGCTCGTCTTGCTACAGGCAAGGGGGGTCTCGCTTGATCATGTCTTGGCAGAACTGGACCGGCGCGAAGGTGTCTCGGGCCTCGAAGAAAAAGCGAGCAGGAGCGAGTAGTCATGCCGATCGATCCGACTTTGCCTTACGATGATGACAACATCTTCGCGAAGATCCTGCGCGGTGAAATCCCGTCGAACAAAGTCTACGAAGACGATTGGGCCTTCGCCTTTGAAGACATTAACCCGCAGGCGGAGGTGCATACCCTGGTGATACCCAAGGGGCGCTATGTCAGCTGGGACGATTTCTCGACCAAGGCATCGGATGCAGAAATCGGCGGTTTCGTCCGTGCAGTGGGCAAAGTCGCTAGGGAAAAAGGGCTGGTTGAGCCCGGCTATCGGCTGCTTGCAAATATTGGCGCGCACGGCGGGCAGGAAGTGCCGCATCTGCATGTGCACCTCTTCGGCGGGCAGGCGCTCGGCAGGATGATAAGTGGGTAAGCCCGCTCTCATCGCACATAAGACTCGTTTCGCCGCCATTCAGCAATGAGTGTGAAAACCTGACTTCCCAGCGAATCCACGCTGCGTTAGGTGGTTAATCGATGATCGAGCCCAATCCCCCCGGCGGTGTCTTCGATGGGCCGCGGCATCTCTATGCGGTGCGCGTCTATTATGAGGATACCGATCTTTCCGGGATCACCTATCACGCGAACTATCTGCGCTGGTTTGAGCGTGCGCGCTCCGACCTGCTACGGATGCTCGATATCGATCAGCGCGCCGCGATTGAGGCGGAGGAGGGCGCCTACGCCGTCTCCGAAATCAATCTCAGATATCTGCGCCCGGCCAAGCTAGACGATGATGTGGTGATCGTGACCACATGCACTGATCTGGGCGCGGCGAGTTGCCGCATGCATCAATTGGCGAAACGCGGCGATGAAATCCTGGCCGAGGCGCATTTGCGTGTCGGCTTTATCACCCCAACAGGCCGCCCCCGGCGTCAGCCCGACGCATGGCGTGCTGCCTTCCGATCATTCATGGACGAAGAGGCCTGATGACGACGCTTTCCCTATTTGCGGCGGCCGCCGCCAATGCGCCAACGCGGCTCGATCCGCTCGAGCTGTTTCTCGACGCCGATATTGTTGTGCAGCTGGTGATGGCGGGCCTGATCCTCGCCAGTATCTGGGTGTGGATGATCATCGTTTCTTTCAGTCTGCGGATCGGCGGGATGGAGCGCAAATCGCGCGGTTATGAGGAGGATTTCTTCGAGACGAGCGATCACGATACGGTGCTGAGCAAGCGTTCTCAGAAAGAGGTTCCCTCCGCGCGGGTCGCCGCAAAGGGTCTGCGCGAGTGGAAGATGTCGACCAAGGATGCGCCGGTTGATCGCGATGCCGCACGTCAGCGGATCGCCGCCGCGATGGAAAGCCAGGTTGCATTCGAAGCGGATGAGCTCGCTGCACGGCTCAATTTCCTCGCCACAACCGGCTCGGTCGCCCCCTTCGTAGGCCTGTTCGGCACGGTGTGGGGGATCATGAACAGTTTTTTCCAGATCGGCGCGCAGGAAAGTTCCTCGCTCGCCGTGGTCGCGCCGGGCATTTCGGAGGCCCTGTTCGCAACCGCCATCGGCCTGTTTGCGGCCATTCCGGCGGTGATTGCCTACAACCGTTTCAGTCAGCGGGTGAACCGCTATGAGGCTAGCCTGCAGCGCTTCGCCGACCGCTTCCATGCGGGCCTCAGCCGTGAGTTGGATAAAGTATAATGGCGATGGGCCTTGCCTCCAGCTCACGCGGCGGCGCGCGCCGGTCTCGCCGTGCGCCGATGGCCGAAATCAACGTCACGCCGTTTGTCGACGTGATGCTGGTGTTGCTGATCATCTTCATGGTGACGGCACCGCTACTTGCCTCGGGCGTGCCGATCGAGCTGCCTGAGAGCCGCGCCAACCCGATTGACCAGACGCCCGAACAGATCACGATTTCGGTCGATGGCCGCGGCGTGATATATATCGACGATGCCCGCGTAGAGCCGGGCGCATTCCCGCAGGCGCTCGAGCAAATCGACCGCCGTGGCGACGGCCAACAGCCACTGATCGTGCTGCGGGGAGACCGAAGTCTCGATTACGGCAGAGTGATGGCTGTTATGGGTGAGTTGAACCGAGCCGGGTTTTCTTCGATCTCGCTGGTCACCAGCGGTTCAGTTACGCCGCCATAGCCCGGAACGTATATGAGCGAGCAGACAATGCAGCCACCGAGTTTTAGCGGAGAGGAGCGCATCGGCCTTTTGGTCGCGCTGGCGCTGCATGTCGGCGTGGTTGCGCTGCTCGTGCTTCAGCCGATGCGCGACGAAATGCTTGCGATCCCAGAGCGTATGACGGTGAGTCTCGCGAGTGAAGTCAGCCTGGAATCGACCGCGCCTGATCCGGTGGCGGAGAGCCGTGCGGCGATCGCGCCTGAATTGTCCGATGAAGTGGCACCGCCCGATGTGGAGCCAGATTCGCAACCGGATCAGGCATCGCCGGACGTCCAACCGACCTCGCGACCCACGTCTCGACCGACATCCCAGCCAACTTCGCGCCCGACCTCTCGGCCCAGTCCAACGCCGACTCCGCGCGGTGGCAGCCGGATTGGCGACAATTTCCTGCCCGGATCGGGCAGTTCGACGAATACCGATGATACGCGCATTCCTGCATCCGAAATCGGCCCGAGCGCGCAGGCGTCTTTGCGGTCGGCGATCACCCGACAGTTGCGCCCGCACTGGAACGCGCCGCAGGGTGTCGATGTGGAACAATTGGTGACGGTTCTGTCGTTCCGGCTTAATGAGGATGGCTCATTGGCTGGCAAGCCGCGCGTCGTTCGTCAGACTGGCGTCACCGCATCTAATCGCCCGCAGGCACCGCTTCATGCCGAACGTGCTATTCGGGCCGTGCAATTGGCGGCACCTTTCGATCTTCCGCCGCAATACTACAATGCCTGGAAGAATATCTCCGCGTGGCGTTTCGACAGAAGGCTTTGACAATGAAATCAGTTCTCACACTGGCTCTTGCTCTGATGGCGGCTCCGCTTGCCGCTCAGAACGAAGATTTGGGTGATCCGGTTGGCGAAGGCGGCAATGTCGAGACCGCGTTTGAAGGCGAGACCGGCGAAGAAGTGGGCCTTACCGGTTCGGTGACCGATGAAAGCGACTGGGAAGACCTGGGCATTGCGATTCCTGCATTCGCCACAGACCGCGACCAGCCGACGCCGGCCAATGCCAATGGTACGGGCGCGCTGGGGCAGGAAATCTCTCGCGTTATCACCTCAAACCTGCGCAACAATGGCATTTTCAAGCCGACCGGCCCGGACGCTCTGCCCAAGCCAAGCTTCGCGCAGATCAGCGCGCCTTCATGGGGCAGCTGGAGCGGGCGGGGCGCGGAAATGCTGGTTCACGGCTATGTTCGTGCCCGCGATGACGGGCGCCTGGTGGTTGGCTGCTATCTCTATGACGTGGCGCTGCAAGACGAGCTGATCCGCGAAGGCTGGGTCGTGCGCCCGGCAGACTGGCGCCGCGCTGCACACAAATGCTCCGACCTCATCTACTCGCGCCTGACCGGGGAAAACCCGTTCTTCGACAGTCGGATCGCGTATATCGCTGAGACCGGCCCGAAGGATAACCGGGTCAAACGGCTTGCGATCATGGACAGCGACGGTGCAAACCACCGCTTCCTGACCTTGGGGAGTGCGACTGCGCTTACCCCGCGTTATTCGCCCGACTATTCGCAGCTGCTCTACCTGTCCTACGTCGACGGTAATCCGCGCATCTATGTCTATGACATTGGCACCGGGAAGCAGAAGCTTGTCGCCGAGACTGGCAATCCCACGCTTGCCCCACGCTGGTCGCCCGATGGCCGCTCAATCCTCTATTCGATGGCTGTTAACGGCAACACCGATATCTATCGCGTCTCCGCCGATGGCGGGCGCAGTGTGCGTCTGACCAACACGCCAGGCATCGACATTGGCGGATCGTACTCGCCCGATGGCAACCGCATCGTGTTCGAGAGCGATCGCTCCGGCTCTCAGCAGTGCTATGTCATGAACGCCGACGGCTCCAACCAGCGGCGGATCACCTTCTTTGGCGGGCGTTGCGCCACGCCGGAATGGAGCCCGCGGGGTGACCAGATCGCGTTCACGCGCATTGCCGGCGACTTCAATATTGCCGTGATGACGCCGAACGGGCGTAACCTTCGGGTGCTTACCAACGGATGGCAGGATGAGGCACCGACCTGGGCGCCAAACGGTCGGATCATCCAGTTCTTCCGTACGGCGCGCAATTCGGGCCGTTCGGGCCTGCATCAGGTTGATCTGACCGGGCGCAATGAACGCCGTTTGCGCACCCCGGCCGATGCTTCCGACCCTGCATGGGGACCAATCCGTCCCTGATGCGTTGAACACGTAAATCTGACCAGGCCCCCGCCCCGGTCATACATTGGAGAGGACACGTATGAGTATTCCCAAGACCCGCATCATCGCCATCGCTATGCTGTCATCGGCGAGCTTGCTCGCCGCCTGCGCGAAAAAGCCGCCAGAGGAACTTCCTCCTGCACCCGAGGCGACTGCACCAGCCCCGGCCCCGTCGGCGCCTACTTCGACCGGACCAACGGTTGGCACGCAGGCTCATTTCGAGCAGGCCGTCGGCAGCAACACCGTGGTCTATTTCGACACGGACCGGTTCAATATCGACAGCACCGATGCCGCCGCCTTGCAGGCTCAGGCCCAATATCTTGGCCAGTATACTCAGGTGACGATTACGGTTGAGGGCCATGCCGACGAACGCGGCACCCGCGAATACAACCTTGCTCTGGGTGAGCGGCGTGCGAACTCGGCGAAGAACTATCTCGTCAGTCTGGGCATTGCCGCCAACCGGATCACCATGGTCAGCTTTGGCAAGGAACGCCCGGTTGCGCTGGAATCGAACGAGCAGGCATGGGCGCAGAACCGCCGCGCGGCCAGCGTCGTCATCAACTAGGAATCTGGATTAGGGCAGCAGGTCGGAACCGAGCGCAGGCGCGCTCGGCATTTCGGCCTGCAGCGCTATTGGCGACTGACCAAGTGGCCGGGATGCCTGGTTGCTCACGCCGAGCACGCACAGCGCAGCCATCGCAAAAGTGGCGAAGGCGCTGGAGATGGCAAGTTGTGGGCTCATTGGTCCTCAGGCGTTTGAATTCGCTCGGCTCTTAGCGTCCAGTTATGAACGCTTCGTTGCAATGCAACATTTCACGTCGCAACTGGTTCCCACACCTTCCCATTGCGCTCCACCATGCCTAGACTAGGGGCTATGGCAATTCGACCAACGACAATTCGCACGCACATCCATGCCTAAGGCACGCCGTTCCAACGATTGGGGCTTTCCGCGCTGGCGTGGCTACGAGGAGTCGCGCGAGGCCGCGACCGTGCGCCTGTGCGATCGGCATGGGTGCGAGGAGAAAGGCGATTGCCCTGCACCCAAGTCACCCAACAATCCCGATCGGTGGCATTTTTGTCAGGCACATGCCGCAGAGTACAATCGCAAGTGGGATTACTTCGAGGGTCTCGACAAGGAAGAGGCCGCGCAGCGCGCCAAGGCCGAACGGCGCGACAATTCCGGCTATGCCGAGGCGAGCCATTATGGCTGGACCGGGTCAGGCGATGGCAGTCGCAGCGATGACGAAATGCGCGCGCTCGAATTGCTGGAATTGGAAGCGGACGCCGATTTTGACGCTATCAAAAAGGCTTATCGCAAGAAGGCCAAGGAAGTGCATCCGGACGTAAAGCCAGGCGACGAGGAAGCGGCCCGGCAATTCCAGGCGATTCAGGTTTCTTACGAAGTGTTGCGTCAGGCGGAAGAACGCCGGGAGTGGAAGGGGTAGGGGTTTAGGTGTCCGCTTGCGACCCAATTGCGGACATTACCTATCCCGCTATGGCTGCTCGAAGGCTGCCACTTGATCACCGGATTTGGTGTTCCCCACACTACTCGGGCATCTTGAGGATTGCCAGTTGGTCAATCACATCAATGACTAGAGGTTGGAATTCATGCTCGTCATCTGGGGAAGAAGGACATCTTCAAATGTGCAGGCGCTCATGTGGCTCGTAGGCGAGCTTGGCCTGCCCTATGAGCGACATGACGTTGGGCATCGGTATGGCGGAAACGACACGCCATCATTCCTTGCAATGAATCCGAATGGTCTAGTGCCCGTCATCCGCGATGGAGATGAGCCTCCTCTATGGGAAACGGGAGCGATCCTGCGTCATCTTGCTAGCCGTTATGCTGAACCGTCGTTCTGGCCCAAGCATGAATATGCAAGGGCTATCGTAGACCAGTGGGCAGAGTGGTCGAAGAACCACATCGCGATGGAGTTCACCGGACCGATCTTTTGGAGGGTTGTTCGCACCGCACCTTCAAAGAGAGACAGCAACGCGATCAGTACAGCGATCGCGAGGTTCGACAGGAGCTTGGACATCGCAGAGGCGCAACTTGCGCAAAGGCGCTTCCTGGTGAGCGATGATTTCACATTGGCAGACATCCAATTCGGCCATGTCCTTTTCCGCTATTATGACATCAACATAGTCCGGAAGGAGCGCCCGGCTCTGGACCGCTACTTCGAGGATCTGCAAGAGCGTCCCGCCTTCCGTGAGCATGTCGTGGTGTCGTACGAAGAGCTGCGCGCTTTAGACTAGTTCATTTCTAAGCTTCCCGCAGACTCTGCCAGATAGCAGACCGTCCACTTTGCACCCCATTACCTGACAGGCAGACAGGCTCTTACTCCTTCGGCCCCGCAAAACCCGGTCTCGACGCCGTCGAGTTGATCGCCGCAATAGGATTGTCGTTCCACCATGCGACATCGGTCCAGGGTCGGATATCGATTTCATGCGTCCAGCAATTTCTCGGCTGCTGCGCGAGGTGCCAATAGGTTTCCGCAATAGCGCCGGGATCGATTACGCCGTCCTCGCCTTTCGCAGCCTTGTACGCCTCGAACTTTTCGCCCAGCAGCTTGCCGAGCGTGTCAGGCGCATCAACCGATCCATCGACTACGATATGTGCAACATGAATGCCTTGCGGGCCGAATTCGGCGTTTAGCGTCTGGCAGAGCATGCGCCGGCCACCCATCGCCGCCGCATGGCTGTGCTGCCCCGTGTTACCGCGCACGGCGGCGGTGGCTGAGGTGACGAGCAAGTTTCCCTTGCCGCGCTCCGCCATGGTTGGGAATATCGCATGAGCCAGCCGGAACAGGCCGTATGTGCCGAGGCGCCAGCCCAGCTCGAACGCGCGATGCGGCGTGTCTTGCAATTTCCGGTTTCCGATTTGCGCGCCAAGATTGTAGAGCGCTGTGTCGATTGGCCCAATGTCCTTCTCAACACGTTCGACCAATTCCTCGATCGAGCCGTCCTCGGTGGCGTCAAGCAAAGTGCCACTGGCTGTGCCGCCCGCTTCCTCGATCTGTTCGACGAGCTGCGCCAGGCCTGCCTCGTCGCTGCGCCGGGCGAGCACTGCGTGATACCCACCCGCGGCAAACCGTGCAGCAGTGTGCCCGCCAATCCCGGCACCTGCGCCGATTACAAGGAATACCGGTTTGCGGGTCGTCATGTTCTCTCTCCCTTGCTGCGAGGCCTAACACTTTAGGCCAGGCGAGGGGAAGGCTATCACTGTTTCACAGTAAAACCGCCGCTCAGATCGCGCAGCGCTTTACTCTGCACCTTGGCCGCATTGTTGGCCGAATTTGCTTCCCTGATCTTCGTCTGTACGGCCGCCCGCGATTGTTCGAGCTGCCCGTTGGGCGCTGCGACCGGCTGCTCATTGAGCGCCGCGAACCGCTCGTTCACCTCGTTGCGATAGTCTGCGAACGCGTTCTGCGAATCCGTCAACGCGGTGCTGATCGCAGTGATGGCTTCGCTGTTTTTCTGCGATGCGGCCAAAAGAGCATCAGCCGCTTCAGACGACTTCTCAGCCACTTCTTTCGCCAGCTTGACGCTTCCGCCGCCGGGCAGACTCGCGCTGACTTCGTCGGCGGCGAGCAGGAACGCCCCAAGCAACGCCAGGACGATCGGAAAGGCCACTCGGGCGGTGTCTTTCAAGTAACAACCTACGGCTGCAAGTAATAACACGCCGCCGGTAACTAACAGGACTAACTCCAAGGGTGACATGATCCTTCTCCCCAATGATGTTGAGAGAAATATCACAACAGCACTGGGAAGAATTGCTGAAACTCGCCAATTTTGGCGCTGGAACTGTGCTTACACGTACTCCAACGCCTGTTCGAAGTCGGCGATCAGGTCGTCCGCATCTTCGATCCCAATGCTGATCCGCACCAGGTTGTCGGTGATGCCGAGTGCCGCTTTGCGCTCAGGCGGAACGGAAAGGTGTGTCATTGCCGCCGGGTGACTCGCGAGCGTCTCCGTGCCGCCCAGGCTGACTGCAAGCTTGGCAATGGTCAGGTTGTCGAGGAAGCGGAAGCTCTCCTCTTCGCCGCCCTTGATGAACACGCTGAAGGTGCTGCCCGCGCCCTTGCAGTGGCGATCGTAGATGTCCTGCTGACGCGGATCCTCGATGAAGCCGAGATAGCCGAGCCCTTCGACCTTGGGGTGGTTCTTCAGGAATTCGCAAACTTTCGCGGCATTCTCGCCCGCGCGCTGCATGCGCAGCTCGACGGTCTCCAGCGAGCGCAGCAGCATCCACGCAGTGTTCGGATCGACGATGCCCCCCATCGTGTTGCGCAGCGCACGCACCGGGTCCATCCACTTCTTCGCACCAGCAATCGAGCCCGCGACGAGGTCGGAATGGCCACCGACATACTTGGTCAGCGAGTAGACCACGATGTCCGCGCCGTGATCGAGCGGGCGCTGCCACAGCGGGCCGAGGAAGGTGTTGTCGATCGCAATGGGGCAGTCGCTTTCTTGTGCGCTACCGCCTCCCGCTACTTGAGCGCCGCCGAGCGTCGCATCTCGCGCCGCCTTCACCGCCTCGATATCGACCAAGGCGTTCGTCGGGTTGGCCGGGCTTTCGAGGTAGATCATCGCCACCTTACCACCATTCTCGCCAGCCTGCTTGTTGGCGCGTTGCAACACTTCGTCCAGCTCCTCGCGGCTCGCTCCGGCCGGGAAGTCGACATAGGTCACGCCGAACTTCGCCAGCACCTTGGCGACGAAGCCCTCGGATGCCGCATAGAGCGGGCCGGAATGCACGATCACATCACCCTGGCTGACGCTTGCCAGCATCAGGATGCAGATCGCGGTCATTCCGCTGGAGAAGGTGAGCGCGTCCTCCGCGCCGTCCCAGATCGCGAGCCGGTCTTCCAGGATCTCCTGGTTGGGCCCGTTAAAGCGGGAGTAGACCAGACCCTCCGCGCCGCCGGGCCGCTGGCCGGTGATGCCTTCGAAGTGTCGCTTGCCCGCCGCTGCGTTCTCAAACGCGAAGGTCGAGGTGAGGAAGATCGGTGCCTTCAGCGAGCCTTCCGACAAAGCGGGGTCGAAGCCATAGCCCATCATCTGGGTCGCGGGCTTCATCTCGCGTCCGCCAATGCGGGTTTTCGGCTGCTTGGGTTTGCGGCGCGGGGTCGGAGTGTCGGTGGCGTCAATGGCGTCGGTCATGGGTGTGAGCCCTTCCAATGTGCACGCTCCCAGGAAGGCAGGAGCCGATCAGGACCGACGTGGCGCCCGCTCCTAACCTCCGCAGGAGCGCATCTCCACCGGCGGACATGCAATGGCAGTTGAGTATCGCGAGATGGTTGCATTTGCAACCGGTTGGAGGCTTGCGTTTTCGAACCACAACCACCCACTCTCTCCACGCTCCATTCACCGCTGCTGAAGCACGTTTGGAACGCATGGAACACAGTCCTGGCGAACAAAACCAATCGATCAGAAGGGCCCATTCGATCGGTTTTTTCGATTGAAGTGCCATGTAAGGTCATGCGCGACGGATAGTGTCGATCCCGCATGTAGGACAGCGAGATCTCGAGGCAATCTCGCCGACTAATAGCAACGTAAGCCGGAATAACCCTGATTAGTTCCCCCTGGCTGATGGTGGAAATTCGCCAGAAATGTTAAAAATACGAACGAGAATGGAAGCAAGGGGAGGAGGAGATATTGGACGATCCGTTCCAAATGCAGCGAGAGCTTCGATACGGAGCGCCCGTATGCGATCAAATTCTGACAGGCCGGCATTTCTCCATCGGCTATTCATGGTATTTCCGCCAAGCGAAATGGACGCTGGAGATCATCAATCGGGACCGCGAGCTGGTGAACGACATGGACATGGTCGAGCGGCTCAATAACTTCCGCGCAGACACTCGCATTCCCAAACGCTTCCGCGCTGGCTTGAAGGCCTACAAGGGCAGCGGCTTTGACCGAGGGCATCTGGTCGCCAGCGCCAATCAGGATTTGCAGGATATCCAGAATTCCGAGACCTTCCTGTTGTCCAACATGTCGCCGCAAAAGCCGCAATTCAACCGCGGTATCTGGAACCGGTTAGAAAACGAAATTCGCGAGCTTGATGCGCGTGAAAGCACGCTCGAAACCTATGTGCTGACCTGTCCTGTTTTCTACTTCGGCGAGAAGGTGGAACGCATCGGAAAAGAACAAGCGGATTTCGGCATCAGTGTTCCGGTGCCGCATGCCTTTATCAAGAGCGTGTTGGTGGAAAACAGACGCGGGCGGTTTCGCCTGTGGACTTTCGAGATCCCGAACAAGAGGCAGACCGATCCGCTCGAAGATTTTCTGGTCAAGACATACGACGCCGAACAGATCGTCGGCGGCCGGTTCTGGGATCGGATTTCACGCGAGGATTTGGACCGCGACAAAAGCCGCACCCGCGCGATGTGGTGAGAGCGAGCGCTGCTGCTACACCCGGCCCAAGAAGTCCTGTCTAAATCAATTCTCAACTCTTCGTCCGTAGTCCCGGTGAGAGACAGGTTGGGAAATTCGGCTGCAAATCAACTATTAGTCAGACAAGATGTTATATTATGACATAATGAGAGAGGAATTGGTTGATATGTCCAGAATCGCGGCGTCTTCCACCATCGCAATTGCATCACTCGCACTCGCATCGTGTTCGCAGACCGAGCGGGAACCGTCAGTCTGGGACGAGGCCGAAAGAGGCTCTTCTTCAGAAGCTCCGGAAAACAATTTCGGTTTTTCGAAAGCGATGGAAGAGTCATCCATTAGTGTCGATCTGCCCGTTCTCGAAAGTCGTGCTGCACCCGGCATTTCCGTTACGGCCGCGCCCGGAGTTGCTTTTACCTATCGCTATGCCTTCGTCCTTGGCAGCGATGAGATCGCGGGGCAGCAGGAATTGCACGCGCAGGCTTGCGAAGAACTGGGCCGCGCAAAGTGCCGGATCACCGGTATGCGCTACAAGCTCATCGATGAAGATCGGATCGAGGCGTACCTGCAGTTCAAGCTTGCGCCGGAAGTGGCGCGAGATTTTGGCAAGCGAGGCATTGCCAGCATCGAGGATGCAGACGGTCAACTGATCGAGGCGGTGATCGTGGGCACCGATGCTGCCGATCAGATTCAGCAATCGCGAGACACAAGCGAACGGCTAGAACAGCAGATTGAAGGCCTGGAGGCGCAATTGCGTCGAGGCGGCCAGAGCGCTGAAGAGGGTCGCCAGGTCGAGCGACAGATTTTGCAGCTCCGCTCGCAAATCGAAGCGCAGGAGCAGACCCGCGAGACGCTGGCTGAATCCCTGGTCAACACGCCTATGACCTATTTCTATCGCAGTGATGAAGGCTTCTCGCTCGGCTCAAACCCGATTGGCGATGCGGGCAGCACCGCGTGGTTCAGTTTCTCTGCGATGGTAGCAGCTGTGTTGACGTTCCTTGGCATTGTTTTGCCCTGGATACTGCTCGGCTTCGGGCTCCTCGCGCTATGGCGCACGGGACCGATCAAGAGGATGCGCAATTGGGTGAGGCCAAAGAAGCAGTCTGAGACGTTTGCCGATGTGACTTGAGTTCGTTGGTGAGCGGGAGGCTACGGCTGCGTCAAACTAGGAACGCAATTCCCCACACCATCCCGACGATCAGGAAGATGCCGACCAGGTCTAGCACCAGGCCAGCGCCGACCATTCGCTCGATCCGGATACGACCTGTTGACCAGGCGATTGCATTGGGCCCGGTTCCTGCTGGCAGCATAAAGCCCCAGCTCGCGGCCAGCGCGGCAGGCATGGCAAGCAGGATCGGGTCGGCTCCCAGAGCCACAACAAGCGCGGCAACCACGGGGATGATGCCGGTTGCGGTTGCGACATTGCTGGCAAATTCGGTGATGACAATGATCATCCCGACTACGCAGAGTGCGACGACGATCATCGGCAGATTTTCAAGTGGCAGCAAGGCCTCGCCCAGCCAGATCGCGAGGCCCGATGCCTGCATGCCGGCGGCCAGCGCCAATCCGCCGCCAAACATCATGATCACGCCCCATGGCGCGCGGTCGGCTTCTTTCCAGACCAGCAGCGGGCGGCCTGTGCCGTCGGGGATCAGGAACAGTGCGAAGCTGGCGACGATGGCGATCGTGCCATTCGTCCACGAGCCCTCGGGTAGATAGGGGCGGACCCATTGCACGGTCATCCAGGCTAGGAATGTCAGCGCCACGATCGGGACAAGCCGCTTTTCCGCTTCCGTCCAGCGCGAATGGGTGTCGATTGCCTTTCGCGCGGCGGCAACGTCGAAGGGGTGCTCGGCCACGCGCTGGAACTTGGCTATGATGAAGGCGGCCAATGGTACGCCGAGAATGACGATGGGCAGGCCGTAGAGAGTCCATTGCGCGAAGCTGATCTGCACGCCGATCATCGTGTCGAGCAGGCCTACGGCGATGGCGTTGGTGGGGGAACCGACGATTGTGCCGAGCCCGCCGATAGAGGCGGCAAAGGCGATACCCATCGGGAGCGCGCCGGATAGGCCTTCCTTATTGAGGGCGGTTTCGGCATCCGCCGAAACTTCGGGCTGGACCTCCCGCTCCCTCCGCCCTTCCACCCGGATCGTATCTGAAACTGTTCCGGGTGGAAGGGCGGAGGGAGCGGGAGGCGCGGCGGCGCGCACGTTCGCGCCCCCAGCCAAAACAGCCAGCGCCATCGGCATCATGATCAGGCTGGTCGAGGTGTTGGAAATCAGCATTGAAAGCAGCGCGGCGCTGATCATGAAAGCGAGCAGCAATTGCGTCTGCCCGCCGCGCGAACCGATCGTCTTCAGGATGGCGAGGCTTAGCCGCTTGTGCAGGCCGGTCCGCTCGATGGCGAGCGCCAGGAACGCTCCGCCCAGCAACAGGAACAGGATCGGCGAGTAGTATGTGCTGGCAACTTCGCGCGCGCTCGACACTCCGCTGAACGGCAGCACGACGAAAGGCAGTAGGGCCGTGACGGTCAGCGGCACAGCCTCCGTCATCCACCACACGGCCATCCACACAACCAGCCCCGCGACCAGCCATGCCTCAGCCGGCATCCCGGCGGGTGCGGTGGTGAATACAGTGATGGCGAATAGAAGAGGGCCAAGCACACGGCCAATTCGCTGCGCGGTCATTGCGGTTCCATCCCCCGGATCGACTGCGCTTGCTGCGCGGCTCTCTCCGCTTTATTCGCGCCCTATGCGCATGAGTGCAAGCATCATAGCAGGATTGAAAGCTGCGGCCCTCGGTTCGCTGTTCGGCACCTCCATCCCGACGCTGGTCGCGTTTGTCGTGGGGGTTGGGACGTTGCGAGAGGATTTCCTCGGCGGCCTGCTGGTGATTACCCTGCCGTTCCTGATCGGCTTTTTCTGCGCAGGGCTGGGCTTGATCGTCTTTGGACTGCCGCTAACCGGTTTTCTCAAAGCGCGCAGGATGGAGAGCCAGAACAATTATCGCCTTGGCGGCCTGTTTGCCGGGCTGACCCCGCCCCTCCTGTTCGGTCTTGCTGTCGGAGGGCTCTGGTTTTCACTCGCGATCGTCTTTGCATTTGGCGCGATCACAGGTGCGATAACCGGTCATTACTGGTGGCGGTTTGCCAGAATGCAGGTGGTGGAAAACGATACCGGCGATCTGGTCGCGCAGTTCGAGTAGCAGTTACCTCGCTCGCAATGGTGACCAGTTCGGCATCGTCAAGGGACGCACGGTTGGGGCCAAATTTGCCGTCGCTTGGTTCGCTGATCGGATAGATTCCAGCCAACGCCTCAATCACCGCAACGTTGTGGAGGTTGAGCCAGAAAGCGAGCTGTTCGTTGCGCGAAAGCCGGGTCAGGTCGATCTCGCTGCCGATCCGCTCCAGATCGGCGCGGTACTGGCTCACGGCGGTGCGCTGCTTATCTTTGAGGAAAGAAAAAGCGACACGGTTACCTTCCAGCCGGTAGCGCGATTGGTGGCCATAGATCCGGCGCGATCCCGTGCGAGGATCGACCCGGGGCGCGCCCTCACGAACCGATGGACCCATGGGTATCACCATGAAGCGTAGTGCTTCGTCCCAGTGCGAGTACTCGATGCGCTTGTCCAAGCTCGGGAACGAAGGCGGAAATTGCTGGAGTGGCTCGGTGCTCGATCCCTGCGTGTGCGTGGACGAACTTTGCGGGTCGAAAACAGCCATATTGGCAGCGGCGGGCGCAGCGCTCATCGAAAGCACGGCGGCGAGAAGTGGAAGCGATCGGTGAGCCATTCGGTGTTTCCTCCAGGATTTTCCAACGCGGTGCCTGCTTTTACACTATTTCTCAGCAACCTACTTCTCAGCAACCTACAAAACGCGCGTGGCTATTTTTCATGACGGCGACACGCAGTGAGATCATGGCTCGCAAACAAAGGGCCGCCGGATTGCTCCAGCGGCCCTTTGTTTGCGTCGTTTCGGTTTCGGGATAATGTTAGTCGACTACGCTGTCATCGCCCTCGTCACCTGGCAGCTTGATATTGCTGAAGGTAACTGTTCCGGTGCGGCCCTCGCGAATGATACGCTCAAGCTTGTCCTGCCGCTGCTGCAAAAGGCGCGCCATGCTTTGCGGAATGCGAAAGCTTATCGGTTGGCCATCTGAGGTGATAGTTTGGTAGCTTGGTTCGCGCACGCCGCCGGCCAGATCGGCAATGTCCGGTTCGTCGATGCTGGCTTCCAACCGGCTCGTTTTACCCATGAACTCAGTGACATCTTCGTTGGCGTACTCAGCGATGTGCGTGCGCACGTCCGCTTCGAAGTTTGCGAAGAAAAATGGAGCGCCTTCCTCATAGAGTTTCGAGACTTGCAGCTTGCTGCCCTGCTTCTGCGTACCTCGCAGCGAATTTACGAAATCGCGTGCGCCGCGTTCGAGCAGGCGAGCTACGTTGTCGGCATTGTAAGCCTCGCGCTGGATCGACGGACTACCAATGTCGCCGCGCCAGAAGCCGTACATCACCTTTGGATCTCTCCAGTTGCGATAGACGATCTGCGTGCGAATATCTTTTGGGCTCATCGCCACACCTTCGACGGTGATGAATTTCGCATCGTCGATCGGCACGCCGCCGATTTCGATTTCGCGCGGTTGACGCACCGGCCAAGCATTGGCGATCTGCTCTACCATCGCAACATTGTGAAGGTTGATCCAATAGGCCAGCTGCTCGTTGCGCGAGAGCGACTGGATGTCGACCTTGTTCGCCGTGTCTTCGAGGTCACGGCGATACTCGCCAAAGGTGGAAATCACATCGGCATCGAGGAACGAGAACATGATCCGCGTTCCCTCAAGCCGATAGCGTGACCGGTGTCCATAAATCCGGCGCGAACCAAGGCCGGGTTCTGCACTACCTGCTGTTTCGCGGAGCGAAGGCCCCATCGAGATCACAAGGTTCTTCATGGCCTCGTCCCAGATCGTATAATCGATCCGGGTGTCGGTCGCGTCCTGGTTAGGGGTGAAGGTGGCGAATTGCGGGTCCACTGTGGTGGAGACAACGCTTTGCGCAGCCAACTCGGTCGGTTGAGCCAGCGCCACCGTGCTCGCGGATATCAAAGCGGCGCTGAGCGCGGTTTTTGCAAGCTTCGTCATCATCGCAATCCTTCCAATATTCTCGGCTCTCTGTCGAAGCCGTATGCGGGTTGCACCCGATGCGACATAGGGTGCGAGAGGGTATGTGGTGCCGCGCCGGCGGGGGCTGCCGGCGCGGCGGAATTGATTGCCGCGTCGGGGAGAAACGGCCCAATCCCTCATAGGTTTCCTAGCTTAAACTTATGTACGCACGATGACGCTGATCGGTTGCGGTGTGTTATTCATCGAATACACCTAATTTTCTTGCGCCCTCAAACGCCTAGCGGCGGACATCCGTCCGCCTCGGTTCTCTTCAGTCGTTCCGTTTCTCCCGGTGGCCCCGTGGCCTTGCGGCTGCTCGCCAGCGCGACAGCAACGGCCGTCGCAGCAGGAAGCTGCTGAAAGAAGCGAAAAGGGTACGACAATCATGCCGCACCCTTTCTGAAGTCCGTTTCGGGTGGCGTCTACTTCGGTGCAAGCACCATCAGCATCTGCCGACCTTCGAGGCGAGGAAACGCCTCGACCTTGGCGATCTCTTCGACATCGGTCTGGACCCGTTTGAGCAGGTCCATGCCCAGATGCTGGTGCGCCATTTCACGCCCGCGGAACCGCAGAGTGACTTTCACCTTGTCGCCGTTCTCGATGAACTTGTTCACGTTGCGCATCTTCACGTCATAATCATGCGTGTCGATGTTCGGACGCATCTTCACTTCCTTGATGTCCTGCGTCTTTTGCGTCTTGCGCGCCGCATTGGCCTTTTTCTGGGCCTCGTAACGGTACTTGCCGACGTCAAGGAATTTGCACACTGGCGGGTCTGCGTTGGGCGAAACCTCGACGAGATTCAGGCCGACATCATTGGCCTGCTCGGTGGCTTCAGCGGTGAGCATAACGCCGAGATTCTCGCCGTTTTCGTCGATCACGCGGACCTTGGGAACTTGAATGAAATTATCGTAGCGTGGGCCGCTTTTGATAGGCGGGGCCATCGAACGCCGAGGTGGACGGGCTATGTGTGTTCTCCTGTAATAGCCAAAGTGTGCTGGGCGCTATGTAAGGGGGTTGGGCGGGAAATTCTAGAAGAGTCTCAGGCCGCCGTTCGAAATAGCGGGAATGTAACCAATTTGCCCTTCGCGGGCAGCACCGCATCGATCTGGTTTGCGGGGCTCAGCGCATCGAGAATTGCCGGATCGCCCGCGTCCATTCCGCCGGTGTAGGCTCCGAACGCGGGCAGTATCATGCGTTCCACCACCTCGGCTCCGGGTGTTTCGGCTCGGCTGAGCACGCCGCAGGGCCGCGCAATATGCCGGTCGCGCACCTTAAGCCGCATCTTGGGGTGATAATGGCCGGACAGCTCGGGCCGTGTCTCACCCGGCTTTGCCTCATGGCGCAGGATAATGCCTGCAAGCTCCAGTTCTTCGACCAGAGTCGCGCCGAAAGATCGGTCCATATTCTCATCGTGATTGCCCGTGATCCACACCCACTCAAGCGCGCGGGTGAGGGATTCGAGCATGCCCGCTGCATAAGGATCGAGACGATGCGTTCCGTTATCATCGTGGAAGTTGTCACCCAGAGTAATCACGCGCCGCGCGCCCGTCTGCTTCACGGCGTCGGCAATCCGCTCCAGCGTTTCGCGGCTGTCATAAGGCGGCAGCATCTGCCCGTGCTGCGCATAGAAGCTGCCTTTTTCCAGATGCAGATCGGCGACCAGCAACGCGAGCTCGCGCGGCCAGTACAGAGCATTCGACTTGGTCAGGAACAACTCCTCTCCAGCGAATTCCATCGGCGCGCCAAAATCAGCAGAGAACGAAACGGGAACCATGGCTTTCACTTGCCGTGGTCCGTCCGCTTTGGCAAGTGTGCTCGTCATGGATTGGGCACAAAAAACATCCGTAGCGCGCACATGGTTTGAAAGCCTGCGCGATCAGATTTGCGCGGCTTTCGAAGCGATCGAGCGCGAAGCGGGCTCGGATGCGAGCTTCGAATACACCCCGTGGACGCGCGAGGAGGACGGCAATGACGATCCGGGCGGCGGCACGCAGGGCCTGATGAAGGGCAAGGTGTTCGAGAAGGTGGGCGTCAACGTCTCGACCGTTCGCGGCAATTTCTCACCCGAGTTTGCAGGGCAGGTGAACGGGGCGAGTGCGGAAAACCCAGGCTTCTCGGCTACCGGAATCTCGCTCGTTGCGCATATGGCCAATCCGCATGTGCCGGCTGTGCATATGAACACCCGCTTCCTGACGACGGGCAAGGCGTGGTTCGGCGGCGGGGCGGATCTCAATCCGCCTATTCCCTATGAGGAAGACACAGAGGCGTTTCATGCCAGCATGCGTGCAGCCTGCATGGCGCATAATCCGACCTATTACGATCGCTACAAGAAGTGGGCGGACGAGTATTTCTACATTCCCCACCGCGATGTGCATCGCGGGGTCGGCGGCATTTTCTACGATCACCTCGAATGCGACGACGATCCGAGTTTCGACCGCAATTTCGCCTTCACCCAGGATGTCGGCAAGGCATTCCTCGACATTTACCCGAAGCTGGTGCGGGCGCGGATGGAGAGCGATTTCGACGAGGCGGATATCGCGCAGCAGCTTGAGTATCGCGGACGCTATGCCGAGTTCAATCTGGTTTACGACCGGGGCACTCTGTTTGGCCTAAAGACCGGTGGCAATATCGATGCCATCCTGATGAGCCTGCCGCCACGCGCCACCTGGTCGTAGGTGAGCTGCTGGCAGCCGATCGAGAAGCGACCGGAGTGCCGGTTACGCCGCGCGGTCGTGTTTCTGCGGTAGCCAGCGTTCCAGTGCGCTGCGCAGTTTTTCAAGCGAAAGTGGCTTGCTGAGATGCGCTTGCATTCCGGCCTCGATACAGGCGTCCACATCATCATCGAAGGCGTTGGCAGTGACTGCGATGATCGGAAGCGAGGCGGGTGAGAAGCCGCGTTTGCGCAATTCCCTGGTCGCCTCAAGCCCGTCCATCTTTGGCATGCGAATATCCATCAGAACAAGCTCGTAGGGCTCGTGAGAGCTGATTGTTGCCTGCACCATTTCGACCGCCTGCTCGCCGTCTTCGGCCATGCTCAGCTCAATGCCCAATTGCTTGGACATTTGCGAAATCAACTCGCGGTTGATGTCGAAATCCTCCGCCAGCAGGATGCGCCGTCCCGCCAAACGGGAGTGAGCACTCGCGCTCTCGGGCGCTTTCTGGATGTCGTCCGAATTGTTTGCCACAATCAGCGGCAGGCTGAGTGTAAAGGCGGTGCCTTTGCCGGGGATGCTCTGCACTTTCAGCGTGCCATTCATCAACGCGCTTAGCTGGCGGCAGATGGCAAGACCTAGGCCCGTTCCCCCGCGATCGCGGGCAGCAACATCATCAGCTTGAGCGAAGGCGGAAAAGATCGTCTTTTGCATCTCCGGCGCGATGCCGATGCCTGTGTCGGCGACCTGGATTTCCAGCCTGGTTTCGCGGCGCACAGCCGACAGCCTGATCTTTCCACGATCCGTGAAGCGCACCGCATTGCTCAGCAGATTGGTGAGAATTTGGCGTAATCGCAAACCATCAGCCATCACCATCCTCGGTAGGGCGGAATCGATCGCATGGTCGAGCGTTAGCGATTTTTCACGCGCGGCTGGTTCCACCATTTGCGCGACTCGGCTGATGAGATGAGCGATGTCGGTTGGTTCTGGATTGATTTCGATATGGCCGGAATCGATCTTGGTCAGGTCGAGTATGTCATTGAGCAGCGATTGTAGCGAGCGCCCCGACTCCGTAATCAGATCGACTTGGCGGCGCTGCGTCGGGGATAGGTCGCTTTCCTTCAGAAGGTCGGCAAAGCCGAGCACCCCGTTCATCGGAGTGCGGATCTCATGACTCATTTTGGCCAGGAATTCGTTCTTTGCGTCGGCCAGCGCGCGCGCTTCATCGCGGGCTTCACGCAGCTCCTGCTGCATTTGCTCCTCTTCGGTGCGATCGCGCAGGACTCCGAACAGGGCGATCGGCCTGCCTCCGGCATCGAGTTCCACGCGGGCGTTAGCTTCTACGTGGCGTAGCTCTCCATCGGCCTGGATCAGGCGAGCACGGAACGTGTAGGGATTGCCGGTCTCGCGGGCCGAGGCGATCGACTGGGTAACGATTGAACGATCGTCCTCATGGTAGAAGCTGATGGCGTCTTCCAACGGAGGCGGGCATCCCGGCGGCAAGCCGTGAATGCTGGCCGTTCCATTGGACCAGAGGATCTCATCATTGGCTAGATCAAGCCGCCAATGACCGGTTTTGGTGACGTTTTCGGTAAGATTGAGCAGCCGGTTCTTTTCTTTGACTTCGCGAACCTTCGCGCGCAACTCGCGGGTTTGGCGCTTCACATGCAGCCGCGCCCTGACTTCGCGCAACCCCATCGCCAGCAACAAACCAGCTATCACCGCTTCGGCGAGATAGAAATTGGTTTCGAGCCCAAAAAGGCCGAGCGCGATCGCGATAATCCCGGTCAAGGCTGCAAGCAGGGCCAACAGCCCAGTGGAGTCGGTGAGACGTTCGACAGGTGTGGCTCTAATCTCGGGCATCGTCGCAAACTGACAGAAGCTGGTTTGCAAGTGTCTAGAGCGGGTCTAGGTACATCCCCGAGTAAGGATTAGCTCTTGCCCCATCCGGCCGCGTTCACCTTCTCCTCGCCATAGGCAATCAGACAACGCATGTAGCGTTTGTGAAACTCGATCGGATCGTCGGTTTCGATATCGACCCCTTTCCATGCCGGACACGTCAGGATTTCGATCCCGCCGTCCTTGTCCGGCAAGCCATACATGAACTGGTCCACATCCTGTTCGATCCGCAGGAAGTTGAAGCACCCCGCATCCTCGCAGGCATCGGCTTCGACCGCGAGAGCGGATAAGCGATAGACCTCGTTCACGAGGATATGTTCGGCATCGAGCGCGAGTTGCAGGATGTTCCAGTCCTTGTGTGCACCATCCTTACCGCCGAGTGGCTTCTCGTCAGTGCAAAGCGATGCGTCCTTCTTGGGGCAGGGGCGCTTGGGCAGCTCCAGTGTACCATCGATAACAGCGTACACCACGGGTGCGAGCGACTGGACCGGCAGCGGCGCGTTCTCTTCACCCGACTCTTCCTCTTCGAACTCATATGCATCGGTGAGGCCGTTCTGACGGCGGAAGAACGCCTCCAGTACGGAATCGGAGAATAGGCCAAAGCGCAGGCCGCCGTCGACATACATGGTGTTGTCGATGAAGGCGGGCGGGGCGGCGATGGGCGACGATGAGCTGGCGATAATCGCGCTGACATAGCAATCCCTGAGGTTTGCCTTGCCTTCATCGTCGGGCGCGGTGTTGACATAGCGTGTCGCCATATCGCCGAGGTCGAACGCCACCGCATCGCCGCTATCGGCGTCGGTTGCACCTACCAGCAGACGCGCCCCCGCCGCATGCCGCTCTGCCACCGTTTGCAGCACATCGTCGGTGATGAATGTGTGGAGCCGCTTTCGCAGAGGTTCGAGGTTGCCGAACGATCCGTGCTCCAGCAGGCTGGCGTAATTAGCCGGGCCTGGCTTGCCATCTTCGGGCTTGGCATAGACGTTGATCAGGTCGCTCTCGGAATTGATCGTATAACCCGCGACAGCGCCCTGGGCATCGTTGGCGAAAGCAAAGGTGGCGAGGATCGATCCGGTGCTGATCCCGGTCACCACCTGAAAGTCCGGGAGGTTGCCAGTTCCACCCCATCCGGCGAGAATGCCCGCACCATAGGCGCCATGTTCGCTGCCGCCCGAAAGCGATAGCAGCCTCGCCTTCTCGCCCGATTGCAGGCGATCATGCGCACGCAGGCTGGTTTCGATCTCCGCCGCCAATGGGGAAGGGGTGCGGCGCGCCAGGTCGGCTGGGCGCGAGACGGGCACGCCGACACTCATGCTGATGGTACGAAAGTCGCACATCCGGTTGTCCGGCGTGACCGGCGCCTTTTGACAGCCCGCCGCTGCCAGCGCTCCAAAAACAGCAGCTGCGCCGCCCAGTTTCTTGGCGATATTCATTCTTGCGTCCCTCAATCCCGAAGCTTGATTGCGAAGCGCCTAGTCCCAAGGTTTTGAGAATTGATTGCTGCGATGCAAAATAGCGTTGCATTCAGCGCTGCTCCTGCGCACATTCAATAGATGCTGAGGCAATACGAACTGGTTGAGCGGGTTAAGGAATACGACCCGGACGCTGACGAAGCGGCGCTCAACCGTGCCTATGTCTACACCGTGCAGAAACACGGCACGCAAAAACGCGCCAGCGGCGACCCCTATTTCTCGCACCCGGTCGAAGTCGCCGGGTTGATGACCGACCTGCAACTGGATGAACAGACAATCATCACCGCGCTGCTGCACGACACGGTTGAAGACACGCTGGCAACCATCGAGGATATCGAGGAGCATTTCGGTTCCGACGTTGCGCGGCTGGTCGATGGGGTGACCAAGCTCTCCAAGATCGAAGCCATGCCCGAAAATGAGCGGGCGGCGGAGAATCTGCGCAAATTCCTGCTGGCGATGAGCGAGGACATTCGCGTGCTGCTGGTGAAGCTGGCGGACCGGCTGCACAATATGCGCACGCTCCACTTCATCAAGAAGCCGGAAAAGCGCCAGCGTATTGCCCGCGAGACGATGGATATCTACGCGCCGCTGGCGGAGCGGATCGGCATGTACGAATATATGCGCGAGATGCAGGCGCTCGCCTTCGAACAGCTTGAGCCGGAGGCCTACACCACCATCACCAAGCGGCTTGAGCATTTGCGCAGCCAGGATGGCGGCCAAGTCGACGCCATTGCGCTGAAGGTGAAGCAGGTGCTTGCCGAAGCGGGCCTTAAGGTCGAGGTGACCGGCCGCGAGAAGCATCCCTATTCGATCTGGAAGAAGATGGCTGAACGTCACGTCAGCTTCGAACAGGTCACCGATATCATGGCCTTTCGCGTGATCTGCGAGACCGAGGCCGATTGCTACACCGCGATGGGCGTGCTGCACACGACGTGGCAGTTCTTGCCCGGCCGGTTCAAGGACTACATCTCGACGCCGAAATCGAATGGCTATCGCTCACTCCACACCTCGCTGATGTACGAGAATTCCATGCGGGTGGAGGTGCAGATCCGCACCCGCGAAATGCACAGCCGCAACGAATTCGGGCTCGCCGCGCATTGGGCCTATAAGCAAAGCGACAATGCCGACGGGCAGGTCGCCTGGCTGCGCGACCTGATCGAGATCGTCGACGCCAGCCACGATGCCGAGGAGCTGCTCGAGCACACCCGCCTGGCGATCTATCAGGACCGTATCTTCGCCTTCACCCCAAAGGGCGCGCTGTTTCAGCTGCCCAAGGGTGCCACCTCGGTCGATTTTGCCTTTGCCGTGCACACCGATCTGGGCGCGCAAACGGTTGGTGCGAAGATCAACGGGCGGCACATGCCGCTGCGCACACCGCTCAACAACGGTGATGTGGTTGAGATCATCAAAAGCGAGAATGCCGAGCCGCAATTACCATGGCTGGGCTTTGTCGTAACCGGCAAGGCGCGCGCTTCGATCCGCCGCGCAGTGCGTTTGAAGGAGCGGGCGGAAGTCGCCGCTATTGGCTCCAAATTGTTCGACGAGATTGCGTCCAAAGTGCCCGCCCGGATCGGCAAGAAAGCCATTCGCGGGGCGATCGAACGGCTGGAGATGGACGGGCCGGAAGACCTGATGTTTGCCATTGGCGCAGCCAAGCTGACTGACCGCGAAGTGATGGAAGCTCTGGTGCCCGGGTGCACCGCCGATTTCGAAGAAGACGAGGATTGGTCCAAACGCGAGCGCACGATCTCGATCCGCGGCCTGACCCCCGGTGTCGCCTTCGAGCTTGCGACCTGTTGCCATCCCGTCCCGGGCGATCGGATCGTCGGCCTGCGGCGAATGGGTGAGACGGTGCTGGTGCACGCTATCGACTGCCTGGAGCTGGCGAGTGGGATTGACACCGATTGGCTCGACCTGTCCTGGGGCAAGCGCTCGCTCGGCGCGGTCGGGCGATTGCGCGTTACGCTGTATGATCGCACCGGCACTTTGGCCGAGATGGCTGGCATATTCGCCCAGAACAAGACGAATGTCCGCAGCCTGAGCCAGACCCAGCTCGATCATCCTTTCACGACTTACGAGATCGATGCCGAGGTGCAGGATCTGGCTCACCTCAACCGTATCCTGAGCGCCTTGCGTGCCAGCGATGCGGTGGCGCAGGCCGAGCGGATTTAGGGAAAGACGATTGGATGGCGATCATCGGGCTCGATCACATCCAGATCGCGATCCCTGAAGGCGGCGAGGACAAGGCACGCGCGTTTTACGCCGATCTTCTGGGCATGCACGAAGTGCCGAAGCCCGATAATCTGTCGCCCAGTGGCTGCTGGTTCGAACGGGGCGGGGTGGACTTGCATATTGGCGTAGATCCGGATTTTGTTCCGGCGCGAAAGGCACATCCTGCTCTGCTGGTCGATGATCTGGCTGGTCTTCGCGCAAAGCTCGAAAAGGCAGGCATTGAAACGAGCGACGATAAGCCGGTCGAGGGCTATTCGCGCTTCTTCGCGAGCGATCCCTTCGGCAATCGGATCGAGCTGATGCAGCGCATCTAAGTTTTGCCTTCAAACCTTGCCACGCCAAAGGATGCGATGGTTAAACAGGAGTTTACCTGTCGTTAAAGCCATGCCTGTATTACGCGATATGAATAAATAGACGCGTCCGTAAGCGGCGGTATGGGGAAAATCTGTTGAGTTATTCAGGACACGAGGTCGAGCCAGCCTCGCCGGAGGCGATCAGCGATGATTCAATCGCTAGCGACGCAGTAGCTCCATCCAGCTCACCCTTGCTGGACCGTCTATCGTTCACAGCGAAGCTGAGATTGGCGATCTTCAACAACGCCGCCTTGCTGTTTCTTGTGGCGCTCATGATCCTCGGCGGGCTCGCATATCTCGGCAATGCTGGCCATCAACAGACCGTGCTTGCGTCCGCCGAAGTGCGCGGCGGGCACGCCACCATGGCCGTCGGTGACGCTCACGTCGCTTTGCGTGACTTTTCCGACCGTGGACAGCAAGAAGGCCTTCAACGCGGTGCCGAACGGCTAAGGGACGCTCAGGTCGATATCGAATTGGCGCTCGATTACGGCGGCGACGCCGTCCCGTCTGACATTCGGGCCTCGTTCGAGGGTTATCTCGCCCGCATTCAAGACATCAACGAGCGTCTCGAATCCTTCGACTCCGCTTCCGACGCGTCTCAGATCGTTAGCTTGGAAGAGGATGTCAGGGCGCTTTCGCTCGACCTCGGCACTTACATCGATGAACTGCATGAGGTGGTCAGCGGCAAGGCGGGCGCCCTGATGGAAGACGTCCAAAACTCGATCATGGCCTTCCTTACCTTGCTGGTGCTGGCGGTTTTTGCATCGTTCTTCGGAACCCGCCTTGTGATCAAAAGAGTTGTTGGCGTGGTCCGCACCATGACCGACGCGATGGAACGGATCGCAGGCGGCGATGATCGCGCGGAAATTCCCAATGGTGAGAGGGGTGACGAGATTGGCGCGATGGCGCGCGCTCTCAAAGTGTTCCGTCAGGACTCGCTCGAACTGAGCGCGATCAATGCGCAGCGTGCAAAAGCGGCAGAGCAAGAGCTTTCCCAACAGCAAGAGATCAACGAGCAATCCCGCAAGATCCGCGCCGAGCGCACCGAAATGCTCGAAGGGCTGGCCGATGGCTTTGATGTCTCTGTCGGTGACTTGATCGAGGCGGTTGCCGCCGCTTCGGCGCAATTGAAGAGCACATCGCAATCGCTTGCTTCGTCGGCGGAAGAGTCTGCGAGCGAAGCGGGCATGGCCTCGCAAGCGGTCGAGCTTGCCACCAGCAATGTCACCGCTGCTGCAGCGGCGACCGACGAATTTGCTCTCTCGATCGCCGAAATCAGCAAACAGGCGACCAATTCAGCCGAGCTGGCGCGCAAGGCGAGCGAGCTCGTCGGCGCGGCCAATTCCAAAATGTCCGACCTGTCGCAAGCGGCCGAGGAAGTGGGCGAGATCGTCGAGATGATCCAGTCGATCGCTCAGCGCACCAATCTGCTGGCGCTCAACGCATCGATCGAGGCGGCGCGCGGCGGCGAGGCCGGGCGTGGGTTTGCCGTTGTCGCCTCCGAAGTGAAGGAATTGGCCACGCAAACCGCAAATGCGACCAGTTCGGTCAGCGACAAGATCGGAGCAATGCAATCCTCCACGAATTCGAGCGCGAGCGATCTCAGCTCTATCGTGGACCAGATCAAGGAACTTGAGACAGTCGCTGTCCTGATTGCCTCAGCGGTCGATCAACAGTCGATTTCAGGCGAAGACCTGGCGCGGAATATCGATACGGCGGCCAGCGGCGCATCGAGCGTCGCGGTGCAGATCGGCAAGCTGCGCGATGCATCTGTGGCGACCGGAGCGGCCTCTAATCAGGTCCTGGCATCGGCTGAAGAGCTTGAAATCCACGCCGATACGCTGCGCGAGCAGGCCACGCGCTTCACCAAGGATGTGCGCCGCAGCTCCCGCGAGTTTGTTGGCGATGTGAAAGCAGCCTAGGCCTTGTTCACAGCAATTCGAGTTTGACGCTGACTTCATCGCCCTCGGCAAGGTCTTCGGCGCGCATCACCTTTTTGCTGACCAGCAGGGTCCAGTTTTTGGTCTGCCGCGACATGTCGTCGAGCTTGATCGGGAAAACCGAGGTCTTCCATTCCGTTTCACCGATTGTCGCTACTACCTTGACCGATCCAAAACCGCGCTGCTTGCCAAATTCCATGCGGTGAAGCGCGGCGTGGGTCGCGATGGCTTCAGCCTCGTCGCCTGTCACGGTAACGAGGTGGTAGGTTCCCCGATCCCCTTGCCAGCGCCGCAAGGGGATGGTGGCGCTCAGCGTTTCAGTCACCCACGACCCGCCGCACTGGTACCGGGATATTGCAAATGTCCGCACCGCCTGCCGGGACGATAAAGAACGGATCGCGGCGATTGGCGCGGGCCTCGGCATATTTGGCGAAGGTCTCGCTTTCAGTCGAGAGATATTCAAACGTGGGCTGAGGGAACTCCGGAATGTCGCTCGCCACGCGGACCGACAGGATCGGCGTGCGCAGCTCCGCCTCCTCCTCGGTGTAGAAGCCAAGTGTACCTGAGCCGCGCGGAAGCGACGACAAGTGCTCCATTCCGCTGATGATCCGTCCGACCAGCGCGATATTACGGTCCAGGTGACGCGGTGCGTGGCCAATCACGGTGTAGAGCTCGGCTCCGCTGCCTGTGTCTGGCGAATACCCGCGCCCTACACCGACCATGCCGTAGCAATGGACGGGAAACAGCTGGCCCTTTTCCGGATTTAGTATCCGATTGCCTCGCATACTCCGGCCCTCGATCAGGCCCACCGGCCACCCCAATGAGACCGCCGTATCACCATATGGGTCGTCGCCCTTAATCTTCACATATGGCGGGCGCATGACAACTTCTGTGGGTCTGTTGCGCAGCATCCGGTAGGTAATCTCGTAGTCAGCGAGATACTCATCTTCCCCCATCACCTTCAGCCCATCGGGCAGCGGCTTGGTTTCCGTCTCGCCGCTTTCCGGATTGTCGTATCCTGGATCGCCCCATTGCACGACGTAATTGTCCTGCACGCGATTGACGGTGATATCGTCATACCATTTTGCGCGGGCGAGGGTGCGGATGTTCTCGACCCAGCCTTGGCTGAACGGCGCAGGCATCAGCTGGATGATGACTTCGCGCTCGTCGCCGTTGGAGTCTGGTGCGAGCGTCATCACCAGCAAATCCTCAGCCGGGATGGTCACCCATTCCTCTTGCGGGGCGCTTTCCACGATCTGGTTTGGTGAAGGCGCTCCCTCTGGTTCGTCCTGAGCAGATGCGGGAAGGGCGAGGGTCAGCGCAGCAGCGGCGAGGATGGCTTTGTTCATGCGTCGCTGTCTGCCATTCTTGTCATTGGATAGCTAGTGCAGTTAGGCGAACTCGGCGCGCCGCGCCGCAAGCGCGCCCGCAGCGACGCGATCTTCAGATCGCATGAGCGAGGATAGAAAAGCGGACGGATACCCACGCCGGCATCTGAGGCCCAAAAATTTGTTTTGAAGCCTTGCCACCCGCACCCTCCACCCTTCCACCCGGATCCTACCGGGACACAATCCGGGTGGAAGGGTGGAGGGTGCGGGTGGCGTGATCGTCACACCACAGCCAAACAAGCAAAAGCCCCTTTTCACGCGTTTTTGTGGGCGAAAAGGGGCTCTCGTGGCAGCGTTCGCAGGGAATGCTGGTCCGCGCAGCGCTGCCTGATGCGACTCCTGATAGCACATTTTTTGCCGCGATGCGCGATTGCGCTGCACTTCGTCTTGCGCGGGCACCTCTCCCCCGCTAGAGGCGCTGCTTCCTGCCATACAGGCATGCGGAGCGGTGGCCGAGTGGTCGAAGGCGCACGCCTGGAAAGTGTGTATACGGTAACCCCGTATCGTGGGTTCGAATCCCACCCGCTCCGCCACCATTGCTGATAAAGCATTGGTATTAAGAACTTTTTCCTCCTTTTTTGGCGAACCTGTCAGAAAGGTTCGCCATCGCGTGGTCGGCCATGTCGGCCTGATTTGCCTTCTCAGCGTAGTGCTCGAACTCTCGGTCGGTCTTGTGCCCGGTGATAGCGCGACCTTCCAATGTCGTGACGCGCGATTCGGTGTTGTCAGAGCAAATGCACCTGATTGACGGCTGAAGCACTTGGGTTAGGGCAGGGCGATGCCAAGACCCAAGAAACCAGCCAGCCCGTTTCGCTATTTCAATTCATCGCCCGAGATCATCCGTTTGGTGGTCATGATGTATGTGCGTTTTCCGCTGAGCCTGCGGAACGTCGAGGATCTGCTGGCGGAGCGCGGGATCGACATCTGCCATGAGACTGTACGGCACTGGTGGAACCGGTTCGGTCCCTTGTTTGCCGCCGATGTGCAGCGCCAGCGTGTCAGCCGGATGCGGGGCTTCCGGCAATGGAAATGGCACCTCGATGAGGTCTATGTAAAGGTGGGCGGAGAGCTTCATTACCTGTGGCGCGCGGTCGATCAGGAGGGCGAGATCCTGGAGAGCTACGTCACAAAGACAAGGGACAAGAAGGCTGCGCTTCGGTTCATGAGGAAGACGCTGAAGCGGCACGGCTCGCCACGTGAGATCACCACTGATGGTCTGACTTCATACAAAGCAGCGATGCGAGAACTCGGCAACAGCGACAAGCAGGAGGTGGGACGCTGGGCGAATAACAGGGTTGAGAACAGCCACCTGCCATTCCGACGAAGAGAGCGAGCGATGTTAAGGTTCAGGCAGATGAAGAGCTTGCAGAAGTTTGCCTCGGTCCACGCCAACGTCCACAACCACTTCAACCAAGACCGGCATCTAATCGACAGACAGACTTACAAAACGAACCGCTCAGTCGCCCTGGCTGAGTGGCAGAACCTCATGGCCTGACCTTACAGCGGGTAAGGGATAGCTGCGCGAACCAGAGACAAGTTGCGATTAGACTGACAGCACCCTTCAGAATGTTTGGTTCTCAATCTTTTAGTCGATCATTCGGTCAATACTTGATTGGTTGAGTTGCGCCAAAGTTTCTCGCGCGTATGCTTCGGTATTCGCTACAAGGCCCAAAAAGTGAGCAGCCCTACCAGACGCCCCTCCTCTCACGCCGATTATGACTCGTTCGTCGCGCGGTACGAGCGGCCGCTCCGCGCCTTTTTCTCGAAACGCATCGACAAGCAGGAAGATGTAGAGGATCTCGTCCAAGAACTGTTCGGTCGTGTTCTTTCCTCGAACGGGGAAAAGACGATCCAGAACCCTGACGGATATGTATTCCAAGCGGCTGCAAACCTGCTCAAGGAGCGCTATCGCAATCGGGGAACTCGCTCTGCCGCGATGACCGATCTCCCTTTTCTCCAAAAAGGGAGTGAGGAAATCGATCCGGAGCGCATCTTACAGGGCAAGGAAGAATTGCGCCTGCTCGAGCTAGCGCTGAAAGAACTCCCAGTACGCACTCGGACCGTGTTTCTCTTGCACCGGTTCGAAGGCTTTAAGTATCGCGAAATTGCAGAGCGCATTGGCGTGTCGGTAAGTTCGGTGGAAAAACACATTGCAGCAGCAGCGCGGCATATCGCCGCCCGGATGGATCGAGACTGATGGCGGGGCGTGAGCATCCAGAGACAACGTTGGAGGGCGGCGCAGCGCCGGACCGGCCCGCTCGCGAGGCAGCCGATTGGTTCGCCCGTATCGCCGCTGACGACGTTAGCGATGACGACTATGTAAGGTACCGGGCGTGGCGAGACTCCGATCAGGCGCATGCTGCAGCATTTGACCGCGTTTCCCGCGCTTGGGATATCGCCGGACGGCACGCGGACACTGCCGAAATCCTTGAAATGCGGGTCGCGGCGCTTGCCGAGCGGCCAGATTATGGTGGCGGCGCGGTTCAGGCTTACAAGAGGGTCGCGATCGCTGCCTGCCTCGCGCTCATGGTTGCCATCGGAGCGGTGTTGCTGAATGGACTTCCACGCCCTGGCAGCCAGGTGGATGAACCTTTAAGGATAGCTGAAGCTTCCTCGCCAGCCGCGCAAGAGACGGCGATCGAGGAGCTGGCCAGCCCTGAACCCGAGGTGGTCGGCGCGTCGCTCGAGTTTCAATCGGGATATTCGACCCGGATCGGCCAGATGGCCCGGTTCGAGCTGCCCGACGGCTCTTTTATCGAACTCAACACCGCATCCCAGGTCGAGGTCGACTATTCGACTGGGCAGCGAGATCTCAGGCTGGTGCGCGGGGAAGCGGTATTCACCGTTGCCAAGGATGCGGATAGGCCGTTCGTGGTGACCGCGGGTGAAAGCCGTGTCGTCGCCTTGGGTACGATATTCTCGGTCCGCAAGACCGAGAGCGACGCGCGCGTCGTGCTGTTCGAAGGTTCGGTCCGGGTGGACAAAGGCAATGGCACCGGCGGCGCGAAAAGCGCTCGCCTAGTACCTGGCGACGAGGTGAGGATCGAGGCCAACCGGCCCTTCGCCATTACCAAGACGCAACTTTCCCAGGCCGCGAGCTGGCGCGAAGGACGGCTAATCTTCGAGCAGACACCGCTCCGCGACGTGCTGGAGGAATTCAACCGGTATTCGGTCCAGCAGCACGTGCTCGGTGATCCCGGTTTAGGCGACTTCCGTGTCAGCGGCACTTTCCGCATCAAGTCGAGCGAGCACTTTGCCGCAACCCTTGAGGCCGGGTTCCCCGTGCTTGTACGGCCCACGTCCGACGGCGCGATGTTCGAGGTGTTGCCAACAAGAGAATCCACCGATCGGGCTGCGCTTCAGGGCAATTAGATTGCATTGGGAAGCCTAAGAAGTCTCAAAAAGTTTCCCGCCCACATGAGGAAAGTCCTCACCATCGCATCTTGCTGCTTGAGGGTAGCAAAAAAGACGCAGGGTTTTGCCCTCGATGAGCTGAGGAAACAGGGGGATCTATGGTCCGGACAAGATTGGTTATCGCTGCGCTCGTTTCGGGATGCAGCTTGGGCGCGCTATCCACGACCGCGCTGGCGCAGGAAGCGAGCGGCCAAACGACCGCTTCCGAGGAACGCACCTACAATATTCCGGCACAGCCCCTTGAAGCGGCACTTACCGTCTTTGCCGAAACGTCCGGGTCCGATCTCCTCTACCCATCGAGTCTCTCGAACGGAAAACGCTCAGCCTCGGTCAACGGTCGCTTCACGACATTGGAAGCACTGCAATTGCTGCTTACCGGGACCGGTCTTGCAGCGACCGAGGTTTCCGACAATGTCTATTCGCTGCGTACGGAGGGCACTACGGTCACGCCTGACGGCAACACGACCCCGGTCGGCGGTGTCGTGCGCAATTTGGAATCTGGAGCGCCACTTCCCGGCGCCAAGGTAGTGGTTGTCGGAACCGATCTGGAAACGACGACTGACGCGCGCGGATCGTACTATTTCCCCCAAGTGCCGCTAGACGCGCTCGACCTGCGCATCTCGTATCTAGGTGAGCCGCCTCAGCTTGTTCCGATTCCCCGCAACGCCTTCGAGCGATCGCGGCTGACGGTCCTGTTCGGCGAAGAAGAAACCGAAGGCATTCTCGTTCGCGGGTACCTGAGCAGCATTCAGAGGTCGCTCAACCAACAGCTGCGTGCGCCGAACAATTCGACAGTAGTGTCGGCCGACCAACTGGGCGGTTTTCCGGCGGAAACGATCGCCGAAGCGCTCCGTAGAGTGCCCGGCATCGGCTTTGGACGCGATGACGAGACGGGAGAGGGCTCGCGTATCACCGTGCGCGGTTTCAGCTCCGAGGCGATCAAGGTCCAGCTCAATGGAGTCGAGCAGCAAGGGACGAGTTTTTCGCGAACGATCGATCTTAGCGGTTTCCTGACCGAGAATCTTTCTGAAGTGACCATACACAAATCGCTGCTGCCCAGCCATGAGGCGAACGGGTCTGGTGGCTTGGTCGAAATCGAGACGAAGTCTGGTTTGGATTACGGTGATTTCTCGCTCAATCTCAACGCAGAGGGTGAATTCAGCCCAACGCGCGACTTTGGCGAGGAATACCAGCTCAATGGGACACTGGCGAAAAAGCTGGCAGACAATTTTGGAATCGTTGCTACTTTCCAGTACCGGAACACCGACCGGACCAATTTCGACAGTGCTGTCTCCGACCTTATCCCGCCGATTTTTCCTGATGGCACTACCTCTATCTTCAATGTGCCGGCGAGCTTTGAATTTCCGTTCGATCCTGCACTGCCGCAGCAACTTATTTTTGGTACCAACTACGTTCAGCGCGATCGGCAGGAGGAAACCTATTCCGGAGCGATCGGTCTTGCTTGGGACATTGCCGATCACACCCGCCTGCGCTTGGACTATCAGCGCAACGTGCGAAATGTCTCAGGCGTTACGCGCAACAACAGCTTCATCGCCACCACCCCTCCAGTGAACATGCCTATCGATGAGCTGGGCGGAGAGGTCAGGCGGCGCGAAACCTTGTCGAATTTCCGCGCGAACTATCAGATCAATACGCTCGACAATCGTCTGACCACCGATACGATTAGTTTCCGCGGCGATACGAACATTGGGCGTTGGGACTTCGAATATCGCGCTGGCTACACCTTCGCAAAGGAGGAGGGAGACAACGCGCTTCTCAATTTGCAGGGCGATCTAAACACCGACATTTTCAACCTGATTTCGCCGGACACGATCGTGACAGCTCCGGACACGAATGGCACGGATCGCGTCATCGACGGAATATACGTGATCGGGCCCAATGGTATCCCGATCCCGTCACTCTCGCCGAGTGGTGAGGCCGCGATCATCGATCCGGCTCAGTTCAACATCCTGATCGCCAGTCGGAACCTTATCGACAACACGACCGAGAGCTTCAATTTCGAGCTTCAAGCTCGATATAGTCCGGCAACCGATTTTATCGAATATATCGAAGTTGGCGGGCTCTATCGTCCAACCGAACGCAATACGATCGACGATGCAACTAACCCGCGCAATGCAACTATCGAGAGCTATGTGCGGCGTTTCGGTCAGGAAATCTCGATCGCCGATATCGATCCTTCGTTGCTCGGTACGAGTGATCTTGGTGTAATCGGGCTGCCGGATTTCACGGTAGCCAGCGTAGATCCGTCCATCCTGCCTGCAGCCTTCGATGCCATTCGGGCGGCGGGAGAAGCGCGCTTCTTCGTGACCGATCGCCGCGACCTTGATCCGATCCTCGATTCCGCTGCGCTCGATCCAACGACGACCACGGAAGACAAGTTGGCGGGATACCTCGAGACGCAATTCAACTTCGGCAAGTTCGATTTGATCGCCGGTGTGCGCTATGAGCGGGAGAACAGAAGCAACACGACTGTAAATGTGCCGTCGATACGGACGGGTACGGGCACAGCTGGGCTTGAGCCGCGGGAAACCTTCATCGATGCTGGCCTGATTTCCTTTCAGGAAGTCTCTGGTACAGTTGACAGCTGGACGCCGAGCTTCCTGCTCAACTACCGTCCTACGAGCAATATCGTCGCGCGGCTGGGATATTTCCGCTCGACGGTTAATCCGGATTTGCGCTTGCTCAACCGGACCCAGCAATTGATCGCTGATTTGCGGCCCGGTTTCGGTAGGGTGACACTGTTCCTGCCCAATCCGGACCTGAAGCCGACGATTACAGACAACATCGATATCGACGCAGCCTACTACTTCGAGGATACGGTAGGCCTTATCAGAGCGGGTTTCTTCTACAAGAACGTGAAAGACAACTTCACGAACGTTCAATTTGAAGGGAATGATAACTCCGACGTGCAGGCGTTCTATGAAGATTTCTTCAGCCCCCTTGCAACTGATCGGCCTGACCTGTTCGTGTTCCCCGACGACACCGAGTTCATATTCAACCAACCGCAGAACGGTGATGGCGGAGAAATCTATGGCTTCGAAGTCGAGATCATCCGTGAGCTCAATTTCCTGCCGGGTTTCCTCAGCGATTTCGGTGTGATCGGCAACGCGACCTACACCACTGCCGATTTCCCAACGCTGGTTTCGGCGCGCGATGATGATGGCAACCTTATTCAGCTGGAACTCGACCGGCCGCTGCGCGACCAACCCGAATGGGTCTACAATCTCGGGCTGACATATAACCGCGATGGTTTCGACGCCCTGGTAATTTACACTTACCAGTCGGCCACTGCCGAAGCGTTCGACGAGTTCAACATCAACACTGTGACACCTTCGTACGACACGTTGGACGCGAGGCTTTCTTATACCTTCGATCGCGGCCCCGGCGCGTTCACCATCTACGTGGAAGGCGACAATCTGTTGCAGGACGGGCGCGAGGCGGAAATTCGTTCGACAACCTCGTCTCAATTCGGTGATGGCACCGCTTCATTCAACTTCCCTCAGAGCTACCAGTTCAATGGTGGTCGCACGATAACCGCCGGAATCCGGGCCGTTTTCTAGCTCGAGACTACCCGGGCATACGAACAACGCCGCGGTCCTGCCCCCAAAGAACCGCGGCGTTTTTTGCACCAATCCCATCAGACTTCGATGAGGTAAAGCGGGCCAACCGCATCATACCTAGCGAGAGGGGGCGCCAATCCCTCGCCCGATTTATGCACACTCGCCGGAGCTTTTGATGCCGAAGAAACTGACGCGCTTTCTGCTTGCCACTGCCCTTGTGATTCCGACCGGGGCGGGCCTCGCCGCAGGGCAGGGAGAGCGGGATGAAGCGCCGCCCGCAGCAAGCGCCGAGCAGTCCGAGGCATCAGTCGACTTCATTCATGAAGCAACCGATCTCGTGGCCGACCCCCGAATAGTTTACGGGGTCCTGGAAAACGGTCTGCGATATGCCGTGATGAAGAACGAGACACCAAGCGGTGTCGCAGCGCTGCGCATGCGCATTGCGACCGGTTCGCTCAACGAAACCGAAGAGCAACGCGGCCTGGCGCACTTTCTCGAACACATGGCCTTCAACGGCTCCGAAAACGTGCCGGAAGGCGAGATGATCAAGCGTCTCGAACGCTACGGCCTTTCCTTCGGGGCGGATACCAATGCCAGCACGGGCTTTGATCAAACCACCTACAAGCTCAACCTGCCTACGGTTGAAGACGAAGTGCTGGATGAAGCCTTCTTCCTGATGCGCGAAACCGCCGACAAGCTGCTTCTCGACGAAGATGCAATCGAGCGCGAACGCGGGGTTATCGCGTCGGAAAAGGCGGCTCGGGATTCGATTGAATTTCGCATATTCGTCGAGCGGCTCGGCTTTTTCACCCAAGGCAGCGGCCTGACAGACAGGCTGCCGATCGGTGTGGACGAAACGATTGCGACCATGCCGCGCGAGGAATTCGTCGAGTATTATCGTGGATATTATCGCCCTGAGAACACCTTCATCGTCTTCGTTGGCGACCTCGAACCAGGCGAAGCGGTCGCGCGTATCGCGGAGTACTTCGGCGACTGGAAACCTGTAGGGCCTGCCCTGCCGCAGCGACGCCCGAACCAAGCGACGATACCACCCGGTTCGGTCGGTGTGACGATAGCCGAAGGCCAGATGACTTTCGTCACCCTGGCAACCATGCGCCCTTATGAAGAGCGGATCGACAGCGCGCAGAAGCGGCGCGACAATTTCGTCCGCTCCCTTGGCATGCGCATGCTCAACCAACGGATGTCGCGCAAGGTCGAGAATGGCAGTGCAGTCTATCTTGCCGCGATGGGTGGCCGGTTTCAACAAAACGACGTTGCCGATGGCATGACCTTGCGGATGCGTACGTCGCCAGAGGATTGGCAGGCAGCGCTTGTCGAAGGCGAACAGGATTTGCGCCGCGCTATCGAATACGGCTTTAGCCAGCAGGAACTGGACGAGCAACTGGCAACGACCCGCCGGAGGCTGGAAACGGCGGTAGAGCGGGCCGATACACGTGCCACGTTTGCTACGGGTTTCGGCTATAGCCATGTTGATGCGATCGTCGGCGCTTTCGCGGACGATCGCGTTTTTACCACGCCGCGATCGGGGCTGGAACGTTTCAAGGTGATCGAGGCGGAGTTGACGCTGGAGCAGGTTAACAAAGCTTTTCGCGAAGCGTGGGCGGGATACGAAAATCCATCAGCCTATTTCGTTTCGAGTGAACCACTCGCGGACGCGGAAGAGCGCATAGCCTCGACCATTGCTGCCTCGAAACAGATCGCTGTCGCGCCGCTGGAGAAACGTGAGCAAGTCGAATTCGCCTATACCGATTTCGGTGAGCCCGGATCAGTCGTCTCGGAAGTCTATCTAGATGATGCGGACGCTTATCTCATCAAGTTCGACAACAATGTCCGCTTGAATTTCAAGAAGACCGATTACGAGGCCGACAACATCAACCTGCGCCTGCGTGTTGGCGACGGGTTCATGTCGTTGCCTCGGAAGGATGAAGGCCTGCGACGACTAGGGCTCAATGTCCTCAACAGGAGCGGGGTCGTGGGGCACAGAGAAAGCGATTTGCGGACGATCTTTGCCGGTCGCCGTGTCTCCAGCATGACCCGCACTCTGATTGACAATGACGCTTTCGAAATCTTGGGGACGACCGGCCTCCCCGACCTGGCCGCACAGCTCGAACTGATGACGGCGCGCGTTGTGGCTCCTGCTTTCAGCGAAGAAATCGTCGACCAATATCATCGAGGGATGAGTGCGTGGTATCCGACGCACGATTCGAACCCGCGCAGCGTAGCCGACAAGTATCTTCCGCGTCTGATCCGATCCGGGGATCGCCGCTACGGATATGACGGGCTGGACAGCTTTCTGTCGCCCACGCTCGATGAGGTCCGCGCATGGATCGAGCCGCAACTGAGCGACGGGCTGATCGAAATCACGGTCGTCGGCGATGTCGACAAGAATGTCCTCGTCGAGCAGGTAGCAAGAACCCTAGGCGCGCTGCCTGAAAGAGCTGATTTGAAATCCGACTTCGGCGAGAACGCGCGGTTGCGCTTTCCCGACGGAAACGATGAACCAAGCCGCTTCTATCATCGAGGAGCCGAGGAGCAGGCCTTGGTCTATGTCTATTGGCCTGCACCCGATGCGAGTGACCCCGCAGATACTTACCTGATGCGGTTGCTGCGCAGCATCTTCCGCAATCGCCTGACGGAGATTCTGCGGGAGGAAATGGGATCCACATATTCGCCCAGTGCAGGCGCCTTTTCAAACCGTCTATTCGACGATTACGGCTATGTCGTGGCCCGCGTTACTGCGGATCCGGCAGATGTGGAGCGCGTTCGAGCGGGGATCCTTCGGGTAGCAACCGAGATGGCAAGCGAAGGAGTGAACGACGACGCGTTTGAACGCGCCCTGACTCCGCTTGTCGAGGACATCGACAGCACGCTGGAAACCAATAGTTACTGGGTACGCGCGCTTGGTGACGCCCAGACGGGTGCCGATGGTCTTGCGCGGTTCCGCGCGCAGAGGCCGACTTACGAAAGCGCGACGGCGGAGGAAATCGGCACGCTTGCTCGCGAGGTGTTCGGCAGTCCGCATAGCGCCGTTTCGGCCTACATCCTGCCGGAGTCGTTCAAGCCCGATGACGAGGCAGTGACAGTGTCGAAGCTGGTAGACCAAAGCGGCGGGTAGGGACGCGCGGTGCTACTCGCGCTGATGATCTGCAGATTGAGGTCAATTTACCGTTATTTTTCAAACACTTAAATCTGTAGCTCGAGATCATCCAGCTAGTAGCGATGATCTATGATCGGATTAGTAGGACCCGAAGAATGTCGAATGCCCAATGTTCGAATGCGTCGCAGAGGTCCAAATGCGGGGCGCGCCGCGTCCGTTTTCGCGGTGCGCCTGCCCAAAACCGGACAGTCTGCTTACGGCCCAAATCGCGCCGCCCACTCTTGTCTGTGATGGGGTGGGAAGCGGACTGTCTGCTTTAAGCCATTTGCTTGCAAAGCCGCCAACGAGCAGGTCAAGCTTGTGCGCAGTCGTCTCATCTCAAAGGTACCGGTTAGCGTTGTTCCAGTGCCTCGTATTCGTCCTGCATCCCATCTCGCTCAGCATCAATACGGCTGTTCGCCCGCTCCATTGCCTGTTCGGACGCCGCGATGTAGCGATCGCGCATAGCCTCGTATCTGGCGTGACGCGCTTCGATTAAGCTCTCGAACTGCCGCATCATGGATCCACCGCCCGGGAAAAGAGCGTTCTGTTGTTGCTGCCATGAAAGGTATTCGGCGTCGGTACCCTGTTCCACGCACAACGACAACGCGTCCGTCATCTGTTCAGTTAGGGTGAAATTTCGGGTCATGCGCTTTTCGTTCTCGGTGAACATCTCTGTCTGCATGCGATCATTAAAGCGCTGACTTTCGTCTTGCAGCAGACTTCGTAGCTGTTCGGCCCGCTCTGCTTCCAGGAACTCACCCCCACCCGCCCGCGCGACGGCCTGCAGCTTCTCCCGGTCGGTAGCCGAGAGATCGAAGCCAATGATATTGATAATCGCTCTTGTGCCGCCTTTGTGCAAGCGCCGTGCTGCGGCCACCGGGTCGCCGCCGCAGGTCTCCTCGCCATCTGACACAACATAAACGACCTGAGCACCAGGTCGATCGCTTGCCGAGAAGGAGGACCCAGCGGTTGTGATCGCTGTCGCCAACGGAGTCCACCCGACTGCGTCGAAGCTATCCAGCGATGCCACGACGGATGCGGGAGAGGCCTTGCCGATAGGATAGACCGTCTCAACCGCTTTGCAGCTCCGTGCCTTTCCGCTTTCTTGATTGTTCCCACGATGGCCAAACGCGACTAAACCTACGCGGGTGTCGGAAGGAGCTGAAAGCAGGAAATCGCGCGCTGCGGCCTTGGCCGCAGCCATCTTGGTTTCGCCGCCAACCCGACCCGCCATCGAACCCGACGCATCGAGCGCAATGACAAGGCGATCAACGCTGTAGAGAGGCGGTGCTCCTTCGCGAAAGTCAACGCGAGTTACATCGTCATCGATCGGTGGGAGGTCGCCGAAGCACCCCTGAAGGTCTTCCTCATTGTCGCGTAAAAACGTACGAAATTTGGAGAGCACCGCCTGGTCGTACGCGCCGTCCTCGCCGACGGCCGCGCTTTCAGAATCTTCAGTGGCTGGGTCATTGCGAGCGCCTTCGCATCCAGACAAGATAAGCAAAAGTGCGATAGTCTGAATTCTGATCATGATTTTCCAAGGATCGGTCCAAAACTAGAACTTATGAAACATAGTCCAAACCCGTGAATACGGCAATCGATCGAGAGTGACCTTTGGATTGTCCGTTCCGGAAAGGTATGAACACCGCAACCTGCCCTTTCTCGATACGCCCGTGCCGGCGCTACTCACGATCGATAGAGTAGGGGGTGGATGACTTTAAACCCGCATTGCCACACGAGGCGCTCGCCATCGGTTTATGATAATATTTCGGACAGGGTCGCCATCGTGATATGACCGCTGGGAAAATCAACAACGTCCATCCTTTCGAGATCGCCGCTTTTGGGCTGCCCCGCTAGTTCTGGGAATGTCCGCAACTGGTGTCGTTACGAGCCGGTCCGGTTCCAGTTCAGTGATCGCGGTAGCTGCCGAACCGCTTTCGGGTGTCACCTCGCAGCGAGCGAGAGGCTGATTTTGGGGTGGGAACCTGCACCGATCATCCTTTGGACAGTAGGGGCTACTCGCGGCTTGCCTCTTTGATCTGATCGGCCAGCCACTCGCACGCCTCAGTAGCGGCGCCCTTCTTAGTCCGCATTCGCACCAGAAGCGGCGGCACGGGCGAAAAACCGTCTTCGGCGGTGAGTTCGCGCATCGACGGCATTTTCCATGACGCGGGCAAGAGCCCGACAGCCGCACCTGAGTCTATCGCCAGCTGGATCGCTTGCTGGCGGTTGCTGGAAAACGCAACGCGATAAGTCCTGGGTTGCCCGCGCAGGATATCCTTGGCGAGCTGGCGATAGGTGCTGCCCTCAAAGGCAAGTGCTAACGGCAAGGGATTCAAGTCGAGGGCGGGTGAACCTTCGGCGCAGACCCACAGGCCGCGCTCTTCGTGGACGAGCTCGCCGCGCTCGTCGCCGATCTGGTACTCGGTTGTAAGCATCAGATGCAGAACCCCCTCGTCAAACCGCTGCAACAGCTGCTGCGAGCTTGCGACCGTTACCCGAAGCGTTGTCTCGGGGAAGGAGGCGATGAAATCGCGGAGGTGCGGCAGAAGGAGATTCTGCAGATAGGTATCGGGAATCCCCAAGTGCAGGCTCTTCTCGGCTCTCGCCCCCATCATCGCATCGAATGCCGCCTCATTGGCCTCAAGCACCTGGCGAGCATGCAGCAGAAGGGTCTCTCCTTCGGCGGTCGGCGCCACCCCATGTGCGCTTCGCACGAGCAACCTTCTTCCCACCGCCTGTTCAAGTCGCTTGATCTGCATGCTCACCGCTGAAGGTGTTCGCCCCACTCGATCGGCAGCAACTGAAAAGCTGCCGGATTCAAGGATGGTGACAAAGGTTTTCAGCAGATCCTGGTCGAACATAAGATCAATATTATTGAATAACGAATGTAGGTCAATTCGTTCGACCTTGCTGGGAGGCTACCGATATAAGGGCAGAATACCCCTCCGCCACAATCTCTCAGAAGTTTAACTACAACATGCTTGATCCTAAAATTCGCCCCGCACAAATCGGGGACGTCCCCGCCATGCTGGATTCGCAACGCGCCGCCATGATGGAACTGGCGGCTGCAAACTACGATCCCGAACAGATCTCAGCGTTGCTGCGCTACAATGCGGGTCACTTCGACGCGCTGGTCGCAAGCGGTCGTGCGACCGTGATGACGGAGCGCTCCCGGATTGTCGGTTGTGCAGCCTGGCAACCGAGCGACGACTCACGCACGGCCTCATCCGCACCCCGCATCGCCGAAGTTCGCTCGGTCTACGTCCATCCAGACTTCGCACGACGGGGAGTTGCCAGCGTCCTGCTGATGCATGTCGAACGGCAGGCGAAAGCTGCCGGTGTATCCGAACTGAGACTGCTTGCGACCTTCAACGCAGTGCAGTTCTATCGCAATCATGGCTTTGCTGCGAGAGGTGCTGGCACGCTGGAGATCGGGTCCACAAGCCTGCCTGGCATCGCCATGTCGAAATCTCTGATCGAGCAAAGGAGCGCCGCATGAGGACTCCCATACTCAGCTATCCGACCCATGCCCATGGCCGACGCGAAACATCACCTGCTACAAAAGCGGGAACCGTGACCGGATGGTCGTCACGCGCGGCCTTCATCGCGGCAGCTGTCGGGTCAGCGGTCGGCCTCGGCAACATCTGGAAGTTTCCCTACATGGTCGGAGCGAATGGCGGCGGCGCCTTCGTTATCCTCTACCTCGCCATGGTCCTGCTTGTCGGATTGCCGATCCTGATTGCAGAACTGGGGCTCGGGCGTACTGGCGGCGCGGCGGTGACCCGCACGTTCGGTCGCATCGCACACGAGCTGAGGGGCGGGCATCTCTGGAATGCAGTCGGTTGGCTTGGTGCTGCCACCGCGATCCTCATCCTGAGCTTTTACAGCGTAATCGCCGGATGGGCGCTCGCCTATGCATGGCGTTTCTCCTTGGGCTCACTGCAGGGCCTTGCCGCCGAAGACTACAGCGCGCGCTTTGATGCGCTGCTGGCAAGCCCAGCCGAAATGATCTTCTGGCAGCTCGTTGTTCTTGGTGCGGCGGCTTTCGTGGCCTCACGCGGGGTGCGCGCGGGCCTTGACAGAGCGGTGCGCTGGTTGATGCCCGTGCTGGCAGTGTTGCTGATCGGGCTCGGAATCTATGCGGCAATAATCGGCGATGCCGCTGCTGCGCTGCACTTCATGTTCACGCCCGATTTCTCCGCCTTGACCCCCGAAGTTGCGCTATCAGCCGCCGGCCATGCCTTCTTTACCCTGTCACTTGGGCTTGGTGCGATGATTGCCTATGGCGGGTACGTCGCAGAAGACGTTGCCATTCCGCGCGCGGCAGGCTGGATTGCATTGTTCGATACGTTGTGCGCAATCGCCGCAGGCATGGCGATCATGCCCATCGTGTTCGGGTTCGGTCTCGATCCGGCAGCCGGGCCAGGGCTTGTCTTCGTGACCTTGCCTGTCGCCTTCGGTTCGATGCCAGGCGGCGCGCTGGTTGGAACACTGTTCTTCGCGCTGCTGGTTGTAGCCGCCATGACCTCCATTTTCGCGCTGATCGAGCCAATGGCTGCGTCGCTGGCCGACGGTGAGGCGGACCGCCGTAAATGGGTGATCCGGCTGACCGCCCTAACCGCCATTCTGGGCCTGATCTCGGTCTTCTCGTTCAACATCTGGTCGGACGTGCGTCCATGGGGCGAAGACAAGACCTTGTTCGACTGGCTGAGCTACCTGACCACCGAAGTGTCCCTGCCGTTTGGCGGATTGTGCGTTGCGATCTTCATCGGATGGGTCGCGCCACGCAAGACGATGGAGCACATGTTCGATTCGCATTTTGCATTCAAATTGTGGCTGTTGTCGATCCGCTACGTTTCGCCGATCGCAGTGATTGCCGTGTTCACTCACCTCACGATCGGATGATGTAAGGCGCTTTGCCGATATGATCGAGCGTTCGGTTCGGCGGACCGATAGCGTTCTCGGACGAGGTACGCCCATGTCCGCTTTTTGATGCGCTTCGACCGAAACCAGACAGTCCGCTATCGGCCCCAGTTGGGGTCAATTCCGATAAAACAAGAACTCACATTTGAATTGAGCTGTACTCTGGCCGTTTGTCAGCTCTGTATCGTCGTATTGCGGTACTCGATACCTGCATCGCGGATTTGGGACGCCAGCCATGAAAGCGAGACCCCGGAATAGGACTGAAGTTGAATCGGGTAGCGGTCGTGAAAGTGCAGCCAATATTCGCGGGTATCCACCCGCTCCCATCGTTCAATCGTTCGACACTCGATTAAGCTGATCTCAGACAACACTGATCGAAAGCCCACTTCTTCTCCATGCGGGTGGTCCGGCACGTCCCAAGAAAGATGGTCATCCGTCAATAAGAAATGCCAATGACCGGTCTGACCGAGGCTTTTGATAGCGAATACCACCTCTTTGATGATTGTGAACATGCCAACACCAAGCATGACGAGTCCTATGAACGCCCAGCCGTCCCATACTGCAACCATGCCTACGAGTGAGGCCCATTCCGCGTTCTGGGGAAGCAGATAGAGACCACAGACTACGAGCCCTATCGAGAACACCGAAGAGATGGCCAGGCGCACGAAGGCCCGGCGTTTTGCAGAGACACGTATGTCGAAATTGTAGCCTTGAGTCATCGTCTTCCGAACTATTACCTTGACTTGGCCTAAAGAATGACAGGCTAAAGTTACCAAAGGCGCAAAACGAACGCCTCCGATAGTCTTTCACGACCGCTGTCTCCGTTTTCGCTAGGTAAGCTTGTCGACCTGTACGCCTGATTTCAGGTCAGAGGCTGAATCTCTGATCTTCGCATCCTAACAACCGGAAGCCGACAGTCCGCCTACGGCCCATCTTCGGGCGTAGACGGCAAAGCTTCTGCTTTGCGCGCATACGAGTTGCAATACGACGCACTGCATGAGCTTGTTCACCAATCGTCTATTCCCCGACTGATAAGGCGTCGGCATGGTGCGGATTCCAGTCTTTGCAGCGGCCATAGCCGCAGTCTCACTTGGGGCGGCATCAGCGTTTGCCCAGGAACTTTCGAACCCGAACGAGATCGTCGTCACCGCGCAGCGCTCTGGCGCACCGATGTGGACTATCGACACGCCAAACGGTGCGATAATCCTTGTCGGCGAAATCCGCGCTGTACCGAAGAGCACGCTGTGGCAGCCCGATCGGTTGAAGGAAGCGACAACAGAGGCCAACCGAGTCATTATCCGCGCGCGGCCCAAGTTCTCGCCCGGTGATGTCTTCCGTATGATTTTGCGCGGGGGGCGCTTCACCAAGCTGCCCGATGACAAGGTCGCATCTGACTACTTGACTGTCGAGCAGCGCAAGCGGTTGGCCGCGCTGGAATCCGAATATGATGTCGATTACGATCGTCGTAGTTTCCTCATGTCGTCCTTCGATTTGCTTACACGGCGGCTCGATTTCGATGACGACACTACCAAGGACGCGACCGAGGTAGTACGCAAGGCTGCAAACCGGGCCGATGTCCCAGTCAGTCGGCCCGAACGGTTTCGTGGCGAAGACCTGCTGGACGATCTTGCTGAGGCAGAACCTGCAAGCCACATCGCCTGCCTTGAGGCGGCAATGAGCGCGACCGAGGCGGGCAAGGACATCATTGATGCGCGCGGCAACGACTGGCGCAAGTTCGATATACCTGCGGTGATGTCGAACCCTCTCGAAATTGCGCTTGGCACTTGCTGGCCCTGGTCCGACGACGATCTGGGTAGGGAAATCCGCGACCAGTGGACCGATATGATCGCAGATGCCGCAAGCGATACTGGGGTAACGCTGGCAGTTGTGCCACTTCGGGTTCTGGCCGAACGGGACGGAGTGCTCGATCAGCTGGAGGCTCGTGGCTTCCCGATTGGCGAACCTGACTGGCGCTGACCTTGCTGGCTTTGGAGCCGTCAGCAAGCTGGCAAGGGCGCGTGGTCCGCAGATCGGGTCATTCACAGATTGGCGGTTCCGTGGACGATACCCTCAATTCCGGACTGTCCGCCCTCGGCCCGGTTGTAGCTGGGTCTCAATGACTAAGAATGGGGGTGGAAGCGGTCATTCGCAGAGCGCTGCGCGAATGACCGCTAACCCTGTTGCATCAGAAGCCGAAGGTTACACCTACGCGTCCGCCGGTTGAGCCTTTGACGCTTGATCCGGTGATACCGCCCGACACATAGACGTCGTCAGTAAAACGACGACGATCGAAGTTGAGAAGCCTTGTTCGCCCTCTTAGGTCGCGAGGTTGAAAGACATCGACCACGTCGCATCGGGGATGATGGCTGTCTTGGCGCGGCTTGGAGAACGCCGAGTGTAGCAGGCAGCGAGAGGTTAGCAGAGTGCCATCTCAATTGATGGTTCTGGCGTAGTTGATTGGACAGTTGGCGGGCCGGACTCTCATCCGACCCGCCGCCTTTGGCTCAATCCTCAGAACTCTCCTGCGATGCCTGCGCGGATGCTGGTGGAGTTGCCGCCTGCGTAGGTCATGCCTGCGGTGATGGCGAAGTCGCCTTCGAAGCGGTGCATCAACCCGGCTGAAAAACCAACCTCACCGCGATAGGTCGCGACATTGCTGGCATAGCTGGTCTTGCCTGCTGCGCTGGGAAAGTGCGGTGCAGCCTGCGCAGCAATCGAAGCAATGCCGCGCTGCGCATCACGGTCGATCGTGTCGGTGAGGTCAAACAGAGTGCTGACCCGTCCGCTGAGCGCATCGAACTGCGCGGTGGAGACCTGTGCAACACTGTTGAGCGCCACGCGGACATTGTCGACCGAAGCAGCGGTGGCGACTTGCTGCTTGCCCAGCACGCCGTTGGCATCGACCGTCACCGCATCGACCGGGCCTTGCTGAGCAGCCGTGCTCGCATCGATATCGCCGATCCGTACCGCACTGCCCGTACCCCCCAGTGTGACCTGGTTGGCTGCCGTGGTCGCCGCGTTGGTCCCGATCGCGACCGCGTTGGTCTGCGCGGCATTGGCCGCAAAGCCAATCGCCACCGAGCCGCTGCCACTCGCGCTGGCATTGACCGAGATCGCGGTCGCATTGGTCCCTGTCGCCTGGCTACCATGCGCCAGAGCGGTCGAGTTCAATCCGCTCGCCAGCGCGTTCTGACCCACAGCGGTCGCCTGACCAGCGCTCGCGCGGCTGTTGGCACCCACCGCAGAAGCATTGGCTCCGCTAGCAAAGGCCTCGCTGCCAAAGGCGATGTTGCGCGAGCCTTCTGCGCGCGAGGCAAAGCCGATCGCCGCCGAACGGTCACCCAGCGCTACAGAGCCCACCCCGGCTGCGACCGAATTGGTCGCCAGCGACTGGGCTGCTGCACCAAAAGCGGTGGCATTGGTCTGCGTCGCCCGCGCGTTCGGACCCACAGCAGAAGCACGCAAGGCACTCGCCTCACTACCAGAGCCAATCGCGTTCGATGTTTCTCCAGAGGCAACTGCGTCAGCGCCTAGGGCAATTGCAGAAATACCCGAAGCCGTAGTTGCGCCGCCCAGGGCAATGGCTTCACTGCCCGAAGCATCGGCATCGGCAGCAGCCGAGTTGACCGCGAAATAGTTGAGCTCGGCGGCACTGGCCGAAGCCGAGGCCTGCAGATCGGCGATATCGCCCGCGTTGGTGGCGATCGCGTTGGCGTTCGTGCCAATTGCCGATGTGTTGGCCGCAATGTTCACCGTGTTGGTGCCGATGCCGGAAGCGTTGGTTGCGACATCGCTTTGCAGCGTCGAAATGTCGGCGGCATTGCCACTGGCGGTGGAAGCCACCGCATCGACATAGGCCTTGTTGGCCGCATCGGTGGCGTTGGTTGGCGTGGCGACATTGGTGATGCGGCGTTCGCTGCCAGTGTCGCCAACCGAAACTACATTGGCTTCGGTAGCGCGGCTGCCTGCGCCGATCGCAACGCTATTGACGCCGTTGACGAAGCTGTTGTGCCCCATTGCCAGCGAGCCTGCACCGTTGGCGACGCTGTTGTAGCCGAACGCGGCCGCATAATCGTCGCCGGTAGACGCGTAGCCGCCGACAGCCACATTGCCGAGCTCACCGGCTTCCGAATGCGTACCGATTGAAATTGATTCGTCGCCCGACGCATCCGCCGAGTAGCCGACTGCGGTTCCTTCGAACCCATCCACTTGAGAAAAAGAGCCGACTGATGTTCCTCCTTGTGCACCTGTAATGGCATCTGCGCCCAGGGCGGTGGCCCACAAGGCAGTAGCCTGACTGTCAAATCCCAATGCAGTGGACTGGTCGCCGGTAGCGTCTGACCAGCCACCAATGGCAGTAGAGCTCGGACCGGTTGCCGTTGCCAAAGCCCCGACGACGACCGAATAGCCCTCGCTGCCAATGGCGTCTTTGCCGATGGCAATGGTGCCAATGTCGGCGGACGAGGCATTGGTGCCGAGGGCGATATTGTCGAGACCAGCAGCTGATGCACCATTGCCTTGGGCGATGCTGCTAACGCCGGCTGCGAGACTGTTCGAACCCAGTGCAATCGCGTCAGTCCCGGTTGTGCTGGCACTGAGGCCGATTGCCACAGCGCGGACCCCGTCCGCTTCCGAGTTGGTGCCGATCGCAACCGCATCTTGCGCACCGGCACCCGCGTCCGAACCAATGGCGACCGCATCGACGTCGCTGGCGCTGCTATTGCTCCCCAACGCAATTGCATCCGGACCGGACGCCTGGGCAGCAAAGCCGCCGGCAAAGGCACGCTCACCATTGGCATAGCTATTATGGCCCAGCGCCACGCCGCTCAGCGCAGAGGCGAGGGCATCGGTTCCGATCGCGATAGCATCATCACCCGATGCCCAGGCACCTGTCGAATTGACGTCGGTGCCATCCACGCCGATGGCGATGCTGCGCGTGTTCTGGGAATAGGCATCATCGCCGATGGCAACGCCGCTTGCCGAGTCCGCAACCGAGTTGTTGCCCACAGCAACTGAATTAAGGCCTGCGGAAAAGGCGCCCCGGCCAACAGCAACCGAGCTGGAGCCGTCGGCATTGCTAAAGCGGCCAATCGCGACGGCCTCGGAAGCCGCCGCGCTGGAACCAGCCCCCAATGCGGTCGAATATTCATCTGTTGCCGACGCACCATTGCCGACGGCAGTGGCATTTTGGGCGCTTGACGCATCGGCGTCGTTTGAACCGGCCACAGCATTGTAGCCCAAGGCGACACCATTATTGTCGTAGACATTTGAGCCCGATCCAATGGCGAGGCCGTGCGTGCCAAGGGCACTTGAGAAATGCCCGATGGCGACGGCATAGGCTGAAGTCGCAGCCGCGTCCGTGCCCATGGCGACAGCGTTAATCTCCGTGGCAGACGCACCGCTGCCGATGGCGACCGCAGCGTCTGCGGTGGCGCCGGCATTCGGCCCAATAGCGGTTGCCGCGATCCCCTTGGCATCGGCGCTGCGGCCCACAGCCACGGAATCAACTTTGTTGGCGATGGCGCTTTCGCCAAACGCTTGTGCACCATCGGCCAGCGCTTGCGCGTTGCGCCCGATCGCGGTGGTGAAATCGCCGGTTGCAGTGGCTTCACTACCGATGGCGACGGCGCCACTTCCATCAGCATAGGCGGAATTGCCGCAAGCCAGAGCATCGGTGCCGTTGGTATCGGCGGAGATATCCGTATCGGTGGTTGCTGTGGCGACATTGTCATTGTCGGTATCGACCAAGCATTCTTCACCCGCCTTCGCAGGGGCTTCGCCGAGGCTGATCGCAGCGATAGTAAAGAAGGATACGCCTATGGCGAGGTTGAGTTTGGTATTCATTGCATTGCGTCCCTTGGGTTCTTTTTGAAAGTGAATTTTGCGTGTGAATGTGGGACGCGGCGCTATGGCGCGATGGTTAACGAAAGCTATGGTAAAAACCCGCAACCAGCACAAAGAGACAATCGTCCACATAGTTTGGGACGGACGTGCACACGGCGTTGGTGGAACGGCTTTGTAAAACCGGGTCAGACGTTCTAACCCGTGGATCAAATCAAAGCCCTTCAGGGTCGCACAATTATCAATCCTGCCGGCGCGATGCTATGTTCGGATGAGTTATGACCGATCCCGACGATCCGGCGGCATCGAAGCCGCGCCACCTGCACATCACGACCGGAGATATGACGGTCGAGCAGGCGCTGGCGATGGCGCGCAGCTTCGTTGAAGGCCGGTTCGAGATCGAGCCGTTGGGAACTGACCCGCCAAAGTTATCCGGGGCTGCGGATTTCTGGATGCTTGAGCACGTTATGTTTGCTGACAACATAAAGCAGAGCGTGGCCGTGAGACGCAATCCAAAGGACGATATCGGAGAATCGGTTCGTTTCAGAGTCGTGACTGGAGGGGCCCTGCGCGGTCGAGTGGACAATCAGGAGGTGTTCTTTACCGATGGCGATATCGCGTTCGATACCTACGAAGCGCAGCTGGCGATCGAACTCGATGAATTTAGCTGTCTGTCCTTCGGTGTCTCTACGCCTATTATAGGCTATGATCCGGCACGCCATGTACCTTGGAAACTGTTCGATAAAGAGGATCCTGCCGCCCGAATGTTCGCCAAGGCGGCCAAAGAATTCGCTATCCGTATCGTTCACGCGACGGCCGAGGAAGCGGACCGGATGGGACTTGCCATGTTGGGGCTCTTGCGCGGCATGCTGGAAGGGATGGCGCGTGATAGCGAGGGTGAGAAGAAAGCAGGCCGGTCGCTGGCGATGCGGCGATTTATTGATGCGAACCTCGACGATCCCAAGCTCTCCGCTGAAACCTTGCTCGCGGAGTTCCCGGTATCGCGATCCGTTGTCTACCGAGAGTTCAACAATGTCGGCGGGGTGGCGCGCTTCATCACGGGGCGCCGGATGACGCGCGCGCTCCACCTGCTGACGACGGGTGATCGCAATACCAAGATCGGCGATGTTGCAAGAGCGGTCGGGTATAACGACCAGCGCCATTTTGCACGCCAGTTCGGCAAACACTATGGCAGGTCACCGAGCGAGGCTCGCAAGAGTGCGCCTGACAGCGTCGAGCTCGACCAAGCCGAAACCACCGATCCGCGAGAAATCGGCGAACGCAAGCGCTCTAAACTGACCGGTTCGGAACATATGAAGAGCTAGCTAGCCGGCCGCTGTTGCTCCGAGGCCGATATGCCAGACTTACGGACTTCATCGAAAAGCATACGAATAGAGAGCTCTACGGCGGCCCAATGAAAGGGGCCAACAACGCGTGGACACCTGGACGTTGGGCCAAAGCTGCGGGACCAAGCCATTTCAGATCGGCTGGCAAGTTTATTCGGTCGGCACTTCGAGATGATGGATAGGGCAATTCAAACCGCGTAGCTATCGCCGTAGCCCTCCACCCTGAGCGACTGCATTTGCTCCACCGCGGGCCAAATGCAGACACTCCGCTTCCGGCCCCAAAAACGCTATCATCTCTCCGTGTTGCAACCCGCCATTCCCATCACCCAACAACTGCGCTAATTTGTTCCTGCGTATAACGCGCATTCGAGATGGTGAACGGGAAGCCGGTGCAAATCCGGCGCTGACCTCGCAACGGTGATCGGGTGATATGCAGCGACATGCCACTGTCCTTGCGGATGGGAAGGCGCTGTAGATCGAGACCCGTCAGTCCGGAGACCGGCCGCTCGAACCTTCAAATCGCCGTCCGAGGACTGACGGTCTGCGGAGTTCGATCAATGAACCAACACGCCCGAACCGGCGCGCTTGTCGTGCTGCTTTCGCTTGCGGGGCTTGCGTCCCACGCCTTACCACACCCGATGGGAGTATCGACCGTCGGCGCTCTGGGAATGGCCGCCGCCGCCTATCTGCCAAGATCATTGGTGCTCGCCCCCGTGCTCGTTACCATCCTTATTGTCGACGCCATCAACGGCTTCTACGGCGCGCTGGCCATGAGCTTCGTCTATATCGGCCACTTGGCTGCAGCGCTTTCCGTGCGCGGATTGCTTGGGTCGGTTTCCGTCAAATCGGTTGCCTTCGCCTCAATCCTCAGCGCGTTGGTTTTCTATCTGCTCTCCAACCTAACACCGATGGCGATGGGCTATTATCCCAACACGTTCGATGGATGGGTCGCCTGCTACGTCGCGGCTCTTCCGTTTCTCCTCAAAGGTATCCTCGCCAATATGGTCTATGGCGGGCTCGCCTTTGGAGTGATCGCGATGATCGGAGGCAGTGATGCGCATCGTATCCTTATTGCCAAGCGCGACTGATATCGTCGTCGCCTTGGGAGCGGGCGACGAGCTGGCCGGGGTCAGTCACAGCTGCTCGGGCGATTGGGATCATCTGCCAAAGCTCACCAGCACCTGGATCGATACCGGTGCCAGCGCGGCAGAGATCGACAGGCAAGTGAAGACCGCATCGCAGCCGCTCTATCGGCTCGATATCGAAACGCTTGAACGGCTCGCGCCCGATGTCGTGATCAGCCAGTCGCTGTGCGATGTTTGCGCAGTCCCTTCTGGTGATGTGCGCAAAGCTGTGGCCACATTGCCAAGCAAGCCTAAGTTGGTCGATCTATCGCCCAATCGTTTGGTCGATGTCCCGCCATGCTTCGACCAAGTCGGCGCTGCAATCGGTAGGCAGTCCGACGCGCGTGCGTTGCGAGAACGCTGGGACGCGACCCTGAATGGCTATCGCGGACGCCACAATTCGTGTGGATTGCGCGTGGCTTTCCTCGATTGGCTCGATCCGCCTTTCGTCGCCGGACACTGGATGCCCGATATGGTCGAGCTTCTGGGATCGACCAACCTGCTCGGCAAGGCTGGCGAACCATCGTTTGAGACAAGCTGGGAAGCTATCGCTGCAGCCCGGCCGGATCTCGTCGTCGCGGCCTGCTACGGGTTCGACGAGGTCCGCGCTCAAAGCGATCAATTGCCAATCGATTGTCCGATAGTTCATCTCGATGGGCATCTGCATTTCAGCCGCCCAAGCCCGGCTCTGCTACCCAGTCTGGCCATGCTGTCGGACACCATCTCAGAGTTCATGGAACTTGCCTGACGCGAGCTACTGGGCGCTGCACGAAGAGGCCTGCACCAAGGGCGAAAAGACCTATACCGATCCAGACACAGGCTATCAGGTCTTCACCCGCATCGGCTTGCTCGAACGCGACCGCTGCTGCGGCGCGGGTTGCCGTCACTGCCCGTTCGGCCACGAGGCCGTGAGCGTCGCGGATCGTGCTGGGCGCATTCAGCAGGCGGCATGGCTGACCGATGATCGCCCTGATCCAGACAGGCGTCTACAGGTACTCTTCTGGAGCGGCGGCAAGGACAGCTATCTTGCCTACCGGGCGCTTGCGCGCAAAGGTGAGATGCCGATCGTCCTGCTGACGACCTTCGATGCGCGCAGCCGCATCATTGCGCATCAGGAATTTGCGGTTGACGAGGTCGCGCTGCAAGCAACCCATCTCGGACTGCCCATAGTCGGCGTTCCGCTGCACTCCGGAGTTGACTACCTCGATCACATCGATGCCGCGCTCAATCTTGTACCCGGCTGCGACAGGCTGTGCTTCGGCGACCTTCACCTTGAGCATATTCGAGAATGGCGAGAGGGTGCGTTTGGCGATCACTCGCGCACGAAAGAGCTTACGCTGTCATTTCCCTTATGGAAGGTAAGCTACGATGCTCTACTAAATGACCTTGCTGCTAGCCGCGCAAAATGCGTGGTAAGCGCGGTCGACCCGGACCTTTCTGAAGTTTCAATCGGTGACGAATTCGGAGCGCGGTTGATCAAAAGACTGCCCGAAGGCTTGGACGCGTTCGGGGAGAACGGCGAGTTCCATACGCGAGTTGTCTTCGAAACCGGCAGCTGAGAAGTACGTCAAACGCGGATTGCCTGTTGTGTAATATCCAGTTGGTAGGTCAGCGAATGTTCACTTGTCCTGCGCCTGACTTTCAACCATAATGTAACAATGTCTCATTCTGATAATCAGCCTGTCGCCAATCCTGCCAACGCCCCTAGTGCCCGCTTCTTTGAAAGCGTTGATATATCGGCAGGTATGAGAGTGCTTGATGTGGGCTGCGGGGATGGTGACTTGAGCAGATTTGTCGCCGCACTCGTAGGACCCAATGGGGAGGTCGTCGCAATAGACCAAAGCGAACCGGCACTGGCCAAAGCGCAATCTCACGAAGCAAATGCCGGGAAAGCTCCTATTGACTACCGAGCCGCCGACCTATCGGGAGCCTTGTCAGGGCTTGGCAAGTTCGATGCGATCATCGGTCGCCGTGTCCTGATGTACCTGCCAGATGCAGCAGAGACACTTGCACGCCTCCACGAACTCGCAAAGCCAGGTGCAGTTCTTGCGTTTCAGGAGCACGCAAGAGCCGATCTGCCCAGTGGACTTGGCGATTTGCCAATTCATCGCCAGATCTATGATTGGGTCTGGAGCACAGTCGCGGCAGAAGGTGGTGACGTAAAGTTAGGCTTGTGTCTTGCGGAGCTTATGCGAGATCACGGTCTTATCATTCAACAGGCCTGTAGCGAAGCGATTCTCCTCCAGCCATACGAGCCCAGCTTCATTCCGACACTCGCCCGGTTGATGCTGCCGCGCATGATCCAGCAAGGCGTCGTGGGCGCGGATGAAATCGAACCTGACCATCTAGCCGAACGGATCGAAGATGAGCGACGCACCATCGGAGGCACGATCGCTTGGGATCTGGCTTTCCTTATTGCAGCGCGAAACGATACCTCTGCATAACTCTTCGATGACTGATATGGATGCAAGTGTCAGCACCTTAGTGGTTCACGAAAACAGAGAGTTTGGGAGCAAGCGCTCTTATGATTTTCCGTCTGTCGCGTGGCCCACAACTGAGTCAAGATTTGCGATTACTCGCTGGAGAAAGTCGACCAGCAACTCGCTCTCTCGTTCGGCAGAACCCTCCAGAACCTCAAGGTTTCCAGCCATTAGAGTATCGATTGCATCTGGCAGACGCGCGGGCACGGTCAGAACAAATGCACCTTCTGATTTATAGGTCTCTTCATTCCTGAGTGGTTAGAGGCATCTGCGTAAGGTTGCACGCATTTCCGCGCTTGCCAGGCCAGCAAAAGTTGAGAATTTGGGTGGATCTTGTGAAGCAGTTTCTGCTCACACTATCGGCATCGCTCCCGAACTAACGCTTTCGAAACATTCGTGATCAATAAAACAGTGGACTTTGACGGGAATAGTCTTGGAGAACGAGTTCATGGCCCGACCCACCTGGTACTTCTCAAGCATTGCGGTGGTCGCTGCGATGTTCGCCACCCATTCGACGGCGCAAGATCAGATTGCCTCCGGCTCTCGCTATGATCCAGCGACGATCCTGCTCGCTAATGTACGATCTGGGTCGGCACAGGATGCTTATCTCGAAAACCTGATTGAGGCGTACCGTGCGGTTGATTCCGATGGCAACGGGCTCGACCGAGACGATGTCGCGCGCATGGATACCCGACTACGCGAACAGGCACTTGCTGGCATTGCGAGCCGGATTGCGAGGTATGAACGCCAGATCGCTGAAATGGATGCGAATGGCGATGGCGCTCTAACTGAAGCCGAAATCCTCGCTGCAATCGAAGACCGACGAAGCGGTCGCAAAGGGGCTGAGGGCATCTTCGAAATCTACGACTTTGACAAGGATGGCCTGGTTGAACTGAGCGACCTTGTTCGGAGCCCGGGCCGACGGTCACAAATCTTCACCGAGGCAGATATTAATGGCGACGCGCGTCTGAACCAAGAGGAGATGTTAGCTGCCTTTGCAGCGATGCGCCCTGCAGTGACTGAGGAGCCCAACATCCAGTTTGACAAGATTGACCTAGACGGAAACGGCGTCGTGACCGCTGCCGAAATGGCAGGGCAATCGGTCCCATCGGCGCTGAATACACGCAAGCAGGACCGCCGCAACCGTATGTTTGAGCGTATTTTTCAGCTCGACAACAATGGTGATAGCAGACTTGCCGAGAGTGAGCTGACTGCCGCCTTTCTCAGACAGTTTGCGCGGATCGATACCGATGGCGATGGGACAGTTTCGAGCTCAGAGTACCGAGCCGGTCGCCGCACTGTGAAAGTCGCGCAGAATATCGCGACCTTACCGCTTTGCAAATTGCCACAACCAGCCGGGGCTGCCGAAGCAGTCGCCATCGCTGCCATCAGCGGCCAGCTTGGCTCGACCGTAGCGATTGGAGGGCAAGACCGCGAAACCAGCATTGTTGAAGTCAATGTAGAGCCTGGCGACACGCCCTTATATATCCTTTTGATGACGGAGGATCCAGTGATCTGGGACATCTCCGGAGCGACCGAACGTGTCTCACAGGTCGTTATCCTTTCCGAAACGCATGATGCAGCAGGGAATGCGATGGCGGGTGTCACAGGGGTCGCGCAGGCCAGAGTCCATTTCGGTAGTGATTGTTTTCCGGTTCGCAAGGCACGAAACCAAGCCAATTACGGTTCTGCGCAGCTTGAGACAGTCATCGCTGCTGTCACCGGTCTGGAGACCCGCGCCGCATCGGGCAGGATTGGCAAAGCGTTCTTGCCTTCATTGCAAATCGAGCGTTTCAACGGGGGCGTTCCACCGCCGGAAGGTTTTGATCCCGACATCTGGTGGACGGTGACCGATGAACGTCCGCGCGGATTAGGCAACCCAGAACTCGCAAGCATAGTTTCGGCAACCTCGGTTGAGCGGTACGAACTCTTGCCCGGGGAATTTGGCCTCGCAAGGCTTGCCTATCAAGGTATCGTCGAACCGACGAAACACGATGACGAATTCCGACTGTTACAATCTCTAGAGCGCTTTCCTGGCGGGTTAAGGGATTCTGGCCGCGTCAGCTTTGTGCTCAGTGAAGGTATCGCACGCCCCGAGGGCGAATTCGGTCGGGGTTGTCTCTATGCCGCCGACGGCGAAACTGTGATTGAAGGCGACTATTGCACGCGATACCCTCGGGGTAACGCTGTACAGATTCGGATCGGGGAGGACGGCAAATCGTGCCTTTACCGTTATGGTGGCGAAATGGCGGGTTGCTTCCCCGAAGATGGTGGGCCTTTACGTGCAGTGGAGACGGATGAGGGGACCACATTCGAGCCGGTACCGGCTGAGGAGCGGACAGATGAAATGGCACCACAGATTATGCCAGCGCCGCCATCAGATTACGTATCGCCGATCGAGATTATCCCAGCGGGACTGCGACAACGCTGGTGAAAGTTCGATAGTCGGTGATTTCTGGCAACAAATGGGTCGCTTGCCGAATGTCGGCTTTCTGCGCTTCCGCAGCCAGAACCAGACAGTCCGGTATCGGCCCCAAAGCAGACATCTGCAAACATCACAGTATGGGTGGGACGCGGGCGTATGAAGGTCTGCCCGCGAGTCGAATGAAGAGTGTTCTGAACGTGTCGTGGGTAGTAGCAAACCAGGCCACTATTCGAAGCGGCTGAATGCTATCTGCCCATCCCTTTCGCTCTCGGGATCAACCGCAAGCTGGCAAGAAAGCACCGAGCGCTGAGGCGGCGTAGTCGAGTGACAGTCTCAGCTTTGCAGCCTCATCGCCATCGCCGTTCAGTATGGAGGCGATGGCAACGCGACCTACATCTCCGTTTTTGGTGGGCTTGCCTATACGGTCGCGTTTCTGATCTCATTCGGGAAAAGGGCGCTTGATGCATTTACCGATCTTGGGGCTTCCAATGTGGTTCTCGAAGAGCGCATTGCGGAGACTCGGGCAGAGTTGGCCGCAAGCGAATCTGCGCGGCAAGAGCTCATGGTCGCCCAAGCCGTCGCAAGCGAGCGCGGTCGTCTTATGCAGGAAATGCATGATGGGATCGGCTCCAACCTGATCACCGCGCTGGCCATTGCTCGCCAGCAAGAGCAGCCGGATAGCACCATCAAGACTCTCAATCGCGCCTTAAGCGACCTCAAGATTACAGTTGATTCTCTTGAACCGGTCGAAGGCGATGTGGTGGCTCTGATCGGCAATTTGCGCCACCGCATGGCGAGCGACCTGAGAGATGCGGGAATTCATTGCAAATGGGAGGTCGGCGATTGCGCTCCGCTTCATTGGCTGGATGCAACCAACGCCTTGCACGTCCTACGGATATTCCAGGAAGCAATTGGCAATGTGTTGACCCATTCCGGTGCGACCGAGATGCGAATTGGCTGCCATGAAAGCGAACGAGATGGGCGGGCAGGGATTGCGGTCTACGTTGCTGATAATGGCGCAGGCTTCCGGACTGATGAAGTGGCGCGCGGCAAAGGTCTCTCCAATATCCATGCGCGGGCCCGCTCGCTCCATGGTGAGCTTACGTGTGAATCTACCATCGGAAATGGTTCGACTGTGACGCTCTGGCTCCCACATATGCGGGCTGTGTGACCTGGTCCGGATGCTTTGATCAATCAAATTCCAGGAACTGGGTCGATAGCTGAAAGACTACTTTTTCGAACCCGAGGGCTAAGCTCGACAGTCAGCTAGCGGCCCACAATTCCACGCCAGAGCAGTTGATTGGTCGCAAGACTATGGCGGTTGTGAGTTTCCCGCCGCGACAGATTGAACCGTTTATGGCTGAAGTCTTGGTGCCGGGCTTCCCTGGCGCTGAAGGCGCGATAGTACTCGTCATTCCTAATGGTGGAGTGCCAAACGGCGCTATGATCGCTTAAGTGAGCTCTCCCAAGGCCTCTGTGAGAGGATCGAGCCACGGCTCGAACGGCTTCCATGCGCCTTGCCCTTTGCGATTGATCGGCTGGCGAACTTGCTCGCTGCTGGCCGTGCGGACTGCGCGGTCGGTCTTGTGAAATTCGAGGCACGCCTCCTCGAACGGCACCCCGAGAAAATCGAGCATCCGCCGCGTTTCGCCTTCTACGTCATCAAGGACATCTTCGTGTTGCACCCGTAAGACCTTGCTAGGAAGTACCGTGGCCCAATGATCCATCAAGTCGATGTAGTCTGCGTAATACTGCCCGATCTCTTTTAGCCCGTAAGTGAATTCTTGCCCTTCCGCGAACAGCTGCTTGAAACCGGAGAAGCAGCAATCCATCGGCTCACGGCGTGCGTCGATGATTTTCGCATTGGGCAAGATCAGATGGATCAAGCCGATATGGCGAAAGTTATTGGGCATCTTGTCGATGAAGAACGGCGCGCCTTGCCGGTGAATGCGCGTGTCTTCGATAAACTGCTCGCCCATTTTCGACAGCTGCTCGGGGCTGAGATCATCCAGCACATCGGGATAGTGTGATTGGCCGGTGCTCCGCCCGCGCAGGCGGTGCGCGAGCGCGAGGATGTTGGGCAACTCCAGCGTGCCGTCAATCTGCGAGTGACTGGCGAGAATCTGCTCAAGCAGAGTTGAACCGGCCCGCGGCAAGCCCAGGATAAAGATCGGATCCGGCGCTGGGTGGCCCGCGCCAGCGTGTTTGGTGAATAACTCTGGCGTGCAGGCCTCTTTCTGCCGAGCCAGCTCGGCGGTCATGGCGTCCGCGCTGTAGCGGGCTTGGGCGCGCTTCAACTCATTGCCGCGCTGATAGTGCTGGAAACTTGCTTCGTAGTCCTTGCGATCTTCCAACGCTTTACCGAGCGCGAAAGATACATGGACGCGGTCCATGAAAGCCAAATCGGATCGCTCAGCCTGCTCGCGCATTGCGGCAATCTCGGCATCGCTAAATTGATACGTCTTGAGGTTCGCAAGCGCATACCACGCGTCGCCGTGGTCAGGTTTCGCCGCGGTAGCGGCACGATAGCTCGCCACTGCTTCATCCTGCTTGCCGGTCGTCTTGAGCGCGTGGCCCTTGCTGGTCAGCGTTGCCGGATCATTTGGCAGCTTCGACAGGATCGCATCGAACAGAGCGAAAGCGCCATCATAGTCGCCGGTTTGCATGCGCTCGATCGCCAAATGCGATTGAAACAGCGGGTTGTCTGGATCGCGTTCGTGCAGCGCTTCGGCTTCTTCGCGCGCGCGCTCGAATTTCTGCCTTCGCCGCAGCGTGTCGATGTAGTCGAGCAGCACCTGTACATTATCCGGTTCGAATTGTGCCGCGCTTTCCAAGAGGAACTCCGCATCGTCGAGAATGCCAAGTTTCACCCCGATCTGCGCGAGCAGCCGCATGCCTTCGATATTTTTGGGGTTGGTGCGCAGGAAATGCCGAGCAATCTCTTCGGCGCGCAGCAAACGTCCTTCATGCAGATGGTGTGTGACCGCTACAAGCTCGCGCGGTAGCGAAGCGATCCGCTGAGCCTGCGCATCAGCCGCTCCTGCTTCCGCCTCCCTGCCAGCTGCTCGGTATAGCTCAGCCATGCTCCGCCAGCTCGCATCGAGCGCCGGATTGAACCGCACGGCGCGCACATAGGCCTGTAGCGCTTCCTCGTCGCGTCCCTGCGCCTTTGCGAGATGGCCAGCTTCCTGCCAGGCCCGGCCATATTCGGGCATCGACTGGTGAAGCGCGCGCAAGTGCGTGCGCGCAGTGTCGAAATCGCCGAGATAGCGGGTCGCCACAGCGGCCAAATAATGCGCATCGCCGTTCGATGGATCATCCGCAATCGCCGTCCGCGCATGTGCAAGACCGGCAGCATGATCACCGGCCTGGATTGCTTTCTGGGCCGCAGCCAGGGCTTGCTCGCGCTCACTCATGCCGGACCTCTTAACAAAGCAAGACGGCGGAGGCGAACATCACGCTCGCCCCCGCCGTACAACGCCGTCCAAGCGTCTGGATCAGTAATCGAAGCCGACGCGCACACCCACCGTTAATGGACGGTTGGTTGCGATACGTGCCCGATCAAAAACGAAGTTGCCGGAAATCTGAGCGCGCTCGTCAAACAGGTTCTCTGCATAGACTTCGAAGTTCCAGCGATCAGCCGTGATACCGGTGGCAAGATCGACCACTGTGTAGCTTTCGAGCTTGAGCTTGTTGATCTCGATGATGTCTGTGAACTTCGATGCCGAATGGCTAACCTGCGGCTGGACATAAGCTTCCAAGCTATCCGTCAGGTCAAACTCGTAACGCACGCGGAAATTGCCCTGGAAGGACGGTGCAAAGGCGAGATCTTCGCCTTCGAGCACGTCATCGGTCGGCGTGAGAACCTCGGTGATCTCGGTGTCGAGGAAGGAGAAAGCGCCAGCGATAGTCAGGCCAGGCACTGAGTATGGCGCATAGGTGAAGTCAGCCTCGACACCCATGATCTCGGCATTGGCTGCGTTATCAGAGAAGAACAGGTTGGTAATGCTCGGATCGAAGATCGTCGTCTGCAAGCGGCTGATATCGACATAGAAAGCCGAACCATTCACGCGAACTTCGCTGCCTGCAAGATCGAGTTTCCAGCCCAGCTCGTAATTCTTCACTTCGTCAGTCTCAAGCTCGAACGGGACGGTGAAGCCGTTCGGCCCAGCAGCGCCGCCCGGACGGTTGAGCAAGCCCGGACGGAAGCCTTCGGAATAAGTCCCGTAGAACAGCAGGTCCTCGTTCGGAGTGTAGGTCAACGTGCCCTTGAAGATCGTCCCGCTGGTCGCCGCCTTGTCCGGAGCGCCGACCGTGTTGTCGGCTGCGAACTGCGCAGAGATATTCGTGCCCGCGCGCTGCTGGTCCACGCGCTGGTCGAGCGGCACGCCGGTGTTCGCTCCGAAGACTGGCGAGCGTAGGTTGAAGAAAGAGCTGTTGGCGCTGCCTTCCAGATCGACCTCAATATCGTAATAGCGCAGTCCTGCTGTCACCGTTAGCGTGTCAGGCACGATGTCATAGCTCGCTTCGCCGAATAGGCCGAATTGCTCGTCCGTCCGGCGAATATCGTTACGGAAGATAGTCTCCGCTGCGAACGGACCAGGATCGCTGAAGAAGCCCGCTCCTGCACTGTTGATTGCTCCTGGAGGCGCATCGACATTGGTCAAGGGGAAATTCGGCAGGAAGCCGGTGGTCACGCCGTCAGAACCGCGCACCAGAACGTTCGACGGATAGTTGAAATTGTTGAACTCGCGCAGTTTCAGGTCGCTATAGAAACCGCCTGCGGTGACGCGGAAACGATTTTCTGCCGGTGTGCTGAAGCGCAGCTCCTGGGTGAAGACTTCCGTTCTAGTGGTCGAGTCCACAGCAAGATTCGGCGCGTAGCAAGTCGGATCCACCGGGGCGCTTGCGACATAGGTCGGATAAACGACAGCCGTGTCGCAAATATAATAGGGCAGATACTGACCGACGAAGAGATAGTCGGTGTAGTCGACATTCTGCTCCGTCGTACGATCAGTGTAAGCACCGGCATAAACGATATCGAGCATGCCCAAACGGCCTTCGATGGTCCAGCTGGTGTTCGAAAACTCGTCTTCGATCGTATCCTCGGAAAAGCGTTGAATCTCCAGATCGTCCAAGCCGTCAAGCTCGGGATCGGCGAAGAACACACCATCGCTTTCCACTTCCTGGCGGGTATGCGCGACAGTGACAGTCCAGTCCGGCGTCACCTCCCACAAAGCCGTCGCGCGGAAACCGGCATACTGCGTGTCGTTGAAGTCATTTTCGACGAGCGCGGCGTTATCCGCGTCAATGAAGGTCACATTGCTGAGGTCAGCACCGGCCTGGAAGCCCGCGCGGTTGCCGACGACCACACCGTTGTCTCGCACTGTGTCAGCCGTGCGGAAACGACCGCTTTCCGCTGCGCTGCGGGTTCCGGCGACGTTGTCGATGTAACCTCCCTGGTCATCGAGGAATGCAACGCCGCGCAAAGCAAAGGTGTCCGTAACCGGCACATTGATCATCACTTCGCCTTTGTAGCTGGCTTCGCCACCCTTGGTGAAGGACAGGCCAGCGTTCACGCTGGCATCGAAGCCCGAGAGCGACGGCTTGTTCGTGATGAGGCGCACCACGCCTGCCTGCGAGCTCGCGCCGAACAGTGTGCCTTGCGGGCCGGACAATACTTCGATGCGCTGCATGTCGGCTGCATAGACATCAAGATTGCGTCCCGGCTGTGCGAGCGGCTGCTCATCCAGATAGAGCGCAACGTTGGGTGCAAGACCCGCCACGCCTGCGGTCGTCAGGTTCGGGGTCGTCGATGCGAGTCCACGAATATAAATCGTGCTTTGGCCAGGGCCGGCACCGCCCGCCGTCACAGTCGGCAGTTGATCGAGGTAATCCTCGAAAGTGTCGATATTGAGCTCTTCCAGCTGTTCGGACCCGATTGCCGTCACAGAGATTGGAACATCCTGCAGGTCTTCGCTGCGCTTCTGCGCGGTCACGATGATGGTATTCACTCCGCCCTGGCGCTGTTCACTCTCAGGCTCGCTTGTAGTCGCGGTCTGATCCTGAGCGATGGCTGGCGTTGCCAATGCAAACGCCATGGCGCCCGCGGACGCGCTTGCTGCGAAATTCTTCATAATGGAGTGCCCCTGCGACAATTATTTTTTAAAGCGGGCGGAACTGAACCAGCCCGCGCCTCGAAAGATAGAAAAAGATTTGCTGAAGGGGGCGCCTAACAATCGAGGGGTCATACATCCACAGTCACCGGGATATTTTTGCAAACCCAAATTCTTGTGTTGCCTAGGAACAACACAATCGATCTGTGAATCTAAATTACATGACAACAATCAAATATAGACCGAGTGTACGCATATTTTTTCATATTTTTATAAGAGTACGTGACTTTTACTGCAAAAACCAGCAAGTAAAATTTTGCAATTGGTTGGGCTGTTACATAAATTTGAGGCGCCTATTGGAAAAACGCTTGTCATTTAATTACTTCCGGGATGCCAACCTGCGCAGGCCTCTGCAGTAGTCGGCACGCCATGACGCTTTCGCACCAGATCAAATATGACCGCCTTGAGGATGCTCACGGCCATCAGAAGCAGCACGACGGAGAACGGCAGGGCGCCGATGATCATCGTAATACGGATCGCCTCGATGCCGCCAAGGATCAGCATGCTGCCGACAACAAAGGCCAGTGCCGCGCCCCAGAACAGGATGTGATAGCGTCGCGTGCCCTCCGTTTCGCCTGCTCCGTTGATCGTGTTGACGATCAGGATCGCGCTATCCACCGATGTTACGAGATAGGTCATCAGCAACAGCACGACGAGCGCGGACACGATGAGCGCCACACCTGGATCGAGCATCACCGCAAGCGTTGCGTAGAGCTGGTCTGAAATGCCGGTATTGATGATGCTGCCCGCTGCAGCTCCGCTCAGCTCCAGATCGATGGCGGTCCCTCCAGCAAAGGCCATCCAGACGAAACACATCAACGAAGGGACCATCACGACGCCCAGCACATATTCGCGGATCGTCCGACCGCGCGATATGCGTGCTATGAACATCCCTACAAAGGGCGCAAAGGCGATCCACCACGCCCAGTAAAACACCGACCAGTCGAGCTGCCATTGCATCATCGCCTGGCTGACCGCGTCGCCTTCATCGTCGTAAAGTGTCAGCATCGTGGGGATCAGATGGGTCACATAGTCCCATAGCCCGACAAACAGGCGCTCGGTCGCGTAGAGGCCTGAACCGACTGCAACAAACAGTGCCAGCAGCATGAAAGAGAGCCCCATATTGAGGTTCGAAAGCCACTTGATACCTTTGCCAACCCCTGACAGCGCGCTGAGGGTTGAGGCTCCGACTAGTATAATTAGCGCAACCACGATCGCGCTGTTCGACGACGAACCTTCGGCATCGAGCAGCCAGTCACCCACACCAAGCCGAGCCAGCCCTGCGACAAATTGTTCAACCCCTAGCCCCATGGTCACCGCGACCCCTAGGATGGTCGCCACCACGGCAACGATATCAACCAGATGACCGCTCAGCCCTGACATATTCTGGCCAAAAATCGGCACAAGCGCGGACCGGATTGTGAGCGGTAAACCGCGTCGATAGGAGACGTAGCCAATCGCAAGGCCGACCAGGGCGTAGGTCGCCCAAGCAGAGAAGCCCCAATGCAGGAAGGTGTAGACATAGGCCGGACGCACAGCGGCTGCGGTCTCTGCTTGCAGCGATCCTTCGATGATCTGCGGATTGGTCGCGAAATGCGACATGGGCTCGCCAATTGCATAGGTTAGCATTCCAATGCCGATGCCCGCTCCGAACAGCATCGCGAACCATGAAAAGCGCGAGAATTCCGGCTTCTCATCCTGCGCACCAATCCTCAACCTGCCCGATTGCGGAAAGACTGCGAGTACAGCGCAAGCAAACATGAGGAATGCGACGAGGTAGACGTACCACCAAGAAAAGGACGCGATGATGGTCGAGTTGGCGACCTGCAAGGTCTCGCTGGCCCGCACAGGAAAAAAGATCGCCCACATAATGATCAGCGAAACAATGATTTTCGAAGGGATCGTCACCGCCCGGCTGAAACCGTCATAAAAACCTTGGTCGTGGGTTTCGATGGGCAGGCTAATTATGGGTGGGTCGATCGGCGCGTCGGTTTTGGCTTGCATGGCTCTAGCAGCGACATCCTCATACTGTTGGCAGGCCGATCCTTCGCATGGTGGGAAAACCGCTTTGCGCTTTTTCGGAAGAGAGGGCCAAAGCATAGGAGCCACGTGAGACAATGCAAACTTTCGCCAAATTTACATTGAAGTTTCGTCGACGGCTGGATCGCAAGCCGAATGTCCGCTCGTTCCCCTTCAGTGCCAATACCGGTCATTCCGCAAACGGCCCGTCAGCTGCTCTGACTGAGTGGTAAAGTCTCATGGCCTGACCGATGGCGAGGGCAGGGACAGCCCTGCCAGGCGGAGACGAGTTCGTATCTAGACTGGCCCCACCGCCACCTAGTCTGCTCTCCGCATTACGGAATGCGCTAACTGTCCGTTAGGCAGGGGGTTGAACGCCCCCGGTGGGCCGATCTTGTACAAGCGAGACCTAGATTTCACGGGTGAGGGCTGCCAGTTGAGGCCAGATTCGCCACCGCCCGATTTGGAAGTAGGGGCCTAATGAGCAGAAGGAGCTGACAGTCTCTCGGCATCCTGATTGGCTGAGCGACAAGTCAAATTCGCACCTTAGACCTTTAAAGTTGTATGATTTGAGTTTGCTTCTCTGCGAGTTGAAACGCTTGGCGCAAAGCTCCTGAAACAAGCAATCGATGAAGCGAAGGAGGTGACCTTCAGCAGGTTTGTTGTCGCCTCTAAGAAGAAGTACCCCGATTTTCTTCCAAATTGGCACTGACCGATCAGAGAAATTCCGCCGCATCCAAGATCTTCCCGCAGACACCCTGGCCATCGCGGCTGTCTGAATTGGCGATGGCTCCGACCGAAAAACCGTCGGGCAGCACGACCATACAGCTATGGATTGCACGGCGAGGCCGTTGTTTGGGCGAAAACAGGTCGCCGCCATGCCAGTACCGATCTTTGGTTCGACTGCTCGATCCGTTTGAGTCGTTGTCCCAACCGAGCCTCCGGACCGTGCGGGCAAAGCATGCCGGGGACGAAAGCAGTTTCCTGTCATCCGGCCAGGAGTTTGCCGAATTGCAGTCTGCGCGGCCTGCGATCCGCGCGAGGTGCGAGGCGGAAAGCCGCCACCCCGCATGCGCGCCGCAATTCTGCAGCGTGCCGTTGAAGGCCGACCCCGCGCCGTCTGGGTCGTTCCAGTCATAGGCATAGGCGTGTCCGCCAGATGCAGGCTCGACACAACTGGCCTGTTGAACCCCGCCAGGGACCAACACTTTCTCGCCGACATAGAGCGCAAACAGCGCGCCATGATTGGCTTTTCGCACGCCGGACCCGTCCTGCCCCTGCGCGATGCGCCAAAGTTTCGGGACGATTATGCGGAACAAGGCATAGTTGGAGTTCTTGTAATTACGGTTTCCAGCCGCGTATTTGTCAGCACCAAGAAAGCGCGCAGCAACGCCCTTCTCGACGGCGAATTTCAGCCCATCCCAATCATTGCCCCAAGGTCCCTCATTACCGTTTGCCTTGAGCCGGGCGAAACGCTGCCCCATGCCCGAAGTGTGAGTGAGCAATTGGCGGAAGGTCACGCTTTGACCTTGCCGAAAACCTCGCCCTCTGGTCCAACCTGCGGGCAGATAAGGCGCGATCGGCGCTTCGATAGTAAGGCCATTGGCTTCAAGCGCTTGCAGGACGGCAATGGCCGTGATCGATTTGGAAACACTGGCAACATTGGCGCGTGTGCGCGGCCTCCATTCCTTCCGACCATCGGCATCGCGTCTAGCGAGACCGGAGACGAGCGTGCGCTTCACCCTGCCGTGACGGGCGATCGCAATCGAATATCCGACGAACTGGCGCTGGAATTCCTGAGTCAGGCGCTGCTCCAGCTGGTCCATCTTCGCTTCCTGCGCCGCGACAGGCGGAGTTAACGCGAGCGCAGCGATAGCGCCGAGCGCAAGGGTTGACGATGTGAGCAATGGGGGCGGCGCATTGAGCTTCTCCAGATCGAATTGCGTTATGGAGAAAGGATGCGCCCAGCAATCTCGCCCGTCATCGGTAAGCGCGCCCAATTTTTAGGATACGCGCCGTCAGATTTGGCGAATGAACGCGATGGACTCGCAGGCTTACGCTAAGCGTCGGTTTCGGCGGGCTCTCCAATGATCCATGGTTCATCGCGAAGTTTCAGCAGGACAGCCAAGCGGTTCTCGACCTCGAGCTTTTGCAGAATTGCGGAGACGTGATGCTCAACTGTTCGCTGCGAGCGCGACATTTCATCGGCGATCTCGGCGTTGTTCAGACCTTGCGCGAGATATTCGAGGACGATCATTTCCTTTGCCGTCAGGCCGAAAGGGTTCTTGCGGGCAGCACGATAGGGCCCGCGAGGAAGCGTTATGTCTTCGCGCGTAAGTCCGCGCTTCTCCAGCAGCTCGGTCAAGCGCGCGACAGGTGCCTTCGCGCCCTGACGGTGGAGCGCTGCAAGTCCAGCGGAGACCGTCTGAGGATTGTCGGACAGACCGAAGCACAGATTGGCAAGGTAGTCGGCGCCGCACCGTGCAAACTGCATTCCCGAAGCCGCGAAATCGCCGTCCAATGCTGCATGGAATGCGGTGTCGCAGACACCTTTGGCTGTCCCGGCATCCATGCCCAACAACTGCTTCCAGAACGTAAGCTCCGCCCGAGTCCACAGGCTGAAACAAGCAAGATCAATGCGCTCCAGTCCGGCGCAAGCCTCCGTCGCGAGCGTATCGGAGTCTGTCAGCCAAGCACGTTCGAGCATCCCGATCAGGACCGGAATGCAATATTGAACTTCGCCAGTTGCAAGCGCATCCTTATGCGCCTTTGCGAGCGTCCTGGCGGCTTGATCACCGCCCAAGCGAACCTGTGTGCGAGCCAGCATAATCCGGGCGGGCAGCTTCATCAGCAAGGTTTGGCCGGAAGTTGCGATGACCGAGCGGCAAATCTCCTCGGCTTCACTGAGGCGTGCCTGTTCCAATCGGAGCTGCGCCTTGCGTCCGAGCAGATAGAACGTCCAGCTATCGAGATCGTGATCGGTGTCGAATTCGATACCACGCTTCAGGACGTCTTCAGCAAGCTCGAGCCTGCGCATATCGACAGCATACTCAGAAAGGTTGGTAAAAACCCGCGCCGCGTCTTCATGCAGGTTGTGTTCCAACGCGATCTCAAGGCTGCGCTCGAGGTCGGCAATCCCGGCAGGATCGCCGAGAAACATGCGGGCCGTCCCGATGTTGTTGAGTGCATGCACCTCAACTTCGGGAACCGCCTTGTTGCCCAGCTGCTCGAGAGCGCGTTTGCCCCAGTCGATGGCATCGTCCATCCGGCTCGATAGCATCTGCATCTGCGAGCGCATCGAGTAAGCAAGCGCCAGATGGCTGGCATCCTCGATCTGTTCGAGCAGATTGATCGCATCGTCCAAGTATCGCCTCGCCTGCACGGCTTCGCCGCGATACCAGTAGAGGCGCGAGAGGTGCCTCAGGTTCTCTGCGATCTTTTCTTCGCGCCCGAGCGCTCGCCACATGGTCAATGCGTGCCGACGGGCCTCTATCACCCGGTCATCGATCCGATGCGATATGGCCGCCTCGTAGGCCCAGCTTTCGTAAAGCTGCGCGGCCTCCTCCGGCTCCGCCTCATCGACATATTCGAGCGCAGCCTCAAGATAGTCGGCTGCTTCCCTATGCGCGCCTAGCTGCGCTGCGTTGCTCGCCGCGATCGGGGCGAAATGCAACACTTGTGCAGCATCTCCGGCCCCGCGCGCATGATGCAACAATTCCCCCGCGTCGTAGCGCTCAGAGCGCTCCAGCATGCTGGTGAGGTGCGCGTGATGCAGATTGCGTTTGTCGATTGAGGAACAGCGATTGGAAGTGGCCAATCTCGCCAGCTCGTGGCGAAAACGAAGCCGCCCATCGGAGCCCTCGAGAAGGATCGACAGATCGACGCAGTGTTGCAGCAGCCGCTCATGTTCCTCGATCCAGCAACAATGCAGAGCCGGGTGGATCGGAACCGGGATGATGCTCAGCGCTTCGAGCAATCGAATGTGCTCGGGTTTCAGGCGCGACAGACGGCTGTTCACCGCGTCCTGGACTGAAACCGGAACTTGCTTGCCAACTTCGCCACTGGCGAGAATTTCGGAGAGAAAGAACGGGTTGCCGCCGGTGATCTCCAGAAGGTTTTCCGCATCGCGGCCGCTTTCCTCGGCAAGCCGCGCGACCGCTGCGAGCGACAATGGCGCAAGCTCGATCCGTTCCATCTGTGCGCTGGGAATGTCTCCGAAGACTCTCAGCAGCGGGTGGGTACGACCGAGCTCGTCATTGCGATAGCTTACGATCAGCAGGGTGCGGCACAGCGTAATGCGGCGACCCAGGAAGCGGATGAAATCAAGCGTCCCATTATCTGCCCAGTGAACGTCCTCCAGGATCAGAACTACTGGTCTGTCGCTCTCTGAAAGATGCGCCAGCAGGCGCGAAAACAGCTCCATTCCACCCGCAGTTTGCCAGTCTTCGCCTAGCTCGCCCAGCATCGCCGCGATATCGTGCACCGGCCCCAGCGGACGCGGGGTGAAGAGCGCATCGCACATTCCCCAGATGCACTGATAATCATCCGATAGTCGGTCAGCGAATTCGCGCAGCATCGCCGTCTTGCCGATCCCCGCCTCCCCGCCGACCGCGGCCACATGACCGCCTTTGCCCGCGACATCGAGCAGTTCGGTAAGCTTTGCCAATTCGCTGTCTCTTTCGGCGAGCATGCGAGGAGTTTGCCGCAAGATTTCCGGAACGAACAGGGTGCAGACAAAAATTGGGTGCCTGCGAGCCGAAAATTGGGGGCGTGCACCGAAGCTGCACCAGCGCGCGCAATGCAAGAAGGTACTGCATTTATGGAGCGGTCTGTCATGCCAAAGAAAGTCTATCGCGTATTCTGCACTTTTTCGGTGCCGGTTCTGGCCATTGCCGCGCCCGAAGCGCGAGCGACTACAGTCATCGAAGCGTTCCAGGTATCTCCGGACAGCGACGCTGGCATCGGTCAGACGAGGGTGGTGGTCGAGGGCAATCGGCAGCGATACACACGAGTTAAGACGCAGACCGTATCACTCTGGATCCGCATGAAGGGCCACCCGCCAGCAAGATCACGAGGCCATCAAGGGAGCCAGATGAAAATCGCCTCCTTCGTCTATGATTTTGGCGAACCGGATGAGCCCCGCATTTACCGCGTCGATTTGCCCTATCAGCCTCCGAAAAATGGCAGTTTCGATACTGTCCTGTTTTGCAATGGGAAATTGAATGCCTTGTCGGGCAACGCGCGGGTCGACTTCCTTAGAAATGGGGGGACTTACACCGTCCGAAACGCCTATGATGGCGAACTCCGATCGAGTTGGCTGGTGGCCGATCGCCCCGGCATCGGGTTCGAAGATCCTCCAACGGTTCAAACCTGGGAAAACAGCGTTGAGATTATCGCGCAAATCAAATGTGCGCCGCTAAATCGAAATGCCGGTGCAACGCGTACCAACCCAGAGGGAAATGCACGCCGGACCAACCCGGATCGTTCGCCATCTGGCAATCCAGGATCGCGACGGACAAATCCTCCGCCGACGGTCAAACCGCTTTCCCTGACAGCCGCACCCGCCAATATCGAGCAAGTCGGCAGGTGGAGGTGTCCAAGTACAGTTCGTTTGCGCGGGCGGGTCGATGTACGACGCGCCTTCAATGGCAAGGCGATTTTTGTCGGTGCGCAATGGCTTTCAACTCCGAGCGACTTGGCGTTCGGCGGAGAAGGCGGGCGCTACATTGTCGCTAGTTATCCGCTCGATTGGCAGATTGGCGGGCTCACCTCTTCGACCAACTCAGCGCCCAGAAAACAGCTCAGTTTCACATTCAACGTCAGCGATGCGGATGGGGAACTGCAGCGTAGCAAGCGCCGGAACATGACCGTCACGTGCCAACGAAACGGATAATCACATAGCGAGGAACCGCATGACGGCCTCGGGCAGGTCTACAAATGCAGCTTCGACAAAGCAGATCGGACGTTCTCCAACGTTTCCATCAGCAAAACGCATTTGGGCTTAGGCCGGGCGGATGTCGGACGTGGTCTTTGAGGGCCCTTTTGTCAGGCGGCAACGCTTGCAAAATGCCCTAACGGGCGCGGGTGGCAACGGCACGCACGACACGAACGGATGAGCAGGAGAATCGATATGCGAATTGCGACCAAGACATTCTATCTAGCGCTTGCATGCTCAGTTTTGATGCCAACAGCTGTGTTTGCCGAGCTTCCAAAACTTCCGCCGGTCACGCAAGTTCAACAAGCAGGCGTTGTCAAACCAGGTCAGCCCAGCCCATATCCCCGGCCTGTGATCGTAGTCGACGGTCACGGCGGAGGATATGACACCATTCTGACCAAGCAGATCGACTTTTTCTTCATTTTGAAAGGGCGAAAACCCGAAAATGGCAAGAGCGCTACTGGGAAGATATTTGTAGAAAACTACAGTGTGAATGTTGAGGATGTCCGGGCTCACAACGTCCACAAAATCACGACACCGGTGATGGATGTACGTGCTTGGCGTGCCGTGAATGAGCGCGTCTCACCGATCAAATTGTGCAACGACGAGCTTAGCTATCAGAAAGGTGCGGCGAGGAAGAAGTTCCTAAAACAAGGGGGCACCATTCGCCGCACCAAGGCATACAAGGTGCGAGCAGAATCATATTGGTTGATCAAGAAGAACCGCCCTTTGCTGTTCGATCCAACCGAGAAAAGAACCTTCAAGTCGCCGGAGATAATGACCACGGTCTATGTCAAATGTAACCCGATAGGAAACAAGGCGACCAAAGCGACGAGTACAAGCACCAGAAAGGTGACGCCTGAGGAGATAGCTCAGGGGATAGCAAAAAAGCGTCCCATCGGCGCAACGATTTCCGTAACACCGAAAAATTTCCTCCCCGCGGGCAACTTCACCTGCCCGGCTCGTGTCGAACTATTTGGCCGGGTCTCAGGCCGCCGCCAGTTTGAGGGACATCTTCAGTATCGGATCGGGCAGTGGAATTCGCGCAAGATGCCAGTGCGACTCAAAGCCGGAGCGAAGACCAGTTTTCAGGCGCGGCGGAAGTTGGTGTGGCAGCTGGGCGGGAACGAAACGAAATCAAAGAACATGCGGGTCACGCTCGTCCTCACCAATAAGGCGGGCAAGATGCGTCAGGTGATCGAGAAGGATTTCGAGATCCAATGCCAGAAAAGCTCAGGGCGGAGCTGAGCTTGAAATGATTGGCTCCGTGCAGTGCAACCGATTTTGGCTTTCGGAAGGGACACGTCTATGCGCCGCTCGCCGAAAATAGCCTGCGTCATCGCCCTTGCTTGGCTTTCGACGGGCTTAGCGCGAGCAGAGACCGTCGAGGTGAACGTCTACTCGCCTGTCCCCTCAATAATCGTGGTCGGTGATGGGGAACGGTATGTGCGCGTCACAAATAGGAATATCAGTTTCAAGCTCGGCGTCACGATAGAGCGGCCCAAAAATCTGGTGCGGCAGACCGAGTCTATATTGCGTGTCGGAGAGACCTTAGTGAAGCTGGACAATGGGCGCTTCAACGGCAGTCGCGTCAATAACTACAGCGTGCCCGTGATGGACGTTGCGGCATGGAGCAATCCAACCATGAGGCTTTCACCGGTTCGGCTGTGTAATGATGAGATTGATCGACGCGGAGGTGATACCAGACGACGTTTCTTGCAGACCGGTCGCACCTTGGTGCGTCATTCTGCCTACACGGTTTCGGCAATCGCAGTCTGGGACGTGCGTGAGAAGAGGCGTTGGCCTTTACCCGGTCACGCTACCAAGAGGCGGATCAAGGAGGCGCCTCCCCAGAAGCTGACCGTCAACGTGATATGTAGCCCCATGCCAGCGCGCCGATAGCGAATGTCCGAGGGCGTCATTGGAGGCACGGTGCGTTGACAAGGCCGCAAACTTGCGACTGAGCTGATCTCAGCATTCTCATTGTCCTAGCGCTGACTGCTTTCCATGTCCGGATGCTCGATAGCGGAACGTCAGCTTGCGGCCCAAAAAACTATGTGTCGATAGGACGATAAACTCGCCTAGAAAATCGGACTCGACCCACATGGTCCGCCCTCAGGCATCGGAACTTCTCCGGTGTTGCACAATCAACGGAAACGCCCCGCCAGTTTCGTGCTGACGGGGCGTTCCATGATCGTTAAGGAGCGGATCAGAAGCGGACCCGCGCACCGACATAGAATTCTCTGCCCTGCACATCGGCCAGACTGTTCGACAGATTATAGCTCGAACCGTTGTCCAAACCCGTCGGAACGAATGCGCCGAAATTGTCGAAGATGTTGTTCACTCCGCCATAGATCTGGAACTGATCGTCGTCGCCGAATTCGTAGCGCATGTAGATGCGATGGAAATCCTGATCTCCGACTTCGAAGAAACGTTCGTCGAGTGGGTCGCTGTTCTGCGCTATGTCGTCGACGCCACCGCCGAGATAGGTAACCGTGTAACTCAAGCGGAAACCGCCATTGCTATAGCCCAGACGAAGGCGGAACTCGTCCTCGCTTTCACCGATCTCGCCGAGAGGTGACGACGTGATGATGGCTCCGCCGATCCCTTCAAAAGAGACCTCCTGCTCGAAATAATGAGCATAGCGGAAGTCGAGATCGAACCGCCCAGGAATGAACTCAGGCTCAAAACGATAGAGTATCTGAGCATCGAAACCGGATACCACTTCGGTATCGAGATTTTCCTGGAAGTTGATGACCTCAGTAATGGCGCCAACGCCGTCGCGGGTAATCACATCGCAGAACTTGTTGTTCGGGAAATCAGTTGCAGAGTAGCAGAGCGATACCGTGTTCTGTGTCGATATAGCCGTGATCGCATCCTTGATCTTGATGCGATAATAATCGGCCACGATCGTCAGGCCGGGAATGAAACTAGGCGTGAACGCAAAGCCCGCCGTGATCGTATCAGCCGTTTCTTCCTGCACATTCGGATTACCCGCATTGGGTCCCTGCGTAGCGGTCTGATCGTCGGTGAATGGTTCGCCTGCATTGTCCGGATCGGCGAAGAACGCCTGTATGCCGGGTTCGGTCAGGCAGTTGGCAGCGACCACCGCCAGATCGGCGTTGTCCGCTCCGTCGCCGACGATATCGGTGATTCCCGTTCCGTCGGGCAGCAATCCCTCGCACGGATCGGACAACCCATCGGCATCCGGTCGTGGTGGCGAGAATATCTCGGTCAGGTTCGGTGCGCGTTGCGACCGCGAATATTGCGCCCTGAACCCGATATCGTCGCTTACCTTCCAGACCGCGCCGGCATTGTAACTGAAGATCGTTCCGACCGTGTTGTAGTCACCGATACGACCGGCAAGTTGTATGTTGAAGCCATCAAAGACCGGGATATCGACCTCCGCATATGCTTCGACCACTTCGTAGCTCGCCGATACGCTTGGGAAAGTCGCGAGGGAGGTGACATCGAAATCACTATCCGGCGCAAACCCCGGCGTGTCGCGGGTCGCCCCGTCATCAAGATCGCGAACGCCATTTGCGCCTGCGAACAGGTCGCCATCCGGGTCCCCGTCGGTATCCTGACTTTCGCGGCGCCATTCCACCCCTGCCGCGAATTTCAGATCGCCAGCAGGCATTTCGAACAGCGTACCCGAAACGAACCCACCCGCAGTATATTGCTCCCGTACCTGTTCGCCAAATCCATTGTAGCGGATGTAGTCGGCGGCGGCTTGCGAGATGGTACCTTCGCCAAAGATGTCGAGAGGAACACAGCCATCGGCTCGAGCATCGGCATCGACGCATTGAAAGCCACCGTTTCCGTCGGACTCGATATCGAGTGCGAAGCGGGCCTTGAGGAAATTGTACTCGTTGGGGTTGGTCTGTTCCTGCTTGAACCGGCCATAAGTGCCGAAGACTTCATATCTCAAACTGTCGCTGAGATCGCCTGTCACATCGGCAATAAGGCGCAAGGTACGACGGTCGTTGATCCGGGCCTGTTCGCCCAACTCGACCAAGCGCCGATTGAAGCTCACGGACCCACTACGGGTTTCCTCGACCTCAGGGGGGATGAACGGATGATCCGAGGCGATATTGCCGATATTGGTGCCATCACCGAGCGTATCGCCATTATTCAAGGTTTCAAAACCGGTAAAGGTGGCGGTGTCGACATCGGAATAGGCACCGGTGAAGGAGAATGTCGCGGCATCGGATATCTCGAAAGACGTCGTAAGCGCGATGTTTAGAACTTCGCGCTCCGACAAAACCGAACGGCCCGGGCGAAAATTGAACCCATCGAAATCGGTGTAGAAATCGGATCCATCTGGCCGAGCTCCAGGACCGGTTGTCGGACGCAGCGATTCATCGTTGAACCACTGTCCATTTACGAACCACGCGTCACCTTCAAACACGCCACCGGGCGTTGAGCTGCTGAAGCTTGGCAGCAGACAGTGACGATCGGTGTCAATCCCGAAGCAGCCGGGGAAATTGATCTCGTCCGTCCACCCATCGCTGCCGGTGGAGGGGATCGGATCGTCGAATTCAAGCGCAGCGATGGTCAGAGGCCGGGTCTCATCCGCAAAAACCGCGTTCTCGTTGCGGTACTCGATCCCGAGCAACGCATAGCCTCGTCCGCCAGCAAATTCAGTGCCGCCAAGCGCATTGATCCGAAACTCTTCTCCGCCGCTTGCGTCAGGTGTTGAAAAGCGGCCATCAATCTCGATACCGGTGAAGTCGTCTTCAAGGATAAAGTTTGCCACCCCCGCGATAGCATCAGACCCGTAAACTGCCGACATCCCACCGGTGAGCACCTCGGCGCGCTCAACGAACCCTGCCGGAAGCGTTGACAGACTGACCCGGTCAGAATTGCCAGAGTTGGAAACGGCCCTTTTACCATTGATAAGCACCAGGGTTCGATCATCCCCGAGACGCCGCAAACTGATGGTTGAAAGTCCGCTTGTCTGTATGAGGTTATTGGAATTCTGTGGCGAGATCGATTCCGATACGCCAGGCAATTGCAGCACCGCCTCGGCAAGATCGGTAGTGCCGGACTCCTCGATATCCTCAGCGCCCAGAATCTGGATTGGCACAGCGCTTTCTTCGATCGTGCGCTGGATACGACTGCCCGTGACCACGATTGTGTTTTGCGTAGTGTCGGTTGCCAAGGTTGGCTGGTCGTCGGTCACTTGGGCCTCTTGCGCTGAAGCCTGGCCTCCAATGCACAATGCAAGCGCGAGAGCTGAAGTGCTTACCGCTGCGGTATATGATCGTTTCATTTCAAAACCTCCCTGTCTGACATTCGTTCGCCAGCCCCGACTGAACACCCACCCTTGGATCAGCCAAGAATTGAGACTGACTAAAACAGCAGGGCGCATCTAATTCCGAAAAGGCGCTAGTTGATGTGCAAAATGCAAGATGTTCAAATTGAAAGAATTTTTCACAAGCCTGGGTTCAAGGTCGCTTAAAAATGCGATTACTGCGGCATATTTGTCAGATTGTATCGATTGCATCCTCATCTGCCAATAAGGTCATCGGCTGAGCAACCCGCTCACCATTGCCATTATCGCTGTGCACTTTTGCTTCAGGCAGGGTTGAGATTGCGCATTGCAGGTTGTTTTCGTTGAAGTGCAAAGCCGTAAAATCATCGAGCATGTAAGCGGGATAAGCGGCGTTCGCGCCTGCCAGGTGCCGGTCCAGCGCTTCATTGCGATCCGAGCGCACATTTGCGTGGACCGATGCAGATCCGCGCAGCAATCCCAGGCCGGCAGTCGCTTCGATCTGGGTCTTGATCGAATCCGTCATGCCCCATTCAAACAGTATGTTAGCGCCTGCACTCGCTCCCGATATCACGAGGCCATCTTCATAGGCACGCCTCAAAGCCTCGTCGGCGGACCATTCGTTGAGCAGTGCCCTTAGATTCCGGGTAGAACCGCCATCGATGTAAATCGCGTCGGCGCCGGCGAAAAAAGTGTTCGGATCACCGTCCTCGAGCGCGAAAAGGTTGAGATGCCTAGGCTCGAACCCAGCCCGATGTGCAAGTGAGAAGAACTTGCTCGCCTTCTCCGACGAGTCGCCATTCGCCGCCCCTACATGGACGATGACCGGCGTTTCCTTGCCGGTCAGGCCGATCACATATTGAGCAAGAAGCGGCGTTTCCGGCGCTTCTACGAAAAACGCGGACGAGTTGCTCATCGCCAGGATCTGTTTGGTTCTGCTCGTCATCGGTCTTCAGCCTATCCGCCAACCAAGCTCATCAGCTCAGCCGTCAGGATCGCGGCGTAAGTTCCAAGCGCGTAGCCCAGCACAGCGAGCAGCACACCCACTGGTGCCAGCGCAGGATGGAACGCTCCCGCCACCACGGGGGCTGATGCTGCACCGCCGACATTCGCCTTGCTTCCAACTGCGATAAAGAAAAACGGCGCACGTATGATCTTGCCTACGATCAGCAGCAACAGCGTGTGGATCAGCATCCAGATCACGCCGATGGCGAAGAATGATGGAGCATCACCCAATTGCAGAATGTCCATCTTGGTCCCGATCACCGTCACCAACAGAAAAATGAACACGGTACCGAGCTTGGATGCGCCGACCCCCTCCAGATCGCGCGCCTTGGTGAAACTCGCTCCCAGGCCGATCGTGGTGGAGATCACCACTACCCAGAAGAATTTGCTGGCCAGCACGCCGTCGCTGCTCTCGAACGCCCGCTCAAACAATGCAGCAATTGCCTGTCCGCCCAGATGCGACAGGCCAACTGCCGCGAGAGCAAATCCTCCGAGCACAAGCCAATCGTTGGCTGTCGTATTACGCTCAACCGATGCGCTGTAATCGGCCATCTTGTCACGTAGCCGTTCGATCGCGGAAGTGTCCGCTTTCAACCAACGGTCGATCTTTTCAGGTGCTCCGGCACCATAGAGCAGAAAGATCATCCAGATATTGGCGACGATGATATCGACTGCAACAAGCGCGGCATAGCGTTCCGGGTTGTAGCCATAGATTTCCAACATGGCGGTCTGGTTCGCACCGCCGCCTATCCAGCTGCCTGCCAAGGTAGCGAGTCCGCGCCACGCGGCGTTTTCCCCGTCGCCCAGAATACTCGGGTCGAATTGCGCCACGATCCAAAGTGCAATCGGCCCGCCGATCACGATCCCTACTGTCGCCGTGAAGAACATGATCAGCGCCTTCGGACCCAATCCCAAGATCGCCTTCATGTCGATCGACAAGGTGAGCAACACCAGTGCTGCAGGCAGGAAGTAGTCTTTTGCAATTGGCCAGAGATTCGACTCCGACGTGTCGATCAGGCCGAAAGTCCGCATCAAAGACGGGACGAGATAGCAGACCAAGATCACTGGCACGAAGGTATAGAACTTCTGCCAGCCGCCCCCGAATTGTCGGGTCACTCCGACAAAAAGGAGCACGGCAGCAAGCAGGCCTAGAATGACGCTGTCATTTGTGATCATAGGTGTGCACTATTCCCCTGTCTCGTCGGCAGCTGCAGCATAGCGTCTGATCGCCCCGGTGATGCACGTCAGTAAACTGCCTTCGATCTGCCTCTCGCGAGTTCGTTCTGTCCGCACAAAGGAGGAAGGAATTCACGGTCGACTTCAAGTTCCGATTTCGGTAGCTTCAATGCGAAAATCGCAAGATATTGAAAGGTAAAGGCTTTGGAGCTTAAATGGCTGGAGGACTTGGCCGCAGTCGCTCGACTTGGTCATTTCGCCAGGGCCGCGGAGGCACGGTTTGTGACACAATCAGCGCTCAGTCGACGCATAAAGGCGCTGGAACAGTGGGCTGGTGCCGAACTGGTCGATCGCACTGAACATCCAATCCGGCTAACTGCCGCTGGAGCCGAGTTCATGAGCAGCGCCAGCGCCATTATCAAACAGGCTGGAGAAGCGCAGGCGGCGGCAGCGAACTATGCAAGGATAAGCGAGCGGGGCATCACAATAGCGTGCCTGCACACGCTCGCTTTGAACTTTCTCCCGCGATTGGTGGCCGATCTGCATCGAAAAATTCCCTCGTTCGAAGCCGCGATTGTCCCAGAAACACGGACGATCGAGGAATACCTTTACGCGCTACGAAACGGCACATGCGATTTTTTCATCTGCTACAATCACGCCGCCATTCCGTTCGATGTCGACGTCGATGACTATCCGCGATTTGTAATTTCCAAGGACCGTGTGCTGCCATACGGAAACGCCGAGAAGTTTTCTGGTATCCTTGACCCAGGTCGCGAAGATCCGATCCCACTTCTCGAGTATGGCCCAACGTCGATCATGTCGCGCGTACTCCGAAATGTGCTCAACAACGCGCCATTCGAACGGAGACTGCGGACGGTCTACCGCGCCACGTTGGCGGAGAGCCTGGCCACGGCTGCACGTGAGGGCTTGGGTGTGGCATGGCTACCCGAATCCATTGCGAAGCACATGAGCGGTGACGTTCCGCTCGAGGTGATTTCGGAGGACTACGGCTCAGACCTCGATGTTGTCATCTTCAGTTCACGACACAACAAGCGTCCGACCGTACAAAGAGTCTGGAATGCCCTAGCGTCCGAAAACGGCTAAGCGACGGGCGGCAGCAATATGCTCTTCTGAGATCGAATGCCGAACTTCCGCTTTAGCTATCGAGTAATCCGAAAGCAGCCGGTCTGCTTCCGGCCCACTTTCAGTCAGCGCCCAGCGACCGAGACTGGAGGTGCAAGTGGACGTGGTGGTTGGTTCTGTTTATTGCTGTGTGGGCGGCGCGGCGTATTCACCGTCGCCGCCCAGATCGGCCCGAGGGGGTCGGTAAGGCCGATCAAAACCCGAATGTGACGCCGACTCTGCCGCCTGTGCTTCCGCGCACAGTCGATCCAGTAATGCCCCCAGAAACATAGACTTTCTCCGCAACCCGGCCGACGATCGCGGTGGAGAAGCCTTGTTCACCCTCATAAGTCGACAGGTTGAAGGATAGCGACCAATCAACATCGGGTACGATCGTTGTGCCGGACAACGCCATCGCAGCGGCGATCCCGCCATTGGCCTGCCGATCAACCAGGGTTACCTGCCGCACGAGTGCAGACGTCTGCGTTTCGAGATCCGTGACGCGGCTTCCAAGATTGACGAGTCCGCCGACATCGAGCGAGGTTGATCCAAGGTTCCCGGCGGCGTCGGTGGTGACGAGGCTTAGAGCACCTTCCTGCGCCGCCCGACTGGCCTCCGAGGTAATACCGGCAACCTTCACGGTCGACGCGTCGCTGCCCAAGGCGATCAGGTTCTCGCGGTCCGCAATGGCTCCAGGGCCGATGGCAACCGCTCCATCACCAACCGCTGATGCTTCATTGCCAAGTGCGATCGCGCCATTTCCATTGGCGACGTTGAGATTACCGATAGCCACCGCGCCGGTACCGGTTGCGCTATTGTCCGCGCCCAGCGCAACTGCGCCTATACCCGTGGCAAAGTTTGGATCACCGATGGCGACGGCTCCATTGCCCGAAGCAATATTGCCTGCTCCGATGGAGACCGCCTGGCCATTTGTAGCTTGCGCGCTGGCCCCGATGGCCACGGATTGATCGCCGCTGGCCTCGCTTCCGGTTCCGATGGCGAGGGCGTCCAGACCGGTAGCATTTGCACCAGGGCCAGTGCTGTTGCTGTCGAAATATGCCAGCTCCTGGCTGTTCGCCTCTGACCTTGCGAGCGCCGTGTTGGCGTCAGACTGGGCCTGCATCGCTTCGGCTCGCGCAGTGTTAGCATCCGCCTGAGCTTCGACAGCATTCTCAAACGCTTCGTCGGCTCTGGCTTGCGCGCCAGCCGCACCTGCACCAGCCTGATCTGCCGCAAGTTGCGCCGCCCGGGCTTCCGCTCTGGCGGTATCTGCGGTTGTTTGAGCCGTGGCTGCATTTGCAAACGCCTCATCCGCCCGGGTTTGCGCCGCTGCGGCTTCCGAGCGAGCCATATCGGCAGTGCCTTGCGCTGTGGCTGCATTGGCCAAGGCGGTATCTGCTGTCCCCTGAGCGGCTGCCGCATCGGCCACGCCCTGATTGGCGGTTGCCTGCGCGTTGTTCGCAGCGGCTTGGGCAGCAGCCGCTTCTGTCCTCGCGGTGTCTGCCGTTCCCTGCGCGCTCGCAGCATTTGCAAGTGCGGTATCGGCGGTTGCCTGCGCATTGGCAGCGGCATTTTCGACGAGATTGAGCTGCCCGACATTGGCCGCATCGGTATTTTCAGTACCCGCTGCGACATTGGTGATTTGCCGCTCTCCGCCAACAAAGCCGACAGAAACACTGTTGTCACGGTTGGCGTTCGACCCTGCGCCCAGTGCCACTGCATTGTCCGCTGTCGCCTGGGCATCAATGCCTAGCGCAACGGCATTTTCCCCCGATGCAACCGCACCATCAGAATCCATATCTCCGCCATCACCGCCGATCGCTATCGCGCCGATGGCATCCGCCCTGCTTCCGACACCGACGGCAACAGTCTGTCTGGCCGAGGCCGTACTTCTATAACCCATTGCTGTACTGAAAGGCGCACTGGCTTCACTGTCATAACCGGTGGCGGTACTGGCTTCTCCGCTTGCCTCACTGGAGCTACCTGTTGCCGTGCTGAAATTGGCCGAAGCCCGGCTCCTGGCACCGGTGGCTGTGCTGCTTTCACCAGAGGCGTTGCTCAGGTAGCCATTGGCAGTCGCCCGGAAACCACTGGCGGCACTGAGCGCACCAATGGCGGTGCTGTCTTGACCGGTAGCGCTTGCTCTTGTTCCAAAGGCGCTGGCATTATCGCCCGAGGCCTGTGCGCTGTTACCAACCGCGCTCGCCCCTTCACCGCTTGCCTCGCTATTGTCACCGATTGCGGTGCTGCCAGCCGCTGAGGCCACTGCTCCGTTACCGCATTCAAGCGTATCGGCAGGATCGTCGGCGGTGCCGGGGATGCCGTCAGGACCGGGATTGTTGCGACAGCCGCTTTCGCCCGCCACTCCGATGGAAGCGTTGAGCTGTGCAAGGTTAACCGCATCATTGTCCTCGGTGCCTGCCGCAACGTTAGTTATCTGACGCTCACCCCCGACAAAGCCTACCGATAAAGTGTTGGCACGATTAGCAATGGATCCAGCGCCCAGCGCCACCGAATTAATCGCCGTTGCCTGCGTTTCATTACCGATTGCGACCGCGCCCCTGGCGGAGGCGGTAGCGGCAAGAGCGCCAATATTGTTGGGATCGTCGCCATCTGCACCGATGGCGATAGACTGGTCACCGCTGGCCACACTTCTTGAACCGATGGCGGTGCTGCGGTCACCAATGGCTTCACTGAGAGAACCGAGTGCGGTGCTATATGCACTGGTTGCGTCGCTGGAAGTTCCGATGGCGGTGCTACGTTCACCGCTGGCCACACTAGACTGCCCGGTAGCAGTGCTGTTGATACCACTAGATTCACTGAAAGTTCCGGTAGCGGTGCCACCGACCCCGCTGGCCTGACTGTTGCGTCCGATAGCGGTGCTGTTGATACCACTAGCCTCGCTGGAAGCCCCGATGGCGGTGCTGCCCAAACCGCTGGCCACGCTGTTGAATCCGGCGGCGGTACTGCGTGCAGCACTGGCCTGGCTGGAAGCTCCAATGGCGATGCTGCCGGTCCCGCTCGCCGCACTTCCGGATCCGAACGCGCTTGCTTGGGCATTGTTGGCCAATGCATCATTGCCGACGGCCGTGCTGTCGTCCGCAGAGGCAACCGCGCCCAGCGTATCGGCATCTCCGCCGTCCTCGCCAATCGCGATCGAGCGATCCCCCGTCGCCTGTGCATCGATGCCAACCGCCACCGATCCCGCGCCGGTGGCTTGCGCTCCGCCACCAAGCGCAGTGGAACCCGACGCAATCGCACCCAATCCAAGCGCCACCGCCCGTTCGCTGCTCGCCTGCGCATCATTGCCGATTGCAATGGCGCCATTGGCTGTTGCAACAGCGCCCAGATCATCGCCGTCTTCGCCATCAGCCCCAATGGCGATGGACTGTTCGCCGGTTGCCTGAGTGGCAACTCCGATGGCGCTGCTGCCTGCTCCTGAGGCCGTACTAAAGACACCGTTGGCTGTACTGTTCGCGCCCGAAGCGACGCTGACGACACCGTTCGCCGTACTGTTCGCGCCCGTTGCAGCGCTGAATGCGCCGGTAGCAGTGCCTAGGGTACCAATAGCCCTGCTGGAAGCTCCAGTTGCTGTGCTGTCCAGTTGCAAGGCCGCGGCTCCATTGCCGGTTGCGGTGCTTCTTATGCCTGTCGCCCTGGTTGCTGCACCAATTGCGGTGCTTAAATTCATTGTTGCCCGGCTATCTCTGCCGGCGGCGATACTGTCGAGCCCTTCTGCACGGCTGAACATTCCAAGGGCGGTGCTGCGCAGACCGCTGGCAACGCTGTTTGCGCCAATGGCGGTAGCGCCGAGACTGATCGCCTGACTTTCCAGACCAACAGCTACACCCAAGGCCCACATTGCCACCGCTTCTGATCCGATCGCGGTGGTACCGGCATCCAGCGCTTGCGCGTCAAATCCAACAGCCACGTTTCGGCGGCCGGTTGCTCGTGCGGTATGTCCTATCGCTGTGCTGAGGTCGCCCGTCGCTTCTGCCTCAACCCCGCAAGCCAATATACGCGGATTACGCCCCCCATTCGCGTCGCCATCATCGTCGGTACCTGGATCGATTTGGCCATTTCCATTTCGGTCGATGAAACAGGTTTCCGCCGAAGCAGGGTTGGCGGCAGCAAGCGCCGCAGTGCTGGTGGCGATCAGCAGACCGCACCGGATGGTCTTGGATGAAAAGTTCATGTGTTCGTTCCCTCAGACGATGGGAAACGGATCGGGCGCAGCTCCTCTGCGCCGCATATTGCCGCTAGGGCATTGCAGTTCCGACCCATTTCTGAGAGCGTGTAAAAAGCAGCGCCGAGGAAGAGAAAAGAGGCGGCGGCCCGATTGTCCGAGACGCATCCAATTTTGTCCGAAACACGTTTGCCATAGTCAGGAAATGTGACCAATGGCTCTCGCTCCGCACCTATTTCTCGAAGGATCGCAGTGATCAAATTGCCGCATAGAGGTGTGCTTTTCCTGCTGGCGATGGCGTTGCTCGTGTCGATCATTCCGGCGCAAGCTGGCGCGCAAACGGGCGCTGAGACATGCAGCGAAGCTGCAGGACTAACCAATTCTCTGGCGGACCTACCCGGAGGTCACTTAAAACCGCTTTCGGCAAGCTATTTCCTCGATCCCGCAGGCGATATCGACGCGAGCAGCATTGCAACGCGAGACTTCACCTTCACGCCTTGTCAGACATTGTTCGACATTCCCGGGAGAGATGGCGCGCTGTGGCTAAAGTTCGAGGCTGCAAACCCCCATGCAGACGAACAGACCTGGGGTATCGCGTTCTTGGAAACGATCGTCGACGAGGTGGTCCTTTATGAAGAGAAAGACGGTGCGCTGGTGCCGATCATGCGCGATGGACGGATTGTTCCGCCAGAGCAAAATGAGAACAGCAGCCTGAAAACAGCTGTTTCGTTCGCCATCGATCCAGGGGCAGAGAAAACCTACTATGTTCGTGTGTCGGGAACCTATGCGCCTTCCCTCACACCGGTAATCAGTTCGGCAAGGATGCTGGAAGACTGGTCGGACATTTTCACGATCATATCCGCCTCGCTGCTCGGTTTTTGTATCATAATGATCATCTTCAGCCTGATCCTGTTCAGGCGTTTCGACGTCCGCTTCTACCAGTATTACACAATCTATCTGTTCGGCATGTTCTGCCTGACATCGCTTTATGATGGATGGTTCATCCAGTCATGGGGCATCACCGTTCCCATCGAACACGTCCGGCGCGTTATTGAGCTTGCATCCGGCTTGGTGATGCTGGCCAATATCCAATATTGCCGGATCCTGCTCACGGTCGATCCGGACCCACGGGAGAGACGCCAGTTGGTGTTTCATGTGCTGACCGGCATCGGGTTGGCCGCGACAATATGGGCAGTGGCCGATCCATGGAAGACAGGAACGCCGCTACCGATTGTTTTCATATTATGCCCGTTTGTGTTACTGTTCGTATCGGGGCGCAAAGCGCTCAAAGGTATGAAGCAGGCAGTACCAGTCTTTGCGTCTTTGCTCGCGCTGTCCCTGGGCCTGTTCTCCTCACTCTATTTCTTCGTCTTCCCCGTTGACGTTGTGCCGACAGGATCTGCGTTCGAGGTGATCATGATGCGCCCGATCACGCTAAGCTATGCGACATCCACCATCGCCGAGGGCATCTTCATGATGTTTGCGATTTCGAGCATGATCAACGCGATCCAGGAACAGCGCAATATTGCCGTATCCGAAACGGTTCGCCTGCGCGGTGAGGTCGCGCGGGCGAAGCAACTGGAGAGCGCCCTGCCGGAAACAATAGAAGCGCAGGTAGAAGAGGTTGCTGAGGCTGGCGTGGGCAGAGGCTTTCTCGACCGAGCAACGCAAGCCGTTATTGAGAACATCGACCAACGCGGATTTGGTGCTGGCGCCTTGGCCTCGGCTTTGGGCGTTACAGAGAAGACCCTGGGCCGAAGGCTCAAGAAATCGCAAGGCTTGGCGCCTGCTGCGTTCATCAGGTCTATCCGTTTGAGCTATGCGCGTGATCTGATCTTGCTACGTCAGTTCGATACGGTTGCCGAAATTGCCAATGCCTCAGGCTTTGCAAGTACGAGCCATTTCGCCAAACTTTACCGCGAAGAGTTCAAGGAAACTCCCAGCGAAACGCTCAGGGCACCGGCGATCGCATAGCGGCACGCTGCACAACTCGCTTTTTGAGCCTTGAGACAAACGAGCAAAACAGGCGGTGTCCGACGTCCGCAATTGGGTCGCGAGCCGAAGGTCAGCTCTGGCCATTAGCCCTTTCAATACCGGACGGTCCGCAATCGGCCCGGTTTATGCTGACCACGTTGGATGAATGAGCGATAGGGAGCTTCGGTCCTCAGCGCCTCTCAACCTTGGCTAACTCTGTCTCCAGTGCTTCGAACGGACATGCAGATTAAAGATCGCACGTTTGTCGGTTGCGAATCTTCTGTTTGGGCGAAGGATTAGATCGAGCAATCTTCAAGTTCGGAGGGCTCGAGATTTCGCATTCCCCCACATCGGTCCATCTCTCTGCAAAGGCCGTCGCAGTCTCTGGCCAATTGCAGGGCAACAATGGTGCCCAAGATTCACATCTTCCAGTCCGAAGACGGGTACGAAAGATGCAGCTGTCTTCACCAAAAAATAGTTGAATATGCAACTAAATTGCTTCATTGTGGCTCTCGGGGCGCAGCAATTGCAGCATCCGGCGTTTTCCGGGAGTGGAGACCACCATTCTTAAAGCTTTGAAGCGATCGTTGTCTGGCTCGGCGGAAGGTAACAACCCTTCAACCGATGACCACTCGCTGGAACGTGTGCCTGATAGCGATCGTAAATCCTGGCTCGATCTTTCGTGGAACACGGCCGGGATCGTAACAGCTCTTGTTGCTCTCTATGTGGGCGCGCTCGTCAGCTTTACAGTCGGGTTGAAAATGGCTGTGGTCGCTGGCCTGATCGTGACGCTGGTTGGGGGAACGCTCGGCTGGGCGGTGGGGCACATCGCTTATAAAACTGGGCTTTCGAGCACGGTCATGGCGCGCCTTCATGGCTTTGGAACCAAGGGCTCAATCATCGCGTCGTTGATTTTCGGCTTCATGATCATCGGCTTCATCGCGATCGAGAACATCCTTCTCTATCATGGCTTTCTGTTCTTCTTCGATCTGCCCGACACCATGCTCAACCGGGTGATTATCTACAGCCTGCTGACCCTGACCTGGATATTGTTGACCGCCTACGGCTTTGAAGCTGTTACGCGCGTATCATCGATCATGCTGGTCTCATTCCTCGGCGTGCTGATCTACATGATCTTCGACATTGTCGGGAATTCGGGGCAAAGCTGGTCGCTTGTCTTCGGCTTCGGCGAACAGTTCCCGGAAGAAAGACTGGCCGCGTTGGGACTCGTTTCAGAGAGCGACAAGCTGATCTTCGCGATCAACATTCTCATCGGAAGCGCCGGGGCATTGGCGCTCGTGGTTGCGGATCTGGGCCGATACGCAGCGCGGTCGAGCGGGGTGGGGATCTCCGCCTATATCGGCAATCTCTTCATGCATGTGATCATGCTGACTGCGGGCGGCGCGATCATGTTCGCAGGCCTTCCCGCGCTGGTTGACTACTACGTCGGCACGGTCGGGATGACGCCTGCCGAAGCGGAGGATGTCGCTCTGCAAAATCCGGAGAGCCTGGCCTCCGCCTTCATCGTATTCGGCGGGGCGATTGGTGCTTTTCTGATGGTTGTTGCACAATCGAAAACGCAGGTTCTCAATACCTATAGCAGCTCGCTGTCACTCACCAATCTGTTCGATGCGATCCTGGGTTGGCAGCCTGGACGGATGGCATTCGTGATCGGAGCGAACCTGCTGTCCGTTCTCTTCATCTTTGTAGGTGTGGTCAGTTGGCTGCAGTCCTTCCTGATCATTCTGGGCGTACTGACGACCTGCTTTTCCAGCATCATGGTGGCGGACTACTTCGTGGTGCGGCCTTATCTCAAACAGACCGATACCGAGAGATATGGCGCTGACTGGATCAACTGGGCCGGGGTGCTGTCAATCGCGATGGGTTTCGTCTTCGGTCAGTACATCCTGGTCGACATCATCAAGCTGAAATTCTTCACCGTGCTGATCGTGTCGTTTATTGTTTACCCGATCCTGCGGATCTACGTCTTCAAGCCTAACTATCAGGTGTCTGCATCCGACGAACTCATTCGCCAGGAAGCAGTTTGACCATCTCCACGTCGATCTGGCCAAAGGGACCGAAATCGCAGCGGGATGTGCCGCCAATACCGATCGGATGAACCCCGGTGATAGCTCCGCTGGAGATCAGTGTACCTTCGGGCAAAGTAATGCCTCGACGCGCGCAGATATCGAGCAGAAATGCGAACGCGGCCAGATACCCGCCAGGGACGTTGCTTGCATCGCCCGTACCCACTTCATTGCCATCGATCGTTACAGCACACGGAATCTCTTGAAGGGATACGTCTCGCCAGTTCCGGATTTCTTCGCCGACCACCAGTCCGACGTTGGTTCCGGAATCGCATATCGAAGCTATCGGGCCGAGAGCAGGCAAGTTCCGTAGCGTCGTTCCCGCAATCTCGACCCCGATCGATATGGTGTCGATATGACGTGCGAGTTCATCGGGCTGGGGGTTCGCCAAATGGCCGGGGCCGATCTCTGCATTCGTTTTTAGGATCAGCTCTGCTTCGATGAAGGCGATGCCGCCCTCGATTGCGGGAAGGTGCTCAACGCCGCCCCGATGGTGAACGACAGTGCCGTCGAATATCGGACCTGAGAAGCGGCGGTCGATCAGCGTATCGCAATAGGGTTCGCCGATCCGGCCAATCTTCCATCCAGCGATATCGCGCCCATTGGCCTCGATCACGCGATCCTGGACGTAGTAGGCCTCTTCCAAGGTCTGAGGCAGAGTTCCAGGGAAGTCGCGCAGGCCGCACGCATCGCGCCGCGCCGTAGCGATCTGCCTCGCAATGTCAGCCAACCCTTCCGATAGTGCGTCCGGAAATTCGTTGGAGTATGTCGCCGTGCTCATTTGCTGTTGTTAGGCGGCGACCGATTGGCTGGCCAGAGCGCCCTTGGCACTCTGCTTGACCATATCCGCCCCTTTTTCACCGATCATGATGGTCGCCGCATTGGTGTTGCCGGAGATCAGCTTGGGCATTACCGAGGCGTCAACCACGCGCAGCCCTTCGACCCCGTGAACGCGCAGCTCGCTGTCCACCACGGCCATTGGGTCGCTGCCCATTTTACAGGTGCCGATCTGGTGTGAGACCGAGCCACCGTTCTCTTTGAAATACTGTTCGATCTCGTCATCACTTTGAATCGCTGAACCGGGCAGGTTCTCCTCGATGATGTATTCGCCGAGGCGCGTGGTTTCGGCCATCTTGCGTGCCAGCTTCAGGCCTCCCACTGCAATCTGGCGATCCTTCTCGGCGGAGAAGTAATTCGGGAAGATTGCCGGGCTATCCGTGTGTTTTGCGCTCTGCAAAGTGATGTGGCCGCGACTTTCGGGCCGAACGGGACAGATGAAATTGGCGAAGCCGGAAAACTTGAACAATCCGTCTTCGTAATAGCCACCGCTCAACGTCTGAAACAGGAACTGGACGTCGGGTGTGGCAGAGTTCTCGAGGATCTTGGTAAAGAGCGAGGCCTGGCCGGCAGGTACAGACAGCGGCCCATTGCGGAACAGCAGCCACTGCACGCCAACCATCAGCTGCTTCCATTTGCTCATCATCACATCGTTGAGTGTAATGGGTTTGGAGCATTTCCAAGCGATCTGGCCGCCATAGTGATCCTGCAGGTTCTGCCCTACGCCTGGCAAATCGTGCTGCACTTCGATCCCGTGTTCGCGCAAATGGTCCGCCGGGCCGATGCCTGACAACATCAGCAATTGCGGTGAGTTTATCGAACCGGTCGAAACGACCACTTCCTTACGGCAATGTACTGTACGCGGCGCGCCGTTCTCTTCGAATTCCAGGCCTACTGCGCGTTTGTCCTTGAACAGGATACGCTTGGCCAAACTGTTGGTAACAATCGTAAGGTTAGCGCGAGATTTCGCATGCTTGAGATAGGCCTGTGATGCCGAAGCTCGCCGCCCCTTCTTGATCGTGCCCTGAAAGTATCCGACGCCTTCCTGCGTAGCGCCGTTGAAATCGGGATTGCGCGGAATACCAACCTCGACAGCGGCATCGATGTAGGCATCGACCAGCGGGTTGACCTCACGCAGATTGGTCACGCTCAACGGCCCGCCAACACCGTGATATTCATCGGCGCCGTTTTCCTGATCTTCAGCTTTCTTGAAATAGGGCAGGACATCACGATAGCCCCAGCCGGTATTGCCCAATTGCCGCCAGTGATCGTAATCTTCGGCCTGGCCGCGGATGTAGATCAGGCCGTTGATGCTGCTCGATCCGCCCATGACCCGGCCGCGCGGCAGATAGATGCTGCGTCCATTAAGTGCGGGATTTGGGATGGTGTCGTACTTCCAGTTGACCTTCTCGTCGGCGATAGTTCGACCATAGCCGATGGGGATGTGGAGCCAGAAGCTGGTGTCTTTCGGACCAGCCTCGACAAGCAGGACAGATGCATTCGGATCCTCCGAAAGACGTGACGCCATGACGCAGCCGGCCGAGCCAGCGCCCACAACTATGTAATCGAATTCACTATGATCAATGCTCATCGTGGGTCGTCCAGGCTGAAGTTGGGACCGGGTCTTAGTTGGCGGATGACGGCAGCGGCTCGTGAAGAGAGGCGACAAATTCGCTCACCTCTTCCACTGCCTGATCGTCCTCAAGAACCAATGCGGAGACCTTCATTTGCGCGCCGAGCGTGTCGTCGGGGTGTGCTCCGCGAACGTCGTTGCGATAGTTTGTCAGTTGGCGAACGAGATAATCCTTCTCCAAGCCAATCAGCGAAGGTGCATTGAGTTCTTTGTTTCCCTCGGCGCTTTCGCCATGGCAGGCGACGCAGGTTGCGTAGTGCTTGCGGCCTGCCTCGAACGGCGATGCTGACACGGAACATTTCGGCTCAGGGAGGGTGGCGATATAGGCGACCACATCGCTTACCGCCTGATCATCCTCGCCCAGCGCCTTCGCCCGGCCATTCATCATCACACCGTAGAAATCGGCCGCGCCGCCGCGAATGTCGGCGCGGTAGTGCAGCAGCTGGCGTTCAAGATATTCGGAATCCATCCCAGCGAGGCGTGGGGCGTGCATGGCAGCGATGCCTTCGCCATTGTTGCCATGGCAGCCTGCACAAGTGGTGTAATACGCCTTGCCCCGTTCAAGCGGCGTAGCCGCCGCCGTGTCGCCCGATCCGCCCGGATCGGATGAGCATCCGGCTATGAGCAAGCCCAGGCTGGCAGTCCCCGACATGCCAACCGTGGACAGCCAATTGCGCTGTCGGCCAGTCTGCCTGTTTCCACCAGCCAGTCGCATCAGTTGGACCCGCTCAAGGCTGCGGCAACCGCGCTGGTATCGATATACTCATCGAACGACACAATCTTGCCGTCCTTGACTTCGTAAACATGGATCCACTCGACGGCATATTCCTTGCCGGACGCCTTGGCCTTGCTCTTTTCGATGCCTCGTACGAACACCTTGTCTTCGGCGGCCCATGATCCGGTAGGTGCCATTTCGACCGGCTCGGCAACCTCCATGAACTTGCCGAAGAATTCGCCGATCCCGGCCATGCCGGTGAAGGTGCCCGCGAACGGAATCTGGCTCGGGTCGCCGTGATAGGTCCAGCGCATATCGTCTGCGATGGCGGCAGCCGCCTTTTCCATGTCGCCAGCGCCCAATGCGGCGAAGAAGCTGGTGGCGAGTTCGAGATTGTCTGATGGTGTGCTCATAGTTTCGGAATCCTTCTTTCAGGTCATGCCGTAGAAATCGTGGAAAATGCCGGGTTTGTCCCACTCAGCCCGCAGTTGTTTGAGCCGCTCCCAAGCCTCGAGCGAGTAGCATTGCGGCGTCGCATCAGTGCGCTTTTCCTGGTTGAATTCATTGATGTAACTGCCGGTCGCGTGCGGCTCCAACTCGCGGTAGAGGTCGGTAATCCAACCCTTGTGGAGATCGTCCTCGCTACCGTCGTTCCACTGCGCGTAGCAGGAGACGTAGAACTTGCCCTTGGTGGTGCAGGCTCCGTCGGGGTAGTCCGGATTGCCGTAATAATGGATCACCGGCGCTGTGACCCGCGAGGGGGCGTTTGGCAGATGCTTTGCCAAGACTTCCGTCACAGACGTCAGATCGTCGGTGTAGATTTGATCTACGGCATAGCGACGCTGCGGGAAGGGCACTTCATTGTCATAGTAAAGCCGTTCGAAGTTCACTTCCTCAGGCTCAATCGGTGCCGCGGCAAGCTCAGCGAGTGGGTGTTCGGTCAGTGGCTTGAAGGCCTCGACCGCTTCTGCGCGGCTGTTCACGAAGGCTACTGCGGTTAGAATACAGAACTGATCGCAGCCGTCTTCCTCGCAAAGGTTCGCAAATGGGGGAGGCGCCTCGGTCACAACCAGCAGTGCTTCGACGTTCAAGCCAAAATTGGGCGCAAGCTCGTCGAAGCCCGCCGCGATCTCGTTGAGCTTATTGAAGGGAAACAGCACGTTAATCTGGTGGATCGCCTGCGGTTTGGGGAAGCACTTGAGCCAGAATTTGGTGACGACGCCGAACAGGCCGGGGCCACCTCCGCGAACGGCCCAGAACACATCGGCGTTCTCGGTTTCGTTTGCGATGATGACCTCGCCCTGAGCGGTGACGAACTCGACTTGATTGATGCAATATGTCGCCGCACCGCCCCACTCGCGCCCATTCCAACCGCAGCCGCCGCCTAGCAGATAGCCGCTTAGCGGGACCATCCCGCAATGCGCAGTGGGGAAGGCTAGATCCTCTTCTCCGAGCAACTCGTTAAGCCCACGCGCGATAACGCCCGGCCCAATGATCGCTTCGGACTTTTCAGCGTCGATCTCCACCGATTGCAAGCGCGAGATATCGAGCAATATGCCTTCATTGCGCATGAAGGTACCGCACCAACTGTGCCCGCCTGCCCGAGTGGTAATCTTGATGTTGTTTTCGCGCGCGAAATTCACGGTCGCGACGATGTCATCGACATCTTCTGCCTGGACAATTACGTCGGGGAAGCGTGGGAATTTTTGAGTCTGCCAGATCATGCTGCGGCGCCACGGTTCGTAGGCGTTGCTGTCGCGGCTGACGACCGTACCCTTGATTTGCCCTTTCAATCCCTCGACCTGCACGCCGCCGGATGATCCAAGCACGCTGCACCCGGTAAGCGACCCGGCCGATGCCACCACAGCCACAGCTGTACCGGCCCTTAGAAAGCCGCGACGACTGACCGGATCATTTGCGGCATCACCAATTGGTAGGAACGTCATGCTGCTTTCCTAGCTATCAAAATGGTACACACCGGCCTTCATCCTGAGATGAGACAGCATGCCTTCTTCGCCCAATTCCTGACCACTGCCGGATTGTTTCCAACCGCCAAAGGGTAGCGCCATGTCGAGCGTGTTGTGGTTGTTGACCCAAATCGTGCCAGCATTCACTTCGTTGAAGAAGCGATTGATCGTGGAGATATTCTCCGACCAGATGCTCGCGCCCAGGCCATATTTGGTATCGTTGGCGCGAGCTATGGCCTCATCCATATCCTTGAACGGGAAGGCGACGAGCACCGGCCCGAAGATCTCCTCTTGAACGGCCTCGGCCTGGTGATCGAGCCCGGATATGACCGCCGGGTTGATGTAGGCGCCGCCAGCATCAACCGGGTCGCCACCACAAAGCAAATTTGCACCGCCTGAGGCGGCCCGTTGTACAAATCCAGCCACGCGATCGCGATGCGCATGGCTAACCATTGGGCCAAGCTCGCTCGACGGGTCGAGGCCGGGGCCAATTTTGAGGCCTTTGGCTATCTCTGCGACACCGGCGATCACCTCATCGAACACATCCCTGGCGACGTATAGGCGCGAGCCAGCGCAACAATTCTGTCCGTGATTGCCGAGGATGGCCCAGGCCGCTCCGGGAATTGCTTTCGCTAGATCAGCATCTTTGGCGATGACCACCGGCGATTTGCCACCCAGTTCCAAGGTGTATTTCTTGAGGCGCGCAGATGCGCTCGCGGCGATCTTCTTTCCGACTTCAGTAGAACCGGTGAATGTGATCTTGTCGATGCCGGGATGCTCGACAAGCGCAGCACCGGTCCTGCCGTCGCCAGTAATGACGTTGACGACACCGGCGGGAACACCGGCTTCCATGCAGAGTTCGGCAAGCCGCAATGAGGTGAGTGGTGTTTGCTCAGCAGGCTTCAGCACAATGCAACAACCGGTCGCCAGCACGGGGGCAACCTTCCAGATCGCTTCGGCCAGAGGTACGTTCCAGGGCGTAATCCCCGCGACGACTCCAACTGGCTGATAGCGTGTAATGCCGACGAATTCACCGATCGGCATATAAGGAACGGACAGGTCTTGAGTCTTGCCATAGGTCTTGCTTGGCCAGCCCGACATGTAACGCAGGAAATGTGCCGAAAACTCGACATCGAACAGCCGGGTGTTCTGGATCAGCTTACCGCTGTTCAGCGTTTCCATCTGCGACAAGGGATCGCTGTTATCGAGGAGCAATTGCGCCAGCCGTTGGAGGATTTCCTCGCGCTGGTTTGGGCGCATCCTGGGCCATGGACCGGTTTCGAAAGCCGTTCGCGCAGCCATGACAGCCGCATCGACATCAGCATCGCCAGCCTGCGCGATCCGCGCCAACTCTTCTCCGTTCGCCGGATCGACAATCTCGTAATACTCTCCGGAAAGCGGCTCTCTCCAATCGCCACCGACAAAGATCTGCTTGGGCGACGTAGCGAAGTCACGCGCATCAGGCGTCAGAGTGGAATAGTCGTTTTCCAGATTCATGGTGCGGTCTTCATCAAAATCTCTGGCTCCCCGGATCTGAGCATCCGAGGAGCCGTTTCGCTGATCAAAAGTTGATGCCTACGGCGGCGCCGAATACGCGCGGTTCCGAATAGATTACCTGCGCATATCCCAGGAAGCTGAACTGGAACGCCTTGGTCGTCGGAATTACGTTGCTGATATTCCGAACAAAGCCCTGCACGTAGAAACTGTCGTTTACTTGATAGGTTATGTCCGCGTTGTGCTGGAAATATCCCTCAAGCAGGACAGATGGGTCATTGAAATTATTCGCAAACCGACTGGAGCGATAGTTCCAATTCCAGTTGAACCGCAACTCGGAATCGTCTTCATTGAGCGGAAGGGCATAGTCAATTCCGCCATTCGCAGTCCACTTGGGCGCGTTCGCCGCTTCACGATCGGCAACGAGGCCGCTGGGCAGGTCGACATCCTTGATCTTGGTGTCGAGATACGATCCCGCGACTCTGAAAGTGAGATTGTCAATCGGGGCAGCTTCAAGCTCGATCTCGGCGCCGTAATTCCGCGCATCGCGATTGACGATCAACCCTCCAATGCCTTCCCAGTTGAACGTCTGGAAATCATCATAGTCATAGTAGAACGCCGACGAGTTCAGCCGGATGCGCCCGTCGGCGAATGTCGCCTTCTGGCCAATTTCGAATGCCAACAGGGTCTCGTCGTCATACGGGATTTGGGAAGGCTGTACGCCGCCCCCGAGAAAGCCGTTGTTGAAACCACCGGCCTTGGTCCCGCGTGAGACACTGGCAAAGAACAGCAGATCGTCGATTGGAGTGTAGTTCAACTGCAAGCGGCCTGAGTACAGCGTCTGATCGTAGTCACCGCTGAATGGGTTGGCGATGCCAGGGCCGTCGGGGGCCAGGAAGCAGTTGGTCGGGATAGGAAATCCGGGGCAACTCCGTAGCGACGCGTTGTCCGAATCGTCGAAATCCTTGCTGTCATGCGTGACGCGTGCGCCTGCGATAACGGTAAGGCTATCAGTCAAATCGTACTCTACCTGACCGAAGATCGAGCCGGAATAGGTCTTCAGGCGCCAGTTGGCCGCTAGGCTCAGCGGGAATACACCGCCGTTGAACAGGCCGGTTACCGGGTCCACATCCAGAGGCGATGACGGAGCATTGAAGATCGCGCTGGGGTTGTTCTGACCCTTGGCATAGAGGCCATAGAGCCCCGCTTGCCAACGGACGCGGTCGCCATCGCCGGTAAAGCGGAATTCCTGTGTCAGCGTCTCACCTTGATAAGGGAAGTTGGCCGAACAGATGTCATTGGGGCTCGCGTCGCAATCTTCGGCCAGTTCACGGCTGAGGTCGGCAAATGCGCTGACTGAGGTGAATGTCACGCTGTCCGAAATGTCCTTGTCCACACGAAGCGAGACAAGAAGTCCTTCCGATTTCAGGAATTGCGGCGCGTTGGTGAAGGTGACATTGCGATCACCCGCTCCGAAATTGGCTTCATTATAGCCGGCACCATCAACCCCAGTGGGATTGAGACTGGCAAGACCGGTGACCGGATCGACGACTGTCGGAATGCTCTCATAGTAGGTGTGAACGCGATCCTGCTGACCGTATTCGACCTTTAGGACAGCATCCCATCCGTCGTTCTCGTAACGCAGTTGCGCGCGGACGGCGTCCGTCCCGGCCTGCGCACCATTTTCGCTGAAATCCGGGTTCAGGTTGCGGATGTAGCCGTCGCTGTGGTGCGACACGAAGGATAGCCGACCCGACAAGGTGTCACTGAGTGGTGCGGAAACTGCACCTTCGAACTTCAGCTCGTCGAAACGGGCGAAAGATACCTTCGCATAGCCCTCGACATAGTTTTGCGGTTTGCGAGTGACATAGTGGATTAGGCCGCCGGTCGAATTGCGACCAAACAGGGTGCCTTGCGGACCGCGAAGGACTTCTGCCCGCTCAAGATCGAACAGGGCGAAATCGACCGTCGCCACCGACAGCATGTAGACCTCGTCCACATAGACCGTAACGGGTGCTTCATGACCCTCGCCAAAATCGTTCAGACCCACACCGCGAACCACGACGTTGGCATTGGAGCCGGGGCCGTAGGTTGAGTAATTGTCGATACTGGGAGTGCTGCGAATCAGCTCGATACTGTTGCTGATGTTACGCGACGTAATGTCCTCACCGCTGACGGCAGTGACAGAGAGCCCGACGTCCTGCAGATTCTGGTCGCGTTTCTGCGCTGTGACGACAATGGTATTCAGACCGCTCTGATCGGCGACCTCGCCATCATCCGCCGTGCTGACCTCGTTGGTTTGTGCAGCGGCGGGCAACGCCGCCCCCATTGCCAGCACGCATGAACTTGCAAACAACCAGTTTCGATTCTTCACCCGACAACTCCCCATCATTGCTGCAACGCGTCACCCTCTTTTCGAGATGCGTGATTTGCAGCTTCCTCCAATGAGAGAGAGGTTGGGCTTAGATAGCCGTTCACAGCTATACCGATTTGGCAGATTTCATACCAATGCGGCAAAAATGTAAGCGAATTGCAACTTGGGGCCCTGCCCCTAAGAGCGTAGGGTTTCGGATGGACGCTCGCCGAAGCGCTGGAGATAGTCCCGCGCAAACTTGCTAGGATGCGAGAATCCGCACGCCAGAGCTATTCCGGTGACATTCTTGCCTTGAGATGCGCCATCCTTGAGCATCTGATGCGCCTTTTGCAGGCGGTAATTCTTCAGATAACCCATTGGCGAGGTGTCCAGAAAACGCCTGAAGCCCGTGCTCAGCGTCCTTTCACTGACACCGGCCACGTGCACCAGTTGAGCCAGCATTAGGGGCTGCTTGTAGTGCTCGCGGATGAATTGAGCGGCACATTTTACGTAGTAAGGCACTACGTTGGCGAGCGGCTGCTCCAGATACTCAACAGTGTGATTATGCTGGCCGCAGGCGAGGAGCATACGGGCCATGGTGTCCTCCAGCGAATCCAAGATTCGAGGGTGGCGTAGCGAGGAGGCGTCATTCTCCAAATCGTCGATCACACTGTTCACGAACCTCGCAAATGATGCTCCGGCACCAGCCAGAGGGATAAGGTCTGGCTTGAACACCAAGCTGCTGTGACGCTCGCCAAGCTCCTCAAGGAGTATCTCCTCAAGCTGGGACCGCTCAAACTTGATCGTAAAATGGCGGCACCCAGGAAAGGTGCGCTGTTCGAACGGGAATTGCGGGCTGATGATCGTCATCGCGCCAGGGCGCAGAGCGACTTTCTTGTCCTGATGGGTGAACTCGGCCAGCCCTTGAGTGACGCATTGGACAAGCAGAAGCTTTTCACTTGCGGGCACCGATACGGAAATCGTTTCCTTCGTCGTACCGTAGTCGGTGACGGTGAAGGATATGTTCCCCAGAGTGCTCCGCTTGTTGCGGAAGGCGATGCTGCCTGACGGGCCATCGACGGAAAGGTCGTGTGGACAGAAAGCCGCGCACATATGTTCATGGACATCATCTATGTCTGTGCTGGCAAAGCTCTTCCATGGGTGCGCCACATCGCTCAACGATGCGAGTTGGGAGTCGATAGCTGGCTGCATAATTCCGTTCCCCTCTTGATGTCCACGCGCGCTGATCGCATTTGCGGTAAACCCGCATCGTTGGTCGTCAGACTATCACAGAGGGCGCTGTCAGACCAAATGCATCTGATTGACGGTTGAGTGCGTGATACTTCGCCTAAGGCGGATGAAGCGCTTACAGAAGTTTGTTTCAGTCCGCGCCAACGTCCACAATCACTTCAACTTCGAAAGCTATCTTATTGATCGACAGACCTACAAGGCAGGCCGAGTGGCAACCTTGGCCGAGTGGCAAACACTCATGGCCTGATACTGGGCAGGGTAGGGGGTTGTGTGTTTAACGGAGACGGGGCCGGGTTGGACTCGCGCAGCCCTTGAACGTGGTTTCGCACCACTAGCAGCACTAGTTTGCTGAGCCTCCTTTCAAGTGCTTATCCAGGAATCTCAGATAGGCCTTTGATGCGGTGATCCGGTTTTCCTTGCGCAGAAATCCATGTCCCTCGTCAGGGAAGACTACATACTCTACCGGAACGCCGTTCTTGCGGATCGCCGCGACCAGTTCGTCGCTTTCCACTTTCAGCACGCGCGGATCGTTCGCCCCCTGGACCACCAGCATTGGCTTGGTGATTTTCTCGGCATGGAATAGCGGCGAAATGGCTCTGTGCCGCTCCGCGTCGGTCGCTGGATCTCCCATCTCGTCGAAGAGCGCCTCGCGCACGGATGCCCAAAAATCCGGAATGCTGTCGAGTGTGCGGACCCAGTTGGTCACCCCAAACATGTTTATGCCAGCTTCGAATTTGTCTGGGTAGAAGGTCAGCGCAGCTGCCGTCAGATAGCCGCCATAAGATCCGCCCATCACGCCAACCTTCTCGCCGTCGACCCAATCGAGGCTGCGGAGATGATCGCCCGCTTCCACAACATCGCGCAAATCCTCCTCTCCATGACGCCTGTCGTCCAAATGGAAGAAGGTCTTGCCATATCCGGACGAGCCGCGATTGTTGACCGCGTAGACCGCATAGCCATTGTTCGCGAGATGCTGGATGGTGGCATCGTAGCCGCGTGTGCTCTGACCACCAGGGCCACCATGCACGAACACCAATGCGGGGACAGGTTTTTGCGCGGAAGCTTGTTTCGGACGGTAGAGGATCCCCGGGATGGTAACGCCGTCGGACGCCTCGAACCGCTCCACGGTAGCGGTAACTAGATTGTCCTCATCGATGGACTGGTCGAGGGCATCGGTGAGACGGACGGCCTCGCCGCCCAGCGCCGCCACGTAGAGATTTGTCGGCGATGTGTCCGTATTCAAAGTGAAAGCTATGCTGGTCTCGTCGTGCGAGAAGCGAACCTGGCCTATCTCGCCATCGGGAACGCCGTTCAGAGCGAGCTCTTCGCCAGTTGCCGTATCGACAATCGTCACTTCGGTCCGCCCATCGGCATTGATCCCGTGGATCCGATACTTCCCGGTCGGGGAATAGGATACAAACCGCACATCCCAGTCGGCTTCGATCAGGGCTGCCCGCTCTGCGGTCTCCAAATCGTACGTCCACGCCTGGCTGAACTCGCCGAACTCATTCGTGCTGTAGACCAACTGGCTCTCATCCGGCGTGAAACCATAAGCCGAATGCGCGACATTGCCTTCGTGCGCAGTTGCCAGCACGGGTTCCGGCTTCTCGCTTGCAAGATCGACGATGTAGAGGTTCGTGTCGGCGCTTGTGCGTGGCTTGAGAAGGACCAGCCAGCGACCGCTCGGGCTCACTTTACCCGGCGGAAAGCCAGTGTTCTCGAAGATCAGAGTCTCTGCATAATTATCCGCGTCGATCGCATAGAGATCGAAACTCTTGGGATCGCGGCGATTGTGCCAAGCGTAGAAAACCTCGCCATCGGAGCGCCACCCCCCGAAGGAAGCCTTGACCTCATCGCCGGGCGTTGCATCGACAAGGGTTCCGTCGATCTCGCGGACGTAGATATGGAAACGCTCGTTGCCGCCCTGATCTGCAGCCACAATGACGCGGTCGTCGTTTGGGAAGTAGGACAAAGCAAAGTGCGCGTCGGTTTGCGATAATGTGAGGGGAGTGTCCTGCCCGTCCAGCGTCACTGCGATCGTGTTGAATACGCCGCTGCTATCGGAATGGGCCAAAAGCTTATCGTTCTCGTGTGACCAGCTGTAACCGGCATTGTTGGATAATCCATAGCTTGTCGTGCGGAAAAACGCCTCGGCGGAGTAAGCTTCGAACTCTGGCGCAGGATCGACAAGTTGCTGGAAGAAGTAGTTGTACAGGAGGGCCTGCTTCTGGGCTTCCTGGCTGTTATTTGCCGCCCCCGCGTGTCCGCCTTCGACATTCTCGAAGTACAGAACTTCGTGCCCCTGCTGCTCCATTCGCGCCGCCATTTTTCGGGAGTGGGCGGGGTGGACCAGATCGTCTTTGGTCGATGTATAGATGAACGCTTTGGGATAGTCCGCATCTGGACGGAGGTTGTGATAGGGAGAGATGCTCCGCAGAAACGCGCCTTCGACTTCGTCCTTTGGGTCGCCATATTCGCTGAGCCAATTCGCACCGCCGAGCGGCTCGACATAGCGCACCATATCGAGAACCGGCACGAACATGGCAACCGCACCGAAGAGTTCCGGGCGTTGGGTCATCGCAACACCCATCAGCATCCCGCCATTCGACCCGCCCGAGATTCCCAGCTTGTCTGGCGATGTAATGCTCTGGCCGATCAGATCCTCGGCCACGGCGTAAAAATCGTCGTAGCTGTTTTGGCGTTTGGTCTTACGCGCGGCCTCGTGCCAGGCAGGGCCGAATTCCCCTCCGCCGCGGATGTTGGCCACCGCCAGGAGGCCTCCTCGCTCCAGCCAGAGCTTGCCATCGAGCGTGGAGTATTGCGGCGTATTCTTATGCCCGAAACCGCCATAGGCCGTCAGGTGAGTTGGCGCATTTGAACCGCGCTGCATGAGTTCGGCTTTCCCGATCAGAAAATAGGGAATCCGGGTGCCGTCCTTGCTAGTCGCCTCGCGTTTTACGACACTCATATCTTGCGCGTCGAAAAGGTCCTTTGCCGATTTAAGGACCGTCGCCGCCTTATCCTCACCGAAGTGGAAGATCGTGGCTGGGCGCACTGGGTTCTCGAAAAGGACTGCGACATCGTCGCGGTATGGATCGCGTGACATCATGAATGCGACGCCATTGTCGGGGAGGGCCAGTTCTTCGCGGACCCAGTCATCGCTGGAGCGCGTCAATACAGTCACCTTGTTCGCCACGTTCTCGAGCCTGGTGATGAAGATCGAACGCGACCCGGCGCGAACATCGGATACGGCATCCCGCGGGCCCGGTTCGTAGAGCCTCTCCGCCACCATCGTTTCGAGGTCGAGCGCGACAACCGTACCCTGGAGATAGGTGACACCCCGGTAGCTCCAGTCCTCGCGCAAAAGCGTAATGACAGCGCCTTCGAATACGTCGAAGACATCGGCCTGGTTGGGAATAGGCAGTTTGATCCGTTCCCTTTGCGGAGTCACGATTTCCGATACCCTATTGAAAAAGGTAATGCCGCGGGTGAGCAGAACATAGTTTCCCTCCGGGCGAGCGAATGATTGTGGCCACGCGAGTGTATCGGTCTCTTCTGCCGCGAAAACGACTTTGGCAGCTGTCAGCTCCGTTCCGCGCTTCCATTCCCTTATCGCGATCGGCAGGCCAGCCTTGCTCTGGGGATTCTCGTCCAGATTTGTGCTGACATAGAGCGTATCTTGATCGCCCCAGGCGACATAGGTATTCGCCTGCGGGACATGGAAACCGCCGGGAACGAACGATTTGTCTTTTACCGAAAATTCGCGGAAAACGGCTGCGCTCTGCCCGCCGCGTGACAATTCGACCATGCATCTATCATGGTCAGGCAGCAGGCATGTGGTCCGCTTGTAAATCCAGTTTTCGTTCTCGGCCTTGGCCAGAGCATCAATATCCAGCAAATTTTCCCATTCGGGCGCATCATCCTGGTAGCTCTCGACTGTCGCGCGGCGCCAAACTCCTCGAATATTCGTGCCGCCGCGCCAGAAATTGTAGACATAGCCGTCATAGACCCGACCGAAGGGGATGCGTTCCTCGCTGTCGAGAACGCCGATCGCTTCGTTGAACAACTGGTCATAACGATTGTTACCTGCCAGCTCTGCCCGGCTGCGTGCGTTTTGGGTTTTAACCCATGCGAGAGCGCGCTCGCCTTCGACCTCTTCAAGCCAGATAAACGGATCACTGTCCTCAGCAGATGGTGCAGTCGCGGGGGCAGAGCCTGCTTTGATCGCACGATCTTGCGTCGTTATCGAGGAGCATCCAGCCAAACCAAGGGAAAGGGCGGGTAGGAAACAGATTACGAGGTGTTTGAGTTGCATAATACTCGATCCGGCAGAGGCGGAATGGGGGCGACATTCCTGGGATTGTTCAGGACCGCGCAAGCCGCCGCAGCCGACGCCCCCCTTGGGTCAGCTGCGGCGTTCTGCCTGACTGTCATCGGCTCAGAAACGACCGATCAGTTCGACACCGATTGTCCGCGGGCGTTGCGGCGTCAGGCTGGCCGGGAAAGGACCGAACCCCTCAAGAAAGGTGAGCGGTGTGTCGTCATTTGCGAGATTTCGCACATATAACGCCGCCTCGAAATTCTCCGAGCGCACCGCCGCGCGCGCATTCAGATTCCACCGGCTCTCCGAAAGAGGTCTGCCATCGCTGAGGACGGTGTCCCCCCGGTAGCTCGCGTTTGAGGTGAACACGAAGTCCCAGTCGCCGGAGAATGGCTGCGTATAGGTGATGAAGAATGCCGCGCTTTCTTCAGGGACATTGCCGATCCGGTTGCCTTCGACAATACTCGTGCCGGGCACCGTTTCATCAATCTCTGCTTCCAGCAAAGATCCATTGGCACCGATGGTCAATTCGTCGGTCAGGTCGAAACTTATCTCTGCTTCGATGCCCTTGATATGCGCTGCACCGCCATTATCGACATAGATTGTGCCGGATGGAAAATCGGCAAACCCCAGCTGGATGTTCTCCCAATCATTATAAAAGACTGCGACGCCGCCGTTCAACCGGCCACCGGCGGCGTTGAATTTTACCCCGAGTTCATACGCCCAAAGCGAGTCTGATTCAAAAGTCTGCGGGAAGCCGAGGCCCACAGCCGTCGGTGAGATGACATTCACGCCCGAAACCCGAAATCCTTCGGTCGCGGTGGCATAGATGTTGATGTTGTCGATGCCTGAATAGCTCAGCCCGAACTTCAACAATGTATTTCCGCCCTCGTCAAAACTGCCATCCAGCGAACTCATGCCTGTGAAGAGAGAGTCCGTGACGATTGCCTGAGTCCCGTCATTTTCGAAATATCGCAGGCCGGCCAAGGCATCGAGGCCGTCAAGGATTTCGTATCCAACCTCACCGAAAAGCGCCCACTGGCTGCGCTCAAGCATGGTATCCTGTGCAACAAACGGGTTTGCAAAAGTCGTTTCAGAATCGCCATCTTGAAAGAAAAATCCTGCCGACCAGGTCAACGGGCCAGAATCAGCAGACACCAGCCGCAGCTCTTGAACGAAATAGTCAGTTTGAGTCGCAAACAACCCATTGGGTAAACTGTTTATGTCGGCATTCGCACTAGTTTCGACAAAGCTTGAAGTCGAAATAAACTCCGCCCAACCAAAATCATATTTGATGGTTGCGGAGTATTGCTGGAAATCTGCGTCAGATGTCGTGACTTCGCCGGTTTGGGATGTGTCAACCAGGTCACTGCCGCCTGGCGTAAGCGAGATGCTGGTCAGTCCTTCGTTTTTGGTTTTCTGGTACCAGGCCTGTAAATCGATGGTAAGTTCATCCGATGGCGTGAACCGGAGCACGCCGCGAATAGACTCCAGCGCGCCGCTATTCGCATCAGGAAGCGGGCCGTCAGCCAGGTTCGGCAAATCGACGAAGCCGCCAGTATCTTCGTAGCTGCCGGACACGCGCAGCGCGACTTTGTCGGTGACAATCGGGACATTGATTGCGCCGTCGATCGCGTAGCTTTCATCGCCATTCTTGGTCGTCGAGAGATCAAGCCTGACCTGGCCGTCAAATTCTGTGGGATCGGGCGCATTCGTAATATAGCGGATCGCGCCGCCCATCGCTCCCGCTCCGTAGAGAGTCCCTTGTGGGCCGCGAAGTATCTCGACCCGTTGCAGGTCAAATGTTCGAATAATCGGCTCCGTGCCACCGGCGTCAAATGTCAGCGGTATATCATCAATATAAACACCGGTTGTTGCGGTGCTATTCCCTGATCGGGCAACGCCGCGGATTATGATCCGGTTTTGTCGGCCGAACGAGTCGGTATCGGTCGAGGTAATGCTGGGACTCAAGAGGATCAGATCCTCGATATTGTCGATGTTGCGGGTCTCGATGAACTCCTGATCGTATGCCGAGACGCTGCCATCAACCTCCAGAAGTATCTGCTCGCGCCGGTTCGCCGTGACGATTATCGGAGTATTCGACGGCTCGGTCGGCGCACTGCCGCTCGCTTGGGCGGCTCCTTGAGAAGCGGAATTCCCCTGGCTATTCGAACCACCTTGAGATTGCTCGATCAGGAATGCATTCCGACTGGTAAGCTTGTACCTGAGGCCTGTCCCGCGCAGCATTCGGGACAGTGCTGTTTCAGCGGTGCACGTGCAATCGACCCGATTGCTTGATTTACCGCGGGCAATGGTCGGCGAGAATAGCAACTCTCGATCAGTGGCGCGCGAAAACTCCTGCAAGGCCTGATCCAAGGGTTTGGCGTCAATCTCGATGGTTACGCTTTGTGCACTTGCCGAGCTAGCTTGCGCGATAGCGAGCAGCGCCGCACCGAAGAGCAACTTGCTCAAAGTGGACTTTGTACGCGTTTCAATCCCACTGCGGTCAGACATCCTACCCTCCCCTGTTGCCATGCACGTGCAGGCAATATTGTAACTATGGGATAAGAGTGTGGCGCTGAGAAAACCCGCCAATAATATCGACGAAGGCATATCGACATGCCCGGCGTCGCTATCGGTGGGCACCCGGTTCTAGACGGATATCGGTCTCGCTGACCCGGCGTGACGAGATCGCGAAGTACTGTTCGAGGGCTTCAATGAAGCTCGCCTGATCGCCGGTTTCGAAGGTGCCGCTGATGCGCGTCCGCGCCAATGAAGGATCCTCGATTGAGAGCTTCGTCGTGCTGTAACGGTTCATCTCGAGCACTGCCTGAGATAGTGCCACATCGTTGAAGACCGCGCGTCCGTCGCGCCAGGAAGCGGCATTGGGGATATTCACCGTTCGCCTCATCGCAGGTCCGGACCTCGCCGTCCGCAGTTGCTGCCCCTTGGCTAACTGTGTGGCGTTCTCCAACCCGCCAGCCTGACCGGGCCTCGTCACTGCGACAAGGCCTTCGGATACGGTGACGGTTATCTCTCCGTTCTCGTCCAATAAGACATCGAAGGCTGTTCCGATAGCGGTCACCCGGTAATTGCCGGCCGCGACGACGAAGGGACGATCAGCATCATGCGCAACGTCGAAATGCGCCTCGCCTTCCAACAGCTCAACGCTGCGCTGGTCGTTTCCAAAGCGAACATCAATTTGGCTGTCGGTATTCAGCACGACCGCCGACCCATCATCGAGCGGAATCGTCGAACGCTGTCCCACCACGGTCGTAAAAGACGCATCCGCTTGTGAGGTTGGCTCCAACAGCGACTTCGCCGGCATGAAGACATTTGGGATTGCGAAGAAGAGGAGTGCTAGGCTTGCTGCAATCGTGCCGACCAGCGCGATCCGCCGACGACCTGATCGCTTGGTATCGGCCTCTTCGTCAAACCACGCCTTCGCACTTGATCGCAGGGATTCGATTTCGGCACGATTCGTCATCGGCTCCAACGACGAGATGACTTGCTGCAGCGATTCAAAAGCATGCGCATTGGCCGGGTCCGCAGATTGCCAGCGCTGGTGCGCAATGCGGTCGTCCTCGCTGCAGTCGGGCGAGCGCAGCCGAGCATCCCAGAAGCCGGCCGCCTCCTCGGAACTCATCTCCAGCAGATCATCAGTTTGCGAATTTGTCACCGATCGCGACCAAGCTTTTCCAATAGATGCGTATTGGCCTTGGCCAAATGCCGTTCGACGGTCCGCAGGCCTATCCTGAGTGTATTGGAAATGGCCATCTGTTTGACACCCTCGAAGTGGTACAAGACGAAGATATTTCGCGTCTTTTCCGGTAATTCCTGCAGACCCTCAAGCACAAGCGCCAGCATCTGCCTGTCTGATAAGAGGGTTTCTGGAGAAATATCCGCCACACCATGGCGTTCTTCGACATATGGCGTGTGAAGATGGTTGTGCCTCCTAGCCAACTTTCGCCGGTGTTCTGACAAAACGGTGCGCGCGGCAGTGAAGATGTATCCCTTGATGATCTCTATGGAAGCGAGATCCGCGCGATTGGCGAGACGAACAAAGACTTCTTGAGCCAGCTCTTCCGCTTCACCGGGTGAGGTCGCACGGCGCATAAAATAGGTTTTGAGGGGAACAGAGTATTCTTGCGCCCAAGAATCGAGCAGTGCGCGATCTTGCTTCGAAAGCGGGTTGGAACCTGAGCCGACCATACTCAAGCGTAACCGAACATGCGCGATACGCAAATCTGCGTCTCTTGAATTGCTGTAGCCGGACGAAAGGATCGCCGAAACTGAAGCCGGGCTAGCTGCGTTCCGTACCGGTCACGAACAAAGTGACAGCGATCAGAACTTAGGGCCTTTATTTCTATAAGACGGCCCCGCCAAACACTCCTACTATTGACCTCTCGCGTCAACGGGCTGCTGCAAGCCCGCGTTACAGGCGCCTGAACTGCTATTCCTAGGTCCGCACTTCAGTGAACCTTCCGCCTTCAAGTCCACCGGTCCATTCAAATCAAGCTCTGCGCATGACGACGCCGGACAGGCGTCGACGTGGCTTTCCTGCTCAGCTTTGCTTACATAAATTGGTATGACAGAATATCACCAACAGGCGTGCTATATAGGTTGACATCAATTCATGCCAATATACAAGAAGAGCCAATAACCAAAAGAGTTCACGGGAGAGGGTTATGGGTTATCGGCTTACCGCTGAGGTGCAGTCTTCGAAAAAATCGCGGTTTTTTGCAGGGTTGATGGCTGGTTCAGCGATCATGGCCTTCGCGCCCAGTGGCGCGCTGGCTCAGGATGCCGATGTGGCTACCGAGGCCGCTGAGGACGAAAACACGATTATCGTCACCGGCATTCGCAGTTCGCTGCAAAGCGCGCTCAATGAAAAACGCAATGCGGACAGTCTGGTTGAGGTAATTCAGGCGGAGGACATCGGCAAGCTGCCTGACCAAAACCTCGCTGAGGTTCTTGAGAATGTTACCGGCGTGCAAATCACTCGGACTGCCGGTGTCGGCACCGGGGTCCAAATTCGCGGTACGAACGACAACCAAGTTCTGATCAACGGTGTCAAAACCGTTGCGGCGGGCACGGGCCGTGGCGGCATCAGCTTTGAAGATATCAATCCAGCGATCATCGCCTCGGTTGAGGTGATTAAAGCGCCAACCGCAGACACGATCGAAGGCTCTGTTGGCGGCACTGTCAACCTGCGGACCATCCGTCCGCTTGATATTTCAGACCGAATCTTGAGCTTCCGCGCGCAAGGCGAATACAGCGAGCTGTCTGACAGCATCACGCCGCGCCTTTCCGGTAGCTTCGGCAACGTCTGGGACACCGGCGCTGGCACAATCGGTATTGTTCTGAGCGCGAGTTACTCGGAGCAAGAGGCGACCTCTTTCCGTCCGCGCGTCGACCGCGACAACCTGATAAACGCAGGTCAAGCGGTAACCGCAGCGGGCGCGCCTGGTCCGGATTTCCCATTCCTCAACATTCAGTTCCTTAATCAGGAGCGTGAGAATTTTGAGTTTGAGACGATAAACTTCGCAGGTTCGCTCGAATGGGCGCCGAGCGATAATCTGATGTTCTTCTTCGACACGATCTACAATGATCAAGAGCGGCGTCAGGACAGTTCGCGCATTCAGGCCTCCGGTGTGAGCGCGGTTGACACTGTGAACGTTCCTGATGGTTTTGAGACGGTCAATTTCGGTTCGCTAGACGGCGTGGCTCTGGGCAGCATCGAGGCTGCTTTGTTCGGCACGATCCAGCCAAACCTTGCCCAGGATGATGACGATCCGAACCTGCGTTTTTCCAGCGACACCGGTGCGCGTGTGACCAAGAGTGAGCTCTATCGCTTTGGTTCTGAGTTCGAAACCGGTCGCCTCACAACGCGCGTTGAATTTGCCCGCTCTACCTCAGATTCATCGAACCCGAACTTGAGCACCACGCTCAATTTCATCAACCCCAATCCGCTGACCCCGCTCGACGGTAGCAGCAACGATAACAGTGTTCCGTTCATCTATGATCTCAGGAATGGCGCGCTGACATTCGGTATTGATTTCGCCTCGCCATTTGCGCCGACCGTTGAGCAATTGCTCGATCCGGCCAACACGGTGCTGGACGCGGTCACGAACAGCAACAACCGCACGCAAAACAAAGAAGATGCATTCCGCATCGACACCACGCTCGATCTCGAAGATGTCCTTGGTGTGATCACATCGGTGGATGCGGGCTATCGCTACAACGACAGCTCAACCCAGTTTGATCAGCTGCGCTCAACCTTCGGCACGGGCGCAATCGCCAACAGCCCAAGCGGCTCGACCTTTGCGGATCTGATCGTTCCAGGACCAAGCAATTTTGGCGCGTTCGACGGACGAGAGCTGGCGTTCCGCAACTTTGTGTTGATCGATCCAAACCGCTCATTCTCTGATCGGGATGCGGTGTTTGCTCAGCTGCAAGCCGCGCTGGATGCAACGCCGGGCGGGCAAGCGGCGATCGCCAATGGTGGACGCCTCCTGAGTGATCTGGATCCAAACTCTGGGGGCAACCTCGGTGCGTCGTTCCGGATCGAGGAGCAAACGCATGCATTCTATGCTCAGGCCAATTTCGAGTTCGGCGTGGTTCGCGGCAATGTCGGCCTTCGCTGGGTCGATACCCAGATCGATTCCTTCGGTAATGCGGTTGCCGGCGGAGTTGCTTCGCCCGTCACTTCCTCAGGCAACTACAATGAGATTTTGCCACGCGTAAACGTGATCGCTGATCTCACCGACGATCTGGTGTTCCGCGCAAGCTACACCGAGGACATCAACCGTCCTGACTTTAACGACCTATCGCTTTCGGTGTCATTCCCAACCGGGCCAAACAACGCCGTGGCATTGGGCAACCCGAACCTTGCGCCGGAGACGGTGCAATCGTTCGACGCCTCGCTGTCGTGGTACTTTGCACCATCATCGCTGATCAGCATCGGCTTTTTCCACAAGGACCGTACGAACCTGTTCGTGACCCAGGTGGAGGATGCGGTTGAGGACGCAAACGGCTTCCGCGATATCACCGATCCGTGTGAAGGCGGCGGTATCTTTAACCCGGTTCCAGATCGCAACGTGCTATCGCCTGTGCCTGGCAATGGTCTGTGCGTGCCGCTGCAGACGATCATCAACGATACGGCGAGCACCACGCAAACCGGCATCGAGGTTGCGTTCCAATATGACCTCTCGCAATTTGAAGACACATTGGGCTTTGCCTCTGGCTTCGGCATCCTGGCCAATTACACCTATCAAGACTTTGGCGGCGGTGAGGCGACCAACGAGAACTCGGGTCGCGGCGAAGATATCTTCCAAGCGATTAATCCGAATATCGCCGTGCCCGTAACGGCCGTGCAGGGGCTGCTCGACTTCTCGCAGCATGCCTACAACGCGACGCTCTATTATGAGAAATATGGCATTTCAGCCCGTGCTCGCTACACTTGGCGCGATGCATTCCGCACGCTCGATACGGCAGGCGGCGCATCGCTCAACTCCACGCTCGGTTTTCCGACTGTGACGGAGGCGAGGGGGCAGCTCAACGCCAGCATCACCTATGATGTGACTGACTATCTCAACATCGGGGTGGAAGGCGTGAACCTGACGAAGTCCAAAATCACTCAGCGCTGCGTAAATGAAGGCGCGCTGCTGTGCTTCCAAGGTCTGCCAGATCGCCGGATCACCTTTGGTGCGACTCTGAAGCTCTAGGAATAGGCGGCAGCGTCAATTGGGCCCGACCTGCGGGAGAGGTGTCTCCTCCTGATGGGCGCTTGCTTCCTGCCTAGGGAGCGAATGGGGGATCACTCAGGTTGTGAGTGATCAAAACAAGTCAGGCGTCTCCGCCTCCCTGGAGACGCCTGATTTGCTTTTCTGAGAGGGTAACGAACCCTTGATAAAATTGGTATGACAGAAATACAGTAATAGGTTTGCATTACAGGTTGACATACTTGTCTTAACCTCTAACCCTTAGTCGACAAAATTACCTTGGGAGGGGTAGCATGGCACTTCGTGTGAACGGCTCACGCGCGTCAAAGCGCATTTCATTCTCAATCGCGACACTGTTTGCAGGGACGGCACTTTCTGGTGTTCCGGTCTATGCGCAGGACAGCGGCTCAGCCGATGCGGAAGTCGCTGAAGAAGAGCCGGGCATTGTCGTCACCGGCATTCGCAACACGATCCAGAACTCGATTGAGGAAAAGCGCAATTCGATCGAAGTTTTCGATGCCTTGTCTTCTGATGAAATCGGAGACCTTCCCGCGCTGTCCATCGGTGAAGCGCTCGAAACTCTCACAGGTGCCGGCTCCCACCGCGAGCAGGGTGGTGCAACCGAGATTTCCATTCGCGGCCTTGGCCCGTTCCTTGGTTCTACAGTGATCAATGGTCGCGTTGCCACCAATGGCAGCGGCGATCGCTCGGTAAACTTCAGCCAGTTCCCATCGGAATTGTTTAGCAAGATCGGCATCTACAAGACACAGGCTGCAAGTTACATCGAAGGCGGTGTCGCGGGTCAGATCGTGCTTGAGACGGTGAAGCCGCTCGATTATGGCAAACGCCGTATTCAAGGTGACTTCAAGCTCAACGCCAACCCTGACAATCTCGACATTGATTCCGAGCAACGGTTCCAGAAATTCGGTTACCGCGCGACGTTAAGCTATGTCGATCAGTTCAACCTGGGCGATGGCGAGTTCGGTATTTCGCTTGGCTATTCGCGCAATGAGACCACGAATCCTGAGCAAGAGGCTAATGTTTCGAATACGATACGCGCTTGCGTGGTCGATCTCACTCAGCCTCGCGACGGCACTGGCGACGGCATTCTGGATGATGGCAATTGCGACACCAATAGCGACACGATCGCCGGTTTACGCGATGGCAGTGTGACTGATGATTTTGTGATTGCTCGCAACAGCTATGCGTTGCGGTCGAACATTACTGACGACACGCGCGATTCCTTCTTCGGTGCGATCCAGTACAAGCCTAGCCCCAATGTCGATATAAACGCTGATTTTCAGTATTCGACTCGCTTATTTCGCGAGCAGCGCAGCGATTTGAACTTTGCGGAGGGTCGCCGGATCGATGGCCCTGGCGATATCAATAACATTCCAGGCTTTGACCTGATCTTCACCGACAGTGGCGCTCTCCGGCAGTTCACAAGTGAGCAGCGCATTGAGGCGGTTAGCGAGTACCTCGAGCGTGATGAAGAATATTATGGCGGGGGTCTTTCAATCGATGTTCAGGCCACGGACCGTTTGCGGTTCTCGCTTGATGGCTCGTATTCGCGGACGCAGCGGATCGAAGAAGCGGTTCAAATCCGTTTCCGCACTGAAGATGACGAAGATATCTTTGGAAACACCGGTGCGTTCACTCCAAGCATTGAGAGTGACGGTGGTACGCAAGATGACCGCGTCGAGAACGTGGTGCAGATCTTCCAGAACGGATCTGAAGCGTTGAACTTCATCGTTCAGAACTTCGACGTGAATGACCACAATTTGTTCGCCAATGATCCGCGCCTTCGTGCTGATCTCGAGCAGGATCGCTTCAACGAGATTTGGGCGGTGCGTGGCGACGTCGAGTATGAGATGGATGGTTTCTTCTCATCTGTACTGGGCGGTGTCCGGTATCAGCAGCTGACCTATCGTGATGTGCCGGGCGCTTCGGGGGCCTCTCGTATTCAGCTGAACTACGATGACGATTCGACTACAGGTGCTCTGGCGATTGCCAACCAGGAATGCCGAACTGCATTCCCGGAATCAGGTTTCTTGTCGTCTGTGTCGGGCGATAATGCTCTGATAACAAATGTTGACGCTGCCGGTAACGTAATCGGTACGACCAATACATTTGCCACGTTTGATGCGCGTTGCATCGCTCGGGTTCTTGAGCGTGAAGATCCTCAAGGCCTGGAATTCGATGCTGACGGAAACGTGATCTTCCCGACCGGAGAATTCGACTCGATCCAGAACTCCGATGTCGAAGAGCGCAGCTGGGCTGTATATGGCCAAGCTAACTTCGACACCGATCTGGGTAGCCTGCCGGTTCGTGGCAATGTTGGCCTACGTGTGGTTGGTACGACCGTTAAGTCGGACGGGTTCCGTGGAACGTTGTCAGCGACATTTGCTGCCGATGGAACTGTGAGCATCTCTGAAGATCAGAATGCGCTGCTCCCCGTATCTGCGAGCAACTCTTACACTGAATTCCTTCCTAGCTTTAATGCGGTTGCCGAATTCCAGCCGGACCTGATTGGGCGTTTCGCGGTCTATCGGGCGTTGTCTCGTCCAGACCCTTCTGACCTGAGTTTCGGGCGTACGTTTACCGGTTCAACCGACGATACAGAAGATGCGACGTCAATTGCTGACGTAGTCGGTACTGCTAACTCGACTGGCAATCCGTTCACCGATCCGCTGCTCTCATGGAATGTGGATGCCGGCCTTGAGTGGTATCCAAACGACGACACGATCCTCGCCTTCAACGCTTACTACAAGAGTTTCGATGGTGGGTTCGAGACTGTTGGCCAGTTTGAGACCTTCACGGTGGACGGACAGGATCTGAATGTCCTTGTTACAACGACCAATGTGACCGAGGATACCAGCACGATCTATGGTATTGAGCTGACGGCTGCCCATCGGTTTAGCTACCTGCCTGCGCCGCTTGATGGTCTTGGGTTCAAGTTGAGCTACAACTATGCAGATTCCAATTTCGAATTTGAGGATGATACGCTTGGCGCGATTACTTCCGTCAATGATGACGGTACGACCAGCACCAGCAATGGACTGATCCCGCCGTCAAATCTCTTTGGTTTCTCCAAGCACGTTTTGTCGGCTCAGCTCTATTATGAAATTGGCCCATTCGATTTCCAGGGGGTCTACAAATATCGTAGCGACTACTTCCAGCAGTTCATCTCCACTCCGGGACGGGTGCGTTACGTTGACGACGTAGGTGTCTTCGAGGCGCGGGTGTCGTTCGAGCTGAGCAAGAACGTGAAATTCACACTGGAAGGCATCAACCTCTTCAACGAGCCGCGTACCAATTTCCGTGGTGCGCCTGATGATCTGGGGGCCGTGCAGGTCTACGGTCCGCGGTATTTTGCCGGGGTCCGCTTTAAGTTCTGATGATCGCGCTTGTCGCCGCCGCGTTGGGGGATGCGGCGGCGGCTCACCAATGGGCGTTGAAAATGAACAGTTCAATCGATTAGGAAAATTGGTATAGGATTAGCCAATCATCACTCGTGGAGCGCTTTGCGACAATGGCCAGCAAGAGACTTTTTCAATCAGTAGCGGCGCAGATCGCCGAATTGATCGATGAGGGAGCCTACCCTCCCGGCACGCGTTTGCCTGGAGAGAGAGAGCTTGCGGAAAAGCTTGGTGTCAGCCGGGTCACAATCCGGGAAGCGGAAATCGCGCTTCAGGCGATTGGCCGGCTCGAGATCAAGACCGGCTCTGGCGTTTATGTGAGTGAAAGCCGTCGCGCGCTCGGTGATGCGCTGCCGGAGGCAAGTGCTTTTGAGGTGACTGAGGCGAGATTGCTGGTCGAGTCCGAATCCGCCGCTCTGGCTGCGCACAACATTTCGGAAGAGGGCATCGCTAAGCTTGAGGTGTTAATCGAGCAGATGCGGTCCGGTACAGAGGAAGAGGCGAACGAGGCGGACGAACAGTTCCATCTTACCATCGCAGAGGCTTCCAATAATGCGGCGATGGTCCACACGATCCGGTCGCTTTGGCGGATGCGAGAAGAGTTACCCCAAGTGAAGGCCACCTATGCTTCGGTCTGCGTCCATGATGCAGATTCGCGTACAGAGGAGCATCGCGCGGTTTTCGATGCATTGAAAGCGCGCGATCCCGCTGGCGCTCGTGCTGCGATGCGCGAACACTTCCACCGTCTGCTTGAATCGATGTTGGAAGCGACCGAACGCAAGGCGCTCGAGGAAGTGCAGCAGCAGGCAACGCAAAGCCGCGAGCGCTTTCTTGCTTCGGCAAAAATCGGCTAAGTCGATTGGTATTACAAAAAATCAAAATCTAACATGCCAGATTGATTGACAGTCAGTCGACTCGCTCTATAGTCACTCTTCAATAAGAGGATGGGAGAACCTGGGGATGTTGGCGAGGCTATGCCTTGTGGTGTGGATTGCGTGCATTGGCGCGGCACCGGCGATGGCCGAGAACTACTTCGTCAGAAATCAGAACGAATATGCCCACGCGCTCAAGCAGATTGAGGCCGGCGACATCATCATTCTTGCCAATGGCGAGTGGCGCGATTTCGAGCTGGTCATCACTGGTGAGGGCAAGCCTGGTAAGCCGATCACCATCATCTCCGAAGAAGCGGGCAAGGTCTTCCTGACCGGCCAGTCGAGCCTGCGCATTGGTGGTAAACATATCCTGGTCACCGGTCTGGTCTTCAAGGATGGCTACAGCCCGCGCGGCGAAGTGATCTCGTTTCGCCGAACGAAGCAGGATGTAACCAGTAACAGCCGGGTCACCGAAATGGTGATCGACAATTTCAGCAAGCCGGATCGATACGAGTCCGATTATTGGGTCGGCATTTACGGCAAGAATAATCGGTTCGATCACAACCATCTGGTTGGCAAGACCAACAAGGGTGTGACGCTGGCGGTGCGGCTCGACAGCAAGGAGAGCCGCGAGAACGGCCACCGGATTGATCACAATTACTTTGGTCCACGTCCGGTCCTTGGTTCAAATGGCGGGGAGACGCTGCGTATTGGCACCAGCAAGTACTCAATGTTCAACTCCAACACATTGGTCGAAAACAACGTGTTTGATCGCACCGATGGCGAGGTGGAAATCATCTCGTCCAAGTCGGGTGGTAATGTGTTTCGCGGCAATCTGTTCCTGCGTTCGCGGGGCACGCTGACCTTGCGGCACGGCGATGACAATATCGTTGAGCGCAATGTCTTCATGGGACATGGCAAAGATTACACAGGCGGGATCCGGGTGATCAATCGCGGCCAAACTGTCCGCAGCAATTACATGGAGGGCTTGCGCGGCACGGCGTTCTCCAGCGCGCTCGCGATTATGAATGGCGTGCCAAATTCGCCCGTCAATCGCTACGTCGAGGTTGAGGGCGCACGTATCGAGAAGAACACGATCGTCGACAGCGCCCGCGTGGGGTTCAACGTCGGTGCGGATGAGGAGCGCTCGGCGCCGCCGAGCAACAGCACCTTCGCAAACAACCTTCTCAGCGGGTTGGAGGGTCAGTCGTTCCTTGAATCCTATGACGATATTTCGGGCATCAGCTTTAGCGGAAACCGCGTCGCTGCTGGGGAGGTTGGAGCTGCGCTGGCGGAAAAGATCGAACAAGCGCCGGTAGAGATGGGGCGCGGCGACAATGGCTTGCTCTATCCGGTCGATCCAGAACTCAGAGATCTGGGCGCGCCGCGCGATCTCCAGCCGATCAAGCTCGCTCAGGTTGGGGTGAAATGGTATCCAAAACCGGGTGACGAGATCGCCTTTGGCTCTTCGGGTCGCATAATCGAAGTAGAGCCAGGCGAGGGAACTCTTGCGGAAGCCGCGATGGCTGCTGGCGATGGCGACATCCTGCAACTGCGCTCTGGCGATTACACCGTCGACCGATCGATCCCAGTCGAGAAGGCGCTCTCCATTCGCGGTGCTTTCGATGAGGGCGCAGAGCCTCCGCGTATTCTGTTTACGCGTCCTTCGCTGATCGAACTGCGCGAAGGTGGTAACCTTCAGCTCGCCAATCTGGTGATCGACGGAGAACTCGCGCCGGACTCGGTTGGCAATTCGGTGATCCGCACGACGACTTTTCCGATCCAGTCCAATATGCGGATCGAGATGGACGGGGTCACAGTGCGCGGGCTGACCGTGAACAAATCCTTCAATGTGCTAACACTAGGCAAGAGCGCGCTCGCAAACCGAGTGACCGTCCGTAACAGCAGCTTCAGCGACATCACCGGCACCGTGGTTTCGGCGGCGGCCGAGACCGAAGATTTCGGTCAGTACAACGTCGAGTATCTCGACATCGTCGATAGCAATTTTGCCAATATCGGCGGGCCGATTGCTGATATCTATCGTGGGGGCCGCGATGAAAGCACCTTCGGTCCGTTCGTCACCATCTCCGGAAACAAGATGGCTGGCGTCGGATTATCAGCAACCAATGGCTCAGGCGCTTCGGTCAATCTACACGGCGTACAGACGGCCAATATAGCGCGCAATCAGGTCGCCGAATCCGCGCCGTTCAGAGTGGTGCACACGGTAGGCACACCCAAGACGGCAGTCACAGGAAATCAGTTCGCCGGGACGCCGGAGCCAGTCCTTGAAGAACTGAACTATGAAGGTGAGCACCGTGCTGTCCTTTCCGATAATCAGTTTGCCGGGGCTGAGAACGAATGAAGCTCACCGGCCTCTTTGCGGTCGCACTGGCGGCATCAGCCTGTCCTCAGGTTGTAGCCGCGCATGAGCATGGCAGCGTAAGCGAACAACAAGAGCTACCACCGCTCTATGCCGCTGAGCTGGAGCGGGCAAAGAGCTTTGTCGACGGAATGATGGCGCAGGGTGTAGTTCTGCCTCAACCTAAAGATCCCGGCGGCGGCTACACCCACGAACAGCATAAGCGCAATTACAAGGCGATCTATCTCGCCGGGCAATTGTTTCGCATCACTGGCGAGCAGGCCTTTGCTGAATACGCGCGCGATATGTTGCTTGGCTATGCGGATATGTATCCGAACCTGCCCGACCATCCGGCGCGTAAGAACCAGAACCCCGGACGGATATTCTGGCAGGTGCTGAATGATGCCGTGTGGCTGGTGCATGCGGTGCAGGGCTACGGCGACATTCGCGACACGTTGAGTGATGCCGATCGCCAGCGGATCGACGATCAGGTGTTTCGCCGTGCGGCCTATTTCCTGTCGGTAGAATCGCAGCAGACGTTCGACCGGATCCACAATCACGCGACTTGGGCAACTGCCGGGGTCGGTATGACCGGATATCTGCTCGGCGATAGAGACATGGTCGAGCGCGCGCTGAAGGGTTCGGACAAGAGCGGCACGGCGGGTTTCCTGCGCCAGACCGAGCTGCTGTTCTCGCCAGAGGGCTACTACAATGAGGGGCCATACTATCAGCGTTATGCGCTGATGCCGTTCATGGTTTTCGCCGATGCAATTGAGCGCAATGACCCTGATCGAAGGATTTGGGAGCACCGCGACGGCATCTTACTGAAGGCGCTGCGCACGACCGTACAGCTCACCTACGGCGGATACTTCTTCCCATTCAACGATGCGATACGCGACAAGAGCCTGAAGACCGATGAGCTTTATCACGGGATTGCGATTGCCTATGCGCGTACCCGCGATCCCTCGCTGCTGTCGATTGCCGAGTTCCAGGACCGCACTGTCCTGAGCGAGAATGGGCTACTGCTCGCAAGCGATCTGGCCGCCGGAAAGGCTGAGCCGTTTCCGTTCCGATCCATGCTGCTTGGCGATGGGCCCGAGGGTGACGATGGCGCGCTTGCGATCCTGCGCCAAGGTTCTGGTCCCAAGAGCACAGCGCTGATTGCCAAGAACACTTCACAAGGTCTGGGCCACGGCCATTTCGACAAGCTCGGCTGGCAGCTCTACGACAATGGCAATGAGATCATCCGCGATTACGGCGCGGCACGCTTCCTCAATATCGAAGCAAAAGAGGGCGGGCGCTACCTTCCCGAAAACACGACGTGGGCGAAATCCACCGTCGCGCACAACACTTTGGTCGTGAACGAGAGTAGCCATTTCGACGGCAAGGTGAAGGTCGCGAACCAGCACGCTCCGACCCAGCTCTATTTCTCCGATACTCCAGGCTTGCAAGTGAGCAGCGCCAGCATCGATACCGCCTATGATGGCGTTACGCTGACCCGCACCATTGTGATGCCGAACATACCGGGGCTCGAAGCTCCGATCGTGCTTGATCTGACGCGCGGTGAGAGTGATGAGGCGCATCTCTATGACCTACCGCTGCATTTCAGTGGCCACATCATGGAGCACGATCTGGCGATCCGCGGCTTTACCGCCGAACGCCCCGTTCTGGGCACCGCTAATGGCTACCAGCACATTTGGGTTGATGCGATAGCGCAGGAGCAGGACGGCAAGGGTGCACTAACTTGGCTGCTCGATGGCCGGTTCTACACCTATCGCTTTGCCGGCAACGGCTCGCTCGATGTGGTGCTCGGTGAGAGCGGAGCGAATGACCCCAATTTCAACCTCCGCCGAGAGCCACTGATCATGTTGCGGGCCCAGCGCGGCGATGGGCAAGCAAGCTTTGCAGCTTTACTGGAAAGTCACGGTAAATACGACGGCGCGGCCGAACAAACCGTCGCCAGTCGCAGCCGGATTGCAGACATGGATCATGTGCACGCTGACGGGAAAGACGTTGTCATCTTGAAGCTCAAGACGGGCGCGCGTTTTGCAATCGCGGTCTCGCATGACGAACGATCAGAGCAGGCGCACCGCGTCGTGTTCGATGGAGAGACGATCGAATGGAGCGGGTTCGCCGCCGTGATCGCTCTCGATGAGGAGGGGAACTGAAATGGCAACTCTAGCGAAGCCGAGTTCTGATGCGTTTGTGCGCTATGAGCCAGAAGCGATTGAGACTGTTGGCGACGGCATACGTCGACAAATGCTCGGCTATGGCCCTGAAATCATGATCGTCCGCGTATGGTTCGAAAACGGCGCGGTCGGCGAAGTCCACGCGCATCGTCACAGCCAATCGAGCTATGTCGAAAGCGGCCGCTTTCTCGTCGAGATTGATGGCGAGAAACAGGAGCTAGGAGCGGGCGATTGCTTCTATGTCGCCCCGCATCTTGATCACGGCGCTGTGTGCCTGGAAGAAGGTGTGCTGATCGATACATTCAGCCCCTTGCGTGAGGACTTCCTGGGCGAGGAGACCTGATCATGCTCAAGGGAAATTTGAGATTTTGGGTCGTCGGGCTTGTCGCCCTTGCGACTATTATCAACTATATCGACCGGGGCGCGTTGGGTGTCTTATGGCCTGATATAAAAGCAGAATTCGGTTTCACCAACCAAGACTATGCCAATATCGGAACGGTCTTTGTGCTGGCCTATGCATTTGGTCAGGGGCTCTTTGGCAAGATTTTCGATTGGCTTGGCACTCGCATTGGATTCGTTCTCTCAATCAGTGTCTGGTCGATTGCGACTGCCTTGCACGCCTTTGCCGCTGGCGTGGGTTCCTTCGCCCTGTTTAGGGGTATCTTGGGCATTGCCGAAGCAGGCAATTGGCCCGGAGCGGCAAAGGCGAATGCCGAATGGTTCCCGATTAACGAGCGCGCTCTTGCGCAGGGGATATTTAACTCCGGCGCAGCGATTGGTGGCATCGTGTCTCCCCCACTGCTGGCTCTGTTGGCGGTCTTCATGGGGTGGAAAGCGATTTTCATTGTGATCGGCCTGATCGGGTTACTATGGCTGGTGCCGTGGCTGATCATATACAAGTCGAAGCCTGAAACTCACCCGTGGCTGTCTGAGGATGAACGTAATTACATTCTTTCCGGCCAACGGACTGACACAACCGAGATCGAACAGGATGAATATATTCCGACGACCGGTGAAATGCTCGGCCGCAAGGAGACTTGGGGCGCAATTCTACCAGCCATGTTCATCGATCCGATCTGGTGGCTCTTCGTTTTCTGGATACCGATCTATTTGATCGATACGTTTGGTTTCGATGTTGCCGAAATTGGGCTGTATGGTTGGGTGCCGTATGTCGGAGCCATGTTCGGTGCTTGGTTCGGGGGGCTACTGGCTCAGAACCGGTTGAACAGCGGGTGGTCCGTAAACAAGACGCGCAAGATGGTGATCACCCTTGGCGGTCTGATAATGCTGCCAGCGCTGTTCTCAATGTCGGTCGCGTCCACACCAACGCTTGCGGTTCTGATCATGGCGGTGATCTTGTTCGGATTTCAAACCTCAATCGGTAACGTCCAAACGCTGCCCAGCGATCTCTACAGCAAGAAGGCCGTCGGATCGCTCGCTGGCTATGCTGGAACAGCAGCGAAGCTTGCAGCCGCGGGCTTAGTCTGGCTCGTCCCGCGCCTCACAGAGGCCGAAAAGTATAATGAAATGATTCAAGATCTTGGGCTGACGTTCCTCTCGCCAATGGCGGAGAACAGCTACATGCCAGCCTTTGCTATCGGGGCCGCTCTTGCGGTTCTCGCGGTGGCAAGCGTGTGGTTGCTCATCCCAGACATCAAACCTCTTAAACCAAAAACGGCCTAGCGCCGCGATCCATTCTAGACGGGACAATACATATGAGATTTGCAGGCAAAGTGGCGGTTGTTACGGGTGGCAGTCGAGATATCGGCCGCGCGATTTGCGTGAAGCTGGCGAGTGAAGGTGCCAACATCGTCGTCAACTATAACAGCAACGAAAAAGATGCCGACGCGACGATTGCAGAGATCGAAACCGCCGGCGGCAAGGGAATCAAGGTGAAGGCGGACGTTACCAAGCAGGCTGATGTTGCCGCCATAGTCGCCGCTTCGCGCGAAGCCTTTGGCGATCGGATCGACATCCTGGTGAACAATGCGGGCGGCCTTGTCGCACGCAAGACCTTGGCTGAGATGGACGAGGAATTTTTCAACCACGTCATGCAGTTGAACGTCACCTCAACCTTCCTCGCAACCCAGGCTGTTGTGCCGCTGATGGGCGAAGGCAGCGCGATTGTGAACCTAGCCTCGCTCGCAGGGCGCGATGGCGGCGGCGGCGGTGCATCCGCTTATGCGACGGCCAAAGGTGCTGTCATGACCTTCACTCGCGGCATGGCCAAGGAATTGGGACCGCACGGCATCCGCGTAAATGCGCTGTGCCCCGGCATGATTGCGACCACGTTTCACGACAAATTCACGCCTGATGCCGCGCGCGAGAATGTCGCGAATTCCACGCCATTGCGGCGTCAGGGCCGGGCCGAGGAAACCGCAGATGCGGTTGCTTATCTCGCGTCGGATGAAGCGTCCTTCATCACTGGTGCCAATGTCGACATTAACGGCGGCCTGGCGTTCTCATAACGTCGCCGCCCACAACTGAAATTTGAGAGCTCCTCCCCATGACTCAGTTCCTTTCATTTGGCGAGATTATGTTGCGGCTGAAGACGGCTGGGCACGAGCGATTTTTTCAGTCGCCTACGTTTGAGGCAACGTTTGGCGGGGGCGAGGCGAACGTTGCGGTTGCGCTGGCGAATTACGGGCTTGATGCGGGTTTTGTCAGCGCGTTGCCGGATAATGATATCGGCGACAATGCGATCATGGAGCTGCGCAAATTCGGCGTGGACACCGCGCATATCAGCCGCTCGGGCGACCGGGTCGGGATTTACTTCCTGGAAACGGGATCGAACCAGCGTCCGTCGAAAGTGGTCTACGACCGCGCAAACTCGTCAATTTGCAACGCAGGTCTGGATGAGTTCGACTGGCCAGCGATCTTCAAGGGCGCAAAGTGGCTGCATATCACCGGCATCACTCCTGCGCTGAGTCAGTCGGCAGCGGACCTGTCGATGGCCTGCGTGAAAGCTGCGAAGGAAGCGGGCGTGACAGTGTCCTGCGACTTCAACTTCCGCGGCAAGCTGTGGAAGTATGGCAAGAGCGCGCCGGAAGTGATGCGCGAGCTGGTGAAGTACGTCGATGTTGGCATTGCGAACGAGGAAGACTGTCAGAAGTCGCTCGATATCAGCGTCGACGTCGATGTCGAAAGCGGCGAGCTTGATACGAAAAAGTATGAAGCGCTGGGCCAGAAGGTGCTCGACATCTATCCCGACATGCACACCATTGCGATTACTCTGCGCGAAAGCCTGAGTGCGGACCGCAACAACTGGTCGGCCTGTCTGCGCACGCGGGACACCAATGATGGGAGGGGGGGCTTTATGCTCTCGAAGAAATACGAGCTGACCGACATTGTCGACCGGGTTGGTGGGGGCGACAGCTTCGCCTCGGCGCTGATCTACGGTCTCAATGCCTATGACGACCGCCAACAGAGCCTAGAGTTTGCAGTTGCTGCCAGCGCGCTCAAGCACTCGATCCTCGGCGACTTCAACCGCGTCACCGTCCCCGAGGTTGAAAAGCTCATGGCCGGAGACGGATCAGGACGAGTGCAGCGGTGAACGCAAGACGGGTAGCGCATAAACAAAACAATTGCGAACGACCGCCTCGGTCGCCGCTTGCCACTCCAGGCTGTTTCTAAACCCCGGGCAACTTCTGAGAGACAAGCGGTGTTCTAAAAGAAACAGATTGTGCCTCATGCAGGTGCCCGAGCTGGGCCGTTGCTACGAGCTAGTAGGGCCGGGCGGTCAAGAATGCAGCTCCATATCAACCGGAGGGGTCCGGATGATGGGGCAGAGGCGGTCGCGGCATGCCCACGGGACAATCAATAAAATAGACCCAGCCACCGTGTTCCAATCGCTTCACAACCTCAGTCGATATGCCGCCGCCCAATCGTTCGCCGGCAGCGTTTTCGACCGTCCATTCACCTTGCAACAAGGCGGTGTCGCCATTGATCATCTCGCCGGACACTGTCCCTTTCAGATCGACTCGATCCTCGACGAAATCCTTGAAGATGGCGCGTACACCGTCATGGCCTTTTAGGGGTCGTTCAGTGGGGTCCATTGCGATCCTGCAATCGGGATGGAACATCGAAACGACACCTTCCATGTCCCCTTTTTTGATGAACTCCGCGACGCGCTGAACTATTTCATGCGGCTGTTTTGCGACCTTGCGCTTTGTTGTTTCAGTCATGTTTTTCCGTGCTCTAGTGTAGGGAAGCTGAGTTAGTTGAAGAGCGAGGGGGTGACGTCAGGCGGCGTGTTGTCGATATCGAACAAGAGCTTCCATTGACCCACTTGGTTGCGGCGGTAGGCGAGTAACACCCGGCCTGTCAGATGTGCATCTTCCGGTAGGGTCACGCCTGGCGGAGGCGCAAAGTAGTAGGCACCCAACAGCAACGCCATATTGCCTTCGACAAACACGGCCTCCTCCTTGTGATGAAGGGTCCCTTCGAAGTTTTCGAAGGCTTGTTCGTACCAGGGCCTGATCTCATCCAAACCGCGCATCAAGGGCGCACCCGCATTCGCATAGATGCTTTCGGGATCGTAAAGCGCGAACAAAGCTTCGCTGTCTTTGGCGTTGAACGCCGCCAGCCAGTTGCTCAAATTCTGACGAACCTTCTCGATCTCATTTGTGTCGGGCATCTCATTCCTTCTCCGGTTTTGAAAGCGCCTGAAAACCGTCCGATGCGGGTTACAGTGCGGTTCAACTCGATGATCCGACATTCAGATAGCAATCTACAAAATGCGTTCTACATGCGAGCATGTGTGCTGCTAACAAGCGTGTTAGCGCTCTTTGGAAAGGCGAGAAAATGGCGCTTCAATTCGATATCGACACGACTGTCGACGAATGCCCGGTTGAGGTTGCCGTGGCGATTGTTGGCGGGAAGTGGAAACCGGTTTTGCTATTCCACCTGATGATGGGGTCCAAGCGCTATTCCGAGTTGCAGAAGCTCGTTTCCAAAGCTTCTGATCGTATGCTGACACGCTCTCTTCGAGAGCTTGAGCGTGATGGTTTGGTCGATCGCGAGGTTTTCGCGGAGGTACCGACGCGAGTGGAATACTCCCTCACGACAGACGGCAAGACCCTCTACCCGATACTCGTTGAAATGAGTCGATGGGGAACTCAGCGGCAAAAGGGCAATTAGTCGCGCGACAACCAACGGGCACGGTATCCGCTCGACGAGTTGTCGTTGCGATATTAACTCGTGGTCGAACTTCGATCTCGTTGTCTTGCAATCCGTCGGCAGCTGTTAGCGTTCCTTTTTGATGCGGGCCTTTTGATCCGGGATCGCCTGGCCCTAAATCGGTTTCACGTTCCCGAGAAACGCTGTCGCAAGCAATAGAGCGTAGACCACCCAAACCCATAGACGTGTGCGATTCATTGTCTTGAGAAGTGGGATCTCCGTTTCATCGGATGAGCCATCGTTGATTAGCTTCAGCAATTGCGGACCGACCGGCTTGAACGCAACATCGATCATGATTGCTGCCATGAAGATGATGCCGAACATAAGCGCTTTGAGAGCGAGCCATTGCATGGCGAGAGGTTCACCCATCGCCAGCGAGGCGCCGCCGAGTCCGAGGTAGAATAGCGTCAGTCCAATCTTCAGATAGAACTCTACCTTGCGATCTCGCGCTGCGCGCGGAGTTTGATCGTGGAGATGCGCATCCCACACCAGCCAGATCCAGAACCCTCCCACTAACCAAGCGAGAATAACACCCCATGTGGGAACATCCCAATAGCCTCCAGCATCTACCATGCTGATCGTCAATGGGACCATCAGCGCCCAAGCCGTGCGCGGAACCATGTCGAGATTCACCAGCAACTGGAGCAAGACAAGCCTCTGCGGTAGCTCGTATTTATGGCGCCTGCGGAATTCCTGACCAAGCATGAAGACGCCAACATCCGCGCCGAGCCACAGCACGAATAGCAGGAGGTGAACGAAGACGAGCAACTGGTAGACTGGAAGCCCAAAAATATCGATCAAAACGCTAGCCCTTTAAATGCCCCGCACCGCCGGTATGTCTTGAAAGGCGGCAATGAGTCTTTGCCACTACGATACGGTGTTTGTCCACGCAACTGAGATGCGAGAGTCGCGGTAAGAAGCTCAGAGTGCGTGATGAACGCGACCGTTGGACCATTGAGTCGATGCATTGAACGGCGTCTTGGTCGCTTGGGCGAGTCGCTCACATTGTGGGGAGCAAGGGTTCTCCACGATCTTGATAGCGGTCGATTCCAGTCGATGCATGGCGGCTGGCTGGTGTCGTCCGAGCACAGCAATCCAGAATTGATCGCGAAAATATAGTTGAACATTCAATATTTTTCGCGATACGGATGAATATGCGCGAAATGGATAGACGATAGCGGGGCCCTTGGAGCTTTCTTTAAGGCAAGAACCATAGGGAGGGATATAATTGTGCGTGTAAGAAAAACGGTTTTGAGCTCTAGCCTGCTTACGTTGGGGGTTTGCCTCGCAGCGGTTGGTTTGCCCAATGCGGCACTTGCGCAAGAGGCCGAATCTGTCGAGCCAGAGGAAGATCCGTCAGAACGATCGGGTTCCCGGGTTGGCGCTATCGGCGACACGATTGTTGTGACTGCGCGTAAGCGCGAAGAGGATGTGCAAGATACGCCGCTGGCAGTCTCGGCGTTTTCCGGTGAAAGTCTCGAAGCACGCGGAGTTACTTCCATCGATGCGGTCGGCGGTATCACGCCAAACGTCACCTATCAGAACAACCCGGCCATTGGTGGCTCATCCTCGGTATCAAGCGTCTATATTCGCGGCATTGGGCAGCGGGACTTCTTGGGCACGATTGATAACGGTTCGGGGTTCTACGTCGATGACATCGTCATTGGCCGTACTGTCGGCGCGGTCGTCGATCTTCTTGACGTCGAACGTGTCGAAGTGCTGCGCGGTCCGCAAGGCACCCTGAACGGTCGCAACAACATCGGCGGCGCTGTCAAGATATTCACCAAGAAGCCGGATTTCGGCGGTGGCGGGTATGTCGATCTGACCTATGGGACAGACAATCTGTTTACTGCGAAAGGTACAATCAATGCGGGCCTCACCGATACGGTAGCTGTCGCGCTTTCTGGCCTTTACAAACGTCAGGATGGATATGTTGATCGTCCGGCAGGTGGCGATCTCGGTAACACGGACATGTATGCGTTTCGCGGCGCGCTCTTGTGGGAGCCAACGGATTCCCTCGAAGTCAACCTGTCTGCTGAATACAGCAATGCGGATGACAATGGACCGGCGTTTGTACTCATCCAATCGGGTGCCGATGTACCTGGCAGCTTTGCAGGATTTTATAACAATCTGAATTCGGGCTCAGCCGATTGTGCGGGCCCTGGCGGGATCACGTCTACCAATCCGATATGCTATAATGATGTGAACTACGTTCCTGACTCTCAGGATGTGAATTTTGGTACGGCCCCGACCTTTTCGCGCACGAAGGTTTTTTTCGTGCGGGCGGACATCAAGTACAATATCACTCCCGATATCTCGATCCGTTCCATCACCGGCTATCGTGACCTTGATGCCGTGTTCGCACGTGATGCAGATGCATCGCCGAATACGGTTGTGCATTTCTTCGACGATTTCCAGACCGAGCAGTTTTCTCAGGAGCTGCAACTGAACGCCACCTTGTTTGATGGCGCGGTCGATTTTGTTTTGGGCGGGTACTATTTCGAAGAGGACGGCAACAATGAGAACCGTCTCGAGTTCGCCATTGCAAACTTCCTGAGTGGTTCGGCCTTCGGTACCGACAGCAAGGCGATCTACTCACAAGCCACATGGCATATCACCGACGATATCCACCTGACCTTAGGTGGGCGCTACACGGATGAAGACAAATCCTTCTTCCCGGATCAGGTCGTTGGTCCAAACTTCCTCGGCATTCCCTATCTCGACACCACCGGCGCGTGTGTCTTGCAAGATCGTGCCACCCTTGGTCCAGCGGCGCCGATCACTCCCGTTCCGGCTGCGGCATGCCCGGTACGTCAGCTGCCAAACGTTCTTAATGAGCAGAACACTAAGGATTTCACTCCGATGGCTAACCTGGCCATCGACGTGACCGAGGATTTGCTCGTGTATGTGAACTATGCCGAAGGTTTCCGGTCGGGTGGCTTCGCACAGCGTGTCTTCCCGCCATTGCCTTTCACACCATCCTTTGGCCCCGAATTTGTCGAGTCCTATGAAGCTGGCTTCAAGTTTCAGGCCGATGGCATCACGCTGAACTCTGCCATTTTCCATACGGACTACACCGACATTCAGGCTGCAGCCGAGATCCCCGGATTTATCGGGCTATTTGAATCCAATGTCGGCGACGGCAAGATCACAGGCTTCGAAGCGGAAGCGATTTTGCAGCCGACAGATGGTTTGGTCTTTGAGTTGACCTATGGCTACCTTGATGCACGCTACACGGCCATCACCGTTCCGCCAGGTCTCAGCACGATTATCAGCCTGGACTCCACATTCGATAAAGTGCCCGAGCACAGCTTCTCTGCAGCGGTCACGAAGGAGTTCCTGCTGGGTGATGGTTCTGCGATCATCGCGCGTGTGGATAGCCAGTTCACAACGGAATATGCCAACGATCCCGACAACTCGCCGCAGATTTTCACGCCGGATGTTGGAATCGTGAACGCGTCGGTCCGCTGGCTATCTTCGGATGACAAATACACAATCACCGCTGGAGTGAAGAATTTGACGGATAACGAATATCTTCAGTCTGGTTATCTCGCTGAAGCTATCGGCACGTCCGATGTGATTTTCGACCGCGGACGTCAGTTCTACCTGCAAGCGCGCATCAACTTCTGACACTCCTCTCCGCGAGTGTGAACTGGCCGGCCAGCGTTCAGATGTTGGCCGGTCATTTTTCCCCGAAGCTTCAGGGATCGCTGACAGCAACAAGGAGATCTAAACGATGATCACGATCGACCGCATCGAAACGGTTTTGGTCGATCTTCCGGCGATCCGTCCGCACAAACTGGCGATGACGACGGTCAACGTGCAGTCGATCGTTCTGATACGGCTTTTTCGCAGCGACGGCGTGATTGGCATTGGCGAGGCCACGACGATTGGCGGCCTTGCTTACGGTGACGAGAGCCCCGAAGGCATCAAGCTGGCGATCGATACCTATTTCTCCCCGATAATGATTGGTCAGAATGCTGATCGCCCGGCCGAAATCATGGCAGCTTTCGACCGTCATATCGTTGGCAATCGCTTCGCCAAGAACGGCTTGGAAACCGCGCTGCTCGATGGCTTGGGCAAGGCATGCGTATTGCCCGTTTCCGAACTGCTTGGTGGGCGTAGGCGCGATGCCTTGCCGGTAGCGTGGACTTTGGCAAGCGGCAGTACCGATAGGGATATCGACGAAGGCGTCGAGATGCTCGAGGCGTGTCGGCACAACATCTTCAAACTCAAGATTGGCATGGGCGATGTGGACGAAGACTGCCGTCACGTCGAAGCCATTGCGAAGGCGCTCGGCGGGCGATCCAGCATCAGGGTGGACGTCAATCAGCATTGGTCTCGAGCGGAAGCCACGCGGGGCGTTGCCTGGCTCGACAGCCTGGGAGTTGACCTGATTGAGCAGCCGCTTTTGGGCACAGATATTGAAGGAATGACGGCGCTGTCGTGTACTGCGAAGGCCGCAATAATGGCAGACGAAGCACTGACCGGCCCGCAAAGTGCCTATCGCTATGCGCAGGCGCAAGCGGCCGATGTATTTTCGGTCAAGATCGCGCAGTCAGGTGGGCTGACGAAGGCCGGTAAGGTCGCGGATGTGGGTGATGTGGCGCACGTCGCCCTTTATGGCGGAACCATGCTTGAGGCAGGAGTGGGTACGGTTGCCTCGGCGCACGTCTTTTCGACTTTCAAAAAGCTGGAGTGGGGAACCGAGCTTTTCGGCCCTTTGCTGCTTACCGAAGATATTCTGTCCGATCCTTTGACGTACTGCGATTTCAGTCTCGCCGTACCCGATGGTCCCGGGCTCGGCATCAATTTGGATGAAGACAAGGTGCGTCATTTCGCCCGGACTAATTAGGGTCGGGCGAGCGGTGTCACCACATAGGGAAGAGCGTTATGTTGTTCATGGTGCAAATGGATGTAATTGTTCCGCATGATGTCGATCAGGCGGCCTTCGACGATTTGAAGGCGATCGAAAAGGCGCGCGCGGAGGAGCTACAGCGATCTGGTAAGTGGCGCCATCTGTGGCGAATTGCCGGCCAATACGCGAACGTCAGTATCTTTGATGTCGATGATGCGGGCGAGCTCCATGATATCATGATGAGCCTGCCGCTGTTTCCGTACATGAAAGTGCAGGTCACTGCCTTGTGCAAGCACCCCTCCGCTCTTGCAGAACTCTAATCAACACATCCTATCCGGGAGAGAAAAATGCCTACAAACATCGTATCTTCGGCCGAGGTAACCGATCTGCTGGATCGCGCCAGCGGAGCGAACGTCGACGCGGGAAATCCGCGCGTGAAGGCCATCACGCGCGATATCTTGCAAGCATTGATGCAGATTATCGAGAAGCATGACATCAACGAGGGTGAGTTCTGGCAGGCCGTTCACTTCATGCAAGGCGCCGGGCCTGAATTCGGACTTATCGCACCCGGCGTCGGGCTCGAACATTTCCTCGACCTGCACATGGACGCACAGGACGAAGCTGCCGGAATTGCGGGTGGTACGCCGCGCACTATCGAAGGCCCGTTGTTCGTTGAGGGCGCACCTCTTTCTCAGGGGCAGGCCGACATGCAGGATGATCCTGATGAGGGAGAGGCGCTCAAGGTTTGGGGGATTGTTAGCGACATCAATGGCAACCCGATCGAGGGCGCAATCGTTGACGTTTGGCACGCTACATCAAGCGGTGCCTACTCACATTTCGATCCATCGCAATCGCCGTTCAACAACCGCCGGAAAATTCAGGTTGGCGCAGACGGGAAATATGTCGCGAATACGCTGGTCCCCGTTGGATACAGTTGCCCTCCAGGCGGTTTTGCGGAACGACTGATGCAAACGCTGGGCCGCCACGCCGATCGTCCGGCTCATGTCCATCTGCTTGCTCGGGCAGACGGCTATCGTCCGCTGACGACACAGATCAACATTGCTGATGATCCCAAGTGTCATGACGATTTCGCGTTTGGTACCCGCGATGGCCTGGTCCCGTCGATTGACCGTTCGCAAGGTGACGCGCAGATTCGCTTCGACTTGAAGATGGTCGCAGGCACGAATGGCGATACCGAACTGTCGTCGCGCCCCCGCGCGGCGGCTTGACCGCGAGCTATACATGCAAAAGCTTTTTGGAAGTGCCGAGGAAGCGCTCGAAGGTGTGTTGTTCGACGGCATGACGATCATGTCCGGCGGCTTCGGTTTGGTCGGAAATCCGGAGAACTTGATCCCCGCGATCAAGGCATCGGGAGTGAAAGATCTCACGGTGATCTCCAACAATTGCGGGGCGGATGGCTTCGGCCTGTATGCGCTGCTGGCAAACGGACAGATTCGCAAGATGGTCTCGTCCTACGTCGGCGAGAACAAGCTGTTCGAGCAGCTGTATCTCTCGGGCGACCTCGAACTGGAGTTGAATCCGCAGGGCACGTTGGCCGAAAGGATCAGAGCCGGCGGGGCTGGCATTCCAGCGTTCTACACTGCCACGGGTGTCGGGACGGTGGTTGCCGAGGGTAAGCCGGTCGAGGCATTCGAAGGGAAGCAATATGTCCGCGAAACGTGGTTGAAGGCGGACCTTTCGATTGTTCGCGCCTGGAAAGGCGATGCGGCTGGAAACCTCGTCTATCGCAAGACGGCGCGCAATTTTAATCCAGCTATGGCTTCAGCCGGTAGGGTCACGATCGCTGAAGTGGAGGAATTCGTCGAGGTTGGTAGTCTTGATCCCGACCAGATTCACACACCCGGAATTTTCGTGGATCGCGTCATCCAAGGGCGCGATTACGCGCGGCAGATTGAGAAACTGACGGTTCGAAAGCGCGAGGCATAGCGGCAAAACGATGGAGCAAGATCACCTTAAAACTGCCGATGGCTGCAAGATCGCATTTCAATTTCACCATGAGGCCGGAAAGCCAACGCTGATATTGTCACCGTCTTTGGGCACGGCCATGTCTCTGTTCGATCCGCAGATGGACGACCTTTCTCAGCATTTCTCCATCCTCCGATATGACCCGCGCGGCCATGGGGAGTCTGACGTGCCGACTGGGAGCTACTCGCTCGACAGACTGGGCCGTGACGTGGTGGAATTGATGGACCATCTCACAATCACTCGGGCGCATTTCTGTGGAGTGTCACTCGGTGGCATGACCGGGCAGTGGCTTGGGTATCGAGTGCCCGAGCGGCTCAACCGGCTGGTCCTTGCGAACACCTCAGCATTCATGGGGCCGCCGTTGGGTTGGGACGAGCGGATTGCGTCGGTGCGCGAACAAGGGATGTCCGCAATGGTCGAGCTGGTTATAGCGCGTTGGTTCACCCCGGAGTTTGTGGCGAGCCACCCTGACGCTGTGGTTCCGATCAAGGCCTTGCTTAGCGCGACTGATCCGATGGGCTATGCGGGTTGCAGCGCGGCCATTCGCGATATGGACATGCGTCCGATTCTGCCTTTGATTGCAGCCAAGACGCTGGTGATTAGCGGAACGAAAGATCCAGCCACGCCGGTGGAGCACGGCGAGTTCTTGGCGAACTCGATCCCCAACGGAGATCTGTTTGCCATTGAAGCCGCGCATCTCAGCAATGTTGAGAAAGCTAGAACTTTCAATGAAAAGGTCATGGCGTTTCTCTTGGCGAACTGATAGCGGCTCCGCGATATGAACAACCGTAAGTTCTCACATCTGGACGATCTGGACAGTTTCGAGCTTGAAAATTGGCCGTTTTATTGGCTGATCCGGGTCAATGCGTCCTATCTTCAGAAGAATGAGAAAGCTCTGAAGAAGGTAGGACTCGACGTCCCGCGATGGCGGGTGCTGATGTTGCTCGACGGTCGGTCAGCTCGCAGTGTGAGCTATCTTGCGAAAGAGGCGGTTTCCAAGCTGCCGACCATGACCAAGATTGTGAAGCGGATGCAGGCGGACGGTCTGGTCGAATGCCGTCCGCGCGCGACCGATGCGCGCGTTACCGAAGTTCAACTGACCAAGCTGGGTGCATCGGAGCGCAAGAAAGCGTGGGCTGCGACCAAGGAGATTTATCGCGATACCTTCTCAGATCTGAGCGACGAACGGATTATCGAACTGATCGCTTCCCTCAAGCAGATCATGGAAAATTTGACCAAAGATAGATAGCTCTACACGATTAGTTGACTTTTCAACTAAAATTTCCCAACGTTTGGATATATCCAAGCGAAAGGGAAATCGGTGGCCATATCCGAAAGTGCGAGCCTCAAGGATAAGTTCCTTCAGGGCATGAGCTGCGCGGCAGCGACCGTGAATGTCGTCACTACGAATGGGCCAGCTGGCAAGTCCGGGTTGACTGTTTCTGCGATGATGTCCGTATCGGCCGATACGGAAAAGCCGACGGTATTAATCGCCGTGCACGAGAAGAGTTCAGGGGCTCAACCCATTCGCGATAACGGTGTGTTCGCAATCAATGTGCTTAGCGACACACAATCCAATGTCTCAGACACGTTTGCAGGTCGGTTCGACCTAAAGGGCACGGAGAAATTTGAGTGCGGTGGTTGGTCAACTGCCGTGACTGGCGCGCCCTTGCTCGACGGGGCCGTCGTATCCTTCGACTGCTCGATCATCGATGTCAGGCAGGTCGGTACACATTATCTGATTACCGGCGAAGTTGAGCATATTAGCCTAGCAAGCAGCGGTAACGCGCTGGTTTATGTGTCACGTTCCTACAGCAAGACCACGCCGCTAGCGCGGATCGGTAACTCCAAATCGATCGGAAAAGCTGACGACCGTGCGGTCAAGATCGCTTGTTTGAACAGCGCTGGACCGATGTTCCTGCCGGAGATACTGCAACATGTCGGTCATACCCCGTCTGCCGCGGCAGTGGAGATTTTCGAAGGGGATCAGCAGGAAGTCACCGACGCGCTAATCGATGGAGATGTGGACATCTCCATAATGTATGATCTCAACCTGCCCACGGGTATTGCGAAGGCCTGCTCGCGGGAGTTGAAACCTCACGTATTGCTACCCGCCGGGCATGGGTTAGCGACGGCAAAATCCGTCAGCTTGTCGCAACTTGCAGAAGAGGATTTCATTCTGCTCGATACATCGCTCAGCACGAGCTTCTTTCTCTCTGTCTTCAAGCGGTTGAACATCGAGCCCAAGATCGCGATGCGCTCACGCTCGATGGAAATGGTCCGCAGCCTTGTGGGGCGTGGTTTTGGCTATTCCATGCTCGTTTCCAAGCCATACAGCTCGTTCACGCATGATGGGAAACAGGTGGCTGCAGTCCCGCTTTCTGGCGATATTCCAGCTGTACGGCTCGCCTGCGCGACCAGGCCGGAAAGCGCAAAAAACCCGATGATTCATGAGGTAATGGAATTTGTCGGCAAGATGATGTAGAAATTACTTGAACATTCAACTATTTTCCGCTTAAGCTAAGCGAATGGTTGGAGATTCGGACATTCTGGTTGGCGAGAAGGATGATATTTTCCTTAAGCGCTTTGCGCCTTCCGCGACCGGACTGCGCGTTGCGATCAAGGATACATTCGATCAGCGCGGGGAAGTGACCGCATGTGCCAGCAGGGCGCTGGCCACAAATCCACCGGCGGACAGCAACAGCGACGTGGTCGATGCTCTACAGCAATCCAATTGTGCGATCGTCGGCCGGGCGAACATGCATGAACTCGCTTACGGAGTGACCGGCCTCAACGACTGGACTGGAACTCCCACCAATCCATTTTATCCTGACTTGATACCCGGCGGTTCCTCAAGCGGCAGCGCAGTCAGCGTAGCCGCCGGACTGGTCGATTTCGCCCTCGGCACCGATACTGGCGGATCGGTACGCGTGCCCGCCGCATGCTGCGGAGTTGTGGGTTTGAAGCCGACCTTCGCAAGGATCAGCCGAAGGGGTTTGATCCCAGAGCAGTCGTCACTCGATTGTATTGGTCCGTTTGCGAAGTCGGTCGACCTGATTGAGCAGGCGATGGCGATTGTCGACCCCAGCTGGAAGCGTGCCGATGTAGTAGACACGCCGATCGTTGGCTGCATTGCCGTGGACGGTGATGCGCAGATTCAGTCAATCGTGCACGAACATGCCTCCGGATTTTTTGACGTTCGTGCAGCGGAGCTCCCCCTATTCGCGGAAGCGATGGCGGCCGGAGTTACTATTATCGGTCGAGAATGCTGGAATGCGTTCGGGCATCTAGTGCCTACAGGTCTGCTCGGCGACGACATTGCCGGGCGGCTGCGCGCCGCGAGCGAAATTACCGATGAGCAGGTGGCGAGCGCAGAGGCCGTACGCGACAGCTTTGCCAAGAATGTCGATCTGGCGCTTGCGCATGCTGAGGCCCTAATACTTCCCACCTTGCCGATATTGCCGCTCCGCTTGGCGGACGCTCGGGATTCGCGTGCAGCCATTCCGATCACGGCGAATTGTCGTCCTTTCAACCTTTCTGGCCATCCGGCGATTTCCTTGCCGATCGCCGAGCTCAATGGAGCGCCAGTAGCGATGCAATTGGTCGGCCGCAGGGGCGAAGATGAGCGACTTTGCGCTTTGGCCCGGCAAGTGAAGATTTTCGAACGAGGAGAGCAGAGATGAGCGTGGTGATGCTGAAGAGCGATGACAAAACTACATCGTGGGACGACCTGCTCGCCGATATCCGTGCGCGGCGCGGTGAGTTTCACGAACAAGGCTACATCAGCCAGGATATTATCGAACGGTTCCAGGCGGTCGGTATCTACAGCGCCTTCGTCCCGAAGCAGTTCGGCGGCATCGAGACGACACCGATGGACTTCCTGCGCCAGGTCGAGTTGATCGCCGCAGCAGATGGCTCAGCCGGGTGGGTGGCAAGCTTCGGCTTCGGCACCAAATACCTTTCGTCACTACCAGCCTCGACGCTTGCCGAAATATACAAAGACTCGCCCGATGTCGTTTTTGCAGGTGCAGTCTTTCCGCCGCAGATGACGACGAAAGCCGATGGCGGCGTCGTTGTGAAAGGGCGCTGGGGCTTTGGCAGCGGCTGCATGGGGGCCTCGCTGATCGGCGTAGGCATCAAGATGGAAGGCGAAGAGAAAGGTGGATTGCCTCGCATGGCCGTGATGGCGCGCGAAAAGGTGACCATCGAAGAGAACTGGGACACGATGGGCATGTATGCCACTGGCAGTCATGACTTGGTTGTGGACGATGTTCTCGTACCCGAGGAGTATACGCTGATCCGTGGCGGCGAGCCGACGATCGATACTCCGCATTATCGCTATCCCACGGTAACGATCGCGGCGCAGGTGTTGGCGGTGTGTGGTCTTGGTGTGGCGCGTGAGGCAATTGACGAAATCGTCGCGCTTGCGACCCGCAAGAACTCGATCACCGGCGCGCCGATGATGTCCGACCGGCCGAACTTCCAGACCTCGCTGGCTCAGATGGAAGCCGAGTTGGGGAGCGCGCGCGCCTGGTTTTACGAGACAATCGAAAAGATTTGGGAGACGGTCAACTCCGGTAAGGAAGTTGATCGGCAGGACGCGATCATGGCTCGAATTGCTTCGACCAACGCCGCGAAAGCGGGTGCCAATGTTGCGCGCCGAGCATTCGAAATGTCGGGAACGACAGGTATTTTCAATACCAGTCCGCTGTCGCGGTACATGGCGGACGCTGCCGTGGTCGCGCAGCACGCGTTTCTGAACGACGGCACCTGGCAGATGGGCGGGGCGGCCATGCTCGATCAACCGACCATGCCTGCGTACCCCTGAGGCCGTTGCGCATCCAAGGTTTTGAGGAGTGGACATGTCTGAAAAGAAGAAATTGCGCGTGTTGTTCTGTGGTGCAGTATTGCAGAACTTCTTCGACCTTCCGGCGAGCGAGATCGGTACCGTTTGGAAGGCGACTGAGAAGATGCTGAAAGGCATTAGCGACCTGCCCGGCGTCGATATAATCGGTACGCTGGACGATGATGAAACCATGGTCGGTACGTCGCCAACCGGCTGGCCCTGGACGTTCTACATCCTCGCCGATGTGCCCGACCGCGACACGGCCGTGGCCGCGTGCAACCTGTTCCGCACGATCGAAATCGGTGAATACCGTTTGTGGAAGTATATGCGCGTCGAAGCTCGGATTGGCCGCGAACTGGTGATCCCGGAATAACCGCAGCGCGATGAGCGACAAAGCGACGATAGCAGCGCTGACGAAGCGCATCGAGCGATTGGAAGCGGAGGGCGAAATCCGCAAGACGATCAATCGCTACATGGAGATATGTGACACGCTGTCGCCAGATTCTCCGATGGATGAGCTTGCCGCGTTGTTTACCGACGATGCGAGCTGGGGCGGTAAGGGAGCGCGCTATGACAAGGCCTTTGGCGGTCATGTCGGACGCGGTGCGATAACGGAGTTCCTCAAAGGGTACTGCGATCCGCCGCACTTCACCATGAACGCCCATTTCCTGACATCGGAAGTAATTCAGGTCGATGGCGACCATGCCGATGCGACTTGGCTCATGCTTCAGACGCCGACATTTCGAAACGGTGAGAGCTTTCTCATGAGCGCTCGTTTGGAAGTGCGCTTTGCGCGCCGGGAAGATCGTTGGCTGATTCAGGATTTCCGCACGAGCAACATCTTTGGCCGCAAGATGGTTGGCGACTGGAATGACGACCTAGACGTTCCCACGCCGGACAATATTTGAGCACTATCTGAAAGGAAGACCGATGAGTGACTATGCAGAGCTGGTGAAGCCAGATCAGGTCCACACATCTCTTTATCGTGACGAAGCGATCTTCGATGAAGAGCAGCAGCGAATCTTCGAGAAGACCTGGATTTGGGTCGCTCATGAGAGCGAGCTGCCAAATCCGGGCGACTTCATCACCACCTATGTCGGTTTGAAGCCGGTTATTGTGAACCGCGACAAAAAGGGTGTCGTGCGCGTGATGCTGAACAAGTGCCGGCATCGCGGCGCAACGGTATGCGAGGCGAAGAAAGGCAATGCGCCGGGTTTTCTGTGCCCTTATCACGCGTGGACGTATTCGCAGGACGGGGCGCTTCGCGGGATGCCCCTCCCGAAAGGCTATAAGGATTTCGACAAGAGCGACTATGGGCTGATCCAGCTCCGGGTGGAGTCCTATAACGGCCTGATTTTCGCAACCTTCAATGAAGAAGCGCCGTCGCTCGATGAGTTCCTTGGCCGCGCCAAACCTTGGATCGACCTGTTCATGAAGCAGGGTGGTGGTTTCCCGGTGAAGACGATGGGCGAGCACCGTTTCACTTTCCCGGGCAATTGGAAAATCCAGCTCGAAAACACGACCGACGCCTATCATTTCCCCGTGGTGCACAAGTCTTTCCTGACTTCGCTTGATGGCGATACCGAGGAGTTGTTCTCGTTCATGAACGATGGTGGCTTCGTTGAGGATCTCGGCAACGGCCACAGCGTGCTGGTGATGATCCCGAGCCTGGTCGACCTTGATGAGAATCTCGACGAGCCCATTCCAGAGCGTTTCGCGGACTTGGCGAAGAGCCTGGAGGGACGATATTCCGATCTCGAGATTCGGCGCATCTGCCGCGCAGTTTCCGGTGCTGGCTTCAATGTGAACCTCTTTCCCAATCTCGCCTGTTCGATGGCTTTCTTCCGCGTCCTGCGGCCACTGGCGGTGGACCAAACCGAGATTCGCCATATCGCGATCGGTATGGACGGCGGTCCGGACGAGGCGAACCAGGCACGCCTTCGCCTGCATGAGCACTTTCAGGGGCCGATGGGCTTTGGCACGCCGGACGATGCCGAAGCATGGGAACGCGTGCAGCGTGGGTCGCATGCCGGTGACCAGAGCTGGATCATGCTCAATCGCGGTGAAGACAAAACCGATGATAATCCCGGCGATGTGACGGCGGAGACAGGAATGCGCGCTGCCTATCAAATGTGGGAACGGATGATGTCGGCATGAGCGGGAACAACACAATGCAGGACGCAATCGAGTTTATCTGGGCCGAAGTCGACATGCTCGATCATGGCGAATTTCAGGACTGGCTGAAGCTTTGGACAGAGGATGGCAAGTACGTCATCCCGATCGATCAGGATGCGCCAGATTTCGAGAACTCGCTGAACTACGCATATGACGATGCTGCCATGCGAGACATGCGCGTGCGGCGTTTGACCAGCGGTCAATCGATGTCGGCCACGAATGCAGCGAAAATCATGCGCACCGTTTCGCGCTTTCGCTTGCTGAAATCAGATGATCCGAATGTCATCACCATCCGTTGCGCGCAGAACCTGGTCGAGTTCAAGTATGAAAAGCTGCGCAACTACCCTTCCAACGTCACCTATGTGCTCGTGAAGGATGGCGATACCTTCAGGATCCGTGAGAAGATCGTTCGCCTGATCAATTCGCAAGGCGCGCTGGCCGGAATGACGTTCCTGCTATGAGCGTTCCACAGCACGCTAACGTGGCCATCCTCACCGGCGCATCGGGCGGATTAGGATCGGTTATCGCCAAGCGCCTGGTGATGGAGGGCTTTCAGGTTGTCCTGACCGATATCGACTTGGATAGGTTAAGGGCATTGCAGGCCGAGCTTCCTCAGGAATCAACTGCGGCCGTACAGCTCGATGTGACGAAGGCGGATGCTTTTCGTCAGGCGCTGGAATTGGCGACGGACAAGTGGGGCGGTGTAGGGGTGCTGGTCAATAATGCCGCGCTTACGCGGACGACGCCTTTGTTCGAAATCTCAGCCGAGGAATTCGATGCGGTTAGTGCGATCGGACTGAAGGGAACTTTTCTCGGCTGTCAGGTGCTGGGCGCCTACATGCGAGACCAGGGTTATGGCCGGATCATCAATATGGCATCGCTGGCAGGCCAGAATGGCGGGGCGGCAACGGGTGCACACTATGCCGCCGCAAAGGGTGGTATCATTACACTGACCAAGGTGTTCGCCCGCGAATTGGCCGCGAGTGGTGTTACCGTGAACGCCATTTCGCCTGGGCCGCTGGACTTGGATTCGGTGCGCGAGATTCTCACCCCCGAAAAACTGGAACAGGTCATGCAGATGATCCCGGTGCAGACTCTGGGAGATCCGGATTACATCGCCCGCCTCACTTGCCTGCTGGCCGATTCTCAGGCGGTTTCGGCGACCGGCGCAACCTACGATATCAATGGCGGGCTATATCTACGCTGATTTGATGCGCGAAAGAATGGAAAGATCGGATGGCTTGGGATCGAAACGATATGGCTCGCCGCGCGGCGCGAGAATTGCAGGATGGCTATTACGTTAATCTCGGAATTGGCATTCCGACACTAGTGGCGAACTACATTCCCGATGATCGGGAGGTGACGCTGCAGTCGGAAAACGGGATGCTCGGCATTGGTCCGTTTCCTTACGAAGACGAGGTGGATTCCGATCTGATCAACGCGGGTAAGCAGACCGTGAGCGCGCTACCGGAATCGAGCTTCTTCGGTTCTGATGCCAGCTTTGCCATGATCCGCGGCGGACATATCGATGTGGCGGTGCTCGGCGCAATGGAAGTCGCCGAAAATGGTGACATAGCCAACTGGACGATCCCTGGGAAAATGGTGAAGGGGATGGGCGGAGCTATGGACCTGGTCGCGGGAGTGAAGCGGATCATCGTGGTCATGGATCACGTCGCCAAGAGCGGCGCGCCAAAGTTTGTTCCGCAGTGCGCTCTGCCGCTGACCGGTATGGGATGCGTTGACATGATCATCACTGATCTATGTGTCTTTTCGCGCGCGCAAGCCGGCGAGGCCTTCCAACTCATTGAGCTGGCACCGGATGTCTCGATCGATGAGGTCGCGGGCAAGACGAGCGCTCGGTACATTGTAGAGGAGAACCTTGCTGCGCTTTGTGCTTAGTGGTTCTGCATCCTTCCACCCAACCGCAGGGCTTCACTCGGGGAACAGCCATATTTGTCGCGATACTGGCCAGCGAAGCGACCCAGATGAGTGATGCCGCAACTGAATGCGATGTCGGTGACGGTTTCTGAAGGCGTGGCCGAAATCAGGCGTTTGTGCGCAGCCTCAATGCGCTTTTCCCGCAGATAGGCTTTTGGGCTTTTCCCGAAATGCGACTGGAACTTCATCTGCAAGGATCGGCCTGATGTGCTTGACCAGCTGGCCAGGTCCTTCAGAGTGATGTTGTTCTGAAAATTCGCATCGATGTAGGTGACGGCGGAACGCAAGGTCTTTGGCATAGGGCAGTGCTGCGCTCGGCCAGTTGCCGATCGGTCATTCTTGTACAGCTGCAATAGCTGATCGACAATGAGGTTGCTGTACGTCTGTTTCAGCAGAGCCGCAGTGGTTGGATCACCTCGCGCGATCAGCCTGTCCTGATTCCAGATATAGGCAACCAGCCCAAGCCAACTGCGGCACTCAGGATTGTCCAACGACAGGATAGGGTTGAAAGACATTTCGTCGGCCATCTCGCTGCCGAAGATGTTTGCCATGCGGTCACGGAAATATTCCCGCTCCATGCTGATCGTCAAAAATTCGCTGTGGCTGCCCAGCTGATAGCGCATATTCTTGGTCGGAGAGATGAAGCAGCCCTTATCCTCTCCCAATTCCAGACTGATAGCCCCGGTTTGGATCTTCAACTCGCCTGTCACAGGTATCTTGACCTGATAAACGCCTTGCATATCAGCCGGCTCGATATCAACCGATGCCCCGTAGGACGACATGACCACTGTGCATTTGTCCAGAGCGACATGTTCGACTTTGGTGATCAGCGGCTCTCGGCTGGTTTTATGCAAGCTATGGGGAACGAACAGGGTCGAGAGAAATTCGGTACAGTGCGTCAGGTCTCGCGATTCAAACGCATTCTCTTGAGGATTGAAATCCAACCGCATTAAAGATCGATACCGCGATTTAATTGATTGTTCAAGTAAATTCGCGATACGGATCGAATTGCGTTTTGTGGATAATGCGCGCTAGCCTTGCCCCAATTCGGCGATCACCGACTGGCTTTCGAACAAGGCGCGCTCTTCCTTGGAGGCCGCGCTGGTATCGATCGAGGAGAATAGCCAAACCGTGATGAAACCGAGCGGTAGGGTGAAGATCGTCGGATATGGATACGGGAATAACGCCGTCGGATTGCCGAGCAATTGCACCCAGACGCTGTCGCTCAGGATCACCAAAATGACAGAAGTCAGCAGCGTGATCCATCCACCGATCAAAACACCTCGCGATGTCAAACCGCCCCAATATAGCGCCATGAGGAGGATCGGGAAGTTGACGCTCGCCGCCAGTGCAAGCGCAATTGCCGTGACAACGGCAATGTTTTGGTTCTCGAACAGAATGCCGCAACCGAGCGACACCAGCGCGATAACTGCTGTCGCCCAACGCGAGCGGTTCAACTGAACTTTGTCCGAAATCTCGGCGTCTTTGGACATCACACCGATGATGTCGTGCGCGATTGCGGCAGCACCGGCGAGCGTGAGGCCTGCGACAACTGCGAGAATGGTCGCGAAGCTGACGGCCGACATAAAGCCGAGAAGCGCGCTCCCTCCGAGAAGTTCGGCCAGATGCAGCGCGATCATGTTACTGCCGCCGACGATTTCTCCATCGGAACCTTCAAACCTGGTTTCGCCCGTGATCAGCGCGATTGCGCCGAACCCAATGAACAGGATCAGGATGTAGAAAAGCGCCATGATCAGCGTTGCAATCGCGACCGAATTGCGCGCGTCTGCGGCATCTTTGACTGTGAAGAAACGCATCAGGACATGCGGTAGGCCCATTATTCCAAAGCACAGCGTAAGCGCCACTGTACCGACGCTTAGAATGTCGCTCTTTAGCCAGCCGCCAGGGCTTAGCACGGCATCGCCATTACCATGTTTGGCAGCCGCCTCTGCAAAGATGGCGTTGAGACTGAAATTGAATTCGGCAAACACAAGCAGGGCGAGTGCAATCCCGCCGGCCATCAGAAGTACCGCCTTGATCATTTGAATCCACGTGGTGGCCAGCATTCCGCCGAACAGCACGTAGATCATCATCAGGCTGCTCACCGCGATTACGGAATAGACGTAGTCTATGCCGAACAGCAGCTCGATCAGTTTGCCCGCGCCAACCATCTGGCCGATCAGATAGAACAGGATCACAGCCAGTGATGAGCATGCTATCAGCAACCTCACGGCTGGCATGCGCAGCCGATAGCTAATGACGTCGACCAATGTGAAACGTCCCAAATTGCGGAAGCGCTCCGCAATGAGCATCAGCATTATAGGCCAACCGATCAAGACACCGAATGCCAGAATATAGGCGTCGAACCCGACAAAGAACATAAGCCCGGTGATGCCAAGGAAGGTCGCGGCTGACATGAAGTCACCGGCAATCGCCAATCCGTTTTGCCAAGGCTTGATGGCCCCACCGGCAACCAGAAAAGAGGCCTTGCTGGTCGTCTTCTTCGCCGCCCAGCGTGTGACCAGCATGGTCGTCACCACGAAAGCTAAAAAAATTGCAATTGCGAACGGGTTGGATGCCTGTGATGCTGCACCCTGACTGGCTGACGCAGTGCTTGTCAGCGATAGGTGACAAGCCAGGAAGGCGAGGGGACGCAAAGCCGATTTCACTCTTCAGCTTCCGAAGCGGCTGCAACACTTGCGTCGGCGGCTCGTTCATCATTGGCCGAGGCGATAAGCGGGTCGAGAGTGCGGTTTGCCCAAATGGCGTAGAACGCTGTCACGCAAGCGGAGATGATGGTCAGCGCGCTCGTATAAACAATCCCGACATTGATCGCCGAGCCTGTGCCTATTGGGGTCTCGGCAAGGTCCGTGCCGACCGTCATCAGATAGACGCTGCCCAAAAACAACAGGAACAAGGAGGCGGAAAGGCTCCAGATCATGCGTGCACGAACTCTTACAAGCTGGGCGAGGGCGCTCGCCGAATTGTCGCTCCGATCGTTTCCGCTCATGAGCAGCTTTCCTCCCCAGGTGTGTTATCTCGACCCTATCGTTTACTCGCACGATCGATGGCATATGCACGCACGGTGTCGAGTTCTTCGGGGCTGTAGTCGTCGCCAAATCCAACCATGCCGTTTGTCGCGAGCGCGCCGTCATGAACGATCGATTTCCATGCATCCTTGCTCGCCAACATGCCTGAGTTACGAAGGTCTGGCAGGATGCCACCCGAAACGACACTGTCGCCGTGGCAGCCCGAGCAGGAGCGGTGATAGATCGACTTGCCTTGTGCAATCATCGCTGCGGTTCCGAACTGCGCCGGTGGCTCGACAATCATCGCCTGCAATTCTTGTTCGGGGGGTAGGGTGGCTTCGCCATCCAATGCGAAGGTCAGCACGCGTCCCTTTGGCGGGCGCATCTTCGTATTGAGTCCAGCTTCACCTGTCAGAAGCGGATAAATCCCGCCCCAGCCGACGACGATAGTGACATATTGCTTGCCATCGATCGCGTAGGAGATCGGCGCAGCAATAATGTTGGTCTGCGCCGGGAAAGACCAAAGCTTCTCGCCCGTCCTTGCGTTAAAGGCGTTGAAGTTTGCCTCTGCATCGCCCTGGAAAACCAGATTGCCCGCAGTCGACAGAACCCCGCCATTGCCCGCAGTTGCATGCTGGAACCGCCATGCTTCCTTCTGTTGAACCGGATCCCATGCGAGCAGATGCCCTTTCACGCCAGCCTTGATCGCCTTTAGGACTTCCGCGTCTTCCGGAAGGCTTGCGGCGTCGAGGTCGATGCCGAGATTGATCCCGACCTTCTTCGGCTCGAAATTCGTATCGGCGATGTAAGGAAAGCCGAGCTCCTGCGCCGGGATGTAAACCAGACCGGTCTGCTGGCTATACGACATGCTGTGCCAGCTATGCGCGCCCAGCGGGCCCGGCATGGCCAGCCACGGCTTACCTGTCTTGTGATAGAACGCATCCGGATTGATCTCCGGTCGCCCGGTATCAAGGTCGACCTTGGTGGCCCAGTTGACCGGCGCGAACGGTTCAGCCGACAGCAGCTCGCCCGTTTCGCGATCGAGAATATAGAAGAACCCGTTTTTCGGGGCCTGCATGATGACCTTGCGTTCCTCCCCTTCGATAGGAAGCTCAGCGAGGATCATTTGCTGCGTTGCGGTGTAGTCCCATTGGTCGCCCGGCACCTGCTGGTAATGCCAAACATACTCACCGGTATCCGGGCGCAGCGCTAGGATCGAGGAGAGGAACAGGTTGTCGCCGCCTTCGGGCGAGCGGACAGCTGGGTTCCATGGGCTGCCATTACCCGTACCGACATAGAGCAAGTCCAGCTCTGGATCGTAGGCCATTGAATCCCACACTGTCCCCCCGCCGCCATGCTTCCAGTGTTCGCCGGTCCAGGTCGGCCCGGCCAGTTTCTCAAGGATTTCGTCGGAAGCCGCGCCATCCTTCTTTCCGGGCTCTCCAGGTACAGTGTAGAAACGCCAGACTTCTTCGCCGGTCTCCGCATCATAAGCACCGAAATAGCCGCGCACGCCATACTCGCCGCCGCCATTTCCGATCAGCACCTTGCCCTTGATTACACGCGGCGCGCCGGTGATCGTGTAGGCCTTGTCCGGGTCAACGGTCAGCGTCGACCAGACCTCCTCACCAGTCTGTGCATTGAGTGCGATCAGGCGGCCGTCGAGGCTGGCGACATAAACCTTGTCGTTCCACACAGCGACTCCGCGATTCACGACGTCACAACACGCGTTGACGGCGGTCTCCCCAGGCACTTCCGGATCGTGTTGCCACAGCAATTCACCACTCGCTGCGTCGAAGGCTTGCACCTTTGACCAGGCCGAGGTCGTGTACATCATTCCATCGATCACGATCGGCGTGGCCTCCTGCCCGCGCTGAGTATCGAAATCGTGGAACCATGCCAGTTTCAACTCGCCGACATTTGCGTCGGAAATGCCATTGAGCGGGCTGAAACGCTGTTCGTCGTATGTGCGCCCATGCGTCAGCCAGTTTTGCGTTTCGCTGTCCGCATTGACCAGTCGTTCGCCGAAGTCGGTGTCCTGACACGCCGCGAGAAGAGCGACACAGATAAGGGCTAGAAACTTGCGCATTTTGCTCTCCCGCGAAGGCTTAAGCCGCTTTGTTGAGAATTTTGATGTTGGTGTAGGCCTTGAGGCCCTCAATGCCGAATTCGACACCGATGCCGGATGATTTAATCCCACCGAAAGGCGTGTCCGGTGCGAGCTCGGCATGCTTGTTGATATAGACGGTTCCCGCCTGCAGTCGCTTCGCGACGGAGGCCAGAAGTTCTCCGTCCTGACCCCAGACAGATGCGCAGAGCCCCATTTCCAGACCATTGGCGGCGGCAATGGCTTCATCGAGATCGGTGTAACGGATGATTGGTAGGCAAGGGCCGAATTGTTCCTTGTCGACCACCTGCATGCCATCGGTTGCATCCGCGATCAGCGTGATGGGATAGAAATAGCCAGGCGCATCGGGTGCTTCCCCGCCGCACAAGATGCGGCAACCCTGCACTTTGGCATCCTCTACCAGCCGATCGACAATGTCGAACTGCATCTTGTTCTGAAGTGGCCCGAGGAGATTGGCTTCATCCATTCCATTCCCCATGGGAATATTGGTGCTGAAAGCGACGAGCGCTTCACACACTTCCTCGTACTGGTCCTCATGGACGTAGAGACGCTTCAGCGCGCCGCAGGTCTGTCCCGAATTGATAAACGAACCCCAGAATAAGCCCTCAATCAAGGGCTTGATCTCGCTGCCGGGCAGGATGATCCCCGCATCGTTTCCGCCCAACTCGAGCGTCAGACGCTTCAGGCTGTCAGCGGAAGAACGCATGATGGCTTTGCCGGTCGGGGTTGAGCCGGTGAAGGTGAGCTTGTCGATATCGGGATGACTGCTGATCGCTGCTCCAACCTCGTTTCCTCCGCTGACCACGTTCAGCACACCCGGAGGAAGCGTATCCTGCAGCAACTCGCCGAGCCTGAGCGTGCTCAGCGGGGTGTTGGGCGAGGGCTTGATTACGACGGCGTTGCCCATACGTATCGCAGGAACCACATGCCAGATCGCAATCAGCAAGGGCCAGTTCCACGGTGTGATCGAACCGCAGACGCCGATCGGCTCGTAATGCAGCTCGATATCGCTCGTCTCGTCCTGACGGATGGCCTCGGTCGGTAGCGCCATCTCGGCGGTGGCCTGCGTCCATGCGATTGCTCCGCCGACTTCGAACTGCGCGCCCATTCCCGACTGGGTCTTGCCGGTTTCCTCTGTGACAAGTTGAGAGAGCTCGGGGAAATTTGCTTCGATAGCGGCGGCCATATCACGGCAAGCCTGTTGCCGTTCCTCGTCAGATTTCGCCGCCCAGGCTGGGAAAGCAGCCCGCGCGGCAGCTACCGCCTTGTCGACGTGATCGACTGTGCCAATGGGTGCGCGACCCACGACCTGCTCTGTGGCTGGGTTCAAAACGTCGGTCGCGTCCACCGTTTCTAAACTCTCTCCATTGATCGTCATCGGGAAAGTCTTGCTCATTATCACGCCTTCTGAGTCCTCTGATAAAGTGAGGTTGGAAGATATTAGTTGAAAAATCAAGTAATCTCTTCCAATCATTCCATCTAACGTTTTTCAGAGGTCAGCCGGACGAAACACCAAAGCTGGTTCGAACCGTCTTGCTGACATGGTGGGGTCATTCAGAGATGCATTTTGATGTTGTGATAGTCGGGGCGGGACATGGTGGTGCACAGGCTGCCATCTCGCTGCGCCAGAACAAGTTCGAAGGATCAATCGCCGTCATTGGTGAGGAACCCGAGTTCCCTTACGAACGGCCTCCGCTGTCGAAGGAATACTTCGCCGGCGAAAAGCCATTCGAGCGGATCATGATCCGACCCGAAAAGTTCTGGGATGAGCGCGACGTGAAGATGATCCTCTCCACTCGTGTGACCTCGGTCGATCCGGATGCGCATGCGCTCACCACTGGGGATGGGGCGTCGATCGAATACGGGAAGCTGATCTGGGCCGCCGGAGCCAGCCCGAGAAAGCTTGACCTGCCCGGTTTCGATAATGCCGGCGTTCATTATGTCCGAACCCGGGCCGATGTAGATCAAATGATGGCGGAAACGGGCGCGGTCGATGCTGTGGCGGTAGTCGGCGGCGGCTATATCGGACTGGAAGCAGCCGCAGTTCTGCGTAAGCTTGGTAAGCAGGTAACTCTGATCGAAGCCCTCGACCGGGTATTGGCGCGTGTCGCTGGTGAGGAGCTATCGCGTTTTTACGAGGCCGAACACCGGGCGCAGGGCGTCGAGGTGCGGCTGAAGACTGGCGTGTCTGCGGTGATCGGCGAGGGCGGTCGGGTGAAGGGGCTCAGGCTGGTCGACGGGTCGGAACTTCCAGTGCAGATGATCGTGGTCGGGATCGGCGTCATCCCTGCCATTGCGCCACTCGCCGATGCTGGTGCCGATTGTGACAATGGAGTTCATGTCGATGAATCGTGTCGCACTTCGCTGCCCGATATCTACGCCATCGGAGACTGCGCCGCCTGCCACAACCAGTTTGCAGATGGTGATCGCGTTCGTCTCGAATCCGTGCAGAATGCCAATGACCAGGCCAACGTTGCGGCGCGTCACATTGTTGGAGCGGACGCGACATATTCCGCTCTGCCGTGGTTTTGGTCGAACCAGTATGATCTGAAACTGCAGACCGCGGGACTGTCGGCCGGGCATGACGAAACCGTCGTGCGGGGTGATATGGCGGAGCGTAGCTTCTCGATCGTCTATCTTAAATCCGGTCGCGTCATCGCTCTCGATTGCGTGAACCGGATGAAGGATTACGTCCAGGGTCGCAAGCTGGTCGAAGCAGGGATTGATGTGTCTCGCAATGAATTGCTATCGGCTGAGCGGCTGAAGGATTTGGTCAACGCCCAGGCTGTCTAAGCGCTGCCTTTGGATCGGCAAGCCTCACGTGCCCAATCAGTCCAGGCTTGGCTAATCCGCATCTCGACGGCTGACGCAGTTGACTGTTCAATTGCTAAAACTGGCCGTAGACGCGTTCACCATGTCCAATTCAGACGGGGCTCTGGACTCATGATTTCCTTACACTCGCTGAGAATTGCAGCGATCGCGCTTGTATCGGTCGCGCTGACGTCCTGTGCTGCAGTGCAGAACAATTCCACCGTCGGAATCGACGCAGACCTGATCATTCGCAACGTCACGGCAATTGACGCGCTTGAAGGAAAGCGAAGTGGTGTTGATATCGTCGTTAGAGACGGTGCAATCATTGCGGTTGGCGGCGGAGCATCATCTTACAACGCGTCAAAAACAATCGATGGAACCGGGCAATTCGTGATCCCTGGTTTGTGGGATGCGCATGTTCACCTGACTTACTCGGAGGGGATCGATCACACAGTCTTCTATCCGCTCGCTCTGGCTCATGGTGTCATGTATCTGCGCGATACAGGAGGGCATCTTGATGCGCTTAAAGAGGCGCGCGAACAGGCAGGAGACGCGCGGCTGGTAACACCCGACTTGTTCGTTTCGGGCCCTCTGATTGATGGAGCTGAGCGAGTTTATGACGGCAGCACTCCTTCCTCTCCCGACCTTTCTGTTGCCGCTGCCGACGCAGAGAGCGCGCAGAGGCGAGTTGATGAGCTGGCGGCGATGGGGGTCGATTTCGTAAAAGCTTATGAGATGCTTTCCCCAGATGCTTACCGTGCTTTGGTTGAACGCGCTCGCTACCGGGGGCTGCGGGTAGCGCTTCATCCGCCGCTATCCATGTCGCTGGATGAAGTGGTCGCTGCGGGTGCAGGCGATATCCAGCATTTGCGCAATATCGAGCTCGGTTGCGCCGAAGATGCGGAGTTGCTGCATGAGCAGCGGACTGAGTTGCTCCGACAAGCTCAGGGTCGCCCAGCGCGCGCAGTTCGCGGTGAATTGCATGCAGCTCAAAGAGGTGTGGCGATTGCGGCGCAGGACGCAGGCAAATGTTCGGGCTTGATCGATGCAATGCGCGATGCCGGTATGTGGCAAACGCCTACCTTGACGGTTTCGACATTCGCGACCGAGAGACTTTATGCCAAACCGCGATGGCGTGAGACCTATGCACTTTTGCCTGACGACATCGGTGAAGGATGGAGTAAGCGCAGCCTGCGCTTTGTAGGTCAGCTACCAAGCGAAGTGGACATCGCCCATGCTGATTGGAGGCGTGGCATGATCGCGAGAATGCGTGATGCCGAAACTCGCTTCTTGGCAGGGACCGACGCCCCTATCGGCTTCCTTACACCTGGTGCCAGTTTGCATGAAGAATTGCGCCTGATGGTCGAGCACGGCCTTTCGCCGATTCAAGCATTGGAAGCGGCAACGATAGCGCCTGCGATATTTTTTGGTCTGGAGAGCGAACAAGGCGCAATCTTGCCGGGCATGAAGGCCGATCTGATCCTGCTGCGTCGCGATCCACTTCAGGATATTCGCAACACACTTTCGATCGAGGCAATTGTCAGGAACGGCTGTTTGCTCGATCGTGATGCACTCAACACACTCCGTTCGATTCCACAGAGGAAAAATGGCGAAAGGGCTTCACGCGCCTGCGCTGATATCTAGTGCCTGGCCGAGATGTGTTGAGTGCTACCGATTACCGGATCGCATCGCATATCCCCTCTTTTTCATTGGCGATGGCGTCACGTGCACGACTAGAGTTCATCGATCCATATTCCAATGAGGTATGCGAACGATGGCTGGAAAAATTCTTCTCGCGACAACTGCGTTTTGTCTGAGCCTGGCTTTTTCGGGCTGCGCGAGCAGTGCTAAAGATGCGTCGGTTCAGGTAGAAGCATCTGCCGACGCAAAGAAATATGAGAGTTATAAAAGACCGGACAATCCGGACGGTGAGGCGAGCGTCGACCATGCACAATTCACTGCGCAGCCCTTTGCAGTCGGCGATGTCAGCCGGTTTGTGTTCGCTGATTGGCCTGGTCCAGACATTCCTGTTTGGACCTATGTTCCATCGGGCGTTGATCTTTCCAATGTTCCCATCGTCTTCGTAATGCACGGCGCGTCACGCAACCCTGCCCGCTATCTTCTCGATTGGGCACCGTTCGCGCAAGAACGCGGATTTGTGGTCATTGCGCCTGAATTCGGGCGCAGGCACTTCGCGGGTGCTGAGCGCTACAACCGTGGCAATGTGATTGCCATCGCCGAGGATGGCAGCTTCACCGACAACGCAAGGGAAGACTGGACTTTTGCCGCCATAGAGCCTGTGTTTGATCACACGGTCCAAGCGCTTGGCAGCTCTCGTAAGACCTACACGCTCTATGGGCATTCAGCCGGAGCGCAATTCATCCACCGCTTCATGTTCCACGTTCCCCAGGCGCGGGTAAGCCGTTTTCTTGCGGCTAATGCAGGGTGGTACACAATGCCGGACTTCGAACAGCGCTATCCCTACGGGTTGCGAGATGGAGGCATCTCTCGGACGGCAATGCAAGAGGCTCTTCAGAAAGACGTCATCATCCTGCTGGGCGATCAGGATATCGATGAGCAGCATCGCAGTTTACGGAGAACACCGGAGGCCATGCTGCAGGGGCCGCACCGTTATGCGCGCGGTTTCGAGTTCGTCAGAATTGCGGAGGAAACCGCCACTGACCTGAATGTGCCTCTGCGATGGCGAGTAGAAAGCGTTCCAGGCGTTGCGCACCGCAACAGGGGCATGGCAGCCGCTGCGGCCAAGCATGTCGAGTAGATGCAACGTTTCAGTCGGCGATGAGCTCTTTCACCCGGTCCAGCGGGATGGGCTGATATTGCGAGTTGGCCGGTGAAGTCGCCATGAAGAGCGAGTTGAGTATCGCCTCTTCGGTAGCTTCGATGGTTGCTTGCGATAATGGCGAGAACAGTCGGTTCGGCAGGTCGGCAATTGTTGCGATATCGGTTCGGCGTTCGGTAGTCCTGCGAACGGATTCAGCGGTCGAGAAAGAGATCACATAGTCACCGGACCCGTTTGACATGGAGGCACCTGTGCGAGCCAGCCCGGCAATCGCGCGCGCCGCGAGACGTTCGAGATTGCGATCGGACAGCGGCGCGTCAGTGGCGACAACAATCATGATGGACCCATCGGCATCACCCTTGTCGGTATGTTCGCGCAAATAGAACTGCCGCAACGCTTCGCCGACACGCACGCCATCGACCATCAGCACACCGCCGTAGTTCGATTGAACCAGGACGCCGACAGTGTGGCCGCCCAATTCCTTCGGTAACCGCCGCGAACTCGTTCCGATGCCGCCTTTCCACCGAAAGGCGACGGTTCCAGTTCCAGCTCCCACGGTGCCCTCTGCCACCGGCCCATCTTCGGCATCTAGAATGCTTTGTCGTATTGTATCCGGCGTGAGCGCGCGGGCGCGAATATCATTGATGCGGCCGTCGTTCGTCTCGCCGACGACGGCATTGACTGAGCGGACTGATTCATTGCCAGGTTGCTCTAGCGTCCAACCGATAATCGCGCTCGCCGCTTCGGGCACGTTCAGCGTGTTGGTTAGCACAATTGGTGTTTCTATCTCGCCGAGCTCGCGGATCTGAGTGATACCCATCAGCTTGCCGAAGCCATTGCCGACGAAGACGCCGGCCGGGACCTTGTCCTGATAGAGGTTGCCGCCATGCGGCAGAATTGCGGTCGCCCCGGTGCGAATGCCCCGCTCATCGTCGATCAGGGTCACATGACCGACCTTTACGCCTTCGACATCGGTGATGGCATTGTGCTCGCCGGGCGAGAGAATCCCGATTTCTACGCCGATATCGCGTGCGCGTTCGCGCTCTTCGGCGTGGATGGTGCCAGAGGCGATCAGAGCAAGTGCTGCGCAGACTGCGCTGCGTGCAAGACTCGCGGTGTTCATTCGGTCCGCTCGTTCATTCATAGTTTTCCACCCCATAGCGCCGGGTTGAGCGGGGACACCCGACCTTCGGCGATCTGCAAACCAAACTCGCGATCCGATGCCAAGAGCGCCGGTGCGTCGACATCGACATAGATCGCTTGGCTGGCCAAAAACAGGGCGGGGGCGATACCTAAAGAAGAACTGACCATGCATCCGACCATGACATCCAGTCCGCGATCTCGTCCATCGTGCAGCAGGGCGATTGCTTCGGTCAGTCCGCCGGTCTTGTCGAGCTTGATATTGATGCCATCATAGCGGTCCGCGATTTGGGATAGGTCAGCGCGGGTATGGCAGCTCTCATCGGCGAAAATCGGCAACGGACCTGAATAAGCCGCCAATGGTTCGTCCCGATCCGCCGGTAGAGGCTGCTCGATCATAGTAATCCCAGCAGTGGCTAGAACCGGCGCAGAGGCAATCAGAACCTCGGGCGACCAGCTCTCATTTGCATCCACTAGCAAAGTTGCATCGGGTGCCCCCTGTCTGACCGCCGATATGCGTTCGACAATCTGGTCGGCGTCGAGCTTCACCTTGAGCACCGGAAAGTTCTTCAGGCGCTGCGCTTCGGCAAACATTTCTTGCGGCGAAAGGATGCTAATCGTCTGCACGGTTTGCACGCTATCCGGCCATCCCAAGCTAGATAGCGTCCCGACATCGCGACCGGACCGCTTCGCTTCAAGATCCCAAAGCGCGCAGTCGATCGCGTTGCGCGCCGCGCCCGGTGGAATGGCGGTTTGCAGATCGTCGCGAGAAAGGCCGTGCTCGATGTCCGCACGTAGCCCTTCGATCTGTGAAACGACGCTTTGATCGGTTTCACCATATCGAGGAGAAGCCACTGCTTCTCCGCGACCCACACACCCCTCTTCTTCAATCGTGACGGTGACCGTGCTCGTTTCGGTGCGGATACCCCGGGCTATCACGAAAGGCTTCGCGAGCGGCCAGGTGTCGCAGGCAATGGAGAGCGAGCGCACCGTCATCGCGTCGCAGCAAAGGAAGAAGCGCCGTGTACCATCGGGTCGAAGCAGGGCACGCCGAACTGTTCCTCTAACTCGCGGCAAAGCGCGTCTGCCTTGTCCGCTCCGACCACGCGGCAATTCAGCGAAATCGCCCCGAGTTTGATACCGGGGTTTGTCAGCGCACCAAACTTGAGATTGGCATCGATGCACTCCTTTAGGTCAGGTATGGGAAAGCCCGATTTGTCTTTGATTTCGGTGCGGCCAGCTTCGTGGCACATGACAAGGATATCCGCCTGTGCGCCGTGCAGAAGCCCCAGCGAAACGCCTGCATAGGCCGGGTTGAATAACGAACCCTGTCCCTCAATCACATCCCAATGATCTGCATCATTGGCGGGGCAGAGATGTTCCACCGAGCCAGCGATGAAATCGGCCACAACCGCATCCACCGGTATACCGTCGCCAGCGATCAATATTCCGGTCTGCCCGGTAGCGCGAAAATCGACCTTGAGGCCCCGTGCAGCCAGCTCTTTCTCGATTGCCAGCGCGGTGTACATCTTGCCAACCGAACAGTCGGTGCCCACGGTCAAGATACGCTTACCGGATCGCCTAATGCCCGTGCCCAGAGGCAACTGCCCGAAATCGTGGCGTATGTCGTGCAGCCGGACGTTGTTCTCTGCCGCTTTCTCACGTATCTCCGGCACATCGCCAAGGCGCTGGTGCAAGCCGCTTGCGATGTCCATTCCCGCATCAATGGCAGCCAGAATGTCGTCCCGCCATTCCACGGAGATATCGCCAACGGTATTGGTCAGGCCGATGACGAACGTCCTTGCGCCTGCCTTGGCCGCTTCATGCGGCGACATTTTGGGCAGGCCGAGCGATAGGTTTCCGCCAAATTCACCGATGCACTGCTGAGGACGCCATTGAGCAATACCGCGAGAGGTTTTGATTGCCAGCGGACTATCGGTCCGCCCCAGATACAGAAGATAAGGTGTTTCCAGCATCGCCATGCCTATTCCAAAATTTGTGCCCTTCAGCTTAATCCACTCGATAACAGCAAGCGTAAGCGCTGGAAAATTCCATAGTTGGCGGTGTCTATGCATAAAGGCTATGGGTAGGCGGCCCAATCAAGCTATTCCAAAATTTAGGGTAGGTGCGATGCGTTATCGGCATATCGAGGTATTCAATGCCGTTTATGCAGTCGGCTCGGTCAGTGGCGCGGCCAGGTTCTTGAACATCACTCAACCCACGGCCAGCAAGATACTGAAGCACGCCGAGGATCAGATCGGCTTTCCGCTGTTTCACCGAGTCCGTGGTCGCTTGATCCCGACCGATGAAGCCAAGGTGCTCTATCGCGAAACGCGGGGAATTGCCGATCGTTTGACCGATTTGCAAATGCTGTCTCAGAACATTGCGCGCGGAACGAGCGGTCGCATAGGCCTCGCATCGATTGCTGCGTTAGGGTTGGAATTGGTTCCGAAAGCGATCATGGAATTTCGCCAGACCTATCCTGACGTACAACTCGAATTTCAGACCCTGCATTACGACAATCTGATTCACTCGCTTCAGCAGAGGGAAAAGGATCTCGGGTTCGCTTTCAACGGCCAGAGCGCGTCCGGCATCAACTTCATCGAGTTGGGAACTGCGGAGTTCGTCTGCATCTATTCCAAAGGCGAATTTGACGTGCCGAGTGAACGGATCAAACTGTCCGACGTATCCGGCCATTCCCTGATCGGTATCGACAATAGCGGCCCTCTGGGCGATCTTCTAAATGCTGTGCTTTTGGAAAACACTTTGACGTCCGCCAGCGGGTTAACCGTGCAAACCTATTTCGCTGCGAGAAATCTCGTCGCTATGGGGGCTGGGATCGCGATTGTGGACGAGTTTACTGCGACCTCGCACGGGGTTGGAACGGTGGAATTCAAAGGCTTTGATCCACCAATCAGCATCTCCGTACAAGCACTGCATCGCGCGAGCGATCCGTTGCCGAAAATTCATCGGAATTTCTTGGCTGTCCTGCGCCAGAAAATTGCTTCGCACCCCAACCCTTGTTCTTGATTGGGGTCTATTTGTCATCCGCGCCCAGGCAAATGGATGAGGGGCCAGTTTTTGCGCGATCTTTGAATCGTGTTCTACAGCGTTTCAGCAGCCCATGTTCGCAATGTACGCTCAGAATGTCAGAGCCATGATCTGCTTCAACAGCCGCCTGCCAGGATGATGTATTCTGCCAACACAGGTCGGCTCGTTTGGTCAGGCCGCTCTGATCTTCTTCACAAAGTCGCTTGATTGATCGCTGAGCTTGCCAATTTCCGTTTTCAGGAAGCTTGCAGCCCTGGCGAGCTCCGCCGCTGCTTTCCCGTTTTCGTCGGAAGCATGATCAACACCGACCGCATCCTCGCTCAGCTTCGTAATGCGTTCCGCACTTTGGAAGACTGTATCGGAAATGTGACTGGTTGCCGAAGACTGCTGGGTAATCGCGCTTGAAACCGTCGTCGTCGTGAGGTTCACCTTCTCGACCATTTCAGCGATCGTCTGAAGCGCTTCTGTCGCCATCGCGCTGGCCTTCTGGACGTCGCGAACTTGCTCGGTGATGTCGTCCGTTGCCTTCGCTGTCTGCTGGGCAAGCGCCTTTACCTCGCCAGCTACGACTGCGAAACCGCGGCCGCTCTCACCCGCCCTCGCAGCCTCGATGCTCGCGTTAAGCGCCAGCAGGTTGGTTTGAGCGGCAATGCCCGCGATGAGCGAACTCACTTCACCAATTTCTTCGGCTGAGTTTCCAAGTTCCAGAACTGCGGAGGACGTCTGTTCCATGGTCGAGACCATGCCTCGCACGGCTTGCGAAGAATCCTCCATGCTCTGTTCGATTTCCTGATTGCTCAGGGAGAGTTCTTCGGTGGCTGAAGCAACCGCGTCCATATCTCGAGATATATTGCCAGCATCGTTGGTCATCGCAGAGCTGCGATTAACGCTGGTTTCGGCGATCGACTTCAAGTCTTCGGCCAGGCTGGCGACCGAGTCTGTAGAACCGGTGACGGCATTGATGATGGTACTGACTTCGGCATCATAACGCTCGGCAAGATCGGCCAATTCGCGAATACGCTGCTCACGGAATTGAGTGTCGGCCTCAAGCTGCTCGCGCTCGAGGTCTTTCGTCTTGTTCTCGAGCTGCTGTGCTCGCTCGCGTTCTGATTTGAACACTTCCAGAGCGACAACAATATTCTCCAACTCATCGGAGCGATGTACAGGGGCGAGGTCGTACGAGGTGTCCCCTTTCGCGACCGCTTCAGTAGCGGTGACCAGGCCAGCGATCGCGTCACGCAAATGCCGTGTGGTGTAAACGGTGACCACGCTGACCAAGCCAATCGCGAGAGCCATCACGATTGCGAAGGCAATCTGAAACGCAAGGATTTCTCCATTGATACTGTTTCGTTTTGTTGCCGCAGCCTCGTTTGCCTGCTGAGTGATGGATTGAAAAAGCGCTCGAACGCTCTGGGCATTTTCTTCGAACGGCGGAAGCATGAAGGACGCGCTTTCGAAATCGAGCGCGAGCATGGAACCAAGCACTTCTACCGCTTCGGCATATTCCTCGATCTTGGTCACAGCGGACCCGACCACATCCTGATCCAGTACCTGCTGGTTGCCACCGTCGGCGACCCGCAGCACATCCTGTGCGTTCTCGAGCTGAGCAAGGATTTGCTGGACCTCGGCGTCAACGTCAACGGCTTCTTCATTCGCGACGCGAGTGGTTAATCTGTAGAGCGCGGCTTCGGCGTTGCTGAAGCTGGTGTTTGCCGAAGCAACCGAATTGAGAGCAGCGACATCGTTCGCGACCACCCGATCGACAACCGTGCGTGATCGCTCCAGGCCCGCATAACCTAGCATTGCGATCAAGACGAGCAGCACCAAGCCAACGGCCGGTGCGAGAGCGATCTTACCGCCGACGCTCAATTGATCCATACGCAGACTGGTCGGCCGACGCGTTGCCAGATCTCGTAGTTTATCGATCATCGGTTTCTTTCCTCGATGTAACGAATGCAATTGTTTTCATGCCGCACATTGCCAGGCACGCAAGATTTGAGGTGATCGTGGGCATTATCCGACGATCACATCGCAAACCGAGCGCCAACGCGAACTCGGGTATCTTGCTCAATCGCTCCGTTGCCGAACACTTCCGAACCGGTAAGATTCTCGCCAACGGCGAAGACTTCGATCTGGTTGCTGACCAGATATCCAGCTCTGGCATCTACCTGAACAGAGCCGTCACGCTCCACAACTCCTGTGACGCCGTCATACTCAACGCCAGACCGGTACAGGCCGATTGCGTTGATGTTGAATGGTCCGGCATTGAATCCAAGCTCGGCGCGCAGTTTGTGCGAAGGTGTTTCACCCTCAACCTGGGTGTCGCCGACGAGGTTGTCGGTGAAGTCTTGTGCCACCTCGTTGAAAGTGTAGTCGAGACGCCAGTCGAAACCTTCACCGTCTCGTGCGTCGAGGCTCACTTCAACGCCATAGCTCTGATAGTCGCCGACTACCTGATAGAACAATGGCACTACCGGAAGTGGTCCCACGAAGATCGGATCGGTCTGCGTGAAGTTCGAGACGTCATCATACTCGGTATAGAACGCGCTGACGGTCGCCGTCGCGCCAAGGCTTGGAAGAACAACGTTGGCACCAACTTCGTAGCTGTCCGAGACTGCAGCTGGCAGCGTAGGGTTGCCAAATGCAATCAACAAAGGTGGACTCGCTGAGTTCAGGGTCTGCTGCAAACCGAACTGCAATTGCGATGGCAGCTTGGTTCCTCTCGCAGCTTGCGCGCGCAGTGTCACATTGTCGCTGGCGCGATAGATCGCGCTCAAGTTGTACGATACCTCATCGATATCAGAGTTGATATTGTCCGTGCCGAGCTCCTGCAAGATCAGTTGATCCGAAAGGCCGTTGCCCAAGACTTCGCGGCTGACATCAAGTGAATCGAAACGCACGGCGCCGGTTAATGTAAGACGTTCCGTAATATTCTGTTCCACCATAAGGCTTGCGGCCCATGATGAGTAGTCGGCATTGCCAATCGGGCCGCGACCGCCGCCAGCCAGATCTTCGATCGCCAGAAAATCGCTTTCACGATACTCACCGTTGATCCTGATCGTGGTGTCTGCCGCGAGCTTCCGCTGGAACTGAGCGGTGTAGATCTCGAGGTCGTTGGTGTAGGAAATTTCCAGGGTTCCGTTGCCGTCAAAGTCAAGATCTTGCGTAACATCGGAAACCTGTGCGGACAGCTTCATGCTGCCGCCCAGCACTTCTGCGGTAAGCGATCCATGGAAGTTCTCGGTTTCCAGATCGGATTCTGGCGAAAAGCTTTGACCCAGCGAAATAAGCTGATCGGCCTCGCTGTAGTTGTAGCCAACGCGCACAAATGCCTTGCCGTTGAAATCATAGCCGGCATCGACACCGACATTGCGTGCCTCGGTAAACCGCTCCGTATTGAAGATGTTTCCCGGGAAGCGTTCTTGCTTGTCCAAACCGGCAGATACGCGAACACCGCCATTTTCACCGAGTGGCACAGTGACCACGCCAGATACGTTGAAGCGATCATCCGGTCCAACCTGAACAGTAGCTCGACTCACATCGTCATAGACAGGATTGAAAGTGACGATGTTGATTACACCAGAGGCCGCGTTGAAGCCGAAGATCGCCGAGTTTGGACCTTTGACGATCTCGACCTGGCGGATTTCTTCAAGCTCAACCCCCAGGCTGGCCCAGTTGGTATAGCCTAGATGCTCGAGATAGACTTGACGGCCATTCACGAGCACCAGGGTGTTTGCGTTGATAACGCCCACCTGCCCGCGGATCGAAAGGTCATACTGACCCGTGCTTGGACGAGCCACGTCGATGCCCGCATAGCCGCGAAGCGCTTCAGCTAGGTTGGTCGCCCCTGAACGACGAATGTCATCGCCTTTGACGATGATCGTGGCAGCGGGCAGTTCGGACGCGCGCTGAGGCGTTCCGGTGACCGATGTCACGACGGGTTCGCCAAACAACTCTTCGAACTGCTCGTAATCGATTTCCTGGGCTTGCGCCGCAGTGCTGCAGAGACACAGGATAGCGATGGCTGGATAAGTGGTCTTCACGATAAATTCCCTTGAAGGCTTGGCGCGCAGTCTCTGGATCGGTTGGAGTTGAGACACGCGACGTCAGACAGCTTCATTTATGATTGATGCGATTGCGATCTCAGACTTCGTTGACAAGCATCAAGAACGCCGAAGCGAACCCGACTTTTGTCTTCTGTCTGGCCTGGCGACTGACCAGAATCTCGGTCTTCGGTGAACTCTTGACACCGACCACGCACTTGCCGCTGCGTACGCAGCTAAGGTCCGATGAAATGGTGATTGCGCGGGCAGCGGATGCCGCGCTGAAAATCGACGCATGCCGCGACTTGAGGCCACGCGCGACGAATACGACCTTCGCTCCGGAAGCGGCCGAGGTGTTGCTGGCCGAGGCGAGCGTTACAGAGAAGCTTGCTCCCTTTACCTTCTTGCCCGAAAGGGCGGAGCGAATGCGTTGTGCCTCACTACGGCTGGCGGCATCGCCATCCTTGTAGAACACTACGGTTTTCACGCTGCCCTTGAGGGTAGGCTCAATGAAACTGAGCGCACGCGTGGCGACTGCCACTTCTTTTTCCGAGGCATTGGCGCTCGTTGGAGCAAGCGTGGTGCTTGCCAAAACGGCGGCGATACCTGTCAGCATTTTGAGTTTCACAAATAACCCCCTGATCTTTCTTGAGCGGGGGATTAGGACAAACACCCTTATTCTTCGTTAACCACGTGTAAGTCCCGGCACTCCGGAGGGGATGGCGCCTTTCCGTAGGCTTGGCCTGCCGCGTGTAGGGGAGGAGTTCGTTGATTCGAGCGCGGCTGCAAGAATGCGCTGGAGATACGTCGACCGATTTTCAAGCGCGCCATCGTTGAAGCAGATACGAGCAGACTGGCTCCGTACTATATTAGCAATCTTCAGATCTGTCCTGCCACTGAGACCGATTCATCCTCTCAATAGCTCTGGGTCACTCAAACATTCTTCAACGGATAACTTTAAGCGGCATCAGCAATCCGATCTTGGAAAATGGCTCGGTGATTGGCGCTAAGATACATAAGCAACGCGCCTAGCTGTTCTAAGGCCTGCCAGTCAGGCGCTCGCGCCAGTAGCTTGTAAAGAACAAGTCGTCTGGATCGCGTTTTGCTCGCAATGCCATGAACTCTTTGAAGCGCGGGAGACTGGCTTGGTAATATGCTGACCAAGTGGGAAAATCAAAGCGCGGAATGAATTTTCCCCAATGCAAGCGAAAGGGGATATTGTTGTCGATCAAGACCTCCCAATATTGCTCAAAAAAACCTTCATCGACGTTCGGGGCACCCTTGTTATTTCGATACCAATAGACATCGAATCTGCAGGTACCATCCTTGTATTCGTCTTCGCCATTGCTGTAGCCGGGATGCATCCAGGCAGAGCTGGGTGATCCGCCATAGACTTCAGTTGAAAAGTATCCAGTCGCGGAAGGGCCGCGCGCTTCAAACATCTCACGATAAAGGTTCATGACCCGCCGAGCGTGCTGGATAGGCACCCAAATTTCGGTAAACTCGGTGCCGAAAGACGTCGTCGACCGTGTTATCCATACACAGGCTGCGCCAGTAGTAGTCCTCGAATTTCTTGCCATCATGGCGGTGAGATTGCTGAAATAGTGCACTGTCTTTGTGACCAGCAAGGATATCACTTTAGTAAGGCTAGTGTTCCCAACCAGCACGAAGAACATTGATGCCAATAGCTGCTCTGTCTGGCCGTCGAAATCGGGAGTGAATTGCTGATAGGGTCTCAGATTGTTGTCGGTGTAAGGGACACGCTGCGCCTTCCAAGTCTGTATGCGCTCGCATCCTTCCTGAGGCCACCAGACAATCCGCGTGTAGGGCACTTGTTCGAGGTACTGTTGCAAAGAGGGCTGATCGTCACTGCCTGGTCCGAAAAGATCGACCGGTGCAGATGGTCCGCTCACAGGAGTGGTCACTTCTGTGCCCGCAACATTATACATCGGGACCAGCTTAAAACGCATCTTGGTAACGACGCCTAGCAACCCCATGGACGTCATCATGGCATCGAACTCGGGTTCGGATTGTTCGATCCATTGTGCATTGCCTAGGCCGTCGACAACGCGGAAGGCGACAATGTTGTCATAGGCATACTGGACCGATCCCCCTGATGAACCTGTCGCCGTGAAGCCTGCAATGGTTTGGTGCGTTATTCCGCCAAGAATGTTGACCGCCCAGCCTTTTTCGAAAGCTTGAAAAAGGAAACTGTTTTCGAGCGTAGATATACCGAACGGATCGCTGGGATCGCGGCCCATATTGATGCCTGGCTCTACCTCAACAATTCCGTTTGCCTCGTCGATCCACTCGAACGCGCGCATCTGGTCAAATGCTATGTTGATTGCGTCTCCCAATGGAGGCGATTGCTGCAAAGTTCGGTTCGGTGGATTGCCGTCAATTGGGTTAGAATAGATGCTCCAGGATACGCTGTGAGTTGCTCCGCGCGCGCGGACCTGCCTGTCACTCGTCTTCGCACAAAGGATCAGCGCTACGACATCCGCTTCCGTCGAGGGGTGATAGAATCCGTCGGACCCGGCATTGATTGGCGGTGTCGGCATAAGAACTCCTCAGCGAAGCTTGGAAAGTGCATGTCGGCGAGTCTGGCACTCGTGTTGGAATGAAGCGCTCATCCGTATTGTCAGAAATCTGATGGATGGCACAGTTTAGATTTCGCAGTCGAGATGAGGCCCATGATGTAACAGAGGAGCCGCGAATTCTGGTCACAATTACGTGCCTCGATCAGGCAATTCCTGCCGATTTTCGGCATGATCAAATCTTCTATCCCAAATCTGGCGATTTTTACCCCGTTGACCGGCATGCGGAGATATGGCGGTGCCTGCCTTTGAATACAGCGAGGCTACTGCGAACGAGCGCATCACTAGCCGCGTAGTGCGCGGCAGCGAGGCTCGGGAGCAGTAGCGCAATGCCAAAGATCATCGACGCCGTGATGGCTCCCGCAATGGGATCGTTTTTTTACGACGATCAGGCCGCGATCCGCTCTGGACTAAAACATGATGGTTTTGTCTATTCTGGTCAGCCGCAGACGCCCGGTTTTGATCGAGTTCGCATTCCTTCGACAGCACTCAGTATCGGCTTGATACTTAGCGACGGCGCGGTGATTTGGGGCGACATGGTCAGCGTGCAATACTCGGGCGCAGCAGGCCGTGATCCCTTGTTCGATCGGGAACGCATTGCGCACATTTGCCGCGAGCGGGTAATACCGGCGTTGATCGGTAGAGACTGCGCGGGTGCGGCGGCCAATTGCGCCGCGTCGATCGATGCGGACGTACCCATGGCCATTCGATATGGTGTCAGCCAGGCGCTGATTGGCGCTGCCGCTCATGCGGGACGGTGCACCATGACAGAGGTGATCTGCCAGATTTTCGATCAGCCGTTGCCGACCAACCCAGTCCCGATTTTCTCGCAAAGCGGGGATGAGCGAAAGCTCAATGTCGACAAGATGATACTGAAACGGGTCGATGTCTTGCCGCATGGCCTGATCAATTCGAAAGAGAAATTCGGAACGAATGGCGCTGCGTTCTTCGAATATATCCAATGGGTCGCGCAGCGAGTGGGCGAGTTGGGCGGGGAGGACTATCAGCCGATTTTGCATTTCGATCTGTATGGCTGGATCGGCCTAGGTATCAGCCGCGAACCGGTCGAAGTTGCTGATTTTATGGCCAGATGCGCAGAGGCCGTGGCCGGTTTTGAACTGCTGATCGAAAGTCCGGTCGATTATGGCGGGCGCACAGCGCAGATCGAGAAATACGCCGAGCTGGTGGTCGAACTCAAGCGGATCGGGACGCCCGTGAAGGTTGTCGCGGACGAACATTGCAACACTTTGCAGGATGTCCGCGATTTCTGCGACGCGCGTGCAGCCCATCTGATTCAGGTGAAGACGCCTGATGTAGGCAGTCTGCTCGATACGGCGCGAGCGATCGGCTATGCAAAGCAAAGCGGAGTTGGTGCCTATTCCGGGGGGACCAGCGCTGAGACGGACCTTTCCGCGCGGTCATGTGTGCATGTGGCGCTCGCGATGCAGGCGACGATGATGTTGGCGAAGCCAGGCATGGGCGTGGACGAAGGCATTTGCATTGTCGGAAATGAGCAGAGCCGAGCGCTTGCCCTTATTGAACGAAGAGCCCGGATCGGCTGAATTGGAAGTTTGCGACATATCATTAGTTTGATTGTCTGAATTTTCCGATCGATTGCACTCTCTGGCCCCTGAGACGTGGCATCTGGTCGATCGATTTGATGAGCCTTGCTTCCCAGGTATGACAACGTTATCAAGACGTGGAAGATTGGGAGGGCTTATGAATATTCGCGATATCGCTTTGGGTCTCGGAATGTGCGCGCTGGGGGCATGCGGCGCGCCCGCCGCCGAGGAGGCTGATCCGGTTGCGAGTGTCGAGGCCAATGTTGCGACAACTGTCCTCACCCGCGAGACCGCCAAATCTACCGATGAGGAATGGGGTACGTTCGTCGAGTATTTCGCCGGGGCGACCCCTGGAACGCGAGACCTCCTCTCCGGTACGGCGACAATCAATCCCGGGCTGGAGATCCATCCACCCCATCGCCATGCCGAGGAAGAATTCCTGATGGTGATCGAAGGGGAAGGCGAATGGACCGTGGGCGAAGAAACCTTCGCGGCGAAAGAAGGCGATATGCTGTTCGCCGAGCCGTGGGATGTTCACGGAATCAAGAACACCGGCGATACGCCGCTGACATTCGTGTTCTGGAAATGGAATTCGCAAGGTCTGCCGACGCCGCCCGATCCAGAATTGTAAGGCGGCGGTCTGTCGGTGATGCCGCTCACAACTACCACCAAGCGTCTTGCCGCGCTCTTGTTCGGCACGATCGCGCTGGCTAGTTGTGCCACGCCGCCTGTCGAATTCGATGCCGCAGCGGTTGAGGCCGAAGTGCTGGCCGTGCATCAGCAATGGCAGCCGGTAACGTTGGACTTCGCCGGGCCCGAAGCGAGTGAACAGGGCGCGCTCAACCCGTTTACCGATATGCGCTTGCTGGTTACTTTCCAGCAGGGCGAACGTCAGATCAGCGTCAGAGGCTTCTTCGCGGCTGACGGCAATGCGGCTGAGACCAGCGCGGATACAGGCAATATCTGGCAGGTGCGCTTTATGCCCGATGCGCCGGGCGAGTGGTCCTACAGTGCACGGTTGGAGCAGGGGACGGACATTGCAATTGCGGCTGGTAAGCAAGTGCAATCCACGCTGCTCGGCGAATGGCAGGGACGCTTTGCCGTCGCGCTGCCGGATGCCGATGCGGAGGGATTCTACGCCAGTGGCCAGTTGGTGCAGGACGGTCGCCACTACCGCTTTGCCAACAGCGGACCGCGCTGGCTGAAGGGCGGGGCGAACAGCCCGGAAAACCTGCTCGCCTTTGCCGATTTTGACGGCACCTATCGCATGTCAGACAATGCCCGCGACGGCGAGGCCGATGCGGGCGGGGAGATCCACACATTCGCTCCGCATATCCGCGACTGGCGCGAAGGCGACCCGAGCTGGCAGGGAGGCAAGGGCAAGGGCCTGATCGGGGCGATCAACTACCTCGCCGATCAGGGTATGAATGCCGCCTATTTCCTTACCTTCAATGTCGGTGGCGATGGCAAGGATGTGTGGCCGTGGGTCGAGCCAGACGATCCCACGCGCTTTGATGTAAGCAAGTTGGCGCAATGGGAGCGTGTATTCGCGCATATGCAGGCGCGCGGCGTGGCGCTGCATATCGTGCTGCAGGAAACCGAGAACGAGCTGTTGCTTGATGACGGGGACACAGACCGCTTGCGCAAGCTCTATCTTGGCGAGCTGATTGCGCGCTTCGCTCACCATCCGGCTTTATTCTGGAATCTGGGCGAGGAAAACGGACCGGTCCACTGGCGACCAGAGGGACAGGACGACGCACAGCGGAAGGCGATGGCGCGCTTTATCGCGGCGCGCGATCCCTATCGCCATCCTGTGCTGCTTCACACCCATGCCGAGGCACCGGACAAGGACCATATCCTGACCCCGCTGCTGGGCGAGGCGTCGCTGGACGGCCTTTCATTTCAGGTGGCCGAGCGCGAAACGGTCAACGCCGAGGTTCGCAAATGGCATGAGCTGTCGCGCGCAGCGGGCCAGCCTTGGGCGATCACCATGGACGAGATCGGGAAATGGCAGGTCGGCGCGCGCGCGGACAAGGACGATCCCATGCATGACAGCCTGCGACGGGATGTGTTGTGGGGGACTTTGCTGGCAGGTGGCGCGGGGGTCGAGTGGTATTTCGGTGCACATCAGGACGGTAATGATCTGACGACCGAGGACTGGCGCAGCCGCACGGAGCTGTGGCGGCAGACCAAGGTTGCGATGGATTTCTTCGAGGGCAACCTCGAATATTGGGACATGCAGCCGTGTGCGGGCGAGGCCCTTTGCCTGGCCGATCCGGGCCGGATCTATGCGATTTACTGGAGCGCCGAGACGTCCAAGCCTGATGCGGGTGCGATCGAGCCGGGTGCGTATCGAATGCGGTTGTTCGATCCGATTGCGGGCGAGTTTGTGGGAGGGCCAAGGCGTTCAGCGATCGCGTCCGAAAGCGACCTAAGCGCGGTGATTGCACCATTCACTGGTGATGATCGAGTGGTGCTGCTCCAGCGTGTTGAGACACCGTAATGGGAGCGGCGCGGAGCGTGATGATTTTCCTACCTTTTGCGTCCTTACTAGGGTGGATGCGAGCGTAGGAAGGCTGAAATGAAAGGTCACACATCGATTCATAATTCCTGGCCTAAGGTGCTGCAAATCAATTGTTTTTCTGGAAAGTCACACTTTTCAATTCACCCGATGTGTTCCACCGGTGAGGGGGCCTAAAAGCCATGAACGATCTTGCACAATTTGCGGCGGAATGGCGGCCCTTGCTCGCGACCCTGATCGGTGTTGCGGCTTTGCTGATCCTGATCCTGGTGCGCCGAGTGAACGCCTTCGCCGCATTGCTGGTCGCCGCACTGGCAACCGGTTTGATGGCGGGGCTCTCGCCAGAGGCGGTGCTCGAGGCGGTGAAGAACGGCTTTGCCGGCGTGCTCGGTTTCATCGCTGTCGTGGTCGGACTGGGCGCGCTGCTTGGCGTCTATCTGGAGGCGAGCGGCGGGGCGGCAGCTTTGGCGAGGTCAATCATTGGCAACCGTTCACCGGGACCGGCCGGTATCGCGATGGGGTTTGTCGGCCTGGTGATCGCGATCCCGGTGTTCTTCGACGTTGGCCTGATCCTGCTCTTCCCGCTGGTGCAGGCGCTGGCGATGCGCGCGGGTAAGCCCGCGCTGTTTTTCGGACTACCTCTGCTGGCGGGCCTCGCGACTGCGCACGCCTTCATCCCGCCCACGCCTGGGCCAGTGGCGGTGGCGGAGATACTCTCTGCTGATTTGGGCCTGGTGATCGTCTGCGGGCTGATCGCCGGTATCCCAGCCATGCTGGTGGCCGGGCCGTATTACACACGGTTTGCCGATGCGCGCGGCTGGCTCCCGATGAATGAGCGCGGCGTCATGGACCATGCGGAGGGCGAGAGCGCGGATACCGGTCTCGCGCTGCGTGCAGCAATTGTGGTGGCGGTCCCTATTGCCCTGATCGTCGTGGCAGCAATAGCGGCACAGTTCGGCATTGATAGCACGTTCATAGCCTTTGTCGGGCATCCCTTTGTCGCGCTGCTGATCGGCTGCGCGGTTGCGGCATGGGCACTCAAGGCGAATGATGAAGCGAGCAGCGCGCGACTCAAAGACGGCCTGTCGCGTGCGTTCGAGCCGACCGCGGTGATCCTGCTCGTGACCGGAGCGGGCGGGGCATTCAAACAAGTGCTGGTCGATACCGGCGCAGGCAATATGCTGGCGGAGAGCTTCGCAGGGCTGGGTATTGGCCCGATTATCGCAGGCTTTGTGTTGGCGGCGATTGTGCGGGTTGCACAGGGCTCAGCCACGGTCGCGATGCTGACGGCGGCAGGGTTGTGCGCGCCTATGGCCCTCGCTGCGGGGCTGGAGGGCTGGGATCTGGCGCGCATGGTGATTGCAATTGCGGCGGGCGCGAGCGTGGTCAGCCATGTGAACGATAGCGGGTTCTGGCTGGTGTCGCGCTATTTCGGACTGAGCGAGCGTGAGGCGCTGAAGACCTGGACGATCGCGTCAACCTTGGTCGGTCTGGTCGGCTTTGCGATTGTTATGGCGCTCGGCCTAGTGCTCTAGCCGGGTCAGGAGCTGCGCGATGATATCGTCGACCGATTGGCTCGCATCCACCCGGATAACGTGCTCAGGTGGGTTGAGGGCTTCCATTTGACTGTTGAGCAGGCTGGCAGGCATGAAGTGATCCGTGCGGCTCGTAATACGCTCGGCCAAGGTCTCGCGAGAGGCCTCGAGCAGCACGAAGATGGCTTGGCGATCGGCGACGCCTTCGAGGCGGCTTTGCACGAACGGAGTAAGGGCTGAGCAGGCCAGCACTAACATCGGTTCGTTCGACGCGTCGACAGCCTCCACTAGGGCCTCGACCCACGCCGCCCGGTCGCCATCGTCAAGCGGGTTGCCCGATGCCATCTTGTCGCGGTTTGCGACCGGATGAAAGGCATCGCCCTCCAGCATCGGTATGCGCAGGACATCAGCGAGGGCAGCGGCGACAGTCGTCTTGCCGCACCCACTCGGCCCCATGATGATGATTAGCCGCTCGGTCATGCTGCGCGGCGGATCGGTCTAGAACACGCAGGTTTGGGTTGCGTCGATGTCAGACGCGAGCCTGATATCCGACAGCCCGATAGAAGCGGGGCCTTGCGAACGCATGATTAAGCCCGTGGTAAGCGCGCTCATATCCGCTCCCAAATTTGCAAAACAGGAAAGCGACAAGCGCACTTCACTCCACTCGCTGGACCGCACCGTCACCGGCACGCCCCGGCCGCATTCGGTGTTACCCTCACAGCCCATCGCAACACGCAATTGCGCTGGCTTGTCCCCGAGATTGCGGACGAAGAATGCGAGTTCCATCGCTCCGTTCGTGTGGCGGGTGAAATCGACTGGAGCGTGGTTTGCGATGCGGACATACGGCTCCGCGCTTGCCCAATCGATCTGGAGCGAGTCCTCCTGCGCAAGCCGGTCAAGCCCGCTGAAGGATAACGCTCCGCCGTCCCACACGCTTGAATTCAGACGGGTTTGAGTGCCGCTAACGACACCATAAAGTGACCACGGATTGGGCGTTTTGCCAGCAGCGAAAAGGACGTCCCCGACCGCAAATCCGCTTGCGTTGACGCCCGGCCTCTCAGGCAATTGCGCAAGGTTACCGTTGCTCGCGTAGGACAGGCCGTAGCCGTAAGCGAATAGCGGGTCGTAGCCTCTATCGCCTACATTGAGCGTCGCCTCGCTCGCGAGCTTGGGCCAAGAGAAGGCCAGCTTGCCAGTGAAATCGAAAGCCGGATCGCTGCGGAACAACAGATCGCTGACCCCGCCGCCTTCGCTGCCGGGTAGCCATGCGGCGACGAATGCGTCGCTTGCGTTGATCTCCGGATTGACCCACATGGGCCGGCCCGAGAGGAATACCGATACAACCGGCATGCCCTTCTCACGGTAGCCCGCGAGCAGGTCTGTGTCGAAGCCATCATTGTCGAAGTCGAGATGCGGGCGGTCTCCCTGGAACTCGGCATAGGCGTCCTCGCCAAAGACCGCGATCACCACATCGGCGGAATGGTTGCCAGTGCCGTCTTCGTCGAAGATTACCGTACCACCAGCGGCGCTCACTGCCTCGCGAATGCCGCCCAGGATTGACTGGCCATTGGGAAACTCGTCATTGGTGTGAGAGCCTCCTTGCCACGAGAGCGTCCAGCCACCTGAAGCCTTTGCAATGCTGTCTGCGCCATCGCCGACAACCAGTACCGTCTTGCCCGGATCGAGCGGCAGCAGCGAATTGTTGTTCTTGAGCAGGACGAGCGATTTGCGCACCGCCTCGCGCGCAATAGCGCGGTGATCCGGATTTGCGAGCAAACTCACATCACCGGCATCTGGGCGGGTGCTCGGTGCTCCGCGATCGAACAGGCCGTAGTTGAGTTTGACCCGTAGGATTCGTCGGACCGCATCATCCAGACGCGCCATCGGGATGCGGCCCGACTTGGCATGCGCAAGAGTCGTTTCATACAGGCCGCGCCAACTGTCTGGCGCCATGAACATATCGATCCCGGCGTTGAACGCCTCAGGGCAATCGGTGTTCGAGCAACCGGGAATCTGGCCGTGCGCATTCCAGTCGCTGACGACGAAACCATTGAAGCCCATCCGGCCTTTCAGCACATCGGTGATCAGCGCCTTGTTGCCGGTCATCTTGATATTCTGCCAGCTGGAGAACGACACCATGACGGTCTGCACCTGTGCATCGAGCGCGGGCAAATATCCCATCGCATGAATGTCGCGCAGTTCCTCTTCGCTGATGCTCGCATCACCCTGGTCGCGCCCGCCATCGGTCGCGCCATCTCCGACATAGTGTTTGGCTGCTGACAGGATCTTTCCCTGTGCCAGGAAATCCGCTTCGCCATAGGTGCCTTGCAACCCTTCGACGATCCGGTCGGAATAGGAAATGACGATTGCGGGGTCTTCCGAGAAGCCTTCATAGCCGCGGCCCCAACGATCATCGCGTGGCACCGCTAGTGTTGGCGCGAAGGTCCAGTCATGCCCGGACACGACCAGCTCACGCGCGGTCACATTCATGATCCGCTCGATCAGGTCGGGATCGCGTGCTGCGCCAAGACCGACATTGTGCGGGAAGATTGTTGCGCCGAGCAGGTTTGCGTGCCCGTGCACCGCGTCAATGCCCCAGATCACCGGGATCGCGATCTCGACACCCTCGGGATCGTTCGAGGCTTCCCAATATTTATCGGCCATCTCCAACCAGGTGTCGGTATCGGCGTAGGGCAGTGGGCCAGGGGCAGAATTACCGCCGCTCAAGACCGAACCCAGCCGGTACTTCTTGACGTCTTCCGGTGTGACGGATCCGGAATCTGCTTGTATCGTTTGACCGATCTTCTGCTCGAGCGTCATCTTGACCATGATCGCATCGATGCGGGCTTCGATAGCAGGGTCGAGCGGTGCGGCCTGCAGCTGTGGCCAGATTTCCGGATTGATGGTGGCGGAGGCGGATTGTGTTTCGACTGCTACACTGTTTTGCGCACAGGCCGTCAGCGCGAGGCTAAGCCCCAGTGCCAGCACTGGCTTGGTCATTTGCGTCTGCATTTTTGCCTCTTCCCCTCGCTCGCACCTTTGCGCGGACGAATCCCTATCCGTCAATCTTGTCCTATTAGCAGCGGTTTTTGACAAGGTTGTCAATATTGGAATATCAAGGGTCTGGGAGGAATTGATTCACCATGCACCTGTCGCGTCGGACAACGATACTTGGGTTGTCATCGGGCATGCTTGTCGCTTGCGCAGGGGGCCACAATGCATCCGTCCTGGCAGAGCCGGAGGATGGCAGAGATGCGGGAGTTGCGTTCGACAGTTTCGATTCCGCGTTTGGCGATCTGGTCGATGTAGATGTAACGCCAAGGCTGCTTTCTACCGGCCATCAATGGGCCGAGGGACCGGCCTGGGATGCACTGCGCCAGCGGCTCTATTTCACTGACGTGCCGCAAAATCGCGCCTTTGCCTGGGATACGAAGGCGGGAATTTCGATCTTCCTCGACCCCTCAGGCGTTTCGCGCGAGCAGGCTGGGGGCATGCGTGAACCTGGCGCGAACGGCTTGCTGATCGGGCAAAGCGGCGAATTGCTGATCTGCAATCATGGCAAGCGCGCCGTCGAGGCAATGGATATGGAGAGCGGCACTCGGCGCGTGCTCGCATCGAGCTATTCAGGTAAGAAGTTCAACAGCCCCAACGATTTGATCGAGGCAAGCGACGGCAAGATCTATTTTACCGACCCGCCTTATGGGCTTGAAGGCCTGAACACCTCACCCATGAAAGAGCTTGAGTTTAATGGCGTTTACCGGCTTGACACAGACGGGGCTGTCTCGCTGCTTGTGGACGATATGACCTTTCCCAATGGCGTCATATTGTCTCCCGACGAACGCTCTCTCTATGTTGCCCAATCCGATCCCGATGCTCCACTGATCCGCCGTTTCGACGTGCCTGCATCCGCAAGTGATCGGGTCGGCGGAGGAGAGATATGGTTCGACGCAAAGCCTTTCATGCATGCCGATGGCGGCCTTCCCGACGGAATGGCGGTCGCAACGACCGGGCATCTGTTTCTTGCCGGACCGGGCGGTGTGCTGGTGATCGACCCGCAAGGGCAATGTCTGGGGCGGATCGGGACGGGCCGCGCAACGGCCAATTGTGCGTTTGGCGAGGATGGCAGAACCCTGTTCATCACCGCAGCCGACAGGCTGGTTGCCGTTCGGACCAAAGCTTTGGGGCTGGGGCGCTTCTGACTTGGCCGAGAGCGTTGCATATTCTGGTAGTGATCAACGGCGCAGGCTCGTGATGGGCGAAAAAGCGAAGCGCCTTGCGGGCTATGGGATCGGCGATTTCGGGCTCAACATCTATTGGCACAGCCTCTCGCTCGTGCTGGTCTTTTGGTACACGACGGTGGTTGGCCTCGATCCCAAGGTCGCCGGCTGGGTCTACGCGGCTGGCTTGCTTTGGGATGCGATTTCCGACCCGCTTGTCGCGACCTTCGCAGCGGCCAACCGCAGCCGTCATGGAGTGTATCGTCCCTTCATACTGCTTGGCAGCTTTGGCCTCGGGGCAAGTTTTTGCCTGCTGTTCTGGAAGCCGCCGTTCGAAGGCACGATCTTGCTGGTTGCTTTGGTTGCGGCAGGTATTCTGTTCCGCACGTGCTACACAATCGTCGCTGTGCCTTATTCCGCATTGTCGGCGCGATTGACCTTCAGTTCTGTTGAGCGAGCCGAGCTGTCCGGTGTGCGCATGTTCTTCGCCTTTTGCGGGATGCTCTGTGTGTCTTCATTCTTCTTCCCGCTTAGCCGGGCGCTCGGTGAGGGAGAGCAATATTCCGGCGATGGCTTCTTCTACGCAGCAGCGATCGGGGCTGCCATTTCGACGATCGCCTTAATCGCTTGCTTTTTTGCGACGCGAGAGAAACCCCCGCTAGGTGGCGAAGAGATCTCGCGCGGCTGGGATCTTCACTCATTTCTCGACGCGTTCCAGGGCAATGGAGCGCTGCGCCTGCTGCTCCTCATCTTGTTGGTGAACTCCGCAGCTGGTGCCTGCCTGAATATCCCTATGGCGTTTTACATTCAGTCGAATGCGCAAGCTTTCGCCAACAAGGAAGTGATATTGACGGCATTCGCTGTCGCGACCCTTGCAGGCACGCCGATCTGGACGCTCGTCGCGCGTTCGCTTGGCAAGCGCAAATGCTGGCTGATCGCGACGGTGGTGATGGGGGCGGCGGGCCTCTCCCTATTCGCGCTGGGACCAGTCTTGATCGGCGGCGTTCCGGTCCAGATTGTCGCATTCGGCTTTGCCAATTCTGCATTCGCGATCATCATATGGGCGCTCATTCCAGATACGGTCGAATATGGTCAATACGCATACGGACGACGCGATGAGGGGCCGATCTTTGGTTCAAGCCTGTTTGTGCAAAAGGCATCTGGCGCGCTGACAGGCCTTGGCATTGGTTATCTCTTGTCTGGTATTGGTTATGATGCGGATCGTAAGATGCAGACCGCCGAAACAGCCTCTTCGTTGGGCAATTTCATGGCGCTGGTACCGACCACATTCCTCGTGATTGCTTCAATTGCGCTGTTTCTTATGCCACTGAGCCGGAATCTGCATGAGCGGATCGTCGACGAGTTGTCGAAATAAAGGGGGCAGGATGGCAAGCGTGAAGAGTCAGAAATCAGCGAAGATGAAGGACGTTGCCGATCTGGCTGGCGTATCGATCAAGACAGTCTCGCGGGTTCTGAATAACGAACCACACGTACAGGAAAAACTGCGCCGCAAGGTGCGCGATGCTGCGCAGCGGCTTGATTATGTGCCAAGCCAATCTGCGCGCTCGCTGCGCGGAAACCGGTCATATAACATCAATCTCGTCTGCCACATGGCAGGTAGCAACTATGTCAATGCAATCCAGTTTGGCGCGGTGATCGCGTGCCAGGATCTTGGCTATCAGCTGTCGATCAGTCTGCTTGAAAACCTGTCTGGCAAATCGATTGCAGAAATCCGGGCTGCGTTCGACGTTCTGGTGCGACGTAACCGGCCGGATGGTGTCGTCCTGCTCGCGCCTTATGCCAATGACGAGAAGATTGGCTTCGTCCTGCAGGACATGGGGATCCCGGTAGTGCGAGTCGGCCCGGTCGATCTGCAGACGCAGGGCATGATGGTCGAGATCGACGACTATCAAGCGGCCATCGATGTAGTCCGTCATCTCACCGACCTTGGACACAAGCGCATCGGCTTTATTCGCGGCAGCGAGGATCAACGTGCGACGCATGTGCGCTTCTCCGGCTTCACGGTGGCGATGGAGGCGGCCGGGCTTAGTGTTGATGAAGAGTTGGTGCGTCCAGGGGCATTCGACTTCCAATCGGGCTACGAGGCAGGACAGCACTTTCTCGGCTTGAAAGACCAGCCGACGGCAGTCTTCTCATCAAACGACGACATGGCGGCGGGCCTTGTCGCAGCCTTAAACGAAGGCGGGGTCAAAGTACCGCAAGATATGTCTGTGGTGGGCTTCGATGATGCCGATATCGCCACGCGGATGCGGCCGTTTTTGACCACCGTTCGCCAACCTTTGAGCGATTTGGGAGGCACCGCCGTGAGCGAGCTCGTCAAAGGTTTTAACAATCCAAGCAAGAACAGTGCGCAGCGCATTGTTCTAGATCATGAATTCGTCCTGCGGGACACTACCGCGCCACCTGCGCGCACTTAGCAAATCTGCCAGGAAAGGGATCTGAACGTGGCAAACTGGACAACTTCAAAGCTCGCAATTGCAGCAGCCGTCGGTCTCTTGCTGACCTTGCCTGTGAATGCGCAGGACGCGCCCGCCGCGCAAGATTTCCAGATGAAGCGCTGCGTCAATATGGGCAATGCTCTCGAAGCCCCGAACGGCGCGCCATGGGGTAAACTCTACTCCAAAGAGGACTACAAGCGCATCGCCGCCGCTGGCTTTGACACAGTCCGAATTCCCGTTCGCTGGAACGACTACACTGGTCCAGCACCAGATTATCGTATCCATCCAGACTTCGCGACCGTCGTCGACGACAACATCAAATGGGCGCTCGCAAACAAGCTCAATATCGTGCTCAATATCCATCATTTCGACGAGTTGATGGAGCAGCCGACGGATCAGATGGAGCGCTTCCGCATCCTGTGGGATCAGATTTCGCTGCGCTATTCAAAGCTGCCTAATAATGTTTGGTTCGAAGTGCTCAATGAGCCGCACAAGAACCTCAAAGGCAAGCAGATGCGCCAGATGCAAGCGCTGGCTCTTGCTACAATCCGCCGCGACAATCCAACACGTGTTGTAATTCTGGGCGGAGAAGAATGGTCCGGAATCACATCGTTGGCCACCAACCTTTCGACCGACGATCCCAATGTGGTTTATACCTTTCACTACTACGATCCGTTTTCCTTCACGCACCAGCAGGCAACGTGGCTCGGCGAAAACATGCCGAAAGGCAAACGTGGCTGGGGTTCGGATGCCGACAGGGCGGAGCTGGCCAATGCGGTGGAGATCGCGACCGCATTTCGCGATGCAGTAAAGCGCCCGGTTTTCCTCGGTGAGTTTGGCGTCAATTCACCAGTCGACAATTCTGAGCGCGTGAAATGGGCGGGAGCCGTCAAAGCTGCAATGGAGGCCGCCGATATCCCATGGTGCCTCTGGGCCTATGGCAACACTTTTGCTCTCTATACTGAGGAAAGCGGTTGGGATGCAGATATGCTCGCGGCGCTGACCAAGGACTAGGTCAGCGCGATGGCGCTACGATTTCGTTTATTGACTAGCTGTTGAGATACTCGAAGCTTGCCCTGGCGAAGGCCGGGGCATCTTTCGTGTCGTCATTTTCGACATAGAAGCATTCAAGACCAGCCTTTTCAGCCTCGGCCATGATCGCCGGGAAGTCGATCACGCCGTCACCTATATTGACCATCTCGCCTTCGGCTGAGGCATCTTTGATGTGGCAGGCTGAGAAGCGACCCGGCGCTTTTTCGAACAGGGCAAGCGGATCGACGTTGGCCTTGTGCGCCCAGAAGAAATCGAGCTCCATGGTAACATTTTCCGGATCGGTCCGTTCGAGCAGGATGTCGTAAGGCACCTCGCCGTTGATCGTTTCAAATTCAAACTCATGGTTGTGATAGCCGACGGTCATGCCTGCCTCGCGGGCTGGGGCTGCGCGCTCGTTCAACAGGTCAGCGATTGCCTTGTAGCCGTCGAGATTGCGCTCTTCCGGGGCAAGCCACGGAATGATCAGCTTGGTCTGGCCCATCATTGCTGCGCGCTCGACCACCGCGTCGAAATTGTCGCGCATATCGGCCAACTGCACATGGGTAGAATTGCTGACCAATCCGAGGTCATCCATCCGAGCCTTAATCGCACCGGCATCGTGTTGGAAGTAACCGGCGAACTCCAGGTCTTTGTAGCCGATTTCGGCCAAGGTCTTGAGCACGCCATCATAGTCCTGCTCGAACTGCTCGCGGAAAGTGTAGAGCTGGATACCCAGCTTTCCGGCATAGGGCTTGGCCTTGGCGGTTGCTTCAGGTGCTGGCGCAACCCCATTGCAGGCGGCGAGCACCCCGACGCTGGCGATTATACCGCCTCTGATCAAGTCGCGGCGATTGAGCGATTGAAATGCGTTCATCAGATCAAATCCTGTTTCATTTGCGTCGCGGCATAGTCAGCCGCACGGGCCGTCAAAGCCATGAAAGTCAAAGACGGGTTTTGGCAGGCGACGGAGGAGAATGACGAACCGTCGGTGATGAAAACATTGGACACGTCGTGGCACTGGTTGCGCCCGTTGACGACGGAAGTCGCCGCATCATGGCCCATCCGCGCGCCGCCCATTTCGTGAATGCAGTGACCGGGAACGGGTTCCTGCTCAAAGGTCTGTATGTCCGTGCATCCGGCCGCCTCCAGCATCGCCACCGCATCGCGCTTCATTGCCACGCGCATCTTGCGCTCATTCTCGGACCAGCCGACATTGAGGTGGATTTGCGGGATACCGTAGGAATCGGTCTTTGTCGGATGCAATACCGCTTGGTTTTCTTCGCGCGGAAGCATTTCGCCAAAGGCCTGCAAGCGAAGGCGCCAGCTATCTGCGGGTTGCCGCAATTCTTTCTTCAAATCCTCGCCGAAACCTTTGCCGCCGAGCGCACGCGTCCACGAGGATCGCGTGCTGTTACCCTGATAGCCGTAGCCGCGTAGAAACTCGCCATCGGTCTCGTTCTTTAGATTGGTGAAGCGTGGGACATAAATTCCATTCGGCCTGCGCCCTGCATAATAGCTATCTTGAAAGCCGGGATAGGCAGCCTCCGCCCCAATCCTCGTGTGGTGATCCATGAGGTATTTTCCGAGCGTGCCGCTGCTGTTGGCGAAGCCATTCTGGAAACTCTCGGACGTCGAATTGAGTAGGACCTGTATGGTGCCGATTGTCGACGCGCACATGAAGATCACGCGCGCGTGGTGGTCTTGTCGTTCCTTGGTCTTGCGGTTGACGGTTCGCACACCGGTCGCTTTGCCGGTAGCCTCGTCATAGAGAATGCGCTCCACCACGGTATCGGGAATCAACGTCATGTTTCCGGTGCGTTTGGCCGCAGGAATAGTGGCGGACACGCTGGAGAAATAGCCGCCGAACGAGCAACCACGTTCGCACTGATTGCGATATTGGCAAGTGCCGCGACCCAGAGCGACTTGCTCATCGGTGGGCTCGGTCAGATGCGCTGCGCGGCCGGGGATCATCTTGCGACCCGGGAAGGCCGCTTCGATTTTGGCCTTGGCGTCCTTCTCGACGCAGGTCAGGTCCATAGGCGGTTGGAACACGCTGTCGGGCAGCTGATCGAGGCCTTCTGTTGAACCGCTGATGCCGACGAATTTCTCGACGTAGTCATACCACGGCGCGACATCCGCATAGCGGATCGGCCAGTCAGCGCCATATCCGTCCGCCTTGTTCGCGGCGAAATCCATCTCGCTCCAGCGATAGCTTTGCCGCGCCCACATGAGCGATTTGCCGCCCACCTGATCGCCGCGCAGCCAGGCAAAGGTTTTGCCGTCTTCAACGGAGTAGGGGTTTTCCTTGTCATTGATGAAGAAATTGCGGGTGCTTTCGCGGAAAGCGTAGCAGGTTTGCTGAACCGGGTATTCGGCATCTGCGAGCTTGGGATCGACCCGGTCGCGGTGCTTCATATCCCACGGGTTCTGGTTCTCACCGACATAGTCCACGCTGTGTTCGGTTTGCTTGCCGCGTTCGAGCACCAGGGTCTTGAACCCTTTCTCGCTGAATTCCTTCGCGGCCCAGCCACCGGACATTCCGGAGCCGACGACGATCACATCGAAAGGGGCATTCTCAGACATATTCGTGATACTCTTTTTCGATGAACTCAGACGCCGCGGTGCAGCCATGCATGGCCGACCTCTTCCAACGGGATGCAGGCATCATATCGGCCAGGGATTTCTTCGAACCCGAGCTCTTCGGTCGCCTGTTCCGAAGTGTAGAAACCGAAGATCGTCATATCGCGAAGCTGCTGCCATGTGGCCCTGCCGGGCTTGTCGCTCGCCCCGCTGTCGAGCTCGGTCAGGATCGCTCTTTGCTGATCGGGCGATGCACTGGCGAAGCTGTCAGCTCCGGCATCGCTCGCCATATCGTCGAATACAGACAATCCGGCAGCAAAGTCATCCTGTTGCTCGGTGGTGAAGTGATCGGTGAAGACCGCTTCGATATAGGCAGGTACATTGGCAAGTCGCGCCCCGGGCGTATCGGTTTGCGGGATGACGAGGTCGCTGACCGCGTCGATCAAACCAAGCTTGCCGGCGAGGTTGCCATTGGCACCGCGGGAACAGCCTGCAAGGCTGCCCATGGTTGGCAGCACAATTGCCGCACCAGCTATGGTGACCGTTCCGCGCAACAGCGAGCGCCGACTGATTGTGTTCGAAGTGTCGTGCACAGTCATGCTTGCCCCTCGCTCGGCTCGAGCGTTTCTAGAGTCGCGGCCTCGCGGCGCCGGTCAAGGAGCCAGATTGCCCCGAAGATTGCCAAGAGCGGGATCGGAAGCATGGCGACGAACTCGAAAGCTTGCGGAGCCGCCTCAGCCTCGATGGCTTGCAATTGCGCGGCAGCTTCAGGCGTTCCTGCCTCGCGTAAAGCGGTGAGCACGTCTGCGCCGCCTGCGCTTTCCGACATTGCCGTGTCATACCGCCGCCCAAGCACAGGCAGAAGGAAATATATTGCGAGCGCGCCGAACGATCCGATGAGGCCGATAAACCAGCTTCCCCCGCGTGGATAACGCTCCGACACCGTGGCCATCATCGTCGGCCATAGGAAGCACACGCCTGCTCCCCAGACTGTCGCTGCGGCGATCACCGTAACAGGGCTGGAGGCCTGCGACATTGCATAGAGCCCGACCATTGCGAAAAGGCTCGAAACCCACAGCAGTCCAGCATTGGATAGACGGTTGGCGAGTGGTCCGGCGAAGTGTCGCATCACAAACATCAACCCGGCTACATAAACGAGGATCAATACCGCGTTGAAGCCGACCTTTGCCGAGAGCGCTGCGTCGATCCAAGCGCCCGGCCCCAGTTCGACCGATGTCGTCAACAGCATCGCACAAAGCCAGATCAGGAAGGTCGGCGCGCGAACGATCTCGAGTAGCATATCGGTGAAGGACACCCCCTCCGCCGCGCGTTCGGTCGGTGGGAAGCGCACGCCGAATGATAGCACCAATACTAGCAATGCGGGCACAATCGCGGTCGCCATCGCGATCCGCCAGGGAATTTCCATAGTGCTCACGGCAAAGCCGATCAGGCCGCCGACGATAATCCCTGCTGGCCACCATGCGTGCAGGACGTTGAGGCGATGCGTCTTGTCCTCCGGATAGAGCGCGGTGGTCATCGGATTGACGGCCGCCTCCATAGCGCCCCAGCCAATCCCCTGAATCAGAAAACCCACCCAGAATAGCGTTTGTGCGGTTTCGGGTCCGGCGAAACTAGCTCCACCGACTGCCAGAACCGTCCCTCCGAAGAAGCATACTCCTGCGCCGCGCAATACATTGCCGATGCCCAGCGCATCGAGCAGCGGGCTGGCGAGGAAAAGCGTGAAGCCAAAGCCCAGAAAAGCTGCGCTCAGGGCCGACCCGATTGCTTCACCCGGATTGGGCGAGCCCGCGAAGACATCCCCGCGCATATCGCCGAGCAGCCCGACTCGAAGGGCGAACAGCATGGCTGCAGTGAACAGGGTCAGCACCCCGATCCAGAACAGCCTGGTCCGCTGATACTCGATTGCGGTTGTCATTATTGTCCCTCTCCCAACCTCTTGTCAGGTCGTGTTTTGCGACGAGGCGATCCCGAGGGCTCGTGCGATAGTTTCTGGATCGGCTTGACCGCCCGCGAAATCGTCAAACGCGTATTCGGTGGGCCGGATGATATTATCTGCGATGAAGGGCGCGCCTTCGGCAGCACCTTGCTCTGGATGTTTGAGACAGCATTCCCATTCGAGAACAGCCCAGCCATCAAAGCCATATTGCGTCAACTTACTGAAAATCTGACGGAAATCCACTTGCCCGTCACCCAATGAGCGGAAACGACCCGCGCGGTCCTGCCAATCCTGATAACCGCCGTAGACGCCGGTACGCGCATCAGGGCGGAACTCTGCATCCTTCACATGGAAGGCTTTGATCCGTTCGTGATAGCGATCGATGAAGGCAAGGTAGTCGAGCTGTTGCAGCACAAAATGGCTCGGGTCGAACAGTATGTTTGCGCGTGGGTGGCCATCCACCGCCGCGAGAAACGCCTCGAAGCTTGCGCCATCATGCAGGTCTTCGCCCGGGTGTATTTCATAGGCGACGTCGACGCCGTTTTCGTCGTAGAAATCGAGGATCGGGCGCCAGCGTTTGGCCAGCTCCGCGAACCCTGCTTCGACCAATCCGGCGGGGCGTTGCGGCCACGGATAGACCAGGTGCCACATCAGCGCGCCGGGAAAGCTGGGCGTGGACTTCAGGCCCAGTCGGCGGGATGCCACGGCCACCTTGCGCATCTGGTCCACCGCCCACGCCTGACGCTCTGCGGGTTTGCCGTGCACTTCGCTAGGCGCAAAGGCGTCGAACAGTTCGTCATAGGCGGGATGCACCGCCACCAACTGGCCCTGCAAATGGCTGGCAAGTTCGGTAATCTCCACGCCATTCTCGGCGCAGCGGCCCTTCAGTTCGTCACAATAATCCTGGCTCTCCGCCGCCAGATCGAGATCGATACAGCGCGCATCATTCGACGGGATCTGCACACCTTTATAGCCCAGTCCAGCAACCCATTCGACAATGCTGTCGAGCGAGTTGAACGGCTCCTCGTCGCCCATGAACTGTGCGAGGAATATGGCCGGGCCTCTGAGCTCCTTCACGCCAGCAGACCTTTCAAATCCGGGCCCACCGAGGGCACCTTGATATCGTGCCAGGCCCCGTTGGCGACGTTGCTGGCGATCGCGGCCTCAAGGAACGCCATGCCGCGCAGCGCTTCTGCAATTCCTGGCACGCCCAGCGTTGACGGCATGGCCCCTTCGCGGATTGCGCGGGCGAAACTGCGATAGAGATTGGCGAACGCCTCGACATAGCCTTCCGGGTGGCCCGAGGGCAGTCGGCACAGATTGAGAGCTTGCTCGCTAAGCGGCTTGTCGACGCCTGCGCGGTGGATGATGCTCTCACCGCTAGCACGCCGCTCTATCAGTGAGTTCGGCTCCAGTTGCCGCCACTCCAGGCTGGCGTGCTCGCCGTAAACTCTGATCGACAGATCATTCTCGTCACCGGTGCAAATCTGGCTGGAAATCAGCTGTCCGGTCGCGCCATTCTCCATCGAGAAGCTGATCTCGCCGTCATCATCAAGCGGTCGCGTCGGATAGTGGCTGCGCAGCCGCGCAGACAGGCGCGCCATGCGCGAATGGCAGATAAACTCCGCAAGGCTGTGGGCATGGCTGCCAATATCACCAAGCGCCCCGGCAGGTCCCGATTTCTCCGGATCTACCCGCCATGCGGCTTGTTTGCTGCCGGAATTTTCGGTTTCGCCGGCCAACCAGCCTTGTGTGTAATTCACCAGAACTTTGCGGATCGGGCCGAAGCTGGGTTGCGCCGCCAAGTGCCGCGCCTGCCAAACCATGGGATAGCCGAGATAGGTGTGCGTAAGACCGTATTGAATGCCGCTTGATTCCAGCTTTGCGGCCAGCTCTTCGACTTCCTCAAGGCTCACGCCAGCGGGTTTGTCCGACATGATGTGTATGCCCGCATCCGCAGCGGCCATCGCCATCGGCACATGCGTGTCGTTCGGTGTGACGATAGAAAGCACTTCCATCGCATCGCTGCGACCTTGCCCGGTCTCGGCGACCTCTGCCTCGCATTCGAACATGGTTGCAATGTCTGGATAACAGCGGTTTTCGGCCAGTCCGATGGCTTTGCCGGTGGCGAGGCTGTTGGCAAAATCACGACTGAAAGCGCCGCAAACAAGTTCGATCTTGCCGTCGAGCGCGGCGGCCATGCGGTGGACAGCGCCGATGAACGCACCTTCCCCGCCACCGACCATTCCCATTCGCACTCGTGCAGAACTCAAATGACCCCTCCCAAAGACTCACCTTGTCTTACGTTGTCAATTTGTATTACTGTTTTACGAGAGGCGTCAAGTAATCTCCATGATTGGGCGGTGAAATAGTCGGGTTGGTTGAACCGACTGGCCTTATCGTGGGCGATAGCAGGCATGCCGATTGACAGGGATCGATTGCATGCGATCTTAGTGGTGGGATTGAGGAGCGGGAATTGGTCGCGAAAGAGACCGAAAATGCGATAGATCGCGTGGTCGTCGTTGGCGGCGGCACTGCGGGTTGGATGACTGCGGCCGGTCTTGCCAGCATGCTCGGTCCAACCGGCCTCGAAATCACGCTGATCGAATCCGAAGCCATCGGAGTGGTAGGTGTGGGCGAGGCGACCTTGCCGCATATCAAGCAGTTCAACGATACGATCGGTGTAGACGAAGCGGAGTTCATGGCCGCCACCTCGGCGACGTTCAAACTCGGGATCGAGTTCGTCAATTGGGGGCGTAAGGGTGATAGCTATATCCATCCGTTCGGAGAGTTTGGTCTGCCCAATGATGGCGTCGCCTTCCACCAGTACTGGCGCAAATTTGCGGGCCAACCTGGTGTCGGGACGCTTGATGAATACTCGCTGCCGGTAATTGCTTCGCGGATGGGCAGGTTCCAGCCGCCCAGCGACGATCCGCGCTCGGTTCTGTCCACCTATCGTTACGCCTATCAGTTCGATGCACTGCAGTACGCGCCCTTTATGCGCCGCCATGCTGAAGCGTGCGGCGTCACCCGGATCGAAGGCAAGGTTGTCGATGTTTCGCTTGAGCCTGAAAGGGGTCGTGTCGCATCGCTTACGATGGATGATGGACGGACGATTGAAGGCGACCTGTTTATCGATTGTACCGGCTTTTTCGGCCTGCTTATCGAGAAGACGCTCGAGACGGGATATGACGATTGGAGCGAATGGTTGCCTGCGGATCGCGCGGTGGCCGTGCCTTGCAAGAGCGCCGGGCCGTTGCTGCCCTACACCCGTGCGACCGCGCACGGCGCCGGGTGGAGTTGGCGCATCCCGCTGCAGCATCGCACCGGCAATGGCCATGTCTATTCGAGCCAGTTTCTGAGCGACGATGGAGCGTGTGACACTCTGCTCGACGGCCTGGAGGGCGAACGGCTAGCCGACCCGCGTTTTTTGCGTTTCGTAACCGGCAAACGGCGCAAGCTGTGGAATCGCAATGTTGTGGCGATTGGGCTGTCGGGAGGATTTCTCGAACCGCTGGAGTCGACCAGTATCTATCTGATCCAGGAAGGCATTACGAAGCTGCTCGAACTGTTCCCGGCGGACCAGAATTGCGATGTTGAGATTACAGAATACAATTGCTGGATGGACTTGCAGTTCGAGCGGATCCGCGACTTTCTGATCCTGCATTACAACGCGACCGAGCGGGACGATTCCGACTTCTGGAATCATATGAGCACTATGCAGGTGCCCGACAGTTTGCGCGATCGGCTCGATCTGTTTCGCGCACATGGCCATGTCTCTGCATACGATCATGGCCTGTTTCTGGTGCCCAGCTGGGTTGCCGTGCTGATCGGCCAGCGCGTCATACCGGATGGCCATGACAGTCGCGTGTCGCGTCAGGCCGATGCCGATGTTCAAAGACACCTTGCAGGCCTCAAGAGCCACATGGCTAAAGCAGCCACCTCTATGGAAGATCACGCAGCCTACCTCGCGCGAAACAATATGATGAGAGCTGCGGCATGAGTGAGGAGCGTATCCTAGTAGAAGGGCCAGCGTTACGGACGGGCGTGGTTGGCGCCTATCTGGCGAAGAATTGGCTCGGCGCCGGGCGTTCACTTGCGATCGTGCCGGACACCGGAGCGGCCAGCAGCGAACCATTTTTGACGCGGTCCAATGTGCAGAGATTTCATGCCGAGCTCGGTCTGCCAATGGAGCAGGTGACAAAGCAATGCGGTGGTTCGTTGGCGCTATCGACGAGCGTGCAGACCACCGATGGGCCAGCTCACCTCCCGTTCTCGCCGGTGGGTTTGGCGCGCAATGGCGTCGATTTTCACCACTTCTGGCGACGCGCACGGGGCGTCTCGGATCAGCCTGAGCTGATGAGCTTTTCGTTGTCGCTCGAATTGGAGCGCGCGGACCGCACGCCTCAGCTTGCGCAAATCGCGCAGCTACCCATCGAGTTTGGGTTGAGATTGGATCGCAGAGCCTACTCGCAAACGCTTCTGTCGTTTGCCAAGCAGAACGGCGCTGAAGTGCTGGCCGATGCGGACGGACACTCCGCTGACCTGGTGGTCGATTGTGGCGACACTGACGCTGGTCCTATCTGGCGGGACGGTACGCTGCGCATTGGGCCGATCAGCGACATACCTGGCATGGAATGGCATGTCGTTGGCAGCGCAGCGCTACGCCTCTCCGCACTGATGGCTCCGCTCAATGACTGCGCAGCGGAGCAGCGCGAATGGACGCGGCTGGCTAAGGCCGAGCGCGAGCGGATCTTGGACATGGAAGAGCTTCTTGTGCTGTCTGATCCAACAACGACAGAGCGGCCAGCACTCAAGCGCAAGCTTGATGTCTTCGCCGCCTGCGGCAAAATCCCGACAGAGGACTACGAAGTGTTCGCGCCGCCTGAATGGCTTGCCGCCGTGTGGGCGCGCGGGTTTCGGCCACGGCGCTATGATCGGATGGCCGACCTGCTGCCTGAGGTGGATTTGATTGGCTGGCTTTCCCAACTGCACTCGCAGATTACCGATCTCACAAAACAGCCGCGCGCCGCATGAAGGGCAATCCCATCAAGCGCGTCGTGATTGCGGGAGGCGGAACAGCAGGCTGGATGGCGGCGGCCGCACTCGCCAAGATGGTCACGCCAGCGGGCATCTCAGTGACGCTCGTGGAGTCCGAAGCCATCGGCACAGTCGGCGTGGGTGAGGCAACGATCCCGCCAATCACGAAGTTCAACACGCAGCTTGGTATCGACGAGCATACTTTCGTGCGCGAGACACAGGCCACCTTCAAACTGGGTATCGAGTTTGTCGATTGGGGAGGATTGGGCGAGCGCTACTTCCACCCTTTTGGCCGCTATGGCTTCGACCTTGAGGGAATCGAATTCCACCAATTCTGGTCGCGGCTAAGGGCGTTGGGCGATGCGCGCGGCCTAGGCGATTACTCGCTTAACACCATGGCTGCTTATGCTGGCAAGTTTCTGCGGCCGGAGCCCGATCATGGCGTGGTGATTGGCCAGCTTGGCTATGCTTACCACTTTAACGCTTCGCTCTATGCCGCGTTTCTGCACCGTTACGCCGAAGAGCGCGGTGTCACCCGCATCGAAGGACGAATCGAGCAGGTTGAGCAGGACAGCGAAAGCGGTCTGATCACCTCGCTTAAGCTCGATGGAGAGCGCGAGGTGGGAGGTGATCTGTTTGTCGATTGCACTGGCTTTCGCGGGCTTCTGATCGAGGGTGCTTTCGACTCTCGGCACATTGATTGGAGTCACTGGCTGCCTTGCAATCGCGCGGTTGCGGTGGCGTGTGAAAAGCGCGACGATCCCTTGCCCTACACAAGATCAACTGCGCGTGAAGCAGGCTGGCAATGGCGCATCCCGTTGCAGCATCGCACGGGCAATGGTCATGTCTACTGCGATGAATATCTTAGCCAGGAAAACGCAGAAGAGACGTTGCTTGCGAACCTCGACGGTACGCCCGTCTCCTCGCCTAATCATTTGCGGTTCCGCACCGGTCATCGCGAGCAGTTTTGGGCCGGAAACTGTGTCGCAATCGGTCTATCTTCCGGCTTCCTCGAGCCGTTGGAATCGACCAGTATTCACCTGATCCAGATGGGTATCGCTAAGCTCGTGTCGTTATTCCCGCGATCCGTCGATGCTCCGATCGAGCGAGCGGAATACAACCGGCTGATGACCGATGATTTCACTCATGTGCGCGACTTCCTGATCCTGCACTACAAGGCGACCAAGCGCGATGATGCGCCTTTCTGGAATTACGTGCGCAATATGGGCATTCCTGACAGCCTCGCTGGTAAGCTGGAGTTGCTCAAATCGCATGGCCGGTTCTTCAAATATGATGCTGAGTTGTTCGACGTGACCAGTTGGCTCGCGGTTGCTGAGGGGCAGGGCTGGGGGCCGCAAGGCTTTAACCCGATCGCCAGCAGCCTGTCGGACGACAACCTTAAGCAAAGCCTTGCCAACATGCGCAATGCATATGCCAAAGCTGCTGAAGCGATGCCGACGCACCAGGCCTATATCGACCGCTTCTGCAAGGCGGCGCCAATTTCATTTGCGAGCGAAACGGTATGAATCCTCACTTGCTTGGCAAGGTCGTGATTGTTGGCGGGGGGACCGCTGGCTGGATGGCCGCGGCGGCGCTTGGCCATCTGCTCGAAGGGTCGCCCACCAAAGTCACGCTTATAGAGTCAGAAGCAATCGGCACGGTAGGTGTGGGCGAGGCGACAATCCCGCCGATTATCGCCTTCAACACCATGCTTGGAATCGACGAGGATGAGTTTGTTCGCGCAACCAATGCGACGTTCAAGCTCGGGATCGAATTCGTCGATTGGTACGAAAAGGGCCAAAGCTATATACACCCGTTTGGCGATTTCGGTCGCGATTTCGACGCCATACCGTTCTACCAATATTGGCTGCATCGCAGCCTTGCCGGCAAGAAGGACGACCTCTTTTCCTACTCGCTGATGGTGGAGGCCTGCCGCCGCGAGAAGTTCATGCGGCCTATCCCGGACCGTCCGCAATCGGCCTACGCCGGGATCAATTATGCTTTTCAGTTCGACGCCTCGCTATACGCTGCATTCCTCCGTCGCTTTGCTGAGGGTAAAGGTGTCGAACGGATCGAAGGCAAGATCAGCGACGTCGCGCAGGATGGTGAGAGCGGTCACGTCCAATCGCTTGAACTGGAAAGCGGCCAGAAGATCCATGGTGACTTCTTCATCGATTGCTCCGGTTTTCGCGGATTGCTGATCGAGCAGACGCTCAAGACCGGCTATGAGGACTGGCGCAAATGGTTGCCTTGCGATCGGGCGATCGCAATCCCGTGCAAGCGTGACGCTTTTCCTATCCCATACACCCGCGCGACCGCTCGCGAGGCAGGATGGCAATGGCGTATCCCGCTGCAACACCGAACCGGAAATGGTTATGTCTATTGCAGCGAGTTTATCGACGACGATGCGGCGGAGCAGACGCTGCTGAGCAATCTTGACGGCGAACCCTTGGCTGAGCCCAATCGGCTGCGCTTCATCACTGGTCATCGCAAGAAATTCTGGAATGGCAATGTTCTGGCGCTCGGGCTGGCGGCAGGCTTTATGGAGCCATTGGAATCGACCAGCATTCATCTGGTTCAGACCAGTATTGCCCGGCTCCTTACGCATTTTCCCGACAAGCGCTTCAACCAATCCGACATCGACGCCTTTAACGCCCGGACATTCAAAGAGTATGTGCGCGTGCGCGATTTCCTCGTGTTGCACTACACAGCTACGAAGCGGGACGACACGCAATTCTGGCGGCACTGCCAGACTATCGAGCAGCCGGAAGAGTTGCGTCGCCGCATTGCGCAGTTTGCCGAAGGGGGGCGGATTTTCGAAGAACCTAACGATATCTTCGGCACGGCAAGCTGGCTCGCAGTGATGTATGGACAGGGCATCGAGCCGAAGGCGACTAATCCGCTCATCGCTAAGGTGTCGGATGAACGAATTGATTCGATCATTCGCAAGATTGGGGCGACAATTGATAACGCGGCCAACGATATGCCGTCACATCGCGCATTTATCGAAGAAAATTGCGCCTCAAATACAGTGATTTAAATTCTTCCGTGTTGCGAAGGTCACGCCTTCCACAAGTTTTGACAATGAGTGTTGACAAGGTTGTCAATTTGAGGTCAAATTTGCGCATAAGTTAGGGTGACCTCCGTATAGGGGGCTCTTTGGGGAGGGAAATTAAGTGAAACAGTTTCGCGATGGCGTCACCGGTAGTGTCGTATCCAAGACACTGCTTTCGGGTGTCTCGACTTTGGGTCTGTTGGCTGCGGCCCCACTTGCTGCGCAAGATGAGGCGGCTGCAGAGGAGTCAGAGGCTTCTGATGCGGGCGACGAAGGTGACGTCATTATCGTCACCGGCATCCGCGCCTCTCTGGAGAGTGCGGCAGGCATTAAACGCAATGCCGATACCTTTGTCGATGTCATTACCGCGTCGGATATCGGCGCGCTTCCCGACCGCTCTGTTTCAGAGGCGCTCCAGCGCGTTCCGGGTGTCAGTGTTCTTCGCTTTGCTGGCCCGAACGACCCCGATCACTTTGCGGTTGAAGGCAGCGGCGTTGTCATTCGCGGTCTTCCCTTTGTTCGTTCGGAGCTGAACGGCCGCGATGCGCTCGCCGCAAACTCCGGCGGAGTGCTTGGTTTTGAAGATGTTTCGCCAGAGTTGCTTGGCAGTGTTGTCGTATTCAAGAACTCGTCGGCGGATCTTATTGAAGGTGGTGCTGCAGGCACTATCGACTTGCGGACGCGCGTGCCGTTTGACGAAAGCGGTCAAGTGATTGCGGCGAGCATAGAGGCTCAACTCACAGATTTCGCTGATGAGGTGACGCCGGGCGCGTCATTCCTTTACTCAAATGTTTGGGACGTAGGTGGTGGTACCTTCGGTCTGCTCGGCAACATCTCCTATAACCGCTTGAAAACGCGCGGCGATGGCACAGGTCTGGCTGACTTCCGGGACAACGATCCGGGACCGCTACTTGGCGACCAGTCTGACGATTCGAACTTCATCACCGATGCTAACGGAAATCCGCTCTTTATTCCGGCTGGTGGTAGCGTCCGCACCCAGCAATTTGATCGCGAACGCCTTTCGATCGCGGCAGCGGCTCAGTATGAAAGCGCTGATGGTCGTTGGCTTGCCACCGCACAATTCCTTCGTTCGGATTCCTCGTTGGTCTGGGGAGAGAACGTTATTGAAACTGCTGCAGATGGCGCGGCGCGTCGTCGTCCGGGGCTCGATCGCTCAGACTTCGTATTTGACGATGACGGCGTTTTTACAGGCGGCACAATCACTGATGGGACCGATGCTAGCAATGGTCAGTGGCGCGGGCCGAACGGCCCAGGAAGCTCGGGTGAGCTTCTCGCCCAGGCTGGTGGTCAGCAGCTTAACCTGTTCCGTGAGCGGTCCGAAGAGGATGTGACCACTGACTATGCTTTCAATCTGAAGTTTGCCGCGACGGACAATCTGCGTTTCAATTTCGATGCGCAGTATATCGATTCTACGGCCGATATTTTTGACCTCACTGTACACAACAGCTTTTTCTCTCCAGTGATGGTGGATTCGTCGCGCAGCGAGATTCCGTTTGTAGGTTTTGAGCCATCACAGAACTTCATTCGTTCGGCGATGGATCACACCACACAGAATGACGCCGAAACAATCGCATTCCGCGGTGATGTGGAATATGATTTCTCTGGAGATGGCTGGCTCAAATCAGTCCGAGCCGGTGCGCGTTATTCCGATGAGGATGTGTTGATCCGCGAGTCCGACTTCAACTGGGGCAATATCTCTGAAGTTTGGACCGGGCAATCGCCTCAAGGCATTGCAAACTTCCCACTTATCCTGCCGAACGGAAACCCGAATCCGGCACTTGAGGCCGTCGTCGCACCATTGTTTGGGACTTATGCGTTCCCCAATTACCAGCGCGGCCTTGGCGTCGGCTTTAACGGCACCCTACCTAGTTATGTCGGTCCGGCTGCCAGTGATTTCCAAGGCTGGCAGGATGCCTTTAACGCGATTATCGACACCGCTTACGGCGTTGGGAACAATAGTCCATCGGGCTGGAGGCCACTTACCTCGCGAGACGGCGTGATTGCCGGTACGCCGTTCTTGCCTAGCGAGATCGGTTCGGTAAAACGTGAGAACATTGCCGCGTACATTCGCTTGGACTTTGGCTCGAGCAACTTTCTGGGCGGCGAACTGACTGGTAATATCGGCTTGCGCTACGCGCGGACTGATCGTTCGGTTGATACGACCACCACCATCGACAGCTTCGCGACTTTGTTCCCGGGCATCGTTCCTGGCGACCCGACTACGGATCAGTGTGACCCGGCTTTCCCCGGCGCATCCGATCCAAACTTCTCTGTGCCTGGTGCGTGTGCGATTCGCGACCAACTGATTGCACAGTTTGGCAATGGTCAGGTCATTCAAGAACGGATTGACGTCAACTATGACGAGTTTTTGCCTAGCCTGAACCTTAAACTTGAGCTTGATGGTGGGCACCTGTTCCGCTTTGCTGCCTCACGTACGATGACACGCCCAGGCGTAACCCAGCTAAACGAGCGTGTTCGAGTGGGAGTTATTCCTGATAGCTCGGCCGGTCCTGGTCTGCCGAACACATTTGGCGGGTTTACTTCGAACGCGACTGGTAATGCGTTATTGACGCCTCAGCTTTCGACCAATCTCGACTTGTCGTGGGAATGGTATTTCGGACGCGGCAACTCGCTGACCCTGACCGGTTTCTATAAGGAAATCGATGACTTCATCGCATTTGCTCCGACGGAAATTAATGCTCAGATTGATGGCCTTACGCTGTTGCGGAATACCGAAGTCAATTCCGAGGAGAATGCGACCGTGAAGGGGGTTGAAGTTGCTTATCAGCAGTTCTTCGATTTCCTCCCTGGCGCGCTTAGCGGGCTGGGTGTGCAGGCGACCTACACCTATATCGACTCCCAAGGTGTGGCGAACCAGATCGATCCTAGCCTTGCGAGCGACGATCCACCGACTGCACGTTTTGCGATCGATGCCGATGTCTTCCCGCGTATTTCGAAGCATAACTTCAACCTGATCGGTCTTTACGAGAAGGCTGGCATACAGGCTCGTGTGGCATACAATTGGCGCAGTTCGTTCCAGCTGACACCGCGCGATGTGATCTTCCCGTTTGCGTCGATCTATCAACGTGCGGGCGGTCAGCTCGATGCGTCGCTGTTTTACGACATCAACGACAACCTGAAGATTGGCGTTCAGGGTGTGAACCTGCTCGATGAAGTGACGGTGACAGAACAGACGATCAACGATGCTGGATTGCGCGCACCGCGCAACTTCTTCCGCAACGATACGCGCTACAACTTCATTCTGCGATTGAACTACTGAACGGAGGCGAAAGCTTCTTAGTAGGATCTCCCGAGACCTCCGGATGGCTATGTCATCCGGAGGTCTTTGGGTTTTGGGCATGGATATGATCCGGCTTTTGTCGCATGGCGTTTTTGGGATTGATGGGGAGGGAATGTTGTGACGCTTGAGACGATCGATGTGGTGATCAT
>CANMSD010000003.1:122500-730609 GCA_947500645.1 uncultured Erythrobacter sp. | reverse complement strand
CCGACAGCGGTAGCGTTTGTACCGGTCGCCTGCGCGCCTAGATTGTCCTGGTCGCCTCCAGTATCGCCGCCAATGGCAATCGAATTGTTGCCGCTGGCATCTGTTTCCTCGCCAATCGCAATCGCACGGTCCCCATTCGTCAAAGCCAACCGGCCAATTGCAATAGACGACCGGGTGTTGGTGCGTGCCGAAAACCCCAAAGCCAGCGAGTCATTACCATCGGTGAAGCTATCGGTGCCCAGGGCAATCGATCCCGGAGCAGACGTGTCGGAATTTCGTCCGATGGCTATGGAATTGTTGCCGGACGTAACCGCATTGGCACCAAGCGCGATTGTCCCAACCGAGTTGCCGCGTGCATTGTTTCCAATTGCCGTGGACTCTAATGCGATTGCCCGGCTGCCTGAGCCTACAGCCGTCGCATCTGTACCTGTAGCCTGTGCACCCAATCCGCACGCCAGCGCGGTATCATCGCCCGCATTGTCGGTAGCGCCGCCATCATTGTCGACGCCAACATCAACCTCGCCGTCATCATCGCGGTCAAGCAGGCAGGTTTCGGCCTGCGCGGATGTGGGTTGAAGTGTCAGCGCGGCCAGAGTTGCGGTGGCAGCAGCGGTCGAAAGCAGAAGTGTCTTTTTCATCGGATGGTGTCCCTGTCTTTGTTTTCTCAAAGCAGGGATGGCGAACTGCCGTTTGAAGGGTCGAGGTCAGTGGGCGGGTGCGCCTGCTGAATTGCAAACGCACCCACCACACCGGCAAGACACCATCCCTGCGGGACAGATCAATTAAGGGGCTATCGTTTGAACGAGCGTTTGAATCCGGGCCGCTATCGTTTGAAAAAGCGTTGTAATTGACCCCAAAAGCGTTTGAATCTCGCTTTTTTCGTTATTCGAGCAAAAAATCGCGCACGAGCGACACGAACTTTGTCGAGGCCGATTCGCGCCCAAGCAACAGATGGTTATTGCTCTCAATCCCGGCAAAGCGTGCATTGGGAATGCGAGCAGCCAGCTTGCGCCCGGTTTCAAAGGGAATGCGTTGATCGCCGCGCGAATGGATCACCAGCGTTGGGCATTCTATCTGTTCCAACCGATCGCGCACATCGATGCTGGCAAAGGCCTCCAGGAAGCGCACGGCATTCTCTGCCGATGCCGTCTGGCGCTGAAACTCGTCGAACCATTCGAGTTCTTCTGCTGTCGCGTCTGGCATGAAGGTTTGCGAGAACATGTGGCGATAGGCCGGGTTGTCTCGTCCCCAGCCGGACTCGGTTAAGACCATCACCGCTTCGCGTTCGCGAATTTCGTCATCGGTGGCTGAGTGACGCCAACCGCAATCGTAGCCGCCAAACAGGACCAGATGAGAGACGCGGTCTGGATAGCGGGCCGCGAATTCGATGCTGACCGCCGCGCCCTGGCTGATGCCGAGCAGCGGAAAGCGATCTATTCCGGCGGCATCGACAACTTGCTTCAGGTCGGTCACGAAGCTCTCGACGCTGATGTCGGAAACATCCCAATCCGAAAGACCGCAGCCGCGCTCGTCATAGCGGATAAAGTGGAACGAGCGGGCGAGCTCACGATAGAGCGGGCTCCAGATCGGCGCCTGCCAATCGAGCTCCATATGCGTGAGCCAATTGGCGGCCTTGACCAAGGGCGGGCTGTCTTTGTCACCGACGCTTGCCCATGCGATCGTGACATCGTCCTGAGTGGTAAGCAACCGAATATCCTGATCCGGGAAAGCCGCGTCGTTTTGCACCGATGCGATGCCATCGCTGACTCTCGTATAACCCGGTTTGCCGGGATCGCCCGCGAAGTCAGGTTGCTGCAGGCCCGCCGCGTGAAAGCGATCTCGCAAATCGTTTTGCAATTGGTTCGCTGCTTCGGCTTGGCCAGTTGCCCGGCGAGCGAGGACGGCGGCTAGCGCGGCTTCTGGAGCAAACTCGGCATCTTCAAGCCAGCGCTGCGCCCAGCGATCGCGCGCAGCATTATCCAGGCTCTCATCCTGAGCGAGTCGTTTGGCCAGAAGTGCGCGAGTGCGGGTAAGCTCATTGCGTCGCTGTTCGAGCCAAGTCGAATAGTCGCGCTGATTGGGCAGTTCGCAGTCTTCAAGAAGGATATCTTGAGCCGCAATCCAACTGGCGCGCAGCTCATCCGCGCTTGCAGCTGAGTATTGCGCCGCTTTGGCCACGCGATCCCAGTCGGTCGTGATCCTGCTGATGTCGAGATGCACAATGTTGCGATCTGCTGTTAACGGTGAGCCCCCTTCGTCGGTCAGAAGGGCGCGCAGTTTGCTTAGCGACCAGCGCAGCGAGGCGCGGGGATCATCGGGAATTTCCCACAGCAATTCGCACAAGGATTGACGCGATTGCTCGCTGCCTTCGATTGCAAGGTAGCCGAGCAGAGCGCGCGTTTTGCGCGACGACGGCAGGTCGAGCGAATGCCCGTCCTTTACTATCGCTAGCGCGCCCAAGGTTTTGATCTCGACCATCAATCTCATGCCTATCCGATTGCATGGAAATTTCGAGAGCAATTCGCGTCGGTCGTGCCAATATCAAACAGCAAGGATAAGCTTTGCTCAAATGTGGATCGAGATTTTCCTACCTGTCGTGCGATTGTTAGCCCGGTGGTGGCTCTTTCAAACCGTTAATTGATCGTCCCACATGGGTCTGGAATACGCAAAATACGGAAGGTCACAGCGTGACGCTGCGTTTGTAAGATATATGTCTGAAACTGCTGTATTTTCTCGGAAAGTCACACTTTCCAAATAATGCAATGTGTTCCGGCGTGCTTGAGTTCGGGTTGGAACTCGCGCTCAGGCGAACGAGTGGCTGGGTGCATGAAGCAAGCAAGGTGGTGGACAGGGCTGGATTCGAACCAGCGTACGCTTGCGCGGGCAGATTTACAGTCTGCTGCCTTTAACCACTCGGCCACCTGTCCACATATACCTTGCGGGAAATCGAGCTTGCCCTGGCGGGCTCCTCATGCCGAGAGGCGCCCCTTTGGCGAAGCGGCGCTTGCCTGTCAATGGGGCGGCTGGCAGGGGAGCAAACAAAGCGAGCAAACAGGAACCGGAATGGCAAAGGCAGAGCGGAAAAAGGCGTTGCGTGGGCGCGCAGGGCGGATGAAAGGCGGACGCGGCTCTGGCAAAGGCACGTCCGGCCATACGCGGCTATGGGGCCGCCATCCGGTCGAGGCTGCGCTGAAGAACCCGGCTCGCAAGCATCGCAAGCTGTGGGCAACGCGCGATGGCATCGACTCGCTCGATGGCGAGCTGCCTTCCGACTTCCCGGTCGAGTACGCCGAAGTGACCGACCTAGCCCGGCTTGTCGCCAAGGACGCGCCGCACCAAGGGCTGGTGCTGGAATGCGAAGCGCTCGAGACGGTGTTCCTAGATGAGGTTGCGACTGGCGACGCGGCGCGACCTGTCGTCGTGCTGGACCAGGTGACCGACCCTCACAATGTCGGCGCGATACTCCGCTCTGCCGCGGCCTTTGGCGCCGCCGCCATAGTTACCCAGGATCGACACGCGCCGCCAGAATCGGGTGTGCTCGCCAAGTCCGCATCAGGCGCGCTCGAGACCGTACCGTGGGTACGCGTGGTCAATCTTGCCCGTGCACTCGATGAGCTGGCGGAAGCGGGTTACTGGAGGATCGGTCTTGCCGGTGAAGCGGAAGCAACGCTGGCTGAGGCGTTGCCTACCGGTCCGGTCGCGCTGATCCTGGGCGCAGAAGGCGAAGGCATGCGCCATAACATTGCCGGGCATTGCGATGCGCTGGCCAAGCTACCGATCAGCTCAGCCATCGAAAGTTTGAATGTGTCGAACGCGGCAGCAATCGCTCTCTATGCGGCGGCAACACGAACGTAATACACAACAGGGAAGACAGATCATGACACTACACTCACCGATCCGCCTAAAGGCAGCGGCGATGCTAGCGGGACTCTCGCTATTGCTGAGCGCCTGCTTCATCTCGCCGGGCAAGTTCACATCGCAGCTGGAACTCAACGGTGAAGACGATTTCACCTTTACCTATGAGGGTGAGATCTACTTCCTTGGCCTGTCGGGCCTCGCCGACATGGGCGCAGGCTTGGACACATTCGAAGCCAGTTGTTTCGATGAGGACACGTTTGAAGAGCGCGAATGCACAGCAGCAGAGGAGGCGCAACAACGCGCTGAATGGGATGCAGGTGCCGAAGCGCGCGCCGCCAAATCGCAGCAGGAGGCCGAGCAAATGGCGGCAATGCTGGGCGGCATCGATCCGACGGATCCCGAAGCTGCCGAGGAACTGCGCCAGCTGCTGTTACGGCAAAAGGGCTGGGACCGGGTCGAGAACAAGGGCGATGGGCTTTACGACGTGAGCTTTTCAGTGTCAGGCGAGCTCTCACACAACTTCATCTTCCCGGTGATCGAAGGCGTTCCGACAACCAATCCATTTGTCGAGCTGATCCTGCGTGACGGAAATGTAGTGCGCGTAAACGCCCCTGGATTTGCCGCGCAGAACGAGAACAATCCATTTGGAGCCATGATGGGCGGAATGGCTGGCATGGCTGGACTTGCTGCAATGGGAGAGGGTGCGTCAGGTGGCTCGAATGAGATGCCGAATATCCCTGCGATCGAGGGCACCTTCACCATCGTCACCGACGCCGCAATCCTGGCCAACAACACTGACGAAGGCCCGGCGTCATCGCAATCCGGTCAGGCTCTTAGCTGGGACATTTCACCGCGCACCAAGACGGCACCCACCGCGCTGATCGATATGTCACAGTAGAAGTCGATGCGTACAGCTGCCGCGGCAGTGCAAAGCTCAAAAAGAAAGACCCCGCTGGATTGCTCCGGCGGGGTCAATTCTTATGTGGCGCATCACGTTGCGCCAAAGAGGCGCTGTCTTAGTTGACCGCGTCCTTGAGGCCTTTGCCCGCTTTGAACTTTGGCTGGTTCGAAGCCTTGATCGTCATTGGCTCGCCAGTGCGGGGGTTGCGACCGGTCGAAGCCTTGCGCTTGGCGACCGAGAACGTACCAAATCCGATCAGGCGAACTTCGTCACCACCAGAGAGCGACTTGGTAATCGCATCGAAAACGCCTTCAACCGCGTTCGAAGCATCACTCTTGGAAAGGCCGCTGGTTTCGGCAACTGCACTGATCAGATCGTTCTTGTTCATCGTGGGAACCCCCTCATTCGAAAGTCTAACTGGTTTTCGGTGAATCGCCTCTCCGAAAGCGCGCAAAAGATACGTTTTTGGATGCGCTGTCAAAGGCAAATCGCGCAGAAAAGCGCCCTTTTTGGACAAATGTTGGCCATTTGCGATGAATTGATGCCGATCGCAGCGTTTTGACCCCCGACCCTGCAAAAAATGCAAAGTCTTTGCATGGTTGAGTCGCGTCCAGTTCTATCGTTTTTTGCAGATCAGTGGGCTGTCGCGGACCCGGTGCCGGCTGATCCAACTTGGCTCGGCTGGCTCGCAAGGTCGTCTGCTTCAGTCCATTCGATCGGTTCGGGCGTTTCGACCAACGCCTGTTCGAGCACTTGGTCGACATGCGCCACCGGAATGATCTCCAGCCCCTCTTTCACATTGTCGGGAATCTCGACCAGATCTTTCACGTTCTCTTCCGGAATGAGGACGGTCTTGATCCCACCACGAAGCGCAGCGAGCAGTTTTTCCTTTAGCCCGCCAATCGCGAGCACGCGGCCGCGCAAAGTGACCTCGCCAGTCATGGCAATATCGGGCCGCGCAGCAACGCCTGACAGGGTCGAGACGATGGACGTGACCATACCGACACCTGCGCTCGGTCCATCCTTTGGCACGGCGCCTTCGGGCAAGTGGATGTGGATGTTCTTGCGCTGAAAAATCGATGGCTTGATCCCATATGCGGGTGCACGAGCCTTCACGAAACTGAATGCCGCCGCGATACTCTCATTCATCACTTCGCCGAGCTTACCCGTTGTTTTGACTTCGCCCTTGCCCGGCGTGGTGACGCTTTCGATGGTCAGCAACTCGCCGCCTACCGAGGTCCATGCGAGGCCCGTGACCGCCCCGACCTGAGCCTCGTCTTCCGACATGCCGTGCTTGAATTTGCGCACGCCAGCGAAGTCGCCGAGGTTGTCCGGCGTGATGGCGATAGAGCTTTCCTCTTTCTCGAGGATTTTGCGGAGGCTCTTACGCGCAAGCCGTGCAATCTCGCGTTCTAGTGTCCGCACACCGGCTTCGCGCGTGTAATAGCGGATCAAATCGCGCAAACCGTCTTCGGTCAGCTCGAACTCGCCATCCTTCAAACCATGCTGCTCGACCTGCTTTTTGATCAGGTGACGCTGTGCAATCTCGACCTTCTCATCCTCAGTGTAACCCTCAAGGCGAATGATCTCCATTCGGTCGAGCAATGGCTGAGGCAGGTCGAGCGAGTTCGCGGTCGTTACGAACATGATATCGCTGAGATCCAGGTCGAGTTCGAGGTAGTGGTCCTGGAACTTGTTGTTCTGCTCCGGGTCGAGCACTTCAAGCAGAGCGCTCGCGGGATCGCCGCGGAAATCCTGACCCAGCTTGTCGATCTCATCGAGCAGGAATAGCGGATTGCTGGTCCCGGCTTTCTTCAGATTGTTGACGATCTTGCCCGGCATCGAGCCGATATACGTCCGGCGGTGCCCGCGAATCTCCGCTTCATCGCGCACGCCGCCCAGCGACTGGCGCACGAACTCGCGACCAGTGGCTTTGGCAATACTTTTGCCTAGCGAGGTCTTTCCGACTCCGGGTGGTCCGACGAGGCACAAGATCGGACCTTTCAGCTTGTTGGTGCGCGCTTGCACCGCAAGATATTCAATGATCCGGTCTTTGACCTTTTCGAGGCCGTAATGATCGGCATCGAGCACTTCCTGAGCTGTGGCAATGTCCTTCTTCAGGCGCGACTTCTTGCCCCACGGCAGGCCGAGCAACACATCGAGATAGTTGCGGATCACAGTCGCTTCCGCACTCATCGGCTGCATTGCCTTAAGCTTCTTCAGTTCAGCCTTCGACTTAGTCTTGGCCTCTTTCGAAAGCTTGGTCTTCTCGATCTTCTCGGTCAGCTCGGCGATCTCATCGCCTTCCTCGCCATCGCCACCGCCAAGCTCGCTCTGGATCGCCTTCAACTGTTCGTTGAGGTAATATTCGCGCTGCGTCTTCTCCATCTGGCGCTTCACGCGCCCACGAATCTTGCGCTCCACCTGAAGCACCGATAATTCGCCTTCCATGAAGGCCATGACCAGTTCCAACCGCTTGAGTGGATTGGCTTCGGTCAGCAATGCTTGCTTGTCCGAAACCTTGGCGTTGATTGCAGCAGCAATCGTATCAGCCAGGACGCCCGCGTCGTCGATATCGCTTACGTCGACATCAGCATCTTCGCCGAGCTTCTTGTTGAGCTTCGCGTATTCACCAAACTGATCGGTCACCTGACGCATGAGGGCGGTGACTTCGCTTCCGCCAACGGTTTCAGGCTGCTCAATAGAGACGCTTGCCAGGATGTAGTCGCCCTCTTCGCGTGACATCTCCAGCTTAGCGCGATGCGTGCCTTCGACGAGCACGCGAACTGTGCCGTCTGGCAGTTTCAGCAGCTGTAGCACCTGCGCAACTACGCCCACGTCATACAGGTCTTCCACCACTGGATCGTCGCAAGCCGGATCAAGCTGAGCGAGCAGGAAGATGTCCTTGCTCGCTTCCATAGCCGCTTCAAGCGCGGCGACGGATTTGTCACGCCCAACAAAGAGCGGGACGACCATACCGGGAAAGACGACAATGTCGCGCAGTGGCAGGAGAGGGAAATGCTGTGTCATGGGATTATGCCGTTTTGATAATGATGGGTGCCGGTCAGGCACACCTTTGCCAAGGATATGGGTAGACCATACGATCCTCGCAATGGTCGGCTGAAAGGAAGTCGTGGATGCGGGCTAACTTACCTACGGGCCCGCCCCCTTTGCTCACCCCATGCCGGGCAGATTGAACCCTGGTGGCAAACCCATGCCGCCCTGCATCTGCTTCATTTCTTCGGCGGAAACCCGGTCGGCCTTGTCGCGCGCATCGTTGAATGCGGCAGTCACAAGATCCTCGACCATCTGCTTTTCTTCAGGTTTCATCAGGCTCTCATCGATCTCGACACGCAGGATGCGTCCCTTTGCAGTTGCGCGTACTTTGACCAGCCCGCCGCCAGCCTGGCCTTCGACCTCCATGCTGTCGAGCTTGGCCTGCATATCGTTCATCTGAGTCTGGATCGTTTCAGCTGCCTTCTGAGCAGCCTGCATCATTTCTTCCATCGATTTCATCGGTCTATCGACTCCATTTGTCGCCGCCTGCACGCAGCGCGCTAGGGGCGGGTTGGTCTTTGGCATCAAGCAGCTCGGCGTCGGGGAACGCCTCCAGCGCGGCCTTCACCAGTGGATCGGATCGGATGCGCTCATCGGCCGCCTTGCGCTCGGCCTCCGCCTGCTCGCGCAGGCTAGGTTGCGCATCGCCCGCATCGCGTTCGAGCAGCCACCGTTTTCCGGTTAACTTCAACAAAGCATCGCGGATTTCAGGCGCGGGATCGTCGGCAAAATCATCGGCCTGCTCAAAAATCAAACGCTCTGGCTCAAGCGTGATGATGCGGATACGGTCGCGCATCATCTGGGCAACCCGCAATTGCCCTGAGTCATCGACGCGCTGCACCAGATCAGCCCAGTTGAGCGAGCCTTCCGAAGCATTCGCACTCGCGCCTACTGGTTCCGCCTGTCCTTCAGCGGGTGCACTGGCACTCGGCGCAGGGCCAGCTTTCGCAAGCTCCTCGATCCGTTTCGCGAGTTTGCCAGGATCGGGCATATCTGCAGCATGCATTACCCGCAGCAGCGCCATCTGCACCGACACCAGCGGATCGGGTGCCTGGCGCACTTCTTCGTGACCCTTGAGTAGCAATTGCCAAAGTCGGTGAAGCTGCGGCGCGCTGAGCTCAGTCGTAAACTTTCCGAGAGCCGCACGCTCCTCTTCGGTCGGCGCATCAGGCTGAGTTCCTGAGACTTGCGCGACTGTGATCTTGTGGACCAAATCCATCAGCGCGCGCATCAGCGCAAGCGGCTCGACGCCCAGCGAATATTGCTCATCAATGCCCTGAAGCAGCGATGGCGCATCGCCAGCGAGCAATCTCTCAAGCAACTTTCGTTGTGCACTCTTGTCTGCAAGGCCAAGCATGTCGCGCACCCGCTCGCCAGTAACCTTGCCGCCACCTTCCAGATCGGCATGCGCAATAGCCTGATCAAGAATCGACAGGCCATCGCGCACCGATCCCTCGGCGGCGCCAGCAATGATGCCGAGCGCCTCATCCTCGGCCTCTACCCCTTCCTTCTCGCAGACATTGCCGAAATGCGTTTCCAGCAGTTCCGCAGGAATCCGGCGTAGATCAAACCGCTGCGTTCGGCTCAGCACCGTGACGGGCAGCTTCTCGACTTCGGTGGTTGCGAACAGAAACTTCACATGTGCAGGCGGTTCTTCCAGCGTTTTCAGCAATGCGTTGAAGGCATTGCGCGAGAGCATGTGAACCTCGTCGATGATATATATCTTGTAGCGCGCGGAAACCGCAGCATAGCGGACCGCCTCGATAATCTCGCGCACATCATCGACGCCGGTGTGAGAGGCAGCGTCCATTTCGATCACGTCGATATGCTGGCCCTGCGCAATCGCAGTGCAGGGTTCGCATTGGCCGCAAGGATCAATAGTCGGTCCGCCCTCGCCATCTGGGCCGATGCAGTTGAGCGCCTTGGCGATCAGCCGCGCGGTCGAGGTCTTGCCGACCCCGCGCACACCGGTCATCAAAAACGCATGAGCCAGACGGTCGCGCTCAATCGCATTGGCGAGCGTGCGCACCATGGGCTCTTGGCCGATCAGCTCGGAAAACGTCTGCGGACGATATTTGCGCGCAAGCACGCGATAAGGTTGGTTCGTCTCGGAGGGAGGCGCTGCTGTAGGCGCAGATTGCTTCTTTGGCGTCGACTCGACAGGCGTGCTCTCGTTCGATTGCGGTGTCGACCCAGGCGCAGACTCTGGATCGCCGAACATCGAATTCTGTCCAGCCGCCTCCAGCTCAGCTGCGCTCGGCTCATTCTCTTCGCCTTCGGGAATCTCGGGATCGGAATCAGTCACGCACCCAAACTAGGCGCTGGCGCAGCGTTTGTCATGGCGATCATTTGGGAAATCTGTGCGCCATTTATGAGACGCAAAGGAGCCGAGCGACCCGTCGCAATTCACCTGGGCTGCTTCCTTCCGGACCTGACCCGGTGAGCGAACGCAAACGTCCACCCGACTCCCGGCGGGCCATATGAAGGTCAGTGGTGAAAATTTCAACCGTGAGTTTTGCGAGCAAGAGTCGCTAGCGAAAATCTAACGGAAATTGTCGGCGTAGGCTTGGAGCTTTAAGCCTTTGGGCGGCGTCGCATGAACCCGCGCAGTGATGCCATATCTCTCGGCATAGTCCTTCGCCGCCTGCTTATCAGGAAAGCTCAGACGGACCTGCGATTGGGTATCGCCGCTACCACTCCAGCCCATCAACGGGTCGGCACGCAGCGCCTCGGAGCGCTCGAATTCGAGAACCCACGTGTCAGTCTTGGCTTTGCCCGATTGCATTGCGCTTTTCGGAGTCTGGTAAATGCGTGCTGCCATAGTGGCCTCGCATCTAGTTCACCTGCCCGATTTTGAAAAGGCGTTCTTGGTCTTCAAACTCGGTTTTTCCAACCACGGCTGATCTGGCCAGCGATGTTTGGGATAGCGACCCTTCATATCCTTCGCGACATCAGACCAACTGCCGCGCCAGAAGCCAGGCAGGTCGCGCGTGGACTGGATCGGACGCCCGGCAGGACTTGTCAGCTTGAGCAGCAACGGCGTGGTGCCAATCATCGGCTGTGTGTCGAGGCCAAACAGCGCCTGCACCCGCACCTCGACGCTCGGCCCATCATCGCCGGAATAGTCGATTCGATGGCGCGTATCGGCAGGCGAGGTAAAATGCGTCGGGGCCTCTTTGTCGAGCCGCTGGCGATCATTCCACTCCAAAGTAGCAAGCGCCGCCTCGGCATACTTCCCGGGCGACACATTCAAGTCGCGGCGCCCCATTAGTAACGGCGCAAGCCACAACTCCGCGTTGTCCGAAAGCGTCCCTTTCGAAAGGCCTTTCACATCACCGTATTCGCCGCGCGCGAGCAGACTTGCCGGCAGCAATTCCCCCAACCTATCCAGAGCTTTATCCACAAGTGTATCCACAAGCGCCTGTTTGTCCGGCTCGGGATCCGGGCCGCTTGCAATAGTGATCGCGCTCAAACGTCGCTCAAGTCGAGCTTCGACACGATTTTCCTTTTCATTCCAGCGCACTACTGAACTCTTCTCGATCAGATCTTGCAGGTCGGTTTCGACTTCCTCACCTGTCAGCTCCGCCCCTGCCATAACCCGCGCGCCCTTCGCCTGTCCGGTGGCATCGCCAATCACGATCCATTCGGCCCGCGCCAACGGAGATGCAGGATCAAGCACGAAACCGCGCCCTCCAGCCGACAGCCAATACTCGCCACTCTTATCGCGGCGTTTTGCAATCATATCGGGCCGTGCATGGGCAAGAAACAGGGCCGGATTGCTGTCGGACTCTGCCGAGGTCGGGACCAGTTTTTCTGCCGCTCTCGCCCAGCGTTCGGCAAGCTTACGCGAGGCCTTTGCGCGTTTTCCGCGATCATCGTTCCACCGCGCAAGCCGTTGCAGCAAATCTTCACCGCGTCCGCCCAGCCGGCGTTCCTGCAGCAGTAGCGCAATCTTTGCGGCATCGAGCGCATGGCCTGACTCCGCTCCGAACAGCACCGCCGCAGCAGATGCTGGGTCCATTGGCAGAGCGGCAATCTTCTCGCCCCAGGCAGTGATTGCATCCTCGGCGTCAAGCGCTCCCATACCTCGCAGCCTCTCGCGAGCGCTGGCAATCGCGGACTCGGGCGGCGCATCTAACCACGCGAGCGAGGTAGGATCGCGCGTACCCCAAGCCGCCAGCGATAGGACCAAAGACGCAAGGTCTGCCCCGGTGATTTCCGGAGGAGCAAAAGCCGGTCGACCTGCATGACCATGCTCCTCCCACAGCCGATAGGCGACGCCCGGTCCTTGCCGCGCCGCGCGCCCTGCCCGCTGTGTTGCCGCCGCCTGACTTGCAGCGCGAGTGACCAGCCTTTGCGTACCAGCATTGGCATCGAACTCGGCATATCGCGCCAAACCGCTATCGACGACGATCGACACACCATCGAGGGTGAGCGATGTCTCTGCGATTGCGCTGGCCAGGACAATGCGTTGCCGTCCTTGTGAATCACGCTTGATCGCCGCGCGCTGACTGGCTGGATCGACCTGCCCGTGCAGCGGCAGGACTGGCGTATCAGGCAGGCACTCGGTTAGTCGCTCACGAACCCGCTCGATCTCGCGCACTCCGGGCAGAAAGGCGAGAATATCGCCTTCTGCGTTCTCGCGCCTAGCCGTGAGTATGGCCTCGGTCATCTGTGCTTCAATGGGTTGTGAAGCACTGTTGCCCAGCCACTTGATCTCGAGTGGATAGCTGCGCCCCTCGCTCTCAATCACTGGCGCGTTGTCGCCTAGCAATTGGGAAAACCGCGCGCCATCAATCGTCGCCGACATGGCGAGCACCCGCAGGTCCTCGCGCAAAACGCTGCGCGCCTCCAGCGCCAGAGCTAGTCCGAGGTCGCAATCCAAATGCCGCTCATGCGCTTCGTCGAACAACACAGCTGAAACGCCAGGCAACTCCGGGTTATCGAGTATGCGATTGACGAAGATACCTTCAGTTACGACCATTACACGCGTCTTCGCCGAGCTCTTGCTGTCCAGCCGCGTTGCATAGCCGATAGTATCGCCGGGTTTTTCACCCAGCATCTGTGCCATCCGTTCGGCGGCTGCGCGAGCCGCAACGCGGCGCGGACTGGTGAGAATGATCTGACCGCTGCACCATTCCTCATTTAGCAGAGCGGGCGCGACGGCTGTCGTCTTACCCGCACCCGGTGGCGCGATCAGGACGCCAGCGCCCTTTTCGGTAAGCGCCGCGCGCAATTCCGGCAGAACTTCGTGAATGGGCAAATCGGGGGTCAAGGCCCCGCTCAATATCCCCGCGCAACCGCGAACTCAGCGGCTTCCGCCATGGCCGCACGCGCCTTGCTATCCGGAAAGATCGAGATTGCATCGATGGCTCTTTGCGCGAAATGACGCGCCCGCTCGCGCGTGTCCTCAAGCGCATTATGCCGCTCGATCAATTCAATAGCATATGCAAAGTCCTCTTCAGAAGTCCTATGCCCACCAATCGCCGCTTGCCAGAACTCACGTTCGTCGTCGGTACCGCGCGCAAATGCGAGGATGACGGGTAGGGTCATCTTGCCTTCCCGGAAATCGTCGCCCTGATCCTTGCCCATTTGCGCCGCGTCAGAATCGTAGTCGATCGCATCGTCGACAAGTTGGAATGCGACGCCAAGGTTGCGCCCGTAGTCTTCCAGCGCTCGCTCCTGCTCCTCACTGCATTCAGCGACAACCGCACTAATCTGGCTCGCTGCGGCAAACAGCGCCGCGGTCTTTGCACCGATGATGTGGAGATATTGCTCTTCGCTGGTCTTGATCTGACGCTGCGCAGTCAGCTGCGACACTTCGCCTTCAGCGATCACAGCGCTGGCGTGGCTGAGGATTTTCAGCACTTTCAGGCTGCCGTCCTCGGTCATCAGCTCGAACGAACGACTGAACAGGAAATCGCCGACCAGCACGGTCGCCGGATTGCCAAAAATGATATTCGCCGCCGCCTTGCCGCGGCGCAGTTCGCTGCCATCGACCACATCGTCGTGAAGTAGGGTCGCGGTGTGAATGAACTCGACGGCCGCCGCGAGCTTGTGATGCCGTGTGCCCTGATAACCGACCAGCTCAGCGCCGGCTAACGTCAGCATTGGGCGCAAGCGCTTGCCACCACCAGAGATCAAATGCCCAGCCAGACGCGGGATCAGCGGGATTTCGCTTTGCATGCGCTCAAGGATTACGGAGTTGACCGAATTCATGCCACTCGCCGTCAAGGCCAGCATGGGATCAAGCGTCGGCCGCTTCTTGCGCGGCAATTGGACCACTTCAGCGCTCATGATTTGCGCATTTGCGCGAGCTCAGCGCGCTTGGCAAGCGCTCAATTGCTGCTAGTTTTGCATGATATGTCCGATAACGCGCACAACCCGAACGAACCCGATCCCGTGCTGGCAGGGTTTCGCAAGAGCATCGACAATATCGATGCTGCTTTGATCCACATTTTGGCCGAACGATTTCGAATCACTCAAGCGGTGGGAGAATACAAAGCGAAGGTTACCTTGCCACCCGCGGACCCAGCACGCGAGCAGCGTCAGATCGAGCGGCTCCGTGCGCTATCAGAAGAGGCGAACCTTGATCCGGAGTTCAGCGAGAAATTCCTGCGTTTCATTATCGAGGAAGTGATCCGCCACCATGAGAAGGCGCGGCAAGGTTAAGCTAGCTCGCGTCCATATGAAGCTACTCCAAGGTCCGATCGATAACGCGGCAAGTGTCGCTACGCTATCGACCTGAGCGCCCGGCTTTCATTGTCAGGCACCAAAAATAGAGGGCACGCGATGGGTCAAGGACCGCGCGCCCTCATATCCTGCAGGAATGCCCAAAGTCTCGGGCTAGAGAGGGGGATCAGTTCAGCTCGTCCAGAGGGCCAGCGAGCTCACCGATCGGCAGGATTGTTTAACGCGGTCGACTTGCCCGACGCGGCTTGAAACCAGGTTTGCGAGAGCGCTCGACGCTGCGGCTGACATTGCCACGGCTGCGCGTCACCGACCGATCGCGGGACAACACCGTCTCACCAGCTGAATTTGTCACGCGCTGGCTTTGGCTGCGAGTGCCCATGCCATCGCGGCTACGTTCGCCATAAAGACCGTAGGTGTTGCTACGGCGACTGGTCGCGCTGCCGTTGAACGTCGATCCATTGTCATTGCGAACGCGCTCACCCTCGAAAGATCGGGTTTGACCGCGAAAACCGGTTTGCGAGCCGCTAACCACAGCCCCAGTGTCCGTGCGCGTGCGATTGAAAGTGCTCGAAGCTGTGTTGCCGTTATTCTTGTTCGTTGCGCTGCGATCGCGGTCGATAGTGCCGGCTTCCCGGTCCACGGTCGTGGTCTTGGTGGCGCTTGCGTTGGGTCCGTCAAACGTCTTGGTTCGGGTTTGTGGTTCAGCCATCGCTGCGGAACCGGTCGCGAGCGCGGCAATCGCCGCCAGCGTCAAAGATTTCTTCATCGTAACATCCTTCCGATCATTTCTACTTTGCGGGGTCGAACCGGTCCCACCGCCGGTGACAAAGTAAAAACGGGAGAGATGCTTGCATCCTTCGCCCACGCGAAAATTTATTCAGGCTGGTCGACTTGCTCACTTTCGATCGGAGGTGCGGCCCCATTGATGGGCTCGTCATTCGTGTCATCGTAGATTGAGGATCTTTCCTCGGGCGTAAAGCGCCTCAGTCGCTGGCCGACACGCTCTTGTCGCCGCTCACGAAATTGCCGGATGCGCTCGCGCCGTTCTTCGGGTGAGAGTTCACGCAGCTCTTCAAGCCTTTCGCGTGCCTCTGGCCTTAGGCCCCCTGCCCGTTCTTCTCGAATGAGTTCGCGCGGCGTCAGCTCCTCGCCGTTTTCGACCCGTTCACGCAACTCCTCGCGAGTGGTTGCACGGCGCTCTTCGAGTGTCGCGTCACGCTTTTCGCGGAACTGCTCCAGCCGATTTCGCAGCCGCTCTTCCTGCTCCGCCGTTGGCGCGGGCAAACCTTGTTCACGCCGCTGCTCCAAAGTCTCATCGATACGCTGATCGACACGCGATCGACGCTCCTCACGCCGGTCGCCCCGCGCCTGATCGATCCGGGAAAAAGCTTCTTCAAGCTCCTGGGAACTGTCAATCGGCCCTTCGATAGCTGTTTCTGGAGCCTCAGCAGCCTCAGCTCCATCGCTTGCTGGTAGCCGCTGAGGCCGCCGGGCGGATTCCTGCTCGTCTCCGGTAATGCTGGACCAGATTTGCTCCGGCGATAGCAGCCTGATCGGCAAGTCGCCCAGCACACCCGTGGCCGCCGCCGCGCTCGCAAGAGCGCCAGCCGCGAGCGCGCCTACAGTCAGTCGCCGTGCCGTGCTCCAGCGCCTGTTTCGGCTGGTGCCCTTGCGTAAGGATGGCAGCGGTTCAGGCCGGTCCTTGGAGCGCGCAACAACCCGGTCGGCAAAATCGTTCGAAAGGGCCGGCACATGATATCCGCTCAGCGCCTTATCGAGTGCACCGCCTTTTGCGATACCGTTCTGTTCGTTTTCAGGATCGCTCATGAAGCGCCTCCTTCAACTCGGCCCGGCTCGTTTTCAAAGCCTCGACGCAAAGCAGCCCTTGCCCGGAACAGCAAGGACTCAAAGGCCTTGATATTCATGTCCATCGCATCAGCTGCTTCGGCGTTTGGCAACTCTTCGTAATAAGTCAGCACGATGGCCGCGCGTTGACGCTCTGGCAGCCGAGAGATGAGCGCACGAGCAGCCTGACCTTCCTCACGCCTTTCAATCGCTGCATCCGCAAGTGGTTCATGGTCCACCTGTTCGGGGATATCGGCATTAGCACTAAGACGCTTGGCCACACGCAATCGATCGATGGCGAGGTTCACCGTCACTCGCTTGAGCCAAGGGGCCAGCTTCAATCCAGCTGCACGCCCTTTCTCGATCAGGCGCGGTGCATGATCCCACAATCTCAGCATGGCTTCCTGCGTGATATCGTCTGCATCATGGGCATTGCCCATCATGCGATAGGCGATCCGGTGCATCAGCGTGGCGTGGCGCGCGATTGCGTCACGAAAGGCCTCTTCGTCCCGAGCGGCGATGCGCCGGACGAGCTCGGTCTCTTCATTCGAGCCACTCACATGTCTCGGGCTATCGCCTGACATCGTCTCTCGCGCATTGACCCCGTTTGCGTGTCTTCGTTCGCCTGTTTAACGCGGCTGGCGCACAAACCCTTCGCGCAGCGCTGACTCATCGAGCTTAGGCTCTCGGCAGGCGAAGCTTCACCAACAATCCGCCAAGGTCCTCGCTCTCATCGAGTTCGACTGTTCCGCCGTAGATTTCAGCGACATCGCGTACGATCGCGAGGCCCAGGCCGGTGCCGGGCTTGCCCGTGTCGAGCCGCGCACCGCGGTCAAAAATCCGGTCTCGCTCTTCGAGTGGAATGCCCATTCCGTCATCCTCGACCCAGATCGTGCAGGCACCGTTTTCTGGCTCGATATCGACCGTCACGAACACACTGCCACCGCCATATTTGGCTGCATTCTCGATCAGATTACCAAGGATTTCGTCCAGATCCTGGCGTTCAATAGAAACGACTGCATTCTTGTTTCCGTCGAGATCGAAGCGCGCGTTCTCGTAGATTCGCGTAACGGCGCGAAGCACACTTTCGACGCTCGGCCACACTTCCGCTCTGGAAAGCCCGGTCGCGCGACGTCCAACGGCTCTAGCCCTTGCGAGATGATGCTCGACATGCCGCTGCATCGTTTTCGTCTCGCGGCACACGAGATCGGAAAGCTTGGGGTCGTGCGCGGTCGCAGCGTTGGTCAGCACGGTCAGCGGAGTCTTCAGCGCATGGGCAAGGTTGCCCGCATGCATCCGGGCCTCTTCCGCCTGACGTTCGGAGTGCTCAAGCAGACCATTCAATTCTTGCACGAGCGGCTGCACTTCGGTCGGCAGCGGTTCGGTGATGCGGTTGGCACCCGTCGAACGCAGGTTCTGTATCGCGGCACGCACGCGGCGCAGCGGCGAAAGGCCATATCGGATTTGCAGCATGGCCATCAGCAGCAGGCCGAAGCCCAGAACTGCAAAGCTCCAGATCAAGATTGAGCGGATATTTGCAATCTGCTCATCCAATTCCTCACGGTTCGCCGCGACTGTAAACCACCATTGCGTGTCGGAGCCGGGCAGGATGATCGAGCGTTCGACCACGCGCAGAGGCTCGTAATCGAACTGGTTTGAATTGTAGAAATGAGCCTGATTGTCGACGTGGTCGCCGCGTACATCGAGCACCCGGTCCCACAGGCTGCGCGAAGGCCAAGGCTCTTCGCCCTCGCCGCTAACCTGATAATAGAGGCCGCTGTTAGGCTCGAGGAAACGCTGATCGCCCAGCACGCGATTGAAAGCCACTTCCCCGCCCGCCTGCACTTCGGCCGCGCCGATCATTGCGGTCAGAATGTATTCGAGCTGCTCATCGAAATTGTTCTCGACCTGAGTCGTGAGCGCGCGGTCAAGCGCAATCCCGCCGCCGAGCAGCAACACAGCGATCCACCCTGCCGCGATCAAGCCCATGCGTCGGGCGAGACTGCCGGTGTGTCTTCTGGACGGTCGCTCTAACGTGTTGCTGGCATCAGTGTCTTCGCCAGCCGCATGCGTAGCCGCCGCCTCGCCCTCGCTCGCGTGGGAGGGAGAAGCCGCGTCTGAAGACTTACGCTCGGGGCGCGTCTGCGGGGTCGTCGAGGCTGTAACCAAGTCCACGGATCGTTGTTATCACTTCTGCGCCGAGTTTCTTGCGAATGCGGGTGACAAAGACTTCGATCGTGTTGGAATCGCGATCGAAGTCCTGATCGTAAATATGCTCGATCAGCTCGGTGCGGCTAACCACCTTACCCTTGTGGTGCATAAGGTAGCTCAACAGTTTGTATTCCTGCGCGGTCAGCTTCACCGGTTCGCCACTCAGCGTAACCCGGCCAGAGCGCGTGTCCAACCGGACGTTGCCAGCCGTCAGCTCCGACGAAGTGTTGCCGGACGCACGGCGAATAAGCGCGCGCAAGCGAGCGATCAGTTCTTCAGTCTGGAAAGGTTTGGCGAGGTAATCGTCCGCGCCCGCATCAAGACCAGCAACCTTGTCGGACCAGCTATCGCGCGCGGTCAGCACCAGGACAGGGAAATCGCGCCCTTCCTTGCGCCACATACCGAGCACGGAAAGACCATCTATCTCCGGCAAGCCAAGGTCGAGAATTACTGCGTCATAATCCTCGGTACTGCCAAGAAAATGCCCATCTTCACCATCGGTCGACAGATCGACGGCATAGCCGGTCTGTTCGAGGGTGGACTTTAGTTGCTGGCCAAGTGTCGGTTCATCTTCGACAATCAGAATGCGCATAGGTGACGGGTCCCCGGATCGGTGGCTTCGTGTTTCGAGCGCTTCTGGTGCGCCTTTGCGCAAAATGCGTCAAGCGAGCGGAGGGATTTGCGCACTGATTGCGCCGATTTGATCATGTCCGTGGGTTAGCGCGAGCGATTGATGATGCGCCCGGTGCGGGCATCGACATCGACGAACGTTACGCGACCATCCTTGATGAACTTCAGGCGATAGGCGCGCGCAGTCGAATCGTAAGAAGGGCCGAGATATTCGCTGCCGCGCATGCGAGGAAGCACACGAGCTTCGATCTGGCGCAGCGAAAGCTGATTGCCGGCACGCATTTCCTTTCGCGCATCGCTCTGGTCGGATTGCGATTGCGAATAGGCCGCCTGTGCGGGCGCAGCAGTAGTCCCAGCCATCGCCAGAACCGCCAGAGCGCCAAGAAAAGATATGCCGCGTTTCATCATGCCGCCTTACGTAGAGATCGCGCGTTGAACACGCTGTGAATAGAGCCGCCGCGCTGCGTTAAGACAAGCCGTCCATTTTGCGCTCTTGCTCGCGTTCATCCAAACTCCTACCGCGCTCAGCCTATGGCGCAACCTCCAATCCTCTCCTGGGAAGGGCTCGGCCTTCAGCAAGGCGGCCGTTGGCTGTTCGGTGGACCGGGCACGAACGGCATCGATCTGCATATCGCCCCGCGTGATCGCCTGGCGCTGATTGGGCGCAATGGCGCTGGCAAGACGACCTTACTCAAGCTTATCGACGACAGGATCGAAGCGGATCGTGGGCTGCGCCGGATCAAGCCGGGCGCGCGGATCGTTTTCCTTGAACAAGAGCCTGACTTCAGCAGCTTCGAAACCCTGATGGATTTTGCCCTTGCCGGTGACGACGCACCGGAGGCTTACGAAGTCGAGAGCATCGCCGGACAGCTCGGCATCGCGATGGACCGAGAGGCTGACACCGCGAGCGGGGGTGAGCGTCGCCGCGCGGCTATTGCCCGCGCGCTCGCGCAGGACCCTGACATACTCCTGCTGGATGAGCCAACCAACCACCTGGATTTAGGCGCAATCGACTGGCTGGAGGATTGGCTGAACCGCTACAAGGGTGCTTTCATCACGATCAGCCACGACCGGACCTTTCTGAAGCGTCTGACTCGAGCGACCCTTTGGCTGGATCGCGGGAATTTGCGACGCAAGGAAGTCGGCTTTGGCGGGTACGAGGCATGGGAAGCAAGCGTCTACGCCGAGGAAGCACGCGCCGCAGAAAAGCTTGATGCGAAGCTAAAGCTGGAAGCGCATTGGCTCGAACGCGGTGTCACCGCGCGGCGCAAACGCAACCAAGGTCGGCTCGAAAAACTCCATCAGATGCGCGCGGCCCGCGCCGCGATGATTTCGGACAGCGGATCGGCCAAGCTAAAGCTCGCCAATGATGAGGATTTCAAATCGAAGTCGGTAATCGTTGCGGAGAAAGTCTCGAAAGGTTTTGGCGAAGGCGATGAGAAACGCGCCATCATCAAGAATTTCTCGTTGCGTATCCAGCGTGGTGACAGGATAGGGATTGTCGGCGCGAATGGCGCTGGCAAGACAACGCTGCTCAAATTGCTGACCGGCGAGTTGGAGCCCGACACTGGCAATGTCAGCCATGCTCGTACTCTCTCTGGCGTTATGATTGACCAACAGCGCAAACTGCTGAGCCCGGAGGCCAGCGTGCGCGACATTCTGGCCGAAGGTGGCGACTGGATCGACGTGCGCGGCGCGCGCAAACATGTGCAGGCCTATCTCAAGGATTTCCTGTTCGATCCCGGCCTGGTCGATACGAAAGTCGCAAACCTGTCTGGCGGTGAGCGTTCGCGGCTGCTGCTTGCGCGGGAGTTCGCCCGGACCGCCAATTTGCTCGTACTCGATGAGCCAACCAATGACTTGGATCTTGAAACGCTCGATCTTCTGCAAGAAGTGATCGCCGACTTCGACGGCACGGTGTTGATCGTCAGCCACGATCGCGACTTCCTAGACCGCACGGTCACTGTTACCCTCGGTCTCGATGGATCGGGCCGCGTCGACATTGTCGCGGGTGGATACGAGGATTGGGAACGCAAACGCCGCAAACCGATCAAAGGTAAGTCGAAGACAAGTGCGAAACCCTCGCCCGCTCCGACGGCGCCCCCCGCGCCCTCCGCATCACCGAAATCGGACAAGCTCTCTTACAAGGACCAGCGCGATTACGAGTTGCTACCGGCGCGTATTGAAGAGCTGGAGGCGGCCATCACAAAAGGTGAGGAAATCCTTTCCGACCCGGAGTTTTTCGCGAAAGACCCCCAGCGTTTTACCAACATCTCCAAAGGCCTGGAAAATGCGCGAGCTGAGAAGGATGCAGCCGAGGAACGCTGGCTGATGCTGGCTGAGCTGGTCGAGGGGTGAGCGCAAACAAACTCCACCGGGAAATCGCGGCCTGCACCATCTGCGCCGAACATCTGCCGCACGATCCGCACCCGGTTGTGCAATTTTCCGAGCGCAGTCGGATACTGATCATCGGACAAGCACCAGGTTCAAAAGTCCACGCCAGCGGCGTGCCGTGGGACGATGACAGTGGCGACCGGCTGCGCGATTGGCTCGGCATCGACAAGCGAACGTTCTACGACGCCGACAAGATCGCGCTCGTGCCAATGGGATTTTGCTATCCGGGCAAAGCATCAGGCGGCGACCGGCCACCGCGCAAAGAGTGCGCGCCGCAATGGCATGACCAGGTCCTCGACGTGCTTCCCGAAGATCGTTTGACCCTGCTCGTGGGCACTTTTGCGCAAGCTCACCATTTGCCCGAAACGAAGAAGCTCTCGATGACTGAACGCGTTCGCCGATTTGCCGAATACGCGCCGATCGTTCCACTACCCCACCCAGCCTGGCGCTCAGTGATGTGGATGCGCAAGAACCCGTGGTTCGAAGCGGAGGTTTTGCCGGATTTGCAGCAAAGGGTCCGCAAACGAATCTCTGCCAAATCATGAGCGCAAGTCCACAATTTGCCACAAACCTGCGGTAGTTGAACCTCTTCAAATATTCAGGAGACTCCGAATGTCGATCGATCAACTTGCAAAGGACTTCACTCAAGCCGTCGCCGAGGATCGCGAAGCCGATTACCAGGCCATGTGGCACGATAATATCGTCAGTCACGAGCCGCAGGACGGCCCTATGTCCAAAGTGGAAGGCCGCGATGCGCTTTTGCAAAAGCACGCCTGGTGGAACGAGAATGCCGAAATGCATTCCAGTACGACCGAGGGGCCGTATGTCTTTGGCGATCAGTTCGCGGTCCGATATACAATGGATGTGACCATGGACGGCGAGCGCTCGCAGATGTCCGAAGTCGGCGTCTATACGGTCAAGGATGGCAAGATCGCAGAAGAGCGATTCTTCTACGGAACCAGCGACTGATCGGTCGCTGGCATTGCCCGCTGGCGAAGTTGACACAATTGACACCCTGTCACCCACGTAACTTCGCCGCAAAAGTCTGATCTAAAACGCTTTTCTCGCCAAATACGAAGTTGACACTTATCCAACTCAATTCAGGTGATCCGGTAATAGTCGGCGACCCGATCTAGCGCGAGCTTGAGCACCAGTTTCCCACTGCGAGCGGGCCAGCCGAGCGTCTTCTCTGCCTGCGGCAAGCCTTCGCCTGCGCATACAACGCGCCACAAGATGTCCTCCAGCCCCTTGCCCGCCTGCTGCAACGCCTCGTCAAATCGGCGCTTGGCGGAAACCTGCTTCTCCCCCGCCGATAACCCCTGCTCACCAGTCGTCTTGATCCGTACCGGGTCCCACCGCATCGTGACATTTGCTGGCAATTGCGCGCGCTCATAATCGGCGCGGAGGCGCTCGCCCGCATCGAACAGCCTGTCTGAAACATGTCCGCGAGCATGCAGCCAGCTGAGCGGAGATTCGGCTATGTTGACGGTGAGGGAGCGCCTTTTACCTCGCGCTGTGCTGCCGCTCGCCTGCTCGCGCTTCGGGCCTTCCTGCGTCAATTCCCGTTCTACCAACTTGCGTTTCATTCGATCCTCCTGATGTCGTGACGTCAAAAAGACTTGCAATGCGTTGGTTCGTGTAGGAAAGTGAAAATTACCAAATTGGTTCAAATCATCTTTGGAGCCCCAACCCGTGATCAATCGCATCCGCGCCATCCGCAAGAGCAAGGGCATAACACTCGCCGAACTCGCCGAAGCTTGCGATCCGCCAACAACCGCGCAGACCATCGGTCGGCTCGAAACGGGCATGCGCAATCTCTCGATCAAATGGATGGACCGCATCGGTCACGCGCTGGGCGTCGATCCGGAGACCCTGGTCCGATCCGAGGAAGCGCCGCAAACACAAATCGTCGCCGAGTTGACTGCCGCTGGCCCGGAGGCGCTCAATGCGCCGCGTGAGGCGATCCTGCCGACCGACCTTGCAGCGACCAGCGACGGAGCCCAATTGATGGTGCTGAGCGTCTCGGCCAGTATTGGCGAGTTCCGGCCCGGCGATCTTTTATGGTTGAGACAGTTGAAGCCGGAAGACGCAGCATCAGCGATCAACCGCGACTGCATGGTTCCGCGTCCTGGCGGTCGCTTCACTTTTGGCAGGCTGATTGATCGCAGGGGCACGCTTGTCGGCATTCTCCCTCCGGGCAGCGGAGAGAAACAACAAGTGGTCGATAATCCGCCATGGATCGCAGTCGCGGAGATGCTGGTTCGCCGTTTGTAAACATCTGTGCGAGCACCATCCCTGCCGTGAAACACGTTCTCTCCCTCTCCACGCTGTTTCCCAATCCGGTCAATCCGCGCTTTGGGACCTTCGTCGCGCGTTCTCTCGAGGCGCTTGCGAAGCGCGGCGACTGGCATGTCAGCGTGGTCAATCCGCTGGGCATTCCCCCTGTCGCATTGGGGCGATATCGCGCGCTGGCGGACTTGCCAGCGGCCGCGCAAGAAGGCGGTATCGACGTCTATCGACCGCGCTTCACGTTGATCCCGAAAGTGGGCGCACGTCGCAACGCCGGCGCCATTGTGAAAGCAGCTCTACCGCTGATCCAGGAGATCCACTCCGAACATCCGATCGACGTGCTCGATGCGCAGTTCTTCTTTCCTGAAGGCCCGGCAGCAGCTCAGATCGCGTCCGAGATGGACCTGCCATTGTCGATCAAAGCACGCGGCAGCGATATCAGCTATTGGGGCGGCATAGAGTTTGCGCGAGAGCAGATTCTCGATGCGGTCGAACGGGCCGATGGAATACTTGCGGTCAGCGAGGCCCTCAAAAACGACATGGTCGCGCTAGGCATGCCGGCGGACAAGATACGCGTGCACTACACCGGACTCGATCGCGACCGGTTCCGCCCGCTAGATCACACGCAACTGCGCAGTCAGTTGAGCACGGAACTCGGCTTTGATCTGCCGCATAGCGTACCCATGCTCGTCTGCACCGGTGCGTTCATAGTGCGCAAGGGACAGGATATCGCCATCGAAGCACTGGAGGATGTCCAAGGTGCCCGGCTGGTGCTCGTCGGCAAAGGGGAAGATGAGGCGAAGCTGCGCCAGAAAGCGCGCGATGCGGGCGTCGCCGAGCGTGTCCATTTCACCGGCTCAGTCGATCACGACCTGCTGCCGCTGATCCTCTCAGCCGCCGATGTAATGGTCCTGCCCACCGAAAACGAAGGCCTCGCCAATGCTTGGGTCGAGGCGCTCGCCTGCGGCACTCCTGTAGTCACCAGCGATGTGGGCGGCGCTCGTGAATTGATCGTCAATGATATCGCCGGAAGGCTCGTCGAACGCACACCTCAAGCGGTTGCCGCAGGAGTAAACGCCGTTCTCAACAATCCACCATCGGCAAGCGAGGTCGCAGCCCTCGTCGAAAGGTTCAATTGGGATACGAACGGAGCCGAGCTAGCCGAGCACTACTCAGCGCTAGCGGGCGCTTCGAAGTAAACCGTAGCTGTAGTTCAGGCTGTTGCGCTCAGGCTTCCCCGCGAGCCTTGCGCTCCTGAATATCCGCCTTGCTTTCCTGCGGTACGAAGCTGTTCGAATTCACGCCCAGCCAGATCAGCACCGGCGCAGCGAGATAGACGCTCGAATAGGTCCCGATAAACAGGCCAGCCGTGATGGCTGCGACAAGCCCAAACAGGCTTGCCGGTCCAACGACGAGCAGCGGAACGAGCGCAACCAGCAATGTGAGCGAGGTCATCACAGTACGCGCCAGTGTCTCATTGACCGAGAGATCGAGCAGCTCTGGCAAAGGCATCTTGCGATACTTCTTCAGGTTCTCGCGGATGCGGTCGTAAACAACGATCGTGTCGTTCAGGGAGTAGCCGATAATCGCCAGGATGGCGGCGATGATCTGCAGGCTGAATTCGAGCTGGAACAACGCGAACATGCCGAGCGTGACGGAGACGTCGTGGAACAATGCGAACAATGCACCGACGCCGAACTGCCACTCGAACCGAACCCAGATGTACAGCGCGACGGCGAGCATCGCCGCCAGCAAGGCAAGCACTGCGTCTTGACGGAATTCACCCGAAACCTTGCCTGACACCGAATCCACACCGTCGATACGAATATCGGAATAATTGGCTTTCAGACTGTCGGTGATGGCAGTTGTCATCTCTGCCGCGAATTCCGGATTGCCCTCTGCCTCCGGCGGCAGCTTCACCCGGATCGAAACCTCGTTGGGAGCGCCAAAGGTTTGCACGATTGGAGACCCCACGTTCTCCAGGGAGCCAACGCTGCTTCGCAGCTCCGCAATTGGTGCCTCTTCGGTTTGCGTAAAGGTCGCGCGAATTTCCTGACCCCCGGCGAAGTCCACGCCGTAATTGAGGCCGTTGACGAGCACCAGGGCCCAGCTTGCCGCGATCAGCAGCAGGCTGAAAATGAAGAACGGAACCCGCAGCTTCAGGAATTTGATGTTGGTGTCTTCAGGGACGAGTTTGAGCAGTTTCATGTTCCAGCCCTCCTCAAACGTTGATGTCGCTGGGGCGCTTGGCACGCAGCCAACCGGCAACCCACATGCGGGTCAGGACGAGCGCGGTAAACACGCTGGTGAACAGACCGATGACGAGGACGACCGCAAAGCCGCGAACCGGGCCAGAGCCGAACAGGAACAACAGCACGCCAGCGATGAAGTTGGTGATGTTCGCATCGTAAATTGCGCGGCTCGCTTCCTTGTAGCCATTCTCGACCGCGGCGATGACACGTCGCCCGCGTTTTCGCTCCTCACGTATTCGCTCGTTGATCAGGACGTTCGCGTCCACGGCGGCACCGATGGTAATCACGAACCCGGCGATGCCCGGCAATGTCAGCGTCGTGTTGAGCCCGGCCATAAGCCCAAGAATGATCAGCACGTTGAAGATCAGCGCGATCGTCGCATAGATCCCGAACCGACCGTAGGTGGCAATCATCAGGGTAACGACCGCGATCGAGCCGATCAGCATTGCCAGCAGACCCTTGCGGATCGAGTCGGCACCAAGGTCAGGCCCGACCGTACGCTCTTCAACCACAGCCAGGTCGACCGGCAGAGCACCGGAACGCAGCGAAATCGCCAATTCGTTCGCACTCTCAGCCGTGAAATTGCCCGATATCTGCGCGCTGCCGCCACAAATAGGTTCGTTGAAGTTAGGCGCCGAGATCACCTTTTCATCGAGAATGATCGCGAACGGCCGGTTCACATTCTCAGTGCTCAGTGAGCAGAACTTGCTCGCGCCCTGCTGGTCGAACTGAATGTTGACGACATTTTCGTTGTTTCTCTGATCGACACCTGCCTGCGCGTTGGTCAGGCTGTCGCCGCGAATGCCGCCCAGCCGCCGCACAGCGACCAACTGGCCTTCCTGCAGAGTTCCTTCAGCATAAGGGAAGATCTGACTGCCCGGCGGAACAACACCTGCCTGAATGTCGGTGATCAGGGCGTTGACATCGACCAGCTTGAATTCAAGCTTCGCAGTCTCACCCAGCAGACGCTTGAGCTGGTCCGTGTCCTCAAGGCCCGGCACCTGCACCACGATCCGCGTGTCGCCCTGGCGAATAATTGTCGGTTCGCGCGTTCCGAGTGAGTCGATCCGCCGCCGGATCACATCAATCGCGCTTTCCATCGCGTCATCGACAGCCTGTTCGATCCCGTCATCGGTCGGGGTCAGTATCATTCGCTGGGTATCAACCACCGAAAGATTCCATTCGCGGACCAGATTATTGCCCTGCATCAGCGGTTCGATCAGGCCGCGAGCGCGGTCTATATCGCCCGGGCTGTCGAGCATGAAGGATAGCTGACCATTTGTGGTCGAGATGTCGCCAATGCGAATGCGCGGCTCAGCGCGGCGCATTTCAGCACGAACCGCCTCCTCCATATTCTCCAGCCGCTGCGCCGCGACTTGAGACGGGTCCGCTTCGAGCAGGATGTGGCTACCCCCGGCCAGATCCAGGCCAAGGTTAACTTGAGGGTGCGGAAGCGCTTCTGGCCAATCCACATTCGCTGCGGAGAAAAGGGACGGCATCGCCGCCAGTACAGCGACCAGTGTCAGACCCCAGAGCCAGACCTTCTTCCAAGTTGGAAAATCGAGCATTGCCGTTTCGTTCTAATCCGTCTGTCTGTGTGAAGTCGCGTGGTCCGGCGCAAGCGCCTTAATCAATCGTTGGCCGCACTGCCGCCCGGCGGGATCACATCGCCGATCGTGTGCTTGACGACCTTGACGCGGACATCCTTGGCCAAATCGACCTCAACGTGGTCGTCTGTGACTTTGGCAATTTTGCCGATCAGGCCGCCCGCGGTTACAACTTGATCGCCCTTTTTCAGGCCCTCGACCTTTTGCTGGTGTTCCTTCTGCCGTTTCATTTGCGGACGAATGATCAGGAACCAGAAGATCAGGATCATGCCTAGAATTGGCAGCCATTGCAGCCATCCCGGAGGTGCGTCCCCCGCACCAGCAGCAGCGAGAATATCAAGCATGTCGAATTAGCCCGTCAGAAATTCAAAACAAAACCGATGGATGGAAATGGTTGGTGGCAGCTTGCGCCGCGCCTCATCCCGCCCTTATCCGGATAAGTGGGCGCGCCTAGCAGCAATGCAAGAGCCCCGCAATCAGCGCATTGTCCGGCCACGCGAAGTGCACACAACTTTGACGACCCGAAAGCCGACGCGCATTTTGCCCGCTTGCATGGCTGCACACCGCCCCCTATAGGGCCGCCTTCCACTGGATCCGGGACGTAGCGCAGTCTGGTAGCGCATCACACTGGGGGTGTGGGGGTCGCTGGTTCGAATCCAGTCGTCCCGACCAGTGGAACGTTCGTCGAGTAATTGGCGAAATATCTTTCCAAGCAGAAATTTCCGTTCAATGGGCTTGCCGGAACTTGCGCTTGAAAGGTGCGTTAGATGCATCTCATGGGGAAACGGTTTTCTTTGCTTGGCGGCATAGCCGTATGCGGAGCGTGCGCGGCATTGTTGCTGTCTGGCGCTCCGGTCGCGGCGCAAGACGTGGCAGTCGCAGCGGACGCTGCAGCAGCCGATCTCATTGAAAACACGACCGCGCGCCGCACCTTTACTCCCGCCGATTTCGAACGCTTTGCCCCGCGCAACGCTCTCGATATGGCGCGGCAAATTCCCGGCTTTTCGATCCGTGAAGGCGGCGACAATCGCGGCCTTGGTCAAGCAGACACAAACGTGTTGATCAATGGCCAACGTATCTCTGGGAAGTCGAACGGCCCGGTGGCTGCACTCCAACGTATCCCGGCAGAAGAAGTTGTACGGCTGGAAATCGTTGACGGTGCGAGCCTCGACATAGGCGGACTGTCCGGTCAGGTTCTCAACGTGATCACTAGCACGACGGGCGGAGTGACAGGCCAATTCCGTTACTCGGCGGAGTGGCGCTCATCTGGCGTCCCCTTTCGCTGGGGCGACGGGCAAGTTTCACTCGCGGGTGGTGGGACAAAAACCGAATGGACTCTCAGTCTGGAAAACGATTCCGGCAGGCGCGGCGACGCCGGAGTTGAGCGTGTGTTCGATGGCGCGAATACCCTGATCGACACCCGGCGGGAGAAGGCCAATTCCGACTCTGACCGGATTAGCCTATCCGGCTCTTTCGCGCGAAACGCCGACAACGGAAACGTCCTGAACCTAACCGGACAGATCGAAGGTTTCATTTTCGACGAGCGTGAAACCTCGCAGCGCAGTGGGATAATTGCCGCCAGCGACCGTTTGCGCGAATTCACTGCCTCAGAAGACGAATTCAATTTCGAGATCGGTGCCGATTACAGTTTCAAATTCGGCGGAGGTCAACTGAAGCTGATTGGCTATCATCGCTACGAGGATAGTCCAACACGCGCAGAAGTGCTTACCATCTTCGCAGATGGTTCCGCGCCCGATGGATCCGTATTTGTGCGTGACGCGGACGAGGGCGAGACAATCCTCCGTTCAGAATTCAGCTTTGCGGGGCTTGGCGGTGACTTCCAGCTCGCGCTTGAAGGCGTAAAGAACTTCCTGGACATCCAATCGACCTTTGAAGAACGAGATGCCTTCGGCGACCTGCAACCAATCGCGTTCGACGGAGCGACGGCGCGGGTTGAAGAGGATCGTGCAGAGACCAGCCTTACCTATAGCCGCGCGCTTTCCCCGAACCTGCAAATGCAGCTTTCCGCCGGCGGTGAATATTCAAAGATCAATCAAAGCGGAGCCGCCGGCCAGACCCGGACATTCTGGCGTCCCAAAGGTTTCATATCATTCGACTGGAATGCAAATCCCAGCTTGGATGTCTCTGCCAGGATCGAACGACAGGTCGGACAGCTTGACTTCTTTGATTTCATTGCCTCGACAAATCTCGACCAAGACAGGGTCAATGTCACCAACGCAAACCTTGTCCCACCGCAAAGCTGGCTGTTCGAAGTCGAAGCAACACAAAGCCTAGGCGATCTCGGGTCGCTAAACCTGCGCGGCTTCCACGAAGAGATAAGCGACATTGTCGATCAGATCCCGATTGATGGGGGCGGACAGGCACCCGGAAATGTCGACTCTGCAACTATCACCGGTATCGAAGGTGAACTGACCTTGCTGTTCGATCCGATCGGTCTACCCGGCCTGCGCTTCGATACTGAGCTGGAGTATTCCAAGAGCGAATTGCTCGATCCACTGCTAGGCACACCGCGAGAGATTTCCGGAAACGATTACATCGATATGGAGTTCGAGCTGCGGCAGGACTTCATTGGCACACCGTGGGCCATTGGCGGGTTTTTCCGTTTCGACGAACGACGCCCAACTGTTCGGCTGGATGAAATCGCCCAACGCACAGAAGGGCCGGGTTTTGCGCGTGTGTTCGTCGAACATAAAGACGTGCTTGGCCTGACCGTGCGGGGGCGCGTGGGCAATATCTTTGACCGGCGTAACAATCTCGACCGGACGATCTTCACCGACCGCGCAGCGGGTCAGATCGACTTCCGCGAGGAGCGCCGTCGCCGTTTTGGCACGATTTACTCGCTCGATATTGAAGGCTCATTCTAACCTCGATCTCCTCCAACTTACGGCGCTTGCACACCTGCTCTCCCCCGCCTAACCCGAAGCGCAAGGGGATATGGCGATGACGTTGAGAATGCGGTCCTGGCTGTTCGCGCCGGGTGACAGCGAGAAGAAAATGACCAAGGCGGCTGACAGTGCAGCCGATATCGCACTGCTCGATCTGGAAGATTCCGTCGCACCCGAAAACAAGTCTGCTGCCCGCGAAATGGTCGCGCAAATGATCGCTGGCAGATCTGACAAGTCGCGCATCTGGGTGCGGGTCAATCCGCTATCGAGCGGCGAGACGGAAAAGGATCTCGACGCGATTATCGCGAGCGGTCCCGGCGGAATTTTCCTGCCTAAGGCCGAGGGCGGCCATGACGTGGTGACGCTGGATGCGATGCTGACCGAGCGCGAAAAAGTAGCAGGTATGGAGGTCGGCTCAACCCTGGTCGCAGCGCTGGTGACCGAGACCGCTGCCGCCATGTTCACAACTGGCACTTACGATGGCGCACCGCGACTGGTTGCAATGAGCTGGGGTGCGGAAGATCTTTCGTCCGAACTCGGCGCGCAGGAACAGCGCGGCCCCGATGGCGAATACAGTCATACGTACGAGATGGCACGCAGCTTGTGCCTACTCGGCGCGGTCAAGGCGCAGGTCGCACCGATCGAAACCGTGCAACCGGAATTCCGCGATCTGGACGCTTTGAAGGAGCGTGCATTGCGTGTGCGGCGGCAGGGCTTTCGCGGAATGCTGGCGATCCATCCGGCTCAGATTGAGCCGATCAACACTGCCTTCACACCCAGCGCAGAGGAGCTCGCCCATGCCCGCGCGGTCGTAAAGCTGTTTGCTGACAATCCCGGCGCGGGTACGCTCGCCCTGGACGGAAACATGCTCGACCGGCCGCATCTCGCGCTTGCGCAGCGGATATTGGCAGAAAGTGGCGAAGAGGCCGATTAGGAAATATAATTTTCCTACATGAACCTATTTGGATAGTGGTGGTGCGATTCTCAAACAGGAGCGCACTTACATGGCCATTCTCGAAACGCTTATCGGGCCGATCACTTCGATCATCGACAAGATCATCCCGGACAAGGAAGCGCGGGCCAAGGCAAAGCTCGAGCTATTAAGGCTCGAAGGCTCACATGAACTAAAACAGCTCGAAGCGCAGCTCTCCGCGATCGTTGCCGAAGCCAACTCGCATGATCCCTGGACCAGTCGCGCCCGGCCGAGCTTCCTTTATGTGATGTATGCGCTGATATTGTGGGCGCTGCCGATGGGTGTACTCGCGGCCTTCAACCCCGGAGCTGCACGCGACATTGCAGGCGGCATGAACGCCTATCTCGGCGGCCTGCCCGAACCGCTCTACGCGCTGTTTGGCACCGGATATCTGGGCTACACTGCTGCGCGCCAGTGGGGCAAAGTGAAGGGCGTCGACAAATAAGGTGTGGCCGGGCTAAGTCCCGCCCATGACCAACACTGTCTACGTCCTCAACGGCCCAAACCTGAATCTGCTCGGCTTGCGCGAGCCCGAAATTTATGGCTCGCAAACACTCGACGATATCGCCGGCATGCTGGAGGATCGTGCGCGCGAACTCGGTCTAACCATCGACATGCGCCAGACCAATCATGAGGGCATGCTGGTCGATTGGCTGCACGAAGCTCAGGCAGAGGATGCACGCGCCGTCCTGCTTAATGCGGCGGCTTACACCCACACCTCGATCGCGCTGCTCGACGCAATCAAGGCGATAACCATGCCGGTTATCGAGGTCCATCTATCCGATCCGAAAACACGCGAAGAGTTTCGCCATCTTTCCTATGTCGGCATGGCTGCGGCGAAGACGGTTGAGGGGCATGGCGCAGACAGCTATCGGATAGCGTTGGAAGCGGTCGCCAACGGCGAAGTCTAAGGCAAATCCCGGCGTAAACTCGCGCGAAAGTCGCTTCCGCCACTTGCCAGCCGCAATTTGCGCGAATAGTCAGCGCTCAACACAATCTGCAAGGGGCTTTCATGGCGACCAGCAAGACAAGTGGCGGACGCAAGTCTGGCATGAATGTCGATACCTCTCTTGTCCGCGAGCTCGCAGAGCTGCTGAACGAGACGGGTCTTACCGAAATCGAAGTTGAGGATGACGATCGCAAAATCCGCGTGGCGCGCGGTGGCGGTGTTGCAGCTGCACCTGTTGCTGCGGCTCCTGCGCCAGCACCCGCTCCGGTGGCTACGGCCCCAGCGCCTGCTGCGGCTGAACCGGCTGGCGACAGTCACGAAGGCGCGATGCTGTCTCCGATGGTTGGGACGGTATACCTCGCTCCAGAGCCTGGTGCCGATAACTTCGTGAAGGTCGGCGACAGTGTGAAGGAAGGCGACACGCTGCTGATCGTTGAGGCGATGAAGGTGATGAACCCGATCCCTGCCGACAAGTCCGGCACGATCAAGGCGATCCTCGTCGAAAACGGGCAGCCGGTCGAGTTCGACCAGCCGCTCGTTGTCATCGCGTAAGCCGCTATGGCCATTACCCGCATATTGATCGCCAATCGCGGCGAAATCGCTTTGCGTATCCACCGTGCAGCGCATGAAATGGGCATTGAGACGGTCGCGGTGCATTCCACCGCCGATGCCGATGCCATGCATGTCCGGCTCGCAGATCACGCGGTCTGCATCGGTCCGCCCTCGGCCACAGATAGCTATCTCAACCACGCCGCGATCATCTCGGCCGCAGAAATCGCTCAGGCAGATGCGATCCACCCAGGTTATGGCTTCCTGTCCGAGAACGCGAAGTTCGCGGAGATTGTCGAAGCGCACGACATCGCCTGGATCGGCCCCAAGCCCGAGCATATCGTCACAATGGGTGATAAGGTTCAGGCGAAGAAGACCGCTGGCGAACTGAGCCTCCCGCTGGTCCCCGGCTCTGACGGTGCCGTTTCCGACCCAGAAGAGGGCAAGAAAATCGCCGCCGAGATCGGATACCCCGTGATCATCAAGGCCGCATCGGGCGGCGGAGGTCGCGGCATGAAAGTGTGCGAGAGCGAGGACAAGCTCGAAACGCTGATGAAGCAGGCCGGTAGCGAGGCAAAGGCCGCGTTTGGCGATGCAACGGTCTACATCGAGAAGTATCTCGGCAATCCGCGCCACATCGAATTCCAGGTGTTCGGCGATGGCAAGGGCAATGCGATCCATCTCGGCGAACGCGATTGCTCCCTGCAACGCCGCCATCAGAAGGTGCTCGAAGAGGCGCCCTCCCCGGTTATCTCACATGAAGAGCGGATGCGCATGGGCGAGGTTTGCTCCAAGGCAATGCGCGACATGGCCTATCGCGGTGCTGGCACGATCGAGTTCCTGTGGGAGAACGGCGAGTTCTACTTCATCGAAATGAACACCCGCCTGCAGGTCGAGCACCCAGTCACTGAAGCAATCACCGGGGTTGATCTGGTGCGCGAACAGATCCGCATTGCGGCGGGCAAGCCGTTGTCGGTGGCGCAGGAAGATCTGGAGTTCAACGGCCACGCGATCGAATGCCGCATCAACGCCGAAGACCCGTTCAACTTCTCACCTTCACCGGGCGAAGTGACCTATTACCACCCGGCTGGCGGTATGCATGTGCGGGTCGATTCAGGCCTCTATGCTGGCTATAAAATTCCGCCCTATTACGACAGCATGATCGCCAAGCTGATCGTCTATGGCCGCAACCGCGAAGGCTGCATCATGCGCCTGCGCCGCGCGCTTGAAGAAATGGTTGTCGAAGGGGTAAAAACCAACATCCCTCTGCACCAGGAGCTGCTTCAACAGAACGATGTGCTGAGCGGCGACTACTCGATCAAATGGCTGGAAGAATGGTTGGAAACGCGCGAGGCGGAGTGATCTCTTCTTGGGTAACTCCAAAAAGGCGGTAACCCTTTAAGAAAATTCAGTTATTGTTCGGCTTCGTCTGAAAAGATGGAGGCGGGTATGTTGAATAGCAATCGGCCCTTGAGGTCAAAATCACTCGGTGTTTGCCTAGTTTTTCCCCTCATCACCGGTTGTTCGGTCAGCTTGACGGACCAGACCTTTCAACCACTCTTGGCCGATAGCCCGGTGAACGAACAGACGTTTCTCGCAGAGATTGAGCCAGGGCGCGGAAACACCATCACGGGGGTAACTGTCGCAATCGACGGCCAGGTAGAGGTGATGACACCTTACCAAGGCAACCGATGGATCGGTGGTGTGGTGGTTCCCCGCTGTCTTGGTGTCGCATCGTACAGCTTCGAAGTAACCTATGCTGGTTCATCAGGTCCAGCGACCCGCCGCTTTCCCGCTTCGGGCACGTTCAACCGCCGGATCGATGGCCTTCCGCTGGACTGCGAGGGGGGTCTTGCGGGCGCGTTCGAGACGAACAGCAATACCGACTTGCCTGATAGTAACCCGGGGGACGGGATTTGCTCCGCCGGTCCAGGACTGGATCTGGATGGCAATCCCGTCGAGCGCCGCTGCACGTTGAGAGCTGCCATCATGGAGGCGAATGCTACACCGGGGATCAATTCCATCAACGTTCGCCCGGCAACTTACGAGCTGTATGACGGCAGCTCCATCAGCGAAGAATCGCACCAAGCAATCGACAGTACGGGCGACCTCGACATTACCGATGACCTGTTGATCGGAACGTCCAATCTGAATCGACCGGGCGAGTGCGTTTCGGATGTCACGGAAGTGCTCGATCCCACCCAGCGGAAGTATTATGATTTCGTGCCTGGAACGCCAAGGATTGCGCGGATCGATGGAGTGGGACAAGGTCGGGTATTTGACATCCACGATCGCGCCGATGGCAGCGACGTTCGCGTGGAAATGGACTGCCTGCTTGTGACCGGCGGCCTTGTTCTGGACGAAGGCTCGGGGCGTCCGGAAGGTGGTGGAATTCAGAACCGCGGCGATCTGCGGCTGAAGCATGTCATCATCGCCCGCAATCACTCGGGCGGCGAAACATCAGGCGCTGGAATCAACAATCTCGGCTTCATGCGCATTACCGAGAGCGCCTTTCTCAACAACGGGTCAGGCGAAGGCGGTGCATTGGTTGGCGGCCTCTCCGGCGGCGCAATCGCAACCAGAGCAGGCCACACCAGTATCGTACGATCCGCTTTCATTAACAATCATGCAGCTCGCGGAGGGGCGATCTTTACGCTCGGTGGTAGTGTGAACGTCACCAACACGACCTTTTACGAGAATGGTGATCGCGGCCCTGCCCATTGGCCAGTGGAATTCAGAGGCAATGGCAACGGACTGCACGTTGCCATCCAGGCAAGCCCTACCGGACCGGTGCGTATCACGAGTTCGAGCTTCAGCAATGGAGTATTCCGGCTATTCCGCGCGACCGGTGCAGGCGCAATCAAGGTCGACCGATCGATCCTTTACACCTTTGTCGTCCCGGATCAGAACAGACCTGAACGGGTGCTTTGTCACAATCCCAACTCGATAGACAGCCTTGGCAGCAACTACCTTATCGCGAACGGAGAGAATTGTTTCATCGATCAACGGGTGACAGACATCGTCGGCGATCGAAACGCCGATCCGTATGGCTCATTCTCCCACGAAGGGTTTGCGCCGACCCTTGAACTCAGCCGGATCGAATTTCTCTTGGAGAGGGCTGCGGACGGGCGCGATGTTCCGCAGCTCGGCATCTACGATCACGGCGCGCGCGCCTATCGCAGCGGAACCAGCATCACCTTGCCATGCGAAAGGGTCGATCAGCGCGGATTTCAGCGGTCCGTATCCGCGGCGCCCGGACGTCGTGCGACGTGCGACATTGGCGCATACGAGTTTGGAGCCGCGCGGTAAGCGGATCAAGGTTCGCAGCCGGGTCGACCAGCGATAGGCTGAAAGCCAACATCTCTCCGCATCAGCAACTGCTTCAGCAAAACGATGTTCTAAGCGGCAACTACTCGATCTAATGGCTGGATAGGCGCGAGGGCTAATCGACTAGAAATCGATCCCTACCCCGACCTCAGCGCCGTCGGCATCGACGCCGCCCACTCCTTTCTTGATCACATTGGCTTGACCTTCGGCATTGTCCGATATGCGCACTCGCGCTCGAGGAACTGCGCTCACATCAGTCGAATTCGAATCCAGCGGCCGCCGCTTCTGCAATAACTTCCGGTCCCGTTTTCATCGGACTCTTCTGCGCCAGGTCATACCAATCGGGTTTCTCATCGACGAAAATCTGCTGTTCGATCCCGAATCCGTCCGGCAAATCGAAGAGGCCAGCCAGGAAGCTGTGATGCTTCCCTGGCAAGAAGTGATACCAAAGATTGCTTCCGCAAGTTCTGCAGAAAGCGCGCTCGGCCCACTCGCTCGACTTGTAAACGGTGATGCTGTCCTCGCCGGTGACCTTGTGATTTGCGCCCTTCAATCCGCCGAAGAAACCACCGCCCCAGCGGCGGCACATCTCGCAATGGCAGATATCGACTTCGGGATGCGCGCTTTCGATCGTGATTGTGACTGCTCTGCACAGGCAATGCCCCTTGATCGGCTCAGCCAAGGGTTCAGGCTTGTTGCCCGCCTCACTAACGAATTCACTCATGGCACACTCCCTTCAAGTCAGAGCGGGACTCCCGGCGCATATTTCGCGGTGCGAATGGTCAGCGAAGTCTTGACGCTGTCGACATTCGGCGCAGGGGTAAGTTTACTGGTCAGGAATTCCTGAAAGCTCTGCAGATCGTTGCTGACAATCTTCAGGATGAAGTCGATCTCGCCATTAAGCATATGCACTTCACGCACTTCGGGCAGGTCGCGCATTGCGGCCTCGAACTCGCGCAAGGCGCTCTCTGCCTGACTTTTGAGACTGACCATTGCAAAAACGGTGATCGCAAAGCCTAGCTTGGATGGGTCGAGATCGGCGTGATAGCCGCGGATCACCCCATCCTCTTCAAGCCCTCGCACCCGCCGCAAACAAGGCGGCGCGGTCAGCCCCACCCGTTGAGCCAATTCAACATTGGTAACGCGGCCCTCGGCCTGAAGTTCTGAAAGAAGGCGTTTATCGATGTCGTCCAGATTCGCCATGCAGCATCAGCTCCCATTCGGGTTCATTTATAGCTCGGACATGTTCGCAGCCGAACAAGAACCAGCAAGTATCAGCACGCAGACCTACGTACAAACCTAATATAATTATATTTGGCAGCAATTGTCCCGCTTTGCAACGCACCCGAAAGCATATCTATGTCTGTGGGTAAGCGCTGGTATGACACTTTGCCCCCTGTGGCGTCCGCCATCAGGGTGTGTGTATCGGAGCAGACATGTTTTTCGACGACCGCCTTGCTACTGTGTTGCGCCAGAACGGCGACAGCGAAGCGAGTGCGCGCACGCAATTTCGTCAGTTGCTCGATATTCTCGGAAATCGCAAATACGGTGAGGATCAAAGCCTGATCGCTGCCGCCTGGCTGCGCATGGACGCGCTGGCCAAGGCCATCCCGGCCAATGAGCGAGCGGCGGCGATTCGCGAACGCGGCTGGCGGTTTCGCAGCGCCGATCTGGCTGCGCACCTTGCTGATTTCGAACCGGAGGTCGCCTCGGCTGCTCTCAACCGTGCGGATTTGAGCGAAGAAGACTGGACCGCGCTAATACCGCGCCTGCCGGTGCGGGCGCGAGGATTCCTGCGACTACGACAGGATTTGCCGGTCGACGCCGAGAAATTGCTCGATCGGTTGGGCGTGCATGATCGCGGTCTTCCGCAGCCTAGCGAGTCCTCGGAGCAACCGGTGGCCGAACCTCCACCGATTGCTGTTGCTGGTGTGGCCACACCGCCGACCGTCCTGCCTAAGCGCAATCGCCCGGCGGACTTTGAGCTGTCGGCTGCGAACGAGCCGTTCGAACTGACGGATGAGGCCCCGACTGAAACGGATCTGAGCGCGGCCAATAGCGATGATCTGATCTCCGAATTGAGTTCGCGAACCGACAGCAGCTTGGACAATGATCCCTCGCGCAGTGAGATTTCCGCTTTGGTGGAGCGGATCGCTCAGTTCAAACGCGACCGCGACGTTTCAACTCAGGCGGCCGACAACGCACCCCGCCTGCCACTTGAAGAGCATATGCGTCCGGCTGACCGGCATCTGGCAGGCTTTGGGTTTGCTACCGATGCAGCAGGCCGGATCGAATGGGCCGAAGCAGAGGCTGCTGCGATGGTCGTCGGGAAACGGATCGTGCCATCCCAGGCCTTCGCCGATCCCGCAGCTCAGACACTGATTGAACGCGCCTTTGACCGCCGCCAACCGATCACTCACGCCCCAATGACGCTGGCAGGCGCAGAAGCGATCACTGGCAATTGGATTGTCGATGCCCAGCCGCGCTTCACCGATGAGGGTAATTTTATCGGCTATGTCGGGCGGTTTCGTAGATCGACCGATGCCAATGATGATGGCAAGAGCAGCCGCGTAGAAGCCGATAGGATCAGGCAATTGCTGCACGAACTGCGCACTCCGGTCACGGCGGTGCAAGGCTATGCCGAGGTGATCCAACAACAATTGTTTGGCCCCGCCCCGCACGAATATCGCGCACTCGCCGCCGCTATTGCCGCCGATGCCGCGCGCATCCTTGCAGGTTTTGAAGAGCTAGACCGGCTGGCCAAGTTGGAAACCGGCGTGACCGAAATGATTGAAGGCGAAAGCGATCTTGGCGCGATCATATCGCGGATCATTTCGCAACTATCGGGCGTACTCTCCCCGCGCATGGCGGGTATTCAGTTCACTGTGTCCGACGACGATCCCGTGGTCGTAGGCCTGGACGCTATGGAAACCGAAGCGCTCGTCTGGCGGATTTTGGCGACGCTTGGCGGGAGCTGTGCCTCGGGCGAGACCATCTCTTGCAGCCTGCGTCGCCACGGGCGCCTGGTCAGACTGGTATGCAAACTACCTGCAGAACTTGCCGCTGAAGACGATGTCTTCACCGCTAGCGTCAAGCCTGTGACCGGCGCGGTCAATGCAGGCCTCTTTGGTGCGGGATTTTCGCTACGGCTGGCGCGCGCTGAGGCGCGAGCGGCGGATGGTAATCTCGCACATGAGGATGAACACCTGCTGTTGTCGCTGCCGCTCTTGACCGCTCAACACACGCTGCCTAGCCAATCGACATCAACAGCTGAGGACCCAAGCGAAACCGACCAATCGGATCGCGACAATTCCGAGGCCGATCATGCGAACGCTGCCGACGACGACCAGGCGGATTATCGCGCCAACGGGGAAGCGTAAGCTCCAGCATCTCCGTTGATCCACGAGAGGAGGAGCGCTTTCATGCCCGCTTCTGCTCCAGCAACAAGATCCATGCTGATACCGCCCGAACGCTCGGCATATGCGCGGTTTGCCGATGGCTTCGGACAGCGCGTGTTGCTGACGGTCGATACGGAGGAGGAGTTCGATTGGAACGAGCCGTTCTGTAAAGATGGCTACGGCCTTGAGCATGTGCCGCAGCTGCGCAGGTTTCAGGAGTTCTGCGAAAAGCTAGGCGCGGTCCCGGTCTATCTCGTCGACTGGCCGATCGTCACTTGCCCTGAAGCGGTCGAGATCATCGGTGATGCTGTGCAGCGAAAGGCGGCAGAAGTCGGTGTGCAGCTGCATCCATGGGTCAATCCGCCGTTCGACGAAGAAGTGAGCACCCAAAATTCCTACACCGGCAATCTGCCACCAGAGCTGGAGGCGGCAAAATTCACGCAGCTGCGCGATCGAATCGAACAGGAGTTCGGCGCTCCGCCGCTTATCTACCGTGCCGGGCGCTATGGGCTCGGGTCGCAGACCGCCGATCTGCTGAAAGAGACTGGCATCGTAGCCGACACATCGGTGCGATCATTGTTCGATTATTCACAGCAGAACGGCCCCGACTACTCCGCGCATCCTCTTGAGCCCTATTGGGTCGATGAGGCGCGGGAACTGCTCGAGCTGCCCGTAACCAGCACCTATTGGGGCATGCTGAGACGTCAGGGGCGCCTTATTCGCCGTCTGCAGGAGAAGTTGCCGAGCCTGGGCAGCGCGCTCTCGCGCTTGGGAGTTATGGAACGCATACCCCTCACCCCCGAGGGCGTTAGCGTAGATGAAGCCATTCGCGGCATCGACATGGCTATCGATGACGGATTGCCCGTTATCGTGCTCTCGTTCCACAGCCCATCGCTCGCGCCGGGGCACACGCCATATGTCGAAACCGACGAGGATGTAGAGGCAATCTACAACTGGTTCACAAAGGTTTATGCCTATCTGGGCAGGCGCGGTGTTGCGACGACAAGTGTTGCCGAAATCATGCGCAATGTGATCGTCTGAAAATTTGTGCGATTTTGCTGCAAACGGGTGCTTGTCTCATTCGCAACTGCGCTGTAGAGGCTCCGCAGCATCGTGGCTGGACCAGACGGGCCTGTAGCTCAGTTGGTTAGAGCTGGCCGCTCATAACGGCTAGGTCGCGGGTTCGAGTCCTGCCGGGCCCACCACCACTGGCTAACGATGCTAAGCCCTTCTTGCGAATGCGAGAAGTTGAAATCGGTCGGGGAGTGGCGCAGCCTGGTAGCGCACCTGTTTTGGGTACAGGGGGTCGCTGGTTCGAATCCAGTCTCCCCGACCAGATTTCAATAAAGGGACATTGGCCCCAAACAGCAATTTGTCCGGACAACTCTTCCCATCCGAAGCTTTTTCTCGTAGCTACTGTGGGATGATGCTTCGACATATTATCTGCGCATTCGCGATTTCCGCCCTTGCTTCACCGCTCGCCGCACAAGAGATGCTTCCGCCCGGCATCTGGACCAACACGGAAGACGCGTATTTCGCCGAAGAAGAAGGGCGTCCGGAGCCTGAATGGATTGCACTTGAGGTGCGCGAAGACGGGCAATGGCGCGAGATCGACGCTTTCGGTGAAGAGCAAGGCGCGTGGACATCAGATCCGATACCCGACCTTTCACCCAGAGCCGAAGGCGGCTGGCAAATCGGGGCAAGTGAACTGCGCCTCGCACGCGAATTCAAATGTTGGGTCTCGGTAAAGAAATTTGCAGGCAAACCAGATGGCAGCGCCGACTGGACGTTCGTGCGCAACCTGTCGATTTTCGATCAAGGCGGGCGAATTCTGATCGAGGGCGACGGGGTTGCACCCGATGTGACGATACGCTTGCGCAATGTCACCTGGGCTCGCGGCAGCAGAAACAAGCCATCGCTGGTGCTTTATGTGCACAAGGAAGACCCCGTGCGCGCCGAAAGCTACAGCTGGGCAGCGCCTGAATCGAGCATGATCGGGATTAATCTGCGCTGGGTTCAGTCCAGTTGCAGCATGGCCCCAAGTCAAACCGAAGGACCATAAAAGTTATGCAGAGCACCCACGCCATCTTCCGCCAGACAGGCGGCCCGGAAGTGATCGAATGGATCACCGAAGAGCATCCTGCACCGGGGCCCGGTGAAGTGACGATCGAACATGGAGCCGTAGGTCTCAACTACATCGACACCTATCACCGTCGCGGCATCTATCCGGTGGAATTGCCCAGCCCCATGGGTTTGGAAGCAGCGGGGAAGATCGTTGCAGTCGGTGAAGGCGTGAGCGATTTTGCAGAGGGTGACCGTGTCGCCACCTTTGGTCCGCTTTTGGGTGCTTACGCGACGCACCGCAATATCGGTGCCGAGCATCTCTTCAGGCTGCCGGATAGCATCGACGATCAGACCGCTGCAGCCGCAATCCTGAAGGCTTGTACGACCGAGTTTCTGGTCGAGCGCTGCGGCAAGGTTCAGGCTGGCTGGCCCGTCCTCGTCCACGCCGCCGCAGGCGCAACTGGACTGTTACTCGTGCAGTGGCTCAAGCATATCGGTGCGGAAGTGATCGGAACAGTTTCGACCGAGGCCAAGGCCGATGCTGCGCGCGCAGCAGGCGCTGACCACATCATCTTTTACAAGCAGGAAGACACCGCCGCGCGTGTCCGCGAGATCACCGGCGGCGCGGGCGTACGCGTAACGTTTGATGGCATTGGCCGATCGACTTGGGAAACCTCGCTCGACGCGACCGGCAAATGCGGGCTGATTATCAATTACGGCAACGCGGATGCACCAGTCGGCGAAGTCGACGTCGGCGTGCTGGCCATGAAGGGTTCGCTGTTCAACACGCGTCCCATGCTGTTTCATTATTACGAAGACCCGGCAGAACGCGCGGCTGGCGCTGCCCGGGTGTGGAAGCTGTTCGAGAAGGGCGCTCTGTCCGTCACCATCGGTCAGACTTATGCGCTCACCGATGCAGCACAGGCGCATATCGACCTGCAATCAGGCAAGACAACAGGCTCTACAGTCCTGCTGCCATGAGCAGGATCGCGCCGGTTCCGCGCGCGGATTTGCCCGAGAAAACGCGCACAAGCCTCGCCTATGCCGAGAAAATCATGGGGTTCACGCCCAATGATGTGCTGACCATGGCGCATTGGCCGGAGTTTCTGGCAGCCATGGAGCAGCTGGTCGCGGTGATTTACAAACCGGGAGCGCTTGATCCAGTGCTCAAGCGCCTTATTGCGACCATCACGAGCGGAGCAGCCGGATGCCGATACTGCCAAGCTCACACTGCGCATGGAGCCGCGCATATGGCAGGCGGTGATGCCGAGAAGATCGCCAAGGTGTGGGAATATCAGACCAGCGATCTATTCAGCGCGGCCGAGCGAAGTGCATTGGACTTGGCGCTTGCCGCTGGGACGCAGCCCAACGCTGCCACCGACGAACATTTTCGAGAGCTGAAGAAGCATTTCTCTCGCCAGCAAATCATGGAGATCATGGGCATGATCGGCCTGTTCGGCTTCCTTAATCGCTGGAACGATACGCTTGCGACCGAACTGGAAGACAAACCGCTCGCATTCGCAAGTGAGACATACTCAGCCGATGTCTGGGAAGCTGGACGACACAAGCCCGACTAGCCAGCATTCGTTTACTTCTTCCAGGCTGCGCCGCCGACCCAGTCACCTGCCACACCGCGAAATTCCGATGCGCGAATCGACTGCCATACTCCAGCCGTGAAGTATGGATCTGCTTCGAACTTGGCGCGCGCCTCAACCTCGTCTTCAGCTTTGATAACCAGCAACGATCCAACCGTTTCCTCACCCTGTTTGAGCGGGCCGGCAACTGCATAGTCATCAATGTGCGCTTCAACATGGTCGAGGTGCGCGGCCAGAAACTGCTCGCGCAATTGCGGTCCGCGCTCACCGTCGCGGCAATAAAATGCGAAAAGCGGCACTATCCACCCTCCTTTGGCGGAGTGAATACGCCGCTTTCAATCGGCTCGCGAATTGTCACCGACTCCCACAACACAGTGTTGCTCATCACACCATCGTAGAGCAGCGTGACGGAGCGCGCCTGGACCCAATTGCTCTCCGGCAAGCGGACAAAGTCGTCATATATGCGCTCATGAAATCCACGCGGGCTGTCGAACGCCATATAGCGGATGAAGCCGCTTTCAGCGTCGAAACCGAACAAAGTTTCTTGTCCGCCGGGGTCGGTAATTCGCACCAGCGAAACATCATGGCCGTTGATGTTACGAGGTGGCGCAAAGCTAAGCGTGAACCCGTCATCCAGCGCCGAACGAATGATGCCAAAGCCGAAATTGTTGGCCCAATATGCATCGGCCTGTGCCTTTGGCATGATGCCATTCTGGGTCCACGTCACTTCACCATCATAGCCGACCTCGAACAGCACACGTTCGCCCGATTTGGCGACAATGCGCACCTTGCCATCAGCACCATGTGCAACCTGCCTTCCGCGCTCAAATTCACGCCACATGCGGTAATCATCGGCTCGCGATCGCACCTCGCCGGTCTTGGGATCGTAGAAAATTGCTGTGCCACGAAGCATAAGCGTTTGTGGATCGAGGAAGCGCTCCCCTCCATGCGCAGCGATGCCTCGCTCAACCACTTGCCTCGCAGTGGTTCCATCTTCAGCCTTGAGCGGTGTGGTGACCGCAAGGCAAAGCGCGAGAAGGCCGGCCAATCGGCGAGCAATCATCGCCCAACCTCCACACATTCGACCAATTCACCGCCAGCGCCAATGGTCGTGGCAGCGCGGCGTCCTTCATAGAGCACGCCTTTGCGGGCACTGGGCGGTGCAATCCACTCAACATCACAGACATCGAGATTGCGCACAGCCAGCGTTACCAGCGCATTGCCGGGAGGCAGCATATCCTGATGCCGCGCACGCGTCGTTGCCTCGGCAGGATAATCATCCACTTCCACGATCGGCATCTTGCCGTAGCTAACCATGGTGATCGTCGTTTGCGTCTCAGCTGGCAGGCCAAAGGCGTTGTTGATCATAGAGTAAGGCAGGGTGTAGTCGGCGCCGCGGGTAAGCCCCAGCCTGTCGGTATACCAGGCGACACTCGCATTGCGATCGGGGGTCGCCAGCACGACGATGAAGATCCGATCCACTGCCGAATTCGCGCGCGGCAAATCCGTACCCGGCATGTCGTTCAAGACCTGATTGAGATAGACCATCTCTCGGCCTGTCCCCAGCACCTGCATAGGGATGAAGGCTGGTTCGATATTCTCTAGCTTTTTGGGCGGGCCGACGATCTGGAAGCCTGCATCTTCGACCACTTCCGGCCAGCGCCAGACATCTTCGACCGTGCACTCAAATGCGGCCCAACCATAGCTGCGCGTCGGCTGGAAATTTGGGTGGGCGGGCTGTTCGACCAGGCGGAACCAGCACGGCTCCCCACTTCTGGGGCGCAGTACGGCATAAGGCGAGCCAGCGTTGGCCGAGCACCCCCAGCTTGCCGCCAGGTCATCGTCAAGCGCGCCCTGCTCGACCAGTTCCAACCCCAGACAATCGCGATAACCCCGCAGCGCCGTTTCAAGATTGGGAACGGTGGACAGTCCACCCAAGATTGTACCGTGGGCGATGCTCATTCGCCGAAATCCGGTGTTCGCTTCTCTACAAACGCCTCGGTGCCCTCAGCAAAATCAGGCATAGTGAAAGCCCGCGCGAACATCTCCGCCGTCTCTTCATTTTCTTCGGCCTGCCCATCGAGCACAAAGCGGATCATCCGCTTGCTCTCACGGATCGAATGCGGGCTAGCCGAAAGCAGTGCAGCGATCGCCTCGTCCGGACTATCCGTGACCTGCTCGATCAGACCGATGCGTTGCGCTTCTTCAGCATCGTGAAGCACACCGGTGTAGAGCATCCGCCGCGCCTGCCCCGGTCCAACCAGATCGACCAGCAATTTTACATCATGCAGCGGATAAACCAGCCCCAGCTTGGCCGGAGTGATCCCGAACCGCGCCTTGTCTGTCGCCAGCCGCATATCGCAGGCCAGAGCCAATCCGCAGCCGCCGCCGACACAATCACCTTCGACCCAGGCGATGGTCGGCATGTCGAGCCGAGCAAGCTTGTGCTGTACCTGATTGATCGCCGCCTGATTGGCGCTGCGCCAGTCCGCGTCATCCTTATTGGCAAGCAGCTCCTTAATGTCGGCGCCTGCGCAAAATGCACCCGACTCCGCCGCGCGCAAAACGAGAACACGCGCCTCCGCATTGCGCTCGACCTGATCGAGCAGGCCGGACATGGCCTGCCACATCTCCATATTGAACGCGTTGCGCTTGTCGGCGCGGTCGATCAGAAGGTGCGCGACCTGCCCGTCCATTTCCAGGCGCAAATTTGCAGATTGGGCGCTCAAGCCGGATTCTCCGCCATGAAGTGATCGGCGATTTCCTTGCGGGTGGTGATCCATACCCCCTCGCTCTCGCGCACATGCCTGAAAAACTCTTCCAGCGCCCAGATGCGCCCCGGACGCCCGATTATCCGTAGATGCAGGCCTAGGCTCATCATCTTGGGATTGCCGCGAGCGCCCTCGCGGTAGAGCTGGTCAAAGTTTCGCTTGGCATAGGACAGCCATTGCTCCGGTGTCATCGCCGGGTCCGTCCACATTTTCATGTCATTGCTATCGAGCTGATAAGGCACGATGCACATCGGTTTGCCCGGCACAGTGTCACGATCCCAGAACGGCACGTCGCCCGAGTAATCGTCCATGTGATAGGTGAAGCCTTCTTCGGACAGCAGGCGCCGGGTGTTGTCTGTCAAAAGATAGCGGGAGAGCCAGCCATAGGGGCGCGTGCCGCATGTTTTCTCAATGCTGGTCACAGCCTTGCGAATGAACTCGCGCTCCTGATCCTCGTCCATCTTGAACTGGTGAATCCAGCGGTATCCGTGGCTGACCGGTTCATGCCCCAGCTCGACAATCGCTTCGGCAATTTCGGGATGATTTTCAAGGCTGAGCGCAGCGACCGTCCAGCTGGCCGTGATCTCATAGCGCTTGAGCAGGTCGACGATGCGCGGCGCGCCCGCTTTGATCCCATAGAGATAATTACTCTCATTGGAATAATTGCGCATCTTCGATTTGACGAAAACACCCAACTCATCAACCGGCTCCATCCCGCGATCCCCGCGAGCGATGGTCATCTCACTGCCCTCTTCGACGTTGACGACAACGCTGAGCGCCATCTTCGCGCCGTTTGGCCAGTCGATCCGTTCTTCTTCAAGCATGTTGTGTCGCTTCTTCAAGTGTTGCGCTTGTCCAGCTATCGGCTCGGCGCTTCAACCGGTTCGATACATCCTCACCGTCAAAATCGATCGGCGCCGCGTGCGCGAGAAACTCGGAAGAACTCTCGAAAGCATCGACCCTGATCACAGCATAGAGAGCGCCGTCAATCTCGCATGTCACCGCCGTTGCGACACCGCAATTCGCACAAATGATCGCATCTGCTGTGCCCGTGCCAAACCGGTAGCGGCTTACCGATCCCGAGATCGCGATGTCGACGGAACCGTCGGGATCGGATGTCCACGAGGCGTTGTGCTTCGTGCAAAAGCCGCATTGACAGGTGCGCGCACCCAAATCTTCAGGTTGCTTGTCCGAATGGAACGCGATGCGCACGGCACCGCAATGACAACTCCCGGCATAATCCACGATCAATGCATCTCCTCGCCGCCGCTCACATTCAGCGCTTCGCCAGTGACGTAGAATGCTTCGTCGCTAGCGAGCCAAAGGCATGCCGCGGCGGTGTCGCTTGGCAGGCCGGGCCGCCCCATCGGGTTCTTCGCGCTCATATTGGCAAGATAGTCCTCAACCGTATCGAAGCCGAGCAGCTTGCTGAAATACTCGTTCTGCTGCGCGCCCAGCCCGGTGGTCACATGGTTGGGGCACACTGCGTTGACCGTAATGCCATGCGCGCCAAGCTCGACCGCCGAAGCACGGGTCAAGCCGACCATGCCGTGTTTGGACGAGACATAGGCGGGCAGATGCGGAAAGCCGGTTTTCGCCGCCTGCGAAGCGATATTGATTATCCGCCCTCCTTTGCCAGCATCCACCATATGCTTGGCCGCTGCCTGCGTGCAATAAAACGCGCCGGAGAGGTTGACCGAGATCACCTGATCCCACTCTTTAGCCGTATCGACCTCGAGCAGTGGCTTCATCAGGAAACCGATCCCGGCATTGTTCACAAAGACATCGACATTGCCGAAATACTCGATCGTCTTGGCGACTAGCGCCTGGCATTGATCAGCCTTGGAAACGTCACACGCGATGTTCGCAACTTTAGCCCCCGAAACAGATGAGCGCGCGCGCAACTCTTCTGCGACCGCTTCTGCCTCGTCATCAATGTTCAGATCGGAGACGACGCAGTTTGCGCCTTTATCGGCGAAGGCTTGCAAGATGCCCTGCCCCAGCCCCTTTTGCTTGCCGGAGCCCGTTACAACGATCGTTTTGCCTGCATATTTGCCCATGAATCAAAGATCCTCGGTCAGGATGAATTGCGGCGCGTCGGCGTAGTCTTGAAACGGTGCTGCTTTGGTCTGAAATTCGGGGTCGGAAACATCAGCGATGAAGGCGTCCATATCGGTGATGTCGAGCACCTCGAAATAGGCATAGGGCGGCGTTGCATCGGGATCGCCAAACAGGCCGGTCGCCTTGTGCACGGTGAAGCTGTTCACCGATGGGAGTGCGCTGGCGGTCGGGACATCCTTGGTCTTCGCCCATTCCTCATATTCGGCAACGTCGGTGTCGGGCTTCAGATTAAACGGAACGATTATGCGCATGTCATGTCTCCCAATTGTCTATTGCAGCGTTTTAGGCGCGCGGTAAGCGCCGAGTTTGTCATCAAGTTGACCTGCGAGGCGAAACAATCCAGCCTCATGACCTGCCTGCCCAACCAGTTGAACGCCCATCGGCAAGCCATCGGCGGTGAAACCCATCGGCAGGCTGATCGCAGGCAATCCGGCTATGTTTGCAAGACAGGTGAAATCAGCCTGAGCGGCAGGTTCTGCTTCGCTGTGAGCAAAAGCGGTGTTGGGCACTGTCGGCAGGATGATGAAGCCATGTTGCGCCACCACTTGCTGAACTTCCCTGCGCGCTTGCTCAACAATGCGCTGATCTTCGGTCCAATCATCCTGCGTGCGCTTGGGGCCATAGGTCAGCAACTTTGCCAAGTGATCGGACACACCGACGCCCGCCAGATCATCCGCCATGAATTTCGATACGCCGATGAAGCCAGCAAAACGGATGCGCGAGTTTTTCTCGCTCAGCTGCACTTGCGCAGGAGTGTGCTCGAGCGCCGCGACCACCGTTTCAAAAGCGGTTGCGATGGGTAATTGCACCTCAACCCCATGATCGACCAGGACGGCGCCCGCGCCCTCTACCTCACTTTCGCCGAAGTCCGAGACGACACGCGATACGCGCTCCAAAATATCAAGATTGCGCGCCAGCGGACCGATTGCGTCGAGCGAAGGATCCGCCGAGATCAAACCTTCCCGGCTCACGCGGTCAGGTGCAGGCTTGAACCCGTACACCCCGCAATGCGCCGCCGGAATGCGCACGGACCCCATTGTATCCGTGCCCAGCGCTATATCGCAAAGCCCCGCAGCCACAGCGGCGCCGCTGCCGCCGGATGAGCCCCCGGGCGAGTATCCGCTACGATGCGGGTTCTGTGTGGGCCCGAAATGCGGGTTGTCGGTCTTTGCGCCAAGCGCGCCCTCCTCCATATTGAGGATACCGGTGATCGCCGCTCCAGCTTCGCGCAGCCGTTTTACCACTTCGGCATCGGCATCCGCATGGCGATCCTCCCATGCGCCGATGCCCGCATGGAAAGGCATGCCTTTTACCGCAATATTGGCTTTCACGCCGACCGTCAGTCCGGATAGCGGCCCGGAGCCGCCCTTCGCCTCAGGATCGCGGTAGAGAAAGGCGTTATACGGATCGGTCATTGCAGCCCTCTCAGACGCCCCGTTCGTCGATGAGGCGCAGCGGCTTTTGCCGCTTGTCGATCTCAGTCACGGCGGCGGTTCCACCCGGCTCGCACAGCTGCACATCGACCTCCACGCCGAGGCCCTGCTTGAGTGTCTCGGCCAGCGCCGTCTGATCCGTGCCACCTTTGCTTTCCAGTGTCACACGCATGGAATCACGCTGGCTGGCATCGCGCGTCAGATGGCAAACATATTCGCCGGTCAGGTCCGGGCGGTTCTCGATGATCGCACCGATGGCATGTGGGAAGACGTTGATCCCGCGTAGCTTGACCATATTGTCGCTGCGCCCGCGGAAACCCGCGATACGCTTGAACGCGATCTCCCCGCGCCCGTCCAATTCATGCGTGATGTCATGCGTGTTAAAGCGAATGCAGGGCGCTACATCATCCTTGTAGAGACAAGTTACGACCATATCGCCGGTCTCGCCGTGCGCGACCGGAGAACCGCTGTCGACGTCTAGCAGTTCCAGATATTGCGCGTCTTCCCAGACATACATGCCGCTGCGATCCGGCCCTTCGCCCGCGATCGATCCCGTGTCGCCAACCCCATACCAGTCGTAAGCTTTGGCTCCGTGCCAGGCGTCTTCGGTCGCTTGCCGATCTTCGGTGCCCAGATGGCCTATGATCATCTTGATATCGATTTTGTCGAACAGGCCCAATTCCTCGGCCGTGCCCGCAAGTTTGCGAATGTAATCAACAAAACCGACCACGCAGGTGACGCCGAAATCGGCCATTAGCTGCACCTGATTGACGCTGCGTGTCTCGATCCCCGTACCGGCGGACAGGAAGATCGAATTGGTAAACTTGGTCACGCTTTCGCGGATGTAATGCCCGCCATTGATCATGCCGTGGCCGTATACCGAATGGACCACATCGTCGCTTTCCAAGCCCATCCAGCGATACATCCGCCCGACCAGCAAATTGCCGACCTCGCGGCCCTTCGGCCCGAACATCAGCACTTGTGGTTTTCCGGTTGTGCCGCTGGTCGTGTGGAAGATCACAGGCTCGCGCGTCGCCGCTGGCCCCATACCATGGAAGTCACCATAGGGCGGATGCTCGGCGATTGAGGCCATTAGGTCCGATTTGTCATAGACGGGCAGTTTGCCGATATCTTCCAACCCCTTGATATCGCCCGGCTCAATCCCCTGAGCACCCCAATGTCGCTGGTAAAACGGAACCTGCCAGCCCTTCACCATCAGTTTCTTAAATTGCGCATCCTGCACCGCAAAGAGCTCATCGCGGCTCATGCTTTTATAGCGCGCGACAAACTCCTCACCGACCGGATAATCGGCTAGCATTTGCTTGTGATCGAGCGCTTCAAAATAGGTTGGGTAAGTCATTTCGGATCCGTGAAATAGGCAAGAGGTTCATCAAAGATGCGTTGGTCGGCATCAGCGGGCGCAAGCTCGCGTGCGAGGCCCAACTTGGCAGTGTTTTGTGCGGGCGAGAGCGGGTTGTCCGGGCTGCCGAGCGTATGCTCGACAGGATGCGTTTCTGCCGTTCCGTCCATGCGCGTGATCTTTAAGCTTTGCGGGAACAGCGCATTGCCGTCCTGATTCCCATCATCGGCAAGCCGCACCTTTGCTGCAATCGCTGCCAGCACTGGATCGGCAATGTCGTTTGCAGTGAAACGGCGCGGATCGATCCGACCATCAATCAGCATCAATGCGGTGAGATAGGGCATGCATAGCCGCGCCCACGCGGGTGTCATTTCGGGCGAATAGGGACGGTCGACCAAGCGCCGGATCAGCGGCGGACAGGCGAGCTCAATCGCGTTGATTTGCTCTGGGTCGAGTGCCAACTCTTCCAGCTTACCGAGCGCGGCGTGGCTCGCCCGCCCCGAAGAAAATGGTTTCGTGCTGACCTCGGCAATTCGCCAGACCTTGCCGAGCTGGCTGGTGTAGCGAGCGAGATCGCCCTCCTCGAACAATCTGTAGTAACCGAACGGCCCCTCGAGCGGGTTCTTCGGAGCTGAGAAACCGGCCTTTGCAAGGTCGCTGGCTGACACGGCCGCGCGAGCCGCATTGGCGATCTGGAACGGCAGCGTCTCGCTGCCTTCGACATGCGCCTGCATCGTCCCGGCAGCGGAGGAATAGGCAAGGCCCAACGCATCATCGATCGGCGCGCCATCGATGCGCGCGACCGCAACAGCCGCGCCCATCACGCCGCAAACGGCAGGACGGAAAAATGTCATTGCGCTGTCCACGCTCAGACCAAGGCCAGAAGCGATATCGACCCCGATTGCCAACGCAACCAACGCCTCGTCAGGATCGCAGCCGCCGCGTCTGTCTATGGCCGCACCTAAAGCGGCAGTAACGACGCTCATCGCGTGAACAACTGCCGGTTCGTGGACCGCATCCCATTCGAGACAATGAATGCGGTATCCGTTGACGAAGGCAGCAGATGGCGCGGGAAGGCGTTCAGCAGTTCCGATCAGGCGCGCTTCCTCACCCGCCCCGAATTGCCGCGCAGTTTGCAGAATTGCGCTCTCGCCGGGCGCATCAACCGCCGCCGCGCCAATCGCCAAGGTGTCGCCCAGCAAACGGATCGCGGCGTCACGTACATCGCCCGGCAGCGTGTGCCGCGCGCCTGCAAACGCGATCAGATCGGCAGTTGCGCTCATGCCAGCCATTCCTCCAGCATGGTGTCGATCGCTGTGGCATCATCGCCGTGAAGCGCCAGGCCGACGGCGCGCTTGGCCTCGCTATCGGACAGACCGCCCCAGCGCGCCAAGGTGTGCATTTTTTCGACAATCCGTTCCTCGCCAACAGGACGTTCGGGATCGCCCAACGTATCGACCAGTTCGAGACCGTTCACGCGCGCGCCGAAATGTGCCGGATAACGCGCTGTAACTTCTGCATCTTCAGAGACACTCACTTGCGCGCGCAGATCTGCCAGTGCGGCAATGGCGTCTTCGGTGAAGTCTTCGGGATTGGCAGCACGTCCATCCGCCACCACAGCGACCGCATGTTGCAGAGAGAACTTCGCCTCAAGTTCCGTCTTCGGGTCGGGGCGGTCACAGAAGGTCAGTGCATCCGCAAATGTCTCGACCTTGAACGGCGCCTCGAGTTGCCCCTCGGCGCGCAATTCCATCGCTGCATCAATGGCCGGATGCGTGTGGCGGCAAGCAGCGAAGGGCTTGAAACTGACCTCATGGATGAGCCAACCGGCATCATCACCGGCGAGTTCTCTCGGCTGCTGAGTCATCGCTTCAAAAAGTCCCTGCGGGCCTTCAAGCAACGCAGCAGGCCCAGTTGCGCCATAATGCACGTGCAGCGCCGCATCACGTCCCGTTCGAACCGCGTGATAGACATGCCATTGCTTGGTCAGAACATTGTCATGCCGCATGTGCCATAGGCCACCAGCAACAGAACCAGCATTGCCCATTGCATTGGTGTATTCGACCGGAGCGAAGCCGATCAGCGAGCCAAACGCCGCGCATGATCCAAACACGCCGGCAGTCGTAGTTGGATGCCAGTGCGCATAGTGGTGCGCGTCTAGCGCAGCCCCAATCGCGATCATCGCTTCATACCCGCGCACCGCCGCCTCAAGCCTGGCGTCCATGCTCGCACTGCCCATGCTCATTGCCGCTGGCCAAATCACCGGCCCCGGATGTAGCAGGGCGGTGCGGTGCACATCGTCCATCTCGAGGGCGTTGCCGGGATAGGTCGCCCGTTCCCACCCTTGCTGCGAAATGGCTCCGCCCAAATGGCCAGCCTCACCATCGCGCGCGCCTGCGACGCAGGCGAGCCAATCAAGTAGGTGTAAACGTGCGCGCTTTCTCTCGCCTTCCGGAACAATGCGCGCTAGCCTGCGTCCCAATTGAGTGAGGTGAGTGTCGCTCATGGTGCGAAATGCCTCACCCGGACTGGGAGAATAACTTGGCCAATGCCACTGCGCCCGCGAAAGACAAAACGCCCCGCTACATGCAGGTGGCGGGTGAGCTGCGTGAGGCGATCCTCGCCGGCCGCTATGCCGACGGTCAGCAATTCCCGACCGAAACGACCCTTTGCAAAACCTATGACGTCAGCCGCTTTACCGTGCGCGAGGCGCTCAAGCGGCTGCAACTGGAAGGCCTGATTGCGCGGCGGCGCGGATCGGGAACGATTGTTCAACCGGCGGCGGCTCGCGGCGGCGCGCTGCACCAACCTTTGTCGAATGTCGGCGAGCTGCTTCAATACGCCCGCGACAGCGAAGTCAGCTATGTCGAGCGTGAGGGTGGCAAGCTTCCAAGTGAGATTGCCGAGCAGATCGGTGAAGACACGCAAGGGACCTGGCGCTGTTTTCGCGGCACCCGTCATCAGTCGTTGGATACCCCGCCACTTGCTGTCACGGACGCTTACTTTCACGACCGGCTTGGCGGCGCGGTCGACAAACTCGATCTGGCGGCCGGCACGCTCTTCAGCCAGATTGAGCGCTTGGCTGGAGTCACGATTGGACGCGTGACCCAGGACATTCAAGCCATCGCGGCCACGAGCGAAACGGCCAATGCGCTGAAGATCGATAAGGGCGATCCTGTTCTGCGCATCATTCGCTGTTACCTCGACCCGAAGGGCAGCGTTTATGAAATCTCCGTGAGCCATCACCCCGGTGATCGCTTCGCCTACGCGATGCATATCGACCTCGACAGCTGACCTACTCATTTTTCGCCAAGCCCGGGCACGATGCCGGGCACCCACTGCTCCCCCGCAAATCTGATGGGCGATGCGATATGATGCGCACCCGTTTCGCTCTCGACCAGTAAGCCGCGCTCCGCGACATGCGGCTCGTCGAGGGCTTCGCGAAAGTCGAGGACAGGCGCGAAGGCGACATCTTTGTCTGCGAACCATTCGACCCATTCATCGCGCGACTTGGCCGCAAAGGTTTCTCGCAAAAAGGCAATCAGTTCGCCTTGCTCCCCTGCTTCTCGTTCGGCGTGAGAGACCAAGTCTTCACGGCCCAGCGCAGTCAGCAGGTTCCGCGCAAATTTGATCTCGCGTCCGCCAAGCGAGACATGCTTGCCATCTGCCGTCTCATAAACCTGATAGAACCCCGCTCCACCAAGTGATCTTTGTGCGCTCGAAACTGGGCTCTCGTCGCCTGCGATCGCACTGCCAGCAGTGTGCACACACCATGGCATAAGGCTGTCGAACATGGCGCAATCGATATATGCGCCCTCGCCGCTATTGGTGCGCCCTATCAACGCCATTAGCACTGCCGACAAAGCGGTCAGCCCGGCGGCCATATCGGCGCTCGGAGCTCCCGGTACGACTGGCATGCTATCGGGCCCGTCATTCACCGACAGGAAACCGGCCAATGCCTGAACTGCCATGTCATGGGCTGGATGATGCGCTAGTGCGCCTTCCTGACCAAAAGCAGAGATCGAGCAATAGACAATGTCCGGTTTGAGCGCTCTTACGCTGTCATAATCGAAGCCAAGCCGCTTCATCACTCCGGGACGAAAGCCCTCGACGAAAACATCCGCCTCACGGCAAAGGTCCGCCAAAGCCGCCTTACCCTCCTCGCTCTTCAGGTCGAGGACGACACTTTCCTTGCCGCGATTGAGGTTGGCAAACCACACGGAGTGACCCGCCTCGCGAGGCTCCATAGCGCGAGCCGGGTCACCTGATTTCGGCTCTACCTTGATAACCCGCGCGCCATGATCGGTCATCATGACGGTCATCATCGGCCCGGGCAGAAACTGCGTCAGGTCGATAACGGTAGTGCCGGAAAGTTTGCCCATGTTTAGTTAGATAACACCGCCAGCGCGCAGATCGGAAATCTCGGCCTCGTCATATCCGAGCTCCGAAAGGATCGCATCGCTATCCGCGCTGAGCAGCGGCGCAGCGCGATTGGGCGGGCGCTGGCCATCAAACTTGAGCGGGCTGGCAAGAATCTTGAGTTCAGGATTGTCCGGATGCTCAACCGTGTCGCGCAGACCGATGTTTTCAAGCCATGGATTGTCGAGCGCATCCGCCAGTTCGTAAACTGGCGCCACGGGCACATGCCCCGCGAGCAGCTCCTGCCAGTGGGCCATCGGCTGAGTCACAAACTCATCGTCAAGCAGCTTGGTAAGCGCTTCGCGATTGGCAAGGCGATCTGCATTGGTGGCAAAACGCGGATCGGATTTCAGATCATCGCGTCCCATCCGGTCCGTGAGTATGTCCCAGAACTTGGGCAGCTGACACATCACAAACATCCAGCCATCGGCCGCCTTAAACATCTGACTAGGCGTCGCTGTAGGATGCGCTGAGCGCGGCGTACGCTGTGTCTCATCGCCATTGTTCATGTACCAGAGCGCCGGATAGCTCGTCTGGTGAACCGCCGCCGATAACAAATCGGTGTCGACATCGCGGCCTTTGCCGCTGCGCTGCGCATCCACCAGTGCACCAAGCAAACCGATGCAGAAGATCGTGCCGGTCATGAAATCGACCATCGAAAGACCCATCCGCTGAGGGTCGCCGCCGGGCTCGCCGGTGATCTGGCAATAGCCAGCCTCAGCCTGCATAAGATAATCGTAGCCCGGCCATTTCGCGCGTTCATTGTCGCGCCCATAGGCCGATAGGTGGGCGCAAACGATCGCAGGATTCAGATCCTTAAGCGCGTCATAAGTCAGCCCCAATCGGTCTGGCAGGTCGCCACGCATATTGTTGGCCACGACGTCGCAGGTCGGAACCAGTTTGCGCAGTATGGCTTGACCTTCCTCGCTGTTCAGATCGAGCGTGAGTGAGCGTTTGTTGAGGTTGAACGCGTTGAAGTAAACGCTTTCGCCCTTGCGCAGAAAATGCGGGCCAACCATCCGAGCGGTATCGCCACCACCGCGTCGCTTACCATCCGGGCCGACCTTCGCCGGCGGTTCGATCTTGATGACCTCCGCACCCATCTGGGCAAGAAACATCGTGCCGTAGGGGCCAGCGCCGTATTGCTCGGCACTGATAACGCGGAAGCCTTTTAGCGGCAGGTGCATCGTCGCCTCGCCGCCCGCTCAGATCTGATTTTCTTTGAGGTGCTGCTTGGCAATGATCATCCGCTGCATTTCGTTGGTCCCCTCGCCAATGCACATCAACATGCTGTCGCGGTAATAGCGCTCGATGTCATATTCTTTCGAATAGGAATAGCCGCCGAACACACGCATGGCTTCCTGACTGTTTTCGACCGCAGCCTCGGATGCAAAATACTTGGCAATGCCGGCTTCCTTGTCGCAGCGCTCGCCAGAGTCGTATGCTTCGGATGCATCAAGCGTTAGCAGACGAGCAGCCCGTGCCCGCGTCACCATCTCGCCCAGTTTTAGCTGGATCGCCTGGTGCTGGGCAATCGGCTTACCCATGGTTTCACGCTGTTGCGCATACTCGGTCGCAAGACGAAGCGAACCCTCGGCCAAGCCAACACCGCGTGCAGCGACATTGATACGGCCCAGCTCCAGCCCACCCGTGGCCTGGAAGAAACCCTGCCCTTCAACGCCGCCGATCAGCTGGTCAGCCGGAACGCGATAATCTTCCATAATCAGCTCCGCGCTATCAATTGCCTTGTAGCCAAGCTTGTCGAATTTCTTGCCTGTGGTCAGACCATCTCGCTTATCAGCGATAAACAGGCTCATGCCTTTGTAGCGCGGATCGGCATTCGGATCGGTCTTCGCCAGCATCGCAAAACACTGACCGTTGAGCGCATTCGAAATCCACGTCTTCGTGCCATTGAGAATGTAATCGCCATTCTCATCCTTCTTGGCGACCGTGCGGATCGCCTGAAGATCGGTACCGGCATTTGGCTCCGTCAGCGCCAGACCACCGCGAATTTCACCGGTCGCGAACTTCGGCAACCACTTCATTTTCTGTTCCGGCGTACCAAAGCGCTCAACCGCCGCCGCCATGATTAAATGCGAGTTGAAGATACCCGTGATCGCCATCCAATAGCTGGAGATGCGCATCACGATTTTGGCATAGGTCGTCGCTGGCAGGCCGAGCCCGCCATAATCCTGGCCGATGGTCGCACCGAAGAGTCCCATTTCCGCCATCTGCTCGACCAGTTTCTCTGGCCAGATGTCGCCGTGATCATGATGCTGGATCACCGGGATCACTTCACGTTCGAGCCAGCGATCGATCGCGTCCATGAAGGCGCGTTCTTCATCTGGGTCGATGGTCCGGATCTGGTTGTCGAGATTTGCGGCGGTTGCCATGGTCAATTCCTTCGGGAGATAGGTTTAGTCGTCGAGGCCGCCAAAGCCGCGCTTCCAAACGAGCACGGTGCGCTTGTAGTGGCTGACGATGTCGCCATGCTGGTTCTTGGCGATAGTCTTGAATGTAACGATGCCCTGTTCCGGGCGGCTCTTGCTCTCACGCTTTTCGAGCACTTCGCTCTCGCAATAGAGCGTATCGCCGACAAAAAGCGGCTTGGTCATGCGCACCTCGTCCCAGCCGAGATTGGCAATAGCCTTCCCGCTCGTGTCGGACACGCTCATCCCGGTCATCAGCGCGATGGTGAACGGACTCACAACCAGTGGCTTGCCGAACTCGGTGTCTTTCGACAGCTCATAATCGAAATGCGCCGGATGCGTGTTCATCGTCAACAGCGTGAACCACACATTGTCGGCGTCGGTTATGGTGCGACCCGGACGGTGCTCGTAGATATGCCCTTCTTCGAAATCCTCGAAGTAACGCCCCTGGACCTCGCGAAAGCGCCCTGGAGAAACTTCGATTACACCATCACGCATTTGTTTGCTCCTCATGCCGCGCGATCACCGCGCGATATCTTTTGATAAACGGGGCCTCTAGCATTCGCCCATTGAACCGGATTGCGCGTTCCCCGCCCGCTGCATAGGCGGCGAGCGCCTCGCGCGCCTCTGTCACCTCAGCCTCGCTCGGTGCGAAGGCAGTCTTGATTACACCCAATTGGCGAGGGTGGATCGCAGCCTTTGCAGCAAACCCGATCGCGCGCGCCTTCGCACATTCGTCGGCCAGTCCCGCCTCATCATCTAACTTAATGAATGGCACATCGACCGCTGGCTTTTTCGCCTCCGCACACGCCAAAATGAACTGCTGGCGCGCCGCCAAAAGCGGCCCCCAAGCCAGCTCAACTCCTAACTCGCCAGAGAAATCGCCACCACCAAACATCATCGCAGTTACTGCATCATGCGAAGCAATCTCGAGTGCATGGCGTAACCCCTTCGGCGTTTCAACCAAGGGGAGTAGCGCTGGACAGCGATCGCCGAGCACGCCAACAATCACATTCAGTTCAGCCGCGCTTTCGACCATCGGCACCAGCAGTACGTCCGGCAAAGTGTCGGTATCGACGAGAACGGCCAGATCGCGAATGCCCGCAGCGGTAGGAACCGGATTGATACGGATCGCCCATGCGTTCTTGTCCTGGGCCATCTGACCGAGGGCCACGTCACGCGCGCTTGCCTTGTCTTCAGCCGCCACCGCATCTTCAAGATCGATCACGGTCAGGTCAGCGCCGCCCGCTTTCGCCTTTGCGAAGCGATCGGGACGCGAACCCGGCACAAACAGCAGTGAAGCAGCAGAAAACAAGAGAATCACCTGGGCTTTTCGATGATGCAGCAAATCGCATCATTTTCTGACTTCACAATTTGTCCGGACAAATATAAAGTCAAGGAAGAAAATCACAAATGTCCGGACAAATTCACCAGCTGGACAGTTCCTGGGAGCAATACATGAATCTCGCCAAACTCCTTTTCGCCGCCACCAGCCTAGCGGGAGCTGCCGGACTGGCAGCATCTCCGGCACAGGCGCGAACGCTCGATCCTGCTGTCCCGGAAGATGCTGTCGAGATCTCGAAGCGGATGCAATGCGGTGTCTCGGCTGACGAACCCGCCGTCTATCACTGGTCCGGTAACATCTACGGCCGCAGCCCCGGCCAACGCGACAAACTGCTGTTTAAAGGCGAAGGCATGAACATTCGCCGCTGTGTCGAGGTCGAAGATCCAGAGCGTGGCACCGGATGGCGTATCATCAGCCGAGAAATCATGCTGATGCTCGATCCGAAAACTGGCGAGGTCGTCGACACCTGGGAGAATCCATACACCGGCGAGACGGTGGAAGTGATGCAAATTCACAATGACCCAGTGAACAGCCGCCCGACATTCCCCCGCGGCGCCGATGGCACTCCTTATAGGATCAGCACCCTGCGTGAGGCAGGTCCATACGTTTTCATGCCTTTCGAGGTGCCGCTGTTCTACACCAACCCATTGACCGGTGATTATCAAGAATATGTCGGTGGCAAGTACCACGCGATGGAGATCTTCGATTTCGCCGCACTGAAAGATGAACTCTACGATTCCACCAAGCCTACCGCTTATCCGATGATCAGCTGGGTCAGAATTTCTGGGTGGGCTCCATGGATGAAAATGGGTGGGCGCCCTGGTCAAATGGTGTTCAACGCGATGGGGCGGAAACTGCCCGGCGGGTTTGAAGAACTGCCCGATGTTCTCAAAGATGAGATTCGCGAAAACTATCCGATCTACGAGGACGCTCCACCGAAGGACGACACTCGAAAGAACGAAACAACCTGGACGAAGTTCAAGCTGCTGACCGACAGGGCCCGCGCTGAAAGCGATGAAGCCAAGCCAACTGGCGAGCGCTAGGAACGGCAATGGTCACTATGCAATCCACACGCCGCACCTTCCTCGCCGGAAGTTCTGCGGCGCTGATTGCGGGCGTTGCTCCGCGCATTGCATGGGGCAGGACTGAGGCCGATGTCGCGATTATTGGCGCTGGCCTAGCTGGTCTGAACGCCGCACGCGTGCTTGAACAGGCTGGCGCGCGTGTCATCGTAATCGAAGCCGAGAAGCGCGTCGGCGGCAGGTTGCATACGCTTGACGATCTGCCAGGCGCTCCCGACGCTGGCGGTATTCAGGTTGGCGCGAGCTATCGTCGACTGCACGAAATCGCTGATGCACTGTCCGTAGAACGAGAGATTGGCGAAGGCACCGGTGCCGGCAGACGACAAGTGCCCGGCAACCTCTACCATGTAAACGGCATATCAGTACCTAGCAGTGGATGGGCGGAAAGCCCTGCGAACGCCCTGCCCGACGCGCGCAAAGAGGTCGAACCGGCAAGCTTGGCGTTCTCCTATCTTGCCACTTTGCCGCGCCTTGATGCCCCTGCGGACTGGCTCGACCTGCCCGCGGAAGCGGACATCTCATGGCGACAGGCATTGCTGAACAATGGAGCAAGCGCCGAGGAGTTGCGGCTGATCGAAGCCAACCTTAACGGCAATTCGCTCGCGGGATTGTCACAGGTGCACATTGCTCGCTCGATCGCCATATTCCGTGCTGGCTCTGGCCCGATCTCCACGATTAAGGGAGGCGCGCAGAGGCTGCCGGAAGCAATGGCAGCGGGCCTGCAATCGCGTGTTCATCTTAACGAGCCGGTGCGCGCGATTATAGAAGAAGCTGAAGGCGTCTCACTGCGCCTTTCAGACTACGCGATCCGAGCGCGTCATTGCATTTGCACCGTTCCCTTTGCCGCGCTGCGGCACGTCCCGATGCAAAGTGATCTTTCGCCCCCGCTAGCGCGCATGATCAGCGGCCTTCCCTACACACGTGCAAGCTTTGCCTACATCGCGGCCAAGACTCCATTCTGGCACGAGGATGGTCTACCCAACACGCTGTGGACCGATGACCCTCTGATCGGACGTGTATTTGTGCTTGGCGATGATCCGCCAATGCTGAAACTATGGACCACTGGGTCTGGCGCAGATCAGCTCGACCGAATGTCTCCTGAAGCTGCGAGCCGCGCAATCGTCAGCCGGATCGAAACCATGCGACCTTCCGCTCGCGGTCAGCTTGAAGTGCTGCGCCATTTCAGCTGGCAAAAATCGCCCTACGCCCGCGGCATCTATCACAATATCGGAACAGGCATGGCGAGCGATCTCGCCTATGCCACCCGCTGGCAGGGCTCAAGACTGCACTTTGCCGGTGAGCACCTGGCGCAATCTGCAAGCGGGATGGAAGGTGCCCTGGAAAGCGGCGAAAGAGCAGCCCGCTCGATCGCAAAAAGGCTCTAACTGATCCTGCAATCACGCTGTTGTTAGCTGAGCAGGGCATATCCTGCCAAGCAGCATACGTTTCGCAAGCTGGTGCAAACAGGCAACGCTTGGCTGCGAATTGCAGGCATGGTTGGCATAATATTGCTTGACTCGCCGCCTACTTGTCCGGACAAATTTGTATTCAGGCACGGGAACCAAGCATCAACCTTGGGAAGGATCATCGATGTTAAGAAAATCCGCTATCAAACCAGCCTTGCTGTTCGCCGCCTCAGCACTCGCCTTTGGCGTTACGACGCCAGCATTCGCGCAAGACTCAGCCGGCGAAGCTGGCGCTGCGGACGACACCGATGACGGCACTATCATCGTCACCGCGCAGCGGCGCGAACAAGACCTTCAGGAAGTACCCGCTGCAGTGACAGCGCTCTCCGGTGCGGTGTTGGAAGAACGTCAAATCGCGGACACGACCGATCTACAGAACCAAATTCCCAATGTCGTAATCTCCAACGGAACCGGCACGGCCAACTCCGCCCGTATCTTCTTCCGCGGCATCGGTGAGGATGAATCGCGCGGCGCGATCGACCCCGCCGTCGGCGTCTATATCGACAATGTCTATCTCGGACGCACGGTCGGCTCATTGGTCGATCTGGTAGATATCGAACAGGTCGAGGTTCTGCGTGGTCCGCAAGGTACCCTCTATGGACGCAACACCAATGGCGGCGCGATCAAGGTGACTTCAGTCCGCCCTCAAATCGGCGAGACGTCTTTCAACGGCGAAGTCGGCTACGGCAATTTTGACAGGTTCCAAGCTCGCGGCAGCGCCAATTTCAGCTTTTCGGATAGCGGCGCGATCCGCATCTCTGCGCTTTATCGTCGCAGCGACGGCTTCCACACGCTAAATCCCAACGGCGACTTTGCCGACCAAGCGGGCACGAAAGCCGGCGGCGAAGATTTGTTCGCGGTTCGCGGCAGTCTATTCGGCGAACTCGACGACAATTGGAGCTTCCTCGCAATCTTCGACTACGCGAAGGATGAGAGTGATCCTGTACCAAGCTCGTTCATCGATCGAAGCGACGATCCGAGCGTCGTGACCGATGTCGATCAGGATATCTTCACAGTCGAACCGCTTGCCGGTGTCACATGCTCCGCGGCAACGCCTGCCAACTTCCAGCCTGTCGGCTGCTTCACCGATTACGCTAGCGAAGTCGAAACAGTCGGCGCGTCATTTCAGTTGACCGGTGAATATGATAATTTCTCGGTCACCTCGATCACCGCTTATCGAGCGCTCGATGACTCCCTGTCATCACACATCAGCTTTCCATTTTTCCAAACGACGGAGCAGAACCAGTTCAGCCAGGAATTGCTGCTGAACACCGACTTTGCTGGTCCGTTCAACTTCACCACGGGAGCATACTACTATTCGGAAGACGCCTTCATCGATTTCACCTTCGTCTTCCCGTTCGATATCGATGTCCAGACGGAGAGCTTTGCGCTGTTCGGTCAAGGTGAGTTCGAGGTCGGTGATCTGACTCTGACTGGCGGTCTGCGCTGGACAACCGAAGATCGCGAAGTGGTCGGCAACGCTGGCGGCCCGCTTGCCGGCTTCGGCACCGGCATCAATCGCGATTTCAACACGGACAATGTCACTTGGACCGCGAAGGCGGGTTATGCCTTCACCGAGGATGTGCGGGTCTATGCCTCGTATTCAACCGGATTCAAGACACCGGGGGCATCGCCCGACTGTTTCAGCCCGGTCGCCTGCTTCCTGCCCGTGGACGAAGAGAGCCTCGACAGTATCGAGCTTGGCTTGCGCACTCAGTTCCTGGACGGTCGAGGCACTTTCAACGCGACCTACTTCTACAACGATTATCAGGACCTCCAGATCAGCGGCACGTTGCCTAACGGAGGTTTCACCCGGATCAACGCTGGCGAAGCTCGTATCCAAGGTGTCGAGGTTGAGGCTAGTGTCCGCCCAGTCGATGGACTGACGATTTACGGCAATGCCAGTTGGCTCGATGCCGAATACCGCTCGCTCAATTTCGATCAGGCTGGTCTGCTTTCGGGCAGCAGCGTCACCGCTCCGGGGCCAACCTGTGCTGGTGCTGACCCAACCGCAGCGGATTATGAGCAGCAAATCGTTGACTGCGCGCTCAACTTAAGCCTGAAGAACGCCCCAGAGTTCAAGGCGCTGCTAGGCTTCAGTTACACGCTCTATGTTGGCGACGGTGAAGTCTTCTTCGGCGCAGATGGCTCTTACGAAGATGACAGCTTCGGTCTCGTTGCGAACCCTCCCGGCTCGCTTATTGAACCGGGTTTCCGCGTTGATGCGCGGATTGGCTACCGCGCGCCAGATGATCGCTGGCGTGTGACCCTATGGGGCAAGAACCTGACCGACCGCGAGTATTTCCGCGCAACCACCAGCGTAAACCAGGTCTACGCCGCACCGCCGCTGACATTCGGCGTCGATGTGGGTTTCCGTTTCGATTGACGTGAGGAATCTCTCCTCCAACTTGTGCCGGGCCATCGTGCCCGGCATTTTGTCAGCGGGTCTGCTGGCGAGCGCTGCCATGGCACAAGAAGCGGCCGACTTTGACGTGCAGCCCTGGACCGAAGCGGTCGTTAGCGTTGCGGAATTCGAGCCGGCGACGAAGCTGTTCCGCCAGGCAGGCAATTGGCGCCTGGTTCTGTCCGGCGAAGTGGCTCGCAGCGAACTCTCTTATTGGCAATTGCCCGAGCAAGCGACTGGCACTTTCGAGCGCTGGTGCGCGCCGAAATCCGACACTGGATGTATCCGCTTCATCCGCTTTGACGGCGTGGAGCAGCAACCGATCCGCCCGGCTGCCCGCGCTTGGGATACGGGCGGCATTTATTCAATAATGGTCCGCAGCGACAACGTCCCCGAGCTTTACAATCAGGCGCTAGAGCTCGGCTGGTGGGCTGAGAGCCCACCGATCCGGTTCCAATTCGGCAGTTCCGACTTGCGCAATGTGGTGCTGACCGGGCCGCACGGCATTAATCTCGCCGTGTACGAGCGCGTCACGCCTGACTTCACGGCATTTCCGGTTGGCAGGATCAGCCAAGGCTTCAACTCGATGCGCATGGTGCGCGATCGCCCGGTGGCGCGCGATTTCTATACGGAGGTGCTCGGCTTTGGCATCCTGTTCGACAGCACCGCCGAGCCATCCGAGCCAGCCTTTTCGAACTTTGGCATCCCATACAATCTGACACCGGAAATCAAGCGCGCCGCAGCCGCCCTGCAACCGGCATTGCCGGGTGAGACCGGGCGAGTAGAAGTGATGCAAATCACCGGCTTTACCGGCCGCGATCATTCGCAGCGCGCCTCGCCTCCCAATCTCGGGATCATTTCGGTGCGTTATCCCGTCGGGGACCTTGGTGGTTACCGAGAGATGATCGCAGACCGAGGCGTTCAAATAGCATATGAAACCCAAGACGTTTCGATCCTTGGCCTGGGAAGCACTAATGCATTCGCCGTACGTGATCCGGACGGCAACCTTACGGAGTTTTATGGTGACAGCGACTGATCAACCCAATCCTTCAGGGCAAGGAGAATTTTCCAAGGGCTGGTCAGTCCTTCTCGCGGGTATCCTGGGCGTTATGTGCGGCGCTTCACCGCTACCCTACGCAATCATTGGTTTCACGGTTAAACCCTTGAGGGATGAGTTTGGCTGGACCCAGACTGAAGCGGTAATTCCGATCACGATATTCGGCGTAATCGCCAGTTTCCTAGCGCCCGTTTTTGGCTGGATGGCTGATCGCTTCGGTGTCCGCCCAGTCGCACTATGGTCAGTCTTTGCATTTGCCCTCGCCTTCGCAGCCGTATCTCTAACGCCAGCTTCCAACGAGCCATCCACTCTCTACATTTACTACGGGTTTTGGGCCCTTATCGGCCTGGTAGGGATTGGATCAACACCCGTCACATGGAGCCGAGCAATCAACCTGTGGTTCTTTGAAAATCGCGGTTTGGCGCTTGGCATACTGCTTACTGGAACAAGCTTTGCGGCGATGATTTTTCCTCAAGTCGCCGTACGTATAATCGAAGGCCTTGGCTGGCGCTCAATGTTCGCCCTGATGGCACTTTTTCCAGTGGTCGCTCTGATCGTTGCTTACTTCCTTTTTCGCGAACCCAGCCCCGAAGAGCGGCCAAAGGCGATCGAAAGTGCAAGCGGAAAATTGACCGGCGTCGCGCTAGGCTCGGCTTTGAAGGACTACCGTTTCTGGCTTATCTGGCTGTCCATTGCGCTGATCGCCACCGCCTTTGGCGGAGCCTACATAAACATGGCCACCATCGTTGAGGAACGTGGACTGGATGCAAAGGCAGCCGCGTCAGTAATAACTGTGCTTGCAATCGGCATCTTTTCAGGACGCCTTATCACCGGGGCATTGCTTGACCGTTTTTGGCAGGGTTTCGTCGCTTTCCCCCTACTTTGCCTGCCCGCAATCTCGGCATGGATATTGCTCGGCTCTGATGTGACATTTCTGCTCGCCGCCTTGGCTGGCTTCTTGCTCGGTTTCGCCGCGGGCGCCGAGAGCGATCTGATTGCCTATCTCACTGGTCGCTATTTCGGCATGGCGCATTACGGCAAGATCTACGGCATGCTGTATATGCCTTTCGGATTGTTTTCTGCAGCGTCGCCAGTTGTCTACGCTCAGGTGTTTGATCGCACTGGTAGCTTCGCCCCTATGCTTGAGGTGGCTATCTTCATGTTCATCATTGGCGGCGCGTTGCTTCTGTTCCTTGGCAAATATCCTGAAAACCTGCCCGAGGCGGAGGAAGAAATCGCCCATCCCATCCCCAACACCCCGCAACCGGAGACAGCCTGATGGCCACGCTCGCCGAAACCTCGCTCACTGACGGCCTGATCGCATCGGGCGCGGAAGTTCTCACCGACGAGGCCAGCCTCGATTTCTACGCGCATGACATCTATTCGCGCGGCGCAGACCTGGCCGCTGTGGTGCGTCCCACGGACAAGCATCAACTCGCCGCAGCTGTGAAGGCCGCCACCGACGCAGGTCATCCAGTGGCTCCGCGCGGCGGGGGCATGAGCTACACCGGAGGCTATACTCAAGACGCACCCGGCACCGTCCTGTTCGACCTCGCACAGATGGACCGCGTTCTGGAGGTCGATGACGTCAATATGACGGTGACGGTAGAGGCGGGTTGCACCTGGGCCGCCCTTCGCGAACGGCTTTCTCATCACAATATGCGCACGCCAATGTGGGGCACTCTGTCGGGACTCAAAGCCAGTATTGGCGGCGGGATGAGCCAGAACGGCATATTCTGGGGCACTGGTCGCTATGGCTCTGCGGCGCAAAGCTGCTCCGCACTGGAAGTGGTGCTGGCCGATGGCACGTTGCTAGCTACGGGCAAGAAGCACACACGCCCATATGGCCCAGACCTAACTGGCCTTTTTCTGGGTGACACCGGCGCGCTGGGGATCAAGGCGACCGTCACCCTCAAACTCATCCACGAGACCGATTTCCACGCCTACGGCAGCTTTGCTTTCGATGACGCGGCAAGCTGGTTTGCGGCCTCATCTGAAATTGAGCGACGCGGCATTGCAACCGAATGCTTCGGCTTTGATCCGTACCTGAACGCGATCCGCATGAAGCGTGACAGCCTGACCAGCGATGCCAAGCAGCTGGTGGGGATGATGAAAAAGCAAGGCGGTGTGCTGAAGGCGCTTAAAGAAGGCGCGAAAGTCGTCGCAGCGGGGCGTGATTTCCTGAAAGACGCGAACTTCTCCCTCCATGTTCTTGCCGAGGGACGTATTCAGGCAGCTGCTGACGCCGATATCAATATCGCCCGCGAAATCGTCAAAATGTATGGCGGGCGCGAGGTGGAAAACACCATACCCAAAATCATCCGTGCCAACCCATTCGGCCCGCTCAACTCAATCCTGGGTCCCGATGGCGAGCGCTGGGCGCCAATCCACGGTCTGGTGCCGCATGGCCGCTCGGCAGAATGTTTCGCAGCCTTCGAGAAGCTGTTCGCCGATCATGCCGAGGAAATGGAGCGTCTGGGTGTGCACTATGGCACGCTGATCGCCGCGATTGGCGGCGCCGGTATGGTGATCGAACCGTGCCTCTACTGGCCGGATGAAAGCAATCCGCTGATCGACGATACGATTGAGAAAGCGCACCTCAAGAAGCTGCCAAAGCTGGATGCCAATGAAGAGGCGTGGGAGCTTACGCAAAAGCTCAAAAAGACCATTGTCGATATCTTCTTTGATCACGATGCAGCACATTTCCAGATCGGGCGCACCTATCGCTATCGTGACAGCCTGGAGCCACGCGCCGATGCGCTGCTCAAGGCGGCCAAGGCCGAGCTCGACCCGCACGGGCTCATGAACCCGGGTTCGCTTGGTCTGTCATAAGGGGTAGACGGCTCAGTCATGACAACACCTGCACCTTATGCCGCCGTCGCCATGCAGCTGACGGCGCAGGCGGTCGAACCGCTCGATAATGATGCGGCACGAGCCGCCATGCTCAAGCATATTGGCGATATCGAAGCACAGATCCGCGCGTCCTCGATCTTTATCGCGCAGTATGCTGGCACGCCGGTGAAACTGGCCGTGCTGCCCGAGTATCTGTTTACCTCCTATCCGGGCCGAATTTCGATTCCAGACTTCGCTGCCAAGGCGGGATGGGACGCCGATGGCCCGGAATACGAGGCGCTTGGCCAGGTAGCAGAGCGGCTCGGCATGTTCATTGCGGGCAACACGTATGAGCGCGATGCGAAATTCCCCGACTTCTACTTCCAGACCAGCTTTGTGGTTGCTCCCAACGGTGACACCGTACTGCGCTATCGTCGCCTATTGTCGATGTTCGCGCCCAGCCCGCACGATGTGTGGGACGCCTATCTCGACCATTACGGGATAGATGCAGTCTTCCCCGTAGCCGACACGGAGATCGGGCGGCTCGCCGCAATTGCGAGCGAGGAAATCCTCTACCCGGAGATCGCTCGCGTGCTGGCCATGCGCGGCGCCGAGGTTTTCGCGCATTCCTCTTCAGAGATCGGCTCTCCGCTGGCGACGCCCAAGGATATCGCCAAGCAGGCACGCGCCTTTGAAAACATGGCCTATGTCGTCTCGGCTAACACTGCGGGCATTTCCGGCACCGGCCTGCCGCTTGCGAGCGCCGACGGGAACAGTCGTATGGTCGATTATCGCGGCAAGCTGATGTCGCAATCTGGAGACGGAGAGACATTCACCGCATTCGGCACCGTCGATTTGAGCGCTCTGCGTGCAGCGAGGCGAACACCGGCCATGCTCAACTCACTTGCGCGGCAACGCCCCGGCCTCTTCGCCGAGGCCTATGCTGCGAGCGCCGAGGCGTTTCACCGAGCCAATGGCATGATGGACGATGGCGCGCCTGCGATTCCCGACCGCGACTATTTCAAGCGCGCGCAAGAGGCGGTGATCGCGCGGCTCGACAAAGCCGGCTTAATCTAGGGCAGGAGTGATCTGATGCAGCATCGCAATGTTCGCGGGAAAATCCGCTATTCTTCGATGAAGCCCGGCAGGGAGGGGCAAGAGCGTGGCCGTGAATGGTTCAACTTCTCGCATCACGCCGATGGCTCGGTTATCATGTCTGCACAATGCGAAATCGAGGAGCCTGATCCCACGGTCCTGCGCAACATCACCTGCCATATTGGTCCCGACCGAATGCCGCAAAACCTTCTGGTGCACCTGACGCTGGGCGATGAGTTCCTCGGCTCAGGTTGGATGGCTTATGACCAGGCGAATGATCAAATCACCTGCGAAAGCTTCGGTCCAAACATCGGGCGCAATTCCGAAAAACGCACAGCGGGCGAGTTCGATGCGTTTGGCACCCATCCCGTGGTCGGCGATGGCTTTACCACCCGCCTGATGGATGTGAGCAAGGGCCCACACAAACGCAAATTGCGCTTTTTCCTGCCCTCACCCGACCATCGCGGAGCCACCCCGCCGCAGATCGCCAGTCTTGAAATGGTCATGGAATATGTCGGCGAAGAGGAAAAGACGGTTGAGGCCGGCACCTTCCAATGCCGCCGCTATCGCTATGTCGATGACAGCGATGAAGGCATGGGCGGCACCAAGCATCCCGATTTCGACATGTGGGTGACCGCCGATGATGACAGCGTGCTCGTCTATGGCTCAATCGACGGGTACATGATGAACCGCTACGAGCTCATCGAGCTGGAACGTTAAGCTTCTACTCGGCGCTCATCGCACAATGTGCGCTTCCAAGGCGCATTGTCTTTCATCCATTGCCAGGTTCGTGCGCGCCTATCGGCACCCGGCATCAGATTGATCATCTCGATGTAGCAAGCATCGGGCACATCAAGCCGGTTGAGCCGCAGCATGATCGTGTGCTCATGCGTTTGCCACCCATAACCGGAAAAGCGATCTGTCTCCCACAGGATGCGGTTGCCATCGAGCATGCCGCCAAACTCGTAAACCGCCTCGCGCCCATCGGCCCAGCTCAGCCAATTGTGCTGCACATAATGCCACTCGCCCGCGTCCGGGAATTCGCAGTGGGTTTTGACCCGGCGTTCGTCGAGCAGATTCCCATCCAGATCAAAGTCGCGATACCAGCCGTCCCACCAGCCCTCATGCAAGAGCATCGCCGGCATGATCGCTTCGAGATCGGCGCGGTTTCCCATCAGCGCTGGGCTTCGGCATAGGCGTCGATGGTCGCGGCCTCCCCGTTTTGGCGGATCAGCGATTGGCGGCGCAGGAAACGCAACATGCCGCTGTCGCCCATACGGCTTGGCCCGAGGCCGGAAGCCTTCCGGGATTCGTTGGTCGCATCGCTGACCATGCTGGTGAGCGCGCCATCTTGCAGGCTGATCGCGCCCGCCTCCAGCCGCGCGCCGACCTGTGAGGCTTCCTCCATTGAACCGGCGAGAACCGCGGCGGAAAGGCCATATTCGGTATCATTTGCCTGAGTGATGGCATCCTCGATATCGTCGAAGATGGTGACCGGCAGAACGGGACCAAACGTCTCCTGTCGTATCACCGCCATGTCTGGTGTTACGTCCGCGAGAACGGTCGGGCGCAGATATGTGCCCCCGTCGAGTTGCTCGATCTGTCCTCCCGCAAGCACTCGCGCTCCAGCGGACCTCGCCTGATCAATTTGCTCCTGCACCTTCGCCCCTTGAGGTGGGAAGATAAAAGGTCCGATATGGCCGGATGAGGCATCGGGATAGGTGAGACGGACGGCGTTCGCACCCTCGACCAAAGCGTCCAGAAATGGCTCGGCGATTTCGCGGGCGACATAAATCCGCTCGATCGATTGGCAGGCTTGACCCGTGGCGACGATCGAGCTGCGCAGCGCCACACCCGCCGCCCATTCGGGATCGGCGCTGGCGGTGATGATCATTGGATCCTTGCCGCCCAGCTCTAGATTGGCCGGTATCAGCTGCCTCGCGGCAGCCTCTGCAACCTTGCGCCCGGTACCGGTGGAGCCGGTGAAGCAGACGTAGTCCACTTCTTCTATCAGTGCCTGCCCTACGTCCGGTCCGCCCATCACATAGGCGAGCGGTAGCTCAGGGACTTGCGCCAGCACTTCGCGCATCGGCTCGACAAATCGCGGTGTCACCTCGGACGGTTTCACCAAAGCCGCGCAGCCCGCCATCAAAGCGGGTACCGCGTCGATATGGCTAAGAATGACCGGGAAGTTCCATGGGCAAATCGCACCGAACAGTGGATAGGCATCGTAGCGTGGCACGATGTCGAACCCCGGCATCGCCGATGGCTCGGGGTCGCTTGGCAAGCCGGCGAACAGGTCTGGGCCACGAGCGGCCCATTTGCGCAGGTTTCTCGCCAACCCCTCGACTTCAATCCAGGCAACCGCCTTGCGGCCTGTATCTATGCTCAGGGCCTCTGCAATAGCCTGAGCGCCAGCGTCGACGGCATCTGCGAACTTGTTCAGAACAGCGGCACGCCCTTCCGGCCCTAGCGCCTCCCAAGCGGGTTGTGCGGCCCGCAGTCGTGCCGCTTCTACCGCGACATCATCGCGGCTGCTGACCGTGAACTCATAGTCTTCTTCGCCAGTGCGTGGGTTGCGGGCCTTCATTGCTGAGCCTCCCATGAGGATACGATGTCGGACCCGCTCGCAAACCAACTCTGCTCCCGATTTGCCAGATCAGTTAGCAAGTCTTCGAGCGCTGCAATCCGGAAAGGCTGACCCATTATGTAGGGCGTCAACTGCATCGGCAGCACGCGGGCGGAGGTTTGTGCGGCAGCTTCATCGGAAAGCCAGTCAAATGCGTCGCGCATCATTTGCGCCCAGGCTTCTGCGGAATGCTGCTGCACCGCGACGATCTGCCGATCCGACAAATCGACACTCAGCGGCAGGTTCGCCAAACCATTTCTGAAGCGCCAAGGCAGTTCGTCATTCACCCAGTCGCAACAATAGGAAAGGCCGTGCTCCTTTAGCAGATCGACTGTGCGCCAGCTTTGTGAACGGGCGATAGAAAGCCACCCCCTCGCCTTCTCTCCCGTCGCTGCTTCGAGCCGTGCGAGCGCATCACCGACCAACGCTCGTTCGTCCGCTTCGCTCATGCTGGAGGCGATCGTGCCATTCATATCGGTGGAATGGGCGACAATCTCGTGCCCACCCGCCTGCACAGCCTCGATCAGTTTGGGATAGCGCTCTGCAACGGCTGCATTCACCGCGAAACTCGCCTTGACACCCGCTTTGGCAAAGGCATCCAGCATGCGGAACACGGCGACCCGATTGCCATAATCCCGTACCGTGTAGTGGCGATAATCCGGGTACGGCGTGACCATATGGCCCGGCGCGCGGAAAGGTTCGTCCTCTGGCGTGATCGGAAAGTATTCGAGGCTAACACAAAGGAAGATCGCTACCGATTTGTCTTCCGGCCAGCGCACCGGCGCGCGCGTGTGAATGTTCGACCACTCGTAGTAATCGTGATCATACCCTTCGCGGCGCTTGGGATATTCGATGTAGCTTGGATCAAGGCTCATTGCTGCGCCCTCCAGCTGTCGATGATGTCGCCCGCGCGCGCTTTCCAGCAGCGCGGATCAGCGGCGATATGCCTTAGAGCCTCTTCAAACGGGCCGATCCGATGCGGCTGCCCGATCAGATAGGCATGCAGTGGAATGCACATGACTGTGCCGGACTTCTCGCCTTCATCCGCCAGCCGTTCGAATTGCTTGATCAGACTGTCGGCATATTCCCGGCCGGCCATGCCGTAGACGTTAAAGCCGTAATGGTCGTTCACCTCGAGGCTGTAAGGGATCGAGGCGAGATTCCCGCTGGCCGTCTTCACGTGCTGAACCTGATCGTCATGATAAAGGTCGCAAGTGTAGTCGAGCCCATACTCCGCGATCAGATCAAGCGTGCGCGGCGTGTGCGTAAGAGCAGGCGCCAGCCAACCTCGAATACGCTGCCCTGTTGCATCTTGCACGGTCTTGATCGAGTCTTCGATAATCGCGCGCTCTTGCGCCTCATCCATGCCGTAGGAGTATCGCGTGTTGTATATGCCGTGGCTGAAGAACTCCCATCCGCGCGACACGCCATCGGCGACCACTTCCGGGTGATGCTGGCATAGAGCGACGGACAGACTGACGCTGCCTGGAAAGCCGTGCCGGTCCATTACATCGGCCATGCGCCAATGGCTCACACGGTTTGAATGGTCGCGATAAGAATAGCCGACCACGTCCGGATGCGGCTTGGGCCAAGGCTTGCGATGCGGCCCGATGGGTGGGTCGACCTCATAATACTCAAGGTTTGGCGCGACCCACACCGCACAGGTCTTGCCTTCCGGCCAGGTGATCTTCTTGCGGTTGTTGTACGGATGGTAATCGTACAGACCGGGATCGGCCGCGCCTTCCTGCATGGCTTAGCGCGCCTCCAGCCAGTCAATCACCGCCTGAACCGGCTCAACATCGGCATATTTCAATTGCAGGTCGGTGAGATTGGCGAAGTGATAGCTCTCATGCTTATCCGCGCAGGTCTCGATCGGAACGATGGTGCGATATCCGTGGCTGAGCGAGTCCACTGCAGTCGCTCGCACGCATCCTGACGTCGAACCGCCAGTCACCACCACCGTGTCGACCTTGTGAAAGGTCAAATAGCTCGCGAGCGGCGTCTCGAAGAAGACGCTCGGCATTCGCTTGGTGAACTGCAGGTCGTTGGCGTCGATCTCGCAGCGGGGATCGAACTGGTGACGATCGCTATCATATCTGATGTTCTGCAGGCTGTCTTCGGTGTCGGTGCGCGTGCCCCACACACCGGCATCGCCAGCATCATCCTTGTAAGCGACCCGGCTCCAGATCACCGGCATCCCGCGTTCTCGCGCCATGCGGCTGATCGTGTTGATATGTTCGATTTGGCGTGGATCAGTCTCGTACGCTGTCTTGAACATGTCCGTACGAGTGTAGGCCTGCTGCACATCGACATTCACGATTGCGAGCTTCTCGCCAAAGCCAAATTTCTTGCGGGCCGGATTGGCCATGACTTGCTCGAATATCTGACGGGCGGTTTTGCCGTCCTCTACCATTTTGGTGCCGATCAGGTCGCTCATCACCCTACCTTTCGATTCCTCTTTGACAGACGGTAATAAACGGGCGTAGAGGCTTGTCGAGTAAAATTTGTCCGGACAACTTTTGAACCAGATTACGCGCCATATACTGACCTTGCCTTCAGATGGTCCAGAACCTTCACGCCGCGTGCATTATCGCCGCTGTGGTTCCGGCCCCCTACTGTTGATGGTGCATCAAAGTCCGCGCTCGAGCGCCGAGTACGAATCGCTGATGCAATCGTGGAGCAAGCACTTCACATGCATTGCGCCGGATACACCAGGTTTTGGTCAGTCTGATCCACTGAGCGGTGAACCCGAGATCGATGACTATGCCGATGCACTGGCTGAATTTCTGGACGCGCTCGGTGTAAAACAATGCGCGGCATACGGCTTTCACTCCGGCGGAATCATCTTGGTGACCACGCTCAAGCGCCATCCACAGCACTTCTCCAGCCTTGCGATTGGTGGTTACGCAGTCTGGACCCAGGAAGAGATGGATCTGTTCGGTGAGAAATACCTGCCCGAATGGCACCCGTCCGAATATGGCGAGCACCTGACTTGGCTGTGGAACCGGCTGCTCGAGCAAAGCTGGTTCTTTCCGTGGTTCGATGTGCGCGACGAGGCTCGTCTTAGCGTCGCCCATGCCGATCTGACGCGGGTCAACCAAGCGGTCTACGAAATGCTCGATGCGGGCAATGACTACCGCGCTGGCTATGGCGCCGTCCTGCGCGCGCCGCGCGATATCCCTGCCGCTGACGCCGATGTGCCCCCATGTTTAATAACCGCCTACAATGGCGATCCCTTGCAAGAGCATATCGACCGCTTGGGCGAGATGCCGAAGGGCTGGAAGGCGCGAAAAGTTGCGACGCCTCAGGAGCATCAGGATCAAAGTCTTGCCTTCCTGCTGGATAACCCTGGACCAGTGGAGTGCCCCGAGCTTGCCGAAGACAAGAAGGAAGGCTGGCTCGAAATCGATGGCGGGCTGATCCACTGGAGCGGTGAGCGTGGCGCCGAAACCCTGGTGCTGCATGCGCCAGCCGGAGAATTGGCTGAACCTGCTCAGGGGACCATTGCGATCGACGTGCCCGGCCACGGACTTTCCAGCGATTTTGACGATATCGAAGGGACGATCCACGCTGTTGCTGAGGTTCTTGGCGCTTCGAAGATCGCTTGGCCCGACGTACCGGCAGGCGATCCTGAACAACTCTATCCCGATCTGACCCCCGACCGCTTCGGTGCGCATCTGCTGCGCGCATGGAGCGCTTCTCGCGCCGAGGCGTTCTATGATCCGTGGTACGAAGCATCAGCCAATGCCGCAATCGCGGTCGATCAGAGAGCAATTACACCGGCTGCGATCGCCAGCCGTGCCTATGCCCGACTGAGAGCGGGCAGCGCCGCCAGAAATTACCACGAAATTCTCGATACCAAGAAGGACTAAACCGATGACCAATATCCGCGAAGCGATGCCCCTGCTCGCCCGCCACGAAGGCGTCTGGGATGGCACATACAGCTATTTCGACGCTCAAAACGAGAAGATCGACGAGCATGCCAGCCGTCTGCTGTGCCGCTTTCCCGACAGCGGTCCTCACCCCTATCACCAGACCAACCATTACACCTGGCCAGACGGCAAGCGCGAAGTCCGCGACTTCCCCGCCGAGTATCGCGATGGCCGCGTATGGTGGGATAATGATCTTATTCAGGGATGGGCCGCTGAGGTACCGCTGGATGAATTCAACCGCACAGTGATGCTTTATTGGCAACGCACGGGCGATCCGTCACTTTATCTGTATGAGCAAATCCAGATTTCCGATGACGGCCAAAACCGCTGCCGCACCTGGCACTGGATCAGGAATGGCATGCTTGAGACACGAACTGCTATTCAGGAGACCTTCGTGACAAAGGACTGGCGCAGCGTTGACGAAGAAATGAAAGCCCTCGCCTGATCGCGAGCTGACGAGTATCGATGCCACGCACCTTGTTTGAAAAGATTTGGGACACCCACCTGGTCGGAAAAACCAAGGCCGGGGCGTCCCTGATCGCCATTGACAGGGTGTTCTTGCATGAACGCACTGGCGCTGCTGCGCTCGGCAATATGGCTGAGAAGGGTCGCACTGTGCGCGATCCCTCGCGCGTCTTCGCGGTCATGGACCACATCGTCGACACTAGGCCCGGTCGCGGCGATGGCACTTTGATGCCCGGCGGCGAGCAGTTCATCACGGAGACTCGCGCGGCCTGTCAGAAGGCGGGCATCACGCTGTTCGATGTGAATGACCGCGATCAGGGGATCGTCCATGTCATCTCGCCTGAGCTGGGCGTTGTCCTGCCCGGCGTGACGCTGGTCGCACCCGATAGTCACACTTGCACACAAGGCGCGTTTGGCGCTCTGGCATGGGGTATCGGCTCTAGCGAAGCGGAGCACGCGATGGTCACTGGCGTTTTGCGGCTCAAGAAGCCCAAGACGATGCGCGTGCGCTTCGGTGGTTCGCTCTCTCCCGGCGTCACCGCGAAGGATATGGCGCTGCACATGATCGCCGCGTACAGCGCCGGCGGCGGTGCTGGCCATGCAGTGGAATTTGCCGGAGAGGCGGTCGAAGCGCTCGACATGGAAGGGCGCATGACGCTGTGCAACATGGCAACCGAGTTCGGCGCAATGGCGGGCTTTGTCGCGCCCGACCACAAGGCGTTTCATTGGCTCGCGGGCAAGCGTTTCGCACCAGCCGATTTCGAGGATCCCTATTGGGCGGACTTGCGCAGCGATGACGGTGCGCATTTCGACAAAGAGATCGTGATCGACGCCAGCGCAATCGCGCCGATGGTCAGCTGGGGAACTAGCCCTGAGCAGGCGATCGCAGTCGATGGAACAATCCCGCAAGGGCCAGAGCGCGTTCACGACTACATCGCGCTTGATCAAGGTCAGACGCTCGCAGGAACCCCAATCGATGTCGCGTTCCTGGGCAGCTGCACCAACAGCAGGATTGGTGATTTGCGCCGGGCGGCTGCGATCCTCGAAGGCCGCAAGATCGCCCCTTCGATCAAGAAGGCGATGGTCGTGCCCGGATCGCTCAGAGTGAAACGCCAGGCCGAGGCGGAAGGCCTCGACAAGATCTTCGAAGCGGCCGGGTTCGAATGGCGGATGAGCGGCTGCTCCCTTTGCTTTTATGCTGGCGGCGAAGGCTTTCCGGAGGGCAGTCGCACGATCAGCAGCACCAATCGCAATTTCGAAGGGCGTCAGGGTCCCGGCATTCGTACGCATATCGCCTCTCCCGAAACTGTCGCAGCCAGCGCCATCGCTGGCGCAATCTCCGACCCGCGCGAGTTGATGCGCGAAGAGGTGAGCGCATGAGCGCCCTTCCCTCAGTCTGGAGCGATATCGCCGCGCCGCTGCTGGTCGACAATGTGGATACCGATGCGATCATTCCCAGTCGCGAAATGCGCTCGACAGGACGTGATGGCTTGGCAGATGGGCTGTTTGCACCATGGCGCTACTCGGATGCCGATGCGCGCATCGAGAACCCGGAATTTGTCCTTAACCAGTCGGAATTTCGCGACACTTCGATCCTGCTCGGCGGCGCAAACTTCGGTTGTGGATCGAGCCGCGAGCATGCCGTTTGGGCACTGTCTGAATGGGGCATCCGTGCCATTGTCGCGGAGAGCTTTGCCCCGATCTTTCACGGCAATTGTATCCGCAATTTCATCCTGCCAATCACGTTGGAACGCGCCGCGTTAGAGCAATTGGCTGGCGAAGAAATCACCATCGATCTGGCCGGACAATCCGTCACGCGAGAAGAACTATCCCACACATTCGATATCGATCCCGAGGCGAAGCAAATGCTGCTCGAAGGACTCGATGCCATTGATCTTACATTGACGCAGGCGAGCGAAATCGAAAGCTGGACCGCAGCCGACCGCGCAGCCCGCCCCTGGGTTTACTTGGAGCATTCCGCATGACCGAAATTCTCATTTCCGAAGTCGGCCCGCGTGACGGGTTGCAATCGATCGACCGGGTCATGCCGCTCGAAGCGAAGAAGCGCTGGATAGCCGCCGAGGCCGCTGCGGGCGTGAAGGAAATCGAAGTTGGTAGCTTCGTACCGCCCAAGCTGCTGCCGCAAATGGCCGACACGGCAGAGCTGGTGAAATTCGCCAGAGGCATTGATGGGCTGACCGTCGTTACTCTCGTGCCCAACGCAAAAGGTGCGCAATTCGCCGCCGATGCGGGTGTGGACGGGATGAGCATCCCCTTCTCTATGAGCGAAACGCATTCGATCAAGAACGTGCGCAAGGATCACCCGGCCATGATTGAGGAGATCCGGGCCGCTGCGAGCATCGCGAAGGAGCACGGCATCCATTTCGCAGTCGGGCTGTCGACCGCCTTCGGCTGCACAATGGAAGGCGCAGTTGCCGAAGATCAAGTGGTGCGGCTCGCGGGACAAGCCGCTGAGGCGGGCGCGCTGGAATTCAGCCTGTCCGACACGACCGGCTACGCCGATCCGGCGCAAGTCCGTCGTCTCACCCGCAAGGTGAAGGCAGCGGTGGGTGACGATATGCTCACTACCCTGCACCTCCACAACACGCGCGGGCTGGGCTTGGCCAATGTTGTTGCAGGACTGGAAGAAGGCATCACCACGTTCGATGCGTCGCTTGGCGGTCTGGGCGGCTGTCCGTTCGCGCCCGGCGCGAGCGGTAATCTCGTGACTGAAGATCTGGTGCTGATGCTCAATTCGATGGGCCTCAAAACCGGGATCAACCTGGAGGAGCTGCTCAAAGTACGCAGCATCATCGAAGAGGCGCTGCCAGGCGAGCCGCTTTACGGATTCACCCCCGATGCCGGGCCGATGCTCGACTATCCTGAAAGGGTCGCAGCATGAGTGGATCGCCCACCCCCCTCGCCGGCATCACAGTGGTCGAATTCACGCACATGGTGATGGGACCGACCGTGGGTCATATCCTTGCCGGACTCGGAGCAGAGATAGTCCGCGTCGAACCGATTGGAGGAGACCGCACGCGCCGCCTGCTTGGCTCGGGCGCGGGCTATTTCCCTATGTATAATCGCGGCAAGCAGTCGATCTGCCTCAACCTGAAAAGCGATGAAGGCCTGCAGGTCGCAAAAGACCTGATCGCCAGGTCAGACATACTGGTCGAAAACTTCCGTCCCGGTGCGCTCGACCGATTGGGCCTCGATTACGAGAGCTGTGCGGCGAGCAATCCCCGCCTGATTTATTGTAGCGAGAAGGGCTTCCTTCCCGGTCCATACGAGAACCGCACGGCGCTTGATGAGGTCGCACAGATGATGGGCGGCCTCGCCTATATGACTGGCCAGCCCGGCAAACCCACTCGGGCCGGCGCTAGCGTGATCGATGTGACCGGCGGGATGTTCGGTGTGATCGGTATTCTCGCCGCGCTGGAGGAGCGCCACCGCACCGGCAAAGGGCAGAAAGTCACCGCAAGCCTGTTCGAGACGACCATCTACCTTGTCGGCCAGCATATGGCGCAATATGCCGTCACCGGGACGCCCGCTGCTCCCATGCCCGCGCGGGTTTCCGCCTGGGCAATCTATGACGTGTTCGAGACCAAGGATGAGCCGGTTTTCATCGGCGTGGTGACCGATGCGCTTTGGGAAAAATTCTGCAAGCTGTTCGCACTCGACGGCCTGTGGGCGGACCAAAGCCTGCGCGAAAACAACGAACGCGTGAAGGCACGCGACCGCATCATGCCGGAAATCCGCGAGTTGATCGGCGGAATGACCGCGGCAGAGGTGATCGGAAAGCTCGACGGCAGCGGACTGCCATTTGCACCAATCGGCAAGCCTGAGGATATGTTTGACGATCCGCACCTCGCCCAAGGCGGGCTGGAGGATGTGACGCTCGACAATGGCACCGAGGTGCGCCTGCCCACCGTTCCATTAGAGATGGATGGCAAACGGATCGGTAGCGCACAGCAACTACCCAAGGCGGGCGCGGATCACGCGGATGTCCTGAACTCACTTGGCTATGACGATGAACGGATAAAGGCGCTCTATGACAGCGGCGCCGTGGGGGAGAATTCGTGAGAAAACTCGGACTGACATTTGCGGTCGCATTGCTCGTTGGATGCAACGGCGCGGCTCCGGCGAACAAGGCAGAAGGTGAGGCAGAAGGCTCTCGGCAAGCCGCCAATCGTGCGATGGAAGGTGTCGCAATCGAAGGTCGCCTACCGACCGATATCCGCCGCGCATCTATCGTCGTGCGCGATATGGACAAGAGCCTTGAATTCTATCGCGATGTACTGGGGCTGGAAGTCAATTACGACACGGTGGTCGAGCTGTCCGGCGTCAATCTGCCCGTTGGCGAACCTGGTACGAAAGCAAGGCTGGTGCTGCTCAACGGCAACGATCCGTACATCGGCTGGGTTGGCTTGCTTCATCCATTCGACCCACCGATTGAAGGCAATGATGAGCCCTACGCGACCCGCCTTGCGCCAGGCACGGCGTTCCTGGTGGTCAACACCGACGATGCGGAAGCAACCTGCGAAGCGGCAACCAAGGTCAAAGGTGTGACCATGACCGGGCCGACGCGGCTGCAGGTCTATCCCGGACGCGACGGACGACCCGATATCAATGTGCGCGGATGCAATGTTTTCGACCCCAACGGCGTGGCGATCGAAATCAACCAACTGCTGAACTAGTCTGTATCGACACTCAGCCTAGATCACGAAGTCAATCGGCTGCGGCAGTTTGCTGCGGCTCACGACCATCTTGCCGTGCAGCGTTTCGATCTGCTTGCTGCCCGTCTTCACGAAAAGGAATGGCAGCAGACCATGGAGCACGCAGGCAAACCCGCCGAGCACCATGCGCACGCCAAAACCGGACGCGTGCAGTAAATGCTCCCAGTAGGTCTCGCCTACCGATTCAGGATGCTCTGTAAAAAGCCGCTTCATGTGGAATCGCTCCGGGTATGTAGAGTGGTCTAGAGCCAACGGTATAGCCTATTTATGAGCGAAATTTCCTCCAAAGTTTCCCGTTAAAGGAGCTCTAGGTAGAATAATGCCTCTACTTTCTCACTTTTCGTAGAAAAATTCTATCTAGCTCGATCCCTACGAATCAAGCTCCGCAAGCACAGCTCCGGCCATTTCCGGAGCCGCTTCGTCCAGCACCGCGCGAGTTATGTCGAGACGCTCGACAAGCTTGGCGTCTGGGATAAGATCAGCAGCGCGGCGGCTTGCCCCCAGTAGCATCGATTGGCTAGCGATCACCGTGGTTGCGTGCGTCAGCGCACTGAGCCGCTCCTCGATCGGATAAGTGAACCCCGCGTGGAAGCCTGCATTCATCCGCTCGCCATGACGCAGTTGCTCTACGAACATCTCGAAACTGCGCTCCATACCCTGGCTTTCGATACGGCGCGTAATGCCGCGATCCCAAGCCGGTTCAAGCGAGGCAATATCGGCAGTGAAGCCTGGTGGGGCCGCTGCGCTCGCTAAGTAAGCCGCCCGCGTTTCCGGATCGAAGGCGGGCACATCAAGCAATACGATATGCCGAAGCGCATCAGCCCGCATCAACGCCATCTCACTCGCGACCAGGCAGCCGGTGTGAAAGCCGAGCAAATCAACAGGGCCATCTGAACAGACCTGCTCAACCACTGACAGCATCGCCTTTGCGTAATCGGCGATGGCAGGATCACTGCGAAATGCGTGCGAGCCGCCATGTCCCGGAAAATCGGGCGCGATCACCATCCGCCCCTGGGCCAGATGCGGCATGATTGCGCTGAAGGCGAGGCCGCTGAAAGGTGCAGGATGCAAGCAAATCAGCGGCGGTGTATCGCTCACCTGCTCGCCAATTTGCCTATAGTGAATCTGTCCGTCCGGACCATCGCAATATCCCATCCGCATCATGAAAGCCCCAACGCCACTACAAACGCTACAATGAAGGAGGTGATCGTAGCCGCGAACACAGGCATGAGCGTGCGCCATCCCGCCTCCAGCAAAAGACCAAGCCGAGAGCGCATTGCGGTCGCCGTGACAGCCAGCAGCAGACAAGCCTTCGACAGGGTCAGCGCCGCGCTCGTCACTTCAGCCGGAAATGACAGAAAGCTGTTGGCGACGACCAAAACGAAGAAGCCTGCGATAAACAGCGGAAATGCGATGCGACCACCGCCTGCACCCGTGCCCCTACCGCCACTTCGCGCGATCCACCATGCGACCAAGGCGACCATGGGCGCGAGCATCGCCACGCGCGAGAGCTTGACGACAGTCGCACTGGCACCAGCAGCATCGCTATAGCTGTACGCGCCGCCGATCGCCTGTGCCGCATCGTGAACCGAAGCCCCGATCAGAAAACCCGCCTGCGTATCCGACATGCCGGCCATCTGTGCGATTGCTGGATAGGCAGACATGGCGATAGCACTGGCCACCGCTACGCCCACCAATGTGACGGAAAAGCGCGCCTGATCGAGCCGTTCCTTGCCGATCACACCATAGAGCGCAAGCGCAGCCGAAGCTCCGCAAATCGCGGTAGCGCCGCCAGCCAGAATGCCGGTCTCGCCTTGCTCGCCCACCGCCCATGCAGCGATCACCGCGCCAGCGAATGCCGCAACCATCACCAGCAACAGGCCCGCAAAGCCGAGCCAGCCCAATGCCGCGACCTGTGAAAAGGTCACCTGCAACCCGAGCAGCACAATCCCCGCCTGCAGCAGGTAACGCGAAGAAAAATCGAGCCCAGGTGCAGTCCGCTCGACATCAGCAAGAAAGCTCAAGGCCAGACCAATCAGCAGGCCCAGCAGGATAATGGGAAAGCCGTAATGCTCCGCTAACCAGGCAGCGGCCAGCGCCGCCGTGCCGCAGGTCGCAAAGCCAGGCAGATAATCCCCGAATCTCCGCTTGGCTGGTGCTACATCGGCTTGATACAGCTCTCCGAACAGATCGCCTGCATGGAAATCAGGCGGCGCTTGGTTCACTTGGCTGCTTCTCCAATTCGGGCGACCTGCTCGCGATACAAACGCATCGTGATGGGCATCAACACTAACGGCAGGATCGCAAAGATCACCGGCACGGTTGCCACAGCATAACGGATATTCTCCTCGCCATATACGAGGTTTGAGAGATAGCCTGTGGCAATCGGGCCGAGCGAACCGAACTGGCTGATCCCGAAATAGTAGAGCGCAACGACCTGCCCCCGAATCTGCGACGGCGTGACCCCGAGAAGTGCGGTGACCCCGATCGCCGACACGATCCCAATGCCCACCGTGTTAATGCACAGAATCGCAAAGGCCAGTTCCGGCGACGGCATAAAGTATGGCAGCACGCCGCTCGGCACCATGATGAAGAAGCCGATATAGAGGATTTTCAGGGGGGCATCGGCGATACCCTTGCCCGTCATCCTGTCCGACAGACTACCGAAAATCATCATGTTGATCGGGCCAATAATCAACAGAGCGATACCGTTGATAAGCGCGTATTTCTGAGGGCTCCAGCCCCATGTTCGCTCAAAGGTCGATGGCAACAGACCTTGACTGTATGCGATCGCGGTCATGCAGCAGACGATCAGTATGACGCCTGCGTAAAGTGCAAAATTGTCGCGGAGATAGCGCAGCGCGTCCATGAAACCGCTGCCGCCGACGGTCTGTTCGCTTTCGGGAGCGGGCCTACGGACTGGCTCTTTCATGAAGAGGAAGAACAGCGCCAACAGGATGCCGGGCAGGCCGACCACGATCAGGGTAAAGCGCCAAGGCGACAACTCGCCAAAAAACGGCAGAGATTGCGACCCACCGCTTGCCGCCCAAGCGATAATCCCCGCGCTCACCAGAGACGCGACACCGGCACCGATAGGGAGCGCCGAGGAATAGAACGCGATCGGCTTGCCGCGGCGCTCCGGCGGAAAGCTGTCGCCGATCATAGAGAAGGTCGCAGGGCTTAGCGTTGCCTCGCCCACACCCACGCTCATGCGGGCGATAAATAGCTGTACGAAGTTCTTGGCCATGCCGGTCGCGACGGTCGCTGCGGACCACAGGGCAACACCGATGGACACAATCCACATACGGCGGCCTCTATCGATAAGCCAGCCCATGAAAATCCCGACCACTCCATAGATGATCGTAAAGGCGCTAAGCAGCCAGCCGATCTCAATGTCCGAGAGGGCAAACTCTGCCTTTATCGGCTCCACCAACAGGCCGAGAATGTAACGGTCGACGAAGCTGAAAATGTAGGCAATCGTCAGCATGATAACGAGGAACCAACCCGCCTTTGCGCTGGGATAGGGTTTTGCCTGGTCGGCCAGCTCCGAAACGCCTTTTGCCTCGCCTGGCGCGGCTGCCTCGGCGCTCATTCGCCTTCACCTGGGAATTTGTAGATCACCACCAGATTGTCATCGAAATCGACAATCCCGATCTCCCTGCCCACTCGCCCGTCAGGCGTCTTGAGCACTTCCTCATCATACACCTTGAGGCCCAATGCGCGTGCACCAGCCATCACACCGTCCGGATCCTGCGTCTCGAGCACAATCGCGTTGCGTCGCGGATGCGGGACCGGGCCAAGTTCGATCCCGCTGATCTCGGTCAGCGCCATAACCCGGCGTTGGCCCGGAAGGTTTAGCGTCGCGAAGCCAAGCTGCGCTTCATCAGGAATGTCGAAGACGGGACGCGAATAGCTGTTCGGATTGTCACCCAGACGGTATTCGATCTCGAAACCCAGCACGCCTTCATAGAAGGTCAGCGCGCGGTCGAGATCCGCCACAACGAAATTCCCCCGCTGAAATCTCACGGGCGCTTTGTCAGTCATAACCATTCCTCAGGTTCGCCGCGAACGCTGCAGCATTGGACGCCGACATTGGCGCCATAATAAAGGTTTGCGAGAGCGCGCGGCATTGCGCCAAAGCCCTCTTCGATGTCTTGCACGGGCTTCAAACGGCCATCGCTGATCCACCCCGCGATATCGTCCATCACCTCGTCCCAGCGGCCCAAGTGGTTGTAGACGAAAAAGCCGCGCATCACGCTGTCGGTCGCGCGCAGGCGGGTGTAATTGGAGAGCTTGAACGGCTCGTCGCGGGTGTATTCGCTGATCGATCCGCACAGGACGATGCGGGCATTCATCCGCAGCCGTTCGAGGCACGCCTCCAGCGTCTCACCGCCGACGTTGTCAAAGTAGAGATCGATACCATCGCTGCGCAGTTCGTCGAGCTTCGACCCGATATCGTCCGCCTTGTAGTCGATCGAAGCCGAGCAGCCATGTGCGCGAATGAAAGCGCATTTCTCGGATCCGCCAGCCATGCCAACCACATCGCAACCGACCACATTGGCTGCCATCTGGCTTACCATGGAGCCGACACCGCCCGCCGCACCTGACAGCACCATGCGGTCGCCCTCGCGCGGGCTTCCACAAGCGAACAGTCCCGCATGAGCAGACAATCCGGTCATCCCCAGCACGCCCGCGCCCAGCGCTGCTGGCAGGCCGTTCTTCGGCATAGGAAAGAACTTTTCCTGCGGAGTCATGCGGCTGACCTTGTATGTCTGCCAGCCCATCTGCCCCTGCACTATCTGGCCCTCGCGCCAGTCGGGATGCCGGCTCTTCACCACTTGAGCGACACCGCGCCCGTGGATCACATCTCCGGGGCCAAGCTGCGCATCGCCCGTATTCGCCGTGCCCTGCATGTAAAAGCGCATGACCGGAGCGAGGCCGAGATAATGCGTGCGCAGAAGCACTTCGCCTTCACCCGGCTCCGGAATGGCTTCAGCGTGCCACTCGAAGTCGTCGGGACGCACGTTGCCCTCTGGGCGGCGAGCAATACGCCATTGATAGTTCGCATCATCGTCGATCGCATGGCTGGCATGCGCATCGAATGCGCTGAGGGCGGCGTTGGCGCTCACCCCTCGTGGACTTTCACCACCTGGTTGACCTCATAGAAATAGCCGTCGAGGTCCCAGAAACTCGCGCCGACCATGTCCTTCACCTTGCCGTCCGCGCCGGTGACCGACCAGTCGCGCGGCTCAGAGTGGACACGCGAACCGGCCTCGCGAGCACGCTCAACCGTTGCGCGGCAATCTTTGGCTGCGACCACGAAAACGGGCGCGCCAAAGCCAATCTCCGTCGGCAGCTCTTCAGGGATATCGTCGCGCTTGGGGTCGACCCATTGCAGCAAGCCAATCATTCCGATCGTGTCATGCTCCGCCTGCATAATGACCAGGCGCGTCTGATCGCCCTTCTTGCCAGCGGCCAGCTGAGTCCCGGAAAGCGTGAACGGAACGTCCATCCAGCGTTTCATGCTCAGCACCGTCTCATACCAATTGGCGGCAGTTTCTGCGTCGCGCACCATCAGGGTGGTGCGCTTGATGATATCGACGTCCGGTTGCTCAGCCATTTATCGCCTCCGCCATGCTGGGCGCTTCGATCAGCAGAACCTGACAATCGGCGATGCCCTCGCGCAGCTTCTTCGCCTCACCGTATTCCGGGCTGTCCCAGAACCGTTTGGCTGTTTCCTTGTCGGGCCATTCGGAAATGACCATCGAAGCGCCATCGCCAAAGTCACCCTCGAGCAATTCGGCACCGGGGCCGCGCAGCACATATTTGCCGCCGAACTTGGCGACGAGCGCACCGGCCGCCGCACCATATCCCTGGATAAAGGCATCGCGGTCAGCGATCTTGGCAGTCACAATCATATAGGCAGGCACTTGGCGCTCCTTTTACTTCGACCAGCGCGTTTTTGCGCGCAAATATCGGCCGGCATCAGTGGCATCGGTGGGTTGATAATCGGCGAGCAGGTTCGGCCCGTAAGGACTCTTGTAGCGCTCAAAAATCGGCGCATAGAGCTCGCTATGCACGATCGGCTGGCGATGGCGCGCGCGGAAATCGGCGATCGGAATGCGGGCTGACACCAGCGTCTCGAAGGCGGTCTCGGCCTTGTTCATCTCGTCACCGCCGGGCGCGTAGATGGCCGACTTCCCGCCGCCTGCATCGGCGAAGTAGTACGGGTTTTCAGGACTGGCCGAATTGTTCGCGACCGCCGTGTAGACACCGTTGTAAAGCGAGGTCGCCTGGATATCGAGTGGGGTAAAGCCGCCGGTCGCGGTGCGCAAAATGATCTCTGCGCCTTTCATCGCCATCGCGCGGAAAATCTCCGGCTCTCGTTGGGTGGAGCTGGTCGCCAAATTGCCGAGCGGCGTGCGCGTGATCGGGATCACTTCGTCCCAGCCATAGCGTTCGACATATTCATCGAGCAGGTCGTAGATCGTGGCGGTGAAAAGCTCACGTCCACCGGGGAAGAAGCCCTTGAGATTGCGCGCTTTCCAATGCTTGGCAACAATCTCGCCCTGCCCGTTCATGATCGTCGTGATCGAAAGCAGGCGCTCTGGCCAGTCGGGATCGCGCACGTAGGAGCCGAAAACCAGCCAGCTGCCGTATTCGCGCGCCTTCGCCGCCAACACTTCGCTTTCTTCACCGGGCAGCTCGATCGCCGCGCGGCGGGCCTCCTTCAGATCCCAGCGGTGATTGTATCCGGTGATCGGAAACTCATGAAAGAAGATGATGTCGCGCGGACCGGAAAATCCGTTGGCCGCATCGATCAGGTCGGCCATGTGCTGGACATTGGCCATCCGCGTCTGCTTCAGATTGTCGAGTTCGACCGGCACAACCCGGCTTTGCGCAACACCCAGCGAGATAACTGGTTTGGCCAGCGGAACCGTCGCATAGGTGCCGTCGGATTCCATCTGCAGCGGCCCGCCATGACCTGTCGCGGCGGAGGCGGGACTTGCAAAAGACGTCCAATCGAGCGCGCTTACTGCGGCAATTCCCGCGCCCGCTCCCAACATTGTTCTACGATCCATTGCTAGTCTCCCCTCTCACCGGTGTGCTTTAGAACGGCTTCACAGCTCCCAGGAAACAGACACCCGAAATCGTGATCCAATAAATGTAGGCGGCGATCCGAGACAGATTAATCTCTCGCGTAAGCGCAGCCTCTTGTTCCGCGTCAGGCCCCATTGCTAGGATGCGGAAGCGCTCCGTCCAGCGGCGCATAACCAGCCTCAGGAACAGGCCGATGCACAGCGCAAAAGCGTAGAGGATCATCTTCCACGGGTACCAATTGTTGCCCATGCCGGACTCGATTGGCCCGCTACCACCAAGCGCCATAAAACCGGCAACAAAGAGAGCCGCGATCAAGGGATAGCGTAGCAGCTCTTCGGTGCGAGTGATCTTCACACCAATGTCCGTCTCGCGCTTGATAAAGGCCGCCCAGGTCATCGTCAGCCAGATGGCGAAGAACAGCCACATCCACCAGATTCCAGATCCTTCAAGGAAGGGCACAAAGCCGTAGATCTTGCCCATATGCAGGCCGAGCGGCAGCAGCAGCACGATGCCTGTACGAGCGAGAATATCGATCCGGTAAGCGGTTTCCATGTGCCGCTTGCGCTCGTCCAGCGAGAGCGCCGGATTGGTAACGTGATAGGCGGTCTGGAAGACGCCCCATTCGCCGCCCAGCCAATACACCATTGCCAAAATGTGAGCCCAGCGCAAAATGCTGAGTTCGTTCAAATACAGAAATTCCATGAATCCTCCCAAGTGGCCTTCCGGCCTGCACCGTCAGCTTTTCGCCAACCGGTCCACAATCTCCATGATTGGCGGATCTTCCGCCTCAATCGCTTCCAATTGCTGCTGGAAGCCGCGCATGATCCGCGACACATATGCTTTCGTCGCCAAGGCCCGCTCATCGCCCTCCTCCCGGGTGGGGACGAACGCCTCGATATCAGCGCGGGTTATAGAGCCATTCTTTTCAAGCAGACGCTCGACGGTGTCCTGCCGCTCGCGCAGGGCAGATACTTCCGCAGACAGAGCGAATACGACCGAATAGAGCCGGTCGAGCGCTGGATCTTCAAAGTATTCCGGGCGCTTGCCCTTGGCGCGTCTGCCCGAAGCGGCGACCCAGTCGAAATCCTCGTTGCTCATGCCGCCACCGCCTGTTCGCCGCCCTTCCAGGCACCATAAGCATTCCAGATCGCCGCGCGGCCAAAATCTTCTTCGCCTTCATCGGGCGACGGCGGGAATATCTCTGGATCGACCACCGCGCGAACACCGACGGTGAACTGGTTCTCGCGCGAGAAACCGGCATCGACCATCACCTGCTTAAGATCCTGACCATGCATGGCAGACCAGAACGGCTCGTTATTGTTGAACGCATCCCAGTCCCGCATGAACTGCTCGAAAAGCGGCATCTCGTCGGAATATTGCGGCTGCTCAATGTGGAAGATCAAGCCACCGGGTGCCAATACGCGATTTGCCTCTGCGAGAATTTTCGGCATCGCTTTGGAGGACAATTCGTGCAGGAACATGGTCGTCTGCACCCAATCGAAATGCCCATCCGCCCAGCGTGAAAGGTCTTCGCCCGACGCCTGAATGAATTTGATGTTGGTCACACCCATCGCCGCAGCACGTGCAGCGGCGTAGCGCAGGCTCGCCCCTGCGGTGTCGATCGCGATCACCTCCGCATCGGGATAGGCTAACGCAATCGGCACTGCATTGTGCCCGACCGTGCACCCGATATCGAGAATGCGCTTCGGCTGCCAATCAGGGCGCTCCTTCTTGGCCCATTCTACCACAGCCTGCCCGCCGCCATCGTTGAGGCCGCCCAGCGCCCCGCCGGTTGTTGCAAACAGGCCGACGTCGTAATTTGCGCCCATCGTCACATCGCCGGGCAGCTCTTCGCTGTGATAGCCGCCGGGCTGGCAATGAATGTCCACTGCAGTCTGATAGTGCGGCTGTTCCACCGAAGGATCGAGCTCCAGCATGCCGCTCTCATCGTTGTACCGCTTCGCCTTGGCGTTGAGCTCCTCAATCTGACGCAGAACGATCTGGCGACCGTTGTGTTGGCGCATCTCCATCGAATTGCGCTTCAATGCTGACCACATGCGATGCCAGGCATCCTGATTCATCGCGTCGCGGATTTCATAGCGGTGCTCGGGATCGCGCCCATGCTCGGCGCGAAAGGCGGGAAGAACCCGCTTTTCATAGGCCAGTCTGTTTCCCGCCCCGATGGCGCCTGAAACATAGCGGTTGAAATGAGTCAGGAAATTGAACCGCGCAGCCTCGTCATGCGATGCCTTGGGCATCATGTCGTGGCGCGTGAGAGCGGTATAAGGAGGAGGTAGATCGGAGCTCATTTTCTGGTCCTGAATAATTTGTCCGGACAAATCTGACGCAAGCCAGCACGCAAGTCAATGGAAAGTGCAACTTTGCTGCACGCTTCGTCGCCTAATGTGAGAAATTCCCAAGTACGCAGGAGGGTTCCGCCGCTCTCTCTACCAAACTCGGATGGTGAATGAGAGCCGACCAGATGAGCAATCCAACCTTGATTTGTGCTTGGTCTACTCTTCCATTAGCGGCGGAGCGCTAGGCACGGTGCCGCCGGTCTGGATTGACCGTTCCTCGTTGGCGAGGACGCCGGTGACCTGCGTCCACACCGCGACATTCTGGCGCAATTGCACTGGATCGATCTTGTCGAGTGTGTCGTCGGGCGTGTGGTGCAGATCAAAATAGCGCGTGCCATCCTGCTGTAGATCGATAATCGCAGTCTTCTGATCGCGCGCGATGTTCAGGTCCGCGCCGCCGGTGGCAGTGATGGTCGAATTAGCAACACCAAAACGCGCGACGGCGGCCGCGATCTTGGCATGCAGGTCCGGATTGCTATCGCGGAAATTGCTTTCGAAGCGCCAGACACGGTCCGCGCCGAAATCGCTTTCGATACCAACTGCAATCGGCTCATCGATATGCGCTTCGCTATAGGCGCGGCTGCCCCATAGGCCGACTTCCTCAGCGCCCGCAAACAGCACGCGAATCGTGCGCAGCGGCTGGCCGGTATGCGAGACATGCAGCGCCGCTGCGGCGATAATCCCGCAACCCGCACCATCATCGAAGGCACCGGGCGCATTCCACCAGCTGTCGAGGTGGCAGGCGAGCAGTACCGGCGGCAGGTCGGGATTGCGACCGACGATCTCGCCGACGACATTTCCGCTCATCGTCTTGCCGAGCTTCTCAGGCGTCAGTGTCAGCTTCATCGTGATCGGTCGGCCATCTGCGCGGTCGAACATCCGCTCCAGGTTCTCCGCATCGGGCAGTGGCAACGCGCCCGCCGGAATCATCCCGTCGACCACGCGAGTCCCACCCGTGTGCGGGTTGCGGTGATAGTCCGTTCCGACCGATTTGATCACCGTTGCGACGGCGCCTTTCTCTTTGGCGATGCTCGCCCCGACCCAGCGCGCAGGCCCGGCAAAGCCATATTGCGAGCCGTCTTGCGTCGGCGTCATCGAATGCGAAATGTAGGCGATCTTGCCGGTGAGGCTGCCCTCTGGTGCCGCTTGCAATGCCGCGACAGTCTCGAACTCGACGACTTCGGCGGTGATGCCGTCTGGCCCAGTTGAAGCGCTGCCGCCCAAAGGCTGGACCACCAAAGGTTGCGGGAATGGCGAGACGATCTCCGCCTTGTGCAGCTCGCCCGGCACCCATGTGTCCATCTCGAACGGCTCGTTCGCGACGTTTGCAAAGCCGTTCTCACGCAGCCAGTTCATCGCCCATTCGCGCCCGCGCGCCTCGGCCTCTGTCCCGGCCTGTCGCGGGCCTACCTCTGTCGTAATCCCTTCGACGAAATCCCACGCGATCGTGTCAAGCGTCAGCGCGCCATCGGCCATATCTTCAAGCGAAACGGACCCCACTTCCTGCGCGTGAACGGCGGCAGGCATGGTGGGAAGCGACAGGGCGGCGAGCGCGAGCATGGTCTTTTTCATGAGCAAGGCTGCTAACTTCGCGCGCGGCCCAAGTCCAGTGACTGGATTCTCAGCGCGCCAAGCGGGCCTGCTGCGCGGAGCGATGCGCAGCCAGCGGCACAACAAGACCGCTATCACCTAACGGAGCTTTTCCTTCGCTCGCCACTTGGTTCCGGCCATTGCCCTTGGCAGCGTAGAGCGCTTTGTCAGCCCGCTCGAACAATTGCGCATAGCTCTCGCTTTCGCGCCACTGGGCCACGCCAAAGCTGGCCGTTATCGGAACGTGGTCTGCGTCATCGCTATGGTTCGGACGCGCCAAAGACAGCCTGATGCGCTCTGCCAACTGCGCCGCATCCGCGACAGCACAATCCCAAACGAGAACACAAAACTCTTCGCCGCCGACCCGGCCGGACACATCGCCGGAGCGGATCAACTGATCGATCAGCTTGCCAAAACGCGCAATCGCCCTGTCTCCAACGACATGGCCGAAGCTGTCATTGACCTTCTTGAAGTGATCGATGTCTGCAAGGATTAGGCTAACCGGAGCATTGGCCCGAAAAGCCTCGTCGATCATGTTTCGCGCTTCGGTTTCAAACGCGCCGCGCATGCGCAGACCCGATAACGGATCGATCTCGGATTTGACCTGTTGCTCTTGCATGTTGCCCGCATAGATCGTGGCGATCAGCGCCATAGCGACAAGCATCGCCAACAGTGTCGTAACGGTGACGTTGATCGTGAAGAAGATCGATGTCTGATACTGCTCCATCGTCATCTGGCTGCGCGCCAGGATCGTCATTGAAGGGCGGAAAAAACCATATGCAGCAAAGCCTGTGAGAATCCACATCAGCGCACGATCGGCCACACTTCGTCGCACCGAACGCCACTCATTGAAGGCCCCCAGGGCCAACAGCATCGCTGCGTTTGTGTTCTGCGTCATCAGCAGAACTTCCTGCTCGCCATAGACCCGCGCGTACCAGAGGATCACGGACGAGCATGCCGTCAACAGGATGTAGGTCAGCAGAGGAATTCGTCCGCCCCGGCGTTTCGCCAGACCCCATAGCAGAGCGATCAGGCCCGCCGAAGATATCCAGTGAAAAGCGAGGACTTCCATCGGCCCTATCGCCCCGAAAATCCACGTTTGAAGCAATATCGCGACAGTAATCGCGGCAAACCACGACGCGTAGGCGAGAATGTGGGACCGCGTTCGATCCTGCCACCAGAGTACCACAAAAACCACGGCGAATATCATCGCCATGGCCGGCATTATGAGAGTGAGGATCTGTGCCTGCACTTTTACCTCGAAATCCAATGGCTCCGCCCTTAGGGCGAAGTGGTGAAGGGACAGCGATAGATCACTTAGGTAAATTGCGGATTAAGCCACCTTGCCCCTGCTCCGCTCTCGCCCTATTTGCACCTGCGAGACATCCATTCCGAACAGATTCATCCAAAGGACACGCCCGATGGCCGCGCAATACGCCTATGTCATGAAGAACATGACCAAGACTTTCCCCGGCGCTCAAAAGCCGGTGCTGAGCAACATCAACCTGCAATTCTACCAAGGCGCGAAGATCGGCATTGTCGGCCCCAACGGTGCGGGCAAATCAACCCTGATGAAGATCATGGCCGGGATCGACACCGACATCACGGGCGAAGCATGGGCGGGTGAGAACATTACCGTCGGCTACCTGCCGCAGGAGCCGCAGCTCGACGAGAGCAAGACTGTGCTCGAAAACGTGCGCGAAGGTGCTGGCGAGACCGCCGCCATGGTGGAGCGCTTCAACCAGATCTCAGCCGAAATGGCCGAGCCCGATGCGGACTTCGAAGCGCTCGGCGAGCAGATGGCCGAGCTGCAGGAGAAGATCGACGCAGTCGATGGCTGGACGCTCGACAACCAGCTCGAAATCGCGATGGAGGCCCTGCGCTGTCCGCCTTCGGACAGCCCGGTCAACAACCTTTCCGGCGGTGAGAAGCGCCGTGTCGCCCTCACCCGCCTGCTGATCCAGAAGCCGTCGATCCTGCTGCTGGACGAGCCGACCAACCACCTAGACGCCGAATCCGTCGAATGGCTTGAGAACCACCTCAAGGAATATGCCGGCGCCGTCCTGATGATCACCCACGATCGCTACTTCCTCGACAATGTCGTTGAGTGGATCCTCGAGCTCGATCGCGCCTCCTACTACCCGTATGAGGGCAATTACTCGACCTATCTCGAGAAGAAGGCCAAGCGCCTCGAACAGGAAAGCCGCGAGGAGTCGGGCCGCCAGAAAGCGCTCGCCCGCGAGCTCGAATGGATCAGGCAGACCCCGGCCGCGCGCCAGACCAAGTCCAAGGCGCGTATCCGCAAGTTCGACCAATTGCAGGATGAAATGTCGAACCGGAAACCCGGCAAGGCGCAGATAGTCATTCAGGTGCCGGAACGCCTCGGCGGCAAGGTGATCGAGGCCAAGAACATCTCGAAGGCCTATGGCGACAAGCTATTGTTCGAAAACCTCTCCTTCATGCTGCCACCAGGCGGCATTGTCGGCGTGATCGGCCCGAACGGCGCGGGCAAATCGACCCTGTTCCGCATGATCACCGGTCAGGAAACGCCCGACAGCGGCACGATCGAAATCGGCGACACCGTGCACCTTGGCTACGTCGATCAGAGCCGCGACGACCTCAATCCCAAGAACAATGTCTGGGAAGAGATTTCGGACGGTCTCGACTACATGCAGGTCAACGGTCACGACACCTCGACCCGTGCCTATGTCGGCGCGTTCAACTTCAAAGGCAGCGACCAGCAGAAGAACGTTGGCAAGCTGTCCGGCGGTGAACGCAACCGCGTGCACATGGCCAAGATGCTGAAGCAGGGCGGCAACGTGCTGCTGCTGGACGAGCCGACCAACGACCTCGACGTCGAGACGCTGGGCGCGCTTGAGGAAGCCATCGAGAACTTCGCGGGCTGCGCCGTGGTGATCTCGCACGACCGCTTCTTTCTGGATCGCCTAGCGACGCACATTCTGGCGTTTGAAGGCAATTCACACGTCGAATGGTTCGAAGGGAACTTCGAAGCTTACGAGGAAGACAAGCGCCGCCGCCTAGGCGATGCAGCGGATCGGCCTACAAGATTGGCGTATAAGAAGCTGACTAGGTAAGCCTGAGCCAATGAACGATGAGCAAGTTAGCCGCTTGACGGAGTCCATTGGATCGCATGGGGACCAATTGGGCGGCAACTTGGTGCATTTCAAACGCTTCCTCGCGAAGCAGCAGGAAGAGCAACAGGCCTTCTTGGCAGAACAGCGAGCTGCGAGTGACGCATCGCAAAAAGCGGCAAACAAAGCGGCGCGATGGTCTGCAGTCGCGGCGACGATCGTAGCGCTAGCCGCAATAGTGCAAGCACATGCGGCAATTACTGAGCGCTCTGAGCCTCAGCCAGTTGTTGAAATAGAAGCTAAGACACTTCCAGCATCTGACGGCAAACCGCCCAAGCGCGATTGAAAGCTCCTTCGCCACCCGATCTTGATTCGGAGGCCCGTTTCCACCCTCGTCATTCCCGCGCAGGCGGGAATCCAGTTTAACCTGGCGCTTCCTCGCTTTCTGGACTCCCGCCTGCGCGGGAGTGACGAGATAGTTAAGTAGCCGTATGGTTTGGTCATGCCACGCAACTTACAGCCTTGTGTCTACATTCTCGCGTCCAAGCGAAACGGAACGCTCTACATTGGCGTCACATCGGACTTGCTCGCCCGCATTCACCAACACCGCGGCGGAACCTTCGAGGGCTTCTCAAAACAGCACCACACAAAGGTGCTCGTTTGGTTCGAACAGCATGCGACCATGAAAGCCGCGATTACGCGGGAGAAGCGCCTTAAGAAATGGAACCGCGAATGGAAGATGCGACTGATCGAAGAGGCCAATCCCGGTTGGCGCGATCTCGCTGAAGAACTTGGTTTCGAAACGCTTTAGATTCCCGAATGCTCGCCTCCAACAATCCCACTCGCATCCCATCGACACTCGCGCTAAGGGGAAATCCCCTATCTGATTCAGGAGCTTCCCCGCATGAATATGAACTCGCGCAACCTCGCGCTTATCGCCGGCGCAATTGTTATCGGCCTCGTTATTGGCTTCATGTTCCCGACCTTCGGTCTGTTGATGCTGATCCCGGTGATCGGTTTCGTGGCGTTCGTATTGCTGAAGAACAAGGGCGGTGCGGAAGCGGACGAGGCAACCGCCGCGCAGGCGCGCCAGTTCACTGTCTCCGATGGCAAAGGCGCGATCTACATCATGCGAAAAGGCTTCGTCGCAGGACAGCAAGGCATGAACGTCACCATCGATGGCGACATGACCACGCAGTTTCGCACGGGCCGCTTCGTCAAGGCCGAGGTCGAGCCGGGCGAGCACACGGTCGAGGCCCAAATGGCAAGCCAGACAAAGGGCACCGCGCATTCGCAAACTGTATCCGTCGCGGCGGGCGAATGCGTGCTGCTCGATGCGAAACTCAATATGGGAGCGCTGCAGGGCTCAGTCGAGTTCATCGAAACCCGCGATGCCAATGAGGCGCGCGGGAAACTGACCGGGCTGAAGCTGGTGGAATGGTCCGCGCCTGAAGCGTGATTTGAACGGTGATTGACGGGTTTAGTGAGCGACTGGCCGAGTGGGTTTTCCTACTCGCGCCGGTCTCACTAGGTTGCGGATCGCTCTTTCCAATCGTCGATCCACCACCGGTTTTCCATTCGGAGCCGCGCGGGCTTTCCAGTATTTGTCCAACATCTGGCCAAATCTGGAAGGTCACACATTGCGCGGTCAGAAATCATGCAAACCACTGAAATACTAAACTTTTGCACGGAAAGTCACACTTTTCAAAAGAGTGAAAGTGTTCCAGATCCCGCGTCTCTCAAGGCGTAACCCATCGCCCCGGCCAGTCGCCCATCGCCCTTGCGAACTGCGCGCGGACATGGCCGGTGTGCGCGAGATAGAGCCAGTCAATCTCTGCAATCTCGATCAGCAGCACGGCGAAATTGGGGCGTGCGGGCAGCACTTGCTCATCGTCCGGCTCGACGCCTTCAAACTCTGCCGGGAGGCCGCTGGTCGGCTCGGTCGAGACCGCGCCCGGCCCCTCACCCAGATAGCAACGCTTGGCAAAGTTGATGCTGTTCTCCCACGCACGGTCGACAACCGCACCTTCGCTCATCACTTTGCCGGTTCCTCGCGCCCTGATCTGAGTCTTGGCTCCCTTGTCATAAAGCAGCACGGCCATGCGCGGATCGGCGGCGATTGCGGCCACCTTGGGCGAGCGGATGTCGGTGTGAAAACGCAGCGTCCACGCCTCGATGTCGAACTCACGCAGCACCATCGTGCGCGCATCCACGTCGCTGGTGATCACGCAGGGTGTGTGCATGGCTTGCTTGCGATCCTCGGCGGCGCGAACCAGCCGTCGCTTCACATCCTCGCGAACTTGATCGAGCGTTTCGAACATGACGCGGCATTCGGAGCATCGGCGCGCAAGGTCAATCCCCAGGATTGTTCATTTTGAAGTCGATCAACATGAACGTAACCCTAAACAAGCGGTTAAGTTTGGGGAAATCGACTCGTCGCTAGTAAGACACATATCAATCGAGCCGTAGGTGGTGGAACGGCGACCAAGGAGGCATCTATGATCGTTACCCAACTGCTTAAGGCCAAGGCCTTTCGGGGTAGTGCGCTTTCCGCCCTCGCCGCCGCGATGGCAGTGACCGCCCTACCCGCAGAAGCCGAGGCGCAAAACCGCGGTTTCGAGAATCGCGTCGAGCGAATGCAGGCTCGCGCGCAACAGCGAAGTGAACGGCAAGGAAATCGTCAGCAGGCGCGCGGTGAGCGACGCGGCAACCGCCAGCAAGCACGTGGTGAACGGCGTGGGGATCGTCAGGAAGCACGTCGAGACCGTCGTGGTCAGCGCCAGGAGGCGCGTCGTGCTGTTCGCACTGATAACCGCGAATTCCGCCAGACCCAACGTCAGGCTCGTGAAGCCCCAGCAAGAGCTCGCGCCGAAAGACGTGCCGAGCGCCGGGCCAATCGCAGTGTTGATCGGCGTGCGGAGCGTCGCGGTGATCGACAGCAGGCTCGCCAGCAGCGCCGGACCGCAGAGTTTGGCCGAGGCGAGCGGCGCGAACGCCGCGCGGTAGAGAATCGCCGCAACCAGACCTATTCTGATCGCACTCGCAACCGCGCTTACCGTGATGGTCGACGCGATGGCCGCAGAGCAGAACGTCGCGTGGAAAGGCGCACGGAACGCCGGGCCGATCGTCGTGACGCCTATCGGGACGGTCGGCGCGATGGCCGCAGGGCTGAACGCCGTGCAGAACGCCGCGATAGATATCGTGACGGACGGCGCGACGGTTATCGGGATGGTCGGCGCGGATATCGTGACGGAAATCGCGGGTACCGGGATGGTCGCCGAGGATACCGCGCAGAACGCCGTGGATATCGTAACGGCTACCGTGCCGGATATCGCGATCACAAGCGCTGGAACCGCGCATGGCGGAAGCACAACCGGTACAATTGGTACAGCCATCGCCGCGCGCATCGCAGCATCTTCCGGCTGGGCCGGTACTACTCGCCCTATCGCCACCACCGTTATAGCCGGATCAGCATAGGCTTCCATCTCGACAGCCTGTTCTTCTCCTCGCGCTATTACATCAACGATCCTTGGCGCTATCGCCTGCCAGAGGTCTACGGCCCGTATCGTTGGGTGCGTTACTATGACGACGTGTTGCTGGTGGATACATACAGCGGCGAAGTGGTCGATGTGATCCACGACTTCTTCTGGTAAGTCCGCAAGGCATTATCATCTCAACAAAGCCCCCGCTCGCTTTATGGCTAGCGGGGGTTTTCTTGTGGTCGAAGGGCTGGCAGAAAAGCATCATCCCGAACCAAAGCATAAAGCACCACAGCAATGGCCAAGACCGCGACCGTTCCTGATCAAGACGCACTGAAACGCGTCGGTGCCAGCGTGCGAAAGCGCCTGATCGAAGATCCGGGTGCCTACAAAGTCGAGACCGACAAGGCCGAAATTTTCGCGGTCGGCGACTTCCTGACCATGGCCGAATGCGAGCGGCTGTGCCTTATGATCGATCAGGTCGCCAAACCCTCTTCGCTCCACATTGCAAAAGAGAACGAGGGGTTTCGAACCTCCTATTCCGGCGACTTGAACCCCCATGACAATTTCGTGCGCAGCGTCGCGCGGCGGATAGACCATTTGTTAGGCGTGAACTCGATCACCGGAGAAGCAATCCAGGGGCAGCGCTACTACGAGGGCCAGCAATTCAAGCCGCACAATGACTGGTTCTACGTCGATCAACCTTACTGGAAAGACGAGCGCAAACGCGGCGGGCAACGTAGCTGGACGGCCATGGCCTTTCTCAACGTAGTCGAGGAAGGCGGCGAGACCCATTTCACCAACGTCGGGATTAAGATCGAACCCAAACCGGGCGTGCTGCTGGTTTGGAACAACGCCTTGCCCGATGGCACTCCGAACGATGATACTTTGCATGCCGGAACGCCGGTGATCAAAGGCTCCAAATACGTCATTACACGGTGGTATCGCACGCGCGCGTGGAAGTAGGAAAGCTTTCCTTTTATGAGACCTAGACGCCCGCGCCCTCCACCCGGAGCCTACCGGGACACAATCCGGGTGGTAGGGTGGAGGGCGCGGGCGGCTACGGCGTCAACGTTGAAGCGCATCCGCGATCAGTTTGCGCGAATTCTCGACTCCGTAAAGCGCGATAAAGCTGCCCATGCGGGGCCCCTGCTCGCTCCCCAACAGCGTCTCGTAGAGCGCGCGGAACCAGTCACGCAGGTTCTCAAAGCCATGTGCCTCGTCCTTGCCGATCTCATAGACCATTGTCTGCAAGTCTTCGGCAGCGGCATCCTCACTAGCACCGGAAAGCGCGTCATCCAACGCACGCAAGGCTCCGGCCTCTGTCGCAGTCGGCGCACGCTTGTTGAGCGTCGGCGCCACGAAATCGCGCGTATAGGCAATCGCGCATTCGATTAGTCGCTGCAGCTCTGGCCGCATCTCGACTTCGCCGAGATAGGACTTGAGGTAATCGCTCAACGCCTCCGATGTAGCTTCCGAGCCCAGCACACTCGCGAGATTCAACAGCAGACCATAGGTTACGGGCAATCTTTCCCCAGCGCCTGGCGTCACGACGCCGTCGCCCTGGCCGTTCGCGCGCAGCAAATGCCACGCCGGATTGCCGAGCTGCTTGTCCAGCGGTTGCTCGGCCAGACGTTCGCGAAACTGCCAATAATCATCGACCGCACGCGGTATTACGCCGACATGCAGCTGCTTGGCGCTCTTGGGGTTGGGGAAGATGTAGAAGCCAAGGCTCTCTTCACTGCCATATGTCAGCCACTCCTCGATCGTCAGGCCATTGCCCTTCGACTTAGAGATCTTCTCGCCATTGGCGTCGAGGAACAGCTCGTAGATCAGCCCTTCCGGTTTGCGGCCGCCCAGCACCTTGGCAATCTTGCCCGATTGCACGCCGGTGTCGGTCAGGTCCTTGCCGTACATTTCATAGTCTACGCCGAGCGCAACCCAGCGCATCGCAAAGTCGACCTTCCATTGCAGCTTAGACATACCGCCCAGCGCTGATTGTTCGACTTCGCTGCCGTCCTCGTCATTGAAGCGGATGATACCGTTATCGGCATCGACCACTTCGACCGGCACTTGCAGTACGCGACCGGTGATCGGGCTGATCGGCATGATCGGCGAATAGGTTGCGGCACGTTCCGCCCGCAGGGTCGGCAACATGATGTCGAGGATCGCCTGGTTGTTGCGCAGAACATTCTTAAGCGCGTCATCGAACCGACCGGAATTGTACATGTCGTTTGAGGCAACGAATTCATAGTCGAAGCCGAACCGGTCGAGAAACTCGCGTAGCATCGCATTGTTGTGCGCCGCGAAGCTCTCATGTCCGCTTTCAAAGGGATCGGGAATGCGGGAAAGCGGCTTGTGCAGATGCTCGGTCAACATGTCCTGATTGGGCAGGTTGTCCGGCACCTTGCGCAGGCCATCCATGTCATCGGAGAACGCGACGAGGCGCGTCTTGCCATCCTCGGGACGCGCGCCGATCAGCGCTTCGAACGCGCGCCGCACGAAGGTGGTGCGCAGCACCTCTTGAAAGGTGCCGATATGCGGCAGACCCGACGGACCGTACCCGGTCTCGAACAGGATCGGCGAGCCATCCGGCTTCGTGCCATCAGGATAGCGTTTGAGCAGCCGCTGAGCCTCTTGAAACGGCCAAGCCTTGGAGTTTCGTGCGGCTTCGATCAATTCGTCGATTTGAGCGGTATCAGTCATAGGTCAGGCGCTTTTGCCCAATGGGCGTGATTGTGCAAGCGCGAAGGCCTCACGAAGTTGACAAAGTTGACAGTGTGTCACCCAGCTAAAAGCACCAATTTCCTTTTTAAATACAGCTGCATGCAACCAACAAACGAAGTTGACACTTATCCAACTGAAATCACGAGATTTGCGGAGTTTCATCGGTCTGCCCTTAGCCGTCCGACGTAATGTAGGACAGCGCCCCGCTCCAGCGGCGAAAAACATGCGGGAGTCGGCCAAATTTAGGAGCTTGGCAACCAAACTAGGTTAAGCGTTTTTCCTATGACGGGAAGTAGCGCCTTTTTTATTCTGATCCCAGCGATGTACGGGTTGTTCACCCTCGCGCTGGGCATCATTGCGTTCGTCGACCGCAAGCTGGTCGCCGCGCGTTGGGCGACATTGGGCTTTTTCGTCGCCTTCACGTCAATCGTGGTGGATGGCTATCGCGACCCGACGGGCAATCTGTGGGTCGCATGGTATGCCGTCGCAACGCATTTCCTGCCCTTGCTGATCATGACGCAGGCTTTTCTCTCGAGGCACCAGAAGGCGGCCCCTAAATTCGCCATCGGCCTCACAATCTTTGCCTGTATTTACGTGATGCCGAACATGCCTTGGGCTCCACCAAACTGGCTGCGCGGAGTTTTTGTGCAAGGAGCATGTGCAACCATCATCGCCGCCAGCCTTCCGAAACTGTGGCGTGTCCGGAAGACCTCTGTCGTCGACCTGATCGCCTTCTGCACCATTCTTGGCGCTGCATTGTCTTATGTTGGACGCACCGTCGCAGTGGGCCTCAACCCGATCGGCGAAACTCGCGAAGAAGTGATCGCCTTTTACGACGGCCTCAACCTCATTTTCCATTCGGCCAGCGCGCTGATGGGCATGTCGCTGGGCATCGTGCTGGTCATGATGATCGGATACGACATGCTGCGCGGGCGAACCGAGGAAGGCGAGATCGATCCGCTTACCCGACTCGGCAATCGCCGCAGGCTGGATCGCAAGATCGCGTTGGACAAAGCCGGTCGGCGGGCGTTCGGCGCAGTGATTTTGATCGACCTCGACCACTTCAAACAGATTAATGACCGCTTTGGCCACGATGGCGGGGACGATGTGTTGCGCGCCGTCGGCACGCGGCTGAACGATCTTCTGGCCGATTTCGGGTATGTGTTTCGGATAGGCGGCGAGGAATTCGTCGTCCTGATCGATGAGCAGCATGCTCGCGCGGTGTCATCGCTGGCCCTTTCCGCGCGCAAAGCGATCGCCGATTTGACCTTCAAGGGATACCTTGCCCGCGCCAAAGTCACCGCCAGCGTCGGCTTCCACATCCGAGTGGGGAAAGACACCGTTCAGGATGCGATGCAATGCGCGGACCAGGCAGTCTATTGCGCTAAAAATGACGGACGCAACCGCGTCGTAGGCGCCGTTTACGAACGCGGGCTGCAGATCATGAAGGCGGTCGCCTAATACTGGGCGGAACAGCTTTGCAGACGTCGATCGTGAGGCTAGAAGAGCTCACATGCACTCCGCGCTCGCCCGCCAATTCCTGATTGTCGCGCTGCTGGTCTCGATAGGCCTGCGCACGGTGTTCGGCGCGCCTTGCTGCTTCAATGAAGAGGCGCTGGCGAAAGTGCCCGGCATAGAGCTTGCTGCGCGGGGTCATTCCAGCCATGCGGAGCACGCAGAGCATAGCGACGTGTCGCAAGACTCACATGGCGATCACGGTGACGGGCACGGAGACGATTCCACTGCGAAGCCATGCTGTTCCGCCTGCGGCCCGACCCTGCCAGCCGATCCAGTGCTGATCGCCATCGCCAAACCGGCTACTTCTCTGCCCGAACCAGAAGCCATTCGCGCGCTGGCAACGCGTCCGCCCTTCCCCGCTTATGATGCGACGGGGCCACCACTCCAGGTCTGAAACACAGGCATTTCAGACTTTAGGAGTATCACATGAGAACTGCATTTCGTGCGGTCGTTCTGGCTGCATCCGGCGTCGCATTTGCGAGCGCCCCTACCCCTGCCTTTGCCGATAGCGAAGGCGGCATCAACGCGCTCGATCACGCCCCCATTGGTGTGATGGGCGACCATCGTCACAAGAAGGGCGAGTGGATGATAAGCTACCGCCTGATGCACATGGATATGGACGGCGCGCAGATCGGCAATGAAGATCTCGATCCCGACACGATCGCCACCACAATCCCCAATCGTTTCTTCGGCAATCCGGGCCAGCCACCGACCTTGCGCATCGTGCCAACCAGCATGCGGATGGATATGCATATGGCGGGCGTGATGTACGGCCTGTCCGATGACATCACTCTGATGGCGATGGCCAATTACGTCACCAAGGAGATGGATCACATCACCTATCAGGGCGGCATGGGCACGACCCAGCTGGGCAATTTCCGCACCAATCCTGCGGGCTTCGGCGATACGAAGCTGGCCGCGCTGATCGGCATTTCGGAGAAGGTCCATATCAATGCCGGGATTTCGATCCCGACCGGCTCCAATACGCAAACGGACGATATACTGACGCCAATGGGCGACAATCCGACCGTCCGCCTGCCGTATCCGATGCAGCTTGGCTCGGGCACTTGGGATCTTGAGCCGGGCCTGACCTATCGCGATCAGAACGATCAGCTGGGTTGGGGTACGCAAGTGCGCGGCACCGTGCGGCTCGGCACCAATGATCAGGGCTATTCCTATGGCGATCGCCTGATGGCGACGGCCTGGGTGGCCAAGTCGCTCACGCCCGGTGTGGCTGTGTCAGGGCGTATTGAAGCGGAAAGCCTTGGCCGGATCGACGGGATCGACCCGATGATCATGGGTCCAGTTCAAACCGCCAATCCGGACTTTTCGGGCGGCGAGCGGGTGACCGCACTCGCAGGAGTGAACTTCGCAGTGCCTCACGGCGCACTGGCCGGATGGCGGCTCGGTGTCGAAGGGGGACTGCCGCTGCTGCAGAACCTCAACGGCCCGCAAATGCCGACGGAATACACTTTCACGATCGGACTTCAGAAGAGCTTCTGAGTTAATCGCGCGCGGATCGCATTTCTCCCCCCAGCGAAAGCGCGCGATGGGGCGGCGCGGCATTTCGGTGCTGCGTCGCCTTTCTTTCTGCCCTGATAGCTCAGCCGGTCGCGATCAGATCGGTGATCTTTCCGTTCTTCACAGTGTACTCGGAATAGGAGCAACACCGCTCACTACCATCCGTGAACACATAGCTAACCGTGATGTAGACGTTCGGTCCGCTCATGCCGCTGTCCATCACCTTGATCTTCGGCGCGTTCGGCTTGAAATTCAGCGCATAGAGAGCGCGTATCTGTGAGTGGCCGACGGCGACCATACCATTTGCCTCAACCCGGGCATCCTTCGAAAAAGTCGCCACGAAGGCATCGAGATTACCCGAGCGATAAGCGTTTACATGCGCTTGAACGACAGAGGCGTCGTCGCCCTGCGCCATAGCTGCGGTGCCTGTCAGAGGGCTCGCGATAACGGCGCTCGCTGCGGCGAGAGATAGAAGTTTTTGCATGGCCCACCTCCATTTGGGAAAAGCCTTGGCAGCCTGACAGGCAAACGTTTACTTTTCGTTCTAGCTCGCACATTCCTTTTTGAGTGAGCACAGACGCCCCTTCCCCGCTTGCCCCCTCGCTCAACCTGCCCGCCCTGCATGCGAGCCATTCGGGCAATTGGCTGCGCTCGCCCGGCGGCGATACGGGTGCGGTTTCCAAAGGCGATGCGATCATGGCCGCCGCCGACACGCCGGTGCTGCTGCTGAACGCACCGCTGGTCGCGAACCGGCTCGGCTATCCTGACCTATCAGGCCTCGACCTGCTGGAACTGTTCGCCTTCGTCCACCCCGCCTCGTTCTGCGTGCCGACCCCCCGCGGATTGGCGCAGGCATTGGAGTTGGACGAACCAGGTGGCGACGCCGAAGTGCCCGCCTTCCTGCAAACCGCCGCTGCCAAGCTGATAGCGAATTGCGAGGAGCCCGACTGGTTCGAGCGTGATGGTTCCTGGGCGGTGCTGCAATCTCTGGAGAAGCTGCGCTGGCAATGGGCTGGTGTCTTGAAGCCCCACATCGCACGGCCACAAAAGGCGGAGAAATGGCTCTTTGCGAAGCTACCCGAATGGGAGGAAGTCGCCGAACGCGCGCCGCCACGGCAGGTCGAACTGGCGCAAGATGCCGTCCTATCCCAGCTCGACCATCTAACCGGCGAAGGATCGGAAAAACGCCCGGGCCAGCGTGACTATGCCAGCGATGCTGCGCGCATATTCTCGCCGCGCGACAAACGCGAATTGCCGCATCTGGCGCTGGCGCAGGCGGGCACGGGCATTGGCAAGACCTTGGGCTATCTCGCGCCTGCCTCGCTATGGTCGGCTGCGTCTGGAGGGACCGTTTGGGTTTCGACCTTCACCAAGAATCTCCAACGGCAATTGCGCAGCGAAAGCAAACGCGCCTGGCCCTCGAAGCGCAAGGACGGCACGCCGCCTGTGGTGGTGCGCAAGGGGCGCGAAAACTACCTCTGTCTGCTCAATCTTGAGGACGCACTGCAGGGCGGATTTTCCGGTCGCCCGGCGATCCTCGCGCAATTGGTGGGGCGCTGGGCCGCGTTCACACAGGATGGCGACATGATCGGCGGGGATCTGCCCGGCTGGCTCGGTACATTGTTCCGCAAGCGGGGGATCGCAGCACTTACAGACCAGCGCGGCGAATGCGTCTATGCTGGCTGCCCGCATTACCGAAAATGCTTCATCGAACGCGCGAGTCGCAACAGCGCTCAGGCCGATCTCGTGATTGCCAACCATGCGCTGGTGATGGTCAATGCCGCGAGAGGCCGCGACCACGCGCTGCAACCGACCCGCATCATCTTTGACGAGGGGCATCACGTGTTCGAGGCGGCGGATTCGACTTTCGCCGCTGTGCTCTCCGGGCAGGAGGCGATCGAGCTGCGCCGATGGATTCTTGGGCCTGAGCGCAAAAATCGGGGGCGCAGACGCGGTCTTTCCGCGCGGCTTGCCGATGTCGCAAGCTATGACGATGAGGGCGGCATCGCTATCGAGGATTCCGTCGAAGCGGCACAGGCCCTGCCCGCAGATGGCTGGCTTGGGCGTCTCAACGAAGGCGAGCCTTCCGGTCCTATCGAAGCCCTGCTCTCTCAAGTCCGCGACGCCACCTACGCCCGCGATGAAAGCGGCGGCGTCGATGCCGGATACGGGATCGAGACCGAGGCGTCCGGCCTACCCGGCGAGCTGATCGAGGCGGCTGGAGTGGCAGGCGAAGCGCTGGCCGCGATCCGTACTCCCCTTATCAAGCTTGGTACGCGGTTGGAGGCGATCATGGCCGATCCTCCCGACTGGCTCGATGGCCAAGGCCGCCAGCGGATCGAAGGCGCGCGCTTCTCTCTCAGCTGGCGGGTCGATCTGCTCAGCGCGTGGGCGGCTTTGCTTGATCGGCTGGGCGGACCTGCGGACCCGGAGTTTGTAGATTGGCTTAGCGTCGAACGCGGCGATGCGCGCGAATTCGATGTTGGCATTCACCGCCGCTGGCTCGACCCCATGAAGCCGTTTGCCAAGACTGTGCTGGAGCCTGCCCACGGCGTGATGCTGACCAGCGCGACTTTGACGGACAGGGTCAGCAGCGAAGCAGGTGAAAGCGAGCAATGGGCCTCTGCCATCGCCCGCTCCGGCGCAGATCATATCGAAAGTGAGCCTCTAAAATCCGCAGCGCAAAGTCCGTTCGATTATGAGAACCGCGCCGAAGTTCTGATCGTCACCGATATCAAGAAAGGTGACTTGCCTGCGCTCGCCGGAACTTACGCGAAGCTGATCGAAGTCAGCGATGGCGGTGTGCTCGGCCTGTTCACCGCGATCCGTCGGATGCGCGCCGTTCATGGCCGCATTGCAGACCGCCTCGCACGGGCTGGTCTGCCGCTATACGCCCAGCATGTCGATCCGATCGATACGGGTACTCTGGTCGATATCTTTCGCGACGATCCGCGCGCCAGCCTGCTCGGCACCGACGCTTTGCGCGATGGAGTGGATGTGCCCGGTCGTTCGCTGCGCTGCGTCGTCTTGGAACAAGTTCCCTGGCCCCGGCCCGATATCCTGCACAAGGCGCGGCGCCTGGCGGCAAGCGCCAATGGCAGTGCCAGCAAGTATGACGACAGGATCATCCGCGCGCGTCTGGCACAGGCATTCGGGCGGCTCATCCGCGGAAAAGACGATGCCGGGCATTTCGTGGTGCTCTCCGCCGCCTTCCCCAGCCGCCTGCTCAGCGCCTTTCCCGAAGGTACGCCGGTCACACGCCTGACCCTCGATGAAGCGCTGGCGCGCATCGCCGAGGGGGCACCGGGATCGGTCGGGCGGACTGGCGTAAACGACGATATCGAGGCAGACTTCATCCCATGATGGGGGTTTGGCTATGATCGAGATTTTGGATCTCAACATTCGCTGGATCGTGATTGGCGCAAGCCTTTTGCTGATCCTCATTATAGCCATCGGCGATGCGCGAGGTGGTCTCAAAACTGCGCTCATAGGCTTGCTGGCCGGGGCAATGGCTTATGTGCTGAATTCGACGCCGTTGGGTGCACCGGAAAGCACGCTTGATCCTTGGATCGACCTGCTTTCGCTGCTCACTCCGTTCTGGATCTGGCTGTTCGCGCGCCGACTGTTCGAACGCGAACCACCGCGATGGGCAGTTCTCGGCGCACTCGCCGTGTTGGTACCAACATGGTTTTCGGGAAACTTTCTGCGGTTTGAAGGCAGCGTCGGCTTCTACATCATCCATATCATTTCCCTTGTACTGATCGTCGATCTGGTGCGCGTCGCATGGCGCGATCGCGAGGATGATCTGATCGAAAGGCGCCGTTTGATCCGGCTCGTCCTGCCACTGCTGGTCGCGGCACAAGCGGGCGGCATCCTGATTTTCGAAATGATTGTGGGCGCTGCAATCACCTATCCCTGGGTGCAACTGACCAATGCCATTTTGATCCTTATCCTGACTCTGTTTGCTGGCGTCGCCTTGCTGCGCACCGATTCTCAGCTGCTCGTGCAGACAGTGGAGGATGCGCCCGCCGCCGACGCGCCGCCGAGCGATCTTTCTCCGTCAGAAATCGTTCTGCATGAAAAACTCCACACCGCGATGGCTGCGGGTCATTACCGCGAGCCCGGCCTCACCATCACCTCTCTCGCTGCGCATCTGGGAACACCCGAGCATCGCCTCCGCGCGCTGATCAACCAGCGGCTTGGCCATCGCAACTTTTCCGCCTTCCTCAACCGTCACCGGATCGCTGAAGCAAAGAGTCGCCTGTCGAATCGCGAGCATGTCGACCTGCCAGTGCTCACAATTGCGATGGATTTGGGTTACAATTCGCTCGCCACGTTCAACCGCGCCTTTCGCAGCGAAACAGGCACAACACCAAGTGATTTCAGGCGCTTGGCGATCAACAACCACGCTGATCAAAAGTGAAAAACGCTGATCGTTTCCGAAATTGACCAGCATTTTTTGCCTGTGAGAAGAGGCACACAGCACAATCGGTCATCACTGATCCTGCAACGAGACAGGAGCATGCATTATGACCCCGGCACCCGACACGACACTGATCGAAAAGATCGGCGATCACATGGCCAACGCGCTGTATTTCGACCTTTCCCGCTATGTGATTGCGGCAGGCGCGATGACGATCTTGTTGTTCGTTTTCAAACGCTGGGCTGACAATCGCCGCATCCAGACCAAGCGGGCAAAGCGCGAAGACTATATTCGCGAAGTGCTCTCATCGGTGCGCACGGTTGTGATTTTCGGCGTCACAACAATCAGCACCTTGGTGCTGCGCGAATATGGGATCATCCATTTCACACTTGATGAGGTGCCAATCGCCCTAGTTGCGTTTCAGTTCGCGATCATCGTGCTGGCGCATGACGCCTATTTCTACTGGATGCACCGTGCGCTGCATCACAAGCGGCTGTTCCGCGCTACGCATCTGCATCATCACAAATCGCGTACGCCTACCCCCTGGACCGCATACAGCTTCGCCTCTTGGGAGGCGGTGACCGAGGCCGCCTTCATGCCGCTGTTCCTGCTGATGACCAGTCTGATGGGATATGCCTATGCCGGCTTCGCCCTGTTCCTGTTTCTGTGGCACATGATCTTTCGCAATGTCATGGCTCATGCTGGCGTCGAGCTGTTCCCAGCCGGATGGGTCGACCGCAAGTGGCTCGACTGGATCTGCACGACCACTCACCACGATCTTCACCATACCGAGGGACGCTACAATTTCGGCTTCTACTTCACCTGGTGGGACCGGTGGATGGGCACCGAGCACCCGCGCTACAAGGAAGAGTTTCGCAAGAATGCCAAGCCGATTTTCATCACCCCACGGTTTGCCGAACGCACCGCAGTGCTGATTGCGGCGATCTTTGCAGCTAGCGTCTCACTCAATGGCTGGTTGGTCGCAGTTGAGACTGGGATCGCCTGATCTCCGACAATCCATGAGCGAATACGAATGCGGCAGGTTTGGCTGGCCTTGTGGTCACGAACCTGCCGCATTTGCTTTACAGATGCGCCATAGCCGTGTTGAGAGATGCGCTGGCGTGTGCGACCGGCATCGCGCCATCCAATTGGAATTAACGCGAGACCGTCCTGCGCATGAAAATCCTTGGCCTTCTACGCCATGCCAAATCCGACTGGGACGATCTTGCGAAGCGTGATTTCGACCGCAGCCTGAACGATCGTGGACGTAAGGGCGCTGACCTGATCGGCGCGCATATCAAGGAGCACGGGATCAATTGGGATGTGCTGCTCGCCAGTCCGGCGGAGCGCGTGAAGCGTACGATCGAGCGCTCCCTGCCTAAGATGGAGCCAGTGTTCGATGAGCGGCTTTATCTTGCGAGCTCAGAAACGATTCTGGAAACCGTCGAGGAGCATGGAGGAGAGCACGACACTGTGCTCGTCTCAGGTCACAATCCCGGCTTGCAGGAAGTGCTGTTAGACCTTGTCTCGCCCGCGCGTGAGAACGAATTGTTCCAGGAAGCTGCTGTCAAATTTCCGACAGCCACCTATGCGGTGCTGGAGTGCAGAATCGACGATTGGTCAGAGCTTAAGAAGCATTGCGCCACGCTGGTTCATTTTGCCAGGCCACGCGATCTCGACCCCGATCTGGGTCCGGAGTACTAGGGGTCAGGACACACTAACGTTTAGCCCAAGACATTACGCGGCCCCGGCCCTTGTTCGGCCAAATGATCGTCCTTGTTGTATAGCTGGCAGTGCGTGAGGCTGAGGCAGCCGCAGCCGATACAACCGTCAAGCTTGTCGCGTGTACGCTCCAACTGCGCGATCCTGGTGTTGAGCGCTGAGCGGATAGAACGACTGATCTTCTGCCAGTCACGCGCGTTAGGCGTACGTCCTTGTGGGAGCTTCCGCAGTTCCTCTTCGATCTCGCCCAAGGCCAGACCCAGCTGTTGCGCGATCAGGATAAAGCTGACCCGGCGAATGTCCGAGCGCAGGAAGCGCCGCTGATTGCCGCTGGTCCGGATCGGTTCGATCAGATCCTTTTCTTCATAAAACCGGATCGCCGAAACCGATAAACCAGTGCGCCGCGCCATCTCCCCAATCGGAATGAGATCGGTCTTTTTTGGTCGGTCAGCCATCGAATCATGTGCTCCAAGATATCCCTTGACCTCAAGTTAGCTTGAGATTGCATGATTGGAAAGTCAGGTGATTCGAGCTTGGAGGAAGACGCTCCAAAGTACGCTCGCAATCAACACTCGCACGGATACACAACAGGAGGCAATCATGCCCACCGGTCAAATCGAACACGCAAACCTCTCCGTCACCGATCCCGAACGCAGCGCCGAACTCTTCAAGCGATTGCTCGGCTGGCACGAACGCTGGCGGGGCGAATCTCAGCTAGGTGGGAGCACTATCCATGTTGGTGACGAGACGACCTATCTGGCGCTTTACACCGGCGATCATGTGAAGGGCGATTACAGCAAAGGCCAGCCGCTCAACCATGTCGGCCTGCTGGTCGACGACCTTGATGCAGCGGAGAAAGTCGTCATCGATTCAGACCTCAAGCCCTTCGGCCACGACGATTACGATCCGGGCAAACGGTTCTACTTCTTCGACTGGGACGGGATCGAATTCGAAGTCGTCAGCTATTCAGGAGACGCGCAATGAACGAGATCATCCCTCGCGAGCCCATGTTCGCTCGCCAGCCTGAAAGCGATCAAGCGTTGCCGACCACAAAGCATGCAGCCGCCATCAAAGCTCCCGCCCAACGGTTGGAGCGGAAACGATCTAGCGGGTTGGCTGGATCGTCGGCATCCAAGGTCGCCACCTGCCACAGCAGGTGAGTGGCCACGGGTAACAAGGCCAGTAGCGCGAGCGGGTCTGGGCGATAGAGCCAGAAGCCCAGACCCCACAACGCAATCGCCGCCCCGTAGAACGCCATCACGCCGCCCTTCACATTCTCGCCCATTCGCAAGGCCGACGAGCGGATGCCGACCAACGCGTCATCCTCACGGTCTTGCAGGGCGTAGATGGTGTCATACCCGATCACCCAAGCGACGCAGCCGGTGTAGATCCAGGCGAGCATATCCCAATTGTCGAAGCGCAAATGCACCCAGCCGACCAGCAGCCCCCAATTGAAAACCATGCCCAGCCATGCCTGCGGCCACCACGTGATCCGTTTCATAAAAGGATAGGCGGCCACGAGCACGAGACTCGCCAGCGCGACAATCTGCGCCTCCAGCCGCAATTGCAGCAGGACGACGAGGCCGATCAGGCACAACGCGATCAGCCAAGCCCAAGCGGTGCGTTTCGACACTCGTCCGCTCGCGACCGGGCGCACGGCCGTGCGCGCGACCTGTTTGTCGAGATCGGCGTCGACGATGTCATTATAAACACAGCCCGCGCCGCGCATCGCAATCGCACCCAATAGCAGCCACCCAAGCAGTCCGAATTGCGGACCTGCCCCAGTCAACCAGACGCCGAACACGCATGGCCAAAACAGCAGCCACCAGCCAATCGGTCGGTCGAACCGGGCAAGCTGCGCCAAGTCTCGTGGCAATTGCGGCAGGCGGGCGACCAGCCCGCGATGCTCGCTATCGGGGACGATCTGTTCGCTCATTGCTCGGCCGTTTTCCAGCCATGCCAGCACAGCGCCAGCATCACCGTGTTACCGGCGAAATCGAGCAAGCCCACCTCGGTCAGCAAGGGCACTTCAAAATAGAACCAGTAGTTGAACAGGAAGAAGGGCAACAACGCGATCCCGTAAAACAGGAAGGTGCGCTTGGTGAAAATCGCCGTGAAGGCAACGAGCGCGAACAGGCACGCCTGCGCCCCAAAGCACGCCATCGCGAAAGTCGCGAGGTAATCATCGCTCCGGAACTCAGGTCGCACAGCCAGATCAATCACCGACCCCGGAAACAGCAACGCCCATCCGCCCAGCACAGCAAACACTGCACCGATCAGATACTGTGTGGTTCTCGCACTCATGGGAGACCCCTAGCGACCCCTGACGCGCTCGTCTAATAGCCGCGCCATGTCTGCCCTGCACGATCCCAAAACCCCCGCCTGGCCGCCGCGTAGCGCGCCGCGTCTGTTCGTCCCCGATCCGCTGGTCGAAGGCGCGCAATTGATGATCGACGGCAATCAGGGGCACTATCTCGCCCGCGTGATGCGGGTGAGCGAGGGCGATGGCGTCATCCTGTGCGACGATGTGACCGGCGAATGGAGCGCGCGTGTCGTCAATGTGGGCAAGCGCGACGTGGCGCTGGAAGTGGTAGAACACCTGCGAGAGCGCGAGGAGGTGCCCGATCTGTGGCTGTGCCCTGCTCTGCTCAAGAAAGACCGTTTCGATATGGTGCTGGAGAAGGCGACCGAACTTGGTGCCGCGCGGATCCAGCCAGTTCTTACGCGACGCTGTGTCGCAGATAAGCTCAATATGGATCGAGCCAGGACGCTGACGATCGAGGCCGCCGAGCAATGCGCGCGGACTGCCCTGCCTGAACTGGAAGCTCCGATAAAGCTGGAGACCCTGCTGCGCGATTGGCCAGCGGATAGAGCGCTGTTTTTTGCGGACGAATTGGGCGGTGAGCTTGCCGCCGATGCCTTCGTATATGACGACGGACCAGCGGCAATCCTGATCGGTCCGGAAGGCGGCTTTGATGACGCCGAACGCGACGCAATCCGGACCCATCCACAGGCCAAGCCGATCTCGCTCGGACCCCGTATCCTGCGCGGAGAGACCGCTGCTATTGCCGCCCTTTCCGTGTGGATGGCAGAAGCAGGCGATTGGGACGGCCAAGATTGACTTGATTGCACGAAACTCAATTTACGCTTCCCAGCCTCGCTTCGGTTGCCTATCGAAACCCGCATGAGCACGCGAGAGGCCTCCGGGGCAAACGATCCAATCATCGAAAGCCGCGACCAATTGGTCGCTCCAATGATCGGCGGCGAGAAGCCAAAAAGCGATTGGCGGATTGGCACCGAACACGAAAAGCTCGTCTACAAGAACGAGGATTTCCGCGCACCGAGCTATGACGAGCCTTGCGGTATCCGCGACATGCTCATGAATTTGCGCGAATTTGGCTGGGAACCGGTCGAGGAGAACGGTAATGTTATTGCGCTGAAAGGCGCAGACGGTGCGGTCAGCCTGGAGCCTGCGGGCCAACTCGAACTGTCAGGCGCGCCGCTCGAAAACTTGCACCAGACCTGCGCGGAAACGGGCCGCCATCTGGAGCAAGTCAAAGCGATTGGCGAATGTTGCGGGATTGGCTTCCTCGGTCTCGGAATGTGGCCGGACAAGACCCGCGAAGAGCTGCCCGTCATGCCCAAGGGCCGCTATGAGATCATGATGCAGCACATGCCCAAGGTTGGCAGCCTGGGCCTCGACATGATGCTGCGCACCTGCACGATCCAGGTCAATTTAGACTATTCATCCGAAGCCGACATGGCGCAGAAGTTTCGTGTCGGCCTCGCGCTACAACCGCTTGCAACCGCCCTGTTCGCAAACTCGCCTTTCACCGAGGGCAAGCCCAACGGCTACCTCTCCTATCGCAGCCATATCTGGTCGGACACAGACCCGCAGCGTACCGGAATGCTGCCCTTCGTTTTCGAGGACGGCTTCGGCTACGAACGCTGGGCAGACTATATGCTGGACGTGCCGATGTATTTCGTCTTCCGCGAGGGCAGATATATCGACGCGGCCGGGCAGAGCTTCCGGGACTTTCTCGACGGCAAGCTACCTGCCCTGCCCGGTGAACGCCCGACGGAAAGCGATTGGTGGGATCACCTCTCAACCGCCTTTCCCGAGGTGCGTCTAAAGAGCTTCCTTGAAATGCGCGGGGCAGATGGCGGCCCATGGAGCCGGATCTGCGCGCTGCCCGCCCTCTGGGTTGGCTTGCTGTATGACCAAGGTGCGCTCGATGCCGCATGGGATTTGGTCAAGGACTGGTCGATGGAGGAACGCGAGCAGCTGCGCAATGATGCCCCACGCCTAGGCCTTGATGCGCCGCTTCCCGGCGGCGGAACGATGCAGGATTTGGGTCGTGATGTGCTGGCAATCGCGCGGCAAGGCCTTAATGCGCGCGGCGCGCTCAATTCCAGCGGCGACAACGAGACCGGCTTCCTTGAAACGCTCGACGAAATCGTCGCCAGCGGCAAAGTCCCCGCACGGCGCCTGCTCGACCTGTATCACGGGGAATGGAACGGAGACATCACCCGCGCCTACGAACACTCATTCTAAAAAAGGGGCTGGAACATGCTGATAGTATTGGAACAAGCAAGACTGGGTGAAGGTGCGCTCGCCTCAGGCCGCGAGGCGCTCTCTGCCATGGTCACAGCCTCAAACGCCGAGGAAGGCTGCATCAGTTACGCCTACGCACAAGATATTCTCGATGCCAGCGTTCTGCACATCACCGAAAAATGGATCGATGAAGCCGCTCTCGTTGCGCATTTCCAGACGCCGCATATGGCCGCTTTTCAGCAGGCTCTGGCAGGCCTCGATGTGAAAGTGACCGAAGTTCTCAAATATCAGGCGGACGACGGCGCACCGCTGATGTAACTGGCTCTATTCAGCCGGTTCCGCGACTTCTGGGCCCCGTGTCCGTTTGCCGCGGCCCAGCACAGAGCGCTTGAGCCGCGCAAGCGGAGCGGTAATGACGCCATGCTGCTCCATCCAATCGTAATACTCGCGGTATTTCGGATCCTCCGCGAGTAGATGCGCTTCTTCCGTGCGGGCGCGCCAATAGTAGATCGCGTTCACGGCGAGGAGGAAGAAGCTGTTGCGGATTGCGTCGGTCAGCGAGTCATTTGTGACCAGGAATGGCATCACCGAGCACCACCAGAACAGGTTCTTGCTGAGATAGGCCGGGTGCCGCGTGAAACGATACGGACCATTGGTCAGCACGCCGCGATAGGTGAGGTTGGAAAAGCGGATGCCAAAGGCGACTGTCGCCCAAGCGTATATCCCAGTCAGGAAGACAAGCCACGCCGCCCAGACCCAAAGCAGCGCCGTGTTGCCCGCAAACCAGTGACCCCAGCCCTCAACATTGTGCTCGTAGCTGAGCACCTGGCCATTGCCGATAATGCCCCAGACAAAGGGCGGATAGCATATCAGCGCCGCCAGCCAGCCGCCCAGAAACGGGTTGCCAGAGCGGATATGCGCATCGAGCGGACGCATGGTGAAGAGGTAACCAACCGTCCCGATTTGCACGTCGATCACGAATAGCAGCGCGATCAGGATCAGGCCCAATTCGACGGGGTTCTGATAGATCGCGGCGATATCTGCCTCGACGATCTGGTTCCAGCCAAACGGCAGGATCGAGATCATGAAAGCCCCGAAGAAGCCTTTGATGATCCACGCCCGCCAATGCTTCTTTACCTGTTCGGCATCGAATGCCTCGCGCCCGATCAACATCGCGCCGAAATGCCATGCGCTGTCACGCGGATTGACCATGAAACGGTCGAGCCAGATCACATAGGGAACCGACAGAACAACCATCGGGATCGCCGCGACAGCAAGCACTTCCATCGCGAACAGATATTGTCCGTTCCAATACCAGCGCGCGAGACAGTAAAGTGCAGCAAGGATAGCCCAGGTCGCCCACAGCCCGGCGATCTTGACGATCGATACATCAAGCACCTCGGCGACAGGGCGCTTCAATGACCAATCGAGCCCGGTTGAAGCGCGTTTATGCACCCGGTCGACGAGCAGCGACCAGATCGCCATCGGCCCAGCCGTAAACAGCATGGCGGTAATCGCCGCATAGGGTCCAGACAGCACGCCGCGCGGACCGGGAAGGTCGAAGAACTCTGCAGTTAGCGGGTACGTCCGGCAAAACAGGAGCCACACGAACAGGCCGAGCAGCCCTGCCAGCCCCACGCCCGCAGAAACGTCACTTTGCGGCGGCGCCTGCTTGGGAATCGGCTTATCGCTGATCGTGGATGGATTGTTCGCGCTCATTACCATTCGGCCCTTAGCGCGAATGGGTTAACACCATGGTTAGATTGAGGGCGCCGTCCCGCTCAGGAACAGCGCGCCTCAAATGGTTAATTTCACGGCTGGTTTGGCGCGATTGCGCTTGGAGTTACTGCCAGGCGTGGATCGTTCCACTGTCATCGAGCAGATACATCATGTTGTCGGCGACAATTGGTGGCAGGCTGACTGAGGCATCGAGCTCGGCAAAAGCCTGCGCGGAACCCTCTCCGGTGCTGACGCGATAAAGCGCCCCGCGCGAGCTGCCGACCCACAGCTGACCGCCTGCGAGAACGGGACCGGTCCAGTAGATCGCGTCCTTCTTCTTTTCCTCGTTGCGATAGCCCTGCATCTGAGTGATCCAACGTACGCGGCCCGTCGAACGGGCAATCGCCAGCAGTCTGGCATCGTCGGTCAGCGTGAAGATCCACTCGCCTGCAATTGCAGGAGTGGAAATGCCCGCGAGATTCAGTTCCCAGATGCGCTGTCCGGTGAGCAGTTCATAGGCAGCCATGCGACCGCCTTGGCCAAGCGCATAGACACGGCCCGAATCGATGATCGGATCGGCGTCAATGTCGGTCAGCGTACCAACCTGCGTCGAGATATTCGTTCGCGAGAGCGCGTCTGACCACAGCGTCCGGCCATTCTCATAACGATAAGCCGACAGCTCACCGCTCGAATAACCCGCAATCACCGTGCCTTGCCCAGCCGCAGGAGCGGCAACACCGAAGACGCCTGCTTGGGTGGCAGAGCCTGCATCATTCCACAGCAGCTCGCCCGTGCTTGCGTCGAGCGCGATCACCTGGTTGTCCTGCGTCATTACATAGACCTGGCCGAAGGCGATGGTCGGCGATCCGCGTAGCGGGCCAGAGGGCTTTACCTTCCAGATCTCGGATCCATCGGAAGCGTTCAACGCTGTTACTTCGCCAGCGCCATTTGTGGCGTAGACCCGGCCATCGGAATAGCTGACGCCGCCACCAAAGGCTGCTGCCTGCATGTTGCTTTCCATCGCGGCCGAAACTTCCCAGCGCCGCGCGCCGGTTTTCGCGTCAAAGCTGTGGATCGTGCCGTCGGAACCGACAACGTAAAGAGCACCGCTGCCGACGACAGGAGCGGCTGCGAGACGCATGCGGTTGCTCGCCCCGGCGATTTTTGCGGTCCAGACTTTGGTGGGATTTTCGGACAGAGCAAGATGCCCGTAGGATTTGCTGGCAGAACCGCCCACCTGCGCCCATTCGGGATTGGCTTGTGCGGGAGGAAGCACCACGCTGACCTGCGCAAGCGATGGATCGACGCTCGCGCCGCTCTCGATGCGCGAAAGGATCGGCGTGCGTTCGCCAATGGTTGGGGTCGCTTTCTTATCGCCGCCACCGAACAGGCCGCCACTGCAGCCTGAGAGCAAAGCCGCCAGTGCGCCGCCGATCAGCGCTGTGCGAGTTGAGTTTTTAAACCTTTTCATCATCCGTCCAATCAGACCAATTGTCGGCGCGCTTGCGATGCGCACTCTCATTCTGTGTGAAACTTAGTTTGCTGCTCCGGCAGGAGCGGGCGCTGCACCGGCAGGGCCACCAACAGGTGCGCCGTTTTCATCAATGACGCCCTCTTCCTCAAGCAGCTCTTCCGGGTCTTCGATCGCATCGACACCCAGCAGGCCGGCCATTTGCCGAGCCCGCGATTGCAGCGTCTCAGGCACGCCTTCACCCTTGGCAATCGCCGCGAATAAGGCGCCAGCCTCCGCTTCATTACCTGCATCGAGATGCGCCATCGCGGTCAGTTCGCCCGCGCTACCGAAAAAAGCGTTACCGGGCACGGCCAGCGAGCTCAAACGCTCGATCACGTCGGCTGGCTCACGCTCTTCGAAATTGGTCGCGATCTCGCGAATGGTGGCCAGATCGCGCAAAGCTGGCGGCGCATTTTCGTCCGCTGCAACCTGCGCATAAAGCGCGACCGCCGCTGCAGTATCGCCTTGCTCCAACGCAGCGCCCGCCTGCAGCATCAACGCGCTGGTCTTTGCCGCAGCATTGTCAGTTGTGACTAGCTCACCAGCGGCTTCGCTGGCAGCGGCAAAATTGCCCGCCTCAACCTGATCGAGCGCGCGGGTTAGCGTTTCGGAATGCCCTTCCAGCTCGGCCTCCTGCTGCGAATCCCAATACAGATAACCGCCGAATCCGACCAAAATTGCGACCACGCCGCCGATCAGGGCGGTGCCGTATTTCTTGCCGAATTGCTCCAGATCATCCTTGCGAACGGCCTCATCGATTTCGCGCAGAATGACTTCGTCTTCTGCCGCTTTCTTCGCTGCCTTGTCGTCTTCGGAGGATTTTCCGTTTTTAGGGTTCAGCGCCACCGGGGCCCTTTCCAAATTGGGTTAGTCACAGATCGCCCGCGCTTTTAGGGGCGCATGGCGGCAACCGCAATGCCATCTCTGCCCTGTGCCCACCGACTTGAGCCGATGGCAGTTGAACGGCAGGTTAAGAGGCGATGCCGCGACGCTCAAAAATCCCGTCCAAGCGCGCTTGAATAGAGCTCCTGATAGCGCTCAATCATGCGCGCCCGGTCAAACTGCGTAATCGCTTTCTTACGATTGGCATCACCGATTTTACGCCGCAAATCGGCATCTTGTGCCAATGTTCTGAGAGTGCCTGCCAGTTCTCCAACATCATTCGGAGCGCAAATCATCGGCGCGTTCAGCTCTGCCACCATAGTCCGAACATCGCCGACATCGGGTGCCGCAACCGGCAGTCCGGCCGCCATCGCCTCGACCACAGAGAGCGGAAATTGCTCGCTTTTCGAGGACAGGGCGAAAATATCGAACAAACCGACAGCAGAGGCGGGATTGCTAACCTTGCCGGGCAGGTGAACCCGGTGATTTATCTCAGCCCGAACAGCGGCATGCTGGATCGCCTCCTTGTCCGGCCCCTCGCCGAGGATAACCAGCTGCCATTCCTCGGGAAGGCCTGCAAACGCCTCGACTAGCATCGTCAGCTGTTTAACGGGGCGCAGCCCGGCAAGCGTGCCAACCCAGCGCTCCCCCTTGCGCTTCACCACACGCAGACTGTCGGCGCGCGGTGTCTTGGCGAAGGCGAGCGTATCGATCCCATTGGGAATGCGGATCACGTGGTCGCGTGGCTGGTCCCAGACTTCGAGCGCGATATCCTCCAGCTTGCGCGAAGGCACGACAAGACCAGACGATTTCCCCAGAGCAATGCGGCGATACCAATTGCGGCTTGTCTTGAGACCGTCTGCCTCGTCTTCGTTGAAGCCATCCTCATGATGGATCAGTGGTGGCAATTCGAAGGCGCGACTGAAGGCGGTATGCGCCATCACCACATCCATCGCACCCCAATTATACGTCAGGACAAGGTCGTATTGGGTCAGCGCCTTGGCGATCTTTTGCAGGCGAGATGGCGATGGAAGCCCGCTCAAGGGTGGAAAATCGCTAGGGAAACTGACCGGCTGGCCTTTGGCAATTGCTGCGCGAGCGCCCATCTCCTCAGGTTCGCCCGAGATGACTGCATGCGAGAGCCTGCTGCCAAAAGCGTTCATCAAGTCGACGCTGCGCAGTTCTTTGCCGCCAGCTGAAAATGTTGAATGGCAGTGCAGCACTTTCGGCGGCGCGGCGCTCGCTTTCTTACCCTTGGCCTTGCCCCCACCCTTGGTCATGCGAGGGGTGTCAGCAATTCGTCAATCGCGGCTCGCGCTTCCGGTTCGTCGAGGGTCGGTGCATGGCCAACACGCGGGACGGTGATAGAGGTCATCGCCGAACTGCGCTCACCCATTTGCGTTACCGTATCCGGTAAGAGTAGATCGGAGAGCTCGCCACGAAGCAGCACCATCGGCACATCTTTGAGCGCATCGAAGGCGGGCCACAAATCGGTAGGAGCGGCATTGCCCGGCCTGCTGAAAGGCTCGGCAATCGCCATGTCGTAGTCATAGCTGATCCGGCCATTCTGTCCGACCACCATAGTGCGCTTGGCCATGTGCAGCCATTTTTCCAGATCGTAGTCGGGGAAACTAGGCTGGTGCACGCTCGCCATCGACCTGGCTGCATGCATCCAGGTCGGGTAGCTGCGCTGCTGCCCCACATAACCGCCAATCCGCTCGATCCCCGCCGGGTTCAGCTCCGGACCGATATCGTTCATGACGACAGCCGCGATGCGTCCTGGCTTTGCCGTGGCCATCATCATCGTCATCAATCCGCCCATCGAAGTACCAATCGCGATGAAACTCTCGATCTTCTGTTCTTCCAACAGGCGCTCGACATCGCCGACATAAACCGCAGGACTGTAGCTGTCGGAGTTAGGCGCATACTCGCTCATCCCGCGCCCGCGCATCTCCGGCACGATAACCCGGAAAGTGCGTGAGAGATGCTCTGCCAGGTTCTCGAAGTCGCGCGCATTGCGGGTCAGCCCGTGCATGCAAAGCACAGGCGGACGCCCGGCCGCGCCATCCGCCCCGGCATAATCGCGATAGTGCAGTTTGAGGCCATCGCTGCTGGCCCAGTAGCGATCCTGGTAAGGGCTCTCCATAGGCGAGCGAAATTCCTTCAAATCATAGCTTTTTTGCGAAGCCGCGCTTGCGCCGCCCCATGCTTGCCCCCACTATCGCGACATGCGCGCCGAACCGCAAGCTGCCGATTATCGGCCCGAGACTGCCATAGACGCGCTGGCCGAATGGCTCGGCGCCAGGGTGGCTCCTGCCGACTTTCCAAAGACCCAGATTCGCTTCCGCAACGATCGCTGGGCAAAGCCGGTAGGGCTGGCGCATCTGAGCGATGAAGAATGGGCCGCGCATTTCGGTCGATTTGAGCCGCTACCAGACAATCTGCCTGAGCCACTGGCGCTGAAATATCACGGTCATCAGTTTCGCGCCTACAATCCCGATATTGGCGACGGTCGCGGGTTTCTAGCGGCGCAACTGCGCGGAAGCGACGGGCGGCTGCTCGATCTGGGCACCAAAGGCTCCGGCCAGACACCTTACAGCCGCAATGGCGACGGGCGGCTGACGCTGAAGGGCGCGATTCGCGAAATCCTGGCCACCGAAATGCTCGAAGCTTTGGGCGCTAACACTTCCAAGACCTTCTCCGTGATCGAAACGGGCGAGCAGCTTTGGCGCGATGACGAGCCTTCGCCTGCGCGTTCGGCAGTGATGGTCCGGCTCAGCCATTCGCATATCCGCATCGGCACTTTCCAGCGCCTGCTCGCGATGGAAGAGACCGAGCATATGGAGGCACTAATCACCTATTGCCTGACGCATTTTCCGGGACCGCAGCCACCAGAGGACGCGCCGGGACGCGATGAGGCCGCCGCGATCCTGATGCATCAGGTTGTCGAACGCATGGCCGACCTGGCCGCCAGCTATATGGTCGCGGGCTTCGTCCACGGCGTGCTCAACACCGATAATATGAACATCACTGGCGAGAGTTTCGACTACGGTCCGTGGCGCTGGTTGCCCAAGTGGGATCCAAGTTTCACCGCCGCCTATTTCGATCATGGTGGGCTCTATGCCTTTGGGCGTCAGCCAGAGGCGCTGCACTGGAATTGCGGACAATTGGCCGTTGCGCTCAGGCTGGTGACCGATGCCGATCCGCTGATTGCTGCGCTCAACCGCTATGGTGAACTCTATATGGCGGCGGTCGCAAGGCGATGGTGCTGGCGGTTGGGTGTCGAACCGCGAGGCGTCGAATCCGATACGCAACTGGTCGCCGCGTGCGAAAAGGCAATGCGTGAGGGCAAGATTTCACCCGACGCCTTCTTCTTCGCGAACAGAGGAGGTGGCAATGCGGTGGGTGATCTGGCCGACGCGCTGAAAAACTATGCGCCTGCCGACAGCTCGCATGCCTATTGGAGCGGCGACGCGCCGCAAAGCATGCTGATCGAAGAAGTCGAGGCGATCTGGGCCGCTATCGATGAAGGCGATGACTGGGGACCGCTTCACTCCAAAATCGAAGCGCTAAGAGAGATGGGCAGCGCGCACGGCGAACGGCCCGAGCCAACCGGACACCAGACGGCGAACCCAATCGAGTAGCAGATTGCAGGCCGCCGCCGCACTTGCATTGATCCAAGGGTCAGCACGCAATTGCCCGTTTCCGCGGCGTTCACCCAATTCCGCGATGGCTCGCGGCGACTAAAATCGCCTGCCCCTCTATCTTTTGTTGTTCATTGCAACTAGTTGAAACCTGAAGTTGGGGGAGCCAGGACGTGGCTCAACAATCGGGGCATGACGATCCCGATACGGAGCTGCGATTTGAATTCTGGACGTGAGTAGAAGTCTGCAACGTGACTGATAATACATATATTTCTTACGCGCCCTCGACGGGCGAAGAAGTTTGGCGCGGCGAGGCAGGCAATGTCAATGAGGCGGTTAGCCGCGCACGGCGAGCATGGCCGGAATGGGCAGCGACGCCCCTCGCCAATCGGATTGAACTGCTGCGCCGATTCGCCAATGAGGTGCGCGCGCGCGCCGATGACCTCGCCGAACTGATCGCCAAGGAAGCAGGAAAACCTCTGTGGGAGGCTCGCACCGAAGTCGATGCGGTCATCAACAAGGTCGAGATTTCCGTAAACGCCTATGGGGAGCGCACAGGACGCAAAAAGCTCGACAGCGCACTTCAGGGAAGCGCCGCAGTGCGCCATAAACCACATGGCGTGATGGCCGTATTGGGCCCGTACAACTTCCCCGCTCATCTACCCAACGGTCATATCGTCCCTGCTCTGATCGCGGGCAATGTCATCCTGTTCAAACCGTCCGAGAAAACACCCGCCGTTGGCGAAGCGTTGGTGGAGTGTTTCCACGCCGCCGGAATCCCGCCGGATGTCGTGCAAATCGTGATTGGCGGCATCGACGAAGGCAAGGATCTCGTCGCGCATGGCGGGGTCGATGGCGTGTTGTTCACGGGATCTGTTCAGGCGGGCATCGCGATCAATCGCCGCCTCGCCTCCAATCCCGGCAAAATCGTCGCACTCGAAATGGGCGGCAATAATCCACTCGTGGTGATCGACACGCCGAAGATCAAAGACGCCGCGACGCTGATCGTACAAAGCGCGTTCACCTCGGCCGGACAGCGCTGCACCGCAGCCCGACGGCTGGTCATCGTCGAAAGCATGTATGAGCCGGTCATGAAGGAGCTGCTGAAGCTTACGCGCAAGCTCATTGTTGGTGACCCCTTTGCCGATCCGCAGCCCTTTATGGGCCCGGTGATCGACAATGATGCCGCCGACAAACTCGAACAGGGCTTCCTCGCGCTGGTGACGGAGGGCGGCAAACCGCTGGCTCATATGCGGCGTGCCGATCCGGAAAAGCCGTTCCTGACGCCGGGCATCATCGACACGAGCGAAGTCGAGGATCGCCCCGACGTTGAACTGTTCGGACCACTGCTCCAGGTTATCAAAGTGCCCGATTTGGACATGGCGATTGCCGAAGCGAACAACACGCGGTTCGGCCTATCTGCCTCTCTGATAGGCGGTTCGCCTGACGATTTCGGGTTGTTCTGGGCCAATGTGAGGGCCGGCATCATCAACTGGAACCGCCCGACCAATGGCGCGTCATCCTCGCAACCGTTTGGCGGGATCGGCCTTTCAGGCAATCATCGCCCGGCCGCCTATTACGCCGCGGACTATTGCGCCTATCCGGTCGCGAGCACCGAGATGGAGCAACCGCGCGCCAATATCGGTGTGGGCCTCAAGGAAGACTGATCCACTAGCGGCGTTGGCTGCGCTCTAGGGAGCGCTCCAATAGATCAGATCGACGACGCGCATTGCATTGCGCGCATCACGGATATTGACCGCAAAATCGCTCTTGTCCGAGTTGGCGCGCAGTGACAATTCCGGCGTCTGATAAGTCTGTACTTCCAGCCCGCTGCGGCGCGCCATGTTGAAATGATATTGCAGCACGTCCTCTCCCTCAGCCGCACTGAAGTAAGACACGACACGCAATGAGCAGGTCTCGCTTTCGACGCCCGCTGCTGCCCGCACATGGCCGAGCGGCATGATCGAGGAAACCTCATCGAGACGCGCTGCCCAGCTAAAATCTGCGCGCAATGCCTTCGCGCATTCTTCCGGCGCTCCATGAGCCAGCGCCATTTCAGCGGCGCTGCGCAAACCGGCCAGCAATTTGCCTTCCTCGTTCTCGCTGGGCGCAGGAAGTTCGGTAATTTGCCCGTCCTCTAACAGTTCAAGCCGCGCTTCGTCGCGGGAACGGCGTGCCTGCTGCGCGTTGCCAGCCAGTAACGGCAAAGCATGATCTGCGCCGATTGTCAGCACAGCGGCTGCCTCGTTTCGGTAAGCCAGGTCCGGATCGACCATAAGTGGATCGTTGAGCGCTCTTGCGAGCAACGGATCGCGTGTGTCTCCGGTCAGCTCTTGCGCAGGTTCATCCGCGCAGGACGTGAGGCTCAGCGCACCGCTGGCAAGAGCGACAAGGCCGAGGATTGAGCGGAATCCGTGCATGCTCGGCTATTGCCCGATCTTGGTTAATTTTCGCCTTCGTCGGCGGGCCGCCCGCCCGGCAGATCGTCCGCAGAAATGAAAACGCCCCCACGCCAAACGGCATGAGAGCGCTTTCCGCGACTGGTGGGAGCCGCGCCCGGGCCATTGGTGGGAATGGCCCAAAGCTCTTGATTGATTGCGTGAAAAGGCGGGAGCCGCATAATCATTAGTGCCCCCGCGCGTCCTCCGCCTTTTCTGTGTTCATCATTATAGCCCTAAACCTGAACAGAAGCGCAACGACTTGTGCAGATTCGCAGCTTTTTGTCAGCCGCTCACAAGAAAAGTGCGCTGGGGTGGAATTTCCACACTCCTTGCGCCCAAGGTGCACCGGGCCTAGTGGCGACAGGTAATGGATGCTCCCACAGACAAATCCGCGCCCTCGGGCCTTCCAGCAGCGCTTGGCGCCTATCTGATCTGGGGCTTCTTGCCGCTCTACCTTATTCTGGTCAGCAGCGTGCCGCCGTTCGAATTTGTCGGTTGGCGGATCATCTGGACCTTACCAATTTGCCTGGTCATCGTCGCATTTCGGCGGCAGTTCCCGGCGCTACGCCAAGCGATTGGTAGTATGCGCAGCCTTGCCATGTTGACGCTCAGCGCGACTCTGATCGGGATAAACTGGCTGGTGTACGTCTGGGCCATTCAGGAGGGGCAGGTCTACGCCGCCAGTCTGGGATACTATCTCAACCCGCTGATCAACGTGCTTCTGGGCACCTTGCTTCTCGGCGAAAAGCTCAGTCGCCTGCAGTGGCTAGCAGTGGCAATCGCCAGCTGCGCGGTGGCTCTGCTCCTCGGCGGCGCGCTCACGACCCTTTGGATCAGCCTCACGCTGGCATTAACCTTCGCCTTCTATGGCATGGTGAGGAAACAGCTTGATGTTGGGTCTTTGCCAGGTCTGACAATCGAGTCCGCAATCCTGCTGCTGCCAGCCGCTGGCATCGCACTGTGGTATGCCAAAACCCCAGTCGGCTCTGCCTTTGGCGGCGATTTATGGCTTAGCCTCGCGATTGTGTTGGGAGGTGTGGTAACCGCTGTGCCGCTACTGCTGTTTGCGATTGCCGCGCGGCGCATGCCCTATTCAACGCTCGGCTTCATTCAATATCTGGCACCAACTATCGTCTTCCTGCTTGGGCTGACGGTGTTCGAACAGGAACTACGCCTGGTTCAGCTCGGCAGCTTCCTGCTGATCTGGACCGCGATTGCGATTTTCGTCGCCGATCTATGGTCTCGTTCGCGCCGCAAGCAAGCGCCAACAGTTTAGCTCGCCAACCGCCAGCCGAGCGTTTCGCCCGCGTGGAAGGGCACAATCTCTTCGCCCGCCATCGCGATGTTCTCCGGCACCTTCGTTGGCGCACGTTCGAGCGTGATCGTCTCTTCGTTGACCGGCAATTTGTAAAAGCGTGGTCCGTTGAGCGATGCGAAAGCCTCGAAATGCTCCAGCGCGCGCTCTTCTTCGAACACGGCTAGATAGCTTTCGAGCGCAAACGGGGCGTTGAAGATACCCGCACAGCCGCAGGCGCTTTCCTTGGCGCTGCGCAGATGCGGGGCACTGTCCGTACCTAGGAAGAATTTGGGCGAGCCTGACGTCGCGGCTTTGCGCAAGGCCAGCCGGTGCGCCTCGCGCTTGGCCACGGGCAGGCAGTAATTGTGCGGCTGGATTCCACCGACCAGCATGGCGTTGCGATTGATGTGAAGATGCTGAGGCGTGATCGTGGCGGCCACATTCGCCCCTTCACCAGTCACAAAGTTTGCAGCGTCGGATGTCGTGATATGCTCGAAAACCACCCGCAGATCGGGAAAGTCACGCACGATGGCCCGCATGTGACGCTCGATAAACTCGGCCTCTCGGTCGAATATGTCGATCGCATCTTCGGTAACCTCCCCGTGGACGCACAGGACGATGTCTTCGCGCTCCATCGCCTCGAGCACGGGGTATATTTTAGCGACATCGCTCACGCCATGCGCGGAATTGGTCGTCGCATTGGCGGGGTAAAGCTTGGCCGCAGTGAACACACCGTCTGCCGCTCCGCGCGCAAGGTCCGCCGGATCGGTAGTGTCTGTCAGATAGCAGGTCATCAGAGGGGTGAAATCGACGCCCGCAGGCACCGCCCCCATGATCCGCTCTCGATAGGCGGCGGCGCTCGCCGTGTCGGTAACGGGCGGTGAGAGGTTAGGCATCACGATAGCGCGGGCGAATTGGCGTGCGGTGAACGGCACCACCTCGCGCATCACCTCGCCGTCGCGGAAATGCAGGTGCCAGTCATCGGGGCGGCGGATCGTGAGCGTCTGATCTGTCATGTCAGGCGCGCTCTAGCCGCGCGGCGAAGCTCTTGTCACGCCCCTCTTTCCACCGGTGATGAGCTCGCCTAGTGGTGCGCGCCATGACGACTATAGTATTCATGGCCTGCGAGACGACTCTGCCCGGTGCAGGCGCGCGGCGGGAAGATGCGTTCGAACACGATCGCATGGTGGCCGCATTCGAGCCTGCTCTCGCGGTCCACAGCATCGCCATGAAAGTCGTCGATTGGGAAGCCGATCTCCCAGAATTCGACGAGATTCCACTCGCCATGCTCGGTACGGCCTGGAATTATCAGGACAAGCATGAATCTTATCTGGCGAAGCTCGATGCGCTTGAGGCGCGCGGAATCACTCTCTGCAACTCAGCAGAGGTCGTGCGCTGGAACTCGGTGAAGACCTATTTACGCGAATTGGCGGAGCGAGGCGCGCGAACGATTCCGACAATCTGGCTCGACGATGTTGCAGCGGATGACGTCATGGCGGCGATGCAAGAATTTGGCTGCGGCGAGCTCGTAATCAAGCGTCAGGTTGGTGCGGGGGCCGAAGGGCAAGTTATGTTTTCGCGCGATGACATGCCGGAAAACGATTGGCGCTTTGGCCACGCGGCGATGCTTCAACCCTTCCTCCCGGCAATACAACGTGAGGGAGAGTTCTCCTTTTTGTTTGTCGATGGCGAGTTCAGCCATGCCCTTTGCAAGCGGGCGGCGAGCGGCGATTATCGCATCCAATCGCTTTATGGCGGGACAGAGATCGACCACGCGCCGAGTGCGCAGGATCAGGCGCAGGCTGAGGCAGTGGTGGCCGCGCTGCCTTTCGACGCGCCGCTATATGCGCGGATTGATATGGTGCGCGGCGAAGACGGACACTTACTGCTTATGGAAGCGGAGCTGGTCGAACCCTATCTCTATCCCGAACAAGGCCCGGAACTGGGCCCGCGCATTGCATCCGCCATTGCCAAGAGACTAGCTCACCTATGACCGCCACTCGCCTCGTAAACCGCGCCGTGATCCGTCTTTCTCCGCAAGATGAAAGCGAGGACGTTACCGACTTCCTGCAAGGTCTGGTGACCAATGACGTGAGCGGCGATCTGCCGGTCTATGCCGCGCTGCTATCCGCACAAGGCAAGGCGATGTTCGACTTCTTCGTGTGGTCAGACGGCGACGACATCCTGCTCGATTGCGAGGCGGAGGTCGCGGCGGACTTGGCTAAGAGGCTCTCGCTCTATCGTCTGCTCCGCAAGATCGACATTGCCCGCGACGAGACGCTCGCCGTCCATTGGAGCACCGACGAAGATGAAGGCGCGTCACTTGATCCGCGCTTGCCTGAACTGGGCCATCGCTGGATCGCGCCTGTTAAAGAAACAGATGAATCGGCGGACGATGCCTATCTCGTGCATCGTTTGAAACTCGGCGTGCCAGAAGGTCGTGCAGAAGTCGCTGACATTCTTTGGCTCGAAACCAATGCGGTGGAGCTCAACGGCGTGAACTTCGAGAAGGGCTGCTACATCGGTCAGGAGAATACCGCGCGCATGAATTGGCGGCAGAAGGTTAATCGGCGGCTCGTCGTCGTTCCGCTAGATCAATCTGAGGAGAAGCGCCGCAAAGCCGCTTATGAGGAGCTCGGCTTCGCCGTGGATCATTTGCGGGTGACCGATCTTGATTCAGCATCCCTTCCTGAATGGCAGGCAGCGGGTATTCGCGACTAATCCTGAGGTTGATTTTCCGCGATTGAAGCTTCGAGCATGCCCTGAGCGCGTTCGCGGGCAGCGTCGCGCGGGAGACCGAGCGACTTGGCCAACGCCCCGCCGATCAGCGCGTCGCCTAAAGCGAGTAACACCAGGCTGAGCGTGTCACGATGGACACGTTGCTCATCCCCGCAATGCTCCGCCTCTTCCGGTGCGATCTCGTCCACCAACTCATGGATGGTCTCGATAATTGGGTGCAGCGCGTCTTCATTGCCAGTCAGAAGCATCCAACTGGTGAGCGCGCCGGCGCCCTCCCGATCGAATGCGTCAAAAGCCAAGTCTACGACCTCACGCGCTGATCCCAAACCGGCACGACTCGCACGCACCGCCTCGATAATCGTCTCGCAAACCGTGCGCGCCAGATGCTCGGCCAGCGCCTTTTGCAGCCCGGAAGCTGACCCAAAATGGTGCAGCAGGTTTGCATGTGTGCGACCGATCCGCCCAGCAACGGCCTTCAAAGTGACCGATTGCGGCCCTGTTTCGATCAATAGCGCCCTTGCCGCCTCCAACGCGGAACTACGGGATTCTTCGGGCGTTAGACGCTTGCGACTTGTCATCAATTGTTAAGCCTAATAGATTCTTAAATATGACCGAACAGACCAAGATTGACCTAAAGCGCGCGGCGCCAATCGACAAGCCTGCCGAAAAGGACAGTGCGGATAAAGGTTTAGGCCTTGCTAGTTCTGGCGCGACTCCGTCGGAGCACGAGCTGATCATCCGCAATCAGCGATTTGATCGCAAGGCGATGGTTCCACGCCACTGGCATTCGGGCGATCCGGTTGCGACGGCGTGGTACAATTCGGTTTCGGCCAGCCTGCCGCGAGGTGAGGCCTTCTTCATCGATACATTGCGGCTGTTCCGCGACGATATTCCGGAAAAACTTGCCCGCGAGGTCAAGGCATTCTCCACGCAAGAAATCAATCACACGCGCGAGCATGTCGCCTTCAATCGGCTTGTCTCCGACCACGGTTATAACGTTGAAAGCATCGATCAAGGCATTCAGGCGATGCTTGAGCTGACCGAGGGACGACCGAAGGAATTCAACCTGGCGATCACCATCGCGCTGGAACATTTCGCTGCGATTATCAGCCGCCATCTGCTGAAACACCCCGATTATCTCGAAGGGGCTGATCCGGTTGCAGCGGAAATCTGGCGCTGGCATGCCACAGAAGAGGTGGAGCATAAGGGGCTGGTCTACGATGTGTGGATGCACGTCACGCGCGATTGGAGCGCGTGGAAGCGCTACAAGACCCGCGCGCTGATCGCGGCGCTCATCACCAAGAAGTATTTCGGCAACCGTATTCGCGATGCCATCGGCTTGCTTGAGCAGGATGGCTTCACCCGCAGCCAAGCGAAGCGCAAGCTCTACGCGTTCCTGTGGTGGAAGCCCGGAATGATGCGGCGCATGTTCTTCGAGTGGGCGGCAATTCTTAGGCCGAGCTTCCATCCGTGGGATCATGATGATCGCGAACTGATCCAGAAATGGGAAAGCCCCTATTCCGACGCGGTGATGCCGACGGAATAAGCACGAAACGAACGATCGCCCAGCTTGGACGGGCACAGAAAGGCCCCGCTGCCTCGGATGAGATAACGGGGCTTTTCCGTAGATTTTTGTCTAGCTCAGGCCGCTCGCATGACCTCGGCAAGGTCGCTTTCCAGGTCGAGCGCGTATTCGGCCACGGGCGCTTTCGCCCCGCGTCCACAGGAATGACGCTGGAGCACGCGCCCAGTCGAGGCAAAGCCGAGCTTGCGCAAGACTTTGCCAGAGGCAGGATTGTCGAGGAAATGCGAGGCGTGCACATGCTTGTGACCGAGAGCGGCTGCCACCTTGAGTGCTGCCCGACCGGCCTCGGTCGCGAATCCTTGTCTCCAATAGGGCCGCGCAATCCAATATCCGAGCTCGACTTCGCCCGTCTCCATCGGATCAATGCCTATGCAACCGATCGTCACAGCATCTTTGGCGCGCGTGATGAGGAAGCGCGGGAATAGCGGATCGATGCTCGACTGAACAAAGTTTCGCGCGTCTTGTTCGCGGTAAGGCCAGGGAGCGCGCGCCAGATTGCGCACGACACCTTCATCGGCGATTCCCTTGAACACGCTCTGCCAGTCCTCTGGCCAGATCGGTCTTAACAGCAACCTTTCGCTGCGATGGAACATTTGCTCTCTCCTCATCGCTGTGCACCGCCCGACTAGGGCGCGCACATGACAGTTTCGTGGCCGCGAAATATGTGATTTCACGGATTTCCGAGGGAGAAACGAGAAGAGGGAGATGGCTCCCCCGGTTTGGGGTGGCCCTTCTCCCTCTACACTGCCGGTTATGTCACCGGCTGGGACCGCCCCTTGGGACGATCCTTTTTGTGAACCGTCCGGTTATTCAGCTGCTTCCGCAATCATGTCCACCGACACGTATTTGCGACCTAGCTTGCCTTTGTGGAATCGCACTACGCCTTGCTCGGTCGCGAACAGGGTGTGATCCTTGCCCATGCCGACATTGGTGCCTGGATAGAATTTGGTGCCGCGCTGACGCACGAGAATGTTTCCGCCGATCACGTTCTGACCGCCGAACTTCTTAACGCCTAGGCGCCGACCCTCTGAGTCGCGACCGTTGCGTGACGAACCACCTGCTTTTTTATGTGCCATGGTTTCTAATCCTTACTTCTTGTCGTCTGCTTTGGGCGCGGCTTTCTTAGCCGGAGCCTTTTTCGCAGGTGCCTTCTTGGCAGCTGGCTTCTTCGCTGCTGCAGCCTTTGGTGTAGCTGCTTTCTTGGCCGGAGCCTTCTTCGCAGGTGCCTTTTTGGCTGGAGCTGCTTTCGCTTCGGTTTCAGCCTTCGGAGCCGCCGCTTTCTTCGCTGGAGCCGCCTTTTTGGCCGGAGCCTTCTTCGCGCCCTGACCGACGTCGGTGATACGCAGCAGTGTCATCTGCTGACGATGGCCAGCCTTGCGGCGATAGTTATGGCGGCGACGCTTCTTGAAAACGACAACCTTCTCGCTCTTCGCCTGTGCGATGATTTCGGCCGAAACGGTGACCTTCGACGCGTCGGCGATCTTCTCGCCTTCACCCGCCAACAGGACATCGCCCAAAGTTACCGTATCACCGGCTTCGCCAGCCAGCTTCTCAACGGCAATCTTGTCTCCAGCGGCAACCCGATATTGCTTGCCGCCCGTGCGCACTACTGCGAACATGACTATATACTCTCGATCTAAAGCTGTGCCCTGCCCAATGCGAAAGCCGCACAAACAAGACGCAAAACACCGCGCCGCAATCATTGCAGCGCTGGGAAGACGCACGCCGTTAAGCGAAAGGTGGTGGCAAGTCAACGCTTGTCCGCGTCGAAAAACGGGATTCTTTACCACTTTTGCTTGGCCGCTCCATCCGGCTTTGCGCGCCCTTTCTACCGTGATACGGACACGCCAGATATGAAGCCTCTCCGATCATCAGCCCAATTCGTCGCGTTGCCCGCAGCACTGGCCCTTTCCGCCTGTGTTGGTAGCGGCGACAAATACCCATCGCTCGCCGTGCGCGATGCAGAGCGCGCCAGCGGTGCTTTCACCCCAGTGGTAGAGGCACCCACGCCGCCTGTAGCGGATCCGGCCCTGCTCGCCGGACTGCCAGCAATCGAAGCGCGTGCACAAAGCTCCTACGATGCGTTTCAGTCAGCGATTCCAGCCGCCGAGACGGCTCTATCCGCCGCGCGAGGGGCCAACCAGTCGAGCAATCGCTGGGCCGCCGCACAGATCGCGCTTGCCGAACTTGATTCGCAGCGCAGCCAAACTGCGATTGCGCTTACCGATCTAGACCTGATCTATGCTGAAGCGTCGAGCGAACTTACAATGGTGCAGGAGATCGCTGAGCTGCGCGCCAAAGTTGCATCCTTTGTGAGAGCGCAAGATCAGATCATGTCTGCTTTGCTCGAGAAGGGTCCCCGATGAGTCTCGCCTGCGCCTCATGCCCTGTGCGCGATAGCGCTGCTTGTTCCGTGCTGACCGAGGAAGAACGCTATGCGCTGGCAGCAGCTGGCCGCACGCGCACGCTCAAGCGAGGTGAGATGCTGTTTGCTGCGGGCGATGAAGAGGCGGCCTGCGCGACCCTTGTGTCGGGCGCGCTCAAGGTCTCAGCTGTCGACGCGGACGGGAATGAGAATATCCTCGCACTGGTCCATCCATCTGGTTTTATCGGCGAACTGTTTGCTCCTTTTGCGCATCACGATGTTACCGCGCTCACTGAAAGCACTCTGTGCACATTCGCACGGATCGATATCGAGCGCGCAGTGGACGAATATCCCGCACTTGCCAAAGCGTTGCTGCGCCGGTCTCAGGAAGATTTGCATGCAACGCGCAGCTTGCTTGAGCTGACGGCTCATGCCAGCGCAGAGGCACGCTTGGCATCGCTGCTGTTCGATTTTGCGCAGGCGGCCAGCCAATCACCATGCCACCCAGCCGACAGTTTTGAATTGCCCCTCACTCGCGGCGAGATCGCCAATATGCTCGGGCTAACTATTGAGACCGTGAGCCGGAAGCTGGGCGAACTGGAGGAAGTCGGCGCGATACGGCGAATAGGCAAACGCGGGATCGAACTGGTCGACCCCGCGCACCTGCAGGCCCTCTCCGCAAGGAAGGCGGGTTAAACCAACGCGGCTATGGTCACCGCCGCGAGGCCCCAGAGCACGATGAGAACCGGCAGTATCAGCATTTGAATGGCGGCGTCGCGCGGAGCGAGGCGACCAGTGTGGGTCATAATTCCCTCGCGCTTGAACGCGCGCATGGATTTCGGCTTTGAATTGGTGCCCGGCGTCAGGCGGGTCCAGATCGCCGGGACACCAAAACCTGCGATGATAAACACCGCGAAGATTGCCATCGGGATGACCAGCCCCGGCGAACTAAAGGCGGCAAGCATGATGCCGAGAAAGGCGAAATAGCATCCAACCGTCACGCCAAAAAGCGCGGTTGGGAGTTCGAAGGTGCGATTGACCTCAACTTGGTGGCGGGTTTCGCCGGTTTTGCCAACCGGCGCCTCAACGATCCGCGCCTTGCCGATATCGAGGTGTTCTTTGATATGTTCGCTCATGGCTAAGCTCCTTCCTTGAGAAGGGGACTACGCGGAGCCTTTGATCGACACTTTGACTGAGATCAAAGTGGAGAGATTTTCGCGGTTATCTTTGCGTCGGCGTGTTCCAGCGCGCAAGATTGACATAGTCATCGGCGCGCGGTTCGATCCAGTGCCAGCCATCATCGCGCTGTTCGCGCTTCCAGAACCATGCCGCGCTCTTGAGGTGATCCATTGCGAAATCGACCGCATCTATGGCGCCGCGCCGATGTTTCGCTGCTGCGGATACGCAAACGATCGGCTCACCCGGATGCATTTTGCCGACACGGTGCACCATCAGCATTCCCATCAGATCGAAGCGGGTAATCGCTTCATCAGCTAGTTGTTCCATGCTTGGCAGGGTCAGTGGCTCGTAATACGACAGTTCGAGCGCCCGCACATCGGCCCCACCGCGAACTTTACCCCGAACCTCGCCAACGAAAGTGCAAACCCCGCCTAACCCTGGATGTGCATTTGTGAATGGACCGATGAGCGTACCCGGAATGAAAGGCGCGGTGAGAAGACGAACGTCGCGCATGGACTCAGCCGCCAGAAACGGGCGGTAGCAACGCCACCTCGTCGCCATCCTGCGCATTCAGAGCGGTCTTGTCGGCCAGCACTTTACCTGCACAGGCAACGTTCACGCGTTCTTCGCGCAATTGCGCAGCGACTTCCGGTCCAACTGCTTCAAGAAGCCCGGCCCAATCTAGCGGTGCCGGGACTTCGCTCTCATCCTTGGCAGCCAGATCGCGCAACGGCCCGAGAAAGACTATTCTCACACCCAACTCACCCTCCCGTCATCGACATGTGACGAGACAGAGCCGGATCGGCACCGCGCTGATCAATTCGGAAATGATGCTTCTCCGGCTTGATCACCATCGCCTCGTTAAGCGCGCTTTCGAGATTCCCCGCCGGGTCTTCCGAACGCAAAGCTGCGCGTAGATCAACTCGCTCCCCGCCGCCTAGACAGGGATAGAGCTGGCCGGTCGCAGTCACACGCAGACGGTTGCAGCCCGCGCAGAAATTGTTGGTCAGCGGGGTGATGAAACCCAGTCGACCGCCCGTCTCGGCAATATCGACATAGCGCGCAGGCCCGCCGGTCGAATGAACATTGTCCGTGAGCGTCCAGCGTTGATCCAGCACCTCCCGGACTTGTGTCAACGGTAGGTAATGATCGACGCGGTCTTCTTCGACTTCGCCCAGCGGCATTACCTCGATCAGAGTTACGTCGTGCTGCTGCCCATGCGCCCATGCGATCAGCTCTGGCAGTTCGCGTTCGTTGATGCCCTTTAGAGCCACGGCATTCAGTTTGACCTGCAGGCCAGCGTTTTTGGCTGCCGCGATCCCATCGAGCACTTGCGGCAACACGTCGCGCCGGGTCAACTCCGCAAACTTGGCTCGGTCTAACGTGTCGAGCGACACATTCACCCGTCGCACTCCCGCCTTGGCCAGCGCGTCGGCATGCTTCGCGAGTTGGGTCGCATTGGTCGTCAGCGTCAACTCTTGGAGGCCTTCACCGATTCGCCGACCCAGCGCAGCGAACAGGTCGACAATGTCGCGCCTGACCAATGGCTCCCCGCCTGTGATCCGCAACTTGGTAACACCGCGATCGATGAACCCGCACGCCAACTCATGTAGCTCTTCTAGGGTCAGGACTTCGCGGCGCGGCAGGAACTCCATCTGCTCTGGCATGCAATAGGAGCAACGCAAATCGCAGCGATCCGTCACAGAAAGACGCAGATAGGTAATTGGGCGTTGGAAGGTATCGACCAGCGGCTTTGTGCGGTCTGGCATGAGTACGTCGCGATTGCGCCCTGGGGTGGCAAGCTCAGTCATGCGCGGCCAGATATTGCCCGGTGACGCCTGGAGCATTGGCGAGATATGACAGCAGCGCCTCGGACGCCGCTTCATTGCTGGCACCTACCACATTCACCCGTTTTGGCGTGAACTCTCGGGCCAGATCGCGGGCCAGACCGCGCCGCCAATCGTCATGATTGGTCGTTGCGCTCGGCAGCACGATCGCAAGAGCTTCTGTTTTTCCGCCAGCCAGCATTGATCGTATTTGACTCAAGTGATTCGCAAAAACATGCGCGCTTGCATCCAGCGGACTGTCCGGAAGATCAGATATGCGCTGGACCGCCTGGCTCATGTCAGCCTGCGCTCCCACACATCCCGCTCGCGATGCAGCGTAATGCCGATTTTCTCATTCGCCTCAGCAATAGCAAGCTTCACGATCTTCACCGTGATCGCCTGGACGCGCCTGTCGCCCGCAAACAGCGAACCGCAAATGTGATCAGCCACCGCCTCGATCAGTTTGAAGTGTACGCCTTTCGGCAAACCTTCCGATGCTGCAAATTTGAGATCCATATAGTTCTTGCTCGCATCCAGCGGCGTGTCGGGATCGTAGTGATCAGCGACGTCATAGCGCGCCTGCACCGTAATGCGCAGTGGCTGAGGTTTACCCGTTTCCTCTGAATAGATGCCGGTTAGGACATCCACTTCTAGGTCGGCAACTTCAAGAGTGAGCGAATCGGTCATATTGTTTCGGGCCTTAGCCGTCATTCCTCCAGCGTGCGAAGATCGCAGTGGGTAGAAGGCGCGAGTTGTCACCCTCTTCACGCACAGCAAGATCGCCATGTTCGATTGTGCCCGGCTGATCGCGGAACGCCTCTTCCAGTAGACCTGCAATTGCCAGGCTGCTCATCCGAACGGCGTAAACGGTCAGGAACAGGAAACTACTATCGGCGTCGAGCAATTGGCGACAATCGTTAACAAGGCCGGGGAGGTTCTCTTCCAACCGCCACGTTTCATTCTTCGGACCGCGCCCGAATTTGGGCGGGTCGAGGATAATTCCGTCATAGCGCCGCTCGCGCCGGACTTCGCGGGCGGCAAACTTCGCTGCATCGTCGACCAGCCAGCGAATGGGCTTGTCTTCCATGCCGGAAAGCGCAGCGTTTTCACGCGCCTGGGCAACGGATTTCTTGGAGGCATCAACGTGCGTGATCCGGCCATGTCGACTTAGCGCAAGCGAACCCACTCCAGTGTATCCAAACAGATTGAGCGTTTCCGCGTTTTCGCGCTCGGCGAGCATTTCTCGCATCCACTCCCAAACCGGGGCCATGTCAGGAAAGAATTGCAGATGCCGAAACGGGGTTGGCCTGGCGGTGAAATGCGCCTCGTTCCACGCGAGCTCCCAGCCCTGTTCCGGCACTTGGCGAGAGAAGTTCCAGCGTCCACCACCATCCTCATCCGAACCCGGGACGAATTCGCCATCAGCGTCCCACTCGGTCAGTCTTGGTTGCCACATCGCCTGAGGCTCGGGACGAATGAAAGCATGCGGCCCGAATTGCTCGAATTTGCGCCCCGTCCCACTATCGAGCAGGCGATAGGCATCCCACCCGGCGCATTCCATAATCAGCGGATCGCGGGCAAGCTGCGCCATTAGTCGGTGACGGCCGTCTCTGACACGAAGTCGCGCACCGCTTCGTAATCACCGGGCAACTCCGTGTAGTGCTCCTCGCGAGCGAACAGATCGCCGACACGCGCAGGCAATGAAGGCCGAATGCCCGTTGCCCGTTCGACCGCGTCGCTGAACTTAGCTGGATGCGCGGTCGCCAAAGTCACCACTGGTACCGAGGGATCGAGGGTGCTCATTCGCGCACCATGCAGACCGATCGCCGTGTGCGGATCGAGAACCTGGCCAGCATGATCATAGGCCCAGCGCAGAGCGGCGGCCATGTCGTTCCCATCAGCGCGCGTACTCACAAACAGCCCGCTCGCCCCCTGACGCTGAGCATTGGTGAGCTGCATCGCACGCGCGGCCTCAAAGCTGCGCATCTGCTCGGCCATGGCCGCACCATCGCGCCCGCCGCAGTCGAATAGCAGGCGCTCGAAATTGGAGCTGACCTGGATGTCCATTGATGGCGTCGCCGTCGCGGTCACCGTACCAGTCGAGTAATCGCCATCGGTGAGCGCACGATGGAGAATGTCGTTCACATTCGTCGCGACGATCAGCTGCTCAATCGGCAGACCCATTTTCTGCGCGACATAGCCTGCGAATACATCGCCAAAATTGCCGGTTGGTACGGCATAGGCGGAGGCGCGTTGCGGCGCACCCAGCTGCAAACCAGCGGCAAAATAATAGACCACCTGCGCCATCAGGCGTGCCCAATTGATCGAGTTGACCGCGCCGATCTGCATCCGACGTGTCAGCGTGTCGTCCACGAACATGCGCTTCACCATCGCTTGTGCATCGTCGAAGCTGCCATCGATGGCGATATTGTGGACGTTGGGCGCGCGCACCGTCGTCATCTGGCGGCGCTGCACTTCGCTCACCCGTCCCTTTGGGTGAAGCATGAAAATCTCGACACCTTCGCGCCCGGCCACCGCATCAATCGCCGCCGAGCCCGTGTCTCCGCTAGTCGCACCGACAATCGTCAAGCGCTTGCCAGAACGTTGCAGGAAGGTCTCAAACAGCAAGCCGAGCAATTGCAGCGCAACGTCTTTGAACGCGAGCGTAGGACCGTGAAACAGTTCGAGCAGCCACTGCCTGTGATCGAGCTGCACCAGCGGCGTCACGGCGTCATGCGCGAAGCGGCCATAGGCCTGTTCACATAGCGCGCCCAGTTCATCCTCGGTCAGGCTGTCCCCAACAAAGGGCAGCATCACGCGCGTGGCGAGTTCGACATAGGGTAGACCCACCATTGCCGCGATCTCAGCCTCACTGAAACGCGGCCATTCGGTCGGCAGGTACAACCCGCCATCCTGCGCCAACCCTGTCAGGGTGACACCTTCAAAATCTAGTGCGGGCGCGCTGCCTCTGGTCGATACGTATTGCATGTGCGAACGCGGTTAGCGGGGCATGTCAGTGAGAGCAAGCAAGGCGATCTGTCTGTGTTGCTATGTTTGTTTTCTGGCTCGGCCCGCGATCCGGCTTTTCACCGCAAACCAGTAAATCACAAGCGCAGTCAGCGCGAAGAAAAACCACTGTCCCGCATAAGCGAGGTGGTTGTTTGGCAAATCCTTCGGATCGGGCCTTGCGAGCGGATCGAGGCCATTGATCGGCTCGTCCAGTTGCAGCCGCGCGCCATAGCGGCCACCTGGCGCAATCACACCAGTGATAGACCCACCATCCCAGGCTGGCGTATTGGGATTGCGCGAATAACCGAGCTTGACCTCAGTGGGACCGAAATCGGTAAGGCAAGTCGCGATATGCGCGTAGCCACTTTGCCCGCGCGCGCTCTTACCAGAGATGGACGTTGCCCCAGTGACTTCGAGACAATCAAAGGCCGAGCTGCGAAATAGCTTCTCCGCATCGTAAGCACGATCTGCCGCGCCTTCGGGATTGGCTGGAAAAGGCACTTCCTCTCCCTGTTCCAAGGCGGACGTGTAACGCGCAACTAACTCAGCCTTCTCGTCCGCGCGGCCAAGCTGCCACACGCCCAGCGCAACCATAGTCGCCGCAGCAGCGACCACGAAAATCGTCGGGATGATGGGCAAGTCACGCACAGTCACGGTCATCCTCCCTTTTCTTGCCGTCCTCGCCGTAACGTTGCTCATAAGCTTCCAAGAAAGGTGCAACCTTCATCATTCGCAAGCTACCGAGAACAACGATGACAGTCAGCGGTGCCCACACCACAAACTGAAGCAACAAAGGCGGTCGGAAGGCATTTTCGATCCATACGGCTATGAGGATCAGCAAGACAGCGATTACCATTGTGACCAGGCCAGCAAATCTGCCCCCGCGCTCAAGATCGCCAAAGGGCAGCTGGCACACGCTACAACGCATCGCGAATTGTGCTGGCGTTTCGAACAAAGTCTTCTCGCCGCAGCGTGGGCACAAACCGAAAAGGGCAGCCTGGCGAAAACCCGGCTGCCCCATTTCTTTGGACGGCTTGTCGCCCTCTGACATCAGTGAATCGGAGCGCCCCAGCCACCCCAGATGTACACGGCGATAAAGAGGAAAAGCCACACCACATCGACGAAGTGCCAGTACCATGCAGCGGCTTCAAATCCGAAGTGCTGGCGCTGGGTAAAGTGGCCGATGTAGGCGCGATAGAGGCACACGGCGAGGAAGATCGTACCAATCAATACGTGGAAGCCGTGGAAGCCAGTCGCCATGTAGAAGGCCGAGCTGTAGGTGTTGGTGCCGAACGCGAATGGAGCGATCGAATACTCGTAAGCCTGGATCGCGGTGAACACGACACCGAGAGCGATTGTCGCCCACAGGCCCTGCTTAAGACCTTCGCGATCGCCGTGGATCAACGCGTGGTGCGCCCAGGTCACCGTGGTGCCCGAGCATAGCAGGATCAGAGTGTTGAGCAGCGGAAGACTGAACGGATCAAGCACCTCAACACCCGCCGCCGGGAAGGTGCGCGCAGCAGCTTCGCCATCCTGTTGGAACAGGCTGGTGACAAGGCCCGTCTCGTCAACGGTAATCGGTGCCGGGAACAGCGCGAAATCGAAGAAGCTCCAGAACCACCCGACGAAGAACATCACCTCGGAGGCGATGAACAGGATCATGCCATAGCGCATGTGAAGCTGAACGACCGGCGTGTGATCGCCGCGCTGCGCTTCAACGACGACATTTTTGAACCACATGAAGAAGGTCGCGAGCAGACCGGCCAGGCCAAGGCCCATGACGATCCAGCCTGACTCGCCAAATACGTCCGGGTTAAGCCACAGGATCATACCCGAGGTAAAGGCGAGCGCCGACATCGAGCCGATCAGCGGCCAGATATCGGGTTCAAGAATGTGATAGTCGTGGTTGACTTTGCCAGCCATGTCGGAAGTTTCCCGTCTCTTGCGTTGCGCTAGCGCTCTTACGAGCCTGAATTGTTGCGGTCCAGAGCCGACGATACGGGCTCTTTTGCGCGGTGGAAAGTGTAACTCAAAGTGATCTGTTCGACATCGGCCATAAACTCATCTTCGAGCATGGCCGGATCGACGTAATACAGCACCGGCATGTGAACTTCTTCGCCCGGCTGCAGCGTCTGCTCGGTAAAGCAGAAGCATTGAATCTTGTGAAAGTATTTGCCCGCCTGGCTGGGTTCGACGTTAAAGGTCGCCGTGCCGGTGATAGGTACGTTGGAATGGTTCTTAGCCACATAGGTCGCCATGTCGCGCACCCCGATCTGCACTTCATCGGTGGCTTGCGACGGACGGAAGTCCCATGGAACACCGCGCGCTGTCGAGCCATCGAAGCGGATAGAGATCATGCGGTTCGCTGCGCTTTGAGCGGCGCGGTCAGCTTCGGCGAAGCTTGCGACCTGCGTCGTACCGCCAAAGCCGGTGACGCGGCAGAAGAGATCATAGAGTGGCACTGCAGCGTAGCCCATGCCGAGCATGGCGATTGCGCCCGCGAATGCGAGCAGGCCAACTCGGGTGTTATCGCGGTCGATGGCTGTGGTCGTGCTCATCCGCCCTGCCCCCCGATCCGTACGATCGTGATCGCGTAGAAAAGGACAACGAAGAACAGCAGGGTCCCGCCGACCACCCAATTGCGCGCCTTCTGCCGGCGCTTGGTTTCGGCTTCTTCTTCAGGCGTCATGCGAACCACCCCAAGCCTGTGAAGCCGTTTGCTGCAGCAACGCGATCTACAACGAGCGCGCCAAACAGGATGAAAAGGTAGAGAATGCTGAACTTAAACAGCCGCTTTTCCGGCAGCATCGCATCGTCGTCAGCCTTGGTGCGGGTGCCGACCTTCCACGCATATGCGAAGAAGATCGCAGACAGCACAACCGCAGTCACGCCGTACATTGCGCCCGTCCCGCCGATTGCCCACGGCGCGATAACGATCGGCGTGAGGACGACTGTGTAAAGCAGGATCTGGCGGCGGGTCGCCCGCTCTCCCGCAACCACAGGCAGCATCGGAATGCCGACCTTGGCATAATCGGACTTCATGAACAGCGCGAGCGCCCAGAAGTGTGGCGGCGTCCAGAAGAAGATGATTGCAAACAGCAAGACCGGCATCGTGGTGATCTCGCCAGTGACAGCGACCCAGCCGATCATCGGAGGGAACGCCCCGGCACCGCCACCGATGACGATATTCTGGGGTGTGCGCGGCTTCAGCCACATGGTGTAGATCACACCGTAATACACCACAGCCACCGCCAGGATCGCTGCTGCCAGCCAGCCAACCGCAACGCCCATCAGGCCGATGGAAACCAGCGAGAGAAAGATGCCGAAATCGCGCGCGTCGTCGCGGCGCATCCTACCGCTTGGTAGAGGACGATTGGCGGTGCGCTTCATCCCAGCATCGATATCGGCTTCCCACCAGTGGTTGATCGCAGCCGAACCGCCTGCCCCCATCGCAATAGCAAGGATGGCGGTGAACCCGAGCACCGGGTGGATCGACCCGGGTGCAGCCAGCAGGCCGCAAATGCCGGTGAAGATCACAAGAGTGAGAACGCGCGGCTTGGTCAGCGTCAGGAAATCGCGCCAATCGGTCGGCATCCGGCGCACAGCTTCGCTCGCCAAAGCAGGAGCAGGCACGCCGAATGGCTCGCTCGCACTCGTATCCACTTGGCTGTTCACACTTGCACTCATTTCAATTCGTATCGGTTTTGGTGTCTTCTGATCTGGAAGAAGCGCGCCATCCGGACGCGCTCCCCCAATTCCATTTTGTTCAAAGCGGTGCGAATGGCCTGGCCAAACGCTCCGTTTTAGCGACTACACTCAGGCAGTCGCTGGCTTGTCTTCGCGCGGCATATGATCGTGATAATCGTGATGATCTTCGATCACTGGCAGCGTTTCGAACTGGTGGAATGGCGGCGGGCTCGAAAGTGTCCACTCGAGCGTGGTTGCACCCTCACCCCATGGGTTGTTGCCAACCTTGCGGCCTGCCGTGAAGGCGTAGGCGAGGTTGATGAAGAACAGCAGCATCGATGCCGCCATAATCATGTAGCCCACTGTTGAGACCTGGTTCCAATAGGTGAACGCTTCCACATAGTCAGGATAGCGGCGCGGCATACCTTGCATCCCGAGGAAGTGCTGAGGGAAGAAGATCACGTTCACGCCGATGAAGAAGCCCCAGAAGTGGAGATGCGACAGGAGCTCCGAGTGCATCCGGCCGCTCATCTTCGGGAACCAGTAGTAGAAGCCCGCGAAGAGCGAGAACACCGCCCCCATCGACAGCACGTAATGGAAGTGAGCAACCACATAATAGGTGTCGTGCAGGTTATCGTCGATGCCGCCATTGGCGAGGACAACGCCGGTCACGCCGCCAACGGTGAACAGGAAGATGAAGCCCATCGCCCAAACCATTGGTGATTTGAACTCCAGGCTACCGCCCCACATGGTGGCGATCCAACTGAAGATCTTCACGCCGGTTGGCACTGCGATCACCATGGTGGCCGCAGTGAAGTACATCTTGGTGTTCACGTCGAGGCCGACCGTATACATGTGGTGCGCCCACACGATGAAGCCGACGACACCGATCGCGACCATAGCGTAGGCCATGCCGAGATAGCCAAAGACCGGCTTACGGCTGAAGGTCGCCACGATCTGCGAGATCATGCCGAAGCCCGGCAGGATCATGATGTAGACCTCTGGGTGGCCAAAGAACCAGAACAGGTGCTGGTAGAGAACTGGGTCTCCGCCACCGGCCGGATCGAAGAAGGTCGTACCGAAGTTACGATCGGTGAGCAGCATGGTGATCGCCGCGGCAAGCACTGGAAGTGCCAACAGCAGCAAGAAGGCCGTGACCAGCACCGACCACACGAACAGCGGCATCTTGTGCAGGGTCATGCCAGGTGCACGCATGTTGAAAATGGTGGTGATGAAGTTGGTCGCGCCAAGAATCGAGCCAGCGCCAGCAAGGTGAAGCGAGAAGATCGCGAAATCGACAGCCGGCCCAACGGAGCCTGTGGTCGATAGCGGTGCATAGACCGTCCAGCCAACCCCTGCGCCAAGCCCGGTTCCGCCCGGAACAAAGAGGGAGAAACAAAGGCTCAGAAAACCAGCAACCGTCAACCAGAACGAGATGTTGTTCATGCGCGGGAACGCCATATCCGGCGCACCGATCATCAGCGGCACGAACCAGTTGCCGAAGCCACCGATCATCGCAGGCATGACCATGAAGAATACCATGATCAGGCCGTGCGCGGTGATGAACACGTTCCACATGTGCAGGTTGGCGTTCTCGGACGGCTCGCCACCCATGAATTCCACTGCGGCACCAAGGTACTGGATACCTGGCTCAGCCAGCTCCAGACGCATGACGCCAGACATTGCGCCACCCACGACCCCTGCGATAATCGCAAAGATCAGGTAGAGTGTGCCGATATCTTTGTGGTTGGTCGACATAAACCAGCGGGCGAAAAAGCCCGGCTTGTGATCCGCATCATGCGCGTGATCGTCGGTGTGAATGTCGAAACCTTCTGCGGTGGTGGCCATCGTTCAGATTCTCTCGGACTGGATTAATTCAATTATTCGGTTCGGTTACGATGCAGCTTCTTCGGCTGCTTCGCCTTCGACGGGAGCGGCCTCAGCGGATGCATCCGCGACCGTGTCGCTGGCGACCGTGCCGCCGGGCTGCGAGCGCACCCACGCCTCATACTCTTCCATCGGCAAAGCTTCGACGGCGAGAGGCATGTACGCATGCCGCGCACCGCAAAGCTCAGAGCATTGGCCGTAATACACGCCTGGCTCATCAATCGTCAGCAGCTTCTCGTTGAGGCGACCAGGAACAGCATCGACTTTAAACCAGAGTGACGGGATCGCGAATGCATGGATTACGTCAGCAGCGGTAGTCTGAATACGAAGCGGCACACCGGCCGGAACGACCATGCGATTGTCCACAGCAAGCTGGTGAGGCTCACCGCTTTCCGCAGCCTGCTCCTCTGTCAGCATGTTCGAGACAATCTCGAAATCGCCGTTATCAGGATAGGTGTAAGTCCAATACCATTGATAGCCAGTTGCCTTGATCGTAATCGCATTCTCAGGCGGCGTTTCATACTGGCGCGCGAGAAGTGAGATCGACGGAACAGCAATCACCACCAGGATGATGACCGGAACAATCGTCCAGATTACTTCGATGGCAGTGTTGTGCGTCGTCTTTGATGGAACAGGGTTAGCCGCTTTGCGATAGCGCACGACAACCCACAACAGCAGGCCAAGCACAAACAGGCTGATCACGGTAATTACCGGTAGCAGGATCACATCATGCATCCAAAGAGCATATTCCCCGTCAGCAGAATACTGATCCTGGAAAGTCATGCTTTTAAGCGCGTCATCTTCAAACGCGGTTGGCATGCCCTTGCCCTCGGTCGGTGCCATCGGCGTGTAGGCCGCTGACGCTTCAGCAGGAGCTTCGGTAGTGGCCTCTGCGGCTTCCGCTTCCTGAGCAACTGCCCCCTGCGGCATTAGTGCAATCGACATCGCTGCGAGCAAAGCAAATACTGCAATCGATGCACGGTCGAAAATATGACCCAGTTTCATGTGTCTAGTCTATCCGCTGCTAATCCCATGTCGCCTTGATAGCATACCTCCGGCGGAAGTGCTGCAAACGACTTACGCACCGACATTTCTGTCAGCGTTGCGGGCCTCTTAGCTGCGCTTGCCCACGGCCTCAAGCGCTTCTAGGGAGAAAAATATGCAAGCCACCATGATTGGCGCGCAAGTTCGCAAAAAGGGTAGTGTTTTTACGCCATGACTGAAGAAGACGTTCTGTCCGAATTTCGCGCCTCTGGCGCCCTACTCGAAGGGCATTTCAAGCTCTCATCAGGCCGCCACAGCGCGCACTATCTGCAATGCGCAAGGGTGTTGATGAATCCGGAAAGGGCCGGGCGATTGGCGCGTGCCATCTGCGCAAACATCCCCCGAGAGATTCGGGCTGAGATCGACACCGTCGTCTCACCCGCCATGGGGGGAATCATCATTGGACACGAGGTTGGGCGCTGCCTTGAGAAGGACGCGATGTTCCTCGAACGCCCCGAGGGCGAGTTCTATTTCCGCCGTGGTTTTTCGCTGGAGCCGGGCGCGAAAGTACTGATGGTGGAGGATGTCGTCACCACCGGTCTCTCAAGCCGCGAAGCGATTGAGGCCGTGGCGCGCGAAGGCGGTGAAGTGGTTGCGGAGTGTGCATTGGTTGATCGCTCGGCGGGCGAAGCGAATCTAGGCGTGCCGTTCTATCCTCTTATCGCCATCAACTTCCCCACCTACGCCGACGACGAAGTGCCTGCCGAACTGGCTGCCATTCCAGTTAGCAAGCCAGGCAGCCGCAAGGAATAGGCCGCACACCATGACTTCAAAGCTGCGACTCGGCGTCAACATCGACCACGTTGCCACCATCCGTAACGCACGCGGCGGCGATCATCCCGATCCTGTCCGCGCGGCAGAAATCGTCGCCAGCGTTGGCGGCGATGGTATCACCGCGCATCTGCGCGAAGACCGGCGACATATTCGCGATGAAGACCTGGCTCGCATTCAGAGCGCGACGGAATTGCCATTGAACCTTGAGATGGCCGCTACCCCCGAGATGCTGGAGATTGCGCTGCGTCATAAGCCGCACGCCGCCTGCATCGTCCCGGAAAAGCGCGAGGAACGCACAACAGAGGGCGGGTTGGATGCTGCGGGCTTGCACAATTCGCTGGTCCCGATTGTCGATGAGCTGCGCAGCGCGGACATTCGCGTGTCGTTGTTTATCGAGGCCAATGAGAGGCAATTGGATGCCGCTCTTCGGCTCGGCGCACCAGTGGTCGAATTCCACACCGGCGAATATGCCCATGCTTTCCTCGACGGTGAAAGCGAAAAGGTCGCGAGCGAATTGAAGCGCATCAGCGATATGGCAGCGCTCGCAGCCAAGAACGGGATTGAGCCACATGCAGGGCACGGCCTCACATTCGAAAACGTCCAGCCGATTGCCGCGATTCCGCAGATCGCGGAACTCAATATTGGCCACTACCTCGTCGGCGAGGCTGTATTCGTCGGACTCGAATCTGCGATCCGCCGCATGCGCGATCTGATGGACGAGGCGCGATAGGATTGGCCGAACCGGAATTTCCCGAACTCACGGCAGAGCAAAAACGTTGGGCCTTCGCCGGCGCGGCGCTGTTTTTGCTCGCAATCGGGTTTCTGGGTTTCGCTCTGTCGAACGGCGTAATGGTCGCCTTCGCAATTGGCTGGATAGCGCTGCAAATCTTCGGTTACGTCGGCTCGCTCAAACGTGCCAATGGTGATTTCGCTCACCCTCTGTTCAAGAGCCAAGTGCTTCTTCACTTCGCAGCTTTGGGACTGCTCATAATGGTTGTATCAAGAGCTTCGTCATGATCATCGGAACCGGATCAGATCTCTGCAATATCGAACGAATCGCCAACTCGCTTGAGCGGTTTGGCGAACGCTTCGAGAATCGCGTCTTTACCGAAAAGGAGCGCGCGAAGGCTCGCCGTCGCCCGTTCACCATCGCGGGCACCTATGCGAAACGATTCGCCGCCAAGGAGGCTTTCAGCAAAGCGGTTGGTACGGGTTTTCGTCGCGGCGTATTCATGAAGGATATCGGCGTGGTGAATGCACCGTCGGGCGCACCCACGCTGGCACTCACCGGAGGAGCGGCCAAGCGGCTTGCGGAAATGATCCCGGAAGGCCATGAGGCAAATGTTCATCTAACCCTAACCGACGATCATCCATGGGCGCAGGCCTTCGTTATTATCGAAGCGCGCCCTGTAAACTCGGCCCAATGAGCGGTACATCCCGATCTTAAACGTGACTCAAATCGAAACCACATCTGACGCTGCAAGCGAAGAACCGGAGATTGCCGACAAGAATGTCGATAGCAAAACCGAGGATACCGCCGAAGAGAAGGTCAACTGGCTGGCCGAGCTGCGCGGCCTTGCGCTGATGCTGCTCGCGGTATTGGCATTTCACAGCCTGGTCGCGAAACCCTTCTACATTCCATCGACCTCGATGATGCCAGCATTGCATGTTGGCGACCGCCTGGTGGTGAGCAAATATCCCTATGGCTGGTCATGGGCTTCGGCGAGCTTTCACATACTGCCGCGCGGCGAATGGCGCGTCTTTGCCGACACGCCAGAATACGGCGACGTAGTGATTCCGGTGCATCCCGAGCGTGACGAGGACTACATCAAGCGCGTTGTCGCCCTGCCCGGCGACACGATCGAAGTCCGCGATGGACGAATTTTTCTCAATGGCGAGGCGATCAAGCGCGAAGTCGTGCCACCGGTGCGTATCCCGTTCGAACCAGAGCTAATGTGCAACGATGGCCCGTGCCTTACCGCATTCGAAGGCTATCGCACGCGCGAGGCCAATGGCGACCAGTTCTATGAGCCGCCAACTTACCGCGAAACTCTACCAAACGGTGCGACCTATCTGACCATAGACCATATTGAGGACCAGTTGAGCGATAATTTCGGTCCGCTGACAGTGCCGGAGGGCGAAGTGTTTGTGATGGGCGACAACCGCGATCATTCAGCGGACAGCCGCGCCTCGATTGGCCAGCGCGGGCTTGGCGGCCCGATACCGCTTGAGAACATTGGCGGACGCGCGGAATTCATTACCTTCTCGCTTGATGGATCGACGACCTGGAACCCAGCGAGTTGGTGGAGCAGTCTGCGCGGTGATCGCGCCTGGACCACGCTGCGCCCGGCCATCGCGGAGCAGAGCACCGCGAGCGGGGAGTAGAGGCGAGCCGTTCAAATCATGGCCAAGAAGTTTCTCTATCTCGTTGCGATTGTAATCGTTCTGATTTTCGTCGTGCTGATCGGCCTGCGCGTCTGGTACAACGAGCTTGCAGCGTTCGCGTTGGTGCCGGACACTGAATTTGTCGAGCAGCAGCCGTTGGCAGATAACGCCTATGAGGACACGGCGCTGTGGTATTCACGCCCTGGGATAGGAGTGAGCGATCCTGCGCGTTGGCAACCCGCCTTTGCCGAGGTGGAGGCCGAAGCCGGCGAGCGGCCGGACAGCGAAACGCCTGCGGCAGAGACTGAAGAGCCACCCGTAGCGTCCGTGCCCGATGCGCCCGATTTCGCGGTCTTTTTTATTCATCCGACCAGCTATCTCGAAAGCGCAAACTGGAACGCACCGCTAGGTGACGAGCAGGCCGAGACACGTGCGCGACTCTATGTGCGCGGCATGGCGAGCGCTTTCAACTCGGCCTCGGAAATCTGGGCTCCGCGTTATCGTCAAGCGACGATGGGCGCATTCCTGACTGACGAGCCGGAAGCGCAGCAGGCAATCGATGCTGCCTATGCTGACGTGCTGGAGGCTTATCGCTATTTCCTCAGTTCGGTTAGTGAGGACACGCCAATTGTAATCGCCGGACACAGCCAGGGTTCGCTCCACCTGCTTCGACTTCTTCGAGAGGAAGTGGCAGACCAACCCGTGGCTGAGCGGATCATCGCAGCTTACACTATTGGCTGGCCCATCTCGGTCGAGCATGATTTGCCCGCCCTTGGACTGCAAGCCTGTGCAGCACCCAATCAAACCGAGTGCATCATCTCATGGTCGAGCTTCGCAGAGCCAGCCGATCCATCCAACGTGATGGAAACTTACGCGGAATCGGTTGGTTTCGACGGCACAAAGCGGGGATCGAGCCAGATACTCTGCACCAATCCGCTGGTCGGCACGCTCGGCGGCGCGGCAACGATGGACCGCAATCTCGGTACTCTGGTTCCAAATGCGGACCTCAGCGACGGCGAGCTCGTACTTGGTGCAGTGCCAGCTCGCTGCGACGAGCGCGGCTTGTTGCTGATTGGCGATCCACCGCAAATGGGGCCGTACGCACTGCCGGGTAACAACTACCATGTCTACGATATCCCGCTCTTCTGGGCGAATACGCAGGCGGACGTCGCGCGGCGGGCCAATGCATGGCAACGCCAGCGTTGATCACAGAAGACGCGGGCGCTTTTCGTGACGCCCTGCCCGATGGCGGAGCGCTTCTCGGCCTCGACCTCGGCACCAAGACGATCGGCACCGCAACATGCGATAGCGGCTGGCGGTTTGCGACAAACGGGACGACCTTGACGCGCGGTAAATTCAGCCGCGACCGAGAGGAACTGCGAAAGCTCATCAAGGATCGCGGCACCGCCGGCATCGTAATCGGCCTGCCACGCAATATGGATGGCAGCGAAGGCCCGCGTGCCCAGAGCAGCCGCGCCTATGCCCGCAATCTGGCCGAGAGTTTCGAGCTTCCCATTCTTCTGTGGGATGAGCGCTGGTCTACTCAGAGCGCCGAGGCAGCGATGATCGGTCAGGATATGAGCCGGGCGAAGCGAGCGCAAAGCATCGACAGCCATGCTGCGGCAATCATTCTGCAAGGGGCGATAGACCGGCTCGCTGGCGGCCTTCTCTAGGCGCTGATCGACAGTTCAGAGCGCCGCTGCTTCGCAATGGCGGCAAGCAAGCGACTCCCCACCCCCTCCGCCTTACGCCACAACTCATCGCGCGCAGTACTATCGTTCATCTGCAACGCTCGCGCCTCAAAGCTCGCTTGCCGCAAGCGATCGCTCGGATGACTATCACCAACCCACTCAGCAAAATCGCGCGCCGCATCGGTACCGGTCGCCACTGCAATGCGCAGAAATGCCTCTGTCGAATTGGGACTCAGCACCCGCTCAATCCGCTCCTCTTCCAGATCGAAGCCATATTGATCGTACCAATGCTGCGCCGGATCCACATGCATGACATTGAGCGAGACCGAGAGGCTTTCCGGCGTCAGCTGCGAGTGAATGTCGCGATGTGCGCGGTAGAGCATAAGCTTGCCCTGAGAGAGCGCACTCCGCTCAACGAACCGCAAATTCGCGGTCTCACCGGGATAGCCAACGTGCTCTCCATACTCGTATTCGTAATAGTCGCTGCGGTAGCCCGGCCCCAGATAACCGCTCGTCAGGAACGAGAAATTGTGATCGTGCGGAATGCCGTACACAAAGTTCTTTGCGCCGCTCGTCCTGAAGCAAAGGTCGCTCTCCGACGGCCAGATATTGGCGCGCAGGAACATATTACCGCGCATTGGGCTGAGTACGATGGCTTGCGGCCCATAGCCGCTTTCCTGACCCACTTCGCGGTGCCGATGCTTGATCTGCTCAATCAGCATATCACCCAAGAATTCGCGATTGTTGGTCAGCGCGCGCAAGCAAAACGCGGCCTCTTCGGTGCGCTCTTCGCAAAGCGGATCGAATTCAATCTCGACCAGTCTTTCAATGGTTTGATCAAGGCTCATGATCTCGGCTGAACAAGCCTCAATCACGCGGGGCATAGCACAGTCTCCTTTGACAGTTGAGCATTGGCGGCGATCAGACTCTGTTGAAGTGAAGTGGCGGGCTTGCTCAACGAGTCATGTTCTTTCGCCGAAAGCTCGCCGAGTAGCTTCATTCCCGACGCGGTCTCCAATGCCAGGGTTTGTCGCACTGCCTCCCAACGCAGGTCGAGATCTTCACCTTCCGCGAGCGCAAGTTCTTCCATGGCAGGGACTGCATCTGCTCGCCCAAGCGCACCCAATACATCGAGTGCGAGCAAGTGCTGGCTCGCTCGTTTGTTCCCGTTGGCCTGATGCAACAGCCTGCCGTCATCGAGCGAGTATTGGGATGTGGGCGTTGGGTCTTCGGGTGTCCGGATCAGCTGGAGCACCAACATCGCTCCCTCCACGTTCACAAACTGTCTATTTTGCTGCCTTGCGGACAAAGTCACGCTGGTTCCCGGTTCATATGTCATTGGGAATGTATTGATCCGCGCGCTGTCATTGTGCATCCGAGCGATCTGGTGACAGCACCCGCTGGCACGTCCCGACAGCACGATCTCGCAGACCTCACGATCGGCAAACATGACGCTGGTCGGTTCGCTCGCACCTGGCACTTTTTCATAGGCCATGAGCGAAAGCGTCGTACGCCCCGCGCTCATCAATTGAATGGTTGTAAGCCCCGCGCCGACATTATGCCGCGCAGGAACCTGGGCCAGCGGCTGCTCTAAAAGCGGATTGAATATGACACTACACCAGCGGTCGACGAAGCTCTTGGCGAACTCCAGATCGCTCAATAGCCGCGCAAGTTCTTCGCACCCTCCAAGTGGATGACCTTCATCATAGGCTTCGAGATCGGCTGCAATCGCATGCGCGGTCTCACTCTCGCGCCAATTGGCGAGCGAACTTGACAGCGGAGCCTGCGCATGGCGCTGCAGAGCAGGATCGCTCCGCAGCGCCGCGATATCAGGATGTATCTGCATCGCTTGCGCCGTCCGACTAGATCAGCATCTCTGGGGACATCGTGTCATAAAGATAGACCATGATCACGACGATCGTGTCGTCATATGTCGCGCCAGCTTGCGTCGCGGAACCGAACAGTCCGGTCGCGGTTTCCAACCCAGGCAGAGAAGTCAGGTCGATTTTCGGCAGATTCATATCATTTCCCTCATTTAGCATCGAGGCGGAATTGCTCGAGGCGACACAGAGACTGACTGGCCAGCGGGATTCGCAGAAATTAAAACATTGTAATATGAGGACAAGCGCGACAGAGCTGCTCGTATGGCAAATCAGGCTGCCCGATTTAATCCTGCTGATGCGGCAAAATTCTTCACCAAACACGGCCATTCAGGCTGGCTGGGGCTTGCCTATCGCGACCATGGCGAGAACTGGGTTGAGCTCGAATTGCCATGGCGAGAAGACTTGTTGGGCGAGGAAGACCGCGCTGTGCTCGCCTCCGGCCCCATCGTCAGTCTTATGGATATGGCGAGTGGCATGTCGATATGGACCACGAAGGGCGACTTCACGCCGATCGCGACGCTCGATCTCAGGGTGGATTATCAGCGCCCGGCACGCGAACGCTCTGCGGTGATTGGCCGGGTCGAATGCTATCGCACGACCCGCTCAGCGGCGTTCGTCCGCGGTATTGCCCATGATGGCGATCCGGATGATCCCGTCGCGCATGTCGCGGGTGTGTTCATGACGATCGGTAAGGACCCAAGACAGGGGAAGGTGGACGTCGCTAGCTCTGCGGGGACAGGAGATGAGTGATCCTGCTAAAGGCCTTGTGCTGCCTCCCTATGCGCGCTCGCTCGGCATTTCGTTTCACGAGTTCGAGAGCGATATGCCGATGCTCACCGTAGACTTCAGCTCGATTGTCGAAGGGCGTCCCGGCGCGTTTCACGGCGGCGCAACGGCGGGCCTACTAGAAAACGCCGGATATGCTGCCCTGCGCGCCGTGCTCACCCGTGAAGGTCGCGACCCGCAGCTGAAGCCGGTCAACATCACCGTGCAATATCTTGCTGCAGGCAAGCAAAAGCAGACTTACGCAGTGGGACGGATCACACGGCTGGGCAGGCGCAACGCCAACATATCTGTGGAGGCGTGGCAAGATGATCGTAGCCGCCCAATTGCCACGGCAATCCTGAATATCCTGATGGCTGAACGCGCCAAGGCCGACTAGCGGTCAGCTTCCGCAGGCTCGATACTCAACCCATTCTCGTCGAGTCTGAATTCGACCGGTAAACCCTCAACATCAGTCTTGATCGTCAAACCATCTTCTTCGATTGTGAGTTGCGAGCCGTCTTCGTCGAGTTCGATCGGCACGCCGTCCTCGATATCGAGCGGCTGTACCGGCCCTTCTGGATCAGGAGAGCTTGTCGGTCTGGGCGGCGCGAGCGACAAAGCTCCGCGCATGAAATCCTTCCATATCCGCGCGGGCAAGCCGCCGCCGGTAACGCCATCTAGCGAGGAATTGTCGTCATTGCCTACCCACACGCCGACGACGAGACCGCCAGCATACCCAACGAACAGCGCATCGCGATAATCCTGCGTCGTGCCGGTCTTGCCGTAGTTGGCAATCGGCAAAGTCGCTGCACGCCCCGTCCCACGATTGATTGCCGCGCGAAGCATTTGCTGCATCTCTTCATGGGTGCTGGAAGACAGGCTGTCTTCGCCCGAGGTGAGCCAGTCGAACCACCCCTCCTCCTCCTCTTCAAAAGCATGCGGCTCTGCGGGAAAAGTATTGCCCGCGAGACCGGCATATGCGGCGGTCAGTTCGAGCAAGCTCATCGTGGAGGTACCCAGCGCCAGGCTTGGATCGCCTTTTGGCAGTTCCGACGTAACGCCGAGGTCGCGCGCGGTTGCGATCACACGCTCACTGCCGACTTCCTGGAACAGGCGCACCGCCGCAACATTGCTGGAGCTGGCGAAGGCTTGCTCCAGAGTAAGCTGGTCGGAATACTTCTCGCCCGCATTCTTCGGACGGTAGCTGCCCTGCTCAATGGGCGTGTTCGGGATCGTGTCGTCCGGCTCCCAACCGGCCTCAAGTGCAGCGAGATAGACGAACGTTTTGAAAGTCGAACCGGGCTGACGCTTCGCCTGAGTGGCCCGGTTAAAGGGAGACTTCGCATAGTCTTTGCCGCCTACCATCGCGACGACCTCACCCGACGGTCGCATGGCGACCAAAGCCACTTGCGCATCCCCCAGCCGCGCGCGGCCAACCACACGGCTCGCGAGCGCCTGAAGCCGCGCGTCCAGCGTCGTGGTCAGCACCTGCTTGGAATAGCTCGCCTCTGAATTCTTGCGCGCAATCGGTAGCGCCCAGTCGGCGAAATAAGTGCCTGTCGGCAGATCATTGCGGGCCCGCACATCAAGGCGCGGTGCTGGCAAACCTGCCGCTTCCTCGGCGGAAAGATACCCCTCCTCCACCATCGAGGCTACAACCAGGTCCATCCGCTCCTTGGCGAGATCGTAATTCTTGGTCGGAGTAAGGCGGGATGGCGCCTTGAGCAGACCCGCCAGCATAGCCGCCTGTTGCGGGAGGAGGTTTTCGGGCTGACGATAGAAATAGTGCAGGCTCGCCGCCCTCAACCCATATTGATTGTCCCCGAAATAAGCGTTCGAGAGATAACGTTCGAGGATTTCATCCTTGGTCAGCCAGCTCTCGATCCACAGCGCGATCAAGGCCTCGCGTGCCTTTCGCGTCATGCTTTGTTCGGGTGTCAGGAAAGTGAATTTGGCGAGCTGCTGAGTGATCGTGCTGCCGCCCTGGCGTGGGCCGCCTGATATATTAGACCATGCAGCACGAGCTATCCCGCGCGGGTCGACGCCCCAATGCGAGTAGAACCGCCTGTCCTCGATGGCCAGAAATGCGCCGACGACGTGATCAGGCAGCGTCTCGACTTCCACGGGCGCATCAACCACCGCACCGCTGCGCGCGATTGGTGTGCCATCACTTGCAAGCAAGGTAACTTGCGGCGGCGCAATCGGCTCAAGCGATTTCGAGAGCGGCGCGGTCAGCGCAAGCCAACCTACGATCAGAATAAAAAGCAGGAGAAACGCGGCAGTCCCGCGCACGATCCATTTGCGCCGCTTGGCCCATTTCGATGGCGGTTGCTCAGTATAATCTGGCCGCTCGAACTCGGCGGGTTCGACAATCGGTTGCTTCTTGCGTCCCCAGTTAGGCCATTTCAGCCAAGAGCGACGCCGCTTCTTCTCTTTCTGGCCCCAGTCGAACTTCTCATCGAAAGCATCGAGCGTGCTGCCATAGGGATCCTGCAGCGAGTAATAGCCCGCCTCCGGACGATCATCGGCAAACCGGGATGAATAACCCCGGTCCCCATCGTATTCCGTATCTGATCGTCGCCAACGAAACATAACAGCTGTGTTATACTAACAATACAGCTCTTGCGAGCAATTTCTCAAACCAGCCAACAGAAAGGGCCGCCCCGCCACAAAGCAGGACAGCCCCTTTCGTTGTCATGAACCGCTGTCAGCGAGCTCAGCCGTCAACAAGATGCGAGCTAGCCGTCCTTCGCCGCGCTTTCAGGCAGATCTTCGTTGAAAACGCGCTGGTAGTATTCGCTTACCAACACTCGTTCTGCCTCATCGCATTTGTTCAGGAAAGAAAGCCGGAAGGCGAAACCAACCGATTTGAAGATCGCGGCATTCTGCGCCCATGTGATCACGGTGCGCGGGCTCATCACGGTCGAGATATCGCCATTCATGAAACCTTGGCGGGTCAGATCCGCGACTTTCACCATGTCGGCGATCATCGCGTCATCCGCCTCCGGCGTCTTCGACTTGACGATCTGCTGCTCTGTCTCTGCGGCCAGATAGTTAAGCGCAACGACGATGTTCCAGCGATCCATCTGCGCCTGGTTGATCGCCTGCGTGCCGTGATAAAGCCCGCTCGTATCGCCAAGGCCCACCGTGTTGGTGGTCGCAAACAGTCGGAAGTAGGGATTGGGCGTGATCACACGATTCTGATCGAGCAACGTCAGGCGCCCATCGAACTCGAGAATGCGCTGGATTACAAACATCACGTCCGGACGACCGGCGTCATATTCGTCGAATGTCAGCGCAACGGGGTGCTGCAGAGCCCATGGAAGAATCCCTTCCTTGAACTCCGTAACCTGCAGGCCATCCTTCAGCACAATCGCATCGCGACCAATCAGATCGATCCGGCTGATATGCGCATCCAGGTTCACGCGGATGCTGGGCCATTTGAGGCGAGCCGCAACCTGCTCGATATGTGTCGATTTACCCGTGCCGTGATAGCCTTGCACCATCACACGGCGATTATGCTCAAACCCCGCGAGAATGGCGAGCGTCGTGTCAGGATCGAACACATAACTCTCATCGAGTTCCGGCACGTGCGCCTCTGCCACGCTGAACGCAGGAACTTGCCAATCCACATCGATGCCGAACACGTCGCGCACGTCGACCTTGGTGTCGGGCTCGGGAGGAAGCGCATTGCCAGCGCTGTCGAAAGTATTGTCTGCAGGAGAATTCATCGCGGCAACCGCCTATAACGGTGCGAGCCAAGCTGCAAGCGCCGCTTGATCACTGTGAGCCGACATTTCCAATGCGCGCAAGGCTTCCTATATCCCTTCGGACATGGCTGACCCTATCGAAACGTTACGGCTTAAGGTGGTTGAGCAGGTGCGCGGCGTCTTCAACGACACTCAGGCTGGCCAAAAACCGGTGCCGCCGTCGGATGACGCGCTTTTCGAAAAGGATACGCCAATCCGCCTGGTTCACGCCGATCTGGTCGGGATGATGACGGGAGGGATTCGCAGCCTCCTGCTTCAAATGCTGCACCCACATGCCTTGCAGGGCGTGCTCGATCATTCAAACTTTCGCGAGGACATGCATGGTCGCTTGCGTCGTACGGCACAATTCATTGCAGTCACCACTTTCGGCCAGCGGGACCGCGCGATGGCCGCGATTGAGCGGGTGAACCGGATTCATTCGCAAATCACCGGGACCCTACCCGACGGCTCGGCATATATCGCTACGGATCCACGTACGCTTGCATGGGTCCATGTGGCTGAAGCACAAAGCTTCCTCGCGGGATATGTGAGGCATGTCAGGCCAGACATGCCGCGCGCGGAGCAAGACGAATATTATCGGCAATTCGCCGTGATCGCGCGGGCTTTGGGCGCAGACCCTGTACCCGAGACGCGCGGAGAGGCCGAGGCTATTTTCCGCGAATTGCGCATGGATCTGCGCCCGTCGGCCGAAGCCCGAGAGATTGCGCAATTGGTCCTCAACCAGCGACCGGAAGGAGCTCCACCTGCCGTTCAAGGCATGCTAGGAGCGGACGCAGTGGCGATGCTGCCGAGCTGGAGTCGATCCATGCTGGGCCTTTCGCGACCGGGCCTCGCTGCGATCCCCGCACGCGCCGCGACTTGGGGCATGGGCCGAACCTTGCGCTGGGCGTTCAAGCAGAACTGACAAGCCAATTGATCGTCAAAATGGTATCACCTGCCCGTGAAAGGAGATGAGCCGTGTACATTCAAGGATTTGTCATTCCGATCCTTCCCGGGAAGAAGGATGCCTACATAAAGATGGCCACAGAAGCGGGAGAGATGTTTCGGCGCTATGGAGCACTTGAGATAGTCGAGGCGTTCGAAGACGATATCAAAGACGGTGCCCACACCGATTTTCGCAAAGCCGTAAAAGCCGAAGAAGGTGAGAAGATCGTATTCTCCTGGGTCATTTGGCCAGACAAGGAAACTTGCGACAAAGCAGCAAGCGAAATGGAAGCGAACGAAGAAATGGAACCACCGGAGGAGATGCCTTTCGCCGGTAAGCGTCTGATCTATGGCGGTTTCACACCGATCTACACAACGGGACGTTGAGGATAGCATTATGGCCGAATTTACATTCTACACCGTCGCGATGAGCCGCGGGCAGATTTCACGCTGGGCTCTGCACGAGGCGGGCGCAGACTATGAACAAGTGGTGTTCGAGTTCGCTCAACGGCCGGACGATTTCATCGAAATCAACCCGATGAACAAGGTTCCCACACTTGTGCACCACCATGGTGATCATAACCACGTCATCACCGAGGCGGCGGCGATCAATCACTATCTCGCCGAAACGCACCCTCAAGCGGAGTTGCTACCCGACACTCATGAAAGGGCCGCCTATTTTCGGTGGCTGTTCTTTGCCGCCGGGCCGGTGGAGCAAGCTGTGCTCGCAAAGGCAATGGACTGGACCGTGCCTGAAGAGCGTAGCGGAATGGCAGGTTTCGGCTCGTTTGATCTCACACTTTCGGCGATGGAGGACTGGCTCAAGGCAAACGATTTCGCCGCCGGAAGCCGTTTCACCATGGCCGATACTTATGTTGGGAGCCAGATCATCTGGGGCCTACAGTTCGGGTCAATCCCCGAACGACCAGCTTTCAAGGCATACGCTGAGCGTTTGACCTCTAGACCCAAGTATCAAGAAGCATCTGCAATCGACCAGGCTCTGATTGCGGCGGCAGGTGACTAGCCGAACACCGCGCTCTTACGCAGCAGCTGATAGGCTTCGACAACTTGGCCAAGCCGCGCTTCATATCTGCGATCACCGCCATTGCGGTCCGGATGATAGCGACGAACCAGCTCGGAATAGCGCCGCCGCAATCGTTGGCGGTCGGTATCGAGCCCCAGTCCCATGGTTTCAAGCGCGCCTGCCTCTTCCTTGGAAAAGCGGCCGTCCATTGCCATTCTCGCCTCGCGCTGGGCGCGGCTCTTGATGCCATTGGCGCGCGCAGAGATTGCATCGAGCGGATCATCGAAATCGGCCCAGCGTGGCATTCCGTCGACCCCTGCAGTCGGTCGGAAACTGGGGCTTTCTGTCTTCCAACCAGAGGTTGGCGATTGCGCCTCCAGGATTTCTTCCGCGTTCATCCCTTCAAACCAGTCGTATCCGGAATTAAATTCGCGCACATGTTGAAGGCACATCCATCGCCACTCTCCCGGCCCATCAAAGCCAGCAGGTCTACCGCTTGGTGCACGAAACTCGCCCGCCTCCCGACAACCAGGCGCCTCGCAGAGGCGGTCGGCATCTTCGTGACGTCCATGAAACTTTGCAGAGCGCATAAGGGTGTAGCATGGGGATTACGGCTTCAAAATCCAAGGGAGATGCAGCGATGAGCGGCTCGATAAGCGAAGAAATCACGACATTACTGACAGAGGCCTTTGCGCCGACACAGCTGGAGATCATCAATGACAGCGCACAGCATTCCGGCCATTCGGGAGACGACGGAAGTGGGGAATCGCACTTCACGATCGTAATCGAAGCACCTGCATTTGCCGATATGAACCGGCTCGCGCGCCAGCGCGCAGTAATCGCGGCGCTGGGCGATATCGTGGGTGAGCGCGTGCACGCCGTAGCAATCAAGGCGAGCGGCGCGCCCTAGGCCCAAGCCGGGACACGTGCGCGCCTGCTCTTGCAATTGCGCGAAAATCGTCCCCTAATACGCCCCATAACGAAAAAGCGCCCCTGCAAGTGGGCGACGGGTTGTTGAGGGAGAAGGCGAAAAGGTGCTGCTGTCGCGAACCTATCGCCCGTCTGAGCGTCTGAGACCGTACATCCGGCGCTTCTATGTGTTCGAGGCCGAGCTCCCTGACGATTTTGTAATCGAAGATTTTCTGCTCGCAGAAACAGCATTCGTCCGCTGCCTGCTCAAAGGAGAGTGGGTCGGCGAAGTTGCGCCGGGTGAATGGTCCAGACCCAGCAAAACGCTTTTTTTCGGTTCTAACCAATACCCTTTCCGAGTGCGCGTTCAAGGCAGCTTTGCCGTGGCCGGGTTTGCGATCCGCCCCAGCGCATGGCGCTGCGTCGCACGCCGTCCGCATAATGAGTTTGTCGATCGGCTGATCCCAATGGAGGAGCTTATCGGCCTCAATTCAGCAGGAATGCTACAAGAGGTAGAGGCCGCCGCAGACGACGAAGGAAAAGTCGCGGCGATGGAAAACGCAATCTGGGACCGTATTCAGGAATTGGGCCGTATCAACACCGACGCTGCGATGGCTCAGTTTGAAACCATCGCGCGGACAAGTTCTACCATGATGGTCGAAGATGCTGCTGAACAAATCGGATTGTCCGTCCGCCAGATGGAGCGCCGCTGCAAACAGCATTTCGGGCTGACACCAAAAGCGGTAATGCGGCGCAGCCGTTTCCTCGATCTGGCCACCGCGATCCGCGGGTTCAGTACACCTAGCGAGGCCGATTTGGCGGAGCTGCGCTATTTCGACCAATCGCATCTCAACCGAGAGTTCAAACGCTTCACTCACATGACGCCGGGGCAATTCAAAAAAGCTTTTACACCGCTGCAAACCGCTGGGCTAAAGCTGCGCGAGGAAAGCCTGCACGAGGACTGATCGGCAAGCACGCATGGCAAAGACCCAACCCTTGAAACGCGTGCGCCGTGCGGCGCGCATCATTGTGCTTGACCCACAAGGTCGAGCACTCATGTTCCGTTTCGATGTCGAGGGTCGACCGCCCTTCTGGGTCACAGCAGGCGGCGAATGCGACCCTGGCGAGGCATTCGAACAAGCGGCGCGGCGCGAATTGCTGGAAGAAACCGGCATTGTTGCCGAGCCCGGCCAGCAAATCGCTCGGATCGAGCCGGACTTCATCACGGTCGAAGGCGAGCCAGTAAAGGGCGACGAGCGCTATTTTCTCGTCCATGCTCGCAGCGATACGATCGACACATCGCGTCATACCGAGTTGGAGCAAAAGGTCATGACGCAGCACCGCTGGTTTACGCTGGATGAGCTTTCCAATTGGCATGAGTTCGTCTTTCCTGCCAATCTCTCCGACATGATCGAAGAGGAGCTGCGCGATGATTGAACAGATTATCGAGCCCGTCACACACGACCTCGGGCAATTCGAGGTCCGCCGTGTACTGCCCTCACGCTCCAAGACCATGGTCGGCCCATTTATCTTCATCGATCAATTTGGGCCTGCACAGCTCGATATCGGTAACGCAATGGATGTGCGTCCGCATCCTCATATCAATCTCGCCACCGTCACATGGTTGTTCGAAGGAGCGATCGATCACCTTGACAGCATCGGCAGTTTCTCGACCATTCGGCCCGGAACCGTGAATCTGATGACCGCCGGGAGCGGGATCGTGCACTCCGAACGCAGCCCGCAATCCGAGCGCGATGAGGGCGCGAAAATGTACGGCATGCAGACATGGCTCGCATTGCCCGATGGCCGTGAGGAAATCGATCCAGCGTTCGAAGCGGTCAGTGACTTGCCTATGATCGAAGACCAGTGCGCGAAAGCCATTGTTATCATGGGTGAATTGTGGGGAAAGCGCGCTACGACGACGACCTATGCCAATACCATTTATGCCGAGATTGTGCTCGGCCCGACCGGCGCAATTCCGCTGGAAATCAGCGCGGACGAACGCGCCGTCATGCTGGTTGGAGGCGAAGCCAACGTCGATGGTATTTCGCTGGAGCTCTACCAATTGGCGGTGCTCCAACCCGGGCGCAACATGACGCTGACCTCTGAGAATGGCGGCCGGGTCATGCTGCTGGGCGGAGAGGCTTTCACCACGAAGCGCTACGTCTGGTGGAACTTCGTCAGCTCGGATCGCGAACGCATCAAGCAGGCGCGCGCCGATTGGAGCGAGGGACGCTTCCCAATTGTACCGGCCGATGAGGATGAGTTTATCCCCTTGCCCACGGTGCCGAAAACGATCAGCAACTCTTAAACGCCAAGCTCGTTCAGGAGAGAGCATGAACTACACTGGAAAGACTGTCTGGATCACAGGGGCATCATCGGGCATCGGCGCGGCACTGGCGCGGGATCTGGTGGGTCGCGGAGCGCATCTGGTTCTCTCCGGCCGCGATGAAGCGCGCTTAGCCGAAGTCGCCGCAGATTGTGGTGAAACCCTTATCCTGCCCTTTGATGTACGCGATGAGGCCGCCCTGGCCGATGCAACTCAAAAAGCGATTGCGTGGAAAGGCGGCGTCGACGTTGCCTTTGCCAATGCCGGAGTGTCGCAGCGCAGCCGCGCGCTCAAAACGGATATGCAGGTCTATCGCGATATCATCGACATCGATCTGACCGCACAGATTGCCTTTAGCCAGGGATTGATCGGCCATATGGTCGAGCGCGGTTCTGGAGGCCTCGCTTTCATCTCTTCGATAGCCGGCAAAGTCGGCGTGCCAATGCGCACAGCCTACAGCGCAGTGAAATTCGGCCTTGCAGGTTACGGCGATGCCTTGCGAGGCGAGCTGTCGCAAACCGGCGTTTCGGTACACATGATCTATCCCGGCTCCGTTGCCACCAATGTCGCGCGCAACGCCCTGACGGCGGATGGGGAAAAGCGCGGTCGCTCGGACGATGTCATCGACAATGGCATTCCGGCGGACGAAGCCGCGAAGATAATGCTCGATGGCATTGCCAAGGGAGAACGTGAGATCATCGTAGCGCAAGGCGCAGAACTGGCCATGGGCGAAATGCGCCGCACACCCGATGCCCTTTTCGATCAGATCGCGAGCATGGTCGCAGGCGGTTACATGGAAAAGATGGAGGCGGAGGACTAGGCGACATGGAACAAAAGCGCGTAGAACTCGCCAATGGCATTCACCTTGATGTGGTGGACGAGGGACCAATCGACGCCCCTGCCCTGATCTTCCTGCACGGCTTCCCCGAGAGCCACCGCACTTGGCGCCATCAGATTGCGCACTTCAAGGATCGCTTCCGTTGCATCGCGCCTGATCAACGCGGCTATCGCGGATCATCTAAACCGCAAGAAGTAGAGGCCTACACGCCCGACAAACTGATCGGCGATATCTTCCTGCTGGCGGATGCGTTGAGCATCGCCAAGTTCACGATTGTAGGCCACGACTGGGGGGGCGCGATTGCCTGGGGTGTCGCCCTTGGCGGCCAGCATATGCGCGTTGAGCGCGCGGTGATCGCCAATGCCCCGCATCCCGCGATTTTCCAGAAACTGCTCTACACTCATCGCGGCCAGCGCGAGGCGAGTCAGTATATTCGCGGGTTCAAAGACCCGGCTAACGATGCGCTGATTAAGGATGAGGGGCTCACCGGACTGCTTTTGCAAGAGGTGAAGTGGGACCGGCCAAACGCGATGGAGCCAGAAGAGCGCGAAGCATTGCTGCGCGACTGGCAAAACCGCGATGCCGCCTTCGGCATGATCAATTACTACCGTGCCAGCCCAATGACAGTGCCGGGAATGGATGAGCCATACGAAGTTCCCGCTGACTATGTCGGTCCGCAACTGCCGCAGCTGACCATCCCGACCTTAGTGATCTGGGCGATGGACGACCTCGCTCTACCCGCAGAAAACCTTGAAGGGCTGGACGAGATCATTGACGATCTCACAATCGAGAAAGTCCATGATTGCGGGCATTTCGTTCCGTGGGAGTCGCCGGGCAAAGTCAACTCCGCGATGGAAAAGTTTCTGGCCCGGTAGCGCCTAGCCACCGCTCCATTCGACCCAAGCGCCATGAGGGTGCGCGTGAGCGAGGCAAACCTCTTCCTCACCTCCCGGCCAATATCGCACGCGCAATTCATGGCGAAAGGTCGCGGGATCGGTCTCTAGCGAGACCCAAGCAAGCGGCTTATCAGGGCTCGACCCCGCGCCAGCCTCTTGCATCGCAGCAGTAATCGCGTCCTGAGTTTCGCGAGGCATGTATTGCCACATGATCGAGTGAAACATGACCCGGGTCGTGCCCGGCTGCTGCTCGCGTGCCAGCCCTTGCTCGACAAATAAGCCCGCATCCATCTGCACAAGATTGGGTGCACGATCGCCCGCTAGCTGGATCGCCGCATCGATCCGTTCCATCCGCTCAGCCGCATCGGGCCAGACATATGATTTCAGCCGCAACGCGGCCTCCTTGTTCGAAAGGTCGATCGGCCCGACATCGCAGCCTCTGATCGATAAGATCTCCAAGTCGGCGGATGGCGGCGACACACCACGCCATTCTGGTTGAATCCGCATCGGCGAAGCCTTCGGCCCGACCTCGGTCTCACCAAGTCGATAAAAATAGCGGTCCATCATGGTGTTGACGCCGGCGCTTGCGCCAAGCTCGAACATATCGAAACGCGCTGGGACATGCTGTGCAAGCCATAGCAGCGCAGCCATAATGCTTGCCGAGCGTCCCGCTTCGTTGGTTTGCGGCGGACCATCAAACCATGCGACGAGCTCTGCGTCGTGCGTCTCTACCACAGCGCAAACGAGCGTATCGACATCGCGCTGGTCGGTGATATCTCCAGCGTAAACCGGTGCCAGTCGATCATCCGTTCCGCTCAGCAACAGATGGTGCAGCCCACCCGCAATCCTCAGCGGCATCGCGTCCTTCAATGTCAACCCGGGCCAGTTGGTCATGCGCTTGGCCGTCTCGGTATCGCCCTTCGCCACCTGCTCCAGCGAACGAACGATCCGGGCTGTGCATGGCGCGCCGTTCTCGTCTGCATGGGTGGCCTGCCAATCGAGCGCCGCTGTGAAATCCTTGGTGTTCATGATTCCAGCTTCGCTCATCGCGCATGTCTCCTGCTCGTGTTGGTGGCGCAATCAAAGCAGGCCCGCTTCGATCACCCTTGTTGCCCTTTGGCGGTGCAATGCCTAAGTGCCGCCTCGCGATGACTACTGACAATTCTGGCCAGCTCACCTTTGCCATTCCCAAAGGACGGATCCTTGATGAGGCCCTGCCGGTAATGGCGCGTGCGGGTGTGGAGCCCGAGGCCGCGTTTCACGACAAGGGCAACCGCGCGCTAAGCTTTGGCACAAATCGCGAAGATATGCGACTCATCCGCGTACGCGCCTTCGACGTGGCTACCTTCGTCGCCCATGGCGCGGCACAAGTTGGAATTGTTGGTTCGGACGTGATCGAAGAATTTGATTACGCTGATCTTTATGCGCCAGTCGATCTCGATATCGGCCATTGCCGCCTGTCGGTCGCGCAGCTTGCCGATGACCGAACTGAGCAAACCAGCGCAAGCCATCTGCGGGTCGCCACCAAATATCCCAGCCTCACGCGGCGGCACTTCGAAGCGCAGGGCATTCAGGCCGAATGCGTGAAGCTGAACGGCGCTATGGAGCTTGCCCCATTGCTCGGTCTCGCCCGTCAGATCGTCGATCTGGTTTCGACCGGGCGCACGCTAAAAGATAATGGATTGGTCGAAACTTCGAAGATTATAGATATCTCCGCACGTCTGATCGTTAATCGCGCGGCACTGAAGACCGACCCGCGCGTTGCAGACCTAGTCGCGGCATTCCGTGCCGACATGGAAAGCCAGAAGGCCGCCTGATGCAAAAGCTATCCACCAGAGACGCGGACTTTGAGCTCAAGTTCGCCAAACTCGTGAATGGGCGTCGCGAAAGCGGTGAGGATGTATCTGGCAGAGTGTCTGACATACTCGCCAACATAAAGGCGCGCGGCGATGCTGCGCTGGTCGAATACAGCCAGCGCTTCGACGGCCACAGCCTTACGACCGACGAAGACTGGTCGATCACGCCAGAACGCTGCGAAGAGGCATATAAGTCGCTCGAGCCAGACCTGCGCGAAGCGCTTGATCTCGCCGCTGCACGTATCGAGGCATATCATCGCGATCAGATTCCGGCGAACCGTGACTTCATCGACGACGCAGGGGTCCGCCAAGGTGCTATTTGGCGCGCGGTCGATGCCGCCGGCCTGTATGTCCCCGGCGGGCGAGCAGCCTATCCATCCTCACTTCTGATGAATGCCATTCCGGCCAAAGTCGCCGGAGTGGAGCGGATCGTAGTCGTCACCCCCACACCGAAGGGTAATTCCAACCCGCTGGTGCTGGCAGCTGCGCATATTGCTGGAGTCAGTGAAATCTGGCGCATCGGGGGCGCACAGGCGGTGGGCGCGCTTGCCTATGGCACAGAGCGGATCAAACCGGTCGACGTCATAACCGGCCCTGGAAATGCCTATGTGGCGGAGGCCAAGCGCCAGCTTTACGGCGTGGTTGGTATAGACATGGTCGCAGGGCCCAGCGAAATTCTGGTCATCGCGGATTGCGATAATGACCCTGACTGGATCGCGGCCGATTTGTTGAGCCAGGCCGAGCATGACCCAACCTCGCAATCGATCCTGATCACCAATGACGCGACGTGCGCCGCGCAAGTCGAAGATCGGGTAACCGTGCAGCTATCGCAGCTCGCGACCGGCAAAACGGCGAAGGCGAGCTGGGACGATCACGGCGTTATCATTCTGGTCGACGACCTGAACGAAGCGCCCGCCCTCGCCAACCGGCTGGCCGCCGAGCATGTTGAGTTGGCAGTTGCTGATCCGGAGGCCCTGTTCTCGCAGATCCATCACGCGGGCAGCGTTTTCCTGGGCCGGATGACACCGGAAGCGGTCGGCGATTATGTCGCCGGCCCTAATCACGTCCTACCAACCGGGCGCCGAGCGCGCTTCTCGAGCGGACTGTCTGTGCTCGATTTCATGAAACGAACCAGCTTCATTGCGCTCGATGACGATGCCTTCGACGCTATCGGCCCAGCGGCCGCACGCCTTGCCCATGCAGAAGGGCTGCCCGCCCACGCCAAATCAGTGGAGCTTCGCCTCAAATGAACACCCCCGCCCGTTCACAAGCTCGCTCGAGCGCGCGGCTTGCCGCTGTTCAGGCGCTCTACCAACAGCAGATGGAGAGCACCGCGCTCAACAAGTTGCTCGACGAGTTCCATCAGCATCGTTTGGGCCGTGAGGTCGATGACGAGGATCACGAGGGAGAGGTCTTTGTCGATGCCGAGGTCGAGTTCTTCGATGATATCGTGCGCGGGGTCGGTGCAAGGCGTGAAGAGATTGATTCCCTGCTGGTTACGAAACTGGCCGATGGCTGGACGCTTGCGAGGCTCGACAAGACCATGCTGCAAGTCCTGCGCGCAGGCGCATACGAACTGATGGCACGGCCCGACGTACCCACCGCTGCGGCAATCAACGAATATGTCGACGTCGCAAAAGCGTTTTTCGATGACCGCGAAGCGAAGTTCGTAAATGGTATTCTCGATGCCGCTGCCAAGGATGTGCGCTCCTGAGCGGCGAATCGAACTTCATTGAGTTGCTGCGGCAATTGCCGTTGCATACTGGCGCTCGAAATCTTGAAGATGACTGCGCCGTGCTGGAAATTGGCGACGAAACGCTAGTCATCACGCATGACATGATAGCAGAGGAAACGCATTTCCGCACCGATGCCAATATGAGCGATGTCGCTTGGAAGCTCGTGACCACGAACCTGTCCGACCTCGCCGCTAAAGGCGCAGAGCCAATCGGTGTGCTGCTGGGGCACTGCCTCGACACCGACAGCATAAGTTTTCTTGCAGGCTTGCAGGAGGCGCTGGGCACCTACTCCACCCCTTTGCTGGGCGGCGATACGATCAGCGCAAAAGGTCCGCGCATGTTTGGGCTGACCGCAATTGGCCGCGCGACGCACACGCCTGTGCCGACACGAGGCGGCGCACAGCCAGGTGATGCAATCTACGTCACTGGCACTTTGGGCCGCGCGATGCTGGGCTTCGAAGGCGATCCCAAGCATCTGAACGCCTACAACCGCCCCGTTCCTCTGCTGGATGAAGGCCGCGCGCTCGCGCCACATGTTTCAGCGATCATGGATGTGTCTGATGGGTTGTTGCTCGATTGCTGGCGTATGGCATGTGCCAGTATGAACGTGACTTTCGAGCTTGAACGCAGCCTGATCCCGGTTGCCGCTCCCGATCGCATTGATGAGTGTATTCGCTGGGGGGAGGACTATCAGTTGCTCTTCACCGCAGATCCCCAAGTCGAACTGTCCGTGGCGGCAACCCGGATCGGCTCAGTCACAAATGCTGATTTGGCCAAGCTCTTTCTAGATGATGATATCCTGACCTCATCCGATGGGCTTGGTTATCAGCACGGCTGATGGCCATAATGCACATTCCTGACACCTGAAACTGGTGACCAGCTCCGCACTCCGCCGATTCCGGGCTTGTCACATTTGCCGAAGCGCTATAGCCACACGCGCCTAGCCGCTCCCGCATCAAAGAGGAGTGGATACTCCACGCATTCAAGAGGGGATTATTTCCGTGGATCTTGTTCTGATTTCAATCGGGCTGGGACTGCTAGCCGTGATTTACGGCTTCGTCACCAGTCGACAAGTGCTCGGCGCGAGTGCCGGCAACGAAAAAATGCAGGAAATCGCTGGCGCTATTCAAGAAGGCGCACAAGCATACCTTAACCGTCAATACACGACGATCGGGATCGTCGGCGTAGTCGTCGCCGTTCTGGTTGGCGTTTTTCTTGGCGTGATACCGGCAGTCGGCTTCGTGATTGGCGCCGTGCTCTCCGGTGTCGCTGGCTACATCGGCATGAACATCTCGGTTCGCTCAAACGTGCGCACCGCCGCAGCCGCTGAAACCAGCCTGCAGCAAGGACTCACCATCGCGTTTCGTGCAGGTGCGATCACCGGCATGCTCGTGGCAGGTCTGGCTCTGCTTGCGATCGCCGTATTCTTCTACGTGTTGGTTGACACCATGTCGCTCGAAGCCAATAGTCGCGAAGTCATCGACGGGCTTGTCGGTTTGGCATTCGGTGCGTCGCTGATCTCGATCTTTGCGCGCCTTGGCGGCGGTATCTTCACCAAAGCTGCCGACGTTGGTGCCGACCTGGTCGGTAAGGTCGAAGCGGGCATTCCTGAGGATGACCCCCGCAACCCGGCCACCATCGCCGATAACGTGGGCGACAATGTTGGCGACTGTGCCGGCATGGCCGCTGACCTGTTCGAGACTTACGTCGTTACCGTTGGTGCGACCATGGTACTGACCGCGCTGCTGCTCACCCAGCTGGGCGATCTTCTGCTGCCACTGATGGCATTGCCGCTTTTGATCGGCGGCGCTTGCATCGTCACCTCGATCATCGGCACCTACTTCGTTCGCCTTGGTAACGGAACGAACGTGATGGGCGCGATGTACAAGGGCTTCATTGTCACCGCAGTACTCGCAATACCGCTGATCTATCTGGTCACGCAGTATGCACTGGGCAGCGCCGGAACCGACATGAACACCGTCCTGAATCCGGGAACCGGCATGGTCGAGTTCACCGGGATGGACCTTTTCCTTTGTTCGCTCATCGGCCTCGCCCTGACCGGCATCATCATCTGGATCACGGAATACTACACCGGAACGAACTTCCGTCCGGTGAAGTCCATCGCCAAGGCATCGGAAACGGGCCACGGCACGAATGTGATCCAGGGCCTGGCTATCAGCCTTGAATCGACCGCACTGCCAACGATCGTCATTATTGCGGCGATCATCGGTGCGTACGAACTGGCTGGCCTTATCGGCCTCGCTTTCGGTGCGACGGCAATGCTGGCTCTCGCCGGTATGGTCGTTGCCCTCGACGCTTATGGACCTGTCACCGACAATGCCGGTGGCATCGCCGAAATGGCTGGTCTGGACGAGAGCGTTCGTGAGAAAACCGACCTGCTCGATGCAGTCGGTAATACGACCAAAGCCGTCACCAAGGGCTATGCCATTGGTTCAGCCGGTCTCGCCGCGCTGGTTTTGTTCTCTGCGTACACCGCAGACTTGAACGCTTTCGCCGATCGTTTGGGCATTGCGGTTGTCGACGGACGTGCAGACGTGAACTTCAGCCTCGAGAACCCATACGTGATCGTTGGTCTTCTGCTCGGCGCGCTACTCCCGTACCTGTTCGGTGCGATGGGCATGACAGCCGTGGGCCGTGCTGCAGGCGACGTGGTGAAGGACGTGCGTGAGCAGTTCGCCGCTGATAAGGGCATTATGGAAGGCACCAGCCGTCCAGATTATGCCCGCACAGTGGACCTGGTGACGAAGGCAGCAATCAAGGAAATGATCATTCCTTCGCTGCTGCCCGTGCTCGCACCAATCGTCGTGTTCTTCGTGATCCGCTGGATCGACGGCCCCGAGAGCGCATTTGCCGCACTCGGCGCCCTGCTGCTCGGCGTGATTGTCGGCGGACTGTTCGTCGCACTTTCCATGACCGCCGGCGGCGGCGCATGGGACAATGCGAAAAAGTACATCGAAGACGGCAATCACGGCGGCAAAGGCTCTGAAGCTCACAAGGCTGCGGTGACCGGCGATACGGTCGGCGATCCTTACAAGGATACCGCTGGTCCGGCCGTGAACCCGATGATCAAGATCACGAACATCGTGGCCCTTCTGCTGCTTGCAGCTTTGGCCGGGCACTAAGTGCCCGCGATCAGCGACTGAGAAATCGGCCGCGCTGACATTGAGAACCCCGCTGGATGCGAGTCTGGCGGGGTTTTTCTCTGCTAGTCTTTCAACTCGCTCCTACAACAACCATTCCTTAACGCCGATCTGCTTAGGCTTGCCGCCGCGCACCATCTTGTGCGCTATGACAAGGTTAACGCATGGATATGGCCGGCGCGCCTGCAATGCAGATCGACCCACAGCCCTCTGGCCCGCTCGCGGGGTGGAGCGATGGCATGCACGCATTACCCGCCACGCAGCTTGGCCGTTCCGCCTTGATCTCTGCGCTCGATGAGCTGACCAATCGCGCAGCCGAGCCCAACCCTTTCTTCGAGGAATGGTTTTTGTCCGCCTCGCTGGCGAATGTTTGCAAGCCCGCCGACATAGTACTCTACGCTTACATCGTCGACGGTGAGCTGTTGGGCCTCATCCCGCTCGAGCTGAGCGCGCGCTACTATGGCTATCCCGTGCCGCATTTTAGCACAGCGCTGCATGACAATTCTTTCTGCGGAAGTCCGCTGATCGCCAAAGGTCACGAGGTGGATTTCTGGCGCACATTGTTCACAGCGCTAGACACGCAAACACGCCACGCGCTGTTCCTTCACCTACCCTTGCTTCCCGCTGGTGGTGCTATCGCCGAAGCTTTGCGCGAAGCGCTGTCGGAACAGGACCGCCCCAGCGCCATAGTTCACCGTGAAGAGCGCGCCATGCTCGATGCGGAGCTGTCGCCAGACGAATATCTCGAAGCGTCGATGTCGACCAAGAAGCGTAAGGAATTGCGTCGCCAGCACAAGCGGCTGAACGAAGAAGGTACGCTGAGCGTCGAGCGGCTCGAAGGCGATGCGAATCTCGCGGAATGGACGCAGGAATTCCTCTCGATCGAGCGGGCCGGATGGAAGGGTGCAGAGGGCTCTGCCCTCGCCAGCGCGCCGGAGACCGAGCAGTTCTTCACGGGAACGCTCGCTGGCGCCGCGCAAGCGGGTCGGCTTGAACGCCTCGCATTGCGGGTCGATGGCCGTGCAATCGCCATGCTCGCAAACTTTCTCACCCCTCCCGGTGCCTACAGTTTCAAAACCGCTTTCGACGAGCGGTACGCCAAATATTCGCCCGGCCTTCTACTCCAGCTCGAAAATCTCCAGCTGCTCAGCAGTGACGTTATCGAATGGGCTGACAGCTGTGCCGCCGAAGGACACTCGATGATCGAGCGCTTGTGGCGCGAGAAACGCAGCCTCCATAGCTACAACATCGCCATTGGCGGCAAGCTTCGCCGGGCCATGTTTCAGCAATTGATGCGCCGCGAATTGCGCAAAGGAAAAGCCGAATGAACGCGCCGATTTTCGATCCGACCGATTGGCAAAACGGGCGTGCATCGGCTCCGACGATCTTTGATGTCGAGGCGCGTGCGAGGTTCGCAGCGTATTATCCTGAAGGTCCGCATATGCTGCGGCACGCTCTCGATAGACATCCACTCCTCGAATTAGAGGCGCTTGCCGATCTGGCTGAGCGGCTGCCCGAAACGTCGGTCGAGTATAACTGCGGCGACTTGCCGATCGGGGTTGATGGCAAGCCGGATGGCAACGGCCTCTCGATCGGTGAAACGATCCGCAAGGTGCATGAGTCAGACAGCTGGGCTGTGCTCAAGAACGTCGAGCAGGTAACGTCTTACGAAGCTCTGTTGCATGATCTGCTCGGAGAGTTGCTGGAGCAGATTGAGGCCAAGACTGGCGAGATGCTCACTCCCCAAGCCTTCATCTTCATTTCTAGCCCAGGCGCGGTGACGCCCTATCACTTCGATCCCGAACACAACATCTTGCTGCAGGTGACCGGTAGCAAGGTGATGACGCAGTTTCAGGCAGGCGACACGCGATTTGCCAGCGACGCAGCGCATGAGACCTACCACGCTGGCGGCGCGCGCGAACTGAAATGGGACGATGCCTTTGCGAGCCATGGCCGCGAATATCCGCTCGGGCCGGGCGATGCGGTCTACGTACCTGTCATGGCCCCGCATTTCGTCCGTAACGGTCCGCGCAGCTCGATTTCGCTATCTATCACCTGGCGTTCCAACTGGAGCTGTGATGAAAGCGACGCACGCTGCGCCAATTTGCTGCTGCGCCGGATTGGCGTCGAGCCGAAAGCACCCCCACGCTGGCCCGGACAAAGCCGGGGCAAGGCCCTGGCTCTCCGAGCGTGGCGTCGGCTCTTTGGCCGTAAGGGACTTTCGTGAACGCGCCCTTCCCCGTCGACATGCAAGCTGGCGCGAGATCGGAACTAGATATCCTCGCCGAAGCTGACCTGGGACGCCGCGCATTTCTGCGAGCGCAATGGTTCGACGCGGGGAAAGAACCTGCAACTGCCACGGCAATGGCGCGCAAACCTGACGGAACTCTGCTCGCTGCTTTTCCGATGCGGGCAAAACGCATTGGGCCGTTCGCCGTGAACGAAATCGCCGGGGCCTATTGGCCGTTTCGCGGTGTACCATTGGCCTCCCAAACCACCGCTGACGAACTTGCTGAAACGCTAAGCGACGAGTCCATACGAAAGCAGCTTGGCAAGGTCTGGCGCATCGGTCCCGTGGTCGACGATGATCCCGCCCTTGTCACTCTCAAGGCAGCCGCCGAGCAGGCAGGCTGGTGCGCGCTTTCGCGCCCCATTGGCTCCCTGTTCGTTCTCGACCTTGTTGCGCTCACCGCCTCGGGCAAGTGGCCCTCGACTAAGGGACAACAGAAAGATCGTTGGCGCGTCCGTCAGCTGAAAAAGACTGGTCCAGTCGCCATTTCGCACTTCACCGGCGAAGACTGGACCGATGCCACACGCGACGCGATCGCGAAGATCGAAGGCAATTCCTGGGTCGGCCAGCTTGATCAAGGCGGCGATACCAAGTTCCACGATGCCGATTTGCGCGCATTCTGGGAAGATATCGCCCACGATCATGCCATCGCCGCGATGATCCGGGGCAGCCTGCTGCATGTCGGAGATATCCCCGCCGCCTTCACCTTCGGGCTGGATTGCGGCGACACACGTTACTGCATCGCCAACAATTTCGACCAGCAATTCCACAAATACTCGCCCGGGCGGGTGCTGCTTTACGATGATTTCACAGGCGCTGCGGAGCGCGGCCTCGCGCGCGTCGACTGGGGCCTGGGCGATGGCGGCTACAAACGTCAAATGGGCGCGGAAGAGGCCTCGAGCGTCTCCGATCTGCTGTTCGTGCGCGGACCGATCCTGTCTGCCCTGCTCCGCCCAATCTGGCAGCGATAAACCCCCTGCTTGACCTCTTCGTCGGCGCACCGCATTGCGCGCAGCGAAATGAGCGACAATCCAGACAATACGCCAACAAACCAACACTTGGTTGAGGGGCTTGTGCGCCTACTCACCGTCGATCAGCAATCCGATGACACTTTCACTGGACGCCCGCAAAAGGGCGGGATGGGACGCGTCTTCGGCGGCCAGGTGCTCGCGCAGGCACTGCAGGCGGCTCAGGCCACAGTTGGAGATGGCAAGGCGGCACACTCGCTGCACGCCTATTTCCTGCGCGGCGGGAAAGAAGGTCCACCCATCGACTACAGAATCGCGCGCGATTTCGATGGGCGTAGCTTCTCAAATCGTCGGGTGGTCGCCAGTCAAAAGGATGCGGATGGAGAGGACAAGCCAATCCTCAACCTCACGGCCAGCTTCCAGACGCTGGAGGACGGCCTCGAACACGCCGACGCCAAGATGCCCGACGTGGAGGGGCCAGATAGCCTGCGCAGCGACATGGATGTGCGGCGCGAAATGGCCGGCAAGATGGGCGACAAGATAAGCGAGGATCAGCGCAAGATGATGCTGCGTCCGCGCGCGATCGAGATGCGGACGATCGATCGGCTGCATTGGATGAACTCGGAGCCGCGTGAACCGCGCGCGCATAGCTGGTTCCGCACGGCCGCGCCGCTGCCCCCGATAGCAGAAGATCCCGGTTTGCACCGTGCAGTGATCACCTATGCCAGTGACTTCACCCTGCTCGGTACGAGCGCCCTGCCCCACGGTCTCTCATGGATGCGCGGCGAATTGGTCGGGGCCAGCCTTGATCATACGATCTGGTTTCACCGCGAAGCGCGCGCGGATGAGTGGCTGCTCTATGCAACCGACAGCCCGTGGTCCGGCCATGGTCGCGGCTTCAACCGTGGGCGCATTTTCAATCAGTCTGGCGAACTCGTGGCGAGCATTGCACAGGAAGGCATGATCCGCCGACGGAAGGCGCAATGAAGCCGAGGGAACTGATGTAAGCGCTGGCGGCTGACGCCTTCCAAATTAGTGCGCCAAGAAGATTGGTAGATCCGGATCGTTGATCGCGCGACGTGTTACCCCGCCAAGCAGCATTTCCGACAGTCGCGAATGGCCATAGGCACCCATTACCATCAATCCACATTCGCGCGATTGAGCAGCTGCCGCGAGAACATCAGCAACCTTCCCCTCTCCTGCGGGAATCTCAACCATCTCTGCTTCGATTCCGTATCGGCTTAGATATTGAGCGCCTTTGACAGGAGGAAAGTCAAACCGCTCCCGGTCCTTCTCCTCTGCCACACTGGCGAGAAACACCTTACTCGCAGCCTTCAGCAAAGGCAGCGCATTTCTCAAGGCCACGCAGGACTCCGACGAGCCGTTCCAAGCCACCAGAACCGGTGCAGCCGTATCGAAGCGCTTGAGCTCGTCAGGCACGACTAGAACAGGGCATGGTGCCTTCAACACCAGCTCACCGACCATATGGGAAACGCCCTTCGTGCGCCCAACATCATGACAACCGACCACCAACAGGTCGTAGAGAGGCGACTGCTCCAGCAGGCGCGTTTCAGCCATTCCGTGGAGGAACATCCACTCCCAGGAGACATCTTCGTTGGCGAGGTCCGTCTCCATCTCTTCACGATGCTTCTCCGCCGCCTCGCGTATTTTCGGGAGCGCGGCTGCCATCGCCGAGCCATAGAAATCGCCCGGCGCGAACACTTCATAACTCACCGCCTGGAGGCATGTGATGTGAGCATCATGCGCGCGGGCCAGATCAAGCGCAGCCTGCATCCGCGCCTCCATGCCGTCGTCATTGTTAATGTGCAGCAAGATCGATTTCATGACACTTTCTCCTTCCTAACGACCAGCCTAGCCAGCATTGGGGCCGCGTCATTGACCGAGATCAATCTTGCTGGGCGATACGGTGAGACCGTCATCCTGCTTGAGAGCATTGTCCGGGAGCGCTAACCTGAACGTAAGGAGATATTCGCCCATGCAAATCACGCGCCATCCACCGGTCAAAACCTCGCTGGAGCCGAGCAATCATCCCTATCTTTCAGGACCGTGGACGCCTTGCCATGAAGAGGTGGATGTGGATGAGCTCGAAGTGATTGAGGGCGCGATACCGGCCGACATCGACGGCATTTACCTGCGCAACACAGAGAACCCGGCGCACCAGCCGCTGGGCCGGCACCATCCATTTGACGGTGATGCGATGGTGCATCAGGTGAACATTTCGCGCGGCAAGGCCAGCTATCGCAACCGCTTTGTGCGCACTCAGTGCTTTGAGGCTGAGCAGATTGCGGGTCAGGCGCTGTGGGGCGGGCTGATGGACCCTCCCGGCACTTCGTTGCGCCCGGGTTTTGGCGCGCATGGCGGGCTTAAGGACACCGCCTCGACCGATATTCTGGTACATGCCGGGACTGCGCTGGCGACGCTCTATCAATGCGGTGAAGCCTGGCAGATGGACCCGGTGACTTTGGAGAACCTTGGCAAAGCGCCTTGGGGGCCGATTGATGGCGTCTCGGCCCATCCCAAGGTGGATGAGAGCACAGGCGAACTCATGTTCTTCAACTATTCCGTCCACGCGCCTTACATGCATTACGGCGTCGTCGACCGGGCGGGTAAGCTCGTCCATTACACGCCGGTCCCGCTCGATGGCCCGCGTCTGCCGCATGATATGGCGATCACGGCGAACTGGTCGATCCTCAATGACATGCCCTTGTTCTGGGATGCAAAGCTGCTGGAGCGTGGCATTCACGCCGCTCGCCTGCACGAAGGCTTACCGACCCGCTTTGCTCTGATACCGCGCCATGGCACCGCCGACGAAATTCGCTGGTTCGAGGCTGCGCCGACCTATGTGCTGCATTGGACCAATGCGTGGCAGAACGGCGATGAAGTTGTGCTCGAAGGCTATTACCAGGACGAACCCATGCCCGAACCGCTGGAGGAGCAAGGCGAGCACGGGCGAATGATGGCCTATGTCGACGAGCACAGCTTCAAGAGCCGCCTGCACCGCTGGCGCTTCAACCTCACCACCGGCGAGTGCAAGGAAGAGCGCCTGTCGGACCGGATCGTCGAATTTGGCATGATCAACCCGGCCTATGCCATGCGCAAATCGCGCTACATCTGGTCGACCACCACCCGGCCCGGCTGGTTCCTGTTCAACGGCTATGTGCGGCAAGACACCGAGACCGGCGAAGAGCAGATCTTCACGCTGCCAGACGGCATCTATGCCAGCGAGAGTCCAATGATCCCGCGCAAGGCCGCAGCCGGTGACACACTGGCGGAGGATGATGGCTATCTCATTACCTTCCTGATTGACGAGAACAGCGGCACATCCGAACTCGCCATTCTTGACGCCAGCGATGTGGCAAAGGGTCCGATCTGCCGCCTCGCCCTGCCCCACAAGATCAGCAGTGGGGTGCATTCGACCTGGGTTGAGCACTCGCAGCTCGCCAGCGACCGCGCCTTCAAGCTTCGCCAGTTGCAAGAGGCCGCAGCCTGATCCCGCGCCCACGCGCCGCCCTATACGTTTTGCAGATGCCGCCTTGAAGGCAGCGCTGGTAGCCACTCCTGACGGCGCGCTTAGGAGCAAAGACGTGGCAAGCATCGAAGGCAACAACGTATCAGGGATCAACGGCGGGTCCGGCACTACCGGCTCCGAAGGCATCTCTGCCCAGGAAATGGCCAACAATCTGATCGGTGCGTCTACCGGGCCAGCGGGTCTGGAAACTAACCGCCTCGCCGCTAGCGTCGATATGGCGATGCAAAGCATATCTGACGGCACGTATCAGGGCACCGGCCTGACCGACGGCTTCAGCGCCGCGGAGTTGGAGGCCGCCGTGATGAGCCAGCTTAGCCCGCGCCAGCAAGGCCAGTTCCAAAGCTCGCTTGATACCTACCAGGCATCTCCTTTTGCCACTGCTGCGCAGCAGCTTGCGGTTGATCTTCCGTTTCGCCAGCCGACCGGTCAACCGGGCATGAACACCGCGCAAAACCCCCATGGAACCGAGGTTCCGAGTGAACTGCCGCAGTTCACGATGAGCGCTTACCCCGAGTTTGACCGCGCTCAGGCTCAGGCACGCCAGGATGCCTGGGACAACCTTGGGCGTATGACCAGTGGCCCCTTCTCTGGTCTGTTTTCGTCGATAGCTGTCGGCATGGGCGCTGAGCAGCACATCATCGAAGGCATGCACCTTACGGGCCAAATGGTAGATGGATTTACTGCCCCGCTCAGCCCTTGAGGCATAGCCTCGCCAATGACATCCGGCACGGTCCCGATTGCTAATAGCCGACCAATTGTCTCGCACATTCAGCGCTAGATTGCGGTGATGCTCGACATGGGCTGGCGCAACACGTCGTTTTTCGCCCCCTCCCAAGGGACCGCAAATTCCAATCGCGATGCAACCTTTACCCACACCGTGCATTGTCCCTATAGCGATCCAGATTCCACAAGAGAGGGACCACAGTGGCTTTCAAACTCATCGACCTACCATATGCAGATACTGCGCTAGAACCTGCCGTTTCGGCCGAGACACTGTCTTTTCACCATGGCAAGCACCATCAGACCTACATCGACAAGATGAACGCCGCGATTGACGGCACCGATCACGCCAATGCCTCGCTCGAAGCGATCGTTGGCGCCGCTCGCGGCAGCAACCAAGGCCTGTTCAACAACGCCGCGCAAACCTGGAACCACGGGTTCTACTGGCACTCCATGGCGGCATCCGAAACCGCGCCATCGGACGACCTCAAGGCGAAGATCGACGCCGCATTCGGCTCGGTCGACGAGCTCAAAGAACAGCTTAAGGCACGCGGTGCCGGCCACTTCGCCAGCGGCTGGGTCTGGCTGGCTGAGAAGGACGGCGCGCTCACCATCGAGGAAACCCACGATGGCGATACACTGGCCGACCAAGACGGCGTGAACCCGCTGCTGGTCGTCGACGTGTGGGAGCACGCCTATTACCTCGACCATCAGAACAAGCGTCCGGCCTATCTCGACGCAGTAGTCGGCTCGAAGCTCAACTGGACTTTCGCCAGCGAGAACCTCGCCCGCGAAACGACTTGGGTTTACCCGAACTAAGCCAACCACGATCACAGCGATGTGAGCGAAACAGCCCCTGCTCCGCACCGTGCGGAGTAGGGGCTTTTTTGGAACACATTCGCTGATTTCAAAAGTGTGACTTTTCATCGTGACGCTGCCATCTCGCGGTATTGATCCAGCGATACGGGACAGCGTCCGAGCAACGCCAAAAGCGCGGAATTGTCAGGTTTGTGGCGCACTCCGGCGTACTTGCCGTCGCGCAGGATCACCCGCCAGACGCCGCTTTCCACCCGCCATTGCAGCTCGCGAAGTGTGACCTTCCAACTTGGCCGGATCAGATCGCCCGCCTCCAGCTCCAATGTAGGATCGCGACGTCTTGAAAGCGCCGCGTCCCAGGCCGCGCAGAAGCTCTCCGCCCCCGCATGTTCGCGCAGCCGGTAGGCGGTCTCACGCGACATTCCGACCCTGCGCGCGGCCGTGGTCACCGAAAGCGTCTCTGCCAGATGACCGATAAATTCGGCTTGACGCAAAGGCGTCCAGCCATCCCTTCGCGCCCGCAATGGGACGGCGTGGAATGGCGGAATACGCTTGGGTGGTCTGCGGAATTTGGACGGGCGCGGCGGATAAAATTTCATGCCGCCAGAACTACGACGGACGAGATGTTGTAGGAAAGGCGTCAGCTATTGGTGAAAGGCGGACAACATGATCCTATCGCCCTGATGCCCCTCTATGCGCGCTGCGCGGCATGATGTAGCATCTTGAAATGATCCTAACTCTTGTTTTGGCCCTCACCTTTCAGCCTGTTGAAGAAGAGCCAAGCTCTCCTTGTGCTATTGCGATCATCGACCAAAAGGGGGGCAACACCCTTGAGCTGGGCACTGGTTCCAAGGCCTGCGAAGAAGAAGGCCGAGCAGAGGATGCAGCCTTTCTGAACGTCCTGGCCCGCATTCGTGCCAGCGCTGATTTCATTTTGCTGCCGCCGGAAGACGTGCTCAAGCTAGCCCAACGCTCAGACTTCAAAGCGGCTTTCGCAGCCCGCAGTGAATTTGTCGACGAGGCGATTGCCCGCGACCCTGAGCGCTTTACAGCACTCATGGATAGAGTGCTTCAAGCGGACTTATCGATCCCAGCAGAATACGATCCCGGCTGGGCTATCGGTGATACCGATAAACGCGCGCTCTACGCCGAAGTGATTGATGGCCTACGGACGGACAAGATTGCCATGGAAAGTTACATAGCAAGGCTGGTGCGCGACGAGGCCTACTTTGCGGCCTATCTTGAGAGGGTGGCGATCCTCGCAGATCTTCCCGAAAACGCAGCGCAGTTGCCGGAGCGTTTTGCCGAAGTGGCCAAGATCATGCAGGAGCGAGCTGATGTTCTGGGCGAGCCGCCGACGGCCACTGCAGTGCCTTGGCGAAAGGTCTACGAACCGGGGCCGAACGCGCCGTTCACCGTGTTACACCGCGGTTTCAATGGCCCGGTGCAGAGCGAGGCTTTGCTGTTTCGCTCCCCCATCGAAGCGCGGCAATCATGGGTTGGAAATGCGCTTACCCAAGAAGAGTTGTTGCAAGTCTTGTCACGTGTCGATTTCGAAACCGAACTTCTCGGCCTTTATGCTGTTGGAGAAAGGCTCAACGCGAGCGAAAACCTGTTCGTGACTGATTTCGGTCCAAAGGAGGATTTCGACGGGCATTCGATTGCTGTTCGCGTGGGAGTTGTGAGTGAACACTGCGGATTCGAGCCAAGCCGATCTTATCCATTCATCCTCGTCAAGGCATCCTCGAAGACGGAGGGAGGATTGAATTCTAGATCGCTCGTGAATTACCCTGATGATTGCGCCCCCGTGATGGCTAGCAAGCCGACCGTAGTGGCCGATCCAGATTGAACACAAATGACGTGAGCTTGGGCAACTTCCGCTCTTGGGTCGCTAGAGGACATTCGGCCAGCAAACCCACAATCCCGGCGGAGTACAATATCGCAAAGGCGGTCCTGAAAGCGTGTTATTCTGCGCAGGTGATTCTGCCTTCGCTACGCGAAGCCTGTTCGCGGCCCAACTCAAAACGGTTCGTCGCAACGGTTCGTCGCAGCGAGCGGTCGAACGACCCGCACAACTAACGAAACTGACAATTCTGTTCATCTGCCAGCAAGGTTTGTGGCAACAATCAGGCCGTCCATCGCGCTCAAATGCGGCATTCCCGCCGCGCATTCCTTTGAGACGAGGTGATGGGGGTTTTTACAACCGGACGCGCCATCGCAGGGGTGCGGCCAGACAAAAAGCCGCGAAAGCGCAGGGCCGGTTGGTACAGATTTGAGGAGTACGTAATGAGTGTAATTTCGAAGAGTCCGAAAACGGGCTTGATGCTTGGCGCAATCGCTTTGGCTATTCCTGGCAGCCTGCTTGCGCAGCAGCCAGTGCCGGTTCCTGAGACCGAGGATCCGCTTACAACGGTCTATGGCTCGAACTTGCCAGACCCTTCGCAGATGGCAGAAGGTCCTGAAGTTAAAGGATTTATCTCGGCGCGTCGTGGAGACCGTATGCAGGTCACCATGGCAGACGGTACCAACACCGTCATCACGATCAGCGACAATACCGTGATCAAGGCCAGCGGCGGTTTCCTTGGCCTCAATCGCGACAAGCTGACCAAGGACCGGCTGCTTAATGGCCTGCCAGTGACCGTCGAAACCCTGGAATGGGAAGGCGGCCTGGTCGCAGCCGAAGTCGATCTGAAGAGCAAGGATCTGCGGACCGCGTCGATGATCCGTACCGGTACCGCCCAAGGCTTTGCCGAGCAGACTGCCGCAACCGAGGCGCTGCGTGGCCGCTTTGGCGACATCGATCAGTACAATCTGAAGGGCACGACCAACGTGTACTTCGACACTGGCAAGTATAACCTGTCCGACCAGGCCCGTACTGAGCTTTGCGGCGCAGCGAGCCAGGCGCAGTCGATGGATAACGCCCTGTTGCTCGTCGTCGGTTATACCGATTCAACCGGCACCTACGAGATCAACCAGGAACTGAGCGAGAAGCGCGCTGGCCGCGTGGTCAACTATCTCCAGCAGCAGTGCGGTTGGAAGCCATATCGTATGCTGACCCCGACCGGTATGGCGGAAGCCGATCCGGCGGCTGACAACACCACCGAAGAAGGCAAGGCGCAGAACCGCCGCGTCGCGGTGAACGTGCTGGTCAGCAAGAGCGTCGACGGACTTTAGGTCGAACTCTGAAACGAAACGTGCGGGGCGGGCTTCGGCTCGCCCCGTTTTTTATGGGAAATCCACGGGTTGGTTTGTGACTGCATCACCACCTTGCGAGGCGGCGATGCACAACAAATTTGCCCCTCCCAACATATGTTAATGTCAGCTTCCGATGGCCCGCTATGAGCACCCTGTCGCAGGAGGCGGTCATTGGAAAACTACTCGTTGAAATTCGAAGCCGACACGGCTTCCGGAGAGCAAACACTCAGGTTTCACGAGAAGTCTGTCAGCGGAGCCCTTGAATTCGCAAAGGAGTCCGCCCGGGGAGACTGGGCGGAACTCTATCGAAACGAGAAGCTGATCTGCCGCATGCGGCTGGTCAGCGAAACCGGCGTGTGGCTAGTCGGAGGAATGGAGCCCAAAGACTAGCCATGCGCCGCATCGAGCGAAACAGGTGATCAAAGCTCGTCGGTGAACCAATCGAGATCAAGGTCTGCGTAGCGATCCTTGAAAAGGCCGATTTCTTCCAAACGCGCCTGGTCAGCGATTTTGATCCGGCTGCCATCGCGTTCGATGATCCCGTCTTCCCTCAAAGTGCGCAGCAACCGATTGACCTGCACTTCGGTCAGGCCGATCGCGTCACCAATCTGCGCCTGCGTCAGGCCGAGCGTGAACTCATATTCGGGCGATTGCCGAATGAGATTTCGCCGCGCGGTGATCTCGAGAATTAGCGAGGCGAGCCGCGAGATACCGCGCGTCCGGCCAATCGACACCAGCCGATCGTTGAGGATCGCATTCTCCATCGCAGCAAACGTGTAGAAGATCGCCGCCACGCGCGGCATGCTAGCGAACGCTTCCACCAGATTGCGACGTGGAAATACGTACAGAACGGCTGGAGAGTTGACGGTAATCGTTTGCGTCGCCTTCTCGAAGGGGATGTTCGCTGTCCCGACAATGTCGCCGCTGAAATAGAGACGAGTGATGGCGCGCTCTCCACCAGGCAGATCGTTGGAAGCAAACAGGCGCCCCTCTTCGACAACATAGAGTTGGTCCGGGCCATCGAGTTCGTCAACACTGAGTATCGAGCCGCTCTCATATTCACGCTTCGTCGCGGCGAGTCCCGTGAAGATTTCCTGTTCGTCGACCGACAGTTCGGTTAACTGCCCGTACTTCGCCAACAAGTTTTTCACCGTCGCACCTCCCTGAGCACCACCGAACCCGCAGGACGAATATCAAATCATTCGCATCGTGTCGAAGGCGCCGAGCAATTTCGATCACCGTCGCTGTTGCTAGAACTCCTGCTGCCTTGCCAACGAATGGCGTGCACCGACTCAAACGCCATAGTAGGTCGGCGAGCCTGGCCCAACCGGCAGACCGAAGACGAACGTCCAGAGGTAGAAGAACACCGACCAGAAGGCGATAAAGCACATTGAATAGGGCAACATCATCGCGATCATCGTGCCCACGCCCAAGTCGCTCTTATAGCGGGTCGCCCATGCCAGAATTAGCCCGAAATAGCTCATCATCGGAGTGATGATATTGGTGGTGCTATCGCCGATCCGATAGGCCGCCTGGATCACCTCGGGTGAATATCCGATCAGCATCAACATCGGTACGAAGATCGGCGCGGTGACCGCCCATTGCGCGGATGCGGAGCCTAGCGACAGGTTGATCAGCGCGCACAGCAGAATGAACATGAAGAATATCGTCGGGCCGGTCAGTCCGGTTTCCACAAGGAAGTTCGCGCCCGTCACTGCAGTTATCGCACCCAGATTGGTCCAGCCGAAAAAAGCAACGAATTGCGCCGCGAAGAACACCAGCACGATGTAAAGACCGAGCGAGGCGAGCGCTGCTGACATTGCGTCGATTATGTCGCGGTCTGTTTTCATCGTTCCAACTGCGCGGCCATAGGCATAGCCTAGCGCGACAAAGAAGATCAGGATCCAAACCACAAAGCCGTCGAAGAACGGGCTGTCTATGCGGTCGCCATTCTCCGGATTGCGAAGGACGCCCCAGTCTGGAATCAAGGTCAGTGCCATGAACCCGAGCACGCCTAGCAGCGCCAACCCCGCCCAGCGCAGCCCCTTGCGCTCTTTGTCGCTAACCTCCTCCATCATCCGATCATCGAGAATGGTCTGATCGGCCAGCGAGGGATCGTATTTGCCCAGTTTCGGCTCGACGACAAAGATCGTCACCAGCGAGCCGATCAGCGTGATCAGGAAGGTCGAGGCAACCATGAAGTACCAATTGGCGGTCGCGACCACAGTGTATTCCGGATCAATCAGCCGCGCGGCCTCTTGCGTAATGCCTGCCAGCAGCGGATCGATCGTGCCGATCAACAGGTTGGCGCTATATCCGCCAGACACCCCGGCAAACGCCGCCGCCATGCCTGCCAAAGGATGGCGACCGAGCGCATAGAAGATCGCCCCGGCGAGTGGGATAAGCACCACATAGCCAACCTCCGATGCGGTGTTTGAGACGATCCCTGCAAAGACGATTGCAACCGTCACCAGCTTGGGCGGCGCATTTAGTACCATGGCGCGCACGGCGGCTGACAGCAGGCCCGATTTCTCGGCCACGCCCACGCCCAGCATCGCCACCAGCACTACACCGAGCGGCGCGAACCCGGTAAAGTTGTCGACCAGATTGGTGAAGATGCGGCGGATGCCGTCGCCATCCACCAGGCTAACCGCGCGGATCATGCCGTCTTCGGCAACGCCCGGCGCGCCAGCGGGACGCGGATCGACCACGGCCACGCCCATTGCTCCGAGCACTCCAGAAAGGAGAACTATCCCCAGCGCCAAGACAGCAAACAAAGTCACTGGATGCGGGAGCAGATTGCCCAGCCATTCGACCCCGTCGAGGAAGCGCGTGAAAGCGTTGCGACGTGGCTGAGCGCCAGCCTCTACCGCTGGCTGCTGGCCATCGGCCATATCTATTCTCCCAAAATCCAAGTTTGTGCGAGTTACACGAACAAAGATGAATGGGAACCGGTTCCGGAAAATCGGTCAGTGAAATCGGGGTTACCGTTGCGTGAAATCTGACATGGATCGAAGCGCACTCACGGTCTCGATCCCAGACATAAAAAAGGCCTCTTTCGAGGCCTCTTTCTAAACAATGGTGGTTTCACTTCTTAGGCGAAGAACCAATCCCAAAACGAACGTCCCATGGCAAAAGCCTCCTGTTAAAAACAAGGTAAGACTAATTTAACCGTCGGAGTTTGTAAATGATTAACCGTAATCGCGTTGGTTTGGAAAATTATCCTTTTGTAAACTAAGAGTTTCCTTGAGCTGCGCGAGTGGCTGCGGACGAGCTAGGTAAAAACCCTGAGCCAAATCACAGCCCAAATCGCGTAATGATTCGAGGGTTTCGCGGCTCTCAATTCCCTCTGCGACAGATGTAAGATTCATCTCTTTTGAAAGCTGCGCGAGATGCGAAACAATAGCGCGAGCTGAAGGCGACCGAGTGACTTCGTCTGCAAACATCCGGTCGATCTTCAATTCGCTGAATGGCAGTTCATAGAGTGCGTCGAAGTTCGCACTGGCAACACCGAAGTCATCGATCGCGAATTCGACACCGCTGCGACCGATCCTCTCCATAATCTCGCGCGCCACTTTGAAGTTCTCGATCCGCGCACTTTCAGTCACTTCAATGATGATGTTACGCGGGTCGGCGCCTGTCGCGATGAGGCTACGTTCGACCAGGTCGACAATTCGCGTATCGACGAACTGGATTGCCGATACGTTCACCGCGACACGGGCGGGCAAGCCATCGCGTTCAAGTTCCTTCGATGCGGAGAGGCTTTTCCAAAGGATGCGCTTGGTCAAGTCGTCCAATCGACCAACGCGTTCGCATTGCAGAATGAACTGCGCAGGTGGGATCTCGCCGCGCTGTTCATCAGACCAACGCGCCAGGGCCTCTGCACCGACGAACAAGCCACTCTGCAAATCGGCCTTTGGCTGAAGCTTGATAGAGATGCGATCCTCGGACAGGGCATCTTCAAGCCGAGCCTGAAGCGAATAGTCCCAAGTCTCGCTGTCCGCCTCAAAATCGGAGATGATAAAGACCGGGCGATATGCTTCGCGCGCCTGATCCGCCGCAGCAATGGCAGAACTGATCCGGTTCGGGATGCTGTGACCGTGCGCCTCATCCACGCCGAGTGTCATCGATACATCGAGCGCCACGCCCGAGACCGTGATCGTTTGCGAAGCAATCGCCCGCAGGCCCTCCAGGTGACTTGGAAGATCCTGGTAGTCGGCGGTCGGAAGCGCGAAAGCGAAGTATTTGCCGCCGTCATAGTAGATGGTCATCGCCGTATCCGCGACGGTTAATCTGGCGGCGACTTGCCGCAGATAGCGTCCTTGCTCAGCCGGATTGATGGTCGCAAATACAGCGTCGAGCCGAGCAATCTTGGCAACGACGATCGTCCATTCAGTGCCGCTATCGTCATCCCCGAAATCGCGTTGCAGGGCAACAAAGTTGGGCAGCTTGCTGCGCGGCTCAACGTAGAGATGGCGTCTCCTGAAGTTTAGGGTTGCGCGAGTGCCAGCATAGATCATTCCAAGCAGCAACGGGTCAGCCAGCATCATCCGCCAGCCCATCTCTGCGCCGAAAACGAAAACCAGTGCGAACACCGCAACCCAGGCAAAATAGAATGTCCGGCGAGCGGCACTCTGGTGGAAGAGCAGGAGACCCAGAAGCAACAGAACGCCCATCACAGGCAAGGTAACAGCGGCGCTTACGTACTGTCCGGATCCACGCTTCGCGGTCTCGGCGGCAAGGATGTGCACCAGGGTCGCGTGGACTTTCCCATAGTAGTGATCTGGAACGTTTACCGTGCGATCGTCACCAACGAGACCGCCGATGACGGCAATATTCCCGCGCACTTGGTCTACTGCCGCATCGTCGCCGCGCTCCAAAACAGACAGATCGATCTTGGGCACGCCACTCGTCTGGATCGAGTAGTCCGGATAGATGGGGCGCTCTGCATCCCCGCCCTCTGCAAGCTCGTTCCACAATGCCGGATAGGCCTTCGGTCCATTGGCATGGGTCTCCTCGATCTCCCAAACGAAGCCGAGAAAGTCCATCTGGAGGTCGGTGCTGACGACCTTGAGACCTTCTGCAAAATAGGGATCGCTCACCGCCACTTGGGTGTTTTCTTCCAAGTCCGCGCTAACGGCACGAGTTAGAACCACTCGATCGCCCAACTTCTGCAACTCATCGCGCAATACGCGATCATCGGCTGGCGAAACGCTGCGCCGGATTGGCGTATCGAGGACGATCCGCTCGGCACCCGCTACATCGAGTTGCTTAAGAACCCCCAGCAATCGTTGGTTGATTGGGGATCCCGAACGCTCGAGCGTTTGGGACTCATCGGTAATGAAGATGATTTCCGCACTCGGCTGATGCGCAAATAGCTTGGACTGAGCGGTCCATGCCGAGATATCAAGTGGCCTCAAGATCGTAAGCGCAGAAACCAACGCAGCCACCGCGATAGCGATGCCCGCCTGGCGGAGCCTCCCTGGGGCCAAAATTCTGTGCGCTAGCTCGGGCAAAAAACGATCCTTTACGGTGTCTCCGCCCTAGCGAAATTTGGTAAACACGGCGTTTGCGACGATCTTGGCGCAAGCACCTTGGTAGTAGGCCGCCTTCTAAACCACCCCCGCAAGACGATCTACCAAGCTGATTTCATTGTATTTCTCGTAGAACGACTGAATGTCGACCTACCTTGGTTCAAGCCAATAAAATTCGAACCGGGACACGCCTGAGGCAAAGTATTGCCGACTATCGAGGTATTCCTGCGACTTCTGAACCCGCGCAAACCCGCCCGGTGCGTCCCATTCCACGAAGGTTAGCTGGTGCGGCGCGGTCAGTTCTGAAGAGTGCGCGTCAAAGGCCGGATTGCGCATTTTATAGATGAAACGGCCACCTTCCCGTGCGACCGCGCTTTCGATCCCGCTCAGATAACGCTCGTAATCGCCAGAATTTTCCGGATTGCTCCAGGCAACCACCACCGAATAGTGTTTCCCAGGATCAAACGTCAGCGACAGATCCTCCTCCACTACATCGCTGTAGACCTTCAACTCGTTCCACGCATCGGGGCGTGTTGCCTTGATTGCGGGCCAATCCGGGTGACTTTCAAAGTCCTGGACAGCGCCTTCGCTCGGCCACGAAAAAAACGAAAACGCTTCAGGTGCGAAATCGCTAACCACCTTCTGCTTCACGGCAAGGGTGCCCATTGACGCAAAGCCAAAAGAAGAGGCGATCGGAAAAGCCGTTTGGGCGTAAGTTCGCCGTGCTGCCCCGCCATCTGGCTTCGCCTCAGAAGCGATTATCTGGAGGACCTGACCTGCCTTGACTTCGATCACAACAGCTTCAGCGGCAGGTTTTTCTGTCGCAGGTTCCGGCTTCTCGCCGGCAACGGCCGCTGGGTTAAGGCCAAGGGTGACGAGCATTGCGGCGGTGGAAAGCGAGGTTTTGAGAATAGCTGACAAGGGGAAAACTCCGGATTGATCGGTTTGTATGCGCACCAATAAACGAGAAAGATTAGCAATCACGGTTCAATTCTCGCCCCTTTTGGTGCATGAACGTGCCAATGAATGATTGGGATGACTATAGACTGATCCTCGCACTGGCCCGCGCGGGAACTATGCGTGGGGCGGCCAACGCCCTCGGCCTGACGCACACAACCGTCTCTCGCCGCCTCGCCACATTGCAGGATGCGCGCGGACGATTGTTCGAAAAAGGCCCCGGCGGATACCGGGCAACCAAGCTGGGCGACGCGCTGATCGAAGTGGCGGAGCGCATGGAGCGACTGACTCTTACCGCCATGCGTCAGCAGAAGGCATTTGGCGAAGACCTGTCTGGACCGATCACCCTGTCTCTACCAGAGGCGATAGCGCAATATTTACTGCTCGAGGATCTGCTGGAATTCACGGCGCTTTATCCAGCGGTCAATTTGACGGTTGAGACGAGCTATCGCTTTGTCGATCTGGATCGCAGCGAGGCTGATGTGGTCGTGCGCGGTGCTCAGAATCCACCAGAACATCTGGTCGGTAGGCGGCTCTTTCCCAATTGTGTGACCTATTATGGAGACCGCGACTATCTGGCGCGCACACCTAAGGAAGATTTTCGCTGGATAGCGCCCTCCGTGGCGGCGACCGACCCGGACTGGCTAGGCAACTCGCCATATCCCGATGCGCCGATTGCGCTCCTGATCGACGACATCACCGCGCGCCATCGCGCCTTGGTCCAGGGCCTGGGGTTGAGCCGCGGCGCTTGCTTTATGGCGGATCCTGAGCCCAATCTGGTGCGCCTGACATCGCAGCCACCGGTTCCTCAGCAGGAAATCTGGGTGCTGACCCATCCGGATTTGCGACAGACACCACGCATCCGGGCGCTAATGGATTTCATCGCCAATGCGATGCTCAAGAAGCGTGATCTGGTGCTGGGACAGCTGGCGCAGACCTAGCCAGCGATTCCCTCACCCGCCCGCGTGGTAAAAATCATAGATCGTCTGAGCCACCGCATCGCTGACGCCCGGCGCGCGTTGCAAGTCCTGCAGGGACGCGGCGCGGACTTTGCTCGCCGTGCCGAAATGCAGCAGCAGCGCGCGCTTCCTCGCTGGACCGATGCCGGGAATCTCGTCCAGCGGCGATGCCGTGATCGCTTTCGAGCGCTTCGCCCTATGCGCGCCGATCGCAAAACGGTGCACCTCATCGCGCAAATTCTGCAGATGAAACAGTACCGGCGAATTGGTCGGTAGCGTCTTTTCGCGGCCATCGGGGAAATGGAACACTTCGCGACCTTCGCGCCCGTGATGCGGTCCCTTCGCGATTGCGATGACAGCCAAATCTTCGATGCCCAATTCGCCCAGAACCTCCTGCACGCTCGACATCTGGCCTTTGCCGCCATCGAGCAGGACAAGGTCAGGCCACACGCCCTCGCGCTCCCGGTCAGGATCATCCTTCATCGCCCGGGTAAAGCGCCGCTCCATCACTTCGCGCATCATCGCAAAATCATCATTGGTCTGCGCAGACTTGATGTTGAACTTGCGATATTGCGATTTCTCGAAACCTTCCGGACCCGCAACAACCATTGCACCGACAGCCTTCGCGCCCTGAATGTGCGAGTTATCGTAAATCTCGATCCGTTGCGGTGGCGCGTCGAGCTCAAGGAATTCTGCAAGTTCGCGATTGGTCTTTGCGCGCGTACCGGTCTCCGCCAGACGCCGCTCAAGCGCTTCTGTCGCATTGCGGCTCGCCTGCTCCATCAGCTTGCGCCGATCGCCACGCTGCGGGACGGAAAGCTTCACCTTCTTCTCGGCAAGCTCGGACAAGGCCGCTTCGATCAGCTCGGTCTCGGGCAGCTCGCGATCGACAAGCACGGTCGGCGGTGGTGGCACCTCCTCATAAAACTGCAAAATCACGTTAGAGAGAATCTGCGGCTCCTCGACGTCCTTGGTGTGGGTCGGGAAGAAGGCGCGGTGCCCCCAGTTCTGGCCGCCGCGAATGAAAAAGGCCTGGATGCCGACCTGTCCGCCTTTGCTGGCCAGCGCGAACACGTCCGCGTCACCGACGCCGCTGGCGTTGATGGCCTGGCTGCCCTGAATGAAGGTCGCAGCGCGCAATCTGTCGCGCAGAATGGCCGCCGTCTCGAAATCGAGCTCTTCCGCCGCTTTCGCCATCTGTTTTTCAAGGTCGGCCTGCACTTGGCCAGATTTGCCGGCGAGGAAGTCCTTCGCCTGATCGACCAACCTCTCATAACCGTCTTCGCTGATCCGCCCGACGCAGGGCGCCGAGCAACGCTTGATTTGATAGAGCAGGCATGGCCGGTCGCGATTGTTGAAGAAGCTGTCCGTGCAACTCCTCAGCAGAAACAGCTTCTGCAGCGCGTTGAGCGTGGTGTTCACACTGCCAGCACTTGCGAAGGGACCATAGTAATTGCCCTTCGCCTTGCGCGCGCCGCGATGCTTGTGAATACGCGGAAAGGCGTGATCGCTGCGTAGCAGGATAAAAGGGAAACTCTTGTCATCGCGCAGCAGAACGTTGAACGGCGGACGGTATCGCTTGATCAGCTGCGCTTCGAGCAGCAGCGCCTCGGCCTCTGAATTGGTGGTGATGATCTCCATCGCGCGGCACTGGCTGACCATCCGTTGCAAGCGCCCAGACAGACCATTGATCTGCGTGTAGTTGGCCACCCGCGCCTTCAAACTGCGGGCCTTGCCCACATACAGCACATCGCCACGTGTATCGAGCATCCGGTAGACGCCGGGCACCGGCTTCAGCGTTTTGACAGTCTCGCGAATCGCAGTGAGCCCTGCCTCAAGATTCGGCTTGGCACTCGCAACCGTATAGGCCGCCCGCTCCTCATTGAAGCGGTCGGCACCTCTGGGATCGTGGGGAGTGCCTGCGGGTGTTCTGGCCATGCGCTCCAGATAGGGATCGCGCCAGCGGATTGGCAATGCGCGATTGGCAAGGCTTGCACACCCGCCTATCGCGGCCGTCATGCAGAATTACGATGCGATAGTGCTGGGCGCAGGTGCCGCCGGGCTCATGTGCGCGGCTGAGGCGGGCAAACGCGGCAAGCGCGTGGCGGTGCTGGAAAAAGCCAATGCGCCGGGCAAGAAGATTTTGATTTCAGGCGGCGGACGCTGCAATTTCACCAATATTCGCACGACGGCAGCAAATTACCTGTCATCCAATCCGCATTTCGCCAAATCCGCGCTCAGCCGATATTCGCCGCAGGACTTTATCGACCTGGTGAACAGCTATGGAATTGCCTGGCACGAGAAGGCGCTGGGGCAATTGTTCTGCGATGGCTCCGCAAAGCAGATCGTGCAGATGCTGCTCGATGAATGCGCAAAAGCGGAGGATGCTGGGGGCAAAGTGGATGTGCTGTGCGATGCGCATGTCAGCGATGTCGTGGAGGATGACGGCGAGTTTGCCGTCATGGCAAATGGTCAGGCGATGCGTGCCGGAGCGCTGGTGATCGCCACCGGAGGCCCGTCGATCCCGAAAATGGGCGCAACCAGCTTTGCCTATGACCTCGCGCGGCAATTCGGCCTGAAAGTGGTTGAGCCGCGCCCTGCCCTCGTCCCGCTCACCTTGGGCGGCGAGGAGTTACTGTTCCGCGAACTGTCTGGCGTGGCTGCACCCGTCAAAGTGCGCACCGGAAAAAAGAAGGCAGCGCAGGAGTTCGAAGAAGCCGCTTTGTTTACCCATCGCGGGCTTTCGGGCCCTGCCATCCTGCAAATCTCCTCATACTGGAAACATGGCGAAGAGATTGGGATAACTTTCCTGCCTGAGGCGCATCCTGACTGGCTCGTCGAGCTGAAACAGAAAAACCCGCGAGCGACGCTGCGTAGCGCTCTGCGCGAGCACCTACCCGCTCGGCTTGCCGATGCGCTTGCCGAACGGCTGGGGATAGATCGCGAGCTCGGCAATGTGCCCGATAAGGCCCTGCGCGAGGCGAGCGAGAAACTCGCAGACTGGCGCTTTTGCCCGAATGGCACCGAAGGCTTCGCGAAGGCGGAAGTGACCATCGGTGGAATTGCCACCAGTGAATTGTCCTCCAAGACGATGGAGAGCAAGAATGTGCCGGGGCTCTATGCCATTGGCGAGGCGGTCGATGTGACCGGCTGGCTCGGCGGGTATAATTTCCAATGGGCCTGGGCCAGCGGCGTCGCTGCGGGTGAGAGTTTGTAGCTTCCCCAACGGCAAGACCTACCGCTTGCGTGAGCTTGTCTCACAACTGAAATATCTATAGCCCGGACAGTCAGAGCCCGAAAACGGGCCGAAACGAGCCAGGTTTTGGCTCGTCTGCGGGAGAAACCCTTGCGCCAATTGCAAGGCATGGATTCCTCGTTCGTAGCGTTGGAATCGCCGAATTCGCCGATGCATATCGGCAGCGTACTGATCTACAACCCGGCCACGGCGCCCGGCGGTTTCGTTCGTTTTAAAGACATCCTCAGCTTTATCGAAAGCCGGATGCAGCTTTCCAAGACTATGCGTCAGCGCTTGGTGCGCGTCCCGTTCGATCTCGACTATCCATATTGGATCGAAGATCCGAATTTCGATCTGGAATATCACGTCCGCCATGTCGCCCTGCCCAAACCCGGTGACTGGCGGCAGCTTTGTATTCAAGCGGCGCGCATCCATGCCCGCCCGCTCGACCTTAACCGCCCGCCGTGGGAATTCACCGTGGTGGAAGGGTTGGACAATGTTCGCGACTACCCGCCAGGTTGCTTCGCCTTTGTCACTAAGGTGCACCACGCCGCAATTGACGGGATGAGCGGGATTGACCTGATGGAGGCGCTCCACACGGTCACTCCGGACGCCGAAGCTCCGGGTAAGCCCGACACTTGGAAGCCAGAGAAGGTCCCTGGCCCGGTCGAATTGCTGGGCAAGTCTTATGTGAACGCGCTGCTCAACCCATTGAAACAGGCTCAGGTGGCGGCGCAAGCGCTGCCCGGCGTGGCCAGTGCGATCAAAGGTCTGGTCACACGTGATTTCAAACTCAGCACCGACATGGTCCCGCCGCGCACCCGCTTTAACCGCTCGATCTCGCCTCACCGCGTCGTCGAAGGGCGCAGCTTTCCTCTGGACGAATTCAAGTCGATCCGGGCGCTGGTGCCCGATGCGAAAGTGAACGACGTGGCCATCGCCGTTATTGGCGGTGCGTTACACAAATATCTGACTGCCAAGGATGACCTGCCAAGCTCGACGATGACCGCGATGGCGCCGATTTCTGTGCGCTCGAAGGATGAACAGGGCGATATGGGTAATCAGGTCGCCGCAATGGTCGCTCCACTCGGCACACATATCGCCGACCCCAAAGAGCGGCTGGAGTATGTCTTCGGTCAGACCAGCAATTCCAAGGCGATGACGAACGCGCTGGGTGCCCGCACGATGACAGAGGTGAGCAAGGTCAACCCGCTGCTGTACATGGCGCTGGGCGCACAATTGTTCAGCCGGGTCAGCATCGCGCACAAGCTGGCGATGCCGTTCAACACTGTGGTGACCAATGTTCCGGGTCCGCCGGTGCATATCTATTCATCAGGCGCGCGGATGGAGAGCATGGCGCTCTCGCTGATTTGCCTGACCGACGGACTGGGCCTCGCCCATGTCGTGCAAAGCTATGTCGATGAAGCATACATCAGCTTCACCGCCTGCCGCGACATCATGCCCGATCCCGAATTCTATTCGCAGTGCCTGCAAGACAGCTTTGATGAGCTGCTCGCGGCGGTGGGCAAGGCTGCACCGAAGAAGAAGCCTGCGACAAGAACCACAAAGACGAAACGCAAAACAACAAGTCGCAAGACTAAAAAACGGGTCGGGGAGAAAACATAATGGCGAGCATCGCACCAAATTCGGTCATGGACGCTGAACGCTTTATCGAAGAGACGAAGGCCAAGCCGCCGCACCGCTTCTGGACGTTGACCGAGGGACGGGCTTTCTTTGAATTGGGGGCATTCTATTTCTCCCGCCCCATGCTGTCGCAGCTTCCAAAAGGCGATGGCCATTCGGTTATGGTGCTTCCGGGCTTCATGGCGACCAACAGCTCAACCGTGCCGATGCGCCGCCTGCTCAAGGATTTGGGCTATAGCGCGCATGGCTGGGACGCGGGCCGCAATGTCCGGGTGAACGAAGAACTGCTTCAGATCATCGAAGCGCAATTGCATGAACTCTATGAGACGAGCGGCCGCAAGGTTTCGCTTGTCGGTTGGAGTCTGGGCGGTGTGCTTGCTCGTGAGCTTGCGAAGTTGCATCCCGACATGGTGCGACTTGTGATCAGTCTGGGCAGCCCCATCTCCGATGATCGCAATCACACGAACGCCGCGCGTCTGTTCAAATTCTTCAACGGCGATGAGCCGGAAAAATTGCGGGACGGAAAATTTCAGGGACTTAATGTCGCACCTCCTGTGCCGACCACATCGATCCTGACAAAGACCGATGGTGTCGTGCACTGGCGAGGCAGCGTTCAGGCTGAAGGCGAGTATCCGACAGAGAATATCGAGGTTTATGCCAGCCACCTTGGACTGGGTGTAAACCCCAGCGTGATGATCGCTCTTGCCGATCGTCTCGCGCAAGAAGAAGGCGCATGGAAGCCATTTGAGCCAACCCCGCTGCGCCGCTGGATGTTTCCCAAGCTCTAGAACAGCTTTCTTATATCGAACCCAATGAATCGGCCCGTCGGGTCAATCAGGAATGGCTGATAGTTGATCGGCGTGTCGCCATCTCCATCGGTCACCCGGCGACGGGCATCGAAGATGTTGTCGGCGCGCAGGAACACGCGGACATTCTTTAGGAAGCCGTCCTCGATTCCGAATAGCTGATCGAGATTGGCAAACACGCGAACATCCACTGTCGCCAGATCATCGAAGAACAGGTCGCTGCTGCCTGGCAGGCCTGTGCCATCGATCCGCGCACTACCGGTATAGCGACCTGAGAGACGCAGCCCCTTGCCATTGCGGAAAATCCCCGCTTCGAGCCGGGTGGAGTGGCGGGCCTGTCCGAACGCGCCAGTCGCATCGCCATTGAGCAGGTCGAGCCGTTCCAGACCAGGCGCGATCAAGATCTCGTTCTCAAGTTCAATGGTGTGATTCAGGCTGACGAAATAGCGTCCGCGCCCATCGCGGCCAAAGCCGGATGCCAGTGGATTGCGTGGTGGCCGCGATTGCTGGCCGCCAGCGCCCTGCGGCGGGCCGCCCTGACCCGCGCCGGGAGGACCACCCCCTCCGCGTCTCATACCGGGTTCTCGGCTACAGAAACGCTCGCGGAATTGCCCGAGGCGTTCCGGCGTGATCTCGCCGTTCTCGTCGCGCACACGACTGAGAATGCGCTGAAAACGCTCAGGGTTGAAACCCGGAATCTGGCCAGAAAGGTCTTCTCCGCTCTCAGCAGCGTTCACAAGACGTGTCAGGACATCGAGTCCGTCATCGGCGCAAACTTGTTCGCGAAACTGCATGAAAGCGGCGCGTTGCTCTTCGCTCGGTGGGTCGCCGCGACGACCAGAGGGGGTGTCACCAGAGCCACCTGCTCGAACCGCGCCGGAAGGAGGACCGCCACCGCCCTGACCGGGCGCCCCCGCACCCCAGCTGCCTCGTCTGAAAAGTGAGAACTGTAAACGCTCACTACGCGTTTCGACAAAGGTCACCGGGCGCTGATCGAGCGCGATCAAAGTACCGTTCGCATCGCGTGTTACACGACCGGGAAAGGCATCCTCAATTTCGTCGGTCAGCACCGGAAAGTCGCTCGTCACATCATCGGAGCGGTTGCGAATATATTCTGCGACAAAGCGCGTGCCGCGCCAGAATGGCAGCTGCCAGTTAAGCCCGAACTTCCAGTCCGATTGCGTCTCAGCCAGCAGATCAGGGTTGCCGCCCGAAGTCACCGTGGCCAAGACTGTTTCGCCGGTGGTGAAATCGAAAACCGGTGCATTCAGTGTGATGATCTCAGGGCTGCCAAGATTGCTGAGCGACGGAGCCACCTCGCGGCGGATATAGGTCGCCGTAAGATCGAGATTTCCGAAGGGCGACCATGTCAAACCCGCGCTCCAATCCGTCAAGGTGCCAAAGTCCGACAGGTAGTCGAAGCCGAGCTGCGCGTTTAAGGTGAAGCTGCCCAGGCTGTCTACAAAGCCTTCACGCCGACTGGTGATTGGCACGACAAGGTTCACGCCCCCTTCCAGATCCCCGCGCGTCAACTGCGTCTCGCCAATGGTCCGCGTGTCTTCGCTCTCGATCCGAGTCCAGCTGTAGCCCGCATCGAAGGTCGTGATCAGTTCACCCGCCGGCAATTGAGCGATCGGGCCGCGCGCAGTGAACTTGGACTCGGCTGACCAATTGCGCGAGCGCGCGACATCAAATCCGGCATCAGCGCTGGTCGGCAAAGCGCCATCGATCGCCAAATTGCCAGCCAGTGCATCTTCGATAAGGTTGCTGGTATCGAAGCGCCGATCAATCTCGGTTTCGCTTTCCGCCAGGCTCGCATCAACCGTCGCGGTCAGACGGAAGGGGCCGAGCGGCCGGGTTAGTGAACCCGAGGTCGAATACGTATCGGTCGAAATGCGCTGTTCAAGCGGATCGTCCTCGCCAAAGGTTCGGAACAGGCTCGCGCCGCTGGGATCGGTGAGTTCGACGACATTAAGACCGGAAAGGCTACGGCTCTGATTGCGTTCGTAGTTGAGGTTGGCGCTCAGCGCCGTGCCGCTCTCGATCAGAGCTTTGGCCCAGCTGACACTTCCTTCAAGCTGCAGGCTGTCCGCGACCAGGCTGCGAAATTCGGCCTGATCGGGATCGCTCGCGAGGTCGGAAATGGAGCTTGGCGTCTGGATAAGATCGCGCTCCGCCTCGGTCAGCAGAGACAGATCCCGCGCTTCAAAATTGACGTTGATCCGGGCCCCATCGGCGATCTTCAGATAGCCGAATTCCTGCTCCAACGCGATGTAGCCGCCGCGCGATGGCCCTTCGAATTCCAGCTCGATCTCGCGGCTCGAATAGTTCTCTTTCAGGATCAGGTTGATAACCCGTCGATCAGGTGAGAAGCCGAAGCGCTGCGCCACTTCCTCTGGAAACACCTCAACCTTTTCAAGTGCTTCGGGAGGGTAAGACCGAAGCTCTCGAAACGACCCGATGCGTATGCCATTGACCAGGATGACCGGGCGACCGCCGCTACTCCGGCCTCGCGCAGAACCAGTCTGATTGGTGATCTGGGTCACGAGATCGGCGATTGAGGTCACCCCTTCGCTGGCGATATCATCCTGATCGAGTTCCAGCAGCGGAGCCTGTTCAACCAGCAGTTGGCCACGCACTCGCTCTGCTCGCACCACAATACCGTCTTCAGAAGCGCTACCTGCACCCGCACCGATCTCGATATCGGATTGATCGGCACCGTCAGCCTCTTGCGCCGCTAGCGGAGCAGCGAGCAGGCTAGCAAGGCACACGCCACATTTTAGAGTAGGAGCGAACTTCATGACCAGACTCTTCGTTGAATTGAGCTCGTCAAACAAGCCGCTGAATTGTATCGCTTTGCACCGGAATGTGCGCGCGTGGGAGAATGCGGGGCACACACCCATTGAAAGCCCACAACGCACGAGACTTCCATTTTGTTCTCGGCACGGCTATTGGGCGCGTCCAACGCCGTAAAATTACTCAGATCAGCTGTCTCAATAAGGATATACATGGCCAAAGAAGAACTCCTCGAAATGCGCGGGCGCGTCGTCGAACTGCTGCCCAATGCGATGTTCCGAGTGGAGCTTGAAAACGGTCACGAAGTGCTTGGTCACACGGCCGGCAAGATGCGCAAGAACCGCATTCGTGTACTGGTCGGCGATGAAGTGCTGTGCGAGTTGACCCCGTATGATCTTACCAAAGCGCGCATCACCTATCGCTTTATGCCTGGTCGCGGCGGCCCCGGTCAGGGCCCCGGCCCTCAGTAAGATTACGGCGGCGCGCGGATGAGCGCCCTTCACCTGACATTGGGATCGGCTAGCCCGCGTCGGCGTGACCTGCTCGCGCGGCTGGGACTTGAGCCGGATGCTGTTGCACCCGCAGACATCGACGAGACACCACGCGACGGAGAGCTGCCTCGCGACTATGCGATACGCATGGCGGATGAGAAAGCCGCCGCGATTTCCGCCGACAGCTATGTGTTGGCAGGCGACACCGTGGTGGCCGTGGGTCGCCGCATCTTGCCCAAAACCGAGAGCGAAGATGAGGCGCGCCGCTGCCTCAAGCTGATGAGCGGACGACGGCATAACGTTTTGTCAGCCATCACCTTGCGCGCGCCAGACGGCTCTGCGCGGTCGCGGTTGAGCGAGAACGTCGTGCGTTTCAAAGTGCTCTCCGACGAAGAGATTGCGAGCTATCTTGCCGGCGACGAATGGCGCGGCAAGGCAGGCGGCTATGCAACTCAGGGCGCAGCCGAGGGATTGATCCAATGGATTAAGGGCAGCCATTCCAGCGTGATGGGCCTGCCGCTCTATGAAACGCGGGCGCTGCTAAAGGCGGCGGGGTTCCCAATTGCCTGAGTGGTTGGTCGAACACGGCATTGGCGAACATAGAGCGCTGCTGATCGAAAACGATCGTGTGATTGCGGCCAAACTTCACTGGCCGGGCGAATTGGTTGCTGGTCAGACTATCGAAGCCCGACTGAGCAAGAAAGCATCCGGAGCCCGGCGCGGCATTGCAGAGACCGAGCGCGGCGACGAAGTGCTGGTCGATCATTTGCCTGCCAACTTGACTGAGGGCGCAAGCTTCAGCTTGCAAGTCACAAGAGCTTCCATCGCCGAACGCGGGCGGTTGAAATTGGCTCAGGGCCGATGTGTGACAGATACGCAAGCCAAACCCAGCGCCACAGAAGGTGGCGCATTGCCCGGTGATGTGGTTCGCTGCTTTTCTGCGGGCTTGTGGGAAGGGGTTTGGGATGCCGCGTCCAGCGGAAGCATTGAGTTCGCTGGCGGATCGCTGACTATCAGCGTCACGCCAGCCATGACGGTGATCGACGTCGATGGAGAGGCATCGCCGAGAGAGCTGGCACTGGCTGCCATACCTGCAATCGCGCAAGCGTTGCGCTGGTTCGATCTCGGCGGCTCGATTGGGATCGATTTTCCGACCATCCCCGAAAAAGCTGGCCGAAAGGCGGTGGATGTTACGCTTGATAAGGCGTTGGCAGACTGGCCGCATGAGCGGACCGCGATGAACGGCTTCGGCTTCGTGCAATTGGTGGCCAGGCTTGAAGGGCCTTCGCTGCTGCATCGCTTCGCCACATCGCGCACGGGGATGTGCGCACGATATGCGCTCCGCATCGCCGAACGGGTCGAAGGCGCTGGCGTGACGCTCCTGACGGTCCATCCTGCGCTCAAAGCCAAACTAAGACCTGAATGGCTCGACGAGCTTCGTCGCCGTACCGGACGCGATTTGAGGATTGAGACCGATCCCACCCTTGCGCTCGAGGCCCCTCATGCTCAGGTTGTTTCTTCTTGATGGGCCGAGCCACCCGCGCCCTCCCCCCTTCCACCCGGATGATATCCCGGTAGGCTCCGGGTGGAAGGGGGGAGGGCGCGGGTGGCTCGGCCGCAAGTGAAAGCGAGCACGCATGACCAAAACATCCAAACCCTGCCCCATCTGCAAGAAACCTCGCAGCGAGGATCACACCCCGTTTTGCAGCGAAAGATGCCGCGACCGCGACCTCGCAAAGTGGTTTGGCGATGGCTATGCGGTCCCCGGTCGTCCCGCTAGCCCCGACGAGATCGCGCACGAGGATTGGGAGCAACAGGGATAAGCGGGAAAGAACGTGCCATTTCTCGCTGATTCCCTCTTGCCAAACATGGCGACCCGCGCCATAGGCCCGCTCTCATTTGCTCGCCGGTCGCAGCGAAGTTCGCCAAGACCGTCGCCGCAGCGAATGCCCGGGTAGCTCAGGGGTAGAGCAGCGGATTGAAAATCCGCGTGTCGGTGGTTCAAATCCGCCCCCGGGCACCATTCGCAACGTGGCTAAAACAGCGAGTCAGGAGGCCAACATGACCCGTCGCCGCCAGATCTACGAAGGCAAGGCTAAAATCCTTTATGAGGGTCCGGAGCCGGGCACGATCATCCAGTATTTCAAGGATGATGCGACCGCTTTCAACGCGGAGAAAAAGGGCACGATCAACGGCAAGGGCGTGATCAACAATCGCATCAGCGAGCACGTTTTCACCCGCCTTTCGCATATCGGCATCCCGACACACTTCATTCGCCGCCTGAACATGCGCGAGCAATTGGTGCGTCAGGTCGAAATCATCCCGATCGAAGTCGTTGTGCGCAATGTCGCCGCCGGTTCGATCTGCAAGCGACTTGGTCTGGAAGAAGGCGAACCGCTGCCGCACACGCTGATCGAATATTGCTACAAGGACGATTCCCTTGGCGATCCGCTGATCGCTGAAGAGCATATCGCCTGTTTCAATTGGGCCAGCCACGAAGAGATGCACGACATCTCCTCCATGGCGATCCGCATCAACGACTTTATGTGCGGCATGTTTGCCGGCATCGACATTCGTCTGATCGACTTCAAGCTCGAATTCGGACGGCTTTACGACGGTGATTTCAGCCGCGTGATCCTGGCCGATGAGATCAGCCCCGATGGCTGCCGCCTGTGGGACATGAAGACCAACGAAAAGCTCGACAAGGACCGTTTCCGCCGCGATCTAGGCGGTGAGGAAGACGCTTACCGCGAAGTCGCACGCAGGCTTGGCCTGCTTCATGATGAGGACAACGGCCCGGGCGAAGTGCTAGATCTATCCAGCCATCGCAGCCGCTTGCGCGGCACGCCGCCTACTTCAAAGAAATAGGTTTTTCGGATGCATACCGGAGCCACCCGCTCCCTGGCACGTCGAACTAAAACGCAAAATAAATCCCTCAGACAGGTTTCAGCCGCTAGTATGTTGTCCTTGAACGAACAAGGGCACTCATCCAGCACATGAAATTTACGACGCGCGCGCTTGCCGCCGGGATACTAATCGCATTCCCCAATATTGCATTGGTCCAGAGTTTAGCGGCGCAAGAGGTCGCCACGGCACCCGCGAGCGAAACGGATGAAACGTCCGAACCAACTTGGGCCTTCGAAGAAAGCGACGTGCCGGTCGACCCAGGCTTCGTGTTCGGCGAGCTCGACAATGGCATGCGCTACATCATCCGCCAGAATGGCACGCCTGAAGGCACCGCATTGGTGCGGATGCAGGTCGGTTCCGGCTCGCTCGACGAGACGGACAGCGAGCGCGGCCTTGCCCACTATGTCGAACACATGGCGTTCAACGGGTCATCAAACATACCCGAAGGCGAGATGATCAAATTGCTCGAACGCAAAGGGCTGGCCTTCGGCGCGGACACCAATGCCTCGACCGGTTTCGAGGCCACCACGTACAAGCTCGACCTGCCCAATAATGAAGAAGACCTGCTCGACACCGCGCTGATGCTGATGCGTGAAACCGCAAGCGAGCTGACGATTGCGGCAGATGCGGTGGAGCGAGAGCGCGGCGTCATCCTGGCCGAGCGGCGCGACAGGCGCAATTTCCGGCAGAAGGCAACCGAAGACCAGCTCGACTTTATCGCGCCGGGTGCACGATTTGTTGACCGCTTACCCATCGGCACGCTCGAAGTTCTTCAGAATGCGACGGCAGCCGATTTGCGCGGCTTTTATGAGCGCACCTACGTGCCTGCCAACACGGTACTGGTGATCGTCGGCGATTTCCCAGCGGAGCTGATGGAAGCCAAAGTGCGCGAGTTCTTCGCTGATTGGGAGGGTGCGCCCGCCCCGGTTGAGCCTGTTACAGGGCCGGTTGCGATTCATCGACAGACCGAATTCGATATCTACACCGATCCGGCTTTGTCGGAGAGCGTGAGCATCACCAGCTTCTCCGAATGGCAGGACCGACCCGACAATGTGGCGAACCGTGAGGAGGCATTGCTGCGCTCGGTCGGTTATCGCATAATCGGCAGGCGTCTATCCCGGCTTGCACGCAGTGAGAACGCGCCGTTTCGCGGGGCCCGCTTTAACAGCAGCGACCTGTTCGAGGATGCCCGTTCGACCAGCATCACGGTGAGCAGCGCCGACGGTGAATGGCGCGAAGGCGTGATCGCGGCGGTGCGCGAAGTGCGGCAAGCGCTCGAATATGGCTTCACCCAGGCCGAAGTCACTGAGCAGGTCGCCAATCTGCGGACCTCGCTGGAAAACGCCGTCGCCTCGGCTGACACCCGCACCAATGGTGGATTCGTGAGCGCAGCCTTGCGTCTCGTATCTTCGGAGCGAGTTCCGACCGAGCCAAGTTATCGGCTTCAGCGGTTTGAGGAATTTGCGCCGCAAATCACACCGGAAGCAGTCTTTGCCGCGCTGAACGCCGATCTACCAGACCAGTCTCATCGTCTGATCCGCTTCCAAGGCCGCACAGCACCGGAGGGCGGCGAAGAGGCTTTGCGCCTCGCCTTCGGAGAGGCGATGGCGGCAGAGATTGCCGCGCCGGAAGACAATGGCGCAATTGAATTTGCCTATACCGAGTTCGGCGAGCCGGGAGAAATCGTCTCCGATGGCGTGGATGAGCGTCTCGGCATTCGTATGATCCGTTTCGCAAATGGCGTGCGGCTGAACCTCAAGCAGACCGATATTCGCAAGGACCGGGTAAGCTATCGCCTTACCCTTGACGGTGGAACCTTGCTCGACACTGCGGAGGACCCGCTAAGGACGGCGATGGTCAGCGTGCTTGCTACCGGTGGGCTTGGTCAACATAGTCAGGACGAGCTGCAAACTGTGCTCGCCGGGCGTAGCGTGAGTTTCAACATATCGTCGGCGACGGATTCCTTCCGCATGTCCGGAGGCACGACCACTCGCGATCTCGAACTGCAGATGCAGCTACTGACCGCTGCGCTGACCGATCCCGGTTACCGAACGGAGGGCGAAGAGCGCTACACAAAGAACATCGAGAACTATTTCGCCAATCTCGATGCCACACCGCAGCGCGTGATCAGCAACCGACTTGGCTCGATCATTTCCGACAATGATCCGCGTTTCAGCCTGCAGCCGGAAGAGGCCTATCTCGAACGGAATTTCGAGCAGCTACGCGCCGATATTGGCGATCGGTTGGCCAATGGTGCGATCGAGCTGGCGCTGGTCGGGGACTTCGATCCCGACACCGCGATTGCAGCGGTTGCCAGCACCTTAGGCGCGCTGTCCGCGCGCGAAGCCGAGTTCCAGCCCCGCGAAGAAGCTCGAACACGCACATTCACGGCAGAGCGCGGCACGCGCATGCTGACCCATACCGGCGAAGAGGATCAGGCTCTGGTCCGCATGCTGTGGCCAACCACCGATGATAGCGATCTTGCTGAAGCTCTGCGCCTTTCGCTACTGGGTCGCGTCGTTCGCCTGCGTCTACAACAGCAATTGCGCGAGGATTTGGGCAAGGCATATTCGCCGTCGGCAGGCAGCTCCACCAGCCGCGTCTATCGCGGTTATGGAACATTTGGAGTCACCGCCTCAATCGATGTTGCAGAGCTCGATGAAACGCGTGAGGCAGTTCGCACAATGCTCACCGAACTCGCTGCCGAACCGCTCGACCAAGACGTGATTGATCGCGCGCGTCAGCCCATGCTCGAGAGCTATGACAACCTGCTCAAATCGCTTGGTGGCTGGATGAGCCTGGCGGACAATGCCCAAAGCCAGAATGACCGCCTAGAGCGCTTCTTTGCCGCGCCGGACGTGCTGAAGGCGATCACACCGCAGGACATTCAGGCAGCCGCAGCGAGATATCTGCAACCAGACCAAGCGCTTGAGATCATTGTCGTCCCCGATCCCGATGCTAAAACGGCAGCTGAAGACGCGGAATAGGCTCGCAAAGAAAAATGGGGCCGACAGCACCAGCTGCCGACCCCGATTTTCAGATCTGCCGACCAAGCGCCTTTGAGGCACTCTGCCAACTGCAATCCGCTTAGTACGATACGCCGAACGACACACCAATCACGCGTGGTTCGTTCACGAAAGCCGTGTTGTTGTTGAAGTCGATCACGCCCTGTACGTTGTCCTCATCGGTGATGTTGCGCGCGAACGCCGCGATTTCCCACTGGCCGTCGCTGCCAGCATAACCGACCTTTAAGCCGCCTTCGATCCGGCTGTCAGCGTTGAACTCCAGGCTCTCGTAGAGCAGGAAGTTCGTTTCGCCGAGGAAGGTCCAGTCGGTGAAGATAAAGAACTCACCCGAATCTCCAACCGGTACCGAATAGCGAGCAGTGAGATCGCCACTCCATTCCGGCGCGTTCGGGAACGGATTGCCGTCCACCAGCGCGCGGGTTGAACCGTTGATGACTGTGGTCGGATCCGTCACGGTGCACTGCGCGCAAACTCCGACAGCCAAAGCGTTGTCGTTGATCTGCGTATCGGTGTAGGCAACACCCAGAGTGACAAGGAAATCTGGCGTGATCTGGAACGCGCCATCCAGTTCGAAGCCATAAGCCTCGCCTTCATTCGCGTTGATCAGTTGAACGAGGTTGCCCCCGCCGCCGACTGCGGTGAATTGCGGGTCTTCGACCGTGTAGTAGTAAACCGCACCGTTCAGACGAACGCGGCGATCAGCAAACTCGGTTTTGAAGCCGACTTCATAGGACGTGATTTTCTCCGACTGCGCCACGGATGGCGGCTGGAAGAAGGCAACGTCACGCCCCTGAATGGTTGGCGCGCGGAAGCCATTGGCGATCCGGCCATAGACGCTTGCGTCGTCCGACACTTCGGCAAACAGGCTGACATCCCATGTCAGGCGGCTGTCTTCGACTTCGACCGGCTGCAATGGAGCGCCCGAACGTACAAAGAAATCCTTCTTGTCATCGGTCCAACGCAGGCCACCGGTCAGCTTGAGAGTATCAGTGAGGTCATATGACGCCTGGCCAAAGAAGGCGAAGGCCTCGTTCTGATGGCGCACGGTGACGGGTGGCGGGAAGGTGAAGCCTTCGGTCGTCACGTCGAAACCGCTGGCAAAGAAGAACCCGCCAAACTGCCAGCCAAACGGTCCATCGCCATTCGAGGCGAGGCGAACTTCCTGCGTGTACTGCCACAGGTCGAGCGAATCCTGCGTGTCGGATGGGAACGGGATGAAGCCAGGCCCAGACTCCGGCAGGAATGCCGCGCCAAAACCACCGTCGATATCACCGCGGCTGAAGCCTTCGCTCTCATTGTAACCGGTAATCGAGGTCAGAGTGAATGCATCAGCCTCATAGGATACGTTGAGCGAGACACCAAGCTGGTTGTATTGCGCCGGGTTGCCGCCACCTGCGTCATAGAAGACGGTGTCGCGATCATAGTTTTCGTTCAGGTCGTTGTCGCCGGGACCAAGAATGTTGGCACGGAAGAAGGTCGAGCTGCCATCGAGGTCGCGATACTGGATCGCCCCGAGTACGCTGACGCGTTCGGTCGGCGTGAACAGCAATTGGCCGCGCACGGCGAAATCGGTGAAGCCGCCGAGGACATTTTCTTCGCCGGTAAAGCCGTTGTCGATCCAGTCGCTGCGGCGTTGGAGCTGAGCAGCCACGCGGAAGGCGAGCTTATCATCAATGATTGCTCCGCCAACGCCGCCGTTAAGTGAGATCGTGTTCAAAGAACCGAACGACAGGCTAGCATCGACAGTGGCCTCTTGGGTCGGCTTGCGGGTTTCAATCTTGACGATACCAGCCGGGGTGTTGCGACCGAACAGGCTGCCCTGTGGCCCGCGCAGGACTTCGATCCGCTCCACATCGAAGATCGGAAAACTCTTCAGCGTCACGTTTTCGAGGACGATATCGTCCATGATGACCGAGACGGGTTGAGACGCTGCGAGGTCAAAGTCGGTGTTACCGAGGCCACGAATGTAAAAGCGCGGAGCCACGCGACCGTTCGAGCTTTCAACGTTCAGGCCAGGCGCTTGTCCCGCAAGCGCAGTGGTGTTCGCACCTGCGGAAAAAATCGTCTCGACGCGGCCTTGATCAAGGATCGCGGCAGAAACCGGTACATCCTGCAGATTTTCTTCGCGGCGGTTGGCCGTGACGATGATCGGAGGCAGCTCGCCTTCGGCAGTGGAAGCTTCGGCTTCGCTGTCCTGCGCCATGGCGGGCGCGCCGATGCCGAGCGCGGCGGCAGAAAGAATGGTCGAGCTTGTCCAGATGGCACGAGCTGTGATGGTGTGGTGTGGCATTGTCGGTCCCTTCAAAGGATTGGGAGAGTATGGGTATTGAAAATGAGCAACAATAGTGGCGCCCCGCTGGCAGAATTGGGCGATTCTGGCGAGACCGGAAGGTCTCCTAAAGCTCCAAAACGGGCCGGAACGGTGTTCGACGCGTCAGTCTGTTGGCGATTGTTGCAGCGAGGTTACACATTTCCGGTGCCGAAAAGGCTGCGATAGTGGGCAAGCGAGAGCACAGCGATTGCGCGTCTGTTCCGGCGCGTTATAGGCTTGCGGTTACCCAAATCATCTCTGCCGATCAGTCAGGTGCCTCATCATGAAAGTTCGCATTCTCGTTCGCCTGAAACCCGGAGTGCTCGATCCGCAAGGGCGCGCCGTGCATCATTCACTCGACGGCCTCGGCTTTGAAGGCGTCGAAGACGTTCGCATTGGCCGCATGATAGAGCTCGATGTCGCCGACGGCACATCGGATGAGTCGCTCAATTCCATGTGTGAGAAGCTGCTCGCCAACATGGTGATAGAGGACTACACGATCGAGAAGCTCGAGACGGCAGGAGCCGCCTGATGGCTTTCCGCGCAGCAGTTGTCACCTTCCCCGGTTCCAATTGCGACCGTGACATGGCGTGCGCACTCGAGCTGGTTTCTGGAACTGCGCCGATCCGCGTGTGGCATGGCGATGCGGACCTGCCCGACAATCTCGACTTCATCGCACTCCCCGGAGGCTTCTCCTATGGCGACTATCTGCGCTCAGGCGCGATGGCAGCCAACAGCCCGATCATGCGCAGCATTGTCGTGGCGGCTGAGCGCGGCGTGCCGGTACTCGGCGTGTGCAATGGCTTTCAGGTGTTGACCGAGAGCGGCTTGCTACCAGGCGCTCTGATGCGCAACGCGAGCCAGAACTTTATCTGCCGTACAGTGCCACTCAAAGTCGAAAATACGCAATCTCTCTTCACTGGCGGCTATGACGCGGGTGCAGTAATCGACATCCCCGTCGCGCATCATGATGGCAATTACTTTGCGGACGAGGCTACGTTGGACAGGCTTGAAGGCGATGGCCGTGTGGCGTTCCGCTACCAAGCGCCGGTCAATGGTTCGCGCCGTGATATTGCCGGAATTCTGAATGCCAGCGGCAATGTGCTGGGCATGATGCCTCACCCGGAACGCGCGGTGGAAGACGCACATGGCGGAACTGATGGCAGGCGATTGTTCGAAAGCGTAATCGGGGAATTGGTCGGCGCTTGAAGCGCCAAAGCGATAACGGCAAGATCGACGCCGCAGGCGTCGCAAGCCCAGAAGGCGCACCGCAGCCACACGAACGTAGAGAGTGCGGAGCGAGGACAGCCAAGCGAACGGATGTGAGCGCTAGCGCTTGAAGTCCAGATAGCTACGCGCTCTTCAGCTCCGCAGAACCGTCAAACAATTTCAGCGCATCGTCGTGCGTCATTGGGCGGCCGAAGTAGTAACCCTGGATCTTGTCGCAGCCCATACGGCGGATCAGCTCGGCCTCTTCGAGCGTTTCCACGCCCTCGGCCGTTGTGGTCATGTCGAGGCTCTTCGCCATCGCCACCACCGCATTGATGATCGCCAGGCTTTCCGAGCTGTTCTGCGCGGCACCCTGAACGAAAGTGCGGTCGACCTTAATGGTCGAGAACTTGAGCTTGCGGATATAGCCAAGTGAGGAATAGCCGGTACCAAAGTCATCCAACGCCACGCTACAACCAAGCGCCATGATCTGCTCCAGCGCGGTGCGCGCAGTGGTCGCATCGCGCAGGAAGATGCTTTCGGTTACTTCCACTTCGAGGCGCTCGGGACGCAAGCCAGTCTCGGCAAGCGCTTTGACTACGTCGTCGTGAAAATCAGGCTCAAGCAGCTGCTCGGGCGACACGTTGACATTGACCTTCACGTGATCGGGCCACGAGCGTGCCTGTCGGCAGGCTTCGCGCAGAACCCATTTGCCAATCGGTACGATCAGGCGGGTTTCCTCGGCCAGCGGGATAAACTTGCCTGGGCTTACGAATCCGTGATCCGCGCTATCCCAGCGCACGAGCGCCTCGAAACTGACAATGCTCGAGCTATTGGCATCTACCACTGGCTGATAGTGCAAAACCATTTCGTCACGATCCAACGCCTTACGCAGCGAGACCTCAAGCTGGCGACGCTCTTCAGCTGAAGCGTGAAGCACAGGCTCGAATTCGAAATGTTCGCCGCCGCCAATATCCTTGGAGCGATAGAGCGCAAGGTCGGCGTTGCGCATCAATTCTTCGACAGTCTTACCATCGCGAGGGCCGAATGCTGAGCCAATGCTGGCGCCGACATAGAGCGTATGCTGATCGACCTGATACGGCTCGCTCAGCGCTGCGATAACGCGGTTCGCAAGGCCGCGTACCGATTCAAAGTCGCTAACGTCGCGCAAAACGATGGCAAATTCATCGCCGCCCAATCGGCCGCAAAGCTGGTCTTCTCCCATCAGGGCCAGCAAGCGCGCAGAGACCTGAGCGAGCAGTTTGTCGCCCACCATATGTCCCAGCGAATCGTTGACCGACTTGAAGCGATCGAGATCCACCATCAGCAACGCACAACGTGTGCGCCATTGCTCAGCGAATTTCAGCGCATCGCCCAGCGCTTCGGTAAGTTGCAAGCGATTGGGCAGCGAAGTGAGCGTGTCATAACGTGCGAGGTATGCGATCTTCTCGGACGAATTGCGCGCTTCGGTGACGTCGGACCCGACACCGCGGAAACCCACGAAACGCCCGCGATCATCGCGCATCGGAGTGCCGGACAGCTCCCACCAGCGTTTCTCACCTCTGATCGTCACATTGACCAACAGGTTTGAAAAGTTCTCACAATGCTTCAGACGCTCAGCCAAATCATGCAGGCTAGTCGGAAACTTGCCGCTCTCCCATGTCTGGCCAGCTATCAGTTCGAGCAGAGGTTTACCTTCAACGTCTTTCTGCGGACTCCCAAGTGCAAAGGCAAAGCGTGGACTAACGCTGCGCAGACGACGTGAAGTATCGACTTCCCACAACCAGTCTGCCTCGTTTTCCTCAAACTCGCGCAGCAGCAGCGAGACGACTTCTTCCTTCTCTGCAACACCGCTTTCGGCGACGCGCGCGGTCAGATATGTCCGCGCCACTTCGATTGTGCCGAGCAGGCAGCTAACGCCGTAAAGCGTTCCGGCCACCGCCACTGACCACAATTCCTGCCAGACGAGATGAGCGACCGCTGCGGTGCCAACGGTAAGCGTGAAGACGAAAATGCCGAGCGGAGCGGCAGCGTAGAAATAGATCGATGCGGCCGCCAAAGTCGCGACAATGACCAACAGCGTCATCAAATCGGTGAGCGAACCGTATGGCGTAAATGCTAGCAGCGGCACCGCCCAGAGCGCACCTGATAGGAGCGGAGTGAGCGCTTGCCCATAGAACTCTTTTCGCGAAATCCGGCGGTGTTCAGCATCAGCGAGCGTGCGGTCGAAATAGACCCCGCGCACTTGGACAAAGACAAGCGCACCCAGCCAGGCTGCGAGCCAGAAGAAGTTGATGCTACCTTGGTAAATCTGAGCTGTGAACAGCCCTAGGATCGCATGAGCGTAGGCGCGGAAGAAGGTTAGCGTGGCCAGCCCAGAATATTGCAGACCGCGCAGTCGAGCCCAATCGGTATCGCCCGTGCCGGAAAGTCCCAGCACAGCCAACATGGACAGCCGTTTTTGATGAGGCTGCTGAGGGGCTTCATTATCGCTCACACCTACGCGGCTAACCAAGAAAGGTTAGAACGGGGTAAAGCAATGCGCGAGAATAGAGTTAATTTGGCCTTACCTCACAAGGGTTTGGCGAGCACTGACGATCACAGATTTTGCGCTGAACGTTCCCAGTTCCGGCCGTCGAAATCGCGGATTTTGGGGCTTAACCCGCTGATGTCATCAAGGCAGGAGAGATGCACGCTCCAATCATCGGGATGTGAGCGCGGCTGATAAAAACTTTTCACGCCGCAGATTTTGCAAAAAAGATGCTCGGCCTCACGTGATCCGAAGCGGTACGAGGTCAGCGCATCTTCGCCTCTCAAAAGTGTGAAGCGGTCATGTGGAATGAACAGGTGAAGATAGCCCGAGCTTGCGCAAATCGAACAATTGCAGCGGAGCATTTCCGGCTCGCAATCGGCCTCAGCGCGGAACCGCACCGCGCCGCAGTGGCAACCACCCTCCACGGTGACGAGATCCGCCTCGGACGTCACTCCACAGTGACCGACTTCGCCAGATTACGCGGCTGATCGACATCGGTGCCCTTCACCACAGCCACGTGATAGGCCAGCAATTGCACCGGGATAGCATAAACCAGCGGCGCGATCAGCGGGTGCACCACTGGCATTTCAATAGTCGCGATACAGCCCTCGCCAGCTTGCTTAAGACCCTCCGCATCAGAGATCAGCACCACTTGCCCGCCGCGCGCACGCACCTCTTCCATGTTGGAAACGGTCTTTTCGAACAGCGGGCCAGATGGTGCGATTACGACCACAGGCACGTCTTCGTCGATCAGCGCGATCGGACCATGCTTCATCTCACCCGAAGCATAGCCCTCGGCATGAATATAGCTGATTTCCTTAAGTTTTAAGGCGCCTTCAAGTGCGAGCGGGTAATCCTGCCCACGCCCCAGATAGAGCACGTCGCGCGCTGGCGCGATCAGATGCGCCATGCTGGCAATATCATCATCGTGATTCAGCGCCGCGTTGAGTGCAGCAGGCGCTTCCAGCAGGTGTTTGACGACTTCCGCTTCTTCATCGCGGCTCATCAAGCCTTTTTTCACCGCCATATGCGCGGCAAGCGCGGCAAGCACTGCCAACTGGCACGTAAAGGCTTTAGTCGAGGCAACGCCGATTTCAGGTCCAGCATGGCTGGGCAGCAGCAGGTCCGCCTCGCGTGCCATCGAACTGGTCGGCACGTTGACGACGACGCCAATGGTCTGGCCTGCCTCCCTGCAGTGCCGCAAAGCTGCAAGCGTGTCCGCCGTCTCGCCGCTTTGCGAGATGAACAGCGCCAGCCCGCCGTCCTCCAGCACTGGATTACGATAGCGGAACTCGCTCGCGACATCGATATCGACTGGCACGCGCGCGAACTGTTCGAACCAATATTTCGCCACCATCCCGGCGTAATAGGAAGTGCCGCATGCAACGATGGTCAGACGTTTGATCTGCGAGATATCGAAATCGAGCTGAGGCAGCGCAATCGTATTGTCTGATTGGCGCACGTAAGAGCTCAGCGTCTGCGCGACCACGGTCGGCTGCTCGAAGATCTCCTTCTGCATGAAGTGGCGATAATTGCCCTTCTCCACCGCCGCAGCGGAAGCGCCGGATGCCTGGATTTCGCGCTCGACCGGATTGTTCTCCGCGTCGAAAATCTGCGCGCCATCGCGGGTGATAACTACCCAGTCGCCTTCTTCAAGGTAGGATATGCGCTGTGTCAGCGGCGCAAGCGCAAGCGCATCAGAGCCGAGATACATTTCCGGATTGTCGCCGTCGGGACCGTATCCAACCACCAGCGGAGAGCCGAGACGCGCACCAATCAGCATGTCGGGATGCTGGCGGAATGTGATCGCTAGCGAGAATGCGCCGCGCAATTTCGGCAAGACCTCGCCAACGGCCTCGCGCGGTTCCATACCCCTTTCAACCCGTGAAGAGATCAGGTGAGCAACAACTTCGGTGTCTGTCTCACTTTCGTAATTGCGGTTCTCGCCTTCAAGTTCAGCGCGCAATTCCTTGTAGTTCTCGATAATGCCATTGTGGACCAACGCTAGCTCGGCAGTAGCGTGCGGGTGGGCATTGGTCGTTGTCGGCGCACCATGCGTTGCCCAGCGTGTGTGCGCGATCCCAACATTGCCGGATGCTGGACTGTCGCGTAGCACTTCTACGAGATTTGCAAGCTTTCCTTCTGCACGCTGGCGAACAAGCTCTCCGCCATCAATCGTACAGATGCCGGCGCTATCATAGCCGCGATACTCCATGCGCTTGAGGCCATCGACCAGCCGATCTGCCACCGGCTCGCTGCCGACAATTCCAATAATTCCGCACATATCTTCAGTCCTAACCCCCGCGGCCACACCGCGTAAAACCTGCCGTTCGGCTGGCGCGCGCCTTAGGTGGCAGTGGATGAATAACGCATTGCAACGAGCCCTGCTTGCAGCCCTTCCCGCTCCTCTACCTATTCGGTTCAGGGCTTCAAGGCCTTGTCGATAGTTGCGTCTCTATTTGATGCGTTCAGCAAACGGTTTCTGACTGTCCCACCAAAGGAACAAACCTGCTGTGATTATCATTCCAGCACCGCCGAGCGTGAGCAGGTCCGGGATATCACCGAACCACCACCAGCCCATCGCAACCGCGACCAGCATCTGCACATAGATCGCCGGGGCAACCTGCGATGCACCCGCCTTCGACGTGCCGACATAGGCTAGCCAATGCGCTGTACTGGCAGTCACCGCGACGATAGTACAACGCAACACGACGTCCCAGCTCGGCCAGCCAAAGTCGAATTGCTCAACTCCCGAATACTTGGCAGCGATTGCGACTATGACCAGAATTGGCGCTGCAATGGCGGCGATAAAGACCTGCATCGAAAGCGCGCTCCCCTGCCCCGCGCTGGCCCTGTTGGCGACCATCATCAGCGCAAAAAATACCGCCGAAATAAGTGGTAACAGGGCTGCCCAGCCCATCTCCACCAAATTGGGACGCAGGATCATCGCCACGCCGGCAAGCGCCACGATAGACACGGCCCATGCCGCCTTGCGAACTCTCTCACCAAGAATAAGGCCCCCGAAAATCTGGGTCAGCACTGGCGCGAGGAAGGCGATCGCCATCGCTTCGGCTAACGGCATGATGTAAATTGCCGAAAAGAAGAACAACGAGGCCAATGCCAGGCACACCCCTCTAGCAAGCTGAAGCCAGGGTTTTCGAGGCGCAAAAGCCTTGGCGCCCTCATTGCGCCACAGCAGCGCAGACAAAGCGATAGCCCCGATTGAGAAGCGCAGGGCAGCGACTGCGACCGCAGGCCACACATCGGCCATGCTCTTGATAACGGCATCGCCGACCGACAGAATGGCAAAGCCCGTTGCTGCGTAAGCAATTCCGGCACGTTCGGTGGTGTTCACAAGTAGAGGCTGGCTTTCTGCAAATCGCGCTACTCCAAGTCGGGGCCGCGCCAAGACTCCAGCGCCTTAGCATGGTTTACGATTGCTTGAAGCGCTGTCGATATCGTTACACTCAGGCGTACATCACATACGCCGAAAGCCGCAATGCTTGGCAGATCGCAGATCGGGGCAGCTTCGCATCGAACCCGATCGACGCAAGGATGCCAGCTTACGCGAGAGACATCTGGGGATAGCGCAACGTCGATAGATCGATAAGCAAGATTTGTGGCTAAGGTTGTCTCCAGATGACCTTCGCATTGCGCATCAATTCCTGTTTCGAAACCGCCAATCGCGGTTTGATGAGCTTACCGATATGGTTGGCGGCGATTGCTGCGCTGGTCGTCTTTCAAACCTTCCTGATCGTGACACATGAGCCATGGGCGGATGAGCTGCAGGCGCTGTTAATCGCAACCGAAGCGCCGAACATCTCCACCATGTTCGCATGGCTGCGTTACGAAGGGCATCCGCCGTCGTGGTATTTGCTCCTGCGTGGCCTTGCGCAACTCGTGCCGCCCGAGGCCGCTCTTTGGGTCGCCGCCCTGCTAGTTGCAGCATTGGTTCAATCGGCGATCCTATTCGCCGCGCCATTTGGTCGGGCGGAGCGATTGCTGCTCGCCAGTAGCCAGTATGTGCTCTTCGAGTTCTTGACCATTTCGCGCGGGACCAGTTTGGGGGTTGGTCTGCTGGTACTTGCGATGCTTCTGTGGCGCAGCAGGTGGCTTTGGCTGGTCATGGCCCTGCTCCCGACCGTCGATTTTCTCTTCGGCGTGATTTCCGGCGTGTTCCTGATCCTGAAATGGCGCGAGCGCGATATCTGGTGGCCGGGCGTGACGCTATGGCTTGCGGGGTCAGCATTCGCTGCCTGGAGCATTATCCCTGCGCCCGACATGGTCAGTGCCTTCAACGCCATGACTCCGCTGACGGGGATGGAGTTGTTGCGCGATACCTTCAACGGCTGGCTTATGAAGATGGGTAGCATGCCCCTTCCCTTCCAAGGCGGTATCTCGCCGCAGTGGAATTCTCCCGTGGTTCCCATTGCCGGGTTTGGTTGGATCATCATGCTGGTGCTGTGCTGGGTGCTGACCCGCGGTCAAACCTGGCATCGACTGCTGATCTTTGGCTTTTTCGGTTTCACTCTGGCATTCAGCTTGGCGCTCTATCCGATTGGCCTACGCCATCTGATGCTGGGGGCATTCCTGCTCATCCTGTTGATATGGCGAGAGGCGGCGGACCGTTCTGTGATGGAACCGCTGAAATTCGCCACGTTCCAAGCCTGGCTTGTCGTTCTGGCCATTAGCGGAATTGCCAGCTCTGCGATCTCGGTGACAAGAGGCTTTGACAGCGCGCCAAAAGTAGTGGCCGAGATCGAGCGCCGCGGTCTGACCGACAAGCATTGGATCATGCTGCCCGAATGGCGCTCCTCCGCAATCGCCGCGCGCAGCGATATCATCTTCGGTCGACCCAGTGAAAATTGCTCTTTCAGCTTTGTGCGCTGGGATCACGAGTATAACGCTCTCGCTTCACCTGAAGCCTTCACCGCGATGCTTGAAGCCGAGATTGAAACACATGGTCGAACATATCTGATCAGCGACATGACATTTAGCGGTTTCGCGCCCGACCTCATCGCTCCGCTTGTCACGATCCCACCTGGATATAGTGGGGTCGACTACAATCTCTACGTAGTCGGGCAAAACGTTCCGGAAAGGTCTGTTACCCTGCCGCAATGTCACTCGAGAGGATCTCTCCCCGCGCAAATGCTGCCTTAGGGAAAAAATAAGGTTTCCAAACTATTCACCACGCTTCGAGAGGCAGTCTTCGCCATCCGGCGTCGATATGCGGTGTATGTTTTGGGCCTAGGGGGCTTTCGATGAGCGCATTTGGCAAAAAGGGCGGTTCCGGCGGATCAAAGACCGGTGGTCGTCCTGCGTTTGGTGTAGCACGTCCGATGAAGGGTGGCGGCCGCGCTGAAGAAGGTGGCGAACAATTCCCGCCGCTGCCAGATGGCGAACAAGAAGAGGCCGAAGCGCCCGCACCCGCGCCTACACCAACTCCGGCGCCGAGCAGCGGCAATGCGACCGACGATGCGATGACTCGCCTGACTGAGCGCATGAACGCCACGCATACTCAGGAGGAGCAGGGCGGTTTCGAAGCCAGCGTTCACAAGATCAAGGAGCAGGTGCTGCCGCGCCTGCTCGAACGGGTCGATCCGGAAGCTGCCGCGACGCTATCCAAGGAAGAGCTTTCCGAAGAATTTCGCCCTATTATCATGGAAGTGCTGGCCGAACTTAAGGTCACACTGAATCGCCGCGAGCAATTCGCACTCGAAAAAGTCCTGATCGACGAGCTTCTGGGCTTCGGTCCACTCGAAGAGCTGCTCAACGACCCTGACGTGTCCGACATCATGGTCAACGGCCCTGACCAGACCTATATTGAAAAAGGCGGCAAGCTCATCATCGCACCAATCCGGTTCCGCGATGAGCAGCACCTCTTCCAGATCGCACAGCGTATCGTGAACCAGGTTGGCCGCCGCGTCGACCAGACCACACCGCTGGCCGATGCTCGCTTGAAAGACGGCTCGCGTGTGAACGTGATCGTACCGCCGCTTTCGCTGCGCGGCACTGCGCTCTCCATTCGTAAGTTCTCCGAGAAGCCGATCACTCTCGACATGCTCAAGGACTTTGGTTCGATGAGCGAGAAGATGTGTACCGCGCTCAAGATTGCCGGTGCATGCCGTTTCAACATCGTCATATCTGGCGGTACTGGTTCGGGTAAAACCACCATGCTCAACGCCCTGTCAAAAATGATCGACCCGGGTGAGCGTGTGCTGACCATCGAGGATGCTGCCGAACTTCGCCTGCAACAGCCGCACTGGCTGCCGCTGGAAACCCGCCCGCCTAACCTTGAAGGGCAAGGCGCGATTACCATCGGTGACCTCGTGAAGAACGCCCTGCGTATGCGTCCTGACCGGATCATCCTAGGTGAGATTCGTGGCGCAGAATGTTTCGACCTTCTCGCCGCCATGAACACGGGCCACGACGGCTCGATGTGTACGCTCCACGCCAACAGCCCGCGCGAGTGCCTGGGCCGTATGGAAAACATGATCCTGATGGGCGACATCAAGATCCCGAAGGAAGCCATTTCGCGCCAGATCGCTGAATCGGTTGACCTGATCGTTCAGGTTAAGCGTCTGCGCGATGGCTCGCGTCGCACCACTAACATCACCGAAGTGATCGGGATGGAAGGCGACGTCATCGTTACGCAAGAACTGTTCAAGTTCGAGTATCTCGACGAGAGCGAAGACGGCAAGATCCTGGGCGAATTCCGCGCCTCGGGCCTGCGTCCTTACACGCTCGAAAAGGCGCGTCAGTACGGGTTCGATCAGGCGTATCTTGAAGCCTGTCTGTAAGGTAGGCCGCCCTCAAACGCCGAGCGCGAGCCCTGCAGCTCGTATTTTCGGGCCTACGAAGTTGACACAATTGACACCGTGTCAACCGCCGAAATCAGTGATTATTGCATAATTTTCATATACTTAACTGTCAAAGGCGAAGTTGACACTTTTCCAACTCGCTTGCAGCCATTCGCGCAGGGTATTGGGCTTTCAAAGAGCGTCACCTTGATCGCACGAGCGGCGCATAGTAGGAAAGCTCCCCTCACAAATTCCCCAAAACAACCGGCGCGCTCATGGCGAGCATGCCCATCCCGCTGATCGCGGCGAGCACAAACAGAGTCGTCCAGGGAACCCAACCGACCCTCTCCAAACGGTCGAGCGAGCGCGCTTTGCTGCGCCTGCGCTCCATCATTGAAGCAAATCCTGCAAACACCAGCAGCCCCACGCCAAGCAGCGCGAGCACCAAGGCATCGCTGGCAAACAGCAGATCGTGCAAAAGCTCCATCATCGCGGGCGCGGATATAGGCCACGCATGGCGTCGCGCAATGCCTGCTTGCGCAAAGCCGAGCGCACCCTAAAGCGTCGCAGCAATGGACGGATCGGTTGCCAGCCCTCGCCCAATGATGGCGCTTGCCTTGCGGCTTGCTACCGCTGGCGTGCTGGCGACTATGGCTATGCTGGTCAAACTGGCCGGAGAACGCGGTGTCCATCTGGCCGAGCTGATCTTTTGGCGACAGGGCCTGACGCTGATTTGTGTCACCGCAATTCTAGCCATCGGCGGCAACCTCGCGCGGGTCAAAACAGAGCGGATGGGCGCACATGCCCGCCGGGCATTTTTCGGGCTCACCGGCATGGGCTTCGTCTACGGCGCAGTCATGCTGCTGCCGCTGGCTGAAGCGACCACGATCAGTTTCACTACACCCTTCTTCGCTGTGATGCTGTCGGTCATCCTGTTCGGTGAGAAGGTCGGCATCTACCGCTGGGGAGCGGTCATCCTTGGCTTCGCGGGCGTGCTCGTGATCATGCAGCCCGGAGCTTCCGGCACATTGATCGACCCGGTTGGAGCCGCAGTAGGCCTAGTCGCAGCATTCCTGGTGGCGTTGATCTCTTTCCAGATTCAGGATCTCAACAAGACCGAGAACCCCTGGACGATCGTGTTCTGGTTCACAGCCCTAAGCACACCGGTGATGGCACTATTCCTGCCTTTCGTAATCGGCCCGCATACTCTCGAAACCTGGGCCATCATCGTGGCCATGGCTCTGTCCGGAGCGCTTGCGCAAATCCTGCTCACCAGCTCGCTGCGCTTCGGATCGGCGGCAGTGATTATCGTGATGGACTACACCAGCCTGCTCTGGGCAACGCTCTACGGCGCGTTCATCTTCTCGAATACACCGCCTGCCGCGCTATGGATCGGCGCTCCGCTCATCATCACTGCGGGTCTGCTTATCGCATATCGCGAACGCTCACTCGCCCGGGTAAAGACAGGTTCATCTACCGAGAGCTAGCGCACGGGCAAATCGCGGCGTATTATCCGCTTAACAGACAAGAAAGGCAGACACATGGTCCGCAAGACACTGATCGCCGCCGCATTGGCAGCACTTACCCTCACCTCAACCGCCTGCAACACCGTGCGCGGCGTGGGCCAGGATCTCGAGTCCGTGGCGAACGATGTGGACGAAGCGGTCTAAGAGGGCCGCAATCCGCACTTACGTGCGGCGATAGACAAGCATCAAATTGTTGGCCGGCATGGCGTGACGCGCCGTTCGCGTGAAGCCATTGTCGGCGGCAAGTTTATCCATTGTAGAAAGCTCGCGCAGGCCCCACTCGGGATTGCGCTCTTTCAGGCCTGCGTCAAAGGCCAGGTTGGATTCCGCCGTCTCGACATCCTCGTCCAGGTAAGGGCCATAAAGGATCAACGGCGCGTGCTTGTCCAGGATCTTGGACGCTCCGGCAAACAGTCCAATAGTCGCCGCCCAAGGGCTGATATGCACCATATTCACACATAACACCGCATCGGCTGACGCCACGGGCCAGCTATCAGGCTGAGAGGCATCGAGCATCATGGGCTCTGCCACGTTCTCGCCCTTATATTCGTTGCGGTAAGCAGCGATCGAGGCAAGCGCTTCGGCATCTGCATCGCTAGGCTGCCACGTGAGCGAAGGAAGGTGCTTGGCAAAATACATTGCATGCTCGCCGCTACCACTGGCGACTTCGAGCACCGTACCGGCTTTGGGCAGTTCCTCGGCAAGAACAACCGAAATTGCATCGCGATTGCGCAATGCCGCAGGCGCGTGTTTCTTCATCTTCTGGTTGCCTAGCTGACCTGGCGTTCCTGCCCTTCCCAATAGGGCGCGCGCAGTGTTCGCCGCAGGATCTTGCCCGATGGATTACGCGGCATAACTTCAATCACATCGACCGTCTTCGGTACTTTGAAGCCCGCCAATTGCTCACGCGCATGGGAGATCACGCTATCGGGATCGATCGTGTGCCCGGGCTTGGCAACAACGCAGGCCTTCACAGCCTCGCCCCACTTCTCGTCCGGCACGCCGATCACAGCGACTTCGGCAATGTCAGGGTGACCATAGATCGCGCCTTCGACTTGTGCAGGATAGACGTTTTCGCCGCCGGATATGATCATGTCCTTGATGCGATCCTGGATGTAGATGTAGCCATCGTCGTCCATGATTGCCGCATCGCCCGTATGGAGCCAGCCATCGCGCATAGTCTGCTCGGTCGCCTCCGGCAGGTTCCAATAGCCGAGCATGTTGGACGGTGACTTGACCACGATCTCGCCGATCTGGCCGCGTGGCATCTCATTGCTGTCTTCGTCGAAGATACGAATGTCGGTTCCCGGCATCGCTCGCCCGACCGAGCGCATGCGTTCGTTGCCCTCGACCGAGTGATCCTCGGGGCGAAGCAGGGTCACCGTGCCGCAGGTTTCGGTCATGCCGAACACCTGCAGGAAACCCGCCTGCGGCATAGTCCGAACGGCCTCTTTCAGCAGTTCGAGCGGCATCGGCGCGGCCCCATACATGATGTATTTAACGCCGCTGAAATCGGTGTTCTTCGCTTCGGGGTGCTGGATCACCATCTGCAACGCGGCGGGCACGATAAAGGATTGCGTCGCCCCTCCAGCAATCCCTTTCAGGAATTCGCCTGGATCGAACTCTTCCTGAATGATCGCGCGTATCCCGTTGGCGATCGAGGCGATCACGATTCCCGTCCCGCCGATATGCGCACAGGGCATGGCGACCAGCATGCAGTCTTCGGGCCCCGGCCTGTTCCACGGATCGCCTGCCTCTTTCGATGTATTGCGCAGCGCGACGAGGCCAGCATTGCTCAGCTGAGCGCCTTTCGGATTACCGGTCGTGCCGCTGGTGTAGAGCTGGAGCACGGGATCATCCGGCTCTGACGGGGTAAAGCTGGCAGGCGAAGCCGCTTCGATCGCGGCATACATTTCGGGCTCTTCGATGATCGTCACCGATTGCGCCACTTCCGGCGCCAGCTTGGCGACCACCTCGGCAAAACCTGTGCCCGTGATCATCAGCTTGGCACCCGTATCCTTGAGAATATAGGCGACTTCTGGCGGGGCGAGCCGCCAGCCAATAGGTGCCATTACCGCTCCCATCCGCGCCGCCGCCAGGAACATTGCGTAAAAGATGATCCGGTTCTTGCCGAGCCACGCGATCCGATCGCCCTTGGCAATGCCGTGACTTTCAAACACAGCGATCATCCGCCGTGTCATATCGTCCAGCTCTGCGAAAGTTACCGTCTTGTCGCCCTGATCGAAGGCGATCCGGTCTGGCCGTTCGTTCGCCCAATGCGACACGAAAGCATCAAAGGTGTTGTACTGCGGTGCCGGTTCCATACTCTCTCCGCCTGTTCTGTTATCTTGTTTGGGCGCAGCTTAGGCACGGCGGAGCGGGTTTGCCAAGCAACTTAGCGTGTTGCCAAAATCAGCTCCAGCGTCCCTTGGCGCGCGCGCGTGGTTCTCGCACCAGCAGCCATATGATTAGGCCAACTGGCCCGGCAAGAAAGGTCGCGAGCAAGATTGGTGCCTGCAGCCAGCGGCTGAAGAATTTCGCGTCGGCATCGCGCGCGATCCACAGACCTACGAACAGGTCAAAGGCGAGGTAGTGCGTCCAACCAATTGTGACGCCGGCATCGCTCGCGAAAATTGCTCTCACCCCTTCGATAGTGGTGAAGTCGGTTTCGCCAGCACCGCTACCGACCGCACCTGGCCCCAAAAGGCCTGAAACCACGCCGATCAGCGACACAGCGTAAACGGCGCATAGGATTCCGACGCCGATGTAGAGGACGCCGGCGAGCACTGCAGGGTGACGCGGGGCCAAGATCAAGGCCGCCCAGGCGATCATCGCCAGCAGGTTTGCCGCTCCGAAAACTGCTGCCCATTCCATTATCCGTCTCCCCCAACCCGTCTGCGAGACTATTCGTCGTCCACCACGCCCAAACGCTCGCAGCGCTGGCGCCACTCACGCGCTGCCCGTTTCATCGCGTCGTTGTTGTGCGTGAAGCGCCCTGCCGCGTTGCGCATCGCGAGTCCAAGAGCAGCCTCGGACACGACCCGCGCATCGATAGAGCGGTAGGCCTGCCATTTACCGCCCAGCATCGGATCGAGCAAAGGGCTTACCCACATGGCCAGCCGCTCCAGCACGCGAAGGTCGTTGGTGCGCGGTCCCCGCAGCAGACCGGGGCGGAGAATGTCGAGCCGTTTGAACCCGACTTTCGACAAGGCCATCTCGGTCTCGCCCTTAACCTTCATGTAAAAATTCTTCGAACGCCAATCCGCACCCGCTGCGCTGATCGCTACCATATTTCTGATACCTGCATCTTTTGCGGCTTCAGCAGTCGCCAGCACCAAATCGTGATCGACCGCACGGAAAGCGTCTTCGTCGCGGCCCGATTTCTTCCAGGTTGTACCGAGCGCGCAGATCAGGGAGCGCGGCTTGATCGCCTCGAACACTTCGCCCCATTTCTCCGGCTCCGCCACGAACATCTCCATCCGCGCACCATCAGGCAAAGGGGCTTCGCGCCGGGCCACCCCGACGATCCGCGTATCTTCGATATTGTTCGAAGTCTCGATCACTCGGCGACCTATCAGTCCGGTCGCGCCGACCAAGGCGATGCGGTGCACATCAGACATTGGACAGCCCCTGCGGCATTTCACCGTAGATCTCTCCGCAAGCGCGAATGGCAAACCGGTCGCTCATCCCGGCAATGAAGTCGGCAATCGCGCGGGAACGCTTGGGGTCATCTTTGGGCAAGCGGTCCTGCCATTCGGCGGGCATCAGGCGGTGATCCTGCGAATAGGCAGCAAACAATCGTGCCACGACGTCACGCGCACGAGCAGCGGCTTCGACCTGTTCCGGATGGTAGTAGAGCTTGTCGTACATGAAAGTCTTGAGCGTCCGTTCCTGAGCAGCGAATGCGGGCGAAAACCCGGCCAATTGTTTGTTGGAACCGCGAACTTCATCGACCGACGCGATGCCGCGCAGATTGTCGCGCGTATGCTCCAGCACATCGTTGACCATCAAGCCGATCTGGTCACGGACCAGCTCGCGCAATTGGCGCTCGCGCGGGGCATTGGGGAAGCGTTTTTCGACCGCCCGCCACTGGCGGTCGAGGAAATCCAATTCCAGCAGTTCATCAAGGCCCAAAAAGCCTGCCCGCAGGCCATCGTCAATATCGTGATTATCGTAGGCAATGTCGTCGGCAACCGCCGCAACCTGCGCCTCGAGGGAAGGCCACGAGCCAAGATCCAGCGGGAATTCGGCGTCCAGTTCAGCTAACGCCCAATTGGGTGCAATGATCGGGCCGTTATGTTTGGCTAACCCTTCCAGCAGATCCCAGGTCAGGTTCAGCCCGTCATGTTCCGGATAGGGCGATTCCAGCCGCATCAGCGTGCGCATGGTCTGCGCATTGTGACAAAAGCCGCCATGCCGCTCCATCGCTTCTGACAAAGCGGCCTCACCCGCATGGCCGAACGGCGGATGGCCCAGATCATGCGCCAGGCACAGTGCCTCGGTCAGATCTTCATCCAACCCCAGCGCTCGGGCGAGCACCCGGCCAATCTGGGCGACTTCGAGACTATGAGTCAGGCGTGTGCGATAATGATCGCCATCTGGTGCGATAAACACCTGAGTCTTGGATTTGAGCCGCCGGAAACTCATCGAATGAATGATCCGATCGCGGTCACGCTGAAACTCGCTGCGCGGTCCCCGCACTTCGGCTCGCTCGGCACCCGAGCGGCTTTCAAACTCTCGGCCGCGCGTGGCGACGGGATCAGCTGCGTATGGGGCCCGGGTCATAGCTCTGCGCCCGCCATTAGGTTAGCGTCGGGCGGGCTACAACCTGAACAGATCGCGAACTTGGACAAGGCCAAAGACCATCCACGACGACAGGCCACCGCTACGGCAGGCGACATTGGCCGATTTTCGGAAGTTTGTTCAGGGTTGGGGCCACTCGTTCTATTCAATCTAAGCAGCCCCGGTGCCTGTCGGTAAGCGACCCGATAGGCCCGGACGATGGTTGTCTGTCATCCGTTCTGAGCTACTGACACAGGTGTGAATAGATGTCGACTTGTAAAAACGCGACAACTTGTGGGCAACTTAGGTCAGGCCGAAATTTTTGCTCTCAGTTTTTCCACCGAGCACCCATTTTGCTGCCGCTTCACAGTGAATTCGCGTGGAATCGAACACTGGCAGGATGTTCGCATCGACGTCGACGACCAAATCCAACTCGGTGCAGGCGAGCACAATCGCCTTGGCGCCTTCCTGTTGTTTGTTGGTGATAATGGTGCGGATCGCCCGTTCGGCGTCGCGTGTGACCTTCCCCACCATCAATTGCTCGTAGATGATCCGGTCGAGCAGTTCGACATTGTCCATATTCGGCGGCAGAAGATCGACACCGTGGGCGACCAGGCGCTGACGGTAAAAGCTCTCTGTCATGACGTTGCGCGTACCGATCAATGCGGCATTCTTGCAACCGACATCCTGCATCGCCTGCCCGACCGTTTCGGCAATGTGCAGGATCGGTATGTCGACCGCGCCCGCGACATCATCATAGAGCTTATGCATGGAGTTGGCGCCAATGATCAGTCCCTCGGCACCTGCCCCTTCGAGTCGCTTCGCACTTTCGACCAAGACACCGGAAGCGCGCTTCCAGTCGCCTTCTTCGCGCAGGCCATAAAGCTCGCAGAAATCGAGGCTTTCGATCAGCATCGGCGCGCTTGCCATCGGACGACCTTCGCCCCTGCCATGCCGCTGAATAATGCGGTTGATGCGCTCGTAATACATCCGGGTCGAAACCCAGCTCATGCCGCCAATAAGGCCCAATTTTCGCAAGTGTAATCCTCGAATCTATCTAGCCCCGTCGCATGCTGCCTTAGCCAGAGCGTAGGCTAAGCGTCCATAGGGCTTATCAAATTCGGGCGTTCACGGTGCCTCTCCCTCAGGGGCGAAGGCAAGGTCGGCCAACCACGCGCGCACGTCCGCCAGCGTGGCGCCGGCGGCCTCCTCATGGGGCAAATGGCCGATCTCAGGATGCACTGCCAGCTGCGAATTAGGCAGGTACTCATCATACCAGCGACCAGAATCAAGCGGGATCAAGGGATCCTCAGCACCCCAGATAATCAGGGCCGGTTGATCGAGCGAGGCGACCTGTTCGGCCGCAAAAGCACTGCGAGGTTGGGAAAACCGCCGGATCGTTGCCGCGCGATTGCCCGGATAGCGAAGCAATTCCCAATAGCGGTCGACTACTTCCGGGGTCATGATATGCCTGTTGCTGACCATCTCCGCAAACGAGCTCTCGATCATCGAACGCGGCGTGATCTGCGCCATCAACCGATTGATCACCGGTGTCTGCGCGAGCCGATAGGTTAGGCTTGGGCCGCCATCGCCCCTGACTGGAGCCCCACTTGCACCAACGAGGATCAGCCCTTCCACCCTTGCCGGATGAGCGAGCGCGTAGGCGACAGCGTGGCTTCCCCCCATCGATGAACCTCCAAGCACGAATGTCTCGAGCTCGAGCGCTTCAGCGACCTCGTCAATATCAGCAACAAAACTGGCGTGTGAGTAGTCGCCTTGCTTGTCAGGCCCGGTGAGCCCATGCCCAACCTGATCGAAACGGATGACGCGATAATCCTCGCTCAGCCCTTCGACCCATGGTTGCCAGGTGTGCAAATCTGCCGTCGATCCATGGAGCAGAATAATGGCAGGCGCGTCTTTTGGTCCTTCATCGCGCAAATGGACGGTCACTTCATCGCCAATCTCGACGAACTGCGACGGTTCCCCCGCATACTTAGCGCGCATCTCCGCCGGATCGGTGTCGGGCGTGCGAAGAACGAAGAAGGCAATCACCAGCAGCGCGAACAGCACTGCGAACACTTTCAATAGACGTTTCATTTTACCCGCTCCCCGTTTCGCAGCCGCTATTGCGCAGGCATTTCGGCAATCCATTTGCGGATCACGGCCAAGCCGTCCTTGTCGACCGTTCCTTTGCCCAGCTCCGGCATGGCGACGCCTGGTTCAATCGAACTCATCCGGTGGACCATGATCGACGCATCCGGATTGCCCGGCGCAATCGAAACTGCATACCCACCAGCCCCGCGTCCCGCAGCAACTGGCGGTTTGCGAATACCGACTGCTTGGCCGTCATGCTGCTCCCAGCGAAGGTCGAGCCCGGAGTTGGAAGCCATGGAGCCGGGTTGGTGGCAATGTGCGCAATTCACATCGAGGTAGGCACGGGCGAGGCTGTTCACATCGGAAATGTCTTCGCGAGCGCTCCAGTCGGGGAAATGCGCGGCAACCTGTGGCATAGTGCCTAAATGCCCCGCGCTCACTCTATCTGCGAGCCAATCCGCGCTCAGGTTGCGCGCTTTCGGGCCGATCGGCGTCACTTCGCCATCCTTGGTGTGACACTGTTTGCACTGGTTCTTGTTCGGCACGCGATAGGAGATTTCCTCGCCCTCCGGAGTGGTCAGTGCAATCCGCGCACCAGCAACCGCCAGCCGTGTATCGGACTGATCATCGTTCCAGCGATATGGCAACGCGAGCCAACCGTCGGTTCGATGGAGCAACACGCGCGTTTCGATAAACCGCTGATCCTCACCTTCGCCAAAGGCAAAAGTCTTGATGATCGCAGAGCCAACCGGGAATTTGAGAAGCCCTTCGCCATCAGCCGCCATTTCGGTGCCCTCTGGCAGATAGATGTAGCGCAGCTTGTCCGCACCATCGGAATAGAGCGGCGTGTTGAGCGTGTATGGAACCACGCGATTGGCCGGGATGCGGCCTGCCTGATCCTGAAAAAAGCCGAAGTCTTCAAGCGTGCGAGGCAGAGTTTCACCGGCAATCAGAGCATCATTGACCAGGACCGGCGGAGGCACCGCTCGCGCACCGATTGCGCCAGCAAGAGCAAGCGAAGCCGCCGCCAAGATCCATCCCGGTCTGATCACTTGAGCCGCGCCTCCATCCCTTCCGGTAGAGTGATTGGTGGCAATTCAGGCGATGCACCGGCAACCACCGGTTGGATGATCTCCGGCTTGGCTTCCGTTACCGGTTGCCCGCGCCGCGTGAAGCCCATCGAGACCATTGGCACGGCATCTTCAAGAGCGAGGTTCTGATGCAAGCCGTCGCTCAGCACCGGCGGCAATGCACCGCCCAACGCGGCCACGACAGCATCGCCGCCCGGAAAGTCAGGTGCGCTTCCGCCAGAACCATAGACATTGCCGCGCACAACGACGTTCGCCGGCAGCGGCTGGAAACGCTCATCTTCATAATCCTGAGCGTAGGCCACCAGCATGACGTGCGAGGTCGCATTGTTGATCAGGGCATTGTCGAGGACTTGCACATCGGTGTTCGCCATCACCATCACCCCGGTTCCAGCTGGTACGCTGGCGACGATATTGCCTTCAGGAGCGAAGTTGTCTGTATTGTTGTCGATCACCGCATTTCGCGCGACAAGCACCGATCTGCCCCCAACCTGAGGCAGGCTGGGCAGGTCGAACACCAGAATTCCGCCTGTGTTTCGCGTGGCGAGATTCTCGGTTACTTCTGCGCCCATGCTGTTCTCGATCTCGATCCCAGCGACATTCTCGACCACACGGTTGCGGCGAACGATAATGTTCTTCGACTGGCCTACATAGATCCCAGCGTCAGAGGCTCCGCGCACATAGCTATCCTGCACCAGGATATCGCTCGCCTCGACCGGGTAAATGCCATAGGCTCCATTGCTTGCGTCCGGCCCATTGGTCCATTCCACCCGGATCGCATGATAGATAATCTGGTCTGCGCCCTTGGATTTTATCCCGTCGCCCTTGGCATTCTCGATCCCGAAATCGCGCAGAGTTACGCCGTCGGAGGTGACCAACAGGCCCTCGCCTGCACCCTGCTGATTGGTGAAATCGATCACACTCTCATTCATGCCGGCACCGCGCACCGTGACGTTATCGACATCGAGACTCAGTCCGTCCGTCAGCGCATAACGTCCCGCTTCGAGCACGATCTCATCGCCCGGTTCGGCAAGGATCAGCGCCTCTTGCAAGCGCTCCTGAGCGCCTTCGCCTGGCGTGATGGTGTGTGTTTCGGCAAGAAGCGGCGCAGCCGATGCAAGCGCTATAGCCGCCAGAGTAAACCTGAGCATAATTCCCCTCTCCTATCTGCAACCTATTTTGCGCAGACGGGAGCGGGAAAGCAAGCGCGCGTTAAATTCGGTCCAGCATCATGTCGAACCCGCAGCCGCCACCTACCGTCACAAGCGTCTCAACTGCTTCGCGGTCATCGACCCGACGCAAGCGGGCCATCGCTTCGCCCGTAGATAGCGGGATGCGGTTTTCACCCTCTTCCGGGGCCAGACGCTCGAGCTTTTTGAGCTGGACTATCGAAAGGCGATCGGTGAGCCGCCCGGCCATGCATTCGGCCATTGGCGCAGGAAAGCCATTGTTGAGCAGTGCGGTCTCAACCCGCTCTTCGGTCACCTGTTCAACGACGCCGCCATCGCGCAGCAGGAACCATGCTGCGCCAGCGAGAGCGACAATGATGAGTATCGAGACGAGCAGCTTCTTCATCAGATTTCAGCTCAATCCAGCGCCTTGTTGATTTCTTCGACCATCTTCTTCGCATCGGACAGCAGCATCATGGTCTGGTCCATGTAGAACACATCATTGTCGACCCCGGCATAACCGACGCCGCCCATGCTGCGCTTGATGAAGAACACCTGTTTGGCCTTGTCGACATCGAACACCGGCATGCCGTAAATCGGCGAGGACTTGTCTGTCTTTGCTGCCGGGTTCACCACATCGTTCGCACCGATGATGAAGGCTACATCCGCCTGCGAGAACTCGGAATTGATGTCCTCGAGCTCAAACACTTCATCATAGGGCACATTGGCCTCGGCCAGCAGCACGTTCATATGCCCCGGCATCCGTCCTGCGACCGGGTGGATCGCATATTTCACGTCCACGCCCTTTTCCTTGAGCAGGTCGGACATTTCGCGCAGTACGTGCTGCGCTTGTGCCACGGCCATGCCATAGCCGGGGATGATGATGACCTTCTCCGCCTGTTCCAGCATGAAGGCTGCGTCGTCGGCGCTGCCCTGTTTATAGGGGCGCTGTTCGCGCGGCTCTCCGCTGGTGCCGCCACTATCATCCGCGCCGAAGCCACCGGCAATCACGCTGATGAAGCTGCGGTTCATGGCCTTGCACATGATGTAGCTGAGAATGGCGCCGGACGAGCCAACCAAAGCGCCGGTGATGATCATCGCGCTGTTACCCAGCGTGAAGCCCATCGCCGCCGCCGCCCAGCCTGAGTAGCTGTTCAGCATTGAGACGACGACCGGCATGTCCGCCCCGCCGATGGGAATGATCAGCAGGAAGCCGACCACGAAGGCGAGGACGGTTATGGCGATGAAATATTCCGTGCTCGCTATAGTCTCCATCGCGAACAAAGCCGTCAGCACGATGATCGCGAGCAAAGTTCCGAGATTTATGAAGTGGCGTGCGGGCAACAGGATGGGGGATCCGCTCATACGTCCCGACAGCTTCGCAAACGCGATGACCGAGCCCGAGAAAGTAATCGCGCCGATAGCCACGCCCAACGCCATTTCGACGCGGCTCACCCGACCTATTGTCATGCCTTCTTGAACCGTGATCGCCACAGCGCGAAGTGGCACCAGAAGATCGAATGCACCCGGATTGAGATAGGCGGCCCAGCCGACCAGCACGGCCGCCATGCCGACCAGCGAGTGAAAGCCGGCAACCAGTTCGGGCATCGCAGTCATCGCGATACGGCGTGCAATGAAGAACCCGATCGAACCGCCGATGAAGATGGCAATTCCAATTTCGACGATATTCGCGATGTCATGTGTGACGAGCGTCGTCGTCACCGCGATCAGCATGCCGATCATGCCGTAGCGGTTACCCGCACGGCTGGTCGCCGGGCTGGAAAGCCCGCGCAACGCCAGGATAAACAAAACGCCTGCGGCCAAGTATGCGAGCATTGCCCATGCGGGGGTTCCGGCGCCGTCTGCTGCGCTTGCCAGGATGGAGAAGCTCATCTCTTACTTCTCCTTCTTTTTGTACATCGCAAGCATTCGTTCTGTCACCGCGAAGCCCCCGAAGATGTTCACGCTCGCCAACACGACGCCAAGCAGCCCGAGATATTTCGCGGTCGGGCTCCCCGCTTCAGCCGCCGCGATCAGCGCGCCGACGATAATCACCGAGGAGATCGCATTGGTCACCGCCATCAACGGCGTGTGCAGCGCTGGAGTGACCGACCAGACCACGTAATAGCCGACGAAACACGCCAGCACGAAGATCGAGAGGATTGAAATGAAGTCCATACGCTAAAGTGCCTCCCCGGCACGGGGAGGGGGACCAGCCGCAGGCTGGTGGAGGGGGCTCACCGCACGCGCGACGATCGCCTCTGCCGTGGCATCGGCGTCCGCTAGCAATAGACGCGCGGTTACCCGCAAAACCCTGAACCCGTTTTCTTTGATAAAAGCGATCCGTCTATCGTCGAATTTCGCACGATCAATTGCCTCGTGCGCACTGCCGTCGACTTCGACGACGAGCTTCTGCGACAGACAACAAAAGTCCGCTACATACGGCCCGATCGGATGTTGCCTGCGAAACTTGAGCCCGTTTGGTCTCTGGCGAAGCCTCTGCCACAACACGCGCTCAGGCATAGTCATGTTCTTGCGAAGTTTATGAGCGCGCGTGACCTCCGGCCTTGCGACTGACCGGGAGCCCCCTCCACCGCGCTTCGTGCGGTCCCCCTCCCCGTGCCGGGGAGGATTTGTCGCCGCCAACCTCACCCCTTCAGCCTCTCATTGACCACTTCGCCGCCTTTGGTCAGGCGGACGGCATCGCCGATCTCCTCGTCGAGCTCCGGCTTGCCTGCTTCGGCATCCCAGAATGCAGAGAGGAAATTGAAGTGGTTGCGTGCAAACAAGGCCGATGCGTCAGCGGGCAATTGTGCGGGCGTGTTCGCATAGCCGATGATTTTGACGCCATGCTTCTCAACTGTCTCGTCCGCCTTTGAGCCTTCGACATTGCCGCCCTGTGCGACCGCAAGGTCGAAGATGACGCTACCCGGTTTCATCGTCGCGATCTGCGCGTCGGTGATCAGCACCGGCGCAGCACGCCCCGGGATCAATGCTGTGGTGATGACAATGTCCTGCTTGGCGATATGTTCGCTGACGAGTTTTGCCTGCGCGGCCTTGTACTCGTCGCTCATCTCGGTGGCATAACCGCCCGTACCCTCGCCTTCGATGCCTTCAACATCTTCGACGAAAATCGCTTTTGCACCAAGGCTTTCAATCTGTTCCTTCGTAGCCGATCTGACGTCCGTGGCGGAAACCTGCGCGCCCAAACGCCGTGCAGTCGCAATCGCCTGTAGGCCCGCAACGCCGACACCCATGATAAACGCCCTTGCCGCCTGAACAGTGCCAGCCGCAGTCATCATCATCGGGAAGGCACGGCCATATGTGTCAGCAGCAGCCAGCACCGCCTTGTAGCCTGAAAGGTTTGACTGGCTCGAAAGCACGTCCATACTCTGCGCGCGGGTGATGCGCGGCATGAATTCCATGCTCAGCGCTTCCAGCCCGGCCTTGGCATAGGCCTCAACGCGTTCTTTGTTACCAAATGGATCGAATAGCGCCGCAACCCATGCGCCGGGCTTCGCTTCGGCAAGCGCGCTCACATCGGGTGCCTGCACGCCGAGAACAATATCGGCATCCTTTACCGTATCAGCGGCACTGCCGATGCTCGCGCCAGCCTCTTCATAGGCAGCATCGGTAATCGAGGCCGCTTCGCCCGCCCCGCTTTCCAGCATCACCTCATTGGCGTTTTCGCCGCCAAGGCCGATGAATTTCTTGACCGTTTCCGGCGTCGCGGCCACGCGCGTTTCACCGGAGGCTCGCTCCTTCAGGACGGCTATTTTCATTCAGTCGGACCTAGTCCGCAATCATCATGACAACGACAAGTGTTATCACGGCAATCAGGGGCACGGCCCATTTGAGCGAAGCTATAAAGCCGTCATAGGTCTTTTCTGCATGGTCCATATCGTTGGCAGCCATCGCGCAATAATCCTTCAAATATTTCACCACAGCCCGACAGATAGTGCTCAATCGGGGCGTCTTCACTTCCCCTATCGAAGGGCGCAGGCAAGCTCAAGTCCGCCGACCATCCCGTCACGGAAAAAGCTCACTTGAGCGGCACCGACCAGGGCGAAGCAATAGCCTTAACGCGGTCTTTACTCCTTCACCCTAAGGCAGAGTGATATTTAACCTTGGGGCCGCTTTCCCTGAGGCGCTTTTTGGGAACCGCAAACGCCTATGTCCGAGACGGAATCGCGCCTTGTAATGCTGATTGATGACGAGCCGGCGCAGAGCCGCTTGATCACGGCAATTGCTGCACGCGAAGGATGGCGGACGATCGTCGCCAGCGATGCCGAGACGGCGATTGCGATGCTGGGCACCCGCGAAGGCATGCAATTGTCCGCGATCCTGCTGGATCAGTGGGTGCCGGGCGATGATGCCTGCTCGCTGATCGAAGAACTCAAATCGCGCCGCCCCGCGCTCCCGATCCTGATGCTCACCACCAGCGCTTCACCGCTGCTCGCTGTCGAGGCGATGCGTGCCGGTGCCAGCGATTATCTGGTCAAACCGATCTCTCCCGATCGTCTGATGGAGGCATTGCGTGCCGTCACCACTCGTGAGGCACCACGCGACGAACTCGCCCCGCTGACCGAGAAGATGTCGGCCGCCCTCGACTTCGACGCGATGATCGGCACCGCGCCGAAATTCCGCACGGCGCTGGCCCAAGCAGCTAAGGCTGCGCGCGGCCACGCTCATACTCTCATCGAAGGCGAAAGCGGCACGGGCAAGGAAATGCTGATGCGCGCGATGCACGCGGCCAGCCCTCGCAGCAAAGCGCCACTCCGCGTAATCAATATCGGCAGCATTCCGGTAAACTCGATTGAGTCGGTCCTATTCGGCCACGAGCCAGACGCCTTTCCCGGCGCTTTCGATCGCCAGATCGGCGCGATGCAACATTGCGATGGCGGCACGCTCCTGCTCGATGAAGTCGACCGCCTGCCAACTGAAACGCAGGCCCTACTCGCCGAAACAATCGAGAGCGGCATCGTCCGCCCAGTCGGCGCGACGCATGGTTTCCGCGTCGATGTGCGACTGCTCTCCGCCAGCAATTACGCACTGGAGCGGCTGACCAAGACCAAACATTTCAACGAAAAGCTGGCAAAGCTGCTCGGCGCGACCAAGATCGAGTTGCCGCCTCTACGCGAACGGACCGGCGATATTCCCTCCCTCACCCGCCATTTCCTTGGCCGGATCGGCGAACAGCCAGGTCTCAACCATCTCTCGATCAGCGACAGCGCACTGACCCTGCTCGCGGCGTTCGATTGGCCGGGCAATGTCCGTCAGCTGCAATCGGTTCTTTTCCGCGCTGCCGTCTATTGCGAAGGCCAGAGCCTTACCGCCGACAGCTTCCCGCAATTGTCGGAAATGCTGGGTGAGCTTGAGGATCTCACTTCGCCGCAGCATGAAGGTGTAGGCGTTATGCTTTACACCGATGACGGTAATTTGCGTCCGCTCGAAGAGATCGAGGCTGACGTGATCCGCCTAGCCATCGGCCATTATCGCGGCCGTATGACAGAAGTCGCGCGCCGCCTCGGCATTGGTCGCTCGACCCTCTACCGCAAGCTTTCCGACCTCGGGATCGACAACGCGGCTTGATCTTGCCTATGGCGTCGCTTCGCACCAAGCGCAGCGGAGGCCATCTTGGGAAAACTGTCAGGCAAGAAATCCATCATCACCGGCGGCGCAAGTGGCATTGGACGCGGCATCTGCGAAGCGTTTCAGCGCGAAGGTGCGAGCGTCATCCTAACTGACATTCATGAAGAAGCAGGCGAGAAAGCCGCCGCTGAGATCGGTTGCGACTTCATGCTGCTCGATGTCCGCTCCGAAACGCACTGGGAGGCGCTGGCAAACGCCCATCCGCAAGTCGATGTGGTGGTAAACAATGCGGGCGTGACCGGCTTCGAAGATGGCATCGGACCGCACGATCCAGAGAACGCATCGCTGGAAGACTGGCGCGCCGTGAATGAAGTGAACACCGACGGGACGTTCCTCGGTTGCCGCTACGCTCTGCGAGCCATGAGGGCCAAAGGCACCGGCTCAATCATCAATATGTCCTCGCGCTCCGGACTGGTTGGAATACCTGGCGCAGCTGCCTACGCCGCATCGAAGGCGGCAATCCGCAATCACTCAAAATCGGTCGCGCTCTACGCCGCTCAACAAGGCTGGAAAATCCGTTGCAATTCTGTGCACCCAGCGGCGATCCTGACCCCGATCTGGGAGCCCATGATCGGCGATGGCCCGGATCGCGAAGAGAAAATGGCGGCGTTGGTTGCGGATACGCCGCTCAAGCGCTTCGGCACGGTCGAGGAAGTCGCCGCCCTGTGCGTCTTCCTTGCGAGCGACGAGAGCGCCTACATGACCGGCACCGAGCTGACGCTCGATGGCGGTTTGCTGGCGGGCTCAGCTGCCTCGCCGGGCTAGCTCACCACCCGACAGTCCGCGTCACGCGTGTTTCGCCTTCGCTGCCGCGCATCGACATAGTGAAAGTCTTCGCGTCCCAGTCGATCTCAACCAAGCCGAAGTTCTCCTCGGAGATGAAGTCGGTAACGCGCTTCGGGTCGGGCTCACGGGCGGTGTTGCGCTCGGTGGAACTGAAGGAATAGTTCATGGAAGAGCTGGTCAGCTCCCACAACTCCTCCCCGGTTTCAACCGGTGTCTCGCGGTAAATGCCGCCCGCATGGCGATCACCAGACAACATCACAACGCCGCTTTCCTCACGACCGGCCAGCAACGAGTAGAGCTTTGCTCGCTCCAGCGGCAGCGCCTCCCAGCTCTCATAATTGTGGGCATCGGTGATGACTTGGATCGATGAAACGATGACGCGCAGATCGGCGGGTTTTGCCAGTTCCTGCTCCAGCCATTGCCATTGCACATCGCCAAGCATGGTCTTGGACGCATCATCGCTCGGCGCATATGGCCCGAGCGGCGGACGTTCCGGCGTGTAGTCCATCCGCGCAAAGTCCGAGCGGAAGAACCGCGTATCGAGCATGATTATCTGAGTGACCTTGCCGTCCGCGCCAAACATGCGGCTTTCGTAGATGCCCGGCCGCGACTTCACTTCATCCGAAGAGCCCCAGAACGTTTCAAAAATCGTCTCCGACCAGCCGCGATAGGCAAAACTCGCCCCGCCATCATTGAAGCCGAAATCGTGATCATCCCAGGTAATCATCATCGGCACTTTGGTGCGGAAATCAGTCAGCTCAGGCGTTTCTGCCTGCACTTGATAGGCCGCGCGCAACGTCGATAGCCCTGCATCACCCGACCAGCCTTGGTCGCCGTAGTTATTGTCTCCAATAAACAGGAATACATCTGGATCCGTTGCCGCGATCTGCGCCCACATATGCTGCGAACGCGACTGGTGATTGCAGCTGCCAAAGGCAATCCGCGTCAACACGCTTTCTTGCGCGAGCGAGACGTTGGCTGGCGCGACGGGCAGCTGCACTTCGGATTGCAGCTTCGCATAATAGGGCGCGAGCAAGTCCTCCGCGCTAAGCGCAACCTCTCCGCTGTCGTGGCCGTCTGCAAAAGCAGGTGATGCTGCCGCCGCGAGCAGACCGGCGATGAGGGGTGCAAAAGCGCGCATTGGTGGAACTCCGTTCAATAGACTTGGACTGTCTCTGCCCGCTTGCCATGACCGTTCGGCGACACGCAAACAAAATTCCCCCTCCAGCCACAGCCCGAGGGGGAATTTGTTGCCAGATCGGTTGGCTCTTTGTGTGCGAGCACACGCCCGCACAGCTCATCAGAAGCGGTAACGAACACCTGCTAGGAAGCTCACGGTCTCGAAATTACCTTCAAGATCGGCATTGAAAGCACTCGCGCCTCCCCCGACAAAAGTGCGCTCGAAGTCGAGGCCGGTGACGCGCTGATAACGCACGCGGCCTTGTAGCTCGATATTGTCGGTCAGCACGAATTGCAGGCCGACATTGCTCTGCAGCGAAAAACCACGATCCGAACGCGTGACCGCAAATGTCGGAGCGGTCGCGACGCCATTGTCGGGGAAATAGGCTACACCCGGCTCCACGTCTGCAAGGCCAACGCCGCCGCCCCAGAATGGAATGATGCGCTGATTTTCCGACCAGCGAATGTCGGACTGATAATTGATCGAGAAGGTGTTGACCTCGCTAGATCCGCCGAAGATTTGGTTGCCACCGTTGAAGCTGCCACCGCTAACATCGGCCTCGGCATATGAATATTCGACTTCTACGCTCGGCTGAAACAGTCCGAAAATGCGCTTGGGAATGCGGTAGCCGACGGCGACAGTGCCAACGAAATCCTCGTCATATTCGACTTCGACACTGGCAGGAGCGCCAGCAACGCCTGGGGACACGCCTTGTGGGTCTTGAACGCCCGTAAACGTCTCGTCACTTGGCGAAGTCACACCTGCCTGAACCGATACATAGAACCCGCCTTCAGGTTCAAAATCGTCGGATTGTGCGGCGGCCGGCGCAGCGACGGCGAATGCGGGAATGGCAAGCGCGATCGCAAGAGCGCGCGGGGTAATCTTGATAGTCATGGGGGTACTGACCTTGTTTACGTTGGGGGTACCCTGCGTTTCGTGAGCCAGCTTCGATTGGTTACAAGCCGCCAAAAATTGCGGTTCTTCTGATGCGATTCACAGTGGCGGCATTTGCGAAAAGTCGGTCAACGCAGAATCCCGCATCCCGCGCCAGACATTGCGCGCCTGAACGCTCTCGGCAACGTCGTGCACTCGGAGGATATGAACGCCTGCATCCATGCCAAGCGTCGCCAGCGCTAACGAGCCACCAAGCCGCTGATGCGCGTCCACCTCGTTAGACAGCGCGCCGATCATCCGCTTGCGACTGACACCCAGCAGCAGGGGTGAACCCAGCGCATGCAGCAGCGGTAGAGCGTTGAGCAGAGCAAGATTATCCGTCAGGCTTTTGCCGAAGCCGATGCCGGGATCGAGAATGATCTTGTCTTCAGCAATACCTGCCGCAATCGCATTGGCGCGCACCTCTTTCAGGAAATCGAACACGTCGAGCACGATATCCGAGTAGTCGGCATTGTCGTGTAGGTCGTCGCCGCTGCCCGGAGCATGCATCAGGATCACCGGGCATTGCGCGCCTGCTACCAGTTCCGCGGTGCGCGGATCGTATCGCATGGCCGAGACATCGTTCGCCGCGTGAGCACCCGCCTGAAGCGCGGCCTCGAGCACGCCTGCGCGCCGAGTGTCGATGCTGATCGCAGCGCCCATACTCGCGCAATATTCGACCGCCGGAAGTACGCGTTCCTTTTCATCCCCTTCCCAGGTCGCCGCCGCGCCGGGGCGAGTGCTTTCCCCGCCAATGTCGATGATGCTCGCGCCCGCTTCGAGCATGGCGGAAGCATGGGCGCGGCCCACATCGTGCTTTTCCAGGAACTCGCCACCATCGGAGAAGCTGTCCGGCGTTACATTGAGAATGCCCATGATCTGCGGCTGGTCCAGACGGACCGTCCGCTCTCCCAAAGTGATCGGCGCATGCACCTTTTGCAGATTAGCCCACTGGCTCTGCGCTTCAATTTCGAGATCGCTGCCGAGCTGAGCAAACACACTCTCGGCCTCGCCAGCACCGAAAAGGTGGCGCGCGACGACGTCAGTTCCATCGCGAACAATGCACGCAAAGCGGCTGGCATAGACCATCGAGCCCGCAAGCCGGATCGCCTGACCATCCTCGTGTTGCGGTCCAGGCGCGAAGCCGATCGGGCGAATATAGATGCTCTCACTCATGACCGAGCGAGATAAGCCGCAATTCTTCCAGCGGGAAGTCTTGCGGTGCATCCAGCGCACAGAAAAAGGGCCGCACCAAAACGGTACGGCCCCTCATTACATTTAGCGTGCCAGGCTTAGCCGCCAAATTTGAAGCGAACGCCGGCCGAGACAATCGATTGCTCGGACTCGATACCGAGCGTCGCCGGGACCAAGTTGAGATCTACATCCGCATCCTCAGTATTGGCGCGATATGTGTACTGGCCGAACACCTCGGCGCGGTCAGACAATTCGAACGCAGCACCCGCCATCAATTGATAGGCGACACCGCCATCGTCATCATCGGCGACATCCACGCCAGACGGGGTGAACTCGGCATCGACCCATTGATAGCCAAGCCCTGCGCCAATGTAGGGCTTGAATGCGCCGCCTGTCTTGATGTCGTAGAATACGTTTCCGAACAGGCCGAAATTGGTGACCTTGCCCTGCCCGTCGGCGATTACCGTGCCAACGGTCGGGTTGGCGGCATCGGCCGCACCGCGAGTCAGCACCGCAACATCAGTGCCATCAAGGTCTGCTCCACCAACCGTCAGGCCGGAATGGCCCGACACATCATATTCGGAAAAGGCGCCTTCCAACTCTACGCGGAAGCCGTTCTCGAATGCGTATCCAACTTGGCCGCTAAGCGCCAAGCCATTGTCGAAATCAGTGTTCCATTCGAGCGGTGTTTCAGCAGGGATGGCATCAAAATCAGCTGTCGCGGCCACATCGGCATCGAACTCGCCGGAGTTTTGGCTGTCGCTCGGCAGACTGATCCCGCCGCTGACACCGACGTAGGGCCCGTCGGCGAGCGCCGCACCGGGCGCAGCGAGTGCTCCAAATACGATGCCCGTCAGGGCGAGAGGTTTGAAAGCTTTATACATGATTTCCTCACGTTGGTTTGCGCCCCCACGCGAGAAATCGCGGGGGTCACCTGAACCTACGCTGCAGAAATCGGCGGCCGTGCGGCGGGCTGTTGCTAGTCCTCGTTCGCCAGCAGGAAGCGTTGTCTGGCTGCGTCGACTGGATTCACGTTCGCACCGTCTTCGAAGTACCAGAAGGTCCAGCCATTGCAGCTTGGTGCGCCTTGCAGGTCTTTGCCGAGGCCGTGGATCGAGCCAGCCTGCTTGCCCTTCGGACCATCAATCTCAAGCGAGCCATCCGCGCGCACGGTCGCGATCCATCGGCGTTTCCTGTCGAACACCTTCGTGCCCGGCTTGATGTAGCCATTTTCCACCAAAGTCCCGAAGGCGACGCGCGGCGCGGCCTTCTTGCTTTGCATGGTCTCAATCACGCTTTCATCCAGCGGCAGTTCTTTTTCGATCCGCTTCATCGCGACGCCGCGATAGAAATCCTCGCGCTCACACCCGATCCATTGGCGGCCCAGGCGCTTTGCGACCGCGCCGGTGGTGCCCGTGCCAAAGAACGGGTCGAGCACAACGTCGCCCTTTTCCGTGGTGGCCAGCAGCACACGGTAAAGCAGCGCCTCGGGCTTTTGCGTCGGATGGGCTTTCTTGCCGTCTTCCTTCAGCCGCTCGGCACCTGCGCAAATCGGCATGACCCAATCGGAACGCATCTGCAGCTCGTCATTGAGCGTCTTCATCGCACGATAATTGAACTGATAGCGGGATTTCTCACCCATGCTCGCCCAGATCAGCGTCTCATGTGCGTTGGTGAAGCGTGTGCCTTTGAAATTCGGCATCGGATTGGTTTTGCGCCAGACGATATCGTTGAGTATCCAAAAGCCGAGATCCTGCAGGATCGAGCCGACGCGAAAGATGTTGTGATAGCTGCCGATGACCCACAAAGCGCCATCGGGTTTGAGCACACGGCGCGCCTCGGTCAGCCAGTCGCGGGTAAACTTGTCATAAAGCTGGAAGCTATCGAACTGGTCCCAGTGATCGGTCACTGCATCGACCTGGCTGCCATCCGGGCGGTTGAGATCGCCGCCGAGCTGCAGGTTATAGGGCGGGTCGGCAAAAACGCAGTCGACGCTGTTATCGGGCAGCGAACGCATCGCCTCGATACAGTCGCCGGACAGGATCTGCCCAAGCGGAAGGTCAGGATGCGGCGCACGCGCCTTCTCCGCCTGCTTTGCAGGTTTGGCGACCTTGTTTGCCGCCCGCAGCTTTGCGGTTTCCATCACACCCATTGAAATTCCCCGACTTTTCAGCATTCACGCTTACACAGCGCAAAGTTATCCACAGGGTGAGTCCAAGCGGACTCCACGTCAAGGCAAATGTGATCGGGGATTATGGTTAACGATTGGTTAGCGCGCGGGCACTCGAAGCGGAACGAAACGAGGCCCCACTATATATTGAGTCTCAAAGTGCAGTGCTTAACCGAGATAGAGGGGGTGTGACGCAAAAGACTCTTTTGCGCGCATTCGCATCCGCGAACGCCATATCCTCGCTCACGCGATCAAAGATCGCATCGCTGCGGGCGGGCACAAGGCCATTGCGGCCCTGCGGGCCGACGGCCAAGCCTGATGGGGTGAGAGCTTCATACCAGCACCAAAACCACGTTCCCGAGGAAGGCCGCGAGCAGAACTGCGCCGATCACGCGCCCTATCGTCTTCGCGAACCACAACAGGCCGAGCAGCGTTACTGCGCTCGCGATCAGCAGACCCATTTGCAACCCAAGAAGGTTCTCCGGCAGCGCGAAGGGCGCGATACTCATGGTCGCTCCGCCGATCAGCAGGATGTTGTAAATGTTCGAGCCGACCACATTACCAATCGCCAGGCCTGACTTCCCGCGCAAAGCCGCAGCAATCGACGCGGCAAGCTCCGGCAGAGACGTCCCAAATGCCACAACGGTTAAACCAATGGCGGTTTCGCTCACACCGAACAGGGTCGCAAGATCGATTGCGCCAGTCACAAGTATCTGGCCGCTGAACACGAGTACCGCGAGGCCGACCGCAAACAACACTCCAGCGATCACGCCATTCTGCGGAGCGTCGTCATCCTCGTCACCAATAGAGGCGCTAGGATGGCGGTAACGCCAAACAATGTAGACGACGATCGCGGCCAGCGACACGGCCCCGATCCATTGCGCGCCAAGCTGGGAATAAGCCAAGACTGCAAGCATGACAGTCGCGCCCAGCGCCACGACCGCGTCGCGCCGCCCGGCACCTGACAATGCGATTGGCGCCAACAGCGCCGTCGCGCCGAGGATCAACAATGTGTTGGCAAGGTTCGAACCGACAATGTTGCCCCAGGCGATACCCGGTGAGCCCTCAAGCGCGGCCTGAACACTTGCAACCATTTCCGGCATGCTCGTGGCAAAACCGACGATCACAAGACCGGTAAACAGGGTCGAGACGCCAAGCTTCTGCGCAATGCCCACTGCGCCTCGCACCAACAGCTCACCGCCAATGGCAAGGCCCACCAGCCCTCCAAGGCTTAAAAGAATCGCATTCAGCATAGGACTGGAGCGCTTAGGGCAAGCGTGCGGGCTTCACAAAAGGTTTGCTTGCGCAACAGGTGCAAAACTGAATCGGTGTAGCGGTGTGGGCCCATGTTTGCGCAACGCCTCCATGTGCTCAGCCGAGCCATAACCTTTGTTCCGCTCCCAACCGTAATGGGGATGAGCTTCAGCCGCAGCGATCATGATCCGGTCGCGCCATTCCTTCGCGACAATAGATGCAGCCGAGATCGCCGCCTCGCTACCGTCCCCGCCAACGATCGCGCGCGCTGGCCAGCGCCAGCCATCGCGTCGTCCTTCGGGGGTCATATTGCCATCAATGATCACTTCACCGATTGCGCATTTCAGCGCCGCCGCGAGCCGCTCGGTTGCCTCGGTCATCGCCTGCATGGTCGCTTGCAGAATGTTGATCTCGTCGATTTGCGGTGGCTCAATCACCCCGACAGCCCACGCGCAGCTCACGCGAATTTGCTCATCCAGCACGGCGCGTTTTTTCGATGAAAGCACTTTGGAATCCGCCAGACCTTCAGGTGCAGACTTGCCAAGCACGACCGCCCCCGCCACTACCGGACCAGCCAGCGGGCCACGACCCGCTTCATCAACGCCAATCACCGCGCCATTTTGCGCGATTTCAAGGGCACAAATTCCGTCTTTGGGAGTTCCACACAACATGATGAAAATTTCCAAGCTCGCACCCACCCTATTCATCCCTGCTTTCGCGCTAGCAAGCTGCGGCAACGCAACTTCTGGGGAAAGCGTGGTCGAACCAGTCGATGGCGCTGATGCAGCCAACGTAGCCTACACCGTCGAAGAGATGGGCGAATTCAATGAGCCTTGGGCGATAGCCTTTGCTCCGGGTACAGAAGCCGTGTTTCTCACTGAGAAGGCTGGCACGATGCGCTTCGTCGACACCGCGAGCGGACGGCTCGGGACAGTTACGGGACTTCCGGATGTAGATTATGGTGGTCAGGGCGGACTTGGCGATGTCGCTTTTCTGCCTTCTGAAGCGAGCGATACGCTTGATCGACGGACGATCTACCTAAGCTGGGCGGAAGCTGGCGATGGCGATACGCGCGGCGCGGTCGTTGGCCGTGGCACTCTGGTCTGCGAAGAGGCAGATGCTTGCAACATAGACGGCCTCGAAGTGATCTGGCGGCAATCGCTCAAGACCGGCAAGCGCGGACATTATTCGCACCGCATCGCGGTTTCGCCCGATGAACAATATCTGTTCGTCTCAAGCGGCGACCGGCAGGAGCTGGAGCCGGCACAGGACAACACCAACAACCTCGGCACGGTCGTGCGCCTGAATCTCGATGGCACGCCAGCGGAAGGCAATCCGTTCGCCGATGAGGGCGCAGTGCAGTCCGAAATCTGGTCTTATGGTCACCGCAATGTTCTCGGCCTCGGTTTCGATCCCGACGGGCAATTGTGGGATCTGGAGCATGGCCCGGCTGGCGGTGACGAATTCAACAAGGTTGAGCAGGCGGCCAATTACGGCTGGCCAACCGTGTCAGACGGTGACCACTACAGCGGTGATCCAATCCCCGATCACTCGACGCAGCCTGAGTTCAAAACCGCAGCCATCGGCTGGACCCCGGTGATCGCACCGGGTGACTTCCTGTTCTACACCGGCGATGCCTTCCCTGCGTGGAAGGGCGATCCGCTGATGGCAGGGCTCGCCGCACAAGGTATCGTCCATGTCGAGATTGATGGCGAAACAGCCACTGAGATTGCACGCTACGATTTCGGCAATCGCATTCGCGGGATCGAGCAAGGGCCGGACGGCGCGATTTGGCTGATCGAAGACGGCGAAGGCGGCAAACTGCTGAAGGTTATGCCTGAATAAGGGGGATCCTCGACCACCGGCGCGCTAATCGGTCGCGGAGCGACCGCAAGGCCGCCTGGCCGCCCGCAGCGATGCGATCTTCAATCGCATGAGCGAGGAAAGCCAAGCGAGCAAACGAGCCGGATGGCTCGCGCCCGGCGCTTGAGGGCCTCGTAAAAACAGACTAACGCGCGCGCCGATGGCCACACTCATACCCCTCGCCGCGGTCGACCCCGCGATGATCGAGCAGCTGCTCGACCGCGTCTTTGGCGAGGATCGATATGCGCGCACGGCCTACCGCATCCGCGAAGGCATGGACTGGCTCGAAGCGCTAAGCTTCGCTGCGCTTGACGATGACGACATGTTGGTCGGTACGATCCAGGTGTGGCCGGTCGCGCTGACCGATCCGGAGGGACGCAACTATCCGTTACTCATGGTCGGGCCTGTTGCAGTCTTGCAGGACCAGCAAGGCGAAGGTTTTGGCAAAGCGATGATGGTCGCCAGTCTCGATGCTATCGACCAGACCAGCGGCACTTCGCCGACTTTGCCGCAAGTGTTGATCGGCGACGCTCCATACTATGGACAATGGGGTTTTTCCGCCGAGCCGACCGGCGGATGGCGTGCGCCCGGCCCAAACGATCCCGCGCGTTTGCTGGTGCGGTGTGACAACCCCGCCGTGCTGCCTGACAAAGGCAACCTCGGTCCGTGGGGGAGTTTTAGTGGGTCAAGTAATAGCGCAGACTTGGCGAAGTGACCGGCATCTGGCATCGCAACTCTGTAAATGCCTTACGAACCGCCCCCATATCTCGCTGACCTGACGCTCGCGCAAATCGCAGAACAGGTTGCCGCGCGCAAATTGCCTCCGGTCGAAGGATGGGCGCCGGAAAAACTGGGCGACAGCCGGATGCGTATTGCCGCCGACGGCACATGGTACCACGATGGTGATCCGATCCGGCGCGAGGCGATGGTGCGGGCTTTCTCCGGCTTGCTCACCCGTGATCGAACCGGCCAGCACTTCCTTGTCAGCCCGTTTGAAAAACTCAGCATCGAGGTTGAAGACGCGGCCTTTATCGCCACCGACTGCGCCGAGCGCGATGGCGGTCTGGCCTTTCGCCTAAACACCGATGAGCTGGTGATCGCAAGTCCAGACCACGCCTTGCGCGCGGCGGGCGACGCGGAAACCCCTGCGATCTACATCCACGTCCGGCGCGGCTGCGAAGCGCGACTCAACCGCTCGACCTATGCCCAATTGGCCGACATCGCGATGGCACGCGGTGAGGACTGGACGGTCGAAAGCGCGGGCGAGACCTTCTCGCTGCTGCCCGCATGAGCACTCTTGTCGAGCGAATCTCACGCATTTTTGACGAGGGTCACGGCAGAGAGCTGGAAGGCCTGCTGACAGACAAGCAGTTTGCCGATCCTAACCCGCGTCCGGCAGCTGTACTGATTGCGCTTACCGACCGGCCGCAACCGGGCGTGATCCTGACGCAGCGACCGGACAGCATGGAAAAGCATCCCGGCCAGGTTGCCTTCCCCGGCGGGAAGCTGGAACCTGGTGAAGATGCCGTTCAAGCGGCCCTGCGCGAAACGCATGAGGAACTGGCCATTGACCCGGCTCAGGTTCAGATCATCGGCACAAGCGACATTTACCACACCGGCACAGGCTTCAATGTTACGCCGGTGCTGGGCGTTATCCCTCCGGATCTGCCGATCAGGCCCGATCCGCGCGAAGTGGAAAGCCATTTCGAAGTCCCGCTTTCGCATTTGTTCAACCCCGCCAACTATGCCGAACACAAAACTATGTGGCAGGGAGCAGAGCGGATTTACTACCGCATGGAATATGAAGGTTATATAATCTGGGGCGTGACCGCTGCGATCATCCTCAATCTGGCCCGGCGTATGACTTTGACGGAATTGTTCAATGGCTGAGAGTCTGCGGCAAGCCGACTGGCCCAAGCGCGAGGGGCTGCAAGCCCTTACTGAAGCGCTCGGAGCGGAGAATATCCGCTGGGTTGGAGGGGCCGTGCGCGACACTCTGCTGGGCATGGCGGTCAGCGATGTCGATTGCGCCACCAAGCTGACACCTGATGCAGTGATCGACCGCTGCCGCGAAGCGGGCATTCGCACCGTGCCGACCGGCATCGACCACGGAACTATCACCGCAATCCTCGACGATGGCCCGGTTGAAGTGACCACCTTGCGGCATGACGTTTCCACCGATGGTAGACGCGCGACCATCGCCTTCGCACAGGAATGGAGAGAGGATGCCGCGCGGCGCGACTTCACCATCAACGCACTGTTCGCGCATCCTGAAACGCTTGAGATTTCGGACTATTTTGGCGGTCTGGACGATCTCGCCAACCGCCGCGTACGCTTTATCGGCGATGCCCGCACCCGCATTCACGAGGACCACCTACGCATCCTGCGCTATTACAGGTTCCAGGCGCGCTTTGGCTCAGAGCTTGATGCCGAGGCAGAGCAAGCCTGCGAAGCACTGGCCGACACGCTCAAGGGCCTCAGCCGGGAGCGTGTATGCGCCGAGCTGCTCAATCTGCTCGCACTGCCTGATCCGGGCGCGACGGTGGAGCGGATGTTCAACCACGCGGTGCTGCGCGTAATCTTGCCCGAAGTCACGTTGCGCCAAGTCGAGTTGATGCGCGATTTGATCGAGCATGAGCACGCGCAGGACTTCGCGCCAGATGCACTGCGACGGCTTGCAGCATTGCTTCCCCCCTCGCCCGATGTGGCGGAGATTGTCGCCGCGCGCCTGCGGCTATCGAAAGCACAGCGGGCGCGGTTGATCGGCATGGCTAACCGTCTGGGTAGCGATGCCGAAAACAAGCACACGCTCGCCTATACCGAGGGCACTCAGATCGCAGTAGATCGCCTTTTGTTGGCAGGTGAGAATGCGCATGACATCCGCGACTGGGAGGCTCCAACCTTCCCGCTCAAAGGCGGTGCAATTGTCGCGCGAGGCGTCGCTGCAGGGCCAGAAGTCGCGCGCATTCTACAGAGCGTTGAACGGCAGTGGGTTGCGGAAGGCTTCCCCGATGAGGCCCGCGTCAACGAGCTACTAGACGACGCCCTCAACTCCGCGCCCTAACCTCCAAAACTGTTATCCTTCGGAAAGCCCTGAGGGGGCAGTCGACCAGCGCCACCGCGCGCGACCTTCCATAGGTGAATTTCGGTCTCGGTGCGGGTGCGTTCGCCCGAACCCCCCATCTGCCAGCTGAGGCCTTCGCCTAATGTGAACGTCGTTGCATCGGACAGGCCGCCGTCGCGGTATCGCTGCACCATCACGCCCTGCCCGCGCGCCATCACCGGCATTTCCTCAAGGTTGAAGACAACCAGTTTGCGATTGTCGCCAACGCAGGCAACGTGATCGTGCTCCGGCATGATTTCGCGGATCACCCTCAGTTGCGCATCGCCCTTCAAGTTCACCACCTGCTTGCCCTTCTTCGTTTCGGCGAGCAGCTCTGCGGTCTCGGCGACGAAGCCTTTACCAATGCTGGAGGCGAGCAGCAGACGGCCACCTTCCTTATGGACGAGCATCCGGGCGATGTTGGTGTCCGATTCCAGATCGATCATGGTCCGCACCGGCTCGCCAAAGCCGCGCGCGCCCGGCAATTTGTCACAGCCCAGCGTGTAGAACCGCCCGTTTTCCGCCGCGATCAGCAATTTGTCAGTCGTCTGCGCGTGCAGGATATAGGCGAGCGCATCGCCCTCTTTATATTTGAACTCTTGCGCCAGATCGACATGGCCCTTCGCCGCGCGGATCCAGCCCTTTTGCGACAGGATGATCGTCACCGGCTCTTTCTCGATCATCGCATCCATCGAAAACTCGACCGCCGGGGCCGCTTCTTCGATCCGGGTGCGGCGTTTGCCGAGCGGCGTGTCTTCGCCATATTCCTTGCGCAGCGCGCGCAGGTCTTTCTTCAGCAGGGTCCGCTGGCGCGCTGGCGATGCGAGCAATTTCTCAAGCCCGTCTTGCTCCTCAAGCAGCGCGGTCTTCTCATCGCGCAGCTGCATTTCTTCCAGCTTGCGCAAGGATCGCAGACGCATGTTGAGGATCGCTTCGGCCTGACGATCATTGAGCTCGAACTCGGCGATCATCACCGGCTTTGGCTCGTCCTCGGTGCGGATAATCTCGATCACGCGGTCGAGATTGAGGAAGGCGGTTATATAGCCCTCGACCAGCTCCAGTCGGGCGGCGATCTTATCCAGCCGATGCTGAGCGCGGCGCTGCAAGATATCGATCTGCGCCCGCGTCCAATTTTCCAGCAGCTCTTTAAGGCCCATCACCATCGGGGTGCGGGTGGCATCGAGCACGTTCAGATTGAGGCCAAAGCGGGTCTCAAGATCGGTCAGCTTAAACAGCGATTCCTTGAGCAGTTCCGGGTCCACATTGCGGCTGCGCGGGACCAGAACGATGCGGATTTGCTCATCGCTCTCATCGCGCACATCCTCAAGGATCGGCAGCTTCTTATCAGCAATCGCCTGAGCGATCTGTTCGATCAGCTTGCCCTTGGCGACCTGATAGGGAATTTCGGAAATGACCAGCTGCCATTGCCCGCCGCCCAGCCGCTCAATCCCGGCATCGCGGTCTTCGGCTTTCTCAGCTTCCTCAGCATAAAACCGGCCGCGCAGGCGGAAGCTGCCGCGCCCGGTGGCATAGGCCTCACTAATCGCCTCACGACTGTCGACCACTTGCCCGCCGGTGGCAAAATCGGGGCCCTGAAACAGCTCCATTAGCCGCTCGTGCTCGACATGCGGATTGTCGATCAGCTCCAGCGTGGCATCGATCACTTCGGCGACATTGTGCGATGGGATATTGGTCGCCATGCCCACCGCAATCCCGCTCGCCCCATTGGCCAGCAGATTGGGGAACAGGCCGGGCATCAGCTCCGGCTCTTCTTCCTCACCATTGTAGGTCGGAATGAAATCAACCGTGCCCTCGTCCAGACCCTGCATCAACTGCATCGCGGTCTTGGTCAGGCGCGCCTCGGTGTAACGATAGGCGGCGGCGTTATCGCCATCGACATTGCCGAAATTGCCCTGCCCCTCGACCAGCGGATAGCGCAGCGAGAAATCCTGAGCGAGCCGCACCATCGCATCGTACGCGGCGGTGTCGCCATGCGGGTGATATTTACCGATCACCTCGCCCACGACGCGGGCCGATTTCTTGAAAGTATTGCTGGGGTCCAGCTTCAACTGACGCATGGTCCACAGCAGGCGGCGATGAACCGGCTTCAACCCATCGCGCAAATCAGGCAGCGAACGTGCGGTGATCGTGGAAAGCGCGTAGACGAGATAGCGTTCTTCCAATGCGGAATCGAACGGTGCATCGACAATCGCATCGAATGGATCGGATTCGTCGGTATCAATCGCGTCTGACATGCCTAGCGCTTAGCAAGCACTTTGCCCGGACGGGAGCGCCTATCCACAAAAACTAGCGCACCGATGCGCTTTATCCGCGACTTTGCTTGTCGCCATTGCGCAATGTGGCGACATCTTCACGTAGCGCGCGCAGTTGGAGGAGGATTTCCTCCCGCTCGCCATGTGCTTCCTCGTCGGTTGCTTCGGACATCGCGTTGACGATCACACCGATAAACAGGTTCAGCACGATAAAGCTCGTCATCAGAATGAATGGCACGAAGAACGCCCAGGCATAGGGATATTCCTCCATCACCGGACGTACGATCCCCATAGACCAGCTTTCCAGCGTCATGATCTGGAACAGGGAATAGAGCGACGCGCCAAGCGAACCGAACCAATCGGGAAAGCTTTCGCCGAACAGCTTCGTCGCCATTACCGCGCTGATGTAGAACAGCAGTAGCAGCATGACGATCACCGTCCCGATGCTGGGGATCGCGCGGAACAGGCCGACGATCACCCGGCGCATACTGGGCACGACCGAGATAAGTCGCAGCGCCCGCAGGATGCGAAGCGCACGCAGGACGGAGAATTGCTGGCTCGCCGGAACCAAAGCGACACTCACGATCACCAGGTCGAAAATGTTCCAGCCGTTCTTGAAGAAGGCGAACCGGTAGGCGAAAAATTTGATCAGCAATTCGACGACGAAGATCGACAGAGCGACCTTGTCGAGCCATTCCACAATGAAGCCGACCTTGGACATCAGCCATGGCGACGTCTCCATCCCCAACCCGATCGCATTTATGACGATCACGGTGATGATGAAGCGCTCGAAGGGCTTCGATTCAACAAGATGTGTGGCGCGCTCTCGCAGCGTCATTGCTGGTACTCCGGGAATGAAAGAATCGTCGCGAACGGACACTTCACGACCCGCCTTATCACCGCAACGGTCCATCCACCAACCCGGAACGATAGAGCGTTACGATGCGTTATCGAAGCATATGCAAATCAAGGAGTTAAATATGAAACGCGTGCTTATCATCGCAACCGATGGATTTGAACAATCCGAATTGATCCAACCGAAGGCACTGCTCGAAGAAGCCGGAGCGGACATCACAATCGCAGGCCTCGACGACGGAGAAATCCGTGGTTGGAAGGGCAAGGATTGGGGCGATAGCGTTTCGGTGGACATCACCGTCGATGAGGTCGGAACAGGCGACTTCGATGCACTATTGCTCCCAGGCGGTCAGATGAATCCCGACATTCTGCGCATGAACGATAAGGTCATCGAATTGATCGGTGAATTCAACGAAGCGGGCAAGCCGATCGCCGCGATCTGCCATGCTCCATGGCTGCTTGCAGAGGCGGACATCGTTGAAGGTAAGGCCGTTACCGCATGGCCATCGATCCGTACCGATCTCGAAAATGCGGGCGCGGATGTCGTCGACAAGCCGGTGGCGATTGACGGAAACCTTATCACCAGTCGTAATCCGGGAGACATTCCGGCGTTCACATCAGCTTTGATGGTCGCGCTCGAGATGGAGCAAACGCTCGAAGCCGCATAGATTAGACGAAAATTCAGCGAGAGGCCCCGTCGCGTAACATGCGTGGCGGGGCTTTTTATGTCCGCTCACCAGCTGCGTGTCACGCGGCCTTTTAACTCTCCCCTTGCGTCTATTCTCAAATGTGTCATAAATGTGGCCATAATCAGGCACAATTAAGGCATAAATCGAAAACAAAACTGATCCCAGGAGAGATATGATGCGATTCGACAAACGGTTTGGAGTGCTCCTCACGATCTGCGCAGCGCCGCTGACCCTCGCAGCCTGCGGCCAAGGCGCCGAGAGCGAAATGGCAGAGGAGGCAGTGGCTGAAAGCGTCGCTATCGACATCGCAGAACCTGAGGCTGTGGCCGATGAGGCGGGTGCTGACGCAGCTCCTGCCGTGCCAGGCGGAGAGGCAAGCGTCAGCATGCCACAAATCGCCTATCGCTACGCCATCGGCTTTCGATTGCCAGCCGATGCAATCAAACCGCTGCAGACACGCCATGCCGACATGTGCGAGGCGCGAGGTCCGAATGTCTGCCGCATCATCTCCATGAACCAGGCCGAGAGTGACGGGGATTACTCCTATGGGAATTTGCGACTTGCCGTCGCGGCCAAAGCGGCACGCGAGTTCAGCAAGGAACTGGAACAAACCTCTGGCACCGTCGATGGCGAAGTCGTCTCATCTTCGATCACTGGCGAAGATCTCTCCAAGCAGATCGTCGATACCGAAGCGCGCCTGCGTGCCCGCACCGTTCTACGCGACCGACTGATGGAGACTTTGCGTACCAGACGAGGCAGCGTCGCGGAATTGGTAGAGGCCGAACGCAGCGTGGCGCAAGTCAATGAAGAGATCGACCAGGCCCGCAGCTGGCTGACGGAAATGCGCGGCCGTGTGGCGTTCAGCCAGATGGAGGTCAGCTATCAGTCCGGCTCACCAAGCTCGGGCGGGTTTGTCGACCCCATCCGGAATGCATTCGGCTCAATCGGCGCGATACTGGGCAATATGATCGCCTTCCTGATCATGGCGTTGGCAGTGCTGTTGCCGATGGGCCTAGTCGTGCTTGCTGGTCGGAAGCTTTGGCTGTGGGCACGAAAAGGTGAAGAAAACACCGACAACAGCGAGGCCAAATCGGCTTCAATCGAACCCGAGACTAAGTCTGAGAGCTAGTAGCCGCTAGCTACGGCTTGCATCGTTGGCTTCGGACGGGACGGTTACCGCCATCCCGTCCAGCGCCTCGGTCAGCTCAATCTGACAAGCGAGGCGACTGGTGCGGCGTACCCCGGCGGCGAAGTCGAGCATGTCTTCTTCTTCTTCGCTGGCTTCGGGCAGGCGGTCAAACCATTCGGCAGCGACCACAACATGGCAGGTTGAGCAGGCCATCTGCCCTTCGCAGGTTCCCTCCAGCGGCAAGCCGTGAGCTTGACCGAGCTTGAGCAGGCTGTCGCCCACCTCCCCGCTCGCCTCGATCACCGCGCCTTTTGGGTCTGTGAATTGTACGCGCACACTCATGCGAGCTGCTCCTCCGCAGCCTTGTTGATCGCCAGCGCGGCTTCTTCGATCTGCTCGAGTGTCGTGTAGCGTCCAAAGCCAAGCCTGATCGAGCTTTTCGCCTGCTTGTCGGTCAGGCCGATCGCCTTCAGAACATGGCTGGGTCGTCCCGATCCGCTGGCACAGGCAGAGCCCGCGCTGAACATGATATTCCGGCACTCCGACATCAGCCGCCCGACATCCAAGCCATCGCGGCGGATGTTGATATTGCCATGCCAGCGAGCTTCCTCGCTGCCATTGACCGTCCAGTCCGCGAACAATTCGCGCGCGCGGTTCCACAACTGCTCTATATGCTCGGCGTCCTCGGCCATACGTTCTTTCGCGACCATCGCCGCTGCACCCATTCCCGCAATCAGAGCAGGTGAGAGCGTGCCCGAGCGCAGTCCATGCTCCTGACCGCCGCCGGTCTGAACTTCGTCGAGATCGATCCCGTCACGGACCCACAATGCCCCAACGCCCTTAGGCCCGTGAAACTTGTGAGCGCTGATTGCGATCATGTCGGCATGCGTGACTTCGATCTTTCCATAGGCCTGAACCGCGTCGATCAGGAACAGCGCATTGTGCTCCTTTGCCTTGCGGTGCCAGTCGATGGTCGGCTGGATCGTGCCGATCTCGTTATTAACCTGCATCACAGCGATCAGACGCACGTCGTCGGGCACATCCTGCTTGGTGTTACACTGGCCCTCTTTCGAGACGTTGAGGATATGCTCCTGCCCGAGCGAGCGCGCTGTATCAAGAACGGCGGCGTGTTCGATCGCGCTAAACGAAACGCTGCCCCCCGTTTCGCGCGCGCCCCTCCCTCTACCACGGATCGCGAGGTTGAGCGCCTCTGTCGCGCCTCCGGTGAAGATCACTTTGCCGCCTGCAGGGAACAGCGCCGCGACACGGTCGCGCGCAAGCTCGATAGCCGCAGCCGACTGCCGCCCCATACGATGCGGCGAGTGCGGGTTGCCGAAGCCCGTGCCATCCGGACCATCGAGCCAGCGCAGCATGGCATCGCGCGCTTCGGGCGCAAGCGGCGTGGTCGCCTGATAGTCGAGATAGATCATGCTTTCGCCAACTCCAGCCAAGTCTCGCGGAAGCGCTCTACCTCAGCACGCCTCGTATTCCAGCCCAAGCTTACGCGGATGGTGTTCGCGGCTGTCGTTTGATCCAGCCCCATCGCTTCAAGTACGTGGCTGGTTTTCATCGTACCGCTCGAACACGCACTGCCCTGGCTGACCGAGATGCCCGACATGTCGAGCCGCATCACCTGCGCGCTTCCCGACATATTCGGCATCGCAATGGCGCAGATATACCGCGTGGGATCGGAGAGCTGATCGGACAGCCAGGTGCCGCCAAGCGTTCGACATTCGTCTGCCAATTGCTTGAGCGGTTCGAGCACTTTCGGGTCGATATAGGGATCGGATGCCGCCGCCAGCGCAGCAGCCATGCCAAGCACTCCTGGCAGGTTCTCGGTACCGCGGCGATAGCCGCGCTCATGCCCGCCCGACGGCTCAAGCATGGCGTAGTCTTTCACCAGTAGCGCGCCCACGCCAATCGGTCCGCCAAATTTGTGAGCCGAGACAATCGCGATGTCGCAATCGGGGACCGGGTATTTGCCCGCGCTTTGCGCACAATCGACGAGCAGCAGCCCGCCAACCTCGCGCACAATCTCGCCAATCGCCGCTAAGCCTTGCGCGTTACCAGTCTCCGAATTGATATGCTGGACGGCAACAAGTGGCCGTTCACGTTGCACCGCCTCCTTGAACACTTCAAGATCGACCGCGCCATCGGGTCTCACGGGCAATCGCTCCGCTTCCGGAGCAGCCTTGAGAATCGCATCGTGCTCGACGGCGCTGACTAACCGCGCACCAGCCTTTGCCGAACCCAACGCCAGGCTCGCTGCCTCGCTCGCGCCGCTGGTGAAGATCAGTTCGCCGGTCCAGCCGAGCGCCGTCTTGATCCGCTCGCGTGCATCCTCCAGCGCAGCCTTCGCCTTGCGCCCTTCGGCATGCGGCGAAGACGGATTGGCCCATATCGCAAAGCCCTCTTCCATCGCGGCGCGCGCCTCTGGTCGCAGCGGCGTTGTCGCAGCGTGGTCAAGATAAATGCGTTGCGTAATGGGAAACCCTCACAAAAAATTGCGATTCTTGCGTCGAACCCTATATAGGCCGCGACTTCGCGCACGCCAGCAGGTGCTGCGCACCCGACAATTTTTGCAAGGTTTCCGATGCCATCAGTCATCTTTCCCGGCCCAGAAGGCCGTCTCGAAGGTCGTTTCTCCCCACCACCGCGCCCACGCGCACCCGTCGCAATGATCCTGCACCCGCATCCTGAAGGCGGTGGCACGATGAATGATCGGATTGTCCAGCGGCTCTACAAAACCTTTGCAGACCGCGGATTTGCAACCTTGCGCTTCAACTTTCGCGGCGTTGGCCGCAGCCAAGGCAGCTTCGACAGCGGGATTGGCGAATTGTCAGACGCGGCGAGTGCGCTCGACTGGGTGCAATCGATCCACCCAGAGGCCCAGACCACCTGGGTCGCGGGCTATTCCTTCGGCGCTCTGATCGGCATGCAATTGCTGATGCGCCGCCCCGAAGTGCGCGGCTTTATTTCGATTGCTCCGCCCGCAAACATGTATGACTTCAGCTTCCTCGCGCCTTGCCCCGCGTCGGGTATTTTCGTGCAAGGCGCCGCCGATACGGTGGTTCAGCCGAGCGCGGTACAGAAATTGGTCGACAAGCTGCGCACGCAAAAGCACATCACCATCCACCACGAAGAGATCCCGCGCGCGAACCATTTTTTTGAGAATGAGACCGATGAGCTGATGGGCTCGGTCGACAACTACCTCGACTTCCGCCTCTCGCCGGATTGTCCAATCAAGTAATCCTTCGGATCATTTGATTGCTCTTGTTTGCCGCAGCCTATCCAGGCTGCGATGTCCTCGGACCTACCGGCCCTGCGGACGGCCGCTTGGCCTTGCGGTCGCTCGCGCGACCGTGCTCCGCGACCAAGCCAGTTTGTTCGAGCAAGTGCGACGCGAGCGGCTTAACAAATCCAGAGCGATGCGGCCCTGAAGCTACGTGATCCCAAACAACAAGTCTTAATCCGCAACTCGAAAGGACTTGTAACATAAATGTAATGTTGTAACATGACTGGAGAGCGGTGCCACTAGGCGACTCAACGCTCGGGGTTGCCGCTCGTTGAAGAGAGGAGCCTCGCTATGAGCTATGTTACGCAAAAACAGACCCATCAACCGGTCGCCATTCTCGGTGCAATCGGCATTCCCGCCGCCTTTGCCGGATTGCTAGTTGTGGGATTAGCCGTCAAAGCGGTGACCGATAATGTTATCGATGAGGGCTTCACCGGCGTTACCATTACACCGACTATTCCCCCTCCTCCGCCAGAGCCGGTCGACCCAGTCGAGCCAACACCAAACACCAATCAGAAACTGCCGGATATCTATGTTCCCGATGCTCCATTCACGCCAAAGCGCGAACCGAACGTTGTCGGAACGACCGGAGAACTAACCCCGCTGGGCGGCGATATCGACTTGGGCGGCGTGGACATTGGCGATTTGGGGATAGGCGATGGCATTGGCGCACAACCTGTCTTCGATCCCATCGCAGCGAAGCCTGCGAACAACCCTTCACGTTGGGTCACCGATGACGACTATCGCAGCGCCTGGGTTCGCCGTGAATATTCCGGCACGGCCAGTTTCAGCCTCGAGATCAACACTGCGGGCAAAGTGACAAACTGCTCGATCACGCGTTCCACGGGGCATGCTGCGCTGGACACAGCCACCTGCGAACTCATTACCGATCGCGCGCGGTTCGATCCGGCGATGGATGGCAATGGCGCACCGACCACCGGAACCTTCAACAGCTCGATCAACTGGCAATTGCCAGACTAGAAGTGCTTAGGATCAATCCGCCGGTGCGTTGGAGGCATCTTCACCTCCCGCATCGGCGGCTTCGACTTGCTCCACGGGCGAGACGCCGCTCGCATCGGGCAGCGTCCAGATCAGGACATTGCCAACCGCAATCACCGCCAGCAGCACCATCAGCGCAGGCTGCTTGACCAGCCCCGTCCGCCGCCACAGCACAAATGCCCCAGCGAGCAAGGCGAATGCGGCAAGCATAACAATCGAAAGCACAAGATTCATAAGCAGTTTGCTTCCTGTCGCCGAATGGCCAATAGTGCAACCGTCACATGGGTGGAGCATGCGACAGCTCACCCGTGATAAGCATAGTATTGGAGGTCAGGATGGGAATTTTCAGCTCAATCAAGAACGCGATTTTTGGCGGCGATGACGACAAGGATGAGAAATCCGCTGGCGCAGCAGCAGGCGCGGCCGCCGCCGGTGCTGCGGCGGCTTCGGCAGCAGCCAAGCCTGCGCCGATCAGCGAAGTCGATGTCGAGGCGAGACTCGATGCTAAACCGGGAGCAGACAAGCTCAATTGGCGCACATCCATCGTCGACCTGATGAAGCTGCTCGGGCTCGACCCCAGCTTTTCCAACCGCAAGGAACTGGCAGGCGAACTGGGCGACACCGACTATTCCGGCACGGCCGAGGAAAATATCTGGCTGCATAAGAAAACCATGCAGGAACTGGCCAAGAATGGCGGCAAGGTTCCGGCAGAATTCCTTGACTGATTGACAGGGGAATGCGGCGCGGTAACACCGCTCGCATGAACCAGACAAACATGAATTTCACACGCCGTCAGGCCCTTTACGGGCTTGGCGGCGTTTCTGCATTGACGCTCATTCCAGGCTGCAAACAGCTTGGCATTGGAGAGATGGATGGCGGCGAGTTTGCCGAGCTCGCCCCTGACGATGCGCTAGAAAAGATCGGCTATGAAATGCTGGCGCACGAGCCTGCCCGCGCAACCGGGCTTGGTGTAGACACCGGCGAATACGCGGCCTGGCGCGGAACATTCGGCACTCCAGGGCCGGAAGGGCGCGCGCAATATGCAGCGACGCTTGAGCGGCTACGTGACGGCGCGCGGGCCTATCCCAAGGACGGACTGACGCCAGACCAGCTCACCAGCTTCGATGTAGTCGAAAGCGCATTTGACAAGGCGCTGGAAGGCTTTGCCTTGCCCTATGGCGATGTCGCCGTCGGCAGCTGGCGCAATACGCCCTATGTCGTCATCCAGAATGTCGGTGCCTACATCGACATGCCGCGTTTCATGGGCTTCAACCAGCCCATCGCCAACACGGAAGACGTCGAGTTTTATCTTAGCCGCCTCAGCGAAATCCCGGCAGTTCTCGATGGCGAGAATGAGCGCATGCAGGAAGCGCGCAGCATGGATATGGTTCCACCCGATTTCCTGCTCGACAAAGCCATCGCACAAATGGAATCCAGCCTCGCCGCGTCTGCCGACGGGACCGCATATGCTGGTGATTTTGCCGCTAATCTCGAGAAAGCCGGACTGTCCGGCGATGCGGTAGACCGCGCCAAGGCAATCGTCACCGGCGACATAGCCCCGGCGCTCGAACGCCAGCTCGAAGAACTGAAAACGCAGCGCGCCGAAGCGGATAGCGATCCCGGTATGTGGAGCCAGCCGCAAGGCGAGGAGTATTATGCCTGGGCCACCAGCGCATCGACCACGACCAGCATGACGCCCGACGAAATCCACGAGCAAGGGCTGGAGGAGTTGGCGGAGCTGCACGGGCGCATGGACCCGATCCTCAAAGAAGTTGGCTACACGACCGGTTCGGTGGGTGAGCGCATGCAAGCCCTGTCACAAGACCCTCGCTACAAATTCGCGGAGGGCGACCCGGGACGCGACGAGATTTTCGCGTTCATCGATGAGCGGATCGAATGGATAAAGGCGCAAATGCCACGAGCCTTCAACGAGCTGGTCGATCCGAACATGGAGGTCGTTCGGATACCGATCAATGAGGAGCCCGGAGCGCCCGGCGCCTATGGCGGAGCTGGCAGCAAGGACGGCTCGATCCCAGGCCGTTTCTGGATCAATCTGCGCACCACAGACCTGCATCGCAAATACGACCTCGCCGACCTAACCTATCACGAGGCGATCCCCGGCCATGTGTGGGAGGGCGAGTATTCAAACCGCCTGCCGCTGATCCGCTCAATCCTCGCCTTCGGCGCATTCAGTGAAGGCTGGGCGCTGTATGGAGAGCAACTGGCGGACGAGCTGGGTGCCTACGACGATTTCAAGGTCGGACGCCTTGGATATCTCCAAAGCCTGGCCTTCCGCGCATGTCGCCTGGTGGTCGACACCGGGCTGCATTCCAAACGCTGGAGCCGCGATCAAGCGCGTCAGTTCTTTGTCGAGCGCAATGGCAGCAAGTTCGAAGAAGTCGTCGGCGAGGTTGACCGCTATTGCAGCTGGCCGGGGCAGGCCTGCAGCTACAAGATCGGGCATAGCGAAATCCTCCGCCAGCGCGCGCGGGCCGAGGCTGAACTGGGCGATGCCTATGACTTTAAAGCATTCAACACTGCCGTCATCCTAGGAGGCAATTCGCCACTCGACGTCGTGGCCAAGAATGTCGATCGCTACATTGCAGAGGCATCCGCCTGACCCCATCTGATAGGACAACGCAGTTAGGAGTCGCAGATGGAACAGCTTGGCCTCGATCTTGAAAACATGCCGCGTGTGCCGTTGGCGCAAGATCACGTCGACGAAATCTGCGAGATCGGACAGGAGCGATCCTACGAGGCGGGCGAATTTGTCGCCAAGGTCGGCGATCCGATGGACAAGTTCGTCTACGTACTTGAGGGGGAGATCGAAGTCGTCGATCCCTACACCAATGAACGCAAGTTCGAGCACGCTCTGGGGCCGACCCAGTTCATGGGCGAGATCGGATTTCTGTCCGGGGCAACCAATTATCTCAGCATGCGCGCCGCCAGACCAACGCGGGTGATCGAGGCACCGCGCGAGGGAATGCTCGAATTGATGAGCCGTATCCCGGAACTTTCCGATCACATCATCACCGTGTTCTCCGCACGGCGGCGCAAACAGTTCGAAGACAGCAATGGGGCGGTCAAAGTGATCGGTGCAGACCGAGATGCCGCAGTGCAAGCCGTCGAGCGATTCCTCGCACGCAACCGCATCCCTTTCGAAAGCTTCGACATGGATGCCACCGATGAGGAGACGGCGCAGGTGTGCGACCTTACCGGGCACCAGCCATCGGTCATCCTTGGACAGAGCGAGACGCTAGACGATCCAACGCCGCGCAAGGTCGCGCAATACCTCAACCTCGATCTCGACATTTGCTCCCAGCGTGTTTTCGACTTGCTGATCGTCGGCGGCGGACCAGCCGGGGTGGCTGCGGCGGTCTACGCTGGATCTGAGGGTTTGGAGGCCTTGGTGATCGAAGACACGGCAATCGGCGGTCAGGCTGGCACGTCCAGCCGGATCGAAAACTACATGGGTTTCCCAACCGGGATCAGCGGCACGGATCTAACCTATCGCGGACAGATTCAGGCACTCAAATTCGGCACACGCTTTGCCATGCCGCGCCGTGTGGAAGCCTTGGCGAAGCGCGATGACGGCACATTCTGCGCGTCCCTCGACGATGGCGATGAGGTTTGTGCGCGCGCCATTTTGGTTGGTACGGGGGTGCAATATAGCCGCCTCCCGCTCGACCGTTTGGAGGAATTCGAAGGCGCGGGCGTGTTTTACGCCGCGACAGAGATGGAGGCTCGCTTCTGCAGGAACACCGAAGCGGTGGTCATCGGCGGCGGCAATTCAGCCGGGCAGGCAGCCATGTATCTCTCCCGCGCCGCATCGCACGTGCATGTCGTTGTCCGCTCGGGCAGTCTCGCTGCGTCCATGTCCAGTTATCTTTCGAGCCGCCTCGAAGCCGATCCCCGCATCACGATCCACTACAACACGACCGTCACCGAGCTGCATGGCGATGACTACTTGGACGGCGTGACTTTCACCACACCCGACGGCGAAACTCGGCAAGACACTCGCGCGCTTTTCATCATGATTGGCGCTGCGCCAAACACCAACTGGTTGTCAGGCCTCGTCGAAACCGACGAGAAAGGCTTCGTACTGACCGGAGACGCGGTCCAGCGGCCCTCCCCGTTCGAAACAGGCACGGACGGCATCTTCGCGGTCGGCGATGTGCGCGCAGGTTCGGTCAAACGCGTCGCCAGCGCAGTGGGCGAAGGCTCCGTGGTCGTGTCCCAAATCTGGAACTATCTCGACAGTCTCAAAACCTGAGCAAACCCTCTGGATTCACTCAAACAAGGCTTTATGCTGATCCTAAGCGCGGGTATGGGGCCGTGCTGTCATTTATTGGGGGGTCGCACCATCATGTTGTGGCGTTTGCCGGTATCTGTAGCTCTGGTTTTTGCAGCTTTGGGGGCGGCCCCAGCACATGCTGCTTGGCATAAGGCCGAGAGTGATCGATTTGTCATCTATTCCGATTCGCGCGCGGACGATCTAAAGGACTTCGCTGAAACGCTTGAGCGCTACCACGTCGCCATGACGCTTGAGAGCGGAAGACAAGTGCCGGTGCCGAGTCCTTCGAACCGGCTAACGGTTTTCATGGTCGGAAGCCTGGATGACCTGCGAGAGGTCTATGGCAATCGCAACAGCAATGTTGGTGGCTTCTATATGGCACGCGCGAATGGATCGGTCACCTTCGTGCCCAACATCCGCGTTCGCTCAAGGAATTCCGGTCGCGATGCCCCCATTGGGAGTCGCCTTCCCCGCTCCAATGGGAATGCTATCGACCCCTCTCTTTCGGTGTTGCTGCACGAATACGCTCACCACTTCCTGATCAGTTCTGCGCGTCACGCCATGCCGCGCTGGCTGAGCGAGGGCGCAGCCGAGTACTTTGCATCCGCAAGATTTAACGAAGATGGGTCGGTCGACATCGGCCTGCCCAACAATGATCGCGCGTGGGAAATCAGTCAGGCTGCAAATGTATCTCTGACCGAACTGCTCGGCTACGAGGAGTATCGCAAGAACCGGAGCCGGCGGTACGATGCCTATTACGGCCGCAGCTGGCTGCTGTTTCACTATCTCCGTTTTAGCCCGGAGCGATCCGGTCAATTGGTGGAATATTGGCAAGCCGTTGCCTCGGGCGTCGACTCAATCCAAGCAGCCAAGAGCGTATTCGGTGATCTGGACCAGTTGGAGCAAGAGCTCAGCAAATATGGGCGCCAACGTAAGATGGTAGGCATGCGATTCAATGCCGAAGACATCTCAATTGGCTCGGTTTCGACAAGCAAGCTGAGCCCTGGCCATGCCGCGATGATGGAAGTCATCATCCAATCGAAACGCGGGGTGGACGAAGAAGAAGCGGCCATGCTGGTACTTGAGGCACGTGAAATCGCTGAGCGGTTTCTAGACGATGCGAGAGCGCTCACCGCACTTGCCGAGGCAGAATATGACGCCGGCAACGATGACCGCGCCTTAGCTGCTGCAAATCGGGCAATCGCCGCGGATCGAACGATCAAGAACGCTTACGTGCAAAAAGGCTACGCGCTCTTCCGCAAAGCCGAGGTCGCAGAAGACAAACAGGCGGCGTATGTCGCGGCGATGCAGCCTTTCGAAGCGCTCAACGCGATCGAATCCGATCACACTCAGCCGCTTATCTACTACTATCGCAGCTTCACGAAGCGCGGAGTTGCGCCGCCAGAGGGCGCGCGACATGCGATCGAAAGAGCAACTCAGCTGGCACCGTTCGACAAGGAGTTAGCGATGGAAGTCGCAGCTCTTAAAGCAAGCGAAGGCGAGTCCGATATTGCGCGCTATCTGCTAGGCCCGGTTGCTGGCGACCCGCACGGCGGGAAGCGCGCGACAACCGCTCAGCTGATGATCGATTACCTTGAGACGGTTCCGAACGGGCAACGGGTCAGCTTCGGCGAGTTATTCCAGAAGCTCGATACCGAAAATGAAGGCGGCGAGGCGGAAGAGTAAGGCTCATCCTCCGCCCGCTCGCCAATTCTATCGGCTAATCATCCCGCTGACGATCGAGCCGAGAATGCCGCCCAGCGGATTGGAACCTGCGCCCCCGCCAGCGGGAGCGGCCGCACCGCCGCCTGTTGCCTGCTTGGCCATGTAGCCAGCAACCGCCATCGCTAGGATCGGCAGCATTTTTTTCAAAATGCCTTCATCGATCCCGGTCATGGAAGACACTTCACCCGCTACCGAGCGGCTCACATCCTTGCTGCCAAAGATATTGCCGAGGATATCGTTGCCTTGGCTTACCGGCGTCGGCTGAGTTCCCAGGACCGCATCAAGCAAGCCGCCGCCAGAGCCGCCAAGGATAGCTCCTGCCAGTCCACCAAGTCCGCCCATGGTATCGGGGGTTGAGGTGCCGCCTGTCGCGCTGCGCCCCATCCCAGCGACGATAGCGGGCAGTAGAGCGCCTGCCGCCGTCTTCGCCATTCCTTCATCGATACCCAGCTCGTTGGCCATCGCCGAAATGGCGCCGGTCTGTTGCAACATTTGTCCAAGGCTCATGCTTGGTCTCCCCTCAAATCGGTGGTGTGTCTCAAGTTTGGGCGCGCCTATTTCTTGCCGAACAGGCCCTTCGCCATATCCATCACATCATCAATCGGATTGCCGTCGCCATCGCGGTCAAGCATCGAGGCAAAGCTCGCCAGCGACCCCTCGCCGCCGATCTGCTCCACAATCTGATTCAGCACACCTGTATCGAGTCCGGTCTTGGCCGAGGCAAGCTCAACGGTGTCGCCTTCCATCTGATGGGTCTGGCCCAAGGTCGCGATGGCTTTTTCTGCCATCGCAGGATCGATGCCGACTTTCTCTGCAAGATTGGCAACATCGTCCGGAGCGCCGCCGATATTTTTCAGGATTCCGTCAAGCAAGCTCATTGTCTCTCTCCATCTGTTGCGAGTCGTTGCCGCGAGACTAAGCCTTTGACGAGCAAGCGCCAAGCCGCTTGCTGGAAGCCAATGAAAAGGCCCCGCTCCGGCTCGTTGACCGGGCGGGACCCTCCTCTCCAACTGGAAAACTTTTAGTTAGGCGGCAACGGGCGCTGCTGGAGCCGCTTGGCGCACGCCTTCATCGACATGGCTTTCAAACTCGGCGAAATTGTCGATGAACAGCTGCACGAGCTTTTGGGCCGTCGCGTCGTATTCCGCTTTATCGGCCCAGGTGTCGCGCGGGTTGAGGATCGTCTGATCGATCCCTGCGTCCGCCAGCACGGGCACGTGAACAGGCACATCGAAGCCGAAGTTATCGTCACGGCGGTATTCCACGTTGTCGAGATCACCGTCGAGCGCGGCGTTGAGCAGCGCGCGGGTCGCCTTGATCGGCATCCGATTGCCAACGCCATATTTCCCGCCGGTCCAGCCGGTGTTGAGCAGCCAGCACTGCACGCCGCCCTTCGCGATGCGCTCTTTCAGCAGATTGCCGTAGACGCTCGGGTGACGCGGCATGAACGGTGCGCCAAAGCAGGTGCTGAAGGTAGCCTCAGGCTCGGTCACACCGATCTCGGTGCCTGCGACTTTCGCCGTGTAGCCTGAGAGGAAGTGATACATCGCCTGCTCAGGCGTCAGCCGCGCAATCGGGGGCAGCACACCGAACGCATCCGCGGTCAGCATCACGACATTGCTCGGCACTGGACCAAGGTTATCTTCGCTGGTGTTTGGGATGTAGTGAATAGGGTAAGCGCCGCGCGTATTCTCAGCGAGCGAGTTGTCATCAAAATCGAGCTCGCGGGTCTGCTCGTCCATCACCACGTTTTCCAGCACTGTACCGAACATCTTGGTGGTGGCGTAGATTTCCGGCTCTGCCTCTTCTGACAGACGGATCATTTTCGCATAACAGCCACCTTCGAAGTTGAAGACCGCCGTATCCGACCAGCCATGCTCATCATCGCCGATCAGGATGCGCGAAGCATCAGCCGAAAGCGTAGTCTTACCGGTACCAGAAAGACCAAAGAACACCGCCGTCTTGTTGTCCGGGCCAATATTGGCGGAGCAGTGCATTGGCATCACCCCTTTGGTCGGCAGCAAATAGTTGAGAATGCCAAAGACGCTTTTCTTCATCTCGCCGGCATATTTCGTACCGCCAATCAAAATCAGCTTCTCGGTCAAATTGACCGCAATCACCGTTTCGCTGCGCGTGCCGTGCCGTTCTGGATCGGCGCGGAAACTGGGCAGGTCAATAATCGTATATTCAGGCGCAAAATCGGCAAGCTCATCCACCGTCGGACGAACCAGCAAAGTGCGGATAAACAGATTATGCCAGGCCAGCTCGTTGATCACCCGCACGTTGACGCGGTGCTCCGGCTGAGAACCGCCGAAAAGATCGGCCACATAGAGCGTCTCTTTCTCGCCCAGCGCAGCCATGAAGTCTTCTTTGAGAGCCGCGAAGTGTTCGGGCGCCATCGAGGCATTCACCTTGCCCCACCACACAGTATCTTCGGTGGTAGCGTCGCGAACGATGAACTTGTCATTGGCACTGCGCCCGGTATGGGCGCCGGTCTTCACCACCAGAGCGCCGTCCTTGGACAATGCACCCTCGCCAGCGGCAATCGATGCCTCAACCAGCTCTGGAGTTCCGAAATTGGGGTGGATGGCGGCCGAAACATTAATACCCTGGGCCGAAAGCGAATGGGCAAGCGGGGTCAACGCAAATCTCCTGAACCGGTACACTGAATTGCCGGGAAGGAACCTTCGCATCGCAAACCGCCTGACGTTACGTCTTGGCGATTCGTTTAGCTTTGCGCAGGCCCCTTATGCATACGTGTGCATAGAGGGCAGTTCGGGCCTCGTCAAACGCGCGCAGCGCAATATCTGCTGTCCAAATCGCAAGCTATCCGTAGCAGCAATCAAGACGCGTTGTTTATACAAGGCTTAGCAGCTAGTCATTGCGCTTGGTCAGGCTGACCGTCATTCAGGTGCGGCAGCTCTTGAGAGGTAGTAGATGAGCGAGACAGAAGGCGAAGCATCACTCAAAGGCGATGAGATTACGATCGCACTGGTGGATGATGATCGCAATATCCTGACCACCGTATCGATCGCACTGCAGGCCGAAGGGTTTGTGACCCGGCTCTACTCCGACGGCGAGACTGCGCTTAAGGCGCTGGTCGACAATCCGCCAGACCTGGCCGTGTTCGATATCAAAATGCCGAAGATGGACGGGCTGGAGTTGCTCCGCAAAGTCCGCGAGCGGGTCGCGCTGCCGGTGATCTTCCTTACCTCGAAAGATGACGAGCAGGATGAGGAGGTTGGGCTTGAACTCGGCGCGGACGATTACATCGCCAAGCCTTTCAGTCTGCGCCTGCTGGTTGCGCGGATCAGAGCCATCCTGCGGCGCGCAAATCCGAACAAGGCGCTTGGCATTGAAAGCCAGGATATCGAACCAGCGAACCCGAGCATCAGGACGGGCCGCCTGTTCATGGACCCGGCTCGCCATCACGTCACCTGGGATGAGCGCCCGGTGAGCCTGACCGTCACGGAATTCCTCATTCTCGAAGCGCTTGCGGCACGCCCAGGCGTGATCAAGAGCCGCAACCAGCTGATGGATGCGGCCTATCCCGACGATATATTCGTCGATGATCGCACGGTGGACAGTCACATAAAACGGATGCGGCGCAAGTTCCGCAGCGTCGACCCGGAGTTCGGCGCAATCGATACTCTCTACGGAGCGGGCTACAGCTTCACCGATGGATGAAGATGACGCGCCAACGCTGAGTCAGAAGGTTGAGCGGCTCAGCCTGACCGGTCGCTTTTCGCTCACCGCCCGAATCCTCGCGGTGAACCTGCTGCCATTGATGCTGCTGGGCGGCGGGCTGTTCTATATCGACAGCTATCGCACCCAACTGGTCAACGAGCGCTTCAAGCTCGCGCGGATCGAAGCGCAGATCACCGCTGAAGCGCTCGCAGGCGTTTCGCGCGAACGACAAGAGGCGCTGCTGGTGCAGATCGGCAAGGAGCAGCGCATGCGGATGCGGATGTTCGATTCCGAAGGGCTGCTGTGGGCAGACAGTTTTGCGCTCGATGAAGACGGCCCGGCCTTCGAGTTTGATGATATCAGTGATGACACTTGGGATCAGAAATTTGCCCGCTGGCTCGACCGCGCGGTCGATACAATCGTCAGCGCTGAGCCCGTAACCGACTATGTCGAGCCGGGCTCGGACGTGGCGGATGCCTGGCCGGAACTGGTCGCGGCCCGCGAGAAAGGTGTCAGCCAAATCACTCTGTATGACTGGCGCGATGGCACCCCGGTGATCACTGCTGCGGCACCTGTCGGCCTGAACGGCGCGACCTTGCTGACCACGCGCAATGCGGTCGACATTACTGAGGCGGTACGCGCAGCCCGCTCCACCTTGGGCATCGCGGTGTTGGTGGTCTTGTTCGCATCTATTCTCCTGTCGTTGTTTCTCGCCCGTACCATTGTTACCCCGCTCCGCTTGCTCGCCAAGGCAGCAGTGCGAGTGCGCCAAGGCCGTGAACGCGAAGTCGAAGTCCCCCGCCTGCCGGAACGCGGCGATGAGATTGGTCTTTTGGCGCGCGCTGTCTCCGACATGACTGCGGCGCTCCGCCACCGAATCGACGCGGTCGACAGCTTCGCCGCCGATGTTGCCCATGAGATCAAGAACCCGCTCGCCAGTCTACGCAGCGCGATTGAATCGCTACCCAGGGTGGAAGACCCCGAAACACGCACCAAGCTGGTCGATATTGCCACGCATGACGTACGGCGGATCGATCGTCTGGTCACAGAAATCTCGGACGCCAGCCGGATCGATGCCGAAATGTCGCGCGCTACTCTCGAACGGCTCGACCTGGCCGATCTGGTCCGCGCAATCATCGGCAGCCGCGAAGATCGTGCCGAGAACCGCAATCGCGAGATCGTGCTCAACACGCGGGGCTATGCCGCCAATGTCGTCGGTGTCGGCGCGCGGTTGGAGCGGGTGGTCGAGAATTTGCTCGACAACGCCGTGTCCTTCTCGCCGCCCGATGCTCCGATTTTGGTCGAGATCGACAATGATGGCGAGCGCGTGGCCCTGACCGTGTGCGATGAAGGCCCTGGCATACCGGAAGACTCACGCGAAAAAGTGTTCCATCGATTCCACTCCGTTCGCCCGGATAATGAAGATTTCGGCAATCATTCCGGGCTCGGCCTCGCTATCGCTCGCGCCATTGCGGAGGCGCATGACGGTTCGCTTGTCGCTCAAGGTCGCAGCGACGATCAGAATGGTGCCTGCTTGCGGCTCGAACTGCCAGCTGCAGCCTAGAAGTGGCACAAAGCGCACTCGTCCAGGCCAGTGCCGTCGCTATCGACGGCAAAGCGCTTCTGATCGAAGGCGAGCCGGGCAACGGGAAATCTTCACTCGCATTGGCGCTGATAGAGCGCGGCGCACAGTTGATCGGTGATGATGGAGTGGAGCTGATACGCGAAGACGAACGCATTATCGCCGCGCCTCCACCAAACACTGCTGGCAAGCTTGAGATCAGAGGCATCGGGATCGTGGATATGCCGGCCACCACCGCGCAACTCTCTCTGATTCTCACTTTGGAGGAAACGGCCGAGCGGTTTCGCGAGACAGCGGATGTGCGCGAAGTACTGGGTGTTTCAATTCCAACCATCCCTTTTGTGCCGGGAAGCATCGCCCCGGCGGAGCGCGCGCTATGGGCGCTCAGGACATATGGTTGAAATCGTGGGCTTGCCTTCCCTTGGCCACGAACCGCATAAGCGCATTATCAATGACACAAGCCTCCACCCCAAAAGCCAGTCACGCTGAAGCCGGCGGCAAACGCCAGCAAATCCTCCTTCTCACCGGATTATCCGGAGCTGGTAAGTCCACTGCGCTCGACGTTCTCGAAGACATGGGTTGGGAAACTATCGACAATTTTCCCGTACGCTTGCTGAAGCGGCTCATCTCGAGCCCCGACACACAACAGGCGCCACTCGCGATCGGGTTCGATTCGCGCACACGCGGCTTTGTGCCAGGCAACATCGTTTCGCTCGTAAAAGACCTCAACGAACGCGGTGATCTGTCGATCACATTCATGTTTATCGATTGCGCCAGTGGTGAGTTAGAGCGACGCTATAACGAGACGCGCCGCCGCCACCCGATGGCTCAAGGACGCCCTTTGCAGGAAGGGATCAAGGCCGAGCGCGAACTGCTGGATCCGTTACGGCGCTGGGCAGATATCGTCATCGACACCAGCGAGTTCACGAGCAACCAGCTACAAAATCATGTGCGCGATCAGTTCAGCGATAGCGCCGGACAACCGACAACGCTGACAATCTCGAGCTTTGGCTTTGCGCGGGGCATGCCGCCGCTTGCCGATCTGGTCTTCGACATGCGTTTCATCGATAATCCGCACTGGGTTGAGGGGCTGCGCGAGTTGACGGGGCAGGACGAGCCGGTTGCCGAGCATATTCAGAAAGATCCCGCTTTTGCTCAGGCATTTGCGCAAATCCGCGATCTGCTCATCACCCTGCTGCCCCGTTACGAGGCGCAAGGGAAAGCTTACGTCCATGTCGCCTTCGGGTGTACCGGGGGGAGACACCGCTCAGTATACACAGCCGAACGCATGGCGGAGGACTTGCGCGGTGCTGGATTTTCGCCCACTGTCCGACACCGCAATCTGGGCTCACGCGCCACCGACGAGATCGAGCGTGGTTGAGCCTTATAGTCATAGTTTTTGGCCCCGGCTTCTCATTGATGCCGTATGCCGCAGGTAGCTAACGGACCTAGGTTTCACACATGATCGGTTTGATTTTGGTCACCCATGGCCGCCTGGCGGAACAGTTCGTCCATGCTATGGAGCATGTTGTGGGCGAGCAGGAAAACGTCGAGACCGTCTGCATCGGGCCGGACGACGACGTTGAACAGCGGCGGACTGAGATCGCCGAAGCGATCACCAAGGTCGACGCAGGCAGCGGCGTCATCATCCTGACCGATCTGTTTGGCGGTACGCCATCCAATCTGGCCATTTCACTGCTCGACACGGGCAAGGTAGAAGTCATCGCCGGGATCAACCTGCCGATGCTGATCCGGCTCGCTGGCGCACGCAAGTCGATGAGTGTTGGCGAAGCGGTCGACGCTGCACAGCAGGCAGGGCGCAACTATATCACCGTTGCCAGCGAGCTTCTGGGAGACGATGCCAAACCTGCGAAGGCCAAGGCATGAGTGAGCAGCGCCGCACCATGCAAATCGTCAATCAGCGCGGCCTGCACGCGCGGGCCAGCGCGAAATTCGTTGGTGCAGTCAGCGCTTTGCCGGAGACGGTCAAAGTTCGCGTTGCCAAGGATGGCCACGAGGCCGAAGGCGGGTCAATCCTGGGTCTGATGATGCTGGGCGCGGCCAAAGGCGATCACGTCGATCTGATCGTTGAAGGCGACGGTGCCGAGGCGGTGCTCGAAGACCTTTGCACGCTCGTTGGAGACGGGTTCGGCGAAGAGTGAGCGGGGCCGATGCCTGAAGCCACTGAAACGCCCGGACGCAAGCAGATCACGGGGTTCTCAAACCCGACGGTCAAATATCTGCGTAGCCTGCGTGAAAAGAAACATCGCAAGCGGGCGGAGCAATTCCTGGCTGAAGGGTTGCGATTGCTCACCGATGCGCGCGAATGCGGACACATCCCCAAAACGCTGGTGATGGCGGAGAAGCGCGATCCGCATCCTCTGCTTGCAAAGCTGGAAGCGGATGTGATCGCTGGTGGCGGTGATGTGATAGAGACCACGCCCGACATCCTGACCAAAATCACCGGCAAGTCGAACACACAGAGCGTGGTTGGCGTGTTCGAAGAGTTCGACACCTCGCTCACTGCGCTGGAACGGGATGTCGCGCCGATCTGGCTGGTGGCGCAGGACCTGCGCGATCCCGGCAATCTCGGCACCATGCTGCGCACCGGCGATGCAGTTGGCGCTGGCGGGCTGATCCTGATCGACGATTGCGCCGATCCATTTAGCGCCGAGGCAGTCCGTGCGAGCATGGGCGCGGTCTTCACTCAGGGCATTGCGCAAGCTCGATGGGATGAGTTTTTGCCATGGCTGCGCGGAGGACCCGGTCAATTGGTCGCTGCTAGCCTGCGCGACGCGGTCCCTTATCGCGGTGCGCCCTACTCCGCCCCATGCTTCATCATGGTCGGCAACGAATCCCAGGGCCTGCCCGAAGCCTACGAGGCCGAGTGCGACCTTCGCGTCACAATGCCGATGCGTGGACGGGCGGACAGCCTGAATGCGGCAGTTGCTGCGGCCGTGCTGGCTTACGAAGTGCTCGATGCGCTAGGCTGAGCGAAGTTGACACAATTGACACCGTGTCACCCGATGTTCGGCCTTCTTTCGTAATGTTTTTCATGCGTTTAACCCGAAATTGCGAAGTTGACACTTCTCCAACTTGAATTGGCATGCGCAGCGCGCCTTTGCGAGCGATGCGATGGCGGTCCGGCGATGTGAAAGAGCGGCTTGGACGATGCCATGGGGCGTCTCAGTAGGAAAGCGCGTGTGGATCTGATGATCGTGCGCTGGGCTTTCCGCACAGGCATCACGCCAACGCGCTCATCGCTCATAAGCTTGAAAATACTGGAAATTGGAGCGCCGCAGCGACCAGTGTGCTATCGTTCCTCGTCGGAGCACGAACCAAGGAGCCCCCATCATGTCGGATCATGTCTACAAAATCCTCGAGATTGTTGGAAGTTCGCCCAAGTCCATCGAAGATGCGACGCGGGGCGCAATAGCCAAGGCCAACAAGACAGTTCGCAACATGCACTGGTTCGAAGTGGTCGAAACCCGCGGCCATATCGAGAATGGTGAAGTCGCCCATTTCCAGGTTACCCTGCGAATCGGCTTCACGCTGGAATGAAGCCATTTGGCCAGAGCGGCTTACCCAGCATGCGCTTCAAGCACCGATGCACAATTGCTTAACGCGGAAGCTCTACTTTGTCCGGACAATGATAAATCTGCATAGCCTAGGTGTGATCACTCGGGCGACGGAACAAACCTGTGTCGGGATCAGGAGAACCATCACATGGCGAGTGAATTGCTAACAGCCATTCAGACGGCCCAGCAGACGCAACGGGATTTGATAGCGGCGACCGATGCGCCCGGCCGCTATGACGAGCGGCAGCTGGTTCGTCTGAGAGGAAAGTTCCAGAAAGATATGCTGGCGATTTCACATATCTCGCAGGACGACCCAGGACTGAAGGCGGATCGCGAGAAGTATCTCGAGTTCAGCAAGCGGCACCGCGAAACCCAGGATATGCTGTCGCGCCACCAATCCAGCTGGATGTTGCGAGAGATCGAGCGCGACTGGGAAGGTTATCAAAAGGCAACGATGGAATTGCGAAAAGCACAGGACGAATTTTTCGACTGGGCCAAAAGGTCGATTTGAACCGCTTGCACGCCGCTAGCGATGGTGCGCGCTATTCCGCAGCGTCGCGCCGATCCTCCAGCGCATCCGCTTCATCGGCATCCTTGGCGCTGTAACGCGGCGCCCCTTCGACCAGCGGCACTTCCTCAATTTCGCGTTTGCCGATCTCAATACCTTTATCTGCAAGCCGCTTGCCTGAGGTGAGCACATTGCGTTCGAAACTGCCGACAAACTTGTTGTAATTCGCAACGGCGGTTTCCAGCCCGCCGCCAACACGCTTCATATGCTCGGCAGCGACGCGTAACCGGTCATAGAGCTCGGCGCCGATCTTGCCGATTTCCTGTGCTTCGGCAGCCATCTTGTCCTGCCGCCAGACCTGCGCGACCGTGCGCGCAATCGCCACCAGATTGGTCGGCGTCGCGAGCAATACTTTATTGCTGAAGGCGAAGTCCCACAGCTCTGGATCATGCTCGAGTGCGGCAGCGACAAAGTGCTCGCCAGGCACGAACATCACGACATAATCAGGCGCGTCGTCGAACTGGCTTTGGTAGCTCTTCGATCCGAGCGTCTGGACGTGGTTACGCATCGATTTGGTGTGCAGATCGAGGTGGCGCGCGCGCTCATCATCATTGTCCGCCTCGAACGCCGCCTGATAGGCGTTCAGCGACACCTTGGCGTCGATCACCAGCTTCTTCTGCCCCGGCACATTGACGATGGCGTCAGGGCGCAAGCGTCCGGCGTCGGTATCCATTGATTGCTCAAGGTGAAAATCGGTGTGTTCGGCCAGCCCGCATTGCTCAAGCACGTTTTGCAAAGCCCGCTCACCCCAGCGCCCGCGCGCTTTGGGGGCATTGGTAAGCGAATTGCCGAGCCGTTGCGCCTCGCGCCGCACCTCTTCCTGCCCTTCGCGCATCGACTGGATAAGGCCGTTCAATTGCCCGAACGCATCGACACGTTGCTTCTCCAGCGTTTCGACCTGCTTTTCGTATTTCTCAAGCCGCTCGCCAACCGGGTTGAGCAATGCCTTGATCTTGGCCTCGCCGGTCTCTTCGGATTGCTTGAAGCGCTCCTCTGCGCGCTTGAGGAACGCCTCCTGGGCCTTTCCCAGCACCTGAGCGCCGGTGTTCTCAAATTCTTTCAGCAGTTTGTCGCGCGATTCCTCAAGCAGCCGTTTCTGCTCGGCGAAGCCCGCACGCTCCGCCTTGAACGCGGTGTTTTCTTCACGCGCCCGGTCCAGCTCACTCGAAAGCGTATCAGCCCGCGCAGCGCGCTCTTGCGCAGCAGAGAGGTGGATCTGCGCCTCGCCCAACTCCTTGATCGCAGTCTTGAATTCGCCCTCTCGCACTTCCAGCCGCTCGCGCAAATCGGCGGCTGGCCGCGAGCCGAAAAACCACCCGAGCGCCAGCCCTCCAGCCAACATGACTACAGCGACAAAAGCGATTACGATATTTCCGTCCATGGAGCGGAACATAGCTGGAACGAAGAGTTTCGCCAAGCACCGATCACGGCCAATTCGGAACCAATCCCCAGCTCCATTCGCTCATTTCACAGAAGGAGGAGTGAGATGTCGATCAAGAAAATGATTAGCGAGCACCCACGCGTCGCGAACGATTACGACGATGAGCTTGGGGAAGCGATCAAGCACGCCATGTACGGAGCGGCGATCATCAACAGCTGCGCCGATGCCTGCCTGGCCGAACCTCACGCAGAAGAACGCGCGCAATGCATTCGCCGATGCCTGGATGCGAGCGATGCCTGCACCGCGTTCTATCGCATCGCGAGCCGACGCACGGGCGGCAATGTCGCCGCCGTCAAAGCGATCGGAGCCGCCGCGATCATCGCCTGCGAGCAGTGTCATGAAGATTGCTCAATGCACGAAGACGCGCATTGCAAACGCTGCGCGCGCATCTGCAGTGAGGTCATCGATGATATGAGAAAAGCGCTGCACCTTATGTCAGGCGCCAAGGCGGCCTAACTACGCCTACGCCGCCTGCCTGATTTTCTTCAGCTTCTTGAGCGCCATCGAGCGCTTGAGGCGGCTAAGGTGGTCGATAAACAGGATACCTTCGAGGTGGTCCATCTCGTGCTGAATGCACGTGGCCATCAGACCATCGAGGTCTTCCTCATGCGTCTTGCCCTCGACATCCTGATACCGCACGCGGCAGGTCGCCGGACGATCGATGTCGGCATAGATTTCAGGGACAGAGAGGCAGCCTTCCTGATAGGTCGCAAGATCTTCTGCCGGGTCAAGAATCTCAGGGTTCACGAACACGCGCGGGTTGTTCTTCACCGGATAGTGTTTGTGCGAACCCTCTCCATCGCCGTGATCGTGGTCGCATTCTTCAGGCTCCGCATCGGTATCCGGCTCTTGCAGATCTATAACCAGCAACCGCTTGGGCACGCCAACCTGAATCGCCGCGAGACCAATACCGGGCGCGTCGTACATCGTCTCAAACATATCGGCGACGAGCGTCTTGAGCTCATCGTTGAACTCTTCCGGTTTCACCGGTTCAGACACGATTTTGAGCCGGGGATCCGGCACTTCCAGGATTTCACGAATAGCCATGAACAGTAATTTAGTGCGTGAAACGTTCGGTCGCAAGCGGAACGGTTCGATCAGTGTAATTGGAGCTTTGTCTTCTTTGGAACCGTCGCCGCGTGCAAGTTCTAGTCCACCGGCCTTCGTGCCCTCAGCGCCTGCGCAAGCGTGCCCTCGTCAAGATAATCGAGTTCACCGCCAACCGGCAGGCCATGCGCCAGCTGCGTGATGCGCAGGCCGAAGGGCTCGAGCCGTTCGGCGAGGTAATGTGCGGTCGTCTGCCCTTCGAGTGTGGCATTCATCGCCAACACCACCTCATCGACCGAGCCATCCTCGACCCGCGACAGCAGCGCCGCGATGTTCAGATCCTCCGGCCCCACGCCGTCGAGCGCAGACAGCTTGCCACCCAGTACGTGATAGCGGCCAGAAAACAGCCTCGCCCGATCCAGCGCCCAGACATCGGCGACATCTTCCACCACGCACAGCGATTTCGCGTCCCGCTTTGGATCGGCGCAGATTCCGCATGGGTCAGTGGTATCGACATTGCCGCATGTGGCGCACTCGACCAGCGTTTCATCGACCGCGGTCAGCGCCTTTAACAAGGCGGGCAGTGCCTGCTCCCGGTTCTTGACCAGCCACAACACCGCACGCCGAGCAGAGCGCGGCCCCAGCCCTGGCAGGCGGGCCAATGTGCTCGATAAAGCTTCGATCTCTTGCGATGCCATGGGGGGAGAGATAGGGGCTGCGGCGGTAACGAGAAAGGCCGGTTCGAAGCGTTATGCGCCCAAAAATGAAAATTGTTTTTATGGGAACGCCCGATTTTGCGGTGCCGGCACTGGCCGCGTTGCATGAGGCGGGGCATGAGATCGAATGCGTCTACACCCAACCGCCGCGTCCAGCCGGTCGGGGCAAGAAACTGCGCCCCTCCCCGGTTCAGGCCAAGGCAGAAGAGCTTGGCTTACCGGTGCGCCACCCGAAATCCTTGCGCAAGGAAGACGCGCAGGCTGAGTTCGCGGCGCTCAACGCCGATGTTGCAGTGGTTGCAGCCTATGGACTGATCCTGCCGCAGGCTGTGCTCGACGCGCACAAGCATGGCTGCCTCAACATCCACGCGTCGCTGCTGCCACGCTGGCGCGGCGCCGCGCCGATCCACCGCGCGATCATGGCGGGCGACGAGCAGACCGGCGTCACCATTATGCAGATGGAAGCTGGGCTGGATACCGGCCCGATGCTCGCCAAAGTGACAACGCCCGTGCTCGACAAGACCACCGGAGAGCTGACCGAAGAGCTCGCCGAACTGGGCGCAAATGCCATGGTAGAGGTGCTGGCCGACCTGCCGAATATCACTCCTCAGATACAGGACGACGCGGAGGCAATTTATGCTCCCAAAATCGATAAAGCCGAGGCGCGGATCGACTGGTCGCGCGACGCAGAGGAGCTGGTGCGGCACATCCACGGCCTCGCCCCGTTCCCCGGAGCGTGGTTCGAAGTGGACGGCATGCGCGTAAAACTGCTGCGCGCGGAAGTTTGCGAAGAAAGGGGCCGATCTGGTGAGGTGCTCGACGACGAGCTGACGATCGCTTGTGGAAAGGACGCGCTTCGCCCCACCCGATTGCAACCTGCAGGCAAGCCCGCAATGGACCGAGAAGACTTCCTGCGCGGGCGGACAATCGCGAAAGGCACGATCCTGGCGTGACCCGTTTTGCGCTCACTCTCGAATTCGACGGCACGCCTTATCAGGGTCTCCAGCGCCAGAAGCACGGCCCCACCGTGCAGCAGGCAGTCGAAGAGGCCGCGCATGCGATCACCGGCGAAAACCCGCAATTGCTTAGCTCTGGCCGCACCGACACCGGGGTCCACGCGCTCGCCATGCGCAGCCATATCGATATCGAGAAAGAGCTCACGCCGTTCCGTTTTATGGAGGCGCTCAACGCGCAGCTGCGGCCGAACCCGATCGCGGTGACGGCCTGCGAGATTGTGCCAGATGACTGGCACGCCCGCTTTTCCTGCACCGGGCGGCGCTATCTCTACCGCATAGTCAATCGCCGCGCGCCACTCACCTTCGGACGCAAGCGCGCCTGGCAGGTCGGGCCAGAGTTGGACGTGGAAGCTATGGCCGACGCTGCACAAGTGCTGGTCGGGCGGCATGACTTCACCACCTTCCGCTCGGTCAAATGTCAGGCGAAGGACCCGGTCAAAACGCTCGATCAGCTGGACGTAGAGCGAGTCACCACGCCTCTTGGCCCGGAGATTCACATCCATGCCGCCGCACGCAGTTTCCTGCATCATCAGGTCCGCTCAATGGTCGGCTCGCTGAAGTTGGTTGGGGTGAGCACGTGGGACAAAGGCCGCCTGGCCCAAGCGCTCGAAGCAAAAGACCGTCAGGAATTGGGGCTTAACGCACCGCCCCACGGCCTCTACTTCGTCGAAGCAAGCTATCCAGAGGAAGAGCGGTAACAATGGCAAACTGGTACAAGATGCCGCCCAGCTTTCGGATCACCGAAGGCGAATACAAAGCCAATGTCGACGGCATCAATATCGTGTTCGGCGCGGTCCTCGGCTTCGTATTGGTTGGTGGCGAAGGACTGCCCGTGCGCGATTTCGCAGCGCTTCTAATCCTCAGCGCGGCGATCGTCGTGATGATCCTCTATCTTGGACGAAGCGAATACAAGCTTTTCTATGGGGTCATGACTGCCGTATCTATCATCGCATTCCCCTTCATTGCAGAGGACTTTTTCAAACTCGCCAGAGTTCCCAAACTTCAGCCGACGCTGGCAATATGGGCGTTTATGATCGTTCTGGTCGAGATAATGCCCCGCGAAACAACGAAAACCAAAAATTCACAGGAGAACACCCAATGACCACCACCGGAAAACAGCTTTTCACCACCCTTGATGCAGGCGGCGCGCTCACGCTGGAAATCGCCGAGGAGAGCTTTCCCGAGCCGACTGGCAACCAGGTGCTGGTCAAGATGGAGGCGGCACCGATCAACCCGTCCGACCTAGCGATTCTGACAAGCGCAGCTGATTTCGAAAACGCGGAATATTCCGACGGCAAGATCGTCGCCCAAATGCCCGAGCCCTTCCTGTCCGGTCAACGCGGCCGCCATGGTCAGCGTTTGCCAGCAGGCAACGAAGGCGCAGGCACTGTCGTCGCAACCGGCGATGGCGATATGGCCAAGGCATTGATGGGTCAGCGGGTTGCCTGCGTTCCTGGCAATGCCTTCAGCCAGTATGCAATCGCTGATGCTATGATGTGCTTGCCATTGGGCGATCACAGTTCAGAAGTGGGCGCTTCCAGCTTCGTTAATCCGATGACGGCACTTGGCTTTGTCGAAACGGCAAAAATGGAAGGGCATGACGCGATCATCCACCTTGCCGCGGCATCAAACCTTGGTCAGATGCTCAATAAGATCTGCCTCGAAGACGGGATGAAACTGGTCAATATCGTGCGTCGGCAGGAGCAGGTGGACCTGCTGAAAGGCCTTGGCGCGAAGTATGTCGTGAACTCATCTGATGATGACTACATGAAGCAATTGCGCGCAGCGATTTCTGAAACCGGGGCATTTCTGGGCTTTGATCCGATTGGCGGTGGGCAAAACACCGACCATGTCTTGAAAGCGATGGAGCAGGTTGCCGTCAGCCAAATGGACGAGTTTTCGCGCTATGGCTCCAACCAAGACAAAAAGATGTATCAATATGGGCGGTTGGACCTCCAGAACCCGACGATCCTGACGCCATCCTACGGCCTGCAATGGACGGTTTCGGGTTGGCTGCTGACGCCATTCCTCGCCAAAGCTGGCATGGAAACGGTGGTAAAGATGCGCACCCGCGTGCTTGAAAACCTCACGACCACCTTTGCCAGCAGCTACAAGGAAAAGGTCGATCTCCACGGCATGCTCACGAAGGACGCGATCCTAGATTATCGCCAGATGAAAACCGGCGAGAAGTATCTGGTGACGCCCTGGGGGTGAGGGGTTGCAGAGTTTCGCACGCCCGATGGCGTGCATGACAAACTAGCGCCCGTCGTACTCAAGCTGAATCGCGGTGGGATCGAGAGTTCCTGCCGCGATCAGCATTTGCAGCAATATTCGCGCCTTCTGCGGATTGAGCGCGCGCGCGGCAACGAAGCGATTCTCATCATCCTCCGGCTCGCGGTCGACCAGCCCTTCGTCCAAGCGGCTTGCGCGAACGACAGGCATACCCTTCGCAGCCAGCGCAACCAGAGCTGCGCGAACCGGCTCTGGCATATTGCCTTCACCTACCCCTGCGACAACAACGCCGCGCGTATTGTCGCTGACCAGCCTATCGACATAGTCCGGGGTCATTCCCGCATGCACGAACAGGATTGGCACATCAGGCAAATCTCGTTTGAAGGGGAAGCGCGCGCTCTCACCAACCCGCCACGGCGCGCCAAACCAATCGAGCGCACTGGGCGTGACCAGTCCAACCGAGCCGCGCGGAAAGCCCTGAAACGCGTCGGTGCCGCGCGTGCGGCTCTTACGGATATCGCGTGCGGCGAACACCCGGTCGCCCATCACCACCAGCACGCCGCGCCCGGCAGCTTGCCGGTCCGCAGCAACACGGATGGCGTTGGCGAAATTGCGCAGGCCATCATAGCCGACAGCATTGGCGGGACGCATCGCGCCGACCAGCACAACCGGCTTGATAGTCGGCAAGGTCAGGTCGAGCAGGAAAGCGGTTTCCTCCACCGTATCGGTGCCATGTGTGACAATGACGCCGGTACAAACCGGATCTTCGATGGCGGCGCTGATGCTTTTATGTAGCTGCGCCCAGATGGCCGGGCTCATATCTTCCGAGCCGATATTGGCGATTTGCGTCCCGCTCAGATTGGCATCGATACCGAGGGTTTCGACTCGGCCCAGAAAGTCCTCGATCCCGATCTGCCCGGGGCGATAATCGTGCCGAGTCGCGGAATCCGCTTCGCCGGCAATGGTGCCACCAGTGGCCAAAACGGTGATATTCGGGGTGCTCATGGCACCAGCGGATAGCGATACATGCACTATTCCGCCACACAGCAATTGATTTTCAAGAATTGCACGCTAGAAGCGCCTCTTCCGCTGAAACGGAGCGGGCGATTAGCTCAGTTGGTAGAGCATCTCGTTTACACCGAGAGGGTCGGCAGTTCGAGCCTGTCATCGCCCACCAGTTTCGATAACGCAATTTGATCTGGGAGATCAAATTGGTTCGAAACTCCCGAGCGGCAGCGAAGGGCACGCCTCCAAGCGAACTTCGCAAAAACTCCCAAACCACCCAAAACACTCGACGAAATCGCAATAGCGCGTCAAAGCATCGCACATGGCGGGGCAAACAATCGCGATTGCAGGATGCGGTCCTGCGGGTCTAGCTGCGGCCCTGATGCTGTATGCCGATGGCCACGCAGTCACTCTGTTCGATCAGTTCGATGAGCCTGCCCCGGTCGGCTCCGGCCTGATGATCCAGCCAACCGGCATGGCAGTGCTCGCCCAATTGGGCCTCGCTGGCGAAGTCGCCCGGCGCGGATCGCGCATTCGCGGGCTAAAGGGGCTGGAGGAACACGGACGCACCGCGCTCGATGCGCACTACGACAAGCTCGCCCTGCCCGGTTCATTTGGCATCGGCATTCACCGCGCCAGCCTGTTCTCAGTGCTTTATGAGGCCGTCCAGCGCGAGGGCATTGCGGTCCACACCGGGCGCGCGATCATCGACAGCTCGCTGAGCGCCACCGGGCGGCGACTCATCTTCAGCGACGGCAGCACGTCGGACGAATTCGACCTGGTTGTCGATGCGAGCGGATGGCAGACTGTGTTCGACAGCACGCCCAAAGGTATTCTCCCGTTCGGAGCGCTCTGGGCCAGCCTGCCGCTCAAACCCGATGATCCCTTCGATCTTGGCCTGCTGGAGCAGCGCTATCGCCGTGCGGGACAGATGGTCGGCGTGCTGCCTATTGGGACGCGCGGCGATGCTCACCAACCTGAGGCTGCGTTCTTTTGGTCCCTGAAAGTCGCGGATTATCCTGCATGGCAGGACACGCCGCTGGACGCTTGGAAAGCGGATGTGCTTGCGCTCTGGCCTGAGACCGCGCCGCTGCTTGAGCGGATCACATCGCGCAACCAGCTGACCTTTGCGCGCTATGCCCACCGCACAGCCAAGCGTCCTGTGGCCGAACGGATGATCGCGATCGGCGATTCGTGGCATTCGGCCAGCCCGCAATTGGGGCAAGGCGCGAATATGGCACTGCTCGATGCATGGTCGTTGCGGCGCGGCCTTGCCGAAGGGCGCACGCTGGGTGAGGCCTTGCGCCTCGCCAAATCGTGGCGGCGCGACCATGTCGATATCTATCAGTGGGTGACGGCGTTTTTCACGCCGCTGTACCAATCGGATGGCGGGATTGAGCCTTGGTTGCGCGACCGAATTCTCGCGCCGCTCTCGCAAATCTGGCCGATCTCTCGCATCCAGGCATTGCTGATGTCAGGTATGTTCGGATGGCCGCTGGCTTCGCTTGACCTGCCACCACCTGATTATTCGGCGCTTCCAGAACCAGCCAAAGCTTCGGAAACGAGCGCTATCGCCTCTTCGCTGTCCCACTCATAGCCGCCCTTCACCCGCAAGACTTCGCGCCCGTCAGCGCCAAACAGGATGGTGAGCGGCAACACGCCGCCATTATCCAGCGCGCGGTCGAGTGTGTTCTTCGGATCGAGCCACGGCTCAAGATTGTCAAAGCCCTGCTGCGCGTAATACGGCTCCACCAGTTCAGCCCCGCGCATATCCTGACTCACTGTAATTACTCGCAAATCACTGCCCATTTCCTGGGCAAGGCGATCGAGCGAAGGCATCTCCACCTTACACGGCGCGCACCATGTTGCCCAAAGATTGAGCAATACAGGCTGTCCGTCCAGCGACGCAAAATCGAGCACATTCCCCGCAGGATCGGTGAACGACAGCTGAGGCAATTCAGTGCCCGCCTGCGCCCGGTCGATCTCGCCGACCTCCGCCTCGGCCAAGCCTGACTTGTTCTCGCCCAATTCACCCTGTTGTTGCGCACCCTCGCCCGCGCCACTATCGCAGGCCGCAAGCGGCACCATCAGGGCCAAGGCAAAGAACGGCAATCGAAGCGACATGAGCAAATCCAACACGATGTGGGGCGGCAGGTTCTCAGCTGGACCTAGTGCGATCATGCGCGAAATCAATGCCTCGATCCCGTTCGACAAGGCGCTGTGGCGGCAGGATATCGCCGGCAGCCGCGCGCATGTTGCCATGCTGGGCGCGCAGGGAATCATCAGCGAAGAAGACGCTGCGACCATTGACGGCGGCCTTGCTCAGATCGCCGAGGAATATGAGCGCGACGGGGTTCCCGAGGACTGGGATCTCGAGGACATTCACATGACCGTCGAGGCCCGCCTGACCGAACTGATCGGCCCGGTCGCTGGCCGCCTGCACACTGCGCGCAGTCGCAACGATCAGGTGGCGACCGATTTCAAACTGTGGGTGCGCGGCGCGATTGACCAAATGGATGCGGGGCTTGCGGAGTTGCAACGCGCGCTTGTGACCCGTGCGGGCGAACATGCGGAAAGCGTGATGCCCGGCTTCACCCATTTGCAAACCGCGCAGCCGGTTACGCTCGGTCACCATTTGATGGCCTACTATGAGATGATCCGCCGCGACCGCTCGCGCCTGAGCGATGCCCGCGCCCGGCTCAATGAAAGCCCGCTCGGCTCGGCTGCGCTTGCGGGAACCGGCTTTCCTGTAAACCGCGAGACGACCGCAAAAGCGCTCGAATTCGACCGGCCGACCGCAAACTCGCTCGATGCCGTGTCCGACCGCGATTTCGCGATGGATTTCCTGTTTGCTTGCTCCACTTGCGCGGTGCATCTGTCGCGCCTGGCCGAGGAGTTCATCCTATGGGCAAGCCAACCCTTCGGCTTCGTCACCATGGCCGACACGCTCTCGACCGGCAGCTCAATCATGCCGCAAAAGAAGAACCCCGATGCCGCCGAACTGGTGCGCGGACATGCTGGCCGGGTGATCGGTTGCACCACCGCGCTGATGGTGACGATGAAGGGCCTGCCGCTCGCCTATTCGAAAGACATGCAGGACGACAAACCCCCAGTGTTCGAAGCTGCAGGATTGATGGAGCTCAGCATTGCAGCGATGACGGGGATGGTCGCGGACAGCACGTTCAAGACGGACCGGATGCGCGAGGCCGCTCAGCTTGGTTATGCCACGGCGACCGATCTTGCCGATTGGCTGGTGACCGAGGCTGACATTCCGTTTCGCGAGGCGCACCATATTACCGGCGCGGCGGTGAAACTGGCGGAGGAGCGCTGCTGCGCGCTCGATGAATTGCCGCTTGCGGATTTGCGCGCAATCGATGCACGCATCGACGAGCGTGTCTTTGCAGCGCTGTCTGTCGATGCTTCGGTAGCGGCGCGCGCGAGCTATGGCGGGACCGCGCCGGAGCAGGTAAAGGCTCAGGTTGCGCAGGCTCGCGCGGCACTGGGAATGGACGGATAATGCGAATTTGGGCGATCATTCTGGCGACCGCGCTGCTCGGCGCTTGCGGATCTCGCGGCGACCTCACACCGCCGGAGGGCGCGAGCCTACCGGTCGCTCCGCAAGGCACGGAAACCCAGCCCAATGCCGAAGAGCTGCTGGAGCGTGACGCGCTCGCGGCCCCTGAACGCAGCGTGGAGCTGCGCCGCCGCTCCGAAGAGCGCGAAGACGACCCCTTCGATCTACCCCCGGAATAAAAGCTAAGAATTCATGGACCATTTTGCCCTCAAAGACGGCGTAATGCATGCCGAAGACGTGCCGCTGCCGCGTATTGCCGATGAAGTCGGCACGCCGGTCTATGTCTATTCACGCGCCACGCTGGAGCGGCATGCCCGCGTTTTTCGCGAGGCGCTGGACGACGTTCCCGACAAGCTGATCGCCTTCGCTGTGAAGGCCAACCCCAACCTCGCAGTGCTCAAGGTGTTGCAAGGACAGGGATATGGCGCGGATGTGGTCTCGGGCGGCGAGATGCGACGCGCGCTAGCGGCAGGCATTGCGCCCGAAAACGTGGTCTTTTCTGGCGTGGGCAAGACCCGCCAAGAACTCACCGAGGCTTTGAAAGCCGATATCGGCCAGTTCAACATCGAAAGCGAAGAAGAGGGTCTGGAACTCGCAGAACTCGCCGAGGGCATGGGGATGACCGCCAATTGCGCGCTCCGCATCAACCCCGATGTCGATGCCGGAACGCATGACAAAATTTCCACCGGCAAGGCGGACAACAAATTCGGCGTGCCCATCGACCAGGCTGGGCAGATTTTCGGCAAGCTCGCCCATTCGCCGGGCGTCAATATGCGCGGCGTTGCAGTGCATATCGGCAGCCAGTTGGCAGACATTGCGCCGCTGGAACGCGCCTTTGAGAAGCTTGGCGAACTGGTCAAATCGCTGCGCGGCGCGGGCCACAACATCACCCATGTCGATCTCGGCGGCGGATTGGGCGTGCCCTATCGCAAGGGTGAGGAGCTGCCCCCGCCATCAGAATATGGCGCGATGGTCGCACGCGTAACCAAGGGTTGGGGCGTCAAACTGATCTTCGAACCCGGTCGCGTCATCGCTGGCAATGCCGGCGTATTGCTGACCCGCGTGGTTCGCGTGAAGCGCGGGCTCAACAATCCTTTCGTCATCGTCGACGCGGCCATGAACGACCTCGCCCGCCCGGCGCTCTATGGTGCATACCATCATTTCGAAGCGGTCGAGCCGCGCGGCGCGCAGATGACTGCAAACATTGTCGGGCCAATCTGCGAGACCGGCGATACCTTCGCCATGGGCCGCGAATGCGATGAGCTTGCAAGCGGCGAACTCGCAGTGTTTCGCACCGCCGGTGCTTACGGCGCTACCATGGCCTCCAGCTACAATTCGCGGGGCTTCGTCGCCGAAGTGCTGGTCGATGACGACAAATTCGCGGTGGTCGCAGACCGGATCGATGCAGGCGCCATTATGGACGCAGAGCGCGTGCCTGACTGGCTTGCATGAGCGAGCTGCCCAAACCTGAGCTGAACGCCCTCCCGCTGTTTCACCGGATCGCCGGGCAGAAGGTGTTGGTGCTGGGCGAAGGCGAGGCCGCCGAACCCAAACGCCGTCTGGTCGAACGCGCGGGCGGCTTCATCATCGACGATATGCAACAAGCGGTGGATGAAGGCGTGCGGATCGCCTTCATCGCTTACGATGATGAGCGCGCCTGCGAAGCGGCAGCGATCAATCTGCGCTGCGCGGGCATGCTGGTGAATGTCGTCGACAAGCCCGACCTTTGCGATTTCACGACACCGAGTATTCTCGACCGCAACCCGGTGCTGATCGCAGTTGGCACGGGCGGCGCCTCGGCTGGGCTGGCCAAGCATGTAAGGCTGAGGTTGGAGCGGATATTGCCGCAATCGCTTGGACGCCTGGCTGAGAAGCTGTTCGGCGCGCGCGCCAAGCTGCGCAAACGCTTCCCTGAAGGTGGAGATCGCCGCCGCGCACTGGATGAGGCTTTGCGCGAAGGCGGAGCGCTGGATGCGCTCGACGCCGCTTCGCATGAACGGGTCGATGGCTGGCTAGACGGCGATCCTGCCGACCAAGCAGGCGAAACGATCGAATTTGCGATCACCAGCGATGATCCGGAAGATCTGACTGTGCGCCAAGCGCGCTATCTGGGCGAGGCGGATGCTGTTTGTGCGATAGGCGATGTGCCAGCCGAGATATTGGCCCGCGCACGTGCCGATGCGATCCGGATTGTGTGCCCGGTGGAAAGCTGCCCTAACGCAGCATCGCGCAGAACAAGTGCACGGGACGCCGACAACGCTGCGACTTGCCCAAAGGCCGCCGACCTATCTGCTCAGCAAGGGATCGACAACAGGCTTATAGTGATCCTGAGGCGGAGCTGAGGCCGCGAGCCTCCGCGCTATGCTGCGAGATTGAGCGGCGTTTCGATCGCGGCGAAATAACCCGCCATCGCATCGACAGTCCCTTCACTTAAGGCGACAAATGCTCGGCGCTTGTCGGTCGAGTCCGCAATTCGCACGAATATGCCGCTATCCACCATCTGCCGCACCCAGCGCAAAGCCGTGGTCGCAGGCACGCCTGCCGCAATGCACAGCGACGTCACCGACACCCGGCGATGTTCGGCATGCGCCGCAGTCAGGTCCAGCAGCATGTCCCAAGCCGGATCGGAGAAAAGCTCTGCATCGAAAAACCGCGCCCTTGCCTGTCGATTGGCGATGATCTGACGCACCAGGCGTGGATCGGGCAGCGGAGGTCCGGCACAATTCGGTTTCCCCCAGTCATTCTCGTTGCTTTCCGCGCCGCGAAAATCTCGCTTCACATCGCTCAGGGACTGAGACTGTTTCCCGCCGGAATCCCATGGTTCTTGTGACAATCCTTCGAGTTTGTTCGCAATCGTATCCACCTGCTCGGATAGGCGCAGCAGGGTAAGTCGATCCTCCTCCGTCATCTCACGCAAGCGCGCGTTCGAAACATGTGAGAGCACCCGGCCGACGGCCACGATGCGATCGGCCCGCGAAGGGTTCACCAGCAGCTGGGGGTCGGACTGATCGAGCGCCGCAAACACATCGTCGAGCGCATCAAGCGAAGTCGAGACGATCAATTGCGAGCCGGAGCGCGCCACGCGCATGTCGAGCCGCGCCAACGCCGCAAGCGTCTGAGCATCCACTTCCGGACAGTCGATCAAGACAACATCGCCGAGCACCTTGATATTGCCGTCGAGCAAATCGGCAATCGGGCCAATATCAGCCGCGCGAAAACCCGCGCCGATCAAATCCTCCGCGATCTGCCCCCGCATTGCGGGACGATCCGCAAAGACGGCTATACTTGCCGGTAGCCCAGCCGGATCGCGCGCCACATCATATACAAAATCAGCCAGCCCCATCGAATCGCCTCCTCAAATTCGTGAAACAGAAATAGAACAAAACAAGTTCAAGTCAAGAATTCGAAGTTTTGCGACATTATTTGATGCAGGTCATTGAACCTTTCTGCCCTTTTCGCCGACTATCGTTGTGATGGTCGAAAAACGCCTCTCTCACTCCCCCGATGCAGGGGCGCTTTTCGATCAGTACCTGGTCGTCCTGGCACAATCAGGCGACCGGCGAGCCGCCGAGCGATTGGCGCGCAGATGGCATCCCCGGCTGCTGCGCGCCGCCCGGCGTTATGTCGCCGATGCGGCAGAGGCCGAGAGCCTGGCTCAAGATTGCTGGTTGGCGATGGCGCGCGGTCTCAGCGGTTTACGAGATCCCGCAAAATTTGCGCCTTGGGCGTTCGGCATTTTGCGGCGTCGCGGGGCGGATCGGATCGCGAGGATTGTAACTCGCCGCGCGAATATCAACGAGGGCGAGCAGCCGGAACCGGCACTCGTCGCTTCGCAGGAAGACAGTGTCGCAATTGCTCAGGCTTTTGCCACGCTGCCGCCCGATCAGCGGCTGGCCGCACATTTGCATTTCGTTGAGGGCCTGACCCTGCGCGAGATTGCAGAGGCGTCAGACGTGCCGCTTGGCACGGCCAAATCCCGCATTTTTCACGCCCGCAAAAAACTGATTGCGGAGCTCACAGCAAATCCAGAAGGAGACTTCCAATGACCACCCAAGATGATCGCATCACCGATGCCCTCACAAAGGACGACCAAGCTTTTCTCGGCCAATTGGAAGAGGATCGCGGCCTGTTCGAGATGATAGGGGACAGTATGAGCGGAAATCTGGGCGGCTGGGCCAAGCTGGTCTTTGCAGTCGCGATCGTGCTCGGTTTTGCCCTGCTTTACTCGGTATACCGCGCCGTAACTGCCGATGGGCTGGAGCCTATGGTCGGTTGGGGATTGTTGTCGATTGGGCTGATCGTGATGCAGGGCTTCGTCAAGGAATGGATGTTCGCCAGGATGAACATGTTGACTGTTCTGCGCGAAGTAAAACGGCTGCAGGTGCAGGTCGCGCTGCTCTCTGAACAACGTGATGATTGATAGCGCTTAGGGCCGAATCTCGATCGGGGTGCCATCGGGCACGAGGCTCCACAGCTCCTCGATCTCGGTATTGGAGAGCGCCACGCAGCCATCTGTCCAGTCGCCGCGCATCCGCCGGTTTGCGCCGTTGGGCTGGCCGTGGATGAAGATGTCTCCCCCAGCCGAACGGCCATATTGCGCGGCAAAGGCGCGGTCGTTCGCGTTGGGATAGTCGATCCGCAGGCTCAGGTGATAGGCGCTGTTCGGATTGCGTGTGTGGACGGTGTAGAGCCCCTCCGGCGTGCGCTCGTCCCCTTCGAAGCGCTTGTGCCCGCGCGGTGCATCGCCGAATTGCAGCCCACGATAGATACGGATCGGTTTGCCATTGTTATAGGCGACCAGCAGCCGCTCCGACTTGTCGATAATCAGATAGTCCGCATAGCGCGAGCCGCGGCGTATCGATGGGCGGGAAGGTATCGTGCGACCGGCGACACGCGGTTGCGGCTGGTAGACCTGCGCTGAGCCGCGCGTATCGCTGGCAGGCTCGTTAGCGGGCGCCACGCAAGAGGCGGTGAGCAAAGCGGCAAGAAGAGCGAAGAACCGTGCCATCGTTCAGCAGAATATCGTCACATAGGCAGCGGCGCAATTCCGCACGGCTTCCTATGTCCCGAGCAGGGACTCACTTTCGGCCAGTGCAGCTCAATCCACAAACGGATCGCGCATCAGGATCGTGTCGTCGCGCTCCGGACTGGTCGAAACCAGCGCAACCGGCGTCTCGATCAGTTCCTGCACGCGCTGGATGTACTTGATCGCATTGGCGGGCAAATCGGCATAGGAGCGCGCACCAGCGGTGCTCTCGCTCCACCCCTCCATTTCCTCATAGATCGGCTCGACTTCGGCCTGATCGGCGGAATGGCTGGGAAAGTAGTCGAGTACATTGCCGCGCAGCCGGTATCCGGTGCAGATCTTGACCGTCTCGAAGCCGTCGAGCACATCGATCTTGGTCAGCGCGATGCCGGTCACGCCGCTGATCGCACACGTCTGACGCACCAGCACCGCATCGAACCAGCCCACGCGCCGCTTGCGCCCGGTTACCACCCCGAATTCGTGGCCTTTCTCTCCCAGCGTCTGACCAATCTCGTCTTCGAGCTCGGTCGGGAACGGGCCGGAGCCAACGCGGGTCGTGTAAGCCTTCACGATACCGAGCACGAAGCCGGTCGAGTTCGGCCCGAGGCCAGAGCCAGCCGCCGCCGTGCCGCTCACCGTATTGGAGCTGGTGACGAACGGGTAAGTGCCGTGATCGACATCCAGCAGCACGCCCTGCGCGCCTTCGAACAGGATCTTGGCGCCCGCCTTGCGCACCTTCTTGAGCCGCTTCCACACCGGCTGCGCAAAGCGCAAGACGAACTCGGCAACATCCGCCAGTTCCGCCAGGATCGCCTCACGGTCGACAGGCGGCTGGTCAAAGCCTGCGCGCAGCGCGTCATGATGCGCACATAGCCGGTCGAGCTGCGGCTCCAGCCGGTCAAGATGCGCCAGATCGCACACGCGGATCGCGCGGCGTCCGACCTTGTCTTCGTAAGCTGGACCAATCCCGCGCCCGGTGGTGCCAATCTTGCCCTTGCCCGCAGCGGTCTCGCGCAGCGCGTCCAGATCGCGGTGCACCGACAGGATCAGCGGGCAGTTGTCGGCAATCGCCAGGTTGTCGTCATTGATGGCGACGCCCTGCCCTTCGAGCTTCTGCACCTCATCGCGCAAAGCCCACGGGTCCAGCACCACGCCATTGCCGATCATGCTCATCGTGCCGGAGACGATGCCCGATGGCAGCAGGCTGAGCTTGTAGGTCTCACCATCGATCACCAGCGTATGGCCGGCATTGTGTCCCCCTTGGAAGCGGACGACAGCATCGGCGCGGCTGGCGAGCCAATCGACGATCTTGCCCTTGCCTTCATCGCCCCACTGGGCGCCGATTACGGTGACGTTAGCCATGCTCTACTTTCATGCTGATTCGGTAGGGAAGGTGTGACCCGACAAACCGCGCGGGCCTAGGCGGTCGCGCTTGGGAGAGCAAGGGAGTTTGGGGTGTTTGTGTTCCGCACACCATCTGGTGTGCGATGTCCTCGGCCCTTTCGGGTCTGCGGGCGGCCGCAAGGGCTTTGCGGTCGGCTGGTCGCCGACCGTGCTTCGCGACCAAGCCACTGAGCTAGCACAAGGGCTCTTGCTGCCGATCCGATGGCCTGGATTGGTCCGAGGCCGCAGGCCTCGCAAGGGCGCATGCCCGTCGCGCCGTATGGCGCGGAAGCCAAGCAGGCCGGATGGTCTGCGCCCGGCGCTTGAGGGGCAAAGCAAACAACACCACCCACTCCATTCGTCGCTGGTACGCCACGTTTGGAACACATGGAACACTGTCCTAGCGCTAAAATTCAATCGATCACAAAACCGCCTACTAATCGATTTTCTCGATGGCTTGGGCATGCACGCCGCGCCGGGATGAGCAACTACAATATGCATCCCTCACCCCTCCCAAAATCGGCGCGAGTAGGAAAGCGGCGACACAATGTGCGACAATCCGCGACTTGAACCTCGACCCGCGCTCGGCACAAGTTGTCGGCATGATCATCCGACGCAGGGAACAGTTATGAGATTTCTACCCGCTCTCACCTTGAGCGCGCTTGCAGCTTCCGTCATCGCGGCACCCATTCTCGCTCAGGAACGTGATCGGCCATCGCGCGAATGCAGAGCGGAAGTGGTGCAGCTGTGCGGAAGCGACAGGTCTGAAATTCGCAGCTGCCTGATCGAAAACGCAGATAGTCTGAGCAGTGAATGTTCAGCTGAGATTCGCGCTCTGGCTCAGCAACGCCGGGGCGAAAGAGGCGAGAGAGGCCAGCGACGCGGCGGAGGAAATCGCGAGGAGCGGCGTGGCGGCGAGAGACGCGGATCACAAACAGCCGGAATGAAGGTGGATGCCACTATTTTCTATGGTGCCCACTCTCGCCAGACGGTCGACTATTTTGCTGCGAAGGGGGAACCGCAGGCTGATCTTTCGGGTAATCCTCCGCCTTTGGTCCTGTTTATACATGGCGGCGGCTGGAAATTTGGCGATCACAAAGTGTCGGTGGTGAACAAGCCCAAGCACTTTACCGAAAGCGGCTATGCCTTTGCCTCGACCGGCTATCGCCTGTTGCCCGATGCGCCGGTGGAGGAGCAGGCGCGCGATATCGGCCTAGCGATTGCGGTGTTGCGAGGCCAGGCGGACGCGCTCGGTTTCGATCCGGATCGCATCGTCCTGATGGGGCATAGCGCCGGGGCGCATCTGGCCGCTCTGGTCAGCACCGATCCGCAATATGCCGGCGATTCCTTCGATGCGATACAGGGCGTAATCCCGCTCGATGGCGCAGGCTATGACATCGCCCGAAATATGGCGAGCGCAAGCGGAAGAGCGGCGCTTCTCTACGCCGATGTGTTTGGTGATGATCCGGCGCGCCAGGCCGCGCTCTCACCGATCACCCATGTTGGCGGCCCCGATGCACCCCATTGGCTGATCCTGTATGTGGCCGGTCGCGAGCGCTCCGGCGATCAGTCGCGATTGCTGGCGGAGAGTTTGACCAGCGCAGGCGCAGATGCGCAGACCGTGGCTGTGCCAGACACAGACCACCGGCAGCTCAATCAGAATTTGGGGCTGAGCGGTGATGCGGCAACAGAGCAAGTCGATGCGTTTTTGGCGCGGGTTTTCGCGGATTAAATGTTAGCAATAACGTCGATTTCGACCATCAATTCTGCGTTTTGTTTATTGGTCTCAGGCGCCGGCGTTCACATCCGTTCACTCGGCTATCCTCCGCGCGGAGCGCTACGGACGGGCATGCGCCCTTGCGAGGCCTGCGGCCTCGAACCATTCCAAGCCGCCGTGTTGGCACCAAGGACTTGATAGACAGTAGCTGCCTTGGTCGCGGAACTCGGTCGCATCAGCGACCGCAAGGCCAAGTGGCCGCCCGCAACGACCGAAGGGAGTGAGGATATCGCACGCTGGATAGCGTGCGGAAAACCTAAAGTCCCACCGTCTCTTTCCCATCCAGCCGGTGTGTGCAGCCCAGCGCAGCGGCGTCTTCGCCCTCACCCAATTGCGCGACCGTGCGCCAGCCGATGGCGCGCAGACGCGCGGCAGCGTCTTCATCGTGGCCAAGCGGCAAGTAGAGCGTGTTTGCTGGCTCTTCCTCGGCCGCCGCTTCGGCGATTGCGTTCACATAGAGCGTGAAGCCAGTCGCTGCCTCTTCGCTGCCGCCGATCCGGTAGGTGCCCCCGCGCCCTGCCGTGCCGCGCACTCCATCGGCGTAGATCGTGAAGCCGAACCATGTCTGATATTCGAAGCCGTGGCGCTCGGTCGGGTCGAGCGTGATCCGCGCTTTCTGACCAACTCGCGCAGCAATCGCCTCCAAACCCTTGATCCGGCTGGTCAACGCGCCGCCCGCATCGATCGCACACAGTTTGTCGCGCGCTTCGGCAAAAGGCCCGGTGGCATAGAGCAGCGGCAAGTAAGCCTCGCCCCCCGCCTGCTTCAGACCGCCCGCATCTTTAGTGTCTAGCTCGCGGCGAACCGCGTCGATCTGATCCGGAGCTAGCGGCATCGCCTTCTCGGCCAGAGTGTCGACCAGGTCGGGCAGAGTGAAATCGACCGAAATGCCGGTCAGTCCCGCTGCACTCAGGGCCTCGACTGCCATGGCGACGATCTCGCTCGCCGCTTCAACAGTGTCCGCCCCGATCAGCTCGGCACCCAGTTGCAAGCGCTCGCGCGCCGGATCGAGCTGCCCCGCCTGGATCAGCGCAGTGTCGCCGCAATAGGCGAGCCGCAGCGGGCGCGGCGCGTCGGCCATACTGGTCGCTGCGATCCGCCCGATCTGAGGGGTGATATCGCTGCGCAGCGCAAGGGTGCGCAGGCTCGACGGATCGACAAAGCGGAAGGTGTTGCGGGTCTTTACCCCCTCCATGCGGGCCGCGAGCGAGCGCTCAAACTCGAGCAGCGGTGGACGCACCCGGTCATAGCCATGGCTTTCCAGCGCATCGAGGCAGGCACGCATTGCACGCGTGATGCGGCCTGCCGCGGCGGGCAGTCGGTCGGCAAGGCCCTCTGGAAGAAGATTGGCGGGCAGGAGGTCGTCAGCTTGGGTCATGTCGTCAGCGCGCTAGAAGAAGTACAGCCGTTGGGCAACGCCCGTCGGCCGTGCCGCGCTCAAATAGCGCAGCGATAGCGCTACAAGAACACCCGCCCCTCGGAGGCATCGGCCCAATCATCGATGGGCCGATTGCCGCGAGAGACATGGACGCTAAAATTCCAGCGCCATAACCATTTTCACGCCTTCGACCTTTTCGGCCTTGGCAATGACTTCCGGCGTGATTGCATCGTCGAGGCTCAGCAGCAGCACCGCCTCACCGCCAGCATTGCGGCGGCCAAGGTTGAATGTGCCGATGTTGATGCCGTGGTCGCCGAGCAGCGTTCCGATACGCCCGATGAAGCCCGGTGCGTCATCATTGACGACGTAGAGCATGTGGCCGTCCAGATCGGCTTCGATCCCGATGCCGAAAATTTCGACCAGGCGCGGCGCTTCGTTGCCGAAAAGAGTGCCGGCGACAGAGCGCGGGCCTTGCTCGGTTTCAACCGTCACGCGAATCAGCGTGTTGTATGCACCTTCGCGTTCATGGCGCACTTCGCTGACGTCGAGGCCGCGTTCCTTCGCGAGGTATGGCGCATTGACCATGTTCACCGTGTCGGAATAGCGGCGCATGAAGCCGGAGAGGACTGCACCCGTGATCGGCTTGCCATTGAGCTGAGCGGCTGCACCTTCACGCTCGATGCTAATCTTGATGAGGTTGCCATGCGCAAGCTGGCCCACAAGGCTGCCGAGCTTTTCCGCCAGCGCCATATAGGGCTTGAGCTTGGGCGCTTCCTCTGCGCTAAGCGATGGCATGTTGAGCGCATTGGTGACGCCGCCATTGACGAGGTAGTCCGCCATCTGCTCGGCAACTTGCAGCGCGACATTAACCTGCGCTTCGGTGGTCGAAGCGCCCAGATGCGGCGTGCAGATGAAGTTCGGCGCGCCGAACAACGGATTGTCCTTGGCGGGTTCCTCCGCGAACACGTCTAGCGCAGCCGCCGCAACCTGCCCGCTTTCAAGGCAATCCTTCAGCGCCGCTTCATCGATCAGCCCGCCGCGCGCACAATTGACGATGCGGATGCCGGGCTTGGCATTTTCGAGCCGCTCGCGGCTGAGGATGTTGCGGGTCTGGTCGGTCAGCGGCGTGTGCAGCGAAACGAAGTCCGCGCGGCTCAGCAGCGTATCGAGATCGACCTTCTCGACGCCCATCTCAATCGCACGGTCCTCGGTCAGGAAGGGATCGTAAGCGATCACTTTCATCTTCAGGCCGAGCGCGCGACTGGCGACGATCCCGCCAATATTGCCCGCACCGATCAGGCCTAGCGTCTTGCCGGTGACTTCGACGCCCATGAAGTCCTTCTTCGGCCATTCGCCGGCCTGCGTGCGGGTGTTCGCCGCCGGGATTTGCCGGGCAAGCGCCATGATCATCGCAATCGCGTGCTCTGCGGTGGTGATCGAATTGCCAAACGGCGTGTTCATCACCACCACGCCTTTGCCGCTGGCGTACGGTATATCGACATTGTCGACGCCGATGCCCGCGCGGCCAATGACTTTGAGATTGGTCGCGGCGTCCAGCACGGCGGACGTGACCTTGGTCGAACTGCGGATGGCCAAGCCATCGTATTCACCGATGCGCGCAATCAGCTCTTCGGGGGTTTCGCCAGTGATCACATCGACGTCGCAGCCGCGCTCTTCGAAGATACGCGCGGCATTGGGGTCCATCTTGTCGGAAATGAGGACTTTGGGTTTGGTCATAAAATTCGCTCCTTTGCGAGTCCCCGTGAAGGCGGACACCTCAGGCAGTCAGGAAATTCGCATATTTGATGGAGGTCCCCGCCTTCGCGGGGACTCACCCGATCGGTTCAGCCAGCTTTTACGTGCTCGTATGCCCACTCGATCCACGGGAGCAGGCGCTTGATGTCCTCTTGCTCCAATGTGCCGCCGCACCAGATGCGCAAGCTTGGCGGGGCGTCGCGATAGCCGTTGAAGTCATAGCCAACATGCCGTTCTTCCAGCATTTTGACGATTGTCTTCGGCACCGCAGCCTGATCTTCAGCCGAGAGGTTTTGATACCAGTCGCCAGTGAACTTCATGCACACGCCGGTGTTGGTCCGCTTGGCCGGGTCGGCGACCATGTTTTCCATCCAAGGCGTCGCTTCGATCCAGTCGGTCACGATCTTGGCATTGGCATCGGCGCGCTCGAACATAGCCTGACGCCCGCCGATCGACTTCGCCCATTCGAGCGCTGCAATGTAGTCTTCTGTCGCGAGCAAAGACGGCGTGTTGATCGTCGCGCCTTCGAAGATGCCGCGATTGATCTTGTCGCCCTTTTTCAGGCGGAAGAGCTTGGGCAGCGGCCATTCCGGATCATAGCTTTCGATCCGCTCAATCGCCTTGGGAGAGAGGATCAGCATACCGTGCTGCGCCTCTGAACCCATCACCTTCTGCCAGGAATAAGTCGTCGCATCGAGCTTCGCCCAGTCCATTTCCTGCGCAAAGATCGCGCTGGTGGCATCGTTGATGGTCACGCCTTTACGGCCCGGCTCCAACCAGTCCGTGTTCGGGATCTTCGCGCCCGAGGTCGTGCCGTTCCAAGTGAAGACAACGTCGTTGTCCTGCGGGATCGAATGGAGATCGGGAATCTCACCATAATCGGCATCCAGCACTTGCAGGTTCGGCAGTTTCAGCTGCTTCACCGCATCCTGAATCCAGACATTGCCGAAGCTTTCCCACGCGGCGACCGTCGCCGGACCTTGGCCCAGCATGGTCCACATCGCACATTCCAGCGCGCCCGTGTCGGAGGCGGGCATAATGCCGACAAGGTAATCCTCGGGCACGCCCAGCATCTCTTTGCTGAGGTCGATCGCGTATTTCAGGCGCGATTTGCCAACAGCCGAGCGGTGCGAGCGCCCGAGCGATTCGGTCTTCAGCTTGTCGAGGGACCAGCCCGGGAATTTCACCGTGGGACCGGAAGAAAATTGCGGACGAGCGGGCTTAAGCGCCGGCTCGGCAGGTAGTTCAGTCATGTATTCTCTCCTTACAGAGAGCACGCGCGGCGTTGGGACCGCGTGGCCCACGTGCCGCACTAATGGTGCGCCGCAACATGTCAATTGTGTTTTTTCTTTCGTGCACATCGAATGATATGCAATTTCCTCGCATAAGCTCGGGCGGCCTGTCGGCCTTGCGACGCCTGCAGCGTCGAACCATTCCAGGCTACCGGCTCGTTCGCGGAGCACGGCCCGCAGGGGCGCATGCCCGCCCGCAAACCCGACAGGTCTGAGGACGTCGCACGCCGGATGGCGTGCGGACAGCAAAGACTCCCTCGCCAAGGCCCGCGCAACATTCTATGTCGCCCGCAACATGGAAATATCCGATCTTCGCATTGCCTTGTTTAGCGGCAATTATAACTACACCCGCGATGGGGCGAACCAGGCGCTCAATCGCCTCGTCGGCTCGCTGCTGGGCCTTGGCGCGGCCGTGCGCGTCTATTCCCCGACGGTGGCTGAGCCTGATTTCGAACCCACTGGCGACCTCGTCAGCCTGCCCAGTTTCCGCATGCCGGTGAAGGGACGCGGGGAATATCGCCTGCCCACTGGCCTCAATGCCAAGGTTCGCCGCGACCTCGACAAGTTCAAACCCAACATCGTGCACCTCTCATCGCCCGACCCATCGGGCCATGCGGCGCTACGCTGGGCGCAGGATCACGACATACCGGTGCTCGCCTCAGTGCACACGCGGTTCGAGACCTATCCGCGCTATTACAAGATGGGTTTCCTCGAGCCGCTCGTGGTGATGATGCTGCGCCGGTTCTACAATCGCTGCGACGCGCTGGTCGCACCATCGCAAAGCATGATCGACGAGCTGCTCGCGCAGAAGATGCACGACGATATCGGCCTGTGGACGCGTGGGGTCGATCGCACGACTTTCGATCCGTCCAAACGGGATATGGAATGGCGGCGCAGCCTTGGCCTTGCCGATGATGACATTGCAATTGTCTTCCTTGGGCGACTGGTGATGGAAAAGGGGCTCGACGTGTTTGCCGAAACAATCGTGCAATTGCGCAAGCGCCAGGCACCGCACAAGGTTCTGGTGATTGGCGATGGCCCGGCACGCGGCTGGTTTGAAGAGGCATTGCCCGGCGGTATATTTGCTGGCTTCCAGACAGGGGCCGATTTGGGCAAAGCGCTCGCCAGCGGCGACCTGTTCTTCAACCCCTCGATCACCGAGACATTCGGCAACGTCACGCTGGAAGCGATGGCGAGCGGCCTTCCGGTAGTCGCCGCAGGCGCGACCGGGGCATCAAGCCTGGTCGATGAGTGGGAAACCGGACGGCTGGTGCCTCCGGGCAATGCGGCAGAGTTTGCCGAGGCTATCGCGCCCTATTGCACGAACCACGACTTACGCATGCGCCATGGCGCCGCAGGCGAAGCGAAATCGCGCGAATACAGCTGGGCGGCGATCAATCAGGTCGTCGCGGACACCTACGTCCGTCTGGTTGAAGACCGCCGCGCGCTGATCGAGCAAGAGACAGCGGAAGAAGCTGCGGCTTAAGTTCATTGTCGCAGCGACCGTTGCCACCCGCACCCTCCGCCCTTCCACCAGGGACCTACCGGGAAACTATCCGGGTGGAAGGGCGGAGGGTGAGGGTGGCTAGGCTCCCAAATCAAAGAATCCTATTTCAGCACGCCTGCCGCCGTCATTCGGCGCGCGTAAAACGCAAAACCGATCACCGTTATCCAGATCACAATCGTGAAAATCAGGCTGAACGTTGTGTTGAGCGCAGCCGGCATATCCGAGGTGGTGGTGTAGATGGTCGTTCCGATCAGACCGATGATCGAAGCGATAAAGGAATGGAAAGCAAACCGGCTGCGGGCCAGGAGCAATATCGCGCCCAGCACCGATCCCCACACTCCGATGGCCCACATCGCGTCGGCCCAGGCTGGGAAATCGCCGTAATAATCGAGGATGGTTTGCAGCGGCACGTCGACGCTTTCCGCCATCATGCCGAGATAGTCCTGATTGCGCATTTGCGTCTGGACATAGTCGTTCGCGCCGCCCGCGAACCAAAGCAGGCCCAAAATTGCCAGCACCCAAAGATGCCACGGCGCTTTTGTCGTTCCAAGCTCATTCATTGTTTACCCTCCCAAACTGGTGCGTTTTCGCACATTGGCCAGTCCCGGGAGAGCAACCTAGTGAGCAAGGGTGCTCACGGCAAATCGGTTAAGAATTGCGGGTGTTTCGTGTTTCAACATGGCCTCGCCAGCCCACTCTCTCCACCCTTCCTCCCGAATGGTATCCCGGTAGGCTCCGGGTGGAAGGGTGGAGAGAGTGGGCTGGCTAGCCTCTAACTAGAACTTCTCACATCCGTTCGATGCGTTTTGCGACCTCATCGATAATATCGACGATCTCATTCATCGCATCCTGATCGAGCTTTCCGGCGCGCGCCCGGTTCTTCAGCACAGTGCCGAGATTGCCCATTGCGCGGAACAGATCGGGCGAGCGCTCCTTCACTTTTTCAGCGCGGTCGCCATGCTCGTTGAGGCGGCCCATCAGCTGATCGACCTCATCCGCGCGCTCTTCCAGTTCGGCAATGCCGGTCTTGGTCGCCTTGAACGGCTTCTTGCTGCTCGCTTCGGCATCCTTCGCCTTGGCTTTGGCCTTCGCAGGCTTAATCTTACCTTCGTCTTCGAGCAGTTGGAGCGTCGGATAGACTGCACCGGGGCTTGGCGCATAGCCGCCCGCCGTCATGTCTTCGATCGCCTTGATCAGCTCATAGCCGTGGCGCGGTTCTTCATTGATCAGCGCCAGCAGTGCCAGACGCAGCTCGCCCTGACCGAACATCCGGCCGCGCCGCTTGCGCCGTTTCGGGCCGTCCTGCCACGATCCGCCGCGCATCTTCTCGCCGATATCTTCCCAATCGCCCGCTGAGGACGCCATCATCGCGACCAGCGGCCCGAGGTTATTCCAGCCGCCATTCCAATTGCCGCGGCGTCTTTTCTGCCAAGTCATTCTATCTCTCCTAGATATTTCAGATAACTCTTAATGCATTTAAGATATATCATAGAACACTCGTTACAAGAGGTGGATGGCATTTTCCGACAAGCGTCGTATCAGGCCAGACGAATGGCAGACTTGTTTGGGAATGATGCGCCGCCGCCTTCTTCAGGAAAGGAAGAGCCGCGAGATGACGCGCCGCTGGCCGACCGTTTGCGCCCGCGCGACCTCGGTGAAGTCATCGGGCAAGAGCACCTGACCGGGCCGACCGGCGCGATTGGGCGGATGGTCGCGGCAGGCAAGCTGTCGAGCATGATCCTGTGGGGACCGCCCGGCACCGGCAAGACCAGCATTGCGAGGCTGCTCGCCGATGCGGTGGGCATGCGTTTCGTGTCGATCAGCGCGGTGTTTTCCGGCGTGGCCGACCTTAAGAAAGCCTTTGCCGAGGCGGACAAGATGGCCGCAGCGGGGCAACGCACGCTGCTGTTCGTGGATGAGATCCATCGCTTCAACCGCGCGCAGCAGGACGGATTCCTGCCCTTTGTGGAACGCGGCACGGTGACGCTCGTCGGCGCCACCACCGAAAACCCGAGCTTCGAACTCAACGCCGCTCTGCTCAGCCGCAGCCAAGTGCTGATCCTGGAGCGCCTCAGCCATGAGGCGCTGGAGGCATTGCTGGCCCGCGCAGAGGCGCTCGAAGGCCCCCTACCCCTTACCGAAGATGCGCGTGCGGCCCTGATCGCGAGCGCCGATGGCGATGGGCGCTTTCTGCTCGGCCAGGCGGAAACGCTCTACAACGCCGCGCTATCTGAACCGCTCAATCCGGCGGCACTCGGTCAGTTCCTGCAGCGCCGTGTGGCTGTCTATGACAAGGACCGCGAGGGGCATTACAACCTTATCAGCGCCCTGCATAAGAGCCTGCGCGGCTCCGATCCGCAGGCTGCGCTCTATTACATGGCGCGGATGCTGACCGCCGGTGAAGAGCCGATGTATGTACTGCGCCGCTTGGTCCGCTTTGCCAGCGAAGACATTGGCTTGGCCGATCCGCAGGCGCTCACTCAATGCCTTGCGGCCAAGGACGCTTACGAGTTTCTAGGCAGTCCCGAGGGTGAACTCGCCATCGTACAGGCCTGCCTCTATCTCGCCACCGCGCCCAAATCGAACGCCGCCTATGCCGCGCAAAAGGCCGCGTTCAAATCCGCGCGCGAAACCGGCAGTCTGATGCCGCCGCAAAATATCCTCAACGCCCCGACCAAGCTAATGAAAGATATCGGCTATGGCAAAGGTTACGCCTACGATCACAACGCCGAAGAGGGCTTTTCGGGCGACAATTACTGGCCCGATGGGATGGAGGCGCAAGAATACTACGCGCCGGTCGAGCGCGGGTTTGAGCGCAAGGTGAAGGAGCGGATCGAGTACTGGAATCGCTTGCGCGCGGAACGGCAATCGGGCGACGCGCCAGATGCGTGATTTCGATCACTTTCTGGCAATCGACTGGTCCGGGGCCAAGGGCGAGCGGCACAAGGGAATCGCGCTCGCGCTGGCCGATGCTAGGGGCGGCCCGCCGGTGCTCGCCAAACCGCCAACCGGGGGCTGGTCGCGCCCCGAAGTGCTCGGCATTCTCAAGCATGATCTGCCGAGCAACACTCTGGTCGGGATTGATCTGGGTATCAGCCTGCCGTTCGAAGATGCGGGCGCATATTTTCCCGATTGGGACGAGAGCCCGCGTCACGCGAATGGCCTGTGGGCATTGATCGACCGGATTTGCGAAAGCGACCCATATCTGGGCGCGAATAGCTTCCTCACCCACCCAGAGGCATCACGCTATTTCCGGCATGGAAAGGACAATGTCGGCGACCGTTTTCACCTGCCCGATGCGATCAGCCGCGAGGGGCGATTTCGCCAGGCCGAGACCCAGCAGCGCGCGCAAAAATGCCGCCCGGTGAGCAATTTCAACCTCGTGGGCGCGGCGCAGGTCGGCAAAAGCTCGCTGACGGGCATGCGGATGCTGCATCACCTTAAGGGGCATTTGCCGGTCTGGCCGGTGCAACCGATCCCCGAAAAGCACCCGACACGCGGGTCGCTGCTGGTCGAAATCTACACCGGCCTCGCCTCGAAAGAGGCAGCGGCTCAAATGACCGGGCGCGGTGCACGCACGAAGCTGCTGACCTACGCCGATCTCAACGAGGCGCTGGCTGCGCTGGACAGCCCGCCGGTGGATGAAGTGGGCGAGGTCGGTGATCATTCGTCGGACGCGCTGCTGACAGCGGCCTGGCTGCGCAAGGTGCACTGCGAACCCCAACGCTGGGAGCCGCGCACGCTCACGGCCAAGATCGCGCGGACCGAGGGCTGGACGTTCGGAGCGTTATAGTTTTTGCCCTACCGCTTCGCCACTTGAGGGCGTTATAGTTTGTGCGGCCTTGGCCACCCGCGCCCTCCACCCTTCCACCCGGAACCTACCGGACACTATTCCGGGTGGAAGGGTGGAGGGCGCGGGTGGCACAGCATGCATAAGAAATCATTTCGCTACTTGAGGGCGGGAAAACTTTGCCCTAAGGGGCGCTCCTCGATTGAAGACGTGCCGGCTTAGCTCAGTTGGTAGAGCAGTTGATTTGTAATCATCAGGCCGCGGGTTCGACTCCTGCAGCCGGCACCATTCTTCTCAGAAGAAGCAAAAAGGGAGACCGAATGCATCCGGCCTCCCCTTTTCAGTTCACCATTCAGTGAGATTAGAACCCCAGGGCAAAGCCTGCCTGCGCCACCACTGAGCCATCGCCGGTGTTGCCCGCGACGCCCGCGCCGATGGCGAGGCTCTCGCTCATCCGCCCGGTGAAGCTTGCAGCAAAGCCCTGCTGCCCGCGATAGGTGGCGATATTGCCGGCAATCGTGAACGCCTTGTCCGGCATCGCAATCGCACTGCCAAGCGCCGCAGCAGCAGCGATCCCGCCTCTTGTGCTTTCATCAAGCTCTTCGAGACGGAAGTCTAGCGCGTTCACCCGTCCGCTAAGCGCATCGAACTGGGCGGTGGAGACTTGGGCAACACTGTTGAGCGCCACGCGGACATTGTCGACCGAAGCAGCGGTGGCGACTTGCTGCTTGCCGAGCACACCGTTGGCATCCACCGTCACCGCATCCACCGGACCTTGCTGAGCAGCCGTGCTCGCATCGATATCGCCGATCCGCACCGCGCTGCCTGTGCCGCCCAGTGTGACCTGGTTGGCTGCCGTGGTCGCCGCGTTGGTGCCGATCGCAACCGCGTTGGTCTGCGCGGCATTGGCCGCAAAGCCAATCGCCACCGAGCCGCTGCCACTCGCGCTGGCATTGACCGAGATCGCGGTCGCATTGGTCCCTGTCGCCTGGCTACCATGCGCCAGAGCGGTCGAGTTCAATCCGCTCGCCAGCGCGTTCTGACCCACAGCGGTCGCCTGACCAGCGCTCGCGCGGCTGTTGGCCCCCACCGCCGAAGCATTAGCTCCGCTAGCAAAGGCCTCGCTGCCGAAGGCGATGTTGCGCGAGCCTTCTGCGCGCGAGGCAAAGCCGATCGCCGCCGAACGGTCACCCAGCACGACAGAGCCCACCCCTGCTGCGACCGAGTTGGTCGCCAGCGACTGGGCTGCTGCACCAAAGGCGGTGGCATTGGTCTGCGTCGCCCGAGCGTTCGGACCCACAGCCGAAGCACGCAAAGCAGTCGCCTCACTGCCAGAACCGAAAGCATTCGATGTTTCTCCAGAGGCTGTAGCGTCAGCGCCTAGGGCTATTGCAGAAATACCCGAAGCCGTAGTTGCGCCGCCCAGGGCAATGGCTTCACTGCCCGAAGCATCGGCATCGGCAGCAGCCGAGTTGACCGCGAAATAGTTGAGCTCGGCGGCACTAGCCGAAGCCGAGGCCTGCAGATCGGCGATATCGCCCGCGTTGGTGGCGATCGCATTGGTGTTCGTGCCAATTGCCGATGTGTTGGCCGCAATGTTCACCGTGTTCGTATCCGCCGTCGCCTGCGCCGTGCTCGCAGCGTTGCTCACGCCGGTAATCGCAGTGTTTAACTGACCAACCGTCACTGCGTCGCTATCAGCCGTGCCAGCAGCGACATTTACTATTCTGCGTTGATTGAACTGACCTCCTACAGAGACGGTATTGGCTTCATCTGCACGTGACCCAGCCCCCAGGGCAACCGAGTTGTCGCCAGAAGCACTGGTGCGTGCTCCAAGCGCTGTCGCGTCAAAACCTGTCGTAGAGGCGGTGCTTCCCACTGCTAGTGTGTTCATGCCCTGTGCGCTCGCCCCGACTCCGATGGCCACATCAAGGCCGCCCGATGCAACTGATCCAGACCCTATCGCGATCGTGGAGATGCCAGTCATTCCTTGTGCGGAAGCGCCGTCGCCGATTGCTATCGATGCGCCGCCAGAGGCGTTCGCGCCATGACCGAGCGCAGTCGATCCAGTACCCGACGCAGCAGTATCGGCCCCCAACGCCGTGGCGTTGTCAGCCGTTGCCTGAGCGCCGTCATTACCGGTATCTACGCCGTCACCGCCAATTGCAATCGCACCTGCTGCCGTCGCGTCTGAGCGTGTGCCAAAACTAAGCGCGCTTGATCCTGCCGCATTGGCGAAACTGCCGAATGACAGCGCACCGCTCTGGCTCGAAGCGCTTGACCGACCGATCGCGATAGCATCGCCGGCCGAAGCATTGGCTTGGCGACCCAGTGAGACGGCAGCTGTTCCGGTCGCCTGTGCATCTGTGCCCACTGCTACAGCTGCGGCAGCGGTCGCATCACTATTCTGACCGATCGCCAGAGCTTCGCTGGCGCTGGAAATGGCGAGGCGACCTAACGATGTGCCGAAGGCCCCGGCCTGAGCGCCAGCACCAATCGCAGTTGCATCTTCTCCACTAGCGGCGGCGCTGCTGCCCAAAGCGGTTGAGTTTGCGCCGGTTGCAGTCGCACTAACACCGCATGCTAGGGCGGTGTCGTCATCGTTGGAATTGGCACCACCATCGTTATCGGTTGTACCGACATCGACCTCCCCATCATCGTCGCGATCGAGCAAGCAGTCGTCAGCGCGGACGGTATCCGCTGACCCCAATCCAACAGCAATGGCGCCCAGTGCCGCTGCGACCATGAAAGTATAACGCATAAATTTTCTCCATCATTTTCAGATGGAGGCAGAGTGCGACCCCGAATGATCTGATTTGTCAGCGGATTGGCGACCGCCCCATTGTCACTCGCCCCCAAAAGCGAATTTTTCGAATCGAGATTTGATCCGAAAGTGAGTCTGGCAGACGGCATCCTCGCGAAGCAATAGATTGTTGAGGGTGCGGAGCAATCTGATCAACAGGATTGAAAGAGTCATCTTCTTACTGACAGCGTGGTCGCCAGCCTGGTTGCGGCGCTAATCACCCACGCCCGCGATAGGGTTGCACGCCCTGATCCGGCACCCACAGCCCTTCGGGTGCGGCTCCGGTCTGCCAGAACACATCGATCGGGATGCCGCCGCGCGGATACCAATATCCGCCTATGCGGAGCCATTTCGGCTGCATCTCTTCGGCCAGCCGATGGCCAATGCCGACCGTCACATCCTCGTGAAAGCCATTGTGGTTGCGGAATGAGCCGAGAAACAGCTTCAGGCTCTTGGATTCGACAATCGTCTCACCCGGCGCATAGTCGATCACCAGATGCGCGAAATCAGGCTGGTTCGTCACCGGGCACAGCGAAGTGAACTCCGGCGCGGCAAAACGCACCATATAAAGCGAGCCCTGGCGCGGATTGGGCACGTAATCGAGCACGGCCTCTTCCGGAGAGTTCGGCAGGGGCGTATCCTTGCCGAGAAAGGCGGGTGCTGGCGATGTTTCAGGTGTGCTTTCCATGCCGCGCTGTTGCCGCGAAAACGCGGTCCGTGCAAGCGACAAGCTGGACGCGAGAGCGTTAAGTTCTATGTCAGGCTCTCACGCGCATTGTAGCGACAATTCGCCGTGATCCATTCAAAGATGATGACCTGAAAACACCCCGAACGACAAATGCCCGCCCGTAATCGCCTTTTGCACACACTTGCCCTGAGCACGGCGACGCTCGCTCTAGCTGCATCCCTGGGCGCGCCGCATATGGTGGTCGCTTCGCCCGGCGGGTTTACGCTGCCCACAGCTACACCGACACCGACCTCGCGTCCTGAGGTGGAGGGACCAGCCGACGATACCGGCCCAGCGCCGCTCGCCCCTCGGGTGATCACGCAACCGACACCAACACCCACTCCAGTGCCAACTCCCGCGGCAACGCCGAGCATTGCGCCGACATTGAGCCCCGCCGATACGGCATCTCCAGCCGCAACTGACCCGGTGACAACTGGTTCACCGACGATCCAACCACTGCCGACCATCACAACCGGCCCGACGCCAGGCGCACCGACAGCCCGTCCAACAGGCGCGCCCGCCGTGCGACCGCCCGGCGCGCCTGTGCCAGCGGCTCCCATCTCGGCTGATGCGCCAGCGGCACAGGCGAATGGCATTCCGGGGCTGGACACGTCGGGTGATATTCCAGTGCCGCAAACCGATGCCGCACCTGCGCTGGAAGGCACAGATCAGGAAATTGCGAGCACCATACCGGTGTGGGCGTGGATCGCAGGCGGCCTCGCCGTGCTGGCGGCGCTGATCGCGGGATTGCTGTTCCTGCGCCGCCGCCAAGCAGAGGTCAGCGTGCCGGAAATCGAACGCCCGCAAGTGCCCGTTGCCCCTGCCCCTCGAAAGGAAAGCCCAGCGGCAAAGCCGGTGCCAGCGGCGCCAGAAGAACCCGCTCCGCTCATGCCAGCCAACGCTCCGGCCCGCATCGATATCGAGCTGGAGATTGTGCGCGCCACGCGCAGCGTCATGAATTTCACGGTGGATTACCGCCTGATACTCGCCAATCGCACCGACGGCGCCGTGCGCGATGTCTCCGTCTCAGCGATCCTTACAAGCGCTCAGGCAGGGGCTCAGAACCCCGGCGGACTTGCCTTTGACCGGCCGGACCCAGAGCAGATTGCGCGCATCGGCCCGAACAAGAGCCACGCGATCTCCGGCCAGGCGCAATTGCCGACCGCCAAGCTGCAAGTCCTGCGCCAAGGCAATACACCCCTGTTCGTACCGCTGCTGCAGGTGACAGTGACGCAAGCCAATGGTGAGCCGGTGACGCGCCACTATGTGATCGGCCAGCCGAGCGCGGCCAGCTCGACGCGGCTGCATCCGATCCCGCTCAACACGCCGCCGGGCGGCATACCTGGCCTGCGGGCGCGCGAGCTCGATATCCAACCGGCTTAAGGCACAGGCTTGGCGGGGGCTCTCAGTCGCGCTACCGCATCGGGCGATGGTTGAATTACCCGGACAACTTGTCAGCACCGATTGGCTTGCGGACGCGCTCGACTTCGATGGCCTGGTGGTGGTCGATGCTTCGTTGCATCTGCCCGCTGCAAATCGCGATGCCCGGGCCGAATTTGCGGCAGCGCATGTTCCGGGCGCGCGGTTCATGAATCTGGGCAACCTGAAAGATGAAACGTCCGAAGTCCCTTCCGCCCTGCCGCGCGCCGATCAGTTTGCTGCGCGAATGTCCGAGCTGGGTATCGAGCCGAACGACCGGATCGTGATCTATGACGACAGCGCAATAAAGAGCGCGGCCCGCGCCTGGTACCTGTTCGCCGCCTTCGGCATTGGCTCAGTAGCTTTGCTCGACGGCGGCCTCGCCAAATGGCGTGCAGAAGGGCGTCCGCTCGAAAGCAGCGAGCCAGACATTAACCCCGGTTCTTCCCCTCGTCTCAACTCGCCCAACCGCCTGCGTATGAAGGCGGATATACTCGCCAATCTGAAAACGCAGGCAGAACAAATACTTGATGCGCGGGCCAAAGATCGCTTCGAAGGCGCAGGCGCTGATCCTGTGCACGGTGTGGAAGGCGGGCGCATTCCTGGCTCTTACAACCTTCCGTTCCGCGAGGTGTTCAAGGACGATGGCACGTTCAAATCACCAGGCGATCTAAGAACTGTGTTCGAAACTGCAGGGATCGATCTTGATCGGCCCATTGTCACCACTTGCGGTAGCGGGGTTACCGCCAGCGTGTTGCTGTTCGCGCTCGCGCTGATCGGCAAGAGCGATTGGGCGCTTTACGATGGCAGCTGGTCGGATTGGGGCGGCGATCCCAGCACGCCAAAGGAAACAGGGACAAAGGCGTAGATGGCTGGCAATACAGACGGCAAAGGGCCTGGCACAAGGCTGGTCGGCGCGGGACGGCGCGAGGAATGGACCGGGCAGGTCGTCAATCCGCCGGTGTGGCGCGCGAGTACGCATCTCTACGCTTGTGAAGCCGATCGCAAGGCTGGCGGACCGCAAGGCAAAGACGGCAAGTTCTATTACGGACGTCAGGGCGCCCCGACGCAATGGGCGCTGGCCGAGGCGCTGACGCAACTGGAGCCGGGCGCGGCGGGCACCATGCTCTATCCCAGCGGTGTGGCGGCGATCAACGGCGCGCTGCTGAGCGTGCTCAACCCCGGCGACGTGCTGCTGATCAGCGACAATTCCTACGAACCATCGCGCGTGATGGCGACCGGTTTCCTGAAGCGCTGGGGCGTGGAAGCGCGCTTCTTCGATCCACTCGATATCACCGCTTACGAAGCGTTGTTTTGCAAGCGGACCAAGGCGGTGTGGCTCGAAAGCCCCGGCAGCCTGACGATGGAAGTCTGCGACATTCCCGAGCTGACCCGCATTGCGCGCGAGAAGGACGCCGTCAGCCTGATCGACAACACCTGGGCTAGCGCAATCGGCTTTCCCGCCTTGGAGCGTGGATGCGACATTTCGGTGATGAGCCTGACCAAACATGTCGGCGGACATTCCGACCTGATGATGGGCAGTGCAGGCGCCGGAGAGCGCTATTATCGCGCGCTTCGCCGCACCAGCGTGCAGATGGGCAATGTCGTCTCTCCCGATGATGCGGCGCTCGCATTGCGCGGATTGCGGACCATGGGCGTGCGGCTTGAGCGTGGCCTTCAAAGTGCGCTCACCATCGCCAAATGGCTGCGCGACCGGCCCGAAGTCGCCGCAATTCACTGCCCTGCGCTGGAAGGCGATGCCGGATACGATCTCTGGAAGCGCGATTTCACCGGCGGCTGCGGACTGTTCAGCTTCACTCTGGCCGACGCCATTCCTGAAGGCCGGGCCGCCTTTGTCGACCGTCTGGAGCTGTTCGGGATCGGATATAGCTGGGGAGGATATGAGAGCCTCGCTCTGGCCTATGACGCCGCACCGATCCGAAACGCCATGGCTGTGCCGTGCGCGGACCAAGGTGGTGGCGCAGCGATGAGCATTCGCCTATCGATCGGACTTGAAGACCCGGCGGACCTGATCGCCGACCTAGAAGCAGGCTTTGCCGAATTGAAAAACGCATGACGACTGCCACTGCCCCAGCAGGCGAGAATACAGCCGAAACCAGCTCTCAGCCGGCGGCTGATGCCACGCCCATAATCGAGCCGACGCAGCCCGGCCAGGCATGGAGCCTCGCAGAAGAAGCGCCCGCAGAAGAAGCAAGCGTCATCGCCGCAGACGGGATCAAGGAGGGCCTCTCTTCCCGCAGTGAGACGGTCGGCTCGGTCATCGACACGCTTGACGCATGGGCGCTGTCGGTTGGCGATATGCGCGTGTCCGTATTCGACATATTGCTCGTGATCAGTGTTATCGCTCTGGTGATTGTCGGCGCATGGCTGGCAATCCGGTTCAGCCGCAACCTGCTGCGCCGCGCGACGAAGCTGGATTCGACGCAGCGTCTGCTGGCCGAGAAGATCAGCACGATGATCATCTGGGCGGCGGCGTTCCTGATCGGCATCGACCTGCTGGGCATCGATTTGACCGCGCTGGCCTTTTTCGGCGGGGCGTTCGGCCTGGCGATCGGTTTCGGCCTGCAGAAGACCTTCGGTAACCTGATCTCCGGCATCCTGTTGCTGATGGACAAGTCGATCAAGCCGGGCGACGTGATCTCGGTAACCGATCAGGCTGGCACCGAGAGCTTCGGACAGATCAGGAAGATCGGCATTCGCGCAATTTCAGTGATTACGCGCGACCAGACCGAATATCTGATTCCGAACGAAAACCTGATGATCAATCAGGTGGTAAACTGGTCCTATTCCTCACGCGATGTACGCGTAAAAGCGCCGGTCGGCGTGTCCTATGGCAGCGACCTGGAGCTCGTCGAAAAGCTGCTCTATCAAGCGGTCGAGGAGACTGACCGAATTCAGAAGTCTCCCAAGCCGCGCGTGAACATCATAGGCTTCGGTGACAGTTCGGTAGATTTTGATGTGCGTTTCTGGATCCAGGACCCAGAGGAAGGCCTCGCGAACATCCGTTCCGATGTCTACAAGAGAATGTGGCAGCTCTTTAAGGAGCACGATGTCGAAATTCCATTCCCACAGCGCGATCTGAACTTGCGGGCGAACGAACAGATGGACCGGCTGATAGAGGCCATGTCGCAAGGTAAATCACCGAGCAAGTCACCAAGCAAGTCATCGAGCAAGCCACTGGGCAAAACCTAGGCGGACTAGCCGTTACAAGCGCCTGCAATAGCTTTGCTAAAGGCGCGCAAATCCATTCTCACTGGCGCGATGGCGGCTGGCGGCCCATTTCGCTCCCATGGAAAACACAGGCACAATCTATCTGGTGGGCGCGGGCCCGGGTGATCCCGACCTGCTGACCCTGCGCGCCGCGCGATTGCTCGAAAACGCTGAGCTGGTCGTGCATGACGGGCTGGTAAGCCGGGAAATACTCGCGATGGCGCCCACCTCGGCAGAGTTTATCTCGGTTGCGAAACAGCGCGCCCGGCACACCCTGCCGCAAGATGACATCAACGCATTGCTGATCCGCGAGGCCAAGAAGGGTCGCGATGTGATCCGCCTGAAAGGTGGCGATCCGCTGGTTTTCGGACGCGGCGGTGAAGAGGCAGAGGACGCACGCGCTGCCGGTGTTCCGGTCGAGATTGTGCCCGGCATTTCCGCCGCCAATGGCGCAGCAGCAGCCGCTCAAATCGCGCTTACCCATCGCGACGCCTCCAGCATCGTCAGCTTCGTTGCGGGCCAGTGCAAAGGGCTGTCGGATCAGGATTGGTCGGGCCTTGCCGGAAAGGGGCGCACATTGGTGATCTATATGGGCGTCAAAACCGCACCTCAGATCGCTGAGAAACTTATGGAAGACGGCCTTGCGCCGGATGTCCCTGTTGCCATTATCGAAAACGCTGCACGCCCCGAAATGCGCGTCGTTCGCGGATTGCTCGCTGGCCTGCCCGATCTTGTCACCAGCCTTCAGATCAAAAGCCCAGCCCTGATCGTGATCGGCGATGTGACCGCGCGCCAAACCGGGCTTGATGACCGCACTCTTGCAGCCCTCACAATCGAGGAAACCCAATGAGAATTCTCACAGGCAACGACCTGAAAACCGGCGAAGTCGTCTGGTGGAATGGCCAGACCTGGTCACTCTCCGTCCACGATGCGGTCGATGTCGGCGATGCTGCCGATCAGATCCTCGCTACCGAAGAGGCGGCACGGCGCGTCAATGTGCCCTACGCGCTCGAGGCATCGCAGACCGAGGACGGAGTGCGGCCTGCTCATATCAAGGACCGGGTGCGCGCACTTGGCCCGACTGTGCGGCGTGATCTCGCCGTGCCGACCGCAGACAAAACCGGCTGGGACTGGGTAATCTAATGTACAAATACGATTCATATGACCAAGCTATGGTCGACGCCCGCGTTGAGGAATTCCGCGACCAAGCTCAGCGCCGCCTCGATGGCAAGCTAACCGAAGACCAGTTCAAGCCGCTGCGTTTGATGAACGGTCTGTACCTGCAACTGCATGCTTACATGCTGCGCGTTGCGATCCCCTATGGCACGCTCAACTCGCGGCAGATGATAGCGCTGGGCGATATCGCGGACAAATATGACCGCGGTTATGGCCACTTCACCACGCGGCAAAACCTGCAATACAATTGGATCAAGCTGGAAGATGCCGCCGACATTCTCGCCGACCTGTCCAAGGTTGAGATGCACGCGATCCAGACCAGCGGCAATTGCATCCGCAACATCAGCTCCGATCACTTTGCGGGCGCAGCGCATGACGAACTGATCGATCCGCGTCCCTATGCCGAGCTGCTGCGCCAATGGTCGAGCTTCCACCCGGAATTCACCTATCTGCCGCGCAAGTTCAAAATCGCGGTGATCGCTGCCGATACCGACCGCGCGGCCATGCGCCTGCACGACATTGGCATCCAGATCGTTCGGAATGACGCGGGCGAGATCGGCGCGAGCTTCTATGTTGGTGGCGGCATGGGACGCACCCCGATGATCGCCCCGCAAATCCGCGATTTTGTCCCTCTCGATCAGCTGGTTACCTATGCGGAGGCGTGCCTGCGCGTCTACAATCGCTATGGCCGGCGCGACAATAAGTACAAGGCGCGCATCAAGATCCTGGTCCATGAAATGGGCGCAGAGGAGTACACCCGCCAGGTCGAGGAAGAGTTCGCGCATCTGCTGGAGCAAGGCGTTGAGCCGCCTCTGGCTGAGCTGGAGCGGATTAAGCCGTTCTTTGCCGATCCCGCGTTTGAAGACGGACCCAAGAGCGTTGACCGCTCTGACCCCGACTTTGCGCTGTGGGTCGACCGCAACACCGTTCGCCATAAGCATGACAGCTACGTCTCAGCGGTTATCTCGCTGAAGCCGGTCGGCGGCATTCCCGGAGATGCGACCGGCGATCAAATGCGGTTGATGGCGAAGCTGGCGAAGCAATACAGCTTTGACGAGCTGCGCGTCATGCACACGCAGAATATCGTCCTGCCGCATGTGCGGATTGCCGATTTGCACGCATTATGGACCGAGCTGGAGGCGGCCGATCTGGGCGCCCCCAACCTCGACACGATCGAGGATATCATCGCCTGTCCCGGTCTCGATTACTGCGCGCTCGCCAATGCCCGCTCGATCACGGTGGCTCAGCGGATTTCGGAGAACTTCGCCAAGAAGAACCGCACCGAGGAACTTGGCCAGCTGAAGCTCAAAATTTCGGGCTGCATCAACGCCTGCGGGCACCACCACGCGGGACACATCGGCATTCTCGGCGTCGATAAGAAGGGCACTGAGAACTACCAGCTCTCGCTTGGCGGCAGCGAAGCGGAAGACGTCAGCCTCGCGAAAATCACCGGTCCCGGCTTTGATGAGGACGGCGTGGTCGGCGCGGTAGAAACCGTCACCGATGTTTATCTCGAACAGCGCGAGGAGGGAGAACGCTTCCTCGACACCTACCGCCGCATCGGCATGACCCCGTTCAAGGAGGCGCTTTATGGCTAGGCGAGGCCTCAGGACCGCCGAGTTTGCGGATAAACAAGTCCATTTCCATGCCCAAATTGTTAGCGGCGAAGTTTCAATAGGAGGCCAGAATGGCAACTGATCTCGGAACATCCCCCGATGAGGTGCAATTCCGCTTCCGGGAAGATGAAGTGGCCGACCACGGCACGGTGACGGTCGATGCCTGCTGCGATCAAACCAATGCCACCGCCGTGCGGATCGAGCCTGGCGATGATGCCCGCGTGCTATTACCCTTCCTCGATCGCCTCGCGCTCGTCGAAGTGAACTTCCCGAGCTTCGGCGACGGGCGTGGCTATTCCGCTGCCCGGATCCTGCGCGAAGCAGGCTACACCGGCGAGTTGCGCGCGGTCGGCGATGTGCTGATTGACCAGCTGAGTCATATGCGCCGCTGCGGATTTGACGCTTTTGCCCCGGACAAACCGCTCGACGAGGACGACGCCAAGCGCGCCTTTGCGCAGTGGGACAACGTCTATCAAAGCGCGGCTGATGGGCGCAGAACTATTCAGGAGCTGCGGCATGAATAAGCCCGAAGCCCCCCTAATCACCGATCAGGCGCGGGACCGAGCGGTTGACCGGCTCGACACCGGCCCACGCTTTACCGAGCATGATGCGGTGCGCCTCAACCGCATGTTCCGCGGATCGAGCACGCTGGAAATGCTAAAAGGCGTGATCGAGGGCGATCTTGCCGGAGATATCGCCATCGTTTCTAGCTTCGGTGCCGAAAGTGCGGTTCTGCTGCACCTCGTCGCGCAGGTCGATCCGAACGTGCCAGTCCTGTTTCTCGACACCGGCAAGCACTTCGAAGAGACGCTCAAATATCGCGATGAAGTGGTTGAAAAAATTGGTCTCACTAATCTGATTGTGCTGACGCCGGACGAGGCAGAGCTGGCCAAGAAGGACGAGAGCGGCCTGCGCTGGTCTTACGATCCCGATGGCTGCTGCGAAATCCGTAAGGTGATCCCGCTTGCCAAGGCGCTCGCGAACTATGACGCCAGCTTCACTGGGCGCAAGGCGTTCCAGTCGAGCACACGCGCAAACCTGCCACGCTTCGAGATCGATAACTCGGACGCGCAGGGCCGGCTCAAGATCAACCCGCTGATCGATTGGGACGCAGACGCGATAAGCACCTATTTCGAAGAGCATGACCTGCCGCGCCATCCGCTGGTGGCGGAGGGTTATCCCTCTATCGGCTGCGCCCCCTGCACCAATAAGGTAGCCGATGGCGAAGACCCGCGTTCAGGTCGCTGGAAGGGTTGGGACAAGACCGAATGCGGCATCCACAAGCCAGGCGAAGAACCGTTCTTGTAGCCTCGTGCTACTGTTTGCTTAGCGGATCGCGGTGACTTCGAAGGCTGACGTCGTAAACCGCCGTACCTTGCTGTTTTCAGGCAGTCCAATCGGGTCACAGATCACCCTGTTTCCGGCCGCTTTGATCGTTTCAGCACTGGCAAAAAGAACCGACCTGTCACGCGGCGCGAGCTCACACAAGGCGGCAGCGATCGCAATCGGATAGCCAATAACAGTCAAGCTCTGCACTTGCGAATGTCCCAAGCTCGCAGGAAGCAAGGGGCCGGTCGCGATCCCAGCACGATGCTGCAATTCCCCGAACTGCGGACTGATGGCGGTCCAGTACTCACGGATCGACGAGAATTCGCGTTGCATTTCAAGTGCCGCGCTGATCGCTGCCAGCTCGTGCTGAGGTTGCCGGCGCGGTACATTGAAGCGCAGAAGCGCTCCATCGCCAGTATAATTGTCGAGCGTTGCGCCAGCATTGAAGGCAGCCTCACACATCGCCTCGAAATATTCATTGAGCAATTGCAGAGCGAAGCTCGACGACAATTCCTGGAACAATAGGGACGAACTGGAAAGATCGAAATAGATCACCGAGCCGTGCGTTGCATCGTCGTCGGCACTAATGCCCAACCACTTGAGATAGTCGCCACTCTTTGTGAGCACAGCGAGATTGCTTGCCAGATCGGTCGCCGCTGCGGCGACCCGCTGCAGGTCCTCTTCGGCGAACCCCTGCTCGCCTTCCCTGCTGAGTAACTGCAAAACCCCGACAGGTTCACCTTCAGCCAATAACGCATGGCTGAGGGTCATTGCAGGCGCGTAAGAGCTTATTTGTTCGGCCGCTTTGAAATGGTCTGCGTGCTGCGACACGTTGCTGACAATGAAGCTGTCCGAAGCTTCAAAACTTCTTCCGGCGAGGCTCTTGAGAGGTATCAGTTTGGAACGAAGCTGCTGTGTCTCGATACTGTATGGCTCGATAGAGAGAAACGCCAAACCGCGAACATCCCCTCGCGTCCCCCGCACCGGGACATACACTGAACCGCCGCTGGCTCCGAACACTTGCATGAGGCGACGCAGCTCCGCGTCGATCGCGGCCTTTTGTGCCATCGCAGCCTGGCCCGCTTCGCCAGCGATTTGGATCTGATCGGATAGCTGGCTGCAGCGAGCTTCAGCTTCTTCAACGCGCTCTTGCAGAGAGGCGTTTTCGCGCTCAATCTTCGCTCGTTCGGCCTTTGCTTGCACTTGGGTCAAATGCCGTGTGAGTGACACGATAACGGCAGCAATCGCGAGAATACCGGCGATTAGACCCATCCAAGTCTCGACTCCCTCCACAACTGCTCTCCCCAGTCGATCTGCGCGGATTGATCCACAGGAGGTAGCAAATGATGGTGCGCCGAGATAGCCGCGATTTGGTAGCGCTCCTTTAGAGCCACCCCTCGTCGCGGTACCATTTGGCGGTCATGGCGAGGCCTGCCTCTCCGGAAATGCGCGGTTGCCAGAGCTTGGCCGGAACCGCCTTTTGCGAGCGGACGACCCAATTGGGATGGCACATGTAGCCGACCCGATCCGGTGTCAGCTTCGCCTTATCGCCGCGCAGCAGCTTGTCGGCGGTCGCTGCCAAATCCAGCACATTGGCCGGCAGGTTCGGCGCGAAGACCTTGCGCCCCATCGACTTGCCGATCGCGTGGGCCAGTTCCTTGTGACTCCACCCACCTTCGCGGCCATCATCAGGCTCGAATACTTTGCGGCGTGCCAAGCCACCCGCGCCCTCCACCCTTCCACCCGGATTGTCTCCCGATAGGCTCCGGGTGGAAGGGTGGAGGGAGTGGGTGGCTAGGGTCATCAACAAACACGCGAGATCATCGACATGGATGATCGACGTCGCACCGCGCGGTGGCAGCGGCACGATGCCCCACTTAGCACTACGAAACAGCTCGAACATATCGGTGTCGCGCGGGCCATAAACCGCAGGCGGGCGCACCGTGGTCCAGTCGAGACCGCTCGCCTCGACCAGAGTCTCTGCCCGCGCCTTCGACGCGCCATAGGCCGAGAGATCAGGCTCGCGAGCGGACAGCGAGGACACAAACACAAACCGCTTCACGCCCGCTTCCTTCGTCGCGGCGATCATGTTCTGCGTGCCCGTGACATTGGCCGCTTCGAATTCGGCGGGATCGGGCGTGTTGGTAAGGCCGGCGATGTGGATCACGGAATCAGCTCCGGCGACCAAATCCGTCAAACTCTCGGCGTCGTCTAGGGTCCCTTGCGCCCATGTGACGCCGGCGCGCGTAGGTTGTTCGCGCCGCGTCAGCGCGCGGACTGACGTCTCGGCCCGCTCAGCTGCATCCAGCACCGCCTGCCCGACAAATCCGGTCGCGCCGGTGATCGCAATGGTCACAGCAGCACCAGGTGATCGCGATGCACAACGGCGGCGCGCGGCGCATAGCCCAGCACTTTGGCCTGAAAATCATGCCGCAAACCGGCAATTCGGCGACAGCTGACCGCATCATACTCTGAAAGGCCCTGCGCCAATTTCCTGCCATCTTCAGAGCAGATCGTGATCAGATCGCCGCGCTGGAAGGAACCCTCCACTGCGGTGATTCCCACCGCAAGCACGCTCGCTCCGTCTTCGACCATTGCCTTAACGCAGCCGCTATCGACCGTCACGCTGCCCGCCGGGGCGAGCCTTCCGCTCAGCCAGGTCTTGCGCGCATCGCTCACATCGTTGGGCAGGAACACTGTGCCTGTGCCGGTCTCTATCAGGCGTTGGACTGGCGAGTTGTGCGTGCCGTTGACGATGCCCAGCGCGATTCCCGCGCGCTCGGCGATCTGCGCGGCCTCCAGTTTCGCCTTCATTCCGCCTGATCCAAGCCCGGAGGAGGAGATTTCGCTCGCCATCGCGATCACTTCGGGCGTGACGCCTTCGACCCGCTCGATCAGCTTCGCGTCGTCCATCTCCGGAGGCTTGTCATAGAGGCCATCGACGTCGGATAGCAGCAGCACAGCATCTGCGTCCGCCGCCTGCGCGACGCGCGCTGCCAGCCGGTCATTGTCGCCAAAGCGGATTTCCTCGGTCGCGACGCTGTCATTCTCGTTGACGACCGGCACTGCGCCCGCCTCCAGCAGGCGTTCTAGCGTCGCCGAAGCGTTGAGATAGCGCCGACGATCCTCCAGATCACCAATCGTCACCAGCATCTGCGCGGCGGTGAGATCATGCGCACCCAACGCCTCGGCCCAAAGCTGCGCCAGCGCGACTTGGCCAACCGACGCCGCGGCCTGCGCATCGGCGAGGCTTGCACGCCCACCCTTCGGCAAGCCCAAACGCGCAGCACCTAGCGCAATCGCCCCGGAACTGACCAGAATCACTTGCTGGCCGTTCGCACGAAGGCTTGCGAGATCGGCCACCAGAGATGCAAGCCACGCAGCGCGCGGTGCCCCATTGTCCACCAACAGCGCCGAGCCAATCTTGATCACCAGCCGCTTGCACACCGCCGGATCAGCAAAGCTGGTTAGATCGGTGACCATTCGCCCCCGTCCGCGTCTTCCACCTCGGCTTCGTTCGTTTCCGTCGAGGTGCGATCGGGCAGATAACCGAGCACCGCATCGAGCAGCTCCTCGATCCCTGCTCCGCTGACCCCGGACACCGCAAAGACCTTGTCCGCACCGGCGGCTTTCAGTTCTTCGGCGAAACCCTCGGCCAGCTCGTCATCGGCGAGATCGACCTTGTTGAGTGCAACCAGCTGCGGCTTGTCTTCGAGGCCCGCACCATAGGCGGCGAGCTCTTCGCGCACGATGCGGAACGCCTCTTGCGGATCGTCGCCCGATATATCGATCAGGTGGATCAACACGCGGCAGCGCTCGATATGGCCGAGGAAGCGGTCGCCAATCCCTGCGCCATCGGCGGCACCCTCGATCAGGCCAGGAATGTCCGCCAACACGAATTCGCGAGCCTTGTGCCTCACCACGCCCAGCTTCGGGATCAAAGTGGTAAACGCATAGTGCCCCACCTTTGCCCCTGCATTGGATACAGCGTTGATAAAGGTGGATTTCCCGGCATTGGGGAGACCGACGAGGCCTACATCTGCAAGCAGTTTCAGTCGCAGCCAGACCCACATTTCCTCACCCGGTTCGCCCGGCTGATGCTGGCGTGGCGCCCGGTTGGTGGAGCTCTTGTAGGAAGCGTTTCCGCGCCCCCCTTGCCCGCCCTCGAGGAAGACAACCTGCTGGCCGACTTCGGTGAAGTCCGCGAGCACTTCTTCCTTGTCTTCGGATAGCACCTGCGTGCCGACGGGCACCTGCACGATCAAGTTCTTCGCACCGGCTCCAGTTTTATCCTTGCCCTGCCCGTGTTCGCCGCGCTTCGCTTTGAAATGCTGCGCATAACGGAAGTCGATCAGCGTGTTCAGGCCCTGCACGGCCTCAAGGATGATGTCGCCACCCTTGCCGCCGTTGCCGCCGTCCGGGCCACCATATTCGATATATTTTTCGCGCCGAAAGCTCACCGCTCCCGGCCCGCCGGCGCCCGACTTGATAAAGATTTTGGCCTGATCGAGGAAATGCATGGGACGCTCCTATGCATTTCCTCGATGAATTGCGAGTGTCTTAAGTTCGCAGCCTAAAACCGCGCCTCAATGCCGATCACCGCGCTGCGTCCCGGCGAAACGAAACTGAACACCTGCTCATAGCTATTGCCGAGCAGATTATCGATCCGGCCAAAGGCGCTGACACCGTCGAACAGCTCCACTTCACCCGCCAGATTGACGAGCGTGTAGTCATCCAGCGTCACTCGCACGGGAATGAAGCTGGGGTCGGTGAAGGCCAGATCCTCCGCGGCGCCATTATGCCGGACGACCAAGGTCGCGGAGGCAATGTCACGCGGGTGAGTCCAGTTAAAAGCTGCAGAGAAGACGTCTTCCGGCCGCCGCACCTCAGTCACCCCATCCTCTTCTGCGTCGAGAAAAGTATAGGCCGCGTCCACGCTGAAACCGGCACCAAGCCTCGCGTTGGCCGACAGCTCCACCCCATGCTGCTCGCTATCGGTTTCACGGTTTGCGGGAGTTGCGATGAAAGTGGGCGGCGGGAAGGTCGTGAAAATCTCGTCCTCCAGCTCGCTGTCGAAATAGGTCGCCGAGAGCCGGACATCGCCACCGGCAAATTCCTGATCCAGGCCAACTTCCCAGCCAGTCGATTTTTCCGGCTGAAGGTCTTCGTTGCCGATAAACTGGCCGTCGAAGAAACCGAACAGCTCGAAAAAGCCAGGGTTCTTGATGCCCGAACCGATGGAACCGCGCAGCCGCGTGCTGTCCGTAATGCGGTAGCCAGCACCGACGCGAAACGTCGTTTCATCGGCGAAACGATCGTTGATATCGTGGCGCAGCGCAGCGGAGAAATCGAAACGGTCGCCGGAATAGCGATATTCGCCAACCAGGCCGATATTTTCGATCTGCTGACGGTCCGTGGAGGCGAAACCTGATGGATCGTCATTGCGGAACCGCTCGCGCTCCCAATCGGCCGCGAATGTCAGCGAATGCCCATCCGCGATATCGAAAGCAGACACGTAAGACAGCTTGAGACGGTCTCCCTCGCTGCCGCTGGTGCGGCCAGAAGGACCGAAAGTATCGCGGTTGATGTCGGCGATTTGCGCCGAGAGATCATGCGTCCAACGCCCTTCCAACACCTCGAACTGCGCGCCGATCAGAGCGTAAACCGCCTCGTTTTCGAAGCGCACGTCGGGGCTGTCGACAATCAGGCCAAAATTGGCACTGGTCGTGTCCGACTCCGAATTGTTGAACTCGCCCTCAGTCTGGACGTAGCGCGCGGCGGCGCGGAACTTCAGGCCATCGGTTGCTTCGAAAGCACCCTTGCCAGAAAGCGTGTAGCTGTCGCGCCCGATATCACGCGTGCCGCCGCGAGCATTGGGCTGGCCGTCCGTACTGACGATGGTGCCGCTGAGTGCCACGTCCCACGCATCGCCCGCGGCACCTAGCCGAGCAGATGCGTTGATCGTGTCCTGCGTGCCGCCCTCTACCCGCGCAGAAAAGCCATCAAGATCGCGTCCTGATGCACTTTCGTAGGTGACAACGCCGCCAATCGCGTCCGAGCCGTAGAGCGCGGATTGCGGGCCACGCAACACCTCGACCCGGCTGCCAATCTCTGCCTGCAAAGTGCCAATATCGAACTCGCCTGCGAACGGATCCGACACCTCAATCCCGTCGACCAGAACCAGGACGTGATTGGCCTCCGACCCGCGCAAGCGGATTTGCGTCTGCCCCGCCACTTCGCTGACCGCGACACCGGGAACATCGCGCAGCACCTCCGCGATATTGCGAACTTGGCGTTGATCAAGCTGCTCCAGCGTGATGACGGACGCAGAGCCGGTGTAGTCGTCCAAGGAAAGGATTTCATCTGCCCGGCTCGCGGCAACCAGAATATCTTGCCGCTTTTCGTGGTAGAAGACGAGATCAACATTCTCTCTTTCTACCTCGCTGCCCTGCTGCGCTAATGCAGGCGCGTTCCAACCCAACGCCGCGAATGCAGCGCCACACAAAAGTAATTTCTTCACGTAAGTTCCTCCGTCACAAAGCGACGAGCAGCGCGAAGAAAGCCTCCACGCAGCCCAATGATGTCGCTCGACGAAAGTCTTCGCGTGTCATTTCGTGCCGGGCCAAACCCTGGGCCAAGCATGAGCGACGCGCTTCGGTCGGTCTCCTGGCTCACGGTTCTCCGCGTGTGGTTCTTACCTTCCCAGAGCTTTGCTCCAGTGGCTGCGATCCGGATGGACCGCGCAAACCAAACACTCACCGCTTACAGTTGCAGGGACAGCCGCGGATTTGCACCAAGTAAGTGCGCACCGCATTCCCGTTACCGAAGTGCGGGATTGCGGTTAGTGCGCTTCGAGTTCGGGCGCAAGCGCTACCTAATTGGAACCCGGTTCAGCAGCCGCCGGATCCGCATCGGGAATAGGCTCGATCACCGGCTGAGACACGGTGTCCTCTGATGCGGGCACGATCGGTACCTCTGCGTTGCCGCTGGTTTCAGGGTCGGCGACAAAGCCAGTCGGTTGCACGGTCGCTCCAACATTACCGCCACGTGCGGCCTGCACTGCGACCCAGCCTGGCTGAGACGAACCATAGCGCTCGCCATATCTAGCATCCCAGGCGGCGGATTCGCGCTCATAAGTCTCATAATCGGTAAAGAACTGATCGAACGGCCCCTCGATCAGCGCGAAATTGGCCAGCGCGAAACCAATCGGATCCTGATCGGGCGTTGCGAGATAGCGGTTCGAAATATCCAGCGCGGTCGCACAGAACCCGCGCCTTGCAGGTGGAAGAGCGAAGAAGTTGTAGACGCTCGTCATCTTGCTTTCGCGCGCCATTATGGCTCCGCGCCGCGAGCTAAGCTGACTGCGATAGACCCGGTCGATTCGGTCGTTGACGCGCTTCAGAGCACGGGCGTGCTTTTTGATGTAGTCGCTGTATGCGCCCAGCACCGGCTGATTGCGAGCCGATGTGCAATTGAGCGCGGCCACGTTCCACGCAGAGCGGAAGTGCCACACTTTCTCATCATCGCTGATCCCGCGATTGATCGTCATGCGTTTGCCATCCAGCCCGACAGACGGGATTTCCATCACATAGGACGCGCCCTGCGGCGGCAATGGTCGGTAAGGAATGATCTCCGCCGGCGGAGGTGGTGGAGGCGGCGGTGGAGGCGGCGGAGGCGGCGGGGTGACACAAGCGCCGAGCAAGGCCGCTCCTGTAGCCACTGTGACGATGCGAAGACCCAGCTTCCCCAGCCTGCTTTGTGCCGAAGGTGAAGTCTCTTTTGCCTGATGGCTTGGGACATACTGAATTGGCTTGACTGGCTTGGTCACCAGCTGTGCTGCGCTCATCTAAAAACTCGCCTCATATTGTTTTTGCCCCGGGCTATCTGCGCAAGCTGCACCAGCGCGCCTTGCCCTTTGCTGAAGCACAATGCGTTAATGCGCCTAAGTCTCAAAGCAAATGCCCGGAGCGCATGAACGCCCCGGGCATCAACAGTTGCAAGCTTCTAGCGACGAGTGCGGCCCTGCATACGTTCTGCGGAGCCGTTACCTCGTGCGAAGTATCAGATCAGTCGCGGCTGCCGAGGAATTGCAGCAGGAACATGAACATGTTGACGAAGTCGAGATACAGGTTGGTAGCACCCATAATCACGGCCTTACCCATGAACGGTGTTCCGCGAACATGCTGATACTGGTTCTTCAGCATCTGCGTATCGTAAGCGGTGAGACCAGCGAAGATCAGCACGCCCAGGCCGCTTATGACGAAGGCCATCGTTTCCGAACCCAGGAAGAGGTTGATGACCATCGCGATGATCAGGCCGATCACGCCCATGATCAGGAAGCTACCCCAGCCGGAAATGTCTTTCTTCGTGGTGTAGCCCCACAGCGACAGGCCTGCGAAGGCACCGGCAGTGGCGAAGAACGTTACGGCGATTGATTCACCCGTGTAGACGAGGAAAATCGTCGACATCGACAGGCCCATCACCGTCGCAAACGACCAGAAGACGATCTGCAGCGTCGTCTGGCTCATCTTGTGCAAACCAAAGCTCATCGCGAGGATGAAGGCGAGCGGAGCAAGCTTAACCGCCCAGAACAGCAGACCGCCATTGATGGCAAGCCACGCCGCTGGCGATTCCATGCCGCCCCAGGAAAACAGGATCGCGACGATACCGGTCAACAGCACGCCCGACGTCATGTAGTTGTAGATCGAGAGCATGTACTGACGCAGGCCCTCATCATATGTAACACCGGCCAGATCCCCGCCAGAGCGTGGAACCGAACCGAAATTCTGCTGTGATTGAGTTTCTTTCCAATCAGCCATGGTAATCCCTATTGTTCATAGCAGGCGCGGACATACGCGCCGTTGAGGCACAATATCGTGATTTTCTCGCCGAATTTCAAGCGAAACCGGTTAGCAAAGGTTGCTGAGCGTTAACGCTGTTCAAACGAGATATTCTCAAGCGTTTTTAGCGAGTTGATCGCCTTTTTTGGCGGTCGCATCCAGAACCGCTGTCAACAGGCGCCGCAACACCTGATCATCATCCAGCACGTTTAAGCCTTCGCGGGTCATTCCCCCCGGGCTTGCGACACGATCGGCCAATTCCCCGGGAGAGGCGCCGGCACCTCCTGCGAGCCGTGCCGCGCCTTCCACTGTAATCAGCGCAAGTCGATCTGCCGAGGCCCGTTCGAGGCCAAGGTCCACCGCTGCGCCAGCGAGCGCATCGATAAAGCGATAGACGAAGCCCGGACCCGATCCCGCGAGCGCGGTGACCAAATTGAACTGCTCTTCATTCTCGAGCCAAAGTGCGCTGCCAAGGTGATCGAACAAAGCGAAAGTCGCATCACGCCCGGCCCGATCCAGTCCGCGCTCGGTCAGGATAGCTGGCGATTTCCTGATCCGCGCGGCCAGGTTGGGCATGACCCGCACATGAGCAGCGGCATCGGGAAAGGCTTGGGCCAAGCCATCAAGGGTAATCCCGGCGAGTAGCGAATAGACCACCTTACCCGGCCCTGCGACGGATTGGAGATCACCTTTAAGTGCATCCAATTGCTGCGGCTTCACACCCAACAGGATGGCATCATGGTCGCTCTCGCTCGGAAGCGTGCGATGCAGCTCAACCCCGTCCGGTGCCTTTTCCAGTGCTGGATCGACCACCACAAAGCGCGACGGATCAACGCCAGCCGCCAGCCAACCGGCCAACATTGCGCCCGCCATATTGCCGCAGCCAAAAATCAGGATTTTCTTGTTCGTCGACATCCGCATCCACCCTTTCCGGTGGTTCAGTTAGGCCTCGCCAGCGGCGTCGACAAGCGCACTATCGAGCGCCGCGCGCGGGCTTTTGTCGCCCCAAAGCACGAATTGGAACGCGGGATAGAAGCGGTCGCAATCGTCGATCGCCGTTTCTACCATTGATTGCGCCTGCTTCAGGCTCAGCATCCCATCATCGCCCAGCATCGCGCCATGGCGATAAAGCAGCATGTCGCCATTCGACCAGATATCGAAATGACCAAGCCACATCTGTTCATTGATGAGGCACAGCAATTCGTGCGCCTGAACACGCTTTTCCGGGCTGACGCGAATGTCGGGCAGGGCAATAAATTGCAGGACATTATCCTCCGCCCGCCAGATCGCGCGCAGCTGATACTTGGTCCAGCTGCCCTGCACTTCGCCGGTCAACTCATCATTGGAAACGATCTCAACCGGCCAACCGCGCGCTTCGAACAAAGCCGCCAGCATATCGACCGGCGCGGCGTCGTCAGCGGCGCTGAATTCATTCTCGCGCGGTCTCATCACATGCGTCCCTTTTTCATCGACATGACGCATGCCCCGGCCATGGTAGGCTTGGCAATGTGAGCGACGCGGGAGGTTGGGGAGAACCGGATTGGCTTGTTCAAAGCCTGTGCAAAGAAACCTGTTTGTAACGTAAGAAGTTACTTAAGCTCTTGAATTTCCTGCCCTTCAGGACTGGTGTAGGTAAAGCTGTCCAGCCCCTTGTCCTTGAGCGCATTGACCAGTGCGCGCGCATCACCAGCGTTGGCCATGGGCCCTGCAAGCAAGCGATTGGACTCACCCCAGGCCACGACATGCGGGCTCAAATCACCGAGTTGATCGGGCGCAGTGCGGGCAAAACGCCGCCAATCGAATCGCAATGCAGCGCGGTCTCGCCCAGTCGCAACCTGCACCCATTGGCGGCTGGGATGCGCAGGCTCTTGCGCTTCCGGCTCGGTCGCAGCTTCGTCTTCACGCGGGATTTCGATAGCGGCCAGGTCAACCGCACCTTCACCGCCGCGCACCACTTGCGGCATGTCGCTGCCAAAACCGGCGAAGGCGTCCGCCACACTCGGTTTGGGCGCGGGCGGTTCGCTGGTCTCGGTCGAGCCGCCGACACGCGCAAGATCGAAGCCAGGGCGCGGGATTTCGCCATCCGGCACGCTATCACCCACGCGGGCCACGCGTACAGGTTCGGAACTGACCGGTTCGGAGCTCGCCGGTTCGGAGCTGGCCGTTTGCGGATTTGGCTCGATCACTCCCATAGGCGTCGCAGCCGCTTGCGCAGGTGGCGTATCGCCAACCTCACTCGCGCTGCTTGCCTGCCCTAGCGGCTCGCCGGCGGGCTCCAAACGTGTGTCGGCAGCCGACGCTATGGCGCTGCCCTGAGCGGCAAATTCGGCAATGCGCGGATCGTCGCGGCCAACTTCTGCGGCGGGCGGAAATATGCCGAGATTGGCGGCGGCGGCCTGCTGCGCCCTGGTAAGGCGCGGCATGAAGGCGAGATAGGGCGTCATGCGTGCGGCCAAATCGCGCGGCATCACCGCGTCGGCAATCGCAGCGGCTTCATCCTGCTTGCCTAAGATCGCCAAGCCGAACGCGCGCGTGCGAAAAGCGGCGAAATCGCGCGTCTCAAGCAAAGGTTTCAGCGTCTCTTCAAACGCATCTTCATTGCCCATGATCGCCTGGCTAAGGGCCAAACGGCGGACCACCTCTGCATCGTCGCGCAAGGCCAACGCATCGCGATAGCTCGTCTGCGCCTGGGCATTGTCGCCGACCAAGTCATAGGCAAGGCCGCGGTCCGCAAGCACATCGCGAGCGGACGCTCCCGCAGCCTCGGCCTCGTTGAACAAGCGCAGCGCCTGAATTGGGCGATCTGAGCGTAGAAACACCGCTGCCATGCCCATCTTGATGCGCGAATCCTGCGGAGCAATATCTTGCGCTCGGCCAAAGAAGCCCATCGCCGCATCCAGATCGCCAAGAACCATCGCAGCATTGCCCGCTTCGATGAGCGTACCAAGATCGCGCGGACGACGCGCAAGTGTGCGAAGCGCTCGATTAAGCCGCTGAACCTCGGGCGATGGCAGCGGTTGCACCACCTCGCGGGAGGTCGCGCCGCTGTTTTGCGCCGCTGCTGGCGCGGAAAGACCGAGCAAACCGAGGCTCGCCGCTGAAGCGACTGCAATCGGCATACGGCGCAGGGCCAAGCGAATATGAAGCTGGAGAGTGACTATACGCGACGTCATGAAGCCATCAAGTAACAGAGCACGGACCTGTTGCGCTAGCCAAATCGGTCTGAATAATCGCAGAACAAAGAGTACGAAGGCTGACCGACAGTCGCGTCATGGACAAAACAGCTCACCCGGAAAAGCGCATAAGGCTTCACCGGGCAAGCGATTGATTTTGATCTATTACTGGTTGTTTTGGCGCCCAAGGAAACGCGGAATGCTGAGCGCTGGCGCATCGTCGCCGTTCTCATCTTCCTCGTCCTCTTCCTCGCTCGTCTCCGAACCCGAGCTGCGCGAGAGATTGGCCATCCGTTCGAACAGGGTGCTGCCACCGGCTGCGCCGCCCGCGGCTGCGCCTGCGCCGCCACCGGACTGTCCAGCGGCATCCGCTCCGCCCGCCGCCCCGCCTGACCCCAGGATGGAACTGCGCCGCGAAGCCTCATTGGCTTCGACCGGATTGTCTTCCTCAGCCAGACGGTCGGCATCGCCGAGCAGGTCGTCACCAGCCGGACCTTCACCAAGCCCCTGGCCTTCAGGCACTTCTGCGGTGAGGTCGAATGCGTCGTCTTCCCCGCCAAGGTCGCTGGAGGCCTCCGTCGCGTCTGCCGTTGGCTCGGCTTCACCAAAGCCAGACTCGGTTGCACCGCCAAATGCGCTGTCATCTGCTGGATCGGCAATTCCGCCGAGGCCGAGATCGCCGTCTCCACCGCGCAAACCGGCGAGCGGATCGACAATACCGTCGACATCGTCTTCGTCATTGTCACCCAGATCATCGCCAGCCTGCATGCCGCTCAGATCGAAGGGTTCAGCGTCGTAAGGTTCTTCCTCTTCGACAGGCTCTGGCTCAGGCTCAGAGAGCATGCTCGGAGCCATGGCTGGCAGCTCTTCTGGCTCGACCTCGTTCTCGCCGGGCAGAGGCAGTGCTGGACGTTTCGGCGCACGCGCGGTGGAAAGTGCAACCGGTGTACTCTCGCCGACCGAGCCGACTGCGCCTTGCTCGATCCCGGTAGCAACAACCGAAACACGGATCTTGCCGTCGAGATCGGGGTTGAACGCACTACCCCAGATGATGTTCGCATCTTCGTCGACCAGCTCACGAATATGGTTCGCCGCCTCGTCAACTTCGAGCAGCTTCATGTCTTCGCCGCCGATGATCGAAATGATCACGCCCTTGGCGCCCTGCATGCTGACACCGTCGAGCAGCGGATTGGCAATCGCCTGTTCAGCAGCGTCGAGTGCACGGTTTTCACCATTGCCCTCTCCGGTGCCCATCATCGCCTTGCCCATCTCGCTCATCACCGAGCGAACGTCGGCGAAATCGAGGTTGATCAGGCCCGGCATCACCATAAGGTCGGTGATCGAGCGGACGCCCTGCTGCAGCACTTCATCAGCAAGCTGGAAGGCTTCCTTGAAGGTTGTTTCAGCCTGAGCGACCAGGAACAGGTTCTGGTTCGGGATGACGATCAGAGTGTCGACATGGGCCTGAAGCTCGTCGATGCCGGCCTCCGCCGCGCGCATCCGCCGCGTACCTTCGAACAGGAACGGTTTGGTCACAACACCAACGGTCAGTACGCCCTTGCGACGAGCCGCCTCGGCGATAACCGGCGCAGCGCCGGTGCCCGTGCCGCCGCCCATACCGGCGGCGATGAAGACCATGTTGACGCCTTCCAGCGCCGCTTCGATCTCGGCAACGGTTTCTTCGGCAGCCGCCTTACCCACTTCCGGCCGCGCACCTGCGCCAAGACCGCCAGTGATATCCGGACCGAGCTGGATACGCGTTTCCGCCGGACTGCTGCTGAGCGTCTGTGCGTCCGTATTGGCGACAATAAAATCGACACCTTCGATGTCGGATTCGATCATATTGGCGATCGCATTGCCGCCCGCGCCGCCGATGCCGACGACCGTGATGCGTGGCCGCATATCGTCTATCGCCGCTGGTCCAATATTGATACTCATGAATTCTTCCTCCAAGCGAGGGCCGACCCGCCCATTGCCTCGCCGTGCGTATTATTTACCATAGCTTGTGACACATTCGTGTTCCTGCGGTTATAGCGCATAAACCCTTATCCACAGAGCCTAAACTTGCATTACGGCCTCTTTACGCGGCTCTCTAAAAATATTCTTTAAGAGCGCGGAACAATCGCGCGATCAACTGTGTCCAGGCTGCGCCGCCTCCATAACGGGTGGTTTGCTGATATTTCGTGCCCACGGCGCGAATATCAATCGGGTCATCCGCAGCGTACAGGCAAAGTCCCGCGAGCGTTGCGAATCCCGGCGTAGAATGCGCCTCTGGCAGTCCGGTCAGCGTTGGCGCACGCCCGATACGAACCGGCATTCCTAGCGCACCTTGAGCGAATTCGGCGAGGCCTGCCAGCTCGGCTCCTCCGCCTGTCAGCACCACTTGGCCTGAGCGAGCGCCAGAAAAACCCATTCCTTTCAAGGCGCGGCCCACTTCGTCGGTAAGCTGGGAGAGGTTTTGGGTAACCACAGAAACCAGCTCAGCACGCGGAATGCGGTTCTTGTCGTCGGCTCCGCGAGCCAGTGGGCCAGCTACCTCATCGCCAGGCCCATTCACCGGGATCATTTCGCGGTGATCGCTGGGTGAAGCGATGGCCGAGCCGGAAACGCACTTCAGACGCTCAGCCTGATATCTGCGAATGCCAAAGGCGCTCGCTATCGCATCGGTGATGTCACCAGAGCCGAACGGCACAGCGCGCAAGCCTAGCAGCATGCCGCCCGCATGGACGGAGACATTGGTCACATCGTTGCCAATTTCGACCAGGGCTACGCCCAACTCGCGCTCTTCCTGGCTCAATACAGCATAGCTTGCCGCCAGCGGAGCCGCGACAACCCCTTCGACCTCGAGATGCGCGTTCTGGACTGCTTCGGTGAGGTTGCGGACTGGCGCACCATCGGCCAGCATCACATGCACATCCACACCGAGTCGCTCGGCATGGAGCCCGCGCGGATTGCCGACGCCATGCGCGCCGTCGAGTGTGTAATGGGCTGGTTGTGCGTGCAGGACCATGCGGCCATCGGGCTGAATCGCATCGCGCGCGGCAATCAGCAGGTGCTCGACATCTTCTTCTTCGATCCGGCGGCCGCCGATCTCGATTTCAACCTTGGAAACGTTGCTGGCGAGCCCCGCCCCGGCGCAGGCAACCCACACGCTTTGCACATTGGCGCCAGCGTTCTTCTCAGCCCGCTCGACCGCATCGCGGATGGCATAGGTCGCCGCTCTCATGTCAGTGACGTAGCCGCGCTTGATTCCTTGGCTGGCGCGGTGTCCCGAGCCGAGCACGATCAGGTCGCCATCCTCGGTCTCGCCCATAATCATGGCCGAAATCCGGAAAGAACCGATATTGACCGCGCCAAAAATCTTGGCGAGCCGCGCTTTTCCGAGAGATGCCTGACCGCGCGATCCGGACATTAGAGTGCGCCTCCATTACCCGAAGCGTCGGCCAGAATCTCCTCGGACCGTCCCGGTATGCGCATGTAGATGCGCGGAGGCGCGCGCATATCGAAGGTCGCGACCTTTCCACCGATAAGACGGTTCTGCCCATCCATGCGCGCGAATTTGACCAGCGCGGTCGCGGCTTCATCTTCGCCCTCGGGCAGAGCAAGAATTTGCTCGGTCTTGAAGGTCAGATTCCAACGGCGATTGCCGACCCATTCCGCAGCCTCGACTTGCGGGCGCAGCGCGGGTGCGGCGGCGAGCAAGCGATCGAGCTCGGTCACCTGGCGGCTCGCGCCGGGACCGGAGATCAGCAGCATCTCCTTAGCCTTTTTTCGCTCCACCGGTTCCAGCTCAATGCCTTCAGCATCGATCAGCATCAGGCGATCCGGCTTTTGCAGCACCGCATGCGGGCTGCGCTCGACTATGTCGATTGCCAGCGTTTCGGGCAGCTGCGCGGAAACGCGCGCGTCCTTTACCCAGGGCAGTTCGAGCAATTCTTCGCGCAGGGCCTCCAGCTCGACCTGCGGCATTGGGCGGTCACGCTGAGCCAGCGCGCGGCTATAGACATGTTGCTCGTCCATCCGATTGGTGCCAGTCACGCGGACATGCCGCACCTCGAACCCGGCGTCTGAAGCGAGACTGGCGACCTGCGCATGCGCCATCGCGGGCACACCGGCGAGGCTGGCGATGAACCAGGCCAGCGCCACCGCGCCGCCTAAGATAATCGCCATGAAGATACGTTGCAGTTGTTCGTCGGTAAACGGCAGCAGGCCGATCGCGCTGTCGAGCACGCCAGTAGTCTTGGCCTTTGCCCGGCGCGCGGTCTTGGCCCGGCTCGATGCCTTGGCGGCACGCCTTACGCCTTTTCCGCCACGTTTAATCTGCGCCATCAGCGCCTCCTGCTTGGCTTTCCGGCGCGTGTATTCTCAGCGCCTCTCGCACGATCATGTCCACCAGATCGGCGTATTCAATTCCGGCGTATTTCGCCTGCTCTGGCACCAGGCTGAGCGGTGTCATGCCGGGCTGCGTGTTGGTCTCCAGCACGAACAAGCCAGCCTCGCCCGCCTCATCATCCCAGCGATAATCGGTCCGGCTGGTGCCGTGGCAGCCCAGCAATTGGTGCGCGCGGATCGCATATTGCTCGCAAAGAGTGGCGATCTCCGGCGGAATGTTCGCCGGGCACACATGCTGCGTGCAGCCCTCGGTGTATTTGTGTTCGTAATCGTAAAAGCCGCTCTCGATTATGAGCTCGGTCACACCCAGAGCGCGCGGCCCATCCGGCCCATCGATCACCGCGGTGGTCAGCTCGCGTCCCCTGATGAAGGGCTCGGCCAGCAGCTCGTCGAACTCCTGCCATGGCCCCTCGGCACCGCGGGCAATCGGATTGCCGACGTTGCTATCCTCAGTGATTATGGCGACGCCGACCGACGAACCTTCATTGACCGGCTTGAGAACATAAGGCCGCGCAATCGGATCGCGTTTGTAGAGATCTTCGGAGGCGACGATATGCCCGCCCGGCATCGGAATGCCATGCGGGACCAGCGCCTGCTTGGTCAGCTGTTTGTCGATTGCGATGACCGAGGTTGCCAGGCCTGAATGCGTATAGGGCACACCCATCAGGTCGAGCATACCCTGCACGCTACCATCTTCGCCCGGCACACCATGCAGCGCGTTGAACACGACATCGGGCGCAGCCTCGGCAATGCGCGCGGCGACATCGCGGCCCATGTCGATCCGGGTAACGCGGTGGCCCTTGCTCTCAAGCGCATCGGCAACGCCATTTCCGCTCGATAGTGAGACCTCGCGCTCATTCGCCCAGCCGCCCATCAGGACCGCAACGTGGAGTTTCTCACCTGCGCTCATGGCCGGCCCACCCGCTGGATTTCCCATTCAAGGGCGACGCCCGAATGCGCCTTCACCTTGTCGCGCACCAACTCGCCCAGTCCTTCAATGTCGGCGCTGGTCGCATCGCCGGTGTTGATCAGGAAATTGGTGTGCTTCTCGCTCACCTGCGCGCCGCCCAGCTTGAGCCCGCGGCATCCGGCCTCGTCAACCAATTGCCAGGCCTTACCGCCTTCGGGGTTCTTGAAAGTCGAGCCGCCGGTTTTGGTGCGCAAAGGCTGAGAATTCTCGCGCGCTTCGGCAATGCGGTCCATCTCTGCGCCGATTGCTTCGGGATCGCCGGGGGTTCCCTCAAAGCGGGCGGAAACCACCACCGCACCCTCTAGCAAGGCAGAATGACGGTAGGAGTATTGGAGATCGCTTGCAGGCAGGGTGACCATTTCACCGTCGGGCAAGATGACATCGCAATCCACCAAGATGTCGGCCACTTCGCGCCCGTAAGCGCCGCCATTCATGCGCACAAAGCCGCCGACTGTGCCGGGAATACCGCGCAGAAACTCGAGCCCTGCAATGCCAGCATCGCGCGCAGTTGAAGCAACCAGAATGCCGCTTGCCCCGCCGCCGCATTGGAGCGTGGTTTCGCCGGTGACACTCACGCCCGCGAACGGCTTACCCAATCGCACCACGACACCGGGAACCCCGCCATCGCGGATGATCATATTGGAGCCGAGCCCCAGCGCCATGACCGGCAGATTGCCGTCAAGCCGCTCCATGAAAGCCTTGAGATCGTCCAAGTCCACTGGTTCGAACAGCCAATCCGCCGCGCCGCCCGTCTTGAACCAGACAAGCTTTGCCAAAGGCGCCTTCGCGGTCAGCTTACCGCGCACGCCCTCGACTGGCACCGCCGCTTCAACCCCGCCTTCGACCGCGCAGGTCGGAGCCGAGCCGTCATCCAAGTCAAACCAGTCGTCGGGCTGCACCATATTCATGCGCCCTGTTGTGATTCAATCGCGGGTGCGAGGGTAGCCGCCCATTTGGTGATATCCCCCGCGCCGAGGCATACTACGATGTCCCCGTTGCGAAGTTCCCCTGCGAGAGCGCTCGCTAGCTCGTCTTTATCGGCGACGGTCTGGGCCGAGCGATGCCCGCGCGACTTCAGCCCGACGACCAGCGCATCGGAACTTACCCCCTCGATCGGATCCTCGCCCGCCTCGTAAACGGGCGTAACATAGACCAGATCCGCCTCGTTGAAGCAGGTCTGGAAGTCTTCCATCAGATCGTTCAAGCGGGTGTAGCGGTGCGGCTGGGCGACTGCGATCACGCGGCCTTCGGTCTCGCCCGCCGACGCCGCCTCGCGCGCCGCCTCCAGCACAGCGCGGATTTCGACGGGGTGGTGCGCGTAATCGTCGATCACGCTCACAGTCCCGCCATCGACCGACACAAAACCAACCTTCGTGAAACGACGACGCACGCCGCTGAAGCTGCCGAAGCCGTCGCGGATCACTTCATCCGGGCAGCCCATCTCGATAGCCACTGCAATCGCTGCGAGCGCGTTCTGAACATTATGTCGGCCCGGCATCGGCAGGTTCACACCCTCGATCCGCCGATCCTCCTCACCGCGTTGGCGGATGATCACGTCGAACAGATTGCCGCCCTCATGCGGGCGAATGTTCACCCCGCAAATGTCCGCTTGCAGCGAGAAGCCATAGGTCACAACCTTGCGATCGCGCACTTGGCCGATCACTGCCTGAACCTCGGGATGATCGACGCACAGGATCGCCGCGCCATAGAACGGGACGTTGTGGATGAACTCGACGAAAGCACGTTTCACGCCATCAAAATCGCCGTAATGGTCGAGATGTTCGGGATCGATATTGGTGACGACCGCAATCGTCCCGTCGAGCCTCAAGAAACTGCCGTCACTTTCATCGGCCTCGATCACCATCCAGTCGCTATCGCCGAGGCGCGCGTTTGAACCGTACTGTTCGATAATTCCGCCATTGATGACGGTGGGATCGACCTTGCCTGCGTCGAGCAGAGCCGCGATCATACTGGTCGTTGTTGTCTTGCCGTGCGTGCCGGCAACCGCAACGGTTGACTTGAGCCGCATCAGCTCGGCAAGCATTTCCGCACGGCGCACCACTGGGATGCGGTTTTCGAGCGCGGCGGCGACCTCCGGATTGGTCCGCCGAACTGCGGTGGAGGTGACGACCACTGCCGCGCCATCCACATTCTCACGCTCGTGCCCGATATGCACAGTAATGCCGCGTTCGCGCAGCCGGACGACGCTCGGCCCTTCGGCCAGGTCGCTGCCCTGCACCGAATAGCCGAGATTGTGCATCACCTCGGCGATTCCTGACATGCCAATCCCGCCAATGCCGACGAAGTGGATCGTGCCAATATCGGTGGCGACGCCTTTCATCTGCGCAGATCCCCGGTCATTCGCTTTGATCCTTTGTCGCGCCTTCTGCAGCGGTGTTGGTCGCTTGCGCGCGCTTCTCGCCATCGCCAACGCGGATCACATCCATCATGTCGACCCCGCCAAAGCTTTCGACCAGGTCGGCCAGATCTTTGGCCGCATCCGGTCGGCCACAATTCCACGCGCCATGCGCCGCATTGGCAAGGCTCGCTGGCTTCTGCGCCAGAGCCTGGATTTGCTTAGCGAGCTCCTTGGGCACGAAATTGTGCTGACGAATCATCCGCGCCCCGCCCGCCTTCACGATTTCGCGCGTGTTCGCAGACTGATGATCGTCTGTCGCGATCGGCAGCGGGATGAGAATGCCGGGGCGGCCAACTGCGGTCAGCTCAGCAATGCTCGATGCGCCCGCGCGGCCAATGAACAGATGGCAGTCCGCCAACCGCTCTTCCATATCCTCGAAATAAGTGCCGAGTTCAGCGGGGATGTCGTGACTGTTATAGCGCTCTCGCACCGCATCCACATCCTCGGCGCGGCATTGCTGCGTGACTTGCAAGCGCTGCCTCAGAGCAGGCGGCAACATGGCCAGCCCATCGGGCACCACTTCAGACAGCACGCTCGCACCCTGACTGCCGCCGGTAACCAGTACACGCAGCAGGCCCTCCTCGGTGAATTCCGGGAAGTCTTGTGCCCGTAACGCGAGCACTTCGGCCCGCACCGGATTACCGACCAGATGCACTTTGTCGGCGTGCTTGTCCTTCAGTCGTTGAACTTCGGGATAGCTCGTCGCAATCGCATCGACGCGGCTCGCCAGCAGCCGGTTGACCCGGCCCAGCACCGCGTTCTGTTCGTGCACAACGCTGGGAATATTGGCTTTGGTTGACGCGAGCAGCGCCGGGAACGCAGGATAACCGCCGAAGCCGACAACCGCGCTCGGCTCAAACGCGTCGAACAGGCGCAGCGCCATATTGCGCCCCTCCATAATCGCACGTACGCCGCCGATCCAGCGCAGCGGGTTCTTGCCGAAGCGACCTGCCGGCAGGACATGCGCAGTCAGGAAATCGGGCTTGCCAGGGATATTGGCCCCGCGCTCATCAGTGATCAGCGCCACGTGATGCCCGCGTGCATCGAGCTCGCTCGCCAGAGCAAAGGCAGGTATCAAGTGCCCGCCCGTGCCGCCAGCGGCCAGAACGAAATGACGGCTCGCGCCGGTTGGAGTTTCGCTGCTCATTCGCGCTCCTCCTTGGTAGCGAAAAAGTCCCGCAAACCCGGCGTCTCACGCTCAAGGAAAGGATTGCGGCGGGTAATCGCCAGAAGCAGGCCGAAGGTAAAGCACACCGCCAGTGTTGACGAGCCGCCATAGCTGATAAGGGGCAAGGTCATGCCCTTGGACGGGAAAAGCTGAAGATTGACGAGAATGTTGATGAAGGCCTGCCCGCCGATTTGCGTGATCAGGCCAGCGCCTGCGAGCAGCACAAACAGGTTCTCTTCGTCCACCAGCCGCATCAGCACGCGCGCGACCAGCGCCAGATAGAGCAGCACGATGACCGCGCAGATCAAAAGACCATACTCTTCGCCGATCACGGAGAAGATGTAATCGGTGTGTGCTTCTGGAAGGTTCATCTTTCGGATGCCGAGCCACAGCCCGCTACCGGTCCAGCCGCCCGCAAGCAGGGTACGCTGTGCCAGATCGACCTGATCGAATGCGGTTCCCCCACCGAGGAAGGCATCGATACGGTGTCGCGCATTGTCATAGAGAAAATAGGTCGCGGTCAAACCAACCACGCCCGCGCCAACCAGCGCGCTGATCCGCTGCACGGAGACGCCCGAAAGCAGCACCAGCACAAACCAAACACCGGCGAACAGGATCGTCGCGCCAAGGTTTGGCTGAAGCATCAGCAGGCCTGCTACCAACGCCATGATCGCGGTGACGAATGTCAGCACGGGCAGGTTCGGATCGCGCAATCGCCAGCTCAAAATCCAGGCCATCGCGATGGCAAAGCCGGGTTTGAGGAACTCGGATGGCTGTAGCGACATGCCGAACTCCAGCCAGCGCCGCGCGCCGTTCTTCTCAACGCCGATAAACGGCACGAGGAACAGCAGCACCAGCATGCCGGCGAACAGCAAAATGCCCATACGCCGCGCATTGTCGCGGCTGGCGAAAGAGGTGGCGATCATCACGCACACGCCCAGCACTTGCCAGACCACATGTTGTTTGAGGAACAGGAATTCATCCAACCGCACGTCGGCGGTGGAAAGCTGGTCTGCGCTGGCGGGCGAGGCAGCTGCGACCGCCGCCGTTCCGATCAGCATGAGCACAAGAACGAGGCCGAGCAGCCATTTGTCGACTTCGCGCCACCAGATGCGCAGGTCCGTGATCCAACTGCGCCGAGTGGGCACAGGCGCATTGAACGTAGCGCGCGGCGCGGGTGCGTATGGTCCCGACATGCTCATGCGGCCTCTCCCAATGCGTAGACGAGATCGCGGAATTGCTGGCCGCGATCCTCGAAATCCTTGAATTGATCGAAGCTCGCGCAGGCCGGCGAGAGCAGCACAACTTCGCCCGGTCGGGCCGCGCCATGTGCTTCGCTCACCGCGTTACTCAACGTCTCACAATAATGCGCCGGGGCGGCAGGTTCGATCGCGTGGGCGAACATCTCTCCATCCTGGCCAATCGTATACGCTGCAGCCACGTGATCGAGCAGGTCAGAGAGCTTGCCCAGTCCGTCTTCCTTCGCGATCCCGCCGACAATCCAGTGCACGCGCGCAGTGGGTTTAGGCGGGAATGCCGCAAGCGCAGGAGCAGTGGAGTCCGCATTGGTCGCCTTGCTATCGTTGAAATAGGTCACGCCATTGCGCTCTGCGACGCGCTCCATGCGGTGCGGGAGGCCGGAGAATGTTTCGAGACCTTGGCGAATTTCGTTTGCCGGTAGGTCGAGCACGAAACACGTGGCCATTGCGGCTTCGACATTCTCCAAGTTATGTGGCCCTTGGAGCGCTGGCCAACGATGCTGCTCAGAGACGGCTATAGCACGTGGCATACCTTGGCTCTGGTAGAATATGTCATCTGAGACTTCGAGATATTTGCCGCCAGCGTGCTCTCCAACTTTGTGGTCGAACCACCAGTATTTGGCCTGAGTCACAGCGATATGCTCGGAGGTTTGCATCTCAAATAGACGCGCTTTGCTCGCAGCATATTTCGCAAAATCACCGTCATACCGATCCAGATGATCCGGCGTGATGTTGAGCAGAACTGCGACATCGCAATCCAAACTAAACGTCAGATCGATCTGATAGCTCGACAGCTCCAGCACATAGACACCCGGGCCATTCTCGTTCGGCTCGATCGGGTCCTGCGCCATGATCGGCTCACCGATATTGCCGCCCATCAACGCGTTACGACCGGCGCTGGCAAGAATGTGGTGGACCAAAGCCGTCGTGGTCGACTTGCCGTTCGTCCCGGTGATGCCGACGACCAGATGTGGCGGCAATTCGGGCCGTGCGAGCGCGAACAGCTCGATATCGCCAATCACTGGCACACCAAAGCTGTCGGCATGCGGCTTGATCGGATGGGTGTTAAGCGGAACGCCAGGGGAGACCACCACGCCGTCAAAACCGGTCAGGTCCAGTTCCAGCGGATCGGCCAGCTCACAGCGGCCTGAAAATGGCGCGCGCGCTTCCTCGCGGCTGTCCCAGGCGGTGATCTGTGCATCGCTCGCCAGCAAAGCCTCAACCGTGGCCGCGCCGGACCGCGCCAGGCCGAGCACGGCATAGCGTTTTCCAGCAAAGGTGGTGGAGGTAATCACAATTTTCTGCCGTCCCCTTAGCGCAGCTTGAGCGTAGCGAGGCCCGCCATGGCGAGCACGATCGAGATGATCCAGAACCGGATCACAACCTTGCTCTCGCTCCAGCCGAGCTGTTCGAAGTGGTGGTGGATCGGCGCCATTCGGAACACCCGCTTGCCTGTACGCTTGAACCAAAACACCTGAACGATGACTGAGACCGCTTCGAGCACAAACAGCCCGCCGACAATCGCAAGTACGATCTCGTGATGCGAGGCGACTGCAATCGCACCGAGCGCTCCACCCAGTGCCAAGGAGCCCGTATCGCCCATGAAGACCGCAGCGGGAGGCGCATTGAACCACAGGAAGGCTAGCCCTGCGCCGATAATCGCCGCCGCAAATATCGCCAGTTCGCCCGCCCCCTCGACATAGGGAATACCGAGGTATTCGCTGTAGTCAGTACGACCCACGAGATAGGCGATGATCGCGAACGTACCCGCCGCGATGATCACTGGCATGATCGCGAGGCCATCCAGACCATCGGTCAGGTTTACGGCGTTGCCCGCGCCGACAATCACAAAGGCGGCGAAGAAGTAATAGGCGGGGCCGAGCGGGATCGACACATCGGAGAAAAACGGCACATAGAGGTCGGTGCTCACCTGGCTGACGATGATGTAGGACGCGACGCCAGCCACCGCGAACTCAAGCGCGAGGCGAACGCGGCCAGGCACGCCAGCGTGGCTGTTCTTCGATACCTTGTCGTAATCGTCGAGGAAGCCGATCAGGCCGAAACCCGCCGTCACGGCGAGACAGGCCCATACCAACGGGCTGCGCGGGTCCATCCACAATAGCAGTGCGAGCGCCAGCGCGATCAGGATCAGCAAGCCGCCCATAGTCGGCGTGCCGCGCTTTGCGAGGTGGCTTTGCGGACCGTCTTCGCGGATCGGCTGCCCCTTGCCTTGGCGAACGCGCAGCACATTGATGAAGCGTGGCCCGATAATCATGCCTATGAACAGCGCTGTGATCAGCGTCGCACCAGCGCGAAACGTCTGATAGCGCACGAGGTTGAATATCCCCTCGAACCCCATCCATTCGGCAAGCAAATAGAGCATTCAATCGTCCTGCTGCCCCTCGCTGGGAGGCGGTTGCGTAAAGTGGGAAACGAGAGCGCCAAGCCCGACCGAATTGGAGCCCTTGACCAGGATCGCGTCCCCGCCATTGATGCCATATTCGAGCAGCTTCGCGATCGCTTCGGCTGGACTGTCGCAATGCGTGAAGCCGCCGGACATGCCAAGTTCCTCGCTGCCAGCTTTCCCCAATTGCCCCCGCAATTCGGCGGCCAAGGCGGACATCTCGCCGCCGACCAGGATAGCGTGGTCGACCTTGGCCTCGGCCAGCGGTTCCGACAGCTGGCGGTGGAAACGTGCGGCAAAGTCGCCCAGCTCCATCATGCTTCCCAAAATTGCGATCCGGCGCATGGCCGGGGTCTGCCCCAATTGCCGAAGGGTCGCCCGCATCGACGCGGGGTTAGCATTGTAGCTCTCGTCGACGAGCAGCGCTTTGCCGCCATCTTGGGCTTCAATCTGGAAGCGCGCACCGCGCCCTTTCAGACCGCCCATTTCGGCAAGCGCCAACCCCGCTGCAGCAAGATCGCCGCCCGCCGCGCGCACCGCCGCCATGACACCGAGCGAATTGGCAATCCAATGCTCTCCCGGCTCGGCAATCGAATAACACAGCCGTGCATCGCCCAGATCGGCAGTGATCATCGAACCGCCGGTCGCGACTGGAATAGCATCCAGCAATCGCACATCGGCATCGTCGCTACGACCGAAGGTAACGATCTTTGCGCCAGCCTTTCGCGCATGAGTGATCAGGCGTTCGGTGTAGTCGGTGTCGGCGGGAACGATCGCTGTCCCACCCTCTCTCAGACCGGTAAAGATCGTCGCCTTCTCGTCGGCGATAGCCTCCATGCTACCTAAATTCTCGATATGGGCGGGCGCAATCGTGGTGATCAGCGCCACATCAGGGCGAACATGGCCGGCCAGCGGAGCAATTTCGCCCGCGTGATTCATGCCCATTTCGAACACGCCGAAGCGGCTGCGTGCAGGCATTCGAGCTAAGCTCAGCGGCACTCCAACGTGATTGTTGTAGCTGCGAACGCTGCGATGCGCCGCGCCTCTACTGGCACGGTCGAGCGCTGCAAAGATGGCCTCTTTCACGCCGGTCTTACCGACAGATCCCGTGATACCGATACGAACGGCGGCGCTGCGGTCACGCGCGGCATGAGCAAGATCGTGCAGGGCCTTGGTCGTATCCTCGACCAGCACGTGCGGAAAGTCGACTGGACGGTCGGTGATTGCGGCGACCGCTCCGGCCGCAAATGCGTTTGCGAGGAAGCGGTGACCGTCCATCGCCTCGCCCTTGAGAGCGACGAACAGATCGCCAGGGCGCACATCGCGCGAGTCCATCTCAACGCCAGATGCCTGAAAATCATGACTGGCCTTGCCACCTGTTGCGAGCTCAATCTCGTGCGACGACCACAGCGACAGCGGCAGGCGATCACGCTCCGTAACCGGCCATGCGCGCAGCGCGGCGTGCGCCATCATACGTGCGTTTGCCCCCACACTCATGCCCGCGTTCCCGAGGCCTGGGCAGCGGCACACTCGCGCGCGACAGTCACATCGTCGAACGGAAGGACACGCATATTTTCTCCTGAACCGATAATCTGTCCCTGCTCGTGGCCCTTGCCTGCCACCAGCACAATATCATGCGCGCCTGCAAGCGCGATCGCCTCGCCAATCGCTTCGCGCCGGTCGCCAATCTCGCGCGCGCTGGCCGCTGCGCCGCGCATAATGTCCGCACGAATGGCCGCCGGGCTTTCACCGCGCGGATTGTCGTCTGTCACAATCACGATGTCCGATTTCTCCGAAGCGGCGGCACCCATCGGACCGCGCTTACCCTGATCGCGATCTCCGCCTGCGCCGAACACCGTGATCAACCGCCCGCCCTGCCCGCGCGAAACATGCGGACGCAAGGCCGCGATGGCAGCTGCGAGCGCATCTGGCGTATGGGCATAATCGACATAGACCGGCGCGCCTGCCGGTGTGATCACAGCCCGCTCTATCCGACCGCGAACCGGCTGGAGCCGCGAAATCGCATCGAGCACTTGCGCCGCATCACTACCGGTTGCGATGGCGAGCGCGGCGGCGACCAGAGCATTGGCGGCCTGATACTCCCCGATCAGCGGCAGTTTGATGGTTCGCGTTTCGCCTTCGTGCTCCACTTCAAGCACTTGGCCAAGCTGAGTTTTCTGTCGATCGACAAGGCGGAGGAACGAATTGCTATCGCTCCCCACCTTGCCGACTAGGAGCACGCGCAGATTTGAGGACACCGCGTACTCGATGGCGCGGCGGGTCCACTCGCTATTGTCCCCACCGTCCCATATGATGGCTGCCGCACCAGGTTCGACCACTTCGCCGAACAGGCGCATCTTGGCCGCGAAATACTCGTCCATATCGGCATGGTAATCGAGATGGTCACGGCTGAAATTGGTGAAAGCTGCGGCAGAAACCGGCACGCCTTCATTGCGATATTGCGAGAGGCCGTGGCTCGACGCCTCGTAAGCGACATGGGTCACACCTTCGCGTGCGAGTCCGCTCATGTTCGAGAGGAAAGTGACGATGTCCGGCGTGGTGAGACCGGTAGAAACGCTTTCATCCGGCGTCGTCACACCCAACGTGCCAATGCTGGCCGCGCGCTCGCCGCACATGCGCCAAATCTGGCGGGTCATCTCGACGGTCGAGGTCTTGCCGTTGGTTCCTGTCACCGCGACTATATGCGGAGGGACAGGTGTGAAAAAACCGGCGGCCAATTGCGCGAAGGCGCGGCGCGGCTCTTCGCTGGCGATATGAATTGCGCCTTCCACGGCAACACCGGGGCGCGTCACGACCGCCACTGCGCCTGCCGCGATGGCTTGCGGGATCACCTCTTCTGCATTGAAGCTCAGGCCCTGAAACGCGCCGAACACTGTGCCGGGCGCAACCTTGCGATGGTCAATCGCAAAGCCGGTCACATCGACCGCATCGGCCTCTGCACACTCCAGCCCTGCTCGCGCGGCGAGCGCCCCAAGTTTCATTTTCGGCCCTCCACCAGGAACCTCAGATCGCTAATATCGACATCACGTGTCGTGTCAGGTTGCACGCCCAGCATTGGCCCGATGCGTGGCACCAGCCGACCCACAATCGGTGCAGCGTTCCAAGCCGCCGTCCGCTGGAATGAGCTGGCGACTGTACCACGCGGCTCATCCAGAACCGAGACGACAACATAGCGCGGGCGGTCCATCGGGAAAGCGGCGGCGAAGGATGAGACCAGCTTGGTCCGGCTGTATCCGCCCTTGGTCGGTTTTTCCGCGGAGCCGGTCTTGCCGCCCACTCGGTAACCCGGCGCATCGGCGCTGCGGCCCGTGCCATACATGGAGATCATCCGAAGCAACTGGCGCATTCGTGAGGACGTCGAGGTCTTGAACACTCTCCGACCACGTGGAGCCTCGCCCGCCTCCAGCTTGTGCAGCGTCGCCGGACGCCAGATCCCGCCATTCACCATTGCCGCATAAGCGCTCGCCAAATGTAGAGGAGTCACGGAGATACCATGACCGTAACCGACGGTCATGTTGGTGAGGCGCGACCACTTGCCGCTCGGCCAGATCGGATGTCCGCGCGCGGGTAGCTCGATGTAGGGCCGCTCGTTCATACCCAGATCGATCATGGTCTGCCGCAGCCGTTCGGGTCCGAGCTGGTCGGCAACCCGCATCGTCACGGTGTTGGACGAATAGGCAAGCGCCTGAGGGATATTGAGGGTCGCGCCCTTGTCGGAATAATCGCTCCGCTCAATCGAGCCGATCTTTACCGGGCGCGCGTTCCAATTGGCGCTCAAATCCTTGATGACGCCCGCATCGATGGCTGCGGCGACGGTAAGAGGTTTGAAGGTCGAACCCAGCTCGAACACCTGGTTGGTGGCGCGGTTCATCATGTTCTTCTGACCCTCGGCATCGATCCGGTTGGGATCGAATTCGGGTAGCGAGGCAAGCGCCATTATCTCGCCGGTGTCGACATCCATAATGATGCCAGCCGCGCCCTTGGCATTGGTGGCCAGCATGGTCTTGCGCAGCTCATCCTCGAGCGCACCTTGAACCCGCATATCGATCGAGAGCGATACCGACTCGGAGCGCAGCGCCGGGTCGCGCAGTTGCTCATCAAGCACCGCCTCCATGCCCACACGGCCACGATCATCGGCCGCGACATAGCCCAGCACATGCGCGCCCAGGGAGCCTTGCGGATAGTGCCGATCGGTCTCACGCGGAATTTGCAGCGCGATCTCGCCCAAGCCCATGATCTTGTTGGCGTCTTCGGGAAGGACGCGGCGACGTAAATAGCCTGCACGACCCGACGCAAGCCGTTCGGCCGTCTTGGTCACATCCATGTTTGGAAAGATACCGGCGAGCTTGAGCGCGACCTCTTCCGGCGTGGCAACCAATGGTGCGCCACCATCGCCCATCGCAGTCGGTGCATACCAAAGAGCGTAGGCGGGGAAAGCTCTCGCCAGCGGCATGCCATTGCGATCCGTTATCTCGCCGCGCGGAGGCAGCAATTGATCGGCGAGGCTGGTCCGCGAGGGCGCATGGCCAGCAAAGCCCAAATAGGTAATCCGCAGGATCGCCGCCACCGCGACCAGCGCAAAAACCAACACAATCCAAAGCACGCGCCAACGCGCCGTCAACAGCGAACGATAGCGCAGGTTGACCAGTTGAATGCGGCCTGCGGGGACGGCCGGGCGAGCCGCGAAAGCGGTCATTCAGCCGCCTCTGCCGCTTGACTGGAGAGCACACTCGCGCTGCCCGTGCGTGCTTGTGCCGCACGGATGGGAGAGGCTTCGATCAGGAAATCTTCAAATGCATCGGCGAACATGGCCGTCGGCGCGTCGGCGCTATCAGCCGACGCCAGAGTTACTGGAGCGCCGCTGATCGGTGAAACCATTTCGCGATCGCGGATAACGGCAGGCGCGCTACCATCTTCTAGCTGGGCGCGAGCAATACGAATTGGAGCTGGCGCGCCGGGCGCTTGCGGCGAACCAAGGCTGGCAAGCTGGCGCTCACCCTGTAGATATTGATCCGCACGCGGCGCGAGATAGCCAAACTCCACCACATTCCAATTCGCGAGCTGTCGCTGGCTGGCCCGCGCCTGAAATTCGGTTTCAAGCACCAGAGTTTCACGCTCCAGTTCAACGATTTGCCGCTCGGCAAGCAAGACAGCACTTTTAACCGCATGCACACGGAAACTGAGCGCAAGGAACAGGCCAAGGCACAGCGCGAGCACTGCGGCCCAGCCGATCTGGCGCAAACGGGAACCTGAAACGATCATGCCGCCTGCCTCCTTGGTTCAGCGGTGGTGCGCACGGCGCTGCGCAAAATGGATGAGCGAGCGCGCGGATTCCGCTCGATTTCTGCCTCTGATGGGCGGATCGCTTTCGACACACGCTCGAACACAGGCTCCGGACCGGGGACTTCGCCGGGCAGATGGCGCGACACCGCACGGCCCGCGCCGGACGCCTCTTTCAGGAAACGCTTGACCATCCGGTCTTCGAGGCTGTGGAAGCTGACTACGGCTAGTCTTCCGCCAGCGCGCAGCAATTGCTCCGCTGCCGATAGCCCTTCGCGCAGCTCACCTAGCTCGTCATTCACATGAATGCGGACGGCCTGGAAGCTGCGGGTCGCCGGGTCCTTCTTGTCATGCGGCTTGTGACCGAGCGCCTTGCGCACGACACGCGCGAGGTCACCGGTCGTTTCCAGCGGGCGCGCCGCGACAATCGCACGGGCAACGCGGCGCGACTGCCGTTCTTCGCCATATTGGTAGAGCACGTCAGCGATTGTGTCGGCATCGGCGGCGTTGAGGAAATCGGCCGCGCTCTCGCCTTCCTGGCTCATCCGCATGTCGAGCGGTCCGTCCGCCGAAAAGGCGAAGCCACGCCCGGCCTGATCAAGCTGCATTGAGGATACACCGATATCCATCGCCACGCCGTCAACCTGCGCAACGCCCGCTTCGGCCATCGCACTCACCATTTCGGAAAAGCGCCGCGGATGAAGCACCAGGCGCGGAGGGGAACTACGCGCTTCGCTCCATCCGCGGCCTTGAGAGATCGCGTCAGGATCGCGATCGAAGGCGTGGACGGTGGCGCCGCGATCAAGCAGCGCACGGGTGTATCCGCCGGCACCGAAGGTGGCGTCAACGATCACATCGCCGGGCTGCGGATCGAGCGCGGCGATAACTTCCTCGAGCAGGACAGGGATATGAGGCGCAGCGTGGGACGTCATTTCTTGCGTCCCTTCGCTGCAGCCTCAGCGACCAGATTGTTGCACGCAGCCTGCGCGCTTTCCCATTGCTCGCCCATTTGCGCGAGCTGATCCGGATTCCAGATGGTGAAGAAACGTCCGCCGCCGTGGAAATAGAGGCCGTCGTCTACCTGCGCGAGGCTGCGCAGGTGATCGGGCATAACGAAGCGACCGCTATCGTCGAACGGCAGTTCGACAAAGCCGAACAGCTGCATGGCACGCAGATCGCGGTCGAAATCCTTATCCAGGCGGATGGCGCGATCTTCCTCGCGTTCAAGTTGGTCTTCAAGCTCGCTCTTTCGCGAGAGCCCAAAGCCGGTGAGGCAATTCCAGCGTTCATGCTTGGCGAGACACAGCACGCGCCCTTCGGAGCTTTCTTTCACCGCCTTGCGGAACAGAGGAGGCAGCACAAAGCGGCCCTTATCGCCGGCGGGCGAATAAGCTTGACCACTGTATCCTGCGAACGACACGCGCTCCAACTCCCCACTAACCCGCCCCAAAACGGGTCCAAAATCTCGCCCCAATCAGGGGCCTGAAAACACGCCTTCCCCGGCACCGCCCGCGCGCAAACGAGAGCAGCGCGCCAACCGAAAATGGCGGCGCAACACAAACCGGCATGTTTGATGGAAGACGGTAATATCGTGGGTTTAGTCGGGATGGAAGGGGTTTTTACGGGATTTTGCGGGATAAGCTGGTAAATATATGATTTACCAGCTTATTCTTGACCCCTTATCCGCCTCACTACTTAGCGCGGGAACCAAAGAGCCTCGCGCAAAAGCCTGAATTTGCGTTCGAAAGCGCCAGATTCGCGAGAATCGAGTCGCCGATCTGCGGCGTTTCCCGTAAAATCCCCGGTCGCGAAATTCGCGCAGCCTATCGCTGGTCGTGCTCGCCGAACGCGTATTCGAACAGGGAAGCAAGCGACTCGCCTTGCTCACCGGCGAGCTCGCGATGTTCGAACAGCGCCGCATCGGCCAATACTGTCACTGTACCCTCATCTACCGAGCACTTCGCGGCGGCTCCTTCGGCTACGATCTCGCAGCCACTTCCCGCTCCGCCTGTCAGGGCGAGCACACCCGCCAACACTGTCGGCAAAACCGCTTCGCCGATCTCGACCTCGCGCACCGCAAGCTCCTGCCTGTCGTCATAGCTGACAGCCAGCCCCCAGCGTTCAATCACCGGTGGAATGAGCGCTGCCATGGTCGGCAGACGCGGATCGCCAAGCGCCAGATCATATTCGCCGGTCAGCGCTGGATCGAGCGCAATCAACAGCTTTCCGCCATCGCGCACCCAGTCATCGAGCGCGACATTGTCTTGCGGGCTCAATCCTCGCGGTTGGATGACGGCGAGTTGGCTCAACTCACCGAGCGGATCATCCGTCCCCTCCGGCGCGGAAAGCGTATCGAGAAGTTGCAGATCGTATCGCGCCTCCAGCAGGCCGCGCTGCCACGGTGGCTCGCTCTCGCCATCAACCAGCGTGGCCATATCGGCGCCAAGCGGCCAATAGAGCGGCAGGCTGGTCATCAGACCCAGTTGCGTGCGCTCTTCAGCGGGAGGAATGGCGAGAGCTCCGTCACCGCCATTTTCGCCGCAAGCCGCAACGCCAGCGAACGCGGCGAACGGAATCAGGCCTGCAAGAAGCTTACGGCGTCTTTGGCTCATTGGTCGGCCGATCATCGCGCAGCACATCGCCCGGCAAAGGCTCACCCGCAGTGCCAGCGCCTTGCTCGGGTACAATCGCAGCTTCCTGCGTCGCGACCGGGTCTGGTTCGGCTGGCAAATCGGGAACGACGCCCGCATCGGCCAGAGGATCGCGCTGCGGCGGCGCTTCGGTCGGTTCGGTGGTCGGCGCTGCCTCTGGCACGGCGCTGTCTTCCACGATCTGCGCACGCCCCTGAATAATGCTGGCGAGGCCGACGAGCAGCACCATCGCCGCTATCCCGGATACGCCGACTTGCAAGCGCTGGATCGCCTCCGCGCGGGTTCCCCCAAGTGGCGCACCCGCAACTTCTCCGCCGGCATCGACAGTTCCAGCAGCGGCAATCCTGCCTTCACCTGTTCCGAATAGCTTACGACTTGCCATTGAGGTTACCTATCACGCTCTTTCGAGCCAGTCGAACACTGGCAGGTCTTTGGCTTTGAGCCACTCCGGATTGTAGAGTGTCGAAAGATAGCGAAAGCCCGTATCGCACAGGATAGTAGCGACTTGCGGCGTCTCTCGGTCTTCAGCGACCAATTGCTTGCCCAGCTCGATCGCACCGGCGACATTGATGCCGGACGAGAGGCCCAGGCACAGGCCCTCTTCGCGCAGCAATTTCGCCACCCACACGAGGCCCTCCTCGTCAGAAATGCGGAATTGGGTGTCGATTGGCGCGCCTTCCAAATTGGCGGTGATACGCCCTTGGCCGATGCCTTCGGCAACCGAGGAGCCTTCGCCCTTCAGCTCGCCGTTCGCGTAGTAATTGTAGAGCGCGGCGCCATGCGGATCGGTGAGCGCAATGCGGACGTTTTCGTCCTTTTCCTTCAGCCCCATGCCAACACCGGCAATTGTGCCACCGGTCCCCGCCGCGCACGTAAAGCCATCGATCTTGCCGCCCATCTGCTCCCACAGCTCTTTCGCAGTGCCTTCGATATGCGCCTTGCGATTGGCGACATTATCGAACTGCCCGGCCCAGATCGCGCCCTCGGTCTCTTCCGCCATCCGACGAGAAGTGTGCTGGAAGTGCGCGGGATCGGCGTATTTGGTTGGAGGCACCAGAACCAGCTCGGCACCCAATGCGCGCAGAGTGTCCATCTTCTCTTTGGACTGATTGTCCGGCATGACGATCACGGTCTTGTAGCCAAGCGCGTTGGCCACCAGCGCAATCCCGATCCCAGTGTTGCCCGCAGTGCCTTCGATTACCGTTCCGCCCGGTTTCAGCTCGCCGCGCTCTTCGGCATCGCGGATCATGTAGAGCGCTGCGCGATCCTTCACCGATGATCCGGGATTGGCAAATTCGCATTTGCCCCAAATGTCGCAGCCTGCCGCTTCGCTCGGACCGGCGAGGCGAACCAGCGGAGTGTTACCAATAAGAGCGAGCGTATCGCCCATGGGTTGAGTGATATTCATAACTGCGAGCTAGGACCTTGTGGGCACACTCGCAACCAACATCAATCTTCAGGTGCGATAGTTACCTTTAAGCCGTCGAGATCGCCGGTCAGCGAAACCTGGCAGGACAGGCGTGAATTTTCTGCGCGATGTTCTGAGGATTCGAGCAAATCGTCCTCGTCTTCGCTCATTTCAGGCAGCTTGTCGGCAAATTCCGGATCGACATGCACATGGCAGGTCGCGCACGAACAACAGCCGCCGCACAGCGCCAGCAGCTCATCAAACCCATTGTCGCGAATGGCTTCCATGACGGTCAGGCCATTCTCAACGTCGATCTCACTCGTTTCGCCTTCACGATTGGTGACGATCAATTTTGGCATCTATCGGTATCCTTGTTACGCCCCGTCGCAGCGAAGCCCTATCGAATATGAAGCCGCGCTGCTAGGCGGAGAATTCCGCTTTGACAAGCTATCCGCAATACCGATGAGAGAGTGACACATGGGGCTGAGTGCCGAAGCAATTCAGACAGGGCTCGACGCTCTGGCGGCGCAGGATGACGCGCTCGCAGCGGAAGTCGCGCGGATCGGCTATCCCGAACCGCGCCTTCGGACACGCGGCTACAAGACTTTGCTGCGCACGATCGTCGGCCAACAGGTATCCGTCGCGGCGGCAAGCTCTATGTGGAACAAGCTGGAGGCGGAGCTCGGTGAGGATTTTACACCCACCTGCTTGCTCGAACGAGATTTCGACACTCTGCGCGCCTGCGGATTGTCTCGCCAGAAACAGGGCTATGCGCGCAGCCTTTGTGAGCTCGTGAGCGCGGGCGAGGTCAATTTTGACGATCTCCCCACCGACGACGAAGAAGCCATTGCGGAGCTGACAAAGATTAAGGGGATCGGCCGCTGGTCGGCGGAGATATACCTGCTGTTTGCCGAAGGACGCGGCGATATGTGGCCCGCCGGAGATCTCGCGGTGCAAGAGGGCGTGAAACGCCTCCTCGAACTCGGCGAACGCCCTGATGAAAAGGAACTGCGCACCATAGGTGAACGCTGGCGTCCGCATCGAGGTTCGATGGCAATCTTCACCTGGCATTTCTACGCCAATCCGGCGCTCTAGCACCCTACCGCCTAGCGCTTGCACTCAAATCTCAAACCTGTATTACCATTGCAATACACCAATTTGAAATCAAGAGGAGAGCCCCCATGTCCCGTTCCTCAATAACCGTTCGTCTGATGGCCACCGCTATGGCCGCAGGCGCGCTCGCTCTGCCGGGAGTTCTTTCGGCAGACCATCATGCCAGCAATGGAGCCACGATGACCAAGACCGCTGAAGCCTTTCCGCTGATCCCGCGCGAGGCGCTGTTTGGAAACCCGACCCGCGCGCAAGGCCGCATCAGCCCCGATGGCAAATATCTCAGCTGGCTTGCACCAAAAGATGGCGTGCTCAACATCTGGATGGCTCCGCGCGATAACCCTGACGCTGGCAAGGCGATGACGAGCGCCACCGATCGCCCGATCCGCCAGCATTTCTGGTCGCCCGATTCCAAGAGCCTGCTCTACATTCAGGATAAGGGCGGCGATGAGAATTTCCTGCTCTACAGCATCAACGTAGAGACAGGCGAGGAAACCACCCTCACCCCGTTTGAAAACACCCGGGTCGATATCATTGGTGGATCTGAGACGATCCGCGACAAGGTCCTGATCGGACTCAACAATCGCGATCCGCAATTCCATGACGCCTATCTGCTCGATCTTAACTCCGGCGAACTTGAGCTGGTTTATGAGAACAACAGCTATGCCGGTTTCATGGCGGATGATACGCTGACGCTACGCATGGCGATGCGCCAGAACGAAGCGGGCGGCACAGACTACTTCCGCGTGAACGAAAACACGGTCGAGGAAGCCCCGTTCGAGACGACGGCGATGGAAGATTCGCTCACAACCTCTCCAGCGGGCTACACCACTGATGGATCGACGCTCTATTGGCTAGACAGCCGGGGCCGCAACACCGCCGCCTTGTTCGCGCAGGACACTGCGACCGGCAACAAGACGCTGATCGCTCAAGATGACAAGGCCGATATTGGCGGCACGATCCGCGATCCGAAAACCGGTGTGGTCGAGGCCTACTCGGTGAACTATCTGAAGAATGAATGGACCGCGATTGATCCAGACATCAAGGCTTCGCTCGACTGGCTTGGCGAACGGCTGGAAGGCGAGTTCGGCGTTTCCAGCCGTACCGATGACGACAGCACCTGGATCGTCTGGAATGACCCGCTAACCGTGCCGAGCGGCAGCTATATCTACGACCGAACAGAGCAAACGCTGACGCCGTTCTACGTCACCCGTCCAGAGCTGGAAGGCGCGCCGCTTCAGCCGATGCACCCGGTAGAGATTACCAGCCGCGATGGCCTCACATTGCCATCGTATCTCACGCTTCCGCCGGGCAGCGACGAAGACGCGAGCGGTCGTCCGGAGTCGGCCGTGCCGATGGTCCTTCTTGTTCATGGCGGACCGTGGGCGCGCGACGACTATGGCTTCTCGAGCGGCGTCCAATGGCTCGCCAACCGCGGCTATGCCGTGCTGCAGGTGAACTTCCGCGGCTCGACCGGCTTCGGCAAAGACTTCCTCAATGCCGGTAACAAGCAATGGGGCCTGAAGATGCATGACGACCTAATCGATGCGACCGATTGGGCGATTGCAGAAGGCATCACGACCGAAGACCAGGTCGCGATCATGGGCGGTTCCTATGGCGGCTATGCGACGCTGGCCGGTCTGACCTTCACGCCCGAAAAGTTCGCTTGCGGCGTCGATATTGTCGGCCCGTCGAACCTGGAAACTCTGCTCGCGACTATTCCGCCTTACTGGGCACCCTTGGTGAAGATATTCCACGAGCGCATGGGCGATCCAAACACCGAGGAAGGCCTCGCGCTGCTCAAGGCCGCGAGCCCTCTCTACAAGGCTGACCAAATCACCAAGCCGCTGCTGATCTTGCAGGGAGCGAACGATCCGCGCGTCAAGCAATCGGAGAGCGACCAGATCGTCGGCGCGATGAAGGAAAGCGGCGTGCCGGTCACCTATGTGTTGTTCCCCGATGAGGGCCACGGCTTTGCCAAGCCAGTCAACAACATCGCCTACACTGCCGCGACAGAAGCGTTCCTTTCCACCTGTCTTGGTGGACGCGCGGAGCCGATTGGCGACACGATCAGGAGTTCAACCGCACAGGTTCCGGAGGGTGCTGAGCATGTCGAGGGCCTTCAGGAAGCCATCGGTGAATGATATCACGCGCATCATCCACTGACATTACTGTCAGTAGCTGACAAATAGATCGCCCGGGGCTACCACCTCGGGCGATTTTGTATTTGAGAGAGGGATCACATGGGCGAGGCAACAGGACACAGGTCCATTTTCATCACGGGCGGGGCATCGGGCATCGGCCGCGCAACAGCGATTTTCTTTGCCGAACGCGGCTGGTTCGTCGGCGTGGCGGACGTGAATAGCCCCGGCATGGAAGAGACCAAAGGCCTGCTGCCCGAAGGACGTTGCTCGACGCACACACTCGATGTGCGCGACCGCGCGGCATGGGACGAAGCGCTTGAGGCCTTCGCCAAAGCTGCCGGAGGGAAGATCGATTGCGTCGTCAACAATGCAGGGATCGGCACAGGGGGGCCGCTAAACGAACTGGATGTCGATGAGATTGATCGCTGTCTTGATATCAATATCAAGGGCGTGCTCTACGGCGCGCAGGCAGCCTACCCCTACCTGAAGGCAGCTGCACCGGATTCCGTCCTCGTCAATATCGCAAGCGCCGCCGGGATCGCAGGTGGGACCGGCATGAGCGTTTACAGCGCGACAAAGTTTGCCGTGCGCGGCATTGCCGAAAGCCTGGACGCCGAATGGGCACCGGACCAGATCAAAAGCTGTTCGATCTGCCCAAGCTTCATCGAAACGCCTTTGCTCGATGGCACTGGCAATCGTCACTCGAACGAGCCAGTACGTGACCGGGTGAAGGCAGCAGGCCTCGAAATCACGCCGGTCGAGGAAGTCGCGGCAACCATCTGGCACGCGGTGCATGGAGACGAATTGCACTACCTCGTGGGTAAGACGGCGAAGCAGCTCAATTTCGCCAAACGCTGGATGCCGGGCAAAATCCGCAAGCAACAACGCGCGGCGTCCGGACTGCTGGGGCGTTAGGTTTCTCTGGCTTCAAACCTGGCCAGCCCGCACGCTCCACTCAAACCAGCCCATCAATACTCGCCACCATTTTCGCATCACGTTCGGACAGCGCGCCGCCGCTTTCCGGCGCGGCGTCGTGCGTGGTCAGCGTGATCTCGACCCGGTTGTAGACGTTGAACCACTCAGGATGATGATCATGGCTCTCCGCTAGCAGCGCGACACGGTTCATAAAGCCCCATGCCTCCGAGAAATCGCCAAACTGGAATTTGCGCTCAACCGCCTTGCCATCGCGCGCAGAACTCCACTCGGGATGGTCCGCCAGCAGGGTTGCGACTTCTTTCTCGTTGAGTTCAGCGACTGACATTTTGCAGGCTCCTCTTCAGGCATGTGTTGTTCGCGGTCTCGCTTTTGCCTAACGCTTCACGCCATGCAAGGTTCATCGCCTTCCTCTGGGGCTGCACATTTATCCGCGAATGATCTCGCCTGTCGTCGGGGCGACCGCGTGCTGTTCCGCAATTTAAACTTCGCGCTGGCGCCCGGCGAAGCGCTCCACGTCACCGGCGCGAACGGTAGCGGCAAGACAACGCTGATCCGCGCGATGGCGGGCCTGCTCAGCCCGTTTGCCGGGTCGGTTGCGAGCGAAGGCACGATTGGCCTGCTCGACGAGCGCATTTCGCTCGATCCTGATTTGCCGCTGGGCAAAGCTTTGGCGTTCTGGGAGCAGATGGACGGCTGCAATGATCCATCGGGCGCGCTGAAAGCATTAGGGCTGCAGGCGCTGCTCGATGTTCCAGTGCGCTATCTTTCGACCGGGCAAAGGAAGCGCGCGGCGATGGCCAGCCTGCTCAATCGCGCAGTTCCGATCTGGCTGCTTGATGAGCCTCTCAGCGGTCTCGACGCGGCCGCGATTGCGCAGGTCACTGCGCTGATCCAACTGCATATCGGTGGCGGCGGTATTGCACTTATCGCCTCGCATCAGACGCTTGCAATCGACGGCCTCCAGACTCTAGCGATTGAGGAGTTCGCAGCATGATTGCGACATTGCTCAAGCGCGATCTGGCGAAGTTCTTCCCCTTCGCAGGGAGCGGCGCGGCCCTGCCGCTGATCTTCTTTCTCGCGGTTGCGATGCTCTATCCCTTCGCTGTCGGTCCGGATGCCAACCTGCTTGGTCGAACCGGTGGCGGCGTAGTGTGGATTGCCGCTCTGCTGGCCGCAATTCTGCCGCTCGACGGGCTGGTCGCGCGCGACATCGAGCATGGGGTCTTCGACCAGCTCAAACTGCGCGGCGTAGCCGAAGAGATGAGCATGGCGGTGCGACTGCTCGCGCATTGGCTCAGCTTTGGCCCGCCCTTGATCCTTGCGACATTCCCGGCGGCCGCATTGCTGCAATTGGAAGTCGAGACGCTGCATCTTCTGCTGCTCGGGTTGCTGGCGGGCACTCCGGGATTGGCGGCCATCGGCCTGATCATCGCCGCGCTAACCGCCAGCCTGCGCGCAGGTGCCGCGCTGTCCGGTCTGCTGCTGATCCCGCTCGCGCTGCCGATACTGATCTTCGGCGCGGGCGCACTGGCACGCAGCGACGATGCGACGCTCGGCTTTGTTGCTGCGATCAGCCTGCTGTTGGTGGCGATTGCACCCTTTGCGGCTGGCGCTGCGATACGGGCAGCGCGCGAAGGCTAACCAACGCCGTTTGAACGCTTCCGCAGCAGCAGAATGCTACCGATATCGGCCTGAAAATTCTTGAGCTTTAGCGTCGCGAGCAGCGACTCAAGATTAGCCAATATCCCGACACTGAGCACGCCGATCAGGAACAGCCGCGAATAACCAATCAGATACAGCCAAACGATGAAGAGTCCGGCCAACACCGCCCCCAACTTCGAAAGGTAGAGATGATAGGCGGGAAGCTCGCGAAACTTCGCAAAGCACACAAACGCTGCGGCCACGTAGGTCGCGAGGAAGACGTAGAGCCAGGGAAGCTCGAGCTGGAATGTTTGCCGCTCAAAAATGTACAGCCCGAGCAAGCCGACCAAGGTGGTCAAGCCATCGCCGATCGTATCGAGCTTTGCGCCGCGCGGCGTCGCCTTCCCGGACCAGCGGGCGAGCGGGCCGTCGAGCAGATCGCTCGCCAGGCTGACGATCAGCAGGATGAAGAAGGCGTCGCGATGGCCGAGAACCGCCAGCAGCGCGATGATCGGCGCGGCGACAATACGGTACCAGGTCAGGATGTTGGCAAGAGTTTTCATGCCACTGCGTGCCCCCAACCTCGCATGCCGTCACGAATAAGGCGGCTTGTCCTTACCCGTCGGGCTGAGCGTAAATATCTCGGTTCCCTCTTCGGTCACAGCCAGCGAGTGCTCAAACTGCGCGGATAGCGACTTGTCGCGCGTCACCGCAGTCCAGCCATCGCCCAGCACTTTCGCCCAAGGCTTACCAAGATTGATCATCGGCTCGATCGTGAAGAACATGCCCGGTTTCAGTTCCGGCCCGGTGCCAGCCTTCGCCGCATGGACCACTTCTGGCGCGTCATGGAACAGGCGGCCAAGACCATGCCCGCAAAACTCGCGCACCACGCCATAGCGGAACTGCTTGGCATGCGCTTCGATCGCGGCGCCAATATCGCCGAGCCGCGCGCCGGGTTTGCCCGCCGCTTCGATCCCCAGCATCAGGCATTCATGCGTGACATCGACGAGCCGCTTGGCTTTCAGTGAAGGCTCGCCCGCAAAGAACATGCGGCTGGTGTCGCCGTGCCAGCCATCGAGCAGCGGAGTGACATCGACATTGACGATATCGCCTTCCTTGAAAGTCTTCTCGCTCGGAATGCCGTGGCAGATCACGTGGTTGATCGAGATGCAGCAAGAATGGGTGTAGCCGCGATAGCCGAGCGTCGCGGGTACCGCTCCCGCATCCAGCATCATGTCGCGGACAGCCGTGTCGACGCTCTCGGTCGTAACGCCTGGCTGCACCAGGTTGGCGACTTCATCGAGGATGGTTGCGGCCAGTTGCCCGGCCTTGCGCATCCCCTCGAAGCCTTCTTCGGTATGAAGCTTGATCGTGCCGTCGCGATAGACGGTCTCGTTACTGTCGATGAGCTGATATTCGGTCATGGCTGCTCATGTAGCGTGTGCGCGGCCAAATTGCGAGATCAGCGTTAGCGCGGGCTATTTCACCGAAAAGGCCTCGCCATATTCAGGCTTCACCGTATCGATCACAGCCTCGGTGACGGGCAGAGTGATCTCATAGGCACCCTCGACATAAGGTCCCGCAACATAGGGTGCGGCAAGCAGACCGAGCCGGTTGAAGCTCTTCCCATCGGATGATCCAACCAGCAAGGTCAGATCGTCGATCGAGGGGCAGTCGTCGAAGAAACCGCCATCAATCTCTCCGCCGCGCTTCTTGGCCCGCTCCGCATTGAGCGCCGCGCAATAGGGCTCTGTTACAGCCGCATTCAATGCATCAGTCGATGTGAACATGGTGCGCGGATCGATCACCGCCTGCGCTTCGCGGTCCCAAACCAGAGTGTCGAACCAGTAGTTGGGATGCGCGCCTCCGGTGTAGACATCCTGATTCGCGGAGAGCGACAGGAAGCGCGGCAAATCGGCCACGACTTCCCATGTTCGCGCATAGGAATTGTTCTTGCACGAGGTACAGTCTTCGGGGGAATCGGTGATCATCTCGCTCCATTCCCGCTTCTGCTCCGACAGAGCTGTTGCGCGCTCCTGCTGGAGGTGCTGCGCGAGCTCGGGAATCGCGCTGACTTGCGCAGGCCAGCTGTATTCAAAATTGCGTTCCCCGCCATCGCGTGCCTCCTTGTCCACGAAGTTCGCGGACTTGAAACCGGCGGCAGTCCGACGTTCCAACTCCTCCGAAGCGCTTTGTCCGCTGACAGCCTGCGGCGGAACGGGCGGGGTCGGCGTATCTGAGGTCACACCGACGTTGTCCGCAACTTCTGATGGTGATGAACACGCGGCGATCAGGCCGACACAAAGCATCGCTGTGCAAACTCGTGACTTTATCTTCTTCATTGTCCACCCTCCCGGTCGCAATTCGCGCGTGACAAGTTCTCTTCCAAAGCTAATGACGTGAGCATGAATAGCACAAAAGACTTGATCCAGGCCGATCGCGGACAAGAAGCGGTTTCCATTCATTTGGTTGCCGCTGATAATTTCGAAGAATGGGTGAAATCGCTCAGCTCGGGGCAGCGCGCCTCGCTGGCCGGCCAGAAATTCGAAGGCAAGGCTGGCCAGGTCGCGATCGTGCCTGATGGCGATGCGTGGTTTGCGGTCGGCGGCGTTGCCGATCCAGATAATCTCAAGAGTTACTGCTTGGCATCTCTGGCAGAGAATCTGCCCGAAGGTACATATCGGCTGAAAGGCCACGAACCTGCTGCCGCAATGTTTGGCTGGCTGACAGCGCATTATCGCTTCACCCGATACCGAGATGATGAGGACGCGACTGGGCCGCGCGTGCTGCTGACCAAGCAAGCGCAAAAGATCGAGCCGGTGCTCGCCGAAGCTGACGCGGAAATGCTGGTGCGCGACCTGATCAACACGCCAGCCGAGGACATGGGGCCAGCTGCGCTGGAGGCGGAGTGCGAGAAGCTCGCCAAAACCTATGATGCAAAGCTGAAGGTCAATAGGGGTGACGCGCTGGAGCAAGGCTATCCCATGGTGCACGCCGTGGGGCGAGCTGCCGCGCGCCATCATGCATCGCGCATGTTGCACCTCAGCTGGTCGCCAAAGGGCGCCGGCGACAAAAATCCGGTACTGGCGATTGTCGGCAAGGGCGTGTGTTTCGATTCCGGCGGACTCGATATCAAACCGTCATCCGGCATGCGCCTGATGAAGAAGGATATGGGCGGTGCGGCGCACGCAATCGCACTTGCGGGCCTCGTCATGCGCGCTGGCCTGAAGGTGCAACTGCACCTGTTCGTTCCCGCAGTCGAGAACGCAATTTCCGGCCCGGCCTTCCGGCCTGGCGACGTGCTGCAAAGCCGCAAGGGTCACACGGTCGAGATCCACAACACCGATGCCGAAGGCCGTCTGATCCTGGGCGACGCACTGACCCGTGCGAGCGAGGAAGACCCTGACCTGATCATCGATTTCGCCACTTTGACGGGCGCTGCTCGCGTTGCCCTTGGACCGGACCTGGCCGCGATGATGACGCGCCGGGACGAGACTGCGCAAGAGCTGATCGAAGCGGGCAAGGCCAATGATGACGAACCTTGGCGTCTGCCTCTGCCCGATGCCTATTTCGAGTATCTGAAGTCCGACGTTGCCGACTTCACCAACGCGCATAGCAATCCCTACGCCGGGGCGAGCGTCGCAGGCCTGTTCCTCGACAAATTCGTCGGCGACGGAATCGATTGGGCGCATTTCGACACGTTTGGCTGGCGCCCATTCCCCAAGCCTGGACGCAGCAAAGGCGGCACGGCCTATGGCCTGCGGGCGAGCTGGCACGCATTGCAAGCCCGGTACGGCAGCGAGGGTTAATGTGGCCATATAGGCACGGCGAGCATTAACGTTTCTGCCGTAAGTTGACGGCTAACTTGCTCGAAAGGCTCTTGGCGTATAAGCGCGCGCAACCGCGCGATTTGCGCATTGTGACCACACGGGGGACCATGCTCGGATGAGCAAGGCTGCGAAATATGAGGTGCCGTCTGGCGGGCTCGGTTTGAGCGGCCCGATCACGCGCCCGCAGCCGGGAACGGTGCCGCTGCGCGGTGACCTGGCGCATATTGCGCTCGCCGGCACGCATCTCGCCGCGCACTACGTTATCCCGCACGAGCGCGTAATCGGTCCCAATGGCGCGGACGTGATGGAAAACACCCGTGATGACAGTCCGGTGATTACCCACTTTGACGCAGGCACGGTGATCGAGGTTCTCGATGTAGCGGGCGAATGGATCTGGGGCTGCCTGGGCCCGGAAGGTCCAAGCGGCTATATGAAAGCCGATTGCCTCGCGCCCGAAGCGAGCTAAAGACACTGCGCAAGGAGCTTTGCGCAAGACATGACAACCCGCGTTTTTATCGATGGAGCTGCCGGCACGACCGGCCTTGAGATTCGTGACCGGCTGACTGGTCGCGATGAGTTCGAGCTGCTGGTCCTAGATGACGCGCAGCGCAAGAACGAGGCGGCGCGCAAAGAGGCTCTGCATGAGGCAGACATTGCGATCCTGTGCCTGCCCGACGATGCCGCAAAGAAAGCGGTGAAGCTGGCGGACGGATCGAACACGCGGATCATCGATGCTTCGAGCGCACACCGCGTGGCCGATGGATGGACCTATGGCTTTCCCGAGCTGATCGGGCACGAAACAATCGCAAACGCACAATTCGTGTCGAACCCGGGATGTTACCCGACCGGATTTTTGGCGCTGGTCGCGCCGCTCGTGCGTAATGGCTTACTCCCAGCCGACTGGCCCTTCACCGTCAACGCGGTGAGTGGATATTCGGGTGGCGGCAATGCCCTGATCGACCGGTTTGGAAACGAGCCCGACCTCGCCTTTAGAACCTATGGCCTCGATCTTGCTCACAAGCATCGGCCAGAGATGAAGCTGCACGCTGGCCTGAAGCACGGGGTGATTTTCGCTCCCTCAGTCGTCCCGGCCTATCGAGGCATGCTGGTTGAGGTGCCGCTGCACCTGGGGGCAATGGACGGAGAACCAACCGCCGACGGTTTGAGAACCGCCCTGCACGAATTCTACTCCAGTTCCGCCGTTGTCACCGTGAGCGATAACGAACCCTGCAGCGAGCTTGCTTTACGGCAAAAGACGCCCGCGTCGGACCAGATGCAATTGCATGTTTTTGGCAATGAAGGCGGCTATCATGCCCGCCTTATCGCCCGGCTCGACAACCTTGGCAAAGGTGCCAGCGGAGCCGCGATCCAGAACCTCAACATCATGTGCGGGCTGCCCGAAACTACCGGGCTTCGGCTCACTGCCTGAGTTCCGAGCAGCGTCTAACTGCCTAAAAATTAGGCAGCGAAAGATCGTGCTTTAGGCACGCATTTTCACCGCGACATTTCATTACGCGTAATGGGGTCCAGGCGAATGGCACTTGCGCGCGGGTGCAGATCATCTAACTCCTTATTACCGTCCGCTTGGCACGATTCTTGGATCGTATATCGCGGGCGCGATACGCGACGAAGCTAGCTCGCCGGAAACTCCGGCGACAGCGAACAGTTAGAGGCACGAAATCATCGTGACAAACAAACAAGGGGTGATGGTAGCGTGAAAAAAGTCGAAGCGATCATCAAACCCTTCAAACTCGACGAAGTGAAAGAGGCGCTGCACGAGATCGGCGTGTCCGGGATCACCGTGACCGAGGCGCGCGGCTTTGGCCGTCAGAAGGGGCATACGGAGCTCTATCGCGGCGCCGAATATGTCGTCGATTTCCTGCCCAAGGTAAAACTCGAAGTCGTCGTCAGCGATGACCTGGCCGAACGCGTGGTGGAAGCAATCGCCGCCGCCGCGCAAACGGGCCGCATCGGCGATGGCAAGATCTTCGTCTCGCCGATTGAAACCGCTCTGCGAATTCGCACGGGCGAAACCAATGACGACGCGATCTAATTCCTGATCAACCTCTCAGCCTGCAAATCTGCGGGCACCAATTACAGACAAGCTGGAGAATTTAGAACCATGGCAAGTGCAAAAGATATCGTGAAGCGGATCAAAGATGAAGAGATCGAGTGGATCGATCTGCGCTTCACCGATCCCAAGGGCAAATGGCAGCACCTCTCGATGTGCGCCAGCGTCATGGACGAAGACGCTATTGAAGACGGCCTGATGTTCGACGGTTCTTCGATCGAAGGCTGGAAGGCGATCAACGAATCCGACATGATCCTGAAGCCGGACCTCGAAAGCGTTTACATCGATCCGTTCTCCGCAACGCCGATGCTCAGCATATTCTGCGACATCGTCGAGCCATCGGACGGTCAGCTTTACGGCCGCGATCCACGTTCGACCGCAAAGCGCGCCGAAGCTTACCTCAAGTCGACTGGCATCGGCGACACGGTCTATGTCGGGCCAGAACCTGAGTTCTTCATGTTCGACGATGTTCGCTTTGAAGATGGCTATGCAGGTTCGGGCTATGCGATCGACGATATCGAGCTGCCGACCAATACCGGCAAGGAATATGACGGCGGCAATATGGGCCACCGCCCACGCGCCAAAGGCGGCTACTTCCCGGTAGCTCCGGTCGATAGCGCGATGGACATTCGCGGCGAAATGGTCGCAACGATGATGGAAATGGGCCTGCCCATGGACAAGCATCACCATGAAGTTGCCGCCGCGCAGCACGAGCTGGGCATTACCTTTGGCAACCTCGTCCAGACTGCCGACCGCGTGCAGGTCTACAAATACGTCGTGCAGCAGGTCGCTCACGCATATGGCAAGACCGCAACGTTCATGCCCAAGCCGATCAAGGACGACAATGGCTCTGGCATGCACACACACATGTCGATCTGGAAGGACGGCACGCCAACCTTCGCTGGCAATGAGTACGCAGGCCTTTCGGAAACCTGCCTCCACTACATCGGCGGCGTGATCAAGCATGCGAAGGCCTGCAACGCCTTCACCAATGCGACCACCAACAGCTACAAGCGCCTGGTCCCAGGCTTTGAAGCGCCCGTGCTGCTCGCCTATTCGGCACGTAACCGCTCGGCGTCATGCCGTATCCCTTACGGCGCGGGCGAGAAGTCGAAGCGCGTCGAGTTCCGCTTCCCGGATGCGCTGGCTAACCCATATCTCGCCTTCTCGGCGCTGTTGATGGCAGGCCTCGACGGGATCGAGAACAAGATCCATCCGGGCGAGGCGATGGACAAGAACCTTTACGATCTGCCTCCGGCCGAGCTTGCCGACGTGCCGACCGTGTGCGGTTCGCTGCGCGAAGCGCTCGAGGCTCTTGAAGCGGATCACGACTTCCTGCTGAAGGGCGACGTGTTCTCGAAAGACCAGATCGACGCCTATTGCGAACTCAAGTGGGAAGAGGTTTCCCGCCTCGAAACCACTCCGGCTCCGGTCGAGTTCGACATGTATTATAGCAGTTGATTTATGGAGGTGCGCTCGCATGTGCGAGTGCACCTTCCAATCAAACCCTAAGGGCGCTTGGCTATCCGAGCGCCCTTTTTCGTGTCGGCTTTCTGCGCCAGAGCATCCTCCGCAAGCGCCCTGCGCTCAGCCAAGGCATCCTTCACTTCGCTCTCGACCATCTGCTCACATGCGCTGACAAAGCCGCGCCGGGACAGATGTGATCCTGTGCTGCGTCCTGCCATCTTCTGGCAATGCTCTGAAATCTCGTTTGCGAGCTGTTTTGTGATGCTAACCTCATCATCCTGCAAAGCTGCGGCATCTGTCGGCATCTGGGACACAAAGCTCTCATCGGTCTGTTGCGCGATTGTCGGCTGCAAGGGCAGTGCAATCGCCGTGAGAACTGCAAGCGATGAAATAGTCGTCCGGGTCACAGCAAATCTCCTTTTCGTTGCTGACAGAAGCTTTGCGCAACGCGGGCACTTAATCGTCTCTTGAGGAAGGCCCGGACGCCGTGCAGTGTCCTGCCCTGATGGATCGGACAGGCGCTATCTTCTGCAAAAGGCAGTGGAAACCTATCTTCAGCATGCCTGATCTGGAGGGAGGGCAAATGTGACCGAAACAACCATTCTTGCTCTGGCTGTCGCCACACTCGCGCAGGCACTGTTTTGCGTCAGCGTCTTGATGGTTAAAGCGCTGAATTCTCCCAAACACCTGCTGCTAGCCGGCATCTTCATAACGATCTGCTTCGCATCGGGTGGCCCCGCTATCGAAACATTCGCGCCGGAAAGGCTCCAGCAGTTCTACTATTTTACACTGCCAGCCTACCTGCTGATGCCACCACTGCTGTGGTTCTACACCGGGTGGCTGACGGCCGAGCGTCCATGGCAGATGAAACGTCGACATTGGCGACAGTTCGCCCCTGCGCTGCTCGCATTTGCGATCATCGTGGCCGAAATCCTGCTCTTTCCAGACGGCAAGCTGAGCCAGGTCACAATCGAGGACGCACCCGTCGGCATCATGCTCTTCTACGCGTTGCTCGGGATGGTTCACTTTCTGCTGTTTCTATCGTTGATCCCGCAATCGGCTTTGTATCTTTTCCTGATCGCGAAGCGGCTGACCAAGTATCGTTCTCGTCTCAAAAACCATTTCGCCAGCAATGAAGGGCGTGGACTTGAGTGGTTTGTCTGGTTTCTGGCGGTGTTTGTCCTGGTGTGGATCGCAGCGCTGCTCACCATTCTTGCGCAAAATGTCGGCGGCGCGAAAATCATGCCGCGCGAAGTCGGTGCGGCCCTGTTCCTGCTGCTCGTCTGGTCGCTTGGGCTGCTGGGGCTGTCTCAACGACCGGGCTTTGAAGGCGAATATCTCGACGAAGCGGACGAGGAATTGGCCGAGCCAGATGGCTCAGAAGATGCACCAGAGAGCGAGAAATATCAGCGTTCTGCGCTTACTGATGAACGAGCCGATCGGATTGCAGCGAGGATCAGGATGGCGATGGAGCGCGACCAGCTCTACCTCGACCCCACGCTGTCGCTCAACAAGCTCTCGAAGCATATTGCCGTATCCCCCAATCACATCTCGCAAACTCTGAACGAGACGATGGGCGAATGCTTCTTTGACTACGTCAATGGATGGCGTGTGCGCAGCGCCGAACCGCAAATCCTGGCCAATGAGAAGACGGTGCTCGAAATCGCTCTCGAAGTTGGCTTCAACGCGCGTTCCTCATTCTACAAGGCGTTCAAGCGCGAGACCGGGAAGACACCTGGCGAGTACCGGAAAGCTGAGCGGCTTGAGGCTCTGTCAACCTAAGCAAAGCGAACACCAAAGGTCACACATCTTCCGTGCGACCTGCGCTTTAGACGCTAATTTTGCGCATTTTTTCCGGAAAGTCACACTTTTCAAAAGCGCGCATGTGTTCCACCGCGAAGCTCGCAAACCTGCTTTTCCATTTTCCTACTCCTCCGCGATCTGCCTAATAGATGCGCCTCGATTCCCACTCATGAGGCCGCACATGACCCGCACCAAAAATCGCAAACCCCTATTCGACACTGTTCGCGCGCTGCTGGGCCGCGGCTTTAAACAATCCGAAGTGGTTAGGATCGATCGCGCGCTCGATTGCGCCGAAGGTGATGCGAACGCTTGCGATGTGCAGCCCGTCACGCGCGTCTCCGTTCCTATCGTCAAATCCGCTGATAGCGTACGTCGGATTGGCGAGCGAGGCATCGCCCTGATCAAACGTTTCGAAGGGTGCGCGCGGCTGCGCACAGATGGTCTGATAGAGGCCTATCCCGACCCCGGCACTGGCTCCGAGCCATGGACTATTGGCTGGGGCGCAACTGGCAAAGGGCTGGACGGAAACGCTCGAATCGGGCCCGGCACGGTCTGGACTCAGGAGGAATGCGACGAGCGGCTCGAAAAGGACCTGGTGCGTTATGCTGCTGGCGTATCCCGCGCGATTGGCGATGCGCCGACCACCCAGGGACAATTCGATGCGATGATCAGCTTCCACTACAACACCGGAGCGATTGGCCGCGCGACCCTCACGCGCAAGCACAAAGCGGGCGATTTCGAAGGCGCAGCGCGCGAGTTTGCGCGCTGGAACAAGGCCGGTGGCCGCGTATTGAAGGGGCTTGTTAGACGGCGCGCTGCGGAGGCGAAATTGTACGCGTCTTAGTTTTGGGCACGCTATGCAGCGTACCATTTCCTCGCTCATGCGACCTAAAGGTCGCATCGCTGCGGGCGGGCAGTCGCCCTTGCGGCCCTACGGACCGTTTGGACCAAGCCTAAACCCCAAAAATAGGCAACTCAGTAATCCCGGCTGATCTCTGCCACCACGCTTTGTCGACCAATCGTTGAAACACTACCCAACAGCGAGAGCCAGCGCGTGATCCGATACTCAACACTGGTCGCGCTGTACCCCCGCCCGTCGGTGACAATTTCGACATAGACCCGGCGGCCCAAGTTCTTCCCTAGTGCAACGCCGGTGCCGCGATTGAGCGCTGGATCGGCGCTGACGATGCGGAGTTGGTCGAGACCAATGGCATTGCGCAGGCGGCTGACCGGATCGACCCCGCCACCGCCGCGCAAACTGGCGAGCGCCGCCCCCAATTGCAGCGCATCGGTGGCCGATAGCGAAGTGACCGAGCCGCCAAACAGCAGCCGGGAGAGGATCTCTTCCTCGGGCAATTGCGGGTTCGAACCGAAGGCAATTTCGGGGCTTTCGGAATTGCCGGTGATCGCGACCGTCACGTCGATCCCGTCGCGCTCCGTTTCGGCAGCGATGTCGAGACGCGGGTTGATCGGCTGATTCTCGTCAAACGCGATCCGCCCGCGGGTCAGCTCAAACCGAGTTCCGGCGAAACTGTAGGCTCCGCGAACCAGACGCGCTTCACCCCCAATACGTGGGTCGTCTGTCGTGCCGCGCAGCACGATGTCGGCACCCCATTCGCTATCGAGACCGAGGCCATCGACTTCGATCCGGCTGCCGCCACTTGCATCGACGAGATATCGCCAAGCCGATGCGGAGGCCGTGCGCGGCACCGCGTCAGACGGCACGTTGATCTCGCGGGTGGCGATGTCGGGCAAAGCCATATCCTCCGCAGCAACGCCCAACGCCCAGCTCGCGCGGTTGATCCGCAGCCGCCCAGCGATAGTCCCGCCGCGCCCGTCAGAAACGATGCGCAACGGCCCGGTGAGTGTGGCGGACAGACCGTTGGCGTTGAGCAGACGTGCTCGGTCGACCGCTGCACGAAGATCAATCTGTGGCGCGCGGCCCGACTGAAGTCCTGCGAAGTTGACTGTGCCGCTGCCGCTCACTGTTCCGCCCTGCGCAGTTGTGCCAGCGAAGCGGGTCAGTTGCAGGCGCGATCCAGTAAAGCGCCCGCGCACCGCGACGTTGGCAATGTCCGTACCCGACAGCGCGCTTTGCACGCGCAGATTGTCGCTGGAAACGCGCCCATTGAAACTTGGATCTAGGAGAGTGCCGGTGACCCTGGAAGAAACTGCAACCGGGCCTGTCAGATCGAAAGTTTCGATCCCCGCCAAGCGCCAGACCGCCTCGGCTGGACCGGTAAAGCTGAGGTCTGCCGCGAGCCTTCCGCGCCGAAGTCGCGAGACCAGATCGCCGCCGGTTGGAAGCCCGGTGATATCCGCCTTCACTCGGCCCAGACGGTTGCCACCCTCGCGCAGCACAGCGCCTCCGGAAAGCCTGCTTGGCGTCAGATCGAGAACCGCGAGCAGGTCGACCGGACGAGAGGAAAGGACCAGGCCGGAGCGGCTGAAATCCTTCACCTCGATCTTGGCATTCGCGCTGGGCGCTGCCGAGCCGACCTGACGATATTCGACCAGGCCAGAAATCACGCCGCCAAACCCGAGGTCTGCAAAGGCCAGATCGGCCAGAGACAGCGGCATGTTGGCGAGCTTGGCATTGATCGCCGTTTCCGGGCCGCCAAGCGCGCCGTCGACGATCGCATATCCCCTGCCGAACCCGACCTGCGTTGGCGCCAGCCGCCAGCCATCCTGTCCTTCGACCGAAGTTAGGACAGCGCGGCGCGGCATGGTGATCGGGCGGCCTGCGAACTCGCCCCGTGCGAGCAAAGCGAGACGATTGGGCGCGATATCGCCATCGAACTTGATCGAAAACCGGTCGCTGCGGCGTCCGGCAATCGAGGCGGTGACATCGCCGCGCCCGTTATTGATGTCCGCATTCCCGGCGAAGCGACCAATGAACAGGCCGCCATACTCGAGTCCCTCGCCGGTGACGTCCGCATTAATGCGACTGCTACCCTCGGCGAACGCGCCGCTCACATCGATATCTGCATTGGCGAGGGCGATTTGAGTGGCTCCGCCGAAGCGAGCGCCGCGCACAGTCAGATCGGCGTCGAAAGCTTGCGCGTCGCCCTCTGGTGTCAGGCCGATGGTGCCGGACAATCCACCACCGCTAAGGCTTAGATCCCCGCGCAATCCTGCTTCTTCAAGTGCCAGCGCGCCGGTCACATCGGTACGCCAGATGCGCAGCGCCGCAATGTCGATCCGCGCGGGCGCATTGCCAGGAAGCGCCAGTCCAAGCGTGCCGTTGAACGGGCCGAGCAAAGAGCCGCCCCCTGTTTCGATAGCGAAACCGTTCGCACTGGGCGCGATGGCAACGCGTACATCGGAAAGTCCGGCAGCTGGCAGTGGATCGGCAAAGACAAGCTCAGCTCGCGGTCCATCGACGGCAAATTGGGCGTCGACCGTGAAGGGGCCGTAGTCGCTATGGCGCCCCGACCCGACCAGAGTGGTTGTACTACCCACGATCCTGCCGTCAGCAGCAAGGCTCAGCTTGGGACTGTCCGCCTCGATAGCGCTGAAAGAAAATGGCGAGTTCCCACCCACCGACAATCCACCGCGCAATTTGACCGGCCCTCCAGCGACATTGGCGACGGTCTCGTTGGAGATATTCGAGAGCTCCCCGGCGAAGTTGGCGCGCAAGCTCCACGGAATGTTCGCGCCAGCTTTCAACAGGATTTTCGCTGTCGCATCTGCGCTGCCGATATCAGGCAAGGCCAGATCACGCGCAGCGACCGGCCCTGCCAATGCGTACACCCCGGCCGCCGTGTCGCCGCGCAGAGTAAGGTTGGCAGCGATCCGATCGAACGAGACGCGCAGATTGTCGCTGGTTAGTCGACTTCCACGGTAATCGATCAAGCCGCGTAGCGTCCCGCTAGCGAGTTGCGGATCGATGGATTCGACCCCTGTGCTTACCTGACCGCTCGTCACATCGAGAGGCAGCGACCATCCTTCTCCATCATAGCGCGCAGTGCCCTGCTGCCGCAGATCGGCGATCTGCGTTTCGCCCGAAATCAGCGCGCCAACCCGCAGTGTATGCTCAGCCACGAGCTCGCGGAACGGTCCATCAAGTTGGGCCTCAAGCTGAGTGTTTTCTAGCGCGAGGCTTTCTCCGAACAAATCAGGGTCGCGCAAGACGGCGTTCAAGTCGAACTCGTCGAACACATTGTCGGCCAGGTCCACCGCACCTTCGCCCTTGGCGAAAAGTGCTCGGGTTGCCGCGGTGATCTGACCGTCGAACGTGCTCTCCTCAAGCCGACCGACGACGGCGAGCGATAGAGCTTCACCGAGTGCGCGCGCAGTTAAACCGTCACCCGCTATTGGCGGCGCGATCTGGCCGAGCAGGCCGTATTCGCCCGCGTGATTTGTAATCTGGAAGCCAGCGACGCGCTCTGGCGCTGCCGCCTCATCGCCATCCAATCTCGGCGCGCTGATCACAAGCCCATGTCCGAGCCACTCGGTCCATGTACCCTCACCTGCGATCCGCGCGCGATACCCTTGCGATAGGCCGGCCATTCCAGCGATTACGCCGTCGGCTGGCGCGGCATAGTCGAGCTCAAGATCGAAACGGTCGCCATCGGGCATCGCATCGAGCAACAGCGCCAATCGGTCCTCGCGTCCGAGAGTGCCCTCCAGTTCCAGGAAGACCCGGCCCGAGCGAATGTCCGCCTCGGCCAGCAGGTCCACCCGCTGAGCCTCGTCGCCCGCAACACCAGGCGCAAGTGTGAGATTCTCGACAGCGAACTTGTCAATCCGAATGTCAAAATCGGGCAGAATCGGCGCGTCCGGATCGCCCGGCAACAGCTCCGGCAAGCGCGACAAAGTGCCGCGCCGCGCAGTGACTTCGCGAATGTCGAGACCGCTGGTCAGCCAGGCGAGCGGATTCCAGTCCAGCTCAACCTCCGGGATCGCGAGAAACTCACCCTTGGGATCGTACACTAATACATCGTGCAGCGTCGCTTGCCCGTATATGTCGCCCTCGATCCGGCCGACCTCAAAACGCAGACCCGATGCCGGTGCGACCTGTGCGATCTGATCAGTGACAAAACGCTTGCCGATCGGCGTGCTGAGAAAAATCGCCGCGAGCACAAAGGGCGCGAGAATAATGGCCAGCGCCCACCCTGCCCGTTTGGCCCAGCGGCGCTTGCGCTTCACGGGAGGGCTCTCCTCCTCCTCTTTCTTCTCCAGTACCGGGACTTCTACCTCGCTCATCAGAACGCCTGCCCCAGACTGACATAGACGGCCACCGGGCTATCAAATTCGTTGGGATTGAGCGGAACGCCGACATCAAGCCGGATCGGGCCGAAGCCTGTCTTGTAGCGCACACCGACGCCAGCCCCGACACGGATCAAGCCAAAGTCGGGGGTAGAACCGGTCGAGACCGAACCCGCATCGATGAAAGGGACGACTTCCAGCGCGCCATCGAAGAAGCCGGTCTCAATGCGCGCTTCGAGCGAAAGCTCGACCAGAGAGCGCCCGCCGGTCGGTTCTTCCGTAATTGGATCGCGTGGGCCAATCGCCTGGAAGCCATAGCCGCGCACAGATCCACCGCCACCTGCATATAGCCTGCGCGAAGGCGCGATGTCATCGGTCGATGCGCCCTGGATCGTCGCCAGCCGCATTCGTCCTGCAAGCACGGTCGATCCGACCGACTGATAATAGGTCGCATCCGCCTCGCTGCGGAAATAGAAGCTGGCGACACCTTCGGATCGCGATACTTCGGGCGCTAGCGTGCCAGTCAGCCTGAAGCCGGAAGTAGGGTCGAGCAGATCGTCGCTGCCATCAATGGTAGCGCGGCTGAACAACCCACCGATCAGGAACTCCCTGCGCGGCGAGTTGACTCCGGCAACGCCCTGGTTGCGCTCGCTGGTGAAGAGCACTTCACTGCCGACCGCCCAGCTGAATGGCTTTTGGAACAGCAGGTTGGACAGGCGCTCAAAGGTGCCGCGCAGGGCGACTGTACGTGCATCGACCGCCTCGGTTTCGATGTCGCTGGCGAAGGCATCGACAGTCAGCACCTGGTCGCGCGCTTTGAAATTGCTGCGCTTGAAACTGACACTGCCTAGCCGTTCGCGCGTTCCGAGAATGCCGCGGACCGTCAGTGCCCCTTCGGGCGGAAACAGATTGCGATGCTGCCAGCTGGCTTCAACCTTGATCCCGTCTTCCGATCCAAAACCAACGGCACCGGCAATGGTGCGCAGCTTCGCCTGCTCCAGCCCGACATCCATCGCCACAACGCCCGGCTCGTCGCCTTGCGGCGGCGTCACTTCGCGCGGCGTCACTGTGACGGAGGAAACAAGCCCGGTCGCTGTCACCGCGCGGCGCAAATCGAATTCGAGACTGCGCTGATACGTATCACCCGGCTCAAACCGCGCGATGCGCCCGAGGTGCTTGCCGGAGAGGAACTCCGGCTGGCTGCTGGTCACTTCGCCGAAGACATATTTGCCTCCCGGCTGAACTGGCAGGTTCAGATCACCGGTGAGCTCCTCATGATCGATGAGGAGTTCCGCCTCTTCGATCTCGGCGAAGGGATAGCCCTGTTCGCCCAAAGCTGTATCTAGTAATGCGATCTCTTCGACGATCTTGTCATTGTAGAGCGGTTGGCCGGTCTGAATGTCGAAGGCCGCGCGCAGGGTTTCATAATCCGGTGCCTGATCGAGCGCACCAAGGTCGATTTCCCCGAAATCGTAACGCGGCCCCGGCAGGATATCGAAGCGTACGCTGGGATCGGTGTCGGCGGTCTCTTCGCCAACACGGCGACCGCTGAGCTGACGGATCACCTGCCCATCGTAGTAGCCGTAGTTGCGCAGCAACCGCTCCAACAGGTCTTGGTCAGCCCGTGCACGAGCCGCAAGCTGGGCGATCGTTTCATCGTCTGATTCCAGCTCCTCCACTGTCGACAAAGCCTTGAAGCGCGAAACGAAACTCGTCCCTTCCGGAAAATTCTCCCGGTCGCTTGGGAAGGCCAGAATCAGATCGTCGCTAATCCGCTGAGGCTCAAGCTCGGGCAATTCGATCAGGTCGGGAGCATCGATTTCGGCCAGCGCTTCAACCTCTGGATCGGGCGTGAGCGGCTCTGGCAGCGCGATCTCCAGTGTTTCGAGCTCTTCCGCAATCGGGTCAGGTCCAGCCACGACGACATTTTCTTCGTCGATCGGGAGAACATCGGCAGGCACCGGTCCCGCTCCATCGGCTGCCCAGTCCTCGGGATTCTCGACCGCGCTTTGCGGGATCAAATCTTCCAGCGAGCGAGGCGGAGGTGGAGGCGGCGTCTCCGGCTCAGCAGCCTGCCCTGACGGATCAGATTGATCTTGCTCGGCAGGCGCAGCGTCTTGCGCAGCGCCACCACCCGGCTGTTCGAGCTGTTGCGCGACCTCTTGCGCATAGGCGGCCGGGCCATGCACAGCACAGCACATCGCCGCAGCGAGCAATATCCCTCGATATGTCAGAATGTTAAGTGGCAGGAAACTTGATCGGCTGCCCGTCTTTGCCGCGTGCACCGGGAATGCCGGTTTCGAGCGATTTCTTTGGCGAGGTCGCGTCCGCGATAAGTGCGCTCTGCTCTTCGTCGGACATGCGCTGCCACCCTTCGCGGGTGAGACGTTCGAGTGGTCGATAGCGCACCTTGTACTGCATTCGCGGTGAACCCTCGACCCAATAGCCGAGATAGACATAAGGGAGCCCTTCTGCGGCAGCTCGCTTGATATGGTCGAGGATTATATAATTCCCCAAGCCCGCACGAGTTCCATGATCGGGATCATAGAAGCTGTAGATCATCGACAGGCCATCGCCCTGTCGGTCGGTCAGGCAGGCTCCCACCAGCTTACCCGGTTCTCCATCAATGCTCGGCTCGCGATATTCCACGAGATAGCTCGTCACAGGCGTGTGCTCGACCATGTCGGCATAGTCGAGCTCATCCATTGCCGCCATGCCGCCATCCGGATGCCGGACACTCAGATATTTGGTGAGCAGTTCAAACTGCTCGTCAGTCGCCCAGGGGCGACATTCGCTAACCACGAGATCCGAATTGCGCTTGATTTCGCGCTTTTGAGTGTTCGACGGTTTGAAATCCTCGGCCACGACGCGCACGGAAACGCATGCTTGACAATCATGGCAACTGGGACGGTAAGCAACCGTTTGGCTGCGCCGAAAGCCGATCCGGCCCAAGGCTTCGTTCAGCTGATCCGCATGGCTACCCTTCAGCTCTGTAAACACTTTGCGCTCGCTCTTGCCCGGCAGATAAGGGCAAGGCGCTGGGCTGGTTACAAAAAAGCGGGGGAAGCGGATCGGAGCCGTCACGGGTTTGCCTTACGTCCTTTCGCAAAAGAGGGAATCAGCTGGCGCTGCGTTAAGACAATCTTATGCCTTCTTGGAAAGGCGGGTAAAAGACCCTTAACCATTAAACAGGGTGAATAATGTCTTACTTTGCACATTTGGTCGCATCGAGAGACGGTTTTGCGTGCGGGTCTAACCGTATTCGCGCCAAAGCGGATCATTCTCATTCGCGCAGAGCGCACGAGTTGGCTGCGAATCCCCTGATTCTGATGGCTGATGCTGCTTAGGCGAGCTCTGCAACGCTGACTTTGTAGCCTGCTTTGCGCAGCGCGTTAACGAGCTCGTTCAACTGATCGGCATCGCGTGCTTCGCACTCAATATCAGTGATCAAGCCCTTGGCCGGCAAAGTCGTAAAAATGCGCTGATGGTAAATTTCGATGATGTTCACGTGGTGCGCATCGAAAAGTCGCATGACCTTGAAAAGAGCACCGGGGCGATCCTGCAAAGTCACCCGCAACCGAGCGAGGCGACCTTGCCGCGCCAAGTCACGCAGCAGCACATTCGCGAGCAAACGCGTGTCGATATTGCCCCCGCATAGCACCAGGCCAACCGCCTTACCGGCAAATCGCTCCGGGTTCTGCAGCACCGCCGCGAGTCCAGCGGCACCCGCACCTTCGACAACAGTCTTCTCAATCTGCAGCAGCAACGAAACAGCTTTTTCCAAAGCGGCCTCGTCGACCAGCAGAATATCGTCGACCAGCTCTGCAATCACTTTGCTGGTAAACTCGCCAGGCTGCTTTACCGCGATCCCCTCTGCCAGAGTATCGCCGCCGCACATCCGGTCCTCGCCCTTCACTCGAGAGTACATGCTCGGGTACAGGGACGCCTGCACGCCGACCAGTTCGATCTCGGGATTGAGTGCCTTGGCGACCGTCGCCATCCCCGACATCAGCCCGCCGCCGCCAATCGGGGTGACAAGGCAGTCGAGATCGGGCTTTTGCTCCAGCATCTCCAGCGCAACAGTGCCTTGGCCAGCAGCCACCTTGGGATCGTCAAACGGATGGACGAAGGTAAGGCCCATTTCCGCCTCGAGCTTGAGCGCGTGAGCATAGGCATCGTCAAAGGTCTCGCCTTCGAGCACGACATTGCCACCGACACTCTCGGTCTGCATTACTTTAACCGTGGGTGTTGTGCGCGGCATGACGATCGTGACCGGCACTCCAAGTCGAGTTCCGTGATAGGAAAGGCCCTGGCTGTGATTGCCCGCGGAGGCTGCAATTACACCGCGCTCCCGCTGCTCGTCGGTGAGCTGCAATAGCGCGTTGAGCGCTCCGCGCTCTTTATAGGCAGCAGTGAACTGAAGGTTTTCGAACTTCAGCCAAACCTCGGCGCCAGTGATCTCCGACAGTGTGATCGAATGCATCATCGGCGTTTTGACCACCGCGCCTTCGATCCGCGCGGCAGCCGCGCGCACATCATCGATTGTGAGATTGGCCGTGGCTGGTGTGTCAGCGGCGGCTTTGATTGGTGCGGGTTCAGCAGTCATGACGCTAGGGCCGTTAGGCGTTTGCGCCAACAAGAGCAATTCGATTTGCCCATCCACACCCAGCTCGATTGACTTGGCGCATCTGGCAATTGGCATTAGGGCGTGCCGGATATGAGTGAGAGCGCCAATATTGTGAGCATCAAAATCGCCTTCATCGGGCTTGGCGTCATGGGTGGACCGATGACGGGTCATCTCGCCCGCGCCGGTTACCAAGTGACGGCTTATAACCGCTCGCCCGAACGTGCCGCGAAGTGGCGTGAGGCGTGGGCAAAAGAAGGTCTCGATATCACTTTCGCGGCAACGCCTGCGGAGGCGGCGTCAGGCGCGGATATCGTGTTCACTTGTGTCGGCAATGACGAAGACCTCGAAAGCGTGACGCTTGGCAATGACGGGGTTTTGGCAGGAATGTCCGAAGGCGCATTGCTCGTCGATCACACCACCGTCTCCGCCAATATGGCGCGCAAACTCGCGGCAGAAGCTCGATCTCACGGAATAGAATGCGTCGATGCGCCCGTTTCCGGCGGTCAGGCTGGCGCAGAAAACGGCCAGCTCGCGATCATGTGCGGAGGCAGTGAGACAGCGATGGCACGCGCGGCTCCTGTGATGGATTGTTACGCCAAATCGATCGTACATGTCGGCGATATTGGTGCGGGGCAGACTGCAAAGATGGCCAACCAGATGTGCATTGCCGGAGTGCTCGCGGGCCTTTCCGAAGCAGTGCGGCTGGCCGAGGCAGCCGGCCTCGATATGGACAAGACATACCAAGCCATTTCAGGCGGCGCTGCGCAAAGTTGGCAGATGGACAACCGCTGGGCGAGTATGGCCGCAGACAACTTCGACTTCGGCTTTGCCATCGACTGGATGCGCAAGGATTTGAGCTACGCGCTCGACGAAGCGAAACGTCTTGGCCTCTCATCGCCCGTGACCGCGCTGGTCGACCAATTTTATGCCGAAATCCAAGCAAACGGTGGCGGCAGACAAGATACGAGCGCGCTCATCACCCGCCTGCCCCGCAATCCCAAGGACTGAGAAACCCATATGATCCGCACAATCACCGCTGCCTTTGGTGCCGTTGCCATTTCTGCCCTGGCTCCGAGCCCTGCCGCTGCTGATACGCTCGTCTACAATGTCGACGGCATAACCATCGGAGAAGATGGCGAGGTCGATCGCTTTGTCGCTCTAGTCTTCGACGATGAGGGGCGGATCACAGAGGTGGTCGAGCGCGGCGAAGAGCGGCCAGATGACATCGAATTTGCGATAGATGGTGAGGGCCGCGTGATGCTGCCCGGAATGATCGATGCGCATGTGCACGTAATGGGCATCGGTATTGGCGCGCTGACGCTCGACCTGTCGGACACAACCTCGCTAGAAGACGCGCTGGCGAAGATCGAGAAGTTCGCCGCCGACAATACCGGTCGTCCGTGGATTCTTGGTCGCGGCTGGAATCAGGAGAAATGGGGCCTTGGCAGGTTCCCGACTGCCGAAGAACTGGATGCAGTCGTTTCCGACCGCCCGGTGTGGTTGTCGCGCGTGGATGGCCATGCGAGCTGGGCCAACACCAAAGCGATAGAGACCGCTGGCGTCACCGCTGCTGCGCAAGACCCCTCTGGCGGGCGCATCATCCGCAAGCCCGGCAGTCAGGAGCCAGCGGGCGTTTTCGTCGATGCTGCTGAAGCGCTGGTCAATCGGGTGGTACCAGCGCCGCGCCCGGAAGATCGCGACCTCGCCTTGCGCAAAGCTCAGGATATCCTGTTCGCCAACGGCATCACCGCCGTTGCCGATATGGGCACCAGTATCGAGGACTGGCAGACGTATCGGCGCGCAGGAGACAACGGCACGTTGAAACTACGCATCATGTCCTACGCCAACAGCGTTGAAACGATGGAGCTGATCGGTGGGCCTGGGCCGACCCCATGGCTTTATGATGATCGGCTGCGCATGGGCGGGATCAAGCTCTACCTTGACGGGGCGCTGGGCTCACGCGGAGCAACACTGAAAGCGCCCTATTCGGACGAGCCTGCGACAAGCGGCCTAGCGCTACTGTCGCAAGCGCAATTGCGCAACTTGATGAGTCGCGCAGCGCTCGACAATTTCCAGCCCGCAGTGCACGCCATCGGCGATGCGGCTAATGCCAATGTGCTTGCTGCGATCACCGAGCTCAACGAGAGTTACAAAGGCGACCGGCGCTGGCGCATCGAGCACGCGCAGATCGCCGATCCAGCGGACCTGCCGATCTTCGGACAATACGGCATCATCGCCTCGATGCAGCCACTCCATCAGACATCGGACCGCTTAATGGCCGAAGCACGGCTGGGCGAAGATCGGCTGGGCGGTGCCTATGCATGGCGCAGCATCCTCAATGTTGGCGGCAAGCTGGCCTTTGGCTCGGACGCGCCGGTCGAGCCGGCGGATGCATTTGCCGGTCTAGCGGTTGCGATCAGTCGTACTGATTCCAATGGCGAACCATTTGGCGGATGGCGCGCACAGGAGACCGTGAGCCGTGAGCAGGCGCTGAAGGCGTTCACTGCAGACGCCGCCTTTGCCGGCTTTGCCGATGGCCGCTTCGGTCGCCTTGTTCCCGGCGAACGCGCCGACTTCATTCTGGTCGACCGAGATCCCCTGCTTGCCTCACCAGCGGATATTCGCGCGACTAGCATTAGCGGCGTCTGGGTCGGCGGTGAACAGGTCGTCGCGCGCTAACCCCGCGCGGCCTCGCCCTGCTTGAACGAGGGTTTTCACGAATTATTAAGCTTAATCGTGTCAGGGGCGCACGTCCGGAAATTTCGGACAGGTTTTAGGGATCAATCTTTCATCCCGGCGTAACACTTGATTGTAAGAAAGAGTGTGACGACGGCGAAGGGAGTTGGGAACTGATTCGTTGTTGACGTGTAGGTGTGGATGACTGATTATTGCGCAGTGCAGCATTTTTGTAGTGCAAAATGTGTGTCACAAATGCACCGATCTGGAGAGGGCTTACGTTAAGTCACTCAAATGAATGTGAGTTTCTGACAGGATCAATACCATTTTGATCAATTTATGGGGTTGTCAGCTTCGCAACTCTGTCCTAATTAACCAACGAATACCGAATAAAAAAATTAACTCAGGAGATTATCGATGAAAATCCGTACGCTTGCCGCTGCAACCGCAGCAGTTTCGCTTGCAGCCACCCCGGCTATCGCAGAAGCCTCGTTCGACCGTTCGATCGCACCGGTTGAAGGTGAAAGCGAACTCGAAGGCGGCTCAGGCATCATCATCGCAATTCTGGCAGCTGCTGCTGTTATCGCCGGCATCATTATTGCCGCAGACGGTGACGACGATCCCGTCAGCGTCTAAGACCTGACTTGACATCGATATAATTACGGGGCCCTTTCGGGCCCCGTTTTTTATGCGCGATTGGCGTGTGGCAGGTGATCTCGCTCGCCGCGGCGCGATGTCGAGATTTGGTAATAGGGGCTTGCGATATCCGCGGCCTACCGAGGGGCCAGCGCTCCAATTACGGCGGCGCTTATAGCGACCGGCCCAACTTCACGCCTCGGGAGTGCTTGTTGCTGCCGCGTCGTCCGAAGCGGCGGCGCAATCAGCGTCATCAGACCCGGTCGTTTCGCATTCTTCGCCCACCTCAGTATCATCGTCCGCCGCATTCTTCGCACCGCGCTCCTGAAGCCGCATCAGCACCAGCGACCCTTCGAACAGCAGCAGCAATGGAACTGCCAGAATGATCTGCGAGCCGGGATCAGGCGGCGTTACGATCGCCGCAAGCGCGACCACGCCGACGATCACATAGCGCCTTGCCGCTACAAATTGGTCGCGTGACACAATCCCCGCGCGATTCAGAAGCAGCAGAAGAACAGGAAGCAGGAAGCTCACGCCGAACGCCAGAATGAACTGCATCACCAGGCTGAGGTAGTCTCCCGCTGCAGGTAGCGCCTCAATATCAAGTCCGCCCGCCTGACCTTCGAAGCCCAAAAACCAGCGAAACGCGGTCGGCATGACCACAAAATAGGCCAGCGCCCCGCCCGCAGTGAACAACACTGGGGTGGCCAGCAAGAAAGGAAGGAACGCCTTCTTTTCCTTGGCGTAGAGCCCTGGCGCTACGAAGGCCCAGAGCTGATTGGCGATAATCGGAAAGCTTACGAAAAAACCTGCAAATAGGCCGACTTTCAGCTCTACGAAAAACACCTCGTACAGCTTGGTAAAGATCAGCTGGCCTTCACCGTCGGGAAAAGCATCCTTGAGCGGCTTGATAAGAAAGCCAAGGATCTCATCAGCGAAATAGAAGCAGACGCAAAAAGCCAGCGTCAGCGCGATTACGCAGCGAACCAGGCGGCTGCGCAACTCGATCAAATGATCGAGCAGCGGGGCCTGTGTTTCGTCAATGTCCTTAATCCCGAGTGCCATGGCGCGCGCTAGTCTTCGCTCTTTTTAGACGGACTTGCCATTGCGCTATCATCGCTGCCAAGCGGCAATTCGGTCTCTTTTGCCGGAGCTTCGACGGTCTTAGCCTCCGCCTTCGCAGGGGCGCTCACTTTCGCTTCCGCCGCCGCACTCGGACCATCGGTATCCATGGGCTCAGCAATGTTTCTAGGCTTGGCGGGCGGCGGGCCGGTCATCACTGGCTCGCCTGCCGTCGCTTCGGCGGCACCTGACTGGCGCTTCATGATCGCCTCGTTTTGCGCCTTCCACTTCTTCTCCATGTCCTCAAGGTCGGCTTCGCGCACCATGGCATCGAGGCCTGTCCGAAAATGAGCGGAAACCTTGCGCACCTTGCCAATCCAGCGCCCTGCCGTGCGCATGGCGAGCGGCAAATCCTTTGGCCCGATGACGAGCACCGCGACAATCACGATAACGAGTATTTCTGCAGCGCCTAAATCGAACATGGTCGGGTCCCACGCGGGGCCGCTCTCCGCTTAGAGGTTCAGTTCGCGGCGTCTTTTTGGTCAGCCGCTTTGGTGTCGCCAGCAGGTGCACTGTCAGCTGCCGGGCCTTCAATCTGACCGTTCGGCTCGGACGGCTTGGTTGAAGATACATCAATGTCCTCATTCATGCCCTTCTTGAAGCTCGAAATGCCCTTGCCGAAATCGCCCATCATTTCAGAGATGCGCCCGCGCCCGAACAGGACAAGGATAACGACAGCGACGATTGCAATTTGCCAGACACTAAAACCCATGGGGGAATGACTTTCTCTGCTTTACCTAGGCTCAATATAGGAGCGTTGGACGCGCTGCGCCAGTCGCAAGGCTCAAATTGATATGTCGTCCGTCATTCGGCCTGATCGGTTAGCGGCGGATTGTCCGTCGTGGTTTCCGCTTTGGTAAGGTCTGGCTCAGCAGCTTCAGCGTCGTTTTCGACCTCGGCTCCCTGATCTTGCGAGACTTCCTCACTATCTTCTTCATCGCCGGTGTCGGGATTCATCGCCTCTTCGAGTGCATCGTCGACCGGGTCAAGCAATCCAGCCGCTTTCAATTCATCGATACCCGGCAGATCACGGCGTGAGCTCAGACCGAAATGATCAAGGAATTCAGGCGTGGTGGCGTAAATCACCGGGCGACCAGGCACTTCGCGTCTCCCTGCCAGCTTGATCCATCCCGCTTCCATCAGCACGTCGAGTGTACCCTTTGCGGTCTGCACACCGCGGATCGATTCGATATCGGCGCGGCTGACTGGCTCGTGGTAGGCGATGATCGCCAGCACTTCGGTCGCCGCGCGGCTTAAGCGACGCACTTGCTCGCGCTCACGTCGCAGTAGGTGCGCGAGATCGGGCGCGGTCTCGAAATGCCAGCGCTTGCCGCGCTCTACCAGATGAATGCCGCGCTTCGCATAGTCTTCGACCAGCTGATTTAATCCATCGCGCACATCGCCATGGCTCAACCCACCAAGATGTGTACCAAGCGCCTCGACGCTCATCGGTTCTTCGGAAGCAAACAGAGTCGCTTCGATACCGCGTGTGATCTCATCACTCATGCCACGTTCGCCTTTTCACGCAGCCGGCGGATCCGGAGCTCGCCATAGGCTTTTTCCTGAGACAATTCCGCGCGCCCCAGACGCGCCAGTTCCAGCGCTGCAACGAAGCTCGATGCGAGCGCCGATTTGCGCAGCTGCGGCTCGGCATGGGGCGGAAGGAAGTCACGGATATCCATCCAGTCGAGCGTTACGCCCAGCATGGACGACACCCGCTCCAGCGCGCTGTCGAGTGTCATTACCGGCCGGTCGCAGACATGATAAATACGCGGAGCCATGCGCGCTTTCACCTGCCCGTAGGCTTGGATCAGCGAGTAACTATCGCACTTCCATTGCGTCTTGCGATCGATCCGCAGACCCTCTGGCGCGCCGCGGACGAAAATGTCTCGTCCGATCCGGTCGCGCCCCATCAGCCGAGCTGCGGCCTCGCGCATCGCACCCAGCCGCTGGAGCCGCAATTGCAGGCGCAGAGCCAGCTCTTCAGGGCTTGGGTCTTCCTGCTCGTCCTTGGGCAGCAGCAGTGCGGATTTGAGATAGGCCAGCCAGGCCGCCATCACGAGGTAGTCGGCGGCCAACTCCAGCCGCATAGCCTCCGCCTGCTCGACGTAATTCAGATATTGGTCGACCAGCGCGAGGATCGAAATCTGCCGCAGATCGACCTTTTGCCGCCGCGCAAGATCGAGCAGCAGGTCGAGCGGACCTTCCCAGCCATCAAGCTCGAGATAGAGCGCCTTCTCGTGCTCACTCCTCGCAGTCTCTTCCCCAGCGGGAGCGCCCCATTCGGCGTCGCCCGCAGCGTTCAGGCTGCCCGGTTCAGGTGTGTTGGCGCCGGTTTCGGGCAGCATAAAATCCTCAGTACTCACGCCGCTTCCCCCGTCAGGCCCAATAGCGCATCACGCTTGGCCAGCAATTCGGCAGCGGAACCGAGGTTATCGCGAATTTGCGTGTGTTCAAGAGCGCGATCGAGCCGCTGGCTCGTGGCATCCGACATGCTCGGCAGGACGTCGCAAATACCCTGCATATCTTCCATCTTGCCCCAGCAATTGAGCACGATGTCGCAGCCCGCCGCATGCGCGCGCGCCGAACGCTCGGGAATGGTCCCATCGAGCGCTTCCATATCGATATCATCGGTCAGCAGTAGGCCATCAAAGCCAATCCGGCCGCGAATGATTTCGGAGATGATCTTTTCAGAGAGCGTGGCGGGATTCTCCTCATCCCATTCGGTGAAGAGCAAGTGTCCAGTCATCCCGATCGGCGCATCTTTGAGCGCGCGGAACGGGGCGAGATCGGTTTCGAGCTCTTCCTCACCCGCCGTGACAGTCGGCATTTCCTTATGCGTGTCGGTCGTCGTGCGGCCGTGGCCTGGCATATGCTTGATACAACCCGCGACGCCGCCGCGCTCCAAACCATCCAGCACCGCACGGCCGATAGCGGCGACCTGCACCGGATCGCTCCCAAGCGAGCGATCTCCGATAACATCATGCGCCCCAGGTTGCCGCACATCGAGCGGCGGGTGGTAATCGACCGTGATGCCCATTGCCGACAGTTCCAGCGCCATGGCATGCGCATTGGCGCGAGCGGCCTCAATCGCGCTCGCCGGAGCCATTCGATAGAGTTCGTCAAACTTCTCGCCAGCCGGGTAAGGCGCCCAATTTGGCGGACGCAGCCGAGCAACCCGCCCGCCCTCCTGATCGATCGAAACGAGCAGGTGATCGCGCCCATGGATTGCGCGCAGATCGTCGGTAAGAGCCCGCAATTGCTCCGGATTATCGCAATTTCGCCCGAATAGAATGTAGCCAGCCGGATCGGCCTCCCTGAAGAAGGCCCGCTCCTCGTCATTCAGCTCAAGGCCGGAAAGTCCGAAAATTGCCGGAATCATGCATGAAACCTTGCAGGCACTCCGGCTTCAAGCAAGCGCAGTAACCCTGAGTAATGGGGAAAACGTCGCACTGGTTGCGCGCGGCGACTGACCAGTGGAACCTAGCGTTTCACCTGACAGGCAACGCCATCCGCCTTGAGATCGCTACACAGCTTCTGCGCATTGGCGAGATTGCTGGCGATCGCTTGCAGGCGATAGACCGTTCCAATGTCGGCCTCACCCTTTTGAACGCGGTGACGCACGCCGTTGAGCACACTTGTCTGACGGGTCAGCGTAACCCAGCCTGCTTCCGCCTTGGCGCGGCTACCATAGGCACCCACCTGAACACCGACACCGTCTTGCGCAACGGGCTTTTCGTCGGTGGAACGCGTCGCGATGGAAGGGCCAGCGCTGTTCGCATCGTCACCAGTTCCAGGTGATGCCTCACCACCCGAAGCCACCACGCCATCGCGTGTTTCGCCTTCACCCACGGCAGGGGCGACATTGCCCGTTCCAGCAAACTCCTTACCACCGGGATCGTCGGGGCGTTCTTTATAAGGGCCGGCAGGCGCGGGAATCGTGCTGCCATCGGCGATCAGTTCGGGATCACCGCCACGGTTGGACACGAACCAGATTGTGCCGATCACAGCGGCCAGAACCACCAGCAGGATTGCGGCAAATCCGATGATGCGCGCAGTATCTACACCGCCCTCATCATCCTCTTCATCGGACTCCAGCCATGGCAGGCTTTCGTCTTCGGACAGATCCAGCTCAGCCGCATCATTCATATCGTCATTCGCAGACATCCTCGCCTGCGCCCCTTTGCCCATAAAGCCTAGCAGCTTTTACATCGATTCCACAGCCTCGACGCCAAGCACGCCAAGCCCATTACGGATGACTTGCCCGATTGCGTCAGCGAGGAAAAGCCTCGCCCCGGTCAAACCAGCATCCTGTTCCAGGATGAAGCGTTTTTGCGGCGAATCGTTGCCCAAATTCCAGAAAGCGTGGAGTTCGGAAGCCAAATCATAGAGATAAAACGCGATTCTGTGTGGCTCTCGCGCCTTTGCGGCGGCCTCGACTTCCCGCGGGAATTGCGCCGCGCGCTTGATCAAAGCCAGCTCTTCCTCACCCAATTGCGCCAGATTCTCGTCCGATGGACCGAGGCCAGCATCCGCCGCCTTGCGCAGGGTAGAGCGGATCCGGGCATGCGCATATTGAACATAGAAAACCGGATTATCCTTTGAGGCTTCGACCACTTTGGCGAAGTCGAATTCCATCTGCGCCTCGGGCTTGCGGGTCAGCATGGTGAAACGCACCACGTCCTTGCCCACTTCACCGACTACATCGGCCAGTGTCACGAACGTGCCGGAACGCTTCGACATCTTCACCGGCTCGCCGCCACGCAGCAGCTGCACCATTTGCACCAGCTTCACGTCGAACGGGATGGGTTGCCCCTGCCCTGCGGAAAGGGCCGCTACAGCAGCCTTGATCCGCTTGACCGTACCCGCATGATCAGCACCCCAGATGTCGATCAGTGCATCGGCATTTTCTGCTTTCTGCATGTGATAGGCGAGGTCCGCCCCGAAATAGGTCCACGATCCGTTCGACTTCTTGATCGGTCGATCCTGATCGTCGCCATATTTGGTCGAGCGGAACAGCGGCAGTTCGACTGGTTCCCAATCCTCGGGCGGGGCCTTGCCCTTGGGCGCTTCGAGAACACCGTCATAGACGAGGTCGTGCTCGCGCAGCCAAGCCTCAGCCTCATCGGGCTTGCCCGCTGCATGAAGCGCGGCTTCCGATGAAAACACATCGTGGTGGATGCCAAGCAGAGCTAGGTCTGCTTTGATCAGCTCCATCATCGCCGTAACCGCTTCCGCGCGGAAGATGGCAAGCCATTCCTCCTCGGACGCCGACTTAAACCGATCGCCCAGCTCGCTGGCGAGATGCTCGCCGAGAGGCTTCAGATAATCACCGGGATAGAGCCCTTCCGGGATCTCGCCAATGTCTTCGCCGAGCGCCTCTCGATACCGGAGGTGTGCAGAGCGCGCGAGCACATCGACCTGACCGCCGGCATCATTGATATAATATTCGCGCGTGACCTCATGCCCGCCAAACTCGAGCAGGCTGGCGAGCGCGTCACCCACCACCGCGCCGCGACAATGCCCCATATGCATCGGTCCGGTCGGGTTGGCAGAGACATATTCGACATTCACCCGCGTGCCCTTGCCCGTATCGGAGCGTCCGTAATCCGCGCCCGACGCAGCAATCGCGCTGAGCTCGGCAAGCCAAGCGGACGGATCAAGCCGCAAGTTAATGAAGCCGGGTCCAGCGATCTCTGCACTTGTGATCGAAGGGTCGGCTTCGAGCTTCGCCGTAATCTGCTCCGCCAAGGCACGTGGATTGGTCTTAGCCTGCTTGGCCAGCACCATTGCAGCATTTGTGGCCAGATCGCCGTGGCTCGCATCGCGCGGCGGCTCCAGCGTGACGTTCGCAAAACTGGTACCAGCGGGCAGCACGCCGTCGGCTTCAAGAGCCTCCAGCGCTGCATGGGTCTTGGTCGCATAGGCAGCGTAAAGGGTCGTTTGTTTGGTCATTGTGTTTTCTTTCCGCACGCCCATCCGGGCGCGCGATTTCCTCGCTCACGCGACCTGAAGGTCGCATCGCTGCGAACGGGCGGTCGCCCTTGCGGCTGCTGCGCAGCCGTTTGGGTTCCCGAACTCAGCGGCATTATCTCGTTACGTTGTAAGCCAGTTGCTGCTCGGTCAGTTGAAAGCCGATCAGCATTTCGAAACTGGCGCGCTGGATCGCGGCTCGCACTTCCGGCGCAGACAGCGGATCGAGTGCAGCATCGACATCACCAGCCCGTCGTCGTCGCGTAATCCGCTCGCGGATATCGGCTGGCAACGTCGCCTCGGCGCGGTTTACGAAAGATCCGGCTGTTCCGCTCGCCTGCGCACGCTCCTGACCATCGGCAAAGTTCAACGTGACTTCACCCAGCCGCTTGGTCACTACCGCGCTACCACCTCGAAGAACTGTGACGAAGTACGGCAAGGTAACGGTGCGCGCACCGCGCACATCGGTGCGACGAGCCATCACATCGAAAGTCGCCTGACTGTACACGCGCTCACCGCTTTCATCGCAGGTTGAACGCAGATTGGTGATGGTCGCAGTCATATCGAGATTCGCAAACGTAGGTTCGCCGGCGGTGCGAAACGCGGTGATATCGCCGGTGTAGTTCGGAATGCCGACCGCCGGGCAGGACGACAAGACAGCCGTGATACCGACACCTTGGTCAACCACCAGCTCACCTTCGCGGGCGCAACCAGCAAGTGCGGCGACAAGGGCTAAAGCAGGCAAAATCGGCTTGCGAAACGTCATGAAAAGGGTCGTCCTCGATTAATCGATCCACTGCGCGCATCGCCCGAGCAAAGCGCGTCAAAAACTGAAGCATCACGCCCTAGCGGTGGACGCTCCAAAGCGCTAGAGGCAACCGTATGAACGCTCCCTTTCCCAATTCCAGCGATTCCGGCTCAGTTGAGCCCGGCGGCAGCCCTGCCGATCAAACCCCGCTCAAACTGCTGATCGCGGCCCCTCGCGGCTTTTGCGCGGGCGTCGATCGCGCGATCGAGATCGTCGAAAAGGCGATCGAGCGCTATGGCGCACCGGTTTATGTTCGCCACGAAATCGTCCACAATAAATATGTCGTCAATTCGCTGAAAGCGCAGGGCGCAATCTTCGTCGAAGAACTGGACGAAGTGCCCGACGATGCGCCGGTTGTGTTCAGCGCGCATGGCGTCCCCAAAACGGTTCCGGCCGAAGCCGAGCGGCGCAACATGATCTATGTCGATGCGACCTGCCCGTTAGTGTCGAAGGTTCACCGCCAGGCCGAGCGTCAGATTGAGAAGCAGCGGCACATCATTTTTGTCGGGCACGAAGGTCATCCCGAAGTGATCGGCACGATGGGCCAAGTCGATGAAGGTCAGATGACACTGGTCGAGACGGTCGAAGATGTCGACAAGCTGCCCTTCGACACAGACGAAGAACTCGCATACCTGACGCAGACGACGCTGTCTGTCGATGACACAGCCGAGGTGATAGCGGCACTGGAATGGCGCTATCCCAACATTAGCGGACCGAAGGCCGAGGATATCTGTTACGCGACGTCCAACCGTCAGGCCGCCGTTAAACAGATCGCGCGCGAATGCGACCTGTTGCTGGTGATCGGCGCACCCAATTCCTCCAATTCGCTGCGACTGGTCGAAGTCGCCGAGCGGCTTGGTACACCGGGGCAGCTGATCCAGCGTGCCAACGAGATCGATCCGGTATGGCTCGATGGGGTCAAGACCCTCGGCGTGACCGCAGGGGCCTCCGCGCCGGAGATTCTGGTGCGCGAGGTGGTGAAGAAAATTTCGAGCCTGCGCCCAGTGATGGAAGAGACGATCACGGCCGCTGAAGAGAAAATGGTCTTTAAGCTGCCACGCCAGCTGACCGAGTAGCTCAGGCCAGACCCGAAACGAATGGCGGTTTACACCCACCTTGGCGCAGAAGAACTCGCCGATCTGATCGCGCAATACGATGTTGGCGATCTGGTGTCGGCGAAAGGCATTGCCGAAGGGGTGTCGAACTCGAACTGGTTGATCGAGACGACCGGTAGTGCAGAGGCCCCCTCTGGCGAAAACTCTTCGACGCGCTTCATTCTGACCATGTACGAACGGCGGATCGAGCTTGATGATCTGCCCTATTTCCTCGGCTTACTTGATCATCTGTCCGCTAGCGGATGCCCCGTGCCGCGCACGATCCACGACCGCGATGGCACAGCGTTTCGCATGCTCGAAGGGAAAGCGATTGCGCTGATCGAGTTCCTGCCAGGCGTGTCTCCTACGCAGCCTACGCCTGCTCAGGCGCGCGCAGTAGGCGCAGCGCTGGCGCAGATGCACTTGGCCTCGAGCGACTTTGCGATCACCCGTGCAAATACTATGGGCTTTTCAGATAGCTTTGCGACGCTGAAGGCATGCGAAGAAGCGAGCCTTGCGACAATAGACCCGGTGCTTCCCAACATGCTCGAGCCCGCAAAGGCAGCAGCTGCGCTCGATCTCTCAGGTCTACCCTCGTCCAACATCCACGCAGATCTGTTTCCAGACAACGTCCTGATGCTGGGCGAGGATGTTTCTGGCATGATCGATTTCTACTTCGCCTGCACCGGCACGATGGCGCTCGACCTCGCAACGACTCACGCCGCGTGGTGCTTTGATGCTTCCGGCATGCATTACGATGCCGATCTCGGCGCAGCGCTAATCGCAGGATACGAGTCGGTTCGCCCGCTGGAACAAGCAGAGCGTGAGCTTCTACCCGAAATCGCCAAAGGGGCTTGCCTGCGCTTCGTTGCCAGTCGCGCAGAGGACTGGCTCGACACGCCCGATGATGCTCTGGTCATACGCAAGGACCCAATGCAGTTCGTCTCGCGATGGCACTTTTACGACGAAGCGGGCCTCAGTATGTTTGCGTAAGCTAAATATTCGGGCAAATAGGCTAATCATGAAACAGGTTGAAATCTTCACCGATGGCGCGTGCAAGGGCAATCCCGGCCCCGGAGGCTGGGGCGTGCTGCTGCGTATGGGGAAGCATGAGAAGGAATTGTCGGGCGGGGAGCGCGACACGACCAACAACCGCATGGAGCTGACCGCAGCGATACGAGGCCTCTCAGCCTTGATCGAGCCATGTGCTGTCGATCTTTATTCCGACAGCAAATATGTGCTCGACGGGATGACCAAATGGGTCGCTGGCTGGCAGAAGCGCGGCTGGATCAATGCGAGTAAGAAGCCGGTCCGCAATGCCGACCTGTGGCATGAATTGATCGATGTCTCTGCGAAGCACGAGGTCGAATGGCACTGGGTCAAGGGCCACAATGGTCACCTGGAAAACGAGCGGGTCGACAGGCTGGCGAGTGATGAGGCTGAGCGAGCCGCACTGGAAGAGCCAACCGAGAGCGAAGACGCGTAAGGCGCGCACTCTTGTATGCCCAAATGAAAAGCGGGCACGCTCAGCTAAGAACGCACCCGCCAATTCTCTCTGCTCAATCCGTCAGCGCCGGCACGCACCTACGCGCTGGACGCTGACCGAGTCCAAAAACCTAGCTGTTGTCTTCGATGTCAGCCTTCGGAGCGTTCTTCTTGACCGATTCGATGGCATTCTTGGCGCTCGATTTGCTCGCATAGCCTTCGCTCGCAAACATGATTTCCGAGTTGTACTTGAAGCGGACCCGGAATTCGCCCTTCTTATCTTTATAAATCTCGAACTTGTGAGCCATCAGATACTCTCCCACTGGTTGGTGAACACGTGTTCGCGCAGCACCTTACAGATTGATTCGCTGTTGGCTAGACGCTGTGCACTAGGAACCTCTGCGGCGCGTAGGCTTCCCGTGCAATTCCGGCTGTGAGCGGGTCGGCACTGTGTCCCAGAATGTCTTGTGCTGCGAGACGCGCGGCTGCTGGCGCAGTCTGAATGCCGAAGCCGCCTTGCCCGGCGAACCAGTAGAAATCTTCGCATTCGGGAGCGCGGCCGTAGACTGGCAGGTGATCAGGCGCGAAACTGCGCAGCCCCGCCCAGCGTCGCTCGACATGCTCGATGGGCCAGTCTGTGACCTGCTGGAAGCGATCGATCGCTAGCGCCACGTCCAGCTCCTCGGGAGCAGCATCGCAAGGTTCAGTCGGAATCTCGTCATGCGGGCTAAGCCATAACCGCCCGTTGTCCGACTTGAAGTAGAACCCGCCATTAATGTCGAGCACCAGCGGCAGATCGTCTGGCGCATCGGGAGCGACTCGCAATTGCGCAACCGTGCGGCGCAGCGGCTTGATGCCGAGCGGACGAGCTCCAACAAGCTCGGCGATCGGATCGGCCCATGCCCCCGCAGCATTGATGATCGTCTCAGCTCGAATTGCATCGCCCTGATCTGTGGTCAGCTTCCACACGCCGCGCTGGCGTTCAATCTGGCTGACTCGCGCGCGGCATCGCAGTTCCGCGCCAGCTCTTTTCGAACTCTTGAGATAATGCTGGTGCAGACCGGCCACATCGATATCGGCGCAGGCAGGCTCCCATATCGCGTCATCCCAGTCCGCGCGCAGGTGCGGGATTTTCTCCGACAGAGTAGCTCGATCCAACCTCTCAATGGTGACGCCGGTCCCCTCGAAGGTGGTCATGAAGTCGTCGAGCACAGGCTTATCCTCACCGCGCCCGACATAAAGCGCACCGCGAGACTTCAAGAACCCGCCTTCACGCAGGAAGGCGCCGGATGCGAGTGTCAGCGGCACGATTCCCGGCCCGCCATAGCATTCTTCCCAGAAAGCTGCCGAACGGCCGGTCGAATGATAGCCAGGCGCGTCTTCGGCCTCGAGCACGGCCACGCTCGCATAGGGAGCCAACTCGGCTGCAACGCTCGCGCCTGCCATCCCGGCCCCTATCACCGCAAAGTCGTAAACGCGTTCAGACATGCGCTATTCCGCGGCTAGCACTGTTCTCGCAAGGAAGTCGGCAATCGCTTCCATCGCCCGGTCGCGTACCACATCAATCTCGCGCAAAATCTCGTGCCGCGCCTCTTCACCGAATTCTACCAGCTCACCGTTGGGAAGGCGTTTCGCTGCTCGCACGCAAGCGTCATGACTGACGAGCTTGTCTGCACTGGTGGAGAGAATCAGTACCGGGGTCTGCAATTTCTCCATCGCGCCAGGTGCTTCAAGCACACGAGTGGAGGCATAGGCGCGTTCCACCCAGCCCCAACTGCCCGGCCCCATTACCAGCTCAGGCCGGTGTTCGCGCCACCAGAGCTCATCTTCATATCGATCATCGTCATGAGTCAGCAGATGGCGACGCCTAGCTGGCAATTCCCCGGGCTTCTCACTCCACTTCCAGGCAGGACGGGCGGCATCGCCGATCCACCCCATCAGTCTTGCTGCACTGTGCAGCACTCCGAGCGGCAGCGGCGGACCTGTCATGCCCAGCATCGGCGCGCTCAGCACAACAGCCTGCGGATCGACCTTGCCTTCGATCAGAGCGCGCATGACCAGATGGCCGCCCATCGAATGCCCCTCCAGCACATGCGGACCAGGCGTTTCCGCTTTCCACGCAGTCCAAAGATGCGCGAGGTCGCCCACCCAGGTGGAGAAGTCATCGATATGGCCGGTGATGTCATCATTCCCGAGGCGGCCTGAACCGGCCTGACCGCGCCAATCCGCTGCGGTCACCCGCCAGCCCGCGCGATGCCATTCGTCAAGGCTCTCGAGATATTTTTCGTAATTGTCCCCGCGGCCCGGAAGAAACAGGATCGAACCGCGCGCACCAGCTTTACCGCTTTGCTCCGTCTCCCAATCGATACGGCGCAGTTTATGCCCGTCGCTGGCGCGCCAGATGCTCTCTTGCGCTGCCTCTGGAATGGCGCGCCGATCCATCACCTCGTCTGCCATCACGCTCCGTTCACGCTCGTCGATGAAGACGTCACTAATTTCATCCCTCCAGCGTTGGTTACTTTTTAGTAAGTCATGTTCTGTAGCACTGCCCATCAAGGAACCGACCAGAGGAGCTGGAAGGGGACTTTTGGGGGCCAAATGCTAAGTCAATATCTCTACTACGGACTGCTGATTGCCTTGGCAATTGCGCTGATATTTGCCGCCTGCACAGACATCAAGCGGCGCCAGATCAGTAATAAGCTGAACCTCGCCATCGTACTTGGCGCGCCCCTGTTCTGGTGGGCAAGCGGGATTTCGCTGCTGCCACAAGGTTCAACGATTTTCGATCCGACCAGCGTTGTACTGCAATTGGGCATTGCCGTGGTCGCGTTCCTTCTGCTCGCGATTCTCTTCCGCTTCAAAATGATGGGCGGCGGCGATGTGAAGCTGCTCACAGCTCTCGCGCTCTGGATCGAACCGAGCGCTTTTTTGCAACTGCTGATCATCATGGCGCTGGCTGGCGGCGTGCTGACCATCGTCATGGGCGCCTATCATTTTCTGCGCCGACAGAAAGAGCGTCTCGCAATTCCCTATGGCGTCGCCATCGCGTTCGGCGGCCTGTGGGTGCTTACGACCACTTACCTTCCCACCGCAGCAAATGCGGCGATGTGGGGATGAACCTGATTTTAACCAGTCTGCGCTTAACAAGCGCAACCATACCCGCCCGTAAACCAAACTGGGCCACTAAAAGGGGGCTATAGAGCCATGGACAGGAAGAAGCTTGTTTTGCTGCTTGGAGCGCTGATCATCGCGGTCGGCACTGCGTTTGCTGCACGAAGCATGTTCGCAGGGGCAGCTGCCCCAGAAGCCGAAGCGGCACCAGTGCCGGTCGGTCCTAAAGTGCTTGTTGCACAGCGTGGGCTGCCAACCGGTACGATCATCACTGCCGACGCGCTGAGCTATCAGCAGTGGCCGGAAGAGCTGGTTCAGGACGCCTACTTTATTGATGGCGAGTCCGATGTCACTCAGCTGTTGGGTACTGTTGTACGCCACCCGGTAACCGCTGGTGAACCTGTAACCCAAGGCTCGCTCGTCAGCCCTGGCGATCGCGGCTTCCTTGCTGCGGCGCTTGGCCCGGGTATGCGCGCTGTTACCGTTCCGGTGTCGGCCAAGACCGGTGTTGCCGGCTTTGTCTTCCCGGGCGACCGCGTTGACCTCGTCCTTACTCAGGCTGTCGAAGGCGACGGTCAGCCGCTGAAGGCTGCTGAGACCGTGCTTCGTAACCTGCGTGTGCTCGCAACCGACCAGTCGACCGAGCAGACCACGACCGAAGCCGGTAAGACTGTTGTTCGCGCGTTCCGCACCGTCACCCTCGAAGTGACGCCGAAGATTGCCGAGAAGGTCGCTGTCGCTCAAACCATCGGTACGCTCAGCTTGGTGCTGCGCTCGATTGCTGACAATCAGACCGAACTCGAGCGTGCAATTGCATCAGGTGACGTCAAGATCCCTGAAAATGCATCGCCGGAAGAAGAAGAGCAGCTGCTGCGCACTGCCATGAACCGTCCAATCGACAAGGGTACCACCTTCTCGACCGGCGGCGATGTCTCACGCTTCCAGCGCAAGACACCTCCACCAACCGAGGCGGAACGCCGTGCTCAGGCTACTCGCGCAGCTCCAGGCGTTCCGGCCATGGTCAATGGCGCGCCGGTCAATCGCGGCCCAGCCGTGCGGGTTACCCGCGGCAAGCGGACTGAAGAAGTTCCGGTGGGCGGCGTTCGCGGTGCAGCCAACAATCTTGGCGCTAGCCAGTCGAACAATGTCCGTGACGCTGGGCGCACTGCGCCTGCCGCCGGCGCGCTGCTGATCCGTTGAGGGGAATGACCATGTCAAAACGGATCACAGATGTGCCCAAATTTTGGGACGCCGCAGATGCGGCAACAGGGAAACCTTTGAGGGGCCAAAAAATGAAACGCCACCTGACTGCTAAAATGCTGATGGCTAGTCTTGCCGCAGCGCCGCTCGCCGCGGTGCCAGCGACAACTGTCACCGCTCAGCAAGTTTCGAGCCCGGACCAGGACGTTGTCCTGTCCATCGGCCGCGGCGAGCTGATCACTGTGCCAGGCAACATGGCTGATGTCTTCATCGCCAATGAGGCCGTTGCAGATGTGCAAATCAAATCGCAGCGTCAACTGTATGTGTTCGGCCGCGCAGGCGGTGAGACCACGATCTACGCCAGCAACGCGTCTGGCAATGTGATCTGGTCGGCCAACGTTCGCGTTGGTTCGAACATCGACAGCATCGACCAAATGCTGGCGCTGGCCATGCCGCAAGCCAAGATCGGCGTTGCGACCATGGGCACCAACACAGTGCTGCTCACCGGTACGGTTGCAGCTCCTGAAGATGCAGCCGAAGCTGAGCGTCTGGTTCAGGCCTTTGTCGGCGAAGAAGCCAATGTGATCAGCCGCCTGAAAACGGCAACGCCACTGCAGGTTAACCTGCAAGTGCGCTTCGCCGAAGTCAGCCGTTCGCTGGTTCGCGATATCGGCGGCAACCTGTCGACATTCGATTTTGCAACCGGCGGTTTCCGCGGCGCAATCGGTACGGGTCGCCAGCTTGGCACCGGCGATTTCCGTCTCGATGGACCAATTGCTGTCGGCAACGGCGTGCAAAACCCAGGCTTGATCGTTGGTGTTGATCCAACCACAGGCGAAAACATCGTGGTTCAGGGCCCAGGCATCAACTCGAACGGCGGCACCACCATCGGTGGCCTTGGTCGCCTGTTTGGTCTCGACGTACTCGGCGCGATGGACCTTGCTGAACAGATTGGTCTTATCACCACCCTGTCACAGCCAAACCTGACCGCACTTTCGGGTGAAACCGCCACCTTCCTGGCTGGCGGTGAATTCCCGATCCCGATCAGCGAAGGCCTCGGCACGGTTTCGATCGAGTATCGCAACTTCGGCGTTAGCCTGGCATACACGCCAACAGTTCTTGCCAATGGCCGGATTTCACTACGCGTCCGTCCTGAAGTGTCTGAACTGTCGAGCCAAGGTGCGGTTACGCTCAACGGCTTTCAGGTGCCGGCACTGACGATCCGTCGCACCGAAACGACCGTGGAACTCGGCTCCGGCCAGAGCTTCATGATCGCCGGCCTGATGAGCAACAACTCGCAGAACACGATCGACAAGGCTCCAGGTGTTGGCGATCTGCCAATCCTCGGCAACCTGTTCCGCTCACGCTCTTACCGCAAGGGTGAGACCGAGCTGGTGATCGTGGTGACGCCTTACCTGGTCAAGCCAGTTGATGCGAAAGACATCAAGCTGCCTACCGACGGCTTCAACGCCGCCAATGAAGTGCAGCAATTGCTTGGCTACCAAGACAATGATGGCAACAGCGAAGCACGCCCTAGCCCAACAGCGGCCGGTGACGACGCACCGCCACCATCTGTCAGCGCGACCGATCCAGCCGCCATCGTTCCCGGTTCAAACCGTAGCGATGAACGCCGGGCCAAGAAGAAAAACCGGAAAAAAGACCGTCAGGCAGATGCCGCGGCTCCCGGTTTCAGTCTCTAAGATACGAGAAAGGTGAGAACGATGCCCTTTGCAAATCACAGCAAGCTGGCGGGTGCTATTGCCCTCTCGCTCGGAGTAGTGGTCTCTGGTTGCGGCGGAATGCCCGACAACCGCAGCCTCTACAGCACGAAACAACCGGTTGTTGAGCGGACCAATTACACGCTCGACGTGCAAACCAATCGCGGCGGCCTGGCAATTGCCGAGCAGCAACGCATCATTGGTTGGTTCGACACCATGGGTCTTTCCTATGGCGATCGGATTTCGGTCGACGATCCGACCAACAATCCGGCACTGACAACTGCTGTTAGCGAGCTGGCCGGTCGATATGGCCTGCTGCTTAGCGAAGCCGCGCCAACAACTGCCGGTTACCTCCAGCCAGGTCAGGCCCGTATTGTCGTGACCCGCTCGACCGCATCGGTCCCGGGTTGCCCGGACTGGTCGGCCAAGTCGGACATGAACTACAACAACGCGACCAGCCCCGGTTACGGCTGTGCAACCAACAGCAATCTGGCTGCGATGGTCGCTGATCCACAAGATCTGCTCGAAGGCAAGAAGGGCTCAGGCGAGACTATCGTTTCTGCCGGCACCAAAGCCATCGACAGCTATCGCGAAGCTGCGCCTACCGGCGCCGGTGGCCTTGCGGCCCCCGCAACAGGAGGGAACTGATCCATGAATGCGCCTTGGAAATCCGGCCTGCCCGGAAATCGTGATCCGTTCGCGGCCTATATCTGCGATGATGCTGCACTCGACGTTTTGCGTCCAGTGGTCATCGAGATGGGCTGGCAGCCGGAGAAGTGCAACAAAGGCGGCCTGCGCAATGCGATCCAATCGCTTTCCGTTAGCGCCAGCCCGGCAATCCTTGTGGTCGACCTGTCGGAAAGCGGCGATCCGCTGAACGATATCAACGCTCTGGCCGAAGTTTGCGAACCCGGCACGGTCGTGATCGCAATCGGCCAGGTCAACGATGTTCGCCTTTATCGCGACCTGCTGTCCAGCGGCATTCACGATTACCTTCTGAAGCCACTTTCGGCTCAGCAGGTTCACGACTCGCTCAATCAGGCTCTGGCAGTGTTTACCGCGCCAAAGGCTGGTGAAGCCGAGCAAGTGCAACGCCACATCTCGACTGCGATTGTCGGCACACGTGGCGGCGTCGGTGCATCGACCCTGGCAACCTCGCTTTCATGGTTGTTCAGTGAAGAGCATAAGGCACCAACTGCGTTGCTCGATCTCGACGTTCACTTCGGAACCGGTGCGCTTGCGCTGGATCTGGAGCCGGGCCGTGGCCTCACCGATGCAATCGACAATCCAAGCCGGATTGACGGTCTGTTCATCGAGCGTGCCATGATCCGTGCGAACGACAATCTGTCGATCCTGTCGGCAGAGGCACCGATCAACCAGCCGCTGATGACCGATGGCGCAGCCTTCGTGCAACTGGAGGAAGAATTCCGCCAGGCGTTCGAAATGACCGTCATCGACATGCCGCGCAATATGCTGATCAACTTCCCGCACCTGCTGGGTGACGTGAACCTCGTGATTGTCGCATGCGAGCTGACGCTGGCATCGGCACGCGACACGATCCGCATCCTGTCTTGGCTGAAGACCAATGCCGCACACGCCCACCCGATGGTCGTTGCGAACAAGGTTCAGACCGCCACGGCTGAGATCAGTAAGGCTGATTTCGAAGCCTCGATCGAACGCAAGATCGACTTCATTGTCCCTTACGACATCAAGGCCGCGTCCAATGCTGCAAAGCTTGGCCAGGTCTTTGTCGAGGCTAATCGTTCGAGCAAAGCCACTTCTGTGATCAAGCAGATTGGCGAGCGCATCATGGGTGCGAGCGAAGACGATCTGGAATCTCTGACCGAAGAGAAGAAATCGCTTCTTGGCGGCTTCGATCTGAAGTCACTGCTTTCCAAGAAAGACAAGTCGGAAGAAGTTGAACCGGCTGAGTAAGCTGTTCTCGTCGCGAGCCCGGCCTGAGTGCCAGGCTGGGTCTCGCTGACAGAACTCGCTGACCGGTCACGCCTGAACAGAGAAAGGCGGGGAACGAAATGGATAATCTCCAACTCCTGCTCATCACGACTGTGATTTTTGCAGTCCTGGTTGGCGGCTATGTGCTGGCAACGGGATCGGGCGCTAACAAAGCTCGTGAGCGGCGTTTGCAGGCATTGCGCTATCGCCACTCGCAAAGCACCGACACGAAGGTCGATGCGCAGTTGAAGAAAGCAATCGCCGCACGCAAGCCAAAGGCTCATCACGTTGCCGGTTCTGGTTCGCGCGTTGAAGCTCTGGAAGTGCGGCTCGACCGCACCGGCAAGGGCTGGTCTTTGCAGCAATATCTCTACGCGTCGCTGGGCCTCGCGCTCGCAATTGCGGTAGTCATATATCTGCGATCAGGTGCTCTGCTTCTGTCGCTTGGCGTCGGTTTGCTGATCGGTGCCGGCCTACCGCACCTTGTTGTTGGCTTTTTCATCAACAAGCGGACAAACGCTTTCAACTCGAAATTTCCCGACGGCATTGAACTGTTGGTGCGCGGTTTGCGCTCGGGTCTGCCTGTCACTGAAACTCTGGGCGTTGTCGCTCAAGAGGTCGAAGGGCCCGTCGGTGAAGAGTTCAAGGGCATTACCGAGCGGATCAAGATCGGTAAAACCATGGAGGAATCACTCCAGGAAACGGCCGACCGGCTCGGTATTCCGGAGTTCAACTTCTTCTGCATCACTCTGGCAATTCAGCGCGAAACCGGTGGTAACCTCGCCGAGACGCTGTCCAACCTTGCCGAAGTGCTACGCAAACGCGCGCAAATGAAGCTCAAGATCAAGGCGATGAGTTCGGAATCGAAAGCGTCGGCCTACATCGTGGGTGCTCTGCCATTCATCGTCTTCGGCATGATCTGGTGGATCAACCCGAGCTATATTGGCGGTTTCTTCTACGAAGAACGCTTGATCGTAACGGGCCTTGGCGGTCTCGTATGGATGTCGATTGGTGTCTTCATCATGGCCAAGATGGTCAGTTTCGAAATCTAAGCAGGGACGAGTTAGCATGATCAATTCACAACCCGGTCCCACACTGCTTGGCTTCGATGTCGTGCTGGTCGGCACGATCCTGGCAGGGCTTGCAGCCTTTGCCGTGATCATGGCGATCTATGCCGCGGTCACCATCAAGGATCCGATGGCCAAGCGCGTCAAGAACCTCGAAGAGCGCCGTGACGAGCTGAAAGCCGGCATCATTACTGGCGGGTCCAAGAAACGCGCCAGCCTCGTTCGCAAGACCGAGGGTACGGACAAGGTCAAAGAACGCCTCAACAGCATGAAAGTGCTGCAAGATAGCCAGCTTCAAGAGGTGCAGCAAAAGCTCGCCCATGCTGGCATTCGCAATAAGGAACTCGCGGTCTATGTCATCGTGGCACGCGCCGTTCTGCCCGTTGTGTTCGGCCTGATCGCCTTCACGATGATCTACCTCGTCGACTTCTTCCCGGATTGGGGACCGATGAAACGGATCGGCGCGCTCAGCGTGCTCGTGTTCGGTGGCTACAAGGGGCCAGAGCTGTTCCTTTCCAACAAGGCCGGCAAGCGCACCAAGGAAATCCAAAAGGGTCTGCCAGATGCGCTCGACCTCTTGGTGATCTGCGCTGAAGCTGGTCTAACGGTCGATGCGGCGTTCAACCGCGTGGCCAAGGAATTGGGCCGGGCCTATCCGGAGCTGGGCGATGAGTTTGCCCTCACCGCGATTGAGCTATCGTTCCTCAATGAACGTAAGCAGGCTTTCGACAATCTCGCCTACCGCGTCGATCTCGAAGCGGTCAAAGGCGTGGTGACGACCATGATCCAAACCGAGCGTTACGGTACGCCGCTGGCATCAGCCCTGCGCGTCCTTTCCGCCGAGTTCCGCAATGAGCGCATGATGCGCGCCGAAGAGAAAGCTGCGCGTCTGCCAGCGATTATGACGGTGCCGCTGATCCTGTTCATTCTACCGGTTCTGTTCATCGTTATTCTGGGTCCGGCAGCCTGCTCGATCTCGGATGCGCTGATCGACTAATCGGTCGCAGTACCACTCAACGCGCGGGGCAGTCTGGAGCTAAACCGCACCGCGCATAGAAGAAAGGCCCGGCTTAACCGCCGGGCCTTTTTGTATTCGACTGCTATTTCCGAATAGGTTTAGCTTTTGCCGCCGTCAGCCAAGGCAGCAGCGCGTTCCCGCATGCGCCGGAGGAGATCGCGGAATTGCTGCTGCTCTTCCATGGAGAAGCCTGCGAACAGCTCACCCTCGGTAGCCTGTGCCAGCGGCATCACTTCGCCGTGGATGGCGCGGCCCGCTTCAGTCAGCTCGAGCAGATGCGATCGGCCATCACTCGCGTTCGGAGCCCGTGCTATCAGCCCGCGATCTTCGAGCACCTTGCACGCACGATTGACCGCAACCTTATCCATCAATGTCGCCTGGGTCAGTGCGCTCTGCGTCAGCCCGCGTCCGCGAGCCTGCGCGTCACCCAAGACCGCCATCACCCGCCATTCGAGGACCTTCAGGCCAAACCGCTTGCGATAGCGCTCGGCGATCAGGCTGCTCACTGCGTTCGAAGCGATGGAAAGCTGGTAAGGCAGGAAATCAGCCAGCTTGCCAGGCACGCCCCGCCCTTCATTGGCCGCGCTCGGCTTCATGGACTCGGGCTTGGTCTCCGCATTCATATCATTGGTTTCTAATGAAACCAGCCCTGCTGGCAAGACCCTCTTGCCTTGAAGCAGCGCTAGCCCGTCATTCGTATTCCGGCGTCTCCCACCATGGGTAGAAGTCCGGCATGTCTTCGCTCACCTTGCCCGGATACATCGGATTGCGCTTCTCAAGGAAGCTAGCGATCCCTTCTTTCGCGTCTTTACCGCGAGACAGACGATAGATTGCGCGGCTGTCGATCTTGTGCGCTTCCATTGGATGATCCGCGCTGGCGAGCCGATACATCATCGCCCGCGTCATCGCGACCGAGACAGCCGACGTGTTGTCCGCGATCTCACGAGCAAGGTCCTCTGCCGCATGGAGCAGATCGGCGGGTGCATGGATCGAACGGATCAAACCACCCTCTTTCGCCTCGTCAGCATCGAAGACCCTGCCCGAATAGCACCACTCGAGCGCCTGACTGATCCCGACAATGCGCGGAAGGAACCAGCTTGAGGCTGCCTCGGGCACGATCCCGCGCCGGGCGAATACGAAGCCATAGCGCGCCGTGCTCGATGCCAACCGGATGTCCATCGCCAACTGCATGGTCGCACCGACACCCACAGCCACGCCGTTGCAAGCGGAGATCAGTGGCTTTGTGCTTTCGAACAGGCGCAAGGTGAGCAATCCCCCGCCATCGCGCACTTTGGGATCGGATAGGTCTTTCACCTCGGTCGGATCGGAGAAGACATGCCCTCCCCCTTCCGGGGTCAGGTCGGCCCCCGCGCAAAACGCCTTTTCGCCGCTGCCGGAGAAGATGACCGCGCGCACCGCATCGTCGGCATCGATATCGTCCATCGCCGCCATGATCTCCGCGCCCATGGTGCGCGTGTACGCGTTCATCTTCTCCGGTCTATTGAGCGTGATAGTGGCAATGCCATCTGCCTTGTCGACCAGTATCTGCGTATAGTCGGTCATCTGCTTGTCTCCCCTGAAAGCCAACAGGATGGAACACATGGAACACTGTCCTGGAGAAGGAAAGTGTTCATGCGCGGCGGCATCCACAAAGCCAGCTATGCAAGAAGATTATCGCGGGTCTCATTGGCAGACTGGATAGTTAAATCAGCATGCGTAGGAAAGGGTCAGCATGCGTAGGAAAGGGAACGCCGGCATGCAGCCCAATGATTTGCGCTGGCTAACGCAGCGCGAAGCTCAACGATCCAGGTCAGGTGGAGTCGTAACTGAGCTTTGCTCTCTATGATTTGGAGGCGAGTTTGTGGTCTCGCCTCCAGTATGATCGTGCGTCTTCAGAAACCGAACAAGACGGTCGCCCTCGTGCCAATGCTTCCATCGCCGGTGTTTCCACTCACTCCCGCGGCGAGATAGACATCGTCGGCGATTTGACCCGCGAGATTGCCCGCGAATGCCTGTTCGCCGCGATAATTCGCTACCGAGAAGGACAGTGACACGGGTTTGCCCGGAGCAATGGCTGGGCCGCCCATCGCCATGGCAGCAGCAATTCCGCCTCTTGTGCTTTCATCAAGCTCTTCGAGACGGAAGTCGAGCGCGTTCACCCGTCCGCTGAGCGCATCGAACTGCGCGGTGGAGACTTGGGCGACACTGTTGAGCGCCACGCGGACATTGTCGACCGAAGCAGCGGTGGCGACTTGCTGCTTGCCCAGCACACCGTTGGCATCGACCGTCACCGCATCCACCGGGCCTTGCTGTGCTGCTGTGCTCGCATCGATATCGCCGATCCGCACCGCGCTGCCTGTGCCGCCCAGTGCGACCTGGTTCGCTGCCGTGGTCGCCGCGTTGGTGCCGATCGCGACCGCGTTGGTCTGCGCGGCATTGGCCGCAAAGCCAATCGCCACCGAGCCGCTGCCACTCGCGCTGGCATTGACCGAGATCGCGGTCGCATTGGTTCCGGTTGCCTGAGAGCCATGCGCCAGAGCGGTTGAGTTCAATCCGCTCGCCAGCGCGTTCTGACCCACAGCGGTTGCCTGACCAGCGCTCGCGCGGCTGTTGGCCCCCACTGCCGAGGCATTAGCTCCGCTGGCAAAGGCCTCGCTGCCGAAGGCAATGTTGCGCGAGCCTTCTGCGCGCGAGGCAAAGCCGATTGCCGCCGAACGGTCACCCAGCGCGACAGAGCCCACCCCTGCTGCGACCGAGTTGGTCGCCAGCGACTGGGCTGCTGCACCAAAGGCGGTGGCATTGGTCTGCGTCGCCCGCGCGTTCGGACCCACAGCAGAAGCACGCAAAGCACTCGCCTCACTGCCAGAGCCAATCGCATTCGACGTCTCGCCTGAAGCAACTGCGTCAGCGCCTAGGGCAATTGCAGAAATACCCGAAGCCTGCGCGCCCAGCGTATCTCCATCATCACTATCACCGCCGATGGCAATGGAGGCGCTTTGGTTGGCATCGGACTGTCTGCCGAGTGCGATCGAATCGGTGGCGACGGCGTCCGAAAAACTGCCGATAGAAATGCTCCCCTCGCCTGTAGCATCGGCATCTTGGCCGAACGCCGTGGCTCCGATGGCAGTAGCATTGGCAAAGGCACCGACAGCAGTCGCATCGGTAAATGTGGCAGTGGTAGATCGACCAAGCGCAACCGTATCGTCTGCGGTCGCCTGCGCGCTATTGCCGATTGCGACCGCATCACCAATCGTTGCGTCGGATCCATTGCCGATGGCGATGTTGCCGGCGAAGCTGGCTTGAGAAGTATTGCCAATGGCAATCGCACCAGTTGCGTTTGCATTGGCGCCAAATCCGCCAGCAAAGCTGTTTGTTCCGCCCGCATCGGCTTGCGCGCCGATGGCAGTTGCGCCCGTTTCATCGGCATTACTATCGGCACCCACCGATGTTGCATCGATTGCTGTTGCCTGTGCGCCAGTTAGCCCGCCATCGCTGCCATCGCCGCCAATCGCAACTGAGCCGGTAAAGGTCGCATCGCTGTTCCAACCTACTGATAGCGATCCAGCACCGCTTGCGTTTGCGGAACGGCCGAGCGACGTTGCGCCTAGCGAACTTGCCTCTGCCCCCTGTCCTATCGCTGTCGATTGGTCGCCGGTAGCCTGCGCGCCGTGACCCACGGCTGATGAATCGTCCATGGTCGCGTCGGAATTCCGCCCAATGGAGATTGAGCGGTCACCTGCCGCGTTCGATGCACTGCCAAATGCCGATGCAAACGAGCCCGTAGCGTCCGCACCAATGCCGCAAGCGGTCGATGTATCATCATTATCGGAGTTGGCACTGCCATCGTTATCTGTCGATCCAGCATCGACATTGCCGTCATCGTCACGGTCGAGCAGACAGTCATCCGCGCGGGCTTCGTCTGGCGTGCCGAACAAGGCAGCGGCGAGACCGACCGACAAGGCAGCCGACAGTAAAAGAGTCTTCTTCATTTTTCTTCCCCTTTTTGGACAAAAAGAGGGTATCGCAAGCGAACCGGTGAGCCAGTCTTTTTGTTGCGCGCTGGTTTTTTTTACGATCTCCCCACTTTGAACTTGCGGGATCGGCTTAGCATACCTTGCTACGAGAGCGAATTCATTCGCCCTGTCTGCAAAAGGAAGACCGCCACCCGCGCAAGGGGCGCAAGCGGCGGTCTGTTATCTTCTTGTCAGCGGGCGTCGCATGCCCGCTAATTGTCTTTAGCGCGGAGCCATACGAATAGCACCGTCGAGGCGTACGTCTTCGCCGTTGAAATAGCCGGTTTCGATCATGCACATCGCAAGGTTCGCGTACTCCTCCGGATTGCCAAGGCGCTTGGGGAACGGAACCGATGCAGCCAGCGCTTCCTTCACCTGCGGCGGAGCAGCATTCATCAGCGGGGTGTTGAAGATGCCCGGCAGGATCGTGTTCACCCGAATGCCTTCGCGCATCAGGTCGCGCGCGATTGGCAGGGTCATGCCGACAACGCCGCCCTTTGATGCGGAATAGGCGGCCTGGCCCATCTGGCCGTCTTCGGCAGCGACTGATGCAGTGTTGACGATCGCGCCACGGTCACCCTCGTCGGTCAGCGGATCGAGAGTCATCATGCCCGCTGCCGATTTGGCGATGCAGCGGAACGTGCCGATCAGGTTCACCTGGATCACGAAGTCGAAGGCCGAAATCGGGAAGTGCTTGATCTCACCCGTCTGCTTGTCTCGGCTGGCGGTCTTGATCGCATTGCCGATGCCTGCGCAATTGACGAGAATCCGCTCTTGCCCATGCGCTTCGCGCGCCTTGGCAAAGCCAGCATCAACGTCATCGTCGCTGGTCACGTTGACCTTGCAGAACACGCCGCCAATATCGGCGGCAACCGCTTCGCCCTTCTCTTCGTTCATGTCGAAGATCGCGACCTTCGCGCCCTTCGCTGCGAGTGCGCGAGCGGTCGCCTCACCAAGGCCGGATGCGCCGCCGGTTACGACTGCGGGTGTGTTTGCAGATACTTCCATTGTACTCTCCTGATTTTCAGAATTCCGTTCGCCCTGAGCTCGTCGATGGGCGTGTAACTAGGCGCACGTGCTTCGACAGGCTCAGCACGAACGGCGTTAATTGAATCGTCTACACGGCCTCAACGATGGTGACATTGGCGACGCCGCCGCCTTCGCACATCGTTTGCAGGCCATATTTCTTACCGTGGCGACGCAGCCCGTGGACCAGAGTTGCCATCAACTTCGTACCCGACGCGCCGAGCGGATGACCCAGCGCAATCGCACCGCCATGCACGTTAAGCTTGTCCGGATCGGCTCCGGTATGTTTCAGCCAGGCAAGCGGGACCGGCGCGAACGCCTCGTTCACTTCGTAAAGATCGATGTCGTCAATTTTGAGGCCCGCGCGCTCCAATGCCTTATCGGTCGCGAACAATGGCTCCTCCAGCATGATCACCGGGTCGCCTGCAGTCACGGTGAGGTTGTGAATGCGAGCGAGCGGCGTGAGACCGTGTTGTTTGAGTGCTTCTTCGCTAACGACAAGCACCGCCGAAGAACCATCGCAAATCTGGCTGGCCGAGGCGGCGGTAACGCGCCCCTCCGGCGAGATCAGCTTGACCCCCGCAATACCTTCCAGCGTCGCATCGAAGCGAATGCCTTCATCGACCGTATGCATCTCTTCGCCTTCAGGCGTTTCGATTGCGATCGGTACGATCTCGTTCTCGAACGCACCGGATTTGGTCGCGGCGATGGCTTTCTCATGACTGGAAAGCGCGAATGTATCGAGATCTTCCTTAGAGAAATCGTGCTTCTGCGCGATCATCTCTGCGCCCATGAATTGGCTGAATTGGACCTTGGGGTACTTTTCTTCGAGGCCCGGTGATTTGTAATGGCCCAGCCCCTCTTTCATGTGGAAGGTCGCGGTCGAGCCCATCGGCACGCGGGTCATGCTTTCGACACCGCTCGCGATCACGACGTCCTGCGTGCCGCTCATCACGGCTTGCGCGGCGAACTGAATCGCTTGCTGGGAAGAACCGCATTGACGGTCGATGGTAACAGCGGGAGTGGATTGCGGCAGATACTTTGAAGCAAGCACGCCCATGCGCCCGACCTGCATCGCCTGCTCACCAGCCTGGCTGACGCAGCCAGTCACCACATCATCGACGGCCTTCGGATCTACTCCGCTGCGCTCGACAATCGCATCGAGCGAGCTTGCCAGCAGATCGACCGGATGCACACCGGCGAGCCGACCGCCCCGGCGCCCCCCGGCTGTGCGAACGGCATCGACGATATAAGCGGTGGTCATAACAGGGTCCTCTCGGCTCACTAGAGTGGCTCAGTTTCGAATTGCCACCGGGGTAAGGTCCGCTTACGTAAACGTCAACGATATTCAGGCGCGGAACTGCTTTGCTTCGCGCAGCACTCTACCACCTCTGTAAATCGCTCTCTTGAAGCCGCTCATTTGTCACAGATAAGCAATCGAGCCGATCCAAAGCCGTTAACCAGTTGACCGATCGCCCCTCGAAACTTGTTAGATAATTGCGCGTGACAGTGGTTAATTTGCGCAATTTTGATGTGTTGCAAAGGTGCTACACTGTGATTTCAATTTCGCGAATAGCGTCGGTCTTGCTTCCATTGTTGCCCTCAAGCGCCCTAGTCCGTCAGTTAGGGACTGGCTGACTGAGATGCGCGGGGGATCCGTGTAAGTTCAGCACGCTTTTGCCCATGAACTGGATGCCATTTGATCAGTCTTGAAAAGCAAGGCTGGCCGAATTCCATCTTGCAACATGTCCGTCAGATTTTTGGCGAGCATAATCATAAGGGTATGAAACCATATGAAGATTTCCAATCAACTCCGACTGAGCGCTGGGACGTTCGCTGTCGGCATAGCTCTGGCATCGGCCCCCGCCTTTGCCCAGGATAGTGACACTAGTGATGTAGCCGAAGATTCAGCAACCGCGGATCAAGGTACAATCATCGTTACCGGTACACGCGTTAGCAATCCGAACCTCGAGCTTTCGAGCCCGGTCGCTGTCGTTGGCGAAGCAGAGATCGCTCTGCAACAGTCCAGCGGCGTTGAAGAAGTTCTGCGCGAAGTACCAGGCATCGTTGCTGACGTTGGCTCTAACGTGAACAACGGTAGCGGTGGTTCGACGCTGATCAACCTTCGCGGCATCGGATCAAACCGTAACATTTCGCTTCTTAACGGCACGCGTGTAATCCCGTCGACTACGACTCTCGAAGTCAACCTTGACGTTATTCCAGTTGCATTGCTGGAGCGGGTCGATGTGCTGACCGGCGGTGCTGGTTCGACCTACGGCGCTGACGCGATCTCCGGCGTGATTAACTTCATCACCAAGCGTGATTTTGAAGGGGCCGAGATCAACGTCACCAACAACATTACCGAAGAAGGCGACGGAAACATTTTCCGTGCCGACCTTACGCTAGGTGCCAACCTGGAAGACGGTCGCGGCAACGTCGTGTTCAACGTCGGTTACACAAATCGTAACCCGATTCGTCAGGGCGATCGCGATTTCTCGACGTTCAACATCAGCTCGATCAGCGGTAACGCTGGCGGTTCATCGACCACCACACCGATCCGTATCTCAGCAGCGGGCGGCGCGAGCGGCCTTTTGAACAATATCGGTATCGATCCCGACACCGGCGCTGAAGTGAACAACGGTTTTGTTCAACTGAATCCTGCGACCGGCCAACTCGATCCAGGCTTTACCCCGTTCAACTTTAACCCGTTCAACTATTTCCAGGTTCCTCTGGAGCAGTATCGCATTTACGCTCAGGGTGACTACGAAGTTTCGTCTTCGCTGCAATTCTTCGGCGAAGCGATGTATGTGAATAGCACGGTTGAAACGAACGGCGCACCTTCCGGTACATTCGGCGTTACAGCACCGATCCCACTGTCCAACCCGTTTCTTTCGGATGCTCTAGTGGACCAGCTTTGCGCACGCGATACTGTTCTGTTTGCGCCAGCCACCGCCACTACACCGCAGCAAAGCGCTCCGGGCGTAGTCGAGCCCTTCCTTGATCCAGCTTCCTGTACGGCAGCACGAGCGGCAACCGATCCGAACGATCCAAACTTCACCACGGTCAACCTGACCCTGGGCCGTCGTTTTGTCGAGTTTGGTGAGCGTCTGTCGGTTCGTGAGACTGATATCTTCCAGATCAAGGTTGGTGCGCGCGGTGATATCACTGACAACATTCAGTACGAAGCGTTCGCTGCATACGGCGAGAGTGAGCGTACGCGTCGTCAGTCGGGTAACGGCTTGCGTTCGCGTCTGCTGCAGTCGCTTAACGCAACCAGCACGACCGAGTGTATCGATCCGACCGGTGGCTGTTTCCCGATCAATATCTTCGGAGACACTGGCACGATCCAGCCTGAAGCTATCGCGTTTATCGATACGGGCAACCAGCAGTCGAACTTCAACGAACTGTTGCAGGTCGGCGGCTTCATCACCGGCGAACCGGGCCTGACCCTTCCGTGGGCAGAAAACGGCGTCAACTTTGTGCTTGGTGTCGAATATCGTGACTACACCGCTGGCACCTCTTCAGATGTTGCGTCACAAACACCGTCAGAAGTTCTTGGTAACGGCGCAGCCGCGATTGACTTCACCGGCGCATACGACGTGGCCGAAGTCTTCGGCGAGCTAGTCATCCCAATTGTCGAAGGCGCTTCTTTTGCAGACGAGCTGACTCTGCAATTGGGCGGTCGTATTTCTGACTACTCGACTACGGGTACGGAATACACGTGGAAGGCAGGCGGTACCTGGTCACCAGTTCCGTCACTCCAAATCCGCGGTAACTATCAGCGAGTGACACGCGCTCCGAACACGTTCGAGCTATTCACCCCGTTGGTTTCCGGCCTAGCAAACTTCTCGCAGGATCCGTGCGCGGGTGCCGCCCCAAGTACCAATGCAGACCTTCGCGCTATCTGTCTCGCACAGGGCGCCGATGCAACGCAAATCGGTAGTATCATCGTCGACCCGGCAGGACAGGTGAACGTCACTTCTGGCGGTAACCCGAACCTCGACGCGGAAGACGCCGATACCTGGACGATCGGTGCTGTGTTCCAGCCTGATTTCGTTCCCGGTCTTGTGGCTACGATCGACTATTATAACATCCGGATCACGGATGCGATTACCCAAGCGACTGAGGATGATATCTTCGCCCTCTGCTTCGGCACAGACTATGCGCAGGGGAACTTCACGATCGATCCAAGCTCGGCAAGTGATCCTGCTTGTACCAACATTCGTCGTAACCCGGCGACCGGCAATCTGTTCGGCGAACTGGCCACCACTCCAGGCCTTCCTCAGCCGTTCTCGAACCAAGGTGAAATCTTCACCGATGGTATCGATCTGACGATTAGCTATGGCACCGACATCACCTCGGACATTGGCTGGAGCTCGTCATTCGCCGGGAACTGGACAATGAACGAGGAGTTCCAGGCAACTCCTATCTCGGTCAATCGCGAATGCGTCGGGTTCTACTCGACCAACTGTGGCGGGGTCGGTTCCGGCTCGCTCAATCCAGAGTTCTCGTTCAACTGGCGTAACACGTTCACGTATGACGTGCTCGCGCTTTCGTTGAACTGGCGCTGGCTTGACGGCATGGAAGTCGAGCCCGCTCAGGCCGGTAACTTCCAGCCAGAGTTCGAATCGATTGACGCATTCAGCTACTTTGATCTGACATTGCGTGCAGATCTTGATCCGCTGACTGTGATTTTCGGCATCCAGAACCTGCTCGACAAGAGCCCACCAATCGTTGGCTCGAACATCGGTTCGACAGCGTTCAACTCGGGCAACACGTTCCCATCGACCTACGACGTTCGTGGTCGGAGCTACGCTGTTTCCGCGAAGTTCGCTTTCTAAGCAAAAGACGAACACGATTACCAAAGGGCGACGGGAAACCGTCGCCCTTTTTTTGCGCGACCGTTGGCACTAATAGGCGCTGAATATCCACACGCATTGAGGCGACTTGGCCTCAGGCCTGTCGATGTCTGTCAACCACTTCGATATCACTGTTGATGACGACATCAGCGCAGTTATTGGTGCGCAGATCTTTGGGCGCGCCGCTTGGTAACGGGAACACGTCCCCGACTATCTATGATACGGCACGTCAGTTCTTCGGCGGGATCAACTTCAAGTTCTGATCCTGACGAAAGCCAACAAAAGAGAGCCGCGGACTTCGGTCCGCGGCTTTTTTGTGTCCTGTAGATCTCTCCACGCTCATGGCGTGAACCGGCTTGCGAAATCGGTGATTTCGGGATGCGCGGCAAACGAAGGCGAGGTCCGCGTTGTCGAGACGGAAGAGATCACAAATGCGCGGCGGCGCTCGTGTGCGGTTTCTCTCTGCCTAAAATCGGCCTGGTTAAGGCGGTGACGAGGAAGAGGTAAATCGTCTTTAATCGACCATCACCGCGTCCGCCAGATTGACCGTAATGAACGGCATTTCTGGATCGAAGAAGGCGACAAAAAATAGCGGATGGGAGCGGGTTGTTCGACCTCGAAGGTATCGCTGCCCCACCTTAGTTCGCACAAAAAGGCCCGCCCTGCGCATCACAGGACGGGCCTTCCGTCGATTGGTAGACTAGCGCCTGATCAAAGACCGCCAGGTCCGCAATCGTTCGCCAGGAAGTCGAGCATCTTCGTGTAAAGCTGCTGCTGGTGGTTGAACATCCAGGTGTTGGAGAAGTGGTCCGCGCCTTCTACGGTCATAAACTGACCTTCTTTGCCAGCCTTCTCGAACTCCTTTTTGTAGTCCACAAAGTTGAAGTACAGCACACGCCGGTCCTGCTGCGGGTGGACCATGAGCAGCGGAATGTTGACTTTCGACACTTCATTAATGGGGTTGATGCCGATCATGCCCCGACGTTGCGCCCAGTCATCAATCGCCTTGGGTGTGTTCGAACCGCTGCGGGTCCGATAAACCTTTTCCGCGTCAGCCACGGCCGCGACAGCTATGGAACATTGATAAAGGTTTTGCTCGCGAGACGCGGCTACTAGCGCCGCGTAGCCACCATAAGACCAGCCGAAAAATGCAACTCGGTCAGGATCAGCAAGCCCCTGCTCGATGAGATATTTTACACCGTCATCTTTGTCGTCCTGCATCGCGAGGCCATGCTCACCATAGCCGGCATCGAAATGCTTCTGCCCCCAGCCGGTCGATATGCGGTTTTGCGGATACAGTACCATATAGCCAGCATTGGCGAGCATCTGGTTCAGTTCACCATAGCCGATTACAGCGTTCACGTGCGGGCCACCGTTGTGCTGGACCACCAGCGGGAACGGGCCTTCGCCCTTAGGAATGGTGACATACGCTGGGATTTCCAGGCCATCGCGCGCTTTATAACGGATGTATTTCACGTCAGCGAGTTGCTCAGGATTGACCAACGGGTTGCGACTGCCAAGTTTGGCCATCTTACCGTCTTTAACGAGCCAGAATGAGCCAGGATCGCGTGGCCCCGAGTTCTGCACGATCATCGTGTTACCGTCACGTGAGCGGCTGCTGATCGCTATGCTGTGAGCATAAGGGATCTGCTGCTCGAGCGCTTCGTGGAGGGCTTTTTCCTCCTCATCGAACCAATGACGTTCGCGCTTCGCTCCTGGGTAGCGCGCCGCGACAAGCTTGTCATTTCCTGGGATCGAGTGCGTTTGCACCCCAGTCACATCTGCATTCTCGTCTTGGAACAGCTTCTTACCGAACTGACCCGTGTTAAAGTCGAACTCCCAAAGGGCAGCTTTGTCTTCACCGTTACGGTTGTCGATGATGTAGCCGATGTTGGGATCATCATGCTTGAAGCCGACTAGGCCATGAATACCGCCAAGAACCCGGTACAGGTTCTCGTGATCGTCAAGATCGAACTCCTCCCCGAACTGGGTCCACGATCGATCACCAGGCTTACGGTAATAGGTCTTGAGCGTGTTCGAACCAGGGTCCTGTGTCTGTGTATATCGCGGGTTACCGTCATTATCGAAGACCGCGGTCGGATACTTCTCACTGCCCTTCAGCACCAGTGAGCGCGAACCATTCTTGAGGTTGAACTTATAGTAAGCGCGCGGACGAAACGCAGCGAACGGATCGACACCGGTCGGATCGGCCACCGCGTTGCCGCCGCCGATCAATACGGCGTCGGGTTCATTCGGCAGGATATTTACGATTCCAAAGTTGCCGCTGGCCTTGCTAAACTTGTTAGCTTCCAGGTTGTAAGAATAGGCCAGATAGTCACGAATGTCCTCTTCTGGTCCTTTGACTCTCTTACGATTGACCTGCCAAGCGTTGCCGAAGATGTAGTTGTCGCTCACCCACTGAGCGCTGATAATCTCCATTGGATCGGCATTAAGACGCCGGTACGGTTTCGACAGGTCATCTGACTTGTAAATCTCAAGGAGATAATCGCCTTCACGGCTTTCAACCTTGTGAACCAGGATATGGTTGCCGTCCGGTGAGACCTGTACCGCATTTACGACGTTGCGAAGCGCCCAGACATCGATCGGCACGGCGCTTGACTGAGCCTGTGTGGCCGTAGGCGCGGACAGACTGAGTCCGATGACCGAAACGCCTGCCATGGCTGCGATTAGTGGTGCTTTTAAGAGCTTCATTGTTCAGTTTCTCTCAATACGTTGAATTCTAACGCGACACGGACAGGGTCAGTTCGCTTCCCACGCAAACGGCCGAGCCCTCCTCCTACACGCATTAAACCAAAAAAGCGGCCCCATCACAAGCGTGAGAGGCCGCCTTTTTTGGCGCTATTGCGTGGTTTGCAAGCTCTTAGAAGCGATATTCTATGCCCGCGAAAAACTCGCGGCCATCGAGATCAAAACCACCGCCTAGTGGCACATTCGAAATCGATAGAACTTCAGAACTGTCAACAAGCGGGGGGTCTTTGTCGAACAGGTTTGTCACGCCTGCCCGAAGTTCAAAATTCGAGCCACGATAGCGAAGCGCGAGTGTGTGAACGAAGTAATCATCCGCAAAACCGACGTCGCGGCAAAAGAGGCCATCGCCAGCAATTGTCGTCGGCCCAGTACCGTTCGGGCCAGTAGAACCGAAACCTGTACAGGTGTCGCTCTGAACATCCGGAGCTCCATCACCATTGGCATCGATAAAGGTGCCATCTGGCCTGAAGCCGAACGCATCGGCAAACTCATCGATGCCATTTACATCCTGTTCCTGCTCACCAACCCAGCGGGTCTGCCAGGTCAACAAGAAGTTGTTCCATTCGGCTGTAAACGTCGCGCGACCGGTCCAACTTGGGAAGAAGAACTCACCTTCAAAGTTGGCAGTCGAGCGCACTCCTGCAAAATCCGTAAACGAGTTCGAACGCTCTATCAGGTGGTTCGCCCTCAGTTCGAGACCGAGGTCAATAGACTCACCAAACAGCGTCACGTCCTTGTCGACGGATGCATTGAGATCGAGTCCGCGAACCAAGTCTTCGTCGAGGTTGATAAATGCCAAATCTGCGTCACTCACGAGCCCAAGATCGCTAGGCGCACCGCCAACAACGAGCTGGTCACAGAATTGCGAAACGACACCGTCATCACGAGCGAAACAGTCGTTTAGCGCGAATTGCAGTCCAGGGCGGACTACCGAGTCCTTCACCTTGATGTCGAAGTAAGTGCCCGAAAGAGCAAGATCCCAGCCGTCACCCAAGGTATCTTCATAGGCAAAACCCGCAGTTATTGAGCGCGATGTTTCCGGATCCAAGTCTAGCGAGCCCTGCGTGAAAATCTCGACTGTTGCATTCCGAATAACACGTGGGAAAGCCGGGTTGGAGTTATCGATGCCAATCGTTGTCGGATCACGGCCCTCACGAACACAATTCGCAAAAATAGCTGGATCGCGGTTGTCCAGACCCGGATCATAGGTGCCGCCCGGCGCTGCACCGGAAGGCACCGCACAAGGATCGGTCGCTGCAAGGAAACCCGATTGACCTAGCAGGAAGTTCTCGCGCAGATTTGGCGCACGGAACGAAGTGCCGTAGCTGAAACGTAGTAGCAGCGGTGCTACCGGGCGCCACCCTCCCTTTACCGAGAATGTTCCCGCCGTACCGTAAAACTCTTCATCGGTTAGGCGACCCGACACGTTGAGATTGAGTTCTTCAACAAGCGTTTCTCCAGCGATCAACGGAAGGTCGACTTCTGCAAAAGCTTCACGAATCCATTTGCTGCCAACCGCGCCTGCATCGGAGAACAGGTTGAGGATTAATCCGTTGGCGGCGTTTTGATCGGGCCGCGAGTCAATCGAGTCCTCGCGCCATTCAAAACCGAACACCGCACCAACAGGACCAGCTGGAAGCTCGAACAAATCACCGGTGGCGAAAGCAGATATAACGATCTGTTCGTAGATCGTATCAAACTCACGCGCGTCGATCAGATAATCCCTCTCGGCCTGGGTTGCGAATTCGCCGCGGAAAGAATCGATCAAGCTTGGTGCAAACAGGTTTACCGGAACGCATCCATCAGCAAGATCGGGCGCAGCGAAATCGGGGTTCTGAAGCTGTGAGACATCACATGGTGTAATCGGCGGACGATAACCAAATGCACCCGCTACTATCGGATTGGCAGCGAAGTTCTCGCTTGGATCATAGTCGTCTGCGATGCCATCGTTATTAAAGTCGATTGAGCCGTCCTGGTCGAAGTCCAAAGTGGGATCCACCCCGAGGGCGAAGGCCAGACGATCTTCGCGAATGCCAAAGCGACGTGATTTGCCGATAGAACGAGTGTAAGTACCGGCGACATCAAATGACCAGCTTGGTGAGATGAACGGCAGATCGCCGCGAACGCCGAGTACACCGCGATACTGTTCTATTGAACTATTGAAGTTGTCACGATCGCCTGGCACGCTCACGCGAGGCTGCACATTCATCGGAATATTGAGCCCGAATGGCGCCTGACCGTTAAATACGCGTCCTGCGTCAAAGCAGTCCACACCGCCTGGAGCAGCAGGATTGCAAGGGTTAAACTGGTTAACATCGGGGACGGAAACGATGATCTGGCTAAGACCAGCATCGACTGCGCTAACTTCAGACCGATTGTACAGTAATTCGAAGTAAGGCGTGACGTTCGCTTCACCGGGAAGGACATATTCGCCATATGCAAAAGCATTGATCCGCTCTGCTTTCGGAACGAAGACACCTTCAGGGAATACACCGTTTGTGCTGTAATCGGCAAATCGAACGTCCTGAATGCCATCGCCGTTCGCATCGACAGGATTACCATTGGCGAAATTTGACTCGACGTAACCTGGCACACCGGCATTGCCTGGACCAGTTCCATCTGCGGTACGATAAAGTACGCCGAAATTGCCAAAATCGGTAATTATGCTTCTGCCCAACCCTTGACCGCGGCGTTTGCAGTCTTCTGGAGCCTGCGTAATAGTTCCGCCGGAATCCACCTCTGCATCAATAAAGTCGAGAAGACCGAGGGTGCGAACATCGCCATTTTGCGTGATTTCGTAGTGAGTATCGCAACCAGCCAGGAAATCGCGATCGCTGAAGCGAATTTCGTCGCGATAGTCGTACTCCACTCCCACGCCAAAGAAGGCACGGTCAGTGTTGAAGCCCCAGGCAGCGCTGACATTAAAGTCATTGCCGCCGCCCTGCTCGTTGAGGTTGCCACTGCCCGTCAGTTCGACACCGTCAAAGTCCTTGCGCAGGATGACGTTAACCACGCCCGCAACTGCGTCAGAACCATAAACCGACGATGCACCGTCAAGGAGCAAGTCGATGCGATCAATTAAAGCGGATGGCAAAAGGTTGATAGACGGCGCACTCGGAACACCTTCGACACCCGCAGGCGAAAGACGGCGCCCATTGACGAGCAATAGTGTGCGGTTTGCGCCAAGACCACGCAGGTCAACCGTCTGCTGACCTGGACCGTTGTCCAACACAAAGCCCTGGAAAGTCGCATCGATCTGCTGACCCGTAGCCGCTTCGTCACGCTGGAGTATTTGCGAAGGATCGAAAGCACCTATATTACGCTGGGTCTCTCCCGAAATGACCTGAAGCGGTGAAATCGACGTGTAGGTGTCGCGAACGATACGCGAACCGGTAACGACGATGCCGCCCTGCTGTGATTGCTGGCCGCTGGCATCGGTGCCAACATCGACCTGCTCTTCTTCCTCTTCGACAACCTCTTCTTCAGGCTGTTCGTCCTGTGCATAAGCGGGACCAGCTACGGCGAATGCAATCGCCGAAGCAGAGAAGGCCAAAGCCTTCACGGAATTCGTGTGAAACTTCTTCATGATAACTCCAGTTGCGACAACCGGAGGAATAGCCAATGACCCAACCAATTAATCGAAAAGCGGACGTACCCCTACGCACCTTCGATCAGTCCAAAATGGAATCGCGACTAAACCCCTGCGATGGCGGCTGTGTGCAATAGCGATGTATTGATGTCAAAGCGGATCGCCACTTTTCAGCGCCCTGTTGCGTTAATCCCACAGACAGGTAGCAGCTCTGGAAATTTACTGCATTTTGAGCTTTTCAATTAGTGCAAGAAAATCACCGTTTCGTGAAATAAAATTATAAAGGTGGAAATTTGGTAATCTCGCGATCATACGATCGTAACCTCACTCAACCATCATTTTTAGCTCACCATCGCCCTCATCGATTCTCAGAGTCGCGCCATCCGGCACCTCACCTTCGAGCAATTTCTCGGCCAGGGGATCCTGCAGATAACGCTGCACAGCACGCTTCAACGGACGCGCGCCATATACGGGATCATAGCCAACCCGGCCAAGCCAGCGCAGCGCAGCCTCGCTCAGATCAAGCGTGATCTTGCGATCATCGAGCAGCTTCTGCACGCGCTTCACCTGGATCGCGACGATCGGTGCCATATGCTCCATCGCTAGGCGGTGGAACAGGATGATCTCGTCGAGACGGTTGAGGAATTCGGGGCGGAAATGCCCGCGCACAACATCCATCACCTGGTCCTCGACATCGGCGACCTTCTGGTCGTCACCCAGGTTCGACAGGAACTGGCTGCCGAGGTTCGAGGTCAGGATGATCAGCGTGTTCGAGAAGTCGACCACCCTGCCCTGACCATCGGTTAGACGGCCATCGTCGAGCACTTGCAGCAGCACGTTGAAGACGTCGCTGTGCGCTTTCTCGACCTCGTCGAACAGGACAACCTGATAAGGACGCCTGCGAACCGCTTCAGTCAGCACGCCGCCCTCGTCATAGCCGACATAACCGGGAGGCGCGCCGATCAGCCGCGCGACCGAGTGCTTCTCCATGAACTCGCTCATGTCGATCCGAACCATCGCCTGGTCGTCATCGAACAGGAACTCGGCGAGCGCCTTGGTCAGCTCGGTCTTACCCACACCAGTCGGGCCAAGGAACAGGAAGGAGCCCAATGGGCGGTTCGGATCCTGCAAGCCGGCCCGCGCACGCCGCACCGCCTTGGACACAGCCGTGATCGCATCCGACTGACCGATCACCCGCTTGCCGATGATGTCCTCCATCTGCAGCAGCTTGTCGCGCTCACCCTCCATCATCCGTTCCATCGGGATGCCGGTCCAGCGCGCGACAACAGAGGCAATGTCCTCTTCGGTCACTTCTTCGCGCAGCAGCGCATCGTCGGAAAGCTCTTCCGCCGCTTCGAGCTGCTTTTCGAGTTCAGGGATACGCCCGTATGAAAGCTCGCCGGCTTTCGCCAAATCACCTTCACGCTGCGCCTGCTCCAGTTCGAGCCTCGCCGCATCGAGCTTCTCTTTGATCTTGCCTTCAGCCTCGATCTTGTCGCGCTCATTCTGCCAGCGCGTGGTCAGTTCAGCGCTTTCCTGTTCAAGGTTTGCGAGTTCCTCGCGCAAAGCCACCAGCCGATCCTGTGAGTTCGCATCGCCCTCCTTCGCGAGCGCGCTTTCCTCGATCTTGAGCTGGATGATGCGTCGATCGAGATCCTCGATCTCTTCGGGCTTGGATTCCACCTCCATACGGATCCGCGAGGCCGCTTCGTCCATCAGGTCGATGGCCTTGTCCGGCAGAAAGCGGTTCTGGATATAGCGGTTGGAGAGCTGCGCCGAGGCGACCAAAGCGCCATCGGTGATCCGCACACCATGGTGCAGCTCATACTTCTCTTTTAGGCCGCGCAGGATCGAGATCGTGTCTTCAACGCTCGGCTCGTCGATATAGACCATCTGGAAGCGCCGCTGGAGCGCCGGGTCTTTTTCGACATACTTCTGGTATTCATCGAGCGTGGTCGCGCCGATGCAGTGCAGCTCGCCGCGCGAGAGCGCGGGCTTGAGCAGGTTTGAGGCATCCATGGAGCCTTCGCTCGCGCCTGCCCCGATCAAAGTGTGCATCTCGTCAATGAACAGAATGATCTGGCCATCGGCGTTCTTCACCTCGTCGAGCACGGTCTTGAGCCGCTCTTCAAACTCGCCGCGATATTTCGCACCAGCGATCAATGAGCCCATATCAAGCGACATCAGCGTGCGACCTTTGAGGCTGTCCGGCACATCGCCATTGGCGATCCGCAGCGCGAGCCCTTCGGCAATCGCGGTCTTACCGGTGCCAGGTTCACCGATCAGCGCGGGGTTGTTCTTGGTACGCCGGGCAAGAATCTGGATCGTGCGGCGAATTTCCTCGTCGCGGCCGATAACCGGGTCGAGCTTGCCGTCGCGCGCCGCCTGCGTCAGGTCGCGGGCATATTTCTCCATTGCATCGTAAGCGCTTTCCGCATTGGCGCTGTCGGCCTTCTTGCCGCCGCGCAGCTCGTCGATCGCAGCGTTGAGGCTTTGCGGCGTGACACTAGCTGCCTTCATGGCTTCGCCCGCTGCACCGGGGGCGAGCGAAAGCGCCACCAGCAGCATCTCTACCGTGACGTAACTATCGCCCGCTTTCTCAGCGATCTGCTCGGCATTATCGAGCGCGCGTACCGTGTCATTATCGAGGCCCGGTGTCTGCTGTGCACCGCCGCCCGTCACCACTGGGATCTTGGCAAGGCTTGCATCGACCGCCGAAACTGCAAGGCCAGCTTCACCGCCAGCACGCTGGATAAGGCCAGCCGCCATACCTTCTTCGTCTTCGAGCAGCGCTTTTAACAGGTGCGATGGCGTGATCCGCTGATGATTCATGCGGATTGCGACGGTCTGCGCGCTTTGCAGGAAGCCCTTCGCGCGGTCGGTGAATTTGTCGAGATTCATGCGTGATCCCTTGTCAGATTGGCTCGCCTCAAGAGGAGGTGTGTTACCGTCATAGGTGGGTCTTGCGAAGCAAACCGCAAGTTTGGCATGTGTTTTTGCCCTCCAGCTCCGTGAGAACCCGCAGAAAACCTACCTTGAACCAGCTATCAGCTCGCGTTGGCGAGAGCAAAACTTCCTCTTGAGCACGCGCAATTCATCGGAATTCTGGAACGCTTGGCACCATTTCCCGCCAGAGACTTGTCATTGAAAAAATTGAGTATATGCTCAGTAACGACTCTCAAAAATGCCGACTCTAGGGTATTTCGTTGAGTACTGAATTCATTATAGCCCATTCTTATGGTGGGTATGAACGAGCCATAACGAAGATTTAACTAAAAAATACTTCGGATCGCCTAAAATTTAGCTGAACTCCTTGATTCTGGCATAACTTTTGCCCGGATATGGATTATTGCGGACCCTTTATTGGGAGCCGTACACCTGTGTGCGCGCCGTTTCTTCCGCATCAGCTAGTGCTGCAGCTTGTCTGCGAGACGATAGGGAGGAAATTCATGGCCGTCAGTCCCACTTATCCCGGTGTGTATGTGCAGGAGGTCGACTCCGGTGTTCGCACGGTCGCGGGCGTACCAACATCAATCGCAGCCTTTGTCGGAAAGGCCGGTCGCGGCCCCGTCAACGAGCCTGTGGCGTGTTTCAATTTCGGTGAATTTACGCGACGCTTTGGCGGACTCGCGAGCGACAGCACGATGAGCTATTGCGTCGAGGACTTCTTCGCTAATGGCGGCGGCCAATGCGAAGTCGTTCGCGTGTTTAATCCGCTCGACGATGATGACGAGACCGATCCCGCCGATGTCCAGTGGGCTGACGGTCGAGCGCGCCTGATACTCGGGACGTTGCGTCTTCGCGCCAAGAGCCCAGGAAGCTGGGGTGACAATCTCCAGGGTTGGGTCGGACACCCGGCCGCAGATGACGCCCGCACTGCTATCGCCGCAAAATATGGCGTCAGTGCCGATGACCTGTTCACCTTGACGATCGTCGACACGGCAACCGGCGCGCAAGAAGTGCACCCAAACCTCGTGCTGGCGGAAACGGGCGGGGAGCGCCGTTTCGATCGTGTGCTCGGCGAAATGTCACAACTGGTCGAGTTTCTGCCTGATGGCGATGGAACCCCGCGCTTTGGAGCGCGACCAGCCGCAGCGACAGAGACCGATGGCGTTCCCGACCCAACGCCTGCGCAAGGAGGCAATGAGGGGCAAGACGTCGACGATGCAGTTCTCGAAGGCGAACAGGACTCCAAGACTGGAATGCACGCGCTGCGTCGCGCTGACATCTTCAACCTGCTGTGCATTCCGCCAGTGGATCGCGGGGACGACGTATCGAAAGACTTGCGCGAAGCAGCCGCCAATTTCTGCCGCGAACGGCGCGCGCTGTTCATCGTCGACCCCCTCTCTGGCTGGGACGCGATACCGGACAGCGCAGCTTCGACCGCCAAGGCCAGCATTGCTGCTGGCGACATAATGGCGCTCGCCGATGCAGACTTTGCTGCGCTCTACTTCCCGCGCTTGCGCAAGCGCGATCCGCTGCTTGGGGGGCAGCTTGATACCTTCCCGCCATGCGGCGCGGTCGCCGGGGTGATGGCTCGCACAGACACGCAACGCGGCGTGTTCAAGGCACCCGCTGGCCTGGGCGCAACCATTGTCGGAACCGAAGCGCTGACGGTCAAACTGACCGATGACGAGAACGGCCTTCTCAACCCGGTTGCGGTCAACTGTCTTCGCACATTTCCCAATATCGGGCGCACAGTCTGGGGAGCGAGGACGCTGAAGGGTGCCGACCAGCTGTCCGACGACTACAAATACGTGTCGGTAAGGCGATTGGCCCTGTTCATTGAAGAAAGCCTGTTCCGCGGCACGCAATGGGTCGTGTTCGAAGGCAATGACGAACCGCTGTGGGCGCAGATACGCCTATCTGTCGGCAGCTTCATGCAACGCCTGTTTCTGCAAGGTGCCTTCCAGGGGACAAGCCCGAAGGAAGCCTATTTCGTCAAGTGCGACAGCAGCACAACCACTCAGGACGACATCAATCGCGGGATCGTGAACATCGTCGTCGGATTCGCCCCACTGCAACCGGCCGAGTTTGTAGTGATTTCAATCCAACAAATCCGCAACGCTGCGTGAGGGGGAGATAGCCATGCCGCAATTCAGCAAAAACGCCGAACGCTTTGATCCCTACAAAACGTACAAGTTCCGCCTCAAACTGGAAGACGGAACCTATGTCGCCGGGCTAAGCAAGATGGGCGGTCTCAAACGTACAACCGAAGTGGTAAAACATCGCGAAGGCGGTGATCCTTCGACTTCTCGCAAGTCGCCTGGCCAAACCGAGTACGACGCCATCACGCTTGAACGTGGGGTAACTCACGACAAGCAGTTTGAGCAATGGGCCAACAAAGTCTGGAATTATGAAGGCGGGCTTGGATCGGAAGTCTCGCTAAAGGATTTCCGCCAGGACTTGCTGCTTGAGATATACAATGAAGCTGGCCAGCTCGCCCTAGCGTATAAGATCTTCCGCTGCTGGCCATCCGAGTTCCAGGCATTCCCTGACCTCGATGCGTCAGCCAGCGCCGTCGCCATCCAAACGCTCAAGCTCGAGAACGAAGGCTGGATCCGCGATGTAGATGTCGAGGAGCCCGAAGAACCGAGCTTCGTGGTGCCTGAATAACGATGAGCGCTAGGCAAGGCCTTTTAGGCGGCGCCGCGATACTTGATCTGGGGGAGGTTTCGCGGCGAGTTTCGCCAGCAGATTGGGGCGTGCGGGCTATATGCCGCTCGTCACCGGGGCTTTCGCGCGACCAGGTGGAGGCCTGGCCGCTCGGCAAGCTCGACAATGCTCTGGTCGCCTTGCGGCAGAGGCATTTTGGATCGGTTTGGCACTGCGCGCCGACCTGCGGTGAATGCGGCGGCGTATACGAGCTGAATCTCGATCCGGCAGAAATGGGCTTTGGGCCAGAGCACGCTGACGACACCCAAGCAATCGAAACTCACGAAGCCACGATCGACGGTGCCAGCTATGCAATCCGCCCACTAATTGTCCACGATCTGATCGCAATCGAACGATGCTCCGAGCCGGAGCATGCTCGCACCTATCTGGCCTCAGCTCTGGACGTGCCGGAGACTGCATTGGACGAAGCGCTCGAAAGTGCGGCAGAGCTGGATCCGCTGACAAACATCTGGATCGCGACCGAATGTCCTGATTGCGGAGCCGAGCAATCCGTCCTGTTCGATCCTGCGCGGTTTCTGGCCGAAGAAATGGCGCGCGCATCCGATCAGGTCCTCAGCGAAGTTGCCGAAATCGCTTTGGCCTATCACTGGAGCGAGGATGCGATCCTGGCGATGCCAAACGAACGGCGGCGCTATTATCTCGGACGGATCGCACAATGAGCGGCCTGTTCAACCAAATCTACCAACGCGGTCGCGGGACCGAGAATATCCTGCGTCCGAGACAGCTGTCTCCGTTCGAGCAAGGCGAAACGCCTCTTGCGCAGGCAGAAGGCGATCCATTCGAGAGCACCGCAGAGATCGACTCAACGCCGCCGCCCATTCCGATGCCAATGGCGGCTCGCGCGCCCGCGCAAACTGATCCGCCTGCTCAGCACGCTCTTCCCACTCCGCAACCAGCTTCGCCTATTCCGGCGGCGTCGGCCTCGGTCGTCCCGCCCGCTACTCCAGCAGCTGTGACCATCGCGAGCGAGATTGGCGGCATCGCCGACTCCGCACCTGTCACTGCACCTGCAGTTGCAAATGCACCGCAGACCAGCGCTGCTCCGGCTTATCCTGCTCCGCGAAGCGTTAGAAGGCGCGCTGAAAACCCGTCCGGTCCGCAACAACCAAGTTCGGAACCGAGGGCCTCGCAAAACATCGATCCGGTCAGCGTCGACACACAGCAGACCAGGCCTGACGGAAATCCAAGCACTTCTCAGGCGACGCCGGTGGCCACGCCGCGCGTTGAGGCTGCTATTGAGCCGCAGGTTGAGACATCGGTACGCCAACCCGCCAGTCCTCAGCCTGCCAGCGATACTGACGCAAAGCCGAACAACCGCTTGACCGAAAGTCCGACTCAATCTGCACACACCCCAGCACCGCCGCAGCAGCCAATAGCACCGCCGCCAGTGGCCGCGCCCCTCCGTGCTGCGCCAGTGCAAAGCGAAGCCGCGTTGCGTCATTCACGCAAATCACCCGAACCGCCAGCTCAACCTCGCCGAATTGAAGTGCGGATTGGCCGCGTTGACGTCACGGTGCCGCCGCCAGCAGCGCCAGCCGCAACTCCAGCGCCAACCGCTCAGACGATCGGAATGTCGCTCGACGCCTTCATTGCGGAATCCAACTCATGAGCAATTCGCTCGCCTTGGCCACGGTCAGCAGCGCGCTGCGCAGGCAAGTCCTGTCCGCAGCCGTAGCGGCTGTGTCCAGTGCGACGGTTCGGCTCGGCACGCCGACGGCCGCGCTGGCAGACGACGACGACGCATTGGTCAACATCCATCTCTACCGCGTCGAACCCAACACTTCACACGCCAACACCCACTTCCCCAACCGCACATCCGGCGGAAGGTCGCTGGGGCCTGCGCGGCTTGCGCTCGATCTGCACTACATCTTCAGTTTCTACGGCGACGCGGAGGATTTCGAACCAGAGCGCATGATGGCCAACGTCATGCTAGCGCTGGAGAAAGTCCCGCTACTGACCGTCGCCAACATCACCGCAGCGATCGCCGACAACGCCGATCTGGGCGACAGCGATCTGGCCGAAGCCCTTTCCAAAGTGCATGTCTCACGTGAGCTGATGAGCATCGATGACTTCTCGAAAGTCTGGTCGATTTTCTATCAGGTGCCTTACGCGCTTTCTCTTGCATATCGCATGAGCCATGTGGCGATCGAAACGGAAGACGCAGCAAGCCTTTCGCTTCCAGTTGCGCGTCCGGGAATCTGGGTCTCTCCATTTTCCAACCTCAAGCTCGACGGTATCTCCGGGACACAGGGAGCACGTGCTCCGGTTACGTGGGATGCGGACGCACTCATCGTTGGAAGCGGCTTCGGCCAAGCCGGGATCGGCCTGTCGATCGACGGAATCGACTTCGATCTTGCGGGCGCCGACGTAAGCCCAGAACAACTGCAAATCCGGTTGGAAGCAAGCAGGATGGGCGGTCAGGAACTGGCAGCTGGCGCTCATTCGCTACGGGTTCTGGGTCCGCTGAAGCCTGACCAGCCGGCCCATCTGCGCAGCGGCTCGCAAGGGCTGTCATTCGCCATCGTCCCAACCATTTCGATTGGCACCATCACAGCCAGCGGTGGTGGCGCGACACGAAACGGGACAATTCAATTGTCAGTCGTGCCTTCACTCGCTGAAGGGCAAAAGGCGGTGCTCCTTCTCGACCGCCGCGATCCGGCCAATGCCGGTCACTTCCAGTTCGAAGCCGACCTAAGCGGCGCGGTTTTTCCAGCTGCCACCCTTACCTTCCCATTCAGCGATCTGCCAACCGGCGACTATCTCGCCCGTCTCGATATCGGCGGCTTCGTCAGCCCCGTCACATTGGTCGATAATCCAGGCGCGAACGATCATGGCGAGATCGCAGGTCCACTGGTGAGCATCGCATGAACGAGGCAACCTTCCATCCCCTGCATCAGGTCTTTCCTACCGTCGCCAGCTGGCTCGACGGCAAGAGCGATGAACCTGTGTCCACCCATGCGGACACGCTTGCCGCCATATTTGATCTCGGCACCTATGAACGCAACGCCTTGCTGCTGGCGGCGTATGCGGCGCTGGAAGTCGAGGCGGGCGATCAGCTGGCCAAAACGCAAGGCGGGAACGACCGGCGTCAGCTGACATTCGGCACGCTCTTGTCAGCTGTACCGGGTGCCCATTGGGGCGCGCTATCTGCCGATAGCGGACTGCGTTGGCACCGTTTGCTTGAAGCGATGCCGAGCGCGCCGCTTGCCAGTCAACCGGTGGTACTGGCCGAGTCCGCCATGTTCTACCTGCTTGGTCGACCGGCATTGTCATCCGCAATAGCCGACCATGTTCAGGTCGTTCGAACCGAGCCCCTATTGTCACCCGCCCGAACGCAATTGCGTGATCTGATACTGGCGCGCTCCTCGCCCTGTCCGCCAATGCTCTTGATGCTCACCGGGACTGATCCTGAGGGCAAGGTCCAGGCAATGAAAGCCGCCTGCGACAAACTTGGTGAGACGCTCTGCCTTCTCGATGGGGCAATGCTGCCAAGCGCTACCGGCGAACTACTGGCTTTTGCGCGCTTGCTCGAACGCGACATCAGACTGATGAGCGGGCGGCTGGTTCTGAGGCTGGGCAATCAGGCAGAGGAGCCGCAGATGCGCATCCTCGCGCAGGCGCTGACCATTCCGGTGTGTATTGTCTGCGACGAGCCAATCCTCGTGCCTGATCGCACCGCAGTGCGCATCGAAATGCCTCGCATGACTGCCCGCGAGCAAGTGGAGGTTTGGCGCGATTATCTCGGCAAGGGCGAGAAATGGGAAGATGCCATCGCGCAGGTTTCAGGCAATTTCCGCGCAACGCCTGAGCTCGCTGCCAGCGTGAAGCAGGCGGTCGACGCCGACCCCTCGCTTAGAGGATGCGCTCTGGAGCAACGCATTTGGGCGACGTGCCGGGAAAACCTTCGCCCGCGGATGAACGAGCTGGCCGAGCGGGTGGAAAGCTCAGTTGAGTGGGATGATCTTGTTTTGCCCAAGAAGCAGAAGGACGTCCTGGCCGAACTGCTCGGTCATGCTCGCCACCGCGCTCAGGTTTACGAAGACTGGGGCTTTGGTTCGAAATTGCAGGATCGCGGACTGGGGATCAGCGCGCTGCTGAGCGGGCCATCGGGTGCAGGCAAGACAATGGCTGGCGAAGTGATCGCCAATGCGCTCGGGCTGGACCTTTACCGGATCGATCTTTCCGCCGTCGTCTCGAAATGGCTGGGCGAAACGGAGAAGAACATTCGCCGGCTGTTCGACGCAGCAGAGGATGGCGGTGTCGTGATGCAGTTCGACGAAGCGGACGCGCTGTTTGGTAAGCGTTCCGAGGTCAAGGATGCACATGATCGCCACGCCAACATCGAGGTGAGCTACTTGCTGCAGAAGCTCGAAGTCTATCGCGGCATCGTAATCCTGACCACGAACCTGAAGGACAATATCGACCAGGCATTTCTGCGCAGGATTCGCTTCGTCCTCGATTTCCGTTTCCCTGCTCAGCGCGAGCGCGAGGAAATCTGGCGGCGCATCTTCCCCGCCGCCGTGCCGATCAAATCACTGGATTACCAAGTGCTCTCGCGGCTCAACGTGGCAGGCGGGACGATCCGCAATATTGCGCTCGGCGCTGCATTCCGCGCCGCTCGAGACGAAAGCGCGGTCGACATGCGCCACATTCGCGAAAGCGCCGCGGTCGAATACGACAAGGTCGGAAGGATCATGACCGACCAGGAAGGTGCGGGGTGGAACCTATGAGGAACGCGCCCGACATCGTCCTTGCGATCGACCAACTCGGCGTTTCAGGACTTTCGCAAAGCGAGAGCTTCAGACTGCAGCTTGCGCTTACTCGAGAGCTGGAAACGCGGCTGGAGAGTGCGGCGGTGTCGATGAATCACACCGATCCAAAGAGCCCGCTCGATCTCGACAATTTGCGCTTGCAGCTAACCAATGCAGCCGCGCCAGAGACGATGGGCCTGCAAATCGCCACGCAGATCGTGGATGCGATCACTCCCGCCGGAGCCTCTGGCTCACAGAATGGAGTTCAGACGGGAGGTACTCGGTCATGATGCATGCAACCGCAGGGCGGTCGCGGGCCATGCCAATTCCGCAGTCAGCTCTGACTAGTGAGAGCACGCCCGAAATCGAGGGTGGTAGCGATGTAGTGGCGAGCCTGTCGCGCATTCCGGTCGATGCGCCAATCCGGCGCAAATGCGCCGCGTGCGACAAGGACGAAAAGCACGGCATGGACGTGAGTCCAAAGCTTGACGTGGGAGATGTTGACCACCCGGCCGAACGTGAGGCTGACGCGATTGCGGATCGGGTGATGGCAGGCGGTGCCGCTGCGCCAGCTTCGGAAGGTGCAGGCCCCGCTTCGATCCGCGCCAAGGCGAACCCCGGCGGTGCGAATGGCGCAGGCACCATGAGGACAAGCGCAACACAATCGGGATCGGTCAGCGCGCTTGGATCAGGCGAGGCTATGAGCGCGTCGGATCGCAGCTTTTTTGAGCCACGGCTGGGTCAAGACCTGTCACATGTGCGCATGCATCGTGGCCCGGCGGCTGAAATCGCAGCACAAAGCATCGGTGCGCGCGCCTTCACGATCGGCAGCAACATTGCGTTCGGTAAGGGCGAATACGGAACCGACCATGCTGCACGCCACTTGATGGCGCACGAACTCGCCCATGTTCAGCAGAATTCGCTGCGCGGTGATGGCGGCACGGTGCGGATGAAATGCTCCTCCCCTGTCGATGCCTGTTCGGATGAGCAGATCGAGAACAGGAAGGCAAAGATCGATGCAAAATCGCTTGGCTATTCCGAATGGGAATACAGAAAGACGACTTCCGGCTGTTACGATCCTGCGGGGATGGCGGCCGCGATAAAGCAGACCAAGTCCGATTTGTTTCTAGGCAACGTCTCGAACTACAAAGCCGACATCGTCAAATTCAACGACATCAAGATCAAGAAAGCCAAGAATAAGAACGAGAAAGACAGGCTCATAATTGGCGTCAATGAGTGCTTCGCCTTCCCGGTTGGCTGGGTTGATCCCAAAATCGGCGACGTAGATGACGAGCTTAAGAGCCTCAACAAGACCGGTAACGAGGCTGAGAAAAACAAGATTATCGCGGCGATCTATGGCGAGCAATCTGCTGAAAATGAAACCGAGATTGCAGCGGCAGAAAAGGCTTGGGCCGATCACGAAGCGAAATACGATGCAGAGACGGACGACGACAAAAAACTCATTTTGCTTCGCGAGTTTCAAACTCTCCACACCAATCTCCAGATCGCAAAACGTTACGATATTCAGAGGAAATACATCCTCTACGCAATGCTTCTGCGGATAGAAGGCTTCGATGCTGACTGGGGGCCGGACTTTGTCGGCGTTGCCAAGCCAGGCACGTTCCATTCGCTACAAACCACGTCCAGCACCCACAAAAATAACTACCTGCCTGCCGTCGAACATCTTGAAGGCAAAACACCCAAGAAAACGGTGAACGCCAAGGCGATCGACCGCCTCAAAGACGTGGTCACCAACGCCAAGAAATCGGACATTCCGTCCGATGCCGGCCCCTATTACTTCCACTGGTGGAGCAACAGCACAGCAGAGAAGAAATATCAGGCTCTGCTGAAGGAAAAGGTCCCTAAGGACGAGGCCGAGCGGAAGGCCGCTTACCATCATGCCAAAACGAAGCTTGGCGCTCCGCTCTCCGGAATAACCGAGACCGAGGGCTGGCTGAAGAAGATCACCGGTCCCAATCATGGACAGGCCAACGAGCGCATCGGATCGATGTACATCTTCAGATGACAGCTGCCGCCGCCCTTCAGCCCGCTCAGGCGAAGGCTCCGGCTGCTGCGGCAGCACCGCCCAGCTTTGCGCCCGTGATGGACAACGGCGCGATCGACGTCGGCCCTTCAGCTTCGCTAGCACGCATTCCAGTCTCTGCCCCCCCTCCCCAGGCGCCAGCACGGCCCGCAGCTGGCTCCCGCATTCAGCGCAAATGCGCGGGCTGCGAGCGGGAAGAGCAAGAGCTGGAAATGACCTCAGACGTCCGCCCTCGGCTCGAAGTCGGTGCAGCGGACGATCCGTTCGAGCGCGAGGCCGATGCCATTGCCGGGCAGGTCATGGCGCTCCGCGACACTGACATCGCCGCCGTAGGCGCTGACGCAGGAGCCGCTCCGGCCAGTGTTCAACGTGCCTGTGCCGCGTGCAGCAATGCCTCCAAAGACGACGATGTTCGCGCACGGCGTTTCTTGGGAGATGCTTCCGAAGACGAGCTCAAGAGCGCCACGGTGCGTCGCCGCAGCGATGGCGTGGTCGATCGAGATGACGAAGACGCCCCCCGCATGCGGCAAGAGCAAGCGGCGCATGGGGGCGAAACGATCGCAGCGAGTTCGGGCGAACTAACCCGTGGGGGGATCTCGCTTCCCGAACGCACGCGGCAATTCTTCGAGATGAGAATGGGGCGCGATCTTTCGCACGTCCGCCTGCATGTGGGCACTGCGGCCAGTGCGCTCAGCCGCTCGATCCGCGCGCGCGCCTTTACCTACGAAAATCATATTTGGCTGGGCAGTGGTGAGAGCGCAGCGCCCAGTTTCACGATGGCGCACGAACTAGCCCACGTACTGCAGCAGACCTCGCCGGGACCGGTGGGTCCGGCAGGCGTCACAATGGCGCGGCGGGACGAAGGTGTGCACACCGATGCGGTGTCTGTCAGACGCGCGCTGGACGAGGCGGAGCCGTATTTTGCCCCGCGCAGTGTCACCAACAACCTTGAGATGCATAAGAAAAAGCATACCGAGGCTCAGGCCGCATTGCGCGGTTCGCGGATCAATCGCGGTCTTTTGACTGAAGTGCCGATCCCTGGCGCTGATCGCAACAAAATCGAGATCGGTGAGCGCTCCGGATATGCCGACCTCTACTACGCCAAAACAAAGGCTAATCCGCGTACGAAATCCGATGCGGTCCCGGGCGTTCAGGCGATAGACAATGGTGGTTCAGGGCACGGGCTAGCAAACTTTACCAATCGCAACGAACCGGCAACAGTCACCACTCCAAGCGGCCCTGTCAGTGTTGCTAAAGGCGCGACTGTTGGAGTGCTCAACATCGGCGGTGTATCGAATTTCGAGGCCGCACGCGCACCCAAAATCGACTGGGCCGCTGGCGCGCTCACCGACACCGACCGAATGCCGACCAATATTCAGCTAGGCGAAGTCAAATCCGCGCACAGCATCAGCTATCGACGTTTCGGCATCGATCAGCTCAACAACTACATTGCCGGTATCAACGCCGCAGCGCAGGCGGCCAACTCCGGCTTTCCCGGCACCAACTGGAGTCCCAATCCGAAGCGAATGAAAGGCAGCGACATCGATCTGCCAAAATCTTGGGATCCATCACGCAAACACCGCACTTGGCCAGTGAAAGACATTGAGATTCGATGGTCCAAGAAGATTCAAATCGATCCCAGCACCAGCCGGCGGATAACAGCAAAGGCAGGTCCCAAGAAGAGGGTAAAGAAACCAGCCAAGCCTGACAAAATTGCAGGCAAATGGATGATTGCGAAGGGGTCACGTCGAAAGGACGGCGGCGATGGTATCTTCGTTTACTACCTGCATCCCAAGCCATCTGATCTCAAAAAGGCGCTCAAGAACGGCAATGTAACCGCGCGCTTCCAGGATCGTCTGGCCGACATGCACCAGATCCCTGCAAAACTACGCAAACCACCCAAGAAAGCTACCAAGGCCGCCGCCAAAGCCGCTCCGCTTCGGATAGCGCGCAAACCACACCAATCGAAGGTCCGGCGCAAGGCGATGAAGGACGACTTCTCCGCGCCGAAGTGGGAAGCATTCCGACGCGGCAAGAAAGGTCTGGACAAGGAATCAAAGAACAACGTTCTCGACCAGCTTCACAACGTCGCGACACCGGACATATTGGCGATGGTCAATCGGCGGGCTGCGCTGGCAGAATGGGTCAACGCCAACCCTGACAACGCCAAGATCGACACCGATATTACGACCGAAGCGCGCGAGTCCAAGCCTCTGCTCGACTTCAAATTTCTGAAGAAGGCCGCCTTCTGGACCAGCGGAACTGCACGGCCAATCGGCATATTGCGGGACAAGTTTGGCGGCGTGGTCGTCAAAGGAATCAACAAGTTCGAAGAGTTCAAGGCCAAAGTCAAAGCCAAGATCGAGGAGCGGAAAAACAAGGCGCTTGCAAAAAACAAGAAGAAAAGCGGCAAGATCATGATGAAGGCGGCAAAGGCGATCATGGCCGCGCTCCTGCCTATCCTTGTTCAACCGCTTGTGCGGCAGACCTTCGCGCTAATTATGGACTGCGTCGAGACAGGCTTCAAAGCGAAATTCAAATCCCTGCTGCCTGAAGATGGCCCGCTCGCCGACCTGCAGCAGATGGCCGATGATATCGATGGCAAGGTTGATGCGATGTCGACCGAGATCGAGGCAACGATCGATGCGGCGGTCAACCAGATCGTCGGCGAATACGAAGGCAAGGTCCAGACGATCATCGACGAGAGCAAAAACGTGCTCAAGGTCGTCAGTTTGATCAAAGATCTCGCCAACTCACTGCGGATCGGGGCCTGCCTGGTATCTTTGGCGACGGCACCCGAAACGCTGGGGCTTGGTGCTGTAGTGGGCTGCGGCTTCGCCATCGCCGACTGGATTCTGAGCCAACTCGGCATGTCACCGATCGACTACATCATCGCGCTCACGCTCCAGAAATGCACCAACAAGAACCGGATCGGCAAATTGATGAGCGGATTCTCGGTGATTCAAACGATGCCGCAAACCATCGCGCGCCTCTCAATCACCAAGATCAAGGATGCGCTAAGGGCCTTCGTTCCCGGTGAGATGGGAGGACGCAAGCTGGGTGAGCACGCAGCCGAGCTTCTATGCGATGAAAACAGCATCAAGGCCACGGCAGAACCGTTCAAACCCCTTCCCTGCGGAGGTTCTGGATCGAGCGGAAACGTACCGGACGTGCCGCAAGAAGTCCTCGACAAGGCGTATAAGAAAGGAGACCCGATAACTGCCGAAGAACGCAAGCAGATGCACGGGCGCGACCATGCGGTTCCAAAGCCCGAGGCGCAGGGAGGGAAAGCAGAGAAGAAGGCTGCCAAACCGGAACAGGCGGCTGAGAAAGATGCGACCACTGAACAAGATAACACCCCAGGAAACGAAGCGCCCAAACCGGGGAGTAAGGATCAAGGCCAGCCTGATCAAAACGATGACAAGCAGGGCAGTGGTAAACGCGCGACTGAAGTCCAGACAAGCGACAGGAACGTGGAGGCGGGCGACACCACCCCAGAGGAGTTCCACGGCCTATTCATTCACGGCATCGATAGCGGGTTCCCATCATCTTACGACTTCAAAGACCAGGACGACAAATGCTTCCCGAAGAAGGTCAAGTTTTCGATCCACGATACGTACGGAATGCATCGAATTCCTAAGGAGTATGATGTCGAAATCTGCAAGATCTATCGTGCCGAGAAGCCAAAATACAAATCCAATCCCGTCAGGGTCGTAGTGCAATTTGGCAAAGACGAAGCGATCACCATCGTCGATTCAACATCAAAAAAAATGCTCGTCGGATACGCCTTTGAAGCGGGCGATCGCTATGGTGCTTGGATTGGCAAGAGAAGGAGTGGTAACCAATGACCTCCACACCCTTCCCTCGCTCGCCTAAAGTGATGCGCGGTGCCATTGTCGGCATCGATATCTTCAATCCGATCTCTTCGATTGCGATCTTCCAGTACAACCCTGATCAGCTTTCGCGCTCGCTTAGCCCGCAATATGGTGGCGGCGCAGGCGGCGGGGCCAAGTCCGAGCCCCTGCGGCTGGCCGGGCCACCGCAAGAGACGATCTCGGCCAATCTGAAACTCGACCTGATCGACCAGATGGAAGAGGGCGAGAACGGCCCGCTTGGCGCAGGGATTTCGGGACAGCTCGCCGCGCTCGAGATGCTGGTCTACCCGAAATCCGTTTCCGTCGCGATCAATCAGGCAGCGTTGGTCGGCGGAATGATGGAGGTCGTGCCGCCAGCCGCCCCGCTGACTTTGTTCATCTACGGCGTCACTACGATCGTCCCGGTTAAGATCGAGAGCCTCTCGATCACCGAAACTGCGCACGATCCCAACCTCCATCCCATCCGGGCCGATGTAGCCGTCAGCATGAAGGTGCTGACCTACAACGAACTGTCGATGACCAACCCAGGGTACTGGGCTTTCATGGCGCATCAGGTGGTGAAGGAGACGCTCGCCAGCGTTGCCAGCATCAACAACGCCGCGAACGCCGTGGGGATCGACCTATGACGGGAAAGCGCTCATGATCACCAAGCAAAGCCGCTATGCGACGCATCCTGTCAGGACACGGACCGAAGCCGATGGCCGCGAGGTTCGCTACCTGCGCCCGGCATTGCTCCATCCTCGCGAAGACATCACCATTGCGATCCACCACCGGGTCAAGGACAGCGACCGGATCGACAGTCTCGCGGCGCAGTACTTTGGTGAGGCAACTACGTGGTGGATGCTGGCTGCTGCCAGCCCTCGCCCTCACCCCGATGCTGTGATGGGCGAACCGGGCGACCCCCTCGCAGTTCCCGTTATCGGCACCGAGGAGATCGGTCCACGATGAGTGCTTTCGGCAACATCCTAGGCATCAGAGCGCTGCTGCAGTTCGGCACGGGAACCGTACTGCTGCCGGCAACGCTGGATGTGATGGAAGCCATCGAAGAGCTTGAAGTTCGCACATCGGCACGGGGAGGATCGCACTTCCGCCTTGTCCTTGCCGCCGGACGCAGCGGTCCATTGGGCCTGAAGGGCGCGCCGTTTGTCGATGACCCACGCTTTCAAAGCGGCGGGCGGTTTGGCGTCTCGGTTGTCCTCGGGGTGAAGCCGGTACCCATCTTGAATGGCGTTATCGTCAAGTCGCAATACCTGCCGCCCAGCGACAGTCATGATGGGCGCGTTTTGCTTCTCGGTCGAGACCTGTCGGCGCTCATGGACCGGGTCCATGTGCAGACCCAATGGCCTGCCCTTGCGCCAAACCTGATCGCCATGATGGTGCTTGCCAATTACCTGTCGGAAGGGATCGTTCCGATGGTGATCCCGCCGACGATTTTCGAACAGCCCAATCCGCTTGAAACTACGCCGGTGCAAAATTGCAACGACTGCGATTACCTGCACCAATTGGCGCGCGGGGTTGGGCATCATGCGGTGCTCGAACCAGGCCCGGCACCAGGCCTATCGACGTTTTACTGGGGTCCGTTGCCCAAGCCGTCGCTGCCGCAAAAAACCCTCAGCGTCGACCTTGGTCCGATGTCGGATGCCTTCGACGTTACGATCACGCACAATGGCGATCGGATCACCACGGCAGGGGCGAAGGCCATTGGTCGACTGTCAGGCGAAGAAGTCGAGGTCCAAGTCCCCGGCCTCGCTGCTCCGCCACAGGGTGCCATACCCGAATGGCAGACCCGCCAGGGCAGTTTGCGCGAAGAACGGCTCGCAGTGTCGGGGATGAGCCCAATGCAGGCGCAGGCGCTGGCGACCGCTCGGCTGCAGGAAACGTCGGAACGCGCGGTCGAAGCCACTGGAACGATAAACAATGTGAAGTACAACGATGTCCTCAAGCCGTTTCAGCAGGTCAATCTGCGCGGCGTCGGGGCCATATACAACGGCATGTATACGGTTGCCGAAGTGCGTCACACGATGCGCCCGGGCGACTACAATCAGACCTTTACCCTGCAGCGCGGCGAGCTTTACTCGATTGCGCCTGTCGTACCGCCAGAAACACAGGTGGCGTGATGAACGAACCGTGCACCACCTTCTTTGGCAAGTACCGCGGCGAGGTTGTGAACACGCTCGATCCAAATGGCATAGGGCGAGTTCAGGTGAGCGTCCCGGATGTCTATGGGGACGGTGTCCTGGCATGGGCGATGCCTTGCCTGCCCGGAGCGGGGCCCGGGGTAGGTCTGTTCAACGTGCCGCCGATCGGCGCGAAGGTCTGGGTCGATTTTGAACGCGGCGATCCGCAATATCCGGTTTGGAGCGGTGGTTATTGGGACGATGGAGACAGTCCGGTGCCTGCCGGACCCGAGAACGCCACGACACGCACCTGGGTGGGAGACAATTTCGCACTCGAATTCAGCGATACGATCGGACTTGGCGCGGGCAAGCTATCGGTGATGACGACCGCTGGCGAAGCGGTGATCGATATCTCAGCTTCCGCAGTAGAGATTAGCTTTTCCGGATCCAGCGTGAAGATCGCCGCGGACGGCGTTTCGATCAACGGCACCAACCTGAAGGTGCTGCCATGAGCAGGCCGATCGTAACCCAAATGACTCAGACGCAATGTCCGCATGGCGGCATGGGCACGCTGATGACTTCCAACAGCAAGGTTCTGATCGATAACGGACCCGCACTGGTCCAGGGCGATCAGGGCACCGTCGCGGGCTGCGCCTTCACCCTCCCCAATGGCAAGCCCCAGCCCTGCGTGACCGAGAAGCTGCTTGGCTTCTCGACCAAAGTACAGGCTGGAAGCAGTCCGGTGCTGCTGCAGAACCCACCAGACCTTTGCTATTCAGCCGAGAGCATTCCGCAAGGCCCGGTCACGTGGACGAACATCCAGCAAAAGGTGACCGCGCTGTGACCCATTTTGCCTTCCCCTATCGCATCGGCTCTGACGGGATCACGCAAGGTGCCAGTGAAGACCGGCATATCGTCCACCTGATTCAGCAAATCCTCTTCACCCGGCGCGGGGAACGCCGCAACCGACCGGACTTCGGTGCAGGCGTACATGAGATGGTGTTCTCCGAAAACTCGCCAGAGATCGCAGCTGCCGCGCGCAACATGGTGCAGGCCAGCCTTCAGCAATGGCTTTCACCCCGCATCGAAGTGCGAGCGGTTGCCGCTGAGGCGCGCGACAACCTTTTGCTGATTACGGTCCAATATCGACCGACGGATCAGGAAGACCTTCGCAGTGTGACAGTGGAGCAAGCGCTATGAGCGGCGCCCGGCAACATTGCGGCACCAGCCAGAGACGTCAGCGTGTCGCGGCGAGCACGACCTTGCTGGGAGGGCTTGAGATCAACGGGATCGACTTTGTCGAAGTGATCGATCGCGACGCTCCGAGTGAGGAGATGCGCCAGCGCATCTTGGAACTCGCCTTCCTGAAGGCTGATGGCGTTAGCGATGCCGGGGCGCCCGTGCTCACTCCGGCCAATTTCACCATCTCAGGCGGCTCTCGGATCACCAGTATCGGGATCACTGCGGTAGAGCTCGGCGATGCACCGAACATCCTGCTCTTGACCCTCGACAAGCGCGGAGATTTCTCACCCTATGAGCTCGCGGTGGTCGAAGCCGCAGGTTCTGAGGATCCGCCCGCAAACATCGATAGCCGTCTGTCGTGGGTGGAATTCGAGTTCAAAGTCGAATGCCCAAGCGATTTCGACTGCGTCTCGCCCGACGACGAGCCATTGCCCAAGCCGCCAAGCCCGCCGCTGGACTACCTGGTGCGTGACTATGACAGTTTCCGCCGGTTGATGCTGGACCGGATGGCGGTGACGGTGCCGGAATGGACAGAGCGCAATCCGGCCGATCTGGGCGTCATGCTGGTCGAGGCATTGGCCGATGCTGCCGATCGCACAAGCTGGTTCCAGGACGCGATTGCCACCGAAGCCTATCTGGGCACTGCGAGGCTGCGCCAATCGCTGCGGCGGCACACTCGAACTCTTGGATACCAGCCGGATGAAGGCAGCAATGCACGCGTAGCCGTTGCCGTTCATGCCTCGAGCAACGATCTGTCAGGCGCGGCCATTCCGGCTGGCACCCGTCTCCTCACCCCACCGATCAACAAAACAGTCGAGCGACCCGCTGTGCTTGATCGCGACCCGGATCAATTCGAGGCGATGATCAACGGCGGTGCAATCGTCTTTGAAACCTTGGCTACGCTGCCCACGCTTAGGCCGACGCGCAATCAAATGCTGTTACACGATTGGGGCGATGCCGCATGCTGCCTCGCCCCCGGCTCCACCGAAGCCTGGCTGGTCAGAACTGGCGCTCCGCTGGGACTCGCAGCAGGCGATCTGCTCATTTTCGAAGAGCGCATCCCGTTTGGCGGATCAGCGATGGATTTCCCCGACCCGTCGCACCGCCAGCTTGTGAGGCTTGTCGAGGTCGAAACGGGGTTGCGCGACGAAGTGATGGATCTGGCTCTGGTGCGGATCAGATGGCACGCAGATGACGCGTTGAGGTTCCCGCTCAACCTGGCCGGTACCAACAGCGAACCTGGGGCGGTCGCGCTTGGCAACATCGTGCTAGCCGATGAGGGGCGAACGCTCGATTTCGGTGCTGATCCTGCCAACGAAAGAGAAGATGAAATCGCACTACAGGATAGCGCGGGCAACGGCGTCTCGGTGGATGACGGCCCCGGCAGCGCCCTGCGCGTGGCCATCACCGCCGAACAGCTCGTGCACGCAGCCGGTTTCGATACAGAGACCGCTGCCAGCCAGTCAGCCCATGCGACAATGCATCCCGGTGGCGCTTCGCTTGCAAAAGTCGAGCTGAGAGGCGGCGGACAGATCTGGGAAAACCAGCCAGACCTGCTCTCATCGGATCGTTTCGCGACCAATTTCGTAGTCGAGCCGCGCGAAGGCGGCGGACATTATGCGCGCTTCGGTGACAATGTGCTGGGGCGCGAGCCATCCGCCGCGACGCAATTCACTGCCAAGATGCGCGTCGGCGGAGGCGTGCGTGGCAATATCGCTGCCGATACGATCAGGCATATCGTCATAGACGATGGCACCTCCATAGCTAGACTGCGTAACCCATTGCCCGCAGTGGGTGGGCGTTCGCCTGAAACGAAACAACAGATCAGGATCAATGCGCCGCATGCCTTCAAGGTGCAGCGCAGGGCGGTCACCCCGCAGGACTATGCCGACGCAGCTGCTCAGCACCCTGATGTGGTACGTGCCTATGCGCGCAGGCGCTGGACCGGCTCGTGGTACACCGTCACGCTGGCGGTCGATCTGGTCGATGGAGCGCGGGTAAACTCTCAGTTCGCGCAAGGTCTGAAGCGGTTTCTGGAAGAACGACGGCTTGCCGGTCATGACCTTAAGATCATCGATCCGATATTCGTGCCGCTGGACATTGCTTTGTTCGTGTGCGTCAGGCCCGAATTCTACGCGCCCGATATCGCGAAAGAGCTGCTGCGTGTCTTCTCTGCGCGCGCGCTCAATGACGGTACGCTGGGCTATTTCCATCCCGACCGGCTGGGGTTTGGCGACGACATCGCACTCTCCCCAATTATTGCCCGCGCGATGCAGGTCGAGGGAGTTCAATGGGTCGGGATGAGCAATCATGACGGCGACCGGGTCGGGCGGTTCCGTCGCACGGATCAGCCAGATTTTGATCACGATGATATTGGGGCCATTCCGATCTTTGAAGGCGAGATTGCACGGCTCGATAACGATCCGAACTTCCCCGATTTCGGCACTCTTCAGTTCCACGTCGAAGGGGGACGCTGAGCATGCACAAGAAACCATCCAACAGGATTTGCGGCGCGCGTGATCTCGACCCTCGGCGACCGAACAACCCGCCCGGTCGTAGCGAAATCGAATATCGCATCGGAACGCATGGCGAGATTCTTGAACGTATGTTGTGGCGCGTTCCGCGTCAGGAAGTGCCCGCCAACAACTTCGGGCCTGCAGCTTACCCATTGCGCGGGCTGCGCGCCGATCGTGATGGCGAACCTACTGGCGGACTGGCTGACGCCTTTGCCTGCTCGCTCGACGTGCTCAGCTTCTATTCGGAGCGGATCGCAAACGAAGGGTACCTCGGCACGGCAACCGAGCGGCGCAGTATGATCGAGCTTGCCGGAGCAATCGGCTATTCCTTTGCCCCCGGCGTGGCAGCGAGCAATTGGCTGGCTTTCACTGTCGAAGACAAGGACGACCCCTATCGCAGAGTGGAGGTCGTACAAGGCATACAGGCCGCCTCGATCCCGCAGACGAAGGACGAACTGCCTCAGGTCTTCGAGACGCTGGAGCCAATCACCGCACGCGGCGAATGGAATGCGATCCGTGCACGCACTGTGCGCGATCAGCCGCTGGCGATCTATCACAATTCGTCAGATGCGAATGATGCGAATAACGGCAATCTGTTTCTCTTCGATCTGGACAACAGCTTCGACCTTACCGAGCCACTTCCCCCCGGACTGGTGGAGCTGACAAGCGATGCGCAGCTCGCCCCCTATCATGCGCTGACGCCGGGGCTCGATCTCAGCGCAAAGCTCGATCAGCGGATCGCAGACCAGCTCAGCAATCCGGAAATCGAGCCGCTACTTCGCGCGGTTCCTGTGAACGAGGTCTTCATCCATGGCCTCGGGCTTGCTCTCAAACCCGGACAGCGCATCCTGGCCGTCGCTCGATCCGGCAGCGATGGTGAAACGATCGCCGCCCCGTTCCGCATTGAGCATATCGAAGAACAGCGCAATTTCGGACTGACGACGATCATCCTGACCAAGCATGGCAGCGAGCCGGCCCCGGTAAGCCGGGCCCCCAGATTTGCCGCACCGCGGCTCAAGACCGGGATCATTCCGACAGTCAGCCTCGCTCTCGCGAGCACCAATGTCGATCAATATGTGCGCGGGAACGCCTGGACCGGAGACGGCCTGTCTGCCTTCATCCGAACCCAGGCATGGTCGCGTGCCAAGATGATGACGATGCTGCGCGAACAACAACGCCCCGTGGTTGGCGATGGCGGCATGGACGCCGCGCAGACTGGCCTGCATGTCATGCGAGAGGACGCCAGCATCTTCGGGGCGGCCGCCCCGCTTTACGCGACAGTATCCTTCGGTCAGGATTCTTCAGGAAATCCGATCAAAACTCCGTTCAATCATGACTGGGATACCACACCCACGAGTATGTGGGTCAACGCCAACAACACTCTGATCCAGGGAGATGCGCAGGCCTATCTTGAGCGAGAGATCAAAGACGCTCAACCGGGCAGCTGGGCGATACTTGAGAATGCAGCAGGCGCAGCCCTTGGCCTGCAAGTGACATCCGCCGCAACTCAGTCGCGCGCCGACTATACCATCAGTGGCAAGGCAACAGGTCTCAAATTCGCTAGGCCGGACGGAACAGCGATCGTGCCACCCGCCCCCACGGCGAGCAGTGATTTAAACGCCTTCAAGACCCGCACAACGCAGGTATTCCTCGCTTCACAAGCGCTGCCTCTTGCCGGTATCCCACTGGAACCAGTCCTTGAGGCCAAGCTGCTCGAGTTGGAACTCGACACGCTCTATCTCGATCTCGAGCGCAAGCGCCCGATCTCTCTTACTGGCGCGCGCGCCGATGCGGAGGGCATCGAAGGCAGTGAAACCTGCCTCATTCGCGAGGTGCTGCATATAGACGGCGTAACGCGGCTGTTGCTCGAAACGGCGCTAATTCACTCCTACGATCGTACAAGCCTGCGCATAAACGCCAATGTCGCCAGCGCCAGCCACGGTGAAGCGGTGGAAGAGGTGCTCGGATCTGGCGATGCGACGCTCGCCAACCAGTCCTTTGTATTGCGGCGCATCCCGCTCACCTACGTTTCTTCCACCAGCGCCAGTGGCCGTTCTTCAACACTGGAAGTTCGCGTCGACGGCATTCTTTGGACCGAGCAGGAAACCCTGTTTAACGCCGGTCCCGATGAATCCGTCTATGAAACGCGGCTCGGTGAAGATAATGTCATTACGGTGCTGTTTGGCGATGGTAACAAGGGCCGCCGACTGCCGACCGGCGAGCTCAATGTAACCGCCAACTACCGCACCGGCACGGGCCTTGCCGGACATGTGCAAGAACGCACGGTCACACAGCTCAAGACAAAACCCCTTGGCATTCGCGGCGTCACCAATCCATCGCCAGCGACCGGCGGTGCGGAACCCGAAACCCTCGACGATGCCCGGATCAGTGCACCCAATCAGGTGAAGACGCTGGGACGGGTAGTTTCGCTAACCGATTACGAAGACTTCGCTCGCAATTTCGCGGGCATTGGCAAAGCCAGCGCGCGGCATCTGTGGTCTGGCAGCAAGCAGCTGATTCACCTCACGATTGCTCCTGAGACGGACATTGAGTTGGCGGATGATGCACCGCTGATGGCGACGCTGGCGTCGGCGTTGGACGGAGTGCGAGACATTTCTCGCTCCGTGATCGTGCAGCCCTACAGGCGGGTCTATTTCCGGATCGCAGCTAAGGTCTATGTCGCCCCAGAATACCTGCTCGCAGATGTCGAACGCGATGTAAGGCTCGCACTTGAGGCCGCCTTTGCCTTCGATCAACGGGCGTTGAGCGAGCCAGCAACATCGGCGGCGATCATCGCCCTGATCCAGGCTGTGCCCGGTGTGGTGACGATCGATCTGGACGGAATGGCGCGGATCGAGGGCGGCGAGCTGTTCGACGAGGACATACCGCCTGACTTGAACAGTGTGCTTCCCGCTGCAAGCGCAAATGCTCCAGGCAAACGCGGTGATGGCGAGATGACGGCGGCGGAGCTGCTACTTCTGCTGCCCTCGGCGATTGCTCTGACGATGGAGTTCGCCGATGCGTGATCGCAGCTCCACCCCCATTTTCGATGCGGTGCCATCCCATATTCGGATGCGCGATGGCGAAGAGCAGCGCGCGCTCGAAGCACTGCTCGCATTGCTCACCGAAGAGCTGGAGATTGTCGAACGCGACATCGACCAGCTCTACGACAACTGGTTTGTTGAAACCTGTGAGCCTTGGGTTCTGCCCTACATCTCCGAGCTGATCGGCGCCACGCCAATGCGTGAGATCGGACCAGGTCAGGCAGGGCAGTTGCGCGCCTATGTCGCAAATGTCCTGCAATACCGTCAGGCCAAGGGTACGGCAGCCGCGCTTGAGCAGGTTGCCCGCGACGTGACCGGATGGCCCGTCGTTGTGGTCGAATTCTTCCGCCAGCTCACAACAGCAGAGCACGTCAATCACCTGCGCGGCTCCAGGCCCGTCACCGCAAGCGTGCGGCGCGCAGATGAACCACAATTGGCGCATCGTCCATTCTCACGCGCGTCGCATCTGCCAGCCGCCGGGATTGCCGATGGCTTCAGTGGTCGTTTCAACATTCCCAATCTGGGCCTGTTCGTGTGGCGCCATGCAGCTCAGCCTCTGTTCCCGCTGATCACCGAAGATAACGGTTATCTCGGCGGACCCGAGCCCGCTCTCCTCGATCCTGACGGCAGCGTGCGCCGGTTTGATCCAATGGGACGCGACCTGCCGCTAGTTAACCTACCCCAGCCAGATTTGACCATTGCCGACCGCGTATCACCTCTCAATGTCCCTGAACAATTGCGCCGGGAGCCACTGGCCGATGAGTTGGACGGGCTTCGCGATGGTACAATCAGCGCAGCAAAATGGTTTGGCAGTCAGCCGGTCTTGCGCGTGCGCCTCGATGGAGCCGAAGTCCCACCAGCCAAGCTGTTCTGTTGCAACCTTGCCGCTGCTGAAGACGGCAGCATTCGCAAACCCGCAGCCGCTGGCTCGGTGCTGTTCGATCCGGTTCTAGGTCGCCTTTCACTCCACGCGAGCGATAGGAACAAGTCCGCCGAAACCGGCTTTGCCGCACCTCAGGCGCTGGACGTCGGCGGCGGCGCCTATGATCGCCGGGAGTCGGTCGAAGGTTGGTGGGATGACTTCTTCACACCCGGCGAAGACCCGTCCTGGATCATCGGAGTAACCCGCCGCGCCGAGCTGCAAACCGACAATGTCGATCAAGGTGGCCCGGTGGTTGGATCACTCCGGGAGGCGGTGGAGCGATGGAACGGACTGGCCGATCGGTCTCGCGGCGTTATCGTCATGCTCGACAACGCCACATATGATGAAGCGATCAATGGAGCGAGCGGCACGATCGACCTGACAGGCGGTGCGCAATTGGCCATCTTTGCGGCGGACTGGCCGCGCAGCCCACAAGCGGATGGCACTGCACCGCGTTTTCTCGACGCGATTTCTCCCGCTCTGTGCCGCCCCTTCATCAAGTCCAATATGCGGGTGCGCGCGAATGCCGGGCCGGAGGACGAACCGGCCAGGTTGATTCTGTCGGGTCTTCTGATCGCACATCTGCAAGCCAATAATGGCGAGGCACCAGGCCGTCTCGAGCTGCTCGATTGCACCCTCGGCTGGCAATGGGACGACACGCAACGGTTCGGTGAGGCGCTCAAGCTCAACGAGCAGGACGGATTGAGCCTGACGGTAGAGCGATCAAACCTGGGCCGTGTGGCCATGCTCAACACCGCGGCGACCATCTCCATCAGTGACAGCGTGCTTGCCGTCGGGGCGCAGCCCGCACGGGGGAATCTGAATGCGCTCTCAGCGCCTCAATCCGATCTCTCGATCGAGCGCAGCACGATCATGGGCAAGACCGAGGCACGGACGATTGAAGCGGAGGACTCGATCTTCTGCGGCACAGTGAACGTCGCTTTCCGCCAGACCGGATGCGTCCGATTCAGTTTCGTCACGTCGGATTCGGTCGTGCCACGCCGCTATCGCTGTGTCTCGGAAACGTCGGCCAGCGACGGGGGCACATTGCGCCCCGCCTTTGTGACCGACGACTTCGGCAGACCGGGATTTTCCATGCTCACACCCGGCTGCTCAATCCAGATCCGCGAAGGCGCGGACGGCAATCTTGAAATGGGCGTGGGCAACAATCTGCGCGCTCCGGCGCGCCTGGCAAATTTGCGCGAAGCAATCGGCGAGTACGCGCCGGTCGGCTTGAATACGGGCGTACTTTTCGTTGAAGAATGAGGCTTGGTCATGAGTGGTGATTTCTCACGCAATTCGTTGAACTTGGAAAAGCGTTTCAGCCTTGTCCGACTTCAGCAAGGTCGCCTACTGAGCGATGCCGACTTCAACGAGCAGGGCGACTTGCTACGCGGCAGCCACCGCGGAGCGGTGAAAGCCATCATCGGTCCAACGGGCTTTCCTCAAGATGATGCTGGGTTCGCGTTAAGCGCCAGCGATCCTTTGAGCGGAATCGTCGTCTCGGATGGAAGAGCCTTTATCGGAGGGCGCGAACTCCATTGCGTCGGCGCAGAGCAAATAGCGATCCAGCGCAAGTCCGGCAGCGGGACCGACACAAAGTGGATCGTGACCGAAGGCCCAGCTCTTGCCGTCGGTGATGTCCTCTCCAAAAACGCGGCGGGCGATACGACCATCTTCCGCGTTACCGCGAGCGAGCTGAACGCCGATGGCGAAGCGCAATTCGAAGTCGAGCCCTCGCTCACCCCGCAGACGTTCACAGAGATCTGGCGGCTGACCGCGCTCGACCCCGAGCGCGATGACCTGCCTGAAACGGCGGGAAGGTACCTCGCATATCTCGAAGCATGGGATGCCGACGTCACCGCGCTGGACGATCCCGACTTGCTCGAGGTGGCCTTTGATGGCCCTGACACATCGACCCGGGACGCAACACGTTGGCAAATCAGATTCGCTACTGAAGACTCGTTGGTGGACGCCGGATTTGGCACAGCGCCACTAGACTGTGCCGATGTCGCGGGAGCGTTCGATCCGTTCGGTGAGCGGGCGAAACTGGCCGCGCGTGCGATAGTGTCCGACGATGAAGGCGGGCCTTGCACTCTCCCGCCGGACGCAGGCTATCGCTCGGTCGAAAACCATCTCTACCGTGTGCAGTTCCATGTCCCGCGTGGCGGCGGCGCAGCGCTCTACAAATGGGGGCGCGACAATGGCATGCACCGTGCACGCTATGCCACTATCGAAGATGGCGCGCTGCTGGTCGACAGTCTGGGCCGTGATCCTGTCACCGCTCTCAAGGCAGGCGACTGGATCGAGATCACCGAAGATGCTGCATTGGCGAAGGGCCAAGTCGGCTTCTTCGCGCAGATCGATGAAGCCAATGGCCAGCGCATTACTTTGGCAGAGCTGCGCAGCGCCGATGACCTTTCCGAGCTGAGCGTCGGCGGCGAGCCGAACCTCAACGCCTTGCCACAGGCTGCCACGATCCAGCGGTGGGAGGGAGGTCTGCCCCGTGCATTGCCCGCCTCAGGAAGCTGGGAGGAGCTGGAGCTTGGCATCGAAGTGCGCTTTGAAGATGGCGCTCGTCTCTCAGGTGACCATTGGACGATCCCGGCGCGCTCACTGACCGGCGATGTGGAATGGCCTCAACATGAGATCACAGGCGAACCGCTTGACCTGCCGCCGGAGGGACTGGATCGCGCCTTCGCACCGCTTGGGTTCGCGACGCTGTCGCCCGCCGGGGATTGGACCATCGAGAGCGATTGTCGTCCGTTCTTTGCCCCGCTCACGCAGCAGGTCATGTTCGACTATGTCAGCGGGGATGGGCAGGAGGCGATGCCCGACGAGACGAACCCGACGAATCTCATCGCGCTCGCACAACCGCTGAAAGTATCGGTTACGCGCGGTAAGATGCCGATTGCAGGCGTCCGCATACGTTTCGACGTATCGCTCGGACAGGGGCTTTTCCCTAACGGCAATCCGACAATCATTGTCGAGACCGATGCCGATGGCGTTGCCGAAGTGGAATGGTCGATCGACGGCGCAGCGCCTCTGCAAGTTGCAAGAGCGATCCGCATCGATGCCAGTGACGATCCAGTCGGCACCCATGTCGAATTCGCCGCCAGCCTGTCGCGCGCACGCGATACGAGCTTTGACCCGACCAACACGCCGGAACTCGCCGGTGCGCTGAACGTGCAGGACGCCATTGAGCTGCTCGCTCAGATCCAGAATGGCGGGTGCGAGACGCACGTCATCACCCCATCAACCGATTGGGCAGCCCTGCTAGCGAGCATTCCTGCAGGCAGCGACGTGAACATCTGCTTCGCGCCCGGCCAGTATCAAACCGATGAAACGGTCTTACTGGAAAAGCTGGGCAATGTCCGGATCAACGGCAGCGGACGCGGAGCCAAACTAATCGTCAACAAGAGCGAATGTGCTCTTGAAGTCAACGGATGCGCCAGCCTGGTGGTCCGCGGTGTAACCTGCACATCACCTGCGCTGCCGTCGGCGATAACCAACAAACCGCAAGGCTTGACTCGGCGCGGTGCGTTGACCGTCACCGGAACACCCGATGTCGACATTGCCGACTGCCATTTCACCTGCGGGCCGGGCAGTCGGGACATACGCACGGCGTTGACTGTGAGGGCTCGACCCGACGAAAACCCGCAAACACCGATGCGATCTGTTCGCATCGTCAACTGCTCTGTCGACGTCGGTTTTCAGCAAGAAGGCATCCTGGTCCACGATGCGATCGATACCGTCATCGCCGACAACCGCATATCGGTTCTGCCGATACCCGATGGGTTTACCACGCAGGCCAGCAAGCTTTCCAAGACGCGCCTCGTTCAGCTTAACAACACTTTGATCGCCAGCCTGAAATCGGGCGATGCGGTTCTGGGCAAGGACATTCGTGAAGTGCGAGCAGGCGGGCGGTCCTTCACCTTTATGAGCGCCATCCCGCAATCCGAATGGGACCGCGCTGTTCGCAAGTTTCCGCCACCCCAAGATGCAGCAAATCGCGACAATGCGATGATCGATTATTGGGAAAGTCTAAAGAAGGCGGTCATCGAACAACCAGCTGTGCTGCCCAGTTTCCGATCTGCATTGGGCCGATCCAGCAACGGCAATCCCGGTCTGATCGACAGCGATGCCCGCAGGAAGATGCTGGTGTTGACCGAACTCGGCGTTTCCAAGCGTGCGGACAAACTTACCGGCAGTCGCAACGTCCTGCTCGAGAGTGGCGACCAATCCGTCTCGTTCAAATCGCCCGTATCGAACACCGAGTGGCAAAGGATCTTCGCGCGTGCTCAAGAGACGCAGCCGATCAGAGCGGGCGATGACCTCGCGAAATACACCGTCAAATTGGGCACGCGTCTGCTCACCGGAGAAATCGCCAGGACCAATTTCAACGCCTTCAACAAATGGTTCAATTCCAACACCAGGCAACGCGATACCATGGCATTGCAGGCGATCGTTTGCGCGGGCAGCCGGTTGGATAATGTCCGGGTTTCGGACAATGTCATTCGCGGTTTCAACACAGCGATTCGCGTTGCGCTGAGCCATGGGCGAGAATCCTTCACCGTCAGGGATGCGGCAATCGAAAACAACATTTGTGAACTGACCACGCCGGGCAAAGGCATCCGCTGGTTACACGGCATCTATGTTGGCAACGTCGATCGGTTGCAGGTTCGCAACAACCGCTTGCTGCACTTGCGGGTTGAAAGCCACCACAGCTCGCCATTTGAATACGGGGTGTGGGTCTACGGCTTCCTTGGCAAGCAATTGCTGTTCAAGGATAATTTGATCGAGATAGCCGATCGCGGTTTCCGAGTGAAGAAACTGACGGGAGCTTCGCCGATGAGCATTGGAGACAAACTCGATTATCACTGGCTGATGGCGGACAACCGTCTGACAGATGGCGTAAGGCTCGATACGACCAACCCGTTCGGCATCATGGAATATCGCGACAATCACGGCGCGAGACCTCAAGATTCCTGATGACTTTTGTTTGCCTGTATTGACGAGATGTGATATAGAATAGCTTCCGTACAGTAGTATGGATAATAGGTGGACTGCGAATTAACGTGGTTGGTCCACTGTTACTGGTTCGAGTCCAGGAACGGAGGGCGGTAAAACCCCTCCGTTCGAACCATTTCATGATATTTATTGTACTTTTTCGATTGAATTTCGAGCTCATTCGGCCTTTGGACTGTAGGGGCCGACACATCTCTCCAGGCTGATCTGGCTGAAAAGTGCCTTAAGCGAAAATCGAAGCGTTCTACCGACCGTCCCCGATGGCCATTGACCTGCTTCCCGCGCCGCGCGATGCTGACGTCAAGCAAGTCTTGGGAGAGACACTCATATGAAATGGTTGAAGCGCGGCGGCTGGACGCTGCTGGTGTTGGTGATTGCCGGGTTTGTGGCGCTGGCCACGTGGGAGCCGTTCTTCGCTCACCCAACGCAGCAACCCACTGGCGCAGACGAGCGGCAATATCGCGCAGAGATCATCCGCGACGATTTCGGCGTCCCGCATATCTACGGCAAGACCGATGCCGATGTCGCATTCGGCGTGGCTATTGCCCAAGCGGAAGACGACTTCTTCACATTGCAGGATGTCGCTGCCATGTCGCGTGGGCGCTACGGAGCGATCGCCGGCCAGGAAGGGGCGCAGTTCGATTATGCCTATCACCTGCTTGACGCGCGCGGCACGGCAGACCGCCATTATGAAGACCTGCCTGCCGATACCCGCGAGCTGTTTGAAGCATTCGCCAGCGGGCTCAATAAATACGCCGCCGACAATCCCGACGAAGTAAAACTCGCCAATCTATTCCCTTTGAGCGGCAAGGACGTGGCCGCCGGGTTTGCGCTGCGCCAGCCATTCTTCTTTGGACTGGGCAATGTCATCGGGCCGCTGGTAGCAGGCGAAGAATTGCGCCGCGAATTCGGCCCGGACATTCCCGGTTTCCCGCGGCCAAACCCGGCCGAAGAAACGGCTCCTGCAGAAGATGCGGCAGAGGCAGAACAAGCGTCCTACCGGCCCCATCCTTTGCCAGCAGCGGGCGAAGATGCCGGCCTGCTCGGCTCCAACGCCTTCGCGGTGTCACCGGAAAAGTCAGGTGGACCGACCACGCTAGTCTCCAACTCGCACCAGCCGCTGCGTGGCGGGGTCGCATGGTATGAACTCGTGGTCGAAAGTGAAGAGGGCTGGCACTATGCAGGAGCGAACTTCCCCGGCTCGCCCTTCCCCTTCCTGGGCCACAACCGCCATCTCGGCTGGACCAATACGGTCAACCGCCCGGACATGGTCGATGTCTATGAGCTGGTGCTGGACGAGAGCGGTACGCGCTACGAGTTGGATGGCGAATGGCGCGATCTTGAGAGCAAGACTGTAACCCTCCCGGTCAAATTCGGACCCGTGACCCTGCCGATCCGCCGCACGGTGCATCGCAGCGTCCACGGCCCAGTGATCATCAATGACAATGGCGCTTTCGCGATCCGTTATGGCGGGATGGACAGCCTCGACCAGCTGGATGCCTATTATCGCCTCAACAAGGCGACCAATCTGGAAGAATGGCAGGCACAGATGGCGCGCATGGCCGTGCCCAGCACCAACTTCATCTACGCCGACGAGGCGGGCAATATCGCCTATGTGTACAACGCCGCGATCCCGGATCGGCCTGACTTGGACGAGGTAAAGGCGAACTGGCGCGGCGTGCTGCCCGGCAATCGCAGCAACCTCATCTGGGAGGGGCCGGTCAGTTATGAAGAGCTGCCAAAGCTGATCAATCCAGCGTCGGGCTGGCTCTATAACGCCAATAACGAGCCTTACACGGCGGCAGGCGCCGGTAGCGATTTGGACCCCGAAGACTTCTCGCCCGTGCTGGGCGTGGAGCGCAAGCAGACGAACCGCTCTCGCCGCGCGTGGAAGCTCTTGTCTGAAGCCAACCTGCTCGATCGGGCAAACCTGGAGCGGATCAAGTACGACACCGCCTATGAGCGCGAAGGCTATGTCGCGGAGCTATGGGATGAATTGGAACGCCTCCCGTTCTTCGGATGGTTGGATGGAGGCGAACAAGCACAGAGAGAAAATGAGGCCACGCAACAACTGCAAGATGCACGCGATCTGCTGCTCAAATGGGACTTCACAGCCGACAATGATGGACCAGCCGATGCGCTCGCCCTGCTGATGATCCGCGATTTCATGTCGGCGGAGTATCAGAACAAGGCCGAGGCGCCCGACGTCCGCGAGCATCTGGGAAAGGCGGTCACACATCTGATGGAACACTTCGGCCGGATCGACCCGCCCATGTCAGAGCTGTTGCGGCTGCGCCAAGGCGACGTCGACCTGCCGCTCGATGGCGGATCGGACACTCTGCGCGCCTCGACCACGTGGCGCGTCGATGATGATGGTCGATTGAGCCTGGTCCATGGCGACAGCTTTATCCAATGGGTCGAGTGGCCAAGCGGAGAAAATGCAGGTGAACGCGTTTTCTCTCGCTCGATCCAGCCCTTCGGCGCGGCGATCACTAGGCCCAACAGTCCGCATCATACCGATCAGATGCAATTGTTCGTCGATTACAAGCTCAAGCCGGTTCACTTCTGGCGCGAAGATGTACTCAGGAACGCCAAGCGGCGATATGTAGTTGAGTCTTACTGACACGCGTGTAAACGCAGTTCAGCATAGTTTCAGGGGCACCCCGCCCCTTCAATACCAACGGAGATTTCTATGTCAGTTACCGGTACCTACGACACCACCGTCAAGAGCCCAATGGGCGACCAGAAGGGCACCTTCACAGTCGTCGAGGGCGATGACGGCACTTTCACTGGCAACATGGCCGGCGGCATGGGTTCGATGGATGTCGAGAACGGCAAGGTCGATGGCAACACCATGACCTGGGAAATGAACATGACCGTTCCAATGCCGATGAAGCTTGAATGCGAAGCGACCGTCGAAGGCGACACGCTGGCTGGTAACGTCAATGCCGGCGCTTTCGGCGCAATGCCGCTGACCGGCACGAAAACTGCCTAAGCGCTAACGTCTTAGACAATACGAAGGGCCGCTGGAGGGATACTCCGGCGGCCTTTTTTGTTTATAAGCGGTAGTGAAGGCAAGACGCTATTCGGTGCCGAGCGCCTTAATCGCGAATTGTCGGGAATCCGCAATTATTGCTCTCTCACATAGGCTATAGCCTCGTCACCTTAGTGGGAGAGGTGTCATGCAGTCCGCATTGCTTAAGTTCGCCTATCGCATCGGTGCTTTGCTGGCGAAGCTGTCACCCGGTGTTGCGTTGTGGGTCAATCGCCTCGCGATCGGACGGCTGGTCACCAAGACCCGCAATCGCCCGCATCCCTGGAGCACGCTGAGCGATCACGTCAGCTGGCGCGGCCTCACCGACCGTAGCTATAGCGCGCGGAACCTTCCCGCATACGACATTCCCGATTTGCCAGAGCCGGAGCGCGTCGGCGATCTGTTCCGCGTGCCGGACGGGCAGGAGCAGCGGCTCTGCCCCAAATCGACCTGTCTGTTTCCCGCCTTCGCGCAATATCTGACCGATGGCTTCATCCGCACGATGATCTCCAACGAATTCGGCGTCGATGAGGATATCGAGGATCGCCGCCGCAACACCTCCAACCACGAGATCGACCTGTGCCCGCTCTATGGCCGTACGATCGGCCAGCAGGTTGCGCTGCGCACCATGTCCGAACATCCGGACGAACGCGGCAAACTGAAATCGGAAATGCATGGCGGTGAGGAGTACCCGCTGCGATTGTTCCAGCCGGGCGGCGAGCAATATAATCCCGAGTTCCTCGGCCCGGATGGAAAGCCGCTGCTGGACACTCCGCTGGGCATCAACAAGACCACACCGGAAATGCGCGAGACGTTGTTCGCAGTCGGCGGGGACCGGGCAAACGCCGCGCCCCAGGTGAGCATGATCAACACTCTGTTCCTGCGCGAACACAATCGCCTGGCGGGCGAGATCGCCGTCAGCAATCCGGGCTGGAGCGACCAGCGCATATTCGACGCGACGCGCGCCAGCGTGACGGTGATGTTCATCAAGATTGTGGTCGAGGAATACATCAACCACATCAACTCGACCCCGCTCAAACTGATCGCCGATCCTTCCGCCGCATGGAAGGGCAAATGGAACCGGGCGAACTGGATCACGGCCGAATTCAGCCTGCTGTATCGCTGGCACTCGCTCATCCCGACCACAATGCGCTGGGCCAGCGAGACGCTTCCTGGCGGTTTGCTGAGGCTCAACAACAAGGTTCTGCTCGATCACGGGCTGACCAATGCCTTTGCCGATATGAGCGATAATCGCGCGACCGAGCTCGGCCTGCACAACACAGCCAATTTTCTGATCGAAGTTGAAGTCGCTGCGGTCAGGCAGGCGCAGCAAAACCGGATCGCGCCTTTCGTCCTCTATCAGGACGCATTCCGTGACAGGCGAGCCCGCGATTTCTCCGATATCACGCCGGATGTGACGATCCAGAACGAATTGAAAGCTCTCTATGGCAGTGTGGATCGGCTCGAATTCTACCCCGGATTGTTCGCCCAGCCGCGCACGCCCGATGGCCCGCTGCCGCCGCTGCTGCAAACCATGGTGGCGGTCGATGCATTTTCGCAGGCGCTGACGAACCCACTTCTATCCGAGCATGTCTGGGGCGATCCAATCACGAAACGCGGCACTTTCACACCCGAAGGTATTCGCGCGATCGAGCATACATCGACGCTGGCCGATGTGCTGGCACGCAATGCGAGCGATCTGAGGGGCCGTTTCGTCGGGATGACAAGGCAGGGCTGGAAACCTGGGGGAGAGTAATCCCGCTCCTGCCTTGTCGCTCAATCAGGAGGCGGTGATCAAAACCGTCCGCTGATCGAGAAGCGCGCATTGATCGGCGCGCCGACTGTCACCTGATGCGTTGCGTGTGCGTTAGGGAAGTACAACTCATCGGTGAGGTTCTCGATATTCACTTGCAGGCGCAGGTTGTCAGACACCTCATAGAAGGCAGAGGCATCGACCCGCGCATAGCTCGGCAGGATGGCGGTGTTGCCGTTGTTGACGAAGCTTTCGTCCTGATAGGTGAGACCCAGGCCCAGCCCGAACTTGTCGGTCACCTGAAACGCATTCCAGACCGAGAACATGTTTTCCGGCAGCTCGCGCAGACGCAGTCCGGTGTTTCCAAACTCATCGACCTGCTCGCCATCGAGATAGGAATAGCCCGCCGTAATCGACCAGAAATCGGTGACCTGACCCGATAGCTGCAGCTCAAAACCCTGGATCTGAGAATCGATCACATCGAGCGTGGCGGGATCGTTATCATTGGGCTGCGGCGAGCTTTGCTCGATTTCGAACACCGCCGCCGTCAAGCTCAGACCCTGCTGGAAATCCCACTTGATGCCCGCCTCGAGATTGGTGAACGTGTTGGGGTCCAGGGCATTGTCATCACCATTGATGTCGGTGAACTGCTCGCCCGAACGCGGCAGGAAGCTCTCCGAATAGCTCGCATAGATCGAGATGTTCTCCTGCGGCTTGAAGATCAGGCCGAGGCGCGGGGAGAACTCCTCATCCTTGCGGGTGCGGATTTCGGCTGCGGGGACATTGTTGACAGTGATATCAAAGCTGTCGAACCGCGCGCCAAGCACAATGTTGAGCCATTCCGCGACTTCGATCTCGTCTTGAATGTACGCAGAGAAAACGTCGATATCGACGCGCGTGTCGTCGTTGAGATCGGTGGTAAAGCTGTTAATTGTGGTCAGACCAGCGGCATTGGTGCCGACCCCGCCGCGCAGCAGCAGCGGACGCTGGATCGCGAACACCTCGTTATCATCCATAGTCGTGTCGAAGAACGAGTTGAAACGGTTCTGGTCCGACGACGTGCTAATATACTCACCGCCGACGATGACAGTGTGGCCGATGCTGCCGGTTTCGAACTCGCCGACTAGGTTGCCAGAGAGGATCAGATTTTCGCGCTGGGTGGTGTCGACATAGCCATCAAGCGTCACGACACCGGGCGTGTTCGCCTCGTCATAGTCAGAAGCATAAAAGTTCGAATAGACCTTGTCGTAGTCGCCGTAGAAGGCGCTGAAATTCGCTTTCAGACTGTCGGAGAAGTCGTGCTGCAACAGCGCGCGGAAAGTGTGTGCTTCCAGATCGTTGAAGTTCTCTACCGGGTCGCCGAAGACGATATCCTCGAATGCTTCGACCGGGCGACCATCGGCCCCAGTCGGGATGCCGCGATCGATAAAACGCTCGTGATCGATAAACTCATAGGACAGGTCGAGCACAGTGTTCGCGCCGAGCTGGAACTTGGCGGTCGGATTGATGCCGATCCGGTCGCCATCGTAGAAATCGCGATGGTTGTCGAGCCGCTCGTACATGGCGTTAATGCGGAACGCGACGGTCTCGTTGACCGAGTAATTCGCGTCCACCTGAAACCCGAATTCGCCCAATGTGTCGACACTCGCCTGATAGCCGACAAAGGTCTCGTCAAATACGCCTTTCTTGGTGACGCGGTTCAGGATGCCGCCCGTGCCGCCGCGACCGAACAGTAGCGCGTTGGGGCCGCGCAGTATCTCGACCTGTTCGAGATTGTAGAGCGCGCGGTAATATTGCACGTCATCGCGAACACCATCGATGAAGAAGTCGGCGGTGGAGCGCACGCCGCGGAAGACGATCGCGTCACGATGCCCCTCGCCCTGCGAGGTGCTTACGCCCGGCGTGTAATCGACGATCTGACCGATAGAGTTGAAGCCGCGCTTGGTGATTTCCTCTTCGGTCGTGATCGAGAGGCTTTGCGGGACATTGAGGACCGGGGTCGGCGTCTTCAGCGCATTGACCTGGTTCGAATAGAGCACATCGCCCGTGACGACGATCTCCTCGCCATAGGAAATGCTTAGCCCGTCTTCCGAAAGCGCCAGATCACCGGCGGTTGCGGGGGCACTTGCATCGCTCGTGCTGCTGGGCGGGACTTCGGCAGCCCCCCTTTCGGTCTCGGCGCCTGTCTCGCCCCCCTCTTCGGCTAACGCCATTGGCGAGACCAGAATTGACGAGAGAGCAGTGGCGCGAAGTAGCCAGGCGGAATTGCGAATCATGAGCGTGTTTGACCCCTTGGATTGTCCGATGCCGAGGGCGTTACGATTCACGCTATTGCAAGTCAATCGCAATATCAAAAAAGCGACGAACGGTTGATGATCGTACGTGGTGGTGGAGGCGAAAAAGCCGGTGCACAGCTAGGCTAAGGCGCCCGAAAACGATATCGCACCCCTCGTCGATTAGCGGGACACTTTCGGGAACAACCGAGCGCACAGCTTTGCTTGCATGACGCCCGGCCGGGGCCGGCAGCCGCGCCTTCCCGCAATAGAGGCGACCTCGACCCTGCGCGACATCCTCAATCGTGGTTCGGACGGTCTTGCAGACCCGCTTTGTCTGGATAACACGTGAAGGTTGGAGGTCAGAGCAGGAGTGATTGGCTGCGATTGAGATGAGTAACTTTAGGATTGCATCGCAAATAAAAGCATGGATATGTTTCCCTCTGAATTAGGGGGCTAACATTAGTATGAAGCATACATCACGCATTGCACTATCCGCAGTGGCGCTCGCCGTCACCGTTTCCGCATCCGCGCAGGAGGCAGAAACTGCCGCTACAGAGGGCATGCAAGTCACACAAGTAGTCAGCGAAGCAACTGCGGAAGTGGGACCCAAGCCCGCTCCAGAGCCCACGTGCTCGCTACATGTTTTCCCGACAATCGAAGGTCAGGCACAAAATATCGGCCTGTTCGGACCAGGCCTGATCAACCAGGCTATCAACAGCGGCAAGAATGTCTCGAACGCTGAGTATATGCGCGAGGCATTGAGCCCGCGTTTTCAGGTTGAATCATTCAAAACGATTGACGTTGCTGAATCTGTAGGCCTGCCAGAAGGCACCGAAGTCATTTATGAAATCCCTATTGCGGACCGCGACATAACGACAAAGGTCAAAACACGTCTGACCGACAGCACGGCTGAGTGTTACGCCGAACTTATAGTGACACAGAACCTTTATCAGAAAAAGATGATCTATGGTCGTTCACTCAACAACCGCTTTATCTTCAAGGATTTCCGGGGCGGCTTGGAAAAGACCAAGATGATCAAAGGGCGCGGCGGCAATGGCATCAGCCACTTCCCGCCAAAGACGGTTGAAGATCGTCCCGCAGCCGATGCAGATTTGCAAAGAGCGTTCCTCGCCAACTTTGACGAATATGCAAAACGTTTCCGTTAAGTGCAGCAAGCTAGCGGTGTGTTTTGCACTCGGCCTTCTTGCAGCATTCAGTGTTCAGCCAGCCTTCGCGCAGGCTGAGCGCTACATTGCTGTAGAGGACCGCGTCTCAGAACCTGCGCGCCCGATTGCTGTCATCGTCGCTCAGGAAGAGTTGGCTACCAGCATAGAATTGGGGCGCATCGTTCCTAATGAAGGAGGTTTGCTTGGTGCTATCGTCGATAGGACGCCCGAGAAACTGGCTCAAAATGCCGCTGCCAAAGCTTACCGCTTCGCTAGCCCATTAAGAGAAGCACTTGCTGAATTTGATGCCGCGCCATTGGCGTTGGCAGCGACCAAGCAAGCGCTTGCCCAATCAGACTGGTTCGCAGCTCCGACGCCGCAGGTCCATTCCGGCAGCTCCATGGCGATAACGACCGAAGATCCGCGCGCCGCCGAAGGGGACAGCACGGTCAGCATGACATTTAATATCGGGTCATTCGGCAATGAGGCGAATGACAGCGTGGGCGCGGTAAACTGGAAAAAAGAGAGTGAACGCCTCGAGCAGGAGTTCGCCGCAGCGCATTCGGGCGCAAAGGAACTCGCGATCATCAGCTGGCGCTATCAAATGTCAGCCGACTTCACCAATATGCAGGTGATTGCCGACATTGCAATCAGGAGCCCTAGGGCGCCTTTACGCCAATATCAGCAGCAATTGATCAGCGTGGTGAAGCTGCGCCGTCCAACATTCGTTGAGGAAGACAATGTGGCGATCTGGGCAGCGAATGGCGGCGCTTTGGCCCGTGAGGCACTGGAAATGGCCTTTGCCCGCGCTGGCGAGGTGCTTCCTGCTGTGCTCGCGCTTGATGAGCAGGGGTACAAGGACGCGACGAATAAGAAGAAAAATCCCCGCGCAACGGGAGCAAACTTTTCCGGCCCGCAATTGCTGCGCGATGACAAGGGATCGGTGTTTTTTGCCAAGGATGGCGATCAACGCCTCCGTGCGTTTGTGGCGGTTCAAACCATTCGCAATTGATCCAGCCGGCGAACGGTTTTTCGATCGGCGGGAGAGCGCCGAAAGAACTTTGCAATTAAAGCCCTTTCGGCGTCGCTCTCTTTCGTCGTTCGTGGACAGGTCGCTAAAGCTTAGCCCAGCTTCTCCTTCAGTATCTGGTTCACCACAGCCGGGTTTGCTTTACCCTGCATCGCCTTCATCGTCTGACCGACGAAGAAGCCGAACAGCTTGTCCTTGCCGCCCTTATACTGCTCGACCTTGTCCTCATTATTGGCGAGGATATCGTCGATAGCGGCCTCGATCGCGCCCGTGTCACTGACCTGTTTCAGGCCTTCTGCATCGGCGATCTCTTCCGGTTCGCGCCCGGTCTTGAGCACGATCTCGTAAATCTCCTTAGCCTGGCCGCCCGAAATCTCACCCGCATCCTGCATCTTGAGGATCGCGGCCTGCGCCTCAGCCGTGGCGTGTTCGGGATTGGCCTCATCACCCAACATCTTCATCACGCCAGGCGCCACCGATAGCGACCAGTTCGCAACCTGCGTTGCAACCTTGGCCTCAGGCTTGCCGATTTTCGCCGCCACCACGGAAAGCAGCGTCTCGAACCGGCCAAAGGTCTCCACCTCAGCCGTCAGTTCGCGCGCATTGTAGGGCGTGAGGCCCAGCTCATTCTCATAGCGCTGCCGCTTGGCATCGGGCAGCTCAGGCAGGCTCTCACGGCACGCGTCGAGGAAGTCATCCTCAAGCTCCAGCGGCAGCAGATCGGGATCGGGGAAGTAGCGATAATCATGCGCGTCTTCCTTGCTGCGCATGGTCCGCGTGGTGCCTGTCGCAACATCGAACAGGCGCGTTTCCTGATCGACCGTGCCGCCGCCTTCGATCACATCGACCTGGCGGTTCGCCTCATATTCGATCACCTGCATGACGAAGCGCACGGAGTTTACATTCTTCGTCTCGGTCCGCGTGCCCAGCTCTTCGCCGACCTTGCGCACGGAGACATTGACGTCGGCGCGCATCGAGCCCTCTTCCATATTGCCGTCGCACGATCCGACATAACGCAGGATGCTGCGCAGCTTGCGCACGTAAGCTCCGGCTTCAGCGGGCGAGCGCATATCGGGCATGGAGACGATCTCCATAAGTGCGACACCGCTGCGATTGAGGTCGACATAGGACATGGTTGGGTGCTGATCGTGCATCAGCTTGCCCGCGTCTTGCTCCACGTGAATCCGCTCGATCCCGATCACCTTGTCTTCGGGGATGCCAGCCTTCTCATCCGCTTCGATGATCAGTTTTCCCTCACCCACCAGCGGGTGGTAGAGCTGAGAAATCTGATAGCCCTGCGGCAGATCGGCGTAGAAGTAATTCTTGCGGTCGAAGCGCGACCATTTGTTGATCTGCGCCTCTATCGCCATGCCGGTGCGCACCGCCTGACGAATGCATTCCTGGTTCGGCACGGGCAACATGCCGGGCATCGCCGCATCGACCAAGCTGACCTGCGTGTTCGGCTCTGCGCCGAATGTGGTCGAGGCACCGGAAAACAGCTTGGAATTGCTGGTCACCTGCGCGTGCACCTCTAGGCCGATCACGACCTCCCACTCGCCGGTTGCGCCCTGAATGCGGTAGTTGCTCATGCGTTTTCGTTCCGTTCGTCGTCGTCTTCGATCCGCCGCGCCGGCACAGCTGGGCCGCGTTCGGCGGGCTTCTCTTCGCCCAAGGGTTTGCCAGTCTTGCTGTCGAACCGCGCCTCGCCATGCTCGATATTGCGCGCAAGATAAAGCGCAAGCACGCCAAGAGCGACGAAAGCAGCAAGGAAGATCAGCGCAAACAGCATGGACGGGTTCAATTTCTCGGATCAGGCGGAGGATTTCCCGAGGTGTTTAGCGCCGCACGCCTTGGCGTTCAATCATTCCCGTCCGGTTTGGCGAGCAGTTTCTCGCAATGCTGCATGATCGCATCTGCATCGCGCTCTTGCGGCACGAAGATGAAATTATTGATGTAGTCGGCCTCGGCCCGCCTCGCATACCCTTGCAGCTTTGCTTCATCCTGCAGCGACAGGTCGAATTCGCTGACCGGGTGCATTGTGCCGTGCTTGCAGAAGAAGCCGGCGAACCCCGCCCTTTCCATGCGTGCGAACAGGGTGAACGGGGCGCCGTCGCAATGCCGCGCTTCGCTTTCGATCAGGAAGATCGGGCGATCTTCCGTCAGCAAACGCGCCGCGCCATCAAGCACGGCGAACTCATGGCCTTCGACATCAATCTTGACGAAGCCGACGGGTGAGCTGGCGCATTCATCGAGCGTCAGCGTTGAGACCTCATAGCGGCGCAACGGACCGTCCACCTGACCACTATCGACCTGCGCCAGCGCATCGGACTCGCGCGCGCCGACCAGTCCCACCGCGAGGGTCGCTTTGTCACCGCTGCGAGCACTGGCGATGGCCTGTTTCACGGTCACTTTCTCACGAGGGAATGCGCGCAGAATTCTCGCCAGGCGCGGGTGCGGTTCGATCGCAATGACCTGCGCGGCAAGCGGGTACAGCGCCGCCGTGTACGAACCGACATTCGCTCCGACATCTATGGCGAGCCGCTCGAGATCGACGAGAGCCGGCAGCAGCGAGAGCTCGATCTCGTTCTCCTTGTCCCGCGCGAGATTGCGCCTCAGTGCCACGCTGGGGAAGAAGCGGTGGACGGCGAGCGTGCGCCACCAGCCGAGTCTTTGCGCGACCGAGGTCATGACACCTCGCTCGGCACGTAGAGGTAATTGCTGCGGCCCGGATAGCGCTGCATTGTTTCGGCCTCGCGATATCCGTCATCCGTCATGAGGGCGGAGACGGCCTCGCAATTGCAATCCTCCACCTCGACGAAAAGCTTGGGCCGCTGGTCGCGCAGCACGCCCTCAAGGCCGCTCAGCACTTCGAGTTCGTGGCCTTCAACGTCGATCTTGATGAAATCGACCGCCTCCCCCTCAAGCACATCATCGCCCCGCACCAGAGTGACATTATCGCCCTCCCCCTCGCCGGAATCGAGACGCGCCGCGCCAAGATTGTTGGTCATGTGAACCATGGCGGATGAACCCGCTGCATCTGACAATCCAAGCAGGTTAAGGCTGCTGATTGCGGTCAGATTGTTGAGCGCGATGTTCACCTCAAGCATGCGGAAGGCCTGCGGGTTCGGCTCGAACAGATGCATCCGCTCGGCACCAAGCAGCGCGCCGATATAGACCGCATGATTGCCGACATTCGCGCCGATATCGACATAACTGCCGCCGGTGAAATGCTGCGCGATCAGCGCCAGCTCCTCGCGCTCGTAGAAACGGCCCAGCGCGTGCTCTTTCTGGATAATGTCGCGCTCATTGGTGACCAGCATCCGCGCCGATCCGCGCTCGTCGGTCAGCTCTGCGATCAGCCCGCGCAATTGCTCGGTCGCCGCGCGCTCCCAACTGAGCGAAAAGCCGGCATAGTGTCCACTCTTCCCGCTTGTCATTGGCCGCAGGGCGAGGCCCTTCGCTTCGGCCTTCTCGCGCAATCTGGCGAAGAATTTTCGCATCAAGCCCTCTCCGCCAAATGCTGTTCGATTGCCGTGACCACCTGCTTCGCGCGCGCATCCCAACCGTGCTCTTGGCGGGCGATCCGCGCGGCTTCGGCACTCGCGCCCCATGCGGCAATGTCACTCTGGTCGGCGAGATATCGGTCTTCAAGATCGCTACCATCGGCGCGCACTTCGAGCATGCTGCCGCGCGGAAAGCTCGCTTCAAACTCGCCCGATTTCGGCAAAGTGCCGAGCAGACGGCATCCCGCCGCAAGCCCCTCCAGGTATCGCATCACGAGCGGGCTAAAGCCGCCACTGCGCTCCGGATCGGGCGGGGTGGCGACGAAATAGCGGGCTCGCTCCGCTAGCGCGCCAAGGTCATTCGGATCATCGATAAAGCCCATTTTCTCACGGTAGAGATAGTTGAGCCCATGCGCATCAGCGAGCGCCAGCAGCGCCTGATGCAGAGGTTCATCCCGGCGCCCCATCCACAAGATATCGATATCGCGCTCCGCTCCAGTGTCGCGAAACACGCCCGTATCGGCAGCAAAGGGCAGGTAGCGATAGCGCTCCCCTCCCTCGCCCGCGCTCAATATGTCAAACGCCTCGCGATAGGGGACAAACACCAGATCATGCCCCAGTATCCGGTCGATCCTCGCAATCCGTTCGAGCAGATGCGCCCAGGGATCGACATAGAAGACCGCGCGCAGCATCGTCCGTTTTTGGGCCTTGGCCGCCCATGACAGCGCCTGAAACTGCCACGGCGGTCGCACTTTCCCGTGCATTGAAAACACTGCATCGACCCCGCGCGCGAAGCGGCGCATCTGCGGCAATTCGCGCAAGAAACCGGCACCGGCTGCGGGCGCAAGTCGCACACTATCAGTGATCCGGTCGAACTCGGTGAAAAGCGGATCGGACAAGAGCGTCCAGTTTATCCCGCGAGCCATTCTCTCATTTGAGAGAAGGCCGAGTTTCACCACCACTTCTCCGGCGCATGATGAAAGCCAGCACGCTGCTGTATCGCAAGACCCGCATTGAGCACGCTCTGCTCGTCGAACGCCTTGCCAACCAGCTGCAAACCCAACGGCAGTCCATCGGGATTGAGCGTGGCAGGCACGCTCATCGCCGGCAGGCCAGCGAGCGACGCAGGCACGGCGAAAACGTCGTTGAGATACATCGTCAGCGGGTCTTCGTTGAGCGACTCCAGCGGGAAGCTGGCCGTCGGCGTCGTCGGCGCGAGGATCAGATCGCATTCCGCCCAAGCCTGATCGAAATCGCGCGCAACCAGCGCCCGAACCTTTTGCGCCTGATTGTAATAGGCGTCGTAGAAGCCTGCGCTGAGCACGTAAGTGCCGATCAGGATGCGGCGCTTCACCTCGTCACCAAAGCCCGCCGCGCGGGTCTCGGCATACATGTCTTGCAGGCCCGCTCCATCGGGCAGGTCGCGCAAACCGTAGCGCACGCCGTCATAGCGCGCGAGGTTGGACGACGCCTCTGCGGGCGCGATGATGTAATAGGCAGGCAGAGCATATTTCGTGTGCGGCAGAGAGATATCGACGATCTCTGCTCCCGCATCGCGTAGCCATTCCTTGCCCTGTTCCCAGCTGTCGAGGATCGCCTGATCGGTCCCTTCCATGCGATATTCGCGCGGAATGCCAACCTTTTTGCCGCTCAGGTCCGCCGACAATCCGGCCTCCCAATCGGGCACATCTGCTTTCAAGGATGTCGCATCTTTCGGATCGAAGCCCGCCATCGCGCCGAGCATGATCGCGCAATCTTCCACCGAGCGGGCCATCGGCCCCGCCTGATCGAGCGAGGAGGCGAATGCCACCACGCCCCAACGCGAGCAGCGGCCATAGGTCGGCTTGATGCCGCAAATGCCGGTAAAGGCGGCAGGCTGACGGATCGAGCCGCCGGTATCCGTGCCGGTTGCCGCCGGTGCGAGCCGCGCAGAAACCGCGCTGGACGAACCGCCCGACGATCCACCCGGCGACATGGGGGCATTCGTCCCCTCCTTGCGCCAGGGCGAAGCGACATTACCGAAATAGGAGGTCTCGTTCGAACTGCCCATCGCGAACTGATCGAGGTTGAGCTTGCCCAGCATGCCGGCACCCGCATCCCACAGGTTCTGTGACACGGTGCTTTCGTAATGCGGGGTGAAACCTTCGAGAATGTGACTCGCGGCAGTGGTCTGCACGCCATTGGTGGCGAACAGGTCCTTCATGCCGATCGGCACGCCGCCCATTGCGCCCAAATCCTCGCCCTTCGCGCGCTTGGCATCGGCCGCATCGGCGGCAGCGAGAGCGTGATCCGGGGTAGTGACGATAAAGGCGTTCAGTTCTGCAGCAGCGGCGACATTCGCATTGAAGGCTTCGGCCACTTCACGCGCGGTGAAATCGCCGGATGCGACCCCGTCGCGGATTGCCTTTACGCCAAGGTTTGTAAGGTCAGTCATTACTCGATCACCTTGGGCACGCCGAAAAAGCCATGCTCTGCCGCCGGTGCATTGGCCAGCACATCGTCGCGGCGGCCACCGGCCGTCTTGGGATCGGCGTCGATCTCGTCCTCGCGCAGGCGCAGGCTGTTCTCGATCACTGCGCTCATCGGTTCGACGTCGCTGGTATCGACTTCACCCAATTGCTCGACCCATTCGAGGATATTGTTGAGCTCGGGCACCATGCGTTCGAGCTCTTCGTCGCCCATCTTGATCCGGGCCAGCCCGGCGATCTTGGCTACCGTCTGTTTGTCCACCGACATTGATATGTCTCTCGCTTACTGTCCGGGAGCGGGGATTGGCTGCGCGCCTTCCGGTAAATTTTGGGGAGCACCTTGAGGAGCGCCTTGAGGCGGACCGCCCGGACCCGCCGGCATACCCATCGCCTGCTGAAGGATGCCGAGCTTACGCTCGAACTCTTCCTCGGTCATGAAGTCGATCAGCTCCACTTCGAACACAAGGTCCGCATTTGGCGGGATTGGCGCGCCTTGCGGTGGCTCTTCGCCATAAGCCTGATCGGCGGGAATGAAGAGTTCGTACTTGCCGCCCTTCTGCATCTGCACCGCGCCATCGCGGAAACCGGGAAGCATGCGCGCCAGCGGCAGTGGATTGCCCTTTGGGAAGATGCCCTCGACCGGGAGAGGAATGTCCTGCGATTCGTCGAAAACTTCACCAGTGTCCGCCAGCGAACCCTTGTAGTTCACAAAGACAACATCTTCGGGGCCGGGGTTCGCGCCTTCGCCAGCGACGATCGTATCGAGCGACAGACCCTTTGGCATGGCAGACCACGCCAGCGCGCCGCCAATGAGGATCGCCACCAGAACACCAAGCCACAGCTTGGTCAGCGAGCCTTTGGCAATCGGCTGCAAGGGAACGCGGGTAACTTCTGCCATGTATCGATCCTGATTGTGAGGTGACGCCGCAAAACAAAAGGGCGCGGAGTTGAACCGCGCCCTAATGGCTCATCACAGGTGTGCGTTCAAGCGCGTTTCTGGTCTTTTCGCCCCTTCCGGGCGGAAAACCGGTGCCCACTTTTCCTGAAGGGGCGACCGCCTGAAATGCGGCATTACTTGATGCCGTCGCGCTCCATGCGCTTACGCTCAAGCTTGCGCGCGCGGCGCACGGCAGCGGCCTTTTCACGGGCGCGCTTCTCGCTTGGCTTTTCATAGTGGCGACGCAATTTCATTTCGCGATACACACCCTCACGCTGCAGCTTCTTCTTGAGCGCGCGGAGAGCTTGATCGACATTGTTATCGCGAACCATGATTTGCATAAAGCGAAACTACCTCTTTCCAATTCGGGCGGGAGAGCCCGCACAAACAAGGCGGGATGCACCATATTCAGAAACAACGAAAATTGCGCCGAATCCTGTAGGATCGGCTAAATCTAGCTCGCACCTAACGGTTTTGCCGGTCTATGGCAAGTTCTTATAGGGCTCAGCCAGCTCTCTCATAGGACTCGCGGACCCACGCTTTCACTTCGTCGTCGAAGTCGGCGGTACTTTCCAACCGTACGCGGTGGCTGCACATCGCGTTATATGTCTCGAGCCTTCCCTCGGGTTCCTCACCCTTCAAAGCCAGACCGAGATCGACCCGCGTTTTTGTAGCCGGCGTAATCAGCGCAAACTGCTTCTTGCGGCGCAAGCTGACGCTGGCCTTCTTCGGTGCAACCTCGACGTCGCCGCCCAGGGCATTGGCATAGAGCACGATCGCATCATGTATCGGACGAAGATCGGCTTTCGCGCCCGAATATTGCTCCGCAACAAGATCCACTTCCTCGCCGGTTTCCTTCGACTTCGAAACGAGCAAATTGGCGAAACCGTGTGAAACGCCATACTCACCTTTCAGCAGGCTAATGATTTCACCGTGCTTCTGGAGCCCCGAGGCTTGGATGATATCAATCCACTCCTCCAGCGTCTTCCCAGTTTTGTCAGGGATATTCGCTATCATCGTCGCGAGTTGCTCTTCGGGTGTCGCCACTGTTCCTCTCCAATGATTGCACCTGCGCAGGCTAGCAAATCCCGAGGCTGGAATAAATTGCCTTACTCTCGCTATGCGGGATGACGAACGGGACCGCCCGGTCTAAGGGGACGGGCAATGACGACTATCTCTCCTGTATTGGCCACAAGCTATGTCGCGCTGGGCGGCGCGATCGGTGCCGCATGCCGCTATCAATTGGGCCGCGCGGTGACTCACGCGCTGGGTTCGCCCGGCGGCTTCCCATGGGCCACGTTGAGCGTGAATGTGCTCGGCAGCCTCGCCATGGGGCTGCTGTTCGGCTGGCTGGCACGTGAAGGTGGCGCCAGCGAAAGCATGCGTCTGCTACTCGGCGTCGGCCTGCTCGGCGGGTTCACCACATTCAGCGCGTTCAGCCTCGAACTGCTGCTGTTGATCGAGCGCGGACAGGCCACAATGGCGCTGGGATATGCGGCCATATCGGTGATCGCCGGTCTCGCCGCACTCTATGCCGGGCTGCTGATTGTGCGAGGTGCGGTATGAGCCAAGGCAATGCAGACAAGAACGTTCGCCAGTTTACCGTTGGCGAGGACGATGACGGCATTCGGCTAGATCGCTGGTTCAAGCGCAACCTGCCGCAGATCGGCTTTGCAACAGTGTCACGCTGGGCGCGCACGGGTCAGATCCGCGTCGATGGCAAGCGCGCCAAGCCTGAGGATCGTCTGGCCGAGGGGCAGGTGCTGCGCGTGCCGCCAGGCGGCGAGCAGAAGGCAGGCGGAAAGGCTCCGCGCAAGAAGCGCGAGCTGACCGCTGAAGAGATCGCTCAGGCACGCGACATGGTGATCCGCGAGACCAAGACCGCGATTGTGCTCAACAAGCCACCCGGCCTCGCGACCCAAGGCGGCAGCAAGACGACCAAGCACGTCGACGGGCTGCTCGATGCATTTGTGACCGACGAAGACACGCCACGCCCGCGCCTTGTCCACCGCCTCGACAAGGACACCTCCGGCGTGCTGCTGATCGCGCGCACTCCGGGGGCTGCAGCAAGCTATTCCAAGCGTTTTTCCGGACGCAGCGCACGTAAAGTATACTGGGCGCTGGTGGTCGGAATTCCTGAAGTGCCTCAGGGCACAATCGACGCACCGCTTGCCAAACAGCCCGGTACGGGCGGCGAGAAAATGCATGTCGATGAGGAAAACGGCCAGCCAGCCAAGACCCGTTACCGCGTGGTCGAGCGGGCTGGTAATCGCACCGCCTGGGTCGAGCTCGAGCCGCTGACCGGGCGCACGCACCAATTGCGCGTACATATGGCGGCGATAGGTCACCCGATCGTGGGCGACGGCAAATACGGAGGGCAGGATGCTTTCCTGACGGGCAGCATCAGCCGCAAGATGCACCTGCACGCGCGGCGGCTGATCATTTCCGAACCGGGCCGAGGAACGACCGGTGGCAAGGAAACCGGCGGTGGGCGGCTGGACGTCATCGCCGCCCTGCCCGAGCATTTCGCCGCCAGCATGGAAGCGCTGGGGTTCGACGAAAATGCGAGCGATGCCGACCCGCGCCTCGATCTCGCACCGGAAAAGACCAAGGCCGAAAAGAAGCAGGCCGCGCGCCAGCATGCCAAGAAATATCGCAAGGAACGGCGCGGCGAACGGCGCACCCGTGCGACCTCCAAGGATACGGCAAACAAGAAGGCCAAAGCGAAAAGTAAACCCAAGGGGCGCCGCAAATGAGCGTGCAAAAACTCGCCGTCTTCGATTGCGATGGGACGCTGGTCGATGGCCAGGCCGACATTTGCGACACGATGGAAAGCGCCTTCGAGCGAGCCAAGCTGCCCCAACCAAGCCGCAACGACGTGCGCCGGATTGTCGGTCTGAGCCTGCCCGTTGCTGTCCGCAGGCTCGCTCCGGAGGTAGACGAAGACGACGTCAAGAATGTCGTCGAATTCTACAAAGCCGCTTACTTTGCGCGCCGCGAAGAAGGTCTACTGCATGAGCCACTCTATGACGGGATACTGGAGCTGCTCGGCACCTTGCGCGATGCCGGATGGCAGCTCGCGGTCGCGACCGGGAAATCGGATCGCGGTCTGGAGGCAGTGCTCGCCGCGCACAATATTCGCGATCACTTCGTTTCGCTGCAGACGGCGGACCGTCATCCCTCGAAACCGCATCCCGCCATGCTCGAGGCGGCGCTTTTCGAGGCAGGAGCGCAGCCCGCCAATGCTGTAATGATCGGCGATACGACATTCGATATAATCATGGCCCGGGAGGCTAACATCCGCAGCATCGGCGTCGCTTGGGGCTATCACGAGCCGCAAGAACTCTCGGATGCGGGCGCAGAATCGGTCGCGGCTCACGTAGCAGAGCTGGAGCGATTGCTGTGAGCGAGGAATACCCACCCGCCAATGAACGCCGCGCGGCTCAGCGCGTGTTCCTGATGAGCGGCGTGCGGATCGGCTCGATCATCACGCTGCTGATCGGCCTCGCCATGGCCCGCGACGTGATCGAGGGCTTCCCACCGATCTTCGCCTATATACTCAGCATCGGCGGAATGCTGGCCTTCTTCTTTGGGCCTTATGCATTGGTGCGCCATTGGAAACGGCGCGATCACGGCTGGGAAAACGAAGAATGAAGCGCTTCTATGACGCGGTGGACATCCGCGAGGCCGAGCAAGGCGCTGGCTGGCAGGTCATACTGGATGGGCGCGGCGTCAAGACCGTGCATGGAGCGGTGCAAGCCGTGCCAACACGGGCGCTCGCCGAGGCCATGGCCAGGGAATGGTCGGAACAAGGCGAAGATCTCGATACGAAGCGCTTCATATTCCGCGACATGGCCGATTACGCCATCGAGGTGGTCAGCGGCGCACGCGAGGAAACCATTACCAAGCTGCTGCGCTATGGCGAGACCGACACACTCTGCTATCGCGCCGACCCGGAAGACGCGCTCTATGCGCGCCAGCAAGAAGTTTGGGAGCCATTGCTCGCGCAAATCGAAGCACAAGGCAGCGTCCGCTTCACCCGTGTGAGCGGCATCGTCCACAAGCCGCAAAACGAAGCGACCCTCACCAAATTGCGCGAGCGGATCGAAGATGAAAGCGAGTTTGCGCTGGCGGCGCTCGAAAGCATGTCATCGCTCGCCGCATCGCTGACCATCGCCGTGCTTGCAAGCGAGCCGGATGCCGACGCCGAAGGGCTATGGCGCGCAGCCTGTCTCGAAGAGGAATGGCAGGCCGAACTATGGGGCCGCGACCACGAGGCAGAGGAACGCCGCACAAAACGCCGTCACGATTTCCTGATGGCGCAGCAGTTCTTGGCGCTGGCCCGCCACTAGTCCCGCGTATTGTAGTCTATTCGGACGATGGAGCTTCTGCGGCCGAAGACCGGACCAGACTATCCGCAAGCTCTTGCGCAACCCGATTGGCAGCTCGATTCAACGCCTGCCCCACGGAGACCGGATCGGGCGTTACACCCTCTTCCACCGCCTCCAGGCGGAAAGTGGCAAACCTGCTATCGTCAGCGCCCTGATCGTTTGAGATTATCGCGTCGTAGCGCACCACAACGGCAGACCGCGTCGCGTCGTACCCAAACTCACGCAAGGTCCCGCGAATGGCGATCTTCGCATTCAACGGGGCACCATCGGTATCCAGCACCAAAACGCCGCTGCGCGCACGCACGGTTTCACCAATCAATCGGCGGAAAAGACGGGCGGGTTTTTCGACCCAGAAAGCGTCCTGCAAATAGGCGATTTCATTGTCACTCACTCTTACGGGAATGCGCGTCACATCAAGACGAGCAGGCACTTCCGGCGTGGCAATGAAGATTGCATCGTCATTGACGACGGAGCCGCCCTGACCGCTCGGCGCGGTCAGATCAGAGGTTAGGTTGAGCAGACTTTCGGGTGGCTCGCCTCCAAAACTTACACAACCTGATAGTGCGAGCGCAGCGGGCATGATCGCTGCCAGCTTGAGCGTGCGCGATATCGCGCCAGAACGGTTGGACAAACGGCTCATTCTGTCATGCCCCCTCAAGGCTCATAATCCGGCAATGGTTGGCCCTGCAGCAGCGCGCCCACACCGCGATCATCGAGCTTTTCAGTGACATTACGCAGCGCCCGGCTGGTCGCGCGCAGATCCTGCAAAGTCGCCTCCGCATTGGGAATAGTGCTTTCGCGCAATTGCCGCGCGGCAGGACGAGTGTCTTCCAGCGTCTTGGCAAGCTCTGCCGCAGCAAGATTGGCCGAGGCCAGCGTGCCGCGCAGTTCCTTCGACAGGGCTGGCCCTTCAGTGTTGAGTAGATTGTCCGTCGAGGCGGTGACTTTCTCGAACGCGTCGAGTGCCTGTGCTGCCTCGGCCAGCGCGTTTTCCAGCTCGGCAAAGGTTCCTTCCAGCCGAGGGGCCGCTTCGGCCAGCTCGCCCGACAGGCGATTGGTGTTGCGCAGGATGCCGGAGATTTGCTCCTGGTTTTCCGGCCCAAGAATGGTGTTCAATTGCTCGGTCAAAGTCGCCAGCCGTTCAAGCAGCAGCGGCGCGCTCGCAAAAATCTCGCCAATCCCGCCGCGTCCCGGCGGGATGACAGGGCGTCCTTCCGGACAGGCCGTGGTTTCACACGTGATTGCTGGCGCATCCTTACGTGCGCCATCGAGAAGGATCGTCGAGACGCCGGTAAAACTTGCCTGAATCGTCGCTTCGGTTCCAACCAGGATCGGCACGTCCTCTTTCACCCGGATGCGAACGCGGACGAACTCAGGGTCGTCTTGCGAGAGCGCAATCTGCTGCACCTGCCCCACAGGGACACCGGCAAAGGAGACTTGCGATCCATTGGCGAGGCCAGAAACCGACTGCGCGTAGAAGATGTCGTATTCGTTCTGCTCGCCCTGCCCCAGCCGCGCGATCCAGACGATGAACGCTGCCAGCGCCGCCAGCAAAACCAGCGTTACCGCTCCTACCCAAAGGTGATTGGCCCGTGTTTCCATTGGTTTCCCTATGAACGGAAGGGCGCGGGCTTGTCCATGCTCTTAGCCCCCGCTTCCGTTTTCGCCGCGTTCATGTGTCGATAAAGCCGCGCGACCGCGCGGACCGTTGAAGTAATCCTCGATCCACGGATGTCCGGTCGCGATCAATTCCGGGATCGTGCCCACGGCAACGACTTGCTTGTCCGCCAGCACCGCGACCCGGTCGCAGATCTCGTAAAGCGTATCGAGATCATGGGTGATGAGGAACACGGTAAGGCCCAGCGTTTCCTTCAACTCCTTGGTCAGCCGGTCGAAAGCCGCCGCGCCGATTGGGTCGAGGCCAGCGGTCGGTTCATCAAGGAACAGTAGCTCCGGATCGAGCGCGAGCGCGCGGGCGAGCCCTGCGCGTTTCTTCATACCCCCGGATAGTTCTGACGGGAATTTCGCAATCGCGTCCTCAGGAAGGCCGGACAACAGCACCTTGTAGCGCGCAATCTCCCGGCGCAGCTCAGGCTCGATCTCGGGATAGAATTTCTTCAACGGCACTTCGACGTTTTCGCCAACCGTTAGAGTCGAGAAAAGCGCCCCGCCCTGGAACATGACGCCCCATCGGCAGCGCACGCCCAAATCCTGATCTGGATCGATCCCGGTGATCTTGCGCCCGAATACGGAAATATCGCCCTCATTCGGAATCTGCAGCCCGATAATAGAGCGCATCAGCACCGACTTGCCGGTGCCGGAGCCGCCGACAACGCCAAGTATCTCACCTTCCCGCACTTCCAGCGAGAGGCCTTCATGCACCGCGAAATCACCGAACCTGTTGGTCAGGCCCTGGACGATAACCGGCGGCTCTCCGCTGAATCGGGGCTGGAGGATATCGTCCATCACCCCCATCCAATCTCGGTAAAGAACACCGCGAAGAACGCGTCGAGCACGATCACCGCAAAAATCGCCGAGACCACAGCCATCGTGGTGCGTAGCCCGACCTGTTCGGAATTACCCTGCACCCGCATGCCGTGATAGCAACCGGCGAGGCCGACAATCAGCCCGAAAACCGGTGCCTTGATCAGGCCGACCCAAAGATCATAGGTCGGCACAACCTCCTGAATACGCTCAAGGAAGGTGAAGAACGGGATCCCGAGCGCGAACTGCCCCACCACCGCGCCGCCGACAATAGCGACGATCGAGGCGTAAAAGCCGAGCAGCACCATCATGAACGTGGCCGCCAGAATGCGTGGTATCACCAGCACTTCGATGGGCGATATGCCGATCGTGCGCATCGCATCGACCTCTTCGGTCAGCTTCATCGTACCGATCTGCGCGGCAAAGGCACTACCAGATCGCCCTGCAACCATGATCGCGGTCATCAGCACGCCCAGCTCGCGCAAGGTGATGCGGCCAACGAGGTTCACTGTCAGCGTCTCCGCGCCAAATTGCGACAATTGCACCGCGCCCTGCTGAGCAATCACAATCCCGATCAGGAAGCTCATCAGACCGATGATCGGTAAGGCCGAGACGCCGACCAGCTCCATCTGGCGCACCATGGCTTTCATCGGAAAGCGCCCGGGATTGGCGATCAACTGGCCGAATCCGATCAGCACCCGGCCAAGGAAGCCGACAACGCCGATGATGCCAGCGCGCATGTCGAACACCAGCTCGCCCATCGCCTCCGGCACACGCTCCCACACGGGGACGCGCGGCGGCCGTATTTCGGCTTCGTTACCCGCATCCTGGACGGCATCGAGCAGACGCTTGGCCCGGTCGCTGGCGCCGACGATTTCCGCATCGTGGCGCGCCGCCAGCCGACATGCCACCCATGCTCCGATTGTGTCGATTTCCTCGACGCCCGACAGGTCGATCGCAGACAGCTGGTCCGAGATCTGGCTCAGATCATGGTCGAGCGGGCCAACGGTGGAAACCAGCAAGGAGCCTTCGAGCGAGAGCCGGCTACCACCGGCTTCGTCTGCGTCGAGCGTGAATTGCGCGGCCCCATCCATAAGCATCAGCTATGTAAGGAAATCGCCAGCATCACAAGCGGTCAGTTAGCGCGAAGCGAAACTCTTCGTTGCGTCGCAGCAACGGCGCTGTATTGAGATTGCTCGAGTTATGGGGCTGCTCCAGCCCGCTCCCTCCACCCTTCCACCCGGAATCGACCGGGACACAATCCGGGTGGAAGGGTGGAGGGAGCGGGCGGCCCGGCACATGAGATAAGACACACAATGACCGAGCAACTACCCACCACCTTCAACCCGGCCGAGATCGAGGCGCGCTGGTATCAGCATTGGGAAGAGAAAGGCCTGTTCCGGCCCGAGCGCCCCGATGCGGAACCCTTCACCATTGTGAACCCGCCGCCAAACGTCACCGGGTCGCTGCATATCGGCCACGCGCTCGACAACACGCTGCAGGATATCGTGGTTCGCTATGAGCGGCTGCGCGGCAAGGATGCACTGTGGGTCGTAGGCACCGACCATGCGGGCATCGCCACGCAAATGGTGGTCGAGCGCCAACTGGAAGAACGCCAGGACAAGCGCACCAATTATTCGCGCGAAGAATTCGTCGACAAGGTCTGGGAATGGAAGGCCGAGAGCGGCGGCACAATCACAGGTCAGCTGCGCCGTCTCGGGTGCTCGATGGACTGGTCGCGCGAACAGTTCACGATGGACGAGCACTTTACGAAGGCGGTGCTCAAGACCTTCGTCGACCTTTATAATGACGGCCTGATCTATCGCGACAAACGGCTGGTGAACTGGGACCCGAAGCTGAAGACCGCGATCTCTGATCTCGAAGTCGAGAGCCAGAACATTCCCGGCCATTTCTGGCATTTCAAATATCCGCTGGAAGACGGCGTGACCTTGCCGGATGGCCGGGATTACATCGAGGTTGCGACCACGCGGCCCGAGACGATGCTGGCCGATATGGCGGTCGCAGTGCACCCCTCTGATGAGCGCTATGCCAGCGTTGTTGGCAAGCATGTTGTCCTGCCGATCACGGGCCGCAAAGTGCCGATCATTACGGACGAGCACGCCGATCCGGAGCTGGGCAGCGGCGCGGTGAAGATCACGCCGGGACACGATTTCAACGATTTCGAAGTCGGCAAGCGCGCCGGGATTGCGGCGGGCGAGATGCTCAACATGCTCGATGGCGATGCGAATGTTTGTCAGACCGCCGACGGGCTGGTGCCGGAGGAATATCTCGGCCTGCACCGTTTCAAACGCGACGGAGTGTCGGGCGCGCGCGAACTGGTTGTGCAGCGGCTGAAGGAACAGGGCTTCCTAATCCCGCACATCACCAAGACGAAGAAGGGCGAGACGCAAGAACTCGATGCCGAGCCGCGCACCATTGCCACACCGTTTGGCGATCGCGGCGGCGTGGTAATCGAGCCATGGCTGACCGATCAATGGTATGTCGATGCCGAAAAGCTCGCGCAAAAGCCGATCCAACAGGTCAAGGACGGCACGATCGAAATCGTCCCGCAAAGCTGGGAGAAGACCTTCTTCAACTGGATGGAGAACATCCAGCCCTGGTGCATTTCACGCCAGCTGTGGTGGGGGCACCGGATTCCAGCTTGGTTTGGACCGAAAGTCGGCAAGGACCAGAAAAAGGCATCGCCCGTTAAGATAAATTTGCGGGCCGACAGCCCTCCAGGTCAGATAAAGATTTCGACGGTCGAGCCAAGCGAACGTGTGGCCTTCGTCGCGATGACAGAGGCCGAAGCAATTGCTCAGGCAAAAGAATACTATCCGGATAATTTCGACGTTGGCGTCGGGGAGCATGATGTAGGCGTTCCGGACATGGTACGTCTAATCCGCGACCCCGACGTCCTCGACACATGGTTCTCCTCCGCGCTCTGGCCCTTCGCCACGCTCGGCTGGCCCAATGAAAGTGATCTGCTCGAAAAACACTTCCCCAACGATTTGCTGATCAGCGGCTTTGACATCCTGTTCTTCTGGGACGCGCGGATGATGATGATGGGTCAATACAATATGGGCAAAGCGCCCTGGCCCAAGCTGTATCTACACGGTCTAGTTCGCGCAGCCGACGGCGCGAAAATGTCCAAATCGAAGGGCAATGTCGTCGATCCGCTCGGCCTGATTGACGAATATGGCGCGGATGCGCTGCGCTTCTTCATGGCGGCGATGGAAAGCCAGGGGCGCGATATCAAAATGGATAATGAGCGGGTCAAGGGATACCGCAATTTCGCGACAAAGCTCTGGAATGCGACGCGTTTCTGCCAGTCCAATGGCATTGGCGCATCCAGCACTCTCGCCGCTCCAGAGGCGAGGCTGGCGGCGAACCAATGGATCATTGGCGAGGTTCAGCAGACGGTCGAAGCGCTAGACGCCGCGATGGCCGACCTGCGCTTCGATGCGGCGGCGAACACAATCTATCAGTTTACGTGGAGCAAGTTCTGCGACTGGTATCTGGAGCTGATCAAACCTGTCTTTGCTGAAGGTGCGAGCGAGACGGCGGCCACCGAAACCCGTGAAGTCGCCGGATGGGCGCTCGATCAAATCTTCGTCATGCTGCACCCGTTCATGCCGTTTATCACGGAAGAGCTGTGGCATGCGCAAGGCGCGCTAAACGGCCCAGAAAACGGAAACCCTCGCAGCGAATATCCGATCATCACCGCCAAATGGCCCAATCCGCGCGCCAATGTCAGCAAGCCTGCCACCGATGCGATTGACTGGGTCATCGAACTCACCAGCAATGTCCGCAGCGCCAAAAACGAGCTGGGCATCGCGCCCGGCGCGAAATTGGCGGCGTTCCTGCCGAGCGCATCGGAGCTGGCCAGCAGCACAATCGAGCGCAGCAGCGCCGCGATTGAACGGCTCGCCCGCCTGACCCCGGTGACCCTGGGCGAGGCGCCTGACGGCCCGGCGATGCAAGTTACCGCAGGCGGTGACGTCTTCGTGATCCCGCTCGAGGGCATCATCGACATTGCCGAGGAAAAAGCGCGGCTCAAAAAAGCACTCGAAGCTTCGCAAAAGGAAGCGAAATCGCTCGAAGGCCGTCTAGGCAATGCGAACTTCGTCGAACGCGCCAAGCCGGAAGCAGTGGAGAAGGCCAAGGCCGACTTCGCGCATCACTCAGCAGAGGCAGAACGGCTTACAGCGGCGCTGGCGCGGCTCGGATAAGCCGACCGCCTCACACCCTACCAAAAGTCTGAGCGGCATCTTATCTGCTTGAGATGTCGCTCTGGCTCTTCCTTGTCGCCGCGCTGCTGGTCACCGCGTTCTTCATCTACCGCGCCGTTGCGAAGCGGCGCAGGTGCAGGGAACTTCTGGTGACGCCGCTCACGCCCGAACAGCGCGCCGTGGTCGAACGGCTCGTTCCGCTGGTCGAGCTCTTGCCGCACGATCTGCGGCTCTCGCTGGAGGGGAAGATCAACCTGTTCCTCGATCAGGTCACGTTCCGCGGCAATAACGGCGTTGAGGTCACCGATGAAATGAGGCTCTCCATCGCGGCGCAGGCGTGCCTGCTGATCGTCAACAGTCCGGTCTGGTACGATACGCTCAGGAACGTGCTGATCTACCCTTCTGCCTTCGTCACCCACCGCGACACGCATGACGGCTATGTCGTCAGTGAAAACAGGCACGCGACGCTGGGCGAAAGCTGGGCCCGGGGGCCGGTCATTCTGTCATGGGACCAGGCGCTGCATGGCGGGCTGGACCCGAAAGACGGGTTTAATGTCGTCATTCACGAATTCGCGCACCAGCTGGATGCGTTGACAGGCCACACCAACGGAATCCCGATCCTGCGCAAGGGGCAAGCCTATGCGGGTTGGGAAAAGGCCATGCTCGATGCCTATCACACCCATATCGAAAAGGTCGAAATCGGGAAAGCGACCCTGATCGATCCTTACGGAGCGACGAACCATGAAGAGTTTTTCGCCGAAGCGATTGTCACTTTTTTTGAGAAGTCACGGGCGTTGCGGCGTGAGGAGCCGCATCTCTATTCACAAATGTCCGAACTGTTGGCGCTCGACCCGGCGCAGTGGGACTAAGGTGGCGTTCGAAGAGCCGGGATCAATGCCTCCCCTCTCCCAGCGAGCAGGAGAGCGACGCTTTCCTACCCATCGCAAACGTGGCATGGAAAAAGCATGACAAGCACCGCAAAACCCGTTTCAAGTTGGAGAAGTGTCAACTTCGCTTTTGGAACGATTTTTGGCAGTTTTCTGCGGGCTTCAGATATGCTCGACCCGGGTGACACGGTGTCAATTGTGTCAACTTCGTAGGAAATAATATGTCGCTGATTTGCGCAACAGACGACACCGGCGGGCCGGAGATTTTTGCATCGCTGCAGGGCGAAGGGCCGAGCGCGGGCACGCCCGTTGCCTTTATGCGGCTGTCGCGCTGCAACCTCGCCTGCGTGTGGTGCGACACGGCCTATACCTGGCACTTCGACGGGGACGAGCGGCAGCACCGCGATGGCAAAACCTTTGATCGCAAGGCCAACCAGGTGACGCTGGAGGTGGCGGATGTCGCCGAGCGGATCGAGGCGTTGGGTCAGAAGCGGCTGGTGATCACAGGCGGCGAACCGTTGATGCAGGGCGGCGCGCTGGCGGACCTGCTCGCGCTGCTACCGGACCTGGAAATCGAGATCGAGACCAATGGCACAACCAAGGCGCCGAGCCATGTCGATGTGCGCGTGGATCAATACAATGTCAGTCCCAAACTCGCGCATTCGGGCAATGCGGCCGAATTGGCGCTGATCCCGGAACGGCTCGATCACTATGCGGTCGATCCGCGCGCATGGTTCAAGTTCGTGATCGCTTCGCCGGAGGATGTGGACGAGGTGCTGGCGCTCCAGCGACACTACATGTTCAAGCCGGGACACGTCTTTCTGATGCCGGAGGGGACGAACAGCGCGACCCTGCGCAAGCGCGAGGAATGGCTCGCCCCGCTATGCCTGAAGCACGGCTTCCGCATGTCGGATCGGCTGCACATCCACCTGTATGGGGATGAGCGTGGGACGTAGTTTGCTTGCGCCCTCAAGCGCCGGGCGCGGGCCATCCGGCCCGCTAGGCTTTCGCGGCATAAGCCGCGGCGCGCGGTCGCGCTTGCGAAGCCTATCGGCTTCGAAAGTGCGCCATCCATCTGGCTTGGTCGCGGAGCACGGCGCGCAGCGCCGCAAGGCCAAGCGGCCGCCCGCAGCGGTGCGGGCTTGCCCGCAGACCGCGAGGACATCGCACCCCGGACGGGGTGCGGAAACCAAATCACCCTTGGCTTCTCCAGCGCTGGACGACGCGGTCGACCACTTCCTCTTCGCCGCCGCCCTCGTTCCAAAGGTCGACAAAGCTCGGGTCTTCCGAAGCCGGTCGCTTGTTCTCTTCGAGGTTATCGAAACTGACGCGGATAGGAATGGCGACACCCTCGCCGCAGATGATGACCTCGCGGTTACGCAGCGCCGGAATGGAGTCGAGGAAGCCGCGCGCGCCTTCTGGCATGGCGGCTTTCACAAAGGCCTGGTCTCGATCGTTGTTCAGGCGCATGGACAGGATGGTGCCGCATTGTGACAGCACGCCTTCGGCCAAGTCGGACGGACGCTGGGTGATGAGGCCCAGGCTGATGCCGTACTTACGACCTTCCTTCGCGATCCGGCCGAGAATGCTGGCAACCGACGAACCGTCGGCGTTCTTCTCGCTCGGCACGTATCGGTGGGCCTCTTCGCAGACGAGGAGGATCGGACGGGTCTTTTCTTCGCGACCCCAGATGGCAAAGTCGAACACCAGGCGGCTGAGCACGGCAACCACGGTCGACGTGATGTCGGACGGAACGCCGGACACGTCGATGATCGAGATTGGCTTGCCCTCGCCAGGCATGCGGAACACCTTGGAGATGAAGTCGGCCATTGTGTCGCCAACGAGCATGCCGGAGAACATGAACTGATAGCGCGGATCGGCCTTGAGCTCATCGAGCTTGCCCTTGATCCGCATGTACGGCGCGGATGAAGTGGCCTTGTCCAGCTTGCCCATTTCGTCCTGAAGCTTGGTCGCTAGGTCGGACAGGAGATAGGGAATCGGCGAATCGGCGGTGATCTTGCCCATCGTCTCTGCAAGGCGGTTCTTGCCGCGCGCATGCAGAAGGCACTTGGCAAGAATGTCGGCATCGACCTGGCGCTCGTTGCCGTCGCTGGTGAGGAGCACTTCGCAATGTTCTTCGAAGTTCATCAGCCAATATGGCATTTGCAGGTTCGACACGTCGAGGATCTGACCGGTCTGACGGAAAGCAGCGGAATACTCGCCGTGAGGGTCAATCATGACGATGTGGCCCTTGGGCGCAGCCTCACAGATACGGTGTAGGATCAGCGCGGCGCTGGTCGATTTGCCGGTACCGGTCGAGCCGAGCAGCGCGAAGTGCTTACCCAGCATCGCGTCGATATAAAGGCCGGCGCGAATATCCTTGGTCGGATAGACGGTACCAATCGTGATATTGGCGCGGCCATCGCTGGCGTAGATTTGCTCGAGGTCCTTGGTCGTCGCCGGATAGACCAGTCCGCCGGGGACGGGATAGCGGGTCACACCACGGCGGAAACCGTGGATGCGACCGGTCAGCTTCTCTTCCTGACCTTCGCCGAGGAAGTCGATGCTGGCGATGATCCCGCCTTCAGCACGGCGATCCTTGCGTTGGTCGCGCACGTTGGCGAGCAACCACGAGTCGCCGACGCGGATTTTGATCTGGCTACCGACCTGGCCTGCGAGAGCGATGGATGGGTCGGGGTCTTCCATACATTCGCTGAGACGTTGCAGATCGATGGCAATTTGCGAACCAGCACCGGAGATTTCGAGCACAACACCGATAGGTTGCTTGGAATTGTCTTTGCCGCCCGGTGCCTTATCTGCCGCTGGTGTAGCAGCGGGTGCCTGGGCGGGTTGAGCCGCAGGAGCCTGAGGAGGAGCAGATTGAACCGCAGGAGCGGGCGCGGTGGCGGCTTGGCCTTTGTTCAAATCGGCAACCGCCTCTGCAGCGCCGTCGGTTGCTCGCGCACCGCTAGCTTGCGAACGGCCAAAATTCTGGTTCCCCATATCGGTCATGAGCGTATTCTTTCCCCAAACTGGTATGGGGGCGGGAATAGCGATAATTGGGTTAAGATCGCGTCAACGCTATCTGAACACCCTAGGCCGCTGGCAAACGCGGTATCGAGGGCTTTGCGGCCTACGCTCTGGCGAAAACGCGGCCTGCGAACCACCCCATGAACACCGAAAGCATGATTGCGCCCAGCCCGTAGAATAGCGACCAGCGATTGGCGGCGTTCACGACTTGCCCTTCGAGACCCACCTTTTGAACCGTTATATCGGCGGTGGCGCTGGCAAGAACCCGGCCGCCAGCGATGGCGAATGTCTCGGCTGTGTACTCACCCGTCGTCACGTTGGATGGAAGGGCAATGCGGGCCTGGTACAGCACCTTCTCGCTTATACGCACCCCGGTCATATCCTGCTTGTACAGGCCAAGGCGTTGGCGCATGTCGACCAAGCCTTCTGCAAATCGGGCTTGCTCCTCCGGCTCGATCTGACCGGATGGGCTAAGTTGGATGAACTCGGTGCCGAGCTCGTAAATTGCAGCAGTCCGCTCATCGACAATCTCGGAAATCGGGCTGGAGGATGCGACCGCGAAGAAGGATGGCGCCGAGCGAAAATCGGAACTGCCCGCGTTCATCCAGATGCCGGCGATCCGTTCCTTTTCGCGTAGGCGGATCGGTTCAGCGGGACCCTTCAACACCACAACTATGTCGTAGTCGGTCCCGCGCGCTGGGCCGCGAGGATCGACAATCGCCCCGTAGAGCAGCAAATTTGCACCGGTGAAGCCTTGACGAACCTCGACCCGATTCTGGCTGACTTCAGGCACAAGAATTGGTTCGCGTTGCGCCGAAAGCGATAGCGCCGCCAGCAGCACAAAGCCTATGCGAAGCGGCACGATCACAGCGGGCTGACCGTGTAAATCTCGTCGGGCTGAATGCCGAGGCCATAGAGCATGCGCAGCGCAACCAGAATCACGATCCCGGCGAGCACCAGACGCAATATCTCAGGCCTAGCTTTAAGCGCGATCTGTGTACCGAACTGCGCACCCATCACCGAACCGAGCAGCAGCAGGCCAGCAAGGACGATATCCACCGCCTTGGTTGTCAGCGCATGGGTCATGGTGGTGACCATCGTGACGAACAGTATCTGGAACAGTGAGGTGCCGACCACGACATTGCCGCTCATGCCCAGAAGGTAGAGCATGGCTGGGACCAAGATGAACCCGCCGCCAACTCCCATCAGCATTGTCAGGATGCCGACCAGCACGCCCAGGATCAGCGGGGCGAGGGGGGAAATGTAAAGCCCACTGCGATAAAAGCGCCAACGGATGGGCAGGCTCGCCACAACGGGGTGATGGCGACGCTTGCGTGGCTGCTTGCTCGCGCCCTCGCGCGGCCACAGGGCCTCGATCGCTTCGCGCATCATCAGCCCGCCGATCGTTCCCAGCATCACGACATAGAGTACGTTGATGACGACATCGATCTGGCCAACCGATTGCAGGAAGCGAAATAGTAAAGCACCGATCAGCGCGCCAACCACGCCGCCACCAACCATGACCAGACCCATGCGATAATCGACGCCGTTGCGCTTGCCATGAGCGATAACACCGGAGACGCTTGCACCGGTCACCTGCGTTGCCGCCGACGCGGCTGCAACTGTGGGCGGAATGCCGTAGAAAATGAGCAGGGGTGTTGTCAGAAACCCGCCACCGACACCGAACAGGCCGGAGAGGATGCCCGTGAGCCCGCCAAGCATCACGATGTAGAATCCGTTCACCGACAGATTCGCAATGGGCAGGTAGACATCCATGCCCTAGCGACTAGCCCAGCGACCGCGCGGTTTAAAGCGAATGCTGCAATCGCGTCCCCGTCATTCGAAGATTTTGCGCGCGCTTTGTGGCACTTGTGGCTTTGCAGTCCTCAAAAACGGGCGGAGATCGTTACAGCAACGCCGGAGGAAGGGGCAGCGTCGCCTGCTACCCTCTCCCGCCAATCGACCGATATCCGCGCAGGCACTTGACCTATTGCCATATCGACCCGCGCCGTTGGACCAAGATCGACCCGATTCACATCCTCCTGCGCGCCCGCCCATGCTCCGCCGCCAACGCTAAACCGCGCGGTTTTGGATTTGGCGAGATCGAAGCGAGCGAGCTCACGCGTGAGCTGCAATTGTCCGTCCACGAATGCGGTCGCGCTTTCACCGCTGACATAGCCGCCTTGCGCATAAGCTTCTGCCTGCGCGCCGAGCGGTAGCTTGATTGGAGGAATCTCGGTTGTGGCATAGGCCGCCCCGCGAATTTCGGTGCGTGATTGCCCGTCAGTCAGGCGAGCCTCGCCATGTAGTCGCACTGGCACGCCGCCCAGTGGGCGAGCCGATACGCCGAGCGCCGCTTCGCTTTCGCCGTTGCGGACGAGCGCGCGATATCCGCGCAGGTAGCCGCGTGGGTCGTGCCCTGAGCTGGGCGCAAAGCGATATTGCAAAACTGCCCCCGCCTGGCTCGCGCCATAAACCGGCACCCGGCCTTGCGATATCTGTGCAGAGTTGGAGCCTTGCCGCCAGAATGCCCAGGCATCCACCGACCAGCGATCGGGCTTTGCCTCGGCCTTGCGCCTGATCTTGGTGCCAGTGGGCAGGCTCCACCCCGCCCCCGGTGCATCCTGAGTGAAGCCGCTCGGCCCGGCGGGCATGCGCCAAGTCTCTTCAATCACACGCGGCATCGGCACATATCCCATCGCCGCCATTAGCAGCATCTGGTGACCGGCGGCGATACCCGGACGCGAGGTGAAGAAGTCTCCCGCCGGAAACTCCGGTGAGGTCTGCGCAGCGGCGAAATGGCCGCGAAACTCCGTGTCTGGCCTTGTCGTCAAGCGAACCTCTGACCTTGGCTTCTTGTCGCTACGCTCGTCGTTCGTTTCGTCTTGAGGCGCTTCAGCCAGCGGTTCGCCAACTGATGTCGACAGCGCCTCGGCAACGCCGAAGGGACTCTCCCACAGCATCATGCGTCCGCTGATCCACGCGGCCATAACCAGTCCGAGCATAGCCAGCGGCCCGCCGCGCCGCGATTGCGCAAACCCGCTCATGCCGGTTTCTCCTGCAAATCGTCGGTTCGCAGCGGGTGCGCGGCGTGATGGGTCTTGTCCCAGGTGACACCATGGCCGCGCAGAGATCGCATGTAGGCCATAAGCGCGCGACGCCCGGCCATGATCGCAATGATATTGGCGACCGGAATGCGCAGCACTGCGCCAATCCCTTCCATCGTTCCGTAGTTCCAGGCGGTGAAGGCGAAACGACAAACAACCCGCCAAGCGAAAGCTGCGAAATTGAACCACAGCAAAGTCTTTAGCATCGGCGAAAGCGACATCGCCTCTCCCATACCAAGCTCAATCGCGCCCCACAGCAGGCCCGAAACCGCCAGCAAAGTGTAACCCATCAGCAAGACGAACGCCGTGAACGGCCCGCGCCGGTCGCGTGCTCTCATCCAGCTCTCTATGAGATTGCCGGACCAGCCAATCCGGTCCCAACCCTGCAGCGCAATACCGTGCACCCAGCGGGTCTTCTGCCGCACAACCGTGTCGAGGCGATCCGGGAAGTAAGCGCGGGTGGCGATCAATTCGCCATCGTCGCCGCGCGCACGCACGAAGCGTCCGCGACCGCCGATATCGGCGATGCTGAGGCCCATCTCGTAATCTTCGGTGAGCGATTCGGCGACAAAGGGCAGCCTGTCGGCATGTCGCATGCGCAGCTGTTCTAGAGCCTGACGCTCGATCGCGCAGCCAACGCCCGCGCCGGGCAATGCCGCACCCAGCGCATCGCGCACGACCATACCCTTGGCATGCGCCTCGGCGAATTCCTCGCAGTAATGGCTGCCGATCCAGCGGCTCGCGGGTTGAACCAGTGGCACAACCGGCAGTTGCACGAATTGCGCGCCGCCCGCATGCGCACCAATCGTATCGTCCAATACTGGCAAAGCGCCCGGATCGACCATGTCCTCTGCGTCGTGAAACACGACCATATGCGCGCTGACATTGCGGCGATGCTCATCATCACAAAGAGCCAGATAGAGACGGTTTAGACAGTCGGCTTTGGTGCTCGGCCCCTCCCGGTCATGGATCACGATCCGCAGGCGTGGATCATTGCCCGCCGCCTTCATCACCGCATCGATTGTCTCCGGATCGTTGCGATAGCATCCGACATAGAGCCGCATTTCCGGCTGCGGCCAGGCCTTGAGTACATGCGATATGGTGTAGCCGATGACCTCGGCTTCCTGCCACGTCGGTATGAACACTGCTGCATCGCCAGACAGTCGCCGCTGACCCAATTCATCGCGGTTCAACCGGCTGGTCTTGGCCCGACCGGTCAACTTCAACCATATCCAAGTGAAATCGACTGCCAGATCATCGGCAGCACCAATCAGAAAGAAAATCCCGGCAAAAAGCAAAAGCTCATGCTGAAGCAGCGCGAGCCACTGCCACACGTCCAAATCTAATAAATTCAAGGCGACCCCCATCCCCTGATGAAAAATGAACCTATCGCGCTCGGTTAAAGCTTGCAACGGGAGAAAGTTTTAGAGAGGGAGCGTCGCAACCATGGCTGATTCAAACACTCCACTCCGTTCGATATTTGCGCCGGTCCGCGCTCTATTCGTGGGCGACGCATCTGCGGGCGTCTTGCTGATCCTTGTTGCGGCCGCCGCTATGCTGGCCGCCAACTCGCCGCTATCGGGCGAATATCGCGACCTGTTTTATGGCGATCTCGCCTGGACCCCGATTGCCAAGCTCGATGATCTGCACTTGTGGATCAATGACGGGTTGATGGCGATCTTCTTCTTTGTCGTCGGCCTGGAGGTGAAGCGAGAGCTGATCGCTGGCCAATTGTCCGACCCTGCCGCTCGCCGGCTACCCATGGTGGCTGCGGCTGCGGGTATGGGCGTGCCTGCCATCGTCTATATCTTGGTCTCCGGCGGAGGCGAATATTCGAGCGGTTGGGCAATCCCGGCAGCGACAGACATCGCCTTTGCGATGGGCGTGCTCGGCCTGCTTGGCAGCCGCGTGCCCGCATCGCTGCGCCTGTTCCTGCTAACGGTCGCGATCGTCGACGATATCGGCGCGGTGATGGTGATCGCCGTCTTCTACACGCCAACGATCAAGCTCGCATGGCTCATCGCTTCGATCGTTGTGTTCGGCCTGATGATCGCGCTCAACCGCATGAAGGTAAGCGTCTTCGCCCCTTATATACTGCTTGCGCTGGTGCTGTGGTATTGCGTGCTCAACACAGGAGTGCATGCGACGATCGCAGGCGTCCTCGCAGCTCTCACCATCCCGATGCACCGGGCAGACGGCAATTCCATGCTGGAAAGGCTTGAGCACGGCCTTGCACCGTGGAGCGCCTATCTGGTCGTGCCGGTGTTCGGCTTCGCCAATGCAGGTGTTTCCTTTGCGGGCATGGGGATCGAGGCGTTGATAGATCCGCTGCCGGTCGCGATTGCCGCTGGGCTCGTCGTCGGCAAACAGCTCGGCATCTTCTCGACCATTGTGATCGCTGAGAAGACCGGCTTTGCCGCGCGCCCAGAAGGCGCTAGCTGGGCCGAGATATGGGGCATTTCAATCCTGTGCGGAATAGGCTTTACCATGAGCCTGTTTATCGGCGGGCTCGCCTTCCCGACGCAGCCGCTGCTGATCGAGGAAGCGAAAATCGGCATCCTTACAGGCTCTGCAATCTCAGCGGTGATGGGCTTTATCGTCCTGCGGTTGACGACCACCCATCCATTGGCAGAGTGCAACGATCGCGGAGTTCAGCCAAGAAAGGTGTAATCAGACGGGCGCGGCTGCGTTCTAGCGGTTACCAGCTGCCGGTGTTTTCCATGCTGGCCCAGGGTTCTTGCGGCTCAAGGTTGCCTTCCTGAAGCAATTCAATTGAGACGCCGTCCGGCGTTTTAACAAAGGCCATGTGCCCGTCGCGCGGTGGGCGATGGATCGTGTGACCTGCATCCATAATGCGCTGGCACGTCTCGTAGATATTCTCGACCCGATAGGCGAGATGGCCAAAATTGCGCCCGCCATCATAGCTCTCCGGCTCGTCGCCATCTTCAGGCGGCCAGTTATACGTTAGCTCAACCTCTGCAACGCCCTCCTGCCCCGGAGCGGCGAAGAAGATCAGCGTGAACCGACCTGCCTCAACGTCAAAGCGACGCACTTCTTCTAATCCGATCAGCTTGAAGAAATCGACCGTCGCATCCGGGTCGGTCACGCGGATCATGGAATGAAGATATTTGGTCATCGGAGGTAAATCCTTTCGACGGTTGATTTAGTCGGTCGCGCCGGGACTGCAAGGCCGCCTTAAAAGAGCGGCGTACGGCCCGGCAATGCTTCATTCAAAAACGGTTCATCGATATCAATGCACAACTCATCGCAGGATAAAACGATGAGGAGGATATGATGAGCGAGATAGAAAACGGCACAAATGAGCAAGTACAAGCCACCAATAGCAGCCTGTCGAGCACAACCACGCGTTGGTTTGGCACGGCGGGCATCGCTTCGATTGGCTTGATCCTCGGCGGGTATCTGCTGGGCGACGGGTTGTTGCGCGCCAAGGAAGCAGAGCGCTCGGTAACCGTGCGCGGACTAGCGGAGCGTGACGTTACTGCAGACCTCGCCACATGGACCATCTCCTACTCGGCCAGCGCAACCAATTTAGCCGAAGCGCAGGGTAAGGTCAGGCGCGATACAGGCGCGATTGAGGATTTCTTCAAAGAACTCGGCTTTCCGGCGGAAAGCCTGCAGCCGACCGGCGCCAATGTCTCAAGCTACACCAATCGCGGGGTAACGACCTATACGGTGCGGCAGAGGCTAGCTCTCAGGACGAATGATATTGAGCGCGCGCAAAGGGCGGTCGCCAAACAGTTCGATCTGGTCGGGCGTGGCGTCTTCCTCGAGGAAGGCTCAGGCATGAGCTACACCTTCACCAAGCTCAACGACATCAAACCGGAAATGGTCGCTGAGGCGACCCGCGATGCGCGTGCCTCAGCCGAACAATTCGCGCAGGATTCAGGAGCAGGCGTGGGCGCCATCAAGGACGCGACTCAAGGCTATTTCTCCATCGAAGCGCGTGATGGGGATAGCGGCGGATGGGGCAAGAGCGACAGCCCTTACAAGAAGGTTCGCGTGGTCACGACGGTGAACTTCTCGCTGGATTAAGCCGGTTGGTTATTTCACCGCAGGCAAACAAAAAAGGCGCGGGGATCATGCGTAAAACCCCGCGCCCTCTCATACCCGCTACACCAAGCGGGAGATGATCTGGATCAGATCAGATGCTCGCACTCAAAGTGAACACGATCGCATCATCGACAAAGTCATACTGACCGGCGGGAATGTCACCTTCCGCGCCGACATAGGCAACGCCCAAGCTCAGCGGACCATAAACATTCGCCTCTGCGCCGATCGACCAGTCGAATGCCTTGCTGTCATTGGTAAAGGTCAGGAAGCCATCGGTGTAGCCTAGGTGGCCAGTTACAGTCACCGGAGTGCCGGGAATGCCGACGCCCACATCACTATAGACATAGAAGTTGTCGGTGCTGCCCAGCGAATCCTGATCCGGCGCATACGCCACGCCTACGGTTGCTTCAGCAGGGCCGAAAGTGAAGCCGAGCGAGCCGTAGAATTCGATGTAGTCGAAATCGCCAGGGCCAGCATCGGGATAGAGATAGGCGATAACGCCGACGTCGGCGGTCAGACCTTCCGCGACATCTCCGCTCCAGCCACCATAGACATCGACTTCAGTCGAACCGTAGCCAACCGTGTCTTCGTCAAGTGAAGACGCCCAGGTGCCGGCATAGATGCCGATGTCGGTCGACAAGTCGACACCACCCTGGATGGCGATTTCACCACCAGAAAGATCGACGCCGCGGAACCGATATTCGCTGACCAGAGCGACATTGGCCGATACGTCGAAGCCGGATTCGCCATCGGCATAGCTGACCTTTGCCGCTTCAACCGGTGCGGTTGCACGATCGAGCTCGCTGTCGATGACAGTGGCGGTTTGAGAGGTGGCCTCTTCCGACGACGCGTCGACAGAATCAGCTTCGTTAGCAAATGCGGGAGCTGCCGAAATGAGCAGACCTGCAGAGAGAGTTGCGGCGGAGAGGCCGCGAATGGACGTGAGCATTACAACTTCCTTATGTTGTGTTGTTGCTTCGTCCCGCCTGCGCGATCAGTGGTTGCCTTTTTATTTGCGGCAATCTCATCTGACTACGACACTTTCTTGCCCAGTAATGCCGCACTGCACAAGGGAAATTGCGCGGAATCCACTGAACACATCGAAGTGTGGAGATTTTGCACCACAGCTCCGCGTGCTGCCGCATTGGTTGCCGTAGACTTCGCACTCGCTTAAAGCCGCGCAGTGTCTGGCCTAGTGCTCCGGCACCATATTATTGCATCATGTTCAAACAACTCCGGCAACTCTTTCGTTCGCGCCCAGACGCGCCGCTACCCGCAGTTCCCGCGGGCACACGCTACTATGCGGTGGGCGATATTCATGGCCGCCTCGATCTGTTCGAAGCGCTGATCGAAGCGATTGATGCCGATGATGCAGCCGCAGGCCCAGCCGAAACGCACATCATCCTGCTGGGCGACCTGGTTGATCGCGGTAAGCACAGCGCGGGCGTGATCGCCCGCGCACGCCAATGGCAACAGGAACGCTCAGTGCGGATCCTTGCCGGCAATCATGAGGAGATGTTTCTCCAGGCCTTCGATGATGTCGGTGTGCTGCGTCACTTCCTGAAGCACGGAGGGCGCGAGACAATCATGAGCTATGGCATATCGACCAAGCAGTTCAACAATTGGACGCTCGATGAACTCTTTGAGCAGCTGCCCAACATCGTCTCCGCCGAAGAGCGCGAATATATCGCGAATTTCGAGGGGATGATCGTCGCCGGAGACTATTTGTTCGTCCACGCCGGGATCGATCCGAAATTACCGCTCGAAGAGCAAAAGCGCAGCGATATGCTGTGGATCCGGGATCGCTTCCTGCGCCACGAGGGTCCGCTCGACAAAGTCGTCGTCCACGGCCACACAATCTTTCCAAACGTTATGGATCGCGGATATCGCATCGGCATCGACACTGGAGCTTTTCGCTCAGGGGTCTTGACCGCGCTGGTGCTGGAAGGCGATCAACGACGCATTCTGCAAGCCATCGATGAGGGTGGCTCGATCAAGACTTTCGATGAGGAACAAACGCAATGAAGATTGCCATGGTGGGCTCTGGCTATGTTGGGCTGGTTTCGGGGGCATGCTTTGCCGATTTTGGCCACGACGTGGTCTGCATCGACAAGGATGAAAGCAAAATCGCGCGACTTAAGGATGGCATCATGCCGATCTATGAGCCCGGTCTCGATGCGCTGGTTGCCAGCAATGTGGAAGCGGGCAGACTGTCTTTCACCACTGATCTGGCAAGCGGGATCGAAGGCGCGCAGGCGATCTTTATCGCCGTGGGCACACCCAGCCGCCGCGGCGACGGCCATGCCGACCTGACCTTTGTCTATGAAGTCGCGCGCGAAGTTGGCGAGAGCCTCGCCAACGATGCTGTTGTGGTGACCAAATCCACCGTTCCCGTCGGCACTGGCGACGAGGTAGAACGAATCATCAAGGACACTGGCACAATGCACAATTTCGCGGTTGTCTCAAATCCGGAATTCCTGCGCGAGGGCGCCGCTATTGGCGATTTCAAGCGGCCTGACCGGATCGTGATCGGGGCAGAAGATGAGCTTGGCCGGGAGATCATGCGCGAGGTTTATCGCCCGCTGTTCCTCAACGAATCTCCAATCCTGTTCGTCGGACGGCGCACCAGCGAGCTGATCAAATACGCCGCCAACGCCTTTCTCGCGACCAAGATCACCTTCATTAATGAAATGGCCGATCTGTGCGAGAAGGTCGGTGCCAACGTCCAGGATGTCGCGCGCGGCATCGGCATGGACAATCGCATCGGCTCCAAGTTCCTCCACGCAGGGCCAGGTTATGGTGGGTCGTGCTTCCCGAAAGACACGCTCGCGTTGCTCAAAACGGCAGAGGATTACGACAGCCCAACCCGCATTGTAGAGGCCGTTGTTAAGACCAATGAGAGTCGAAAGCGGGCGATGGGGCGCAAGGTGCTGGACGCTTTGGGAGGCGCTGAAGAAGCACGCGGCAAGAAGGTCGCAATGCTCGGCCTCACTTTCAAACCCAACACCGACGACATGCGCGACTCTCCAGCGATAGCCATCGCGCAGACATTGGGTGATGCGGGCGTCAAAGTGGCCGCTTACGATCCGGAAGGCATGGAAATCGCCAAGCCGCTGATGCCGGAAGTCGTCATGTGTGATGATCCCTATGCCGCGATCGAAGGGGCAGATGTAGTCGCTATCGTGACCGAGTGGGACGCGTTCCGAGCGCTTGATCTAAACCGCGTCAAAGAACTCGCCAGAGCGCCAGTACTGGTCGATCTGCGCAACATTTACAGCCCCGATGATGTGCGTGCGGCTGGATTTAGTTACTCCAGCATCGGCCGGGCCTAACCCTCGCTAACTCAAAAAAAATTGCCGGCCAAGGCGTTCACCGCCGCACCCTGGAATCGTTGGATTCGCAGGACCTCGAGCCATATCTTGAATCAATTTATCGACCGCCACCAAGTTAATTTCATCACCTAAACAGTAATTCATGTCGTATACATGGTTAAAATAATGTATCGTCCGAGTCGTTGATACAAACAACATATTGGGGACTTAATATGATTAGGTGGCATATTCTTTCCAGTGTTGGTGTGATCGGTATTGCAAGCGGACTTGCGACCACACCGGTCTACGCTTCCGAAAAAGATAGTGAGACGCAAGACATCGCGATTGAAGCACGCGGCGACTTTGCGGGATTTCGGATTGAGCAGCGAAGTACCACCATCGACGTTCCCCTCGCTGTCATTCCCACAGCTCAAAACGGAGCTGACGGGTTTGTCGCCAGCATTGCGGCACCGACCCCAGAGATTATCTCACGAGACGACGTCGGCCTGGATGGCTCAGTCGATGTCGACAATACGCAACCGTCGGTCGTGCAGCTGTTCATTCAGGACAATGTCGGCGGCGGCATCTTTTTCAATTGCACCGGCACGGTGATCAATCCGCGCACCGTTCTGACGGCAGCGCACTGCTTGAACAGCGCCTCTTCTGAAAGCTACGGGCTACCCGGTGTTGCCGACACATCGGTGCTTATCTCTAGCGGCGTGGATAGCAGCGTACGCTTCTTCGATTATCTCGATAACGGTACTGGCTATAATGAGGGCGGCGTTGCGACCAGCACGGATGTAGTGATCCACCCATCGGCCAACCTTGATGATGGCGGACTACCGTTCCCATGGGCCGACGTAGCCTTCGTCGCGGTCGATGCGCCCATCACAGACGTTCCGGCCATGCCGATCCTGCTCTCTCCGCTCACCGAGCTGACGCATGTAATCCAGGTCGGTTACGGCGGCTTCGGCACAGCGGAAACAGGCGATATCGGTATCGGTTTCCTGCGCCGCGTGGGCGAGAATATGCTCGGTGCAGTCGCTTCCCCAGCAGACCTGCTCGATACGATCTTCTCCGACTTCGCCCCCACTGCCATAAACTTCGGCGTCGAAAGCCAAGTGGTCTACTTCACCGACTTCGACAACCCAGATCGGACACCTGAAGAGCAGGCAGGATGCGAACTGACCGGCCAAGGTATCAGCTGCGTCGATCTTGCCGCTGTGCAGGCAATCGATTTCTTCGATGGTGATGCCTTGCCCAACGAAGTCGGCACAGCAGGCGGCGATAGTGGTTCACCATTAATCGCAGACCAGCTGAATGGGCCGCCTGTGGTCACGGGCGTTCTAAGCGGAGGCTTCGACTTCTTCGGGGCGGGCAACACCTACAGCGATATTAGCTTCTATGCTCCTCTCTTCCCATTCTTCGAGTTCATTACCGAGAACACGCCGTACAAATATGTCTCGGCCAAAAGAGGTAACGGCGATTGGTCCGATCCCAATCACTGGACGCAGGATCTCGATCCCGGCTTCCTGATCGACGACGGCAGCGGCACTCTGGTCAATGGCATTCCTGGAGGCTCAGAGCCAGGCGTCTATGAAACAGGGCCAAAGCTAGGAACGATCCTGGGCAATGACATTTCCGGCAATGCGGGCGATATCACCCCGATCCTGCCACCAGAAGGGACGCTGAATTTCGGGGCTAACATCCCTGAATCTTCCGTTCTGCTCGGACCGGGCTCAACCGGTTTCGTGCCAAACAACACCGATGGCACGCCTGGCGCTTCATTCGAAAATCCCGCCCAATATTTCGACGTTCTGCTGACCAATCGTGGGCGGACCCGCGTCGATATGGACGTCGAGATCGACAAGCTCGCTATCGATAATGGTCGCGCAACCTTTGTGCTTCCGCGCCGATACGAGTTTACCAGCCTTATCGGGGTTGAGCAGTTCGCCGGGCGAGCGCGCATCAACGGCACGCTCAACGCCGGGATTTACGCGCTCTTCGGTGGCGAGCTGTCAGGGCGTGGCACTATCAACACTGACGTGCTGTTCAATGTGAATGGCCTGATTGCTCCTAATGGAATCGATCGGATCGGCACGCTGACGGTCAATGGTGATTACGTGCAGACCAGCGGCGGCTTTCTGCTGTCGGAGTTCGAACGGGATCGCCGGACGGTGGCAACCGACTTGCTCGACATCTCGGGTTTTGCAGGATTGGCTGGTACTTTGGTGCTAGTGAACGAACGCGGCAGACCTCGGTTTGGCAGCACGTTCACTGTGCTCAGCGCCGGTGAGATTGTCGGTGACTTCGACCAGACTGTGCTGATCGCACGCTCACCGATCCTAACCGCTGAAAGCCGGGTCGAAAGCAATGAAGTGATCGTTGAGATCGGAGCACGTCGGCTCGGCAGCATGCTTGGCACGAACAGCGGACTCTCCTCGCTCGGCAATGCGCTCGACACCCTGCGTTTCAGTGGAAGGTTCGATCAATACAGCTCGATCTTCAATGTGATCGACAGCGCCAGTGTCGACACGCTCGGTGCTTCGCTGGCATCGCTCACGCCGGTCAGCGCGTTCAACCAGTCGGCGATTGCCAATGGCTTCTCGCAACGCTTCACCGGCCAGATCGCGCAGCGCACGCTTGCATTGCGCGGTGCCAATGGAGCTGCTGCGGGCTTCTCTGCGGCGGGCAATGCTTCATTCGCAATGGGCGGCACATCGCCGGCAGAGAACGGGCAGCTCGGCTTCTTTAGCACGGTCAGCGGTTCGTTCCTGGATGCGCGCAGCGTTGACCGGTCAAGCGGTACGAACGCTTTCGAAGAAGCGGCCTTCACGCAAGCGGGAGAGCTGACCGTCGGCGCTGATCTGCGTGTGTCGGAAAACTTCAGCCTTGGTGTTGCGATGACCAATATTCGCAACAGCAACAATACCGCGGGAGCTTTCCGTGCCCGCGAGGATGAGAGCCATGCGGCGGCCGTCTATGCCGCCTACAAAGCGGGCAATGGCTTTGCCGACATGTACTTCGGGTTCTCGGACCAGGAGTATGGCACGCAGCGCGCCAGCCAGGGTGACTTCCGTTCCAGCTTTAGCGAAGCGATCGGCAACTCTGATGGCGAACAGAGCTTTGCCGGTATCCGGCTTGGCTATGCCTTCGACATCGCCAAGGGCTTTGAAGTCGGACCGGTTGTGAGCATGGACTATGTTCGCAACGAGATCGGTGGATACTCCGAGTTTGGTGCAGGTCAGCTTGGCCTCAACGTCCAGAGCCGCGACTTCACCTCGCTCGGGACCAAGGTCGGCCTGATGTCCTCGCTCGATCTCGATATCGGTCGCATCGGCAAAGTGACCGCCTTCGGCTCGGTCGCCTATGCCCGCGAACTGGCCGATACCACCGACGTTGTGACCGCCAGCTTCTTCGGCGCGCCCGATGCTGCCTTCCAGATCAGCAACCCGCTCGATCCGGAATGGGTGTCAATCAACGCCGGTGCGCAGATGGCCCTGTCCAATCGGATCAACGCTGCATTGTCGATAACCTCCGATCTGGGACGCGGCGTCCTGACCAACAACCAGGGCCGCTTCTTGTTGAGCTGGAAGTTCTAAGCGAAGCCGCTTTTCCACCGACAGGTCGGAACCTGAAAGGCCGGGCGCTCCATTGAGAGCGCTCGGCCTTTTCCTTCGACCAAAGCGCGCTAGGCATGGCCCAGTGCATCCCTCTGCCCCACATTTGTAACCTGTGCTACTCACCGTCCGAACAGGCCTTGTAACGGCTCGCAACGGGAGAGAGCGCCATGATCAACACGCTTGGATGGCTTTCAAACATCTTCATCTTTGTCGTCGGCCTGCTTTTGGCCGGCATAGTCGTGCTGTTCTTCATCGACCGGTTTCAGACCGCCGATGCCGTGCGCCGCAACTACCCGGTAATCGGCCGACTGCGCCATATCTTCAGCGAGTTGGGCGAATTCTTCCGTCAGTACTTCTTCGCCATGGACCGCGAGGAGATGCCGTTTAACCGCGCCCAGCGCGACTGGGTCTATGACGCGGCGGGGGGCAAGTCGACCAACGTTGCCTTTGGCTCGACCCGCAATCTCGACCCTGTCGGCACGCCGATCTTCGTCAATTGCCCGTGGCCCACGCTGGAGCGCGATGCGGTAGAGGCAAGCTCCATGGTAATCGGCGAAGGCGCCGCACGCATGCCCTATGACGCGCCATCCATGTTCAACATCTCGGGCATGAGCTACGGCGCGCTGTCGACCCCAGCGGTACGCGCCCTGTCGAACGGCGCGGCAAAGGCCGGATGCTGGATGAACACTGGCGAAGGCGGCCTGTCCCCCTACCATCTCGAAGGGGGCTGCGACCTCGTGTTCCAGATCGGCACCGCCAAGTACGGAGTGCGCGACAAGGAGGGGAACCTGTCCGACGAGAAGCTGCGCGAAGTCGCCGCTCATGACCAGGTCCGCATGTTCGAGCTGAAGCTCTCGCAAGGCGCAAAGCCGGGCAAAGGTGGCATCCTGCCCGCGGCCAAGGTCAATGAGGAGATCGCCGCCATCCGCGGGATCGAGCCGCACACCGCCTCCATCTCGCCCAACCGCCATCCCGATATTGGCAACAATGACGATCTGCTCGACATGATCGCCCACATTCGCGAGGTCACGGGCAAGCCGGTCGGCTTCAAGACGGTGGTTGGCGCGTATGGCTGGCTGGAGGAGCTGTTCGACAAGATCAACGAGCGCGGCATTGCCAGCGCGCCCGACTTCATCACCGTCGATAGCGGCGATGGCGGCACAGGCGCTGCCCCGCTGCCCCTGATCGACAACGTCGGCCTGACCCTGCGCGAGAGCCTGCCCATGATGGTCGATCTGCGCGATCATGCCGGGCTGAAGGACCGCATTCGCATCATCGCCAGCGGCAAGCTGGTGACGCCGGGCGAGGTTGCCTGGGCGATCTGCGCTGGCGCGGACTTCGTGATCTCCGCGCGCGGCTTCATGTTCGCGCTTGGCTGCATCCAGGCGATGAAGTGCAACAAGAACACCTGCCCCACCGGCATCACCACGCATGACCCGAGCCTGCAGCGCGGGCTCGACCCGACCGACAAGGCCGTGCGGGTCGCCAGCTTCGTGAAGCAGATGCGCAAGGAGGTGGGCGTGATCGCGCATAGCGTGGGGGTGAAGAGCCCGCGCGAGATGCGGCGCTATCACGTGCGGCTGGTGTGCGCCGATGGGCGCAGCAGGCCTCTCGATGAGCTTCATCCGAGCGTCGGGGTTCAGCCAGCCTAAGCAGGCCCTGTCCATCGCGAGCCAGTCCGACCCCGAGCCGCTCATCCTGAGCCTGTCGAAGGGTCGAGCGGCTCGGAGCCACCTTTACACCCTCCACTCCGTTCGTCGCTGGTAAGCCACGTTTGGAACGCATGGAACACAGTCCTGGCGAACAAAACCAATCGATCACAGAGACCGCGTTTGATCGATTGGATCGATTTGTCTTTTTTGGGCTTCAAGCGCGGGCGGCGGCATCCGCCGCCTTGGCTATCCTCGCTCATGCGGCCTAAAGGCCGCATCGCTGCGGGCGGGCGGCGCTGCGCGCCGAGGTTCTTTTGCGGTGTGCGGAGTTCGAGGAGGCGCATGCCCCAGAACTAGCGAGCGCGCGCCAAGTAGGAAAACGCGCACACCGATGCGCAACGCCCTATCGCCCCGTCTAAGTCCCAAACCTGTTCGTACTGGCGCAGGCCAAAGCCGGTCAGCCCCGCTGCGATCAGCGCTTCACCAAAAGCATCAGAGCAATGGACATAGTCTCGCCCGCGATAAGGGTCGCGCCACAAATGCCGCTCGCCAATTGCCGCAAGACTGAACACAGGTTTTTGGGGCGGTTTGACTGAGAGATCAAAACGCCAATAACCTTCGCGAAGCCCATCATTACCACGGTCATGGTAATCACCCCTCCATTCTAGGGTCGTCTGCTCCGGATCCAAACTGTCGATTAGTGTGCAGCAAACGAACCAATAGAACGTATCAAAAGGCTCGGCTGCATCCTTGGTGTTGTAGACCGCAACGGGCAGAAACTGATGTACGCCCGGTTCGAACTGTTCGACCAGATCGCGAAAGCGTGGTGAGACCAGCATGACCTCGTTATTGCCAAAAACGTAATCAGTTGGCGGCTTGCTTTTGCTTCGCCACAAGAATTTGTCGGGTGCACTGCCCTCTGCAACTCTATAACCCATGCCCAGCGTTCGACTAACTTGGCGACCCGCACCACCTTTGGCGACGACATCCACTTCTTCCGGGTTTTCGAACGCCAACCGCTTCCAAGCTGCATCCCCGCCAATCACCTCATTTTTGGGATCCGTCTCGTAAACGCTCTTCATCCCAACCGAATAGACCATCACTTCAACTCCAACACGGCGCCCCAAACGCCATCAACGCCAAGCGCAGCACTCCCTCGCGGAAGCGCTGTCACAAATACATAGACTTTCAGAATGCGGCTGCGACCTCGCTTGATTTCCCCTAATTCGAACCTTGGATCGCCGTAATGCTTGATTTGCCGCCAACAACCATTAACTAACCCCCGTCATCTGATGTAGTTTGGGAAGATCGAGCTCGCTTTCGATAATCAGCCGGTGAAGTTCATCAGAAAAAAACGTCAGCTTTTCATTGAAAAACCTCTCACGCCACAGATGCGCGCCCAAAATTTTCTCTCGCTCAAAGCGAAACTTTCGATATTGACGGGCATCTCGGACCAAAGCAGTGCTGTTTGGATTTGAATAATAAGAAAAATCTTCCGCAAGTTTCTCGGGATCAGATACAAAAGAATCGCGATAATTTCGGATGACAATTGTGTGATAATCAGACGAAAGCAGCCGCCCATCTTTCGCTTTAAGTTCGATCGGAAAAAACTGATGCACCCCAGGCTCTAGCCGTTCCAAAAGCTCGACCAACTTGCTTGAGCCCGCAATGATACGATTGCTGAGACTAATGAGGCCGCCATACTTTTTTGATGCGCCACGAAGAAAAAACGATTTTGGAGCTTCATCAGGCTCTATCGCCCTCAAAATTGGCGACATTTCGTTCATTCTGGTGCCATACTCTCGAGTAAAACCATCCACTACACTCGACTTGTAGAGGCCCGCTGCCCACTCCTCACCTTGAAGATTGTATTTCGCCTTTTCTTCATCAGTCAGAACATTTTGAAAACGCGCGCGCAGATGCGAATACCAACTATCGCCATCAGACTTTTCAAAACTGCCACCTGGCCAGTATTTGCCAAAATCATTTGGCAGTCTCATCGCCCAAACCATCACTTCAACTCCAACATGGCGCCAACGCCAAAAACACGCTCTCTAGCGTACCGCAGTAAGCCCGCTTTCTTACTGTTTCGTTTGAATGTTTGAGTGCCACTCCGACAACCTCGTCATGCTGAATTCAGTTCAGCATCCATCGCCGATTCCTTGCCTTCTTGGTCGTACGGGAGATGGACCCTGAACCAAGTTCAGGGTGATGCGTTTTTTTGTTCCGCAGCACATCCGTGCTGCGATTTCCTCGCGGCTTGCGGACAAGTCCGCGCCGCTGCGGGCGGGGACAAGCCCCTTGCGAGGCCTGCGGCCTCGATCCATTCCAAGCCAATTGGCAGGCTCCAGGCGTCTTGGCGCGATGTAACTGGCTTGGTCACGGAAAACGGTCGCGCCAGCGACTGCAAGCCCGACCGGGCGCCCGCAGCGACGCGACCTTTAGGTCGCATGAGCGAGGATAGCCAAGCGAACGGATGTGAGCGCCGGCGCTTGAGGTCAAACAAAAAACCAAAACATACATCAGGGGGCCGCATAAGCCGGGTTCTGTCTCCGCACGCGGTATCCCGAGGGACCAGCCGCGCGGGGGCAGCCATTCATCTAGGCTACGGATTGCTCCGCAGCTCAAGCAGCCAACCCGGGTCTCTCGGAGCGAAGCGCTCCTGCCCTGTCCGAAGACGGGCGCGAGACCCCTATTTGGCCTTGCTCCGGGTGGGGTTTGCCATGCGAGCTCTGTTGCCAGCGCTCCGGTGCGCTTTTACCGCACCCTTTCACCCTTGCCTGTGACCTTTAGGGTCCATCGGCGGTATACTCTCTGTGGCACTTTCCCTGAGCTTCGGATCCGAAGACCCTCGCCCGGCGGGCGTTACCCGCCACCCTTGCTTCGTGGAGCCCGGACTTTCCTCGAATTGCTTCGCGGCTGCCTTGGCCCCCTGACGCGGGCGATATAGTCACTAACGCGCAAGCAGAAAAGCCCGCACGTCTGCTAGCGCGAAATGCCGCGATCCCGGTCGAGCAGCAATTGGAACAGGATTGCCCCGATCTGCTGGTCGATCCGCCCGTCGATCAGCTCAGGGCGCCAGCGCCGCTGGAACGCCTCGACCGTCTTAGTGCCGCCGGTGATGTCATAGCCAAAGCGTTCAAGCGCGAGATAAAACGCACCGTCGCTATCGAATGGATCGCCCAGATCCAGCTTGTCCGGCTTGGCCAGGCACAGCTCATATTCCGCTATTCGGTCCCACGGGAACAGCTCGCCAGGATCGATCTTGCGTTCCGGCGCGACATCGGAATGCCCCACCACATTGGCGCGCGGGATGTCATATTGCTTCACGATCCGCGCCATCAGCGGGATCAGCGCATCGATCTGCGCATCGGCGAATTCGCGGTAACCCAGCGCGTGTCCGGGATGTTGCAGCTCGATTCCGATACTGGCCGAATTTACGTCCTTTTCGCCGCGCCAGTACGATTGCCCGGCATGCCAGGCGCGCTTTTCCTCTGGCACCAGCCGGGTGACTTCGCCCGCTTCGCTGATCACATAATGCGCGCTGACCCCGGCCTCAGGATCGCACAGTCGGTTGATCGACACCTCGGCGCTTTCCAGCTCGGTATAGTGGACGACCAGCATGCTGATCGGGGATTTGCGGTCGTTGAAATTGGGCGACAAGCGCTCGGTGTGAACCAGTTCGTCGTCCCCCGGTGCGCCCGCGCCCGCCATCGGTCTAGCCGATCATCCCGGCCGGTTGCGGGATCACTGCGCCCATCACCAACGCTTCGTCGGTCAGCTTGTATTGCAAGCCCCCGCCGCATTCCTCCGCCAGCATTGCAATCATATGCGCCGCAGCCGTGCGGCTGGTCAGCTCGCCAGCGCCGATCTCGTTCTGCAGCGCCCGACCGATCGTCTCGTCGAAGGCGATCCGCGCGCCATTGGCCCGCACGACGATTTCGACATTCCCTTCGCGCAGCTCGGCACCGATATCCATCGTGCCGCCGCGGATCAGCGCATCGAGCGCGATTTGAGCCAGGTTGAGCATCACCTTGATCGCGGGCTTGGGCAGAGTCTTTTCGGTGATCGCCCAGTTCAGCGTCACCTCTTTCGCATCGGAAGCGAGCGCAGCGATCACATCGTGCGCTTCTTCGACCGGCACCGCCTCACCAAACCCGCCCGCTGCGCCAAAGGCCAGACGGAAAAACTTGAGCTTGTCAGTGCTGATCTTGGCGCTCTGTTCGAGCAGCTCGACGCACTTGGCGCGCATCTCCGGGTCTTGCTCTTCGGCCAGCAATTCGAGGCCGTTTGAGAGCGCCCCCACTGGGGAGAGCATGTCGTGGCATAGCCGCGAGCACAGCAGGCTCGCGAGATCGGTTGGCGATGTCATATTTCTGCCTTAGCCCTCCAGCGCGTGTGTGCAAAGCCATTCGAAGCCGCCTTCCCCCGCGCGGAACAGGCGTATCTCTCGGCTGGTCGCAATTGCCCAAACCATGCCGTCTTGCGCGGCCATCGCGATATCGGTCTTTGATGGCTCCGCAGCGCCTTCGGGATGCGAGTGGAAATAGCCTAGCACTTGCGGCCCGCCTTCCCTCGCATCGCGATGTGCGTCGATCAGCGCCTGCGGATCGATCTCGAAATGGGTTTCTGGCGTGGGGTGGACGTTGCGGGTCTCGACAAAGCCTGTGATGCGAGCCCCCTCGCCCGTGAGTATCCCGCATGCTTCGCGCGGGTGAGCGGCAGCGGCGGCATGTTGCATCGCCTCGACCACATCTCTTGTCACTTCGATAGGCATCGCGCATGGCCCTAGCATGTCCGACCCGCAAGTCATCACCGGCACGATTGCGAGCGCTGCCCGCCTCGACAAGGCGCTGGCCGAAGCGACCGATCTATCGCGTGCGCGGGTGCAAACGCTGATTGCAGAAGGCCACGTGACGCTGGACGGTTCGTCCACAAGCTCGCCGAGCGCGAAGGTGGCCGCCGGTTCGACATTCCAGATCGACGTCCCCGCCGCCGCCGATCCGGTCGCTCAGCCGCAAGACATCCCTCTGGATGTGACGTTCGAGGATGAGCACCTGATTGTCATTAACAAGCCCGCCGGAATGGTCGTCCACCCGGCGGCAGGCAATCCCGATGGCACTCTGGTCAACGCGTTGCTGCACCACTGTAGAGGCCAGCTTTCCGGTATTGGCGGCGTCGCCCGCCCCGGCATCGTGCACCGGATCGACAAGGACACGTCCGGCCTGCTTGTCGTCGCCAAATCCGACGCTGCGCATGAGGGGCTCGCCCGGCAATTCGCAGAACATACGGTCCATCGCCGCTATCTCGCCATTTGCGGGGGCCATCCGAGCGAGAAAGAGGGCACGATTGCCGGTCGAATCGGCCGTTCAGACACCAATCGCAAGAAAATGGCTGTGCTCGAAAAGAATTCCTCGCGCGGCAAACACGCAGTCACGCATTATAAGATGCTCAAACGTTTCGAATCGGCCGCTTTGATCGAATGTCGTCTCGAAACCGGGCGGACTCACCAGGTCCGCGTTCACTGCGCATCAATCGGCCATGCGCTATTAGGAGATCAGCTCTACGGTAGAACACCAAAACCCCTCAAATCCTTGCTGGAAGCGCGCAAATTCGCGCGTCAGGCGCTGCATGCAGCGGAATTGGGCTTCGAACACCCGATTTCTGGGAAAAATTTAAGGTTTTGCGCGGATTTACCGGAGGATATGCAGGAACTAATCGACGAACTGGATCGTTTTAATCGATGAAAGTCGCAGCAAAATCGATTTGAGCTGCGTATATGTAACCGAGTGGCCTGAAACGACGGATGCTCATCAGAGGTCCGACAGACTAGGTCGACGCAAGAAAGGTTAGGGAAAAGTGAGTAACTCGAAGACGAAAACTGTCCCGGCGCTTAGTGGTGAGCAAAGCCTCAATCGCTACCTGTCGGAGATCAAGAAGTACCCGGTTTTGACGGCTGAGCAGGAATATATGCTCGCCAAACGCTATCAGGAACATGAGGATCCGGAGGCCGCATCGCAGCTGGTTTCCAGTCACCTGCGGCTCGTTGCCAAGATCGCCATGGGCTATCGCGGTTACGGCCTGCCGGTCAGCGACCTCATTTCCGAAGGCAATGTCGGCCTGATGCAGGGCGTGAAGAAGTTTGAGCCCGATCGCGGCTTCCGCCTCGCGACCTACGCGATGTGGTGGATCAAGGCGAGCATGCAGGAGTTCATCCTGCGCAGCTGGAGCCTCGTAAAAATGGGCACCACCGCTGCGCAGAAGAAACTGTTCTTCAACCTTCGCCGGATGAAGAAGCAGCTCGAGGCCTATGAAGACACCGACCTGTCGCCGGAGGACGTGACCAAGATCGCGACCGATCTCGGCGTGCCGGAGCAGGAAGTCATCAATATGAACCGGCGCATGATGATGGGCGGCGATGGCTCGCTCAACACGCCGATGCGCAATGGCGAAGATGGCTCTGGCGAATGGCAGGATTGGCTGACCGATGATCGTCCACTTCAGGACGAGACGGTTGCCGAGGCCGAAGAGGCAAGCGTGCGCCATGAAATGCTGGTCGAGGCGATGGACAGCCTCAACGACCGTGAGAAGCATATTCTGACCGAGCGCCGCCTGACCGAGAAGCCGCAAACGCTCGAAGAGCTGAGCCAGGTCTACGAAGTGTCGCGCGAGCGCATTCGCCAGATCGAAGTGCGCGCTTTCGAGAAGTTGCAGAAAGCTATGCAGCGGATCGCGGGCGAGCGATTGCTGCCAGGCGTGGCTTGATTTTGAGAGCGAGAGCGCATCCGCGCTCTCGCATCCTCGCTCCTGCGGTCGAAAGTCCGCGTCGCTGCGGACGGGCAGTCGCCCTTGCGGTCCACCTCCGGCGGACCGATCCAGCACTAATTAGGCAAGCGCTCAACGAGAGCGTCGAACACCGAAACATCGAAGCGCCGGAGGTCCTCCTCCGGCGCTTTGTTTTTGAGTTCGGTCTGCAAGGTCACTTGCTGCGGAAATGCAAACTCGACCCGGCCCGGCAGCACTTCCGATAGTGCGGTGAACCAGTCGATCAGATGCGGTTGCAACGCGAGGTGCATGTCAAACCGCCTCCGGCTTCGAGTTGCGTCGCCTTCCTTCTGTGCCCGCGCGACATCCGGCGCGATCCGTTTGACGAAATAGCGGTCGGCGAAACCCAGCCTGCGCTCGGCGATGGCTTCACGAACAAGACTACGGGCAGTCTCGAACTTATCGGGCCATGCAAAGCCCGCACGCTCCATGCACCATGCAAAGTGAACCTTCATCGGATCGGTGTCGCAAATGGCAAAACCGTGCTGGCGCTCGATTTCGACGGCCATCTGGAACCGCACCGCATTGTGATCGGCCCAGAACCGAGCATGCTCTTCTGCCGGTGCATCTTGTGCAGGCTGCGCGCCTTTCACTGGTATTTCCGGCAAGTGATGCTGCGGTCCGAACTGGCGCGCATAGGTCGTCTTTCCAGCCGCGCTGATGCCTTCGATGACGATGATCATGCGGGCTCCCTTGTCAGGCTGAGAGCGTTAATCCGCTCCAGCCAGATCCAGCACCGCAGCAATCATCGCTTTCGTGCCCAGCGTCACACTCTCCTTTGGTGCCACCTTGAACAGCGGGGAGTGGTGGCTTGGCACTGCCGGTCCACCGGCCTCTTCCGCGTCAAAGGCTGCCTGCGGGGTTCCGCCGACCGAGAAGTAATATCCCGGCACACCCAATTCCTCGGTAACGAAATAGGCAAAGTCTTCTGCGCCCATGCCCTTTTGCTCCCACGGCTCAAACGTGTCTTCGCCGAGGTCGCGTTTCATCACCGCGTTGAGGCGCCGCGCGAGCTCCGTATCGTTATTGGTCACCGGAGTGCCCTCGCTCACCTTCACCTCCACCGGCAGATCATCGGGCAGGCCATGCGTCTTGCCCATGCCCACCGCGATGCGCTCAATCGTCTCGAGCAATTGCGCGCGCGTTTCCTCATCATTGGCGCGCACGGTCAATTGCAGCTCGGCGCGGTCAGAGATGATGTTGTGCTTGGAGCCTGCGTGAAACGACCCGACGGTGATAACGGCGGGTTTGAGCGGTTGAACCTCGCGGCTGACGATCGATTGCAGCGCGGTGACGATCTGCGATGCGATATAGACCGGGTCCTTGCCGCGGTGCGGGCTGGCGCCATGCGCGCCGACGCCCGGCACCAGGATATCAACCGAATCCGCGCTCGAATATTGAATGCCTTCTGACGCCGACAGCTTGCCCGTCGCAAGGCCGGAATTCACGTGGAATGCCAGCGCATAGTCAGGTTTGCCAAAGCGGTCGTACAATCCATCGGCCAGCATGGCCTTAGCCCCGCCAACGCGTTCTTCCGCTGGTTGGACGACGAACATGATCGTGCCGCTCCACTGGTCCTTCATCGCCATTAGGCGGCGCGCCGTACCCACCATTGAGGTGATATGCACATCATGGCCGCAGGCATGCATGACAGGATATTCCTGGCCATCCTGACCGAGTTGCGTCGCGGTGGAGGCGTATTCGAGGCCGGATTTCTCCACTACTGGCAGGCCGTCCATATCCGCCCGCAGCAGGATCAGCGGCCCCTCGCCATTGCGCATCATTCCGACAACGCCAGTGCCGCCAACATTCTCCGTCACCTCGATCCCGACCGCGCGCAATTCCTCCGCCATGCGGGCAGCGGTCTTGCTTTCGAGGAAGGACAGCTCCGGGTTCTGGTGAAAGTGCACGAACAGCGGCTCAAGATAGCTATCGTAATCCGCCTCAACCGCCTGCGCCAAATTGTGATTGTCAGCGGCGGCAGGCACCGAAAACGCCGCGGCGGCGAGCGTGGCCAATGAAGCGGCGGTGCGAAGCAAATGCATTGAATTATCTCCCGGAAACCTGTTGGTTTCAGGTTCAAGCATGGCCCCGCCCAGATCGCAAGGCGCGCGTGATTGCGCCGCAAACAAAGAGCAATTAGATGCGGTCCTGCTATGCGCCGCAGCCTTTCCTTTCTCTTACGCTTTACGGCCAAGTTCCTTGTGTGGTTTTTCGGGATATCGCTGGCGCTGATCGTCCTGTTTAAGTTCGTCCCCGTGCCGATCACCGCGACCATGGTGATGGATGAAAACTCCGTCACCAAGGATTGGGAAAGCCTCGACAATATCGATCCAAATTTGATCGCCGCCGTGATCGCTGCGGAAGACAGCAAGTTTTGCACGCACACCGGCTTTGATACAGAAGCGATTGAAAAGGCGCTGGAATACAACGCCAAGGGCGGGCGGATACGCGGCGGCTCCACCATATCGCAGCAGACCGCCAAGAACGTGTTCCTGTGGCAAGGCGGCGGGTATTTTCGCAAAGGGCTGGAGGCATACTTTGCCTTTGCGATTGAGAAAATCTGGGGCAAGCGGCGGATTATGGAGGTCTATCTCAACGTCGCAGAGACCGGGATCGGCACCTATGGAGCAGAGGCCGGGGCACAGCGATATTTTGGCAAGTCCGCTGCGCGGCTGAGCCCGATTGAGGCCGCGCGGATGGCCGCCGCTTTGCCCTTGCCCAAGAAGCGCGCGGTGGTTTCACCCAGCGGCTGGCTCGCGCGCCACGGAAACACAATCCGCTCGCGCATCGGCGTGGTGCAGCGCGACGGACTATCGGCCTGCGTCTACGACTAGCGGCAGCCCCGTTGCAAAGACAGGCGCGCACCTCTCCGCAGCCGATTACAGGCCCTCACACCATCCGGTTTTCACTCTTCAAGAAAACCCCGCCCATTTTCAGACGCTTGCGCGCATGTTCAGATACAATATATGTTATAACATAATTCAATTGCGAGATAGTATATCATACTGATTTAATTGCCTTTCTTGACTGACGTCACAAGCATGACTAGGTCTAAAGGGAACGGCAGATCATCACAAAGATGGCAGCCAAAACGGGCGCAATATTGTTGGGGGACACAGCTTGGGCCAAGCCCATACACATGAAACGGCGCATGTTGGCCCCCGCGTGCACGGAGATGCGCACAGTCACTCGCATGGGCACTCGCATGGGCACTCGCATGGGCACTCGCACGGCCACTCGCACGGGCATAACGGCCACTCGCACGCTCCGGCAGATTTTGGACGCGCCTTTGCAATCGGCATTGTCCTCAACTCAGCTTTCGTCGTGGTCGAAGCAACATATGGCTTCCTGTCAGGCTCGATGGCGCTGGTCGCCGACGCAGGCCACAACCTCTCTGATGTCCTCGCGCTGATCGTCGCCTGGGTCGCGAGCATCGCGGCAAAGAAGCCGCCTTCCGCGCGCTTTACCTACGGTTTCAAAAGCTCGACCATCCTCGCCGCGCTCGCCAATGCCATGCTGCTAGCCATCGCAATCGGCGCGATTCTGTTCGAGACGGCGCATCGCATGCTCGATCCGGTCGAGCCGGAGGGGATGGTGATGGTGGTCGTCGCCGGGATCGGAATCGTTATCAACGCCGCGACCGCCATGCTGTTCATGCGGGGAAGGAAATCGGACCTCAATATCAGAGGCGCTTTCCTGCATATGGCCGCTGATGCATTGGTTTCGCTCGGCGTGGTAATTGCAGGGATTGCAATAATTTACTCCGGAAGTGTCTGGATTGACCCGATTGTGAGCCTGGTGATCGTTGCAATGATTGCATGGGGCACATGGGGCCTGGCCAAGGACAGCCTCAAGATGGGCTTGCTCGGCGTGCCCGATGGGATTGACGAAGCCGAAGTGCGGCGGCATTTGGCTGGTCTTGAGGGAGTCGAGACAGTGCACAACCTGCATATCTGGCCAATGTCGACCACGCAGACTGCGCTAACTGCGCATCTGGTGATGCCAGACGCGCCGGGCGCAGACTTCCTCGGCGAGGTTACAGCCTCTCTCAAAGCAAACTTTGGCATCGATCATCCGACCATTCAGATAGAGCGAAGCAGGCTCGACAGGGAATGCTGCTAATGGCCGCTGGCCCCACTCCAGCCAGCGCGGAAGCGCGCGAAGCGCTGAAGCTGGCGATGGCGCGACTGGCCGACGGTGATCGCAGCGCGCTGGAAGATATTTATCGCGCAACCCGGGTGAAACTGTTCGGCATTTGCTTGCGTATCTTAGGCGACCGAAAAGAAGCAGAGGACGCGTTGCAAGACGTCTACGTCAATCTTTGGCAGAAAGCCGACCGTTACGATCCCACGCGGGCCAGCCCGATTTCGTGGCTGGCGACGTTTGCCCGCAATCGCGCGATCGACCGTTTGCGTACCGGCAAGGTGCGCGGCGGCGCGGTGCCTGTGGAAGAGGCGTCTCCCCTGCCGGATGAGGCTCCGCTGGCCGACGCCTTACTTGTCGATGCCGAGCAGACTGCGCAAATTCATACCTGTCTTAAGGGGCTGGACGAGAATGCGCAGGAGCATATTCGCGCGGCGTTCTTCGATGGAAAGACTTACGCCCAGCTAGCCGAGAGCGCCGATGTCCCGCTGGGTACGATGAAGAGCTGGATCCGCCGCGGCCTGCAAAAGCTGCGCGCTTGCCTGGAGGCGAGCGAATGAGCGACCAGAACGACATCAAGCGTGATGATCCGATGCTGGCTGCGGAGTTCTCCCTCGGCCTGCTCGAAGGCGAAGAGCTGCTGACTGCGCGAGGGAAACTGGCGACCGATCCGGCATTCGCTGCGCGCAAGGAATGGTGGGACAATTGGTTCGCGCCTTGGACTGACGAGATCGTCGGCGCAAAGCCGAGCGACGCTGTGTGGCAGCAGATTCAGGCAAGACTGGACGCCGCCACTGCAGATGGCGGCAGTGCAGGCGGCGCGGAAGTCATCGAGCTGCAATCGAAGCTGCGCCGCTGGCAATGGACCGCCGGGATCACCTCGGCGGCTGCGGCTGTCGCGCTGGCCTTCCTCGCATTCCCAAGCGGCACGCCGGGCACACAACCTGGTCCTTTGCCCACGGCGACGATGGCCGCTGCTGACCCGTTGATGGCGACCGTGCCAATCGGTGACACGGGCCTGCGGCTCGACGTCACCTATCTGCCCGATAGTGAGCGCATGATGGTCGCCGCTATCGGACTCACGGCAGATGGCGTGCACGACCACGAATTATGGCTGGTCCCGGCAGATGGCAGCGCGCTGCAATCGCTTGGCGTGGTCGCACCCGGTGAAGTGCGCACCGTCACGCTACCCGCCGACATCACCCGCAATATGGGTGACGGGGTCGAGCTGGTGCTGACCCGAGAGCCGATCGGCGGAAAACCCGAAGGCGTGGATGCCGGCCCAGTCGTGGCGCAGGGCGCCTTCTCTCAAGTCTGACTTGGCGTTTGGACCGCGTCAGCTCCGCACGGTCGCAAAGCTGGTCCAAAAACCGGGCCGTTTGCGCACGGCGGCAATGTCCGTCTTGCCATTGAATAGCAGGCGAATCGCCGCAAAGCGGCGCACCACCAGCTCGTGAAGCGCTATCACCGTGAAGGCCGCCGCAAGGGTCAGCAGCATGAACTCCAGAGCTATCGGCCAGTCGAGCGACACCAGCATCCGACCATAGATGTAAATCAGGCAGTGGTGGAACAGATACATCGACAGTGCACAGTCCGCGAGCCACGCCGTGCGCGGCCCGCCGGCAGAGAAATAGCGATGAAAGAATTGCAGGATGAACAGCACCAGCACCCACATCGCCAATTGATTGGTGAACAGCATCGCCATGCCCTGCGCAAACCCATGCTCAGGGAAGGCATAGGGCTGCCAGGCAAAGGCGATCAGCGCGGCGTAGGGCATCCAGGAACGCCACTGGCGCAGTCGATCAAGCAGGCTTGGTGAAAGCGCGGCGAGTACGCCCAGCACGAAGAAGGGGAACTCACTGACTAGCTTGTACCAGCTCTGAAAACCCGGCGCGATCAGATCGTATGCGCCCGGCACCTGACTGGCGACGGCGAAATTGAGCGTGTTGGCACCCGCGAGCGCTAGCAGGAACAGCGCAAAAGCCCAGCTCTTACCCAGCAGGCTGGCAATGCCATCGGATAGCCGAACGGTCAGGCAGCGGACGCCAGAATTGGCAGGCAAGGCCGCGTGAACGATCGCCGCGAGGATGAACATCGGCACCAGGCTGACCAGAAACCAAAGGTGCAGCGCCCATTCTCCGCTCGCCCAAACCTGTGCGAAGTCGCCACTCGCCAACCAATTCGCCAGCCCACTATTGCCGCTATTGTCGACCCATCGCAGATAATGCTCGGCCATATTCAATGTGACCGCAATCGAGACCAGCGGAATCACTGTGCGAAGGAAACGGTTCCACAGAAAGCCGCCAAACGTCCGGCGTGAGAGAAGCATCACGGCAAAGAACCCGCCGACGAAGAAGAAGGTCGGCGTGATGAACAGGTGAAGCCCGAAGATTACCCAGTCGAAGAATTCGTGCCGGTCGACATTGCCGGTGATCCACGGGCGCGCAGGCGCGTACACCGTGCCGGCATGCAGAGCGACCGACAGGAACATCAGCACCGATCGGGCCCCATCGATGTCGTGGTAATATTGTCCGGGCTTGGAATTCGACATGGGACTCACACTGCGACAGGGTTTGGGGGTGTTCGGGTACAGAATGGCCGGAAAATGACCCTTCGCGCGCGCGATCTCAATCGCGATCTGAGCGCTGTTCGAAAATCGAACGCGCCATCACCAACAGGTTAACGCCGGACGCAGTCCGCCCGGAAGAATCCCAAGAAACAACCGATTACGGAAAAAAGTGCGCCGCGCCTGCATCCGCCGCATCGCAGCTCGCGTAGCTCATCGTGCAAGGAAGGGAGGTCTTGTAGACAACGGAGATATTCTAATGCCTAAGACCCCTATCAGTTCGAAATTCAAAGCCGCCGCCTTCGCTGCAATTGCCGCAAGCACCGGTCTGGCCGTGACCGTCACGGCCCCCGCCGCCGCGCATCATCATAGTGCGAAGAAGCAGGAAGCTAACATTGTAGAGACCGCGCAGAGCACTGGCGTGCACAACACTCTGGTCGCTGCCGTTCAGGCTGCTGACCTAGTCGACACGCTCGCGGGCCCCGGTCCACTGACCGTTTTCGCCCCAACCGACACGGGCTTCGCAAAGCTGCCAGCTGGCACGGTCGAAACACTCGTGAAGCCCGAAAACAAAGGGACGCTGACAGGTATCCTCACCTATCACGCAGTTGCCGGAAAAGTGACGAGCGGCGATCTGGTGGAGTTGATCAACAAGCATAACGGCGCAGCGACAATCACCACCGTCTCGGGCGGCAAACTGACCGCACGCCTCGCCGGTGGCACAGTAGTGATCACCGACGCTGCAGGCCGTTCGACCGCCGTCACCACAGCTGACGTCGAAACCTCGAATGGCGTGATTCACGTGACCGACGGAGTGTTCCTCCCCGCCTGATCAAGGGCTTATCGTTTAGCGTCGCTGCGTTCTTCCCTTCCCTCCCACGCGCAGCGGCGCAAACCAAGGCCCCGTTCGACCTTCCTCCTGGTCGGACGGGGTTTTTGTTTGGTGGGAATGGAACCTAGAGCAACGTCGGTCATCCGCACGAAGCTCACGCTATAGTTTCATACCAAGCCAGATTAATGCTTCGGTGCTCGCATCGACCACCCGATCAACTAAGCGTTCGAGCAGGCCACGTTTGCCATCGAGATGATCAGCCGCAGTATCGTGATGAGCTTGCTCGTCAGCTATGATCAAGTCGATCACACGCACCGCATCGGGATCGCTACCGTCAAGAATGGTCCGCTGTTCGGCCAGATGACCTAACACCACCCGTTCGATTGCCTCAGTCGTAGCGTGGACCGCTTTTGAGCCGATCAGCCCGGTAGCCAATCCGAGGGCTGCTCCGCCCGCCCCGCACAAGTGATAGCTGCGACAGCGTGATTTCCCACGACGTTCCAGTTCAGCGGCGAAAAGGGCGCGATGGCTCCGCTCGTGCTCCAGAAATTCGTCGAGCTCCGGCACCAGATCAGGAGCGCGCCACCGTGAAACAGCGCGCTGCCACAGGTAGATGTTGATGGCTCCATGTTCGCCAGCATGATCGACTTTGATCACGCGGTCGCCGAGCGTTTCACCGGATTTGAGCCTAGCTCCAAGAGCGTGAGCCATGCGAAGCTAAGTGCCTAAGCCGCTTCTTCCTTCTTGTCCTCGTCCTTGCCGCCGAGGACCTGGATCGGATCCTTTTTGCCCTCGACCACTTCGGCATCAATCACGATCTCGTTCACGCCTTCCATGTCGGGCAGGTCGAACATCGTATCGAGCAGAATGCCCTCGACAATCGAGCGCAATCCGCGCGCGCCGGTCTTACGCTTGATTGCGCGTTCGGCAATCGCCTTCAGCGCATCATCGGTAAAGGTCAGCTCGACATCTTCGAGTTCGAACAGCTTGCCATATTGCTTGGAAATGGCGTTTTTTGGCTCGGTCAGGATGGTGACCAACGCATCGACATCGAGGTCGTGCAGCGTCGCGATAACAGGCAGACGGCCGACGAATTCCGGGATCAGCCCGAATTTCAGCAGATCTTCCGGCTCGCTCTTTTCGAGCAGCTCGCCCACGCGGCGCTTGTCCGGATCGGCAACATGCGCACCGAAACCAATCGAACGCTTCTGAAGGCGGTCGGCGATAATCTTATCGAGGCCCGCAAACGCGCCGCCACAAATGAACAGAATGTTCGTCGTGTCGACCTGCAGAAACTCTTGTTGCGGATGCTTGCGACCGCCCTGCGGCGGAACAGAGGCAGTGGTGCCTTCCATCAGCTTCAGCAAAGCCTGTTGCACGCCCTCGCCCGACACGTCGCGAGTAATCGAGGGGTTCTCGGCCTTGCGAGTGATCTTGTCGATCTCGTCAATGTAGACAATGCCATGCTGCGCCTTCTCGACATTGTAGTCGGAGGCCTGGAGCAGTTTGAGAATGATGTTCTCGACGTCCTCGCCGACATAACCGGCTTCGGTCAGAGTGGTCGCATCGGCCATGGTGAACGGAACGTCGAAGGTGCGCGCGAGCGTTTGAGCGAGCAGCGTCTTACCCGTGCCGGTCGGTCCGACCAGCAGGATGTTCGACTTGGCCAGCTCTACATCGCCGGCTTTGCCCGAATGCTTCAGGCGCTTGTAATGGTTGTGCACCGCGACCGACAGATTGCGCTTGGCGCTATCCTGGCCGATCACATAATCGTTGAGCGTCGCGAAAATCTCCGACGGGGTCGGAACCTCGCCTTCTTTCTTGCCGGCAATGCCAGCCTTCGTTTCCTCACGGATGATGTCATTGCACAACTCAACGCATTCATCGCAGATGAAGACGGTTGGCCCGGCAATAAGCTTGCGCACTTCGTGCTGCGACTTACCGCAGAAGCTGCAATACAGGGTGCTCTTGCTGTCAGTTCCGCTCAACTTGGTCATTTCCTATCATCCTGGGCCGCACAAAATGGCTGAACCACGCGACCTTCGGTCAATCACCCGACAATATATAGGGTCGGTTGTGAATCAACATTAACGCGCTGTTTTTTGCGCAAATGCGCCGTTTTGGCGTCTTTATTGTCGCAGCAAAGCCGCAAATGTCCCGCTCTGGGAAGCCGAAGCCGCCATTCCTTTGCGAATCACGACCTCGATCAGCGCACTTATTCGGGTGCGCCGCCAGAACCCTTTTCATCGTCGCTCGATTCGCCTTCGGGGCGGGTTTCGAACACTTTATCGACAATACCGAACTTCATCGCTTCTTCCGCTTCGAGGAAGGTATCGCGATCCATCGCCTTCTCGATATCGTCGAGGCTCTTGCCGGTGTATTTCACGTAGAGGTCGTTCATCCGCTTCTTGATGCGGAGAATCTCGCGAGCCTGAATCTCGATGTCGGATGCCATGCCGCGCGCACCGCCCGATGGCTGGTGAACCATGATCCGCGCATTCGGCAGCGCCACACGCATGCCCGGCTCACCCGCCGCGAGCAGGAAGCTGCCCATGGAGGCTGCCTGGCCCATGCAGACGGTCGAGACGCGCGGCTTGATGTATTGCATCGTATCGTGGATCGCCATGCCAGCGGTCACAACGCCGCCGGGCGAATTGATATACATTGAAATCGGCTTCGACGGGTTTTCACTCTCTAGGAACAGCAACTGAGCGGTGATCAGCGAGGCCATGCCGTCTTCCACCTGACCGGTGACGAAGACGATGCGCTCGCGCAGCAGGCGCGAGAAGATATCAAAGCTGCGTTCGCCGCGGCTGGTTTGCTCAACCACCATCGGCACCAATGCGCCGGTTTCCGGGTCGCGGGTGAATTGCCCCTGAGTGCCGTGAGTTTCGCCCGAATTGCCGAACAGATCGATCATGTGGTGGTCCTTACTTTTTCGTCGGTCCTGCTATGTCGGACGCACATTCAAAATGTTCAAGGGCCTTAACCTTCCCCTGCCCATGCAGAGTGGGTTTCTCCCCTGATGGGTTGCAAATTGCACGCACTATTGCCGCCATTCTGGCAGACATTGCATGCAAGTACGGTAAGAGTTGGCGTGATAAGGCGCTTATGCACGCCCTGGCACTTCAACAATCACGGCAGTTCGATTGAGAGCTCTTACGCGGCGCGCACCTTCGCAAGGAAATCTGCCGCCTGCTGACGCAAACGCTCCGATTGCTTGGTCATAGCCGCAGAACTGTCGAGCATTTGTGATGCTGTCGAACCCGCAGCCAGCGATACCTTGCTGACGTCATCAATGGTCGCACTGATCGTCTGCGTGTTGCGCGCAGCCATATCGATGCTCTTGGCGAGGCCCTGTCCAGCAGCAGCTTGTTGATCGACCGCACTTGCAATCGCCGTGGCTGTCGATTCCAGTTCGACCACTTCATTGGAAATCAGTGCCAGCGCCGACGCGCTTTCTCCAGTCGCGTCCTGCATTTCACGGATCAGGCTTTCAACTTCTTCGGTTGCCCGACCTGTCTGTGTTGCAAGCTCTTTCACCTCCGAAGCGACCACGGCGAAACCGCGCCCTGCTTCGCCGCCGCGAGCCGCCTCGATCGACGCGTTGAGCGCGAGGAGGTTTGTACGCTGGGCAATGCCGGCGATCACTTCGACGATTTGGCTAATGCGCTCGGCAGAGCTGGTCAGCCCCGTGATGGTCTCATCAGCTTTTGAAGCCGCTTCCGATGCCTTGCGAGCGCGCTCCGAAGAAGAAGCCGCCTGACGGCTGACCTCGTTGATCGACATGGCGAATTCGTCTGTCGCCGACGCGGCGCCGGTGATGCCTTCGGAGGCCTGCTTAAGGCTCGAATTGGCATCGACGACTTTGGTCGATGAGTTCTCGACATTCGATGCCAGCGAGCTGGCTGCAGCTTGCATTTGGCCCGATGTCGTAGCCACTTCGTTGGCAACGTCACCGATTGTCATTTCGAACTGGTCCGCCAGCGAGTTGAGCAGGTCGCGCTGAGCAGCATCCTGACGTTCGCGTTCTTGCTTGACTTCGCGCTCCCGCTCCAGCTCGCGTTGGAGTTCCCGCTGAGCCTGTGCGTCCGCCTCGCTCTGGACTCCGCGCAACACGGTGAGCGAAGCTGACAAAGTGCCTATCTCGTCATCACGATCAGAGGCCGGAATTTCGAGCTCGGTTTCACCCGCTACAATGCGTTCGCTAACATCGCTGATCTCAACAATCGGCGCGACGACATTTTTTGCGACCAGACGCTTGCCTAGGAATACCAGGCCGAGCGCGATCAGCACGCCGAATACGAGAAGGCCAATCAGCAGCTGGACTTCGTACAGGCCCTCGCCCGAATAGCTTTCTACACGAGTCGCTGCGACCTCACGGATTTCGACCATTTTCATGATCGCGGTATCGATCGCATCATAGCGCGGGCCGAGGAAGCTTTCCTGCTCGACAACATCTCTCGGCGCATCACGAACCTCGCCAAGCAGGGTTACGATATTGCGCAATTCTGTGCCGAGCTGCTCGGATACCGGGACATAGGAGGGATCAACCGCCGAGACGACAGTTTTCAATTTCTCATTTTGCTCAACCGCATTTTCGGCCTGCGCAATGCTGCTGGCAATCACTTCCGGATCATAGCCGCGGGCACGATATGCACCCATCTCGTCCTTGGCCAAAGTCGCGCTGCGGTTCATACTCGCAGTCAGGAAGGCAACTTCGGTAAGATCGGCAAGCGTGTTCGAACGTTGCTCGACACGCACGGCACCGATCGTCGCGACTGCGCCCAAGATCAACACGAGCAGAGCAAACAGATTGAACACCCGCCCAACCTGCAGGTTGATAGAACCGCTTTCAAAGCGGCTTTGGAGGCCTGCCAAGCTCAGAATCTTGCTGGTCATAGTCCGGTACCCATTTCCTCAAATCCACGCTTGGCAGTCGCCACCCACGTATTTTGTCTTAGGTTGTCATTCGGAATAGGTGAGCATGGTTAAGGATGCGTTAGGCTCTATGCGCATTCTTTGCGCGGACGTCAGATCGCAGATGCGCAAAAGCAAACGAGCCGCGACCCGGATAGGATCGCAGCTCGCTGTTTTGGCTATGGAATGGCTTTGGCGCGGAGAGTTCCGCGCTTCAGCTTCCCGGCGACTTACTTTTTCGCAGCAGGCTTCTTGGCTGGCGCCTTCTTAGCCGCCGGCTTCTTCGCAGCGGTCTTGGCAGCTGGCTTTTTCGCCGGAGCCTTCTTTGCCGCCGGTTTCTTGGCTGGGGCCTTCTTCTCAGCTGCATCGGCTGCCTTTGCCGGGGCTTTCTTCGCCGCAGGCTTCTTGGCGGGTGCCTTTTTTGCCGGAGCTTTTTTGGCCGCAGGCTTTTTTGCAGCAGTTTTCTTCGCCGGAGCTTTCTTCTTCGCGGCTGGCTTGGCTTCCGCGTCCTCGTCCGCTTCGATCGCTGCCTGCAGCTCTTCCTGCGTCACTTCGCGCTCGGTAACTTCGGCCTTGTCGAACAGGAAGTCGACGACCTTGTCTTCATAGAGCGGCGCGCGCAGCTGGGCAGCAGCCATGGGCTCTTGCTGGATGTACTGCATGAAGCGCTCGCGATCTTCCTCGCGGTATTGCTGCGCAGCCTGCTGGATCAGCATCTGCATCTCTTGCTGGCTGACTTCAACGCCATTGGCCTGGCCAATCTCGCTGAGCAGCAGGCCAAGACGCACGCGGCGCTCTGCAATGCTGCGATACTCGTCCTTCTCCGCTTCGATTTCTTTCAGAGCTGCTTCGGGATCTTCTTCCTTGGCAGCTTCCTGCTGGAGCTGAGCCCAGATCTGTTCGAATTCGGCATCGACCATGTTCTCTGGAACGGCAAAGTCATGACCCGCAGCCAGCTGATCGAGCAGCGCGCGCTTCATCTGCGTGCGCGTAAGGCCAGCGGTCTGCTGTTCGAGCTGACCCTGCATGATCTCTTTGAGCTTGCTGAGATCATCGAGGCCAAGACCCTTGGCGAATTCATCGTCTATCTTGGTTTCGGTTTCGACCTTCACCTGTTTAACGGTGATATCGAATTCGGCTTCCTTGCCCTTCAGGTTCTCTGCCGGATAGTCTTCCGGGAAGGTCACCTTGATGGTCTTCTCGTCACCGGTCTTCGCGCCAGTCAGTTGATCTTCAAATCCGGGAATGAACTGGCCAGACCCAATGACGAGCGCGGCGTCTTCCGCCTTGCCGCCTTCAAACTCGACACCGTCGAGCTTACCGACGAAATCGATGATCAGCTGGTCGCCTTCGGCTGCCTTCTTGGTTTTGGCGGCATCTTTATAGCTCTTGTTCTGACCGGCGAGGCCTTGCAGCGCCTCTTCGATCTGTTCGTCCTTAACGGGAACGACCAGCTTTTCGAGCTTTAGGCCATCGGTGTCGGGAGCTTCCACTTGCGGGAGCACTTCAAGCTCAACCGAAATCTCGACATCCTTGCCTTCTTCATACTTCTCGTCGAGCTCAACCTTGGGCTGCATCGCCGGGCGCAGCTCTTCTGTTTTGAGCAATTCTTCAATCGAATCGCGAATCGTATCGTTCAGGACCTGAGCGTGCAGCTGCTCGCCATGCATTTTCTTGACCAGATTGGCTGGCACCTTGCCAGGACGGAAGCCGGGCATGCGAACTTGCGGCGCAACCTTTTTGATCTCGGCATCGATCTTGCCCGCCAGTTCATCGGCGGTGACAGTGATCTGGTAGGCCCGCTTCAGGCCGTCATTGGTGGTTTGCTTGGTCTGCATTGGAAAACTGAAACCTTCTCAACAATATCGTAATTTCAGACGCTTGGTCGCCCAGACGGGGACTGGCCTGACATGCTAATTCTCAACGCCGGCGCGGAGTATTGGTGCGGGCGAAGGGACTCGAACCCCCACATCTTGCGATACTGGTACCTAAAACCAGCGCGTCTACCAATTCCGCCACGCCCGCTTGACCGAACGAAGCCGCGCGAGAAACCAAGTGGTCCCCCGCGCGCATTGCGCTCGCCTCTAGTCCGACGCGCGATAAAGGGCAAGCGGCCAAAAGGAAACACCAATCCGCTTGTTTCATGCGCACGGCGAGACTAAGGGGCCGCATGATTGTTTCCTGCCGGCTGTTCCAGCCCAGAACCGAGATATAAAATGAGCGAAGAAACAAAGAACGACACCCCGCCCGATCATCTTTCGGTCAATCCGCGCAACAAGGCGTTCGACGCCGATGTTCTGCAGCGCGGCGTTGGCATCAAGTTCAAGGATCGGGTCCGTACCGACATCGAGGAATATTGCATTTCCGAAGGTTGGGTGCGCGTGCAGGCGGGCAAGACTGTCGACCGTAAGGGCCAGCCGCTGACGATCAAGCTGACTGGTCCGGTCGAAGCCTGGTTCGAAGACCTGGGCGATAATCCACCAGTTGCAAAAAAGGGCTGACCACCGCGCCTGCTTGCCATAGAGGCTCGCAGGGGCCACTTGGCATAGCGCAATGAAACCCCAAGTCATCATCATCGGCCGGCCCAATGTCGGCAAGTCGACGCTGTTCAACCGGCTTGTCGGCAAGAAGCTCGCGCTGGTCGATGATCAGCCTGGGGTGACGCGTGACCGGCGCATGGGCGATGCCGACCTGGCAGGCCTTGAGTTCACCATCGTCGATACGGCGGGGTGGGAAGATGAAGATCCAGACAGCCTCTCTGGCCGGATGCGGCAGCAGACCGAAGTCAGCATTGAAGGCGCGGATGCCATACTTTTCGTCGTCGATGCGCGTGCAGGCTTGACCCCGCTCGACAACGAAATAGCTCGCTTCCTGCGCGAACAGCGCGAGATCAAAGGCGAGAAAGTGCCCGTCATCGTCGTCGCCAACAAGGCCGAGGGCAAGCAGGGCGAAGCGGGCGTACTGGAAAGCTATTCGCTCGGCATGGGTGAACCGGTGCCGCTCTCCGCAGAGCATGGCGAAGGGGTCGCTGACCTGTTCGGGGCGCTTTTCCCGGTGATTGGCGACAAGGCGGACGCCGTGAAGGCCGCTGCTGAATTTGAAGCCGAACACGAAGAAGAGGCACCGCTCGGCCCGCTCAAGCTGGCGATTGTCGGCCGCCCGAATGCGGGCAAGTCGACCTTGATCAACCGATTGTTGGGCGAGGACCGCCTCTTGACCGGTCCCGAAGCCGGGATCACCCGCGACTCTATCGCGATCGACTGGACATGGGATGATCCAAAGACCGGCGAAACGCGAGACATTCGCCTGATCGACACCGCCGGAATGCGCAAGAAGCGCAATGTGACCGAGAAGCTGGAAAAGCTCTCAGTCGCCGATGCACGGCGCGCGGTCGACTTTGCCGAAGTGGTGGTGCTGCTGCTCGATGCCACCCAAGGATTGGAGCATCAGGACCTAAAGATCGCCAGCATGTGCCTGGAAGAAGGCCGCGCGCTAATGATCGCGATCAACAAATGGGACATTGCCGAAGACCCATCGAGCCTGTTCAACGGCATCCGGGGCGCGCTCGACGATGGTTTGGCGCAGGTTCGCGGCCTCCCGCTGTTCGCGGTCAGCGCCAAGACCGGCAAGGGGCTCGACCCAATGTTGTCGGCCGCATTCGAAATCCGCGAAAGCTGGTCGAAGCGCGTCCCCACTGCCGCGCTCAATCGCTGGTTCGATGATGCGCTCGCCGCCAATCCGCCGCCTGCGCCCAAGGGACGCCGGATCAAGCTGCGCTACATCACGCAGGTCGGCACGCGCCCGCCGCGCTTTGTGGTATTCGGCACTAGGCTAGAGGCATTGCCCAAGAGTTATGAGCGCTATCTGGTGAACGGCATCCGCTCGAAACTCGGCTTCGACGCCGTGCCGGTGCGCGTGAACCTGAAGAGCCCGAAGAACCCCTACAACGCCAACAAAGGCGGCGGGGGCAATTACAGCGGCGGAACCGGGGAGCGGTGATGCTGCTCGACCTGCTCGCTTCAACCGACATTGCCGCCGATCTGATAGAGCGCACCTCCAGTACGGAGCGCGTCCAGGAAATTGTGCGGCTCAGCCTGGCACCAGCCTTCCTGCTAGCCGGGATTGGCGCGATCATGAATGTGATGATGGGACGGTTGATCTGGGTCGCGGGCCGCATCGAGCGACTTGAAAAGCGCATCGGCGAGAGCAGCTCAACCGATGACAAGAACGAGCTCGTGCTGCTGCAGAGGCGGCGCAGGTTGGCGCAGCGGGCTGTGATGTTCAGCACCGCCGCTGCCCTCACGATCTGTGTCGTGATCACGCTGTTGTTTGTCAGCGCGTTGATTCAGCCGCAGATCGGAACGGCCATCGCCTTTGCGTGGATCACGACAATGGCCTTCCTCGTCACCGGCCTGGTCCTGTTTCTGGCGGAGACCATGGTCGCCGCCGGGGGCCAATCCGCCGCAAAAGATCAAAACGAGGGGAGCTGACAGCCCCCCAAACCAAAAGGGCGGAACATCGCTGCCCCGCCCTCCTGAATTATAGGTCGCGCCCTATTTGTCGATCAGGTTGACCTCACGCAGCATGTAAGTGCCCTGAATCTTGCGGATCTTGTTGTAGAGCTCAAGCACCGTCGTATTGCCCTGCTCAATGTTGGCTTTCCCATATGCGTCGAGGAAGGCCATGTAGCGCTCCTTGCTTGGAGCGATCATCTCGGTATTCGTGAAGATGACGACGAGGACCAGATTGAATTCGTCCTCTCCGTAGGGAACACCATATATCCCGAAATCCCTGATATATCCGAGATCCTTCTGGACTTGGTTCGCCGCCACCCAAGTGCTTCTCAGTCCTTCAAGATAGGTTTCGAACTGCCCTGAATCGACCTTTACCAGGGTCATTTCGACAACTTCGTCCGACGGGGCATAATCCTCGTAGAGTTCCATCTGCGCCGCGGCCGGTGTCGCAATCGCCAAAGTCGCTGCTGCCAGCGAACAGGCGACCGCTTTTCCAAGTCTGGTCATCTTTATTTCTCCAAGTTTGTAGGTGAATGCGACCCACTAACTGGAAGGCGTGCGACTATTCTTTTTGAGGCGCGATCCCGATGTAATTATTTCCCTTTTTTGACGCTCCCATGACAACGGACTGCGCTTGCGCGACAGCCAAGTCAATCGCGACAGGCACCGACTTGTAAAAACGCGACAACAGTTAACGGCTGGCCAGACAAAAGGGCGGAGCATCGCTGCCCCGCCCTGTGGTGACGAAATGTGAAACTATGTTGGCGGCGTCAGCCTTCGCCGCCCTCGCCAGCCGCCTTACTTTGCAGCTGGACGTAGTTTTCGAGACCCATGTTCTTGATCATATCAAACTGTGTCTCGAGGAAATCGACATGCTCCTCCTCATTGGTGAGGATACCGGCAAATAGATCACGGCTGACGAAGTCGCGCACGCTTTCGCAATATTCGACGGCGTCCCGCAGCAAAGGGATTGCATCCTCTTCGAGCGCCATATCGGCCTTGAGTATCTCCTCGACCGTTTCGCCGACCCGCAGGTTGTGGATCGCCTGGAAGTTCGGAAGGCCGTTAAGGAACAGCACGCGCTCGGCGAGCTTGTCGGCGTGCTCCATTTCCTCAATCGATTCCTTGCGCTCATACTCCGCCAGCTTGGTCACACCCCAATCGTCGAGCACGCGATAGTGCAGCCAATACTGATTGATCGCGGTCAGCTCATTGGTGAGCGCCTTATTGAGAAACTCGATAACCTTCGTATCGCCTTTCATGGCGGAATGCTCCTTGAATGGGGTGCGCGTATGACTGCGCGACGCAGCGGTGACTCAGCGCACTATATGCGCGCAAAACCGCGGTCCTTCAAGGTTTGCCCGAAGAAAATTCTTTATAAATCAGGTATTTGAGAGACGCTCGCAATAGCGCCGAGTCAGTTCAGATTGCGAGTTCTTTGCAAGAAGCAGCCCGTGCGACAAGCGCGCGTTCCTCGTCAAGAATTTTGCCAGCCTTCACAAGACATTGTCCGCAATTGGGTCGTTTGCCGAGCGTCGCATAGGTCGTCTCGGCATCGCCGCCTGTGCTTAAAGCCACGGCACGCAGGTCGCTTTCACGGATAGCATTGCAGATACAGACGTACATGGCGGGTGAGAATCACTCCTGAGAATCAATTGCAAAAACTATTTATGCGAATTAATCTCAATAGCAAGTGGTTTGTGGTGTGTTTTTTGATGCCGGGGCCACCCGCACCCTCCACCCTTCCACCCGGATGGCATCCCGGTAAGCTCCGGGTGGAAGGGTGGAGGGCGCGGGTGGCCAGGCCGTTAGTCCAAAGAAGCACTCTCTACCTGCGCAACGGAAAAACCTTACCATAGGTCAGGCAGCGCCACAGCCACTCAAGCGGGCCATAGCGGAACCGCTGCAGCCAAGGCTTCGACCAGGCCAGCATGATCATCCAGGCGATCAGCGTCACAAGATAGAGCTGAGGCCGGTTAAGCTCGCCAAACAGCCCAAACGCCCAACCGTGGAACACCAGCAGCATCAGCACAGATGTACCGAGGTAATTGGTGAAGGCCGCGCGACCCGCCGCCGCAACGCGCTGCCCCAGCCAACCGGTCGCCTTGGGCGCGGCAAGCACAAGCAGGACAGCCATTCCCAAGACCATGAACAGGCGCGGTAGCGGGCTCATGCCGACAAAAGCGGACAGCGTGCCATAATAGGTGAAGCCGCCTGCTTTCGCCCAAATCGCGATTGCCAGATGCAAGAGTCCGCCCACAATCAGGCCAATCCAGCCCCAGCGCCGCATCTTCGCACGGTCCCAGCCACCGTTGAAAAAGCCGAGCCGATAGAGCGCAACGCCGATCAGCATCAGCGGAAAGGTCTCGATCGAGAAGAACAGCACATTGGTGAGCGGTTCGAACAAGTGCTCATCCACGCGGTGCCCCACAAAGCCAGCGTAGTCGCCCGACTGTTTGACCTCAGTCTCGATCACATCGTCGGCAAGCGCCTCCTGCTTGCTGGCCTCCAGCTCGCTGCGCATGTCGGCATAAACCGCGTTCTCACCCATCGACGTATCGGCGATAAAGCTGAGCGGAACCATCAAGGCCGCATAGAGAATGGCGCCGGCCAGATAGCCAAGCATGCCGACAACCAGCTGCGTTTTGACGGTCCATCTGAGGCACAACAGCACGATCCAGCCGACCATCGCGTAATAGGACAGGATATCGCCCCGCCAGATCAAGAAGTAGTGGATCAAGCCGAATACGAGCAGCCACAACAGCCGCCGCGCTTGCAGCCAGCGCGTCGCACCCCGCGCCCAGGCGCGGTCCATAAACAAGACCAGGCCCGCTCCGAACAGGATCGTGAAGAGGCCGCGCATCTTCCCGTCGATCACGACGAATTGCGCGATCCATTGCCAGCCGCCCGGATCGCCCGCCGGCACCAGGAAGCTTTCGGGATACATGTAAGCGCTAAATGGCTGGCCGAAGGCGACAATGTTTGCTGCGAGAATACCCATCACAGCAAGACCGCGAATGAAATCCAGGCTGGCAATTCGCTCGGCAGCTTTGGCCGGAGCTATTGCTTCCCCCGATTGACCGGGCGTCGCTACACCACCGCCCGCCTGCGTATCGGCAATCTCTGTCATTGGTTTCCCACCCTTCTTCCCCGTGCAACCTAGCAGGACACACGAAGAGGAAAAGCGCGGAAGCGCGCAACCTGTCGACAGCTATCATGCTTCGCCGAAGCGAGAGCGCTTCTATTTGCGAGTAACGAGGCAGCCCTGCCCCTTGGCTTTCAACGCGGAGCAAGCCTGCTCGGCGGCGCTGCGCGAGACAAATCCGCCCGCCTGCAACCGGGTCACGCGGCCGGCCGGGACCAGCACTTTGTGTGTGCCGGCAAGCGCACTTGTACGCGACAGCTTTGCCCACAAGCGATCGGCATTGCTGGCAACTCCGAACGCGCCAAGCTGGACCCGCCATGGGCCATCGCTTGAGGTGCGAGCCGGAGCGGCACGAACCGGTGCTGGCGTGGCAGCTGGCGGCGCACTGGCAGCCGAGCCGGGCGCGTTAAGGCTAAAGTTAGTCTCAACCGGACGCGCCGCTGGCGTTGGCTGAGAAGCTTCAACCGGAATGCGCGGCGAATTGGACGAGCCGCGCTGCAGCTCCGCCGTGGCAAGCTGTTCCGAGCGAAGTTTCGATGCGTCTGATTCGAGCACACGCGCAAGGACCTGTGCATCCTGGCGCTGCTCGATCGGAATATATTGGTCCATCTGCGCGACCGCATTCTGGGCCTGCGGCAGACCGGCAGCGACGGACAGGGTCATCAGCGCATAGGCGCGCACCCAGTCCTTTTCAGCATAGTCACCATTAAAATGCGAAAGGCCGAGCACATATTGCGCCCGCGGATCGCCGCGCTTTGCAGCGGCTGTGATCAATGGCATTGCCTCGCTTTGCTCACCCTGCTGGAACAGCAGCAGGCCGTAATTGTCTGCCGCCTTCACATGGCCCTTGCGCGCCGCCTCCGCGTAGAGCTGGCGCGCACGATCGACATCGGCATCGACGCCGCGCCCCAGGCGATAAGCCTGCGCCAGGTTGAACAGCGCATCGGCATCGCCTTGACCCGCCGGACCGCGCCACTGCTCGACCGCTGCCGAGTAGTCTCCCACGCTCCAGGCATCCACCCCGGCCTTCACATCTGCTGCCACCGGCGCGGCTGCAAAGGTCATCGAAACGCCAGCAGCCCCGATAAGAAGCTTGGCGACAAAGTGCATGTTTTTGCGAGCCGTTTGGCGAGCCATGATCAATCTCTTTCGTTGACGCAAATCATTGTGCCCACGCGTTTATCGCGCGGGCGCGGTCTTCTTATAGTGAACGAAGCGTTAGGAATTCGTTGCCAAGACGGCGGCTCAACAGCGCGCCGCCCCTGAGCGTCACTTTGGCTGACCCTGTTAACTGTAAATTAGGGGTATCCTGCGATCTCAGTGTCATCCAAGCCGCAATCAGGCGGCGCCAACGGCCTAACAGGGGGACCAAGGCTTTGCGTGTACTAGCTTTAGCATCGCAGAAAGGCGGATCTGGGAAGACAACCCTTTCCGGACATCTCGCCGTCCAGGCACAGCGCGCAGGCGCTGGCCCAGTCGTCCTTATCGACATCGATCCGCAAGGCTCGCTGGCAGATTGGTGGAACGAGCGTGAAGCGGAATATCCCGCCTTTGCTCAAACCACCGTCGCCAGGCTTGCAAACGATCTTCAGGTTCTGCGTCAGCAGGGCTTTAAACTGGCCGTGATCGACACGCCGCCAGCGATCACCATGGCGATCCAATCAGTTATCGGCGTTGCCGAACTGATTGTCGTTCCAACCCGCCCAAGCCCGCACGATCTGCGCGCTGTCGGTGCGACGGTTGACCTGTGTGAGCGGGCTGGCAAGCCGCTGGTGTTCGTTGTGAACGCCGCGACGCCCAAGGCGAAAATCACTTCGGAAGCTGCTGTTGCCCTGTCGCAGCATGGCACCGTTGCCCCAATTACTCTTCACCACCGCACGGACTTCGCCGCCTCGATGATCGATGGCCGCACCGTGATGGAAGTCGATCCGGAAAGCCGCAGTGCCGCAGAAATGACCGCGCTGTGGAAGTATATTTCCGACCGTCTCGAAAAGAACTTCCGCCGTACGGTCTTTGCCGCTCCAGGCACCCAGCAACAAGCTGTAGGCGCGGGCCGACCAGCTGGTGGCGGCGGTGGCTTTGGCCGTCGCGTCGCTCAATAACAGGAGCGCCCGCGCGATGTCAGAAGCAAGCTTTGCCTCGCTGAATCCCGCGCTGCTCGCTCGTAAGGGCGGGGCCAAACCGGCTATGCGTCCTCAGCTCACCAACCTTCCCGATGCGGGCAAACCGCAAAATCTGGAAGATCTGGGCTGGAACGACATGGGTCAGGACGACGAGCACGATGCTGAGAAGCAGAGCGCTCAGGTCGTCCAGCTGACACCGGCACAGCCCAATGATGCAGACACGGAAGAGCCCGACGACACGCCCGACGTGATGCGCCAGCAGGAAGAACTCGCTGCTCGCATCGCTGACGCCGATGAATCGGACGACGACACCAATACGGTCGAAACGCTAAGCCCGATGCCAGCCAAGAAGAGCGCCAAGCGTTCTTCCAAGAGCAAGGCGTCGAAGGAGAAGTCAAGCAGTGGTGGACGCCGCGCGGCCTTCACCCTGCGTCTCGACCCGACCCGCCACCTCAAACTTCGCCTCGCATCGACCATGCAGGGCATCAGCGCACAGGCCCTAGTGACCGACGCGCTCGACGCCGTGCTCGAGCAGATCGACGATCTCGATACGCTCGCCGAGAAGATGCAGCGCGACTGATTTCAGACACTGAATAGCAACCAGCCGAGCACAGATACTCACAGGGGACTATGACCATGGACCGCAGCGAAACAAACCAGACGACTGGCCCAAAAATGAGCCTGATAGTCTCGACCGCAATTGCCGGCGTCGCGCTGACCGGTTGCACCACTTCGGCTGCACCACCGGCACAAACCTCTTTCAGCAAGGCTCAGGTCGCGCTGGAAAAGGGCCAGGTCAGCAAGGCCGTAACTCACGCAGAAGCCGCTGTTCTTGCCGAACCGCGCAATGCAGGTTTCCGCGCAATGCTGGGCGCAGCCTATCTCGAAGCTGGTCGCTTTCAGTCGGCAGCCACGAGCTTCAACGACGCGCTTGAATTGGGTGATACCGATCCGCGCACCGTTCTGAGCTACGCGCTGGCCGCGACCGCAAACGGCGACAATGCCAGCGCGCTTGCGAAACTCGACGAATGGTCGGCCGACATCGATCCGGCGGACCTTGGTCTAGCCTATGCTCTCGCCGGTCAGCCAGAGCGCGGCGTGCATGTTCTGACCAACGCTCTGCGCGGCGGCCAGAACACTGCGAAGGTTCGCCAGAATCTCGCCTACACCTATTCGCTCGCCGGCAACTGGCGTGCAGCCCGCGTGATGGCGGCAGAAGATGTACCAGCCGATCAGCTTAACCAGCGCATCACCGAATGGGCCGCACAAGCTCAGCCGGAAGCGCAACAGGCCCGCATCGCCGGTCTGCTGCAAGTCGAAGTGGCTAACGACGATGGTCAGCCGCGATATCTCGCGCTGAACAACCTCCCAAGCCAGGACATGATGGTAGCAGAAGCTGCTGCGCAAGCTCCGGTGGATGCCGAGCCAAGCGAAACAGAAGCGCTCGCCTTTGCTGCGCCAGTTGAAGATGCGCCTGTGGACGTGCCGGCTAGCGTCGAAGCCGCTCCTGCTCCAGCCGCGAAGGCTGAGCCAGCGCGCCAGCATTTCGTTTCAAATCCTGTCGTGCAGGCTATGCCAGCCGGCTATCGGGAACGCGCCGAGCGCGCTCCAACCCGCGTTGCTGCACGCACCGCGCCGAGTTCTTCGCAGCGCCGCATGGCGGTTGCCGACAGCGGATCGGCTGACACCCATATGGTTCAGCTCGGCAGCTTCTCGACCCGCAGCGACGCCGATCGCGCATGGGAAATCTACAAGAAACGCTACCCACAGCTGAGCAGTCACGATGTCGTGATCACTCAGGCGAAAGTCAAAGGCAAAACCTACTGGCGTGTCGCCGCTGCCGGGTTCGGTCTCAACAGCGCTCGTTCGATGTGCTCGACCGTCCGCTCTTCGGGCAAGGGCTGCTTCGCCTATGCCAAGGTCAACCCGCCAAAAGGCGCAATTGACCGCGGCATTCGGATCGCTGCCCGCTAACAACAGAATTTCCCTCTGGAGTATTCCAGAATTCAGCAATACTCGCCCTCGGCACCCACGCGGTTCCGGGGGTGATTTTTTGGACTAAAGCTTGATCTCGATCCCACCCTTGTAGAGCGCCTTCACCCGGCCCTGCGCACCTTGGCGATCGAAGGGCGTGTTATCCGATGTCGCTTCCATCTTGCGGCGATCAATGATCCAGGGAGCTTCCGGATCGATCAGCGCAATATCCGCCTCCAGTCCCGCTTCAAGCTTACCGGCGGGCACACCGAGCAGGGTGGCGGGTGTGCTGGCGAGCAGCTCGAACGCGCGTGCCATGTCGATCACGTCATCGCGAACCAGCGTCAACGTCATCGCCAGCAAGGTCTCGGCCCCCGCCATACCCGCCTCCGCATCGGCAAAAGGCAGGCGCTTGTCCTCCGGTCCGCGCGGGTCATGGCCAGATGAGATCACGTCGACCGTCCCGTCTCCGATGGCAGTCAACGCCGCCTGACGGTCCGCTTCGCTCCGCAAGGGTGGAGAGAGCTTGGCAAAGGTGCGAAATTCCGCAGTTGCCAGGTCGGACAGCATGAAATGCGCAGGAGTGATGCCGCAGGTGACGTTTACACCGCGCGCCTTCGCACCGCGCACAAGGTCGAAACCCGCTTCCGTCGTGACTTGGCGGAAATGCAACCGCGCACCGCTCATCTCGGCAAGCGCAATATCGCGCGCAATCGCCAAGACCTCAGCCTCGGCTGGCGCGCTCGGCAGGCCTAGGCGGGTCGCCATTTCACCCGCAGTTGCCGTGGCTTCACCGATCAGCGCGTCATCCTCTGCATGAGTGACCACGACAAGATCGAGCATGGCGGCATATTGCAGCATTCGCAGCATAACGCCCGAATCCGCGATCCAGCGACGGCCGGTGGCGATGCCGCGCGCGCCAGCCTCTTTCATTAACGCGATTTCGGCCAATTCCTTGCCTTCCAAACCGCGCGTCGCAGCCGCCAGTGGATGCACCCACAAATCCGGCTTCCCGCTCTTGGCAATCATGTTGACCCGGCTCGGATAATCGAGCGGCGGGGACTGATCGGGCATCAGGGCCGCACGGGTAATACCGCCGAACTGGAAAGCGGGCTTATCGATTCCGAACACGCCCAGATCGACCAGACCGGGCGCGACGACCTGCCCCTTGGCGTCGAGCACCTCATCGCCACCCTGCGGCGAAACGCCCTCACCCACTTCTGCAATCAAACCGCCGGAAAGGCGGATTGAGCCGTCGACCATACCGTCCGACATCGCCAGCTTGCCGCCGGTAATCGTGAGAGCGCGCACCTGTTTCATGCCCCGTCTCCCCAGCCCTCTACTCCGCGCGCAGAACGCGTCAAAATATCGAGCGCCGCCATGCGGATCGCGACGCCCATTTCGACCTGTCTGGTGATGATCGATCGGTCGAGCATGTCGGCCACTTCGCTGTCGATCTCGACCCCGCGGTTCATCGGGCCGGGATGCATCACCAGCGCGTCCGGCGCTGCATTGGCGAGGCGCGCTTGGGTAAGCCCGTAGAGGTGGTGATATTCGCGCTCCGAAGGGATGAATTGTCCCTGCATCCGCTCGGTCTGCAGACGCAGCATCATCACCACATCCGATCCCTTGAGCGCCGCGTCGAAGTCGCTGAACGGCTCCGCGCCGATCGCATCGATTCCAGCGGGCATTAACGCGGGCGGCGCGCACAGGCGCACGCTCGCACCCAGCGCTTGCAGGCACAGCAGGTTCGACCGCGCGACCCGGCTGTGGAGGATGTCGCCGCAGATCGTGATGGTGAGGCCGGTGAAGTCTTCCGCTGTCTCGCCCCGCTCTTGCAGCGCATGTCGCAGCGCCAACGCATCGAGCAGTGCCTGCGTCGGATGCTCATGGCTGCCATCGCCCGCGTTCAAAACCGGACAATCGACCTTGTCCGCGATTAGCTGCGTCGCCCCGCTCGAACCGTGCCGGATCACAATCGCATCGGGCCGCATGGCGTTGAGCGTGATCGCAGTATCGATCAGCGTCTCGCCCTTCTTCACCGAGCTTTGCGCGGCGTGCATGTTGACGACATCCGCTCCCAGCCGCTTGCCCGCGATCTCGAAGCTCAGCAGCGTACGCGTCGAATTCTCAAAGAAGGCGTTGATGATCGTCAGACCAGCGAGCAAGTCCGTATGCTTGGAGGATTGGCGGTTCAGTTCCACCCATTGCTCGGCCTGATCGAGCAGGTAAAGAATTTCGTGGCGTTCGAGCTGGCCAATGCCGACCAGATCGCGATGCGCAAAAGCCAAACGGCCCGCAGGAAAGCGGCCCGAATCTGCCCCGGGCGGCGAAGATTTTTCCGTCGATGTCATTAAAGGTATGCTCTTAGTCGAGGCCCATCGCACGCTCAACCCATTCTTTGCCTTCTTTGCAATGGAAGTTTTGACCGCTCATGCCTAGTTAGGTCGTAGAGAAATGCATTATCGGGACCGGGCCACGTGCCCGGCATCATTGGAAAAGATTCATATGAGCTTTGTGGGCAAGGTTTGGAAACTGCTGGTCGGCATCAAGGACGGGCTGGTTCTGCTCTTCATGCTGCTGTTTTTCTCCGCCCTGTTCGCAGTGCTCTCTGCGCGGCCCAGCCCCGGTCAGGTGCGCGATGGCGCGCTGCTGATCGAGCTGGATGGCTTCGTGGTCGAAGAACGGTCGGAGATTGATCCGCTTCAGACATTCCTGAGCGGCCAGGCTCCCATTGGAGAGCATCAGGCCCGCGATCTGGTCACTGCGCTCAATGCTGCGGCCAGCGACGAGCGGATCAAAGCCGTTGTGCTAGATCTCACCGCCTTTCTCGGCGGCGGACAGGTTCATTTGCAGGCCATTGGCGAAGCGATGGAGCGGGTCCGCAAGGCCGAAAAGCCGGTGCTCACCTATGGCCTCGGCTATGGCGACGATCACATGCAATTGGCCGCGCATGCGAGCGAAGTCTGGATCGATCCGCTGGGCGGCGCGCTGATCACAGGACCCGGTGGCAGTAACCTGTACTACGCCGACCTGTTGGAACGGCTTAACATCAATGCCCGCATCTACCGCGTCGGCACGTTCAAGTCAGCGGTCGAACCCTATTCGCGCAACTCAATGTCCGATGAAGCACGTGAGAACATCTCCGGGCTTTACGGTGCGCTGTGGGAAGAATGGCAGGCTAATGTAAAGAAGGCGCGGCCTTCGCTCGAGATCGACCGAGTGACCGGCGATCCGGTGGAGTGGGTCACCGCAGCCAATGGCGATCTTGCGCAGGCGGCGCTCGACGCAGGCCTCGTCGACAAGCTCGGCAGCCGGGTCGAATTTGGAAAGCGCGTGGCAGAGCTCTCCGGCGAAGACAGCTGGGACAAAGCGCCCGGCGCGTTTGCGACCAGCGATTTCGCACCATTTCTTGCCGATGTGACGCCATCCTCTTCCGGCAAAGCGATTGGCGTCATCACCGTGGCGGGAGTGATCGTCGATGGCGATGCAGGTCCTGGTACAGCGGGCGGAGAGCGGATTGCGCGCATCCTCGACGAAGCACTCGAAGATGATCTGGCTGGTCTGGTCGTGCGTGTGGATTCACCCGGCGGTTCGGTGCTTGCTTCCGAAGAGATTCGGCGCGCAATCGAGCGCCACCGTGCAAAAGACATTCCGGTTGCGATCTCCTTCGCCAATGTCGCGGCGAGCGGAGGCTATTGGGTTGCAACAGCGGGCGACCGCATCTTTGCCCAGCCAGAAACCATCACCGGATCGATCGGCGTGTTCGCCGTTCTGCCGACTTTCGAGGATGCAGCCGCAGAATGGGGCGTCAATGCCGATGGCTATCGCACCACGCCTCTGTCCGGCCAACCAGACCTGATTGCAGGCCTCAGTCCGGAAGTGGACGCGATCCTCCAAGCGTCGGTCGGCAACACCTATACCGACTTCATTTCCCGCGTTTCCAACGCCCGCAGCATGACGGCTGAACGAGTCGACCAGATCGGCCAGGGCCGCGTTTGGGATGGTGGCGCGGCCCGGCAGATCGGGCTCGTCGACCAGTTCGGCGGCCTGGAAGAAGCAATTGCCTGGGTCGCTGAAACCGCAGAGCTTGAGGAAGATGGTTATCACGCAAGGTTCCTCGGCGCTGGCACCACGCAATACGACTCGCTGATCCGGCAAATGTTGAGCGATGCGGAAACGCCCGCAGAAGCCCGCAGCGGCGACCTTTTCGCCATGGCGGCGAGAGAGCGCAGTGTGCTGCTAAACCAGATTGCGGACGACGTTACGCGCCTGTCGGGCGCAAGCGGCGTGCAGGCCTATTGCCTTGAATGCCCGGCTGAAACGCGCAGGAGCGCCAATGCGGACGGCACAAGCATGCTAGCGGTCTTGCGGACATTGATATCAGACTGAGCCTGGCGGACGCGCCTGATCGCGCCGCGCAACAGCTAAAGCACGCTTGCCAAGGAAGAACGTGCCGCGTAATGGCGCGCTCCTGTCTTGATCAGTGCGCTGGTCGGATGGGCGCGTAGCTCAGTGGTAGAGCACACCCTTCACACGGGTGGGGTCGCAAGTTCAATCCTTGCCGCGCCCACCAGCTGCGGTGCGGCGACACGAGAACGCCGCGCCCACCAGTTTTTGCCTCGACGAGCCGCCTCGCGATCATCCTTGAGCCCGGGCTGAGCAAAGCCTGCTAATTCAGCGTCATTTCGCTCGGCTTCACATCGCGGCTGTTGCCGCCAGCCATAAGCACGAATTTGCCCGGCTCGACCACGCGCTTCATCCGATCGTTCCAGACACTGAAATCGATTGGTTTCAGCTCGAAGCGAACCGTGCGAATCTCGCCGGGATTTAGCGTGACTCGTTCGAACCGGACCAATTGCCTGACTGGCGTGGTCACCGAAGCATGCACATCGCGCAGGTATAGTTGCACGACTTCATCGCCCGCGACGGAGCCGGTGTTCCTCACATCGACCTCGACCGTCACATCGTCCGCAATCGAATGGTTCTCACCCACAACTCGCGGAGCGGAGATGTCGAAGCTGGTGTAGCTGAGACCAAACCCGAACGGATAAAGCGGCTCGATTGTGTCGAACAGGTACCCGCGCCGAGCCTGTGGCTTGTGATTGTAGAACACCGGAAGCTGCCCGACGTTGCGCGCGACGGTCACCGGCATCTTGCCGCCGGGATTATACTTACCGAACAGTACGTCGGCGACTGCATTGCCGGTCTCCTGTCCGAGATACCAACCTTCGATGATCGCTGGCGCCGTCTCGTTGAGTTCGACGATGGAGAGCGGGCGGCCATTAAGTAGGACCGTCACAACCGGCTTGCCTGTCGCTAGCATCGCCCGAGCGAGGTCCATCTGTTGGCCAACAAGAGTGATGTCTGTGCGGTCGCCCAGGTGCGTGGTGGCCCAGGCCTCTCGGCTGGTCTGCTCATTTCCACCTATGACCATCACGATGACATCGGCGTCTTTCGCCGCCTCGAAAGCCTCGGCAATCAGGCGGCGGTTCTCTTCTTCTGGTACGGGGTCGACCGGGTCGGCTGCCCAAGCGCGACTTTCCGTGATCCGCACTCCTTCGGAATATTCGACCTCGAACCGGCCATCTGCCGTGTTCTCGAGCCCCTCCAGCACGCTCACCACATGGCGCGGCACATCGCTGTAACCGCCGAGCGGCGTGTCCTTTGCATGCGTACCGACCACCAGTAACTTGCCGATATCGGCGGCCGCGAGTGGCAGAAGGCCGTCATTCTTGAGCAGCACCATGGCTTTGCGAGCAGCTTCGCGTGCTAGCGCAATCGCTTGCGGGTTGGCTTCGATCTGCTCCGCATAGTCCGCGTCGGCAAACGGATTCTCGAACATGCCGGCGATGAATTTAAGGCGCAGGATCCGGCGAACCGCATCGTCGATCAGGGCGATATCGACGCACTCTTCCTCAACCAATTGCGGGAGCGTGAGAAACGCATCGGCATCGGCCATTTCACTGTCGACACCCGCCTTGATCGCACGCTCCGCCGCTTGCTGCGCATCTTCGAGCATTTGATGGCGCGTCACCATCTCGCGAATGGCAAAATAATCGCTGACGACAGCCCCTTCAAATCCCCATTCTTCCTTCAGTATCTCGTTGAGAAGCCAGCCATTGGCATGACTCGGAAGCGCGCCGATCTCATTGTAGGACGGCATGACGGACATTGCGTTCGCTTCTTTCACCGCGCGTTCGAAAGGCGGGAAGAAATAGGTCCTCAATGTGTGTTCGGTCAGTTCTGCTGGAGCGACATTGGTGCCGCTTTCCGGCTGTCCGTGCCCCGTCATATGCTTGAGCGTCACCAGCACGCGGTCGTCGGCCAGCGGCAGCTCACGGCCCTGGAAACCCCTGATCGCGGCGAGCCCGATCTCGGATACGAGGTAGGGGTCCTCGCCATAGGTTTCTTCGATCCGGCCCCAGCGCGGATCGCGGGCGATGTCGACCACCGGGGACAGAGCCAGTTGCGCACCGCGAGAGCGCATTTCGCGCGAGGCGACGGTGTAGACCTGTTCGACCAGCTCGCGGTCCCACGTGCTGGCCAGCCCGATCGCCTGCGGAAAGCTTGTGGCTCCGCGAGCAACGTAGCCGTGCAGCCCCTCCTCATGCATAAGTATGGGAATACCCAGACGGGTTTCGTTCACAGCCCAACGTTGCGCCGCGTTTACATATTCAACCGTCTCGCGGGCCGTGCGATTACGCCCTTCGGCAGAGGCACCAGCATCGCCCGAGTTGGATTGATCCACTCCGCGAAAGTCTGATGGGCGCGCGATCATGCCGATGCCGTCAGGGAAGCTCTCGCTTGCCTTGACCGGATCGAAATCACCTTGCGGCGTCTGCACCTCCTCCTTCTGCTCCCAGATGGTGAGCATTTGGGCGACCTTCTCCTCCAACGTCATGCGCGCGAGCAGATCTTCGATGCGGTCCTCAATCGGGGCAGCCGCATCTTTGTAGATTGCCGTTTCGACCGCGGCGCTCTCCTGCCCCACTGCAGTCACTGGTACGGCCGCACTGGCCCCGATTAAGCCCGCAATCGCGAGCAGCCCTGCCCCTCCCGTCAACACACCCCGCATCATACTCTCCGACTCTAAATTTGTTAGCGCTACCATACGAAGTTCCATTGGCATTGCAATGGTCAGTGCGGAAGACTAGGTGAGGTCAATCGGGGAATAGGATGGCACGAGCAAAGCGACGCAACCAGCAAGCGGTCACGATCGGCGATGTTGCGCGTCAGGCCGGCGTCTCGGCGATGACGGTCTCGCGCGTCATGAACAATGAGCAGGGCGTTCGTCAGGGAACGCGCGAAAAAGTGCTAAGGGCGGTCAAGGCGCTAAACTATCAGCCAAACCGTTCTGCCCGGCGCCTGGCCAAGGGTGCCGATGTCAACATTGGGCTGATTTATTCGAATCCGTCAGACAGTTACCTCGGGCGGTTTTTACACGGTGCACTCGCAGCCGCACAGCGCACCGATAATCACCTCATCGTCGACATCTGCGCCGAAAATACGCCCGCCGCCTATGTCGCCTCCGCCTTACGACTGGCGAACGCGAATATTGCCGGAGCGATCTTGCCGCCTCCCACGTCTGGTTCCGAAGAGATATTATCGGTGTTCGAGGAGCTGCAGATACCGGTCGCCACCGTCGCCAACGCCACGGAAGCGCGCAGTTCTGCGGATATCAACATCGACGATGAAGAGGCAGCGGCAACAATGGCCCAGCATTTGCTGGATCTCGGGCATCGCCGCATCGCCTTCATTCGCGGCCATCCCGACCAGGCCGCCAGCATGCTTCGCGAGCGCGGTTTTCGTAGAAAAATGGAAGAAGCGGGGCAGGATGTAGTCGCCGAATTGGTGGTCGACGGCCACTTCACTTACCGCTCCGGCGTGGACGCTGCAGAGCAATTGTTGCAGCTCGGCAATCGCCCGACTGCGATCTTCGCCAGCAACGACGATATGGCTGCTGCTGCAATCGGAGTCGCTCATCGCCATGGGCTGGTCGTGCCCGACGACCTGAGCGTGGTCGGCTTCGACAACAGCCCTTCGGCGATCTCCGTCTGGCCGGAACTGACGACAATGGACCAACCCGTCAGCGCGATGGCTGCCTCAGCGTTCGACCTTGTCCTGCGCACGATTGAGGAACACCCTGACGGCGAAGATGCTGAACCGATCGAGCGCATTCACCCTTGCAAGCTGATCGAGCGGGAATCGTCCGGCCAGTGCAAAAAAGCAATTTGATCTGGTCATTTTCAAAGTTAGCGCTAACATTACTTCTCATATAATCTTGGGGAGGGATTCTGGTGGCCGGAGAAAACTCGGAAAACATACGCTTCATCGGCATCATCGTGTCGGTCGCAACGCTTGGCGGATTCCTGTTCGGATTCGATAGCGGCGTCATCAACGGTACGGTCGATGGACTGCAGGAAGCGTTCGATTCGACCACTGTCGGCACGGGTTTCAACGTCGCATCCATGCTGCTCGGCTGCGCAGTAGGCGCATTTATTGCGGGTCGGTTGGCGGACATAATCGGTCGCCGCGCGGTACTGCTGATCGCGGCAGCTTTCTTCATCATCTCTGCCTGGGGTTCGGGCATCGCAAGTGATGCGACAGTCTTTGTGATTGCACGCATTCTGGGCGGACTCGCCGTCGGCGCGGCCAGCGTTATCGCTCCGGCTTACATCTCGGAAGTCGCGCCCGCAGACCGTAGGGGGCGCCTCTCCTCGATCCAACAGGTGATGATCATCATCGGGCTGACCGCAGCATTTCTGTCGAACTATGTGCTGGCCGAGGTCGCGGGCGGCAGCCGAGCCCAGATCTGGGGCGGTTATGAGGCATGGCGCTGGATGTTCTGGGCCGAACTCATCCCGGCAACCCTGTTCCTGGTCCTACTGTTCTTCATTCCGGAGAGCCCGCGCTACCTGGTCGCAAAAGGACGTGAACAGGAAGCCGAGGCAGTCCTTAACCGCTTGCGCGGCGGCAAGGGCGTGTCTGAAAAGCTTCATGAGATACGCGGCAGTCTGGCAGACGATCACCGGCCGCGCCTGTCCGATTTGCTTTCATCGCAAACCGGACGCATTCGAACGATCGTCTGGGTCGGTATCGGCCTTGCAACCTTCCAACAGCTCGTGGGCATCAATATCGTCTTCTATTACGGAGCTGTGCTGTGGCAGGCGGTCGGCTTTACCGAGAACGACGCTCTGAAGATCAACATATTGTCAGGCGCGCTATCGATTGGTGCGGTGTTCTTCGCGATTGCGTTGATCGACCGGATTGGTCGCAAGCCGCTATTGCTGATCGGCTCCGTCGCGATGGCCATTGGATTGACGGTGATGGCACTCGCTTTCGCTTCCGGATCGCTCGTCAACGGAGAGCTCGTGTTGTCCGATGGCGCAGGTCTGGCGGCACTGATCGCGGCGAATGCCTATGTCGTCGCCTTCAACTTCAGCTGGGGCCCCGTGATGTGGGTGATGCTGGGGGAGATGTTCCCCAACCAGATCCGCGGTTCAGGGCTGGCCGTGTCCGGCTTTGCACAATGGGGGACGAACTTCCTCATCATCATAAGCTTCCCATGGTTGCTCGCGAATATCGGTCTACCGATCACTTACGGCTTCTACGCGATGGCCGCGGTCATCTCCGTGATATTCGTTGCCAAGATGGTCCGCGAGACAGCCGGGCGAGAGCTTGAGGCGATGGAAGGCTGATCACGTGCTCAAGCTTGTCTCAGGAGACGTTGAACTCGCCATCGATCCGTGGATCGGTGGCGGGATCGCCTCATTCAGCTGGAGAGGGAGGGACATCTTTCGCCCCCACAATGGCGCAAGCAATCCAACAGACCTGGCAAACTTCCCGCTTGTCCCATTCTGCAATCGGATCGCGCATGGGCGAATGACAGTCGATGGCGAACTCCGCAATATCCTGATGTCGCGAAAGGGCATTGAGGAGGTGCATGCGATTCACGGGCTGGGCTGGGTCAGCCCGTGGGCGACATGCCAACACTTGACTGAGTCCGCTGACCTAAGCCTGCACCATGACGGATCGATCTGGCCATGGGCATTCGACGCTGAGCAGCACATCCAAGTGTCTGAAGACGGCTATAGCCATACTCTTTCGGTCACGAATCGGGGCCGATTGCCGATGCCAGCCGGACTCGGCCTGCACCCCTATTTTCCAAGGCAAGACTCCGAACTTTCGCTTGACGCGAAAGGGGTCTGGCACACCGGCAAGGATCGTCTGCCAAGCACGCATCGCCGGTTCATCAGGCAGCCCGCATGGTTTACTGAATCAGGCTTCGACAATTGCTTCACAGGGCGCACCAGACCGATCGAGATCACCTGGCCAACCCACAAACTGACAATCACACCGTGCGAGAACCTGCCCTTCACTCACGTCTATTCACCGCCGGGTGAAGACTATTTCTGCGCCGAACCTGTCAGCCATATTCCGGACGCGATGAACAGCACACTCGCGCCCGAAGAGACCGGCCTGACGACACTTCAGCCCGGTGAGACTTTCGAGGTCCGATGCGATTTCCAGGTCGAGGAGGTTCGCTGATGTGGCTTGGCGTTGATCTTGGCACGTCGGGCGTGAAAAGCGTCATCGTCGATGATGCTGGCGCAGTGCTGGCACAAAATACGGCTTCGCTGACCGTTCAAAGACCACATCCGCGCTGGTCGGAACAGAAACCAGCCAATTGGTGGGAGGCGACGAAGGCATCGATATTGGGTTTGCCTGCCGAATTGCGTGGGGGCATTCGCGGCCTTGGACTGTCCGGACAGATGCATGGAGCGGTCCTGCTTGGCGAAGGTGGTGATGTCCTACGACCTGCCATTCTTTGGAATGACGGGCGAAGTGCGGAGCAATGCGTGCCGCTGGACACTCTGGCCCGCAGGCATACCGGCAATCTCGCAATGCCCGGCTTTACCGCGCCAAAGCTCGCATGGGTTCGCGAAAACGAGCCGGATGTGTTCGGCGCGACCCAGTCCGTCTTGCTGCCAAAAGACTATCTTCGCCTGCTGCTCACAGGCGACAAGGTGAGCGAGATGTCCGACGCCTCAGGCACTCTATGGCTCGACATTGCCGCTCGTCGCTGGTCGGCGGAGGTGCTCGATGTGACGGGCCTTAACGAACGCCACATGCCACGCCTTGTCGAAGGGTCCGAAGTGTCTGGCACGCTGCGCAAGAGCGTTGCTGATGAGCTGGGCGTACCTGTTGTACAGGTTGCTGGAGGAGGAGGCGATCAGGCGGCGGGTGCCGTGGGCGCGGGCGTAACCGAGCCTGGCGAGGCGTTTCTGAGCCTTGGCACTTCGGGCGTCGTCTTCGCGGCGAGCAGTTTGTTCGAACCAAATCCCGGTCGCGGCTTGCATGCGTTCTGCCATGCCCTGCCCGGGCGCTGGCACACAATGTCGGTCATGCTGTCGGCTGCGGCATGTCTTGACTGGGTCACGCGGCTGACTGGTTTTGCCGATGTCGAAAGCGCGCTCAAGGCCGCCGAGGCGAGCAGCCTAGCGCAGAACGAACTGCCGATCTTCCTGCCCTATCTTTCCGGAGAGCGCACGCCTCACAATGACCCGGCTGCGAAAGGGGTATTCTCCAATCTCACGCATGAAACGGGCCCCGCTGAGCTGGTCCGATCCGTGCTGGAAGGTGTGGCCTTTGGGCTGCGCGATGGGCTCGACACCATGCCCTCCCCGCCATCCGAACTGTCCGTCATCGGCGGCGGTGCGCGCTCGTCCTATTGGGCGCAAATCCTCGCCAACGTGATCGGCCTGCCGCTGATCTATCGCGACGGATCGAGCGTCGGCCCCGCCAACGGCGCCGCGCGGCTCGCGCGCCTTGCCGTCACCCAAGATGACATCGCCGATGTCTGCACGCAGCCCAAAGCGCTCGCGCACTACACCCCTCGATCAAACACCGAGGAGCGGCTCGCATTGTTCCGCTCGCTCTATCCAACTCTCAAATCCAGCTTCGGAGACATCTGATGGGCTATTTCGCCGACATCCCCGCCATTCCCTTTGAGGGACCGGACAGCAAGAACCCGCTGGCCTATCGCTATTACGAGGCGAATCGCATGGTGCTTGGCAAGAGCATGCGCGATCATCTGCGCTGGGCCGTGTGCTATTGGCACACGTTTGCATGGCCCGGCCACGATATCTTCGGCGCGGGCACATTCGAACGGCCCTGGAAACCCGGCGAACCCGCGACACCGGAATTGGCCCAGATCAAGCTCGACGCGGCGTTCGACATTTTCGCGAAGCTCGGCGCGCCGTTCTATTGCTTTCATGACGTCGATGCGATGGCCGATCATGAGAACATCGCTGGCTACACGCGAGAGCTGGATGCGATCGCGGACAAGATGGCCGAGAAAATCTCGCAGACCGGAGTACAGCTGCTGTGGGGCACGGCCAACCTGTTCAGCCACCCGCGCTATGCAGCAGGCGCGGCGACCAACCCCAATCCCGACGTCTTTGCCTGGGCCGCGCATCAGGTCCGCTCAATGCTGGAAGTCACCAATCGTTTGAGCGGCGCGAATTATGTGCTGTGGGGCGGTCGTGAAGGCTATGACACGATCCTCAACACCAATATCGGTCAAGAGCTGGATCAGCTCGGCCGCTTTATGAACATGGTGGTCGAGCATAAGCACAAGATCGGGTTCAAGGGAGCGATCCTGATCGAACCGAAGCCTCACGAACCGACCAAGCATCAATATGATCGCGATACGGCGACCGTATATGGTTTCCTGAAGCGCTACGGTCTCGAGAACGAAGTGAAGGTCAATATCGAGGCAAATCATGCGACTTTGGCGGGCAACAGTTTCGAACATGAAATCGCCACCGCCAACGCGCTGGGCATAATGGGATCGATCGACATCAATCGCGGCGACCCGCAAAATGGCTGGGATACCGATCAGTTTCCCAACAATATTCCTGAGATGACACTCGCGATCTATGAATTGCTCAAAGGGGGCGGGTTTGAGAGCGGCGGGTTCAACTTCGATGCCAAGGTGCGGCGCCAGTCAATTGACGCGGAAGACCTCTTCATAGCCCACATTGGCGGAGCGGATGTGATGGCCAGGGCCTTGCTGGCCGCCGCTGCGATCATCGAGGATGGCGATCTCGATGGATTCGTCGAAGCGCGCTATTCCGGATGGCAGGATGAGTTTGGCAACAAGATCCTGAAAGGCGAATTGCCACTCGATCAGGTCGCGGATTATGCCGTGCTCAATGATCTGGAGCCAAAGCCGGTGTCCGGGCGTCAGGAGCACCTGGAGTATCTGATAAACGGGTTCACTTGAGCGGAGACGCGGGCTGGGTTTGCGCAAGAATGCCGACGCTTACAGGCCTCGCGCATTCCTATCCGAAACGCCGTTTGCGCTGAACACTGCCGCGCTCAAACCAGTCAGCGTCTTCGCTGTCGCGCCAGTCGTCGCATGGCACATCGAACGCGCGGACATAATCTGAGAAACGCTCGGAAATCTGGCCGGAACTAAGACCAAACTCGTCTAGACTATAGACGTGCGGATGGCGCTTCAGTGATTTCGAGCGCTCCAGATAGTCCTCCATGCCCGCCTCGGCTGGTTGCATATCCAGCTCGAGAAAGCGATAGACCCGCTCCATCTGCCCACGCCAGTCGCGATCCATATCGTCATACTGCACATCGATCATGCGTTCGGGCGCAATCGCAGCCCGCGCAGCGCGCATCCGCTCGATCTGCAACTCCGTCTTGCGCAGCCATTCGTCCCCTATCCGGTTAGGATCGACATGGTCGGAATAGATGATGGTCTGGTTCCATGCGAGAGACGCTGCGCTGCCGACCAGGTTGCGCGGATCGCGGTGCGTGAAGATCAGCCGCGCATCGGGGAATACGCGCAGCAACGCTTGCAGGTCGAGCATGTGCTGCGGCGTCTTCAGTATCCACGGCCTCATGGGAGAGGCCTGCTGCGACCAACCGATAAGCCGCAGCAGATTGGCGAGATGGCGATAAGCTGGCGTCGCATCCTCCCCCTCGCACCACGCGCTATAACTCGGCACGTGCCACTGCGCGTCGTGTTTCATGCCCCACATGCTGGCTACGAGCAGTCCCAGCTCTTCCTCCGGCTCGTATGGCCCGGTCGGATGGATCGAGAGGGTGCGCGGATTGGCGAGGCGCGCGACCTTCATCACCCGGCTCGCCAGCACCGGGCGAAAATCGCGTTTTCGACCGGCCAGCACTTCTCCAAAATCAGGGCGCGGAACCGGGCTGATCGTCTCGAAGCTGCGCATATGGCTGAAGCGCTGGTCGCTCGCGAGCAACCGGTGCAGTCGTGTGGTGCCAGAGCGCATCGGCCCGACGATCACGACGGGGCGCGGAATCGGGCGTTCGAGAATTTCGGGATGACGCTTGAACCACATCTGCGCCCAGAGCCGATCGATCAGCACTTTGTTGAACTGCTGCGCCGCAGTGTGCCGCCCCGCCAGATTAAGCTGCGCTTCGCTGAGCACGGACTCCAGCAGCACATCTAACGGCCGCTCAAACCACGGATCGCCAAAATCATCGAACCCTGTCTTGCGCGACGCAGCTTCAAGCAAAACCTCTTTGCTGAACCGGGCCGGTGAGAGCACTCGCGCGCCTTCGGCCATGCTCAAAACACGGTTCAACCCGGCAATAAAAGCCGTTCGCTCAGGCGGTGCGACCCGCGATGCCAGCATGAGGTTACCCTCTGATAGTGTTCTTGTTTTCCCGCTCTTCAAGCGGTTTTGCCCCTTTGCAGATTGCACGTCTAACGGGTTTACCAAGCCACGAAAACCGCAGGAGAGCACTTGTCCGCATATGCACTGGAATTTGCATTCCCAAGCGGGCATAGGCGCTACCCATGCACGATATTCGCGTAATCAGAGACGATCCCGCCGCTTTCGACGCCATACTCGCCCGGCGCGGGCATGAGCCGGTGGCGCAGAGTATTGTTGCGCTCGATGAAGAGCGCCGCGCGGTCGCGACCAAACTGCAAGAGGCGCAAAATCGCCGCAACGAAGCCTCCAAGGCGATCGGTCAGGCGATGGGCCAAGGCGACACGGAAAGGGCCGAGGCTCTGAAGGCCGAAGTCGGCGAGCTTAAGAAGACTCTGCCCACTCTGGAGGAGCAGGATCGCGAGCTGGACGAGAAGCTGAAGATGGCTTTGATGGTTCTGCCCAATGCGCTGGCCGACAGTGTGCCAGACGGCGAGAGCGAAGACGACAATGTCTATCTGCGCGAATGGGGCGAGAAGCCGAGTTTCGACTTCGAACCGCAAGAACACGCCGATATCGCGCCTGCTCTGGGCATGGACTTTGAAACCGGGGCCAAGATTTCCGGCGCGCGCTTCACCTTTCTGCGCGGCGATATCGCCCGCCTGCACCGGGCGCTTGGACAATTCATGCTCGACACCAACACGACCGAGCACGGCTACACCGAATGCAATCCGCCGCTGCTGATCCGCGAGGAATCCGGATATGGCACGGGCCAGCTGCCCAAATTTGCCGAAGACCTGTTTCGCACCACCGAAGGCCATCTGCTCATTTCGACCTCGGAAATGACGCTGGGTAACTCGTTCCGCGAGCAGATATTCGATGCGAGTGACTTCCCGATGCGGATCACTGCGCTCACACCTTGCTTCCGCGCCGAAGCGGGCGCCGCCGGGCGCGACACGCGCGGCTTCATCCGCCAACATCAGTTCGAGAAAGTCGAGTTGATCAGCGCAGCGCTGCCCGAACAAGCGGCTGAAGAGCATGCACGCATTACCGGCATTGCCGAAGGGCTGCTTCAGAAGCTCGGCCTGCATTACCGCGTGATGGAACTGTGCGCGGGCGACATGGGCGCAACTATGATGAAAACATACGATCTCGAAGTCTGGCTGCCCGGCCAGAGCGCCTATCGCGAGATCAGTTCATGCTCGGATGGCGGCACGTACCAGCCGCGTCGCATGAACGCGCGCTATCGCCCGGAAGGTGAGAAGAAAACGGAATATTTTCATCTACTCAACGGTTCTGGCCTTGCGGTCGGTCGTACACTGGTGGCGATCATGGAGAACTATCAGCAGGCCGACGGCAGCGTACTGATCCCTGAGGCATTGCACCCGTACATGGGCGGCGTGACCAAACTGGAGCCAGCCGCTTAATGCGCATCCTCCTGACCAATGACGATGGCTATCACGCGCCCGGCTTCGAAGTGCTGGAAGAAATCGCACGCGAGTTCAGCGACGATATCTGGGTTTGCGCGCCATCGGAGGAACAATCCGGTGCCGGCCATTCGCTGACGCTCAATCGCCCGGTTCGGTTGCAGAAGTTTGGCGAGCGCCGCTTTGCCGTCACCGGCACCCCGACGGACAGCGTGATGATGGCGCTGCGCGAGGTAATGGACGGCCCGCCCGACCTGGTCCTGTCCGGTGTCAATCGCGGAGCAAATCTGGGCGATGACATAACCTATTCCGGCACTGTGTCAGCCGCGATAGAGGGCGCGCTGGCGGGCATCCGCTCGATCGCCCTGAGCCAGGTCTATGCCCGCGAAGGCATGGCCGACGATGTACCCTTCGGCGCGGCGCGCGAATGGGGCGCGAAAGTGATCGCACCACTTCTTGATGCGCCCTTTGCCGAGCGTACTCTGGTCAATGTCAATTTCCCGGCGATTCCCGCAAGCGAGGTCAAGGGCATTCGCGTCGTCCGTCAAGGCTTTCACGACTACTCTCGCGGGTCGGTGGTCGAGGGGCGCGACCCGCGCGGCTATCGCTATTTCTGGTTTGGCCTGCATGCGATCGAGCACACGCTTGATCACGGAACCGACCTTGAAGCGATCGACGATGGTTTTGTCGCGGTTACGCCTTTGCAATTGGACCTGACGCACTATTCTTCGCTCGACATCCTAGCGGGCAAGTTCGCGCAGTAATCGGGCGAAATACAGGGCATGGCAAAGCAAATCGACACGATCGTCTCAACCCAACAGCCCAAGAGGGTGAAATCGAGATTCAAGCCGCTGCGACGCGCGGTAAGGATACCGGTCTGGGGCGATCTCGGCATCCGTATCGGGCTGGCGCTGTTCCTGATCTTCATCGTCGTCATGATCCACTGGTTCGATCGCGGTGGACTGGTCGACAGTGTCGATGGCGAGGTCAGCTTCCTCGATATCGTCTATTTCACGATGATCTCGATCACTACCACCGGCTTTGGCGATATTGCGCCGGTGACCGACAGCGCTCGGATGATCGAAGCGATCATCGTGACGCCGATCCGGTTCGCCGTATTTTTCATTTTCGTGGGCACGGCCTACAATTTCATCATCAAGCGTAGCTGGGAGAAGTGGCGCATGGCTCGCATCCAAGAGAAGCTCTCGAAACACGTCGTCGTCCTGGGCTACGGCGTGTCGGGCTCCGAGAGTGTCAACGAGCTGATCGAACGCGGCATGGACCCGCGCAACATCGTCGTCGTCGACCCGGGTGAGGAGCGCCTGATCGAGGCGGAACGCCTGGGCGTCAATGTCATGAACGCCGATGCCACCCGCGATGAAACGCTGAACGCCGTGCGCGTTAGCGAAGCACAGTCGGTGTTAGTATCCGCAGGTAGAGACGACACCTCGATCCTGATCGTCCTGACCGTGCGCCATCTTGCGCCCCGTGTCCCGATCAGCGTGGTGGTACGTGCCGATGATAACGAATTGCTGGCCCGCCAAGCTGGCGCGAACAACGTGATCAACCCGGTGCGCTTTACCGGGCTGTTGCTCGCCGGCAGCGCCAAGGGCGCGCATATCGCCGACTACCTCGCCGATCTCGCCTCGGTCACCGGCCGAGTCCAACTGGTCGAGCGCGTCATTACCGAGGAGGAATGCGGCTGCTCGATCGAAGAGCTGGAAACCGGCGGTCGTGGCCTGCGCGTTTATCGCGGCGGGCGCGCCATCGGCTTCTGGGAAGAGGAATGCCAGAACCTCCAGCCCGGCGATGTCGTGGTCGAGATTGTCCCGACCACCAATGGCGACACCAAAGGCGACGATCCCAGCGTGACCGACTAGGGCAAGTAGGCGTGCACTAGTCCCATCGCGATGTAGAACAGCAGCCAATACGCAGCATCGATGAAGAACAGCGCCTTACCTTTCTGAGAGAACAGATAGGCTGTGCCGAGTGCCGGTACGATGAACCCCAGCGCAATGCCAAATGATGTCATCACTTTGGCAAATATGCTGAGATCCGCGCCCAGATCGGCATAGCTTTGAAATGTATGCGCCAGCGTCCAGCTCGCGAGCAGCGAGAACCCAAAGGCTCCGCCATAGATCAGGCCCATATTGCCTTCCTTGATCTGCTCTTCGGTCAGGCCGACCGCGCCCATCCATTTCTTGCCCATGATCGGGCCATACCAGATGCCGCCAACGACGAATCCACCTAGTGCCGCCAGAAACACGGCCAGCCAGTTCACATCAAACAGGTTCATTATTTCCCTCCCGTTTTTTGGAGGCCGCGCCACCCGCGCCCTCCACCCTTCCACCCGGATTGTACCGGAAACTGCTCCGGGTGGAAGGGTGGAGGGCGCGAGTGGCGCTGGAACATCGCGAGGAAGAGGTGTAGGGGCGCGCGCAGAATGACTACAGATACCTCCACCATCGACCTGCCCGACCAGAAGAAGGTCGGCATGGTTTCGCTCGGCTGCCCCAAGGCGCTGGTCGATTCCGAACGCATTCTCACGCGCTTGCGCGCCGACGGCTATGCGATGAGCCCCGACTACGCCGGTGCCGACGTGGTGCTGGTGAACACCTGCGGCTTTCTCGACAGCGCGAAGGAAGAGAGCCTGGCCGCGATTGGTGAGGCCATCAGCGAGAATGGCCGCGTGATCGTCACCGGCTGTATGGGCGAAGAGGCGGACGCAATCCGCGCCGCTCACCCACAGGTGCTCGCAGTCACCGGTGCCCATCAATACGAACAGGTCGTCGAGGCGGTTCACGAACATGCGCCGCCCAGCCAAGGCCCCTTTGTCGACCTCATCCCGCAACCATCCGAACACGATATCAAGCTGACGCCGCGGCATTACAGCTATCTCAAGATCTCAGAGGGCTGCAATCACTCCTGTGCCTTCTGCATCATCCCGGACCTGCGTGGGAAACTCGCCAGCCGCCGGATCGACGCGGTGCTGCGCGAGGCCGAAAAACTGGTCGCCGCCGGGACCAAGGAACTGCTGGTGATCAGTCAGGATACCAGCGCATACGGGGTAGACACGCGCCATGAGGTGAAGCCTTGGAAGGGGCGCGAACCGCGCGCCCATATGACCGATCTTGCGCGCGAATTGGGTCAGCTCAGGACCGCAGAAGGCACGCCGCCCTGGGTCCGTCTGCACTATGTCTACCCCTACCCGCACGTCGACAAGGTCATCCCGCTGATGGCCGAAGGGCTGCTGACGCCTTATCTCGACATCCCGTTCCAGCACGCCTCGCCCAGCGTCCTCAAGGCCATGAAGCGCCCGGCAAACGAAGCCAAGGTGCTCGCGCGGCTGAAAAGCTGGCGCGACATCTGCCCGGACATCGCGATCCGCTCCAGCTTCGTGGTCGGCTTCCCAGGCGAAACCGAAGAGGACTTCCAATATCTCATCGACTGGCTGGAGGAAGCGCAGCTAGACCGCGTCGGCGCGTTCAGGTTCGAGCCCGTCGAAGGAGCGCAGGCCAATGCACTGCCCAACCCTGTGCCCGAAGCGGTCAAGGAAGAGCGCTATTCCCGGCTGATGGAAGTCACCGAGCGGATCAGCGCCGCCAAGCTCGCGGCCAAGGTCGGACACTCGATCCCCGTCATTATCGACGAAGTCGGCGAGCCGGATGAGGATGGCGATATCGGTGCAACCGCCCGGTCTCAGGCTGATGCGCCAGAAATCGACGGACAGGTCCTGTTGCGCAACGTGCCCCAGAGCCTCGCGCCCGGCGATATCGTGACCGCGACGATCGAAGAAGCCGATGCGCATGACCTCTTTGGGGTGATTGCAACTTCCGAATAGGCGCCCAGTACGAAAATTTCCTCAGAAGTTGACAGAACTGACACCCTGTCAACCAGTAATTTTCGTCAATTTCTCATGAAAAACATAAGTTTGCGCGCGGAATGCGAAATTGACACTTTTCCAACTCGTTTTGCGCCGCAGCGCATAGATCGCACATTTGGGCCATGCTCGTGCCGCCAGGAGGCATGGGGGAAACAAACGCTGTGAAAGAGCCGCAGCCGGGTTAGCGCGCCCCGGCAGAGTAGGAAAACCCGGCGGAAAAACCCGTTCCCCTCAGCCGTTCAGATAGTGGCGCAATGTGCCGAAAATCCGCCTCGGATCGTCATGCATCACCAATTGGCCCGAACGATGAAACTCTGCATCCAGATCGAAGCCGTGTTTGCCCGCAAATTTCTCGTAGTTCTCGATGCTGACGAACCCGCCTTCATGGCCAACCGCCAGCGTCACGGCTGCTTCAATGTCGCTGCACAATTCGCTCCAGTCGAAGGCCTCGATGATCACACCCTCGGTCGGGCCATCGAGCGTTTTGACAAAGGTGTATGTGCCCGATTGCCGGATCAGTTCGCGAATTTCGGGCCGCCGATAGTGCGCGCGATCAAGCGGGCGTGAGCTGTAGAAATCGTCGATGAATTTGTCGAACTCGCCACGAAGAGAGCCCGCCAGTGTCGCGCGGATATAGATGCGCGCAAAGGCCGGAGCCAAGCGGGTCATCTGCACCGCCCGGCGATAGCCCATGTCGACCATGCCGATGTCCGCCCAGGTCGGGAGCGGAACGAGTGGTCCGGCCAGCACTACTCCGCTGATCTGCACCTTTGTCCTCTGCGCAAATGCGAGTGCAAACGGTGTGCCCGCCGTCGCGCCGAGCACGGCGCAGCGCTCTACACCCTGTGCTTCCAGAAATGGATCGAGACGGCGCGCGAATTCGCGGACCAGTTCGATCCGCTTGCCCCGCCCTGTCGTCTCGCCCGACAAGGGCCGCCAGGGCGCTATGACACGCAAGCCCATCTCGCGAGCGGCGGCGTCCTGTTCCTCGGTAAACAGCGCGCCTTCAAAAAACGGGTGGAAATACAGCACCGGCAGGCCATCGGGGTCGCCATGCTGTTCCCACGCAATCCGCTGCCCATCGCCCTCGTTGAAGATGCGCGAGCAGAAATGCCGCTTCGGCCCCGAATCCTCATCAATCATCCGCAGCGAATGGGCAAAGCCGGTGTACAGCATGAGCAATTCCTGCTGAGAATTGATCGCGAGCTTGCGTAACAAGGTTTTCAGCTGGTTGCGCGCTGTCCCGACGGAGCGATCGCGTAGCTCGGCAAAGCTGCGAACATTGCCGCCCGACACCAAATGCCGGGTCAGCGCCAGCTCGGTGTCGGTCAGGTTCAACGCTTCACGAAAGCGCTCTCCGCTTGCCTCTTGCCAGCGGAACTGGATCAGTTTGAAATGAATGTGCCGCTCGGCGCTGTCACTATCGATCTCGACGTTGAACCACCGGCCTTGCTCGTCATCGGGCGAGGAAAACAGTCGCAGAAAGCCGAGCGAGCTCCCCCGCTCCGCTTCGCGAATGCGGCGCAAATCCTCAGTCCGTTCGACCGGATCCCACAGCCATTCGGGCGCAACCGCGCCGATCGCCATTTCCGATGACCCGAAGCTGGCCTCGTCGAAGGCGACGACGCACAACCTGCTGTCGAGCACCAGCTCAGCCCCGCTTGGCGCGACATCGGGAAGCTCGAAATTGGCAAAATCGCTGCCCGTCAGCGGCGATACCTCATCGATCAGCGCCCCTGCCTCAACAAAATGCTGGTCGACGCTGCCGATATCTTCACGCCCGGCATCGAAGTGCTGCTCCCCCTGCTCCAGCAGCGAGATCACGCTTTCCGGCTTGCCAATGGTGGCATAGGCATCGCGGATGATCCGATCGACAAAAGTCTGGTCACTGCTCAACAGAAGTCTTCCATGCACATCCCGCTATGCCGTTTGGCGCTCAATTGCTTTCGAAACGGCTAAGGCCGGGTGGTTAGACCCGGCCTACACCATTGTGAAACAAGAGGTAATCTTACTTCACGCAATATTTGCCGCTGGTCTTCAGGCCGGTCGGGCAACTGCCGTCACGCACTTCGGCATAGTCGCCTTTGCCGCCGACGCAGTAATTGCCGGACGCCTTGAAGCCGGTAGGGCAGGAGCCAAGCCGAGTGATCGCGACCTTGCTCGAAGATTTGCAGCTGGAGCCCGACGCGCTGAAACCCGATGGGCAAGAGCCATCCTTGGCGACTTCGCTGGAGGAGCTTTGAGCGATCGCCGCAGGTGCTGTGCCAATGGCGAGGATGCCGGCGGCGAATATTGTGAATGTCTTTTTCATTGGAAATTGTCCTTTGAGAACAGAAAATTGAGAAATGAGGACGCAGGGAATGGGACGGCCCAGGGTCGCAGTTGGACCGTCCCACCCTTGGCGCCACCAGTCGGCCTAGACTTGCTTAGCCAGCCGGACCGCGGCGATAGGTGAAGGCGAGCGCACTCTTGCCGGAATTCTTGTCGAACCACTGGCAGTAGAAGTCCGTGCCCGCCTTGTCGGTGTGAAGGCTGGCGAAGTTGAATGTGATCATCGTGCGCCCACGGCCATCGAGATATTTGTCATACGCGCCCGAGCGGCTGGAATTGCTGCCACTGGCAGTCGGCGTGAAGCCGAGCGAATTGCCGGTGTGGAGCATCACGTCCTTGCCCTTGTAATTGTTGATCTTGGGCCCATGGACGTTGTCGAGCTGTTCGGAGCCGTCATAGGAGACGCACTGGATCTTGTAGTCGTACTTTTTGTACTTGGCCTTATCGACCTCGACATAAAGCACATCGCCGACGCCCAGGCCGGGGAAGAAACAGCCGTTTTGCGCGCTGACATTGGTGCGCTCGGTCAGACCGGTGCGCTCCTCAGTGCTGATGCCTTGGCTGAAAGTGTATTTGCCTTCGCGCCCGACAAACGCGTTGCCGAGGCCGAGATTGGCGCATTTCAGCTGGCCCGTGTATTTCGCCGGTGCTGGCCCGGCATTGCCCGCATGACCGGGAGCACGCGCGGTGCGCGGTGAATTTGACGTACTGCCACGATTGGCGAAGCCGCCACGCGTGGACCCCGTCGCACCCTGACGGACGCGCTCGACAGTCTCGACCACTTCCTCGGCCTCGCGCTTTTTCTTGTCGACCTTCTTGACCGCTTTCTTGATGCTGTCGAACGGCCCCGCTGCCGCCGGTGCCGGAGCGGCAGCGAAACCGGCTGCCAGCGCGACACAAGCCGCTGCGGTAATTGAATATTTCTGCATGATACGAACCCCTGTAAAACTGACCCGGCGCGTGATTGCACCGGGCTCTCAAGTGAGGAGTTCGCGCTAAGTGAGCGGCATGCCGGGCTGAATATCCCAGATGGGACAAGCGATGAGAAAAGGAGCAATTTTCTCTGCTTGCAGGAACGAAACGACACGCCGATGGTGAGTGAAGCATGACGCTTTTCATCTCCGCCCAATTTGCCTTTCGCTTCGAAGAGCCAGGCGATGCGCTGTTGCAGTTCGAAGCGGCTGCCCTACCCGAACAGCGCCTCACCGACAGTAAGACGCACCTGAGCGAGGCGGAGCATTGCGCGAGGGTCGCGGCACATGACGATATCGGCGAGCGGATCTGGGTGCGCGGGAACGGCGAGTTCGAAGTGAGCTACCGCGCGGATATCACGCTCGAACGGCAGTTGGCCGATATTGCCACTTTGCCGGCGCTGCCCGCTCATCTGATCCCGGGCGAAGTGACTGAATATCTTTTCGGTTCGCGCTATTGCCAGGTCGGGCGATTCCACAACTTCGTCGATAGCGAGTTTGCTGGCACCTCGGGCGGCGCGCGGATCGCAGCCATTCATAGCTGGATCGCAGACCACTTCACCTATGAGCCGGGCGCAAGCGGAGCGGAGACAGGCGCAGCGGATAGTTTTATCGAGCGGCGCGGGATTTGCCGCGATTACGCGCATGTTCTGGTGGCGATGGCGCGCGCCTCGGTAATCCCGGCGCGCTATGTCGCCTGCTATGCGCCAGATGTTACGCCGCAGGATTTCCATGCGGTCGCCGAGGTTTTCCTTGCCGACCCTAGCGTCGAAGACGGCGGCGCGTGGCATCTGGTCGATGCAACCGGCATGGCCGATCCGGCAGAAATCGCCAAGATTGGAGTGGGCCGCGATGCCGCCGATGTAAGCTTCCTTACGACATTCGGCCCCGCGAGCTTTCTGAGCTCGAGTGTCAACGTGGAGAGAAGCTAAGAGGGCATTGCAAGCTCGCTTCGCCCCAAATCAAGAACCTCACACACTCCCGCGTGTCAGCAACCTCACCGGAACCCGGCGAATGCCCGAATGCGGCCCGCCAGCGGTGACCGCTTCGACCAGCAACCGGCCCGCCTGATCCAGATCCGGCTCGATGGTGGTCAGCGGGGGGTTCGACAATTCGCCCGCCTGCAACCCGTCAAAGCCGATCAGCTTGATCTCACCCGGCACGGAGCGTCCCGCTGTGTTGAACGCTTCCAACACGCCAAAGGCGAGCGCATCACACACCGCAAACACGCCGTCGACATTGCCCTCGGCCAGCAAGCGCTCTCCTGCGGCGACGCCTTGGTCGTGGCGATCGTCTTCATCGCCGATCTCGCTTAGCCGCGCGGCAACACCCAGTTCCTTTGCCCGCGCCAGAAACGCGTCCGCCCGCTCTCCAAATTGTCGCTGCGTGCCGCCGCGTGAACCGATGCAAACAAGCTCCTTGCACCCGGCTTCGACGAGATGTTCTGCGGCCATCCGCGCGCCCGCGTCATTGTCGGAGGATACCCAGTCGAGATCGCCCAATGGCGAGCCCCAATAAGCCACCGGCTCGCTGGTCTCGCCAATGCCGCGGAAATAGTCCCACGCGGGACGGTTGAGCGTGGTGCCGATCACGATCAGCCCCTCCGCCTGACCGCGCTCGACATAATGGCCAAACAGCTTGTCCCCCTCGCCTTGCAGCGAGACCAGCACTTCGAGGCCATGCTCGGCTGCGGCTGCGCAAATGCCGCCCAAAAGTGCGTAGGAGAATGGGTTCACGTCGCGCGCGCTGCCACCCGGCTTGGTTATGACTACGGCTGCCAGCGTGCCCGTGTGCCCGCGCCGGAGCCGCGCAGCACGCTCGTCAACGAAATAGCCAAGCTCGCTCGCCACTTCGAGCACGCGGTTGCGCGTCGCCTCGCTGATAACAGCCGATCCGGAAAGAGCGCGCGAAACCGTGGACTGGCTCACACCCGCCCGCTCTGCCACGTCGAAACTGGTGACCCGCTGCTGTTTGCGCGCCGTATCCAACAATTGCCTCCTTCGGTCGCCGCCCCGCGCTGCGCGAGCTGCACGAATAGCTATGCGAACCTATGGCCCACCATTGCGCTTCGCGCTAGAACTCAATCGTCGCAATCCATAGCTGCGGCACTCGGGAGAAATAGACGCATGCCAGAACCCAAGCTCTCTGCCGATCGCTTGCTCCTGTTTGGAGCGACCGGCGATCTGTCGCGCAGGATGCTATTGCCAAGCCTGTGCGCACTCGATGCCGACGGGCTGCTCTCTCCCGATCTCAAGATCATCGGCACCGCGCGCAGCGACATGGACGATGCCGAGTTTCGCAATATGGCGCGCGAGGCGCTGGAACAATATCTGCCTAGCGAGCGACGCGGCGGCATGGCCGATTTCCTCAACCGCCTCAGCTATCAACCGCTCGATGCGAGCACGCTCGACGGTTTCGACAAGCTTGCCGAGAAAGTCCGCGAGAACGGCCCCGGTGAGCATGGCCTCGCCATCTTCCTGTCGACCGCGCCGAGCCTGTTCGGCCCAACCATCGCCGGCCTCAAACATGCCGGGCTGACCGGCGACAATGTCCGCATGTGCCTGGAAAAGCCGCTCGGCACCGATCTCGAAAGCAGCTGCGTCATCAATGATGCGGTCGCGGACGCCTTCCCGGAAGACCGGATTTTCCGGATCGACCATTATCTCGGCAAAGAGACGGTGCAGAACCTGCTCGCGCTGCGCTTTGCCAATATCCTGTTCGAGCCGATCTGGAATTCGAACTACATCGACCATGTGCAGATCACGGTCGCCGAAACGGTCGGTCTGGAGGGTCGCGTTGCTTTCTATGACGATGCCGGTGCGCTGCGCGACATGGTTCAGAACCACATGCTGCAATTGCTTGCCTTGGTGGCGATGGAGCCGCCGACCAGCTTCGATGCGACCGCCGTGCGGGATGAAAAGGTGAAGGTGCTTCGCGCTCTTCGCGAAGTGCAGGCGAGCGAGACTGTCACTGGGCAATATCGCGCGGGCGCGATCCAGGGTCAGGCCGTGCCCGGCTACGACGAGGAGCTTGGGCCCAAAGACGGCAAAGACTCCAACACCGAAACCTTCACCGCGATCAAGGCGCATGTCGACAATTGGCGGTGGAAGGGCGTGCCCTTCTACTTGCGGACCGGCAAGCGCCTGCCAGAGCGTGTGACCGAAATCGTCGTCAAATTCCGCTGCGTCCCGCACTCGATCTTTGAGGATATGGGCGCGACAATGCTGCCCAATCGCCTCGTGATCGGGATTCAGCCGCAAGAGAACATATCGCTTTCGCTGATGGCGAAGGTGCCCGGCCTGGGCCGGGACGGCGTGCGCCTGCGCGAAGTCCCCCTCGATATCGCCATGCCCGATGCTTTCGTCGGGCAGCACCGGCGGATCGCATACGAGCGCCTGCTGCTTGACCTGATTGACGGCGACCAGACGCTGTTCGTGCGCCGCGATGAGGTGGAGGCGCAGTGGCAGTGGGTCGATGCGATCCGCGCCGCATGGGATGCCGATGGATTGACGCCGAAAACCTACACGGCCGGGTCCTGGGGTCCGAGCGCCGCAATTGCACTTGCCGAACGCGACGGAGTGAGCTGGCATGAGTAATCTTCACGATGTGATCCACCGCGTGACGCAGCGGGTGATAGAAAACTCGCACGCCAGCCGCTCGGCCTATCTCGAGTTGATGAAGCGCGAGGGCGATCGGCGGCCCGAGCATAAGGATGTCGCCTGCTCCAACCTCGCCCACGCCTTTGCCGGAGCCTTGGAAGACCAGGACGCAATGAAGGCGGGGCGCGGGCCGAATGTCGGCATCGTCACCGCCTACAACGACATGCTCAGCGCGCACCAGCCCTATGGCCGCTATCCCGAGCGGCTGAAGATCTACGCGCGCGAAGTCGGCGCCACCGCGCAGGTCGCCGGCGGCACTCCGGCGATGTGCGACGGGGTAACGCAGGGCGAGGACGGGATGGAGCTTTCGCTGTTCAGCCGCGATATCATCGCGCTTTCCACCGGCGTCGCACTCTCGCACCAGATGTATGACGGGATCGCCTGCCTCGGCATTTGCGACAAGATCGTACCGGGCCTGATGATCGGCGCGCTGCGCTTTGGCCATCTGCCCGCAGTGTTCGTGCCATCAGGGCCAATGCCATCGGGCATTTCGAACAAGCAAAAACAGGAAACCCGCCAGAAATACGCCGCTGGAGAGATCGGGCGTGACGAGCTGCTCGAAAGCGAGCTTGGCAGCTATCACTCGCCTGGCACCTGCACGTTCTACGGCACGGCCAATTCGAACCAGATGATGATGGAGATGATGGGTCTTCATATTCCTGGATCGGCCTTTGTCACGCCGGGCACCAAGCTGAGGCAGGAGCTGGACCGGGCGGCGATGCATCGCCTTGCCCAGCTTTCTGGCACGACCGAGCGCACACTGGCGCAAGTGGTTGACGAGAAAGCGATCATCAACGCGGCGATCGGTCTGCTCGCAACCGGCGGTTCGACCAATCACGCGATCCACATACCGGCAATGGCGCGGGCGGCTGGCGTGATTTTCGACTGGGATGATTTGGCCGAACTCTCCAGCGTGGTGCCATTGGTGGCGCGCGTCTACCCGAACGGCTCGGGCGATGTGAACCAGTTCCACGCCGCAGGCGGCATGGCCTATGTCGCGCGCACTCTGCTAGAGGCAGGACTGTGCCACGGCGATATCCTGACCGTGTGGGACGGCGGGTTTGAAGCCTACACCAAGGAACCAGTGCTCGGCACCGAGCAGTCGCTCGGCTGGTCCGACGTGCCTGAAAGCCGCGATCTCGACATGCTGCGCCCTGCTAGCGACCCTGTGCAGCCCGACGGCGGGATGAAACTGCTCACCGGCAATCTTGGCCGCGCCTGCTTCAAATCCTCCGCTGTCGAGCGCGAACGCTGGACGGTCGAAGCCCCGTGCCGTGTGTTCCAGACCCAGGCCGATGTGGTTGCTGCGTTCAAGGCAGGAGAACTGGACAAGGACGTGGTGGTGGTGGTCCGTTTCCAGGGGCCCCGCGCCAATGGCATGCCAGAGCTGCACGCGCTCACACCCTCACTCACGGTATTGCAGAACCGCGGCCACAAGGTCGCGCTCGTCACCGACGGACGTATGTCGGGCGCAAGCGGCAAAGTGCCTGCGGCGATCCACATCACACCCGAAGCGAAAGGCGGCGGGCCGCTCTCCAAGCTGCAGGATGGCGATATCCTCCGGGTCTGCGCGGAGACTGGCGAACTATCGACCAGCGCCGACCTGTCGGCACGCGAAGCCGCTCCCGATCCAGCGCAGGAATGGGGCGTGGGCCGCGAGCTATTCCGCATGCTGCAATCGCAGGCCGACGGAGCCGAACAAGGCGCATCGGCCATGCTCGCCAGCGCGGGACTCTAAGACATGAGCGGTACAACCGAGATCGTCGCGGTCGACATTGGCGGCACGCATGCTCGCTTTGCCATTGCGAAGGTCGGCCAAGATGGCACGATCGAACTAGGCGAGCCGACCACGCTTCACACCGACGATCATGTGAGTTTCCAGACCGCGTGGGAAGATTATCGCGAGCGCTCCGGCGGCACGCTGCCCGAGAATGTTGCGCTAGCGATTGCGGGGCCGATCACGGGCGATGTCATCCGCTTCACCAACAATCCATGGATCATCCGCCCCGCGCTCGTGAACGACAAGCTCGGCACGGCGCATCACACGATCGTCAACGATTTCGAGGCGGTCGCCTATGCCGTCGCGCGCCTTGGCGAAGAACATTTCGTCCATCTGACCGGCCCGGATCAGCCGCTCGCGCCGACGGGTACGCTGTCGGTACTCGGCCCAGGCACGGGGCTGGGCGTGGCGCATTTGTGGCGTGGCTCTGGGGGTGATTTTCGGGTCCAGGCGACCGAAGGCGGGCACATCGACTTCGCGCCCGTCGACGCAATCGAGGATGCGATCCTTGCGCGCCTGCGCAAGCGGCACAACCGTGTCTCGGTTGAACGGGTCGTGTCCGGCCCCGGCATTGTCGACATCTATCAGACGCTCGCGGCGATGGAGAACCGGACCGTTCCCGAATGCGACGACATCGAGATCTGGACCAAGGGTACGGCGGGCGAAGACAGCCTGGCCGCCGCCGCGGTTGACCGTTTCTGCATGGCGCTCGGCAGCGTTGCGGGCGATATTGCACTCGCGCAAGGCGGCTTTGGCGGAGTGGTTATTGCGGGCGGGCTTGGCTTCCGCATCCGCGAAACCTTGGCGTCATCGGGTTTTGCCGGGCGTTTCCGGCACAAGGGCCGCTATCAGGAATTGATGGCCAGCATACCGGTCAAGATCGTCAGTCACCCGCAACCCGGCCTGCTTGGCGCGGCAGCAGCCTTCGCAAGACAACACCTTTGAGCGAGACTCACATGAAAACCGTCCCCGATCTGCACACGCGCCTGCGCGAGCTTCACCAGAAAACGCAGGAAACGCCGCTGTTCAACCCGGTATTTCAGCTGGGTCTTGACCTGTCGCGCGCTCTTGAAGGGGGCAAAACCGATCTCGACCAGCTGGAATCGATGGTGGCGGAGCTCGAATGCAATAGCCTGCAATCGCGCGCCTCGCGCCTGCGGCGGATGGTCGCTCCTGTTTCTACAGATGCGAACCGCGATGCATTGAAGACGAGCCTCGCCGAAACCAGCAGCTTCGATGCCTTTCGTACCAGTTGGGAGACGCCCTCGCTGCATGCGGTCTTTACCGCGCATCCCACATTCCTGCTGACACCGGAGCAAAGCGATGCGGTGGCCAAGGCGGCGGGCGGTGATGGTGATATTGGCGAAGAAGTCTGCGTCACCGGCACAGAGCGCCCGGCGATTACGCTGCAATACGAACATGGCCGCGCCATGCGCGCCATCGGCCATGCACAGGACGCGCGCGATGCAATCGTCAGCGATGTACTTGGCCACGCGCAGGCCACCTGGCCCGATCAATGGCAGGAGCTCGCGCCCGTTCCGTTCCGCTTTGCCACCTGGGTCGGATACGACATGGACGGGCGGACCGATATCAAATGGTACACCTCGATTGGCTTCCGCCTGGCCGAGAAGGCCGAGCGCCTGGGTCGCTATGCAGAAAGCCTTGCTGCGATTGATCCCGAGCACAGCCTGATCGCGACCCTGCGCGATGCGCAATCGCAGGCAGCGCTGAGCGCCCGCGAGTTCACCAGCGACCTATCTTCTCCCGAGGCACTTTCACTCGCGGCCAACCGACTGACGGCGGACAACCCGGCGAAGCTGCTCTCTCTCAACCCGCTGATCGATCAGTTGGAGGCAGAGGCGAGCGAAGCCGCAGATGACCGCGCCGTCGCGCTAAAGACCCTGGCCGCTGCCATGCGCGCCGATGGCCTCGGCATGGCGCATATCCACTTCCGCGTGAACGCCAAGCAGCTGCACAACGGCATTCGCCGCCGGATCGACCCTGACAACACGCTCGACCTCGCGAGCAAGGGTGCGATGGCGACGCTCCGCAAGCTGCTGGGCGAAGTGAAGCCATTGCGGACGAATTTCGCCTCGCTCGCCATCGAAAGCTCAACCGCGATCCGGCAATTCCTGGCGATGACGCAGATTCTGCACCATGTGGACGCCGACACACCGATCCGCATGCTGATCGCCGAATGCGAACAGCCCTCAACCATCCTCGCTGCGCTCTACTTCGCCAAGCTGTTCGGGATTGAGGACAAGGTCGATGTCTCGCCGCTGTTCGAAACCGAAAGCGCGCTCGAGCACGGCGGGCGCTTCCTCGATGCGCTGTGTGCGGAACAAGAATATCAGACTTATGCCCGCGCGCGCGGCCGCGTGTGTATCCAGACCGGCTTTTCCGATGCTGGGCGGTTCGTCGGGCAAATCCCCGCCAGCCTTGCGATCGAACGCCTGCAGGGGCGGCTTGCACAGGCGATGGCCAAGAGCGGGCTGGACGATGTCGTCGCGCTGATCTTCAACACCCACGGCGAGAGCATGGGGCGCGGCGCACATCCCAGCGGCTTTGACGACCGGCTCGCATGGCCGCTCAGCCCCTGGGCTCGCACGCGTTTCGCGTCCAAAGACATCACGCTCGAGCCTGAGGTCAGCTTCCAAGGCGGCGATGGCTATATGTTCTTCGCCACACCCGAGCTGGCTCGTGCAACGCTTACGCGGATTGCGACCGCGCCGATGGATGATCCGGCGGCGGCAGACGATCCCTTCTATCACCGCACGGATATCAGCCTGGATTTCTACCGCGCGATCCGCACCAATCAGCGGCAACATTTGCGCAGCCAGACTTACTCGCGCGCCGTCACTGCATTCGGCCTGGGCCTGCTCAACTCCACCGGCAGCCGTGTCTCGCGCCGTCAATCCGACATTTCCGCCGATCGCGACATGTCGCTGCGCCAGATCCGCGCGATCCCGCACAATTCGATCCTGCAACAGCTCGGTTATCCGGTGAACATCATCTCCGGCATCGGCAGCGCGGCGGATGGCAATTACGAAGAGCTGGCGGCTCTGATCAACGAAAGCCCGCGTGGGCGGCAACTGATCCGGCTGGCGCGCGCCTCCAACGCGCTGGCCAGCATCAAGACGGTGGCCGCGCATGGCGAGCTGTTCAACTCCGCATACTGGGCCAGCCGCCCTTATCGCGGAACGGAGAGCCATCTGTCGGGCGCCTGCGAAGTGCTGGCCGAATATCTTACCAAGGATGACCGGACCGGAGTGTTCCGCCGCCTCGCCTCGCGTCTGCGGGTCGATGCGCTCAAATTCCACCGCCTGCTCGATCTGATCCCGGACGAAGCCCCGCTGGAGGATCGCGAGAACACCCGCCGCACTATCGGCGCGGCTCAAGCGCTCCGGCTGGCGCTAATGCAACATATCTTCCTGCGCGCCGTCTCAATCCCGGCCTTTAGCCGCGCGAATGATATCAGCCGCGATGACGTGCTCGAGATGGTGTTTTCACTTCGGATTGAGGATGCGCTCGCGCAGCTCCGCCGCGCCTTCCCAACCTCGTTTCCCCAGCCAGAGGATTTCGCAGTCGATGAAGCGAGCGACTATCCCGATGGCGATAATGAAGGTTATGCCCAGATCGGGCGCGATTACATCGATCCGATCGAGCGTTCCTATGCGCTGATGCTGCGCCTGACGACGGCGATTGCCAATGAGTTCGGCGCGCACGGGTAAGGCTGTTTGTCGTAGGGCCGTAGCCACCCACCTCCCCGCTCGGCCACCAATGACACCTATGAGATTTGGTGGCCGAGCGGGGAGGTGGGTGGCTCGGTAACAATCGCGAACACGGATGCGCTTGCGGAGAAAAATCAAGCATAACTTGGACGTCAGTTATCTAAAATCGCCCCACCACTGTTAACGAATGGGCTGAGGTATCGTCTCGCGAAGGGACGCCAATGCGTTAGCCTCTGGCGACTCACGCTGTTTTACAGCATAATGCGTGCATGATTCAGGTCACAAAGCCCCTTCGCATGGCCGCCGCCCTCGCATTTGTGTCGCTCGCAGGCACATCTACTCTCGCGGACAACCAGACGCCCGCCGATGAAGCAGCAGATGCCGCCGAGCAGGTCGCTGATGCGGCGGAACAAGCTGCGATCCAGTCTATCGATCCACGTACCGGTGGTCCCTCGCTGGTCGTCGATCCGAGCTTGCCGACGCCTTACAATACAGACGTCGCCGAGACGGTTGCTGGCCTGCCGTCGATTGGCGAAGATACACCGGAGATTGCCGCTGGCCGCGAGCCTGGCGTTACCGCCGCTCGCATGATCTCACGCGAGGTCGTGCAGGACGTGCCACCGACGCCCCCAGCCTCCGCCAACAACACGCGCCGCACTGCGAGCAAAGATCCTTTCACGGTCAAGAGTATCCTGCCGATTGAGGGGACGATCCGTTATGGCGAATGGTTCTGGGACGAGTCCCGTGCCCCCACAAAGGGCAAGCTGGTCATCACGGTCGATCTGGATGCACGCGTGATCAGCGCGTTCCGCGATGGCCATGAAATTGGCACCGCAGTCGCGCTGCTCGGCACAAAGTCACACCCAACTCCGCTCGGCACATTCCCGATCCTGACCAAGGAAAAGGACAATGTTTCCGAGAAGTATAACAACGCACCCATGCCCTACACGCTGCGGATGACCTGGGATGGCATCGCTATTCACGGATCGCCCGTGGCCAATGGCTATGCCAGCCACGGCTGTGTCGGGGTGCCAGAGGAATTCGCTGCGAAACTGTTCGCCATCGCCAAGCGCGGCGACAAAGTGATCGTGACACGCGGGAAGATGATCGGCGTGGGGGACGCCATCATCTGAAGTGAAGGGTGTGCGATAACTCGCGGGGCGAGCGCCTAGTGCGCGCGCCTGGGCGGCTCGGGGGCGAACCGCCACACCCTCATTTCAATACTTGGCATTTCAACACCAAGTTTATCGATCCGCTCGGTTCCAGGCGTGATCAGCACGCCGCACAGAGAGGCGTTTTCAAACTGCCACAATCGATCAAACGCCCGGCCCGCTTCGCTACGTGTGGCCGTACCGCCTAACTCTGCAATGATGCGGGTGATCGTCTCGATGGCGATGGCGCGCGGAACATTGGCGTAGTATTTGAATTGTGGGCCTTCGCCACTTTCCTCGCGAAAAACCTGCGTTTCCCAATCGTCCTGCGCATACCATTCAATCGCGCGCCACGCTTCTGACAGGTGCTGCGCACTGGCGGCGAGGGCCTGCGGGTCGAGCCAGTCATTCTCGGCCAGCGCCGCGCGCATCCGCGCCCGGTCGAATTGCTCATCTTGGTTGGACGGATCGGCGGCAGGTAAGATCCCGGCATTCGCGCAAACCTGTTCCAGCTCCGACTTGCGCCAATTCAGCAGCGGTCTCAGCAGAGCGATCTCGCGCCCCGGCATTGTCGTCGCCGCACGGACTCCGGCAAGTCCCGCGAGTCCGCTTCCCCGGTTGAGACGCATCAGCAGCGTTTCGGCCTGATCGTAAGCGTGATGGGCCGTCGCCACCGCGCCAAGCCCTTTTTCGGCTGCCCATTCACCTAGAGCTTCGTACCTTGCATCGCGGGCACGCGCCTGAAGGTTCCCGGGCGCTATCTCGACCTCAATCGCGGTGAAATCCACACCCAGTTCGGCGCAAATCCGCTCGACCAGCGCCACCTCGCTAGCCGCCTCAGCGCGTAATCCGTGGTTCACGCTAGCGACGGCAATCGCGCCATCTTGCGCGGCGTGCGCCAACAGGAGCATGGCGACGCTGTCCGGTCCGCCAGACACGGCGAGGCCCAGCGCACCGCGGCGCTCATCCATCGGCCACAGAGCGAGGAGGTCCGCGCGCCAGCGCTCGACTAGATCAGGATCAACCCGGCTATCAATTACAAGTCACTCTCTGGCGATTGCGCTCATACTGATCGGACAGCCGTCCACTAGCCAGCGCCGGATAAGTCTCGCCGAATTCAGCCAACGCAATGCACGCGCGATTGGTGTCGTTAAGAGCGATCATCGCCTCGGAAAGAAACAGCAGGCTATCGGCCGCGCGCGGCGCCTGACGGTCCGCTTGATAATTGCGCAGGAACCATTGCGCGGCCTGCTCTGGCATATTGTCATCGAGATAGGCCCGGCCTAGCAGGTTGCGGCCATAGGTCGCGCGCCAATGCGAGCCATACTGCTCGACAAAACCGCTCAGCTGCTGGCGCGCCTCCGGGTAATAGCCCGCATTCCAGAGGCGGAAGCCGTAGGAATATTCGTCATCCGCCGGGTCATCGGTGATCGGCTTTGTGATCGCTTGCACCGCGGCGAGCCGCTCTGCGCTCGGCCCCGCGACAGCTGTACTGTCGTCACCAGCGCTATTCGCGTCAGACGCACCGCCGCTCATCGCGCTCAGATTGCTGTCCGAAGCGCCAGTGTCGCTGCTGCCCGTCGCCGCTGGACCAGTTGTGGGACCAACGCCGGGAATGGTCGTTTGCGCCGTCTCGAGCGCAGCAAGCCGGGTTTCGACCTCGCTCAACGAGTTGAAGTTCTCTTCCGAAAGAGCGGTGAGGCGCTGCAATTGCAGCTCCATGGCATCGAGCCGCGCGAGAATATCGGTCACTGCCGTGGTTGACGTGTTCGTCGTGGGTCCAGTGCTGGGAGTGGTACCCGGCGTGATCTGCGGTTCAAAGAAACGGCCATCACCGCCCGGAAAAACGGTGCGCTGGAGCGCGCGAATTTCCGCTTCGATCTTGCGCAGCCGCGCTTCGGAATTCTCCTGAGCCAGCGCAGGCACCGGCGTGGTTGCCACCACCGCAGCGGCTAGCCCAGCCGCAAACAGCCGGCTCGCGCCCTTGGCGGAGAAAATGGAGTTAGGGATGAGTGCGCGCATTGTGGTCAGGCTCCCTCTTGCAATGTGCCGCTTCGCCAAGCGGTCAGACCCTAGTGCTAAAACAGCTTTGATCGCCGCCGTCAGCAAATGACCAGCACTGGCTGACCATGGATGAATGTAGACAGAATCTCTGCCGCGCTCCTGGCGTCAAGTCGAGGGGACTAGGGGGTGAAATCCGTGGGTAAGACGCCTGGATAAGGCAAAATACGGATACTAGGCTAACTCATGTTTCCGGCGAAGCGCCCTGCCCACCGTTTTGACCGGCTTGCTGCGCGCGGGCCAGCAAGGCCTCGGCAGAAATTGCCACGTCGCGCATGATGAAGTCATCATCGGCCAGCTTGGGTACCGATCGGCCGTCAATGGTGATTGCAAACGCGTCAGGACGTCCGGTCCATATCTGCGGCCCTTGCGCGTCGGACGGAATTTCAAACCGCTCGCCGCTCGCCATCTGCTTTTGCAACAATTGCGTGCCATCGACATCGTAGAACTTGACCCACACGCCTTCTTCGAGAGCGGTGAATACGACTTGTCCTTGTCCCGGTGCCGTGGCGGCCTGCTGGGTGGTCGTGCTTTCGCCACCTGCACCCTCGCCGCCTTCGGCGATTTGCGGCGAAGAATTGTCGATCAGGGAAGCAGGGCCTGCGCCTGAGGAGTAGTAGGTCGAATAGAAAGTCGCCATACCACCAATCAGCAAGATAGCAGCAAATGCGCCTGCCCAGGCAAGACCGGAAGATGGCAGTTTGGCCGGATCGCCCGGCTCCATTCCAGCGGGCACATATTCCCGCTCCGCCTCGGCCTCGTTCAATTCGGCGCGGACTTGCTCGGATATCTCGGCCTCGTCGAGTTCGAGCAGGCGGGCATAGGTGCGTGTGAAGCCCACCGCATAGGTGCGCGCGGGCAGATCGGCGAAATTGCCCGCTTCGATCACCTTGAGATGACGCTCCGGAATACGCGTTTCAGCGGTAACTTGCGCTAGAGACAGCCCGCGCTCCTCGCGCGCACGGCGCAACCGCGCCCCCACGCCTTCGAGGGGCAGCTCTTCCGCAACTGCTTCCTGTTCGTTGTCCATGACCCGAACCTAACGACCTTTGTTTGCAGGCTCTTTGCGAGCCAATATTCTTGCCCTCTAGGGTTGCACTGCACAAAATCTGTGATGAGCCACCCTGTCAAGCGCGGTAACACTTTGCCGCAGAGCGATTTCGATAGAATGGCCTGCGTGCACGCCCAATGAACGCACGAACACGCTAATCGGTTTCAATTCCGCGATCAGTTGCCCAACGGCTCACTTCGTCGCGCAAGTTTACACTTGGGTCTGCGAGCCATCCAGTCATCGCCTCGCTGATCTCCGCGAGGTCGACCTTGCGCACCAATTCCTTGATCGGGCCAACGGCCGCCGGTGTAATCGACAGGCGCCGGAAACCGATACCGAGCAATGCCAACGCTTCCAGCCTGCGCCCCCCCATTTCGCCGCATACGCCCAAGTCAACTTCGGTACCGGCTGTCGATTGGGTTACCCGGCGCAGGAACCGCATGATCGAGGGGCTGAGCCAGTCGTAACGCTCCGCCAGCAGCGGATTGGCCCGATCGGCAGCGAACAGGAATTGTGTCAGATCATTGGTGCCGACCGATAGGAAGCTTAATTTCGGGCATAGCAGATCGAGCACTTCGGCAAGCGCAGGCACTTCCAGCATCGCGCCGTAATAGATCGCATCGGGGATCAGTTTCTTCTTGGAGCGCAGAAAAGCGAGCTGATCTTCGAACACAGCCTTTGCCGCGTCGAACTCCCACGGTTCCGACACCATCGGGAACATTACATAAAGCGGCCGCCCTGCGGAGGCTTCGAGCAGTGAGCGAGCCTGCACCTTGAGCAAACCTTCGCGCTCAAGTGCGAGGCGCAATGCGCGCCAGCCCATCGCCGGGTTCTCATCATTCGAGGCCTCGTTGCTGGCGAGGTAGGGCACCGCCTTGTCGCCGCCAATATCGACCGTGCGGAAGATCACGGGCTTGTCGCCCGCCGCCTCCAGAACATCGCGATAAAGCTTGGTCTGACGCTCTCGCTGAGGGAGCGTGGCAGAAACGAGGAACTGGAATTCGGTCCGGAACAGCCCGACCCCATCTGCACCACTGGTCGCAAGCGCGCTCATGTCATCGCGCAAACCCGCATTCATCATCACCTGAATGCGCGTGCCACAGCGAGTGAAGGGTTCGACATCGCGAAGCGTGGCATAGGACGCCTGCTTTTTTCGCGATTTGGCAAAGCGGGCTTCGAACGCTTCGGCCATTTGCGCATTGGGGCGCACGGTTGCGGTCGCCTGATCGGCATCGAGCAGGATTTCATCGCCTTCGCGGATGATCCCGCGCAGGCCAGCCGCCCTGCCCAGCACCGGCACGCCCATGGCGCGCGCTACGATCACAACATGCGCGGTGAGCGAGCCTTCTTCCAGTATCACACCCTTCAGACGCCGCCGATCATACTCAAGCAGTTCGGCTGGCCCCAGATTGCGCGCAATGAGGATAGTGTCACGCCGCAGGCCTTGTGACGCCGCCGTTCCCAACTGACCCGAGACAATCCGCAGCAAGCGGTTGGAGAGATCCTCCAGATCGTGCATCCGATCCGCCAAAAGCGCATCGTCAATCTCGCGCATCCGCATCCGCGTGCGCTGCTGAACCCGCTCAATTGCCGCCTCTGCCGTCAGCCCGCTGTCGATCGCTTCGTTGATGCGCCGCGACCACCCCTCGTCATAGGCGAACATCTTATAGGTCTCGAGCACTTCCTCGTGCTCGCCGCCGACCCCGAATTCCGCTTGGCTGGAGAGGTTGTCGATTTGCTCGCGCATCTTGTCGAAGGCGCGATAAACCCGCGCACGCTCGGCCTCGATATCGTCGGCCATAACCTGTTCGATTTGAACGCGCGGCTGGTGATATACCGCGAGTCCAGATGCCAGCCCTTTTACCAGGGTGAGGCCATCCAGCGTTTGTGTACCGGTCAGCCCTTCCGACAGACTCCGCGCTTCCTCCTCATCGACCAGTTCAGCATTGGCGATCAGCTCGGAAAGCACCATGGCGGTGGTTTGCAGCGCCTCGATCTCGACATCTTCATAACGGCGCGGCTCGACATGCTGGACGCACAGCACGCCAACCGCACGCTCGCGATAGACAATCGGCACGCCTGCGAAAGAGTGGAACTTCTCCTCACCCGTTTCAGGGCGATATTGGAAATCCGGATGCGCCTTCGCCTCGGCAAGGTTCAGCGTCTCGACCTGATCGGCGATCGTTCCTGTCAGACCTTCGCCAATGGCCATGCGGGTGACGTGAACCGCGCTCTTGTTCAGCCCCTTGGTGGCAAACAATTCAAGCATGCTTTCGCGCAGGAGGTAGATCGAGCAAACCTCGCTATCGAGGGTCTCTCCGATAATCTCGACCACAGAATCCAGCTTCCCCTGCGCATGCATGCGCGAGGCCATCACCTCGTGAAGGCGTATGAGTATCTGGCGGGCGGCTGCGGCGGCTGTCATCACCTGACTGGGTTAGAGAAACCGCCGCGCAAAAGCAAAGCGCTCAAATCGCTTTTAGCTCCAACTTGGCAGTGCCGCTTAACGGCGCGCTGCCATAGATATGATTGTGTCGCTGGTGCGGGCCGCTAAGCGCGGACCATCTCTTCTTTCAGCCTCAGCTTTTGCTTTTTCAGCGCCTGGATTGTCGCGGCATCCGGTACAGGTCGGTTCATCTCGGCACGAAGCTGGGCTTCGAGCCCTGCATGTTTGCTTTCAAGCGCATTGCGGTGGGATGATCCTGCGGACGATGCCATAAAGAGTCTCCTAGGTAGGGGGTATGAACCCCGGGTGGAGCGACTCGTCCAGCGCGGACGAACCGCGAAGTGTCATCAAACCACAACATCGCAATATTGCAAAGTACTTCATTGCGACGGATGCGAGACCATGTGGCAGATGCAAGATGAACGCTTGGTCTGGGCCCGCGCCTGAAAATATTTATGGTCGATTTAGCAAGCAATCATACCTAGGCTGAAACAACAGGTGAGCATATCATGTCAGAGTCCGGCAAACGGGCCGAAGGGATCAAGCAATTGCGGCACTGTAAGCACGACAATTCGAGCGATAGACGCGCATGAACGAAGCCGAACTTGAGAAGCGGCTTGAGCTGCTGCGCTCCGAGCATCGCGATCTGGATGCAGCGATTGCTGCCCTGACCGAAGCCGGATCAAGCGATCAGTTGCAAATTGCGCGTCTCAAAAAGCGCAAATTGCGGCTCAAGGATCAGATTTCGGCGATCGAAGACAATTTGCTGCCCGATATCATCGCCTGAGGCCGTTCGTCGGCTCCGCACACGTTAACCAGAGGGGATTCTGTGTCAGCGCGGGACGGATTGCCAATTTCGACCGGAAAATCTGGTTACCTCGCTGGCGATCTTTTGACAGCGGGCGTAGCGGTTTATGCATAAATGGATCGCGCAACAAACCTCTCTCGCCCAATAATCGAGGCCCTCTATTCAGAAGCTCTGGTGCTCGCCGATGAAGTGCGCGCCGTCTTCGCACTCGGCACGAAGGAGCCGGGGATGGGCGAGAATGATGCAGTGCGACTGGCGCTGTCTATCGAGGGACTGAAAACTACAACGCGCATGATGCATGTGCTGGCGTGGCTGCTGAACCAGAGAGCGTATTTCTCTGGCGAACTTACCGAAAATCAAGTTCGCAAGCATGGAGAACTGCCTGATGATCGCCCGGTCGATGAAGGGCAATTGGCGATGCTGGAGCCTGCGACTTGTGAGTTGATCCAGGATACGGTGCGCCTTCACCGACGCATTGAGCGGCTGGATGAGGCCTGGCGGCAAGAGATCGACGCAACGTCTCCAGCGCGCGCATTTCAGGATCGGATCGGGCGCGAGTTCGGCTAAGGTCGTTTTTCCGCCCTTCCGGTGTACGGAAATATAAAACTACGCCGCAGCGAGAGCCTTCTTCCAGCGTGTCAGCCGTTCTTCACGAACATCCTCATCCATCGCTGGTTCAAAGCTGTGGAGCTTGCCGCGCATCGCCTGCGCCGCCGTATCGAGATTCGGATGAATGCCCGCGCCAGCAGCCGCCAGCATCGCCGCGCCCAAAGCGGTGGTTTCGACGAATTCGGGCCGCTCAACCGTCAAATTGAGTATGTCGGCCAAATCCTGAGCCATCCAATTGTTGGCCGTCATTCCGCCATCGATCCGCAGTGTTTCCCAGCCCGTGCCATCGGCGGCAAATGCGGTCGCGAGATCGTGCGTCTGATGCGCCATCGCCTCCAGCGCGGCGCGTGCCAACTCGGCCTTCCCACTGGCGAAGCTTAAGCCCGAAATCAGCCCGCGCGCCTCGGCCCGCCAATGCGGAGCGCCGAGCCCTGCAAGCGCCGGCACGATAGTCACCCCGCCCGTATCCGGAATGCTCCGCGCCAGCTCTTCAGTTTGGCTGGCGACGTCGACAATGCCGAGAGAGTCCCGCAGCCATTGTACCAGCGACCCGGCAACGAACACCGAGCCCTCAATAGCGTAGGTGCGCTCGCCGCCAATCTGGGTCAGCACTGTGCCGAGCAGGCGGTTCTTCGAGGTTGGAATAGTCGCGCCCTGATTGGTCAATACGAAGGCACCGGTGCCATAGGTCGCCTTGGTCTCGCCGGGCGCAAGGCATGCCTGCCCGACCGTGGCCGCCTGTTGGTCGCCGACCATTCCGGTGATCGGGATTGCGCGGCCGAACAGATCGGCTGACGTCTCGCCCAGCGCACCCGACATATCGACCACTTGCGGTAGTGCGGCATGCGGCACGCCCAGCAAATCGCACAGGCCAGCATCGAATTGCGCCCCCGCCAGTTCGAGCAGCAGCGTACGGCTTGCATTGCTGGCATCGCTCACATGCTCGCCGCCCGTCAGCTTAAAGGTCAGCCAGCTTTCAATCGTGCCGAACGCGAGTGTGCCCTTTTCCGCTGCCGCGCGGACATTCTCGTCATTGTCGAGTAGCCAGCGCATTTTCGTGCCTGAGAAATAGGGATCGAGCAGCAGACCGGTGCGCGCTTGCACGTCCTTCTCATGGCCCGCTGCGCGCAGATCGACGCAGAACGGCTCGGTCCGCCGATCCTGCCACACGATCGCGCGGGCAAGCGGCTCGCCCGAATTCTTGTCCCACGCTACCACCGTCTCACGCTGGTTGGTGATGCCGATGCAGGCGATCTTATCCGCTCCGCCTGCCTTCGCGATCATTTCGCGCGCGCAGGCCAGAGTCTTGTCCCAGATCTCCGACGCGTCATGCTCGACCCAGCCTGCCTGCGGATAGTGCTGAGTCAATTCTTCCTGAGCGGCGCCATGAAATGCGCCCGTCCCGTCAAACAGCATCGCCCGCGTGGACGTCGTGCCTTCATCAAGAACCAGAATGTAATCGGACATGGAAATCCCTCAACGTTTTTGCTTCTCCTAATCGGTCACACAGCGACCGCAAGGGCGACAGAACTTCGCTATCTTTCTCTACGTACCGGAGCCGCCCGCACCCTCCACCCTTCCACCCGGAACAGTTTCGGATAAAATCCGGGTTGAAGGGTGGAGGGTGCGGGCTGGCCAGGCAATTCTCGACAGAGAACTCAAACACCCCCATATGCAAGCTTATGGCAGGACTACCTGAGAAACCGTGGCCCACGGGCACCGTTGAGCAGCTCGACCCGCTGATCCGGCGCGTGCTCGCTCCCAATCCGTCCCCCTACACTTACACCGGCACACAGACCTATGTGATCGGAGCGAGCGACGATGTGGCTGTGATCGATCCGGGCCCGAATGAACCAGCACATATCGAGGCAATCCTTGAGACTGTGGGCGAGGCAAAAATTACTGCGATCATGTGCACTCACACGCATCGCGATCACTCGCCCGCCGCCGATCCCCTGCAAGAACGCACCGGCGCGCCAATCGTCGGCTGCGCACCTCTGGTGCTGAAAACGGACCGCCCGCGCGCGGACGAGGCATTCGATACGACCTACGCGCCGGACCGAGTGCTGGAAGATGGCGAGCAAATGCGCGGCACCGGGTGGACGCTAACCGCCGTGCACACGCCGGGCCACACCTCCAACCACCTGTGTTTCGCGCTCGAAGAAAGCAAAGCGCTGTTCACCGGCGACCACGTGATGGGCTGGTCAACCAGCGTTGTGATCCCGCCCGATGGCGACATGGGCGATTACATGCGCAGCCTTGAACGGCTGATGGCGCGCGACGATGCGGTCTATCATTCGGCCCATGGCGCGGCGATCACCAAGCCGCAGCAGCTGGTGCGCGGCATGATTGGCCACCGCCGTCAGCGCGAGAACCAGATTTTGCGCCTGATGGGCGAGGCCGCGCGGCCGATCCCCGACTTCATTCCGCACATGTACAAGGGGCTGGACGAGCGCCTGATCCCGGCGGCGGAGATGAGCGTCGAGGCGCATCTGATCGATCTGGAAAAGCGCGGGCTCGCCGCACAGGACGCAGGCGTCTGGCGGACGGTTTAACGCTTTGGCGCCTATCAGCGCAGTTTTAGTCTAGCCGATCGGATACGAGTTCAATAGCCTTGTCGAGAAACGCTTCAACGCTGGCTTGGTTGATCGGAGCGAAGTCTTCGCCCAGCCGACACGCCAACGCTCGCGAAACGAGGTCATCGTTCGGAAAGCGCCGCAACCAATCGCGCGCGCCTTCGCTTTTGGACACTAGCCGCCCGGATTCAGCCACGAGTACGGAACGGGCTGCATTCACAACCGCGTTCTCCAATGTGGATTCGCTGCGTTGACGTAAAAGGTCTTTCTTGTGCCAGCGCAGCTCTTCGATCAGCGCGCGGCAAAGCAGCGCACGATCCACCGACCCGAAAACCTCTTTCGGCGACGGACCGAACAGAGCGCGCCCGGATTGCCGACAAAGTTCGATATGGATCACGATATCGCTTGATGTTGCCGAAGGTTCGCTTTGCGTCGGCCAGCTTACTCCAGTCGAAAGAGCGAATTCGAACGGAAGATCGAATACGGGTTCCTTCACCGCTGAAGCGGGAACAAGGATGATCTCCAATCCCGCTGCCGGAACCGGCTTCGCGCAGTGAGCAAGGCGCGAGACAAGCTCGAACTTGCGGGCTTCGACCAGCGGCCCGGAAACAAGACCCAGCAGATCAATATCACTGGTCTCTGAGCGAAAATCGTACTGCACGGCGGAACCATGGAGATACAGACCAAGCAAATCCCCGCTCAATGCGTCACGAAGAATGCAGAGCACCTCATCGAGGTAGGCTTGCGAAGGCTCCTCAGGTTCGAAGTTGGTGCGCATAGTCGTTGGCAAGCCGGTCCCATGCTAAGCGGCGAACGGCCCTAGGCCAATTCTCCTTTCGCAAAGCTCTCAGCCAGCACAAATTTCTGGATTTTGCCAGAACCGGTAAGCGGAAAATCCTTCATCCACACCCAATGGGCGGGTGTCTTTTGCGGTGACAGACGCTCGCGGATGAAGCTGCGCAGCTCGCCATCCTCGGGCCGATCCACGCCTTCCTGCAGACGCATAAAGCAAGCGACGATCTCGCCCCATTTCTCGTCCGGCACGCCCGCCACGGCGACTTCGGCAATCGCCGGGTGTTCGAGCAGCACCGCTTCAATCTCTGCCGGGAACAGGTTCTCACCGCCGCGAATAATCATCTCTTTTACGCGGCCCGTGATCTTTACATAGCCACGGCTGTCCATCGTGCCGAGATCGCCCGTATGTAGCCAGCCATCGGCATCGATCGTCTCAGCCGTCGCCTTGGGATTATCGTTGTAGCCCGCCATCATGTTGAAGCCGCGCATGCAAATCTCGCCCTGCTCATCGGGCCCGCAGACGGCGTTCTCGCTAGGATGGCGGATAGAGACCTCCATATGCGAGCATGGCTGGCCGATGGTCTCGGTCAGATCCGCGCCCTGATCGCTCGGCCACGCGGCGGTGATCGCTGGTGAGGTCTCAGTCTGGCCATAAACGATCAGGATCGGAACGCCGAACGTCTCTTGTGCCGCGCGGTTGAGTTCGGGCGCGACCATGGCGCCGCCGCTCACAATCGTTTCCACCCCGCGCACATCCGTGCCTGTCGCTTTCGCGGCTTCGATCATGGCGAAGATCATGGTCGATACGCCGCCCACAACCTCGGGCTTTTCCCGGGCAATCGCACTCACCACCGCAGCGGGATCGAACAGGGTCACCAGCAGGATTGTTGCGCCATGGGTGAGGCAACCAAGCACGCAAACCGCGCTCCCGGCCGTATGAAACAGCGGGAATGGGCACAGCACTTGTGCACCGGGCCGCAAGTTCCAGCGCGCAAACACATCGTAATTGCTCTGCACCAGACCGTGTTGATGCAGCAGCACTCCCTTCGGGAAGCCGGTGGTGCCGGAAGTGTATTGAATCATGCAGATATCGAGCGGCTTGGTTTCGCGCAGCTCGCCATCGCCCTCGCCCGCGAACAAATCGCCATGATCCTCGACGTCGATCACATATTCCGCCGCTGCCAGACCAGCCGACGCCTCGTCGACGATGGGACGCAAGGCGGAGCCCCGCACATGCGGCTGGTAGTAAACCGCCGCCGAACCGGACTGCTCCAGCACATAGCGAACTTCGCGCGGGGTAAAGGACGGATTGACCGTTACAATGGTGAGGCCAGCCATTGCGGCACCCAGCTGAATCAGCACCCATTCAGGGCAATTTCCGGCCATGAGCGCGATCCGCGTGCCCGCCGGATGCCTGGCGGCGAGCGCGCGCCCGCACCGCTCGGCGTCGTGGAGCAGCTCGGCATAGGTCCATTCGCGCCCAACCGAACCATCAGCGAGCAACTCGCGCAGTGCCTTCCGGTCAGGCCGCGTTTCCGCCTGCTCTCGCACCACCTCTTCGATCGTCCGTTCGCGATAGTCGGTATCGGCCTGCGCCGGGCAATAGGCCTCGCTCAATTCCAATTCATACATGGCGCGCTCTCCCTGCCGCCCATGCTAGTCAAAACGCTCGCAAATCCCAGCAAAAACCCTATATCAGCGCCTGAAGACACCGCAGTTGGGGATCATCTGAATGAGCGTTGAGAATAAAGTGCCATCGGGCGAGGACCTGCTCGCTGAGATCGATCGCCTGCGCAAAGAGCGCAATGCGGTGATCCTCGCGCATTATTACCAGACGCCCGATATTCAGGACATTGCGGATTTCGTTGGTGACTCGCTCCAGCTGTCGCAACAGGCAGCCGAAACCGACGCAGATGTGATCGCCTTTTGCGGCGTGAAGTTCATGGCCGATACGGCGAAAATCCTCTCGCCTGAAAAGATCGTCGTGCTGCCGGATATGGACGCCGGGTGCAGCCTGGAAGACAGCTGCCCGCCGGACAAGTTCCGCGCCTTTCGCGAGGCGCACCCAGATCATATCGCGCTCACCTACATCAATTGCTCGACCGAAGTGAAAGCGCTGTCCGACGTGATCGTCACCAGCTCCAGCGCAGAAACAATCCTGCAACAGATCCCGGAAGACCAGAAGATCATCTTCGGGCCGGATCGCCATCTTGGCGGATATTTGTCGCGCAAGTTCAACCGGGAAATGCTGCTCTGGCCAGGCGTGTGCATCGTGCACGAGGCGTTCAGCGAGACCGAGCTGCTGAAACTGAAAGAAGAGCATCCCGACGCGCCAATCGCCGCGCACCCGGAATGCCCGCCAACAATCATCGACCACGCCGATTATGTCGGCTCGACCAGCGGCATCCTGAAATTCGCCAAGACCTTCGAAGGCGACACGCTGATTGTCGCTACAGAGCCGCACATCATTCACCAGATGGAAAAGGCTCTGCCGGAGAAAAACTTTATCGGCGCACCCGGCGCGGATGGAAACTGCAGCTGCAATATCTGCCCGTACATGGCGCTCAATACGATGGAGAAGCTCTACGTTGCGCTGCGCGATCTGGAGCCGCGCATCGAGATCGAGGAAGACCTTCGCCTGAAGGCGAAGAAGAGCCTCGACCGGATGCTGGGCATGGCCGGCGGCACGGTTGGCCTGGGCGATCTGGGCAAGGTCGCGTTTACGGCGGATTAGACCCCCGTCACCCCAGCGATGCTGGGGTCTAGGTCGGCTAGGGAAGCGGAATAGCAAACTGGTTCGGGGCGCTTTATTCTCGAGCGCATGAACAAACACACCTCGGAAATAGTCCGCGCCTACATCAGAGCGGGCAAACCCAAGATGGGCTTAGTCGCACTTGGCATGATTAGCGCTGTTGCCATTGCGGTGGCGTTCGTGGTCCTAGATGCCAGCGTGCGCCGGCATAACGTGGTGATAAAACTAGATCCCTAACTCGTCACCCCAGCGGAAGCTGGGGTCTAGAGCGGTCACGCGAGCAGTTTCAGGTAGAGATCATCCCATGACGGGTTCTGATCCTCAATCGCTTCGATCTTCCATTTGCGCTTCCACGCCTTTAGCGCCTTTTCACGCGCAATCGCCTCTTCGATGGTCGGAAACTCCTCAACATAGACGAGCATTGTGCAACGATACTTGGACGTAAACTCACCACCCTTGCCCGCGCGATGCTGGCTCACACGAGCAGCCAAATCCGATGTTACGCCAACATACAAAACGCCGTAGCGCTTGTTTGTCATGATATAGACGAAGCCGCCGCGCTTCATTTGGCTTCCTCGGACTCAGAAGCCCTAGACCCCAGCGTTCGCTGGGGTGACGAAATCTGACTCGCCCGCGCCACAACCAGCGCAGCGCCGACCAGCACCATTCCCACCAGATCGAGCGGAGTCAGCACTTCGCTAAACACCGTAAAGCCGATCACCGCCGCGACTGCGGGCTGTGTCAGCAGCGCGAGACCAATGATCAGCGGCGGGAAGTGCCCCAGCGAATAGACCAGCAGGCCCTGTCCGATCAGCTGGCTGCTCACGAATAGAATCAGGATCGGCGTCCAGTCGGTCGGCCAAACCGGCTCGCCTAGCGCAATGGCCAACGCCAACAGCACAGGGCAGGCGAAGATGCTCACCCACACCAGCAGGCTCCACGATCCAAACCGTGCGCGCTGACCTTGCAAGGTCAGCAAGTACACCGCGTAGAGCACGCCCGCCGTCAGGCAGAACAGGTCCCCGACAAATGTTGTCGTCGAGATTTCGAGGCTGCGCCCAAGCAGTATGCCCGCTCCGCCCAGCGCGCAGAAAATCGCCACCCATTCGAACCCGCGCGGCATCATACGCGCAATGATAAAGCCCCAGAACAACAGGATGATCGAGCCAGCATTGCCGAACAGTGTCGCATTGCCCAGCCGCGTCATGCCTATCCCGATGTGCCAACTGGCGAGGTCCATCGCAAAGGCAGTGGCGCCAATCGCAATCAGCACCAAGGTCTTCCTTGGCATACCCCCGATCCGCTGACCGGCCACCCAAGCGAACACCACCAGGAATGGCAGCGCCAGGAACAGCCGCCAGAACGCCGCCGAAACAGGGCCAGTATCGACCAGTCGGACCAACCATGGCCCCGTCGCCAAAGCAATATTGCCACCCAACAAAGCTGCAATCAGCAGCAATCCACGCGCGCTGCGGGGAGCGCCATCAGGCTGCGCTGCAGCGTTTTCTTCTCGGCCCCCAACATTATCCATGCTTGCGCCTTAGCGCGCCACACGCCAAGTGCGAACTACAAAGGATTGCAAAAGAGGACCTGACCTTCATGCACGACGCACTGTTCCAGCCGCTCACCATGGGCGCGCTTACTGCAAAGAACCGTATTTTCATGGCGCCGCTGACGCGCGGTCGCGCCGCCAACCCGATGTTTACACCCAACGAACTGATGGGAACCTATTACCGCCAGCGCGCTGGCGCGGGTATGATCCTGACCGAAGCGACCGGCATCAGCGTAGAGGGGCTTGGTTGGCCATCCGCACCCGGCATCTGGAGCGACGAACAAACCGAAGCGTGGAAGCCGATTGTCGAAGGCGTGCATGAGGAAGGCGGCCTGATCGCCATGCAGCTGTGGCATATGGGGCGCATCGTTCACCCCTACTTCCTCGACGGCAAAGCACCGCTTTCGGCGAGTGCAACCACCGCGCCGGGCGAAGCGCACACCCCCATTGGCAAACAGGCCTATGTGGAAGCGCGTCCTGCGACGCTCGACGATATCAAGCGGACGGTGGATGATTATCACCGCGCGGCGGAGAACGCGAAGAAGGCTGGCTTTGATGCGGTGCAATTGCACGGTGCGAATGGCTATTTCATCGATCAGTTCCTGCGCGACAAAACCAATCTGCGCGAAGATGACTATGGCGGCTCGCCCGAAAACCGCACCCGCCTTATGCGCGAAGTGCTCGAAGCCTTGATCGATGTATGGGGCGCTGACCGGGTTGGCATTCGCCTCTCGCCCAATGGCGATTCCCAAGGGACCGACGACAGCAATCCTGAGGCGACCTTTGGCGCGGCGGCAAAAGTGTGTGACGATCTGGGTCTCGCCTTTGTCGAACTGCGCCAGCCCGGCCCAGATGGAACGTTCGGACAAACCGACGTTCCGCAGCAAGACCCGCTGTTCCGCGAGCACTACAAGGGCCCGCTGATCCTCAATTCCGATTACACCGCGCAGGAAGCCGACGATGACGTGTCGAGCGGACGCTGCGATGCAGTCAGCTTCGGTCGGCCGTACATCTCCAACCCCGATCTGGCAGAACGGATCGCCGTTGGCGCTCCTTTCAACCCGAACAAGGACGTGCCTAAAAGCTGGTATTTCCCAATCGCCGAAGGGTACATCGACTACCCGACTATGGAAGAAGAGAAGGCGGCCAACGCCGCCTGATCACCCGGCCTGATTACTCGGGGGCTTCAGCCGCAGGTTCTGGGGCCGGAGCTTCTGTGGAGGCTTCGGCCTCTTGCGGTTCAGGAGCAGGTTCGGCGTCACTCTCGTCATCCGAGCTGCTTGAACCACCATCGTTGGACGCACTTGTAGGGCGCGGGGCGGACGGCGATTGCGAGCGCAATTGCTCGAGCGGGATCATGTCGTCACTGATCGAGCCGCCCAAAACCTCGCCGCTAGCCTCTCCGCCAAGTTCGGTCTCGCGCGCGGGCTCCTCGGCCTCCTCGCCGCACGCCGCAATGCTCAGCGCGAACGAAGTCAAAACGAGCGGGCGAAATGCAAATCGGATCATTGGCAAGAATTCGTCTCTGATTTGTCGAGCGTTGCAAGAAACTCGCCCGCATGGGCGATCAGCGCCTCGTCCCATTGTGCGGGCGAAATGTCGAGCCCCAAACGCGCTAGGCTGGTGACGCCATATTCCTCTATTCCGCATGGCACGATGCCGGTGAAGTGCGAAAGGTCAGGGTCTAGATTGACCGAAAAGCCATGCATCGTAACCCAGCGACGCACGCGCACGCCAATCGCACCGATCTTTGCTTCACGCCCGTCGATATCCTTGGTCCAGATGCCGACACGCTCATCAACACTCCAGGCCTTCACGCCGAAATCGGCAAGCGCAGCGATCACCCAGCCTTCGATTGCATGGACGAAGCAGCGCACGTCTTTACCGCGCTTGGCCAGATTGAGCATGACATACCCCACACGCTGCCCCGGCCCGTGGTAAGTATAGCGCCCGCCGCGCCCCGCTTTTACGACTTCAAAACGTGGATCCAGTAACTCGCCTTCGGCTGCGCTGGTGCCGGCGGTGTAGACCGGCGGATGTTCGAGTAGCCATACCAGCTCTCGCTCATCCCCGGCAGCAATTGCGGCATTGCGGCGCTCCATCGCCTCCAACGCCTGGCGATAGGGCACTTGCTCACGCTCATGCAGCCACTCGATGGCGGCGAGTTCTGGACTCAAATCCGGTGATGTCTGGGCAATCTCGGCCATTGGCAATTGCGTGGGGATGTTTGACGCGCTTATCAAGGGGCGAGTTTAAAGCGGCGCAGCGTTCGCAAGAGGGGAAACGAGCCATGGAATTCAACATGAACACCACCTGGTCGCGCGGGACCGCGCTGGTGGCGGAGAACTTTCAGCTGCTTGCCATCATCGCGGCCGTCTTCGTTCTCATTCCGTCGCTGGCTATCTATATGGCCATCCCCGACTTTGCCTCGTTCGTCGATCCGACCACCGATCCAGAGGTCATGATGGCGCAAATGTCAGAATTGGCAGGCCCGTTGATCTTTTGGGGCCTGCTGGCGATGGTGTTCCAGTTTGCTGGATACGCAGCGATGATTGCGCTGGTGGGCAGCACTCGACCTACGGTGGGCGAGGCGATCAAGGCGGGCTTCAAATCGGTGCCATCCGTGATTGGTGCAATGCTCCTGTTCTTCATTCTCTATTTCGTTGTCGCCTTCATACTCATGCTGCCATTCGGCATTCTCGCCGCTGTCGCAAACTTGGCTATTTTTGCCGTGATCGGCCCAATTCTTATCTTGGCCGTTGTCGTTTTTCTCATGGCACGTTTCTCCATGACGATGCCTGTCATCGTGCTTGAAGGCGTCGGCAATCCGTTCACGGCTTTGAAGCGATCGTGGCAAATCACCGGTCCGAAGCAATGGCCCGTGCTGGGTTTCTGGGCGGTGCTGTTCATCGCCTATTTCGTGATCTCGATTTTGGTTGCCGGTGTGTTCGGCGTGATCGCAGCGCTGGCAAGCGGGGCGACGGGTTCCGCACTGATCCTCGGTATGTTCAACGGCTTGCTGGCGATGGCCGTCGGGATGCTGGTTTGCGGACTGACCGTCGCGATGTACGGCCAGCTCGCCGGACCGACGAAGGAAAACGTAAGCGAGACTTTCGAATAAGTCTGGCCGCAGGCCGGGAGTCTCAGGCCTCCGTCTGCTCGCCCTGGTCCTTGGGTTCTTTCCAGGCCCAATAAAGCTTGCACGGCAGGATATTGAGCCACTCGAACCCGGATTCAATACGTTCGAAGAATTTGGCGGATTCGTCGCGCACGACCGAACTAAACTGATAGGCGAGAAACGCCCCGCCCGGCTTGATAACGCGATAGGTTGCAGCTGCAATCGCTGGTGCGACGCCTGCTGGAAGGGTCGAAAACGGCAGGCCGGATAGGACATAGTCGGCCTGCGGCAGGCCAAGCTCGGCAAGGTGCTGCTCGACATGCTCCGCGGATCCCAGCACCGCGTGGAAGCGTGGATCGCGGATCGTACGGGTGAGGTACTCGACATAGAGCGGATTGGTGTCGATCACGACCAAAGCCCCGTCGCCGCGCAACCGATCAAGCACCGGGCGGCAGAATGTGCCGATGCCCGGGCCGTATTCAACGAACACCTCACATCTGCCCCAGTCGACCGGCTCCAGCATCTTGCGAACCGTGAAGCGCGAAGAGGGGATTATCGAGCCAACCATCCGGGGATGCTCGAGAAAACCGCGAAAGAAAACCGCACATTGGCCCGCGTAACGCTGCCAGCGCTCGCGCAATCCGCCGCGCTTCCCGATCGCCAAGTCTCTGGATTCCATAACGTGTCCGTATTGCCGTCAATGTCTGAGATGCAAATGATAGTCGTCAACTCGCCTTGCAGAGGCGCTATACAATTGCAAGCCGCCTTCCGCTGGCCTAGCGCGACCATCAACCATGGCTGAAGCTGAACCCAATCTCGAACCTGCACATCAGCACGCGTCTTCAAGCAGCGGCTCCGAGCCTCGCGCCATCCCGCGCGGGCGCTTGGCCCTGCTGTTCATGGTTATGCTGGTCACGGCGGCGGGCAATACGGCGATGCAATCGGTCATGCCTTCGATCGGCACCGCGTTGGAAGTCAACGACGTGTGGATCAGCCTGGCCTACAGTTGGTCAGCATTGCTGTGGGTGATCTGCGCACCGATCTGGGCTCGTCGGTCGGACAAGCGTGGTCGCAAATCGATGATGGCGCTGGGTCTCACCGGCTTTGTGGTGTCCATGACCCTATGCGGCGTCGCACTTTGGGCCGGGCTTGCAGGCGCGATGACGGCATTCTGGACGCTGCTCGCCTTTGCCGCTGCGCGCAGCCTTTTTGGCGGTTTCGGCAGCGCCGCCCCGCCCGCTGTGCAGGCCTATGTCGCCTCGCGCACGGCGCGCTCGGAGCGGACCAATGCGCTATCGCTGATCGCCTCCAGCTTCGGCGTCGGCACGGTGATCGGCCCCGCGCTCGCTCCGCTGATGGTGCTGCCGTTCATGGATATCGGCCTCACCGGTCCATTTATCTGTTTCGCGCTACTGGCTCTGGTTGTGCTGATACTGCTGCGGCTGCGCCTACCGGATGACGAACCGCAATTCGCGGCGCGCGGACGAACATATGATGCGCCCTATGCGACCGGCTCAGGCAGCGATCACGGCGACAGCGACGATGATGAAGATGATAGGGAAACTGCCGCCTCGACACATGCGGCTGCTGAGCCGCCACGCCTAAAATGGTTCGAGCCGCGTCTGCGTCCTTGGGTGATCGCTGGATTGGTCGGTGGCCATGCACAAGCCATGATCCTCGGCATTTCCGGTTTCCTCGTGCTCGATCGCTTGGGCCTGCGCGAAACGCCAGCCGAAGGCGCTGGCCCGGTGGGGATCGTATTGATGTCGGGAGCCTTGGCGACCTTGCTCGCGCAATGGGGACTGATCCCGCGGCTTAATCTCGGCCCGCGGGCAGCGACTCTATCTGGCATCGCCATAGCCGCACTGGGCGTGACAGTGCTCGGTAGCGCACAGGACTTGCACACGATTGCGCTGGCTTATTCGATCGCGTCGCTCGGTTTCGGACTGTTCCGCCCCGGAACCACTGCGGGAACATCGCTAGCCGTGACGCGCGCCGAGCAAGGTCAAGCCTCGGGCATTGTCGCCTCGGTTGCGGGCGCGAGCTTTATCTATGCCCCCGCATTGGGCGTGTGGCTCTACAATATGTCGGACTGGCTCGGATTTGGCCTGGTCATCGCGCTTTGTGTCGCGGTTTTGTTGATCGGGACCAAGACACTACAAGCCGACGCTGATCTCACCATCGATAAGAAGTGATTTTCAGAAAGACCCAACACCCATTGCCGCTTACAAAATCTCGTGCACAATATCCTGAGGGCGGCATAGGCGCACGCCCTTGTCGGTCTCGACCAACGGACGCTCGATCAGGATCGGTTCAGCCGCCATCGCGTCCATTACAATATCGTCATCTGCGTCGGGCAGACCGCGTTCCTTTGCGTCCGTCCCGCGAATGCACAGGCCCTGTTGCGGCCTGATCCCAGCGTCCCTGTAGAGCTGGTCGAGTTTCGCACGGGTCGGCGCCTCTTTCAGATACTCAACCACGGTCACATCAACGCCTGGCTGCTCTTCTAGGATAGCCAGAGTCTTGCGCGAAGTGCCGCATTTCGGATTATGCCAGATCGTCGCTTTCATGTGTGCCTCTCGAGATGTCTATTCTTCGGTTTCGTCTGATGCTGCAGCCTGAGGCTCACCCTCCGGCACTCTAAGCGCCGGAACCCGCTCCGCCGCGTCGGCTGCGCTAATCCCCGGAGCAGGGGCAGCGCTGATGCTCTCTTGACGCTGGACGACACGCCCCGCCCTCTGCACCGCGCGGACAAGTCGAGGATAGACCCCGCAGCGGCACATATTCGGCAAGGCTTGCTCGATTTCTTGGCGGCTCGGCGCTGGATTGCGCTGGATGAGAGCGGCCGCCGCGATCACAATTCCGGGCGTGCAATAGCCGCATTGGATCGCCTGCTCAGCCACCATTGCCTGCTGCACAGGATGTGAGCGATCGCGAGACAGACCCTCTATCGTGGTAATGAAGCGCCCTTCCGCCTCTGCAATCGTGATCAGGCAGGATCGCAGCGCCGCACCATCGACCAACACCATGCAGGCACCGACGCAATCGCCGCCGCCGCAGCTCTTTGTGCCAGTCAGGTTCGCAGCCTCGCGCAGCGCGTAAAGCAGCGGGGTGTCCGGCTCCATATCGAACTCGACCGGACGTTCATTGACTGTCATGCGCGGCATAGACCGTGGACCCTAAGACGAGGCGTCGCGCCTTGCCAAGAAAAATGCTTCACTTGGGGTGATGATATTGTAGGCCTTGGCAAGAACCTGCTCCAAAGCTGCCATAGCGAGGAAACACAACAGTGCTTGCCAATTGGCGACTTGCTCTAGTCGCGCCGCTCCTTTTCGCGCTTTCTGCCTGTTCGACAACGCATCGCATTTCCTATTTCGATGCCATCGCTGCAGCGCCGGCAGACAATGTGATGCGCGTCTATGTCGACGGATTTGGAAGCATCTATCCGCGCGAGCCGCTGGCTGCGAATGCGATCGCCGATTACGATTGGGATGGCAGCCTGTTCCAGCATTTCACGGACGGCAACTCGCCGTGTGACGCCGCGCTTCTGGCCTCCGAAGTGCGCGATTTGTGCGAGGCGGTGAATCGCGCCGCGCCGGAGCTGAACGGCGACGCAGCTGAATATGCCGAACTTTCCGCCTGGTATGACAGCCAGCTATCAATCTGGCGCGAACGCGGTGAGAGAATTGCCAAACGTGCGGTTGCCAACGGGTCGGAGCCGACCATCGTCTTCCTGCTCCATGGCTTCAACACGCGCTTTTCCGAAGCTGTGCCGGATTTCGCCAAAGCGCGCCGAATGATTACCGAGCGGAGTCCAACCTCCGCAAACCTGCTGTTCGTCGAAGTGTTCTGGGATGGTTGCTCGGTTCCGCTTGGGGTGCGTTGCTGGGGGCAGGCTCAGGCGAGCGGTCCGCTGGTGGGATTTTATCTTCGCCCTATGTTCAATGCGATGAATGACGAGTTGGACAGGCAAGGCACGCGTGCGAAAGTGCGCATGTTGTCGCACAGTTCTGGCGCCTTCGTGATCGGCTCGACGGTAGGCAATCCGGCGCGCGTATTGCCCCTGCTGGAGGACGATCGGGACTTTGCCTACCAACGCTTCGCCGACAATGCTTCGGCCAAGGATGGCGTATACCGCGTGCCCACCTTTGATGATCTAGCCATCGGCATGCTCGCGCCCGCAACAACCGTGAAGACCTTTTCCGGAAGCGCCGAGGGCAGCAATGAGGGCATGCTTTCTGGCAATGCCCGCCTGCTCTACGGGATCAACCCCGATGACGAGGTGATTACAAAGGGGTTTGTCGGGTGCGATCGCTTTGGCGTGACCTGCATGGCCTCAAGCTATGAGAATTATTGCGAATATCTCGCAGACAATCCCCGCCTGAATGCCCGCGGGATTGAAGCGATCGCTTACGACTTCAAGCGGGAGAGCAAGCGCGAGAAGCACGAATTCATCGCCTATCTCGAACAGATAGAAACGCAGACGTCGTTTCTAGCCGACTTGCTGGGTCCGGCTGGTCAAATGCAGCAAGACGGCGTGTATACCTGCCCGCCACCCGAAGCGGCAGCGGAGCAGATCAACACCAACTAGAGGCTGGTAGGAAAGTCGCGCTTAGCTGCGCCAGCTATCGTCGATCTTGTCGACCCGGCGCTTCCACGCTTCGAAATCGAACATCCCAGCACCGCCCTGGCTGCTCATCACGGAGATGTCGCGCTGGTGCACATCGACCACTTCCTGAGCGACGACATTGGGGTTGCCCATGCCAAGCGTCGCCACCTGAATCTCGCAGGCACGCTGAAGCGCCCACATCTTCACGAACATGCCCTGAATCGTCTTGTCCATCACAACCGGCCCGTGATTGCGCAGCATCAGGATCGAATGATCGCCAAGGTTCTCGACCAGCCGCTCACCTTCTTCAGGGCGTACGGTCACGCCTTCGAAGTCGTGATAGCCAACCTGATCGATGAAGTTGCAGGCATAGAAATTGGTCGGGATCAGCCCGTCTTTGTGGCTGCATACCGCCATTGTAGCAGTGGTATGCACGTGGCAGATCGCATCAGCCTTCTCGCCCAAATGCTTGTGAAAATAGGCGTGTTGAGTGAAGCCGGCCTTGTTCACCATGTAAGGCGAGCCGCCGACGTTGTTGCCTTCGACATCGATCTTCACAAGGTTGCTCGCGGTCACTTCGTCATAGAGCATGCCGAACGGATTGATCAGGAACGTGTCTTCCTCACCGGGCACTTTCAGCGAGATGTGGTTATAGATCGATTCCGACCATCCAAGGTGATCGAAAATCCGATAGCACGCGGCAAGATCGAGGCGCGCCTGCCACTCTTCTTTGCTGCATTCGATCGTTGGTTTCAGCTGAGTCGCCATCGCGCCGTTCCTTCGGGTAAGTTGTCGTTTGATACGCTTATCGCATGATATGCGGGGACCGCACAAGGTTTTCGCTATGCGCAAGCCTTGCGTGCCGCTACGCGGCATAGGCAATGAGCGATACCGACATGCCGCAAAGCGACGGGCCGAACCAGGGCTCTGCCAAACTCACCAGCGGCTCCATTCCCGGACATCTTGTCTCGCAAACCCTGCCGATGATTATCGGGGTGGCCGCGATCATGTCGATTGGCCTGGTCGATTCATACTTCATCGGCCAGCTGGGCAGCGCAGAGCTGGCTGCAATCTCCTTCATATTCCCAATCTCGGTCGCACTGAGCAGTCTGGGTGTGGGCGTCATGGTCGGCATCAATTCAGTCGTCGCGAGAGCGCTCGGCGAAGGCGATCACGACAAGGCGATGCGCCGCGCCAATCTCGGCATCATCTTCGCCATCACGATCGGCCTGGTAATTGCGGCATCACTTTATCTGCTGCTCGACCCGATCTTCGCGCTGATGAATGCGCAAGAAAATCTGCTGCCGATCATAAAGACCTACATGGTGCCTTATGCTGCAGGATTTCCACTGATCCTCGTGATCATGGGCTTGAATGGGGTGCTGCGCGGCCAAGGCGAGGCACGCAAGACCAGCTATGTTTCGATCACCTATGCGGCAGCGAACTGGGTGCTCGATCCGATACTGATCACCGGTGCCTTTGGATTTGAGGGCTTTGGCATTATCGGCGCGGCCTATGCGACGATCATCGGCTGGGTATTCGGCGTGGCGATGGCAGCGTTCCTGCTGAGCAAAACCCAAATCATCTTCAAACCGCGCATGCTCATGGAAGGCAAAATTCTCGACCCGACGCTGGCAATATTGCGCGTCGGCGTGCCAGCGGCTTGCTCCAATGCGATCAACCCCATTGGGCTGTCGGTCCTGACCGCTCTGATCGCAGCAGAAGGTCAGGCAGCGGTGGCTGGCTTTGGTGCGGCGGGGCGTTTGCAGAGCTTTGCCGTGGTGCCATTGCTCGCCCTGTCGGGCTCTATCGGCGCGATTGTCGGCCAGAATTGGGGCGCTAAACAATTCGGACGCGCGCGCGAGGCTGCCCTTTACGCTGGCGGCTTCTGCATTGTTTGGGGGCTGACCATCGCGATAGCCATGGTGGCTGCGGGCGAATGGTTCGCCGATTTCTTCACCGAAGACCCGGAGGTTATCGCCCAGTTTGCTCTGTATCTTCAGATTGCCGCCTGGGGCTATGCCGGGTTCGGCTTGCTGATCGTCGGCAATGGGATTTTGAACGCTGTGGATAGGGCCAGCTTTGCTCTCGCTCAATCCTTTGCCCGCGTATTCCTCGTCATGCTTCCCTTCGCCTGGGCGCTGCAATCGAGCTGGGGCAGCGAGGCGATCTATGCCGCCGAACTCGCGGCCAACCTGTTCGGCGCGTTAACGGCCAGCGTGATTATTGCCTTTGTCCTGCGCAGCAAGACGAACAATTGAACCCGCCAAATGACGTCATGGTGACCGTTCGTTAACCATCAAGGCGCATAGAGGCCTCTGGAAACAATTAGGGGCAAGTGCGTCATGGATGACCTGCTGGCGGATTTCGTCGCAGAAACCCGGGAGATGCTGGAAGCAAGCGAAGGCGAGATTATCGCCTGGGAAGCTGATCCAGCCGACCGTGCGCGGCTAGATACAATCTTTCGCTTCGTGCACACCGTTAAGGGCAACTGCGGCTTTTTCGACTTTCCCCGGCTCGCCGGGCTGAGCCACGCTGCCGAAGACGCACTTTCCGATGTGCGCGCCGGACGGCGTGAGCCCGATACCGCGTTGGTAACGGCTGTTCTCGCCGTGATCGACCGGATTGTGTTCATGGTCGACGCCATCGAAGCCGGAGATGAGATTCCAGAAGGCAGCGATGATGATCTGATTGCGGCCCTGCAACCAAACGACGATGGTCACGAAAGTATCGCGCCTACCCATGAGGCAGCTTCAGCCATCCTTGAAACTGGCCAATCCGATGACGAAGGCACCTCGGATGAAGCAGCCCCTCGCCGCGCCGAGCAAAACTCAGGCGTACAGCGCTCGATCCGCTTGCCGGTAGACCTGCTCGACCGGGTGATGAGCGGCGTTTCCGACATGGTGCTGGCTCGCAATGACCTGGCTCACCGCCTGCGCGAAGCTGGCAATCAGCCAACCATTGACGGGCCATTCGAACGCCTGACCACTATCCTTTCCGACGTTCGCGATGCTATTACAAGGATGCGAATGCAGCGGATCGAAACGCTGTTTGGCGCCCTGCCGCGGCTGGTGCGCGATTTGTCATCTGAACTTGGCAAGCAGGTGATGATCGATCTCGAAGGCGGCGACGTCGAACTCGATCGCGAAATGATCGAAACCGTTCGCGACCCGCTGACCCATATCATTCGCAACGCCATCGATCACGGCATCGAGATGCCAAGCGATCGCCTGGCGATGGGCAAGCGCGAGATTGGCATGCTGTCGATCGCGGCTCGTCAGTCCGGCAACAAGATTTCTCTTGTCGTCACCGACGATGGCCGCGGACTTGATGCCGAACGGATCGGCGCGAAGGCAGTGTCCAGCGGACTGGTCACCGAGAGCGACCTCAAGGCCATGTCGCGCGACGAAGTGCAGGCCCTGATCTTCGAACCCGGCCTGTCCACCGCTGACGAAATCAGCGAGATTTCCGGTCGCGGTGTCGGCATGGATGTTGTTCGTGACAACATTGAAAAGATTGGCGGCTCGATCAAGGTGACGAGCAAGCCAGGCGAAGGCACGCTCTTTTACCTGCAGATCCCGCTGACGCTCAGCATCATTGCCGGTCTGACCGTCGAAGTTGGCGACCAGAGGTTTGCCATACCGCAATCCTATATCGAAGAGATCATCCATATCGGCACGGACTCGATCGACTACACCAAAGTCGGAGACACAGCGCTCGTAACCTTCCGTGGTCTGCGCACGCCATGCCTCTCGCTTGCCGATGTGCTTGGCCTCGAACACAGCGTCGCCGAAGACGACTACACGATGGTGCTGTTGCGCCTGGCAAGCGGCGATCTGTTCGCTCTTGCCGTAGACCGGATTCACAGCCACGGCGATCTGGTCGTCAAGCCACTGTCTCCAAGTGTGATGGACACCAACCTGTACGGCGGCACGACGCTGCTCGACGATGGCAATCCCATCCTTGTGCTCGACCTGCCTCTAATCGCTTTCACTAATGGCCTCGTATCCGATGCGAGAGCGAGCATTCGCCGCAAGGGTGAAGACGAGACCACCTCGGCGGCTCAGGATCACGTCGCGCGGGCGATGCTGTTCACCGACTATGCCGGGCGTCGCTCTGCGGTGCGCCTTGAGCTGGTGCAGCGCATCGAAACGGCCAAGGCCGACTCGGTTGAAATCTCCGACAATGGCAAGCGCGCGGTTATCGATGGCGTCATTCTACCACTGGTCGGACTGCCTGAAGACGAGCGCCCAAATGGCAAAATTCGCTTCCTGCGCATGTCCGACAAGACTTGCGAGCTGCTCTATGCGGTGCGGGAAGTCGATGACGCTGTTGAGCTTAACAGTGAACTCAAGCCGGTTGCCGACGATCCATTGATAGAAGCTCTTACCCTTATCGAAGGTCAGACAGTCGCTTTGCTGGATGGGCATGAACTATTCGCTCGCTATGGCGAGCCGCCTGAAGAAACCGCCAAGCCGACCTGTCATCTGCCAGATACGGACTGGGCCCGCACGATCCTGGGCCCGCTGGTAAGCGCTGCTGGCTACGAAATCGTGAGCGGGGTCGACGCTTCTGGCGATGTGGCGATCGTCCTGGATGACAGTGACATGGATGCAGCCGCAACGGACGGTGATTTGATCCGTCTGCGCAGCCATCCGGATGCCAACAACGATGATGGCTCGATCTACCGCTATGACCGCGATGGATTGGTCGATGCCCTGCGCCGCGCGCGCTCAGGAGGAGCCCGATGAACGATCTGATGGTAATGGTCGATATAGCCGGCCGCCGCTGCGCCCTTTACGCGCATGATGTCTCTTCCGTTATTGAACTGGGCGATGTGACGCCTGTGCCACGCACCCCGGATTTCATCGCCGGAATCACCGCGATGCGCAGCCAGACAATGACGGTGATCGATTGCCGTCTGGCGCTGGGGCTCGACACCAACGACTTCCCGACGGACGATCGCGCCGCCGTGGTTACGGTTGGCAATCATCCCTATGCGTTGGTGGTCGATCGCATAGACGACATAACCACTTCCAGTTCCGAGCCCGGCACCGTCAGCGGCGGATTTGGGCCGGAATGGACACGCATCACGACCGGAATGACCGAAACCGCCTCAGGCCCAGCCTTGCTGATCGACTTGGCAAAGTTGATCGAAGGACCCGAGAGTTTCGGACAGGCCGCTTAATCAAATGATTACGGCTAAGGCGTATGCAACGGATCAAAACCAGTAGGGGTCCAAATGAAAACGTGCCTAATTGTTGATGATTCGCGAGTGATTCGAAAGGTATCGAGACATATTCTCGAGACCCTCGGCTTTATCGTGGATGAGGCCGAAAACGGCCAGATGGGCCTGGACCGCTGTGAAGAGCAGATGCCTGACGTGGTGCTGCTCGACTGGAACATGCCGGTTATGACCGGTATCGAATTTATCACCCAGCTGCGCAAACGACCTGGTGGCGATGCGCCCAAGGTTGTCTTCTGCACCACAGAGAATGACGTCGCGCATATCCGCGAAGCCATTCAGGCCGGTGCAGACGAATATGTGATGAAGCCTTTCGATCACGAAACGCTTCAGATCAAATTGCAGCTGGTTGGCTTCGCGTGAGCACACAGTCTCCCCTATCCCGATCCGCCGCAAGCACCGAGAAGCCTGAAGCTGACCATCAGGATGCGGGCATTCGCGTGATGATTGTCGACGATTCGCTCACCGTGCGAACGGTGTTCAAGCGCATGGTCGAAAGCGGCAGAGGCCTGAAGATTGCCGGTACGGCCAGCAGTGCTGAGCGCGCCATCGCACAGCTCAAAAACACGCCGACTGACGTTATCCTGCTGGATCTCGAAATGCCTGGCATTGGCGGACTCGATGCCCTGCCTGAGATTCTTGAAACGGCCCCCGACGCCCAAGTTCTGGTAGTCTCGTCGCTGACACAAGATGGCGCAGAGCACACAGTTGCCGCGCTTTCACTGGGTGCGGCGGACACTATGCTCAAGCCGCGTCCAGGCGGTTTCAACGATGAATATCGCGAGCAATTGCTGGGCAAGATTCGTGCATTGGGCGGCGACGCTAGCGACGGCGGCGATGCCTCCGCGCAGAGTGCTGCTGCAACTCCTGCAAAAGCTAGGATTGCTCCAGCCCGCAAACGCCCGGAAGTCTTGGCCATCGGTGCATCGACCGGCGGCATCCATGCGCTTAATCAAGTGCTTCGCGATCTTCCCGCAGCGTTCGACCTGCCGATCCTGATTACGCAGCACCTTCCTGCATCCTTCATTCCGGTGTTCGCGCGCCAGATAGAAATGGCGAGTGGTCGGACCACGCATATCGCAGAAGAAGGCACAGTTATTCGCGCTGGCGAAGTGGCGATTGCAACCGGCCATGGCCATATGCTGGTCCGTCGGAGCGGTAGCCAATTGGTCACCAAGACCTCATCCGCTCCCGCGCGCAGTGGTTGCATGCCATCGGTCGATCCAATGCTCTCCAGCATTGCCAAGACCTGTGAAGGCCACGCACTCGCCTTGATCCTTTCCGGCATGGGCCGCGACGGAGCCGAGGGCGCCGAAGAACTGGTCGCCGCTGGCGGTAACGTTTTCGCTCAAGACGCTGAAACCAGTGCCGTTTGGGGCATGCCCGGCGCTGTCACCAAGGCTGGCTTGGCCAGCCTCGTCGCTCCACCCGAAGAATTGCGCGAAGCGGTGCTGTCGCACACCGGCGTTGTGAAAGCTGGTGCAGCGGCGTGGAAGTAAGCGAAGCCTCCCACCAGATTATCGCCGACCTGTTGGCGGCGCGCACCGGCCAGCAATTGACGGAAAGTCGTCGCTGGCGCGTTGGCACCGCGCTGTCGGGCGTGTTCCGCGAGCACGGTATCAGCAATGTCGATCAGTTGGTCTGCCTGCTCGCCAATCCGGGCCAGCAAGCCTTGGCGCAGGACGTTGTCGAAGCTCTTCTCAACAACGAAACCTATTTCTTCCGCGACAAACCGACATTCGATCAATTGCCCGAAGATGTCCTGCCCGAGCTTGCGCAAAAGCGCGCCTCGGCAAAGCGTCTTTCGATCTGGAGTGCGGGTTGTTCGACGGGCCAGGAAGTGCATTCCATCGCTATGATGTTTGCCGATCAAGGTACTCGTTGGGATGGATGGACGATCGATATTCTCGGCACGGACATCTCGCACAGCGCCATCGCAGCGGCACGGCAAGGCAATTACAGCCAGTTTGAGGTTCAGCGCGGACTCGGAGTCACGGAGATGCTGCGGCACTTCGACGAAACTGACAAGGGCTGGCAAATCCACGAAAATGTACGCGCCTTCACCCGGTTCCAGCAACACAATGTGCTGCACGATTCACCGAGCCGCCAGAAATTCGATCTGGTTCTGTGCCGCAATGTCCTGCTCTATTTCGATCCGCTGACACGTCAGGCGGCATTTGAGCGTCTGCGCAGCGCTCTGGCGCCAGATGGGTATTTGATGTTGGGTGCAGGTGAAACGGTGGTGGGGCAGACCGAAACGTTCAAACCCGTTTCCAAGCGGGTCAGCCTGTATCAACCTGTTCAGAGTGCAAACGCCAACGCCCCACTTGTCGCGTTCGGCTGAACTGCCGACAAGCTAAAAGAGCGCGCCCTACTTATGTGGGCTTACACCAAGGTCCGCATTCATCATCTCTGAGCGCTCTGAAACCTTGCTTTCCCCCCGGTTTGCTCGCTCAAGGTTTACGCTTCCTTAGCCAATCATCTTTAGGACCCTGACAACGTAAAAGGCGCAAAAAGCACCAACGAGTGCAAATGGGGAAGATTGGTGGCTGAGAAGAGCACAGCATTTCGGATGACGCCGACCAAGATTATGGTCGTGCCGTTGGTCGTCCTATCGCTGATCTTCGGCGTTATCTCGTTGATCGTCATCACAAGCGATACGATTGCTTTCAAGTCGCCCTCGGCCCTGTTGATCTCTGGCATTGTCGTCTACGCAGCCACTATTTTCCTGCTTAGTCGTCTTGGTCTAACCCAGGCGCGCGAGCTTGAAACGATCGCGACCGTCGATGCTCTGTGCCAGATGCCGAACCGGCGCGCACTCCACACCGACATTGAGCACGCTCAGCGCTCTCCTGATGAGATCGCGCTCGCAATTGTCGATCTCGACAGCTTCAAACAGGTGAATGACCATTTCGGTCACTCGGTCGGCGACGTGCTGATCCAGCAGTGCGCGGAAATCATTAAATCTGCATGCGAGCCAGAGGCTCGCTGTTATCGTCTTGGCGGCGATGAATTTGCGATCCTGATGACGGGTCAAGTGGCCGGTACAATCCTTGAAGGCATGTGCCGATCTGTGCTCGAAAAGCTTTCCAAGCCGCTCGCGCTTGAGGAACGTCGCATCCCCGTTGGTGCCAGCATCGGCCTATCGCGCTGCACGCCAGAAGATCCGGCGAACTCGTCCGAGCTTCTGCGCCGTAGCGATGTCGCGATGTACATGTCGAAGCGCGCGGGCAAAATGCGCTGCACCTGGTTCAGCGAAAATTTCGACCGTCGCCGCGAGGCCGTACGCGAGCTCGAGGAAGAGCTTCGCGTCGCGCTTTCCAACGACGAATTCACTCTCGCCTATCAGCCATTGGTCAATGCCGATAGCGGTGCCATCGTCGCTGTGGAGTCGCTGCTCCGTTGGCAACGGCCTGACGGCAAAAACATCGGCCCCAACGTCTTCATTCCCGTGGCAGAAGAATCTGGCTTGATTAATGCGATCGGCCTCTGGGTGCTGCGCCAGGCGGTAAACGATGCCAAACGCTGGGGCGACATCACACTTTCTGTGAACATTTCAGCCGCGCAATTGCGCAACCCGGAATTCCCGATCCAGCTCGGTCAAATTCTGGAAGAGACAGAATTCCCTCCTCACCAACTTGAACTTGAGATAACCGAGACCTGCCTGGTGCTCGACCCGGTGGTCGCCGAACGCACGCTCGATGTCATTCGCGGTTTCGGAGTGAATGTCGCGCTGGATGATTTCGGCACCGGCTACGCATCGATTGGTTTTCTGCGTCAGTTCCGCTTTGAGAAGCTCAAACTCGATCGCAGCCTCGTGGTGCAAGCGGGCGAAGACGACGGCAGCCGCGCCATGATGCTTTCCAGCATCGCAGTTGCGCGGGCGCTCAAAATGGCGGTCACGGCAGAGGGTGTCGAGACCAAGGAGCAGGCGGATCTGGTACGCGCCGCGGGGTGTGATCAAATCCAGGGCTGGCTCTACTATAAAGCTCTTCCCGCTCAAGAAATAGACGGCCTGCTGGATGAGAAAACAGCCCGCCAAGACTCCCCACCTCTTTCAAGCAGTGGAGCGGCGGCATGAGCACCGCAGATGAAATCGTCACCGATACTGAAACGCTGGACGTTGGAGTGGGCGACACAGCTACATCCGAACAGGCAGGTCCGTATACTTACGACGAGAGCGTAGGTGTACTAACAGGCTGGTTTCGACGTCGCAGTACCATGCAGAAAACGTTGCTGACGGTCGGTGCGCCATTACTGTTGGTCCTGATCACGGCAGGCTTCGCTTTTGTAGGATTGGGTCACATTGCCTCCGCTCTCCATACAGGGGATGCACACACGATGGCGGCGGCAGCCGAAGAGGTGCAACTGCTCCGTAACATTATGATCCTTGCTATCGGGACGAGCCTCGCATTCACTCTGTTTCTGTTCCAGGCCCTAAAGACGGACATTATCCGCACCTGTCGGCAATTGCTCGACTGCATGCGTCGTATCTCGGCCGGCGACCACAATGTTGTGGTTCCTTACCGGAACCGGATCGATGAATATGGCGAAATTAGCATCGAGATTGAGCATTTACGCCTAGCCGGTGTGAAGCTGCTGGAGCTTAGCCGCGAACGCTCGGAGCAGGCGAAGGTCGAACTCGAGAAGCAGGCTCGGCGACAGGCAGAGCGCGAGGAAGCGCAGAGCGAACGCGAACAAATGCTACGCGATATGGCCGATCAGTTCGAGAAAACGGTCGGCGAAGTGGCGAACGGAGTTGCTGCCGCTTCCAGCCAGTTGCAATCCACCTCCAAGGCGATGGAGCGTACGGCCAACGCCGCCAGCGAGCGCACGAGCGATGTCGCAAAGTCGATGGAAGAGGCCAATACAGGCGCCAGCGCAGCTGCAGCTGCAAGCGATGAATTCGCAATGTCGATTGGCGAAATCAGCCGCCAGGCCGCCTCCTCCGCAGAGATGGCGCGCAAGGCCAGCAATTCAGTGGTCGAAGCCGACACTACAATCTCCGCGCTTTCTGAATCCGCCAATCAGGTTGGCGAGATTGTCGAGTTGATCCAATCGATCGCTCAGCGCACCAATCTGCTCGCTCTCAATGCCTCGATCGAGGCAGCACGTGGCGGAGAGGCAGGGCGCGGATTTGCTGTGGTTGCGAGCGAAGTCAAAGAACTGGCGATGCAGACCAGCCGCGCCACCGAGCAGATCTCCGAACAGATCAGTGCCATGCAAGGCACAACCGGCGCGAGTGTGAAGGTGCTGCGAACGATCGCAAGTGAGGTCCACGAGCTTGAAACAACAGCGGTTTCGATCGCTAGCGCTGTCGATCAGCAATCGGTCGCCGGACGCGATCTCGCTCACAGCGTCGAACTTGCTGCAACAGGCACAGAAAACGTTGCCAGCCATATTGCCGACGTACGCGAATTGTCGCTCTCAACTGGCGCAGCAGCCAGCCAAGTATTGAGTAGCGCCGATACTTTGGAAGGCCAGGCGTCGAAGCTTCGCGCTCACGTTGATCGCTTCCTCACTAAAGTTCACGCACGCTGAAATAAACTTGCGAACAAAACTAGTGATCTAAACTGCGTCATGAAGAAAATATAAAGGATTTTTGTTCATCGAAGCTGGAAGTAATGGCCCTGGAGGGGGACTTCTGGAATGAACGTGATGACGCAGAACCAACAGCCTGAAAGATCTGTGATGCCTGATTTCGCTCGCGAAATGCAGGAAGAGGTCGCTGTTGATCTGGGCGAGTATGAAGCGCCATCAGATGCACAAGCAGGTGGGCTGTTTCGCCGCCTTGCATGGTTCCGCGACCTCCGCCTAGCCGGTAAGATTCGCGCGATTTTCGGCACCTTCTTTGGCGTCAGCTTTGCCATCACCCTGGTCCTCGTACTTGGCATGACCGAGCTATGGCAGCGCGAGCAGGTTTCCACTCAAGTTGAAGATGCGTTGGTTGCCTCGACCGAACTGCGCGGCACCACAGGCGAGCTGCGCTACAATACAGTCCGCTTCATCTTTGGCGGCGAAGCTGTTGCACTGGAGCGCCAACGTGACAGTTTCAGCGCCGCCAAGGCCCAAGTCGCGATGGTTAACCGGATCATCTCGCAGCACGTGCCGCAACTCACCGATCGGCTTGAGAAGACCCACACCGACCTCGAAACCTACAATGCAACCTTCGAAGAACTTAAGGACACGCTGGCAGCGGAAGGCCGAAGCGAGCGTGCTGTAGCTCTATCTTATGAGCTTTCAGAACAGGGCGATTCCCTGTTTGACCAATCACGTGAGTTTGCAATCGATCTCGCGCGCTATGGCGAGGAAATTCGTCAAAATGGGCTCAACTATTTCTACACGATGATCGCGATCGTCTGCAGCCTTGCTGTTCTGGCGCTGATCGTCCTCGTCGTTGGCCTGCGCAATCTTTCGCATGATTTCGCACCTAAGATGAGCCAAATCACAGATGGTATGAACCAGCTCGCACGTGGCGATCGCGACTTTGAGGTGACCGGACACGAGCGCAAGGACGAGATTGGCGAAATGGCCAACGCACTTGAGCTGTTCAAAACCGCCAATCGCAAAATCGAAGACTGGGCCCGAGAGCGCGCTCAACGCGCCGAAGAGAAAGCTCGAGAGCAGGAAGAGCGCGAACGCGAGCGCGAAGAACTCGAGCATCGCAAGACTGTCATGCTCAATGAAATGGCCAAGCAATTCGAAAACACGATCGGCGACGTGGTGAGCGGTGTTGCAGCCGCCTCAAGCCAGCTCCAAGTGACCGCCAGCAAAATGGCTTCTTCCGCAGAGCAATCAAGCCAACGCACCAGCGAAGTTGCAAGCAGCATGGAAGACGCGAAATCTGGCGCGACCGCTGCCGCTGCTGCGAGCGACGAATTCGCCCTTTCTATCGGTGAAATCAGCCGTCAGGCGTCATCCTCCAGCGAGCTGGCGCGACTTGCAACCGATGCGACCGTCAAGGCGGACACCACAATCTCAGAACTGTCCAATTCAGCCGAAGAAGTCGGCCAGATCGTCGAGTTGATCCAGTCGATCGCCCAGCGCACCAACCTTCTTGCACTCAATGCCTCGATCGAGGCGGCACGCGGCGGGGAAGCGGGACGCGGCTTTGCGGTCGTGGCTAGCGAGGTCAAGGAACTGGCCATGCAAACCAGCCGCGCGACCGAGAAGATCGGCGATCAAATCCGCGCTATGCAGGATACTACGGGTGCCAGCGTCACAGCTTTACGCTCGATTGCAGGTCAGGTGCGCGAGCTTGAAAGCACCGCAGTCTCCATTGCCAGCGCGGTCGATCAGCAATCGGTCGCCGGCCAGGATCTTGCGCGCAGCATCGATATGGCTGCTCGCGGTACGGAGCAGGTCTCTGGTCATATCAAGGACGTCCGCGATCTTTCGCTATCGACCGGCGCAGCTGCCAGCCAGGTGCTGACCAGTGCGACGGATCTTGAAGAGCAGGCCTCTACGCTGAGCGAGCATGTCCAGAACTTCCTGACGCGCGTTCGCGAAGCCTGATCCGCGTCTCTGTTCCGGCTCGTGTTGCCTAGCACCGAAGCAGGCGAGCCTGTTCGGAAAACTCATTCACTGTCATCGTCTTGATTGACTTGCCATTTGTGTCGCTTCGTTGTTCGGTAGCCGAACGCAGCGAAGGAATCGCTGCGACTTCGCGCGCACGTCATGAGGAACTGACAGACGATGATCACTTTGCTCTCTCCTGCAAAGAAGCTGAATTTCGACGAACTGAGCACTCCGCTGGAGATGACCAGCCCGCGTCTGTCGGCTGACACACGAGAGATAGCTGGCGTTGCCAAGCAGCAATCGGCTGCCGATCTAAAACGGCTTATGAAAATTTCGGACAATCTGGCCGAACTGAATGCCGAGCGTTTCAAGGCTTTTGATCTGGGAGGACGCAGCAATTCTGCCAAGCCTGCGGCGCTGACGTTTGACGGCGATGTATATTGGGGATTGGAGGCCAGAAGCCTGGATGATGAGGCGCTGTCCTATGCTCAGGACCACTTACGCATTCTTTCCGGCCTTTATGGCTTGCTACGTCCGATGGATGCGATCCAGCCTTACCGCCTTGAGATGGGGACTAAGATGGCCAACCCGCGCGGCAAGTCCCTCTACGATTTCTGGGGCAGCCGGATCAGCGAAACCTTGGAAGGCGATCTCTCTGGCCATGCTGATCGAACGATCGTCAACCTTGCTTCGAACGAGTATTTCAAAGCGGTGGACAGAGATGCGCTCTCCGCACCAGTCATCACTGCCTCGTTCCTGAACGTGAAGGACGGCGAAGCGCGTCGGCTGATGTACCACGTCAAATTCGCGCGCGGATTGATGGCACGCTGGATCATGAGCAACCGGGTCGACCGTGCCGATGGGCTCAAGGACTTCAACGCGGAGGGCTATACCTTCGACGCCAAAGCATCGAACGACGAAGAGATGGTCTTCACACGCAAACAACCTCCGGTGAAGAAGTAGGCGCGTCGGTCCAGCAGGGACAGCCACACGTGTTGATGCAGCCACATTACGCTGTCGATCATCCGATCAAAGTTCGCCCCCTGGTGCTGACGACGACAGGATCAAGAATACACCCGCAACCTCGGTGTGGATGTCGAAGCTGAACTCAAACTCACGGGAAAGACGCGGATTCGGCTTTTGTTGGACGCCAGTTACTCATTAGCCGACTTCTGCAATTGGGTGGATGGCAGACTATCGGGCGGCGGGAAGACATCATGACAGCGCAAAATCTCGTACACACGAGCCAATGCCTGCCCGGCTGGATCTTCCTCACGCATCAAGGCGTAGCTACCGGTTAGCCACAGCGAACAATGCCCATGCACCGTGGCAATAAGTGAGCGAACCAATCGCCGTATCTCTTGTTCGTCGTGTGCTCCGAGTGCGGCGGCCACCTCGCGGTCAACGACTCCGGTTAGCGCTTCGCGGGCCGCTTCGTCCTCCCGCGCAATCTCGATCGAGCGGTCTATGCGGTGATCGTAGATAGCCATCCAGGCGTTCCGGTTGACTTCGGCAAAGCCGAAATAGGCGCGCACGAGCGCTTCGATCCGACCCTCCGTATCGTCCGGTGCCTTGGCCAGCTCCATTTCCAGCCACTCGCTCCAATGGCGAAACGTGCGGCTGTTGACCGCGATCAGATAGCTATCGAGACCGCCGAACACATTATAGATCGTGCCAACCGAGTAACCCGCGCGCCGCGCCGCCTCGCGTGCCGAGAATTTCGCAAAGCCGCGCTCAGCGATCAATTCGTGCCCACATGAAATCAGGAGCTCGCGCAGCTCATCAGGCGTGTGATCGGAGCGTCTTCCCATGAACATGGTGGATAAAGCATAAATTGAACATTGTCTATTTTTTAATTGAACACTGTCAAATTATATGGAAGTGTATAGACGAATCGAATGGAGAACCGTTTGTGATCAGCAATTTCACCATTTCCGGCTGGGGTGCTTACCGCCCGCAAACAGTTCTGAAATCGCGCGAAATGGACCGGCGCCACGGGCATGAAGCCGGCTGGACGCAAAGCGAGTTCGGAATTGAATCACGTCATGTCGCCGACCCAGAAGAAACGACCTCGATGATGGCAGCGGCGGCTGCGCGACAGGCACTCGAACGCGCCGATTGGGGCGAGGCTCTGCCCGATGTTATCATCGGCGGCTGCGGCGTGATGGAGCAACCCATCCCCTCAACAGCTACATTGGTGCAGGACAAGCTCGGCCTTAGCAGCTCGGGCGTGCCATGTTTTGACGTCAACCAGACCTGCCTGTCGTTCATGGCAGCGCTCGACATCGCCGCGATGGGGATCTCGACAGGTCGCTGGAAGCGCGCGCTTGTTTTCGCGAGCGATATCGCTTCGGCGGGCCTCAACCCGGACCTGCCAAAGACGCGCTCGATCTTCGGCGATGGCGCGGCGGCGCTCGCCATCGAAGCGAGCACGAACCCAGAGAACGGCCTTATCTCGACAGCCACGGTCACGCACGGTGCACACAACGAGCTGGCGCAATTGCGCTCTGGCGGCACGCGTCTGCGTGTGACCGAGGGGCATGAGGCGTTGGTCGCTGGCTCCTATTTCGAGATGGATGCATTCGGCATCTTCAAGGCCGCAGCAAAGGCGCTGCCCGGTGTGATCGAACGTGCGCTTTCCGATGCTCACGTGACCAAGGACGATTTGGCCTGCGTCATCTGCCACCAAGCGAGCGCGCCCGGCGTCGAGCATGTGAAACGCCTGTTCGAGCCAGCGAGCGAGCGCGTGGTCGACATCTTCCCGACCACCGGAAACCAGATCGCCGCGTCGATCCCGACTGCGCTTGCCCACGCACTGGATACAGGACGCGCCAAACCCGGCGACAAGATCCTGCTGCTCGGAACCGCTGCCGGAATCAGCGCCAGCGCCATGGTAATCAAGATATGAGCGAGCGCCGCATCCTCATCACCGGGGCCACAGGCGGGCTGGGCATGGCACTCGTGCGCGAGGCACTCAAGCGAGGACATGACGTGCTCGCTACTGGGCGATCCCTGCCTGCTGGCGAGCAAGTAAAAACGCTGGGCGCGGAGTTTGTTCCGCTCGCCCTTGAGCATCGCAAAGTCGACTTGCGCGAGCTCGTGCGCGGTTGCGACAGTGTAGTTCACGCCGCCGCGCTGTCGGCGAGCTGGGGACCGCGCGCCGCTTTCATCAGGGCGAATTTCGACGTGACGCAGCGCTTGCTCGAGGCCTCCGCAGAAGAAGGCGTGAACCGCTTCGTGTTCGTCTCTTCTCCCTCGATCTTCGCGAGCCTTCGCGACAGGATCAACATTGGCGAAGATGACGAGCCGAATGACGAACCGCTCAACGATTACGCACGGACAAAACTGGCCGCCGAAAGGCTGGTTCTTGCAGCTCGCGACGACAAGATGTGCTGCTGCACAATTCGTCCTCGCGCTTTGGTGGGCGCTGGCGACCGTGTCATCCTGCCCAAGCTTGCTGAACTCGCGCAACGGAATAGGATGCCCCTGCCGCGCGGAGGCCAAGCCTTGATCGAACTTACCGATCTGCGCGATGCAGCCTGGGCGATCTGCGAAGCGGAAGAACGTGCGGAGAATATCGCTCGCCGCGCGATCAACATTTCAGGCGGCAATCCCCGCCAAGTACGGCACGTCGCCACCGAGGTCGCTGACGCACTTGGCAAGAGCCCGCGCCTCGTCTTGCTGCCCATCGGTGTTGCCCGCTTGCTTGCGAGCGTGCTGGAGCGTCTTGGTCATCTCTTCGGCACCATGGATGAGCCCATGCTCACCCGTTATACGCTGGCGACGCTCGCCTATTCTCAAACCTTCGACCTGGAGCCGGCAAGGCGCCTGCTTGGCTACGAACCACAGCACAATGCGCTCGCGACGTTGCTAGTTGAAGCGCGCCAGATGGCTAGATCGGGAGAGGCATCATGACCCGTGTCGGATTTCGCTGGCTGGAGCGCGGCTCTTGCAGCCACCCCGAACTGATGACGATTTCAGGCGGCAGCCTATGCTCGGTCGATTTTCCTGCACTAGTCGGCGTGATCGAGCACCCGACGCGCGGCACATTCCTGTTCGACACCGGCTACGATCCGGCCTTTATCGAGGCAACGACGCCCTTCCCCGAGCGGTTCTATCGCTGGACCACGCCCGTTAAGATCGGCGTGGGGCAGGAATGGCAGGCCTGGCTGCACGCGAACCAGATTGATGAAAACGCGATCGCCGGCACCGTGATCTCGCACTTTCACGGCGATCATGTCGCCGGCATGCGCAATCTCGCCGACAAGCCGATCTACTGCGCGCGCGCCGGCCTCGAAGAATTGCGCAAGCCCGGGCGATTTGGCCGGGTGCGGCAAGGCCTGCTTTCGGCACTTGTCCCACCGCAAGCCGACGCAAATGCAAACTTCTTCGAGGATGCACCGGCCCTGCCCTTGCCCAGTGTATTTGCACCGTTCGAGGAGGGTCACGATATCCTTGGCGATAGCAGCCTGCTGGCGATTGAGCTGCCCGGTCATTGCGTCGGCCATTGGGGCCTCGCCTTCACCACGCAGGAAGGCCAGCCAGTGCTACTTGCCGCCGACGCGGTATGGTCAGGCCGTTCGATCACGGAGCACCGTCCACCGCCGCGCATCACCACCGCATTGCTCGGCAATACTAAAAGTTATCGTGCGACGCTCAATCTCCTCAGCCAAGCGGCAGGCAACAATGGCGATCTCGCAATCCTGCCGTCGCATTGCACCGCCAGCGCAAAGGCGTTTCGCAAGACCAATGCGTCCTGATCTGATTTTCACCTCGTGGCTGCGAACGCGGCGCGCTATGCGCATGTCCGCTGAGCGATTGGCCGCACGGCGCGCGCGCCAATGGCAAAAGCTACAGCCCGCGCTGGCTCGCACCCCCGCATTGGCGGATTATTGCGGGCGATCATTTCCGGAGTTTCCCGTCACCAATCCAGCGGAGATGCGCGCGGATTATGGCGCATGGAACAGCCTGAACATGAGCGATGCCGAGCTGCGCGCATTGGCCGATGCCGCTGAGGCGGGGAATGCGGTAGGTGACCTATCCGCCGGTTGGTCGAGCGGCAGTGGGGGCGGCACACGCGGGTTGTTTGTCGCGAGCAGCACCGAACGCGCCGACTATATCGGCCAGAGCCTCGCACGCCTCCTTCCCGCGCGCGCGTTGCTCAAACGCCAGCGCCTGGCGCTGCATTTGCGCGCCAACAACGATCTCTACCGCGATGTGCAGCGCGGTCGTTTCGCCTTCGCACATTTCCCGCTTGAGACCTCTCTTGAAGAGACAATAGCGGCCCTGATGCAGTTCGATCCGACTATCCTTATTGCGCCACCGCACCGACTAATAGCCTATGCCAAGGTCGGCCTGCGCCTACCATCGCTGCGACATCTCTTCTGCGGCAGCGAGCCGATTAGCCAAGCCGAAACTGAGTTTCTGACTGAAGCTTTTGGAGTGCGTCCGGGCGCAATCTACCAAGCGACCGAGGGATTTCTTGGCGCGGAGTGCCCCAAAGGCCGCTTGCATCTGAACGAGCATGCCATCGAGTTCGAGCTGAAGTCGATTCCGGCCACTGATGGATTTCGTCCGGTCATCACCGATCTGCGCCGGACCAGCCAGCCAATCGTGCGGCTGCGCGGCGACGACTATCTCGAACTCGATCCAAAGCCATGCCCGTGCGGTTATGGTGGACGGGTGGTTCGTGCACCACAAGGACGGGTCCGCGATATCTGGCACCTCGGAAAGCGCGTAGTCACGCCACCGCAGGTCGTCGGCGCGGTCGAGACAATACTCGGCGGTGCGCGAGATTGGCAGGCGGAAGCGAGCAGTGATACGGTCACCTTGCGTGTCGCCGCCGACTGTTCTGAAGCAATGGCAAACGATGCGACCATGGCGCTTGGCGACCTCACCGGATTGCCAGTCGAATTGACTCGAGATTTCCCCTCCCGCCTCGCCCTGAAGCGTCGCAAAGTGGTGTGGAACGATGGCTAAGCGCGTTCTCATTACCGGCGCACGCGCCGCAGCTGCGCTCGATCTGGCGCGCGATTTCGCCGACGCCGGCTGGGAACCGCATATGGCCGACAGCATCACATCGCGGATGGCGCGCTGGTCTTCGCTACCAGCGAGGCACCACTCCTATCCACCTCCCAAGCAGCAAGGTGCGGCCTTTCGCACCCGTATTCTGGAACTCGCAACTGAGCATGATATTGAGCTTGTCGTGCCGACTTGCGAGGAAGTGTTCCACCTCGCCACGCCGGTCCTGCGTGAGGCCTTAGGCGAGCGATTGTTCGCACCCGATCTGGAAGCCTTGCGTCAGCTGCACGACAAGCTTGCGTTCGCCCACACAGCGCAGGACTGGGGCTTGTCAGCGCCTGAGAGCCACTCGATCGAGAGCAACGCTGATCTCGCCAAATTCGCAGCAACGTCCCGCCAGTGGGTCTTCAAACCCCGCTTCAGCCGCTTCGGAGACAGCACTTTGATCGCTCCGGATCAGTCCAAACTTGCAGGGATCAAGCCAAGCCACGCCGGCCCGTGGATGGCGCAGAAATACGTGCGCGGAGAGGAAGCGTGCTTCCAAGGTGTTGCGCATCGCGGCAAGCTCGTCGCCTTCGCCGCCTATAGTTCCGACTGGCGGCTCGGCGGCGGCGCGCGTTATGCGTTTGAATATCTGCCAGACACGAAGAGCGAAGTGCTCCGCGACATCGCAGAGCGGCTCGCGCAGCGGGCTCAGCTGCACGGGCAATTCGCCTGCGATGTGATGCTCAATGGCGAAGGCGCTCCCTTCCTCATCGAATGCAATCCGCGCGCAACCAGCGGGGTGCACCTGATGGTTGGTAAAGGCCATCTGGCGCGTGCCATTGCGGACGGGCTAGACGCACCTCTTGGCCAATCGCGCAGTGCCTATCTCGCGCCAGCCATGCTGCTATTCGGCCTGCCAAAGGCCGTTGCGAATGGACGGCTACGCGACTGGCGCGCCTGCCTGTCAAACGGTCACGATGCGATTTCTCGTCCCCAAGATCGCGCACCTTTCGCCGGCGCGCTGGCCGACGCCGCCGGATTTTTTCTCAAGGGCCTGAAACGCAATATCTCAACCAACGCAGCCACCACTCACGACATTGAGTGGAACGGCGAGGAGCTGGAAAAATGAGCTTTCCCAAAGCCGTGCAAGATGCCTGGCACATGGTTGCCTTGTCGCGCGATGTGAAACATGGATCGGTGCGCAAGGTCACGCTCTGCAACACACCGGTTGCGCTCTTTCGCAGCGAGGCCGGGCTTGGCGCGCTGGTGGATCGTTGCCCGCATCGCAACTACCCCTTGTCGGAAGGCCGCGTGCACAAAGGCGCGCTTGAATGCCCCTACCACGGCTGGCGCTTTGCTCCTGATGGCGCGTGCACCGAAGTGCCGGGATGCCTTGCAGACACCACGGATGATCAGCGCCTTCGCGCAGACAGCCTGCGCGTGTTTGAGCGAGACGGAGCGATCTTCGTGACTCTGTCGGGCAGCGCGCCTGAAGAACCTGACCTCCCACCAGATTTTGGCAATCCCGATCTCGACCATTTCTGGTGGCAGCAAGGCACGTGGCGGGGCCGCGCCTTCGACGCGATCGAGAATGTCATGGACCCGTTCCACACCAATCACCTGCATCACGGCTTTATCCGCCGCCGCGACAAACGGGTGCCTGTCAATTTGGTAGTCACAAGTCATGGCGACGGGGTCGAAATGGCGATCGAACAGACGCAGCCGGACATGGGCCTTATGTCGCGCTTCCTGGAGCGTGACCGTGAGCGCAGCATTTCGCGTTACTACACGCCCGCAACCGTGCAGGCACGCTGGGAAGGCGAGTCCAAGTTGACCCTTTGCGTCACAGCGATCTTCACGCCCGCAACCGATGGCACATTCACGCCCTTCGCCCGGTTTTCGACGCCAAAGGACCTGGCACCGGGCTGGCTCAAACAAGCAGCAATCAGGCTGTTTCTTGCTCCGGTGGTCGCGCAGGACCGCCGCGCGCTGGAGCGCCAGCACGAAGCGATGAGCCATTTTGGCAACCCGCGCTTCACCTCCGGACCGGGGGATATCCTTGGCGACAGGCTACACCGATTGTGGAAGGGGGAGACGCTTCAAGAGGGCCGAGATGCCTCCGTTCCGGCCGAACTTTGAGATAACCATTCAGCGCTTCACTCAGTCCGAACTGATTGGTCTCGGCAAGTATCAACTCAAGCGCATTGGCGACCCGTGATGCGATCTCCGCATTTGCCTGAGAATAAGCCAATATTATGGGCGGCTGACCATCGACTTGAATGAAAATCCCATCCGACGGATAGCCGGCACCGTCCTGTTCACTGGCGGGAAGATGCTCAGATAAAGGCAGAAATACCTCGTCACCTGCATCAGGGAGCGGGATAGAACCACCCGATGCTCGGCGCCTCCCAACCCCAATTCAGCGTGATCTGTCGCCTAGTTACGGTCGCACTCATTTCGAGTCCCCTTTTGGAAGAGGAATCCTTTGCAACTCCTCCCGCCCACAGTAATGATTGCTAAAAAGTGATGTGCCGCTGATGCGCTCTAAGCTTCGCGCGTATGTATTCTGGTGATAGGCTCGGGCCGCGTAGTATCGAGCAGCCTGCCTAAGTGTCATTTGACCGTCGAAGTTCGAACCGCTGAGAATTTCTTGATGGAGTAGCTCTGCTGCAACGCAGTGCTGATTCTCCAGAAAATCGATGGCGCAATACGTCCTTGCGCAGCTCCGAACTTCCTGTTCAAACTCAACTACTACCGTCGTGTAGCTGGCGTTCTCCTTCAAACGTGACGGAGCCCCATTCCAAAAAGCACCAGCAACAAAAAATGCCGACGCAACGAGCAAGATCGCGAAAAAAGCTATGATTATCCGACCTGAGGTCCAGTACTTCTTCACCTGATCCCCTCCAACCGCCGCTTTGCCTCAGCCAGCCCGTATTGCTTCGGGCCGCCATTGAGCGGGAGCACCCGCCCCGAGCTACCCGCCACAGGCGGAGAATTCGGCCCAGCGGCTCCAGGAAGAGAGCCCGGATTGGAATAATAACCTAGCAGCAAACCATCAATTGAATGAGGCCCATCGCCAACAAATACACTCTTCAAAGTGGCATAGGAAAAGCCCATGAGGAAAGTATCCCTGACTCCAATTATGTACACCTCATCATCGTGCCTGTAAGTTCCGCTTACATGATCAAAATTGGGATAATTACCGTGACCACCGGCCTCGTGGGCGAGTAACATCGCAATGCGCGCATCGAAGGCCTCAGCGTAAGCCTGCGCTAGGATGTCATTGGTTATCCTAGTACCATCGAGAGTGTAACGCCCTTCATCAAGACCACGAAAAATATCGAAAATCGCACCCTGTTGGCGTAGGACCGTCTACTCCGCGAGATTGACGTTAATGTCGATCACATAGTCATCACCTAAAAAGTCGACTACCTTACCATCCCTCACGTTGACTATACGATTCACCCCAAAGGTGGCGCCTACGTTGCTGTCAGACGAATATTCTCTGAAGTTTATCTCACCTTCCAAACTTTCGTCATAAGCGTGGTCGTAAAACTCGCCTGTCTTAGTGTCGGCCTGCCGACTCCGGAGTAAGTTCCGGATAATATACTGAAAAGAAGTTTCGACTGTGAATTCTTGCCCTTCAAATTTTACATTCACTTCAATTTCTGGAATTTTGATCCCGTCGACAATTTGCCGTTCAATGATGATCGAATCAGAGTCAATGCGACGATAACGAACACCTCTGTACTCAAAACGGCTCATCGCACATTCTCTCCACAAGCATCTAATAAAGCATTGGAGTAATGTAATGCTTCATCATGCTCCTCCCAATACTTAAACTCCTCGCGTACGCCTTGCCGATCCGAATCAGAATAACCAAGGGCCGCAATTCTAATTTTTTGAAAAAGGGGCTGCTTCGCGTGGTAAAATTCATTGGCACGCGAGAATGCTAGAACCTGATGGCTTTCAATCAGGGAGCCAAAGTTGAAGTCGAAAGAGCCAGTGCGCCGATAATCCGAAGCCCCTGGATCAACCAAGAATCTACATTCTTCGTTCAAGCGCAAAACACCAACACGAGTAGATTCTCGCTCACCTTCATATTCAAGGCTCGGAGGAAATTGGAGAAATGCACACAACCAAAGAATGTTCGACAGAAGCAGAGCAATCATCGCACCTGAGATGATCAAGGACGACTTTTTAGACAGCCCGTTCTTACTAGCGATCCCAGTCAAAATTTCCGCTCCAAATATTTATGTGCAGACAAAGTGGATGAGCCGCAATTACGATAGATTCTCACTCCACCCCCTCCAACCGTCTTTTCGCTGCTGGCAGTTCTTGTCCCTCGCTGTCTTTGTGATTGGTCATCGTCAGACATGCCTTAGCCCTCCCTTCCAAGTGCTTCGGGAAACTCGGCGTAAATCCCACGCATTGTGCTTGAGGAGACTAGGCTTCCGCGCGCGATTCCGGCCTGTTTGAATTCCAAACCTTGAATGCCAGCTGCGTGCGCCCTTGCAATCAGCTCACGTGACCAAAACCATTTCCTCAAATCAATATCCCAGAAATGGTGCGCGCCTTTTGTCACTTCCGGGTCAAAGACAGCCCCCTGGTTAATATGCACCGATTGCACAAAATAAGGTTCGCCGCCTGGTTCACCATAATTCTTGTGCTCAACCCACACATGCGACTTTGTCGCATCAACCGCTTCCAAATTCCGCCTGGGCAGGCAGGCCCAATAGGGCGCGCCCAATTCCCGGTCATTGCTCGTAGCTTCGACGCAATCGATCGACCCGGGATCAATTTCCTCGATCAAGAGCCGCAGCTTGTCAGAAATAAGGAAAAAGTCTCCGGCCCAACGGTACAAGTCGCTCAACTCCTCATCGGAGCCGATATCCTCAAACGTCAGGATATGAGGCTGAGAATGATCCACCGGAACAGCATCAATCTTGCGCCACGAATTCCCCCCTCGTCCATGCCGTCCACCCGGCGCATCGAAGGAAAAATCTAATCGATTCACTGCTCTCGGAAAGTGATCGCTGAACTCATAGGAGAAATCGACCGCGAAGTATTGGTTATCGACCTCGCCAGCGCCTTCTGGCGTATGGGTGTAATCATTGGGCCAATCCACCTTTTCCAAAAGCGCGGTCACCGTCTTGGGACCCGGCGGATTTGCCGCGCGCTGCGCCATAGTGGTGGTCGGGAATTGTTTGCTATCTGTCATCAGATTAACGCTTTCAGTTTTCTGATTGATTGAATTTCCGGTCAAGGCGAAGCTTGCCAATGCACAGAAGAGTAATCGCCGCAGCAAATCCCTCAACTCTCTTCGGCGTCGTTTACACCGGCCGCAGGCCGAGATTGCTGGCCAGTGAGTGACTGTTCCAACTGCCTTAACCGATCAGCGGCTTCTTCAAGCCCCTTCTCCACACCGGTGTAGACCGTCTCGGCCCGCGTCGCGCCTCCGTCTGAAATGAACGCCGTATGCTTGAGCTGGGTGTCTTCGGCTGCTTGCGAATACAGCGCTCGCGCAGCCTCTAAATCGCGAGGAACGCCCTCCCCTTCCTCAAAGCGAATACCCAGCGCCAATTGCGCCTGCTTCTCGCCAGCTTTTGCCCGGCGCGCGAGAGCCTGAATTTGCGCAGTCTCAGTTGAAGCATCGGCATATACAGCAGAAAGATCGATGCCGTAGTATGGAGAGGCAGTGCTAGCGCAAGCACTTGCCATGGCACCAATCACGAACAAGGCTGCGACACAGAGCCGGATGCGCCGCACCAGAAGCAATCCAACTTTGAAACACTTTAGTGGACCGAACACCCTCTCCATCATCGATCGCCTCCAACTCCAATCAATGCCAACTTTGAGCGGCCCCTCAACATCACCAAGGTTCGGATTGGAACCGCAAGCAGCAGGTGTCGTGAACAGAGATCACGCGACAACACGTGTCGCGATGCGTGGCCAATTCCAACTCTGATACTGTGCAACCCCAAAAGCCCCCCAACTCTCGTCTATTCGTCAGATACATTAAGGCAGCCAATAGTGACAAATGCACTATATCTTTCTGTACCCCTTCTTTCGGAAGGTCGCGCCCATCGGCAAGCTCGTTTTCTGACAGCTGGCTTGCGGCAACAACTTCTACCGCTCCCGTCCTGCCTCATTCACTGCCTGGCTGATGGGTGAGAGCAGATATTGGATGATGCGGCGTTTGCCTGTCTTGATTTCGGCCTGGACCGACATACCGGGTTGAATGCGGTCACATAGCGCATGGCGCTCCGGATTGTCGGGCTCACAGGACAGTTCGATGCGCGCAGCATAGACGAGCCCCGGCTGGATCGGACGGCCATTCTCGTCACGCACGCTGCCCGCGGGCTGCTGCGCCTGGTCGATTGCATCGCGGCTGATGTTGGTGACCGTGCCGTCGAGCAGGCCGTAGTCGGTGAAGTTGAAGGCCTCCAGCTTTACTGCCACGCGCTGACCAACGTTGATAAATCCGATGTCCTTGTTCTGCACGAAAGCCTCGACCGTGATGCCGCCATTGCAGCTGGCCGCGTTTGCAGCATCATCTGAGATGCAGGGAACTATGACCATCAGCGGCTGTGCAGGCTGAACCACACCGCCAACCGTGCTGACCTCAAGCTGTTGGACGACACCATCGACCGGAGCACGTAGTTCCTGATACTGGCGCCGCCGTTCGGCCTTGCGCAGCTCTTCATTGGCCATGGTTGCCCTGTCGTTTGCTTCGGCAAGATCGGTCACCGCCGTCCGGCCAAAACCAGCGCGCAAGCTGACCAACTCAGCCTCGATACGGCCGATTGAGGCCTCCGCGCGCATCTTGTTCGCTCGCTGCACCTCGATATTGCGCATATGCTCGGCGCGCAGCTGTTCGTATTCGAGCAGTTTGAGCCGTGAGAAGAAGCCTTTTTCCGCCAGCTCTGCTCGCGCTTCGAGCTGCTGATCGATGTAAGGCAGCGCCTCTTCAAGCTTGGCGATTTCTGCGTTCGCACCGGCAAGGTCAGCTTCATTTTCGGCCCGCTGCTGAGTAAGTGCGCCGCGTTGTGCCTGGTATTGCGCGACCGCATTGCGCACGAACGCTTCTTCGGTGCGGATGATGTCTGGCGGCGTGCCTTCCGGCGGTACAAAGCGCGCAGGGCGCCCGCTCAAATGCGCCAACAAAGCATCGTTGCGCGCTTGCAGAATGCGCGCAGACAGCAGCGATTGTTCGCTCTGCGCTTCGTCTGCGCTTGCAAGCGTCGGATCGAGTTCGATCAACAGATCCCCCGCTTTGACGAACTGGCCGTTGCGCACATGGATCGCGCGCACCGCCCCGATCTCGATCGGCTGCACGATCTTCACGTTGCCGCCTGGCACAGTCTTGCCAGCAGCGGTTGCAACCACATCGATCTTTCCGAAGATCGCCCAGATCAGGGCGAGCACAAACAGGCCGCAGGTAAGCAGCATCAGCCAGCGCATGCCGGGGCTGGCGGGCTTCTCCATGATCTCAAGCGCGGCGGGCAAGAACTCGTGCTCGTCTTTGGGCTTAAAAGCCTTGTCGGCCTCGTTCTGGCCGCGCCAGCTCTCGCGCAGTACACCCGCATGCTTAGCCAGAGTCGGGAAACGATCAGAGAACCAACTCATGCCGGAGCCACCTCTGTCACGCCCGGAATCCCCGTGTTCAGGCCGGTCTGCTTCGCATGCAGCTGCGCGTAGCGTCCGCCAGCCTTCAGCAGCTCCTCATGGCTGCCCGCCTCTGTGATCTCGCCCGCTTCGACCGTGATGATCCGGTCGCAAGGACGCACCGCAGACAGACGGTGGGCGATGATCATCACCGTGCGCCCCTCGGCTATGCGAGCGAGGTTATTCTGAATGATCTCCTCGCTTTCGGCATCGAGCGCACTCGTGGCTTCGTCCAGGATCAAGATGCGGGGATCAGTGATAAGCGCGCGGGCAATAGCGAGCCGCTGGCGCTGACCGCCAGACAGGTTGCTCCCACGCTCTTCGATAATCGTGTCGTAACCATGCGGGAGCGTAAGAATAAACTCATGCGCACCGGCCAGCTCCGCCGCCGCGATTACCTTCTCCATCGCAATGGTGGGATTGGCGAGCGCAATATTCTCGCGCACCGTGCGGTTGAAGAGGATATTCTCCTGCAGCACCACACCCACCTGCCGCCGCAGCCATGCCGGATCGACCAGCGCCAAATCCGTACCATCGACCAGCACGCGGCCTTGTTCAGGCACGTAAAGGCGCTGGACCAGCTTCGTGAGCGTCGACTTGCCTGAGCCCGACGGCCCGACAATGCCCAGCATCTCGCCTGGTGCGATCTCAAGGCTAACCCCGCGCAAAGCCTCAGGCGCATCGGGGCGATAGCGGAACCGCACCTTGTCGAACTCAACCTGGCCTGTGATTGGCGGTAGGCTGGCGCGATTGGGATTGTGTTCGGGCTCGGCAGGCGCATTGAGGATATCGCCGAGACGGTCGACCGAGATGCGCACTTGCTGGAAATCCTGCCACAGCTGTGAGAGCCGCAGGATCGGCTGTGCAACGCGGCCAGCGAGCATATTGAACGCCACCAGCGCGCCGACCGTCAGCTCACCAGCGATGACCGCCTGCGCACCGAAGAACAGGATCGCGACCGTGGTCAGCTTGCTGACCAGCTGGATCAGATGACTGCCCCAATTGGACAGCACCGTGACATCCCAGCCCGTCTGGATGTAGCCCGCGAACTGCTTTTCCCAACGGTCCCGCATACGGGGCTCGACCGCCATCGATTTAAGCGTGCCAATACCCGTGACGGTCTCGACCAGGAATGCTTGGTTCTCCGCACCGCGCTTGAACTTCTCATCTAGCCGCGCGCGCAAAGGTGGCGTGATAAAGACCGAGATCAGCACGTAGATCGGAACGGTCAGCGCAACGATAAGGGTCAGCATGGGTGAGTAAAAATACATCACCACGAAAAAGACGATCGTGAAGAACAGATCGATCACGACCGTTACGGCATTGCTGGTCAGGAAGTTGCGAATGTTCTCCAGCTCGCGCACACGCGCCACGCTGTCGCCCACCCGCCGCGCTTCGAAATAGCTGAGCGGGAGCGCCACAAGGTGCTTGAACAGCGAAGCGGATAGCTCCGCATCGACCCGGTTCGACGTGTGCGCGAACAGCCAATTGCGCAGCGCCGACAGCATCGTCTCAAATACCAGAACGGTGGCGAGACCAATCGCCAGCACTTCAAGCGTGGTCATCGATTGGTGGACCAGCACCTTGTCGATCACAAGCTGGAAGAAAATCGGTGAGGCGAGCCCCACCAATTGTAAGAAGAAACTGCCGATCAGCACATCGCGCAGCGCCTTTCGGTACTTCACCAGAGCAGGGATGAACCAGCTGATGTCGAAGGCGCGCTTCTCGCCAGCAATGCGCTCGCGGCTCGTCATCAAGAGCAGGTCAGCCTTGCCGGCGGACAGGTCGAAGTCGGTCGCCACCTGCTCTTCGTCCCAGATTTCAGGGCGCTCGCTATCGGGTCGCAACACCATATAACGGGTGCCGGTATCGCCCGTATCGTCGATCTTCAGCAGGATTGCTGAAGCGCCATCGTTGAGAGCAACAAGCGCCGGCAAAGGCAGCTTGGAAAGCTCGGCGACATTTGCGCTCTTACGCCGCGCGATGAGGTCGAGTTTCTTCGCTATCCGGATCAGGTCGTCGAAGGTATAAGGGCGATCGCCCTGGCCGCGGTCATGATGGATTTGCGCAGGCTCAGCAGGCACGCCAAGAAACTGCGCAAGAAGCACAAAGCTCGCTAATGCTTGATCGACGACATCCGCCGATGGATTATTGTCCGAATCTGTCATGAATTCTGCGGCCCCTGATGCTTTTTAGCGCACAGCGAGGTGGGCGCAATATACTTCAGCCTTTTGCACCTGTTTCCACAAAGCAGTGTGGCAGTTTTACTTGGACCGCTGGCAAGTTGGTTTTCGTATCGATGCGAGAAGCCAGCCGTACCGGTAAAGTGCCAGCTGAGAGTAGAGATACTGCGCAATACGCTGTGATGCGCGCAAAACTGCTTCCTATATGCTTACAGTCGCAAACGAAAACAGCCCCACTGAAAGCAGTGAGGCTGAATTATTTAATGATTTCAATGAGACGGTGGTTGCGGGGGTTGGATTTGAACCAACGACCTTCAGGTTATGAGCCTGACGAGCTACCGGACTGCTCCACCCCGCGGCACCGTTCGACGTCCCTAGAGACGCCAAAAGGGCTGCCCTCTCGGATCAGCCCTTTGACTTATGAATGGGTTTCACCCCGCGCTTTCCGCAAGCTGCAATGCCTGGCGGCGACCTACTCTTCCATGCCTTAAGACATAGTACCATCGGCGCTATCTGGTTTCACGGCCGAGTTCGAGATGGGATCGGGTGGGTCACAGACGCTATGACCACCAAGCAATGAAGCTTGCGGAATGCGGGTTTAAATCGATGTACTTGGTTTAGTGTTCTTGGGCGTATCTGGCTTGAGAAATTCTCTACCAATCAATGAAAGCCACGCAGGGCTGACGTTGATGGTGCAGATTCTACAAGCGCGAACAGAACTATTAGGACTGGTTAGCTACACGCATTACTGCGCTTCCACACCCAGCCTATCAACGTAGTGGTCTACTACGGTTCGATGATACCTAATCTCAAGGGAGGCTTCCCGCTTAGATGCTTTCAGCGGTTATCCCGTCCATACATAGCTACCCAGCGGCACGCCTGGCGGCATGACTGGTACACCAGAGGTATGTTCACCCCGGTCCTCTCGTACTAGGGGCAACTCCTTTCAAGTATCGACGCCCACGGCAGATAGGGACCAAACTGTCTCGCGACGTTCTGAACCCAGCTCACGTACCACTTTAATTGGCGAACAGCCAAACCCTTGGGACCTGCTCCAGCCCCAGGATGTGATGAGCCGACATCGAGGTGCCAAACACTGCCGTCGATATGAGCTCTTGGGCAGTATCAGCCTGTTATCCCCGGCGTACCTTTTATCCGTTGAGCGATGGCCCTTCCACGAGGGACCACCGGATCACTATGACCGACTTTCGTCTCTGCTCGACCTGTCGGTCTCGCAGTCAGGCATGCTTATGCCATTGCACTCTCGCAGCCGGTTTCCAACCGGCCTGAGCATACCATCGCGCGCCTCCGTTACTCTTTAGGAGGCGACCGCCCCAGTCAAACTACCCGCCATAGAGGGTCCCTGATCCGGATAACGGATCTAGGTTAGACATCAGAAAACAACAGGGTGGTATTTCACAGGTTGGCTCCACTCGGACTGGCGCCCAAGTTTCAAAGCCTCCCACCTATTCTACACAGTTCTTTCCTAATGCCACTCTAAAGCTGCAGTAAAGGTGCACGGGGTCTTTCCGTCTAACCGCGGGTACTCCGCATCTTCACGGAGAATTCAATTTCGCTGAGCATATCCTGGAGACAGTGGGGAAGTCGTTACGCCATTCGTGCAGGTCGGAACTTACCCGACAAGGAATTTCGCTACCTTAGGACCGTTATAGTTACGGCCGCCGTTTACTTGGGCTTCAATTCGGAGCTTGCACTCCTCCTCTTAACCTTCAAGCACCGGGCAGGCGTCAGACCCTATACGTCGTCTTGAAGCCGACTTAGCAGAGTCCTGTGTTTTTGATAAACAGTCGCTACCCCCTGGCCTGTGCCCCCCGCTAAAAGTTGCCTTCTAACGGGGCCTCCTTCTTCCGAAGGTACGGAGGCAATTTGCCGAGTTCCTTCAGGATACTTCTCTCAAGCGCCTTGGTATACTCTACCTGACCACCTGTGTCGGTTTCGGGTACGGTCTATACGAGGAGGCTATTTCCTGGAACCGCTTGGCTGCCCTCTCAATCCAATAAGAGAAAACAACTTCCACGATCCGTCACACATCCTCAGGCCCACGAATATTAACGTGGTTCCCATCGACTACCCCCTTCGGGCTCGTCTTAGGGGCCGGCTTACCCTGCGCCGATTAGCGTTGCGCAGGAACCCTTGGTCTTTCGGCGAGAGGGCATCTCACCCTCTTTATCGCTACTCATGTCAGCATTCGCACTTCTGATATCTCCACCGTCGGTTACCCTTCGGCTTCATCAACTTACAGAACGCTCCGCTACCGCTGCAGTAAACTGCAACCCTAAGCTTCGGTGAATACCTTTAGTCCCGTTACATCTTCGCCGCAGGAACCCTTATTTAGACCAGTGAGCTGTTACGCTTTCTTTAAAGGATGGCTGCTTCTAAGCCAACCTCCTGGTTGTTTTGGGATTCCCACATGCTTTCGCACTTAGGTATTACTTGGGGACCTTAGCTGTAGGTTAGGGCTGTTTCCCTTTTGACGACGGACCTTAGCACCCGCCGTCTGTCTGCCAGACAAGACTCGATGGTATTCGGAGTTTGGTTAGGTTTGGTACCGCTCGCGCAGCCCTAGCCCATCCAGTGCTCTACCCCCATCGGCATACATCTGACGCTCTACCTCAATAGATTTCGCGGAGAACCAGCTATTTCCCGGCTTGATTGGCCTTTCACCCCTAAACACAACTCATCCGAGCATTTTTCAACATGCAACGGTTCGGCCCTCCAGTGCGTGTTACCGCACCTTCAGCCTGGTCATGCCTAGATCGCCGGGGTTCGGGTCTAATCCAACATACTCAGTCGCCCTATTCAGACTCGCTTTCGCTTCGCCTACACCTAACGGCTTAAGCTTGCATGCTAGATTAAGTCACTGACCCATTATGCAAGAGGTACGCTGTCACCCCCTATGGGGCTCCAACTGCTTGTAAGCATCCGGT
>CANMSD010000003.1:0-117500 GCA_947500645.1 uncultured Erythrobacter sp. | reverse complement strand
TGAACGGATGACGGTGCCCGTGACTATCGACGGCTTCGGCCCCTACAATTTCATGATCGACACCGGCAGCCAAGCAACTGCGGTGACGCACCGGATCAACGACGCACTCGGACTTGAGTCTCTTGGCACAGCAATGCTGGTTGGAATGGCTAGCCGTCGTCCTGTTGAAGTGGTCGAACTCGACAGCCTGCAGCTTGGAAGTAGCACGATCCATAACCTCGCTGCTCCAGTGCTCTATCGCAATCATGTTGGCGCTGACGGCATTATCGGCCTGGACAGTCTGCAGGACTTTCGGGTGTTGATCGATTTTCGCGATGACACAATTACAGTAGAAGACGTGACCAAGAAGAGGGGTAGCCAGCGCGGTTTCGAAATCGTCGTCCGCGCGCGACATAAGCTCGGTCAATTGCTCATCACCAACGCCGAGATTGAAGGCGTAAACGCGACCGTAATCATCGATACGGGCGCGCAGGCAAGCCTCGCCAACACCGCTTTGCGCGAGCGCATCCGCACCAAGCGAGCTCAGGAAGTCCTGACGACCGATGTGAACGGCGTTTCGATGGTCGGCCAGATGTCCTTCGTCCGCACGCTGGAAATCGAAGGCGTTACCCTGCGGAATGTACCGATCACTTTTGCTGACACTCCTGCGTTCGAGGCATTGGGGTTACAGGACGAGCCGGTTCTCTCACTGGGAATGAATCATCTCCGCATGTTTGACCGGGTAGCAATCGATTTTTCGCGCCAGCGTATCCTGTTCGATTTGCCACGCTCGGTGCAGCGGCGCATGAATAGCCGCAATCACGCCACACGCTTTGACTGAGTAGCCCCAACCGAAGTTCTTCATGCGTGCGGTTGCGTCATGCGACAGCCACGCCCACATGACGTGGCACGATGCCGCCTGACACTTCCACAACCGATCCAAAGAAGTCTGCGCCTGAGGCGGAGGGCTGGCAAACCCTAAAACGCTTCCTGCCTTACCTCTGGCCAAAGGATAATCCCGGCCTGCGCTGGCGGATTGTCTTTGCCATGTTGCTGGTGCTCGCGGCCAAGGGCGTCACGCTGGCCCTGCCCTTTGCGTACAAAGGGGCGGCGGACGAGATGGCAGGACCGGTCGGTGATGGGGCTACTGTCGCGCTCGCGCTGGTCGTCGCCTATGCGCTCGGTCGTTTCACATCTTTGATGTTCGACAATCTGCGCAACATCACATTTGAGCGCGTCGGGCAGGCCGCTACTCTGAGCCTGGCCGAGGACGTGTTCCATCGCCTCCACCGCCTTAGCTTGCGGTTCCACCTCTCGCGCCGCACCGGCGAAGTGACCAAGATCATCGAGCGCGGGACCAAGAGCATCGACATGATGCTCTACTTCCTGCTGTTCAACATCGCCCCCACCGCCATCGAGCTGATCGCCGTGGGCGTGATATTCTACATCAATTTCGGCTGGGAGCTGGTCGCAGCCACGGCCCTTACCGTTGTGACCTATATCGCCATCACGCGCTGGATCACCGAATGGCGCACGAAGCTGCGCCGCGAAATGAACGATCTCGACGGACAGGCGCTGCACCGCGCTGTGGACTCGCTCCTGAACTTCGAAACGGTCAAATATTTCGGCGCGGAAGAGCGCGAGGAGAAGCGCTACAGCCAATCTGCCCGCGCCTATGCCGAGGCGGCAATCAAGAGCGAGAATTCGCTCGGTATCCTCAATATGACGCAGTCGCTCATCACAAATGCGCTGATGGCCGGCGCGATGGCCTACACGGTTTGGGGCTGGATGCAGGGCCGTTTGACGGTCGGCGATCTGGTGCTCGTAAACACTTTCCTGATGCAGCTGTTCCGCCCGCTAGACCTGCTCGGCTGGGTCTATCGCACTATCCGCCAGGGCCTGGTCGATATGGCTGAGATGTTCCGACTGATGGATACGGAGATGGAGGTGACCGATGTGCCCGGCGCGCCCGCACTTGTGGTTCGCGAGCCGCAATTGGTCTTCGACAATGTCACCTTCGCTTACGAAGAAGAGCGTACCATCCTGCATGGGCTCAGTTTCGAAGTGCCTGCCAGCAGCACCGTTGCCGTGGTTGGACCATCGGGTGCTGGCAAAAGCACAATCGGGCGGCTGCTTTTCCGCTTTTACGATCCGACATCCGGCCGCATCTTGATCGATGGGCAGGATATCGCCCAGATGCAGCAAGACAGCGTGCGCGAGGCAATTGGCATCGTGCCGCAGGACAGCGTGCTGTTCAACGACACACTGCACTACAATATTGGCTATGGCTCGATAGATGCCGATGACGAGATCATCCGCAAGGCAGCGCAAGACGCCGCGCTAACCCCGTTGATCGAGAGCCTGCCTGATGGCTTTGAAACTATGGTCGGCGAGCGTGGACTCAAATTGTCAGGCGGCGAGAAACAGCGCGTCGCCATTGCCCGCACGCTTGTGAAAGACCCGCCGATCCTGTTGCTGGACGAAGCGACCAGCGCATTGGACACGCGAACCGAGCAGGAAATCCTTGGCACTTTGCGCCGCATTGCTGCCGGCCGCACGACCATCGCCATTGCTCACCGACTTTCGACGATCGCCGATGCCGATCAGATCATCGTGCTCGAAAGCGGCAGGCTGGCGGAACAAGGCACACATAATGCCTTGCTCGCCAAGCGCGGTCTCTATGCCGAGATGTGGTCGCGCCAAGCGAACGAAGGCGCTACCCAGCAGACCGAACCTGCGCAGTAGCGAGAGGCTTAAAGCCCCTCGCCCGCTGCTTCGCCTTCGCCTGCCTTACGCAAGTCGCTTGCCGCCAGATCGAGATCGTCGAACGCGATCACTTCAACCTCGCCGCGCAGCGCCTTCAGGTCATCGAGGAACTCGGAGGCCTTGCCAACGACTACGAGTGAAGTGCGCTCTTCATCGAGATACTTCTCAGCCATGGACGCCGCCTCTTCAGCGCTCACAGCGGACAGCCGGTCAGCGATCTGGAAAGCTTCGCTCGGCTCGAGCCCGCGCAGCATCAGGCTTGCGACCTGACCATTGAAGCCGCCGCTGGTCTCCAGGCTGCGCGCGATTGCGCCGCCCAGGAACAACCGCCGCTTCTCGATCTCATCTTCAGTTGCTGGTTGGTCGGACAATTTCTCGAACTCTTCGAAGAACACCGTGGCCACTTCATCGGCCGTCGCATGGTCGGTCTGCGCTTGTGCGCGCCAGACCGAAGCGTCAGCCGATTGGCCGATCCGCGAATAAGCACCATATGCGAGCGCACGCTTAGTCCGCACCTCCTCAAACAGGCGCCCGTTGGACCCTGAACCCAGCACAGTATTCGCCAGCCAGACCGGGTAGAAGTCCTCGTCAGAACGCGAGATACCCCGCACGCCAGCGATGACGACCGATTGGCCTGCCTCAGGCATATCGATCACCAGTGTCTTCGGAGCCGTGCCATTACCCGCCGGATTGACGACCGGCTGAGGTGGTGCACTGTCTGCAGTCCAGTCACCGAACAGCTCTCCAGCGAGACTTGCCGCATCTGCCGAGCTGATCCCGCCGCTGACCACGATCTTGGCGACATCCGGATGCCAGTAAGCGGCGCGGTGTGCGGCCAAATCCTCACGGGTGATGTTGGGTATGCTGGTGCGGGTGGCGACACGTCCATAGGGTGCATCGCCATACATGACGCGGGTTGCGACAAGGCCGGCGAGCGAACCCGGGTCCTTGAAAACCGCTTCGAGTCCATCAAGCGCGCGCTTGCGTTCACGCTCCAGCTCTTCAGTCGGGTAGTTTGCATTCTGGATGATGTCGACGAGCACTTCGCCTGCCTCGGCCAGATTTACGGTCGGCGCGGTGAGGCTCGCATAAGTGCCATCCGTCCCGCTCGAAATGCCGACGCTGGCTCCGAGCGATTCGAGAGTCGCAGCGATCTCAGGCGCAGTGCGGGTTGCCGTACCTTTATTCGCCAAGTCAGCGGCAAAGCTTGCCAGCCCTGCCTTGCTCGCCGGGTCGCTCGCGCCACCGCCTGGGAAGACGACGGTGATCGTCGCGATTGGAACATCGCTGGTCTGCGCACTCACCAGCGGAATGCCGTTGGCCAGCTCAGTTTCGACAAAGTCCGCGCGTACCACCTCAGGCGCTTCACCGGGGGGTGGCGGAGCCATTCGCTCACCTTCAGGCAGGACCTCGCGCGGTTCGCCCGTCGCAGGCGGCACTGTGCCAAAGGCCGGGCGCGGAACAGGGTTAGCGTATGCCTCCGGATTGTCCTCGCCAGCGGTGTAGGTCATCGACACCTTGGCATTTGGATCAAGCCATTTGGCCGCGACACGCTGAATGTCCGCAGCAGTTACGGCAGCGATCCGTTCCAGGCGGATATCAGCGGCATTGGGATTTCCGGTAGAGACCAGCGCCTCGCCCAGTTCAAAGGCCCGCCCTCGCACGGTCTGACGCTGAGACAGGGCGGAAGAGAAAATCTCGTTCTTCGCTTCACGCAATTCTGCCTCAGTCACTGGCTCGGTGCGAATCCGCTCCAACTCCGCATTCAGGATCGCTGCGGCCTCATCCGGTTGCGCGGTCGGGCTGAGCACGGCGAAATTAGCGATGTAGCCGCCATCCATCGTCATCGAATCGAAATGCGTAGCCTGCACAGCCTTGCCTGTGCGCACCAGAGCAGTGTGCAGCCGGCTATTGTCGCCGCGCGCCAGGATCGCGCTCAGCAATTCGAGCGCAGGTGCGTCTTCGTCGCTGACCGATGGCGCTTTCCAAATTCCGCCGACCAGCGGCAGCGGCACGTTCGGCGCGGTGGCATTGACCGTGCGCGGCTCGGCGCGCACCGGTTCCTCGCCTTCGATCTCCAGGCTGATCGGGTTGGCGCGTCGCGGAATGTCGGCAAAATACTCGTCGACCAGCGAGCGCAGATTATCAATTTCGAAATTGCCCGCGACAATCAACGTTGCCGTATCCGGACCATAGTACGCTTGGTGGAACGCGCGGGCATCTTCCAAAGTGGCCGCGTCGAGATCCTCGATCGAGCCAATGCCAGGTCGCCGCATCGGCAGAACGTCATAGGCATTTTCGGGAATGACGAAGCGTTGCAAGCGACCATAGGGCGGCGCGAGAACCCGGGTGCGTAGTTCTTCCTTCACCACATTGCGCTCATTCTCGAACACATCGGCATCGACCACCGGGAAGGCCATCCGCTCGCGGTGCGTCCACAGCATCGTCTCAAGATATTGCGCAGGCACCGTCTCATAATAATTGGTGCGGTCGATCCAGTTCGACGCGTTGCGCTGTCCACCGACGTCCTCGGTCAGCTTGTTGATCATGTTGTACGGCATATTCACCGTCTTGCGGCTGAGGATGTGCTCGAACAGGTGTGAGAAACCAGAGCGGCCTTCGGGATCGTGTTTGGATCCAACCTTGTACCACAGCGAAGTCGTGACATTGGCGGTTGAGTCGTCAGCCAATGCGATAACGGTAAGGCCGTTGTCGAGCTGCCACTGAGTGTATTCGATTTCAGGTGCGGACAGGGTCGGCGCGGTGGTCTCTGCTTCGCTGTGACCATCGGCAAGAGCAGGCGTTGTGAAAGTCATCGCAACAGCCGCTGTGCCAGCTAGCATTAAGTTCCTGATCATCATCTAGTCCCCGGTTCGAATTCAAGTGCTTGCACTAAAGCCCGCCTTTCGACCCAGCTCAAGCGGAGAATGCCAACCCGTCTGCTGACGGTCGAGAATTATCGACGCGCGTCGTCGGAGAGCCGGTTGAGGATAGCGAGCGCTTCTTCCCGGCGGTGCCAGGGGACGAACAGGTGGTCGTGATGGAATGCGGCAATCACGTTGCACGCGATGCCCTCAGATGCGAGTCCTGTTGCAACCGCAGCTGTCAAACCGACGCCTTCTAGGTCGGACTGCACCTGCAAAGTGATGCGAGCAAACCGAGGGCCGGTCCCACCGGTTGCCTCTGCAGGAATGACCCAGGTCACCCCTTCGGTTTCGCGGATCATCGCAATAGCCTTAGGTGCCAGCGCTGGATTGGCGTCGCTGACGAACCGGTATGAGGCATCATCAATCACCGGGTCCATACCTGAAAGCATGGATTGCAGGTCGCTGACGAAGCCTGGCCGCATCACAGAATATACTTGGACAGGTCGCTGTCGCTGGCAAGCTCGGTCAGGCGCTCGCGGACATAGTCCGCATCAACCGTGATCGTCTCACCAACATGCTCTTCCGCTTCGAAGCTGATTTCTTCGAGCAGTTTCTCCATCACCGTCTGAAGGCGGCGAGCACCTATATTCTCGACGCTTTCGTTCACCTGTGCCGCAATCTTCGCGACTTCAGCGACAGCATCATCCTTGAAGTCGAGCGTCACATCTTCGGTGCCGATAAGCGCGCAATATTGCTCGACCAGGTTTGCGCGGGTCTCACCCAGAATGCGGACGAAGTCCTCTTCGGTCAGAGCACGCAACTCAACCCGGATAGGCAAGCGGCCTTGCAGCTCGGGCAGCATGTCGGATGGCTTGGCGACATGAAACGCGCCGCTGGCGATAAACAGCACATGGTCGGTCTTCATCGGGCCGTATTTGGTGGAAACGGTCGTGCCTTCGATCAAGGGCAGCAGGTCGCGCTGCACCCCTTCTCGGCTAACCGAGCCGCCGCGCACATCGCTCACGGCGATCTTGTCGATCTCGTCGAGGAAGACGATGCCATTGGTCTCGGCATTCTGGAGCGCAACACGGGCGACATCGTCCTGATCCATACGCTTCTCGGCTTCTTCGTCGACCAGCTTGTCCCACGCTTCGGGCACTCTCATCTTGCGCTTTTTGGTCGGGGCCCGCCCCAGCGCCTTGCCCATCATGTCGGACAGGTCGATCATTCCGACGTTGCCGCCCATATTGCCCATGTCGAACGGCATGCTCGGCGCTTCGGTGACGTCGATCTCGACCTCGACCTCGTTCATCGCGTCCTGCACGATACGCTGGCGGAAACTCTCGCGCGTTGCCTCTGATGCATTGTCGCCGACCAATGCTGTCAGCAGCCGTTCCATTGCGGCATCGGACGCGGCTTCGCGCACTGCGTCGCGGCGGCGCTCTTTTTCGAGGCGGATCGCTTCTTCGGCCAAGTCGCGGGCGATCTGCTCGACATCGCGGCCGACATAGCCAACCTCGGTGAACTTGGTCGCTTCGATCTTTACAAAAGGCGCTTCGGCAAGCTTGGCCAACCGCCGGCTGATCTCTGTCTTACCGCAACCGGTCGGGCCGATCATCAGGATGTTCTTGGGCGTGACCTCGTCGCGCAATTCCGCGCCGAGCCGCTGACGCCGCCAGCGATTGCGCAAGGCCACCGCAACAGCGCGCTTCGCGTCTTTCTGGCCAATGATGTGCTCATCGAGCGCGGCGACGATCGCCTTTGGAGTAAGATTGTCTATCATGAGTTTCCGTAAAGAAAGAGAGCGGCCCGCAGAACGCTGCGCCTAAACCGTTTCAAGCGTGATGTTGCCGTTGGTGAACACGCAGATATCGGCAGCGACCGCCATCGCCTTGGTCGCGATCTTTTCCGCATCGTCTTCATATTCAGCCAACGCGCGAGCGGCGGCCAGAGCGTAGTTCCCGCCAGAACCGATCGCCGCGATCCCGCCTTCGGGCTCAAGCACATCGCCATTGCCGGTGAGCACCAACAGGGTTTCGCTATCGGCGACGATCATCAATGCTTCCAGATTGCGCAGGTATTTGTCGGTTCGCCAATCCTTGGCGAGCTCGACCGCGGCGCGCAGCAATTGCCCTGAATATTGCTCGAGCTTTTTTTCGAGGCGCTCAAACAGAGTGAACGCATCTGCGGTCGCACCGGCGAATCCGGCAACGACTTTGCCGCCCTCACCGATCCGGCGAACCTTGCGCGCATTTGGCTTCATCACCGTGTTGCCCATCGAGACCTGTCCATCGCCAGCGATCACGATTTTGTTATCGCGCTTTACGCCAATGATGGTGGTGCCGTGCCACTGGGTGAGGCCGTGGCTAGCCGTATCGTTGCTCATGGCCAGCGATATGGGCGCTCGAAACCGTCAATCAAGCGTGGCGGCTTACGGACCGCCGGGTCCACCTGGGCCAACGCCTGAGCCAACTGTGCCGATATTTCCAAACAGGTCTTCGAGGAAGCCGCGTTCACGGCCAAGTGTTGGCGTTTTGTCGCCATCGGGCGTCAGGAATACGACCTGATCAATGCCGGATCGATCGATCGATGCAACGTTTCCGGCCTCATCGAATGTCACTGCGAGGATCGTGTGCTGACTAATGCGCGGGCGAACCAGCGGGCGACGACCCGTCACGCTCGAAACATAATACCAGGTCGGATCGCCGTATTGGCTGGTGAAGCTGGGCCTGCCCAACGTACCTTCAACCGAGCGCTGATTATCGATGCCGGGCTGAACCGACTGCAGCAGGACAGCATCGACCACATAGCCGCGACTCTCGCGGATCGAAGAGCATCCTGCCAGCGCCAGGCCTGCACCAGCGATCAGGGCCACGCCCCGCAGCTTGCGCCAAACCATTCTGCTGCCTGCGCAATCACGCTTGTTCATTGCTATCGTCAATCCTTCGACCAATCTTCTCTTGGCAGCCTTCTGTCGCTGCGTATCTATTGCCGCGATAGAGCGGCATCCTATATCGCGTGGAACAAGGCTTTACGGCTCTCGTTCCTGCCTTGCAACGCCGCTGCGTCATGCAGCTGGGGTGAATTGGTTGAATTGTGGCTGAATAGGCGCGGAATGCACCGCTCAATCGGCCTCAATCGCGAGCAAAATCAGTCGCGCGAAAGGGTATTTCGATGTCATTCCTGTCCAAGATGCTGGGTCTTGCGCCCGATCCGCGCGAGAAAATGAGGCCGTTGTGGCACCGCGTGATCGAGCTAGCCCGCGAGCGCTCTTACTACGAGCAATGCGGGGTTGCAGACAGTGTCGACGGGCGCTTCGACATGATCACCGCCGTTCTCAGCGTCGTGATCGTGCGCGTCGAAGCTGCCAACATGCACAGCGAGAGCGCGCTGCTGGCCGAGCTGTTCGTCGAGGATATGGATGGCCAATTGCGCGAATTTGGCGTCAATGATGTTGTCGTCGGCAAGCGCGTAGGCAAATTGATGAGCGTACTCGGCGGACGGCTGGGCGCTTATCGTAGCGCGCTGGTGTCAGGAGATTCGGAAAAGCTCGGGCAAGCTGTAGAGCGCAACGTGACATTCGTTGACGGCAGCGATGAAACAAAAGCCGCCGCGTGCGTTGCCGGGAAACTTCAGGAATTGTCGGTCAGGCTCGCGGCGGTCAGTGACGAGGACCTCGTCAAAGCCGAGAATATCGCATGAGCGAAAGCGAACTCGTCAGATTGATAAAGGTCCGCCAGCTGCCCGGCGAAGCTGTGGTGGTCGAAGCGAATGAAGCCGAGCTCACGGCGCTGGCCGTGCGTTTCGACTTGCCGAAAGTCGACGAATTGCGCGCCGAACTCTCTCTTGAGAAGGACGGCACTGCAGTGCTCGCAAATGGCCCGATGCATGCTCGCTTTGTCCAGACGTGCGCTGTTTCCGGCGAAGAATTTCCCGTCGAAGTCAGCGAGGATATGGCACTGAAATTTGTCGATTCTAAAACGACGCGAGCGGCACTCGCCAGTGACAGTGAGGAGCTGGAAATCGAACTTGATGCCGACGATCTCGACGAAATCGAATACTCGGGCGACGCGTTCGATTTGGGCGAAGCGGTCGCGCAGTCGCTGGGCCTGGCAATCGATCCCTATGCGGAAGGTCCAAATGCCGATGCTGCACGCAAGGACGCGGGCATTACGCAAGAGGGCGAACAGAACGGTCCGCTGGCAGAGATGCTTCAAAGCCTGACGAAGGATAGGTAGCGGCTGAGCCTGCTTTGGGGTGGGAAGCGGACATTCGCATGCTATGATGGTCGGATGGGCAGTTTACACAGATCGGCGGCATCAATCGGCTTTTTCGGAGATGATCTTGATCCTTCAAAGATAACCAAGCGACTAGGTGAGCCAACCGCTAGCGTTCAAAAAGGCGGCACTTGGCTGACCAAAAGAGGTGCTGAAAAAGTCGCTCGCACTGGATCTTGGCGACTGGAGATTGAGCGCTGCGAACTTGGCGACTTGGACGGTCAAATCAACACGCTTTTGGATCATCTGTCGAACGACCTTCCTGCTTGGCGGGCCTTCGCGAAACAATTCAGAGGAAGAGTGTTCTGCGGACTGTTTCTTGACGAAAGTAATGAGGGGCTAACTCTTCGACCTGAAACGCTTGTCCGACTTGGCGAACGAGGCCTTTTGCTCGACCTAGATATTTATGGAAAAGATAGGCCGGATTAATGGCCGCAATTGTGTCGAAAGCCGACACCTGTCTTTTACAGAATCCAGCCCGCTGCCGGCCGATCAAAACGGAATGTCGTCGTCGAGGTCGTCGTAGCCGCCACCCTGACCTCCGCCAGAGCCACCGCCCTGATTACCACCACCATTGCCGCCGTTTCCGCCGCCCTGGTTCCAGCCCCCACCGCCGGAAGAACCCCCTTGGCCGCCGCCATAGCCGCCGCCCGAGCGACCACCGCCGCCACCTTCACCGCGCCCGTCGAGCATGGTCAGCGTGCCGTCAAAGCCGCGCAGTACAACCTCGGTGGAATAGCGATCATTGCCGGACTGGTCCTGCCATTTGCGGGTCTGCAGCTTGCCTTCGATAAAGACCTTGCTGCCCTTCTTGAGGTAGTTTTCGACGACGTTGACGAGACCTTCGGAAAAAATCGCGACGGTGTGCCATTCGGTCCGCTCCTGCCGTTCGCCGGTGTTGCGATCCTTCCAGGTTTCGCTGGTCGCAATGCGCAGGTTCGCAACCTTCCCGCCATTCTGAAACGAACGGATTTCGGGGTCCGCCCCGAGATTGCCGATCAGCATTACCTTATTGAGCGATCCCGCCATGTCTTCAAACCTCTCGCTAGTATGTCAAAGCCGCGCACGGCGGCTGAATTTCCGATTCCCTACGCGTCATAAGCGAGCACGCGCATAGAGGCGAGCGCTGAGCGCGCAATCCTGTCAGCTTGTTGGGGAAATCAGGTGCTGGGGTAACGTAAGCGGCCAAGAAAACGCGAAATGCTGAAAGTCTCGCGGTTTTTGCCGAGCAGCTTCGCCTTGGCCTTTTCGAACTTCATGACGCCGTCGATCCGGCGGTCGAGAAAGGCGTAGGTATCCGCCTTGCCTTCGCTCTCATCATTGACGAAGACGGCAAGCGTAGCGCTGTAAATGCCGGCCAGGATCGTGCGTTTGGTGTAGTGATTGTAGTCGGTGGCGGTGTCACCGGCGAGCCGCCACATCAGATCGGCCGAATTCCAACCGATCTTGAGCGCGGTCGGCGCGTTTTGCGGCATGGCCATAATGGCAAGCGCACGGCGCAATGCCTCGTCCAAGCCATCGATAGCCTTCAAACGAAACGAGACAAGTTCGCGAATGCGCTCTCGGATCTTCAGCTCGGCGAGCTTTTCCTGAGGCAATTCCGCCTGCATCTGCTCGTCGATATTGGCAATCCAGGCGGAGATCATGTCCATCGCACCGCCAGGATAAGCCAGCTTTGCAACATCCGGGTCGGCGCCAGCCATATCGGCCGCCGCCAGCAAAGCCGTCTCGTTCCAGCCATCGAAAATGGCCGAAGCGGCAATGTCAGGAGCCAGCGCGATGCGCAGCTCGTCGAGCGTTATGTCAGAAAAATCGGTCATTCATTCGGCTCGCTCAATCTGGTTGGGTTCACGATGGCCCGTAGTCACCACCCGATGCGGCATTCTCCTCGCGTTCTTTATCCGCTTTTGCAAATTCGGCGAGCACCAAAGTGTTCGCATTCATTAGCGTGGCGTAGTCGCGTGCCGAGCGTCCCGAATTGTCGTTACGATCGGGATCGGCGCCCTGCGCGAGCAGGCGACGGATGATCGGAACGTCACGCTTGTGAACGGCGGCAATCAGAGGCGTCTCGCCAGCACGATCGCTGACATCGACCTGCGCGCCGCGCTTGATCAGCTCCTCCACTCCGTCGACGAAGCCGAGATTGACCGCAACCTGGATCGGGGTCAGACCTTTCTTGTCGCGAATATTGGGATTGGCACCGCGTTGCAGCAAGAAGCGGACCCACAGAATATCGCGCCGTGCAGTGACGATGTGCAGTCCGGTTTCACCCGAAGTGATGTCGCGAGAATTGACTATAGTATTGCCCGGCTCATTGAGCATAGCAGTGGCGGCGTCGCCATCACGGTCCTTGACCGCCTTCAGGAATTCATAGCCGACCGAAAAACCTTGCGCTGCGACCGGAGGCGCGGAAGCCACGCTGCCCAAACCCAGTCCGACTGCAAGTCCGCAGGTCAAAATCGCCGCAGCGCCATTCCTGCGCAAAAAAGAGCGCCCCAAGCTTCTATCCTTTCGCATTTCCTGCCACATATTATGTGAGGCAAATCTATGATCGCCCCCCGCAATATCAACCTTTGGCTGAGGCCGAGTTAGCAGACCATGAACCAGCACGCCAACACTACGCATATTCGCAAGCGGTTTTTTGCCAGCCTCGCGCTGGCCGCCAGCCTGGGTCTTTCAGCGTGCTCGGGCGGCGTTACACCGGCGGTTCAGGAAGAGCCTCCATTGGCGGGCGCCGACATTGGCGGCCCGTTCGAGTTGATCGATACGTCGGGCGAGACCGTGCGCTGGGCCGATTTCCAGGGCAAGTACCGCATCGTCTATTTCGGTTTTGCCTATTGCCCTGACATCTGCCCAACCGATGTGCAGCGCTTCACCCAAGGCCTCGCCCAGTTCCGCGAAGCCTCGCCTGAGCTCGGCGCGAAAATCCAGCCGATCTTTATCTCGGTCGATACCGAACGCGACACGCCCGAGATCGTCGGCGAGTTTACCTCAGCTTTTTCCCAGGACCTGATCGGTCTCACTGGCAGCGCCGAACAGGTCAAGACGGCAGCTGACAACTTTCGCGTATTTTACGAGCGCGGTGAGGATACGCCGGGCGGAGGCTACCTGATCAATCACTCGACCATCACCTATCTGTTCGGCCCCGAAGGCGAACCGCTGGCGACCTTGCCGACCGATCTCGGTCCCGACGCGGTCGCGGAAGAATTGGCGAAATGGGTGAGTTGAGGGACGCCTTCTGGGAACTTGAGCTCGCCGAGCTCACCCGCGCCGAATGGGAGGCATTGTGTGACGGCTGTGGCCGTTGCTGCCTGCACAAGATCGAGGATGCCGATACCGGCGAGATCGCCGACACCAATGTCGCGTGCAAACTGCTCGATTGCGAAACCGCGCAGTGCATGGATTATCGCAACCGCAAAGCCTTCGTGCCCGATTGCCTGCGCCTGACGCTCAAGATTGTCGAAGACGTACCATGGCTGCCCAGCACCTGCGCCTATCGCAGGCGAGCGGCTGGACGCGACCTGCCCAGCTGGCACTATCTGATCAGCGGCGATCGCGAAGCAGTGAAGCGCGCTGGCGTTTCGGTTGCCGGACGGGTGGTGAGCGAAACTAAAGCTGGACCGCTCGAACACCACATCGTGGAATGGGCCCCACCCAAGCCAGCGAGAGAGCCGACATGATCGACTGGCTGCGCCGCGAACAGATCACACCGGAGATTGAGCTGGACGGCGAAACCGTGCCGATCACACTGCGGCGCATGAAGAATGCCAAGCGCCTGACGCTGCGGCTCGCGCCCGATGGCAGCGAGGTTCGCATTACCCTGCCGAAGTGGGCACGCTCCGCCGAAGCGATCGCCTTCGCCCATGCGCGAAGAGACTGGCTCGCTTCGCAATTCGCCCGCATTCCGCGCAGGGATGCGCCGGCACCCGGAGGTGAGCTGCTCTATCGTGGAGAAGCGCTGCGGATCGAGTGGGACGAGGCGGCACCGCGCCGCCCTCGCCAAGACCAAGGCTCCGTGCGGATTGGTGGGCCGCTTGCAGCGCTAGAAAAACGCTTGAAGAGCTGGCTGGAGCGCGAGGCGCTAAGCATGTTCGAGAGCGACATGGTCGAATATTGCGAGCGTGCCGACTTACCCCAAGTCCCAGTTGGTCTCTCGCGCGCGCAGAAACGCTGGGGCAGCTGCTCCGACAAACAGCGCATCAGGCTCAACTGGCGGCTCATCCAGGCACCAGATTTCGTCCGCCGTTCCGTGGTTGCACATGAAGTCACCCATCTGGTCCATTTCGACCACAGCCCGGCCTTCCACGCGCTGCTCGGCGAGATTTACGAAGGCGATATCAGCGCTGCTGACGGCTGGCTCAAACAACACGGTCGCAGCCTCTACGCCAGCTTCGGCTAAGGCCGCCCGACAGCGCACTGGCGCAGCGAGCCCGCGCGCCCTATATTGGACTCATGCTCTCGAAATCGCGCTTCAATCCCAAGGCGGGCATCCTCGACTTCTGGCAGGAGTTCCGAAAGCCACAGCCCTATCGCTGGCCGATTCTTTTCGTATCTTCGCTACCGGTAGTGCTGATCATAACCTGGGCCATTTCAGAGTCGGTCTATATCCCGCCCGAGCGCCCCGAAATCACTTACATCCCCAGCTTTGCCCCCGGTCGCACCGATGAGGAAATCATCGCGTCGAACGAAGCGAACCAGCTGCGCAAGGACGAGCGCGAGGCGCGGATCGCGGAGTTGGAGGAGCAGAAGCGAGAGGCTTACAAGACGCTAGGCGCAGCGAGCGGTTTCGACGTTGAAGAGATGGAACGCCGCGCCGAAGAAGAGCGCGCTGCGCAGGAAGCCGCCGATGAAGCGCGCCGCCAGGAACTTCTCGCCAATCGCGTAGATACCAGCGATGGCGAACAAGAATCCGAAGGCTCCACACCATAGTTTCGACCGGCCAACGTTCCGACGCCGACTGGATGGCTGCTGCCAGCCGATTGGCAGCGCGCGCGCGGCCGCTAAGCCGGCCCAATCCCGGCGTGGCCGCGCTGATCGTCCGCAAAGGGAGGCTGATCGCGCGTGGGTGGACGCAGGAAACCGGGCGCCCTCATGCCGAAGCCGAAGCCCTGTCATCGCTTGGCGGGCAAAATGCCAGCGGCGCGACCGTTTACGTAACCCTCGAACCATGCGCGCACGAGTCGGAGCGCGGGCCGAGCTGCGCGGACTTGCTGGCAGAGGCCAAGCCTGACCGCGTTGTGATCGGCCAGAACGATCCTGACTCGCGCACGTCGGGCGCAGGGATCGCGCGTCTGAGAGAAGCCGGAATTGCAGTCGATGTGATTGGTCACGAGGACGCGAAGCAAAGCCTATCCGGCTACATGATGCGTCGCGAAGCGGATCGTCCGCATGTTACGCTGAAACTGGCCATGTCGCTTGATGGCTGTATCGCGCTGGCTGACGGAACCAGCCGATGGATCACCGGCGAGATTTCGCGCGCGCATGTCCATGCCCAGAGAGCGCGCAACGACGCCATCCTGGTCGGAGGTGGCACTTGGCGCGCGGACAATCCGCGCCTCGATGTGCGCCTGCCTGGGCTCGAGCAACGCAGCCCCGCTCGCGTCCTGCTAACCCGCGGTGTCGCGCCGGACGGGGTGAAGATCATCAATCGCCCAGACCAGATCAGCGAACTGGAAGGCGTGCAATATCTCTATGTCGAGGGCGGTGGGGAAACCGCAGCAAGTTTCCTCAAGGAAGACCTCGTCGACGAGCTGCACATCTACCAGGCACCCATCCTTATCGGCGATGGCCGCCGCGCACTCAGCGCGCTCGAGCTGGCCTCATTGGAAGCCGCGCATGGCCGCTGGCATCGCAGCGAACGGCGCCAGCTTGGCAGCGACACCTTCTCCGCCTATCTGCGAAACCGCTAAGCAGGAGTTCGCGCCACCATGTTCACCGGAATTGTCACCGCCATTGGCACCATTGAAAGCGCCGAGCATTTGAGCGACCTGCGCGTACGCGTGGCGTGCCCATACGATCCGGCGGAGATCGCGATCGGCGCATCCATCGCCTGTTCCGGCGCCTGCATGACGGTGGTCGAGCGTGGCGGTGAGGCTGGCAAGGCATGGTTTGCGGTCGATGTATCCGGCGAGAGCGTATCCAAAACCGCCGCAGGAATGTGGGATGCGGGCGCGCAGCTGAACCTCGAGGCTGCGCTGAAGCTGGGCGACGAATTGGGCGGACACATCGTGACTGGCCATGTCGATGCCGTTGGCGAAGTCGAAAGCGCGGTCGAAGTGGGCGGCTCCCACACGGTGATAATCGGCGCCCCAAAAGAGCTGGCGCCCTATATTGCACCCAAGGGGTCGATTACGGTCGACGGAGTATCACTGACCGTCAACGAAGTGATCGACAATGACGATGGGTCCTGCACCTTTTCACTCAACATCATCCCTCACACTTGGGAGGTGACGACCCTGGGCCGCCTCACTGGCGGCACGCAGGTCAATCTCGAGATCGACGTACTCGCGCGCTATCTGAAACGGATGCAGGGCCTGGCGGCCACCGCGTGAGTGGTAACGGGTATCCGTTAGCCCGAAGTCGCAACGCGCCGAGCTTTTCAAGCTGAAAGTTGGTGTCCGCGAAAATCAGCAGGAATAGGGCAATCGCTGCAAACGCTGTCGTCACACAGGCGGCAGAGCGTGCACCGCTCCAAGTCAGATGTTTCGATCGATGACAGCATTTTGTGCAACAGACTGGCAAAGGTCTCGCGTTCTGCGTCGCTAAGCGGAGCCAGGAAGGGTCTTATGGCTGTAAGCCGCCCCTTGAGCAGCTTCTTGCGAAGGGCTTGGCCAGAGCTGGTGAGGTGCAGGGCAATTGCCCGTTTGTCGCGCCCTTGGTGGCGTTCAACCAGACCATCCGCAACGAGCCGATCAATAAGGCGCACCATGCCCGGATGGGACAAACCAAGAATGCGCCGCAATTGATCGTTGGAGGGGCCGAATCCGTATCCAATGACCACAAGTGCGGCTGGCGTTTCACCTGAATGGCGCAGGATGTCGCGCGCAGTTTCCTCAATGCGGTCGGCAACGGCGAGCCCGACAACACCAAGTAAGTTGGCAGTACGATCAATCATGCCACGGTCATATGTGCGTCGCGCACGCTTTTCAACTTGACTATATGTGCGCTGCGCACATAAATGACGAGTAGAGGTTCAAATCATCCGGCATCGGCAACGGAGAAAACTATGCCCAACGACCATAAAGCAACCAACGCCCCAGAGCATCAGGACTTCTTTGACCGCTTCAAGTCATTCTGGGCGGACCCCTCAGGCCCGCGTGTGGCCGAGATTATTGCGCCGGACGCGACGATACATTTCTCAGGCCAAGGCACTTTTTCCGGGGCCGAATATGTCGAAGTGATGGCGGGTGTCCTAGACTCGATGGATGAGCTGAAAGTCACGCCCGTCGATTGCGCAGGCGATGGCGACCGCCTCTACATTTTCTGGAAGTCGTCGGCCAAGATCGACGGACAGCAAAAAGAATGGCTCGGGGTCGATCGGTTTCGGCTCGCCAATGGCATGGCGATCGAGGAGCACGTGATTTTCGATCCAACAATGCTGCAGCCTGCCGCCTGAGCCGGGATCGGTCTATTCGTTTCCCGCACAAACCGCCCAATTTCCTACAGGCGAATTGCGCCGTATATCGACCGCCTGTTCTTTGAAGTCGTCGAGCCCAATCCCCCTCTTTGAGCGGATACGAAAACATGCGTTTTCAGTTGGAGAAGTGTCAACTTCGCCAATTGATCGTTTTATCAATCTGTTTCAGTAATTTAGAGCGAAAACGACTGCCTGACACACCGTCAATTGTGTCAACTTTGCCCGCCAGTCATTAATGGTCCATTCGCAAAGCTCTCGACCGTGATCTCATAGACCACATGCAACACGCGCCGCCCCTGATACTGAGTAAGCTCCGTGCGGCGAGTGCGTTCGGCGCCGATATTCTCCAGCGCAATGCGTGAGCGATAATTCGTCTCGCCAACCCGAAAGTCGACCCGCGCGACGTTCTCGAGCGCATGCATCAGCATCAGGCGCTTCATCTCGGCGTTGATCCCCATGCCCCAGTATCGCGGGGCAAGGAACGTCCAGCCGATCTCTACCGAACCGCCCTCCTCTTCATCAAAGACCTGAAATCGCGATGAACCGATGATCGCGTCTTTCGCCTTATCGATAACTGCCAGCGCCCCGCCCTGCGCCAAAGCGTCCTCGAAAAACTCGCGAAAAACGTCCTCACGCCAGCGATCGTGCATGGGATGCTGCTCCCAAACGGCCGGATCGGAAGCGATAGCAAACAGCGCCTCCCAGTCGTCCGCCCGCAGCGGCCTAAGCAGGACGCGCTCGCCTTCAAGTGTGGGTTGGCGATCCACCGATTGCCGCTCCTCAGCCGGTTACGTCAGCGACCGCATCGATGAACTTGTCGATGTTCGCCATGGTCAGGCCAGCGATGTTCAACCGCCCCGATGCCGCCATGTAAATGCCGTGCTTCTCGCGCAGCTCCACCACCTGCTCCTTGGTCATAGGGATCATGGAGAACAGGCCGTTCTGCTTGCCCAACGGTGCCAGGTCGATGCCACCCACCTGCCCGGCTTCGGCCAGACGCTCGCGCACCTGGCGCATCCTCTCACGCATTGTCTCGAGTTCATCGAGCCACATTTGAGTAAGCGCGCTATCGCGGAGGATCACGCGCACTGCCGCTCCGCCATGATCAGGCGGCATGGACCAACTGGCGCGCGCAAGCGCGTTCGCGTTGGAGAAAGCCTTCTCCAACACCGCCTTATCGTCGGCGAGAATGTAGAACGCACCCACGCGATCGCGGTACATACCAAAATTCTTGTCGCAGCTATAGGCGATGAAGGCTTCGGGTACTTTGGCGAGTACGCTGCGCAAACCCGCCGCATCTTCCTCCAAGCCATTACCAAGCCCTTGATAGGCAGTGTCGATGATCGGGAAGATGCCGGTCTCTGCAATTGCATCGCCGATCGCATCCCAATGCTCGGCAGTGTAATCGACGCCGGTCGGGTTGTGGCAGCAACCGTGGAGCAAAATACCAGAGTTTGCAGGCGCGCTGCGGATAGCCTCGAGCACACCGTCGATATTCGCGCTGCCATCGGCATTGGCATGCTCAAATCCGATAAACTCCAGCGCAATATCGCCAAAGATCTGGGCATGGTTCGGCCAGCTTGGCGTGCCCATATAGAGCCGCTCCAGCCCGGCCTTCTGGCCTAGCGCCGCAGCCAGTCGAACAGCGCCGGTGCCGCCCGGTGTCTGCATCCCGGCAATGCGGCCGCCCATGGTAGCGTCCTCGCCGAAAATGTAAGGCATAAGCGCGTTCACAAAGCCCATGTCGCCTTCGGGCCCGAGATAGCTCTTGCTGTCCTGATTATCGACCAGACGCTGCTCCGCCGCCTTTATGGCAGCGAACACCGGCGTATCGCCCTGGCCGGTGCGATACACACCGACGCCGAGGTCGATTTTGTCCGCACGGTCGTCTTCGGCGTGAAGCTTGATCAGCGCGAGCAGCGCGTCGGGCGATTGAGTTTCGAGTCGGTTGAGCATGACGCCAAGCGCAATGCCGCCTGTAGGGCAATGCTGCAACCAGCTTTTGCCCGCTGACTATTCAGTTTTTGCGACCCGCAGGGCTCTCCTGGTGGGATATCGCTAGAACGAGAAGCCTTTGCGTTGGTTCCCGCTCGCTCTTAGAACGGCAACCAACGCTGCTTCTTGGAAAACTTCATATAGCCGGCATTAACGCCCAGGCGCAGGCCCGCACCGACTCTGATCGGGATGAGAACGACGTCGCCCTTGCGCATGTAACTCGCGTTGAGACCGCCGACGAGATAGGCTTGGCCCTCGCCTGCAGGATAGCGTTCGTACAGCTCTTCGGTGTCGTAAAGGTTGTAGACCAGCACAAATGTGTTGGCGGCATTTGCGCCAGCGTCAAAGCCGATTGATGGGCCGGTCCAATAGACCTTGCGTTGTCCCTCGATCTTGTGGTGCAGCGTACCCGATCCGTATCGAGCGCCTACGATGAACGCGCCGCCAGCTTCACGGCCGACGATATATCCATTGGGCTCGCCCTGTTCTTTCAGCAGGCCCTGAATCATTTTTGCAAGACCCTCGGCACCCTTGCCGAACACGCCTTCCGCAGCGCCGATCAGATCGTCTTCGCCGTAGGTCGTCCCGTCTGCAGTCTCGACGGTGCCATCGGGCGCACCAACTGCGTCTGCGGCAGCCGGGTCTGTCCACTCGGGCGCGACTTGAGCGTCGGTCGAATAGGTCGCGAACTGATCATCGAAGTTGGGGCGAGGCGCATCCGGCGACGAGACACTCCACTCTGCGGTCGTGTCGCCTTGAGCAGGCACGGGAACTGGGGCGTTGCTTGTCGTCGCCGACGAGCTGGCCGAATCTAGATCACCGTCGATCGGTGCGAGATCGATCTGAGCGGACGCGTCATAGGCCTCATCCGGATCGAAGCGTTCGACCCCTTGTGCAGCGAGTGGCGCGGCTATCAGGGCGAAACCACCTGCCAAGGCGAGTCCGGTGCGAGCTATCAGCTGCGAGAAATTCATCAGGTTTGACCTTCCCAAGTGCGTTTTCAGGCCTGTTCAGGGCCAAGCAGAGTCCTTTGCTGGCCTCCCGACAATTGCCCGGCGATGAATCGAATCGAAAATGCGATGAACCGAATCGGTTTATGCGATGAAACCCGCAATTGCCGTGTTTTCACCTAACCTTTTGCTAGACCTGCCACCCTCGCGACACGGATCAGGCCCTCGAAAGACGATTTTTGGCAAAGAGGCATCTTGCCGCTGGCATTTGCCGCGACTATAGCGCGCCCTCGCAGCCAAAACACAGCTGCCCGTGCGGAGACGTGGGTGAGTGGCTGAAACCAGTTCCCTGCTAAGGAACCATACCTACTACGGGTATCGAGGGTTCGAATCCCTCCGTCTCCGCCACTTTCATCAAACCAACTGCATGCCGCCCGGAGCACCAGTGGCAACTGACTGAGATCTTGACCACGGGTTAGGCAATCGCGTTAGCGGAAGGCTCCGGGCGCGAAGTATCGACCAGAAATGCCTTCAGATCTGCAGCGTTCATGGGTTTACCGAATAGGAAGCCCTGAACAGCGTCAGCGCCGACCCGCTTAGCCATCAAAAGGTCGATCTCGCTCTCAATTCCCTCGAGCAAGCATTGCACCCCCAGCGTTCGCGCCATGCCGGCGAGCGAAAACAACACTTTCTCTGTCATCGGATCGCCTGCGTTTTCAAGGAAGGAGCGATCTACCTTGAGCTTTTCGATGGGCAAGCGGCGCAGGTAGCTAAAGTTCGAATAGCCCGTCCCGAAGTCATCCAGCGCGATCGTGAAACCCTTTTGAGTCAGGCGTTTCAGATTCGCAGTGGCCTTGTCGAGGTCAGCCATCATGGCTGTTTCCGTCACTTCAAATTCGATCAGTGACGGGTTCAGTTCAAACTCTTCAACCATCGTAATAATCTGATCGATAATCGGATCGGTGATCACGTCGTGGCTAGAGAGGTTGATCGCGATTGGCACGGGATCGGCCCATTCATGCATTGCACTGAACGCCTTCCCAACCACCGTAAGCGTGATGTCAGTGATCAAACCGCTTTCCTCGGCCACTTTGATGAAGTGGCTTGGCTCTATCTCGCCGACCATCGGGCTGGTCCATCGCGCCAATGCTTCAGCTCGAACAATCTGATTATCGCGCAAGTTAACTTGCGGCTGGAACAGTAACTCGATTTCTTGCTCAAGGTCGGCAAAGCGCAGAGCTTGCTCGACCTGATAGCGTTCTGCCGCCTGCCGCGCATGAGCGCCGCTGAAGACAACGCAGCGGTTCTTACCCTGCTTCTTCGCAGCCATGAGAGCATAGTCGGCCTCGTTGATCTGCGAACGGGCGCCTTGCTCCAAATCCATCATCTTGCAGCCGATTGAGCCGGAAACACGGATATAGCGACCCTCGATGACGTAGGACTTAGCGAGAGTCTCCAACAAACGATCACACCAGGCCTTGATTTGCGGCTCATCACAAGGCGAGGATAGGATGATGTTGAATTCATCGCCGCCCATGCGACTTACATGGGCCGACCCATCGCAATGCGCCTTTAGCCGTTCAGCCACTTCCTTCAGCAACAGGTCGCCAACCAGGTGACCGTGGACGTCATTGACCGCCTTGAAGCCATCAAGATCGACCAGGATCAGCCACAAGCTATCATTGTAAACTGGGCTTTCCATGTTGTTTTGATCGCGCGCCCTGGAGATAAGGCTAATGCCCTTACGCAGCGCCTCAAAGAAGGCACGGCGATTAGGCAGACCAGTGAGGCTGTCGGAGAGCGATTTGTGGCGCAGGCTCTCGGAGACTGTCTGCGCTTCCTTAAGCTCGCTTTCAGCGTCCAGTTTCGCGTCAGCGATACGTATGATCGCCTTGCGCAAGTAATAGGCAATGGAGACCGATGCAGCGACAGCCCCGAAAACCAGAAAGCCATATGTAACGAGATCGCCAGAATTCAAGCGCGGCACATAGGTGAGGAAACCCGAAGTTGCGATAAAGATCGAGAACACCGATTGGCGCGTGCTGACACTGGCAAGCGCGAACAGCATCACCATGATCACAAAGTAGGTGAGTTTCTCTGGTGCAAACGCAATATTGAGAGCGATCACGACGTTGGCGACGACGAGAACGTTGAGTACTGCCAGCAATTGCTCCAGCCTAATGAGTGGAGCTGGCTTGCGCAGATACCAGATGCCGAAAAGCGCTATAAGGATGGAGAGCGATGCTGTGGCAACGATCGCCACCAGATCCATGCCCTTATAGAACATGAAGTTGACCGGCATCAGAACTAGATAATACGCCGCAAATACAGCGAAGTAGCCACGTATAATTGGCCGATAGATCTCCCGCACCGCCGTAGCGGTCCGAGATTTCATATTGGCTGATAGCTTCGCCATCGCGTCTTTCGCTCCGAGTTCGAACGAAAAGCCAATAGATAAAAGAGGTTAAGAGCCTGTAAGTGATCCTACGTGGGGGTGCCGGCCTGCTCGCGCCGAAAACGAGCGCGCTTCAGCATCACAACTTAGTTCGCCCCATGTTCTTTCCGCGCGATTTCGTGCAGCCAATCGGCGTGGCGCGGGGCTTTCTTGGTCTGGCTCCATTCGTCGAGCATCAGCGGCGCAACGCGCTTCAGCTCGGCATATTGCTCCTCGGTGCCGATATCAGCGGCCAGCTCAACCCGGTGACCATTGGGATCGAAGAAATAGATCGACTTGAAGATGCCGTGATGCGTAGGGCCGAGCACCTCGATCCCCTGCGCCTCGACATGCTCCTTCGCAGCCACCAATTCTTCTTCGCTATTCACACGAAATGCGAGGTGCTGGACCCAGGCAGGTGTGTTCTCGTCGCGGCCCATATCGGGCTGGTTCGGCAGCTCGAAAAAGGCGAGGATATTGCCGTTACCCGCGTCGAGGAAGACGTGCATGTAGGGATCATAGTCGCCAGTCGAGGGGACGTGGTCCTCGGCAAAGGCGGTGGTGTAGTCCATGCCCAGCACGCGGCTATACCACTCGACCGTCTCCTTGGCGTCCTTGCAACGATAGGCGGCGTGATGGACGCCCGCCAACTTGGGTGCCTGGTTGCTCATTCGGCAGGCTCTGGCGCTTTGGCATCGAGCACGCCGCGAGCGATCTGATCGCGCTCAATGCTCTCGAACAGCGCCTTGAAGTTGCCTTCGCCGAAACCGTCGTCGCCTTTGCGCTGGATGAATTCGAAGAACACCGGCCCAACCTGCGCCTCGGCAAATATCTGCAGCAACAGGCGCGGCTGACCAACTGAGCCATCTTCATTCAGGGTCGTGCCGTCGAGAAGGATGCCGCGCATCTTGAGCGCCTCTGCGTCTTCACCGTGGCCTGGCAGACGCTCGTCGAGCATCTTGTAATAGGTTTCAGGCGGCGCAGTCATGAACGGAACACCAAAGTCCTTTAGGCGGTCCCAGCACGCCACGAGATCATCGCAGATCAAAGCGATATGCTGGATGCCTTCACCGTTGAATTCGCGCAGGAATTCCTCGATCTGGCCTTTGCCGCCTTCCCCCTCTTCATTGAGCGGGATGCGAATCTTGCCGTCCGGCGCGGTTAGCGCCTTGGAGGTCAGGCCGGTATACTCACCCTTGATGTCGAAAAAGCGGATTTCCTGGAAGTTGAAGAGCGTCTCGTAATAGTCAGCCCAGTACTTCATCCGGCCGGTGTAGACGTTGTGCGTGAGGTGATCGATCAGCTTGAAGCCAGCGCCCTCTGGGTGCTTTTCGACACCGGGAAGGTATTCAAAATCGATGTCGTAGATCGACAGGCCTCCACTGTCTTCGTCTTCATAGCGATCGACCAAATACAGGATCGCGCCGCCAATACCGCGGATCGCAGGGATACGCAGTTCCATCGGGCCCGGCTCGTTCGCCACCGGCTCAGCACCCTGCGCCATGAGGTGATCATAGGCCTTTACAGCATCGCGGACGCGGAAAGCCATGCCGCAAGCCGACGGGCCATGTTCGCGGGCGAAATACCAAGCAGCCGAGCGCGGCTCGTAATTGGCGATCAGATTGATGCCGCCCTGACGCCAGAGATCGACATCCTTTGAGCGATGCTTCGCCACTCGGGTGAATCCCATCGCTTCGAACACTGGCTCAAGCACACCTTTTTCGGGAGCGCAGAACTCGACGAACTCAAAGCCGTCGAGGCCGGCAGGATTGTCGAACAGATCGGATGGATGCTTGGTCATAGGTCGGGACTCTCAATGATGGCGCGCCGCCAAATCCGCTTCAGGAACGGCATCGCACATAGCAAACTGGTTACGATTGAAACTAAATACGCTGTCTGAGTGGATTTGTCAAAGTGTATTCGCGTGGCGGCCAAGTCTGAGCAAAGTTGACAAAGTTGACACCGTGTCAACCGGGTCTTTCGAGAGCAACCTTCTGAAATATAGAAAAACAATCTGAAAAGACGAAGTTGACACTTTTCCAACTCAAAACTCCGATACCGCTCATCGTTCACAATGCGATGGCACGCTATCGAGCGAGTAGGAAAGGCCGGATCTGTGCCACTGACTTGCATCGGCAGGATCGTTAGTCCGTGACAATTCGCCCGATATTGCGGCCACGTTCGTCTTGGGTGACGGAGAACTTGGCGCCGAAAGGCTGACCGCTTTCAAACGCTTCTGCCGTGGCGGGGTCGCTCAGATCGGCATTGCCGCTAACCCGCTCCCCGTTTGCATTGCGACCAAGCCAGACAGCATCGCTGCCCTTCTTCGTATGGTTGATCGTGTAGGTCTCTACGGTGGCACTATCGAAGGCACCCTCGCCGCGCGGCACCGCATCATCCGCCATAGGCAGCTTCTCGAAGCGGTCATTGCTCGACCAATCGGCCGGTTCGGTCGAGTAGACGCCGGTCGCATATTTACTCATCCAGCCACCATTTGCGCCCACCAAGGCGAACTCGCCGCGCGCCTTGCGCACACGCTCAACAGCCTCGCAAATCGCATGGGCCGAATAGTTATTTCCCGCCCCGCCGAAAAACGGCAGCCCACCGGTCAAGGTCAACCCACGCGGGTCGTCGACCGCTATACCAAAATGATCGATCTGGTTGAAAACGGGGATCGCAAAGCAGGAATAAAAATCGAGGAAACGCATGTCGGCCATGCTTTTGCCCGCTCGGGCCAGAGCCGCCTCTACACTGGCGATCGAAGCTGGGTTGGCCGAGAGGTCGGGACGCTGGGACAGCTCAAGCTCGGTCGCTGAGGAGACCGCGTGAATATGCACCCACTTTTCTTCCGGCACGCCGAGTTCGCGTGCTTTGCCAGCGCTGGCAATGATGATCGCCGCCGCCTGGTTCACCTGGTCGCGCGCGACCGTCATCCGAGCATAGGGTTCGGCGACGATCCGATTGCGTTCGGTGATGCTAGCCAGTTCCTCAGCGCTTCGCACTTTCGGTGCCGCCGCGTGAGGATTGGCCGCCGCCACCCGCGTGAATGGCGCGAACAGTTCGCCGATGTCACGGCGATACTCAGCGAGCGACTTGCCCAGCTTCGCCCGCCGCGCATTTTCGGCGAGCGCATAGAGCGGGATTGCTCCGGTCGCACCATGCGCAAACAGACCGAACTCCATCAGCCCTTCATTGCCATATCCCCGATCTTCGAGCTGTCCGCCAACTTCCTCGGACCAGTCGGGCTTCGCACCCTTCGCCGACAGCGCAAGCACAGTCGAGATGGCTTCAGCTCCGACAATCGCCGCGCACTGGCAATCGCCCGCAGCAATATCTCGCGCGAACTCGCCGACCAGCATCTGATTGTATTGGCCGCCAGTGGTCGAAAGTATCGCCCGCTCGGGGTCTGCCCCTACCCTTTTGGCAAAGCTGCGCGGCACGTTGTCCGACCCGCCGAAGGGGGGCGTGCGGTCTGGCCGTGAGATCTCAAAGGCGCGGATTGCCGCAACCGTGTCGATTGCAGGAGCGACTTCTCCACTCGCGTCCACATCGGCAATCGCCGCCGCCAGCGCTCGCCCGCCCATGTCCATATAGGACAGCGCCTCATAGCCATCGTCCTGGACCCGCTCGGAATGCTGGCCGACGCCAATGATGACTGGCGTGTTATCCGCGATCGTCACTTCGCGCGTCAGTCTACGAAGTCAGCCACGCGCTCGACGATAATCGCTGGTGCCATGCCGCCCGCAGCACACATGGTGACCAATCCATAGCGCTTATCCTGCCGCTCGAGCTCATCAACCATCGTGCCGATCAGAATCGAGCCGGTCGCGCCGATCGGATGCCCCAGGGCAATCGAGCCGCCGTTCACGTTCACCTTATCCCAATCCAGCTCAAGATCGCGCACAAACTTGGCGGCAACGACTGCAAACGCCTCGTTGATTTCAAACAGGTCGATATCGTCGATACTCATGCCCGCCTTTTCCAGCACTTTCTTGGCCGCTGGCACAGGCGCGTTGAGCATCAGTGTCGGGTCATCGCCCATGTTCGCGGTCGCGACGATGCGCGCGCGTGGTTTCAGGCCATGCTTCTCTGCGTATTCCTTGCTCGTTACCAGCACAGCCGCCGCACCGTCGACCACGCCAGAGCTGTTGCCCGCGTGGTGGAAGTTCTGAATTTCGAGATCCGGGTATTTCTGATTGACCAGACCGCGGAACGTGGTGCCATTGGCATCGAGCGGAACGTCAGCGATCTTGGCGAAGGCTGGCTCCAGTTCGGCCAACCCTTCGCGGGTCGTTTGCGGACGCGGATATTCTTCCTTGTCGAGGATGACATTGCCTTCGTCATCGATAACCGGGACGATGGATTTGTCGAACCGTCCTTCTTCGATCGCAGCGGCAGCACGCTGTTGAGAGCGGTAGCCTACCTCGTCCAGCTCCTCGCGGGTGAAGCCCTCCATCGTCGCAATCGCGTCACCACAAATGCCTTGGTGCGACTGCGGATGTACGCGCTGCAGTCGTTCATTGTAGCTGCCCATCATCGGCGGCTTGAGCCCGGCCTGCATCTTCTCCTTCATCATCGCTGCCGTCAGGCTCATCATCTCAGTGCCGCCCGCGACAACGCAATCCTCCATGCCGCTCATCACCTGCGCCGCCGCTAGGCTGACCGAAGTGATCCCGCCGCCGCAGAAGCGATCCAGCGTGGTTCCGCTGGAGGTGATGTCGTAGCCTGCATCAAGAGCAGCCATGCGCCCAAGATCGCCCGCCTGCATCCCGTCTTGCGTGGAAACCGACCAGATCACATCGTCGACTGTGCCGGTATCGAGATTGTTGCGATCTTTGATCGCGCGCATCACAGTCGCGGCTAGATGCTGAGGATGTTCGGCGGCCAATGCGCCCTTACCTTGTTTGCCGATCCCGCGCGGCGTGCGCACCGCGTCGATAATATATGCCTCAGCCATTGCTGTACCTTTCCCGATGAATTTCGAATCTTAGTTGACGTTTGCGTAAACCTTGGCCAGCAAGGGTGCAAGACAAGTTTCAGTTTGCAATTGGAGAGAGAAAGCCATGTCCGAGGAAATCCTCACCGAAGTCGATAACGGCGTCCTAATCGTCACCATCAATCGGCCCGAGGCCAAGAACGCCATGACCAAAGCGGCGGCTGAAGGCATTGCGGAAGCGATGGACCGCCTGGACAGCGAAGACGATTTGCGTGTCGGCATCCTGACCGGAGCGGGCGGCACGTTCTGTTCAGGCATGGACCTCAAAGGCTTCCTGCGCGGCGAAAGCCCCGTGGTCGAAGGGCGCGGGTTCGGCGGCGTGGTGCAGGCTCCTCCGGCCAAGCCACTTATCGCAGCAGTTGAGGGCTACGCGCTCGCCGGCGGTCTTGAGCTGATGATCGCTTGCGATCTTGTGGTTGCGAGTTCGGCTGCCAAGTTCGGCATTCCAGAGGCCAAGCGCGGCCTCGTCGCAGCGGCAGGCGGGGTGATGATGCTGCCCGATCAAATCCCTGAGCGGGTAGCTATGGAAATGGCACTGACCGGTGATTTCATGGACGCTCAGCGTGCCTATGACATTGGCTTGATCAACGAAGTGACTGAAGGCTCTGCGCTTGATGGAGCCAAAGCGCTTGCCGCCAAGATCGCGGCGAATGGCCCGCTCGCCGTGCGTGTATCCAAGCAGATCATCAAGGAATCGCGCGGATGGGCGATGGAGGACCGCTACACCAAGCAGGCCCAGCTGATCGCGCCGGTTTTCGTATCCGAAGACGCCCGCGAAGGCGCAGCAGCCTTCGCAGAGAAGCGCGCACCGAACTGGAAGGGGAAGTAAGATGTCAGTGATCGACGTACCCCAACCAGAGTTCATGGACGACGAGGAGATTTCGATCTTCGCGGACGCAGTCGGCAAATTCTATCAGCAGCACGCGCCAGAAAAGCGCATCATGAAATGGCGCGAAGACGGCCAGGTTGAGCGCGAATTCTGGAACGAAGCCGGAGAAGCCGGTCTTCTTGGGGTCTCGGTACCCGAAGAATATGGCGGCCATGGCGGCGATTTCCGGCACGACATGGTGGTGCTCGATCAACAATCAAAGCACGGCGTTGAAGGCTTCGCTGCAAGCCTGCACAACACGGTCATCTTACCCTATCTCGTCCGCCACGGGACCGAGGAGCAGAAGAAAAAGTATCTGCCCAAATTGGTCACGGGCGAGCTGGTCAGCGCGATTGCGATGACGGAACCCGGCGTGGGTTCAGATCTGCAAAGCATCACCACCACTGCGCTGAAGGATGGCAATGGCTACCGGATCAACGGAGCCAAGACCTATATTTCCAGCGGGCAGACGGCGGACTTCATTATCGTCGTCGCCAAGACCGATCCGAATGAGCGGGCCAAAGGCATTTCGCTGATGCTGCTCGAGACAGAAGGCGCTGAAGGATTCCAGCGGGGCAAGAAGCTCGACAAGATCGGACTCGATGCTGCGGATACTTCGGAGCTGTTCTTCGACGATGTCTTCGTACCGGCGGAGAATGTGCTCGGCGGCGAGGAAGGCAAAGGCTTCTATCAGCTGATGGGCGAGCTGCCGCAAGAACGGCTGATTATCGCCATGGGCGCGATGACGGGGATCGAAAAGGCGCTCGAAACCACAATGGAATTCGTCAAAGACCGCAAAGCCTTCGGTCAGACGATTTGGGACTTCCAGAACACACAATTCGTGATGGCAGACCTAAAGGCGCGCGGCACCGCGGCGCGGATTTTCGTCAATGATTGTATCGCCAAACACCTCAAGGGCGAACTCGACGTGCCGACTGCTTGCATGGCGAAATACTGGGTCACGGAACTGCAAGGCGAGGTGGTCGACAAGTGTCTGCAGTTCCACGGCGGGGCCGGCTTCATCAACGATTATCCGATCGCGCGGATGTACCGCGACAGCCGCATCACACGGATCTTCGGCGGCTCGAACGAAGTAATGAAGATGGTGATCGCGCGGAGCATGTAGGGGCGCCTGAGCCACTCATTCTCTGCAGATATAAAAATCAAAGGGGCGGTCCGCTTATCTGCGAGCCGCCCCTTCTTTTGCCCTCTCCCAAAGGCAAGCCGCCGCTAGGCGGACCTGGTTGTGGTGTGAGCCTTAGAACTTGCCCCGAACGGTCACACCATATGTTGCTGGCTCTTGCGGGAATGCAGAGCGCGATGAACCGCGCAGCACGGTGTTGAATGTCACGCCGCGCGTCACTTGATCGGTCACGTTCACGCCCCAGACTTCCACTGTCCAGCTTTCATCCTGCGCTCCAATGCCAACCCGTAGGTTCACCTTGGTGTTGCTGTCCTGAACATCGAACGGCACCAGCGGCGCGGCATCGACCGCCGCTTGAATATCGCCGCCAAAGCCAGCGATGATCGCAGCGCTAGGAACGGTATTCGCTTGCGTTGAGGTCCGGCGATCGCTCTCTGTCCGGATCTGACCAGAGAAGAAACCGCGCAGGTTGCTGCCGATATCCTTGTCATAATTCACACCGGCAATGGCCACGATATCGGGCGCATTGGTGAGCGAGTTTCCGCACAGCGTTGTAACGTTCGCATTTGGAACGCCGCCATCGCAATCCTCAGGATAGCGTGCGTCGGTTATCGTCAGGCCCGCGTTGAACGTGAGATCAGATGTCGGCCTGATCACCGACTCAATTTCGACACCGGATGAAATCGCCTTATTCACGTTAAATGTGGTGAACTGAGCACCGGTGAACTCGAGCACCTGGAAATCTGAAAACTCTTCGATGAAGCCCGCAACGTTCAATGTCACGGCGTCATCGAGGAATTGTGCCTTCAAGCCCACTTCATAGGCATCCACTTCTTCCGACAGGAAGGTTGGATCGGCACCGCCAGCATTGGCAGTAATGTCGAGGTTGATGCCGCCTGATTTATAGCCGTGCGTGAAGCTTGCATAGGCCGTTACCGGCGCATCGAATTCATACGAAATCTTACCGGTATAGATCAGCTCACTATCGCTGAACGGAACCTCAAACTCGCGCGGGAGCGGGAATGCAATGGCATCCGATCCGATTGCCGGCGCGGTGAACGCAAAGCACCCGGTTCCAAGCACGTTACCCACGAGACCAGCGCCGACAGTGGCCGCAATCGTCGCCGTGTCAGACAGTAGCGTCAAACACGTTGGATTGTTGCTGGCGAGCTGGGTGAAACCGCCGGTCTTGCTCTCGTCCGAATAGCGTAGCCCCAATGTAACACTGAGGTTGTCCGTAATGTCGAGCGTATTGTGAGTGAAGATCGACCAGCTTTCGCTGCTTTGCGTATAACGATTGGTCGATGTTGTACCGTTCGGGCTGACACCGTTTCCGGGCACAGCTGGATCGTTGATCAAGTCGGTGAGCAGCGTGAGGGGAGCAGGACCAAGCAGTCCGCCAAAGAGCCCGCCAATCTGTAGGTCATAATCCGCGCCAAGCGAGAAGTCTTGCTCCGAAGTGATCGATTCATCGGAATAATAACCACCAATGAGCCAGCTCAATGCTCCGTCAAAAGCATCGCCTTGCAAGCGCAACTCCGCAGTGAACGTCTCGATATCGGTATCGAGCCGGTCCACATCGAACACATCAAGGCCAGAGAAGCTAGAATCGTAATTCTCACTGGAGGAGAAGTCGCGATAAGATCCGATGAAAATCAGATCGGCATTATCGCTGATCGGAAATTCAATTTCACCGGTCACGCCCCATTGTTCTGCATTGGCGAGCGGCAGGCGGCTCGCGGTTGCGACACGATTGTCGATCGCTCGCTGGGCGGAAGTCACATCAAATGGTTCGGTCGCCGGAAGCGGGGTAGCCATACCGGCACGCGCACCGCCGCCCAAGGCAGCCACCGCGCCTTCAAACGGCGTATTCGCAAAAACCTCAATGGCGGCACAGCACTGGTTTTCACTTTCACTGTAGTCAAAAATCAAGCGTGCAGCGAGGCCGCTCTCGCCTTCATAGCCTAGCTGGCCGCGAACAAGGAATTGATCGATTGTGTTTGATTCGCCGATCTGAGTGCCGGTTCCATCGATCACATCGACCGTACCGTCGCGCTGGCGATAGGCGCCGGTGAGACGCACTGCGAGCGTGTCTTCTACCAACGGAGCATTGATCGCGCCCTGGACGTTGATCAGATCAAAGTTGCCGTAAGTGCCGTTCACAAAACCGCCGAACTCGTTGAGATCAGGGCGGCGGGTGGTGATGTTGAGCGCACCAGCCGAAGTGTTACGGCCAAACAACGTGCCCTGCGGACCGCGAAGAACCTCAACCCGCTCAATATCGACGAACTCGCTGAGCGCGACGCCCGGACGCGATTGATAGGCGCCGTCTACGAAGATGCCCACGGCGCTTTCAAAGCCGATATTGTTCGAAGTCGTACCCACCCCGCGAATACGCAGCACCACGGAACCGGATGCGATCTGCGCATTCGAGGTTGAGAAGCTCGGTGAAACTTGAGTGATATTCTGGACGTTAACCACGCCCTGCTTATCAAGCTGCTCGGGCGTGACTGCAGTAACAGCGATTGGAATGTCTTGGACGTTTTCAGCACGCCGAGTGGCTGTCACGATAATGGTATTATCGCGGGCCGCTTCCTCGGCGTCTGCCTCAGCGTCTTGAGCCAAGACTGGCTGGGCAAGAATGCTGCTTGCCATCAGGCCAGCCGCGTAGACTGCGAACTTTTTCATAGGTTTCCTCTCCAACAAACCGATGTTCTTGTTTTTATGGAAGGCAGACTAGTCACGCGGGGATTCAATTCGCAAGAGTGCGACGTGGGTTCTCACAGATTGATGCAAAAATGCCACATATTGTGTTGCAGCGCAGCAAAGATACGATTTTGACTTCAGTGACGGAATAAACTTGCGAGTTAGCTCTGTTAGGCTCGTCGAGTGCAATCCGATCTAAAAACCGTAGCGAATGCCGATCCACACGGTGCGCGGCACACCGAGGTCAATCGCGCCGCGCGAATTGCGGGTCACGATCCGCTCATCGAGCAAATTTTCACCGCGCAAGACCGCTGAAAATTTTCCGGCGATTGGCACTTGAGCAAAGACGTCGAGAGTGGTTGCAGCTGGCAGAATGTCGGTCTCCTGATCATCCTCGAATTGCGCGCCAGTATGCCGAACCGTGCCAGCCAGGCGCCAGCCAGCCGCCGGTTGCCAGGTAAGACTCGCGGAGAATGCCAGACGCGGTGTTTGCGGCGGACGATTGCCATCAAGCGCAACCGACGCACCCGAACCTGCAATCTCGGCGTCGGTGTAGGTGAACGAACCGTCGAAGCTGATCTGGCCAAACTCCAGTCCCAACGCGGCTTCGATGCCTTGCGCCTCAATGGCAGGCAGGTTCTGGCGCTGACGCAAATTAGGCTCGAGCGTGACATTGGCGATGGCGTTTTCGACCTCATTGTCGAACGCAGTTAGCGCGAAGCTGACATTCTCATTTGGCGCCCAATCAAAGCCGACTTCGAAACCTTCCAGCCGCTCGTTTTCTAGCGCGGCATTGGCTTGTGTCACCACGGGGAACACAACAAAGGGTCGATAGAGCTCGTTCAAAGTCGGCAGTCGCAGGCCGGTGTAGGCCGCCGCGCGCAATCGCAATCCGCCGCCTGCATCATAGGCTGCACCAGCCCGCCACGAGAGCGACCAATCGCGGCGATCGGTTGCTATGATCTCGCTCACAACAGCGCCGCTCGCGTCGAGCGCGCGGAAGAAGCCATCCGAAATGATCGTCCGGTCTGCCCGCAATCCTCCGGTAAGCAACAGGGCACCTGCCTGCCAATCATCCTCGATAAAGAAGCCAAGGTCGCTGTTGGTGCCGCCAGCGCGCCGCCGCTCGCGCAAATTGCCTGTGAAGGCGCTGAACGCTTCTTCCTGCAACTCGCCGTCGGACCGGCGGTAGTCCACGCCCAGCCGCACCGTGTGACCGCTGCCAACTGGGGGCCGCAGCTCGAATTTGCCACCCAGCCCGGTCGAGGGCGTATTACGCTGGTCGAGCACGCGTACAAACCGTGTCGAGCTGATCACGACATTGGAGAAATTGCGCGCCTGCAGATAGGCGAGCGCGTCGAATTGCCAGTCACCGCGGCCGACGATACGAATACTCGCATCCTGTCCTTCGCTGGTCGAATTCGCTCCGTCGAAGCGCAGCGTGCGCGCATCGTCAAAAACCAATCCGCGCGCTTGCAACTCTACTGTGTCAGACAATGGCGCAACGGCGCGCAGGCCAATCGACCAGCTGTCGAATGCTGCCCGTGCCGTTGCCGGAACGCGCTGATCATCAGGTGTGGTGAAGAAGCCCTGCCCTCTGTCCCAGCGTCCACTCACGACAGCAAAGCCTGCGCCAAGATTTGCGCCAATGCTCGCGCTGGCTTCGGTCTCCTCGCGGTCATTAGCCAGCAGGCTTGCGGCAACAGGGCCGAGCGTGTCGGCATCCGCGCTCTCCAGCTCGATGGTGCCCGCCAGCGCGCCAGCACCGAATGGTCCGGAACCACCGCCACGCGTCACACGGATCGATCCGAGACGCTCGGGCGCAATCGAACTCAGCGGCACATATCCGAAAAACGGATCGGACAGCGGCACGCCATCCAGCAGCACCAGCGCGCGGCTTGTTGCATTGCCGCCCAGCGCACGCAGCGTCACGCCCTGCGCACTCGGATTGGAAGAGCGGCTATCGGAGCGGCGAAACTGCTGGAACCCGGCCACATTGCGCAAAGTGTCCTCGATCCGGCCCGATGCGCTGGCGACGATATCGTCGCGCTCAATCTCGCTCACCGCATAGGCGCTGACAGACGGCGCTTGCTCCAGCCCTTCGCCGGTAACTACGATTTCGCTGTGGTCGATTTCGGGCGTTTCACCCTCATCCTGAGCGTACAGCGGAGCGGAAAGGGCAAGGGGGAGAACGGCCGGAAACGACCAACGCAGTTTTGGCATAGCGCGGGCGCTTAACCGATGATCCCTGACAAGTCAGTTGCAAAATGCAATCATGACTCGCTTTTGTGCAGTGCGTGTGCTTTCTTCATTTTCGACTAGGAGAGAAATGAGAATGGTGGCCACTGCCCCTGATGTCGATGTGCTGATTGTGGGTGCCGGAATTTCCGGCATCGGCATGGCGGCGCATATGGAAATGAAATCGCCGCAGCATTCCTACGCGATTGTCGAACAGCGCGAGAATATCGGCGGCACATGGGACCTGTTCCGTTATCCGGGCATCCGTTCCGATAGCGACATGCATACGCTTGGTTTTGATTTCGAACCGTGGCGGCATGAAAAGAGTATCGCCGACGGCCCTTCGATCCTCGAATATCTCAACACAATCGCCGACGAACGCGGCATTCGCGAACACATCCGCTTCGGTCACAAGGTCCTGTCAGCCGATTTCCGCGAGGACGAGGCACGCTGGCATGTCGAGTTTGAGCTAGCCGATGGCTCACGCACATCGCTTACTGCGAACTTCCTATATCTGGGATCCGGCTATTACGATTACGACGATCCCTATGACGCCGGCTTCGACTTCAGTGAATTCGACGGTGACGTGATCCACCCGCAATTCTGGCCCGAGAATCTCGATTATGCGGGCAAGCGCATTGTCGTCATCGGATCCGGTGCGACAGCGGTAACGATAGTTCCTTCGGTTGCGGAGAAGGCCGCGCATGTAACCATGCTTCAGCGCACCCCGACATGGATGTTCTCGCGCCCTGCGAAGGATTGGATTGCCAATACGCTGCGCAAGATCCTGCCGGACAACCTCGCCTATCGCATCACCCGCTACAAGAATATCAAGATGCAGGATTATGCCTTCAAGATGGCGCGTGAGAAGCCGGAGAAGGTGAAGGACACACTCTACAAGAAGATCGAGAAGGCGCTGGGCAAGGATTACGATAAGGCCAGCTTCACACCGCCTTATGATCCGTGGGATCAGCGGCTGTGCCTAGTCCCTGATGACGATCTGTTCAACGCGATGAGGTCGGGTAAGGCCTCTATCGCGACTGATCATATCGAGGCGTTCGAAGCGGGCGGCGTTCGTCTCAAATCAGGCGAATTGCTCGAAGCCGATATCATTGTGACGGCAACCGGCCTGAAACTCGCAGTGGCGGGCAAGATCGCAATCAGCCAGAACGGCAAGCCGGTCGAATTCAATCAGCGCTTCTACTACAAAGGCTGCATGTTCTCGAACCTGCCCAATCTGGCAGTCGTGTTCGGATACCTCAATGCCAGCTGGACTTTGCGTGCTGACATCAATTCCGATTATATCTGCCGCTTGCTCAACCATATGCGTGCAACCGGCAACAATATCGCGACGCCGGTGCTCACGCCGGAAGCAGAGGCCAAGCTTGAGGAAGACGATATCTTCGACTTCTCGAGTGGCTACATCCAGCGCGGCAAAGACATCATGCCCAAAAATGCGGTCAACTATCCGTGGCGGCTCAACCAGGAATACGTTGTCGATCGCAAAATTCTGCGCGACGATCCGATTGAGGATGGCTTGCTGTCCTTCAGCATGGCGGGCGCTGGTGCCGATACGGAAACTGACCAACTCGAAGCGGCTGAATAAAACGCCCGCATTCGATGTAGCTAACACGGTGCTCTTCGCTTAGGCATGCTGGCATGAGCAAATCGGACAAAATCTGGACTGCTGGTCTCGTCATTATCGGTGACGAGATCCTTTCCGGTCGAACGCATGACAAGAATATCGCGCAGATCGCCTCGTGGCTGCAGGTGCAAGGCATTCGCCTGGCCGAAGTTCGCGTTGTGCCAGATGTGCAAGGCCGGATTGTCGAAGCGGTCAACGCCTTGCGCGCAGCCAATGACTACCTCTTCACGACCGGCGGTATCGGTCCGACCCACGATGACATCACAGTCGATGCGGTTGCAAAGGCACTAGGCGTGCCCGTCGTCATTCACCCCGAGGCGCGAGCTTTGCTAGAGCGGTACTACGCCGATAAAGGCGGTGTGAACGAGGGCCGTTTGCGCATGGCCCGCGTGCCAGAGGGCGCTGAGTTGATCCCCAATCGGATGTCTGGCGCACCCGGCATCAAGCGCGGCAACATATTCCTGATGGCGGGCGTTCCGCATATAACGGCGGGGATGCTCGACGCGCTCACTGGCGAACTGGAAGGCGGCGCGCCCTTGATCTCGGAAACGATCGGCGGGTTTATCCCTGAGAGCGAAGTTGCCGACCTCCTGCGCGAAGTTGAAAGCGCACATGAGAACTGTCAGATCGGTTCCTATCCGTTCTTTCGCGAGGGCAAGGTTGGATCGAATTTTGTCATCCGTTCGACCGATGCGGACGACCTCAAATCATGCGTCGACAGCCTGACCGATGGACTGGCCACAAACGGGTTTGACTTCACGCCTGGCGGAATCTGAGGCCAAATCAGTGAAGATTGGCGCGTCCTTACAAGGATATGCGCCGAATTCGGTTTGCGAATAGTAGAATTTGCGTCATCTTCTCCTTGGTGGATCCAAGGGGAGATTGAGAGATGCCAAACCCATCGCCTTCCGTAATTGCCGCGCTCGCACCGAGTAGTGCGCGGCCCTTGGGAAAGACTGCAGCTGGCGACCCGGTCGTTCGCGTAGAGATCGGCGAAAACGGCGAGAAAGCCGATTACATCATCTCAGGGAGCGAAGCGGTAACGCTGGACGGCGAAGCGGTCGATCGCAGTAGGGCCGGCGAGGTGCAGGTCGACAATGCGATGATAACCGTCATCGCACAGCGACGAGCGACCTTCGAGCACGCCTTTGTCGAAGCGCTATTCGGCGGTGCTCCGCCCAATGGCACTATCGACCAGATTGTCGAAAATGCGATGGCCTGGATCAGCATCCTGCCCAGCGTCACGCGCCGCGAAGTCAAGGTAGGGCTGTTCTTCCTCGAAGTGCTGCTCGGTCGCGACTTTGACACTCTGCCGATTGACGCTCGCAAGCAGCGCTTGGAAAGCCGCATCGCCAATGCAGGCCTAGACATCATCCGCGCGCTCGGCCGCCTGCGGACCGTTTTTTACTCCGCCTATTACCAGCAGCCCGCCAACTGGAATGCGATTGGCTTCCAGCCGCCGCAATCTCGTCACAACGCACCTGCCTTCTCCAACGTCAGCGATGTAACATGCAGCACGCTCGCAGACACCGAGCACTGCGACTGGCTGGTGATCGGTTCCGGCGCAGGCGGGGCAGCAGCGGCTGCGGCTCTGTCGGCCAAGGGCGAAGATGTCATCATCATTGAAAAGGGTGACTATTGGTCGACCGCTGAAATTCGGCACAAGGATGCTGAACAATATGCCGGCATGTACATCGGCGGCGGATTGATGACCTCGAGCAATCGCGAAATCGCAATTTTGCAGGCCGAATGTGTCGGCGGATCTTCGCTGGTCAACAATGGCATTTGCATCAGGCCCGATACGGCCAACCCCCATCCGCTGACCCAGGATGTGATTCAGCACTGGAAGAACAAATTTGGCGTCGATGTGAACAGGAACGGCAGGCTGACCGCAGCCTTCAATCATCTGTGGACTCGTCTAGGCATCGCCCCGATCGATGCGAGTATCGAAGGCCCCAATGGCGCGCATCTTAGAAACGCCTGGAACGCGTTCAAGACTGCTGGCCATGCCCGTCCGGAAGACGCGGCGGTCGTCGCCGAGTTGTTCGAGAAGAACTATGGCAAGCAGACCGCCCAGCATGACCGTTCCTGCTGGGGCTGTGGCTATTGCAATTCTGGCTGTCCCTATGACCGAAAGAACTCGGTCGTGCAGACCTTGCTGAAAGACGCGCTCGCCAATGGCGCACGGATCGCGGAGAACACCGCCGCCTTCCGCATCAATATTGGCTGGAACCTCCACAACAAGCCGGTGAAATCGGTCGAAGCGCATCAAAACGGTCGTCATGTCCGCATCCGCCCGGCCAAGGGAGCGATCATCGCGGCAGGCACTGGTGCATCGTCGGCGCTGATGGAAAGGTTTAATTTTGCCGACATTGGTGAACAGATTGCCTGCAATCTCGCATGCCCTGTGATTGCCAAGATGCCGCACACGGTGAACAGCTGGAACGGCGTGCAGATGGGCACTTACGTCGATCGCGGGGATCACCTGATCGAAAGCTGGTTCCATCCACCCGCAACTTTCGCCGCCTCGATGGGAGGCTGGTTCGAAGAATATGTGCGGCGCATGCAATCCTATTCGAATCTGGTCTGTCTCGGCGTCCTGATGCCGGTCAGCGATATCGGTACGGTAAAGGACGGACGTTTCCGGGTCGGCCTGAAGCGCAAACACCGCGAGCAACTCCGCGAACATGTGATCGACGCTGTGAAGATGCACTTCGCCGCAGGTGCGGAGGAAGTGTATCTGCCAACCTCCGCCAGCGTCACGGTAAAACCGGGCGACGATATTGATGCTCTGGTGAACCAGCATTTGCAGGAAGGGCATGATTTCATCGTCAGCACGTCGCATCCGCAGGGCGGCAATGTGATGGGATCGAACCCCAACCGCTCGGTGGTTGGGGAGGACCTCAAAGTGCACGGAACGGGTAACCTCTATGTTGCCGACGCCAGCGTTTTCCCGTCCTCGATCCGGATCAACGCGCAGATGTTTACCATGGCAATCGCGCACGCTGCCTTTGCTTAGCGGATATTGGACAGGGGCGGAGCGAACTGCCCCTTAACCCTTTTACGCTAACCCCGCGCCCGCGATGATGCAGGCGTTTATCACGATCGACACCGAGTATTCCTCGGGTCTTTATACCGGCAGCGGTGCCGCCGACCGTGCGGATAACTTCGCACGCTCAATCGCTTGCGATACGCCGTCCGGGCCAGCCGGCATCACGCATAAACTCGCGAAATTTGCCGAGCATGATCTTAAAGCGGTTTTCTTTGTCGATCCCATGCCGGCAATGATCTGGGGCATCGCGGCGATCGAGGATGTTGTCGGGCCGATATTGGAAGCGGGTCAGGACGTCCAGCTTCACTGCCACACAGAATGGCTGAAACTGGCTGGACCTGATGCGGTGCTGAAGGACCGTGCGGGAACAAACATCAAGGACTTCGGCTTTGAGGAGCAATGCCAGCTGCTCGAATATGCGCGCGACACGCTGGTCGCTGCGGGAGCGCCTAACCCTGTCGCGTTTCGCGCGGGCAATTACGGTGCGAACAATGACACTTTGCGCGCTCTGGCCACGCTCGGCATCGGCTATGACAGCAGCCATTGCCCGGCTCTGGTTGGGCAGGCTGACTGCGAAATCGAGCTGACCGAACAGGATCGCTCGCCCGTGCAGTGCGAAGGGGTGATCGAAGTGCCCGTTGGCGCGATTGCAACGCTTTCCGGCGGTCTACGCCACGCACAAATCACCGCACTTTCCCTCGGCGAAATGACCGCTGCCCTGCGCCATGCCCGCGACAGGGATCAATCGAGCTTCACTCTGGTCACGCACAGTTTCGAGCTGATCAATCGCCGCACGCAAACGCTGAACAAGGTCGTGAATGCGCGCTTCGAGGGACTCTGCCGAGCCATCACAGCGATGGACGGCGTGACGACGGGCAATTATCGCGACACACCGCCTAAGGTTGAGACACGCGCGTCGCCGGTCGAACCACTTCCGGCAAGCGCGCTGCGCACCGGATGGCGCATGGCCGAGCAATTTGCCTCCAACACTCTCTATGGCGCGCTGTGATGGCCGGTTCGTCAGACACCACCTCAATCGATTTCACCATTGGCTCTCGCAGGCTGTTCGCGGTCGAGCGCAAACTTTCGACATGGAGCTTCTCGCTAAAGGATGTGCTGGCAGGCGACGCAGCGCCGCTCTCTCCGCCCGAACCCGGCCAGGATGGACTTTGCGTGCTCTCCGCACCGCAATCCGCGATCGCCGCGATCCACGCGCGCTTTCCCGAGCATCTCGTGGGCGGATACCAGGACTATCAACGGCACTATATCGACATGCGGCCAGAGGCCTGCACGTCTTACGAGGACTATCTAGCGCGCTTCTCCAGCAAGACCCGCTCAACCTTGCGACGCAAACAACGCAAGCTGGCCAAGGAGGCGGGCGATAGCTTCTCGATTACAGAGCATCGCATGCCGGACGAGGTCGCTGCTTTCTTCGATGCGGCCCTGCCCCTTTCGGCCAAGACCTACCAGGCGCGGCTGCTCGATGCGGGACTGCCCGACACACCGCAAGCACGAGCGAAGCTGCTCGAACGGGCGGAAGAGGATCGGATGCGGTGCTATCTGCTCCATGCCGACGGCTCACCAATTGCCTATCTCTCGCTGCCGGTGGTGGACGATACGCTGGTCTATGCACACCTCGGATACGATCCGGACTGGTCCCGGCTGTCGCCCGGCACCGTGTTGCAGATGGAAGCGCTGGAACGTCTGTTCGCCGAGCAGCGCTATGCCTATTTCGATTTCACCGAGGGCGAAGGCGCGCATAAGGCGATGTTCGGAACCGATAGTGCCGCTTGCTCCAGCTTCGTCATGCTCGAACCGACACTGGCGAACCGCGCTTTGCTAGGCGCACGTGCCGGGTTCGACAATGTGATCGCGAAGTCGAAAAATCTTGCTGAGCGCAGCGGTGGAATGGCCAAGATCCGCTCAGTTCTGCGTACCTAGATCGTCGCTCTCAGGCGTGTCGATCGGACGCCCGGCCACGTTCGCCCGGCGGATTTTCATGAGCCGCCCAACCCGGTGCAATTGATCGCGTCCGGAGGTCTGGCTGCTTCGCGCAGCCATGATGATCGCGAGCACGAGCACGGCCATGGCGACAGCCGCGCCAACGAGTGTTTCGAGCGCGACCGAGCCGAACAGGCCGAGCGCCGCCAAACATACCACTAGCCACTTGAATTCGAGCATCTTTCTTCCTTGCCCTTGCCGAACGCGCGACCTCGGATTTCTTTCCGAGAATCCCTTTTCGAGGGCAGAGAATTTCAAAGAGCTGAACGGTTCTAGCAGAAAGGGGCCGGAGTTTCCTCCAGCCCCCTCGCATGGGATTTCAAGGAAGAAGTGTCGGTTTTTTGTTTGCCTCAAGCGCCGGCGGCTGCATCCGCAGACTTGGCTATCCTCGCTCACGCGACCTGAAGGTCGCATCGCTGCGGGCGGCCAGTCGGCCTTGCGAACCCTTCGGGTTCGAAACCAGTCCATCGAGGTTTGTCGTCAAACCTCGCAAGCGCGACTGCGCGTCGGCCGGTTAGGCCGCGCCCGCGCAGGTGCGAGCACAGCGAGCTAACCGCGAGCGAAGGTTACGCCCCTTCGACCTCGGCGAAGTCAATCTTGAGACCAGGACCCATGGTCGAGGTCAGCGAGATTTTCTTCACATACTTGCCCTTGGCGCCCGATGGCTTGGCCTTTACCACAGCCTGGGTCAGAGCTTCGAAGTTCGCCTTAAGGTCGGCATCCTTGAACGACAGCTTGCCGATACCGGTGTGGATGATGCCCATCTTCTCGACGCGGAATTCGACCTGGCCGCCCTTGGCGTCCTTGACGGCCTGCTCCACGTTCGGCGTAACCGTGCCCAGCTTCGGGTTCGGCATCAGGCCCTTTGGACCCAGAACCTTACCGAGGCGGCCAACAACACCCATCATGTCAGGGGTCGCGATCACGCGGTCATAATCGAGATTGCCGTTCTGCATGTCTTCCATCAGGTCTTCAGCGCCGACCTTGTCAGCGCCTGCAGCGGTGGCCTTGTCAGCGTTGTCGCCGCGCGCAAACACGGCAACCTTCACGTCCTTACCTGTGCCCGATGGCAGCGAAACCATGCCGCGCACCATCTGGTCCGCGTGGCGTGGGTCAACACCCAGGTTGATAGCGAGCTCGACGGTTTCGTCGAACTTCTTCGAGCCATGCTCGCGCAAGGTCTTGATCGCTTCATCAACGCCGTAGAGCTTCTCGTTGTCGAGTTCGGCGAGCGCCTTCTGTTTCTTCGTCAGTTTAGCCATGATCAGCCCTCCACCACTTCGAGGCCCATCGATTGCGCGGAGCCTTCGATGATCTTGATAGCCTGGTCGATATCGTTTGCGTTGAGATCGACCATCTTTGCTTCGGCGATCTCTTTGAGCTGGCTGCGGCTGATCTTGCCGACCTTATCCTTGTTCGGCTCACCCGAACCCTTTTTCACCTTGGCGGCCTTCTTGAGGTAGTAGGATGCTGGCGGGGTTTTGGTGGTGAATGTAAACGAACGGTCTGCATAGACGGTGATCGTCGTCGGGATCGGAGCGTTCTTCTCAAGGTCCTGCGTCGCGGCGTTGAACGCCTTGCAGAATTCCATGATGTTCACGCCGCGCTGACCCAGAGCAGGGCCGATCGGCGGCGATGGGTTTGCAGTACCAGCCGGCACTTGCAGCTTGATATAGCCTTCGATTTTCTTGGCCACGAGGGCCTCCTTTCACACTGTCGAGCCGAAGCGCAAAAGCGCTCTCAAATCGGCTCTCATGTTAAGCGGTCAGACAGCCCATTCGCATAAGCCTCCCGCACGAGTTTTCCAAAGTCGCAACTTGGGAAGCGGCGCACATAGCGGTTCTGCGCCGGAAAGCAAGCGATTCGAGGCACGCTGATCGTGCCCAGCAATCGCAGAGCGCTCAGACGAAATGCGCCGTCAGCTTGTCCAGCGCCTGAGCCCAGCCGCCTGCGCCGCCAGAATCCGCCGACACACCAATATGCGTAAGCTTGAGCCGGGTCTTGCCCTCTTTTTCCGCCAGTTCGACGATCACCTCGGTGACCTCTGGATGCCCCGCAGGCATCCCCATGCTTTCCGGAGGAATGATGTTTCCATCCTCGTCGCACATGCTTTCCGTGTAGACCAGGCGATGCGGCGCGCTGAGCTCCTTGAACTCACCGGTGAACCACATCTTCATGGATCTCTCCGGCGTTTCCATGCTCATGCAAATCTTGCGCCTGCCACCAACTTCCAACGCCATCTCGGCCACCGGGATACTCATGCCATTGGGGCCATACCACTGGGAGAAAAGTTCCGGCTTGGTCCACATATCCCATACGTCCGCGAGCGGCGCATCGATGGTCCGCTCCAGCCGCATCCATTCAAATTCGTCAGCCATCCTTCTTCTCCCTGACCTCTTTGAGATATTGTTCCATAGTGTCGAACCGTGCTTCCCAGATGGGGCGATATTGTTCGGTCCACGACGAGACGGCCTGCAATGGCGCGGCATTGAGCCGACACGGCCTGAATTGCGCGTCCTGGCCGCGACTGATCAGACCCGCCTGTTCCAGCACCTTCAAGTGACGTGAAATCGCCGGCAGACTGACCCCGAACGGTTCTGCCAAAGCATTCACATTCGCTTCCCCCTGCGCCAATTGCGCCAGGATCGCGCGGCGCGTGGGATGCGCGAGCGCGGCAAAAGTTGCGTCTAGAGTGGTTTCGGACATACGCTCATTTAACAAATGCGTTATTTAACACAAGTGCTAAATTCAGATTTTGGGGTAACTCTTTACTTTTGTGAAGGTTTGTTTGCTATGCGGGGTGTCTTGCAGCAACAGGGGGCCGCAGACATGATCCATATCGCCGTGCGCGTACGCGAGATTGTTTCCAGCAATGTCGATACGCTTGTCACCAAAACCAGCAATCCAGCCAAAATGTTGCGGTTGCTGCTCAGCGAAATCGAGGAAAGCCTGATCGGCCTTCACGGCGATTTGAGCAAAACGAAGCGCGAGCATGAGCGCACCGCGCAGCGCGCCGACCTGACTGCCAAGAAGGCAGAGGAATGGACCGCCAAGGCCAAGACCGCCGTTGATCACAAACGCGAAGATCTGGCCCGTGCCGCACTGATGGCACGCGAGGACGGACGCAATCAGGCGGTCAGCCTGTCGCAAGAAGTCGAGACTTTGGCCGACGGAATTTCCGAGCTTGAAACAGCCATCACCGAGCTTGAAGCAAAGCGTGAAGACGTGCTCGCACGGCTGAAGGACATGCCTTCGCAAGAGGCAGCATCCACATGCGATGCACCCGACACCAAGGACAGCAAGACCGCCAAACGCATGGACCGGATCGACGCGATGGAGCGCCGGGTAAACTTCGGCACCGAAGGCCGGACCGATCCGAAACCTACCGACATAGATGCGGAAATCGCCGCGCTGGAACAGGGTAGCGCGATCGATGCCGAACTCGCAGCTATGAAGAAACCCGCTGCGAAACGGACGCGCAAGAAAGCGAAATAGCGTCCAGCTTATTGGGCGCTCAATCTATTTGGTCGGGGACCACCGCTCTAGCTCATAGCGCGGTGTCTTCATGCCCTTTGTCCGACTGGTCAGGTGATACTTGCGGCATAGTTCGCAGGTGTAGACGCGGAGCTTGAATGGAGTTGCTTGTGCGGCTTCTTCCGCAGCTTCGCGCGAGGCGTAGCGGGTCTTCCTTTGACAAATCGCAGGCCGGGTTCTCATAAACGGCATGTGCCACATGCTGGCGGCGTTGTCTCGCCCGCTGCATAGCGGCAGCCGCGTCCTATCGAACTGTTAAGACATAGATTTTATGCGTCCCTCCAACACTTTCAGGGGGAATTTTCAATGCTACGGGTCGCAATTCAACTCAAGGATATCATCGCAAGCAATGTGACGAGCGCAATCGATGCTGCGTCCAATCCAGCCAAGATGCTGCATCGGCTTCAGCGCGAGATCGAGGAATCGATTATGGCGCTCGAAGGCGAGCGCTCCAGCGTCCTTCGGCGCCGCGCGCAGCTCGAAGCACAGCTCACACAGAACGAACTGCGCGAAGCGGCTTGGAGCGACAAGGCCAAGGTCGCGATGGACAATGGCAATGAGGACCTGGCCCGTCAGGCGCTGATGGCGCGCGAGGATTGCCGCGAACTGGTCGAACAGATCAAATCGGATATGGCACAGACAACATCCGACCTTTCGGAAATCGAAGAGGCGATCCGCGAGCTTGAGGTGAAGCGCGAAGACGCCCGCGAACGGGTGAAAGATCAGGCAGCAGCGGACGAACGCAGCGGCTCTGGCGGCGCGCCGAGCAAGACCGACGAGCAGCTTGATCGGATTTCGCAGCTTGAAAGACGCACCGAATTCGCCACCGAAGAGGTCGCGCAAAGCCGCGGGCATGCCGCCGTCAATCGCGAGATCGAGGAAATGCGCCGCAAGACCGCAATCGATGCTGAGCTCGAAGCGCTGCGCGATGGCTCCGCCCCTGCCAAACGGTCACGTCGTAAGGCGAAGTGACGGCGTACCGCCGCGCCCTTGAGCGAATCAAGGCTCTATGATGACCTCAAAACTGTCGACCCATGCGACGCCCTCGCCGTCCATAATCTCCGTGCCGACTTCGACATCGGCGACATAGAAGCGTTGCAGACCGAGGTCCTTCAGCAACGGATCACTGAGGAGCTTCGCCGCGTCCAACCGCATGCTGAATGACGGTGTCTCGGATTTGATGGCCAGATAAATCCATCGATTGTCATTCGCACCGGAAGCATCCCCCCAATTTCGATCGAGCCAAACCGACCAGCGCTGCCCGCCCTCCTCAATAATGCCGATTTTCTCGCCCGCCGGGTTCATTTGCCCTGCGGTTGCATAGGTCCAGAACATTACCTCCGCGCGGATTACATCGCGGTTTGGCTCGTCCCCAAAATCAGGATCGTCCACCAGCCAGATTGTCGTGGCGATGTTGTGATTGCCGTTCGATTCGACTCGCAATTGATGCGCGATTTCGAGCTTCTGCGTGTCACCGAGCAGCAGCGGAAAGCGCTCGTCAATCTTGGGCAAAGGATCCCACGGTGAGGACCCGACTTTCACTTGTGGTTGGGCGAAGATGTCACGGCTGGACGCGGGCCAACGCCAATACCAACCGTAGGTCGGATCTTCGGCATTGCCGTCTTCGACGACGCATTGCCGCCAGTCGAAGCCATCTGCCGCGTGGCTGTTCCAGACATTATTGTAAAAGATCGCGCCGTCATGTTCGACGGATGCGTAGTCTTCGCAATCCACTTCCTCGAAATGGGGTGGCTCAAAAGGTGTGGGCGTTCCCCCGCAGCCGGAAATCGCAAGCACGCCGCAAAGCATCGCGGCGTTGAGCGGCCACTGCGCGGTCCGCATCGTTGGTCTTACTTGACCAGTTCGACCTGTTCGAAGTCGAGTTCGACCGGAGTCGCGCGGCCAAAGATCGAGACCGAAACCTTGACCTTGCCCTTGTCGAAGTCGAGTTCCTCGACCACGCCGTTGAAGCTTGCGAACGGACCGTCGAGCACTTTGACCTGGTCGCCGATTTCGTAATCGACATTGACCTGCTGCTTGGGCGCGGCCTTGGCTTCTTCGACGCCGCCGAAATAGCGCGCGGCCTCTTTTTCGCTGATCGGCTGCGGCTTGTTGTTATTGCCAAGAAAGCCGGTCACTTTCGGAGTGTTCTTGACGAGGTGATATACGTCGTCGTTCATCCGCAGCTTGGCGAGGACATAGCCGGGCATGAACTTGCGCTCTACCTGAACCTTCTTGCCGCGCTTCACTTCGGTCACGGTCTCGGTCGGCACTTCGACCTCTTCAACCGCCTCGGAAAGGCCCAGACGCTCCGCTTCGGAGATGATCGCCTCTTTGACCTTGTTTTCGAAGCCCGAATAAGCGTGGATGATGTACCAGCGAGCCATGGATAATCCTTAGAATTCGCGAAATTGAACGTGGGATGGCAGCGCGCGGGCCTCCGCGCATCTGCATCGGAACAGTTAGACCAGCGTAAGCAACCAGGAGACGATCGAGCTGAACACGGTGTCGATACCGAGGAAGAACAGCGAGAGAATCACCATCATAATGAAGACGAAGATCGCAGTGCGGATCGTCTCTTCACGGGTCGGCCAAACGACCTTGCTGGTTTCGGCCCGGACCTGGTTCACGAACTCCGCCGGTGATGTCTTGCGCTTTTTCTCTTCGGCCATGTTGCGAGCCTTATCGTCCTGGAAATTTGCCTTCGCGGAGAATCCGCCACTGGGTTTCAGGTAGGTCTTCTCGCCGCCCCGAACAAGTGTTCGGGAGGGGCTCTACTGAATTCCAATGTCGGAAAGTCCGCTTGCGCTCTTAGATGTCGCCCCGGGCAAAAGCAAGCGTGTGGTTTGGGAGGCGTGTTTTGAAAACTCAACCGGCCCACCGATCAAACCAACAACTCACAAAGCGCGTGGAGACTACTGCGGTAAACCGTTTGTTAAAGGGCTGGCCAAGGCACGGGCACGGCTCTAGCGTGCGCGGCTTAAATCGAGGTACAGCCTCAGACAGAGAAAACACAATTCGGGGGATCCACCGCACATGGCAGCCAATGCAGAGGGCTCAATCAGCCTGGTAGACCGCGTCACGAACGTTTCAGACTTCATCTGGGGCGGCACATGGAACGGGGAATTGCTGCCATGGCTCTCGGTCGGCGGACAACCCATTCCGCCAATGGTGATCGTGCTGCTCGGCATCGGCCTCTACATCATGTTCGGGCTGAAATTTTACCCGATCAGGCACCTTGGCGGCGCTTTCAAAGGCTTGTTTGCAGGCCGCAAGGGCGAGGGGGACGGAGAGATTTCGCCCTTCGCCGCGCTCTCCACCGCACTTTCGGGCCAAGTTGGCACCGGTAACCTTGCAGGTGTCGCTACTGCACTGGCTCTGGGCGGACCCGGCGCGATCTTTTGGATGTGGATTACCGCGCTGATCGGTATGGCGCTCGCTTTCGCTGAGGGCTCGCTCGCCATCCGCTACCGCGAGAAGACGTCGGACGGCGTCTATCGCGGCGGCCCGATGAGTTACATCATGATCGGCCTCGGCCCGAAATGGACCTGGCTCGCTATCCTGTTCTGCCTGGGCACCTTATTCTCGGCGATGGTCACCGGCAATTCGATCCAGGCCAATGCCGTGGCCGACGGCCTCAACGAATTGTTCGGCATCGAAGAAGCGGTCGGCGGCGCAATCGTCGCCGTCGCAGTGTTCATCGTCATCATCGGCGGGATCAAGTCGATCGGTAACGTGGCGGAAAAGGTCGTCCCGTTCATGGCGGCTGCCTATCTGGTCATGGCTTTCATCGCCCTGATCCTGAATATTCAGGACATCCCAGCGACCTTCGGCCTGATCTTCCACGGTGCCTTCAACCCGCAGGCTGCAACCGGCGGCTTCGTCGGTGCGGCAATCGCGCTGGCGATCCGCGCCGGTGTCGCGCGCGGGCTGTTTTCGAATGAGGCGGGGCAGGGTTCGACCCCAATCGCCCACGCTGTCGCACAGACCAACGATCCGCAGCAGCAGGGCCGCATGGCGATGCTCGGCTGTTTCATCGATACGGTAGTCATCTGCACGATGACGGCTCTGGTGATCCTGACCGTTCAGGGCGACTTTACCGGTGGCGGCGTTGCCGTTCCGCATGCGTGGAATTCCGACCTTGAAGGGTTCGCGATGACCAGCGGCGCGTTCGCGGCGGCCTTCCCATTCGAGATCGCCACCATCCCGCTTGGCACGCTGATCGCCTCGACAGCACTGATCCTGTTCGTGTTCACCACGCTGCTGACGTGGAGCTATTATGGCGAGCGCGCGATCACCTTTATCTATGACCGCGTGCCCGGCTCGACCCGCGGCGGCGAGAAGATTCTGCACATCATCTGGCGCGTCCTGTGGTGTCTGGTGATCTATGTCGGTTCGACGCAGGATCTGACACTGGTCTGGCGCCTCGGCGACATCTCCAACGCGGCGATGGCGCTGCCTAACTTGCTGGCGCTGGTTCTGCTCTCGGGTGTGGTGTTCAAGCTTGCCCAGGGCGACAAGACTGCTGGCGACGACTTCCACGCCGACACGCCGGAAGAGCCGAACGAGTACTGATGTTCGGCGCGGCTACCGGCTGGTCAGTCGCGCTTGAGGCGCCTCGCGCCGACAATATAGCGCCAATAAGAAGGGCCGGCCTGCCAGGAACAGACCGGCCCTCTCATTTTTGAGCGATGCTCAATCTAGTCCCAGCAGTCGCTCCCAAAAGCCGCCCTCATCCATCGGACGAATGGGGCCATGCTTGTGGCGTCGCAGGCTCGCATCCTTGTGAGCGCGCGGTTGCGTCCATGCATCTGGACGACTGCTTCGGAAGGATAAACTAGACACGGGTTCATTCTCCATGTTGCGATTATGCCCTCCGTCCATCCATGAAAATGCACCACGCAGCTACGTGGTTCCCACGATATGAGGGAAATCTCGCAAAACATGTGACTGAGCGCCCGCAGCCAGCCTTCTCAGCGGAGGCGAGACAGGAAGTTAGCGCCAGCGGAAGATGCGTGAAAAAAGGCCGGGCTCTTCCATCGGCTGGATCGGCCCATGCTTTTGCAGGCGAATGTTCGCATCGCTGTATGGCCGAGGACTGGCCCAGCCATCGGGCTTGCTGCTGCTGCGAATTGACAATCGAGACACGTCCACCTCTCGCTCTTTCTGCACATCAACACGCGGCGAATCGCGTTCGCCTCAAGTATGCAAATTAGCGGTCGCGAATTTGGCGGGATTGGCGATTTACGACAATCCACAGGAATAATTCGCGAAAAACGGGTCTGGAAGAAATGGCAGGGGTGACAGGATTCGAACCCGTGGCCCTCGGTTTTGGAGACCGATGCTCTACCAACTGAGCTACACCCCTGCATGGGAGGCACGCCCTCTAGATCAGCACGCACAGCTTGGCAACACGAGATCGGTATCGGACCGCATGAGATAATTTCTCGCCCGATTGCCTCTCGCGCTGCTATATTCAGCGCTAACATGCATTCGCCCTTCCCCGCCCCGATCCCGACGGACATGCTGCTGCTCGCCTATCAGAGCGGCATCTTTCCTATGGCAGATCGACGTGATGACCCCGAAGTGTTCTGGGTCGAGCCGCGCGAACGGGCGATCTTTCCACTCGACGAGCTCCGCTTGTCCAAATCGCTAAGAAAAGTGGTGCGACAAGATCGCTATACGGTCACACTCAACCGCGATTTTGCTGGCGTTATAGAGGCGTGCGCGGCTCCGCGCCCTGGCCACCCTGAAAGCTGGATCAGCGACCGGATCATTGCCAGCTACCGCGAATTGCATGCCCACGGCGCCGCGCATTCCATTGAGTGTTGGTTGGCTGCTGACGACGATGACGGCGAACCGCAGCTGGTCGGCGGACTCTACGGCGTTTCGTTCGACCGGGTCTTCTGCGGTGAAAGCATGTTTTCGCGCGCCGACAATGCCAGTAAGGTCGCGCTCACATGGCTGGTCGCGTTGCTGCGCAATGCCGGCTTCGAACTGCTCGATTGCCAGTTCATGACCGATCATCTGGCGAGCCTTGGCGCGGTTGAAATCCCGCAAACCGAATATCTCAAGCTGGTGGCGAAGGCGCGCGAGGCGCCACCTCGGCTCAGCCTCAATCAGTCATTTCGGGAGTTTGCGGAACGCGCGGCTCACTCCTCACCCGGAAAAGCCATCGCGCAATCTTTCACCCAGACGTCGTAAATCGGGTGCTCGACCACGTTGAGGCTGGGCGAATTCTTGAACAGCCAGCCGGAGAAAACGCCGGTAAAGTCGTCCGACCCGCGCTCCTGCACCAGAACCTGAACGAAAGCGCCGGTTTCCTGAGGCATTTCCCAGGGCGCTGTACGTTCACAAGCCTGTAGGCGGATCACGACCGGGCCTGAGCGACGGCTCTCACCCGGGCTCATTTCGAAGTCCTGACTGACGTTGTTGCGCTTGTTTAGCAGGCCGATCGTCGCCACGCGCTCAGTCATCGGGGTCGCGCCCTCCAATTCCTCAGCGGTGATTTCCGGCATCTGCGCGTTGGCAAGGTTTTCCGGCACGTCCGTCGCCCGCGCAGCGGGATCGGCACCGGGTGCGCCGCTGTCGCAGGCGGCAAGAACCAACAGAAGGCCAGTGGCGAACGCGGCGCGCATAAAGCCTACCCTTCCGGGTTCCACGCCTCATAGTCGCCCACGGCGCGAGCACGTTTACCGCCCTTTTCCAGCGCCCCTTGCGGACGATAGGCGGCAGCTGTGCCAGTCGCATTTGGGGTGTAATCCGCTTCCCAAATCTTGGCCGGGGGCAGGTGGCTTTCCGGTATATCGTCGAATGCACCGTGCAGCCAGCCATGCCATTCGGATGGCACGCGGCTCGCATCATTGGCACCTTCATAGATCACCCAGCGGCGCTCGCGGCTGACGTATGAGCCATTAGGGGCGTCATCTTTGCCCTTTTTCTTGCGCTGGCGGTAATACTTATTGCCCTGCGCATCGGTGCCGACGTGCTCGCCATTGCGGCCAGACCACAGAAGGGTGCCGATGGTCGCGCCATCCCACCAGGTGAAGATTTTTCCGAAGAATCCCATGGGCGACGCGATTAGCGGATTTGGAAGTGGGCGAAAAGGGGAGAAAAGCTACTCTGGCAAACTATATTCTACGAGATCACCCGGCCCAATGCCGAGCTCTTCGGAAAGACCGCCGCGCACTTCAAGCACTGCGCTGGCGATCCCATCAGACGGGACGGAGTCGAGCGAATAAGGCACCGTACTTGCGGCGATATTGGTGATCCGCCGGTCGGTTCCGACAAAGATGATATCGAGCGGGATGGGCGTGTTCTTCATCCAGAAACTGCGCGGGGCAGGCGGATTGGATGGAAACAGCATGGCCTCGTCATTGGCGAGCTCGGTGCGAAACATCAGCCCACGCGCTTGCGCCGCAGGTGTGTCGGCAAGTTCGGTCTTGAAGACATGCGCCGCGTCGCCGCTTTCCACTTGGACTTCGATAACCAGCAGACCGGAGATCGGATGTGTATCGGCCTCGCTGCCGACGGCATTTGCAGTCCCGGATTCGGCATTCCCGACTTCCGGCTCAGCGTCTGCGGCTGTACATGCGGCCAGCGAGAGCGCGAAAGCGGCGGGCAAGCCAAAGGGCAAGAGCCTCACCACGGCCCGGTCTCCCCAGGCCCAGTGCCAGCCTCGTCTTCTTCCGCTTCCGCAAGCCATTGCTCTATCTCTTCCTCACTCTCCGCTGCGACAATAGCGCGTGCAGCGGTAAAGTCATGCCCTGCCCGTATCATCGCGGCAATCTGCTTTTCGCGCAGCTTTTGATCCATCTCTTTTCGGCTGAACGGGCCAAAGCCGCGTTTGCGCGCCAGCAGGATCACCGCCCGCCTTGCTACGGCTTCACTTGGAGACTGATCGCTGCGCACCTCTTCGTCGATTCCGGCTGCATACAGCGCCTGATCGACCCGCCGCGCGCCATAGCCCCGCGCCATCAGATCGCGGCTGCGCGCCTTGGCGTAGGCGGCATCGTCGACATAACCGAGCTCGATCAGGCGCTCGACAATGCCGCGCACATCGAGCCGTGCGTCTTCGCCGCCATCACCATCTTCGACCCCCGCAACACCGCGTTCACGAATTTTGCGGGCCAGATAGGCCTCAAGTTTGGCCCCGCTCGTCGCAAAGCGTGCGACATAGGATAGCGCAAGATCCCGTAGCGCCGTCTCATCCAGAGGTCTTCGCATCCGCTTTTTACGGCGACTGCCCTCATCGCGCTTGTTGCTACCAGACGGTGACAAATCGGTATCCCCTGAAACCATTTCGCCTTATTCGTGCCACAGTCGTTATCGAATGACTAATTTTGAATGGTGCTGGGCACAGTGTCCAGCGCTTTGGGGATACGGGATCGGGTGTGCTTTGCCGCACCGTAACATACGGGTATCGCTAGATAATTATGACCGACGCCGCATTGACGCCGACGCCGAATGATTGCGATCTACCGCGCATAAGAGCTGAATTCGAGACGTTTAACGACGCCATCGACTACGCTGCGCAGAGCAAGAAGGGGCTCAATTTCCACGATATGCGTGGACAACTTGAGCGTGTTTACCCCTTCTCGGAGATGCGTGAGGACGCGCTTGTCATGGCTCGCCGCCTGATCGCGAGCGGCATTGGCAAGGAAGATCGCGTTGCCCTGATTGCGGAAACCGGCCCTGATTTTGCGGCTCTTTTCTGCGCGTGCGTTTATGTTGGCGCCTGGCCTGTGCCACTTCCCTTGCCGACCACCTTTGGCGGCAAAGAAAGCTATATCGATCAGCTCGCCGTGCAATTGCAGAGCAGCGATCCGAAAGTCCTGATCTACCCGGAAGAGATTGCGGAAATGGCGGCTGCCGCTGCGGCGAAGCAGGGCTGCAAGGGCGAAAGCTGGCAAGACTTTGCCGAGCGCGACGCCCCCGAATGCGAGCTGCCCAAAGCCGACGCCGAAGACATTTGCTACTTGCAATACTCTTCGGGCTCGACGCGCTTCCCGACTGGCGTAGCGGTCACGCACCGCGCGCTGCTGCACAATCTCTATGGCCATTCCACTAGCATGCAGCTGGGCAAGAACGAACGCTGCGTCAGCTGGCTACCGTGGTATCACGATATGGGTCTTGTCGGATGCTTCCTGTCGCTGATCGCCAACCAGGTATCCGGCGACTACCTGAAGCCCGATGCCTTCGCACGCCGTCCGCTGGCATGGCTCGATGTCATCAGCCGCAACAAAGGGAGCACGCTCTCCTACTCGCCAACCTTCGGCTATGACATTTGCGCGCGGCGCATTTCCAGCCAGAGCCATGTAGCGGACCGTTTCGACCTCTCGCGCTGGCGGGTCGCTGGCAATGGCGCTGACATGATCCGCCCGGACGTAATGCAAAACTTCGTCAACGCCTTTTCCGATGCAGGGTTCAAGGCGAGCGCATTCACGCCATCCTACGGTCTGGCCGAAGCCGTGCTCGCGGTCACCGTGATGCCGCCAGGTGAGGGCATTCGGGTCGAGCTGGTCGAGGAAGAGCGCCTGTCCGGCACGCCGCGCGACATCTCACGCCCGGCCCGCTACCGCGCTATCGTCAATTGCGGCAAGACGCTGCCCGATATGGAAGTCGAAATTCGCGGCCCTGAAGACAATGGGGATGGCCATGCGCGCGGAGATCATCAGATCGGTAAAGTCTGGTGCCGCGGCCCCAGCGTCATGCACTCCTATTTCCGCAACAAGGAAGCGACAGAGGATTGCCTCGTCGACGGTTGGCTCGACACGGGCGATATGGGCTATATGGCCGATGGCTATCTGTTCATTGTCGGCCGCGCAAAGGACATGATCATCATCAATGGTAAAAACCATTGGCCGCAGGATATCGAGTGGGCGGTGGAGCAACTGCCCGGCTTCAACCATGGCGACATCGCCGCCTTCTCGGTCGAGACCGACAATGGCGAGGAAGCGCCCGCCGTGCTGGTCCATTGCCGTGTTTCCGACCCAGTAGAGCGGGTCAAACTGCGCGAGCAGATCGCCGACAAGGTCCGCTCGGTCACGGGCATGAGCTGTGTCGTCGAACTGGTTCCGCCGCGCACTCTACCGCGCACCAGCTCTGGCAAATTGAGCCGCGCCAAGGCAAAGAAGCTCTATCTCTCAGGCGAAATCGTACCGCTCAAGCTCGCGGCTTAAAGTTCGGCCAAACTTAATCCCGAGTTATTCTGAAGGATTACCCCAGCTAGCCCGCACTGGGCCAAAGCCAGGAGTGACATTCGCCTCTACACCCTTTTCAGCCAGCAATTCCGCTGCCCGCGCCGCCTCATCGGGATCGCCCACCAGCGCGATCGGCACATCGATCCGCTGGCCCGCCCAGCCGATGATCAGCAACGCCTGCGTGCCAGCAACCGTCGGCTCACCATCCTCAAAGGGGATGACGCTCGGCAGGTCCTTGATCGGCGGCAACAATTCGATCTGCCATTCCGGCTCGGTCTCGGCGATGCGTTGCTCCAGCGTGCGATAAGCAGCCAGCGAAGCTCCATCGAGCGGTTTCGCACGCACCATTGCCCGCCTGCGGGTGCGATCGACAAGCACATCATCCTCAGTCACGCCCGCGACCAAAGCAAGCCGTTTAGCTAGGTCATCGGCGCGTTCGAGCGCTGCCGCCTCTTCGCGCGCACGCGTGGCGGAGAGTTCCGCCTGTTCGGCGGCGGTCGCGCTAGTGCCGACTTGATATTGAACCAGCGCCAGCTCGACCGGTCGACCCAGCCGCGCTGCCAGCGCCCGCTCAGCTTCAACTTCAGCATCGGCTTTAAGTACAGGGGTCAGGACTGTAGCGGAGATTGCGATCGGCTCGGATCCAAATTCAATTTCCAGATCACTAACCCGCGAGCGTTCATCGAAGTTTTCGATCACCTCGCCGCGCACGATCCGCTGAGCGTTGGCCTCCCATGCGATCTGCTGCAGCGAGAAGGCAAGCGGTATCGCCAGCGCGAGGAATACAGTGGCGACGGCAACGTTCTGGAACAGCGTGTTGCGTTCGCTCAGCGTGGTGCGGAACCCGTAGAGCCGCGCCATACCCCAAGCGGTGAGTGCAATGGTGAGAAGGTTCGTCACATAAAGCAGCAGCGCGCCGGAAAAGACCGTCCAGTTGAAGGTCGCAAGGCCAAATCCGACCACGGCGAGTGGCGGCATCAGGGCGGTGGCGATCGCCACGCCGACGATCGTGCCCTCGCGCCCACGGATCATCGCATAGGCACCTGCGAGTGCGGAGAACAGCGCAACCATCAGGTCGAACAGATTGGGGCGGGTGCGCGCGGCAATCTCTGGCGTGATCGTCTGGATCGGTGAGAAGAATACCACCAGAGCGCAGAGCAATACCGCCATCACCGTGCCCCACGCGAGGCTACGCGCAGACTGTTTGAGCCACGGATAGTCACCGATGGCGAGCGCGAAACCCAAGCCCATTATCGGACCCATCAGCGGCGACAGAAGCATCGCGCCGATCACCACCGCCGGCGAGGATAATAGCAAACCGAGTATGGCGATGCCGCCGCTCATCGCGGTCATGAACAAATAGCGTTCGGAAAGCGCGCAATCCTCACGCCGTTTCTCGATCACGCTCGACTGATTGACTGTGCCTACTACGTCTTGCAGCCACCACCGCCGCACACTGAACAGCACACGTGAAAAAGTGGAACCCGTCAGAGGTTGCGACGGCGCAGGATCAGGGTGGCCAGTCGCCTTTGCCGCAGCAGAGCTTGTAGCTGCCAAAGCCGCACCGTGCCCCCCATCCTGCGCAGTTTCCTGGCCATCGTCCCGCGGCGCCTGGCCTTTGCCCTCATCCTGCATCGCATTGTCCGTGTTCTGAATTGCTCACAGGCATTCCGTTACGCGCAAACCATAGCAAACGGAAGCATGCCGCTTTTGGATAGACGCACGCCCAGCGATCGGGCACTATCTTGAAAGATGTGTCTTAGAACACTAATACAGTTATGAAGAATGACACAACGTTATGGCTGTCGCTGCATAACTGGCTGACGCAAATGGATTTCAGGGAGTTCAAGAGGCCCGATGAGCAATACGGAAACGACGACAAAGACCACGACCGATTTTGAGCTGAGCCCCCCAGAGCCTGTGCCAGCGGTTGCGCCTGAAAAAGCGGCGGGCCTTGTCCCGGTCGATACGGAGAAACGCACCAAGCTGGAAGAGAAAGTCGAAGGCTTCGTGTCCGAGCTGGTCGCGGAAGATGCGAACTCACCGGCCTTCGGTGAAAAGGTGGATCAGATCACGCGCATGGGACAGGAGCAAATTCGCGCCGCTGCCGCCATGTCGAACCGTTTCCTCGATCGTCCAGTACGCGCGATGGACAACGATACCGGTGTGGGCACCGACCTGCTCGAACTGCGCAAAGTGGTCGAAGATCTCGACCCGGGCCGCAAAGGCAAGCTGCGCGGGCGCAAGCTTTTCGGCATCATCCCGTTCGGCAACAAGCTGCAAAACTACTTTGACAGCTACACCTCGTCGCAGGGACACATTCAGGCGATCCTAGAGCGCCTCGCTTCGGGCAAGAAAGAACTGCACGAGGACAATGCGGCTATCGACGTCGAACGGCAGAAGCTGTGGGCGGCGATGGGCGAGCTGGAGCAGATGATCCACATCGCCAAGAAGCTCGACGAACGGCTGGAAGAGAAAGCGGATGAGCTTGACGCGACCGATCCGGCCAAGGCCAAGGCGATCCGTGAAAGCGCGCTTTTCTATGTCCGCCAGCGCACCCAAGACCTGCTGACGCAGATGGCGGTGAGCGTGCAGGGCTATCTCTCCCTCGATCTCGTCAAGAAGAACAATGTCGAGCTGGTCAAAGGCGTCGACCGTGCCAGCACCACGACTGTCGGCGCTCTGCGCACGGCGGTCACAGTCGCGCAGGCGATGACCAATCAGCGCCTGGTGCTAGGTCAGATCACCGCGCTCAATCAGACGACCAGCGACATCATCGATTCGACCAGCACGCTGCTGCGCGAACAGACCGGGCAGATCCACGAGCAGGCGGCGTCGAGCACGATCCCGCTGGAGACGCTGCAACGCGCCTTTCAGAACATCTATGACACGATGGATGAGGTCGACGAATTCAAGGTGAAGGCGCTCGCCAGCATGAAGCAGACCGTCACCGTCCTGTCCGACGAGGTCGAGAAGTCGAAAGGCTATATCGCACGCGCCGAAGGGCAGACGCAGGCCGCAGCCAAGGTCGCTTCCGAGCCGTCGCTGCTGGCGCTGGAGGATTAAGAACAGCGCATAATGGCTGATACAACCAAACAATCCGATCAGATCCTGTCGGCAGCCGGGCAATCGCTCGCTACGCAGCGTAGCGGCGGCACGCACCGGCCCGGTGAGAGCATTGGCAAAGGCTCGGCGGGCCTCAAATTCCAGTCCGTGCTCAAACGCGCAGGCTATTTCGGCGCGGCTGTTGTCGCGATCTTCGCCGCCATGTCGATCGCCGGCATAGTGCTGAACGGGATCGGGTTCTGGGGCGTTGTCGCCGCCTTCTTCGCGGTGGTCACGGCGGGCGTGTTCTTTGCAAACTACCCCAAGGTAAAGATTCCCAAGCGCACCGAGTTGAAACAGGGAGAGCCCAAGCAAATGGTCGCGCGCACCGAGCTTTGGCTCGAGGCGCAGCGTCCCGCTTTGCCGCCGCCAGCAGTAAGGGTCGTCGACCAGATTGGCGTGCAGCTGGATGCGCTTGGCCTGCAATTGGAGACAGTCGATCAGTCGCATCCTTCGGTTGCCGAAGTTCGCGAATTGGTGGGCGAATACATCCCCGAAACGATCGACAATTATCGCAAGATTCCCGAGCACCTTCGCACGGAAAAGCATGTCGGCAAGTCCGCCGATGACCGTCTGACCGACAGCCTGGGCAAGATCAGCGGCGAGATCGACCGGGTCACTCGTCGACTGGCTGAAGGCGCGCTCGATGACCTGGCGATCAAGGATCGCTATCTCGAATACCGCTACGGCGGGGATGAAGCTCTTGAGGACCTCAAGCAGTGAGGGTTGCTCTGCCGCATCAGTTGGGCCGCGAGGAAGTGCGCCGCCGCATGCACGAACACGCGCACAAGATTGGCAGCTATTTTCCGGAGGGTACCGCCAGCGTGCAAACAGACTGGCCGAGCGAGGACCGGATGGACCTTTTCGTGAAGGCCTGGGGTCAGCGCGTCGATGGATTTGTGGAGATCGAAGACGAGCAGGTGATCATCGATTTCGACCTGCCGGCGATTTTGAGCATGGCCCGCCCGCTGATCGAAAAGGCGATTCGCAAAGAGGGCGGCAAACTGCTCGAAAAGCACTGATATGGATCATCAATGGAGGGCACCCTCCCTTCAGGCCATTGATAATCATCACTTAAATTAAAGCCAAAACGGATCGGTAAGTTAACCTATGTGTTTGCACGATCTCAATTGTGCTGCCATGGCACCTATGTCGCGCCTCACCATCTGGTAGGCATCATCGGAGCCATCTGGAGCATCCGCTATCGAAAAGCCGGTACATCCTGTCAGTCTGCGTATCGCCTTGCGCGATGCGACTGCACACACGCATGACCGACTTGATGAGGCGATGCGGACCGCTTCCGGCTGGACCAACAAACAGGATTATGCCCGCTTTCTGGCGCTGCAATTTGCGGCGCGCAGACCCGTCGAAGGCTGGCTCTCAGACCAAGCACCAGCGGATATCTGTCCGCCAATGCAATGCCAGTTGATCGCCGACGACCTGGCCGATTTGCGAGCATCCGAGCCGGAGGAGACGGTCGAATTTGAGTTGAACACGGACGGTCCAGATACCGATGATGAAGCGTCGGTACTGGGAGTAGCCTGGGTGCTGGCCGGATCGGGCCTCGGCAACCGCGCGATCCTGCACGATATGCGACGCAACGGACACGATGATTGGCCGCACGCTTTCCTGGGCGATGACGCCATGCCCGCGTTCTGGAACAAGCTACGCCCGCAAATCGAGATTCCGGTCGACCAAGATGTGCTTGCCCCGGCAACAAAGGCGGCCCTCGCCACCTTCGCGCACTTCATCGATGTGGCCGACACGGCGACAGGCAAGACAGCGCGCGCGAACGACGAGTCAAAATGGCCCGAGGATGTGCCGACGGTGGATGTCGAGCCTGGTTCAACACCAGTAACCGACCATCTCGAGCCAGCCGACACAAACAACAGAGCGATCAAGAAAGCGCCGCTATGAGTTTCCCTCCCCAAGAGAACCGAAAACTGACCGAATGCGACCGCGAGGCGATCCAGCATATCGCCAGCGTTCAGCCATTTGGCGGTCTAATTGCACTGAACGCGGACTGGTTTGTCGCCCACCGCTCACTCAATTGCGGTGAACTGCTCGGTCTGGATAACAACCCCGAAATCGGACAAGAAATCTCGGCCTACCTTCAGCCACATGCCCTGGAGCAATTGCGCGGCGCGCTGGAGCGGATCACCGAAGAAGATCAGGTTGAGCGCCTGTTCGGCCTGCGCCTGACCCACAGCGGCGAGATGTTCGACGTTGCGATCCACACGGTCGGTGAGCGCATTGTCATCGAGTTCGAGCGGCATGCGGCGGCGGATTATGCCGATCACCTTTCCTTGGTCGGGCCGGTCCTGACCAAGCTCGACAAGCACCGCGACGTAAAATCTCTTTGCGAAGAGACTGCGATTCTGGCGCGTGAGATGCTCGGCTATGACCGGGTCATGGTCTATCGCTTTCATCCCGACCAGAGCGGTGAGGTGATTGCAGAGGACAAGCGCGAAGATCTGCAACCATATCTTGGCCTGCGATATCCGCAGGCGGACATTCCGCAGCAGGCACGCGAGCTTTTCCGCCGTAACCGGGTCCGCGTCATTAGCGATATGTTGGCCGACGCCGTTCCAATCGAACCAGCGGTCGGGCTGGATGGCGAGCCATTGGACCTTTCGATGAGCGTGCTGCGTGCACATTCGCAAATGCATGTTCAATATATGCGCAATATGGGCGTGAAGGCTTCCCTCTCGATCTCGATCGTCGTCAAAGGCGAGTTATGGGGCATGATTTCGTGTCACCACTACGAGGCCAAGTGTCCGCCCTATTCGCTTCGCACCGTGGCTGAGACGTTCTCGCAAATGTTCTCGCTGATATTGGACCGTCTGCTGATCGCTCAGGCGGAAGAAATTCGCGCCCGCGGTCGCGGACTGCACGATCAGGTAATGTTGCGCCTGGCGGGCGGCACCTCGCTCAACAGCAATCTGCCGCTGATCGACAACCTGCTTCGGGACGTGATCGAACACGATGGGTCTTCCGTCCTGATCGATGGCGAATACAGTTCCAACGGTACAGCCCCTAACGAAGAGCAGTTCCGTTGCATGCTACCCATGCTCAACAGCGCCCCGTCCAGCACAATCATTTCGACCCACAGGCTGGGTGAACACATATCGGCCGCACAGGAGTTCTCCGACGAAATCGCTGGAGCAATGATACTCCCATTCTCCCGCACACCGCGCGACTTCCTGGTGCTGTGGCGCAAACAGCTCAAAAAAACGGTCACCTGGGCTGGCAATCCCGAAAAGGCAGTGGCCAACGCGGGGGAACGGTTGCAGCCGCGCGGCAGTTTCGAGGCTTGGCAGCAGACCGTCGAAGGTCAGAGCGCGGAATGGACTGAAGACGAGCTGCAGATCGCCGAAAGCTTGCGCATCACCTTACTCGAAGTGGTGCTGCGCATGACCGACGAGGTCGCGCGTGAGCGTAGCCGCGCACAGGAGCAGCAGGAATTGCTGATCGCCGAGCTCAATCACCGCGTGCGCAACATCCTCAATCTGATCCGCAGCCTGGTCAACCAGTCCCAGCATGACGCCAGCAACATCGTGGATTTCAGCAAGATTATCGGTGGCCGGATCAATGCGCTGGCCAGCGCGCACGATAACATCACCCGCGAGAACTGGGCTCCTGCGCCGCTCTCAAAGCTGTTCGAGACGGAGCTTGAGGCCTATCTGCAAGAGAAGCGGGAGCGCATGCAGCTGAGCGGCGAAGAAGTGCTGATCAAGCCTGAGGCCTACACGGTACTTGCGCTGGTGGTGCACGAGCTGGTCACCAATTCAGCCAAATATGGCAGCCTGTGCGACAGCCATGGGAAACTGGCGATTGAAACGTCACGCAGCGAGTCCGGCGATCTGGTCGTCGAATGGACGGAGCGGGGAGGTCCGCCGGTCAAGGCACCAACCCGGCGTGGTTTCGGCTCCACAATTATCGAGCGCTCGATCCCCTATGAGTTGAAGGGAGAGGCCGACGTCCGTTTCAAGCTGACCGGCCTTGAAGCGCGCTTCATGATCCCCGATCGCTATGTTGTGGTGCCCGACGCAAGCAATGTCGCCAGATCTGTCGAGTCACAAGGCTCCGATGGTGATCAAATCGGACCAGTGACAGGCCTGCCCGATCATGTTCTTCTGGTCGAAGACAGCATGATTATTGCACTCGATACCGAGGAGAGCCTCAAACGGCTTGGTGTAGCCAAAGTCAGCGTCGCCAGCAGCGTTGCGGGCGGCCTTGAAGCGATAAAAACGCAGAAGCCTGATTTCGCGATCCTCGATTATAATCTCGGGGCCGAGTCGAGCTTGCCAGTCGCAAACGCGCTCAGAGAAGCGGGCGTCCCCTTCGTGCTCGCGACAGGCTATGGCGATATGGAAATGGAAGAGATCGGCGCGCAAGGGATGCTGCGCAAACCCTATGGCCGCGAGGATCTGAGCAACATCATGGGCGTGCCCAACTAGACCTCACGCCAGTCTGGCCGATCAAGGCGCTTTGGCAGAGATCAACAGGGTTACCTCTGCTGAAGCGAAGTCGAGCATATCAAGGCCGCTCGCGACCACGCATTCTCCGGGTCTCGCTGCGCTCTCTTGGTCCTTGCCGAAAGTGAGATGGCCAGACAGCGGCAAGGCGAGAATAGGCCCGGCAAAAGCGGCCTGGGTCGCACCGTCAGGTTCACCCTCAACTCGGTCGATGCGGAAATGGGGCCCTTCGATCAGTGTTTGGCCACGATCCGCAATCGAACTGCGGTGCGCAACGCGATATGTGCCCCCATCGGCGACGGCGATGGCTCGTTCCAAATGTAGTTCGCGCGGGCGGCCATAATCATAGAGGCGGAAGGTCGTGTCGCTGTTTTGCTGCACTTCGACCAGTGACAGGCCGGGACCGATCGCGTGGACGGTGCCCGCGGGTAGGTAAAACAGATCGCCCGGCTTTGCCTCGTGCCAGGCGAGCAGTTGCTCGATTGCGCCGCTGCGCGCGGCAGCTTCCATCGCCTTTGGAGTGACCGGTTCTTCGAAACCGATGGCCAGCCTTGCGCCCGGCTCTGCATCCAGCACCAGCCAGAATTCATCCTTACCTGCTTCATCGCCCAGCGCATCGTTATCGCCGGGATGCACCTGAACAGACAATTTCTCACTGGTGAAGAGGTATTTGACCAGCAGCTGCTCCAGCTCTGGCGGAGGTTCAAACCAGACCTCGCCGACCAGCATAGGCTGACTATCTGGCCCTTTAGTTCGCGCGACTGCCCGGCGATCAAACGGCGCGGGCAAATTGGTCCGACCCCACACCTTTTCAACCCGGCGCGTGGTTAGCTTGCGCGCAAATTGCCCTGACTTCGGCTCGGGGCGTTTAGTTTCTAGATTAGCATTCATTGCTCATTTGGTCCTAAGAGCTTGCCAACCTTTTGCGCCCCATCGCGTGTCGTCACCAGCACTTCATCGCCATCGACAATGACGCAGACATCTTCCAGGCCAATGGCCGACACTCGCGGCCCGTCGCTAACTATCAGCACGTTGTTGCAGTCAACCAGCTCGCTCTCAGCAGGCGCGACATTTGCGCCAAGACCTGCGCCAAGCGCATCATGCAGCGCGGCCCAATTGCCAATGTCCGACCAACCCATATCGGCAGGCACCATAGCAGCGCGAGTTGTGTTCTCCATCATCGCATAGTCGACCGACTCCCCGGCGATTTCGGCAAATACATTGGCATCAGGGTGGAAGCGGCGCCCCTCTTCGCGGCCTGATCTGGTCGCCTGCTCGACCAAGCGCGCCATATCTGGCCGATGTTCGGCAAGCTCGCTGAGGAATGCGCCGGCGCGGAAAGCAAAGATACCACCATTCCAGGCGTATTCGCCGCTCGCCAGATAGGCCTCCGCGCGGGCCAGATCAGGCTTCTCGACAAAAGCATCGACTCTGAAACCGGATCCCAGCGGAGCGCCTCGCTTGATATAGCCATAGCCTGCTTCCGGGTGGTCTGCCGCGATGCCGAAAGATACGAGATAGTCTTCGCGTGCCAGCTCAGCCGCCGCCAAGGCCGCCTTACGAAATGCGATGGTATCCGCAATGTGATGATCGCTCGGGCAAACCAGCATGATTGCGTTGGGTTCGAGGCGAGCCGCCGCAAGAGCAATGGCTGGCGCGGTGTTGTGTGCGGAAGGCTCGACGATAAGTTTCGCAGCGCTGTCACTGGGCAGTTGCTGTTCAATCAGATCGGCATGGGCTGGCCCGGCGACTACGATCGGCGCGGCAAAATGAGCTGGATCGTCAGCCCGCTTTACCGCCTGCTGAAATAGAGTTTGTTCGCCCATAAGCGGCAGAAAGGGCTTCGGACGCGACTTGCGGCTCACCGGCCACAGCCGGGTGCCGCTGCCACCGCATAGAATCACGGGATGTATGGCACGTCGCTCATTCATATCGTCGCGCGTCTAGCAGCAAGGTGGTTAAGACCGATTAACGCAGAGATCAGAACCATCTCTGCCGCCAATAGAACGGTGCCGGCACAGGATTGCCATTCGCGTCTTGCGCCGGGCGGAAGCGCAATCGTTGCTCGACCAGTCGGCAGGTGATCTGGTTGGCTTCGACATCCGGGCTGGGGCGATAGACCGAACAATTGCGCGCGCTCCCATCAACGCCAACTGTCATTTTTACAATCACTTCCGTGCCGCGTCGCGCCTGTCTACCGCCCGCAGGAATTGGGTAGTCGCGCGCATTGTCGATTCCGCCGGAGATATGCACCGGCTTGCTGACCGCAACACCGCCCTGCCCGCCGCCACGATTCCCGCTGCCTGTTCCAAGCCCGCTCCCCGCTGCCCCGGTTCCAGCGCCTGCCTCTCGCGCGCCAGAAGAGGCCTCCGTTCCGGTCGAGGACGCGCGCGGCACGGGTGTTGGCGACGCAATCGGGGTCTTGGGGCTGGGCGCGGTGACCGGTTTGGGCACTGCCTCTCTACCGGGATCGCCCTGCGCGCCCTCATCCGGTTCCGGTTGGTTTTGGGGCGGTGGCGGCGGTGAGGTGACCGTCACTGTGAAGGTGGACATGACGCTGCGCTCTACCGAAGCGGTCAAATCAGGAGCAAACGCGCGCGCCAAACCGTAAAGCGCAGCCACATGCGCCAGCACGATCAGCACCAGTAAGGGCCAATTCCTGCGGCGGCGCCGCGCAGCATAAGCTCCGCTTTTCTTCAACTGACTTCGTCCTCCTCCGTATTTTCCCGCATCTCGCCGAACACGCAAGCGTATGTTCTATAGCTCATCTGTCAGGGGTTAGCGATGGAGCGCCTCGTCGAATATATAGTAACCCAGCCCGCCTCCAATCGATGGGTATTTTTCGCTGCTGGCGACATTGACCGGCGGAGCCTGGTGGCTGCGCTGGGCTGTGGCGTGACGTGCTTTCTTCTCGCCTACGCCAGCATAGAGATAACCCGGTTTGGCGGCAGTCTCGCGACGATCTGGTTGCCGGCAGCGGCGGCCATCGCATGCTTGCTGCGTACCGATCTTAAGAATGAGATCCCGTTTCTGGCGGCGGTGCCGATTGGCATTCTCTCGGCCAACTTTGCCTCCCATGTTCCGTCTGCAAATGCCATCCTCTTTGCATCCGCCAACCTGATCGAAGTCGCGGTGGTGCTGGCCTTGACCCGGCGCAGTTGCGGTCCGCGCCCGGATATGAAGGACCTCGATCACCTCGCTCGCTTTGTCTGGTTCGGGGGACTTATCGGACCGCTGGCATCGGCTACGATTGTAATAGGCGTCACCGCGATCAAGTCCGATCCGATAGCGGCCAAGGCAACCGGTTGGCTGCTGGCGCACAGCATGGGCATGATCCTTATCGCGCCAACCGCACTGCTTGTCTATGACGCCCTGACGCAGCGGCGTTGGGCCACATGGCCCAAAATCGCTGAAAACGCGTTTCTGTTCGCAATCGGATCAGTCTGCACATTCCTGGTCCTCAATCAGGTCCAGTACCCGCTGCTTTTCATGGTTCCGCCAATCACCCTGCTCTTCGCGTTTCGCTTGGGCAGCCTCGGGACAGCATTGTTTGTGTTCGTGATAGCAGCAATGACTGTGGCGATGACTTGGTACGGCCTGGGACCGATCGCCGCGATGGTCAATTCGGACCAGGATCGCTCTCACGTGCTACAAGCCTTTGTCGCAGCCAACTTCCTGACCGGATTGCCTATCGCGGCGATCCTGGCGGGCAGAAACCGGATCATGGCCGAGCTGGACCTTGGACGTCGTGAGCTGGCCCTGCTAACCGAGAACACCACCGACGCGCTGATGTATTTCGATCTTCAGGGGCGCTGCACCTATGCTTCGTCGTCGGTGCAGGAAGTGATGGGCGAGCCGCCGGAGAGCTTTATCGGCAAGCGCCCTTCGGATCGTATGCACAAGGACGCAAAGGACCAGATTGTCAGGGCCGAAAACCGCTTGCTGAGCGGTGCCAGCGACAAGGAGCGATTCACTTATCGCCGCTATCTCGATAGCAAGCATGGAACACCGGTTTTTCTGGAAGCTGAATGCGCAATCGCGCACAATCCCGAAACCGGCGCACGCGAAGGCATCGTTGTGTCCGCACGCGATGTGACCGTTCGGGTCGAGCTCGAATTGTTGCTGACCCGCGCACGCCGCAAGGCCGAGAACGCGGCGAAATCGAAAACTGAATTCCTCGCCAACATGAGCCACGAGATCCGCACGCCGATGAACGGGGTTCTCGGCTTCTCAGAACTGATGCTGCAGACCGATCTCGACGACGGCCAGCGCCACAATATGGAACTGATTGTCCAATCGGGCCGATCTATGATGATGTTGCTCAACGACATCCTCGACCTGTCGAAGATTGAAGCTGGGCAAATCACCATCGACCCTGAACCAGTCGATCTGGACGCGACGATAGCCGAATGCGCAGCCCTGCAACGGCCGACCGCAGAAAAGAAGGGACTGGAGCTTGTCTTCGAGAACGAGGCTGATGCGCCTTGGATTATGACCGATGGCCTGCGGCTAAGGCAAATCGTGCTCAATCTGATCGGCAATGCAATCAAGTTCACCGAGGTAGGCCGCGTGACCGTGACTTGCCGTACCGACGAAGATCAGCTCGTCATTTCCGTGACCGACACGGGTATCGGAATAAGCGCCAAACGGACCAAGCAGATTTTCGACCCTTTCACACAAGCTGAGAGCAACACCGCTCGGCGGTTTGGCGGAACCGGTCTTGGTTTGTCGATTAGCCGCCAATTGGCCGAGATGTTGGGCGGGCGCCTATCAGTCGACAGTGAAGTTGGCGTCGGATCCTGCTTCAAACTCGCTCTGCCAATGATCAAGGTTCGTCCGAAGTCTCTTGCCCAGCCGGGATTGGAAGAGGATATCGAAATACCATTGCAAACAAACGCGGTCCCAGTTGATCGATCGGTGGAGGCTAATGCGCTCGACAGTGCCGACCTTCCCAGTGGATCGCGCATTCTGCTTGCCGAAGACCACGACGTTAACCGCATGCTGGCAACCGAGATGCTGGAACGTTGCGGCCAAGAAGTCTCCGTGGCGCATGACGGCAATGAAGCCATCACAATGGTGCTTGATGCGTATCTGCGCGGCAACCCCTTTGATCTGGTTCTGATGGATGTGCAGATGCCGGGCTGCGATGGCTATGCGGCCACGCGTGCGATCCGAGGTGAAAGCATCGGCGGAGACATGCTCCCGATCATCGCTCTAACCGCTAACGCATTCCCCGAAGACATCGCTGCCGCCCGAGACGCCGGTATGCAGGCCCATCTTGCCAAGCCGCTGGAATTCGCGAAGCTCGCTCGTGCATTGCAACGGTGGTTACCAACTCGCATCATCGAAGACGATGCACTTCCGTCGGCCGTGGAAAATGCCAAGGAAGACGAGGCCGCTGTGGTCGAGGGAGCTGCGATCGAAAAACGGGTTCAATCGGCGCTCACCAAGCAACGTGAACGACGCCGGTTCCGGCACAGGAACGGCGTGGTCGAGAACAGTGGGCGCACGCAAGAGACCCGCGTTGTCGACTTTCCGGCACATAGCAGCACCAGCTCGGCTCCGAGCCACTCGCCAGCCTTGCTCCAAAAATGGGAGCAGCGCCGTGAGCAGGCCTTGCAGGCGGTTCAGGACGCTCTCTCAACTGAGACGTTTGACGGTGAAAGGGGCAAGGGGTTGACGAGCCTGTTGCACAAGCTGGCCGGCACAGCCGCGATGTTCGGCGAGGAGGAGCTTGGTAAGAAGGCGACCGAGATGGAGCGTGCGCTGAAACAAGGGAACGAGAAACCCGCACTGGTCGATCTTGCGCGCGAGTTGATCGCGCTGGCAGCCGAGCGCGATGCGGCACCGGTCAGCAGCGGAGCTCAAGGCTGATCTTGTGGACCGTTTTGCGAAGCGGTCTCTAAAACGCAACACTGATTTGGCGAGAGCTTACGCACAAACGCAAACGGCGGAGCCCGCCAAGGCCCCGCCGCTCGTTTAGCTAGTCGGTTAGCGACGAATTAGAATTCGTAGCGAACACCAACCTGAATGCGCCAGACGGAATTGGTGAAACCAAGCCGCTCTTGCGGATCAATGTTACCATCGGCGTCTAAGACCAAATCAGTGAGGATGTAACGTCCTTCGTCGTCAACACCGTCAGTGTCGATTAGCGGTACAAGCCCATCTTCGTCATCGCGATTGCGGAACACGTTCCAGTCGGAGTCGATGAAGTTGAGGAAGTTGTCGAAGTCCGCGAATAGCTCCAGACGATCTTCCTTGATGCCCGTAAGACTTCCGATAAATGGCAGTTCCTGACTGAAGCGCAGATCCATATCGAACACCCAGTCATTTTGGCAGGTGTTACGGCGGATGGTTTCACCGGGAGTAAAGTCACAGTTCAATGTGCCAATGAAGTTGACGAGATCTGTGATCTCCGCATCCGTCGCTGTCGACAGTGGTGAGACGTTCGGATCGTTCGGCCCGGTTGGGATGTAGAGCAGCGCATTGCGGTCACCCGATGTGGAGTCCTGGAAGCCTGCGCCATCGAACGTAAGGCTGAATGGACGGCCAGAGCGTGCCGAGAAAAACACACCGAGGTTCGTATCGTAACCCTCGAAGAACTCTTCCTTCAAGCTCGCCGCAATCGTGAAACGGTGACGTGTTTCAAAGTTCGAGGTCGAAACCGCCGGGTCCTGGAAGTCAAACGCCGCAGTATCTTCGAAGTTGCCGTTGGCAGTCGCTCCGAAGAAATTGCGCGTGTTGTTCGAATCAGTGAAGGCATAGCCAAACGCCAAGTTTACGCTACCGCCATCGGTGATAATACCGCCGTCGAAACGCTTGGACAGGGCAGCCGATGCGACGTGGCTGTCAAAGCTCGGGCCATTGGTCAACTGGTTGTAATCGTCGAGCCCACCGCCATAACACGCTGCTGTTACACCAGTATAGGTTGGCGGCACCCCGCCATTTCCAACGAGTCGCGCGTTACAACCTGCGCGTAGCGGATCAATATCGTCAAGCAATGGTCGACCATCGATCGCAAACCCGTTCAAGCCGTCCTCGATATCTGGAATTTGAACCAGGTCATTAATGGCGAGCGTATCGTTGAAGCGCGAATAGATATAGTCGAGCCGAAGATTCCAGTTCGAGAAGAAGCCGGAGTCAGCGCCGAGCATGGTATCGATGCCGATGTTTGCACGAACGACGGTTGGAACATCGAAATCCGGATCAGTTGATTTCACATCTGCCCGACCTGCTGCGGCATTGTTGACCGCCGCATCGACCGCACATTGTGGGAAGCCAGTGAACTGACCGCCCTGAAGAACGTTGAACGATCCATCCGGATTGATCAGAGCGGCGCATTCAGCGTCAAATGTATCGCCGTTAGCAGATGCGAAACCGTCGTTTGAAAATGCGTTCGAGAAGAACACCACCGGATCGCCGCCCGAGAACACACCAACACCTGCGGTGATAGTCGTGTCACTGAAGAAGCCATCGTTTTGCACGTCATACGTAGCAGCGAAACGCGGCAGGATAACAGGATCAAGCTTGCTGAACGGCACCGAGTTCGAGAAACCGAACCGCTCGAAGAACAGTGGGTTGTTCCGGGGAACACCATCGCCGTCATACAGCTGGACGCGAATACCACCGGTCAGGCTCAGCTTGTCCGTCGCCTGCCACTGGTCCTGTGCATAGAACGAATAAATCTGACGACCGAAGGTCGCACTGGCATCGTTGATATCACCCGTACGAGATGCCGCAATCGTCGCGCCACCTGTCTGGCCGAAGCGCCCCCCGACGATCAGGTCATCCGGCGATGCGAATGCGCTGGAGCCATCTCCACTAGCGACCAATCCATTTTCAAAATCGGTCAGGTTGCGGAAGAAGATCGTGCCGGTCGCGTTGATCGCAAACAGGTTAAACACTTCGAGATCGTTGATTTCAGCACCGAGCTTAATCTGGTGATCATCAGCATCAATGTTCATGAGGAAACGAGCTTGATCGATCTTCGTATCGAGCTGGTTCGCCGAGCGGAAAATGCCAGGGCCGGTAGAAAGGATACCGTTTTCGGAAGTTTCGCCTGCAACAGGAGCTACGCCAACAGCCAGGCGGACGGTCGGATTGTCAGACTGCGCTTCGCCGAAACCGAACGGCCCCTGCTTGTCGCCGACCTCAGCGCGCGAAAGACGAAGTTCGGTCGAAATCCGGTCGGTCCAATCGGAATAGAGACGAACTGAATAGTAGTCCGATACCGTTCCTTCGTCTTCGAAGCTGTTAAGGCCGGTAAGGTTGTCTGTGCCTGTATCGCTTTCGACCTTTGTTTCTTCGAGACGCTGGTAGGTCGCTTCCAGACGATGGCCATCGGTGATGTAGGCATCGACACGACCGAAGTAACGAACACTAGTTTCGTTCAGAATGCGCGGGTATCCGCCAATATCCTGCCCGTAGACATCACGAGCGATGCGTTCGAACTCGTCAAACTGCGCCTGCGTGACAAAATCAGCCTCGTTGGCGAAACCGCCGCCAAATGGGCCAAACTCGTTCGGGCGGCCCAAATCGGTTTCTTCATAACCGGCGTAGAAGAACAACCGGTCGGGAATGATCGGACCGCCCAGGGTCACGCCCCACCGCTTGTCCTCAAACGGAGCGACTTCGGCGCTGGTGCCGTCGACGGTATCTCCGCGCAGATTCTCATTCGTGAAGGTGAAGAATGCCGAACCGTGGAACTCGTTCGTGCCCGACTTGGTAACGACGTTGACGGCACAGCCAGTGAAGTCGGAATACTCAACATCGAACGGTGCGAATTCAACCGAAGTCTGACGAATAACGTCAAACGGGATCGGGAAGGTGTTGCGCGATGCGGTCGGCGTGCCGTTCAGGCCAAACACGTCCGACTGAACGATGCCGTCGACCGTGAAGGTGTTAGAGCGGTCATTGCCGCCAAGGCAGCTGATGCGATCGACTTCATTATTCCGATCGATGCTGACGCGCGGATCGAGACGAATGATATCGACAACATTGCGCGTGATCGACGGGAACCCTTCCAGCGATTCAAGATCGAAGGCTTGACCAGGACCGACGGCGAGCTGCGACGCTTGTACGCGCGCGCCACTAACGACAATGACAGATTCGTCCGCATTCGCGTCCAGGCTAAAGGTCAAGCGCAGGCTACCGCTAGCGCTCAGAGATTGACCTTCAAGTGTCTGTCCTTCGAACCCTGCGGCGGTCGCGGTGATGCTGTATGGACCACCGGATACCAAGCCCGTGGCGCTAAATCCGCCGTTTCCGCCGGTGGTCAGCGTGCGAATCGCACCGGTCCGCGTATCGGTTATCGTTACGACAGCACCGGGCAACGGGTTTCCGTCGGCATCGTTGACCGTACCCTCTACGCCTGAGGTGATCTGCTGCGCAACGGCTGGCGTTGCAATGGTTGCTGCAGCAGAGAGACTGACGACGCTCGCTGCCAAAAGGTATTTGAGTTTCATGTGAAAAGGCCCCTGACCACATGGTTGTGAATGTGCTCCGTTTAGGAGCGATGCGGGACGCACAGAAGACCGTTTTGTGACAATTACGTGAAACTATCCACACGACGCCCGCTCAGAAGCGAGCTGAGCGCGAGATGAACAGCCGAGACTCCGCGGATTCCCCGGCGTCACGGAGTTCGTGTTGCTGCAGCGCAACAAAATTACACAAATTGCCAAAAGCGGCGAAATGCGCGCCGATCAGGCCAAATTGATCTCGCGCAAACGCTGCATCAGGAAGTCATGGGCTGAAATTGGCTCTGGCGCGGCCGATTCGCTGGCGGGATCAATGCAGCTTTTCAGCGGCTCAATCAGGTAGTCGGGCCGGAAATGCAGGAAGAACGGCATCGAGTACCGCGACCGCAGAGCCGCCTCTCCGCGCGGGTTCACCACGCGGTGCGTTGTAGAACGCAAGCGACCATTCGTCAGCCGCTCCAGCATATCACCGACATTGATGACCAGCGCTCCTTCCGGAACATCGATCGCCTTCCAGTCGCCAGCTTGGGTCAGCAATTCGAGGCCAGCCTCTTCTGCGCCAAGCAGCAAGGTGATCGTGTTGATGTCTCCATGCGCAGCTGCGCGGATTGCACCCTCCGGCGCATTGGGGCCGAGCGGCGGATAATGCAGCAGGCGCATCACCGAATTGCCATCTTCGACGGTCGGCGCGAAAAAGTCCTGTGGCAGTTTGAGGTGCAACGCTATTGCTTCAAGAACGCGCCCGCCAGCTTGCTCGAAAGCAGCGAACAGCTCGGTGAACGTCTCGCGAAAGCCATCCACTTCATCGGGCCACACATTTGGCGCCATAAACTCGCTCAAGAGATGCTCAGGAGGCAGCCCGCGACCGACATGCCAGAACTCTTTAAGGTCGAAGATCTGGGCATCCTTGGCCTTTTCCGTGCCAAATGGTGTGTAGCCGCGCGCACCGCCGCCGCCTTCGATCTTGTATGACTTCTTCACCTCTTCCGGCAGCGCAAAGAACTCTTTCGAGAGCGCCTCGGCGCGATCGATCAATTCCTGCGGAATGCCGTGGTCGCGTATGACGGCAAAGCCGAATTCCGAGAAGGAACGGCCCAGCTCGTCCGAGATGTTTTCAAGCGGCTGGTCGAGCGAAACAGAAGCGATATCGGGAGCGTGCGTGTCAGTCATATGCAGCAGGTAATACGGCGCGCCATATTCTTCCAGTCTGTCAATTGCTCAAAGTGGCAGGAAAAGTCCGGCCAGCGCGGCGCTCATCAGGTTTGCAAGGCTACCAGCTGCCAGCGCCTTCAGGCCCAGGCGTGCGATCACTGGGCGCTGGTTCGGGGCGAGGCCACCCGTCACCGCCATCTGGATCGCGATGGACGAGAAGTTCGCGAAACCGCAAAGCGCAAAGGTGACGATGGCGCGGCTGCGCTCGGTCAACTCACCCGCCTGCATCGCACCAAGGTCGATAAAGGCGACGAATTCATTGAGCACGATCTTCGTGCCGAACAAGCCGCCGGCGGTCTGCGCTTGTTGCCAATCGGCAATCCCGATCAGGAACATCACAGGCGCAAAGACATAGCCTAGGATTTGCTGGAACGAGATATCGGGATAGCCGAACCAGCCGCCAATTCCGCCGAGGATCCCATTGGCAAGCGCGACCAATGCGACGAAAACCATGACCATTGCACCAACTGCCACCGCAAGCTTCACGCCGGTCTGCGTTCCTTGCGCGGCGGCCTCAATGATGTTGGCAGGCCGATGCCCTTCTTCGAAAGTCTCTGCGATCTCGACTTCGGGTGCCTTGCCGCCCTCGACCAACGAACCGGGTCCTTCGGCGCTGATCCGGGTTTTCGCGAGTTCGACATCGCCATCCGGTCTTTCTTCGATCGCATCCGGTCCATCGTCGGGCATGATGATCTTCGCCATCAGAATCCCGCCGGGCGCGGACATAAAAGCTGCGGCGAGGAGAAACGGCACCGCCTCTGAGCCAATAAAGCTTGCATAGGCAGCGAGTATGGTGCCTGCGACGCCTGCCATGCCTACGCTCATCAGCGTGAAGAGGCGGCTCGGCGAAAGCGAAGCGAGATAGGGCCGCACTACGAGCGGACTTTCCGATTGGCCCACAAAGATATTGGCTGCGCTTCCCAGCGCCTCCACCTTGCTGATCCCGGTGATCCAGCCAATCGCCCCGCCAACCCAGCGAACGAGGCGCTGCATCACGCCCAAGTGATAGAGGATCGAGACAATCGCTGCGAAGAACACGATCACCGGCAGCGCGGCGATCACGAATGTGTTGGTGAAGGGGTTCGCGTCCATCGGCCCGAACACCGCCTGAATACCGACCTTAGAATAGTCGAGCAGCGCGATCACTCCGTCCGACAGGAACTGGATCGCGCCGACGCCAAATGGCGTCCGCAAGACTAGCAAGGCCATGATTGCCTGAAGCGCAAAGGCCGCCCCCACCACGCGCAATTTGATGCGTTTCTTTCCCGAAGACAGCAGAAAGGCGATCAGCAGGATCGAAGCGATGCCCGCAAGGCTCAGCAGAAATGGTGGCATGATTGAGCGCAGGCTCCCCTATTGCGCAGATAGATGCGCTTTGGCAGCGCGCTTGGTGCCACCTTGCCGCTTGAGCGCGAACAGTCAAACCCCCAGGCGACTTACTAGCCGCTTTGCCCACACAGCAACCCACAGGCGAGATTGCGCATGGCTTCCCTTTTTCAGCCGACGGCCATAGGCATTCCGCGCATGAATGACACGACCGACACCGCCGCTATCCCATCCGTTCCCGAAAGCGCCGCGATCAGTATGCCGCGCGGCCTGTTCGTCTATCTCATGCTCTATGGCGGGATGACGGTTCTGGCGGGCGTGCTCGCATTCAAGCAGGTACAGTTGTGGCCCACCAATCTGGCGGTGGAATCGGGCATATTTGCCTTCTTGATACTGGTAGTAATCTCCAGCACCGTCTCACAGCTCTACGGGCAGAAATATGCCACGCGGATCGTCTGGCTTGGCTTTGTACCACTGCTCATTGCGAGCGCGCTAATGCAATTAGTCTTGTTGTTCCCAGCTTCTCCAGAAATGTTGTCCAGCCCCGACCGCGTTGCAGATCTTACCGCGTTTGAGCGGGTGCACAACACCGTGTGGCGAGTGTGGGCTGCGGGTCCGGCGGCCTACATCGTTTCGCTGCTGCTCAACATCTGGATTTTTGATCGGCTGCGCGGGAGCGGCGAAGCTACCACGATCAGTCTAATGATCCGCGGCGCAACGGCTTCTGCACTGAGTCAAGCGGTCGACTCGGTGATCTTCATCACCCTCGCCTTTTACGGTCTGTTCCCGATCATGGACCTGCTGATCGGGCAAGTGATCGCCAAGGTGGTGCTCAGCATCGTGCTGGTGCCGTTCCTGATTACTGGCGGCGTGCGGTTGGCCAAGTGGCTCGATGCTCGGGGCTAACCGCTACTCTGTCAAAAATTGTGGCGTGACGCGCATTTGCGATGCTTGTTCGTATGCGTAGCCTGCCGATAGCAACAGGGCTTCGGACCATTTCGCGCCATAAAAGCTTATGCCCACAGGTAGGTCGTCGATCGCGCCCATCGGCACTGTCAAATGCGGATAGCCTGAAGTCGCGGGCAGCCAGCTCGCACTCGGTCCTTCGAATATGTCGCCGTCGCCAAGAGTCGAAAGCCATGCTGGCCCAAGCGTCGGCGAGACCAGCACGGCCACGTCGTTCTCGCGCAGCAACCGGTCGATGCCCTGCTCACCAGCTATGCGCTTGGTCGTCTTGAGCGCCGCAAGATAGCGCGGATCGGTGAGACCCGCCTGAGCCTGCGCTTGCTCAAACAGCTCCTGGCCGAAATGCGGCATCTCAACCTCGGCATTGGCCGCGTTGTAGGCGATGAGATCGGCCAGAGTGCGCGTCGTCACGGCCTTCGGCGTGGTGGCGAGATATGCGTTGAGATCGGCCTTGAACTCGGTCAGCAGAATGAGAAACTCGGCCTCGCCCAGTGCCTCTTGGTCAGCATCGGAGATGCCGCGATCCGGGATCTCGACCAGCACCGCACCTTGCGCCTCCATCACGGTCAGCGCGGCGTCGAACTGCTCTATGATCGCGGGGTTGTCACCCACCTGGTCGCGCATCACGCCGATCCGCACGCCTTTGAGTGCATTTTCCGAAAGACCCGAGGTGTAGTTCTCCTTTTGCGCATCCGCTTCGACGGTAGCTTCGTCCTCTGGATCGCTGCCAGCCATCGCGGTTAGCATCATCGCAGCATCCCTGACCGTGCGCGTCATCGGCCCGGCCGTGTCCTGCGTATGGCTGATCGGGACGACATGGCGGCGGGAAACGAGGCCGACAGTCGGCTTCAACCCGACCACGCCATTGGCTGAGGATGGACACATGATGGAACCATCCGTCTCCGTGCCAATCGTGCCTGCAGCAAGCGAAGCAGCCATGGCCGAACCGCTGCCGCTGGAAGAACCGCATGAGTTGTACGGCAGGCGATGCGGGTTCTTGACCAATCCGCCAACCGCGCTCCATCCGCTGGTCGAATTACTGGAGCGGAAATTGGCCCATTGCGAAAGGTTCGTTTTGCCGATGATGATCGCGCCTTCATTCTTGAGGCGTTCGATCAAAGGGGCATCGCGATCAGTCACATTGTCACTTAGCGCGGTCGACCCAGCGGTTGTCGGTACCGGTCCCGCAACCTCGATATTGTCTTTAACTAGCAGAGGGATTCCGTGCAGTGCACCACGCTCACCATCGTCGCAGCGCTCGGCATCACGCACACGAGCAATTTCCAATGCGTCCGGCATGAGCGACAGCACCGCGTTCAATTGTGGGCCGCCCTCGACGTCGTCTAGCTCGGCAATCCGATCAAGATAGGCTTCAGTGATCGCCTCGCTTGAGAGAATGCCTTTGTCCATGCCCTCGGCCAATTCGGCGAGCGAATAGTCCTCGATATTGCTCAAATTGGCCCGCGCCTCTTCCAGGGCCGGCACTTGGCATTCGCCGGTAAGGGGCGAGCCAATCGCATCGCATCCGCCAAGCGAAATGCACGCAACCGCGCCAAGGATCAATTTGCGCAACATAGTTTCGGTTCTCCAGTTCGACCATCACTTGTTACGCAAGCTGCTCTCAATGAAAAGGGCGGACCGGAATAATCCGACCCGCCCTTATTAGCGCGATTCTCTCGCACTCACATGTTCTTGCCCTCGATCACATCGTGACGCGTGCACCAAGGAAGAAGAAGCGACCAACCGGGCTGACCGGGAAGGCCTGCTCGGTTACGAACGGATTGCGGTCGAAGACGTTGTTCACACCGCCATAGACATCGACAGTATCGTTCAGATCGTAGTTGAACGAGATATCGTGAATGAAGGCATCGCTCGATAGGCCATTTTCCGGCGTGTAGACATCGGCCCCGGTATTGCCAACGGATTCGATCTCAACCGCGCGCAACCCCTGACTGTCGAGATAGGTTGTCGACCAGGTCATGCTGAGATCCGACCAATCCCAAGTAAGCGATGCGCGACCGGCCCATTCAGGACGTTGCAGTTCGCCAAGCTCCGGATCGACCAAAGTCAGGTCGTTAGGATCGAAGAACTGATCGAGCTTGTCGACCCAGGTTCCACTGCCATTCAACGTGAAGGCATGATCGCCAAGATCGAACCGGTACTGCGCGGCAAACTCAACACCCGCCGTTTCCTGACGCGCGAAGTTTAGCGAGAACTGACGCAAGGTGCGGAAGCCCCCGTTGTCGTCGCGGCGTTCTACCAACTCGCAGAACTGGTTGGCGATCGATGAGCTGTCGACGCAATTGTCGACGATATCCTGCGCCGGAACGAAGTTGATCGCGTCCTCAATCTCGATGTTGTAATAATCGACGCTCAGGATCAGGCCAGGCAGGAAGCGCGGCGTAATCTGCGCACCGACCGTCCAGGTCGTCGCCGTCTCTTCCTGCAAATCTGGGTTGCCGATCTGGAGGCCCGAGAAACGCGCAGTCAATGGATCGACATAAGCGTAGTTTGATGGAACTGATGGATCCGCTCCAAAGAACGGATCAATTCCGACCTGATTGAGCAGTGCAATACAATTCGTTCGGCGAAGAGCCTCATCCGGTGCAGCAACAAGGTTGCCCGCGTCGCACGGATCATCCGGACGGAAGAACGCGCCCTGCCCCGGATTAAACAGCTCATTGATGTTCGGTGCACGGACAGCCTGGGCATAGGTGGCTCGGAACAAGATATCCTCAGTCGGAGCGTAGAGGCCACTAACGTTCCAGGTGAAGGTGCCGCCAACAGTCGTGTAATCGGCAAGACGACCAGCGGCGCTGATTTCGAGGGTTTCCGCAAATGGCTGGCCTGAGAGGATCGGCAAACGAACCTCGCCGAACAACTCGACCACGGTAAATTCGCCGCCATCGTTGTTGATGATCGAGTCTGGGTCGAACACCAGCGAGTTCTGCGCGTTAGGCAAGTCTCGAAGCAGATCGCCCTCATTCGCGTCCGGCGTCGTCACTGGCACAATACCCAGAACCAGTGGATCGAAGGTAGAGCGGCTTAACTCTTCACGGAATTCAACCCCGGCAGCGAATCCGATGGGACCACCCGGAAGCTCAAAAAATGCGCCGGTGTCACCGGTAAAGATCGCGCTGAACACCATTTGTTCGAGTCTGAACTCGTCCACAGTGCTTGTCGTGATGAAGTCGATTGCCTCCTGGCTGATCGAGCCGACGCCGCCCAGAATATTGGCCGGGCGGCACTGGCCATCCCCAGGATTGAAGGTGAAGAAGCCGGGATCACCGGTTGGAATGCCGAACGGAGTGGTTACCGGTGCAGTCGGGTCGATATCCGAACGACAAATCGGATTGCCAGCCGCATCCGTAGTCACGTCGATCGCAGCAAAGAAGCGATCCATGATGACGCGGTTATTGTCGATCTCAGTCTGATCGAAGCGACCATAGTTCGCACTGACCTCATAGCTGAAATGGTCGGTAATATCGCCGCGCATGCCAGCGACGAAGCGCCAGGTTTCGTACTCATTGCGATCACGGTTCGGACCGAGATCGGTCGGATCCCGCGTGATGTACAAACCTTCGTCAGTGCCATTGCCGAAGAACAGCGGCGCAACAAACTGCTGCAATTCTGGCGTGATGAACGGGTTGTCCGCGCGAATGGTCAGCAAATCGTAGAAGGTGTTCGGCTGAGCCTGAAACTCGGCAGAATTCGAGACGTATTTGCCCTCGAAGAAAAACTCCGCTTCGGATGAAATTTCAAAGGTCAAGTTGGCGTTGACCGACCAGCGCTCCGTTTCCGGGATCAGAGAGTTCGAATTGAAGTTGTTCTGAATGCCGTCGCCACCGAACTGGTTGAACAGGCCGGCAATCAGGCCATCCTGATACACCGAAAGACTTCCGTCTGGATTGATGTTGGCGCAGCCGCCTGCAAGGCCGAAGGCTCCCGGATTAAATGTGCTGTTGAAACCAACAGCGGATTCCAGACAGTCTGCAATACCGTTGTTGTTGATGTCCGGACCGTCACTTAGACCGATGTCACCCGGTGCGACGACGCCGCCAGCCGAGGACAACGAGAAGCGAGGGTCAGTCGCGATGAAACGCCGAGGCGCATTCACCGAGCGGTCGATCAAGGCTTGCTCGGCGGCGGTTGGCGTAAAGCCGGTAGCGTCGGTTGGGATAAGACCGCCAAGCACTGCGCCGTTGGCGAGGAAGTTCGGCGTATCAGTGCCGAGCTCGCCTGTCTGGAAACGCAATGCCGGGTTGGCCTGATCGTCGAAGATGCCATTATCGCGAGAGAAAGAGCGCTCACCGAAGAGCAGTTCATCACTGCGGGCATACTCAGCAGAAACCGTGAAATTGCCGCGCCCATCGGCGAAGTTGGTGCCCCAGGTGAGGTCGGTGTTGATCCGCCACGTATCACCACGCGAGGCAAGACCACCCTGGATATTTCCTTCCAATCCTTCGAAGTCTTCGCGCAGGATGAAGTTTACAACTCCGGTCACAGCGTCTGCGCCGTAGATTGAGGAGGCACCACCCGTTAGCGTCTCGACTCGCTCGATCAGCGCGGTCGGGATAGAGTTGATGTCGACTGATTGCTGACCGGCAACGCCCGAAACATGGCGTCGGCCATTCACCAGCACAAGCGTGCGGTTACCCCCAAGCCCGCGCAGGTTCAGAACCGATTGCCCAACTCCAAGATCGGCAGAGAACACGCCGTCGATCGAACCCTCAGCAGTGGTCGAGGTGGATAGTGCAGGAATATCGCGCAGCACATCGACGACATCTGTCGTACCTGTCTGCGTCAGCTCTTCAGCACCCAAGGAAAGGATTGGTGCAGCCGAACCAAGGTTCGGATCGCGGGCAATACGCGAACCGGTAACAACGATCGCCCTTTCTTCTTCTTCGGCGACCTCTGCATCGGGTCCTTCCGATTGCGCATGTGCTGCAAATGGCACCATGCTCGTCGCTGCCAGCAGCAAAGCGTGTCCCGAGAAACTGATACGTTTCATGAATTTTCCCCGTCTTGGTATTTTTTTGGCTTCAGTTCGAGATTGAATCTGTGCTGCAGTGCAACATGCTGTCAAGGGTCATTCATCTGATTGAAATATTTGAAACACAAACGCGCGAAAATGTTGCTTTTTTGCCAATATTCTACGCAGAATGCCTCCGCAAAGGCGTCAGTCAGTCGTTCGGACACGCTTCGCCGGGCGCCTGTGTACTCCTACTCGCTTTTGTAGACTTCGCCTTGTTTCATAACGAAAATCACATTCTCAAGCAGCGACACATCTTCGAGTGGGTTACCCGCCACCGCAATGATATCGGCTGAGGCACCTACTGCGATCACGCCGATATTGCCCTTCTGACCCAAGGCATCGGCGGCGTTGTAGGTGGCCGCCCTCAGGGCCTCGCCCGGTGTCATGCCAAATCGCACCATGCGTGACAGCTGGTTGGCATTATCACCATGAGGATAGACCCCGGCATCAGTGCCCATCACCATTTTCACGCCGGCGGCATGCGCCCGACGGAAGCTTTCGCGCTGGGTCGCACCAACCTGGCGCTCCTTGTCGAGGCTCTCCGGCAGAATTCCTGCCTCCTCGCCCTCGCTTAGAATATATTCGGTGTTGTAGATATCCATCGAAAGGTAGGTCCCCTGCTTCTTCGCAAGTTCGATCCCTTCGTCGGATATAAAGCTTGAATGCTCAATCGTGTCGGCGCCGGCTTTGATAGCGTTCAGGATCCCCTCTGTGCCGTGCGCGTGGCTGGCGACCTTCAGGCCGTGGCTGTGCGCTTCCTCGACCAGAGCGGTCAGCTCCTCCAAAGTGTATTGCGGCGCACCGACCTTGGTCCCTTTCGACAGAACACCGCCGGTCGAGCACGTCTTGATCAAATCGACGCCGTACTTGAGATTGCGGCGCACTTTGGCTCGAGCCGCCCACGGACCATCAGCCACGCCTTCGCCAACCAAGCCATATTCCTCGGGCAGCAAATTGTTGTCGCTGCAATGACCGCCAGTGATCCCGATCGAAGGACCGGATACAAACAGCCTCGGGCCAGGCACATCGCCTTCCGCAATCGCATCGCGCAGTGCGACGTCTGAGAAGCTGGGAGCGCCGACATTGCGCACGGTGGTGAAGCCAGCCATCAGTGTCTTTTTGGCATTCACAACGCCGGTAATCGCAGCACGCTCATGCGAAATCTGCAGGCGGCGATAGCCATGATCTGTCGCCTTGCCAGTCAGATGAACATGCATGTCGATCAGTCCGGGCACGATCGTCATACCGCTCAGATTGATGATCTCATCGCCCTCGCCAGCCGTCGCTTCGCCACTGGAAGCGTCGGTTATCTCGCCATCAATGATCGTGATCACCGGATCGCTGACCAATCGCCCATTTTCGACGTCGACCATAGCGTCTGCTGTCAGAACGATCCGTTCTGCGTGGAGCGCCGTTGCGCTGACTGCTAGCGCAGCGGCCAGAGCCATCTTCGGTGCAATTTTCGCGATCATCGAGCAACGTCCCCTTATTGCGATGCAGCAAAGGCTAGCAGCTTTTATCGAACCGACAAGCATGTGAACGGTCGGGGTTAGCGCGGTGAGCAAAGGCTCAGCCCAATGAGTTGTGACAGGCAATGAGAAATGGCGAATGGCGTAATACGTTGCTAGCTAGTCCGGACTGTTGTTGATCAACTGGGCGAAACCCGAATTGGAACTGGTTCGATCTGCCTCTACCGCCGAATGAACGCCTCGATAAACTGCTCATGTGTTGGCATTGCTTGAGCCAGTTGGTGGTGCTGTGCGCTGATCTTGCCAAGCAGGTCACGAAGCTCGCCTTCTGGGATCTCATCGGCAATCGGATGCCAGGACTTTGGCACGACGTTCTGGCCAAGGAACACCTGCGTCCAGCCGACTTCCGTGAATAGCTCCTCCTCCTCGCGAATAAAGTGGCCGGTTGCGCGAAACTGCGCGATCTTCGCAGCGAGCGTGTCGGGTAATTCCATGGTCCGGCAGGCGTCCCAGAACGGCTCTCCCTTTCGACCATTGGCCCAGTAATGCAGGATTAGGAAATCGCGTATGCGGCTCCATTGTTGGGAGACTTCGCGGTTGAACGCATCTGCAATCGCTGGGTCGACGGACCGGCGAGGCAACATCGCCATCAGCCGTGCAACGGAATACTGGATGAGGTGAATGCTGGTCGACTCCAGCGGTTCGAGAAAGCCGGCGGACAAACCGACGGCGAGACAGTTTCCGATCCAGTGCTTGCCGCGGGTACCGGTCAGAAAGCGAATTAGGCGCGGTTCAGTCCCCGGAGGGCCATCGATATTGGCGAGAAGGTGCTCCTGCGCCTCGCCATCACTCATGAAATCGCTGCAGTAGACCACGCCGTTGCCAACCCGGTTCTGCAAAGGAATGCGCCACTGCCACCCGGCCTTGTGCGCCGTCGACATGGTGAAGGGAGTCAAAGTACGGTCCGATTGGCAGGGCACTGCCTGGGCGCGGTTGCATGGGAGCCAGTTGCTCCAGTCTTGCAAGTCGGAGCCATCGAACTGCGAGATGAGAAGGGCACGAAAACCGCTGCAATCGACGAAAAAGTCGCCCTCGATCACCCCGCCGTCTTCCAGCGTAACGCTTTGGATTGCTTGGCGCGCCGAGCCCACGGTAACTTCCTCGACTTTGCCTTCGATCCTTCGAACACCCTTTCCCTCAGCCAGTCGGCGTAGATAGGCGGCGTAAAGCGAGGCATCGAAGTGATAAGCCCACGGCATATTCACACCCTGAGCAGGCAAACCGGCGCTCGGCATGGCCATCTTCTCAGAGCGCGCCGCGACATCGTTCAACGAGTAGTCACCGAACGATCCGGCAATTCCCAATTCGCGCGCACGCAGCCAAAGATGGTGAAATGGAATGATCCCCGTGTTCTGGCCGACAGCGCCGAAAGCGTGGATGTAGTCGCTGTCTTCACCGTTCCAGCCGATGAAGCGAATGCCCAGCTTGAAAGATCCGTTGGTCTCGCGCACGAATTCGCGTTCATCGATGCCAAGTGCACGATTGAATGTGCGAATTTGCGGTATCGTTGCTTCCCCGACACCGACGGTTCCGATCTCCTCAGACTCAATCAGGACGATCGGTGTTTCGGTAACGCGGGATAAGGCAGCGGCAGTCATCCAGCCGGCTGACCCTCCGCCAACTATGACAATGCGGCGCAGGCGATCATCGGCGTCATTGCGGTCCAATGGCTCGATCACTGTCACCCCCCTTTCGGTTCGCACGGTCTTGCTTCTGTAATTGGATGATGAACGAAAAAAGGGCGCCCCGAAAGGCGCCCTTTCCATTACGATTTTGTCTAGTCAGAAACCAAGCTGATCGGTGTTGAACCGGAACCCGGCAAAGAAGTAGCGGCCGAGGAAGCCGACCGGCGTGCTGTCCAGACCGCGCGAAGGCGCCTCATTGGTGATATTGTTTACACCGATGAAGAAGCTCGCCCGTTCGTCGTCTGTCGTGAATTGAGCCCGCAAATCATGAACAAAGCGAGCGTCGATCGTGAGGAAATCAGGGTCCACAATATCCGGATCGCCTGCGATCTCGTCGATCTCGAACCGCAATTGCTCGCCTATATACTGCACGCCGTAATTGATGGAAAAATTGTCGATCGTCCAAGTGATGTCGGCATTTCCGACCCACTCCGGCGATCCGATTTCGCCCCGATTGTCATCCACGATCCCGCCATTGGCAGGCAGGAACAGGAGCTTGTCGAGATAGCCCAACGTCCCGCGGAGATCGAAACGGCCCAGATTGCCGTCGCCCGGCTCGAAACTGTAATTGATCGTGAGGTCGGCACCGGCAGTTTCGAAGAATGCGACATTCTCCGGGCGCAGGACATAGTCGATCACAAACCCTGTGGTCGTGTCACGCGTAATGTTGTTGCAGAATGCGTTGTCCAGAGTAGGCGCATCGACACAGAATTCCGTCGTTTCCTGCAACGTTGCTTGGTTGATCGCATTGGTCAGGCGAATGTCGAACCAGTCGAACGTCACGATGAGCCCGGGGATGAAGCTGGGTTGCAGAATGAGGCCGGCGGTCCATGTCTCGGCCGTTTCTTCCAGCAACTCCGGATTACCGACCACGATGCCTGAGAGGCTCGCGCTCGAAGCGATATCGCTGTCGAAATCGAAGGTGGCGAAATCGACGCCAAGACCGGTGATCAGAGCTTCGCAATTCGCCACACGGAACGAAGTGCCCTGATTGATATTTACCGGGCTGCATGGGTCGGTCAGAAACGAGAACGCGCCCGTGCGCGGAGCAAACAGCTCTGTAATGTTGGGCGCGCGAACCGCCTCCGAATAACCACCACGGAAACGAATGTCCGGAATAGGCGCCCACTGCCCGTTCACCGACCATGACTGGTTGCTGCCGACGGTCGAATAGTCAGAATGGCGTGCAGCGACCGTAAATTCGAGCAGGTGGGCAAAGGGTATATCGGCCAGGATCGGCACATTGATCTCGCCGAAAATCTCCCAGACATCGAAGTCGCCGATTTCATCATCAAGCAATGCGGTGTCTGCCAGAACGCCTGTGTTGGGATCGAACGACAAAGGTTGCGTGGAAATGGCATCGGGTCCGAAGTCGCTCGTTTCCTCACGATATTCGGCGCCAAAGGCGTAGTTTATAGGTCCGCCGGGCAATTCGAAGAAACTGCCGAAATCGCCCGAAACGAAGGCGTTTATCACATGCTGTTCCAGCGTGTAGACGTTGGAGGTGTCGGTCAGGATGAAATCGAGCGCCGCCTGGCTCGCGACACCTTCGCCGAAGATGTTCAGCGGCACGCATTCGCCCGGAGTGAATGTCTGTGGCGCTCCACCGAAATTGCCGTTGCCGGCATCCGCGAGCGCGCCGCCGTCCAGATTGACGCGGCAATCTATCACGCCGTTGGGTGTTCCGGTAAGGAATTCGCCCGCATCCACCGCATCGAGCGCGGCAAAATAGCGGTCCGAGACGCGCTGGTTGACGGAGGTGAACTCCGTTTCATTACGCCCGTAGACATAGCTGATCTCGAATTTGGCATTGTCGCCGACATCACCGTCAAACCCCACGACGGTACGATACAGATCGCGTTCGAAAATCTCGTCGCGCGTGCCGAAATCGAAATTGTCGCGATTGAACAAGATGCCATCCGCGAAACCGAAAGGGGCCAGATTGCCGGGCGTGATCGCTGCTCTAATGCTGTCTGGGATGAACGGATTGTCAACGCTCACGAATGTTGCGAAGTCGAATGAAGGCTGCGCGACCGTGAAATTGTCGGTCTTCACATACTTGCCTTCTGCGAAGAAATTGATGTTGGGCGTCAATTCATAGTTGAAGAAGGCATTGAACGAATGATGCTCGGTCCCTGCCTGCAAATCACCCTGATAGCTGTTGATCGGCGTGTTGCTGCCGCCTTGAGCCAGAAATCCCGATTGCGGCAGAAACAGGCCCGGATCGTAGGGTTGACCGCCACCTCTGAACAAGGGCGAAAAGCTCGAGTCCACGATGATGGCACCGTCGGGCGAACTGTCCGACCAACCGATCCGATCGAGGAACACATTGTCCGGAATGTTCGGATCATCAGGGATATCGTTCGGGTTGCGAACCAGAGTGTCAGCCGTGAACTGCCCATTGGGGCGCGCCAACGCATCAACGCGAGCGTCCTTGCGGAACTCGTATGACAAAGCGATGTTCGCCCGGTTGTCGGCGAAGTTTCTCCCAACGGTTGCAGAGATAAAGGTGCTCTCGGCATCGCCAAAATCGGACACGCCCTGTTGAGCACGGAAGTCGATCCCCTCGAAGTCGCGACGCATAATGAAGTTGACCACGCCTGAGACGCCATCGGCACCATAGACCGAAGACACACCGCCAGTCAGGACATCGATCCGCTCGATCAGACCGACCGGAATAGTATTGATGTCGACGCCTGCTTCGCCTTGCACCCCGGCAATGTGGCGTCGACCATCGACGAGCACCAGCGTCCGTTCGGGGCCGAGATTACGCAGGTCGAGCAGGTTTACGCCAGCTGCGCCTGTGCGTGCTTGCGAACCGGCAGCGTCGAAATTGTCCTCCGAATTGAACAGCGCCGGCGTCTGAGTGAGCAGCTCGGTGACGTTGGTAAGGCCTGACCGTTCGATGTTTTCCGCAGTGACGGCGACAATCGGCGTCGCAGCCGCAGCTTGAGGGTTCAAAATACGGGTACCCGTAACCAGTATGACATCACCGGTCTCGGTCCGGTCCTCCTCTAAGGTTACATCGGGCTCATTGGCGTCTTGGGCCGCAACGCTCGTCGGCAGAGCGAGAACCATTGCGACAACTCCAGCGCTCGTAAAAAGAGTGCCCTTGTTGCGATGAAAGCGTTTATCGAGAGTCATGGACATGCTCCAATGCATGCGCTTCCGTCGAACACACGGAAGGTCGCGCAAATAGATCAGCCCCAATTTTTGATGATGCCTTTAGCAGCATCGCCACACAATCCACTCGAAAGCTAAAGGCTCATTATTCCGAATTCCTGTTGCTAAAGAGCAACATAATTACTCCATATGACAGATTTTTGACCTGATCGCATAGTGGACTTGCGAAAGCGCGTGAGACGCCAGCTACTGTGGCTGGTGCCTCAGCGTCGCAACCATAGCCCAACGCCTTTGATAAGGTTTTGTCACGGCCTAACCGTTAAACCCACCAGTGTTATGGTTTATCGGCAGGGCGATGCGTGACCGTCAGACGCTTTTTTTGTTCGCCGTGCGCCACCTGAATCGCGGATTCCGAAATCGACCTGGCGCGATTTGGCCATGGTCTCTTCATTTTAGATCGCATATGATCCGGAAAGGGTTAGTGACGCACGAGGTTCTTCGCAAATGTTGAGGACGACCCCGCTTCTTTTCCGTAGTTTGTATGATGAAATCTCTGCGCACTCTACGAGCAAATCTGTTCTGCCAATAGCATAGAGACGAACATGACGTTCCAGACAAACGCGAACGGTTCGAACGGTCGGGCGCGAGACGACTTGCCGAAAGAAGCGAAGGATGCCCGACGACCGGTATCTTCCATCGCACTCTATGTTGTTCTTGCAATAGTTCTTCTTGGCAGTCTCCAGCTGTTCTACGGGTTTTACTATTCGGTCCACCCTGACTTGGCCGGCGGTGCCCTGTCTGGTCGTCTGGCCTTCACACTTGGCGACTCTTTTGCCGACTACAGCCTCTATTTTCCGCCTGCGGAACGCGCATGGTTTACTCTCGCTGCGATGCTAAGCGAGCTCACCGGGCTCAGGCTTGACCTCACGATAGTGTCCATGACCGGCGTGGCAGTGCTATTCTCCGCGAGCCTCGCATACAAAATCCGCCGCGAGACCGTCGGTGCTTCGCCACTGTTTCTTGTCGTGTCTCTCGCGGTGCTCGTGATACTGCCAATCTTGTTCATGAACGCGTTTGGCCTTCGGGAACATCTGGTCGTTCTGGGCCTCTGGCCATATCTCGTTCTTCGCATTTCGGACCCAGACGATACGAGAATTGGTTGGAAAACTCGTCTTCTTCTGGGCCTCTGGCTCGGCGCGACACTCCTACTCAAATATCTCTACAGCATCGTTGTGCTTTTGGTCGAGGTTGCGGACGCCGCAATACAGCGTCGCCCTTTGGCGCTTTTCCGGATCGAAAACCTCATCGCCGGTTCGATCGTCGCGCTATATTTGTTTTTCTGGCTTGTAATTGACCCATCGCAGCGTGAGGCAATCGGTGCGATGGTCAGTGCAATCGACGCAAATCTGATCGATCAAAGGACCAATTGGCTGAAAGCACCAACTCATCTGGTTTTGGCCGTCTTTTTCTTGCTCACGGCACGCTTTTTCCGGCTGTCTGGCAGAGTGACCATGATCGGCCTCGCAATGGTTGTTGGGGCGGTTGTCGTCGCAGGAATTCAGTCGCGATGGTATATCCAGCACCTCTTCCCGATTACCATGGCGTATATTGCTTGGTGGTGGATAACGCACCGCGACATAAACCGATGGTGGTGGCATGCGATTGTGACGCTGCTCGTCGCAATCCCAATCGCCGGGGCGTTCCGCGCAACAGCTTATTATCAAAACTCGGTCCGAGAACTTGATACGGCGATGGACCAAGCGGAGTTATCGGTAGATGGGAAGCGGGTTGGGATCCTGATAATGAATCCTTCTCCGTTCAATCAACACCTCGCTTCTCACGGCGCTTTGCGCTGGAATGCGAGCGTGAACAACGCGTATGTAGCTGCTGAACTTAAGAGTTTTGACAGGCCTGAGAATGCCAACAATCCGCCGCCTCCAGTAAAAATCGAGGATCCTGGTCGACAGATGCTGCATGATGATATGCTAAGGTTGTGGGAGGATATGCCGCCAGACGTGCTGATACTCGACCACAGCACGAGTTGGCCGCTGCGTCATATCCACGTCAAGTGGACGCAGGTGTTTTCTGAAGATGTCCGGTTCCAGGCGATTCTCGCTGGCTACCGACCAGTCTTCGACCACAAGGGTGAGCTTCTTGAGTTCGAATACTATGAGCGCATCGATTGAGCGATAGCCGATCTTAGTCGACCGCAGCCCAATCAAGCGGCTCACCTCGCTTCAGATTCTTCACAGCCTGACGGCCCAGCACTTCCCGCAAATGCTTTGGCGCGAGGCCGTGACCGGGGCGGATCGAGCGAATATTTTCGCGCGTCAGTTCCTCACCCGCCGCAATATCGCGCACGACATAAAGAGAGCGGCGAAACTGAATCGATGCACTTTCGCTTCCCTGAAGATCGTAAGTCACTTGTCCGAGCGAACGCCACGCCCGCTTGCAGTCCTGAACGAGAGCGGTGAATTCCTCAGGCTCTAGGCTGAACGCGGCGTCCGGGCCACCATCGGCACGTCGAAAGGTAAAGTGCTTTTCGACCACGCAGCCGCCCAGCGCGATTGAAGCTACGGCGACCGGCGATCCGAACGTATGGTCCGAGAGACCGGACACGACCCCAAAGCGTTGCGCCAAGTCTGGCACCGTGCGCACATTCGATTGTTCGTCAGGCGCCGGGTAAGAGCTCACGCAGTGCAACAGAACAATTTCCTCGCAGCCATTGTCGCGAGCGGTACGAACTGCCTCTTCGATTTCATCAAGATTGGCCATCCCGGTCGATATGATCAGAGGTTTACCTTTCGAAGCACAATATGCGACCAGCGGGAGGTCGACCGCCTCGAAGGATGCGATCTTATAGGCAGGCGCCCCGAGCTCTTCGAGCAAATCCACGGCACTCTCATCAAACGGTGAGGAGAAAAGCGTAACACCCAATTCCCGGGCTCTGCGAAACAATGGCTCATGCCATTCGAATGGCGTTTGAGCCTCGCCGTATAGGTCGTACAGGGTCCGCCCGTCCCACAGCCCGCCTTCGATCCGGAAATCGGTGCTGTCGTGATCGAGGGTGATCGTATCTGGCGTGTAGCTCTGTATCTTTATTGCGTCCGCACCGGTGGCCGCGGCTGCATCGAGCAATTCGATTGCGCGATCGAGGCTGCCATTATGGTTGCCCGACAATTCGCAGATAATATACGGCTCATGACCCTGTCCGATCGGGCGGCCAGCGATGCTGATTTGGGGCGTGTTCGTCATGCCGGGTTTCCTTGAGCCAAGCGCGCAATCAGTCCACGTCGCCCGGGGGCGGCGGTTGTGTCAGCTTTCTGGAAAGTTGCGAAATATCGCCGTCTTCCCGGTAAATCTCGGCCATGATCGCCGCCGCATCTTCGGGTGCGTGACGAAAAGCAAGCCGCAATAGGTCCATCCAATTCTTGTTGTTCTTGGTGCGGACGCGTTCGATCTCGTCAATCACGCCCATATAATAATCCTGTTGATCGCTGCGATCAGTCACGAACATTTTCTCCCAGCAAAATGACCCGCTGTTCCCGCCACTCGTCAGCGTTGATGCCCAGCATCACTACATCGTGATGCCGACCATCGCGGATGATATGGTCGCGGCGGATGCCTTCGCGCTTAAATCCGAGTTTTTTGTGAAACGCAATCGAGCGCTCGTTAAAATCGATCACTTCGCCGTTGAGTTTGACAAGGGTTTTGAAAGCATGGTCGAGCACCTTGATGCCGAGCGCCGTACCAATGCGCTCCCCACGCGCCTCCGGATCGATGTAGAAGCCCCAGTCGGCACGCTTGTGTTCTGTGGAGATGTTATCGAGGCTGGCCGCACCGACAAGTATCCCAGCCTTGAAAACAGCGTAGAATTCCGTGCGATTGTCGGTCCTGAGGCGTTCGATCCACTGGAGATGCTCCTCGCGTGAAATCTCGTGTATGGTGTACATGTGCTGACGCACATCGGGGTGTTTGCGGATTGCAAGCAGCTCAAGCTGCGTGGCCTCCGGCAACTCGATAATGGGCTTGAGTTCCAGGACGTGCAAAGTCTCCATCAGCGATGTGCTCACGTCTGACGCTCCAGCCGTCGTTGGAAGAGCAGTTCGGCAATTGCCAAATCCTGTGGATTGTCGATGTCCCAAGCGTCAGTAGCCTGCAATTCGATAAAACGTGCGCGTGGCCCTAGAATGGGGCGCTGCTCCAGCCACGCATCTCGCTTGCCCCAGTAGAATTGCCCGGCATCATGGTAGACCGGTGGCAGGTCTTGCGTGCGGGTCGATTGGTGCTCAGGCTGGACCAGTTCGGGTCTGCCATTCTGCCCGCTTGTGAAGCCGCGCTGGGGCGGATGGCCGTAACGCACGGCAGGAAAGACAAAATCGCAGTCCGTGGAGAGCAATTCATGCGTCGCGGTAAGGTCTTCGGGAGAGATGAAGGCTGCGGTCGCATAGATGCAGCACGCGGCCTCAAACTCCCAACCAGCCTCTTTCGCCCAGTTGAGGGCGTGAACAACAACGTCGGTAGTGCCCGTATGGTCATCTGCGAGGTCTGCTGGTCGCACAAAGGGCGTCTCGGCCCCGGCTTGTCCCGCAATGTCCGCGATTTCTTCGTCATCGGTGGAAACAATAATGTGATCGAACAGGCCCGATTCAGCCGCAGCGACAATGGGCCACGTAATCATGGGACGGTCGCAGAACTCGCGCACGTTCTTGCGCGGGATCCGCTTGCTGCCGCCCCGTGCGGGTATAACGGCTATATTCATCCTGCAACTGCCTCACCGATCGCATCTATCACTCGCTCCTGCTGCTCGGCAGTCATGGTCGGGAACATCGGGATGCTGATCGCTTCGGAATAGTAGGCCTCGGCGTTCGAGCAGAGGCCTGGCTTGAAACCAAGCTCGCGATAGTAAGGCTGCAAGTAGACGGGAATGTAGTGGAGGTTAACACCGATCCCGGCATTTCGGAGCGTATCGAAAATGGCCCGGTGGCTCTGCCCCGCCTGCTGCTCGTCCACCCTGATGACATAGAGATGCCATGCCGAATCTGCGTCTGGATGCTGCCAAGGCGTTTTCACCGGAAAGTCGGCAAAGGCACGATCATATACACTCGCGATTGCGCGCCGCCGTTCGATAAATTCGGAGAGCCTGCTCATCTGGCTGAGACCGAGCGCGGCATTGATATCGGTCATGCGATAGTTGTAACCGAGGTGCTGTTGCTCATAATACCACGGGCCAGGGTCCTCGCTTTGCAGAAGATCAGCGTCACGTGTGACACCGTGGCTGCGATAGAGGTTCATCAGTTCGGCGAGCTTGCTGTCATTGGTCATTGCCATGCCGCCTTCGCCGGTTGTTACGATCTTGACCGGGTGGAAGCTGAAAACGGCGATGTCGCTAAACCTGCAGTTGCCCACCGGCTCGCCAGCATAACTTCCCCCGATTGCATGCGAGGCATCCTCAATGATGCGCACACCGTGGCGGCTGGCTGCCGCATAGATCGCGGCCATGTCACAGGACTGGCCGGTGAGATGCACGGGGATGATAACCTTGGGCAAAGTGCCTTTCGCCGCTGCTTCATCCAACTTCTCGGCCAACTTAGTCGGACACATGTTGTAAGTCCGTTCGTCGACGTCCACGAAATCGACATCGGCGCCGCAATAGAGCGCCGCGTTCGAACTTGCGACAAAGGTAAGAGGGCTGGTCCAGACGCTGTCACCCGGCCCCACGCCCAGCGCCATGCAGGCAATGTGGAGCGCGCTTGTTGCGCTATTAACTGCAATGCCGTGCTTCGCGCCGCAAGAGGATGCGACCGCTTCTTCGAAAGCCGGGACGACCGGCCCCTGTGTCAGGAAATCAGAATTGAGGACATCGATTACCGCGGCAATGTCAGCCTCGGTAATCGATTGTCGCCCATAAGGTATAAAAGCCGCCATCACACTTCATGCGTTGGGTCGACATGCTTGCGAACCTGTTCGCGCAGCTGCTCGACCGTGAGGAAGTCCGGATTGGTGCCACTGTTGTACGAGAAGCCCGGCTCCACGCGCTTTCCGTCGCTCTTTGTCAAGAAATCCTCCACCAAGTGATCTTCCGTGGTCGGAAGGATCGCGTAATACCGACCAATATCGATCGTATTGAGGCTGTCGCTGGTGGTGATCATCTCTTCATGGATCTTCTCGCCCGGTCGGATACCAATCATCTTAAGTTCGCATTCCGGCGCGATGGCTTCCGCGACATCGGTGATCCGATAGCTGGGAATTTTGGGAACGAAGATTTCCCCACCATGTGCGTTCTCCAGCGCCCAGAGAACCATCTGCACGCCCTCTTCGAGCGAGATGTTGAACCGCGTCATCGTCGGATCGGTGATCGGAATCACGCCATTCTCGCGCTGTGCAAGGAAAAAGGGAACGACCGAGCCCCGGCTACCGATCACATTTCCATAGCGCACGACGGACAAGCGCAGATCACGCGAACCACGGATATTGTTTGCCGCAGTGAAAAGTTTGTCCGAGCACAGCTTGGTGGCACCGTAGAGATTGATCGGCGCAGCCGCTTTATCGGTCGAAAGCGCGACGACATCGGTCACGTTGGTATCAAGGCAGGACTCAATAACGTTCTGCGCACCCAACACGTTTGTCTTGATACACTCGAAGGGGTTGTATTCGGCGGCAGGCACCTGCTTCAAGGCGGCTGCATGAACGACAATGTCGATGCCCTCAAATGCGCGGCGCAGCCTGTCCTGATCGCGGATGTCGCCGATGAAGTAGCGCAGAGATGGATAGTCTTGCGGCGAAAACTCTTGACTCATCTCGTACTGTTTCAATTCGTCGCGGGAATAAATCACGAGACGCCGAACGCCTGGATATCTCTCCAGAACGGTGCGAACAAATGCGCGCCCGAACGAGCCGGTGCCTCCGGTCACCAGAATGCTTTTGTTATCCAACAACGGAGTTCGCTCCCTTTCGCAAATTCACATATCGGGCCATGACCAGCGTTCCGCTAATAATGAATGCCGCACCGAATGAAACCGCAGTGGCAAGCATGATACCCCGAATTCCCAACTCCTGTGCCCAAAGAATGCTGAGCCAGATGTTGAGTCCTATAGTCAGCGCGCTGAATGTGGACATCAACTCGATGCGTTTCTCGTAATGCAGGAATTTCATGTTGTGCATGAAGTAGCCCTGCAGGACGATTGCGATCATGACATATTGCAGCAATGGTATAGCGCTGTGGAATGCCTCACCCAGCAGGATTGGGGCGACAGTCAGCGCGAAAAAATAGAATGCGACGGCCGAGACCGCTGCGAGAGCGAAATACAGGATCGAAACAGAAGCGACCTCATGCAACCCGTCGCTTGCAGCAGTCTTGAGCTTGCGGAATAGCCATGGGGTCCACGCCATCACGAAGCTGTAGTTAACGATCCAGAAAGCAGACGCAAACAGCGCGGCAACACCATACATCGCGCTTGCCTCAACACCGAGATAGTGCGCGGCGATCACCTTGTCTGCAGTGGCCATTGCCATAACTACTGCGCCTGCAGGCCAGTACTTTATGCCGAATGAAGCGATATTTCGGTAAAAGGACCGCTCTGGCACCTTGAACAACCCGCGCACGCTAAAACCGAGAGAGCGCAGCGAGAATGCGGTTGCGATCGCCATGCTTAGCATGCGGCCCAGCACCACGCCGCGCCAGTCCCAGCCAGCCAACAAGAAAGCGACGATAAAAATCATGCTCAGCACGGCCTGAATGACATGAGTCCCAAGGAACGCCATGCGGCGATTGTGGAACTGCTGGAGCGCCAGAACGGTGTAAAACACCTCAAACATCAAGGCAGCGATCACGATGCTGACTAGCCATGCTTCAGGGAACTTCGTCGCGGTCGAAAGCAGATCGCCGAAAACCAACGTAATCGCAGACACGAAGACCGCTAGCACCATCATTACAAACAAGGCAGTGTGGGTAAATTGGTCGAGCTCTTTTTGCTCAAAATCGTAAAAACGCATCCGGATCGCATCTTGCGTCGTCAGACCTACGATCGGGCGAAGGAAGGTCGCATAGGTTATGAACAGGACCCAAATCCCATAGCCTGTGGGGTCGAGCATACGTGTGAGGATTGGGGCCAGCAGAAACGGCACGAGCGCTTCGATGCTGTTCGCAAAGCCATAGAACAATGACTGGATCGCCAGAAATGTCTTCGCTTTTGAAGTGAATGCTTTCCGGATCATCAGTTGCTCTTGTGATTTCGCCCCACGCACTCACCACAGCCAGTGCTTGATATTCTGTAAACCTAAATTGTTAACGATTGCCTGCAATAACGGCGACTAGTCCTGATCGGACAAACCCCATCGGGCGATGCAGCAACGACTGTAGTGAGGTAGACAAGAGTGGCTTTCAATGCGGTTAAAGCGAGTGAGGTTTTTGCTCAGCCGTTAGACGTGGCGGTTGCCGTAAATGATAAGAGGATTGACGCGAAGCCAGAGGCGGCACCGGCACGGGACGGCTATGACCTTGCCACGGCACTTGGCGTCGTGAGGCATATGGAAACCTCCGCGGGGCGCGCCGCCGTTTACGAAGAAATCAAGAACAAGAACGCAATCTACCGGCTGGTTGATACGCTGTATTTGATGGCGGGAACGCGCGCGCTTCAGCCGATCGCGCTGCTGCTTTACATGATCAAATGCGCGATTTCCCTCGGTCCGATTGGGCGCGAGGAAGCCGAAGCTGTCTCGATCTCCAATTTTGACAACGAGCACAAGACCGTCGCTCGAGTGACTGCTCTCGTTCCCGAAGTTCCGATCATGCGCGCTACTGTGGAGCGCAAGCATATTTTCCGGCTTGGGCAGGTAGTGGTCGCGCTGAAGATGCTTGGCTCGGTCTTGCGCGTCTGGTCATTCCTGCGCGTCCTCGCGCAAACCCACAGCTTCATGCCCGCGGCCCGTATCGCCAGCGCGCTAGCATATTACATGCGGTTTACGTGGCTGTTTGCGAAGCGCCCGGAACTGAAAGCGGCGATCATCGCCAGCAATTACAGCCCTGAAGCTGTCGGCATGGCCGCCGCCGCGCACCGCATGGGGCGCCGTGTCGTCTATTCGAACCACGCGCCTGTGCCTGCAAATGGCGCGGTTGTACCGCCCGTCTATTCCGATTGCGCTCTGTTCTACGGTGAGAAAACCACTCAGACTTATGAGAACCGCAGCGCCTGTACCGCAGAGGTCGCCTATCTTGGTCAGCCTGGGAAGACGCGCCCAATGGAATGGGAAAACGAAGTGAAGACCGTTGGCATTTTCCTCACCTCCGGTACCAAAATTGACGTGCTCCGAAGCCTGATCGCAACGATCAGGGTCGATCTGCCCGCGGCACGTATCCTTATCCGCCAGCATCCCGTGTTGTTGCTCAAGACCGATTTTTCGGGGCTCGCTCTCGACGATGCCAACGTGGAACTCACGATCGGGAATCCACTCGATGATGAGATAGCCGCCTGCGACCTGGTCATTTGCGGTAACAGCGGGGTAGCTATGAACGTGTTGAGCGGTGGTCGCCCCGTGGCCTATCTATCAAGTCTAGACGGTATCAAGTTTGACGCTATTGGTTTTGTCGAGAGCAGGTTGGTCTATTCCATGCCATGGTGGAGCGAAGACATCTACAATCGCCTGAAGGCCTTCTACCAAAATCCGGGATGGCAGGAAGTAATGCAAAGCTACGATGCATCGTATGGAGCAGATATCACCGCGCTGAAACGGGAAGCAACTAGGACACTGTTGCGGCATCTCCGTCCGTAGCGAGTCAATGCACGATCGGGCATATCTTCTGGAGCAAAGAAGAGAGTCGCCTGATCGATTCACATTCCGAGATCGTTCCGGTGTCAGCTAAATGCGGCGGCACCAGGATGTACGCATTGAGCTCTGAGTATTTTTTGCGTCAGCATGCCGTGATAATTGCTGTAGTTCATACCATGAACATGTGGCAGACTACTTCATCTTGGCCAAGCGACCCACCGCCAAACATAGAGCAAAGCAGCCCTCCTTTTTCACATCCAATCTAGGTTTTGGTCGATGAGTCACTTTCCGTTACCCCTTACACGGAGTGGTATACATTCCATCGACCCCGCCCTCTGAAAGTATCTCCCTAAAAGAAGGTTTGGCGTTCATCTCGCCTTAGACACGGCCCTCGTCGGTTCGTGGCCAAAATAAGGCGGCGCTCGTCCCGTTCTATCGACTCTATGACAGCGATGCATCTTACCTAGAGACCCAACAATGGAGCCTCTTATGAAACATCATCGTCTAACAATCATCGCTCTTGCATCGGGCTTGGTCGCGCTTTCCGCCTGCGAACAGCCCGCCGAAGATCCCACAGGTGGAGAGTTTGAAAACGCTGAGCCCGCAGTGAACGACCAGTTTGAAGTCGAGGATATGCCTGATCCGAACGCAGTAGATCCAACCTTGGCCCCAGAAGTAGCGCCGCCAGCCGCTGACCCTGAAGCGTCCGATACATCGCCCGGTGCTGCTGAAGACGAAATGGTCGACGAGAGCGCTCAAGAAGCTCCCGAGATCGAAAGCGAAGTACCTGAATAAGAGTCTAGCGGTGAACCTACCTCGGTGTTTGGCGCGCTTTTTTGACTGCTACCCATTTGGGTCGGCGCACCCCAGTCTCGTTTTATCGCACGGCAGCATAAGCGGCCCGCTGTCCGCCACGTCTCAGCGCGCCAGCTAACCGCAGTTCATCTGCATCATTAAGAATGGCGTCAGCAGGGGTCGCAATAAAGGATTTTGAAATGAATACGAAATTGATGATCTCGACGATCATGATCGGTGGTTTGCTGATTGCCATGCCGGCGACAGCTCAAGACCCTCCCTCAACCAATGACGCTCCGCCTACCGACGAAATACCTCCAGCAACGATCGATACTGACGGTGACGGGGTCATGGATGCATGGGATCAGCGCGGCGACGGCCAAGCTGACACTTGGGACACCGACGGTGATGGTATTCCCGATACTGTCGACAATGATGGTGATGGACAGCCGGACGCTCCAGACGCTGAGCCTGACGCGCCCGAGAACAGTCCAGCAGCCGAGGCCTCCAATCCGCCGACCATAGACAGCAATGGCGATGGCACGATGGATGCCTGGGACACGGATAATGACGGTCAAGCCGACGCTTGGGATATCGACGGGGACGGCCAGCCCGACTCATACGATACCGATGGCGACGGCGCGCCAGATCCCACCTGACTGAATCCACTTAACGCCTTGGTCGTCGAAAGACGTCCAAGGCACCCTTTCCAGGCATCTTTTGGCAATAGCGTTTTAGGGGCCGAAAGTGGACCGTTCGCTTAAGGCTTCGGGATATCGATGACAGCCGCCCCTCCGGGACCAGAAAGGCAGAGGCCAAGACCCGGTAAATCCTATTCTTGGGGACGGATGTCATAAGCGCTTCTGTCCTCATGATTTTCGATCAAGATCGACTCAATTGCTTGGTGTCTGAGCGGAACGCGAATAGTGGTTGCGAGGTATGGTTTCTTGGCCAACCCAAAGTGAAGAGCATCGCCTTCAATCACGACGCTTCCTCGTTCTCTATGCGCTCGCGGCAGCAGGCGGTTCTGCTGCCTACGTGCCTTTTCTGACGCTGCTGCTGCCTGTGCGCGTAACCGATCTATGGGGGCCGCAGGGGATTGCAGTTTTGTCCTACGCCGCCTTCGTCGGTGCCGTCGCAGCAAGCCTTGCGAACATCGCCTTTGGCTGGGTGAGCGACCGGACTCGAAACCGGCGAAACTGGATCACCGCCGGTGCTTTGCTCTCCTGCATGCTGCTCATCGCGATGCGCTACGCCAATTCGGTGCCCACCTTACTTGTGTTGATCGTCCTGTGGCAGATTGCGCTCAACATGATGCTCAATCCGCTGATTGCATGGGCGGGCGATTGTGTCCCCGACCAGCAGAAAGGAACTTTGGGCGGCCTCCTCTCGTTTTCGCCAGCATTCGGGGCGCTGACCGGCGCACTCATCACTATACCGGGGCTTGCGAACGCCGATACCCGGCTCGTTCTGAACGCCTGTTTGGTGATGGCCATGGTGCTTCCCGTTGTCTTTTTCGGCAAACCGAAGCCGATGCCGCACCTGATGCTTGCGCCTCCTACCGGCGGAACGCCTGAACAGGAACTGCAACCTCGCAGTAAGAACACACCAGTCAAACGCATGTGGCTTGTAAGGCTGCTGGTTCAGATCGCAGAGGCCGCCTTGTTCGGGTTCCTGCTTCTCTGGTTTCAGAGCATCGACGAAAGCATAACCGATAACGACACTGCACAGTTGTTCACCATCGTTCTATTCGCTTCGGTGCCGCTGGCCCTTGTGGTGGGGCGCTGGTCGGACCGGGTGAGAAAACCTCGTCTTCCTCTTACAATTACCGCCGGTGGCGCGTCGGTCGGTCTGTTTGTGCTCGCGGGCGCACAAGGCGCTGCGGCGGGCGCTGCAGGCTATGTTCTGTTCGGGATCATGGCCGGAATCTTTCTCGCCCTCCATTCCAGCCAGACGCTCCGGGTTTTGCCTCGGCCGAGTACCCGGGGCCGCGATCTCGGAATATTCAATCTCACTAACACCGTCCCCTCGCTTATCATGCCGTGGCTGGTGCTAACGCTGATCCCGGCATTCGGCTTTCAGGCCCTGTTCCTGCTTCTTGCCGGGTTCTCGGCGCTTTCTTGCCTTTTGTTGGCGACGATGAGACGGTTTTAAGCGTGCCTTCGAGTTGCCGTTGGCGGCGGCGCTTGGCGATATACGCCAATTTGACTAGACAGATGCGATGGCGCGGACATGGTAACGATCAGGGAAGTAGCAAAGGCTGCCGGAGTCTCGGTGGCGACGGCGTCTCGCGCGCTGAACGGTTTGACCAGCGTTACCCGTGAGACTCGTGAGAAAATCGAGGCCAAGGCCGCCGAGCTCAACTACATTCCCCACAGCGGCGCACGTAGTCTGACGCGACGCCAGACCGATACAATCGGGGTGATCCTTCCCGATTTGTTTGGCGAATTCTTCTCCGAAATAATCAGGGGCATCGATCTTGTAGTGCATGGCGCGGGCAAGAACTTGCTCCTCGGAAATATGCACGGGAGTCCGGAGGAAACCGGTCAGGCGATCAGAGCGATGCGCGGGCGTGTGGACGGTTTGCTTGTAATGCCGCCCAACTCGAGTGCTGACACTATCGGCGACGGCTTCGCCAGAGATATCCCGACCGTCCTTTTGAATGCGCGCGCCAAGGACGATCAAACTCCATTCGTTACAGTCGACAATTATGCCGGGGCCCGTCTCGTTACAGAGCATCTGATCGAACGCGGTGCGCGCAAGATCGTCCACATTGCAGGCCCTGCCAGCAATCGTGACGCCAGCGAGCGGCAGCGCGGCTATCGTGACGTTCTTTATGAGAAGCTGAATGACGATAACCCAATCATCCTTCCCGGTGACTTTCGGGAGGATGCGGGGCGCAATGCGGCGCAATTGTTGCTGACTGGTAATATCCCGTTCGATGCGGTCTTTGCCGGCAATGATCTGATGGCAGTCGATTTGATGACCGAGTTGCGGGAAGCCGGGGTCGAGATCGGGCGCGAACTATTGGTCGCCGGATTCGATGACATTCCGCTCGCCCGCTATGTGACGCCGCAGCTTACAACCGTTCATTCCGACATTACGCGCCTAGGATCGGCTGCCGCCCTGATGGTGCTGCGGATGATGAAAGGCGAGAAGCTGGGAGCGGAGGACGCGCTCGTGATTGCACCCACGCTGGCCAAGCGTGGCTCGACCGCCGGCAAGGGCTGATCGACAAGGGGTTTCCCTACCACGGTCGTTTGTGCCAAGGTGAATGTAACCGGTTCCGTACGCACGCGAGCGAAGGTTGGAGGTTGCATGCGTGGCAAAACTTCGAGAGCACTAAGGCTAGTAGCGCTGGCACTGATATTATCTGGTTGCACAGGTTTGGAACTAGTGGGGGCAGCGGCCCCTCTCATCGCGGGGCAACACCCACAACCTGCATTGGACGAGGCTGGCTATGCCTATCAGCTGTTCATCCCTCACAGCTTGTCCGAACAGCGAGCAGGAGGAGATGTCAGGATGTGGCCACTAATGATCTTCCTGCACGGCTCCGGCGAGAGGGGCGACGATATCGCCAAGGTGAAGGTGCACGGACCGCCAAAGCATGCCGACCGTAACCGGCACTTCCCTTTCATCCTAATCTCGCCACTCTTGCCGAGCGATAAGGATTGGGACATCGCCAAGCTGGAGCGGATCCTCGATCATGCTTTGATGACGCTGCCCGTCGATCCCGATCGCGTTTATCTCACTGGTCTCAGTCGTGGGGGACATGCAACCTGGCGTTGGGGGGCTGCTGCACCGGGCCGGTTTGCCGCCCTCGCCCCGGTAGCTGGCAGAGGTGATCCTTCTGCCGCTTGCGAGTTAAAAGATATGCCTGTTTGGGCTTTCCATGGCGACCGTGACGATGTGGTCGAACCAGAAGGTAGCTTCGCCATGGCGCGGGCGATCCGTGCTTGTGGTGGGGGAGAGGGCCGCCTGACGATTTATCCCGACCTCGGTCACAACTCATGGGACCCGGCCTATTCCGATCCAGCTCTTTACCTATGGTTGCTCTCGCAAAGACGCCGCGAAGGGGCGGATTAAGGCGGGTGAGGCCTTCTTGGACATATGTTGCGCTATTGTTTGCCGTGCTCGCAACGTCTTGCGCGCATCCTGCAGATACGGCTGATGCACACAATGTCTCGATCAAAGCGATGACCTTTAATGTCAGGGTCGATGTGGCGGCGGATGGCGACAATGCCTGGTCTAACCGCAAGGGTCTGGTGGCGGCGCTGATCCGCCACGAAGCGCCGACTATCATCGGGTTGCAAGAAGTGTTGCTGCATCAAAAGCACGATCTGGAAGAGGCGCTGCCGGATTACGCCTTGATAGGCGTCGGACGGAACGACGGCAGACAAGCGGGCGAATTTGCGCCGCTCGCCTACCGGCTTGAAAGGTTCGATCTGATCGACAGTGGGAACTTCTGGCTGTCCTCCACACCCGATATTCCGAGCAAGGGCTGGGATGCGGCATTGCCGCGCATCGCGACCTGGGCGGTGCTGCGCGAACGCACATCGGGCAGGCTCTTGCGCGCGCTCAATACCCATTTCGACCATGTCGGCAAAGAAGCGAGAACGAAGAGCGCAGCACTGATCGGCGAATGGGTAGTTAGTGAGGAAGCGTCTGGGATGCCAACGATCGTCATGGGCGACTTCAATGCTAACCCTGAAAGCGAGCCCTATGGACGCCTCTCCGATACAGTCACGACGAGGTTGGTCGACAGCCGCGCGATCAGCCGAATGCCACCCTATGGGCCGCGCGCGACTTTCTCCGGATTTCGCATCGAGCGGGATGCGCCGGGGCCCATCGACCACATTTTCGTGACGCCTGAATTCGCGGTCGAGAGCCACGCAGTCATCACTCAGCATTGGGGCGGCAGGCTGCCCTCCGATCATTATCCGGTGGTAGCCTTTTTGCGGTTGGAGAGTCGGTAGTGCGGTTGATGACATTTCTCTTGGCAGTCCTTTTGACCGCCTGCGCGACAACAACCGAACTTGCGTCGGACCATTCTCATGCGCGCTCGATTACGGCCCTGACGGAAGGCTGGCATTTCACCTATCGCGACGATTGGACGCCGGAGGATGCGCTTGCGGCCGACGCCCAGCATTGGGAGGCGGTGTCGCTGCCGCACACCTGGAACCGGCTGGGCGAGTACCGTGTCGGGCGAACCGCCGCAACCGACAACCGGCAGGGCAAGGGATGGTATCGCCGAACGATCGATGGGAGCGCGCTCGATCCGGCGATGCGTCATTGGCTCGAGTTCGATGCAGTAGGCAACATCGCCAGTGTCTGGCTCAATGGACGACACTTGGCCCGCCATGGCGGTGCCTTCACACGCTTCAGAGTCGAACTCACCGACACGCTCGATTTCTCAGGCGAGAACGAGCTCCTGGTGCGCGCCGACAACAGCGATCCGCAGCCCGGCAGCACCACGCAGCATGTGATCCCGCTGCTGGGCGATTTCTTCATTCACGGCGGCATCTATCGGTCGGCCCGGCTTATCTCGGTGCCTATAAGTCATATCGCGCTCGATGACTTTGGCGGACCAGGCATTTATGCGACGCCGCGCATGAATTCTTCCGGCGCGACCGACATCGATGCGCTGGTGAGGCTGACCGAGGCAAGAAGCGGGCAGCGAGTAACGCTTGCCATCATTGATGCCGACGGAGACGTGGTCACCCAAGCGAACGCAGCCGTTTCGGATGGGCAGCGCGAGGTTCGCCTTTCTCCGCAACTCGACGAGCCGCGACTTTGGAACGGCCGCAGAGATCCTTATCTTTACCACATCGTCGCCACTCTAGAGGGACCAGATGGGCCGCTCGACCAGGTCAAGCAACCGCTGGGTATTCGCACAATACGCTTCGATGCAACTGAGGGCTTCTTCCTCAACGGCGAGCATGTGCAATTGCGCGGCGTCTCGCGCCACCAAGACTATTTGGGGCAAGGCTGGGCGCTTTCAGAGGCGGACAACGCGCGCGATATGGCGATCATCGCAGAGATGGGCGCGAACAGCGTGCGCGTCGCGCATTACCCCCAAGCCGAGCAATGGTTCGACTTGGCGGATCGGTATGGAATGATCGTCTGGGCCGAAGTGCCGTTCGTCAACAAGATCGGCTTCGGCGATGACGAAGCTGCGCCCGAGCTGGTGGAGAATTCGCGCACCCAGATGATCGAGATGATCCGGCAGTACTTCAATCACCCTTCGATCGTCACCTGGGGCATCGGCAACGAGGTAGATATCGATCTGGCGTTCGGTCGGCTTGGACCGAAGGCCGATGCACGCCCGCTGCTGCGCGAGCTCAATGCCCTGTCGCATCGCGAGGATCCCTCGCGCCCGACCGTGATCGCCGATTGTTGCGAAGCGACGCCGGGTGACAAGGTCGACTATTTGCCCGTCCTAACGGGCGAAGCCGATCTGATGGGCTACAACCGCTATTTCGGCTGGTACTACGGAGAGATCGAGGACCTTGGACCGCATCTCGACATGCTGCACAAGCGCTATCCCAGTGTCCCATTATCTGTCAGCGAATATGGTGCGGGTGGGTCGCTGACCGACCATAGCAACGACCCGGAAGGGCGCCCCACCAATGTCACGGGCCGTCCTCAACCGGAGGAATTCCAGAACTGGTGGCACGAGAAAAGTTGGCCGCAAATTCGCGAGCGGCGATATCTGTGGGGCAGCTGGATCTGGAACATGTTCGATTTCTCGAGCCGCGTGCGGCAGGAAGGCGACGCGACTGATATCAACACCAAGGGCCTCGTCAGCTTCGACCGTAAGGTGAAGAAGGACGCCTTCTACTACTACAAGGCGCAGTGGAGCGACGAGTCGGTTGTCTACATCACCAGCCGCCGTTTCTCGCCTCGAACCGAGGCGGAGACGCGGATCAAGGTCTATTCCAACGCGCCCGAGGTTTCCTTGATGCTCAATGGCGAGGCGCTCAGCACCGTGGCGTGCGAGGATCGCGTCTGCACGCTCGATCCGGTCATACTCACGCCGGGTACGAACCGCGTGACTGCGCGCGCGACATTCCCTGATGGCGAGATCGAGGACGTGGTGGAGTGGGCCCTGACCGCTAAGTAACCGCTATTCGGCGACAGGCTCCTCGAGCCATCCGCCCTCAAAGCCGATCCGCTCCAGTCCGCGGCGGATATGCGGGTTCTTGCGCATTACACGCCAGACAAGGCCACTACGGTGATTTTCCATCATCGCCAAAATCGGACCCTGATCGATACCGAGGTGGTCGCGTGCAACCCAGCCAAGGTCCGGATCGGTATCGCCGGTGCGCGACCCAGCCTCGACGAAAGTGAAGCTCGGATTGATGGCGTCCTTGAAGCCGTATTGGCCGTAGATGCGCGCGCCATAGCGATCCTTCATCGCCATCAATGCAGGAATGGTCACTTCGGGCGCAAAAGGCACCGAGCCGCCCGCTGCCGTGGGCACGATGGTCCCATCATCACGCACACGGATCGCGCTGACCCCGCGCGCCATGTAGGTGAAGAAGGTGCGAGGCTGGCCGTTAACCGAATACTCGTCCTTCGAGTATTTCGGCCCGTCCGACGCAGTCCAACCCCAGATATCGGCGCTGTAGTCTTTCCAGTTGTTCGGATTGTCGGCGCCATAGACACGCTGGCTCAGCGTCGCTCGGCGGCTATTCTCGAAGTAATCCAAGCCCTTTTCAGCCATGAACTCGTCCTGGATACCGCGAAAATCGATCCAGACATGGCTGTATTGGTGGCCGAACAGGGGCTCGAACTGGAGGTGTTCGTATCCGTAGTACGTCCCCCAATCCTCTTCCAGCTTCGCAGCCCAGCCCTTGTCCCAGGCATCCTTGCGAACCGGATGCGTGGGGGAAGCCAAGGCCAGCACATAGACCAGCATCCCTTCGTTATAACCGATCCAGTCGGACTTGCCCCACCCGATCTCCGGCTCCCAGCCCATGGCAATACCGTGCGAATTGTCCAGGTTGATCGCCTGCGTCCCGGTCGTGTTGCGCTGCGCCCAATCCCACTCGACACGAAGGTAGATTTTCTCCGCCAGATCGCGGATTTCGGTTTCCAAGGGATCGTCGCGATTGAAATAGCTCTGCGCAAACAGCGCTCCGCCCAGGAACAGCGAGGTGTCAACAGTCGAAAGCTCGGTTGTCGCATGGCGGGTGCCGTCATCGTACTTGAGGAAGTGATAGAAGAAGCCACGGTGACCGGTGACCCCAGTCTCCGCAGGGCCCTGCGGCGCACTCCAGTAGAAGGCAAGGCAGTCACGCGTGCGCTCGGCAGCTTCCGCGCGGGTGACGTAGCCGCGATCCGCTCCGATGCCGTAGGCGGTCAGCGCAAAACCCGTCGCCGCGATCGAAGAGAAGGTCCGCGTTGGCCAACGATCCGGGGCGAGGCAGCGCTCCGTATCGGTGGTGTCCCAAAAGTATTGAAAGGTGCGGCGAGTGAGGTCTTCGGAAAAGGCCTCGACTGCCGGATCCTGAGCAGACGCATCGACGACTGGGGTAGCGGTCGAGGGCTGCGTGACCTGTTCGACACTCAGCGGAGTACAAGCAGTCAGCGTCGCAAGCCAGAGCGCGGCGAAGGCTTTTCGTATTTTCATCTGTCTCACAAAAGTTGTGAATGCGCGGCCGAAGGTAGAGGACGACCGCGCATTCTGAGAAGCCCGGTCAGAATTCGAATCCGACCGAGAACTTGAAGGTGCGCGGAGGGTTTCCGCCGATCGAGAAGTTCGAGATATCTCCGAATGATCCATTCACGTCGTCCGGATTGTTGTCCCGAGCATTGCCATTGTAGTTTACATAATTTTGCTCGTTCAGGACGTTGAGGACGTCAACCCGAAACCTGATGCGGGAGTCACCGGATAGGAACGGCAAGTTGATGTATTTCGCAAGTGCCAAGTCAAGCTGCCGCAACGCCCAGATGTCTCCCACCAGAAACGGACTCTTGTTGTTGCCAAAGGTGCCGACGACAAGACGCTCGCCCGTATCCGGATCATTCCTAAAGCCCGCTACGAACGGCGGCGAGGCCAAGGTCAGCTTGCCCGAGAGCACGAACTCCAGCGGCAGATCGACTGCGCCCGCTGCGACAAAGCGATGCTTCGACACTCCTCGAGAAAACAGAAACGGGTAGTCATCAGTCGATGGGAAATCGAGTGAGAATGTCTGGCCGAAGAAACGGTTCTCCTCCGCCTCTGTGTAAGTGTAGGTCGCGGTCAGATTCCATGGCGAAGTCTGGGTGTAGCGCTTGACCAACTTGACGTATCCGGAGTCCGAGTTGGTCTCGAGTCCATTAGTACCTATGATGATGCTCCCGCGACCCGGGGGCCTGTCTCCGAAAGGCGAGTTCTGATTGGCCGGGGGCGGTGCAAAGAAAGAGCCGTCAGGGCGTCTATTGCCGAGCAGCCAGGCGAAGCCGTCGCGACTCTCGATATGCGTATAACCGATCTCAGCATTGAGCAGACCAAACTGCCGCCTGAGTCCTAGACTGAATTGATCGGAGTAAGGAACCTTCAGATCATTGTCGATGAAACGCAATTCCTCGCCTGCCGCCGGGCCAACAGAAGCGGCTAGTTGAGCTAGTCCAGCCTCGGTCAGATAGATCGGATCCCATGGGACGCAGGTCGGTGAAGGAGTACAATCATTGCGTGCGTCACCGGGCACCTGGAACCGGAAGTCCCGCGTCGTGAAACCACCCCGACTTACCTCCTGCTGGAGGAAATCGAACTGGTTGCGATCATATGAGCGGCCAAACCCGCCGAAGAGCACGAAATCGTGCTCCGGATCGATCAGATAGCTAAAGCCAATCCGTGGCTGGAATGCGCCCGTAAAGGTGCTGCGCTCGGAGCCCGTCGAGATGAAGTCACTGATGTCGTAATCGGCATTGACAAGGTTTGGGTAGTTGGCGGGCGAGATCGCATCGACTGACGCCTGTGATGTGACGAAGTTCACGTAGGACGGTGTACGGTCATAGTCCCAGCGAATACCGAGATTGAGCGTCAGGCGATCGGTAACCTCCCAATCGTCTTGGATATAAAGGCCGAGCTGAAAATTGTCGGAAGTGACGATCGGGTTCTGTCCCAAACCACCATCGAAGCCGAACTGAACCCGGTAGGGAAGCGCGTCGTTGAAAGTCGCCCCATTGTACTCGGTGTTGTACGTGTATCGCGGATTGGTGAAGATGAGCTGCAACGAGTTGAGTTCGACCCATTTTGCTTTCACGCCTGCCTTGATCGTGTGGTTGTCGAAACCAATCCAGGTGAAGTCGTTCTGGATACCCCAGCCCGTCTGCCCCTTGTCCTGGAAGTTTACGCCGCCGCCGGACAAGAAGAGTTGTTGACCGTTGGCATCCTCGAAACGAAAAGAATTCTCGAACGCACGCGGGGTTGGGAACCAAGAAGCGTCCTCATAGGTGAACTTAAGATCGTTGACCCAATTGTCAGCCGTGTGCTCCCATCGCAGCAGGCCGCGCCATTCCTCGACATTCTGGTCGACTGTTGTGCTCCGCAGGTTCGAGCCTGAGTTAATCCCGTCACCTGTTTCCTTGCGGTACTTCAGAGATGCCTGGAAGAGATCGGTGCTGTTGGGTGCAAAGTCGATCTTTCCGAAGACGAGGTCCTCATTAAAACGCTTCGAAAACGAGCCGAATTCGCTCTGAAAGTTCGCTGGAATATTTGCGACGTTATTCGCGTCGCCAGGCTGGATATCGAGCGGCTGATCGATCCGTTTGCCCTCGTAGGCGGCAAAGAAGAACAGCTTGTCCTGAATGATAGGACCGGAAAGTGAGACCCCGAATTGCATATCCTCTTGAGGCGTTTTCGGCACGTCGATCTCGGTGGGAATCCGCGGCGAGCCGCTGAATTTCTCATCCGGTTTTCTCGATCTCAAGCTTTCGTCGGAGTATTCAAAGAAGACCTCTCCATGAAACTCGTTTGTACCGGAACGCGTCACAGCCGTAATCGCGACTGAGCTTACTTGATCGAACTCGGCTTTGTAGTTCGAGCTTAGCACGCGGTATTCACCGATTGCCGACTGTGGAAACGGGTTGCCCGCCGTCGAATCCTGACCTGTGATCCCGTTCTTCAGCACGAAGTCTTTTTGCCCGACACCATCGATGAAAATATTGGTCGTGCGACTGTCCTGCGCGCCTCCCTGAAGACGAGACTGCCCTGCTCCGTTGGTGACGAATTGCACTCCAGGGGCCAGATCGGCGAATGCAAGGAAATTGCGGTTGTTCTGCGGCAGGGTCTCGATCTGGCGCTGGGTGATGTTGAGGCCGACTTCGCCACCTTCCATAAAACGAAGGCGGTCGGACGAGACAATAATCACGTTCTCCTCATTCACCGCTCCGGCGGCAGTCGCGCTGCTAGCACCCGCTTCAGTAAGGTCGAAGTCCAGCACCGCATCCTGTGCAACAAGCAGGGAGAATTCTTCGGTCGCCTTAACCCCATCGGTCGTGCTTAACTCCAGGCGGTAAGTCCCTGGACGCAGCGAGGCAAAGACATAGTCGCCGTCACCTTCGATGGAGACGGTCCGCCTTACGCCAGTGTCGACATTGACCGCAGTGACCTCGCTAACCTGACTTTCCGTTGTGATGTTGCCGCGCAACGAAGCGTTAGCTTCCTGCGCATGGGTTGAGGCTGCGCCGGCGATCCCCAACGCACCGCATGCTGTTCCCAGAGCAAGCGCCGCTGCCAGACGGCGCCCCAGACTCGACTGCGCTTGATATGATTTGGTCATTGTCCTGTCCTCCCCATTTGCCTCCCCCTTTTTGGGGGTTGCTGGATAAACCGTCACTTTGCGTCGGTTCGAATCCAAATCCTCGATGATCTTGTAACCGGTTTCATTATCGCTGTATAGCCTTTCGCTGAGGCACCGAATCCGTCAGTGTTGAAAAAGCGCAACAGGCTGAATGAGCAGCGACAAGGGAGTGAGTTATGAGAAAGGTCATCGAGGCTATCTTCGCGATTGTAGCGACAGCGACCTTCGCAGGATGCGCCACCATTGCTTCCGGAGAGACACGTCCGACGGGCACTCCAACCACGCTCGAAGTCGCGTCACATCGTGTTGATTCAACGAAGGCTGAACCCCTATGGGCAGCGCCCGATCCGGAGATGGACCGGTTCATCGATGACTTAATGGGTAAGATGACGCTGCAGGAGAAGATCGGCCAACTAACGCTGCTCACCAGCAACTGGGAATCGACCGGCCCCTCCCTGCGCGAAGGATACAAGGAAGATGTTGCTGCTGGCAGGGTCGGGGCGATCTTCAACGCCTATACATCTCAATATACGCGTGAACTGCAGGGCCTGGCGGTCGATGGAACGCGGCTCAAGATTCCGTTACTGTTCGGCTACGACGTCATCCACGGCCATCGCACCATCTTCCCCATCTCTTTGGGAGAAGCCGCGAGCTGGGACCTAGATGCGATCGAGAAATCCGCTCGCGTTTCGGCTCAAGAGGCGTCGGCAGAGGGGATCCACTGGACCTTTTCGCCCATGGTCGACATCGCGCGTGATCCGCGCTGGGGGCGAATCTCTGAAGGAGCGGGCGAGGATGTCTATCTCGGGTCGAAGGTCGCCCAGGCGCGTGTTCGCGGATATCAGGGCAACGACCTTGCCGCGACAGATACGATCCTGGCAACCGCGAAGCATTTCGCCGCTTATGGCGGGGCGCAGGCTGGCCGGGATTACCACACAGTCGACATCTCCGAGCGCACTCTTCTGGATGTCCACCTTCCGCCGTTCAAAGCGGCCGTGGATTCCGGTGTGGCGACATTCATGACCAGCTTCAATGAAGTCGACGGTGTTCCCGCAAGCGGGAGCCGCTACCTGCTCACCGATATCCTGCGCCACAAGTGGGGATTCGATGGATTCGTGGTCACCGACTACACCTCGATCAACGAGATGGTGCCGCACGGCTATGCAAAGGATTTGAAGCAGGCTGGCGAACAGGCCCTAAACGCTGGGGTCGACATGGATATGCAGGGCGCGGTCTACATGGAGAACCTCGCCAAATCCGTTGGCGAAGGCACAGTGAGTATCGATCAGATCGACAAAGCGGTTCGCCGTATCCTGGAGATGAAGTACCGGCTCGGCCTGTTCGAAGACCCCTATCGTTATGCCGACGAGGAGCGCGAGAAGGCGACGCTCTACAAACCCGAATTCCTTGAGGCGGCGCGCGATGTGGCGCGCAAGTCGATGGTGCTGCTTAAGAACGAGAGCCAGGTGTTGCCGCTGGCTACTTCAGCACAATCGATCGCGGTCATCGGCCCTCTCGGCAACAGCAAGCCGGATATGATCGGCAGCTGGGCAGCCGGCGGCGACAGGCGGACTCGGCCCGTGACCATCATGGAAGGTCTCGAGGCGCGCACGCACTCGGGAACGATCGTCTCCTACGCCAAGGGCGCCAGTTACGAATTCGCCGATTCCGGCAAGACCGATGGCTTCGGAGAAGCGCTCGATCTTGCGCGCAGATCAGATGTCATAATCGCCGCAATGGGCGAGAAATGGGATATGACCGGCGAGGCGGCGAGCCGCACCTCGCTGGACCTGCCCGGCAACCAGCAAGCTCTGCTCGAGCAGCTCGTCGCCACGGGCAAGCCCGTTGTACTGGTCCTCCTCAGCGGAAGGCCCAATTCCATCGAATGGGCCGAGGCGAACGTCTCCGCCATCCTCCACGCCTGGTATCCCGGCACGCAGGGCGGACATGCAGTGGCTGATGTGCTGTTCGGCGACTACAACCCTTCGGGCAAGCTACCGGTCACCTTCCCGCGCAATGTCGGCCAAGTGCCGATCCACTACGACATGAAGAACACCGGTCGCCCGATCGAACTTGGTGCGGACAACGCGAAGTATGTCTCGCGTTATCTCGCCACCCCCAACACACCGCTCTATCCCTTCGGTCACGGGCTCAGCTATACGAGTTTCAGCTATTCGCCGGTTGTCTTGAGCGCAGATGAGATGAGACCGAGTGGCTCAATCACTGCCAGCGCGACAATCACCAATACCGGTGAACGCGCGGGCGAGGAAGTGGTGCAGCTCTATGTGCGCGATCTGGTCGGCTCAGTCACTCGGCCGGTGCAGGAGCTCAAGGGCTTTGTGAAGATCATGCTGGAGCCCGGTGAGAGCCGATCGGTGTCCTTCACGCTGAGGCCCGAGGACTTAGCCTTTACCCGCGCCGACATGACCCTTGGCTGGGAACCGGGAGAGTTCCGACTTTGGATCGCACCGTCCTCTGGCGCCAAGGCCAGCACGCCCGTAACCTTCACGCTAACGGAGTGAGCATCATGATCCGCCAAGCCTTCGCCGCCTACCTTGCAGTAGGCTTTGCGCTCTCCGGCTGTATCGCTGCGCCCACGGGGCGCACCGCTGCTGCGCCGGTCGCGGGTGATGAGAAACGCCCGAACATCATCTTCATTATGTCCGACGATCATGCGCAAACGGCGATCTCCGCATACGGCACCGAGATCGGCAAGCTTGCCCCGACGCCCAATATCGACCGCATCGCCGCCAACGGCGCACTGTTCGAGAACAGCTACGTTACCAATTCACTCTGCGGCCCAAGCCGGGCGACCATGCTCACCGGCCAGTTCAGTCATCTTCATGGCTTCACCAAGAACGGCCAGAAGTTCGACAACTCTTCGTGGAACTGGGTCCGCGAGCTCGACCAGTCGGGCTACCGGACCGCGTTGTTCGGCAAGTGGCACCTCAACTACTCGCCAGAGGGTGCAGGGATTGGCGAGTGGGCGGTGCTCGATGACCAGGGCAAATACTACAATCCCGATATCATCACGCCGACAGGGCGCAGTGTCGTGGAGGGTTATGCGTCCGATATCGTGACCGATCTGAGCATCGAGTGGCTCGACAAGAATGCTGATGCGGGCGAGCCTTTCGCCATCCTTATCCACCACAAGGCGCCGCACCGCAATTTCATGCCGGCGATACGCCACGTGCAGAAATACCTCGGCACCGAGTTTCCAGTGCCGACCAATTATTTCGACCATTATGACGGTAGACCTGCGGCAGGGGCGCAGGAAATGAACATCTACCGCGACATGTATGAAGGCCACGACCTCAAGATGACCACCGAGGTAGGTTCCAGAGAACTGCGTTTTAATCCGTGGGCCGACGATTTCGACCGCATGACCGAGGCACAGCGCGAGGCCTATTTCGGCGCGCTGCAACCGGGCAACGACGCGATGAACGCGGCCGATATGAGCGAGCGCGACATGGCGATCTGGAAGTACCAGCGCTACATGAACGAATATCTCGGCACGGTGGCCGCAGTCGACGACAGTGTGGGCCGCGTCCTCGACTGGCTGGAGACTTCTGGACAGGCGGAGAACACCATTGTCGTCTATACCTCGGACCAGGGCTTCTACCTCGGCGAGCATGGCTGGTTCGACAAGCGCTTCATGTATGAGGAATCGCTGCGCACGCCGTTCGTAATGCAATATCCCGGCCACATAGCGCCGGGCACGCGGATCAGTGTGCCGGTGCAGAATGTCGACTACGCCCCGACCTTTCTCGACTATGCTAGGCTCCCCGAACGTGAGACGATCCAAGGTCGTTCCTTGCGCGATGTAGTCGACGGCACACCCCCCACCGATTGGCGCGACGACATCTACTACCACTATTACGAATATCCCGGATTCCACGCTGTGCGGGCACATTACGGCGTCAAATCAGGCCGCTACAAACTGATGCGCTTTTATGGCGATATCAACCAGTGGGAATTCTACGATCTCGCGACCGACCCCACCGAAATGCGCAATCGCATTGATGATCCGGCGGCTCAGCCAGTCATCGCGCAATTGAAGGTGACGCTTGAGCGGTTGCGGACGAAATACAGGGACAGCGACGGGCCGGCAGTCCGCGATCCGCTATGGGCGGTGGCCAAAGGACAGCGTGATGCGGAGGCGGCTGCGGGGCATCACGCGGAAGATTGACGTGACAAAGATGGCAAAGGATCTGAGAACGTTTCTGATACTCGTGATATTCTCAGCGGCGAGCTTTGGGTGTCAGAGCACACCATCGACAACAACTCCCCCCACCAATGCGCCCAATATAGTAATCATATTGGCCGATGATCTTGGCTATGCGGACGTAGGATTCCTAGGCAGCGATACCGTCCGCACTCCTCACATCGACAAGCTGGCCAGTGAGGGCGTTGCGTTTACGCAAGGCTATGTGACAGCCTCAGTTTGCGGACCCACGCGAGCGGGCCTGCTGACCGGCAGGTACCAGCAACGGTTCGGCAGCGAAGACAATCCCGCGCCTTATAAGCTGCACGAATCCGTGCGGGTCGGTGTTCCCCCTTCCGAAAAACTGATTTCGGAACGCCTGAAGGCGAGAGGCTATGCCACCGCTGTCTTCGGCAAATGGCACCTCGGCGGAGAGCGGGGCGATGAAGGCCTGATGCCGATCAATCGCGGGTTCGACGAATTCTTCGGCTTCCTGGAGGGCGCGGCACTCTATTTCGACGAGAACAATACCGAAGAAAAATTCATGCGAGGCAACGCCTTGGTCGAGTCGGAAAACCGGTACTTGACCGATGCGATCGGAGATGAATCCCTGCGCTTCATAGAGGAAAACAAGGACGCGCCTTTTTTCCTCTATTTGCCGTTCAGCTCGGTGCACGCCCCCCTACAGGCGACAGCGGACGATCTTGCAAAATTTCGCCACGTGAAGAGCGAAAGAAGGCGAACCTTGCTCGCGATGCTCCACGCGATGGACAGGAATGTGGGCCGCGTGTTGGACAAGATCGAAACAGAGGGACTCGAGAGCAATACGCTCATCTTTTTCCTGAGCGATAATGGCGGGCAACCAACCGACAATTACTCTTACAATATGCCCCTGCGCGGGACGAAAGGATCCTACTACGAAGGAGGTATTCGCGTTCCTTTCGCGGTTAAGTGGCCCGGAAAAGTCCCCCAAGGCAAGATCTACACTTTACCTGTGTCGTCTCTCGACATCGCCGCAACCATCTTCTCCGCGGCCGGCTTGACCGAGCCCACAAATTCTGACGATTTGCAGATCGACGGGATGAACATGTTGGAATATCTCAGTGGCGCTCGACCGGAATTGTCTCGCCGCTACTTGTTTTGGAAAATGGTCAATCACAGAGCTGTGCGGGATGCAGAGTGGAAGCTGGTGCAGCACGGCGAGACAAAGGAACTGTTTAATCTGGCCGACGATCCATCCGAGCGCAGGAATGTCCTCGACGAGCGCCCCGATGTCGTGGCGCGATTGGAGAGCGCCTATCTTGAATGGGACAGGCAGAATATTCCGGCTCAATACGGATATGACAGGAACGTCTTTCCGATTTTGGACAAGCGAACACGCCGTACGGAATTCGAAAGATAGACCCCGTCGAAATGTAGACCCGCAACCGCTCGGTCTTCGACGATATCATCAGAAGCTGCCGCACATGCCAAGATTTCTCGCTCACTCGACTGGCCTCAGCGATATCGCGAAGCCTCCGCCGGCCTCCATCATCACCGAGAGTTTGCTGGCAGAGGTAACCTCGCGGGTCTCACGCACCATCGCAAAGCGGTCACCCTCAATCCCGCCACCCGGACCGTCGCGCCAGATTTCAGCGGTGTAGCGCGCGCCTGGATCGATGAAGGCGAGGTCGATTGCGACTTCACGCCGCTTGCTATTGGTCACGCCGCCGATCCACCAGTCGTTTCCGCCACGACGTTGTCGCGCCACGATCGCATATTCGCCGATCCGCCCCTCAAGCACGCGAGTTTGCTCCCAGTCGACCGGAACGCGTTTGATGAACTCGAACGCATCGGGCTGCTTCAAGTAATTCTCGGGCAGGTCCGCAGCCATTTGCAGCGGCGAGTAGATCACCACGTAATCGGCCAGTTGGCGCGCGAGCGTACTGGGGATAGCGCGGCCGTCGCGCCCCTCCAGACTGACAATACCGGGAGTGAGGTCGAACGGCCCCGAGAGCATTCGCGTGAACAGTAGTGTTGGCTCGTGCGAGGCTGGGTTCGGCGGCTCTCCCCAGGCTTGGTATTCCATGCCCCGTGCGCCTTCGCGTGTCAGAAGGTTTGGGTAGGTACGGCGCATGCCGGTGTCCTTGATCGGCTCATGTGCGTTGATTGCGATACGGTGCTCTGCTGCGGCCTGGGCGATGCGCACATGATGTCGCGCCATGTACTGGCCGTCATGCCATTCCCACCGCTCGGTACCATCGGGGTCCTCGCGCAAAACACCGCCTGCATCGGCGACATAGCCTGTCTTAACTGAACGCACGCCCTGCCGTTCGTAGTAGTCGTAGGCCGCCTCTAGCTGCCGCTCGTAAAGCCCAGCATTGCCCGCGGTTTCATGGTGGCCCATGATCTCGATGCCCTTCGCCTTCGCATATGCGGAGACCCGATCCATATCGTGTCCGGGAACCGCTTCGGCAAATTTGAAATTGCGGCCGCTCTCGCTCCACCAGCCCACATTCCAGCCCTCGATCAGGACCGAACCGAAACCATGCTCGGCTGCGAAGTCGATATAGCGCAGCGCATTTTCAGTCGTACCCCCATGCTTGGGACCGTCGTTCCAGCTCCACTGGTCAAGATGCATCGCCCACCAGATGCCGATATATTTGTGCGGCCGCACCCAGCTCACATCGCCCAACTTGTTGGGCTCGTTGAGATTGAGGATGATGTCGGAGGCGGCGTAAAGCGCCGGTGCGTCCTCGGCAATCAGGATCACTCGCCACGGCGTGTGAAACGGCGCATCGCCTCGCACCTTCCATGGCTGCGACGAGGGCGCAAGCCGCGTGCGAAAACGCTGCCCATCGATCCGCTGGAGCCAAAAGCCAGCATAGTCCGCCAGTGCCGCTTCGTGGATAGCGATATGCAGGCCATCAGTACGGCGGAAAGTGATCGGCGAATGCGCAGTGCCCACTTCGCGCGCCGGAGTATGGCTATAGATATATTCGTAGCGGTTCCACTCACCGCCCGGGATCCACCAAGCCTCGGCATCGCCAGCAATAACAAATTCGGTCAGTTCCTCATCGATCATCACGTCGCGCAATTGCGGATGGTCGGGAAACTCAAAGCGGAAGCCGACCCCGCTGTCGAACACCCGTACGACGAGATTGATCGCGCGCCTGGCCTTGCGCTGCTCGATGATCGGCACACTCATCTCGTTGTGATGGTCGGTAACGAGGCGGCTCTCGCCCCAAGGTTGTTCCCAGGTTTCGTCGTTGCTGCGCCTTACAGGCTCTCCCAGACGCATGCTGCGTTCCCATTTCCCAGCACCACGTAACATAAAGCCGAGTTGGGAAGGCGCGATCACCATCTTCCCATCGCGCTCTACGCGATAAGTCGCCATCGTTTCGACAGTAGTGACAACAAAGCACAGACGACCTTCGGGCGAGCACTGCCGATATGTAATGTCGTCACGCGCACTCGCCGTCGCGGCGTGCGTCAACAGCAGCATGCCAAGAATCAACGGGATAGATGCACGCAAGTGCCTACAAGCTTCTCGAACTGCCACACCAAATCCCTTTGCATTATCGGTGCAGATCATGCGGCATACTCATTTTTCGTGCAACCGGTTACATTTTGGATTAGCTATCGTCGTCAATTGGGTTCGCTTTTGTCGCATGGCGTTTTTGGGATTGATGGGGAGGGAATGTTGTGACGCTTGAGACGATCGATGTGGTGATCAT
>CANMSD010000002.1 GCA_947500645.1 uncultured Erythrobacter sp. | reverse complement strand
GTGAAGAGAAGGGCCGAGCCGCTTGAGCCAATCTGAGCAAAGCGAGCAAAAATCGCCTCGGTTGCCGTTGCGTCACCAAGAAGCGCGACAAGAGGGCGACCTTGCGGTTCTTTAGAAAAGCACTTCCGCACATCGAAGAAAACGTGGATCGAGCGAGGTCGTTTAGCCATATTCCGAATGGAGAAAGCGCGCTCTTTCAACCACCTCACGAGGGATGGAATGCGTTTCAAGCGCGCGTTCGGGAAATCTCGGATGAACATCCATTCGTTCTTCGAGCTGACATTGCGAGTTGCTTTGAAACGCTCCCACAACATGCGGTCGTCAATCTCCTAAATGCGTCAGGAGTCCGAGGGGAGGTAGTGAACCTACTCGAGAGACAACTTCCTGCATTACAAGAACGACGCTCGACCGGAATAGTCCAGGGTATTACCAAATCGACCGCGGAGAACTTCGGCAGTTTCTGCCGTGAATTTGTAGTTCAGTGCGTCTCCGCTACCTGCACGACGATTTCAGACCTGCGCAAAGCCCCGGAATTGCCAGCACAATTTCGGCCGCCTCAGTGGAGATGACAGAAAGCAATGTTCGATGAGAATGAGTGGTGAGCCCTGCTGGGTTCGAACCAGCGACCTACTGATTAAAAGTCAGTTGCTCTACCAACTGAGCTAAGGGCCCCCACGGGGTGTCCGGCTAGGTTGGTGCGCGCCGAACGGAGGCTCACCTAGGCAGGGCGCGCGGGCGGGTCAAGCGTGCATTGAGTTGTGAGAGCGTAAACCCGCTGACTGGATCGCGCCAATCGCCCGCAATCGCGCTGGCCGGGCCAATAACAAAGCCCCGCTCGCGAAAGGCGGGATGCGGGATCGAAAGCTGGTAGCTAACCCAAATCCCGCCACTCCACAGAATGATATCAAGATCTAGTGCCCGCGCTCGCCATCTTCGCCCACGCCGTTCTCGCCCGAACTCGCGCTCGATTCTGTGAAGTGCACCAAGCATTGCGGGAGGCGCAAACTCGCCCTCGATCACCGCCGCCGCGTTGGCAAAAGTTCGCTGCGATGGGCCCACGGGTGCACTGTCGATAATCGGCGATGTCGCCAGAACCTCGCCCAATTCGCTCAAAGCTGCAAAAGCGGTGCGCAGCACCTCTCGCGGCGCGCCGATACCCGACACGCGCATGTTCGATCCCAAGGCGATGAGATAGAGTGCGCTCAAATGTCTTCGGCGATTCGACCGTAAAGCTGCGGGCGGCGATCGCGGAAGAAACCCATACCCGCACGATGTTTTGCGGCCTTTGCGAGATCAAGCTCCGCGATCAGAACGCCGCTTTCCTCCGCGCCGAACTCGGTGACGAGATCGCCCCATTCATTTGCAATGAAGGAATGGCCGTAGAAGCTTTGCGCGGCATTCTGCGGCCCTTCCGAGCCAATGCGGTTGCTCGCGAGGACCGGCATACAATTGGAGACAGCATGGCCAATCATCGCGCGCCGCCACATCCGGCTGGTGTCGAGATCGGCGTCATACGGCTCGGAGCCAATCGCGGTGGGATAGAGCAGAACTTCTGCCCCTTTCAACGCCATTACCCGCGCAGCCTCCGGGTACCATTGATCCCAACAAATACCGACACCAACACGCACGCTCGCACCACCTGCTATAGGTATATCCCAGACCTTGAAGCCGTCGTTTCCAGGACGGAAATAGAACTTTTCCTCATAGCCGGGCCCGTCTGGAATATGGCTTTTGCGATAAGTGCCCATAACCACACCGTCCGGACCGATCATGGCCAGAGTGTTGTAATAGTGATGCCCATCACGCTCGAAAAAGCTGGTCGGTATTGTGACCTTGAGCCGTGACGCCAGCTCCCGCATCGCGAGCACGCTGGGGTGCTCCGCCGTGGGCCGCGCGAGCGCAAACGACGCCTCATCTTCTTCACGGCAGAAATAGGGGCCAGAGAAAAGCTCCGGCGGCAAGATCAGCTGCGCGCCTTGGCCAGCCGCCTGCTCGACCAGAACCGCAACTGCAGCGATATTCTCAGCCTCGTTTTCACGCGCGAGGGCAAGCTGAAGGGCGGCGACCGTGAACTTTGTCATACGCCGCCCTTTAGGATCATTTGGGCTTCCGGAAAAGGAGCGTCATACGATCGCTCTCGCCGATAGCGGCCAATTCCTCGCGGCCCTCATCGCCACCCGCGAAGGTTGGTGGAAGCGACCAGACACCGTTCGGATGGTCGGTCGGATCATTAGGATTGGCGTTGATCTCGCTCGTTTCGACAAGCTCAAACCCCTTGGCTTCAAAGAACGCAATCAACTCCGCCTCGCGCAGATAACCGGCATTGCCATCGGCAAATTCGTCCGTCGCATCGGCTTTTGCCCGGTGCTGCACCACACCAAGTAATCCGCCTGGCTTGAGCGCAGCGTGCAGCGCCTCGATTTCGCTATCGGCAATGCCCCAGCGTTTGAGGTTGTGCATCATGCGGATCATCAGAACGCGGTCGACCGTCCCGTTCAGTTCTTCCGGAACAGCGTTGCCAAAGTGGAACGGAAGCTTTTCAGCTGGAATGCCAAGCGCCTCCGACTGATCGGCAGAGAACGTTCCTGCGCCAGCTCGAATGCGCTCGACAAACTCATCGCCCAGACTGCTCGCCGCTTCGGGCGGGAAACTAACCGCAACATAGCTGCCCTCATCGTTTACATAAGGCGCAAGGACACGCGTGTACCAGCCTCCGCCCGGCGCATATTCGATCACTGTGTGATTTGGCTCGACCTCGAAAAACGCAAGCGTTTCAGCAGGGTTGCGAAACTCATCGCGTGCTCTGTCTTCAGCGCGGCGTTCGTGAGCAAGCACTTCGTCGAGCTTGGTGTTTTCCGCTACGGTTTCAGTCGCCTCTGCTTCGCTCGTTTCGGGTGCGCAGGCCGTGAGGGCAACAGCGCTGGCGACGGCGAGAAAAAGTGGCTTCATCATGGAAATTCTCCTTGTGAGCGTATATCTGCAACCGAGCCTATTCGGCCTTCTTGAACAGCAGTGTCATCCGGTCGCTTTCACCGATGCCGAGATATTCAGAGCGACGCGGATCGTCTTCGCCTGTCGCCAGAACCGGAGGCAGCGTCCACACGCCGCCCTCCCAATTGGCGGGATCGTTGGGATTAGCATTGATTTCGCTTTCTGAAACCAACTCGAAGCCGTTGGCCTCGAAGATCGCAATTACATCTGCCTTGCGCATATAGCCGCGCTGACGTGCACCATAATCATCGTAGCTTGCGCCTTGAGGAGCGCGGTGCTGAACCACGCCAACCATACCGTCATCCTTCAGCATCATCCGCGCCGCCTTGAGCACATCGTCCGCACGATTCCCGATGTTGAGGCCGTGCATGGAGCGGAAAATAAGTACACGATCGACTGTATCCGCGAGCTCTTCTGGCATTTCGTCGGTTTCGAATGCAGTCACGTCATCCGCCTCAACACCCATCGCCTCGGCAACGCCTGACTTAAACCGCTCAGTCCAACCTTTGCTGCGCGCTTCCTGCGCACGAGTGCGATACTCGCGTCCATCGCTATCCTGGTTGAAGGCAATATATTTGCCAGCCGGCATCAGATAAGGTGCAAGCACGCGCGTGTACCAGCCGCCACCCGGCCCATACTCGGCCACGGTCATGGTCGGCTCGACCTGGAAGAAAGCAAGCGTTTCGGCCGGATTGCGGTGTTGATCGCGCGCCCGGTCATCGGCGCGGCGCTCATCGGCTAGCACTTCTGCCAAACTCGGAGCGTGATCGTCTGCTGTAGCAGGAACGGCCAGAGCAAGCGCAGCGATTGGGGCAAGAAAAACGGATTTCATCGCAAATAGTCCTCTCTCAGGGGAATGTTGTGACTGTCCTTAACCGGAGAACGCGCGAAGACAAACAGGCGTTCGACAACGGGGCGATGACAAACCATGAGCGTCTTCCTATCTCACCTGACAACAAGGAGATTTGATCGATGGAACAGGCAATCATTGCCGGCGGGTGCTTCTGGTGCACAGAAGCGGTATTTCGCGACGTTGTCGGCGTGAGCGAAGTCGAAAGCGGTTATATCGGCGGAACCAAGGCCAACCCGACTTACAAGGAGGTCTGCACCGGTACGACTGGCCATGCAGAAGGCATTCGCGTGACATTCGATCCGGACACGGTCAGCCTACCCGAGATTTACGATGTGTTTCTAGGGACGCACGACCCGACCCAGCTCAACCGCCAGGGCAACGATGTCGGCACGCAGTATCGCAGCGCGATCTTCCCACTTGATGCCGAACAGCGCGAGGAAGCCGAGGCGGCAATCGGGCGCTGGAACGCGGAAAATGGCAAAATGGCTGTGACCACGATTGAAGGGTTCGACGGCGAGCAACAAGTCGCTGAATGGTATCCTGCCGAAGACTACCATCAGGAGTATTGGGAAGGCGAAGGACGGCGCAATCCCTATTGCCTCGCGACCATTCCGCCAAAGCTGATGAAGTTGCGCAAGAGTTTCCAGAACAAGGTGAAGGCGTGACGCGGACCTGGCTGTGAAGCTCGAGAGATCCTACACGTCTGGCCATGAAGTACGAGCCGATAGCTCGGTCACTTTCACCTGTTCGAGCGATACGGATGAGTGGCCATGGCTTGTCCTACCCGCGCAGCATCCGCTGGTAATCCAGACGCAGAATTTCTGGACCAGCGTTGGCGCCACTGCGGCGTTAGGCACGCGCGATGACAGCAAATGGAGTGCACTAACTTGGACCGACTGGACGCTTGGCGACCCTGGAGCGGGTCAGGCAGCGCGCGGCGTCTTTTCACCTTCGGGCGATGGTGACAAGCTTGCGTTTTCAACCAGACTTTTTGACGAGCGCGACCGTCTCATCGCAGAAATCAACGGAAAAGGCGTCGTCTTTCGCACGCGCAATTTCGAGAAATGGCGCGAGGGTTCGAAATCGACCGCAAAAAAGGGAACACTGGCTCCGACCGATTTCGAGTACGCGCCGCGCGAATTGCTGGGCCTGTCCAACAAAGAGCCTCCATTGATTGCACCGCTAAGCGATATCGGCGGAGCTTTGGCTACGAGCGCGCTAATCACCAAGGAAAACGGATTGATGCCTGGTCACCCATATTTCAGCGGGTCAGGCGACCATGTGAACGCCCCGCATCTGGCGGAATTGGGGCGACAGACGGTAAACCTGCTTTGCAAGGGCGCACCCTTTCCGATCTCACATGCGGAGATGGATATGCATCGCTATATCGAGCTGGGCACGCCGATTGCGGTTGTCGTGGATCAGACGGAAACGCACGAAGCGACACTGGCCGTGAGCCAGCTCGACCGCTCCTGCGCGACCATCACCATGCGATGGTCAGAGGTTTAGCGCTTCACCCAACGCGCGATAAAAAAGCCGTCTAGTCCACCCTCGTCAGGGAGCATTCCCGGATGGGTGCGGACCCAGCCTTCGTCCGTCGGCGTGAGCCCTGAAGGCAGTTCCTCCGATGTGGCTGGTAAAGGTTGGAGGCCCAACTCACTGGTTATTCGCGCGGCCTGTTCTTCGCCCTCTTCGCGTTCCAATGAGCATACCGCATAAACCAGCACCCCGCCCGGTTTAAGCCAATCCGCTGCGCGATCGACCAATGCACCTTGCAATTCGGCCATTTCCGCAATCTGTCGCTCACCAATCCGGTGGAGGACATCGGGATGTCGGCGGCACGTTCCGGTAGCAGTGCACGGCGCATCGAGCAAAATGGCGTCGAATTGGTGCTTCGGCTCCCAAGTGAGGGCGTCGGCGCGTACCGGCGACGCCTTGAGGCCGGTGCGTTTGAGGTTTTCCTTGAGCAAGCCGAGCCGACGTTTGCTAAGATCTAGTGCAGTGACATTCCAGCCAGATGCCGCCAATTGCATCGTCTTGCCACCCGGCGCAGCGCAAAGATCTAGCGCGTGTCGGCCCTCACCTTCGCCAAGCAGGCTTGCGGGTATCTGGGCGGCGAGATCCTGCACCCACCAATCGCCTTCCTTGAAACCGGGTAGGCTCTCTGTCCGCGTGCCCCTTGGTAGGCGCAAATGGCCTGACGCAAGTGAGACACCGCCCATCGCAACAGCCTGTTCGACCGTGGTCGCTATGTTCTTCAAACGTAAATCCAGCTCCGGCGGGTTCGCCAGCCCCGGTGCAATCTGCTCGCCCGTATCGCCCCAGCGCAGCTGCGCGCGTTCAGGAAGAGTCGGCGGTTTCGGCAATTCCGGCTTTTGCTTGATAAGGTTCGAAAAGACGCCGTGTGCCAATCGCCTCGGCCCGCCCGACAGCAGAGGCAATCCGGTCGCAATCACTGCATGCGGCGGTGTTTCCAATCTGAGAGCTTGCGCAAGCATCAGGCGCAGTACGCTTCGCGGTTTCGCATCGTCAGGCAGGCGTTTTTTGGTAGCGCTGTCGATCAGTGCGTCGAAATCGGCAAGCCAACGCAACGCCTCGCTCACGATCGCGCGGGCCAGTGCTTTATCTTCGCTGGTGTGAAGTTTGCGCGTCGCCGCACCCTCTGCCTGCTCCAGCGTTTCACCGCGGCGCATGACAGCATCGAGCATTTGGAGCGCAGCGCGGCGCGCGGGTAGTCCTGAAATTCCGGCCATAGGCCACCGCGCCTAGCCGCAGTTGAAACCAAGCGCCACCTCGCGCGTTACCGATATGCGATGACAAAACAGAAATCCGACGCCGCCAAAAACTTCACCAAGCCAGCGCATTGGACGAATGACCCTGCACCAAAGCCTAAAGCGGTCGATCCGCTGAAGGATGAACCGCGCGACCTCTCACCAACGCGCTATGGCGATTGGGAAGCCAAAGGTATCGCTTGGGATTTTTGATTAGCGCGACACTTAATCTCAGCGTTTGAAAATCACAGTTTGCGAAATTCCACCTTCAGCCCATCCTTAGGCTGTGGAATCGGCCATGGTTGCCAATCAGGATCATACCCTTTTTGGGTCACAATTTCATAGCGTTGGAGGATCTGTGCCATTAGCACTTTCACCTGCATGTAAGCAAAGTGCAGACCAAGGCACATATGCGCCCCGCCGCCAAATGGCACCCAAGCGTATTTATGGCGCGCCTTCACCTTGTCTAACGTGAAACGCATCGGATCAAAGGTGAAAGGATCATCCCAGTATTCGTCGGAATGGTGCGTCCAGTAAATGTTGATACCACAAGGCGTACCTGCTGGAATGTGATATCCGCCGAATTCAAAACTCTTCAGCGCCCGGCGCGGCATGGATGGTACGGGCGGGATCATCCGCAGCGATTCCTTGAATGCCATCTCGGTCAGTTCAAGCTTGCCCATATCGTCATATTCGAGGGGACGCGGCTCACCTGAGCCATCAGGCCCGCCCGTCACCGCCATGATCTCATCACGAACCTTAGCCTGCCATTCAGGATGTTTGGCCAGCAGATAGACCAGCGATGTTGCACTCGATGTGATCGTGTCGTGCGCAGCCATCATCAGGAAGTTCATATGATCGACCACTTCGTCGACCGGCAACAGCGAGCCGTCTTCGCGCGTCGCCGTCGCAAATTGGCTGAACATGTCCTGCCCGCCACCGTCTTTGCGTCGCTTGTGCGTTTCCTTCGTGAAATATTCGACCAGATAGGCGCGTCCATCGACGCCCTTCTTCATTTTTGTGAAGGGCAGCGGTCTGCGCACCGGCGCGACGGAGGCCTGCACCATGTCGACGAAGGCTTCGTTGATCTTGTCCGCTTCCGGACCCCAAGGGATACCAATGAAGCTGTCGGCCGCCAGGTCGAGCGTCAGTTCCTTGATCGCAGGATAGAATTCCATCGGTCCGGCCCAGCCTGCAACTTCATGCGAAATGCCGCGATTCAGCGCGCCCGAATAATGCCGCATCGGACCCGGCTTGAACGCGATTGAGAGCGCGCGTCGGTCAATTCGGTGATGATCGAAATCGAGCAGCATAAGCCCGCGCGGGAAGAGCTGATCGAGCACCGGGCCCCAGCCTTGTTCGCTTGAGAAAATCTTGTCCTTGTTGAACAGTATCAACTCGTTCGCTTCGGCCCCGATTAGCGTGACGTTCCAACCGCCAAACGCGCGATTTTTATAAACCCGCCCATGCGTCTCGACCATGCGCTTGGTGAAGGCATGCGGGTCGGCCAGCATCTTGAGAGTATTGCCGACCACGGGCCAGCCGCCCTCACCCGGAATATGCGCAAGGTCAGCCTCAGTCGGATTACCATCCATCCAATGCGCAGGCGCTTCTTTGGCCACGGTTTCTGCGGCGGGTTTTTGATCTGCCAAGGTAGCCATCGGACGCGCCCTCAATCGAGTTCGGATTTACAACTTACTTCACTGTAAGCAGCAAGTCTTACCAAATCCAGTCCGAACCGCAGGGTGCGGCGCAGGGTCTGGATCGGAAGAATTTCAGGTCCAGCCAGCGAGCTCTTGCTTAATCAAAGTATCAAGCAATTCAATGCCCGGTTCGCTGGTGTTGAGGCAATCGAGCACGGCGTAGTCCTCTCCGCCCGCTTTCTCAAAAATCTCCGCCCCTTCGAGCGCTAGTTCCTCCAACGTCTCAACGCAATCGGCGGAGAAGCCGGGAGCTGCGACGGCGATCCGCTTGGTGCCGCTCTCGCCTTCCTTGGTCAATGTGTCGTCAGTTGCCGGCTCCAGCCATTGGGCCGGACCGAAGCGCGATTGAAAGCTGGTCTCAAACCGAACGCCTTCGAATTGCGGCAGTGTTTCAAGCCGCTCGCGCAGAAGCCGCGCGGTCTTGTGGCAATGGCAGTGATAAGGATCGCCCAGTTCCAGTGTGCGCAATGGCATGCCGTGGAAGGACAACAGCAGCACTTCGGGCTTAAAGCTGAGCGCCTTTACCTGCCGGGTCAGATCGTTCGCCAGCGCATCGAGATAGGCCGGGTTATCGTGATAGGGCGGTAGGAAGCGCAAGGCCGGTTGCCAGCGCATCTGCGCCATGATCCGCGCGACTTCGTCAAACACAGTCGCCGTCGTGGCGGCGCAATATTGCGGGTAAAGCGGTGCGATCAGTATACGGTCGCACCCTGCCTCGGTCAGCTTGATCAGACGCTCTTCGATCGAGGGTGAGCCATATCGCATTGCATATTCAACCACGACGTTCTCGCCGACCTCCGCCGCCATCGCTTCCGCCTGACGGGCAGTGATGTCAGCCAGTGGAGAGCCCCGTTCGGTCCAAACCTTCGAATAAGCCTCCGCGCTCTTCTTGGGCCTTGTATTCAAGATCACTCCGCGCAGCAGCGGTTGCCATAACAATGCAGGAATTTCGATGACCCGGCGATCGGACAGGAATTGCTTGAGATAGGTTTTCACCGCGCCAGCGGTCGGCGCCTCGGGTGTGCCGAGATTGATCAAAAGCACGCCGATCGATCCACTCGCGACCGGCGGATGGTCGTTGGGCAAAAGCTGTCGCTGCCAGGTCATAGTCGCTCAACGACCGAAAGACGCACAGGGTCCATCATATACCGCCTGAAAGTAGGGGTAGACGGCGCAGTCTCAAGCCTGTGGCGGAAAACAATGCATTCGCAATCGCCGGAGCTGCCACAACAGCGCCCAGCTCTCCCGGGTCGGCGGGCGCAGCCTCATTGGCGATAAAATCGACTTCAATGTCGGGGCAATCGGAGAGCGTAGGCAGGCCCAACTCTTCCATATCAAGCGCGTTTGGCATTCCCCCACTATACCGAAGCGAATTGCCAAGCGCCAAGCCGAGGCCGAAGATCAGTCCGCCTTCGACCTGCTGACGGGCAATGTCGATATTGATGATCCGTCCAATGTCGACCACCGCCGTCAACCGAATGACGCGTACGCCGCCTTCGCCCTGCCGCGCAGTCGCAATGCACGCGATCCGCCCGCCGGTTGTCGCGTCACCAATCCGGTGACAGGCAAGCCCTTGTCCGCTCTGACCACCACCACCGCCCCATTCCGCGATCTGCGCCGCGCGTTGCAGACAAGCCGCGAGCCGCACATCGTCACCCAGCATAGCAATACGATAGGACAAAGGTTCGCGCGAATGCTCAGCAGCGATTTCGTCGATCAGGCTTTCAGTCGCAAAGGCGGTGTAGCTGTGCGCATTGCCGCGCATCCGCCCGGTCGGAAGGCCGATCTCGACCGGGATGTGATCGACCACCACGCTGGGAATGGCGTAGGGTGGCACGGATCCTTCGCAGGCAAGCGTATCCTTCGCGCCAATGCTCTCGCGAATGGCGGCGGAGGTGGTGAGGTTCTCGAACAGGCGCTTGCCAAATTCGATGTTCCCCGGCGGGCAGGCGATCCGCGAACGAAGGGCATCGATCCGTCCCTCGCCGTCGGGTGAAAGCTGCGCGCCAAGCAGCAGATAAGCCGGATTGCGCGGGCGAGACTGGACGATATCGTCGCGCCGCGACCAGATCAGTTGGACGGGGCGGCCATGACTTTCGGCGAACTCGCTGGCAATTAGCGCGATTTCGATGGCATGGTCATTCTCAAGCCGTCGGTCGAAACTGCCGCCAGCCGGCATCGGATAGAGAACCACGTCCTCCGGGCTGATTCCGATGGCTGTCGCCGCTGCAACACGGGCTCGCTCAGGCGCTTGCGAGGCCATCCACAATTCGAGCGTGCCGTCTTCAAAGCGCGCAGTCGCACAAGCCGTTTCAAGCGGAGCGGGTATCGCCGCTTCCACTTCGTAACGGCGCGCGAAATCGACCCGGCTCATCCCCTCCTCGCCAAAGCCAGTTTCAGCAATGCGGAAGGAGTCACCTTTGTCGACCATTGTGTCGAGCCGTGCGGCGATGCTTTCGCTGTCAACCGGAAACTCGGTCGCGAATTGCGGTCTCATCGCGGCGAGCTCGCGCTCTGCCTGCCACCAATTGCCGGCGACAGCCGCAAGCCAGCGCTTGCCTTCGACAACGCTCAATGCGTGGCGTGCGCAGCTACGGTCAAATCCGGTCAGGGTCGAGTTATCGACCGGGCCGTGACGGATCGCCGCATAGGCCATGCCGGGTAGTCGAACGTCAGCAGCGAACTGGAATGTGCCATCGACCTTGGACGGCATATCGATCCGCGGGAAGGCGAGCGGCGCGTCTGCTTCACCGGGTAGAGGCTGCTCGCCTGGCGTGTCCGGCCGCAAGGGCGGAGGATCGGGTGCATGCTGCTCAGCTGCCTCGGCAGCGAGCTCGCCAAATGTGAAGCGCTCCTCGCCGTATCGAACAAAGCCGTTTTCGACCTCGCATCGCTCCCAATCGACGTCCCATCTCGCCGAAGCGGCTTGCGCCAGCATGGCTCGGGCAGCGGCAGCGGCATTGCGGCAAGGTTCTTCGTATGCGGCGATCGAAGTGCCATCAGCTGTTGTAGAAAACCGACTTTCGCGCGCGAACCTCTCGGTCAGGAACTCGTCACTCGCTTCGGAAAGTCCCTTCCCGAAACCATCCCATAGCGCAGACCACCGGCGTGCGAGCGGAATATTGGCATAAATACCGCTAACAGGTGCAGGTTCAACGGCAATTTGTCGCCAGTCGGCGCCCAGTTCCTGCGCGATCACTTGCGGCAACAGTGTCGTAATACCCTGCCCCATCTCGAGCTGCGGGACGGCAACCGTCACCACGCCATCTTCGCCGATCTTCAGCCAGGCGTCGAAGATATGCTCACCGTTCGCCGCGACCAGCGGATTGGGGAAGCTGCGCGGATAGAGCCACCACGCAACCAGCAAACCACCGCCCGCCGCCGCGCCAGTCAGCAATCCGCGCCTGGTGATGGCCGCAGTTACAGCCACGCTTTAGCCGCCCTCGCTTTCGAGCCAGCCAGCAACCCTCTCTGCTACCGCGCGAAAGGCAACGCCGTCAGCGTCGTCGCGAGCGGCAACCGGCGAGCCGGCGTCACCAGCCTCGCGGATTGGCAAGCTTAACGGGATACGTCCAAGGAAAGGAATGTCGAGCCGCTCGGCCAATTGCTCGAACCCGCCACTGCCAAATGGATCGCTTATCTCGCCGCAATGTGGGCAGGTGTAGCCCGCCATATTCTCGACCAGGCCAATAATCGGCACTTTGCCGGTCTCGAACAATTGCCCAGCCCGGGCCGCATCGATCAGCGCCAAGTCCTGCGGAGTGGAGACCAATACGGCGCCATCCGGCTTATGCTTCTGCAGCATAGAGATTTGCACGTCGCCCGTGCCCGGTGGCAAATCGATCAGCAACAACTCGGTATCGCCCCAATCGCCCTCGACTAGCTGGGTGAGCGCACCGCCCGCCATCGGCCCACGCCATGCGAGCGCCTGAGCGGGCTTTGCAAGATTGCCCATCGAAAGCATTTTCAAGCCATGCGGGCTTTCCAACGGGATCAGCTTGTCGTCTTCAGCAACCGGTCGCTTGTCTTCGGTCGCGAGCAGTTTCGGTTGAGAAGGCCCATATATATCGGCGTCGATAACCCCGACTTTGTGGCCCATTTCCGCCAACGCGACAGCGAGATTGGCGGTGAGCGTCGACTTGCCAACCCCACCTTTGCCAGAGCCGACCGCAATTATGCGGCGCTTCACGCGCTCTCCCATCAAAGCGACGCGGACTTCTTCGACACCGTCCAGCCGGCTGAGCGCACCCTCGATCGCCTGCTCAGCATCTTTGCGCTCTGATGAGGAGAGACCGCTAGCCTCCACAACCACGACCGCACGTCCAGCCACCATTCTGGCCGAGGTCACCCGCGCGGCGATATCTTCGCCCGCTTCGCCGCGCAGGGCCGCCAGCAGTCGTCCCTCATCGCTGGATGCATTTTTTGCGTCACTCATTGCGAGAGGCCTCTAGCATCAAAATCGCCTACGTAATCCTTGTTTTTCTATAGGCCCTGTTTTTCGCAAGCGGGCACCCTATAAAAGACCTATGAGAATTTTTGATCGTTTGAGAAAACGCTTTGGATCCCGCTCTGTCGCAGGGCAAGGCTCACATATGTCCGGCATCGGTTTGGCCATGGCGGGCAAGAAGAACCCTTGGGGCGGCGGCGATAGCGGCGAAGGCCCATCTGGAGACGATAGCTCCGACGGCGGCAAGGACAGCGGCCCGCGCAATCCATGGCTGCCCGGTGGCCGCGATGACAAACGCCGCTCGGCCAGCATCGAAGACATCTTCAGAAATCGCGGTCCCGAAGGCCCAAGCCGCAAGGGCGGTGGCCCTGGTGGCCCCAACTTCCGACTGCCAGAGAGGCCCGGCGGCAAGAGCTGGCTGCCAATCGTGCTGGTCGGCATTGGGTTGTTGTGGTTGGGGCTGACAAGCGTCCACTTCATACAACCTCGCGAGCAGGCCGTCGTGACCTGGTTCGGAGGCAAGTATTCTCAAACCCTCAATCCTGGCACGCAATTCACGTGGCCATGGCCAGTCCAGCAAGTCACCGCAACCGATGTGAGCGAGATTCGATCCGTCGACGTACCGAAAAAGCTGATCCTGACCGGAGACCAGAACTTGGTCGATTTGAGCTATCTTATCCGCTGGAACATCAAGGACCTGACGCTGTTTCAGTTCCAGCTCGCCGATCCGATCGAAACCGTTCAGGAAGCGGCAGAGACTGCGATGCGATCTTCTGTCGCCGAAAAGACACTCGATACCGTTATTGGCGGTGAGGGACGCGCGGATATCGAGCAAAACGTCCTGACACGGATGCAGAACATCCTCGATGCTTACGGATCGGGCATTGCTGTGCAAGGTATCGAGATCGACAAGTCCGACCCGCCTGAGCAGGTAATCGAAGCCTTCAATGACGTGCTCGCCGCGCAGCAAAACGCCGAGCAGGAAATCAATCAGGCTCGTCGTTATGCGCAACAATTGCTCGCCCGCGCAGAAGGTGACGCGGCCGAATTCAACCAGATTTACAGCGAATATATTCTCGCGCCCGAGGTGACCCGCCGCAGACTCTATTACGAGACAATGGAGGCTGTCTTGGCCAACACCGACAAGACCATTGTCGGAACCGACGGGGTTACGCCATATCTTCCGCTCAACGAAGTTCAGCGGCGCACACGCCCGGCACCGGCTCAGCCAACCGCGCCAGCGCAGGGAGGACAGTAAGCCATGGAAAACGTCTGGCAGAGATACCGCCTCGTTATCATAGCTGTGGGTGTGGCCCTCGTGGCCGCACTATCCAGCTTGTTCGTTGTGCCCGAAACAAAACAAGCCGTCATTATCAGCGCCGGTAATCCAACAAAGATCGTCAATATATATCGCCCCGACGAGCCTTATGGGCAAACAGGCGCTGGCTTTTACTGGCGCGTCCCATTCTACGATCGGGTTCAGATGGTCGAACGCCGCGTGCTCGACCTCGACATGGACAACCAACAGGTGCTGACCAGCGATCAGCAACGCCTTCAGGTCAATGCTTACGCACGTTTCCGCATCATCCAACCGGTATCGATGGTTGAGCGGGCCGGGGATGAAAATCGGCTGCGAGCCCAGCTTTCGCCGATCCTTACTTCGGTGCTCCGTCAGGAGCTTGGCCGTCGCACCTTCGCCAGCCTGCTTACTGCGGAGCGCGGCAATGCGATGACCAATATTCGCGACAAGCTTGATGCCCAGGCACGCCAATATGGCGCACAGATCATTGACGTGCGGATCAAGGCTGCTGACTTGCCGGAAGGCACTCCTCTGCAGGCCGCTTTTACGCGGATGCAGTCGGACCGTCAGGAAGAAGCAGCGACCATCCGGGCGCAAGGCCGCAAAAATGCGCAGATCATCCGCGCAGAGGCGGAAGCTGACGCGGCGAACACTTACGCTGCAGCCTATGGTAAAGACCCGGAATTCTACAACTTCTACCGCGGGATGGAGAGTTATCGCCGTACCTTTATTGATGGTAATGGCGAAAGCTCGATGGTGCTATCGGAAGACAATGAATACTTCCGCCAATTCCGTGGGATACGTTGATCACATTGGAATTGCGGATTTGTAAGTTATTGCTTTAAATGCCGTTTCCGACGAACGGTATAGCAAGTCTGACCGACTACATCTGTCGTTCAAACTGCGTTAAGTGCGTCTTGTCCCATGGTGACGGCGTAACTGCTTGGTGAACTGGTGCGTATCAGGTCGCGCAAGTGCCAAGCCCAATTTGGAATGAGGAACGAGAGGACGTGAAAAAAGTGCGGTACGTTTATGGACTGACAAGCGCACTGCTGGTGGGCGGTGCAACGGTTTCGCTGATCACTGGCCAACCGGCTGGCGCGCAGGTCGCGCAAAATGATGATCGCGTGATGAGCCAAGTTGTCCCGCGTGCTGGTGCCCCTGCCAGTTTTGCCGATTTGACTGAGCAATTGCAGCCGGCCGTGGTCAATATCGCAACCCGTCAACGGGTCGAAGTGAACCGCAACCCTTTCCAGGGCACTCCATTTGCCGATCTGTTCAACCGTCGCCGTGGCGGAACCCCTGCGCAGCCGCAAACGCGCGAGGCGCAATCGCTGGGCTCTGGCTTCATTATCTCAGCTGATGGCTTTGTGGTGACCAACAATCATGTTGTTGCGCCAAATGACCGGGCGACGCTGGAAGAAATCACCATCACGATGCCCGACGGAACGGAGTATGAAGCGGAATTGGTTGGTGCAGATGCCGCCTCCGATCTCGCCGTGCTCAAGATTCAGTCAAACGACAATTTCCCATTCGTCAGGTTCGGCGATTCGAGCGAAGCACGGGTCGGCGACTGGGTGGTTGCGATCGGCAACCCATTCGGCCTTGGCGGAACGGTGACCAGTGGGATCGTCTCTGCGGTTCTGCGCAACACCGGTCAGGGCGGCGCATATGATCGCTACATCCAGACCGACGCCAGCATCAATCGCGGCAATTCCGGCGGCCCTCTGTTCGACATGCAAGGCAATGTGATCGGCATCAACAACGCGATCTTTTCGCCTTCCGGCGGAAGCGTAGGGATCGGCTTCGCGATCCCTGCAGAAATCGCAGCGCCGATTGTCGACCAGCTGAAGAATGGCCAGGAAATCGAGCGCGGTTTCCTCGGCGTGAGCATCCAGCCGATTGACGATGACCTTGCAGATTCGCTCGGTCTGCCGCGCAATCGCGGAGAATTCGTGCAGAGCGTGCAGGAAGGTCGCGCAGCCGACCAGGCAGGCATCCAGGCTGGCGATATTGTTACCAAGATTGACGGCAAGGATGTGACCAGCGACCAGACATTGTCTTTCCTCGTCGCCAATATCGCGCCGGGCACCGACATCTCGGTGGAGCTTCTGCGTGACGGCCAGCGCCGGACGGTGAACGCCACAGTTGGAAAGCGTCCGAGCGAAGAGGAGCTGCGCCAGGAGCAAATGTTCGATCCCGACTCCGAGCAGGAAATGACCCCGCAGGAATCTGACGGCACGATCGAAGAGAAGCTGGGTATCCAGGTTCTTGAGCTGACCCCGCAGATTGCGCGCCGCCTAGGCGCAGACGCAGACACGTCGGGCCTCGTGATTGGTGCCGTTGATCCGAACTCGGATGCAGGCCGCAAGGGTCTGCGCCGTGGGGACATCATCCTATCGGCCAACTACGAAGAGGTCTCCACAATTGAGGATCTGCTCGCGCGTATCAATGAAGCGGAAGCAGACAATCGCGATGCTTTGCTGCTGCGCATTCAGCGCCGCGGCCAGCCGCCCCGCTACCTACCGGTGCGCCTGCGCTGATATAGCGAAAGGCGGGGGCAGACTACCCGCATGCAAAAAACAAGAAAGGCGCTGCAGATGCTCTGCGGCGCCTTTTCCTTTTGCGCTCTGTAGCAACTTCCAAGCTCATCAGGCCAAGCTGCAAAGCACCCGCTAATTGATCGAGATCAGCCCTTCTTGCGCAGTGCTATCCTGCCGCTGCGGCGGCGGTACTTCCGGTCTCGGCATTTGCTGCGGACGCGGAGGAATTGGGTCGGGCGGCAAATCCTGACCTGTCGCCTGTTCTAGGAAATCATCGCTCGCAGCCTGCGGTGGTTCAACCGGGCTTGGAGGCGGCGCAGGTCGCTCACCTTCAATCCCAAAGGGCACATCTTCCTCGTTGTCGCGGCGTCCAGGCTCGACCAGATTACCTTGCTCGTCGATGAAATAGTAATCATCCGGATCCCCGAACATGAACTCGTCATCCGGTTCCAGCTGCCATTCGGGCAGCTGAAGATCGGTATCGAACTGCTCAATCGGCCGGTCTTTTACAGCATAGCGCATATAGGCTGCAAAGGCCTGAGCCGGTGCGCGTCCGCCCTGCAGGCCAGAAACCCGCTTCGCATCGTCGCGGCCCATCCATACGCCAGTGGTAATGCCGGAAGAAAATCCGATGAAATATCCATCCTTGTTGGAGCTAGTCGTCCCGGTTTTACCCGCCACCGGCCTGCCGATCTGCGCAGCACGTCCTGTGCCGGTGTTGACTGCCGTTTGCAGCAAGTCGGTGATCCCAGCAGCAACGTAGTCAGGAACCAGTGCAGTATCTCTGGGCTTTTCGTGTTTGTAGATTTCTTCGCCATTGGCTGTCGTCACCCTCAGGATGCCATAGGGCTCAACTGCCTTGCCGCGCGCGGAGACGGCGGCAAAGGCGCGGGTCATATCGATCAAGCGCACTTCCGACGATCCAAGCACCATGGAAGGGAAGGTCGAGATCGGTGTCGTGATACCGAACCGGCGCGCCATGGAGGCGACAGTGCCGAAGCCGACCTCATTGCCGAGCTGCGCCGCGACAGTGTTGATCGAGAAGGCGAAGCTTGTCCGCAAGTTCGTCTCGCCAACATTGCGGCCGCTTGCGTTGCGCGGGCTCCACCCATCGATTGTGACGGGCGTGTCCACCACCCGATCGTCTGGCGTATATCCCGCCTCTAAAGCGGCGAGATAGACAAACAATTTCCACGAGGAGCCGGGCTGGCGCAATGCATTGGTCGCCCGATTATAATTGGTCTCGACGTAATCCTTGCCGCCCACCATGGCGAGGATTGCCCCATCACGGTCCAAGCTGACAAGCGCACCCTGCGCGCCGTCCGGCGTGTTGGAATCGATCGACGCAGTCGCCGCGCGTTGCATCCCGACATCCAACGTCGTCCAGACTTCGATTGGCTCGAATGTTTCGGGGAGCAGAATATCGAGCTGAGGCAACGCCCAGTCGGTGAAGTAGCGCACGGAATTCTGACCGCTCTGCTCGCGCAAATTCACCGCGCTCACGTCAACGGAGGCTTCCTGAGAAGTAATGAAGCCCTGCTCATTCATCAACCTCAGCACTGTGCGAGCGCGATCGACGGCCGCCTGCACATCTGCGGTCGGTGAATAGCGGCTCGGCGCCTTGACCAGACCGGCGATGATCGACGCCTCGGCAACGCTCAATTCCTTAGCGGGATGGCTGAAGAACTTGCGGCTCGCACTGTCGATCCCGTACGCGCCACCACCGAAATAGACTTTGTTGAGATAGAGCTCGAGAATCTGTTCCTTCGAGAACTTCCATTCGAGCGCCATGGCCAACACAGCCTCGCGCGCCTTGCGATCGACAGTCCGGTTGGAATTGAGAAAGATGTTGCGCGCCAGCTGCTGCGTAATCGTCGATGTGCCGCCGATACGATCATCGCCCGTGACACCCTCAATGATCGCGCCAGTGAGGCGGATCGGGTCGATCCCATAGTGCGAATAATAGCGGCGATCTTCCACTGCGATCATCGCATTCTTCATATTGTCGGGAATCTCTTCGTATTCGAGCCATTCGCCGAAACTGGGTCCGAGCTCAACAATCTCGCTGCCGTCGCGCGCGCGCACCAGAATAGTCTGTGCGTTTTGCGTAGCCTTCAATTGGTAGAAGCTGGGCATCTCGCGTGCTGCAAAGCCAACCGCAACCATGAGGAACAAGACGCCAAGCAGCGATGCGCCGCCGCCCCACAATACGACGCGCTTTGTCCATCTGCGCCAGCGAGATATCTCACCAGATGCAGCCTTACCGGACTTGCGCTTGGCGCGCGACTTGCTGGGTTTGGATGCGCGCGCAGCGGCGGCACGGCGGCTGCCACGCTTGCCCTTGTTCTGCAGACTATCGCCGCGCTTCGACATAGATGCTCAGATTACCCCACTCACCCAATCTTGGGCCCAAACTCGGTCCAGCACTGCACAGGGCACTTCTAACCCGGCGTGAACGAGCACGGCAATGACGAGCGCGGTCAAAACGGTTAACCTTCGTCCGAAGCGAAATCGAGACTGGTGGAATTTATGCAATAGCGCATGCCCCCTGCTTCGGGCGGACCGTCTGGAAAGACATGCCCTAAATGCCCGCCACACGCAGAGCATAGCACTTCAGTGCGGATCATGCCGTGCGAGGTATCGCGACGCTCTTCGACCATCTCGCCATCGGCGGGTTTTGTGAAAGCGGGCCAACCGCAACCGCTGTTATATTTGGCATCGCTAGCGAACAGGACGGTGCCGCAGCCGGCGCAGGTGTATTCACCCTCTTCGAAATGCTTGTCGTATTTCCCGGTGAAGGCGCGCTCCGTACCCGCCTCACGCAGCACGTGATACTGCTCAGGAGTAAGCTTATTGCGCCATTCTGCTTCAGTGGTTGTCTTGGGGTCGTTCGACATCTTCCTACTCCTCGAGCACTGGCGTGCGTTTTCTCTTCATGCCTGGCCACCCGCTCGGGTTCAAAACCAAAACTAAGCGACCGAGTTCCAGTTCATCCCCGAAAGTATCGTCACTCTTTCTCACCCATCCACCAGCGCATAATGCGCGGGCGGCTTGATCACATCCATTCGTTCGGTCAGCAGCGGGCGGAAACTCGGGCGGCTCTTGAACACGGCATACCAGCCGCGCGTCTGCTCGTGCCCCGTCCAGTCGATACCGCCAAGGTAATCCGCGACCGAAATCTGCGCGGCCGCAGCCAAATCTGCCATGCTCATGGTCGAACCAGCTAGCCACGGGCGATGGTCAATCAGCCAGTCCATGTAATCGAGGTGGCCGTGCGCAAGTTTCATCGCCTGCCGCAAAACCTTGGAGTCTGGTGGCTGACGCAGGATGATGCGCTTCTTCATCCGTTCGCTGAGCAGCGGCGCGGTGACATCTGCGTAGAAATTCTCATCGAACAAAGCGACCAACCGACGGATTTCCGCACGACCCGTGGCCGTGCCGTTGATCATAGGCGCGGTATCGACTGTCTCTTCGAAATATTCGGCAATCGCGCGGCTATCGGCGATCACGATATCACGCTCTTCCTCGACGAGCACCGGCGTGCGCCCGGCAGGGTTGAGATTGAAGAACATGTCGGACGCTGCCCATGGATCCTCGCGCACCAATTCATAGGCAACGTTCTTCTCTCCCATCAGTAGCCGAATCTTGCGACTGAAGGGACAAAGAGGGAATTGGTGGAGGCGAAACATGGTGCCCGTTTTCATGCCTCAGCGTAGCGGCTGCGTCCACACAGTTCGCATGGTTTGCGGCAGATTTTCTTGCCTGATGCGCGGGTCAACGCAGGTCGCGGCTTTCCTCGATCACGCCTCGCATCCGTTCGGCCATGTCGCGCAAGGCAGGCAACATCAATTCCATACCCTCTGCCATGCCGCTCATCGCGCTCATCGCCCCGGGTAGACGATCGGATACATCGCGAGGAATGTCCTGCGCTTCAGGGGCCAGGTCGACAATGCGCGCATTGGGATCCACGTCGAAGTCCTCGCCTCCAGTGGCCTTGCCAACCGCCTCGGCCATTGGTCCGATCGGGAGTTCCAAAAACGCGCCGAGGAGCGCCTCTGCCATGGTTGCAGCCTGATCCTGGAACAGCGGATCACCCAGCTTGTCGGCAAGCTCCGAAAGCGACGCCTCTGGCGCTTCGGGTGGCTCTTCCTGTGCAAAGGCCGCAGAAGGTGCGGCAAACGCTAGCAAAGCAGCGACAGCAACGGGTAGAGCGCGCATGGCAAATCCTTTCGAGTTTTCGGGTTGAATTTGCATTAGTTCATCTTCAATGACCCGAAGCTGAACAATGCCGCGAGTTAGACTCCCGATGTCTCGAGCATCAACAGGCATGCTGGCATGACGTCATTGATCTCGCCTGCATCCCACAGGCGCTGCGCCTCGGCAGACACCAATTGCGACACGCCGTCGCGGTTTAGCCCAATATCATCCATCAGTCCGGCGAGCGCGCGGACGAAGAATTCCCGACCTCGCGTGCCGAGCTCCGGCCATTTCAAAGCGTCCGCATTCCCGTTCGTCTGCCCATGTGAAACCATTGCGAACGCCGCCGAACAGCGCAGAACGGCGAGGTTTTCACTGGTGAGCTCGGCTGCGACAGACTCGGTGCTCGGTGATGGATCAGTGGCCTGCGGAGCGGTGGATTGCGCCATCATCAAAGCGGCTAGAAGTGCAAAGGAGTTCATATCGGTTGCCTATAGCAATCAATCTGAACGCCATGCTACCAGCATCAACGATTCTGAAAGAGGAGACCCCCTGAAAATGCTGAATCACATCATGATCGGTTCCAACGACATCGATCGCTCAAGGAATTTCTATAACAAGGTTCTCGGCGTCCTCGGCGCGGGCGAGCCGATGGAACATGTCAACGACACCGGCCAGACCCGTCTGTTCTACATCCATGACGGCAGCACATTTTCCGTGAGCGAGCCGATCAATGGCGAGCCGGCTCTGCCTTCCAACGGCTTCACCATCGGCTTCAAGTGCAATTCGATGGAGCAGGTGCAAGAACTGCATGACGTCGCGGTGGCCAATGGCGGCACCAGCATCGAAGACCCTCCCGGTCCGCGCGAAGGATCGATGGGCACGATGAACCTATGCTATTTCACCGATCCGGATGGCCACAAGGTCTGCGGCCTGCACCGCCCGTAAACGACCCAGTCGAGTTTACCGACTCAGTTCAAACACAGCGAATTCGGCGCGCCAGTTAGCTGCTGGTGCGCCGATTTCTTTTTCATTGGCGAAGAACCAGCTGCGTTCGATCCGTGCGCCCTTCTGACGGGCAAGCTCGCGGAAATCATCGACCGTCACATGGTGAATGTTCTGGGTCTCATACCAGCTGACCGGAAGCGCGCGCGTCATCGGCATGCGGCCGCCAAACATCAACGCTGCGCGCGTGCGCCAATGGGCGAAGTTTGGAAAGCTTACGAAAGCCTTCTTGCCGACCCGCAACAACTCATCGAGCATTAGGTCAGGGCGCGAGGCGGTCTGCAAAGTCTGGCTGAGGATCGCATAGTCGAAAGCCTTGTCCGGATAGTTCGCGAGATCACTGTCGGCATCGCCCTGAACCACGGAAAGGCCGCGCGCGACACAGCGTTCGACCTGTGCAGGCTCCAGCTCTAATCCGCGCGCATCCACCTGCGATTGCGCCTCCAGTACCGCCATCAGCGCGCCATCACCGCAGCCAATGTCGAGCACCCGACTGCCAGGCACGACATGTGCGGCGATCGCAGCAAGATCGGGGCGCAGTTGAGAGATGCTCATTCAAGAAAACCCTTCACCACGCGGTCCAGCTGCTCATGCTCAAGCAGAAAACTGTCATGGCCATTGGGCGCGCTCAGCTCAACAAAGCTCACCTTCGCGCCCGCAGCGTTGAGTGCATGGACGATATGGCGGCTTTCCGCAGTGGGATAGAGCCAATCCGTATCGAAGCTGACCAGACAGAAGCGCGATGTCGCACCCGCAAACACATCGGCGAGCTTGCCCCCATGTTCTTCCGCGAGGTCGAAATAATCCATCGCACGGGTGATATAGAGATAGGAATTGGCGTCGAAACGTTGGGTGAAGCCACTTCCCTGATAGCGCAGATAGCTTTCCACCTGGAAGTCGGCGTCAAATCCGAAGCTTTTTGTGTCGCGGTTCTGCAGCCGACGTCCGAACTTTTCTGTCAGCCCCTCTTCGGAAAGATAGGTAATATGTGCGGCCATACGCGCCACGGCAAGCCCGTTGTCGGGCGACGGGCCGCTAGCGTAATAGTCGCCGTCTTTCCATGCAGGGTCCGCCATGATCGCCTGGCGCCCGACCTCGTGAAAGGCAATATTCTGCGCCGAATGCCGCGCTGTCGAAGCGATCACTAGCACGCGTTCGGCGCGCTCTGGCCAGTTCGCGGCCAAACTGAGCGCCTGCATTCCGCCCATCGATCCGCCCACGACAGTATGCACTCGCTCGATCCCAAGCCCATCCAGCAGTGCGACCAACCCGCGCACCATGTCGCGAATGGTGATCACCGGAAACCGCATCGCATAGGGCGCGCCGTCGCTGGCCTCGCTCGCGGGGCCGGTCGAACCCATGCAGCTGCCGATGACATTGGCGCAAATGACGTGGAACCTGTCCGTATCGATAGGCTTACGGGGGCCAACCATCCGCTCCCACCAGCCCGGTTTGCCAGTGATCGGATGAGCGCTTGCGACATATTGATCGCCGGTCAGCGCATGGCAGATCAGCACTACGTTCGACTTGTCTTCGGCCAGCTCGCCATAGCTTTCATAGGCGATCTCGACACCCGACAGCGACTGCCCGCTATCAAGCGGTAAGTCATGGTCAAGCGCAAGCGCTTTGGAGGCGGGAGAGGCGGCCATTGGGCTGCGGGGATTGGGCGAGCGCGACGCAGCTGTCAATTGCGCTGTTTTTTATCGCGCGGAGCGGTTATGCGCGCCGCTGATATGACAACGCGACCAACACCCAAACCCTGGATCGAAGCGATCCATGCCTATGTTCCCGGCAAGGCGACCGGCGCGGACGGTCGCGTGCTGACCAAGCTGTCCGCCAACGAAAACCCGCTGGGTACAAGTGCTGCAGCGCTCGAAGCGCGGAAGGCGGCAGCGGATCCGGCATTAGGCGCGGCACCATATCCCGATCCCGATGCGCGCGAATTGCGCGAGGCGATTGGCAAGCTGCACGGGATCGACCCGGTACGGATTGTTTGCGGTACGGGTTCCGATGAATTGCTCAACCTCGCCGCTCAAGGCTTTGCCGGACGGGGTGATGAGGTGCTGTTCAGCCGGTTCAGCTTCTCAGTCTACGATATTGCCGCACGGCGTTGCGGCGCAACGCCGGTGGATGCTCCTGATCGCGAGTACGCCGCCGACGTCGACGCGCTGCTGAGTGCAGTGACGGATCGCACTCGCGTGGTTTTTCTTGCCAATCCGAACAACCCGACGGGCACGTATTTACCGCGCGCCGAAGTTGCGCGCCTGCATGAAGGCCTGCCCGCTGACGTGCTGCTGGCGATCGACCAAGCTTATGGCGAGTACTTGGCTGACGGTGAAGATGATGGCGGATTGGCGCTCGCCGAAGCTAATGACAATGTGCTGGTCACTCGGACATTTTCCAAGATTTACGGTCTTGCGGGCGAACGGATCGGCTGGGCGACCGGTGCCCCGCATCTGATCGATACACTCAACCGCATTCGCGGGCCGTTTAATGTGACGACGAGCGGACAGGCGGCGGCGATTGCCGCGCTCGGCGATCAGGACTTTGTCGCGCGCAGCCGCGATCACAATACCGCTGAGCGTGCGCGACTGGCCGAGGCAATTGCAGGTCTCGGCAATCATGGCCTTACCGCGGTGCCCAGCGAAGCCAACTTCCTGTTGGTGCTGTTCGAAGGCGATGTTACTGCCGAAGCAGCACTCGAGGCTTTGGGCAAAGCAGGCTACGCCGTGCGACACCTGCCGGGACAGGGCCTGCCCAACGCTCTGCGCATCACCATCGGCAAGAGCGATGATATGACCCGCGTGATTGCCACCCTGCGCGAGCAATGCGGAGAAGCCTCATGAGAATTGAGAGCGTTGCGATTATCGGCCTCGGATTGCTCGGCGGCTCGGTTGGATTGGCAGTCCGCGAACGTGCCGCCGACGTTACGACCTACGGCTATGATGCGAAGGACGAAGTGCGCGAAAAAGCACGTGAGCGCGGCCTGGTTGGCACTGTTTGCGAAAGCGCCGAAGAAGCCGTGCGCAATGCCGATCTGGTGATCCTCTGCGTACCTGTCGGGGCGATGGCAGGCGCAGCCGAGGCGTTGTCGGGAGCGCTCAAACCCGATGCGATCATCAGCGATGTGGGCTCTTCTAAAGCGAGCGTTGTGGCCGATCTCGCGGCGGTGTTGCCAACCCACACAATCATTCCCGCGCACCCCGTCGCCGGTACGGAGCAAAGTGGGCCTGAAGCAGGCTTTGCCTCGCTGTTCACCAATCGCTGGTGCATTCTAACACCGCCCGAAGGTACGGACGAGGCGGCCATCGCGGCGCTTAGCGAGTTCTGGGCTAAGCTTGGCGCCCGGATCGAAATCATGGACGCAGAGCATCATGATCTCGTGCTCGCGGTCACGAGCCACATCCCGCACCTTATTGCCTTCACCATTGTCGGTACTGCTAGCGATTTAGAAGAAGTGACGCGCGGCGAAGTGATCAAATATTCTGCTGGCGGCTTTCGCGATTTCACTCGCATCGCCGCGTCCGACCCGGTCATGTGGCGTGATGTGTTTTTGAGTAACAAGACCGCCGTGCTCGAAATGCTCGGTCGCTTCAGCGAAGACCTGACAGCATTGCAGCGCGCAATCCGGTCAGGTGATGGTGACACTTTGCACGAACTGTTCAGCCGCACGCGCACCATCCGCCGCAGGATTATTGAGGAAGGTCAGGATGATGATCGACCCGACTTCGGGCGTGAGGATCATTGAGCGCATTCATCGCCGCATGCACCCGCTGCTCCGCTTCTGCGCGCGGCAAGCCTGCGGGGATCATTTCGCCGATTCTATATGTGATCACGCCTGAGCGCTTGATCCAGCCTTGATAGAGAGGCCCGCTGTTCACCGCCACCGGCACGACCGGGAGACCAATCAGCTTATAAATCCCTGCAAAGCCCGAACGCATTGGCGGGCTCTTGCCGTGCGGTACACGCGTCCCCTCAGGAAACAGCACCAGCGGGCGCTCATCTGCGGCCATCTCTTTGGCGGCCTTGAGCATTTGCCGAAGAGCGCTCGCCCCGCCATCGCGAGAGACCGGTACCAAGCCATAGATCAAGGCTGCGCGGCCCCAGCCAGGAATGTCGAACAGCTCCCGCTTGGTAAAAACCGCAGGCCATCTGAGCAATTTCGGTGCGTCAATCGCTTCAAAAAAGCTCTCATGCTTGATCGCATAAAGCACGGGGCCGGTCGCAAGCTCGCCCTCCACCCGGACGGTGATTCCCACTAACCAGCGCAAACACCATCGGTGCCAGATGGTCCACCACTGCACGACTTTGCGCAGGGCGTCGCGACCAATGGGCAGGGCGATAACCGCGCAGATCACCATGCAGGCACTGACGCTGTAGAAGATCGGATAGAAGGCTGCACTGCGCAAAGCGCTGATGATTGTTTTCAACATGGCCCGGCTCAGAGATCGACCACGCTCGCTGCCCAGCTTGCAAGCAGCTTGTGATATTCGAGGAACAGGCTGGAGACGCTCGGTTGAGAGGCAACCGCGTCGCGCACAACAGCGACATCATCGGGCAGAGCGCGTTCGAGCTCTCCCGCAGCACGCAGCATATGCCAATCGGTGGTGACGAGGCGTAACGATTTCACGTTATTTTCCCGAACCCACTGCGCGATTTCGGCGGCGTTGCTGCGGGTATCGACGGCGGCAAATCCGAGCGTGACGCAGCATTCCATGCGCGCCTCGTCCACTTCGAATTGCGCGGCGAATTCAGCGGGTTTCACCTCACGGTCGACCCCGGATACGAGAAGGGCTCGAGCCGCTCCCGCATCGAGCACATTCAGCCCGCGCGCAATGCGTCCTGCGCCTCCGGTCGGCACAATAACCACGTCGGTCTGCACCGCATCAGAACCCTCGATTGCGGCAGGGTTCGGCAAAGTGACGACAAAGGCCAGAAAGCCTATCAGCCAGAACAGGATAACGGCGGAGATAAAGCGACGCATCACAGCATCCTCCGCAAGGCCATGAGGATGGTGATCCGTCCGGTCAGCAGCGCCAGCGCGATTCCCGCCAGCGGGATTGCCGCAATGATAGCCCAATCGCTCCAATCGAGCCCCCCGCCCGCCACCATGCCGCTATCGAGCGCGGCGAATTGCCGGCCGAGCAGCCACACTGCGAGCGCGCCCAGCACCAGTCCGACAAATCCACCAAAGGCCGCATCGCGCACAACCGAGCGCTGAAAAATGCGCGTGACCTGCGCATCCGTACCGCCCAACAGGTGGATGATTTCCACCGTGTCACGATGATTGGCGAAGGCGCTGCGCGAGGCCAGCCACACCGCTGCGGCGCAGGCAAACGCCAACAATCCAATCAGCGCCAAAGCCAGATATTGTAACGCAGACAGCGCCGAATAGACCGGCTGCAACCAGTCCGATTGCGCATCCACGCGCGTGCCCTGAACCGCAGCGTCAAGCGTCGCCTGCAGCTGGGCGATTTGCTCAGGCCTGCTGGCGCTTGATAACTGCACATCGATCAACGCCGGTATCGGTATATCCTGACTGCCCGCGCCGTCGCCCAACCACGGCTCCAGCATCTCACCTAGCTCATCCTCTGGCACGACACGCACAGTGGAAACGTTATCTTGAGCGATCAGAAGTGTAGCCGCATCCGCGGCCTTTTGCGCACGCAAATCTGCATCGGCCTCCACAATTTGAACGGTGACCGCTCCAGATAGATCGGCGCGCGCATTGTTGGCCAAGTTGCTTAGGGCGAGCCCGCCTGCCGCTGCCACCACAACCAACGCTATCATGATGGCGATGACCCACGGGATCGGCCCGCCGAGGCGGGTCTGCGGCACCAGGTTCGCAGCTTCACGACGACGCAGCGGCAGCGATGCTTTCGCACTATCGCTTCGACCGAGATTTTTGGCGAGAGGAGGCGTGCTCATAGCTCGTCACTCCTTGATGTTGTCGCGCCGCTTGGTCGCGGAGGAAAGCGCAATGCTCCGGTCGGATCATGCAAACGACCCTTGTTGAGGCGCATGATGAGCGATTCAGGCACTTTTTTCAGCAGATGCACATCGTGCGTCGCGACCACCACTGTCGTGCCGAGGCGGTTTAGTGCCTCGAACAGACGGAGCAGCTTCAGCGCCATTTCCGGATCGACGTTACCGGTCGGTTCGTCGGCAATCAGCATATCAGGTCGGCCGATCACCGCGCGCGCTATCGCCACGCGCTGCTGCTCCCCGCCAGACATGGTCGCAGGCTTGGCTTGGGCCCGTTCGGTCAGACCCACCCAGTCGAGCATGTCAGACACGGGCTTGGTGAGATTGCTATCTTTCACGCCCGCAAGCCGTAGCGGCAGCGCAACATTGTCAAATGCTGTCAAATGATCGACCAGGCGAAAATCCTGGAACACCACGCCCAGTCGCCGACGATACATGGGTAGCTCTTCGCGCGGCAGAGTGATCATGTCCTTGCCGAACATGCGGATCGCCCCGCGCGATGGGCGCTGCGCCAGATAGAGCAGCTTTAGCAGGCTCGTCTTGCCCGCCCCGCTGGCCCCGGTGAGGAAGTAGAAACTGCCCGGAAAAAGGGTGAAGCTGAGGTCGCTCAGCACCTCTGGTTCGGTGCCGTAGCGCAGCCCGACATTGTCGAAATTTACGATGTCACCCGCCCGTTCGGTCATGGCGCGGCCCTATCCCAAGCCTGCGAGAGGGAAAAGCCCAAGTATGCGATCACGGCAAGACTAGCTCTGCAATGTGGAAAAAAGCCAACAATTGCGGGCTTCGGGGCCTGTCACACTTGTGCATAGAATGCGGGAGCGTATGGCCTGATTAACGATGATTATCGCCTGTCCAGCCTGCAAGACGCGCTATGTCGTCCCCGAAACCGCCATTGGCGATACAGGGCGGACCGTGCGCTGCGCAAAATGCAAGCATAGCTGGTTTCAGGAGCCGGTGTTCGACCTGCCGCCGCGCGACGAACAGCCAAGTGCTGAGGACGCTCCGGTCGAGCAAGCTGCGCCATCACCCGCTCCGCCACCGCCTCCATCCGCGCCCCCTCCTCCTCCACCCGAGCCAGAACCGGAAGCGAAACCGGAGGAAACACCGGTTGAGCGTGCGACTGGGGAAGATACAGACGAAGCCGAGAGCGGTCCGTCGATCAATCACTGGCGCACAGCAGATCGACCAGCAGCTGCGACAGGCGCAACCAGCAGTGTAATAAGCGAACCTGAGCCGGGCCCCGAACCCGAATCCGAGCCAGAACCGCCTGCCGATGACCAAACCGTAGAGGAAACAGTCGACGAGCCGTCCGACGAAAACGCCGACATTGGACCCGCTGCGTCATATGAAGAGCCCAGCGATGATGAAGAGTATTCAGATGAATACGATTACGAAGAATCGCGTTTCGGCTATCGCCCGCCATTCACCGCGCGCCGCAATCCGCTCAAGATGTGGACCGCTGCTGCGGCCATCTTCGCGCTGCTCGCATTTGGTACGATTGCTGCAGTCAATTTCAATCTGATCCGTCTGCCTGATTGGGCACCGTTCAGCCAGCCGACTTTCGGCATCGGAAAATCTGATCTCGAGCTCGACTTTCCTGCTGCCGAGCAGCGGACCGAAACGCTTCCCAGCGGGACCGAGATTTTCCGGGCACGCGGCACAATTACCAATAACGGCCGCGAGACGGTGGACGTGCCGCCGCTGCGGATTGTGCTGCGCGATGAGCAGGAGCGGATCGTGTTCGACTGGAACGTCGCCCCTCCGCAATCGAGCCTCGCACCGGGTGAAAGCATGACCGTGACCGAGGCGATTACCGATGTGCCGCGTTCGGCGCGTTTCGCAGAAATTGGCTGGTCACCGAACTGACCGCGCAAGAGCGGTGTGGATCACCCGGAGCCGCAAAACTTACAAAAAATGGCCGATGCGCTCGCGTGCGCTGTAAAGTGCTTGCGGAGCTGTATACCCCTTGCTAGGGGCGCGCTCCTACCAAGGGCGAGCGCTTGCTTACCCTGCTGACTGTGTGCGGTCGTGGCGGAACTGGTAGACGCGCAACGTTGAGGTCGTTGTGGGCTAACGCCCGTGGAAGTTCGAGTCTTCTCGACCGCACCAAACAGTCCATTTCTCCAGACTGCAATTGTTAGATTGGGCGACCTTCTTGCGAAAGAGCGCGGTTCTGCGTCATAGCGTCAGACACGAAATTGACATTGCAGCTAGAGACCAAGGCGAAGTCCTCGATCAATTGACGTCAGGTCGGACGAATATCTCCAACCATCGAAAGCCAGACTGCAACTCACGCGTTTGCTGAGTGGACTTGTAAGTTGTTCGATGGCTTGGTCGTCGCGTGGATGAGTCAATCAAGAAGTTGATCGCCGAGCTTTGCACGCAGATCGGCATCGAGATGGGAGGTGACACTAACAATATCCGTTAGGTCGTCAAACGAGTAGGCTCAATTCTGAGGCAACTATAGGCTTCGAAAGAAGGAATATCTCGCAACCCGTCGGTGCATTTCGCGTTCTGCGCGAATGACTGCTTCCGCCTCCCATTCGGCCAATAACAGGTAGTGTGGATCTTCTCAAAAGCAGACGCTTCGAGATCGCTTGCCGAGCTTCGCCACCACAAGTGGTAGGCTAGCTCTCAGGTTTGCGCGATCGACATCTTCGAAGTGAATGTGAAGAAATCGGCAGGATGATCGGTGACGGATATCTGGAGCGATTGTCCGCTCTCATCGTCATAGGTTCGGATCACACGGAGTATGGGCTGACCCTCATCGATCATCAGTCGATCTGCCGTCTCCGGTTCGATTAGACGTGAGCAGATATCCTGCGTGATCGTCGCTACCTTCTTGCCGGAGAACTTCTCTAGCTGCTTAATGATCAGTGAGTTTTCGTGCTCAATCAATCCGAAATATTCGCGCAGGGCAGGTGACACATAGACATGCGTAATCGCGATCGGACACGGATCTTGGCTATTGTGAAATGTACCGCGAAAACATAGCCAACTTTTTCCGATCCCATGCTGAGTTTTTGCCGCAATGCTCGGAGGTAAACGCACCTTTTTTCCGGGCTCGAAGGCAATCCTTGTACGCAGAGAATATTGAAGCAAGTCCTCAAGTTGTGAGAATGACTGAGTCAGCGTGGTCTTCGGCGTGTAGCCTCTCTGAACGACAGTGCCAGACCCCTGCTTCCTGACGATCAATCCTTCGTCCTGCAGCAATTTCAACCCTTCTCGCACGGTCATGCGGGCCACTCCGTACTGTTCTGCCAACGACAATTCGGGTGGAAGCCTTACACCTGCCGGATACACGCCGTCGCAAATTGCGTTGCGCAACTCCTCAGCGATTTGCAGGTATTGCGGAACCTTTTTGTCAGCCGTGACCTTCCCGGCGGTGCTCGATTCAGTAGAGAAAGAGCGCTCTGCCCCCAAGGATCTGTATAACATTCGGTTCCTATGCCTCAGCTAGACTCAACGATGTCTGGCGATAATGCCATCAGTACTCATCCGTGTATGTTAGAATTGTATATGTATACCTTTTATCTGGCAACGCTTCGTTGGAAGCGCTATCCCACTGCACAGATTAAATGCGGAGACAGTTTGTGCAGATTTCTAAAACCTTGTTGATCGCTGCACTGCCCATTGCTGCTATTGCCTCATCTAATGCAGCTACAGGTGCAAACGATCCGTTCGTGCGCGATCTCATTATCCTAAGCGATTGGTTCGAAGGCGAGTTCGACAACGAAGAGCAGGTGTGGTTCGAGAACTATCCCGACATGCTGGAGGAAGGGAAAGAACCGCACGGGCGGGTCCATGCGATGCATCGCAAAGTCGACCTGCCTGAGTTCGGCGAGCATGTTTTCTACGTCGAAGAATACACTGACAACGACCCGACCAAGATCTTCCGTCAACGTCTGGCGGTCCTTCTGAGCGATCCGGAAGCGGGTGGTATCCGCATGCGGCTCGGCTTCTTCCGCGATGCCGAAAAGGTCAAAGGCGCGTATCACGACCCTTCGAAGCTCGCCGACCTAACCTCCGAAGATGTCTTTTTCATCGAGGATTTGGACGAAACTTCGAACTGCGATGTGATCTGGCGTCGCAACGCTTCGCAGTTTGAGGGGCAGATGCGCGAAAGAGCCTGCGTCTTCGGCGAAGGCGACCGTCGCCGTTACTCAATTCATGATGTCACATTGTCGGAAGACAAATATTGGCGCTCTGATCTCACCCGTCTTGTCTCGGATGATTCGATCAGCGCAGGACATCCTGAAGACGAACCGCACATGCTACGCCGCGCGCTACCGTTTGTGTGCAGCGGGCGCTTCTTCTCTAACCCGTCGTCAACATTCGACGACGGGCAGACCAAGATACAGCGTTTTTCGGACATGCGGATTCACAGCCAAGGCGGCACCTTCACGGTCGAGCGCGAATCCGATGGGCAGATGTTCGAGGTGCTAATGCGCACGAAGCAATATCCGTTCTATTCCGAACGTCCCGATTTCGTCTATTTCTCCGTCCGAAAGGAAGGTGAAAAGCGGTCTGATGTATTCACGGTCAACGACACTGAGGCCCGACATATAGGCGTCACGCTACCTGGTATGAGCGTCTATTGCCATCGGATTGGCTATGAATTCAACGAGGATCCGGCGCTGCTCGATCCAGCGGCGTAAATGCTTTCAGGCAGTCGGTCTAAAACGAGCGAACGCGCTATTCTCAGCGTGTAGCCTCATCCAAATATTGGATCAGCGCCGCCCGGTCTTCCTCTTTAGGAAGTCCGGCGAAAGCCATCTTGTTGCCAGGGACAAGTTGCTGCGGTGCCTCAATCCATTTGTCGAGCGTCTCCCGATCCCAGACCAAACCGGAATCGCTAAGCTGAGACGAAAAAGCATACCCTTCTTTCACGCCCGCTGTAGCATCCATCAGCTCGTGCAAGTTAGGGCCGACCAAATGCGGGCCGTTCGCGTCAACCGTGTGGCAGGATTGGCAGCGCAGATATAGACGCTTGCCCTGCATCGCCAGCTCGGACAGCTGCACTTCTGGCTCATCCTCAAGTGCGGCGTCTTGTGCGGTCGGCGCAGACGGACTCTCCGTGGATTCGTTGCCTTGCTCACCCCCGCTGCAACCGGCAATCAGGATCGCGGCGCACGTAAGCACCATACTTTTCTGCAACATCATGGGTTGAATGTCTTTCTCTTAAGTTCGCGTAAGAAGATCGAAGGCTGCGCGCTCACCGGATTCGAATGCACCTTCCATTCCGCGTTCCATCAGGGCGGTATGTTCACCTGCGAAATGGATATTGCCATGCGGTTCGCGTAAGTGCTTGGCGAATTTACCGACCTGGCCCGCCTGCCATACCATCCAGTCGCCTGCGCCGTGCTTGTCGCGGTGGCAGGACTGAACCTTGAGCGGTGTCAGCGCGTCTTTCATCGACGGTCGCGCCTTGGCCAGGATATCTTGAGTGTAAGCCATGACCTGATCGTCATCCATGAAGTCATAGCGATAGGCGTCATTGCCATTCACATAGGCGATGGCGGAAGAGACCTCCCCGTTCTCACCGTTCTTTAGGACTGCGAAGCGTTCGAAGTCGCCGTCGGTCCATATATTGGCTGGCAACCCATCTTCCTCCCAGAACGGACGATCCACCTGGAAGTGCATCTGCATCGAAATGCCGTAGGTCATCTGGGCGATAGCGTCCGCCCACAGCTCTGGCAGGCGCTCTGTGAATTTCACGTCGCGCATGACCGAAAGCGGCATCGAGTTGACAATCTGCTTTGCCCGATAGGACGAGCCATCGGTACAATGAACCGCTACTTCGCTGCCGCTATCCTCGATCGTATGGACGGTCTTTTCCAAGAGCACGCCGTTCGTGAGCGACTCCGCCATCGCCTTGGTGATCAGCGAATTGCCGCCTTCGATCTGCCAGCCGCGCGGCTGACCGCGATCCTTGGCCATCTTGGAGTTGAACTCTCCGACGGCATAACGCCGCAGTTCGTTAATGGCCGACGTGCTGTCGATATGCTCAGTGTGGATGGTAACGTTCATGAGCCGAACAGTCTCATCGTTCATGCCCAGATATTCGCGCATATAGTCGCTATGAGGAATGTCGTACTGTGCATACTCGGGCTTAATCCAGTCGTCGAGCGGCTTGCCAGACAGGGGGTTTTCCCGGTGTGAAAGATCGAACAGCATCCGATCGGGAAGCATCTCTCGATCATCCCCCTTCATCGGGTTGAGTTTATGGTCCGGCCACTCCTCTGCACTGATTCCTTCGCCGCGAATAATGTAGTACTTGCCAGGCGGTGGGCCACCTGCGGCCGCGCCGCTATAGGAGCCGGTATCTTCAGAACTGATCAAACCAAGACCCAGCTGGCGCGCAGTGTTGAGCATGCGTGCGTAGTTGCCGCCAATCCACTCACCCCCGGCCTCCGGGTTACCCGGCACATCCATCAGTGTGTAGACGCGGCCGCCAAGGCGGTTGCGCCCCTCAAGGGTCAAAACATTGAGGCCCTGTTCCTCCAGCAGCCGCGCTGCATGGAGTCCGGAAAGGCCTGCACCGATTACGATAGCATCGTAGAGCAGCGAGCCGCCGCGAAAGCCGTCTTGAACCTTCGGCTCGCTATCGCTCTTCTGGCAGCCGATTGTGAGACCAGAGATGCCAAGAGCTGCGCTGCCAGCGAGCAGCGAACGCCGCGAAAGTTTGTGATCCGATGCTGACATAGGGGCCTCTCTTAAAAAGCGAATTGCTTTGCACTGCGGCTGCACTCAAATTATCGCTAAAAGAGCGTATTTACGCAACACATTTGTTTACATTGTATATGCATTTGTGAACGCAAACGCACGTGGAGATGGGGTGCGACCGAGTATGGCCGAGAATACAATCAAATCAGTAAGGCGAGTCTTCGAGATTCTCGAGCTTTTCGACAAGGAGCGAAAGCCACTGGCGGCCAAGGACATCGCCAAACGGCTCGGATATCCACTGGTCAGCGCTCACGCCCTGCTCAAAAGCATGCACGAACTCGGCTATGCCGATTTCGATCAGCCGACGTGGACCTATATTCCCTCTCGCAACTTCATCTCGGTGCTCGATTGGGTCCCAGACCTGCTTGAGCGGGAACGCAACCTGCTCGACTTTGTCGAAGCGTTGAACCGGCAAACGCTTGAGACAGTAAACATCAGCAGACAGGTCAACACACAAATCCGGATCATGCACGGCGTTGAAAGTGTTCACACGGTCGGGGTGAATGTACGGGTCGGCGCGATGATGCCCATCACCGGCTCTTTGACCGGGCTTACCGCCCTGGGCGGCATGCCATCCGATGAGAGGATCGAATTCCTAGAGAGGCTGGAGAGTGATGACCCCAAACAATATTCCGGTTTCGATAACAGATTGCTCGATCACGTCGTCGATCAGCTCGAGCTTCGCGGCCATGCGACACAGGCTGATATCTTCATAACTGGCGTCGGCGCGGTCTGCTTTCCGGTCTACACCATGGACAAACGTGAAAGGCTGGTCATCGGTGTGGTGGGGCCCAGCGACCGGGTCATCGCCAACGAGGTTGAATACCGGAAAGCGATCAAGCAATTGGCCAAGGAATACAACATAAAAACGGTCTATCCGCAAAAATAGCTGTCCTTGTAAACATAAACAAATATGAATATATCATACATCATCGTGATCGTGGGATGGTGTGGATGGCTAAACTGATAAGGCATTTTGTGGATGGCCGTTACGGCCAAGTGCATCTGCGAATTGCCCAGCCCAAACACCCCACCAAACGCCCGCTTGTATGCCTGCATATGTTCCCGCAATCGGGGCGTGGTTTCGAAACGCTGATACCGCTTTTGACCAAGGATAGGGTTGTAATTGCACCGGATTTTCCAGGTTATGGAGAATCGGACGGGCCGGATCGCCAGATCACGGCGGAAGATTACGCAGCTTGCATCTGGGAGGTGGTCGATGACCTGGCGCTGGCTGGTGACTCCGATACGATCGATCTGTTCGGCATTCATGCCGGAGCGAAGCTCGCTGTTGAGGCAACGCATCAGCAACCGGCCCGGGTTGAAAACCTGATTCTGTGTTCTGCAGCGCTGCTTACCGACGAAGAGATCGAGGCCTATTGGCAGTCTCTCGACAAGATACCGCTCGATGAAAACGGAAGACGGTTCCGCGAGTTCTGGCGGATGCAAAGCAAGTATGCCGGTAGCAGTGTCCAACTGGAGATGGTCGCCACAGCTTTTTCTGAAATGCTGCGCGGCGGTGAGAACTATCATTGGGGTCATGCCGCCATCTTCGATTATAACAAGCGCTTCGCGTCACGCCTAAGCGAATTGTCCCATCCGATCCTGCTGCTCAATCCAGGGGATGACCTCTACGAGATGACTCCGCGCACATTGCCATTTATCAAGAACGGCAAGATGCTCGATCGGCGGGATTGGGAGCCCGGTTTTCTCCAGGTCAACGCCAACGAACTTGCGAGGGATATTGGCGACTTCTTGACCGCGCCAGAAACGGTGGAGGATATCATTTGATGTTGGTCGACCGATTGGCGAGCTTCGCGGTCGTGACCTCGGTCGCGATGTCGGCAGTGCCGACGACCGCTTTCGCGCAAGGGCAAGATGGCACCCGCGCCGAGCGCAACGCTCAGGTTATTGCGAGTCTCCTCCCCGGTCGATACGACAATGTGAATCAGGTCTATTTCGACAAGCGCTTGGAAACAGATGAGGCGCAGCACCGCCAGCGCATGCATGTCGAGATTGCTCGTAGTCCCGATGGGGATACGCTGTCTTGGATTGCCAGATCGTCAGATGCTGATGGCGATATCACCGCAGAACATCGCTTCAAGGCAAGCCTGCATCCGGAACAGGATGGCCGAACCGTCCGCATGAAACTTCATCGTTCCGTGGATGGAGGCACTCGACCGCTCGCGGGTTGTGATCTGCTTTGGTCGATGGAAGCATCACAGTTTCGCGCTGTACGTGACGAAGGCGATTGCGACTCTGACCTCGCTTCCCTCCCGGTTGAGCTCCAACTGGGCGAAGGTGATCTATGGTGGAGCCTTTCCGAAGACGACCGTCCGCCGATTACTCTTGAGCGTGCGCGCACGTTCAGTTGCTATATCGATGTTCCGGGCGTCGGGGGCGGGCGCGACATTCCCTATCGGCGCTATGAGATCGACGATATCCATGACAAGGGCGGCGAACAATGGGTCGAGATGGACGACGGGTCAGCTCTGTCGGTCAAACTCACCAACGTCCGTTGGCCGATGAACAATCTGAATGGCATTTTCACCCGCCATTCCTTCGTGGTGTATCTGAGCGAACGTCGGGACGGTGAAGAACGCGAGATTGCATACAGCTGGACGCAACCGGATGCCCAGCGGATCGGGATCAATATCAAGACCGCGCTCGTCAATTGCTTCATGCTCAACAATGAAGAGATTGAGCCGTTCTTTCGCGACGAACCCAGGCTTTGACGGTAGCCTGCGCGGCCATAATATCTGCTACCCAGGATACTTGGCTTCAAGCGGGTGATCGGCCCAGTCGATTGTATCGGTAAGGTGGTCCGGCAGATATGCCTGAGCCCATTGAACATGCTTTTGCGGAAGTTCATCGATCGAACCATACTTCCCGCCCATGCTACCGAAAATCAGATGCCCAGGATGACCTGACATATTCATCCATGACCAGAACATGGTTTCGGTCTGCCAGCTCATCGCCATGTCAGCACTCGTAAGCCCCATGTCCTGCAACTGGCGCATATTGGTCATGTAGCGATACATGCTGTTGTCAGCGGCGACATGGTTTCCATCCTTGTCGCTGAACGAGAACCGTTCGTCATAGGTAACCCAGGTGTCATCACCGGCGCTCGACCATGCTAGACGCATCGGCTTTTCGTTCTCCGGTGACAAAGGACTGGGGTTGCCGCCGATGCGCCGAAAATACACACCTTCAGGGATATAATTGATCGCCCCCCGACTGGTTTTGTAGTGTTTCACCTCATTGGTCTCGCCAGTCAGCGGGTTCTGGAATGTCTCCAGAATCTCGCCGCTATCCTTGTCCGTGAACAGGATTATGCCGCGATAGGCATGCTGGAACACACCGCCCGGCAGCTCGCGCACACGGTCCTGCTTGATCGCCACGAAATCGACGAAGGGCTCACCCAGGTGAAGATGCTTGGGCACGGCAAGGATACGGCCCGTGTGATAGCGATAGGTCGGCTTTTCGGACAGATCGGAAATGATCTTGAGATAAGCGCGCACGTTATCTTCACGCGCATTAATGTCGATCGGGCGCGAGGATAGAGTAGCCGAGGATTGCGCGCGGCCGATACCAGTCGTGCCGGCACAGGCCGCCGTGAAGGCTGTCGCCATTCCGCCGAGCATCACACGGCGAGAAGCCGTCACATCCAAACTTCGTGCCACCATGGCGTTCTCTCCTTCAGCTTCCTCTATTCAGCGTCAGAGTTGATGTACTCGTACAGCTGGATCCGCATCCCGTTGGGATCGAGTACAGTCACAGCTTGCGACCTGCCGGTGGCGGACGGTGCCAGCGGCACGACCGTCGGAATACCCGCTGCTTCCATTCGCTCGATAATCTGGACCAACCCCGTGACCTCAAAACCGATTGTCGGTTCGCCCTTGCGCGGGAGGCGCGAAACATTGGACGGAAATGGGTGATCCGCGTCGCCAGCAATCTCAGCGAAGGCAATTCCTAGGTGATTGGGATCTTCCCTGCTCCAAATTGATGGCACGACCAAAATGACGCGCACGCTTTCCTGCCCGAGCAGACCATAGACACCTCGTGTTGCCTCTGCCTGCGTCGTGCTGTCACGCAGGATCTTGAACCCGAGGAAATCGACATAGAACGCCGCGCTCTTTTCCGCATCGTCGGTCAAAAACGATGTGCCGGTAATCTTCGCTGTGACTGCCTCGGTCTCGGCAGTATCCCCGGCCTGCTCTGAGGCAAGCGCCGCGTTGCCTGCGAATAGAAGGCTCGCAGCCAGGAGAGGTTTGGCGATCCTTGTAATCTTCATTGGATAAAATCTTCCCATTTTGCTCCTGTCCTGTCGAACCATTGGTAGTTGCCCTCCTGCCACGGTACTTGCTCACTCAGATGGCCAGGAAACGCTTTTTCCGCCGCTGCAAAAACTGGTTCAGGCAGCTGAGAGAAGCTATCGAGTTTCACCCCGATGGCCTTGTAGATCAACGTACCTGGTTTCTGGCCCATGCGCATCCATGGCTGCCAACCCGACACGGCGTTCCAGAACATCACGCCGGGCGCATTCAGCATCTCGGGGTCTTCGATATCGCTCAGCCGCCCCTTGAAATTCGTGAGATTGACGAGATCGAGCATTTCACCCGAGGACTCGAGCGGATACTCCTCTGGCTGAAGTGGATTGGTGAAACGCAGAAAAGAATCCCAGGTGACCCACGCATCGTCGCCCATGATCATCCAGTCCAGCAATAGCGGGTTATTCGCTGTCCGCGCCCGTTCAGGGAGCGCAAAGCCCCAATCGTTGTAGATCTTGAACTGCGGCCCGCCGACACTGTTGATCACGCTGTCGGTGCGCCCGGTGAATGGATTATCCCATTGCTCTAGCAGCTCTCCAGATTCCAGGTCCCGTTTCAGTGTTATCTCGAACCGGGTCGAAAAACGCGTCCCGTCTTCCCTTGCCTCATACCGGTCGAGGTAGAAGCCATCGAGATAGAATAGCTCCTGCACCGGTGCTCCCGGGAAGTAGGCATAAACCTTGCCCGTGAACCACTTGCGGATAGTCTCATTGCCAAGCGAACCGGTCAATTTGAGCAAGGCCATCGTACTCTGGCGCAAATCGTCGGGATTGAACGGAACGCGGCGTCTGGCGCCGGACGATACGTCAGCCTTCGCCTGCGTCGCCAGTGCAGCAGTGGCCATCGAGCCCAATGCGCCGACCGACGCACCCTTGAGGATGTCACGCCGCTCCAAGGTCATTCGGGCTGTCGTTCGCGTGTGTACTGGGTCCACCCGTCTGATCGAAGCGGCCAAGGCTTATCCGCCGTCATGAAGTCTGGAACGCGCTCCGTTATCTCGCTCAGAATAAAAGGGTCGATTTCGGCCTTGTTGGCGAACTTGCGAGCAGTCCAGTGCCATAGAACGACGCCTTCCGTCTGGCCCATCAGCATCCATGCCGGATAACCGGTCGCGAAATTCCAGATGTGATCGGTATCCACCGTATGCAGCTTCGGATCGGCGACTTCGCGAACATCCCCGATATAGGTTGAGCTGCTGAGCACCGGTACCCGTTCACCGGTCGAGGCTTTGCCCCAGATTTCCGGCTGAAGGGGATTCGGAAAAGAACTTGTCCGGCTGTTGCGGACCAGGATCTGATTACCGCTGACGCGCCATTGCTTTTTGGTCGGGTTTTCGTGTCCATCTTCTAGTCCGATGGTCGAGGAAAGAGGCCCGCTGTTGTAATGCAATGGCGTGTTGGTCTCTCCCGTCAGCGGATTCTCGAAACTATCGAGCACCTTGCCGGTCTCGACATCGCAGAACAGCCCGTGGTCATAGTTCGAATAGGTGTAGGTACCGTCGCCATTGGGGGTCCAGCGAAGCCGGATCAAGCCTTTGAGAGCAAGCAGCGGTAATGGCGTTTCCTTGCCCATGAAGGAATGAATCTCGCCGTAATATTGCATGTAGACTTCTTGCTCGACCAGGCTCCCGGCCATCTTGGCATAAAGCCTGACGGCGTCTTCCGGGTTAGAGGTGTCGATGTTCCAAAGCGGTGAAGTCTGCGCGAAGGCTGGCGCGGCGAGTGATCCGCCGACCGCCGCCGATGCCGAACCGATTGCGACCGCTGACAGCGCAGAGCGCCGCGAGAAACCGATAGCTGAATCCTTTGTCATCAGATCTCTCCTAGGAGCGGCCCTACCTGACGTATCCATGGTCGGCTGACACGCGGGCAGTCAATCTCACTCCGGCTTGCGATACGTCTCCGGTGCCTCAAGCGAGCCGGGCCAACGGGCATCAATCGCGTCGCGGAACGGCTGTCGCAATGTGTCGATGCTGGAATGCTTCAGGCCGGTTGAGTGCCATTGCGTTCCGCCAGGAATATCACCCATCCCCATCCAGCGTAGCCATGGAGAGTTGCCGACCCACGCCTGCTTGGCGGTTTTTACCGAGGTCAGTTTGGGATCATAGAGCTCCTGCCCGCTCATCAGGAAGTGCTCAAGCTCGCTTCCGACCGTGCCGCTGCCATATTTGACGAGCAATTCGAGTGTCACGGCGACGTGGTCGCCTTCTTCGACCCATGGCATCTTGAGTGGCTTGCCGATCAGCCATCCCTCGCCGGTGTAGCTCGGCATCTGCTGGCCGCGATCCGGCGTCATTTCCCAGCTGAACGCTCGGGTCAAAATGTGCTTCACCTGATTTGTCTGGCCAGTGAAGGGATTATCAAACTCGTCGATCACATCGCCTGTTACGAGATCGCGGAACAACGCCCAGTCGCGCGTCCACATGCGGTAACCGGCATCGGTCTTGTCGAACTTCGAATAGCGCAATCCTTCCACTTTCAGGAGAGGGATGGTCATGTGATCCGGGCGCCGCGCATAGATCGTGCCTTGCGCCGACCAGAAGCGAGGCGATCCGTCGAGATCACCCATTACCTTAACGAATGCGGTGAGATTGTCTTGTGGATCGTTCCAATCGAACGGGTTGGCGAACTTCCCATCAGGCTTCGCCGCGCTCGCAATCGAAGTTGGCAAACCCAAGGCAACACCGCCCGTTATCATGCCACGGGTCAGTTGCCGCCTGCTGAGGTCTACCATTGTCTCTCCAACCACGTACAAGAAAGTTCAGTTCGGCTCCGCCACGCTCAGGGACATGAGCTTGACGGAGCCGTTACTGGTTAGAAGTTGAATGTCGCTCGCACGCCGAACTGACGGCGATCACGCAATCCGACCGAAGTCGCTTCGCGTCCGAACCCGATACGAGTGAAACTGAGGTCGCTCGTATTGTTACCGGCGGTCACCGTATCTTCGTTGAGAAGGTTTAGCACGAACGCTTCAAGCGTGAGGCTATCCGATTTCAAGCCGGTGCGAAGGTTGACCACATGTGACGGCGGTGTGCGGCCGACATTGACCAGCGTCAGCAGTCTACGCCCGGTGTAGAAGTAATCGGCACGGGTGTAGAAATCCATGTCACCCACCGCCTGGAATTCGGTGAAGGTGCCAGAAAGCGAGCCCTGCCAGTCCGAGAAGCGAGGAGCGAGCTGACCAACCGAAGTTGCGTCTGAGCCGAGCACATCACGCACATCACCGACCGACTCAGCAAATTCCGGGAATTCGGCAACTTCAGGATATATGTAGGCCAAAGTGCCACGGACCTGGAACTGATCCGACGCAGCAAAGTTGCCTTCCAACTCGAAACCCGTGATCTCGGTTGTCTGCGCATTGAGCAGAAGTGTGAAAGATTCGGTCGGAGGATCGTTCGGACCGGTCTGGTCATTGGTCACCTCCAGAACAGTGCTGACCACCTCATCGGAGCGCTTCATGAAGAAAGCTGATAGCGCGAACGACAGACGATTGTCGGCAGTGCTCTGCTTCCAGCCGATCTCGTAGTTTTCGAGCTTTTCTTCGCCAAAGGTACCCGATGCGCCTGGGAAATTCTGCTGCACTTCGAGCGCTTGATCTGGAGTCAGATCGTTGAAGGTCAGGTTGAACCCACCCGGGAAGTTGCCCTCCGCATAGGTCGCATAGAGCAGCGTATTGTCCGAGGGCTTATAGTCCAGCGTCACGCGCGGCAGGAAATTCTCGAAAGTTGCCGGAGCCCCTGGCTGAGGTGTTCGCACACCCATCGTATCGACTTGACCCGTATTCACTTCATCCCACTGATATCGACCTTCGGTGGTCAAGGTCAGAGAGTCCGTAATGTCGAAGCTGAGACGGCCAAAGACACCATAGTTTTTCGGCTTGCGACTGGTGAAACCTGTTTCAGGACCGAAGGTAAAAGCGCCCGCTGCCGGATCGCCACCAAAGTAGCCAATGAAAGTGAAGTTGTTGAGATACTCCGCCTCATAATAGTTGCCGCCGAATGACCAATCGAGCCGACCACCCAGTGACGAACCGCTGAGGCGGGCCTCGATGGTGTAGTCTTCGAACGCATTGGGGTTTGCAACAGCGAAGGATGGATCGGTCGTGAAGTCGTTATCGTAGATGTTGATAAGCGTTTCTTCACTCCAGCCGAAAATCGCATTGAGCGTGATGTCAGAGCCGGGGAACACATATTCTGCGTCGAGGCTGGCGCGCTTTGACGTCACTTCAAGGCCAAAGCCGTTGTCGAGCCCGCCGTCCTGGAAGAATATCTGCCCGGAGTTTTCGAGCGCTGTTCGCGTCAGTGCGTAGGTCGCATCATCGGTGTTGAGCCCAACCACATCATTGCTGTTAAAGCGCGGGATCGTTCCGGCAAAAATAGCCTCATCGCCGTCACCAAAAGGTCCGAAATTGTTTTCTGTCCCGCGGATTAGCGCAACCGCAGCCGGACCATCATTGATCTTGGAGTAGAAGCCTCTGGCTTTTATTCGAAGGTTGTCGGTCGGCTCAAACAGCAATGTAGCCCCGACCGACCACGTCTCTTCATCGCCCAGGCGGCTGCCTGGATCGCCGGCGTTGGCATAGTGACCGTTCTTCGACTTATAACGGCCCGTCAGACGCCCACGCAGAACGTCGCCAGCGATCGGCCCTTCGAGCGTTGCAGTCGCTTCGTACATGTCACGAGTCGCGGCAGACACACTCACCCGGCCACCAAACTCATCGCTTGGATCAACGGTTACGAAGTTGATCGCACCAGCGAAGGTCGCCCGGCCAAATGTCGCCGACTGCGGACCCTTGATCACCTCAACGCGCTCAAGATCTTCAATCCCGATAGCCCGCGTGCCGCCGGTTACAAATATACCGTCGATAAATACACCGACGGGAGTCGCGGTCGGATCTGGCAGGTTAGCGTCAATGATGACACCGCGAATAAAGGGTGAACTATCCTGACGACCAGGATTGGTGAAGAATGATTCGAAGTTGAGGCCGGGTGTGACCTGCGCAATATCTTCCAGGTCTTCGAGTTGGGCAGCCTGCAGCTCTTCGCCGCTAACAGCCGTAACAGCGATCGGCACGCTGAGGATCGATTCCTCTTTCTTACGAGCCGTGACAACAATCACAGAACCTGAATCGTCGGCCGAATTCGCTTCATCTCCATCAGCGTCCTGCGCCAATACGTGACCGGGTGCGGCGATGGCCCAACCGGCGGCAGCACAACAAAGTACTGTTTTTGTTGAAAAATTCATTGAATATCTCTCCCTTAGTGAGCCTCGCCCCTTGCCCTGTGAATTTCGGGGAGAGATTTACATATATACATACACAATATATATGTATGTCGATGAGGGGTATTTGTCCAGACAAACAATTGCGTCCGGTTCGCAGATATCCACTATGACCGAGACAGGCCTCGCGCAGGCCGTCAGAAGGGTCGGCTTCCTGCCTATTTTCGGAGGGTTGATCTTATCAAGGCGCGGGAAGGAGCGTCGGTCCTCTTGCACGCCCCCGCAAGCCGCGAGCGGATTCTGGTTTGCGACCAAATCGCCCACATAAACGCGAACCAAGCGGGTGTCAGCGAAGTCAGCTTAGTGCATTTTTTACGTCGTGCCCACGGTCCGCTTTCGGCCGCAGTTTCGGCAAGCCTGTCGGAGTTCCGGCGCCTAAGAGTGAGATAGAGCAACTTTACTTTTTGATCCGGCGAGTTGTTGTCACTTTCCTCTCAGACTGAGCAGACCAGCCTTGACCGCGCGGACCACCATGTGAGTCCGGTTCTTCGCGTGCAATTTCAATCTAACGTTTTCGATATGGCGGTCGACCGTGCGCGGCGAGATATCGATGCATCGGGCCACTTCTTTGGCAGACAATCCCTGAATCACATATTCGAGGATCTCAATTTCTCGGTGGGTCAGTATCGGAGTGTTTGCCAGGCTGTGCTGATTGAACATTGCGGGGGTGCCTCTCTGATTCGTCTCCAGAGTTCCATCGTCTGGAAAACTGAATGAGAAAAATGGGCTGCATTTTCGTGCAGCCCTAGTTGGGAGGAGAATTTGGGCGGGCCATCATTCTCAGTCGGGGTCGTGAAATTGCTAGTTGAGCGATCGTGGCAGCGCATTCGCATATCAAATACACCACCCAATCGCGCGAAAACTACGTTATCGGCTCCTCCTCGTTGTAAAGCGGTATGGTCTGCATTCAGTGCGGGAGGCCTAATGATAGCCTTCCGTGTCGCGCAGCATGTCCAAGACCATCTCCAATACGTACTTTTTTCGACAAAATTCGCAGCTTAGTCCGTCGATGAGGGTGGCGATTAGCGCTTGGCGGGGCTATTTAGTCTGCTGACTCGCGGGGCAAGTGAGCGGTTGACCGTGAAGATGATGGAAATTGAATTGCTCGGCGGCCTGTCCGTGCGCAGCGAAAATGCTCCTGTGAAACTACCATCCTCGCGCAAAGCTCGCGCTATGCTTGCTGTGCTTGTTCTGTCGGGCAAGCCGCAGCATCGTGAGCGGTTGTGTGATATGTTCTGGGAAGGACCGGATGACCCAAAGGGCGCGCTCCGCACCGCGCTCTGGAAACTCCGCCGATTGCTCAATGAACCCGGGGCTGAGAGGATCACTGCTGATCGAGAATGGGTCCGCTTCAATCCCATTTCGGTAAACATCGACTATCGAGCCCTGGAAAAGCGCGCAGATCGCGAAGAAGAGCTGACTGGGCAGGAAACCGCCGAGCTTCGTACGATGCTCGATCAGCCGCTATTGACCGGCCTCGATTTACCAGATCACCCGATCTATCAGGCATGGCTCGTCTCTATGCGTGAGCAGGCGGAAACTCTGCGCGAGCGCTTGCTTCCAGACCTTGGGGCGCGAACGGGAAGGCGGCTGGACAAGGGCAGCGAATTGCATCTTGCTCGGCAAAAGATCGGTTTTGCCAAGGCGAACGACGGGACAAGGATCGCCTGGGCCCGCATTGGTTCGGGGCCGCCGCTGCTGAAAGCAGCGAACTGGCTGAACCATCTTGAGCTTGATTGGGATAGCGATGTCTGGTCGCCCCTGTTTCAGGAATTGGCGCGAGATCATACCCTCATTCGCTATGATGAGCGCGGTAATGGTATGTCGGACTGGGAGGTGGCCGACCTCAGTTTTGACAAGTTCGTGACTGACTTGGAATGTGTGGTCGAGCAAAGCGGCGTAGAAAGCTTTCCCTTGTTCGGCTTATCTCAAGGGGCGGCAGTTGCGATCGAATATGCCGCGCGAAACCCTGATCGGGTAAGCCATCTAATCCTCTATGGCGGCTATGCGGCTGGCTGGCGCGTCGATGATCACAGCGAAGAGACGCGTACGGAGCGAGAAGCGCTGATCGCGCTAGTCGCTAGCGGCTGGGAACGGGACGATTCGAGCTATCGCAACCTTTTCTCTCGCGCACTCATACCTAGTTCAACCGCAGAAGAGCGAACCGCATTCAACGAATTTCAGCGCCGGACGGTCTCGGCGGCCAATGCTGCGCGGTATCTGGAGATATTCGCTGACATTGACGTGCGCCATCGTCTGGCATCCATCAGGTGCCCGACACTGGTGATGCACTCAAGCGGTGACCAGCGCGTCCCAGTTGAAAAGGGAGCAGAGCTTGCCAGCAATATCAGCGGCGCGGAATTCGTAACGCTGCCCACGGACAACCATCTCTTGCTGGGGCGAGAACGCAGCTCCGAGTTGTTCATTGCTCATGTGCGGCAATTCTTGGCCGCCGACGCAGGCGAGCTCTAAAAAATGATCGAGGTCCGTGCGACCCGATCCGCTAGAGTAGGCCCTGGATGATCGCGCAAGCGATCATATGCGTACGGTTCTTGGCGCCAAGCTTATATCGAATATTGTCAACGTGCCGATCAACCGTCCGCGGCGCGATCACCACCTGCCGCGCGACCTCTTTGGTCGACAGACCTTGAGCAATTAGCTGAAGTATCTGACGTTCTCTTACCGTAAGTCCGGCAGGATTAGGTAAGCTCGCTTGCGCTAACATCAGTCGGGTTCCCGCAATTGGGCCGGACAAGCATAGCACTTGCCCGCGACAGGCACCCCGTTTGATCTAGTTGCTGGTAGAACGATCCTTGTCGGTTCGTGGCTACGTGTATGCCCCAAAACATGTTGCGAGCGAGGACGGTCGTTACCCGCCGCGAACAGGCATCATGCAATCGGCGAGTGATACAGACCGAATGCCCCTCCCTCTATTGGTAAAATTACCCAGTGAAACTGACAAGCAATCCGCTGGATAGTCGGTCCACAGGCCCTCTTCTATCTGACCGTCACGACAAAGGTCGAAAGCGAAGCCGCATCGATATCGTGATTTTCGAACATAGGCGGACGCACTGGGTCGTGCTGACAATGAAGAGGAACAGCACGAATGCAAGCTCAACGAACCGCTCCTGCCGCGATGCAGGAGCGTCAATCACATCTGCGCGCAACAACTTTAAAGTTCCGCGCAGGACAATTGATTTTTGAACAAGGACAGACAGCAAGTCGCTGGTTTGAGGTGGTGCAAGGCACAGTTCGTACATGTCGATTCCACATCGACGGCAACCGGCATCTAACTGGGTTCTTCTTTAGCGGCGATGTGTTCGGGGCCGATCACGGTGCCTATGGCACCGCCGCCGAAGCGGTGACGGACGTGGTCGTGCGCTGTTTTCGCATTGGCGACATCACGCAGGAAGCGACACCAAGGCCGCAATTGGATGAGGCCGTTGCGATCCTTATCCGAGCCATGTCGACCGCCCAAAGGTATCAGTTCATTATGGGGCGTCGCAGCGCCGCAGAACGATTGGCGGCCTTCCTCCTTTGCCTCAAACAGCAAGCGGGCGCCGATCCTCGCGTTCAACTCCCAATGGGTCGCACCGACATCGCTGATTTGCTCAGCCTGACGATGCACACCGTGAGCCGCGCCTTCAGTGAACTTTCGCGACGCGGGTTGATCGAAGTCGAGGGACGTCGTGCGATTGTAGTGACCGATAACATCGGACTCTGCGACCTCGCCGGCGAATATCCCAGCGGATTGGCGAACGACCCAGATACCCAGCTTCATCCAGCCGCAACGCGTTGCTTCGGCAACCTGTCGGCCGCCTGAAAATTCTTATGCGCAAGCAAGCGCGGAGCCAAATCATGACGTTCAATCATCTAAGGCCGTTCGCGGCCATTCTCGCCCTGCCTATATCGGCCCTGACCAGCGGAATCGCTGCAGCTGCCCCCGATGACGCACAGGCCGCAGGCCAAACCAGTCCAACATCATCGCCATTCACTGAAGAAAACTCAAAGAGCCAAGCAGCGGGCGAGGCTTCGGTCGACAAGTCATCTGAACATGAAGCGACCAATGTCACCAATGTTCTGGAGGCCATTCGATCGGAGCTGACTGAACAGAGAGCGCTGATCGCCAGCCAGAATGCCGTGATCCAGGCGCAGAATGACAAAATCGCGCAACTGCAACGACAAAGCCCGCCACCTTATTCTGCCGCAACTGCCGAGCTCCCAGAGCATTTGTCGCAAATGCGTGGGGCGGGATTGTTACAATCCGCCGTTGCCCCGGCGGCGGTCCAGATCGGCACCAACCCCGATGATGATCTGGCTTTGCCGGATGGTCCTGTGGGCGAGGCACCGCCAACCAACAGCAACATCGAGCAAAAGGCAGAAGCTGTACCCGAAGGACAAGGCGTGCTGACCCCCAAAGGCCGCTTTGTGCTCGATCCCTCGATTGAATACACGCGTTCTTCAACCAATCGCCTGGTCTTCCGCGGCATCGAGCTGATCCCTGGCATTCAGATCGGCGCGATCGAAGCGAGTGACGCAGACCGCGATACCATCATCGCCACGGCCGCCTTGCGTTATGGACTGACCAACCGGCTGGAGATCGAGGCGCGGGCGCCACTGCTATACCGTGCGGACCGGATCCAGGTCATCCAACAGCGCGATGAACAAATTACGCGTGAGGTCGATTTGGAAGAGACCGGGGTTGGAGATGTCGAACTCTCGTTGCGGTATCAGCTGAACGAGCCCAAGCCACAGAAACCGATCTGGGTCGCTGGCCTGAGGGTCAAATCCGATACCGGCTCCAGCCCGTTCGAGATTCCGTTCGACGAGTTTGGCGTTGCAACTGGCCTTGCCACCGGTTCTGGTTTTTGGGGAGTGCAACCCAGCCTCAGCTTCCTGCTACCGTCCGATCCTGTCGTGATCTACGGCGGCGCTGGCTATCTATGGAACATTGAGCGTAGCATCGATGCGCAAATTGGCGATGCCTTCATCGGTGACGTCGATCCCGGCGACGCGATCAACGCCAGCGTCGGCTTTGGCTTTGCATTGAACCCACGCTTCTCATTCTCGCTCGGCTATCGCCATAATTATATCTTCGCGACGAAGACCCAGTTTGGAGATACAGTGCAGGAAAGCGACGACATCCAGGTTGGCTCTTTCAACTTTGGCATGTCTTATCGCTTGAGCGAGCGCCAATCGCTGAACCTTGGCTTCCAATTCGGCGCGACCGAAGATGCCCCTGATGTCAGCGTCGTCGCGCGCATCCCCGTGCGGTTCTGATCGATATTGAGGGGCGCCGCGGGAATACGTCACACCTTTTTTACAATGTCGTTGCTCACTAAGCCGGACCACACATACAATAACGCCGCGGTCTCCTTTGATGGAAGCCGCGGCGTTTTTGCGTCCAGAGCTGGGTCGGATGCCCTCAGATCAATTGCCCAATGCACCAATCCCCGCCTGACCGACAAGGCTGTCGAGCGCGCTGCCAAGCCTGTCAGCCATAAGGTCGGCATTGAAGCTCTCATAGCCGCTCAAGCTTAGCGACGCTTCCACTTCCTGCACTGCGTTCAGACCGGTAGCTGTGTTGATCAGCGTGTTCTGTACACCGCTGGTTGTGTCGTGGCTGATCGCAGTCTGGCCATCGTTGAGCAGGAAGACCGGTGCCTCCCCAACCTTCATCTGAATGCTGCCGTTGGACAGGATACCGTTCTCAAGCGCTGTCACATCAACCGACGTCAGGCCGGGCGCCGCTGTTTGCACGGTATCCGCACCATCGGCGCTCCAGTTGAGCACTGTCTCGAGCATCAGCTCGCCATCAACGTAGGTGCGAATGTCGGCACCGAAAGTGATGCCCATTCCCATCACGGTAAAGCCGCCGCGCAGCTCGCCCAGATCCTCTTCAGACACAATCGTAGCCAGATCTTCGTCTGCTGGCGCTTCCGCGTTGGCACTGGTCGAGGTGAACATACCGGCACCCATCGCCAGGCATGTGGCTGACACTAAAAGTCTGCTGCGGTGTTTCATGATTGATCTCTCAATTGATGGTGCCAACTTGCACGCCAAGAAGGAACTCGGGCGAGAGTTGGTACAGAGGTGGAAGATGGGTGGTCAGGTCGCCAATCGCGGCATTTGTTGTCACCTGATCTGTCGGGGCGTCCGACCACGGGTTCCAATCGCCGGCGAGGTTATATTTTGGGCGGCTTTTGATCGGGCCGTCGACAATCGCGAGCACGACGCCGTTCCAGTATTTCGCGAATTTATCGAGCGGATACTTGTTGATGCCGAGCACGGAATCGCCAACCAAAACCTCGTCTTGCGATTGCCCTTTCACGACGACAAAATGTTTGAAGCCATCAATGTCGAGCAGCACGATCACCGGTCGCTTCACTTCGATGAGCTGTTCTGGCCGGATTTTGAACCCTTCTGCGCGATATCCGATCGATTGCAGGTAGTTGCGCATGTCGAGCATTGAGAAGCCGACCTTCTTGATCGCTTCTTGATCGCCCAGATCCCACATCGCCTTGAATGGCGCGCGTTCATCTGTCGGACGGCCGTAGTGATAGGTCAGCAAAGTTGCGATCGCCGCAGAACCACAACTGAAATCATATTGCTGACGTATGACCGAGCGAAAGGGAATGTCCCACCAGGTCGTCACCGCGACGGTGAAGTCTCCCCCTGCGGAGTCCCGTCCGAACCGCACTTCGGCGTTCGCTGTAGAAGCCCACAGCAGGCCAGTCAGGGAGGCGAGGCCCGCAACAGCCAGTATTCCGCCCCTCAAGCCAGCTCGCAGGCCAGACTTGAAGGGCGGATAGACCGAGGAAAAGCCATACTCGACAGGGGGCATTTGGGGCACGGCTTTCTCCTCGCCTATTCGGCGGTGTTGATCGTTACGCCTAAGGTCGCCTGAAGCGATGACAGGGCGCCAGTGTTGACCACGATGTTGCCCAGGCCGTTGAAGCCGGAAAGAGCGTTGTCCGAGAAGCTGACATCACCAGCGGTGAAGTTGCCTTCGATCGTATTGTCGATGATTTGCGAGATCACGGTCTGCGAATTGATAGCCGTCTGAGTGCCGCCGCGCATATCATCCAGGTCCTCGAGAGACATGACTGAAGGGGCAGGCGTCTCTTCGGAATGTATGGCAATCTGCGCAGGTGCTTGACCTGGTTTGACCCCGATTTGAGCCTTGGGCGTATCAGGGTCGAGGTCAAGTGGCTGGGTGTCTGCAACCTGCGCGCTAGCGTGAGATGCGACCAAGGCTAGTGGGGCGATGCCGAGAGCCCAGTATTTGAGATGCATTTGTCCTACTCCCAGGATGTAAAAGCGCTGGCATCGGGCTGCCAACAGAAGTGATCGGGCCGATTTCATTGCAGCGAAACCGGCCCGACATGGTCAACTGGTTGCGATTACTCGCCGCCAGCCGCTGCTGGAGCAGCGCCGAGGCTGACAGTGCCCTGAGCGGCAATGCTGGTGCCCGACTGAGCGTGAGAGTTCACGCCAGTGTTGAGCGAGAGGTTCGCGATGCCAGCGAATGCCGTGAAAGCGCTGCCGTCGATGTAGTTGTCGCCGGTGCTCAGCTCGATGTAGTCTTCATACGTGTCGACATCGATCATCTCTTCGAAGTTCTGATTGGCGTTCGCCGAGATCAGAGTTTGCGTCGAAACGACATAGTCATAGTCGTACGAGTTGTTGCTGTTCACGTCGCCGACGGTCGAGCCCAGAGTGGCATCGATCAGATCGTTTTCGACGGTAGAATCGTACACGTCGTAAACTTCGCTGTAGCTCTCGTTCTCGCTTCCGGTAGAGGCCGCTTCAGCAGCATCCTGAGCGACTGCAGGGGCACCAACTACCAGAGCGGCCACTGCGGCCGATGCCGCCATCATTTTGTTCATCTTCAAAGTTCTTCTCCTTGGGGTTTGGGGCGTCTTCTCTCTCCCAGAGGAGGCGAGGAGAGACCGTAAGACGCCCCGTCCGATGCCGCTGGATGCGACAACGGCTGAATAGGAGAGTGGGATTTGTGGTTATTGCGAATTGGCAATTCGCGTAAGAATTCGTCGCAATGGGTAATACTACGCAGATTTGGCGAGTGCTTCTCGCGATGCGGGGCAGCACCTTTGATCGAACGATCAATGGGCGGGGACGGTTGCCACCTTACATCGGTTAGAATGGAGCATTGCTAAACCGCAAGGTGCCGCATTTCGCGCTGGCAGAACAGACTTCCATGACCAAGAGTTGAGCGTAGTTCCTATGTCAGGATTCAGATTTCCCGACGCCTGTAATTGTGTCTTTGCCTAACAGGCCGCTCACAGCGGCTAAATCTACTTTGCTGTCAGGTCTCTGCCAGAACTCGTCAATGGGCCTTCAAACGCCTGTTATTGGATGGAAAGCCGCCATCGCGACAATTTGTGGGCAGCGCCCAATATTTCGTCAGAGTGATCGGGCGTTATCGCTTTGCTCGACGTTTTCGAGAGATTGCAGCTGCTCCCAGATTTTCATGACTAGCGGCCCGCGATTTTCGCGTAGTCGATATACGCGGATCGTCAGTGGGATGCTCCAATCATCGTTGACAACTCTCACCCCTTCTTCGGCGGGCGAGCCTCGCAGAGCCGTTTCGGGCAGCCATGATATGCCCATTCCCGCCCGTGTTGCACTCAACAGGCTTTCTGCGAGAGATGAGCGGTAAAGCGTGTTCAGACGCTGCCGGAAAGGCGCCTTCGCTATAAGGTGCGATATGACCCGGGTCATGTACGTCGTTGACTCGTATTCTAGATAGTCGATTGGATCGTGGCACGCAGAACTCAGATCGACGGGTTCGGCATTCACGGATTCATAGGGTCTGACCCAATGCTGCCCAATGTCCACATGCGGAATATAGAGCGGGTCGAAGTTCATCGAAACCGAGTCATGCGCATAGCAAATGAAGAAGTCACAACTTCGATTTTGCAACGCAGTCAGATGCTCTTCGATCGACCGGACTTCGGCAATAACCTGGGACGAAAACTTGCCCACATTTCCATACAAGGAAACGATAAGATTGGGCAGGAAATTGAGGGTCAATGTGTGTAGGCAACCTATCGTCACGCCAGACTTATCGATCCGCGAGAACTGGCTTATGCAAGCTCGCGCGTCATACATTCGTTCGACAAGATCTTTTGCGAGAACCAGATACTCTTCGCCAGCTGGGGTCAGCTGGACCGGATTTTGCGAACGATCAAGCAATGACGTGCCAACCCAAGATTCCAACGCCTGAATACGGCGACTTATGGCAGATTGGGTGATGTATCTATCAGCAGCGGCCTGAGCGAAGTGCTTTCGGTTGGAAACCGCGATGAAGTCTTCGAGCCACTTCAGTTCCATGGTTCCATTTCACCTTCAAGAAGCCTGGTTTACCAAATCATCGACGGACGCTTGGGTTACCGGCAACCAACCGTCATCCATGCTGCGGGGACGCCGCTGGGCACGGTAACCCTCAATGGCATGACATCATCTTGCGCGAACGATGCCTTCCAACACGACCTTAGTCCTGTGAGCCAACCGAAAACTGGACAGATCAGTAGCGCGCCCGGATGCCGAACGCGAACTGACGTCCATTAAAGGTCCCCAAATCGCTAATCCGATCGGACCGGCCATAGGTCTCGTTGGTCGAGAACTTCCGTCCCGTATCCAGCAAATCATTGACCGAGAATGTCAGTGACAGCTTGTCGATTGGGCCCAGGTCCCGGAAGGCATATTCGAAGTCGAAGTCAAGAAAGCCTCGTCCCTGCTGGAACTGTGAAATCCCGAAATCCCTTAGCGATTCAAATTGCAGGCCTGAATAGCGGTAGCTCAGCGTCGTTTCGATGTTGCGATCTTCATAAAATAGTGCCGCGTTGCCAATGACGTCAGGTGAGTTGAAGAAGTCGAAGGTATCGATCAGCGGATCGCCATCCTGAGCCTCTCCGGTTAGGACAAGGATATTGTCCGCATCCAGCGTGCCGATGTTGATATCAGTGCTCGTCTGCTGAAGCGTCAAGTTTCCGATAAAGCCGAAATTGGACAGGAAGCCGGGCAGGTACGAGAAGGTGTGGAGAACCCCGATCTCAATGCCGTAGACCTCAGCGGTGTTTCCGTTGAGTGGTCGGACGATATTTACATCGGCCAACCCGCTTTGGAAGAACGCAGCAGCGCCTCCGAATTGGTCAAAGAAGTTCTGACCGGTTGGAGAAAGGACAAGCGCATTTCCGAACTCTTCGACATCCGATCCACCATCGGTGATCGAACCGACACCGATACCTCCGGGATCGAAATCAGCGACAGCGAAGCTGCTGAAGATAAAGTCGTCGATGCGCTTATAGAAGCCAGCGACGGAAAGCGCATTTTGCCGGTCGAAGAAGTACTCGAATGACAGGTCAAAATTGTAGGAATAGGCATTCTTCAGATCAGGATTGCTGAAGATGAAATCGATATTCGCATCATCGATATCCGCAGCCGTCACGACACCGTTCGGATCGACGTCATCGTTCAACTCGATGCCCACCTCGGTTTCAAACGGACCACCCAGCAGATCGAATGTCGGGCGAGAGATAGACGTGGTGAAAGCACCTCTCAGCCTTGCCTTGTCATTGATGTTGTAGGTCGCAACCAGACGCGGCAGAATCTCGAAATTGCTCGCACTGTTTGCGATCGTCGGAACATCAGCGATCAGAAACTCGTCCGCCAGCAGGTTGAAGGTCTCATCGTCACCTCCAATTTCCACGTCGATTTCTGCTTCTGCCGAGGTGGATGAGACGAAGCTCCCGTCATAAGCTTCGAGGCGCACCCCGCCGACGAGCGTGAATTTGTCGTTGAAGTTGAGCTTCGCCTGCAAATAACCCGTGTAGTACGTCTCATCCGCATCGAGCGTGACGATTTCACCACTGGGCAGCGTATCCACATTGGGATCGAAAAGCGCGCGTGATCCCCGCCTGAGATTGAGCAAACCACCACGATCAAATTCAGGAATCCCGTTGAACCCGATATCGGAATAGGGATTACCGATGGGGCCGAAGCTAATGATCCGACCCGGCGTCAACAATCCGAAGTCACCGGGTGCTTCGCCATCGGGGAACAACGTTTCAAGGACGTCTTCGTCGCCGAAGATGTCAATATCGCGCTCGCGCGTTTGCGAATCTTCGAACACCGCTCCGAACTTGACGTATTCGAGCGCGCCTGCGTCGGTGAAGAAACGGGTGGCGTCGAACCGCGCTGACCAGCGCTCATTCAAAGAGGAGTCTTCGATCTCTTCATCGAAATCGGTGATCCCTCCGCACGGATCGCCTCCTGCATCTAGACAGAAAGGATCGATGCCCAAGGCAAACAGAGCAAGGTCTTGAGGATTGGGGGAAACGAACGGTCCGTCTGCAATGAAGGGCGCAAAGGTGTTTTCCAGATCGTCACCGCTTGCGCCAGGCACATCTTCCAGTTCCTGAAGGAAATCGACCGATAGCGTCGGGGCGTCGCGGAACGCACGCGAATAGCCAACAATGTAGTTGAACTCCCAATTGTCGAGCTTCGTCTCCCCGCGGAGGAAATAGGACTGCTGAATCTCCAGCTCGTCTTCGATCTGTCCCTCAAACACGACTTCCGGATCGTCATAGCCGCGAATATCGACAATGCCGTCTCCATCGATATCAACGAAATCATCGTCATCGGCATCAAATTCGATATTGGACACCGTTTCATTGCGCTCGCCGCGGCTGTAGCGACCGCCGAATGTCAGCTTGGTGGTGTCCGAAACCTCCCAGTCGATCGTGCCCGAGATATTGAAGTTGTCATCGACAATCTGCGCCTGCTCAAAATCTGTCTGTTCCAGAGCGAAGTTTTCGACACCAAGAAAACCTTGCGGAAGTAAGGTAAACGCATCGACAGCATCGACCTGCGTTACCGGTCCACCAAAACGAGCGACCAGAGCGGCATTGTCCGATTCGCCATCATCGGTGAAAATTGTCGTACCGTCGGGTGCCGTAAAGCTCAGCGGGAAAAGCGGTTCGAGATCACCGGTGGGATTGATCTGGAAATTGTCGGCATACCGGCGCCGAAAGGAAGCCGATAGGTTGATGCCCAATGTGTCTGTCAGGTGCTTTGTAAAGCGACCACTCAAACGATAGCCGCTCTGATCGGCAAATTCGTTATCGCGAATCTGCGCACTTACGGAAATACCTTCGCGCCGCTCCAGAGCTCCGCGTGTGCGGATATCGACCACACCACCAATACCCTCCGATGCGTCCTCTGGGAGCGGTGCTTTCGTCACATAAATCGACGATACCCCGTCACCGGTCACAACATTGAGCGGAGTGCGGCGGAATGTGTCTGCCGTGCCGACCCGGATACCGTCATTCAGTACCGTGTTGAAAGTGGCATCGAGACCGCGGATCGAGATGAATTCGCCGTCCGATGTGTCATTGTCGCGCTGAAATGAAATGCCCGGAATACGCGCCAGGGCTTCTGCAATATTGTTGTCGGGGAATCGGTCGGCATCGTCTGCCGAAAGCACGTCGACAATTTGGTCCGCATCTCTCTTGGCATCTATGGAGTTGCCGATTGATGCTCGCGTTCCCTCAACAATGATCAGGGGTTCGCCGGTTTGGGGGTCGGTTTGAATGCCGTCAGCAACCTGTGCGTCGCCCCCAGCAGCCTCCTGAGATTGAGCCCACAGCGGGGTTGCCAACGCCCCGAGTGAAATCGTCGCCAAAAGTGAAGTACGCTTTGCGAAAGTCGGAACTATCTTCATTTTCCCCTCCAAGGCTGGCCGGATATGATCGACCATCGAGCTACGACATGACGACACCGCATCGCCATGACGGAACGGAATGAGTGTCTCACGGGAGGAAGCAGAATTTCCAATCAACTATTGGAATACACTCATGAGCAATTCGCATATGACTGAAAAATAGAGGCTTAGAGCCGCCCTTTGCTGAGATGATTGATTTGAGTGTGGCTTTTAGGTCGCAGTCAGTAACCGCAGAGCACCTCGGAAGTGCCTCGGCGGCATCGTACTTGTGTCCGATTGACACTAATCTCCCCTATCCACGCCGCCTCAGGAGGTGATCCAACCCCGCAATCCACCGCCTTTTGGAGGCGAAGGAAATCACCAGAGCTGCCGCCAACACAAGTGTTGCGAGCAGCGCCGTCCAGGTCACGTCCTGGGCTGCGATGGTCGCGATCACCAAAAATCTCACTCCCGCCGGATTGATCCGATCGCAGGCGATACTGCTTATGTGGACCGATATTCAAAGCGTAAGAAGCAATAAGACAGCAAGGAAAGCACATCATTGATTTCGGTCAATTGATCGCGTTCGTTTCCGCCCCAATTGCGGGCGTCAGCCAGTTCTAGGCTGACGCCCAACAGCGGTCGGACCTCTATCTTCTCAGAACGCGCGAGAACATCCTCAATACGGTAACGTCAGTCTATCGTTAAATCGGCTCAATTGTTGTGCAACCTGCCAACTTCACCGCGATCATCAACACCCAGATCACGTATGGCTGATCGATATGATTTGAGTCCGACGGTGACAATTGCCTCGGACTGTCCGTGCATCTCTATCGCACCAAACAGTCCATTCTCACCTCAAGTTTGTATCGAATGTGTAGCACCTGGCACAGGTGCTTTGTGATTCGTCCAACACGAACCGGCGCGGTCCAGTCATGGAATACGCCTGACGAGCAGCATCAAGTCCGGTCGGCACTCTGAAAACGGTTGCTCGCTAGCGACAGTGCTGCCATCTTCCACGCAGGGGTAAACGGGGTCCAGTTTTCTATGCTAAATCGTGGTGTCTTCCTGCTTGCCGGGACTTTTCTTAGCGCGCCTGCACTCGCTGGCGACGAAGTGCTTTACGAAGACACCCCCGACTGGGTCGTTCAGGCGGAGGTCGATCCAGCCACCCGGTCATCGAATTCGGTCTTTGCATATGCTGGGCAACAAGCTCGCATCGAAGACGGGCAATTGTGGACCTATGTCGAAACGGTCATCGCGCTAGATTCTCCAGAGGCTTTGACGCAATTCGGCACGCTGTCGGCTGCTTGGCTGCCAGACAAGGGTGATTTGCGCATACACCGTGCGGAGCTGCTGCGCGAAAACGAGACCATCGATTTGCTCGATGGCGACAAGAAGTTTGAAGTCCTGCGGCGTGAACGCAGACTGGAGCAGCGGATGCTGGACGGCTCGCTGACGGCTACAATGACGATTGCTGGCGCGCAGCTGGGCGATCTCGTACGGCTCGCCTATTCGACCACACTGCAAGATCAGGCGATGGGCGAGAACGTCCAGTGGCAAGCGGGCCTGCCTGCTCTTCCGGCCCCGATTGAAGACGGACGGATCAGCGTTTCCTGGCCGAAAGGTATGGAAGTTTCGCGCAAACGGTTGGGTAACGCAGACGTGCTTGAACCCGAAGTGGAAAATGGCTTTATGGTTTGGAGCGCAGACCTGCCCGTCGCCAAGGCCGACGAACTGCCCGGCGATGCTCCGATCCGATACCTCATCGGCGAACTGATGCAGGTTTCAACCTATCACGACTGGCAATCCGTATCGAGCCACATGGCGCCCCACTACGATGTGACCGAAGCGATTGCTCCAGGAAGTGTCCTTGAACAAGAAGTTGCCAATATCGCGGCCACAAGTGGCGACGAGCTCACCCGGGTGGCGCTCGCATTGCAGCTGGTACAAGACAAGATCAGCTATCTGCTCAACGGCCTCAATGGCGGGAACTATCTGCCACAATCTCCGCAGGAGACATGGGAGAAGAGGTTTGGCGATTGCAAGGCAAAGTCGGTCCTGCTGCTGGCGCTCCTCCGAGAGCTAGGCGTCGACGCCGAAGTGGTTCTGGTACGAACAAATGGTGGTGATGCGCTGCCCATGATGGCCCCCATGCCTGGCAATTTCGATCATATGATTGTTAAGGCGGACATTGGCGGAGAAACTTATTGGCTCGATGGGACGTCATCGGGCGGGCGCCTTGACACGATCGCGGAGATACCCCGCTTCCACTATGCGCTACCCTTGCGCGAGGAGGGTGCAGAACTGGTCAAGATGGGTGAACGACCCAAGACGACGCCTGACGGGATCCTCCGCCTGTCGATGGATCAGAGCGCGGGGATCAGGCTGCCAGCTCTGATCGAGGTTGAGTTCGAATACCGCGGCAGCTCGGGTGCCGGGTGGCGCACCTTGGCCGAGCAAGGCAACAAGGATCGCATCAGGGACGCTGTGTCGAACGCCATAGCGGGTGCGATTGGCGAGACGATCATGGTCGACCACTCTCTGTCCTACGACGATGAGACTGGCGTCGCCTTACTCAAAGGCAATGGCATTCTCTCCTCACCATGGAAGAAAGACCGCGCGACATACGAATTCGCGCCTCCGGTACAAGCAGCCAAGGATGTGACATTCGCATCGGATCGCGCACGCGCAGAATGGCGCGATATTCCGCTACGTCTTAATGGACCGATCTATTGGACGAGCGAGTTCGAGGTTCGACTGCCGGAAAACGATGCCGGTTTCGAGCTTGAAGGCGCGACCGACGTCAGTGAGGTGATCGGCGGCGTGGAAGTCACCTCACAGGCGGAGCTCGACGGCAATCGCTTCGCCTTGTCGCAATCCATGCGCAGCGTGCTCGACGAATTGCCCGCAAATGCTATTTCTCCCGCCAAGCGTAATCTCGCGCGTTTCCATCGTGCCCTGCCGACCCTTCGATCGCCGCAAAATATTCGTCAGTTATGGGACTATTTTGGCGAGGGTCGCGCCCTGCTCGAGCCGCTCGAAAAGGCATATGCCAAGGCGATTGCCAAGGCCAAACCAGACGATTCAACCGCACTGGTCAGCCGGGCTGCGCTGCGCTTTGACGTGTTCGACTATGCTGGAACGCTGGAAGATGTGAACGCCGCGCTGGAGATCGAAGCCTCTCGCGATCTCTATTGGTCCCGGGCATGGATGAAACGTCACACCGGCGATCTTGAAGGTGCTTTGGCAGACATGCAGCTGGCCGAAGATCTTGAGCCTGACGGCTCAACCTATGCCGATCAGATTGAGATACTCGCTCACCTCGATCGCACAGAAGAAGCGCTTGCCCTGGCGGAGGACTATCGTGGGCTAGCCAAGACTGATTTTGCCGAAGCGGAAGTGATGTCTGCTGCGCTCGGCTGGTCGGGCGAGATCGAAGAAGGCCTTGATCTGCTAGAGCAATTGAAAGCGCGCCGTCCGGGTGATGGAAGCCTGCTCAACGCGATCTGCTGGTACACTGCCACCTGGAACATTGTGAACGAAGAACGGATGCAGACCTGTGTCGAAGCGGTCGAGAAAAGCGACTATTCTGCGGCCGCTCTGGATAGCCGAGCGCTCGCCCATTTCAGGCTCGGCAATCTCGATGCAGCCATGGCCGACCTTGACGCGGCGCTGCTGGCTGATCCGGGTCAATCCGCTTCGCGCCTGATACGCGGAATTGTGAGGGTCGCTAATGGGGATCGCGAAGGGCGCGAAGAGATCAGACTTGCACTCGCGATGAACCCCTCAATCGAAGCGAACTACAAGGCATGGGGGCTGGAATTTTAGAGAGCGCCTCCGCAGCTTGAAGCACGAGACCAAATACTCCCATAGCCTGAACTAAAACGTACAATTCCAATTGCTTGACCGGATGAGATTTCCGCGAAAATACCTTCACGGTTAAAGTCATTTTAACTCACCCCGCATAATGTCCGACGTCATCCAGAGGTCGCGGGGTTTTAGGGGTGTTTTGGAAGAGATTGCGTAAAGACCAGGCTACGGAAGCCGAGGTCGAGCTGGCAGCACAGGCAGCAGAGGAAGGTGCGCAGCGGCGGCTCAACCGCTTGCTGCAACGCCGCGAAGACGAAACCGCCAATCAGGCGATCGATGCCGAGAAGAATGCGGACAAACTGCGCGAACATTTCGCTGAGTGCGCTTTCCTGATCCTGGGCGTCCCAATGGATGCCGACCAAGGCGCTGTTGCGCAGGCGGTCGACGACCTCGCCTTTGCCGAGGATGTCGATCCCGATGCACTGGAAACTGCCCGCGCAGAACTGCTCGCCCCGCGTGATCGGATAGCGCATGAGCTCGCCTGGCTTCCCGAAGCAAGCGCCGAGGATCAGGCCGATGCCTGCAAGGCTCTCGAAAAGGGCGATGCCGACCGCGTCTTCGAATTGCGCCTTGGTGCCTCTGGCCTCGCCCGGATCAACTTGGGTGTCGCGCTACTTACTGTGCGGCCCAAGGATTCCGACCTTACCCGGACGCTGATGGCGGATCTGCTCAGCTGGGATGCGAATGCGACCCGCGACCGCATCGACGAAGCACGCCTGCGCTCAGGGGCAACCCCCAGCAAGGACAGCCATTTCGCCGAAACACTGTCCGAGTTTCGCCGGAAGATCGGCCGCAACGTAGCGGAGAAGCTCGGCGAAACCCGCGAAGGTCGTGTCCTGCTGGCCGAATACATAACCCACAACAGCGCAGAAATCCGCGCCTGCAGCACACCAATGCTGGAAGCGATCGCGCATGAATATGGCGCACTCGCCGATCCGAAGCTGCAGAACCTGCGCGGCAAGATCGACGATGCGGTTGCTTCTCTGGAAGAGAAGGCGCGCGATCCGGCCAAGGTTACGCTGATCATCACCACACTCGATCTATGGAGCCAATGGCGCTTTCCACTGCAAAAGCTTGAAGAAGCGCGCGGGCTCGATGATCCGCTTTCCGCCGATGTATTCAAGAAGCTGCGCGACCTCGCGATCACGCTGACCAATGAGCATAAGCTTTATGACGAATCCTTAAGGATGGCGCGCGCGCTGAAGCATTGCTTCGCCGCCGTCCCGGGTCTGCAACAGGCCATCGAAGGCGATCTACCCACATTGATGGGCAACGTCCTATTCCAGCGCTTCGATCAGCTTACCGAACAAATCGCCAAGAATTTCCGTAACTTCATCGCCGAGATCGACTCTCACGGCATGGGATCGGACGTGGGCGGAATGGTCGGGCGGTATTGCGAGGTGTTCGACGAATTGCTGGCGATCGACCCGCACCAGGAAGGGCCCTGGATGCTGTTTCGCGAGATTGCCGTCGCGACCGCCAACAAGGCGCAGCGACGCGACATAGCGCTGCAAATCGTCAAATGGCTGCTCGACCGGAACTCGCCGGAAAAAGTCCGCAATCAGCTGACTCAAGACTTCTGCCAGCTTCAGCCGCGCAAGGATTGATCCGATGGAAAGCAGTCATAAGGCGTTGGCCGATCTCGCCACGCAATATTGGAAGCTGTGCGAGAGCCTGGCCCATACAATCGGCAGCGAGGACGGCAGCGACGCGGCCATGCTCCGCTATTCACGCGGACGGCTAGATGCGATCCTCGAAGGCGAGGACATGACGCTGCGCTGCTATGACGGGCAAGAGTGGACCGCCACCCTGCCTTCAACCCCAATCAATGCAGATGAATTCGACGGCGAGACCGCTCTGGTCGAGCGCACGCTGGAGCCGACCATCCTGCACGGTGGCAGCGTACTGCTGCCCGGCAAGGTCATGCTCGCCGCAACCCAATCAACGGAAGAATAGACCATGTATCTCGGTATCGATCTCGGCACCTCCAATTCCGCCATCGTCGGCGATCGTGGCGGCAAGCTTGAACTGTTCAAGACCGTCACCGGCGAAGATGTCTTACCATCGGTTATCATGCAGGATCGCAGCGGTTCGCGCTATGTCGGCAAGCGCGCCTACGAGCAAATGCGCGTTGCACCGCAGGGTATCGCAGCCCGCTTCAAAAGGCTGCTTGGCACGAGCTCCGCGCTGCCTTTCGGACCAGATGACGACAAGATCACGCCGGAGGAAGCGAGCAGCGAAGTTATCAAGCAATTGCTGACTCAGGCACGCGCGCAGATCGGTGACGAGGCATTGACCGGATCGATCGTCACGGTTCCGGCCGCTTTCAACCAGATGCAGTCCGAAGCAACCATCCGCGCTGCCAACGCCGCCGGACTCGAGCAAGTCGGCCTGCTGCAAGAGCCAATCGCGGCTGCGATGGCCTGTATGGAGAACCCCGACGCACGAACCGGTCTGTTCCTGGTCTACGATCTTGGTGGCGGCACCTTCGACGTCGCATTGGTCCGAGCAATCAACGGGGCGGTCACGGTCGAGGCGCATGAAGGGATCAATATGCTGGGCGGTAGCGATTTCGACCGTCTGCTGCTGGAGCAAGTGGTGAAGCCATGGCTCGACATACACTTCACCATCCCCAGCGACATTTCCGGCTCGCCTGAAATGCAGCGGCTGATGGCAATCGCGAAAGCACACGTCGAGCGCGCGAAGATCGAACTGTCGACCATGCAGGAAACGACAATCTTCGTATCCGAGCACGAAGCGCAGACGCGCGATATTGACGGCTCCCCGATCTATCTCGAGATTCCGATCTCCCGAGCGCAAGTGGAAGAGATCGTCGGCGCGCAAATCGACCGCTCGATCGAGCTGTGCCGCAAGGTCCTGACCGACCACGGCTATGGCGCGGAAGATGTCACCAAGGTCGTCCTGATCGGTGGCCCATCGCGCATGCCAGTCGTGCGCGAGCGCGTGCCGGGTGAACTGGGCGTCTCGGTCGACCTCGAAATCGACCCGATGACTGCTGTGGCGCGCGGCGCGGCGATCTATGCCGAGAGCCGTGAGTGGGACGCGTCCGAAAGCTCGCTCGGTGCGGAATCCTCCGAACCGAGCGGCGTCAAAAAGGCGCGTATCAAGCAAGGCTCGGGCGATCACATTTCCTACGACTTCGAAGCACGCACCACGAACGAGCGCGCTCGCATCCGCGTGATCGGTGACGAGGCGAGCGAAGGCTGGACAGTGACAGCTCTATCGAGCACGGGCGAAGATTATGGATCGCGCCAAGTGTGCGACAAGCCGATCTTCTCGATCCTGCTCGATCCGGGAGAGACCACCATTCAGATGCGCGTCACCGATGAGACGGGCGCACCTGTTGAGGATGCGTCGCAAACACTCACCCTGACTCGCATCATGGCGACCGCCACGGGCGCACCTTGCACCGCCACCATTGCGGTGAAGGTGGAAGACACCGACGGGACCCGCGCGATCAACGTGCTCGAGCCGTTGCTCGAAAAGGGCGATATCCTACCCAAAAAGGGCAAGCGAACCTTCCGCGCCGCAAGAAAGCTGGAACCGGGCGCAGCCGACTGGATCGACATCGAACTCTATGAAAAGGCCGAGGATGTGCCGGAGCCGGAAGCGAACCTGCTGATCGGCTCGTTTCGCCTCGCCGCCAGCGACCTGCCACCGCATGTCGCCCCGCTGATGCCGGGCGACGAAGTTGTTCTGCATTGGTCGGTCGATGACAGCCAGCTTATCAAGGCCTCGGTTGAACTACCCGCTTGCGGATTGCATCTGCGCGATCACAGCTTCTACGTCGATGACCTGGCGAAGATCGATTTCAGCGCCGATGGCGACAAATTCGCGCGCGAAGCTTTGCTTGCGGCGGAAGACGATCTCGATAGCTTGCGGCAGATTGTCGGCGATGAGTTTGCCCGCGAAGTGACCAATATTCGCCGCCGCCTCGATGAACAGGCGAGCCGTGTGCGAAGCAGCTACGAAGCCGACGTGTTCCGCTCGGTCACCGAAGAAGCGCGCATGATCCGGCAGGAAATCTCGCGCATTCGCCACAAGCCCAAGGCGCAGGCGAGCGAGCTGACCAAGCGCATTTACGAGGCCGAGCAGGAATGCCGCAGGCTTTCGGGAACGCTCGACCAGGCCGGCACGGATCAGGCTCTTGGACATCTGGAAACCGCTCGCCGGGCTTTGGACGAAGAGCAATTCCAGGTCTGTGCACGCGCCATCAAGGCTGCTGAATCTGTGTTCACGCGCTATGTCGTGGAAGCGCCCGGCTTTATCGCGGCATATTATCAGCAATTGCGCACCATGCGGCATGCAGCGATGGACAAGAACCGGTTCGACCAATTGGTGCAGCTGGGCGATGCCGCCTATGCTGCGGGCGACGAGGCCAAGCTGCGTTCAATCGCAGGCGATATCCATGGTGTCTTGACGCCAGCGGGTGGTGAAACCGCCAATGCGGCGGCGGCAGCTGGTCTGCGCCGCTAAATTACTCAATTACCTGGCTAAAGCGGGGTTTCAGACCACCTGATATCCGCTGCGCTTAGCTTGCTCAGAAACGGTAGCCGATCCGTACGCCCGCGCGGATCGCATCGTCATCAAAGCGCTCGTCATTGGATTGCTTGAAGCGATACTCGGCGCTGGCGGTGGCGTAGAGCCCGCGAGTTGAACGTCCCCAAGCCAGCTCCACCGCCGGTGCGACGTAGCTGTCTTCGCGTAGCGCACCATTTGGATCGCCTTGCGCGATGCGCGCATCATAGTCCCACTGGCGATATTCGAGCGACGGCCTGAAACGCAGGCGCTTTGCAATCGGAACGCTGTATTTCACCTTCGCGACCTGGCGATTATAGCTGCGGCGCGGTTCATCCGCGCTTTGGTTGTCTTCATGGCGCAAGTCGAAGCGCACCCAATGATAGGTACCAAGGCGGCGATTATATTGCGCTGCGACACGATAGCCATCGCTATCACCGCCAATACTCGTGTCGTAGTCACGCTCACGATATTCGCCCGTAAGGCGAATGCGGTCATTCCCCTTCTGCCATTGAAAGCGCGCACCCAGACTGGTCTGGTCGGCACTGAAGGCCTCAAGAACAGCGATATTCTCGAACCGGCGAGCATAGCCGCGCAGTTGCACTTCGTCCGAAACCTGATGTGTGACCTGTAAACGAACAATGCCCGTTTCCAGGCTACCGCGATTGTCGTCGCGAAACTCAAAAATACGTCCCTCGGCCTCGGCACGGATTTCGGTTTTCTCGCTTAGCACGAAGTCGACACCCAGCCGCACGCGTGCACCAATGCCGGAAGAGTCGATGTCGTCGTTCTGGTCGAAATCGATGTCGGATTCGACGCCGCGGATTTCCACTAAGCCATCAAACTGTAGCGGGTCAGGAGTATTGTCCTGAGCGCTGGCAACACCGCCCAAACTCGCAAAGACGAGCGCTGAAAACAGCCCTTTCGCGCTGGCGCGAAGGGATGATGGGAAATGAATTCTCACGATTTTATCCTTTGTTTCAGGCTTTTGCGCGCAGCCTCAAGCGCCTTGCGCACAGCATCCTGCTCATGCGGTATCTCAGTCAGGGCGTTTTCGTGCTTGCGCGCAGCCTTGCTCAGCTTCGCGTCGCCGAATGTCGTGGCGGTACCGGCAATCTGATGCAGCACGCGCCGGATTCCACCGATGGCCTCTTCAGTGATGTGATCGCTCGCGAGCGCGTCTTCGATAGCTTGCAGCGTATGCTTGTTGCGCCTCTCAAACTGGCCTTGCAGTTCCTCAAGAATCGCCGCTGGGATCGCCGCAGGCTTTTCCTCTGCCCGATGCCCCCATGCCTGCAAAGTCGCGCGCAAATCCTTGAGAGCAACCGGCTTGGCCAGAAACGCCTGCATGCCGTAGGCCTTGTATGAGCGGATTTCGTCGAAGCTGGTGGCAGCGGTGACTGCGATGATCGGCAGCTTGTCCGCATCGTAGCCGCGTTCCCTTAGGCGCTTTGTGGTCTCGACCCCGTCGAGGATAGGCATCATCACATCGACCAGCATCAATGAATAGGGATGGCCCTCTGCTTCGGCTGCATCGATCATTTCAATCGCATCGAGCCCGTTTGCGGCAACGTCCATCTCAACGGCGAGGCGGCGGGCCATGGCCTTCATCGCCTCGGCGTTGATCGGCGTATCTTCGGCCAGCAGAACGCGCAGCGTCGTCGCACTGTCATCGCCGGGTTTGATCGCCCAATCTGTCTTTGACGCTTCAATCACGCGGCGTGTGTGTGAGAATATGTTTAATTTGACGCTAACGGTATTTGCTTAGTGCGTTTCCAAAGGGCGTTGCTTCCGCACGTTTCACAAAGCTCCAACGCCTTATCCTTAACCGATAATTAGGGATGATTACGTAGTCCGGTAACCATGGAAGGCAGCTTTTGGGCTGTCTGGCTGGAACGATCTGGCCACGCCCGGAGCCACTTCAGCCATTGCGGCTGTCAGCGGTGCTGGGGATGTAAAGGGGGCCGGGCATAGTCGCTAGCCGGATCAGGTTCGTTATCAGCCGCGTCGTCACTCGCCATCCGCGAGCGAGGCTGCGCTGCGAGCCTTGTTCTGCCCAGATGACCCCGCACAACTCGTGACCGCATTCTCGCCTCCGGCAACGCTCAAGGAGAGCCATACACCCAATTCCGCGGGCGCATACACGCGCATGCGTACACGCGCGATCACGCGCGAACTGCTGGGCAATTGGCTAGGACCGCTGCTGATCGTGGTGGCGCTGGCAGCGTGTCACCAGATCGGCCTGTTCGGACAGATCGACGGTCGGTTCTTCGATGCAGTTACCGTAAACCAGCCAGGCCGCTCACCAAGTGTCGTCGTGGTCGAACGCGATGAGGCCTTCGACGCGCAAGGTCCGGAGAGATTTGGCGAACTCGAAAGCGATCTCGCCCGCCTTGGTGTCGAGCGGATCGGCTATCTTGGCTATGATCGCGGCGCAATAACAACGAGCGAAACACCGATTATCATTGGACTGCCCACGCAGGCACTCCCGGAAAATCAGCGCTTCGAACTGCGACCTCCCGCCACCGGAATTGGCGCTGGCATCGCAGCGGCGCGCTCGATTGCCTTGGCGCAATATGGGATCAATCGCAGTCAATCGGCTGTGCTCTCGGGGCGCTCTGGTACCATTCCTGTGTTCGAAGCGGCGCTGGCCGACACCTTCCCACCGCGCAGCGACTTTCTGATCCCCATGCCCCAGCAGCAGAGCATCCCGGTCCTTCGGGCAAGCCAGCTGACTTCGGGCCAGATGGAGCGCGGTGAGCTTGCCGGACTTGTTGCAATGGTCGTGCGTCCCGAGGCGCTGCGCGGCAGCCTCAGCACGCCGTTATCCCCCGATCGGCGGGCCACTAGCGAGGCTATTTTCCGAGCCCACGCGATCAATTCCCTGCGATCGGGCCAGATCCATCACCGCGCGCAATTGTGGGAGAGCTGGATCATCCTCCTCGCCATCGGCGCTATGCTGGCATTGGTATACCGAACCACCGATCCCAAGCGGCTCGCGGTGATGTTCCCGCTTGCCTGCAGCGTCTTGATACTCGCGGCCTGCTGGGCCGTTTTGCAGTTTACGGGCAAGTTACTGCCCGTTTCTGCCATGCTGATCGCGCCATGGATCGTAACATTTCAACGGGTTCTCGAGCGCGAGACGTCGCAAGATCGCCGGTTGGAGCGCACCGCATCGCGCGCAGTCCAAACCTCGTTCAATCGCTCCGCCCTGCGCGAAGGTGCGCGCTTGCCGCATTTTCTCGGCTCTGCCGCGCAATATGCCGGGGTCGAACGCAGCCTGCTCGTCGAATGGTTGCCTAATGGCAAATTGGAAGCGGTGGCGGCCAACAACGCATCGATCGACGACATTGAGCTCGCGCCGAGGCAGCTGCGCCGCATCCTCAAGGAAGTACGCGACAGCTTCGGCGTGCGTGACGCAGCTGAGATCGTGCCCGGTTGGGAAGGCGAGGCTCGGATCGGTTGGGTCGGTACGGGCGAACAGCAATTGTTCTGGCTCCACACCCGCCCGGAAACGACGACGCCGGGCAAATCCGCTCATCTGGTGCGCGCGCTCGTCAACAGCTTTCGCGAGCTATTCCGCTGGCGCGCCGATCTCAACGCCCGGTCGAGCCAGGAGGATCGCCACCTTCCGATCGACAACAAGGTCGCCAGCGCCATCGCCTTGGTCGCCAACGAGTCCGAACAGGTCCGGCGCGGCTTCGACACAATCGACACAGCGGTTATCATCTTCCATCTGATTGGCTCTCCCCTGCACGCAAACGAAGCGATGCAGGAGCTCTACCGCGAGGCGGGCCTCAGCCTGTTCGATACGTCGCTGTCGGAGATGTTGCTGGCCCTCACTGACCTGGACGAAGCGCGGGTTGAGGCACTGATCGAAGACCTGATGCTCAACGGCTCGGAAATGCGCATGCCAATGCGCGATCTGGGCGATGGCGAACGCCAGAGTGAACGTATGCTGCGGCTCGCCGCCCCTGTCCGCAACACGCACGTCGCCGACCGCATTCTCGTGCTCGAAGCGATCGATATGCGTAACGCCAACCGCGCCGCCGACCTGCGCAAGGCGGTGGCGAAATTCATCGACCTGCAATTGCGCAACGACTTCGAAGCGATTCTGCTCGGCTCCCAGCTCGCCTGCGACGATCGTTTGGATCTCCGTCAAGTCCGCTCGGTTGTCGAACGCATCGACGAGACTGCGCGCCGCGCCACCGGACGCCTCGACGAGGTGGCCGACCTGATCCGCTCGGACACCAGCGACCTGACCGAGGCATGCTATCCAGTGGATGCGACCGCTGTCGTGAAAGATGCTGTTGCGCGTGCTTCCGGCTTTGCCGACGAGCTGGGCGTGATCATCGAAGCTGAGCACCCCGGAGTGAGCGGCTTCACGCTCGCCGAGCCTGTCGCGCTCACAGACATGCTGGTTTCCATGCTGCGCGTCGTCATCGCCGATACGCCGCAAAATGGCGCGGTGAAGCTCAAGCTAGAGGAGCTTGCAGGCCGCACCCATATCCGCATCTCCGGCGGCTTCGGCATCGGGTTTGAACGGCTGCTGTGGCTGATCGCCAACTACGAGGAAGGCGCGGTCGGCGAATACCGCGTGATCGGCGAAGGCATGGCCAAGGTCACGCGCTGGTCCGCCAGCGTTTCCTATTGGGGCAGCGAGGCCAATGGCTTCGGATTTAACGTTGATTTACGGGGGATTGGCTGATGGCCGCACGCATTTTGGTGGTCGATGACGACCCGATACTGGCTGGCCTGTTGCAGATGACGCTGCAACTGGAGGGCTATGACGTCGCGGTTGCAAGCGACGGAGATGTAGGTCTGAAGCTGGTCACCAGCGAACGCTTTGACCTCGTCATGCTCGATCTCGTCATGCCCAAGATCGACGGACTGAAATTCCTGCGCCTACTGGCCGAAAGCGGCGCGGATCGTCCGCCGGTGATGATCGTCTCCTCCGCCATGGAAGAGAAGATGACCGACAACCTGCGCGCATTAGGCGTGGTCGACATCGCCCGCAAACCGGTCGAACCGGCTGAGCTGGTCACTCGCGCGAAACGCGCCCTGTCGCGTGGATCGCTAACGGCAGAGCAGGGCTGACCGAGCAGAACCGTGGACCTCTTCCCTCTCACCATATTCCCCGAAGGCGGACTGGCAGGCTCGATCATCACGACCGTTTGGGTCGGGGTGTTCGTGATGTGCTTCTTCAACCTTCGATATGGTTGGGTGCTATCGGGCCTCGTGGTGCCGGGCTATCTCGTCCCGTTGCTGATCGTGAAGCCCTTTGCCGCGATGGTGATCGGGGTCGAGGCGGTCCTCGCATACCTCATCGTCTGGCTGTTTTCCGAGAAGCTCGCGCCGGGCCGTTTCCCGAGCCTGTTTGGGAGGGATCGATTTATGGGATTGATCCTGGCGAGTATCGCCGTTCGCCTAACTTTTGACGGGTTTTTGCTGCCCGAATTTTCGGTCTGGCTGGAGGACAATTTCGACCGTCGGATCGACTGGGAAAACAACCTGCAAAGCTTCGGACTGGTCGTCATCTCGCTGATGGCCAACCAGTTCTGGAAGCCCGGCCTTGCACGCGGTGTGTTCATGTCGGTGGTCGGAATCGGACTGACCTACCTGATCATCCGCTTCGGCCTGATGGAGCTCACCAACTTCCGCATCAGCGGCGTCTACTATCTTTATGAAGGGCTTGCGAGTTCGATCCTTGCCAGTCCCAAAGCCTATATCATCCTGACTCTGACCGCGCTGATCGCGAGCCATTACAACGTCAAATATGGCTGGGATTTCTCCGGCATCCTGATCCCCGCGCTGATCGCACTGCAATGGTATCAGCCGACCAAGATCCTGACCTCGTTCGGCGAAGCGATAATCATTTATTGCGTCGCGAGGCTGATACTGAAGCTGCCGTTTATGGCGAACGTGACACTTGAGGGCGGGCGCAAACTGCTACTGTTCTTCAACATCAGCTTCGCCTGGAAGATGGCGCTCGGCTGGTTCATCGTCTGGCAGGGCTTCGATGTGAAGACGACGGACTTCTTCGGCTTCGGATACCTGCTCTCCACGCTGATCGCGATCAAGGCCCATGACAAGGATATCTTCCCGCGGGTCGCGCGCTCAACTTTGCAAGTCAGCCTCGCAGGCGCCGTACTGGGCAATTTCGTTGGCTTCGGCCTATCGGCGGCCACTTCGCGAACTCTGGGAAGCGGTGTCACGACAGATGTCGGCCTTGCGCGCAGCAACACCACCCCGCGCCTAAACGCGCTGGTCGTAAATGCCGTCGGCGACGCCCATGCCCGCGCGATGCGCGGTGCCGCCATGCCGCTTTCGGCGGAGAGCCAGGACGCACTTGGCCGTCTGGTCGAGCTGATCGAGGAAGGTATTCCCGCCATCGCTCCCGAGTTCGAGCGGGCGGCGAGCGGGTGGCGCTTGCAACAAATCGAGGATGGACGCCTTGCTATCGTCCGCGATGACGAGAAAGGCGCCGAACTGCTCGTTTTCGATCCCGATGCCCAGCGCGATCAGGCGATCATCCTGTCTGATCCCACCGCTCTGCCAGGTCTCGCAACGGCGGCCCTGCAATTGCAGCGCAATCAGGACGCGCGCTGGCTAGTGATCGGCTCCGCGACCGAGTCAACACAAGTGAATGATCGCAGTGTTGCCGAAATTTTCGAGGACGCAACCGAGACCGCACATATTATCATCAATGCTGCCGAGCGCGGGCGCCCATCGAGCTTTGCCTTTTCCGATGGCGCAGCCCGATCAGCCGATGTTTCTGCCCTTCGCGAGGTCGTGCCCGATCTGCGTGTGCGCTTAGCCGGGGAAAATCGCGGTACACGCGGCGACTATGCGGAACTGCAGCTTAGCGCTGCTTCCTTGCAGCACATGTCTCGAACGGTGGTTGGCGACATCGGCTACGGTCAGCCTGTCACCTGCACGCTCTCCCGCCCTGATAATGGCAAGGCGCTATGGAACGCTCTACCGCAACTTGCCTATGCGCGGTTCGAGATTGCCGCTCCAATGATCGCCAAAGTGCGATCCGGCGAAGTGCCGTACTCCGCCAGCGCCGCTGCGACACTGGCTGGCATGGAGCTCTCACGTTGCCGCTTCGGCTCCAAGTTGCACTGGGGCCTTTCTTCGCCCGAACGGGACGAGGGCAACATCTTCATCGTTGAGGGAGAGGCGCCGCAAAAGGCCGTGCTGACCTTTGAGAATTCGCGCGGCGTCTTGCCCGCTCGGATCGGCGCGGCGGTGCATGGCAAATGGTCGTCCAACGCACTGTTCGTGGCCACGCGCAGCGACAGCTTTCTACGTGATCCACATACGATCTTCGATGTGGCATGGCAGGAATGGGTCCGCAGCCAAGAGGGTGTTGAAGACCCGATGATCTTTCAATTGCGCGCCCGCCCGCGCGAAGCCGTGGATTATCGTAAAGGGATCGATCTGCTGGTGGCGAAGGATCGTATTGGTCCCGACTACAAAGCGCTTGACGATCTGATATCCTCCCTGCGTCTTGCTGGCTTGCGCGCGGAAACTGTGACCAATTCACATGAGCAAGCCGGGATGGAAGCTCGCCCCGGCATGTCTCTGCGCTATCTCGATGGCACAAGCGGGCGACGCTATGCCTTTGGCTGGCTGATGTTCTCCGGGATTGGGGAGGCCTCCGAATGAGCCTTTCCTTCCTCGCCAAAATGGTGGTCTTCGCGCTACTGGCGCTCGCATCCGGCTTGGCAGGCCGCGAATATGCAGTCCCGCTTGCCGATTATCTTACCGATGTGCGTAACATAACCGCGCGCGACGCCCGCATTTCAAAACGGTCCATCGCCTATCGTATTCCGGCAAAACAGCGCCTTTCTTTCGCTTTCTCTCGCCCAGTCACGGAAACCAAACTGCTGGTCCACCCCGCGGTTGGTGAAGATGTTCGCAGCTTGGAAAAGGGCTTTGTCTACGGCCTGCGCATGCGCTGGATCGGTGCCAATGGCGAAGAACTGGCCGTGCACGACACCTATCTGCAAGCAGACTCGCCAGATGAGGTTTTTACCTCCGGCAACACCTGGCGTTTCTTCCGCACGCGGCCTGAACTGGTAGCGGAACAGGACATTCTCCTTGTCGAAAGCCCTAAGCCCGCCGCCCGGCTGCAGTTGGAAGTGTTCGATATCGACCCTGGTATCATCGGCATCGACGTTCGCGTGTTCGAGCAATATGCGCCTGCAGGCTCACAAGCACTCTCCGCCTACCGTAGGCTTAGCGACGGCTCGCGCGAACTGTTGACCGAACCCAACGCCTTTCCCGCTGATCTGCTGACGCTGGAAGAAAAGTTCTATCTCGGCCGAAATCACTGGCGTTCCGTCGGCCCGATCGGCCTGAATGGCCGCGACTACACAATGCTCGTGCTGTACGAAGCGTCGCGCGAAGACGTGCTCGCTGACCGATCAGGCGAAAGCATCGCGGATGGTGAGATGGCACAATGAGCCGCGTGAAACCGATGTTGGCTGGAGGAGCAGCGGCGGCGATCCTGGCGGGGACTGCTTATCTGTTCCCGCCCTTCGCCGACACGCAAAAGACCGCTCGCACCGATGCCGCTGAATTCGCTCGCGCGCAAAGCGGCTTTGCGCAAATGCTGGGCGATCCCCGCAGCGGATCGGCCGGACTGCATGACTTCGGCTTCCAAACACGGACCGTGCCGGGGACGGACGATGCCAGGCTCGTCAGCGAGCAGGCCGGCGAATGCGCTGGCCAGGGCATTTACTGGATCCGCGAGAACGCACAGCTGCCGATTGCTATCACCGCACCACATCGCGGCTCTGACCGGTACACGGGACAGCTCGCATCAGCCCTGTTCCTTGAAAGCCGTGCGCTCGCCACAGCATGGAACTCAGCCCCGCGTCGCCCAACTGCGGCCTGCAAACACGGCATCGACCTGGCGCGCGAAAAGCAGCACATGTTCAGCGCCTTTGCGCTCGGCTTTGCAGAGGCCGTGCCGAAGGGCCTGATAGTGCAGCTGCATGGCTTTGACGGGGAGCGTCGCCACAGCATTGCCGCTCAAGGGGCGGGCATGATCCTCAGCAATGGCACAGAACAACCGGGCGAGCGCCTGCTCGATCTGGCCGATTGCCTCAGCATCGCTTTCGCACCGACACCGGTATTGGTTTATCCGATCGATACTGGAGAGCTGGGCGCGCTCAACAACGCTCAGGGGCAATTGCTGCGGGAAGCGGGTTTTAGCGGTTTCGTCCATCTCGAGATCTCCTCGGAGTTACGCGCCGCGATGATCGAGGATGCCCAGCTGCGGGCAAAGCTCATCGCCTGTCTGGCGGAGGTCGCGACATGAGTGTCCTCACAAAGATCGATGCGGCAGACGCGAGGAGCCTCAGCGGGGGTCAGGAATGCCAGCTCAGGGACAGGCTTGAAGCGGGTATCGCGCCGAAGATGTTGCCAGTCTATGCGGACATTCATGAGGAAATCCTCGCGTTGGCCAGCAAGGAAATGGAATATGCCGGCGCGCGTCAGCATGCCGAACTGCTCGAGAAATATTGCGCTGATCAGAGCGATACGATCACACGGTTGAACACTGCTGAACAAGGCTTTCAGAGGCGCATGGCCAATGCAGTGGACGAAGCGGAAGAGCGCGCTGCGATTATAGATTTCGCTCGCGAGCTGGGCGGAGACCGACGACAACTACAAAGCGACCGCAAGGCGCTCGATACCTATTTCGATGGCGATGCGGTGGTCGAGCGCTTTCAGAAGCGGGTGGGTGAGCGAGAGCGCGCCCTTGCGCACGGCCTAAACCGTCTTGGAGTGATATCGGCCGATGCCGCCGCGCAAGATCCGATGATGGTCGACAGCGCCTTCTTCGTAGAATTGTCGGACAATCTGCTGGCAGAAGTGCGCAGCTGGCGCGGGGATGCGCGGATCCGGTGCGCCGCCCATTCGTGCCTGGCCATGATCGCGCAGCAAGTCGATCATTGGCCGTTCGGTGTATGGTTCGAAGCCGTTCTGAGCGCGACGCGCCGCGTGTGTCTGGATGAAAGCGAAGATGTGTGGGTGCAATGCGCGGCATTTGACGCACTGCTTGCCTTGTCGCCCAAGTCGATCTCAACCGCGATAGGCGCGCGCCTTGACCTGCCGCTGTCCGAGAAGAAACCGCAAGTGCGCGACAATGAGCTGTTCCTGCGGCGGCATCTCGCGCGCTTGTTGTGCCGCAATTTCCTGCTGAACGAGCATTTCCCCCGCCTGCTTACCAAGCTCGCCGAAGATGAGAGCGGCGCGGTACGTCAGTCTGTCGTCGATGCGCTTGAGCTGCTGCCGAAAGACGTGGCCGCCAGCCTCTTCAAGCAGTTGCGCGACGATACCGACCCCCAAGTGCGCGCGGCCCTGTTTGCGGATGTGCCACGCATGTTGCTGGCCATCACAGCAGAAGACTATGCAGCGCATGTCGCGCACATTCTGGAACAGGATGAGGACGAGTTTGTGCTCCGCATTGCGCTCGATGCAACCTCCGCCCTCACCGCATTTTCACGCCAGGCGGAACTCGACCAGCTTGAGCTTGTCATCCTGCGCATTCAGCGCGCCATCATCAGCTTCCAGAAGCGCCACCTCTCGCCTAAGCTGCTGCGCTGGGCCGATGAAGCGAACGAACGCGTATGGCTCGCTTCCGACCCGGTCGCGCTGGAGATCGCCGGTGTTATCGCCGAAGTCACACATGACCAGCTCGAAGCCGATATTCGCCCGATCAGATCGCTCAAGCCGTGGCTGATCGAGGCCCCTCAAGCCGTCGGGCGGGTCATGGCCGTGATGGCGCAGAACGATTTCGGCCTATCACTCAAGATAGGTCGCCGTCCGCAAATCCAGCGCGGCGAATGGATCAAGCGGCGGCTGTGGCGCATCTTCTTCGAGGGACGCAATTCGGCCACCGACAAGCGTCAGGCTTTCCTCCACACGACCGGGCGGCAATATTTCGGCACGATGCTGGCGCCAAGCGCGCGCATGGCCGAGCTCGCCCCGACCAAAGTTCCGGGTGAACCGCTGGTGGAATCGTCCGAGGGCGGCTGGCGCAATTACCTGCCGCTGCTGGATCAGGTGCTCGCTGCGCTCGATCACGGCAAGACACTGACGCTCTACACCAGCGCCGGGATCACCGAGCTGGTTCCGCCATTCGGCCTGTGGCAGCGGGCGCGCGTTTTCTGGTGCATCTCGCGCGAGTTCGCCTCGCTCGCTCAGCTGCGTAATCGCGAACCCGCCGAATTCCTCGACGCCTTGCGCGCGCACGGGATAGCCGTCACTTTCCGCGGCTATGACGAGGAACGCCGGCCCAATCCGGAAATCGCACAATTCTTCGGCGAGAACGGAGGCGAGGCATGATCGAAGCGATCGCACCTCTCGCCGACACCGTCTTCGCCTATGCGACGACCGTCTACCAGAACAGCCTCATCGAGCTGGCGATCTTCCTCGCGTTGGCGAGCCTGTGGTTCTTCTGCCGCCATATCGTGCTCGGCTGGTATGCGCGCCGCCTGCGCAAATCGCTGAGCCTGGTGCTGGGCGGATGGGGGACGCGCGGCAAGTCCGGCACGGAGCGCCTGAAAGCGGGTCTGATGAACGCCGTCGGTCCCTCTATCGTGTCCAAAACGACTGGCTGCGAGGCGATGTTTCTGATCGGCACGCCCTTTGGCGGGCTGACCGAAATGTTCCTGTTCCGCCCATACGACAAAGCGACAATCTGGGAGCAGTTCAACCTGATGAAGACCTCCAAAGGTCTCAAAACCCGTGTGTTCCTGTGGGAATGCATGGGTCTGAACCCGGCTTACGTCCGCGTGCTCCAACAGGACTGGATGCGCGACGACATCGGCACCATCACCAACACCTATCCCGATCACGAGGACATTCAGGGGCCAGCCGGTCGCAACATCCCCGAGGTGATGTGCGAGTTCATCCCACACGGGTCGCAGCTGCTCACGACCGAAGAGGAAATGCTGCCCATCCTTCAGGAAGGCGCAGCCAGGGGCAAAACCGAAATGCGCACGGTCGGCTGGAAAGAGGCCGGGCTGGTACACAAGGACTTGCTTGACCGCTTCCCCTATGAGGAGCACCCCTACAATATCGCATTGGTCACCGCGATGGGCGACGAGCTGGGCCTGGAGCATGACTATTGCGTGCGAGAAATGTCCGACCGGGTGGTCGCCGACCTGGGCGTGCTCAAAACCTATCCGCGCTCGCTGATCAATGGCCGCACGCTGGAATTCGTGATGGGAATGTCCGCCAACGAACGCTTTGGCGCGATGGGCAATTGGACCCGCATGGGCTTCGATCAGCATGACATCTCCAAGGATCCCGAGATTTTCATCAGCACGGTCGTCAACAACCGCGCCGACCGTGTCCCGCGCAGCCGGGTGTTCGCGCGGATGCTGGTGCATGACGTCGCAGCGGACCGACATTTTCTGATCGGCTCCAACGTCGAAGGGCTGATCGGCTTCATCAACGAGGAATGGGAGGCCTATGCCGCGAACCTGACCCTGTTCGAGGAAGGCGAAGACCCTCTGGCCAAGCTTGAAAAGCTGGCCAAGCACCAGCGGATCGCGCTCGATCAGGACAGCCTGCACGGGCTGCTGGCCGCAATGCTTATGCCTCAGGCTGAGAAACTTTCTACCGATGACGCCATCGCAGCCGCGCAAAGTGGCGCGCTGGCCGCGAAACTCCGGGATGCCAAGGTCGCCGGACACGAAGCGATTGCCGCGCATTACGACGCCATGACCGCCACCATGCGCGCCTATGGCGAGCTGAAAGACGCGGTAGCATCGGGCGGTGATAATGTAGCTCTCGATACGCAAATGCGCGAACTGCTAGGCGCAGCATTCAGGGCCAAGCTCGTGCCCGTGCGCGATGTCTACACAAAAGGTGAGGCGATCGTCCGCCTGATCGCGGAGGCCACCCCGCCCGGCCTAGTCAACCGCATCATGGGCATGCAGAACATCAAGGGCACCGGTCTCGACTGGGTCTATCGCTGGCAGGCGTGGGAGGCCGTTTGGAAGGCGTGCCAGAAACTGCGCGCCGAAGAGCCGACAGAGATCGAGCGCGGATATCGATCACTCGCCAGCTTCCAGGAATTTGGTGTCCTGTCCGACCATGAGGTGCGTGAGAGCGTCGCGGCAGCCCGCCGGAATCTCAACAATGTGCCCGGCGTCTCGAACGCTCAGCTCGATGCGCTGGAAGCACGGCTTGAGGCGCAGATCCGCGCGCAGGACGTGCCCGACGCGGCGGACAATGAAAGCGAAAGCAGCTGGCTGAGCGAGTCCACTGATCGGCTGATCGATCTCACTGAAGGCTTCATCGATCCCAGCGATGCCGTTCGCCGCCGCAAGACGTCAGATGCGATCTATAAGGCGCTGATCGCAGAGCAAATCTCGCTCCAACGCGCCGCAACCGAATTGAAAGAGATCACCTCTCGCCAGAAAGGCGGCTGGCTATCCAAATCGATCAAGCGCCGAGGCGGCAAGATCCTCTCACGCAAAAAGGCCGCCTGATCGAACCCCTATTCCGCGTATTCAAGCGGCAGTGCGGTGGTCGCCTTGACCTTCTCCATTGCGAAGCTGGCGCTTACATCGGAAAGTTCGATTCCCTTGATCAGCCGTTTGTAGATCGTATCGTAGCCCTGCATATTCGGCGCGACGACCTTCAGCAGATAATCGACATCGCCAGCCATGCGGTAGACCTCGATGATCTCCGGAATTTCCGCGACCACGGCATTGAAGGCCTTGAGCCATTTCTCGCTATGATCGCTGGTGCGGATCAGCACGAAACCGGTTAGGTTGAGGCCGATCTCGCGCGGATCGAGCAGGGCCACCCGGCCGCGAATTATGCCAGCCTCCTCCAACCGCTTCACCCGCTTCCAAACGGGCGTTGAGGAAATGCCAATCCGCTCCGATAACTCGGCAACGGTCAGCGTCGCGTCTTCCTGAAGCAGTGCAAGCAAACGCTTGTCTATCGCGTCCATAACTCCTCCAAGAGTCGTTGGGGGGAGAAAATTTTTCTATTCACTAGCCGAACGAAGGAATTATTAGGAAGCCTTTTCTCTTCATATAGCGATAGATTTGATTTGTGTCTGTCGGCAGCTGCTGTGCAATCGATCTTCTCTCCGCTCGCCCGGCCCGCTAGCGACAGACACACTGCCAATTTCCTCCGAAGGATCCTCACATCACATGCTCGATGCACTCGCTCAGCCGCAGCTCGATGCGCTTTATCGCGCGGCCAATGCCTTCAAGGCTGATCCGCGAGCCGAAAAGCTCGATCTGGGCGTCGGCGTATATCGCGACGATACGGGCCATTCGCCGATCATGGCTTGCGTGCGCGAGGCTGAGCAGCGGCTGGCACAAAGCGGCGATAGCAAGGCCTATCTACCGCTAGCCGGATTTCCCGGATTCATTGCTGGCATGTCGGGCTTGATCGAGACAGGCGATCCCGATCCCACACTCGCGCGGATTCAGACCGTGGGCGGCACAGGCGGCGTGCGGCTGGCCTTGGAACTGGCACAGAGCGCCAATCCCGGCCTGACCGTGCATTTGGGCACGCCAAGCTGGCCCAATCATCAGGCGATTTGCGATCGGCTCAAGATACCTGTGCAGGCGTATGACTATCTTGCCGAGGATCAGAACTCGGCGAGCTTTGCCAATGTGATGGCGGCGCTGGATAATGCGGCGCGCGGCGATGTGCTGATCATGCATGGCCCCTGTCACAATCCGACCGGGCTGGATTTGTCGCATGATGAAGTTACGCAGGTCTTTGCCAAGGCGGGCGAGCGGGGCGTCGTACCGCTAATCGATGCTGCCTATTATGGCCTGGGCAATGATCTGCCCGGCGATCTTGAGCGGCTCGCACAATTGCTCTCAAGCGTGCCGGAATGCTTCCTCATCATGTCGGGTTCCAAAGCGTTCAGCCTCTACCGTGACCGTATCGGCATCCTGTTCGTCCGCTGCGCCGACGCGGAAGTGGCCGCGCGCACGCAGGCCAATGGCGAAGTGTTGGCGCGGGTGAACTACTCTGCCCCCGCCGCGCATGGAGCGCAGGTGATTGCGGCCATCCTCGGCGATGAGAAACTGACCCAGGACTGGAAGGATGAGCTTGCCGCGATGCGTGCGCGCCTGACGGAGTTGCGCGCGCAGATCGAGGGGCTCGCGGATGCAGAAGCGACGCTCGCACCGATCTGGCAAACCAAGGGTATCTTCGCGCTGCTGCCGCTTTCGGACGAGGCGATCGATTATCTTGCAAAGGAGCATGCGATCTATCTGCCCGATACTGGCCGGATCAATATTGCCGGTCTTTCGTCCAGCACCGCGCCGCGCTTCGTCGAGGCAGTGAAGGCCGCGGTGTCGCGGTAGGTCCAAGCCGGAGAATCGCGGGTGAACGACGCTACCCGTTTTCCTAACGGGAGAGCGCCTGTTAGCTTTCGCGCTGCTCTTTCTCACCGTCGATCTCACGCCCTTGCGATCGCTTCCAGGCAAATTTGGAAGGTTACACTCTCGAGCCGAGCCTAAGCTTCATGGCACTGTAAAACATATGTTTTTCTGGAAGGTCACACTTTTCAAAAGACGCGATGTGTTCCGCTTTGTGCGTTTCTAAAACGCGCCTTCACCAAGATTCCTGAACGTTCTCAACCCAATTTGTGTTAGGGGCCAAGCTGTTACCGCAAGACTTAAGGAGCTTCTGCATGTTCTCAGCCCGCAATTCCCGCCCTCTCTTCGCGCTCGCATTGGTCGGCGCATTGGCCGCCTGCGGAGAGACCGCTGAAGAAGAGGCGCCCCAGACCGCCCCTAATGCAGGCGCTGAGGCATCGGTGATCGAAACGAGGCAGGCCAATTTCGAGGAAATCGGTGATGCGTTCAAAGCCATTCGCGGTCAGCTTGAGAGCGACGCGCCGGACTTCGCCGTGATCGAAGCAAGCGCCAACACGATCAACGCCAATGCGCAGAAGATTCCGGACTACTTCCCAGCAGGAACCGGGATCGATTCCGGAGCCGACACCGAAGCGCTGGAAACGATCTGGGAGAGACCGGAAGAGTTCGCCGATGCTTCGGCAAAGCTGGTTGAGACCAGCGCGGCTCTGGCAACCGCTGCTGGCACAGCCGATCCGGCGGTGGTCGGCGAGGCCGTCAAAACCATGGGTGGTTCTTGCAAAGGCTGCCACGACAACTTCCGCCTCGACAAGGATTGATCGCGGACGTCGATCGGGCTGACAACGCCAAGCCGGATGAACCATGACGCCGCATAGGATCGCTATCTGGGATTGGCCGGTGCGACTTACGCATTGGGGCTTTGCTCTCTTGCTTCCCGCCATGTGGTGGACCGCCGAGAATGGCGAAATGGGCTGGCATATGCGGCTGGGTCTGGTGCTGCTCGCACTGGTATTATTCCGCATATTCTGGGGTTTTGCCGGTAGCAGGACAGCCCGTTTTACCAGCTTCGTGCGCTCACCCTTGGCCGCGCTCCGCTACCTTCTCGGCAAGGAGAAAGACAAAGGTACTGCGATCGGGCACAACCCGGCCGGGGCATGGAGTGTGCTCATCCTGCTTGGAGCCTTGCTGGCGCAAATCAGCTTCGGGCTGTTTTCAGGCGACCCCTATGACGGAGCGACCGGGCCGCTCAATTCTCTGGTCGGCGTGCTGACAGCGGACATGCTGACCGACTGGCACGAAACGTTCTTCTGGGTACTGGTCGGGCTGGTCGCAGTGCACTTGCTGGCTGTGTTCGCCTACCAAGTGATCGGGAAGCAGGATCTGCTCGTTCCCATGGTGACCGGGAGTAAAGCCGCTGCCGAAGATGTCCAAGGCAACACCGAGGCCAGCTGGCTGCCGGCTCTTGTGTCCCTCGCCCTCGCGAGTGGCATAGCGTTCGCTATCGGCAGTGGCATGGTGGGGCGCTGGTTCACCGGATGAGCACCGCTTTCAGCACTGCAAGTAACCTCGAAAGCAATACAATCTCAGCATCTTATATAAATCCGATCCATTTGCTCCGATTTTCGGGAAACTGCGGCTAACTTGTTCGTTGGATATGAAACCAGTTTCCGGATTTCTCATCTAAAGGGCTACCACCGTGATCGATAAAGTGAGTGAAGCGCTGCGTGACTTCCTCAAGCAGGAAAGCGCAGGCGGCATAGTTCTGATCGCAGCTGCCGCCTTGGCATTGCTTGCAGCAAACTCTCCTTTGGCCTCGACCTATTTCGGCGGACTTGGCACGCAAGTGACCCTGGCCGTGGGCGATTTCGCGATCGACAAGGCGCTGATCCTGTGGATCAACGACGGCCTGATGGCGGTGTTCTTCTTCCTGATCGGGTTGGAGGTGAAACGCGAGGTGATCGAGGGCCAGCTATCGAGCTGGGACAAGGCTTCGCTGCCGCTCGTCGCAGCGATCGGCGGAATGGCGATCCCGGCGCTAGTCTTCCTCGGCATCAATTCAGGCTATCCAGAGAACCAGGCCGGTTGGGCAATCCCCGCCGCAACCGACATCGCCTTTGCCCTCGGCATCTTGTCGCTACTCGGCCCGCGCGTGCCTGTCGCCCTGAAGGCACTGCTGCTCGCCATTGCCGTTATCGACGATATCGGCGCGATCACGATTATCGCCCTGTTCTACTCAGGCACGCTCGATACCGACATGCTGATTGGCGCGGCTGTAGCTTTTGCCGCGCTGATCGTGGTCAACCGACTGCGGATCGCATCAAGCATGCCATACGTGCTCCTGACCATCGTGATGTGGGTGTTTGTGCTTAAGTCCGGCGTTCACGCGACCCTTGCCGGCGTTGCCGCTGCAATGACCGTGCCGCTGATCGCTCGCGGTGGCTCCGCACCGCTTGTGCGAATGGAGCACGCGCTTCACCCTTGGGTCGCCTTCCTGATCATCCCGATCTTCGGTTTTGCCAATGCCGGTGTGAGCCTGTCGGGCATCTCGCCAGCAGACCTGTTTGCGCCGCTTCCGCTGGGCATCGCGCTGGGCCTGCTGATCGGCAAGCAGATCGGCATCTTCGGCTTTGCCTTTGTGGCGGTGAAGGCTGGGTTCGCGAAGCTCCCGGAGGACGTGAACTGGAGGCAAATCCACGGACTTTCTCTGCTTGCCGCGATCGGATTTACGATGAGCCTGTTCATCGGCAACCTCGCCTTTGACAGCGCCGCGCAAGTCGATGCGGTCAAGCTGGGGGTCTTGTCAGGATCGCTGATCTCCGCCCTGGCAGGCTTCTTCCTCCTGAAGGCAGCACTGCCCGACACGCCCGCACAAGATGCGGCTGACACAGCACAAGGCAAGGCGGAAGTTGCTTCGTGACCCATGCGCCTAAAGCATCCGCATGACGCGAGAGCCAATTGCGGAAATGATCGTAGTTGAGGGCACTGACCTTGGCTACTGGGAATGGGAAGGACCGCCAGATAGCGACCTACCGCCGTTGGTCTTCGCCCATGCCACCGGCTTTCACGCCCGCGTCTTCGATGCGATAATCGAGCGCTTTCCCGAGCACCGTGTCCTATCGCTGGATCTGCGCGGGCATGGTCGCTCGGATGGCGGACCGATTGGCAATTGGGCTGAGATTGCGCGCGACATTGCGGCTGTGCTGAAAGAGCTCGGCATTTCCGGCGCGGTGGGGATCGGTCACTCGATGGGCGCACATGCCCTGCTACAAACCGCCCATGACCAGCCGGTTACCTTCAAACAGCTGATCTTGTTCGATCCGACAGTGCTCGCACCGGAATTCTACGAGCAACCCGAAACGCTTTTCACGCCAAAAAATCCGCACCCCGCAATCCGGCGCAAACGTAACTTCGCGTCGGTTGAAGCGATGATGAAACGGTTCGAGGACCGAGAACCATACAGCCTCTTCACCCGCCGCGTGTTCGCCGACTATTGCGAGCATGGGCTTGTAAAAGCAGTCGGCAGAGATGGAATGCAGCTCGCCTGCAGCCCGGAAGTGGAAGCCAGCGTCTACGCCTCCAGCCGCTCGAACGCGGGAGTCTTCGAGGCCGCGAGCAATGTCGCCATTCCGGTGCTGATTGTCCGCGCAAAGCAGATTGGGCCGGGGAACTTCAAATCCTCACCAACATGGCCTGGACTCGCCGCTTCAATGCCCAACGCGGTGGACATGCATCGGCCCGATCACACCCATTTTCACCCGCTAGAAGATCCCGATGATGCAGCCCGCATCATTCGCGAGAGGTTAGAAGGCACCGAGGCGGGCTTACAGCAGCCCGCCTCACGCCCTGATCAATCCTCCCACCAATAGGCGCGGCGTTTTGCGTCGCCCGTGGTTATCTCGTTCATCGTCTTGGCATCGTAGAGCCGCCCGCCCAGCATCACGCTTTCAATCTTGTCGGAGTTGCGGATATCTTCGCTTGGGTCTTCGCTCAGGATCAACAGGTCGGCGAGCTTACCTTCCTCAAGGCTGCCAATGTCGCGGTCCATGCCGAGCGATTGCGCTGAAGTGATCGTGCCTGCCTTTAGCGCCTCGACCGCGCTCATACCGCCGCGTGCGAAGCTCCACATCTCCCAATGCGCTGCGATACCAGCCTGCTGGCCATGCGCACCGATCGAGACCTTGACGCCGCGCTTGGCAAACTTGTGCGCCTCGCGCGCCGCATCGTCATCCACGAAAGCCCAGTCTGGCGCTTTGGTGCGCCGCGCGCTTTCGGCCAAAAGATGTTTAGGTGAGGAATGCACCAGCAGCGGGTGATCGAACACATCGGTCGCCTGCCGCCAATAGGGATCGCCGGCGAGCCCGCCATAGGTGACGGTCAGCGTCGGCGTGTAGTTCGAGTTCGACTGACCGAAGAATTGCAGCACATCTTCGTAGAAAACTTCACCCGGTACATTATGCTCGATTGTCGAGTTGCCGTCGGCGATCAGATTCATATCCATCCCGAACAGCGAGCCACCCTCGGCCACCACCAGCATGTTTTCCGCTGCCGCTGCGCGTGCGACCTGCTGGCGCTGTTCACGCCTTGGCTGATTGTAGTTCTTCACGGAAACACCGCCCTGCGCCTTGATCCGGCGGACATGGGCGAGCGCATCATCGTAGCTATCGATGCGCGCGTAAAAGCCCGGAGCCTTCGCGCCGTAGATGATCTCGCCCGTCGAGAAAATGCGCGGCGCGAGTAGGATGCCCGCGCGTTGCCGCTCCGCCGAGGCGAAGATGTGGCCCGCCTGATTGGAGGGGTCGTGGATCGTCGTCACACCCAGCGCCAGATCCTGCACCAATCGCCAGTTCTGTTGCGGGATCAAACCACCAGTCCCATGCGGGCCGTGTGCATGCGCGTCAACCAGACCCGGCATGATAACTTTGCCGGTGGCATCCACTCGGGTCGCACCGGCGGGTACGCTCACTTCGCTGGCCGGGCCGACCGCCACGATACGATCCCCCTCGATCAGGATCACAGCACTATCGATCACGCCAGCATCGGTAGCATCTAGCCCCGCGCGCATGGTCAGCACTTTCGCGCCGGCAATCGCGACCGTGCCGCTCGGCTTGGCCGCCGGGACCGTCATCGCCATCGACACGCCGCTGGTTGGCGGAGTGAAGGCTTCATCCTTCTCGCCTTTGGGCGCATTGCGGAAGAGGTCAGCGACATTCGCTGTCTTGAGTTGCGGACCGATCGACCAATGCAGCGTCTGGCCTCCGCGTGCGAAGCCAAGGTAGTCCGCGCCGCCCGAACTGACTTTCGTCACGGGAACCGGCCCGCCCTTTTCACTGACATCGACCGGCTTTCCACCTGGCAGCAGCGGCATGGCGAACACTTCGTAGTTCTGGCGAAAAGCGATCACTTTCCCATCGGGCGAGACACGGAAATCGCTGGCGAGTTCGCCTTGAGCATGAGTGCGCAGCGCCTCACCATCGAGATCGGCGGAGACCAGCGTCAGCTTGCCACCTTCGTTCGTGGTCATGAAGATGCGGTCGGATGACGCACCGAATTGCGGGTTCGATCCGCTGCGCGCGATGCGGCTCGCTTCGCCACCGTTGACGGGAACGATGTAGATGCCCGCATTCTCGGAGAATTCCGGCGCGGTCAGGTAGCCTCCCTCGCGCTTCTCGAAAGCAATACTGCGCCCGTCAGGAGAGAATTGCGGCATGGCGTAGTGACCCGGCTCGTTGGTGACGATGCGACCATTTGCGCCATTGGCATCGGCGACCACGATTTCGCCCAGCCCTTCGTCGGTCCAGCGTACGAATGCCATGCGGCTGCCATCGCGGCTGAATGCAGGCCACAGCTCCAGCGCATCGCCGGTATCGCCGGTCAGCTGGCGAGGCGCATCGCGGCCACGCATGCTCTTGGTGTGCAGTTTGCCGAGGCTCTCGAACACCAACCGACTGCCGTCCGGCGAGACGGTTGCAAAGCGCGGCATGGCGGTGGTGAAGCGATCCGGCGCAACCTCGATCACCGGATGCGGCGCATCGGCGATCCCGCGCGTGTCATTGATGCGGAAAGGGATTATCGCATGACTGGTGCCATCCCGGTTCACCCGGTTGAGCTTTCCGCCAGCCCAGAAGACGATTGAGCGGCTGTCCGGCGTCCAGTCCATATTGGGATAGACCCCGGTAACTGCCCAGGTTTCCTGCAGGTCGAGGTCAAGCTCGCCAAAGATCATGTCCTCGCTGCCCGAGGCGATATCCTTGACCCACAATTGCGACTGATCCTTGTCGCGCCGGACAAAGGCGATACTCTTGCCATCGGGCGAAGGAGCTGGACGCACCGCGCCCCCAAACCCATCCACCGCCGTAACAACTTCACCTGTCACAAGGTCATGCTTCTCGATCGCAAAGATCCCGGCATTGGAATCCTGCGCGTAGATGAAGGTGTTCCCGCCGGTCGTGTTGCGCGTGTAGTAAATCGCCTCGCCATCGGGGGAGAAGACCGGCTCACCCAGCTCCTTCTGCAAGGCCTCACTCGCCCGCTTCACGACCTGCACACCGCCTCCGCCAGAGACATGGTAGAGCCATATCTCGCCAGTGCCGAGCGAACGCGCCGTGGTGAAGTGCTTTTTCGCCGCGATATACTGCCCGTCCGGCGACCAAGCTGGTTGATTGAGCAGTCGGAATTCTTCCTTGGTCAGCTGGCGCTTATCCGACCCATCGGCATTCATCACCCAGATATTCTCACCGCCGCCGCGATCCGACGTGAAGGCAATGCGCGAGCCATCAGGCGAGAAGCGCGGGTGCACTTCCCATGCTAGCCCCTCCGCGATGCGGTCGGGCGTGCCGCCGGTGATCGGCATGGTGTAGATATCGCCGAGCAGTGTGAAGGCGAGCGTTTGTCCGTCGGGTGCCACATCGACATCCATCCACGTGCCTTCATCCGTCTCGATCGGCACTTGTTCGATAGTAGCACCTTTCGGAGCGGAGATATCCCAGTTCTCCTTGTCGTCCTCGGCGAACACTAGGCTCGGCATGGCGAGCATCGAGCCTGCGAGAAGGGCGGTGGTGAAAGGACGAAAGGCAGTGCTGCGCATTGTGAGTCTCTCCCTGTATTGGAACGAGAGACTAGCGGCGCGAAAGGATATTGCTAGGGTCGAATGCAGTCCAATTCTTCATCCTGCGTTGCTATGAAGTTGTAGCAAATGCGCTCGATCGAGATGATCTGTTCAGCGAAGTATTCCGTCGGATACTGCCTGAGGTGTCCAGCTTCGCCAACTACTTTACGTCCGACAAATGAAACCTCAAAATAGCCTAGATTGTCCGTTGAGGAAGATGATGGTTCTAGTGGCCATTGGTCAGGATCGAAGCTGAGCCATCCATCAGGCGAACCTCTTAGAAGGCTCGGAAAGTCATCTCGAGTTTTGCCTTCAAAGAACGCTGCTTCTTCGAAGGCATCAATCCAAACACCGTGATAGGTCTTACTATCAGGATCGTTGTTCGGCGCAGTTAGGGAAACGAACACCGCGATCAGAGCGATGATGATCGAAACGCCGAGAATTGATCGAAACTGCTCACTCACCCAAACATCCCCCGCTTCGGCCCCAGATAGCCAAACAGATAGGCCGCCACTTTGCGCATCTGGATCTCTTCTGCGCCTTCGGTGATGCGATAGCGGCGGTGGTGGCGATAGATATGCTCGAACGGTTTGTGGCGTGAATAGCCGATCCCGCCATGCACCTGCATCGCCCGGTCGGCGGCCTCGCACACCAGCCGGTTCGCCCAGTAATTGCACATCGAAACCTTGTCAGAAATCGTCCGCTCAATCTCTTTATGCGGCATATTGTCCATCTGCCACGCGGTCTTGTAGATCAGCATCCTCAGCATTTCACATTGCGTCGCAAGTTCCACCAGCGGGAACTGGATTGCCTGATTCTTCGCGAGCTCCTCGCCAAAGGGTTTCCGGTCCCGCGCATATCTGACGCTTTCCTCCACGCAATAGGTCGCAGCGCCCAGCGAAGACGCCGCCTGCCTAATGCGGTTCTGGTGAACGAAGCTCTGCGCCAGGGCGAGCCCCCGTCCCTCCTCGCCCAGCATCGCGCTTTCCGGTACCCAGACATTACTGAGCGAGAGGCGCGGATGATCGGTCGGCATGTTGAACGTCCACATCCATTCCTCGATCTTGAGACCGTCCGTGGGGTTGGGGACGAGCAGACAAGTGATACCGCGCGCGTCCCCAGCCTCGCCATCGGTCCGCGCAAACACCGCGCAATGCGTGGCGACATGCATCCCGGTGATCCACATCTTCTCGCCGTCAATCCGGTATCCCGGCACCCCGTCGCGGGTTTCCTTGACCGCGCGGGTTTCCATATGGGTAGCGTCGGAGCCGTGCTCCGCTTCGGTCAGGCCAAAGGCGACGCGGCGCGTGCGCTCAAAGCCGCCGGTGATGAACTCCTGCTTCTGAGCCTCAGTGCCGAAGGTGTCGAACATGGCGACAAAGGGGAAATTGCCGACAATGCTGTGTTCGTTCTGCAGATCATTGTGGAGGCCAAGGCCGCGCTGAGCGAAGTGATCTCGGATCACCGCCATCCAGAGGTTGGAGCCATCCTTGCCGCCATATTGCGCAGGCGCGGAGAAGCGCCAATGGCCAGCCGCGTCCGCACGGCGAGTGGCTTCTTGCAGCAACTTTTCCCAATCGTGATTGGGCAGGCCTTCACGCTCCCAGTCGGTGCGCGCGTCCTCGCGCCGGTAGTCGAAGAAGCGGATATTGTCGTCTTGCTGCTCCAAAGGCTTGATCTCAGCCTCGATAAAGACGTCGAGCTCATCGAGATAGGCCTGAAGGTCTGCGGGAATTGCGAAATCCATTTAGTTGTCTCCAGTCCACTTTCGGCGCGCAACGGCGAGTGCGGGATAATTCGGAGAGTCGACCGAGACCTTTTCGGTAACATCATGCCTGAGTTCGCTAAGATATTCGGCATCGGACAGGCTCAAGCCGCCAAACTCAACCATATCCACATGCCCCCAACTCTCGTATGCTCGATAGGTCCGGTGATCACGCGAAATGATGCCGAGTGCATTGCGCGCTACTGCCAGCTGAAAACGATCATGGCCCTTCATTTGGTCCTTTAGCGTACCGAGCCACTCCGAGACCGCTAGAGCCATTTCCCCATATGATGCTTCACCTAGGCGCCGATAATCCGATTGGCGCGCAGCAACGCCAGTTGTCGCCACAATGTCGGGGAAGTCCTCCTCCAGCAGCATCAGCAGGTCGAGCTCCTGCTCGCTTGTGCGGCGGGAGATCACCACGCGCTCTAGCATCCGGTCCTCGCCGCTGCGCCAGATTTGCGCCATTTTGAGGCAGCCGAGCGCCCACCACACGGTGCGGTGGATCAACCAATAGCGGAAGCGCTCGCGGTCGACCTCGACGCCCGCCTCAGCCTCGTAAGCGGCGAAGTAGTCTTCAAGGCTCCCGAGCCCCAGCGCGGGGCGGTCGTATCGTGTAAACCGCCACACAGCCATGCAGCCGAACGACAAGTCCTCATGTGGGTCGCCGAAATGCGCCAGCTCCCAATCGAGCACGCCGGTGAGCTTGCCCGGCTCGGCCAGCAGATTGCCCATCCGGTAATCGCCATGGATCAGCACCGGCTCGACCGGCTCGGGGCAATTGTCCTCCATCCACTTGAGCCCCAGCGCGATGATCGGGCGGTCGCCGCCTGCTTCCTCGAATTGCTGGCGCAGGTCGGCGATGGCCTGACGATAATCCATCACCGGCACCGCTTCGGGCACATCATTGCGCCCTAGCGAGTGGATGCGTGCCAGATCGCGCGCCACCTCGCGCAGAAGAGCCTCGGGATCATCCATTTCAAGGATCAGTTTCGGATTCGGCGTTCCCCCCAAGGCCCGCATCACAAAACCAGAGCCTATGCCATCCTCGGGTTCTAACTCTACAATTACCTCAGGCGCGGTGACCCCCGCCGCGTTTGCCGCGCGGATCACTGCCGCCTCGACATCGTGACCGAAAGGGCGATCTTTCATGAAATCGAGCGACGGGGCGCGGCGCAGGACGAACTCATCCCCACCGCACGCAAACCGCCAGCTCTCCATCGTCGCGCCGCCGGTCAGTCGCTCGAGTCCCACAGGCGCCTCAGCACCGACACGCGTCATCGCCCGGCTCAGACCTTCCATCAGACCCTCGGTGGTCGCCGTCATCCCTTCCCCTTCCTCTCAATCGCTGCAATGAATGGACCGATAGAGGGCCGCGCAGCGAGAACCTGCGCAAATGCTAGGCCGAGTTAAGAGAACAACACAATGAAGAAACGTCATATTGCCTTTGCCGCGCTCGCACTGATCGGAGTTGGAGCAGGCACTGCCGCCTATGTTGCGACGCCAACCATCCATGAAGGTGCGCCGGGTGAAACGCCGGAGCTGGGCCGCTATGGCGAGTATCAGGTCGGAACGCAGGAATTGCTGATTGGCCTTCCTGATCGGCTGACATTCGGCGCGTTGGGGCTGGCAACGGGGCAGGTGGAGGAAGAGATGCCCGCTCTGCAAGTACGGCTCTATTACCCGGCAGCGGTCGCCGCAGGCGCGCAGCCGATCACCTACAATCACACCATGTCGCCGCCTGCGATGGAGCCGGTGACGCTGGAGTTTGAAGGCCGCGCCTTTGCCGACGCGGCGCCTATACCCGAAGGCAAGTTCCCACTCGTCATCATGAGCCATGGCTTCAACGGGTGGAGCACGCAGTTCAGCAATCTGGCCGAGCATATCGCCAGCCAAGGCTATGTCGTCGCATCGATCGACCATGCCGATATGCGGATCGAAGGCGTGACCGACTTCGTCCTTTCTTTCAACCGAGTGCTGGTCAACCGCTCGCTAGACCAGCGACAAGTGCTGGCGCAGCTGATCGCAGGAGCGAAGGCCGGGAACGGCCCGATCTACAACCTGATCGATCCCGAGCAGGTCGGCCTGATCGGCTACTCGATGGGCGGCTATGGAGCGTTTGCGACAGCGGGCGGCGACTATGACTATGAGAGCGGCACGTTCGGGCGTGTTCCCGATGAGGCGCTGACGGTGCTTCGCGAAACCTCTGCCGAACCCGCGCCGGTCGATGCGGTGATCGCCTTCGCGCCATGGGGCGGGCAACCCGATAACCGTGTGTGGAGTTCGGAAACGCTGAGCAAGGTCTCCGTGCCGGTGATGCTCATCTCGGGCAGTCAGGACGACGTCTCCAACCATGCCGAGGGCGTGAGCTGGATCTTCGACCAGCTAACCGGGACCAAGCGGTACATGCTGGTCTTCCGGGAGGCACGTCACAACATCGTCGGCAATGACTTCGACGTGCCGGCGGATGCGCCCTTCCGCATGGCCGAGTTTCTGAACGAGCCAGTCTGGCGGCAGGATCGGATCAACGGGATCAACCAGCATTTTGTGACCGCCTTCCTCGACCTGCACCTGAAGGGCGATGCGGACAAGGCGAGCTACCTCGATGTGCCGACGACCAACGCCAATGACAGCAACTGGGAAACCAGCTTTGGCGAGCAGTTGAACGGCAAGTTCGCCGGGCCCGATGAGACGGAGCACTGGCGCGGGTTTCAGCGCCGATGGGCCGCCGGGCTGGAGATGCAGCGCAAGGCCGCAGGGGAATAGCGGACACCCAAACGCGCTAAATGTGGAACACTTTGCACGATTGCAAAAGTGTGACTTTCCAGATTTTTGCTGGTTTTTCAGAAGCCTGAACCACTCTCGCGCCGTGAAAGTGTGACTTTCCGTAAAAGCCCACTGTGGTAGGTCTAAAACGCGTCCACATAGAGAAGATTGACAATTGAAAGAGCCGCAAGCGGTCTATCAATCCCCTTGCCGGTAGGAAAACCCGGCCCAAAGCTCCCAGCATTCCAGCACCAAACGCAAACGGCCGCTCAGGTCACCCCAAACGGCCGTCTACTGTTATGAGTGGAAGAATCAGCTCAGTTTCTTGCGCATCCGCTTCGCCCGGCTTTGAGGGCTTGGGTGCGTTTTCAGCAGGTCGATGCCACCGCCAGAGCTCATTGTCGCGAGCTTTTCCATCGCCGTCACACAGGCTTCGGCGTCATAATTGTTGGCTTTCATGAATTCCAACGCATAGTCATCCGAATTGCGCTCCGCCTTCTGCGAATGCTGCGCGGTCACGACGTCGCCGAACAATTTGCCAAGCTCAGAATTAGCCAGTCGGCGAACGTCGCTACTCGCCGTGCCTGCCACGCTGAGAGCCGCATCTTGCTGCAAACTGCGTTTCATGCGCTTCTTGCCATGCTCAAGCTTCACGTGGCCAATCTCATGACCGATCACACAGCGCACTTCATCATCGTTGAACTGATCCATCAGGCCGGCCATGATCCGCACAGTGCCGTCACCCATGGCGAAGGCATTTACGTCCTTGACGAGATACGCTTTGATATCGAGATCGAGGCCGTCGTAATTGTCGAGACCCTCGGTCAGGGCAGCGAGGCGTTGACCATAGGGATCGTCCATCGTTGCAATGGGATTCTTGCTGTCCATATCCGCCGAGATCTGGCTGAAGAAAACGATGATCTCTTCATCAGAATAGCTGGCAGCCTCGGCCACCTTCTTGGCCGATTTGATCGCATTGCCGACGTTGAATTGAGCCTGGATTGGCGCGGCCAGGCCAAAGCCTGCGACACCCGCCACCAGTGCCAGCATCATACCGCGTGATTTCAAAAACTTCGTCTTGTTCATATTCGACCCCTACTGCTGCAAATCCCCTGCACCCGGCTTACGCGGGCACATTGTCCTTTTTCACGGTAATTACCTGAGGATAGGTAAATTCTTTCAATCCTTCCATCCCATATTCCGCGCCAAAGCCAGACTGCTTGTGCCCGCCAAACGGTGCGAACGGTGACAGATGCATGAACTCGTTGACCCACACAGTGCCGGTTTCGAGCTGTTCGGCGATCTCCACGCCCTTTTCCGGGTTCGATGTCCAGACCGCACCGGCCAGACCATATTCGGAATTGTTGGCACGCTCGATGACCTCTTCCTCGCTCGAGAACTTCATCAGCGGCATGACCGGGCCAAACTGCTCCTCGGCGACAATCCGGGCATCTTCCGGCGGATTGTCGAGGATGGTGATCGGCACGTAATAGCCAGAACCTGACGGATCGGTTTCGCCACCGACCAGGAATTTGTAGCCATTCTCCTTGGCATCCTCGATCAGCTCAACCACGCGGTCGAACTGCTTCTTGTTCTGGATCGGGCCGACGCCGGTGCCCTGTTCGCTGCCATCGCCTACCTTCACTTGACTCGCATATTCCGCGATTGCGGCGCTCAGCTCGTCATAAATGTCTTCGTGGATGTAAATGCGCTTGGCCGCGATGCAGACCTGACCGGCATTCTGAAAGCTCGACCAGAACAATTGCTCGGCAACCTTCTTCGGATCGGCATCGGGCATAACGATCGAGGCGTCGTTGCCGCCCAGTTCCAGCGTGATGCGCTTCAGATCGGCGCTCGCACCTTCCATGATCTTCTTGCCGGTCGCGGTCGAGCCGGTGAAGGTGATCTTGTCGATATCAGGATGCGAAGTGATCATCGGGCCGAGATCGTCATTGCCGGTGATGATGTTGACGACACCTGCAGGCACCTTGTCCGCAATCAGCTCGGCAATGCGAAGCGTGGTGAGCGGAGTGAAAGGCGAAGTCTTGAGCACAATCGTGCAGCCTGAAAGCATGGCAGGGACGATCTTCTGGATCGCCATCATGACCGGGAAGTTCCACGGCACGATCCCGCCAACCACTCCAACCGGTACACGGCGCGTACGGCTGAGGCGCTGGTCGCTGTCCTCGTTGATCTCGTCTTCCAGTTCGAGGGTCGATTGGGCCTTCGAGATGGCAGCGGCGCCGTAGATCTCGCCGCGAGCCTGTTCATGCGGCTTGCCCTGCTCGTTGGTCAGCAGGCGGAACAGCTCGTCAGCGTTTTCCTTGATCGCGCCGGAAATCGCCATGATCGCCTCGCGACGCTCTTCGATCGGCGTCTTCTTCCAGGTCTTGAAAGCGGCGCGTGCGGCGGCAACCGCTCTATCAAGCTCGTCCTTGCCGCATGCGGGAACCTGACCGATCACCTGCTCGTTCGCCGGATTGACGACGTCGAGCATCTCACTGGTGGTGATCATCTCGCCATCGATAAGGTTTTTGTACTGGGTGACCATTTGCTTGCCTCTCTCGAATCTCTTGTTTGCTTGCCAATGAAGGTGGGCCATCGCGCCGCAAACTTCAATTGCATTCGCCCGTCGCGTGATAGGGATTGCAACGGAGACTACCGTCTATCAGTTGCGCTATGCAACCGGAAGTCTAATGCCAGTTGCAAGAAGATTCCAGTTCAGGAGAGAAGCATGACCGACGCCCAAAACGATCTCGTCATTTACGGCAGCCCCGTTTCGCCCTTCGTGCGCAAAGTCGCGACGGTATGCCTCGAAAAGGGCGCCGCATTCGATGTACAGCCGGTCAATATTTTCGATCAACCCGACTGGTTTCGCGCAATCTCTCCCATGAAACGCATTCCGGTGCTGCGCGATCGCTCAATCGCGGAAGAAGGCGTGAGCGGAACCATCGCCGATTCCTCAGCGATCTGCGCCTACCTTGAGAAGAAGCATCCCGAACCGGCGCTCTATCCAACCGATCCATATGCGCATGGGCGCGCGCTCTTTATCGAGGAATATGCAGACACAGCCCTTGCCCCGGTGGGCGGGCTGGGCATCTTTCGGCCGATCTTCTTCTCGATCACCAAGGGCGAAGAACCTGACCTGGACACCGCGCGCGATGCCTGGGCCAACAAACTACCGCCGGTGTTCGACTATCTCGAAAGCGCGCTCGGCGATGCAGAGTTCTTCGCCGGAGATGCGTTCTCGATTGCCGATATCTCGGTTGCCTGCTGCCTGATGCAGGTCGCGCTGGTGGCCGAAACACCGCTCGACAATTGGCCGAAATTCGCGGCGCATTTTGAGCGCATGCAGGCACGTCCGTCCATCGCTGGTCCCTATGCACAGGCGGATAAAGCGATCCGCAAGGCCTTGCCCGAGCGGTTCGATCTGACCTAACGGGTCGGTTGGGGGCAAAGCCCGACCGCACAGGCACCAGCAAAGGATACGCAGCATGGCCGGCCCATGGACAATCGGGATCATTGGGGGCTCGGGGCTTTACGCCATCGAGGGCCTGGAAGAGCAGCAGTGGATCGCGGTGGAGTCGCCCTGGGGTGAGCCTTCGGATGACATCCTGTGTGGACGGATCGGCGATGTGCGTGTGCGGTTCCTGCCGCGCCATGGGCGAGGCCATCCGGTCAGCCCCAACGAACTGAATGCACGCGCGAATATCGACGCGCTCAAAAGAGCTGGCTGCACCGATATTCTCGCAATCTCGGCTGTCGGCTCGCTGCGCGAAGAGATCGCCCCAGGTCAGTTCACTATCGTCGATCAGTTTATCGACCGCACGGTCGGTCGCGCCTCCAGCTTCTTCGGCTCCGGCTTCGTCACTCATGTTTCCATGGCCGACCCGGTCTGTCCGCGCCTGTCGCAAATGGCAGAAGCGGCAATCGTTGAAGCGCGCGGCAAAGTCGCCAAAGACGCGACCTATCTGGCGATGGAAGGGCCGCAATTCTCCACCCGCGCGGAAAGCCGGATGTACCGCGAATGGGGCGCGGACGTGATCGGCATGACCGCCATGCCAGAGGCAAAACTCGCGCGCGAGGCCGAGCTGCCCTACGCTCTGGTAGGCATGGTCACCGATTACGATTGCTGGCGTGAGGGCGAGTCTGTCGACGTGGCGCAGGTCGTCGCGCAGATGCAGGAAAACAGCGATCTCGCTCGCGAAATGGTGGTGCGCTTTATCAAGGCCTTGCCCGCAGAGCGCGAGCCATCCCCAATCGACACCGCGCTGGACGATGCGGTGATCACTGCTCCTGACGAGCACGATCTCGAATTGCTCGGAAAGCTGGATGCGGTCGCCGGGCGCCTGGTTGGCCCGATGTAGAAGCCACAGGCCAGTTTTCACGCGGGCTTGATTGCAATTGAAACCGGGTTCAGATCACGCACATCATCTCAATTCATGAAGTGCGACTCGCCCACCGTGACACGTGTTCAACCGCTTGATCGATCCGAATTGCGCCGCGCCTATCGCGCCGAGGAAAGCGCTTGCATTGCCGAACGGATCGACCAGGCCTCACCCGCTAGCCGCGCGCATGCTGAGGCGGCGGGCCTTGCAACACAGTTGATCGAAGGCGCGCGGGCCGAGAAGGCGAGCGGCATCGACGCGTTCCTCCAGCAATTCGGGCTCGACACCGAAGAAGGCATTGCGCTGATGTGCATGGCCGAGGCGCTGCTGCGCGTGCCCGATGCCGAGACCGCCGACGCACTGATCAAGGACAAGATCGGCGCGATCGACTGGTCAGAGCATCTGGGTGAAAGCTCCTCCACCTTCGTCAATGCCGCTACCTTCTCGCTGATGCTGACCGGCGAAGTGATCGACCCGCCAGAGGCGCATCAGCGCGGGCTTGGCTCGACGCTCAAACGGACAGTGAATCGGCTCGGCGAACCCGTCGTGCGCAAGGCGACATTGCAGGCGATGCGCATTCTTGGCGGGCAATTTGTCTTCGGTCGCACAATCGACGAAGCGCTAGATCGTGCCAAGCCAGAGCGGGCGAAAGGCCTCACCCACAGCTTCGACATGCTGGGTGAAGCGGCGATGACCTATCCCGATGCGGCGCGCTACGCGCACGCCTATGAAGGCGCGCTTCAGCGATTGGCGAAAGAGGCGAAAGGCGGCGTCGGCCCCTCACCCGGCATTTCCGTGAAGCTGTCTGCGCTGCATCCGAAGTACGACTTCCTCCATGCAGAAAAGGCACGCGAAGACATTGTGCCGATCGTCCGCGCGCTGGCTGAGAAGGCGCGCGACGCCGACATCCATTTCACCGTGGATGCGGAGGAAGCCGAGCGGCTCGAACTCTCGCTCGACATTATCGAAGCGCTGGTTGCCGACGACAGCCTGTTCATCCGCGCGGACGGTTCGCGCTGGGACGGGTTCGGCCTCGCGCTGCAGGCCTATCAAAAACGCGGAGTGCCGCTTTGCGACTGGGCGGCGAAGCTCGCGCGGCGCCATGGCCGCAAGCTGTTCGTGCGGCTTGTCAAAGGGGCCTATTGGGACAGCGAAATCAAGCTGACCCAGGTCGGCGGTTTCAGCGACTATCCAGTGTTCACTCGCAAGCTAGCCACCGACGTCAGCTACCTCGCCTGCGCGACGCGCTTGTTCGAACATGCGGACGTCATTCGCCCGGCCTTTGCGACACACAACGCTTACACAATCGCAGCGGTGAAAGCCCTGGCTGGCGACAGGTCGTTCGAATTTCAACGGCTCCACGGCATGGGCGAGGAAGTCTACGATGCGCTTGGCGCGGTCGAGGGCAACCACAGGACGCCTGTGCGCATTTACGCGCCGGTTGGCGGGCACAAGGAATTGCTCGCTTATCTCGTACGCCGCCTGCTCGAAAACGGGGCGAACACCAGCTTCGTCAACCGCATGGGCGATGCCGATGTGCCTGCATCCGAGCTGGTCGGCGACCCGGTTGCAGAGCTGGCCGCATGCTCGCCCTTGCGCAATCCGAATATTCCGCTGCCCGCTGACATTTTTGGCGCGCGGGTGAACAGTGCGGGCGTCGATCTGGCCGATCCGCTCGTGCTTGACTCACTCGAAAAGGAACTTGCCGCCCTTGCTGACCGACAATGGCATGCCGAGCCGACTTTCCCAGCGGCTGAGCCCGGCGAGATCGCGCCAATCACCATGCCGCACGATCTCACCTCGCAGGTCGGCACACGCCGCGATGCGACAGCTGATGAGGTTGGGCACGCCATAACCAGCGCCATCGCTATCCAGCCGGGTTGGGATGCGCTGGGCGGAGAGAAGCGCGCGCTCTTGCTCGAAGAAGCGGCCAATCTGTTCGAAGCGCATACGACGGAATTCCTGTCGCTGTGCCAGCGCGAGGCGGGCAAGACGCTGACCGATGCGGTGCTCGAATTGCGCGAGGCGGTCGACTTCCTGCGCTATTACGCCAGTGAGGCGCGTCGCCAGTTCACCGAGCCGACCGTGCTGCCCGGCCCAACCGGCGAAGAGAACCTGCTCCACCTGCATGGACGCGGCGTCTTCGCCACGATCAGCCCGTGGAACTTCCCACTCGCGATCTTTATCGGCATGGCCTCGGCAGCGCTGGCCGCTGGCAACAGCGTTATCGCCAAGCCTGCCGAGCAGACCCCGCTGATCGCCGCGCTCGCGGTTAAGCTGTGCCACGACGCGGGCATCCCGGAAGAAGTGTTGCAATTGTTGCCAGGTGCGGGCGATGTCGGTCAGATGATCACCTCCGACCCCCGCATTGCCGGGGTTGCCTTCACCGGGTCGACCGAGACGGCACGCGCGATCAACCGCACTCTTGCCGGACGCGACGGACCAATCGCCACCTTCATCGCCGAGACCGGCGGGCAGAATGCAATGATCGTCGATTCCTCGGCCCTGCCCGAACAGGTTGTGCGCGATGTGGTCGCCAGCGCTTTCCAGAGCGCGGGCCAGCGTTGTTCGGCGTTGCGCGTGCTCTATCTGCAAGACGATGTCGCCGACGAAATGCTGACGATGATCCGCGGCGGGTTCGACGCGCTGATCATTGGCGATCCTGCGAAACTGGCAACTGATGTTGGCCCGGTGATCGACCCAGACGCGCAGGCGGCGCTCGAACGCCACGTCGCCCGGCGTGAGCAATTGGGCGGAACGGTCTGGCGCAGCGAGCTATCGGCCGAAACCGGAAAGGGCTGTTTCGTCGCCCCTACCATTATCGAAGTGGACTCGATCCTCGATCTGAAGCGTGAGAATTTCGGCCCCGTTCTGCATGTCGCGCGCTTCGCCGCTGGCGAGGTCGAGCAGGTCATCGCCGATATCAACGCCACCGGATTCGGCCTGACTCTGGGCCTGCACAGCCGAATCGAGGCGATGCGCCACCTGATCGAGCGGACCGCAAAAGTCGGCAATATCTATGTTAATCGCAACCAGATCGGCGCGGTGGTCGAAAGCCAGCCATTCGGAGGGGAAGGCCTCTCCGGCACGGGTCCGAAAGCGGGCGGCCCGCATTATCTCGCCCGCTTCGCAACCGAGCGCGTGACGTGCGTCGATACAACAGCCGCAGGCGGTAATGCGAGCCTGCTCGGCCAACCGCTTGCGAGCTGAGATAATTTCGTTTTAGGAACAGCCGCATGAAACGTCTTTTCACGCTTGTTGTCACAATGCTCGCGCTCGTCTGGAGCGGGCCTGCCTTCGCCGCCGTTACCATGCACTTTCACAGCTTCAATGGCTCGGTGTTGATCGGGCGCTACCCACACACATTCGTGGTGCTGGAAGGGACACTGTCGGACGGCACTCAGATAAACGAGAATTACGGCTTCTCCGCGCGCAAAGTGACGCCCGCCATACTCAATGGCCCGGTCGAGCACATGATCCTGGCAGAGAAACCCAAGACGATCAAAAAGACCAACAGGCATTTCTCCGTAACGCTTAGCGACGCACAATATGCCCGCGTCAAAGCAGAGGTTGTCGCGTGGCGCGATGCGCCGGGGAAGTATTACAGTCTCGACACGCGCAATTGTATCCACTTCGTCGGCGCAATGGCGAAGATCGTCGGCCTGAAGGTGGAATATCCCGACAACATGCTGCGCCGCCCGAAGAAATGGCTCAACCATGTGACTGCGCTGAATCCGGGTCTGGGGGCTGAGACAGTCAAGTAACGGGGGATACGCGGCGGAGCGCCAGCCACTAACGCTTGCTCCACCCCTCGCCTTCCGGAATCACTCTCTCATGGCGATTCTTTCAGACAAGTGGATTCGATCCAAGGCGCAGGACGAGGGCATGATCGAGCCTTTCGTCGAGGCTCAGCGGCGCGAAGGCGTCATCTCCTATGGCCTGTCATCCTATGGCTATGACGCGCGCGTGGCAGACGAGTTCAAGATTTTCACCAATGTGAATTCGGCCACCGTGGATCCCAAGAGCTTCGATGCGGGCAGCCTGGTCGACCGCAAGACCGATGTTTGCATCATCCCGCCCAATTCCTTCGCATTGGCGCGCACGGTCGAATATTTCCGCGTGCCCGAAGACGTGCTGGTGATCTGCCTTGGCAAGAGCACCTATGCGCGCTGCGGCATCATTGTGAATGTCACCCCGCTGGAGCCGGGCTGGGAAGGGCATGTGACGCTTGAATTTTCGAACACCACGCCTCTGCCTGCGAAGATCTACGCCAATGAGGGCGCGTGTCAGTTCCTGTTCCTGCAAGGCAATGAGCGCTGCGAAACCAGCTACAAGGATCGCGCGGGCAAATACATGGGCCAGCGCGGCGTAACGCTGCCTCGGCTCTGAGGTCGCCTATTCGGAACTCCCCGCGCCGTAGCGGCTTTGACTCTCTGCACATGCGCGCGCATCAAGCGCGGCAAAGGAGAGCATTCAAATGGCCAATCCAGAATTCGACGTAATCATCTATGGCGCAACCGGCTTTACCGGACGCCTGGTCGCCGAACACTACGTGTGCGAATATGGCGACAGCGCTGACGGTCCGAAATGGGCGATGGCCGGACGCAGTCTCGAAAAGCTCGAAGCGGTGCGCGATGAAATCGGCGCGCCAGCAGATACGCCGCTGGTGGTCGCCGATGCCGATGACATGGCCAGCCTGGAGGCGATGTGCAATCGCACCAAGGTGGTTCTGACCACGGTGGGACCATACCAGCTCTATGGTGACAATCTGGTTGAAGCCTGCGTGAAGACCGGCACCGATTATACCGATCTATGCGGCGAGCCGACCTGGATGCGCGAGAAGATCGAGCAGCACAGCGAGGCTGCCAAGGCGAGCGGGGCGCGGATCTGCTTCTCAAGCGGGTTCGACTCCATCCCCTTCGACCTCGGCGTTCTGATGACGCAGAAGGAAGTGCAAAAACGCACCGGCTCGCCATCGGCGCGCATTCGCGGACGGGTTCGCGGCATGGCCGGCGGCGCATCGGGCGGCACGGTAGCCTCCATGACCGAGACGATGAAGGCGGTCGCGAAGAACCCGAAACTGATCGGCATCCTGCGCAGCTCCTTTGGCCTGACCCCCGGCTTTGAAGGGCCAAGCCAGCCGTCCGGAATGGTCCCGACTTACGAGAAGGACCTGGAGAAATGGTCCGCGCCATTCGTGATGGCCCCGATCAACACCAAGAATGTGCATCGCACCAACTTCCTGCTCGGCCACCCCTATGGCGAAGACTTCGTCTATGACGAGATGATGCTCACCAGCCCTGGCGAGGCGGGCAAGAAGATGGCTGAGGCAGCGGCTGAGATGATGAAGAACCCGTTCGGCGCGAAGCCTCCCAAGCCCGGCGAAGGACCGGACAAGGAAGAGCGCGAAAACGGCTTTTACGATGTCGTCTTTGTGGCAGATTTGCCGGGTGGCGAGACGCTCAAATACGGCGTCAAAGGCAAATACGATCCAGGCTATGGCTCGACCAGCCGGATGATCGGTGAAACCGCGATTGCGCTGCTATCCTGCGACGCGCCGGGCGGCATCGGCACGCCGGGATCATTTCTGGGCGAGGATCTGGTCAAGCGGCTTGAAGAGCATGCCGAACTGACCTTCGCAGCAGAAAACTGATCCAGCACAAACGAGAAAAAGGGCGGGACCGGCGAAAAGCTGGCCCCGCCCTTATCTTATCGGAGAGGGTCCGATCCTCTAGAAACTAAGCCGTACGCTCGCTTTCGCATTGCGCCCGGCGAGCGGAACAAAGTCCTTCGTAAAGCTCGCATGGCGGCGGCCAACAACGTCGAAGATGTTGTCGACGCCAACCAGCACCGTCACGTTCTCACGGCTCGGCAATGGTCGCCAGGCAATCGAAGCATTCACCAGCGTAAACGAATCCGTTTCTGTCTCGAACGCTGCAACATCGTCCTGCTCACCGAACCATTGGACCTCTGCGCGAACGTCAAAGGCGGGCGTCTGGGCTTCGAGCGCGCCCAGCAATTCGATCGGCGGAATGCGCGGAATGGCTGAGCCATCGTCCAGCTCCGCATTAATGTAGGAACCGCGCACATCGGCCAGCAAAGTGAGGTTGCCATCGTTGTAGAACGGCAGCGTCAGCTCGCCTTCGATACCGAAATAGTTCGCATCATCCTGCTGATAGACGAAGACGGGCAGACCATCTTCTTCGTCCGCCGTTTCATCAAGGAAGATGTAATTGTCAAACCATTGCTGGAACACGGCGACGCTGAATTGCGCCGTACCAAGGTTGCCACGAGCAAAGGCCTCGATGCCCCAAGCGCTCTCTTTAGAAAACGAAGGATCGCCAATCTCAAACGCCTGCGTCGCGATATGCGGTCCGTTGGAAAACAGCTCTTCCGCACTCGGTGCGCGTTCGACCCGCGACAGGTTCACGCCGGCACGCAGCGCCTGCTCGCCTTCCCAAACGAGGCCAAGCGCGCCTGAGAAAGTTTCAAACTCGCGCCGCGCGCTGATCGGCTGAGATTCAACCTCGGTGAACTCGACCCGCCCGGCTGCCTCGATCTGGAACGGGCCGGAACCATATTCTTGCAGCGCAAAGATCGCGATTTGATCGGTAACATTGGGCGGCACATAGGCCTCTGCGCCTTCGGCGAAGAAATCGCGATAGGTGTATTGCAGGCCGAGCGAACCGCGCAGAGGACCGGTTTCCTTTTGCGTCAGCTCAACGCGCGCCTCGATAGACTCGCTATCGAAGGTTGTGCCGATTTCATCGCCTTCGAATTCGGTGTGTGTGTAATCGGAATAGCCGACACGCAGCTTCAGGCGCTGGAAGAACCCTTCGCCCAGTGCGATGTCACCGCGGAAGTCGGCGCGGAACTGCTCGAGGCCGATAGTGACGATCTCTTCGCCCTCTTCCTCGTCATCGTCGCCATCATCCTCGTGAGCATGCTCCGTTCCGGGCCGGGACGGCACCCCGTACTCCGTGTCATACCAACCAATGGAAGCGCCAAAGGTGCTATCGCCGAGCACCAGTCCGAAGCCGGTGTTTATCGTCCAGGTCTGGGTTGCACTGTTGGGAATAAAGCCACGCTGATTTGCAGCCTCGCGCAGTTCCTCTGCCTCTTCGATCTCGCCTTCGGCCTCCTCTTCGTCAGCAAGCTCGAAAATCTCTTGTCGCAGCGCCTCGGAAACCTGGAAGCCGCCAATCTCCAGATCATCGGTCTCGCGATAGGAACCGTCGACGTGGAAGACCAGGCTCGACCCGATCGGAACATCGAGCGACGCGCCGCCATTGCGCAAATCACTCGCTGAATTCCACGCCGCAAGTGCGTCGAGGTGGATCTTCTCATCGGGACGACGGGTCGGGATCCGCTTGTCGATAACATTGACCGCACCGCCAATCGCCTGACTGCCGTAAAGCAAGACAGCTGGCCCGCGCAGCACTTCGATCCGCTCTGCCGTCAGGGGATCAATCGTGGTCGCATGGTCAACCGACGTATTGGAAACGTCAGACGTGCCAAGACCATCGATGAGGACGCGAACACGCTCACCCTGGAAGCCACGTAGAACCGGGCGCGAGGCACCGGGGGAGAAACTGCTGGCCGAGACGCCGGGCAGCTTGGCCAGGACCTCGCCAATCTGACCATCAAGATTACGCTGGATGTCGGCCGCCTCGAACACAGATGTGCCGGCCAAGATGTCGAGCTGTTTCAGGCCGGCCGCGCTGACGACAATCGTACCATCGCTATCTACGCGGCGGGTGTGGAGATCGTCTTCGATCCGCTCCGATTGCGTTTCAGCGGAATCGGTTTGCGGCGCGTCCTGATCCTGCGCGAGAGCAGGCTGAGCGAGCACGCCAAAAGATATGGCGGTGGCGAGCGCCAAGCGAGAGCTGGCCCGACAAATAACCGTAGATGTCATGATGATCCCTGATCAGAAGTAAATGTGATAACGTAACACGCACCTAGCAGCGTCGGTCCCCGTTGCAAGCGATAATCCGCTCTCTTCGACGAATGGCAATGAATGACCGATGAGTGGCGGGCGGGATACAGCTATGCTCGTGGCAAAGCGAACCAAGCGCTGCCTGAAATCCACTAGGGCGCGATAACGACATGCGCTGAATAACGACATGCGCTGAAAAGCGGAATTTCGAAAATAATGGAGCGGGCGAGGCGATTCGAACGCCCGACCCCAACCTTGGCAAGGTTGTGCTCTACCCCTGAGCTACGCCCGCTCACTGACGCTCGGCAACAAGGTGCGCATTGGCGCTTCCTTGGTGGGGAGGCGGCGCGATTAGCAGCGGGCACCTCCGCCTGCAAGCCTTAAAATCGCTTCTGTGAGATTCTCCTTGATTAGGCCCGCGTGAGCCGCCAGCGACATTCACACCTTCACATCAGCCGTCACGCGTCCCACATTGCAATCGCAGCGCGTGGCGCACCAACAAACAGGAGCACACCCTTGGCCAGCATGGGTCTCAATCTCGACGAACAAAAGGCTGTCGACCGGTTTCGCACCAGCGTCGTCGAACCATCTCAGACGAAACTCGTCATCCTGGATTTCTGGGCGGAATGGTGCGGGCCGTGCAAAGCGCTCGCCCCGATGCTGGAGAAGGTCGCCACCGAATATGCCGATAAGGGCGTGATTCTGGCGAAGCTCAATGTCGATGAAGAGAAATTCATCGCCAGCCAGTTTCAGGTGAAATCCATTCCGACGGTCTATGCGATATTCCAGGGCCAGCCGGTGGCCGATCTAACCAGCGCGCGCAGCGAATCGCAATTGAAGGGCGCGCTCGACCAGCTGCTGGCGCAGTTGCCGATCCAGGCGGGAGCCGCCGATGGCGAGCCGCAAGGCCCGACAGACGAAGAGATCGAACAGGCCATCGGCATGGCCGAGCAATCGCTGATGGAAGGCGACGCGGAACGCGCGGCGGGTGTGTTCGCGCAGATAACCGAATTCGCGCCAAAGCACGCCATCGCCCACTCCGGCCTAGTGCGCGCGCTGATCCAGCTGGGCAAGACTGACGAAGCGGAACAGGTTCTCGCCGCGATCGAAGCAGACGAGACGCTCGCCAACGATCCCGCCATCGCCGCCGCCAAAAGCGCTCTCGAACTGGCCGGTACGCAAGTTGACGACGGCGAACTTGCTGGCCTGCAGGCAGCAGCGCAGAAAGCGCCGGAGGATATGGAAGCGCAATTGGCCTATGCCGAAGCCGCGTTTGCCGGAGGCGAGCGTGATGCCGCAGCTGATACGTTGCTGAAGATGGTCGAAGCGGACCGCGAGTGGAATGAAGGCGCGGCTCGCGCCAAGCTGTTGCAGATCTTCGAAGCCATCGGGCTGGAAGATGAATGGGTGGTCGCCACCCGTCGACGTCTGTCAAAGATCCTTTTCGGCTGAGGCGGATGAGCAAGCGGCTTTCGATATTCCCATTGCCCGGCGCGATCCTGTTCCCGGGATTGCAATTGCCGCTGCACATCTTCGAACCGCGTTATCAATCGCTGGTCGGCGATGCGCTGGTGCGCGACCGGCAAATTGCGATGATCCAGCCACAACGCCCGGTGGACGGTGCACCGCTCTACACTGTCGGCTGTGTCGGGCGGATAGGCGAGATCGAAGCGATGGATGACGGGCGCTACAATTTGATCCTGGAGGGGCAATCGCGCTTCAAGCTGATCCGGGAGCTGGATGTGGCGACCGCGTTCCGACAGGTCGAAGGTGAGCTGATCGAGGATGACGAGAACGACGTGCTTAGCGCAATCGAGCGCGCTGGCTTCGAACAAGAGGCGCGTCGTTTCGCCGACCGCCAAGGCTATAGTGTCGACTGGGACTCGGTCGAACGACTCGATGATTTCTCGCTGATCAATGGCGTCTCGCAAATCGCGCCGTTCGATCCGGCGTCGAAGCAGGCGCTGCTTGAGGCAGAGAACATTCACGCTCGCTGCGAGCTGCTAATCCAGCTGATGCAATTCTTTGGCCGCGGCGATGGCAGCGAAGAAATCATGACGTTGCAATAGTGTTGGCTTCAAGCGCCAGCGCTCACATCCGTTCGCTTGGCTATCCTCGCTTATGCGATCTGAAGATCGCGTCGCTGCGGGCGGGCGCTTGCCCTTGCGGCTCCTGCGGAGCTGGTTTGAGGCAGCTATTCTTCTGAAATGTCAGGAACGGGCAGGCTCATCAGCATCGAAGTCAGTGCCATAAAGGCATATCGCTCTGCATTCTTGCGATTGTAGTTCTCGGTCTGCACAACCAGCACGGCATCCATGTTCGGCACGATAGCAACGATGTTGCCGCCGTTGCCCTTCATCATCCACGCCGCTTCATAGCCTCGTGATGAGCGCACCGGCATCAGCCACCACAGACGTGCGTAATGCACATGCTGACCCAATTGATGCTGCGGTGAAAGCATGGTCTTGATCCAGTCGCGCGGAACAATCTGCTCGCCCTGCCACTTGCCCTCATCCATCACCATGCGTGCAATCTTGAGCAGCGCCTCGTCGGAAATCGTCAGCTGACCGCCCGATTGCACTTCTCCGCTGCGCGAGCGCCTCCAGTCCGCGCCATCAATGGCGAGCGGATCGAACAGCCGGCGCTGCACGTAATTGTCGAAGCGCTCGCCCGTCGCCTGCTGCACAACCTGACCGAGCAGGAACACGCCTGCTGTGCAGTATGAGAATGGACCGGCGCCTTTCTCATCGCGGCTGTAATCCCGTGCCGGAAGCGTCAGAGCGAAGTCGCGCCACACGCGGGTGCTATACATCTTTTCTTCCTGGCCGGGAGAGCGCCGGTTCCAATCATTGCAGTCGAGCGCGGACGACATCGACAGCAAATCTGCAACGGTAATCGCGTCGAATGGATCGCCGCGCGAGGAGCCGAGATAGGGCCAGACCTTCACATCCACGCCCGCCAGATCGCCATCCGCAATTGCCGCGCCCACCGCCAGCGCTGTGACGGATTTGCCAGCCGACTTGATGTCGACCCGGTCTCCCAGTTCACCCTGGCCGAACCGCTTGCGATAGACGGTTTCGCCATGCTGCTCGATCGCGAGCGCACGGACCTTCTTAAGGTCACCAGCGAGAATCCGGGCCTCAAGTTGTTCAAGCGTCAGGACCTCGAGCGGTTCTTGCTTTGGTGGCCCGTCCTGAACCTGAGCGTGAACGGGTGCCGACGCACCGATCGTGAGCGCAGCAAAGGCTGCCAGAATTTCCCGCTGCAAACCTCGAAAACTCATGATGCAACCACCCTTTGAAAGTCCGGCAGCGGTGTGAAACGCTAAGGATGAACAGAAGGAAAATGAGAGCGTAGATCGCACGCTCTCCAGGCACCCACGCGCGCTGTGCAACCTCACGTCGCAGCATAGCGCTTTCTCATTCACCGAGACCGAACTAAACAGTTAGTTATGAACGCTCCAATCTTTCAGACGCGCGGCGAACGCACCCGCGCTCATATCGTATCGGTCGCTGCCGGGCTCTTCTGGCGTCGCAATTTCCACGGTGTAGCCGTGGACGAAGTGGCCGCTGCCGCGGAGGTCAACAAGGCCACTATCTACCGATACTTCGCCGACAAGCGCGATCTGGCACTGGCAGTCGTGAGGCAGCATGGCGCGGCGACTCTCGCGAATGTCTTTGAAGCAAGCGTTGTCGAACACCCCGCCCCCGAGGCGCGATTGGCGGCGATCTATCGCCATGCCTATTGCGTCCATGTCGAAACGCATGAGCAGGACGGCGATCTGCACGGTTGCCCGATAGTCGGTCTCGCGCTTGAGCTTGGCCAGGACATGCCCGAAGTGCGCGAAGAGGCCCAGCGCGTTTTCGACGAGGTCGAGCGGCATATGCGCGACATCGCTGCGGCAGCGATCACATCAGGATCAGCAACCGGCGATCCGGCTGCCCTCGGGCGAACACTTACCCAATTGCTGCACGGCGCATTCGCTTCGGCCCGCGTGTCCGCCAATCCGGAGCAGGTGCTCGACGCCGGTCGCGCGTCGCTCACCTTGATCGGTTACCCCAGCACCGCAATCCTCGAAACGGAGAGCAATCTATGATGAACCTGCCTCTTTATTCCGCTATGCTCGGCGCATTCCTGATTGTCCTGCAAGTGGTGCTGATGCTCAGCGTCGGCCTCCACCGGTCAAAGGGGCAATTCCTCGGTATCGGCGACGACAAGGATCTGGAGCGCAAAGTTCGTCGCCATGGCAATCTGGCTGAGAACTCGGGCCTGTTCCTGGTGGTTATCGCGCTGTTCGAGATACTGGTCGGTCAAACCACCTACGTCATGGTTCTGTGCATGCTGTTTGCCGTTGCCCGCATCCTGCACGCGCTCGGCTTCGCATCGCTGGCGGGATCGCACGGCGAAGACCTGACTGGAGGTCGCAAGGCATTTGCCGGAATGCGCGCAATGGGTGCCTTTGGCACGCTCGCGACGGCGATTGGTTCAGCTTACGGGATTGCGGCCAACCTGCCCGCGATGGCGTAAACCATCCTCGCAGTCCTCGGTCGCGTAGCTGACTGCAAGGTCAAATGGCCGCCCGCAGCGATGCGACCTTCAGGTCGCGTGAGCGAGGAAAGCCAAGGCTGCGGATGCAGCCGCCGGCGCTTGAGGCTCAACAAAGAACGCGCCGCGCAGTCCATCGATCACATATTGTGCGGCCAGCGCGGCTAGCAAAACGCCCAGCAGACGCGTGATCACCGCCTCGACCTTGTCCCCGAAGATGCGCATCAGCGGTCCCGCCGCGACCAGCGCAATGGCGGTGATGATCAGCACCAGAGCGAGAGCTGCGAACACTTCCGCCGTCTCGGTAAATCCGTCGGCTTCATTCATCAGCAGCATGACCGCCGCGATCGCACCCGGTCCGGCGAGCATCGGCATCGCCATCGGGAAAACCGAGACATCCTCAACCTCTGCAGCGCTGACTTTCTCAGCGCGTTCCGTGCGGCGCTGAGTGCGCTTTTCGAAAACCATTTCAAACGCGATCCAGAACAGCATCAATCCGCCCGCAATGCGGAAAGCGTTGAGTTCGATATGCAAAGCCTTGAGCAAGTCCTCGCCGAAAAAGGCAAAGATCGTGAGGATGATCGCCGCAATCCCGCTGGCACGCAGCGCCATGTTGCGTGCTTGCGCAGCGCTCGCACCCTTGGTCAGACCCGCATAAATCGGCGCACAGCCAGGCGGATCGATAACCACGAACAGGGTGATGAAAGCGGAGACGAACAGCTCAGGCAGCATACCGCTTACTCACCGGATGACGGAGTGGCGGGCATGAATTCGTCGAGCGCAGTCTTCCAACTGCCCATGCTGAGATAGTCCGCCGCAACGCGCCGTCTTCCATCATCGTAGTGTATCCAGCGCCAGCGCAGCGTGCCATCGCGCGAAAGCTTGGCGACCTCGTTATAGCCTTCGCCAATGGTCAAAGGCGGCGGGCCCGGGATGGTCTCGCCGCGGCGAGCGCAATCGGCAATATCGGCCCTGACAGAGTCCAACGCCGTCACGACAATCTCGCCTTCGCGTGGTGCCTCACGCGGCGGAGGCTGAGGATCATCGCGTGTGCCGACATCGTAGGTGTAGCGATATTGGCCGTCGGCCCCGCGCTCCCAAATCGTCACGTAAGTTCCGACGATGCCCTGCGGATCGCGGAAGCGCCCCTGGCTGACCGCCATCGCGCCATCGCAGCTCATCCAGACTGCGCGCGTGCCCCACTGAACCGCCTCGTCCGGGTCATCGAGCGCGCTTGCGAAAGCCAACGCGTCCACCGGGCCGTTACGCCCGTGGATCAGTCCTCCGGGCGCTGCGAATTCCTTGAACGCCGTCCACTGGCCGTCTTCGCGCGCGGCGCGAGCAAAGGCTATCTCCGTGGCAACGATGCGGCTTGGTTGCGCTTCGCCCGGTGCGCCGGTTAGCACTCGGGTGATGACTTCGTTCGACGGGCCGCGCGGGCCACCTCCGCAGGCGGCTACCGCCCCGGCCAACAAAACAGCAACCCCAATTCTCATAGTCCCTCCGGCGCTTCGATCCCGGCATTACCATGCGCCGCCACAAGAGTATTGCGCAACAGCACCGCGATGGTCATCGGCCCGACACCGCCAGGTACGGGCGTGATAGCGCCAGCCACCTCGCTCGCTTCGTCATAGGCGACGTCGCCGACAAGTCGGCCCTTCTCCGCGCCTGGTTCGGGCGGCAGTCGGTTGATGCCTACATCGATCACAGTCGCGCCATCCTTCAACCAGTCCTTACGGATCATCTCCGGCCGACCGACTGCCGCAACCACGATGTCCGCGCGCTTAACGACATCTGCGAGGTCCTTCGTGCGGCTGTGCGCAATCGTGACTGTAGCGTTCGCATCGAGCAGCAATTGCGCCATCGGCTTGCCAACCAAGATAGAACGGCCAATGACCACGGCATTCATGCCGGTGAGATCGCCGAGCGTATCCTTGAGCAACATCAGACTGCCCAACGGCGTGCATGGCACAAGGCCTTTCAAACCCAGCGCCAAACGCCCCGTGCTGACCGGAGTGAGCCCGTCGACATCCTTTGCCGGAGTAATGCGATCGACGACGGCCTGCTCATCCAGATGCTTGGGTAAGGGAAGCTGGACCAGAATGCCATCGACGGCATCATCCGCATTCAGCTGATCGACGAGAGCCTCAAGCTCTTGTTGAGTGGTGCTTTCGGGCAGCTTGTGCTCGAAGCTTTCCATATTGGCCGCGACGGTCGCCTTGCCCTTGCTGCGGACATAGACCTGGCTTGCGGGATCTTCACCGACCAGCACCACCGCGAGCCCCGGTTTGCGCCCGACCTTCTCTGCAAAACCGAGCGCTGCCTCACCAACACGTTCGCGCAATTTTGCCGCGAACGCCTTCCCGTCAATCCGTGTGGCGGTCATTCAAGACTATCCGATACTGCCAAGAACAATAAGCACGATTTGCAGCAGCAGGATCAGCACGAGCGGCGAGAAGTCGACCGCGCCGGTGTCCGGCATAAACCGACGAATGGGACGCAGGACCGGGTCGAGCAATTTGTTGATCGAGTTGTACAGCGCCATCAGAAACTGATTCGATGGGCTGACGACATTGAATGCAAACAGCAGGCCAATCACGAACTGGATAATGATCAGCATCACCAGTACCTGAACCAGCAGGCCTATGATCTGTTGAAGTGCGAAAAGTCCATTCATCAATAGGTTTTCCGTTTTTGGCGACGCTGAAAGCCTCGAGGCCTCTGTGCACCGCTCGGTTAGTGTCCCTTTGCCGTGTTACCCGACTAATACGCTTGGTTCCAGTCCTAACACTGCGGTCAAGCACGCACCAGCGTACCGGCACCTCTGGCGGTGAAGAACTCCAACAGCATGGCATGCGCCACCCGGCCATCGAGCACCACGGCGGCCTCGCACCCGGCCTCGATTGCCGAAACGCAGGTTTCCAGCTTCGGCACCATGCCGCCCTTGATCACGCCGCCCTCACGCAGCTCTGCGATGTCCGCTGGGTTCAGCTCGGGCAGCAATTCACCGTCGGCGTCGAGCACACCCGCGACATCGGTGAGCAGGAACAGGCGCGCAGCACCCAAAGCCGCCGCGATTGCGCCCGCCATCGTATCGGCATTGATATTGTAGGTCGCGCCATCATCGCCAGCCGCAATCGGAGCGATCACCGGTATCATGCCGGCGGCGACGGCTGTATCGATCACGTTGGTGTCGACTTCGGCAGGTTCGCCGACATAGCCGAGATCGATAACCTGCTCGATCAGGCTCTCTGGATCGCGGGTCGTGCGCTCCAGCTTGCGGGCCCGCACCAATCCGCCATCCTTGCCCGAGATGCCGATCGCCTTGCCGCCCGCTTCCGCCAGCCAGCCGACCAGCTGCTTGTTGATCGCGCCGGACAACACCATTTCCGCGACTTTGGCGGTCGCCTCATCGGTCACGCGCAGGCCGTCAACAAATGTCGTCTCGACCCCAAGCTTCTCCAGCATCTCGCCGATTTGCGGGCCGCCGCCATGGACCACAACCGGATTGATGCCGACCGCCTTGAGCAGCACGATATCCTCGGCGAAGTCCCGTGCAGCCTGGGGATTGCCCATTGCATGCCCGCCATATTTCACCACGAATGTGCGCCCGGCATAGCGCTGAAAGTAAGGCAGTGCCTCGATCAGCACTTGCGCTTTGGCAATGTCGGGCGCGGGTGTATCGGCGTTGGCAGTCATGGCCGGTGTCTTTTCTCTTTGTTTCAACAGGCCTCACGCGCGAACGCAAGGCTGTGGCGAGCGCTTAGCCGCTTACTTGCGTGGTGGAAAGCGCTGCGCGGTTTGTGCCTTGCGACAGCCTAATATGAGCGGGCTTGCAAATTATTCGCCCGGCTGCGTAACCTTTCAGCCGCGTGATGCGAATCGCCAAACAGGTGGTCGATGCATTCGCCACCATGATTTTTGGGTAATTTGGAGGACATCATGAACACCGCTCACATCAAAGGATCATTCACTCTCGCGATCGCAGCAGGCCTTGCAGCAGCCTGCTCAGGCGGCGGCGGTGGCAGCGAAGACGCTGCAGCCAACACCGAAGCCGAAGCGCTGGCCGCAGCTGGCGATGGCGCTAAGGAGAAATGCTACGGCGTTTCACTCGCCGGCAAGAACGACTGCGCTGCAGGCCCAGGCACCAGCTGTGCTGGCACCAGCACCGAAGACTATCAGGGCAATGCCTGGACTTATGTCGATGAAGGCACCTGTGTCGATATCGAACGTCCGGATGGCACCAAAGGTTCGCTCAGCGAAATCGCGTGACGGTCACACTCAAGCCGATGACGGCTTGAACACAGATTTGAGGGCCGCTGGGAGAAATCCTGGCGGCCCTTTGCTTTGCCGACCTTTGCGTTGTCCAGCGCCTCGCTGCTACCATGCCGCTGATGCTCAAACGCCGTTCGAGACCGCGCCGCCGAGGCGGGATGATGCGCTGGTGGATCTTATGGCGTGTGCCGATTCTCGCGCTGATCGTGATGGCGCTGTGGTGGTTCGTATTCCGCCCCTGGGCAAGCAGTGCAGATGACTGGGTGAGCGTGGATCGCGACTTCGGCATTTGCGGGGTGCGTAGCAGCACTCCGAGCCAGGGTTGCGTGATCGATGGGGATACGATCGCCATTGGCTTTGGTGAAGGCGCGCGCCGCATTCGCCTGACCGGATTCGATGCGCCCGAACTGGATGGAGCATGCCCCGCTGAGCGCGAGAAGGCGCTTGAGGCCCGCAAAGCGCTGCATGACTGGCTCGCCCAAGATGACGTCGAATGGAGCGGCGCTGACGAGCCGGCCTACGATCAATATGGCCGTGAATTGCGCGAAGTCCGCCGCAGGATTGCTCGCGACCGCTACGAATACCTCGCCGATCATATGCTTGAACTGGGCTTAGCTGCCGAAAGCGGTTGGGGCACCACGCCGCGCGATTGGTGCCGCTGACAGCATTCCCGCCAGCTTCGTGAGCGAGAGTTGCACGGAACGCACATTGCGTTAAGCTCCGTATGAACACGTGCAAGGGGATCATATGATGGACGACCAGAACACCACCAACCGGCCCGACCCAAGTCCCGGCAACCGCCAGCCAGTGCAATCGGGTGACGGCTTCGACGCCAATCGCCCGACCATCATTAGCCTGCTCTACCTTGCCAGCTTCTTGAGTGGCGGCATCACCGGCCTGGTCGGCATCGTGCTCGCCCATCTGTGGCAAGGCGAAAACCAAGAGCCATGGATGAAGTCGCACTACACCTACCTCATACGCACCTTCTGGATCGGCTTTGCCGCATCGGTAGTTGCTGGCGTCTTGGCAGTCGTATTTATCGGTTTCCTCATCCTGCCAATCATAGCGGTCTGGGTCGGCGTGCGCAGCGTGATGAGCCTGGTCAAGGCGCAGCGCCGCGAGCCAATGCCCGATCCTGAAACACTGGCGTTCTAGCACGCCAGACAAAACAGGCCCTCAAAGAGCACCCTTGGTCATTCTTCGGTGCGCCCCCCGGCGATGCCAAAGCCCTTCACCGCGGCCTCTTCGACATGTCCGGGATGGTACATATCGATATAGACTTCGCTCTCTGCCGGCTCGCTGTCCTCGCAAGTGACGACATAAAGGTCGACGATATTGCCATAGGGCGACAGGCCAGCGCTTCCCGCCCGGTAGAATGCCGGCCGCGAGAGATCGACGCACCGCAATCGCGAGAGGTACGCGCGCTGGCCCGGTGGCAGGTGCGCACGCACCGGGTTGTCCGCGCTACCAAGCGGATAGGCTGAGGCTTCCTCGACCTTCTTCTCCAGCGCCGCTCCCTTCATCTGCGATTCTCCCGCCATCATCTGGCCTAGCATCGCTGCGATTTCATCGTTCGAATTGGCCGACGCGCTGCGGGTCTGGGAACCGGAGGCAGCACAGCCGCCCAAGGCCAGTCCGGCACAAAGCGGCACGATCACCGCAACCATTCGTTTTCCCAGCTCTGCCTTACTCACCTGGCTTGCCCCCTTTAGTGTCCGCTCCAAATCGGCACCTCGCCTCAGTAAGCATTGATGCCAAAGCCGCGCCGTTGCAGTTCTGCGTGAGCGACGGTGCCGCTCGGCGCCATCTTCACCCCGTCGAGCAGATGCAAATTGCCGACCTTGTGATACTTCGCAGCAACTCCGCAGACCCAGATTTCCGCGCCGCGTTCGACCAGCTGCGCGATCACATCCTTGTTCGGGTTCTCAAGGCCATAGTACTTCTCGCCATAGCGCGCGTCATTCGAGACATCGAATACGGACGGGCCGTGCACCACGATTGCAACCTTGACCCGCTCCGGCGCGACACCTTCACCCTCCATCGCCTTCGAGAACGCCAGCGCGCGCCGCAAAGCTGCATTCACCTCGCCCGCACTGCCCTCGTAGGCGTCGAAGCTGTGCTGCCACATTGCATCGGCGGGGAAGCTCATCTGGTTGACGATCTCCACCTCTTCCTCTTCCGCCGCATGATCATCGGCCAAGGCGGGCGTAAGCGGCATGACCGCAAGCCCGATCGCGAGTGCCAGGCCGCCGAGTGTTGCCAAACCGCCAGATGTTGCACGTGTTTTCATGTGTAGTCCCTCCATTTGCGCGGCCAATGTGGCGAATGGCGAGGGTCCCGGCAAGCCACTCGGTTCGTCGCTGGTGAAGCACGTTTGGAACGCATGGAACACAGTCCTGGCATTGAAAACCAATCGATCACAGAGCTGCGCATTGATCGGTTTACTCGATCAAGCAAAGATGGAGGGTGCGGGTGGCGCGGCTCAAGAACAAAAACACACATCCCCATCCACTACCCTCACGTGGCAGCAGTAGGAAAGCGAGCGCGCCCTTGTTAAGGTGCCGCATGATCATTCCCACCAGATACACCGCCCTGTCGATGGCCGCCGCGCTTGCCCTCACAGCCTGTGAAGGGCCCAACCTAAACTCCGATCCGACGCCGGACCGCGCGCTCGATCCGCAAGACGAATTCTGGTCCGCGCTCTCGACCCATTGCGGCAAAGCCTATGCCGGCGAGCTGGTGAGCGAGGACGCCGCCGATGCAGATTTCGTCGGACGCGACATGGTGATGCATGTGCGCGAATGCAGCGACACGCGCATCGCCGTGCCGTTTCACGTCGAGGGCGAGGATGGGACATGGGATCGCTCGCGCACTTGGCTGATCACCAGGAATGATGCGGGCGGCCTGCGCCTCAAGCATGACCACCGTCACGAGGACGGCGAGAGCGACGCGGTCACCATGTATGGCGGCGACACGGAGCCGGGAGAGGAAGGCGCAGGCAGCGCGCGCGAACAGGATTTCCCCGTCGATGCGGAGAGCATCGCGTTGTTCGAGCGTGAAGGGCTGACCGCGTCGGTCACCAATGTCTGGACGGTCGCGGTCGATCCGGTGGGCACGGATAACGGCGTGTTCGCTTACCAGCTCAAGCGCACCGTCGATGGCGGCGCGCCGGAGGATCGCCATTTCCGCGTCGAGTTTGCCCTAAACCAGGAAGTCGAGGCCCCTCCTGCCGCGTGGGGGCAGGAGTAGAACGCTCTTGATTTTAAGTTGGGGCTTAGCCACGCGCGACGGACATCAACGCTCGGTTGGTTCGCCTATATCGTTGACTTCGAGGTTCTCCTGATCGTCAAGGTCGGCCGTGTTAGGGGTATCGCCCTCAGCATCGGCGTCTTCGATACCCGGCACAGCCTCTTCGATCGCCTCATCTGAAATTGCATCGGCTTCCATATCGGTTTCGATCGTTTCGACCGAGTCCGCATCGTCGGACGCTTCGGGGGCCTCGCCCGCGCAGGCGGCAAGCCCGAGCGAGAGGGCCAAGGCCGCGGCGGTGGCCGATCGTGTTACAAATGAAGGATTACGCATGGTGTGCTCCTGTTGTTGCTGAAGCTAAAACTGCACAACCGCACTTTGCGTTCCGAACATAGCGGACACAGTTGTATCGCCGACGGGTAGGCTTGTTCACGCCTCGACGTCGAGACCACTCCAGCCCGGTGGAGGCTGGAATAGGCTCGACGCCAGCTTGTGCCTGTATCCGCGGGAGTGGATGCGGTCAGGCGGTGGCGGCTCCGGCCGCCGCATTTCGGGCCTCGGTCACGATGGCGGTGATCTCGTCAAGCAGGGCCAACCGCTTGCGCTTTAGCTGCTCGGTCCGCTCGTCGCTCGCCGCCTCGGTTTCCGCCTCGATCCGGTGCACTTGCCGGTTCACCTCGTGATATTCGTCCGCGAGCCGCGCGTAATGCGCGTCCTCCTGCTTGAGCCGGGTGATCAACTCACGATCGCGAGCGAAAATCTTGGTCAATTCATTGGGCGTATGGCCGGACATGGTGCGCGTTCTCCTCGTGCCTTGTGCAGTGAGGCTATGCGCGGAAGCAAAGCGGCGCTTTGATGTGGATCAAAATCAGCCGTCATCGGATTGGTGGGCGGAGGTAGGGCTCAGCTCCCTTCCGGCGGGTAGGGCGGTGCCGCGCCGTGATCTATGCTGATGCTTTCCTGCAGGCGGAATTTCCCTTCCTCCGGCATCCACTGCCACACGTGAATATAGCGCGCGCCGCCGACCTGCACCCATGACGGGCCGCCCGGGTCATCCTCTCCATAATAGCCTGCAGGGCGCTGGCGCAGTTCCTGGAATGTGTGCATTCCGCGCTCCAGCACGCCCCATTTGCCCAAGGGCGTGACAGTTCGACTGCCGGGTACCACCAGTCTGCGGTTCTTGTATCCCTCGCTCTTGCCCCCGGGTTCACGCGCATCGCATTGCTCCGACAGCATGCCGATGAAGCTCGCCCGGTCTGGCGCTGCTATCCCGCCCAGGTCGTGCAGCATGCGAAAGTCTTCTGTCAGCAGCGGCTCCAGCTTGCTCGTGTCGCAGCCTTCGAACGCGGCATAGAAAAGCGCGGCGTCATTGGCGATCACCTGTTCGCGCGCTTCATCGATCGGCGGGATCGGAGCGGCGGCAGCGGTCTGGGAAAAGGCAAGTGCAAGGGCAGTGAGCATGGGAATTCCTTTAAGGTGTATTGCTCGGACAATACACGCAGTGCGGCCGCAATCAAGTGATGGTGCATGCGATGCACTTTCGGTGCCTTGGCGAGGGGAGTAGTGGAGCATGCAGTCCGCCAGCGAACAGGCCGATTGGAGCTCTAACCATGGGCAAAGTGCAGCAAACAGACGTACCCGAAGGCAGCCTTCTCGCCGAGTTTGGCGTGGACAGCGACTATCGCGATTGTTTCGTGGTCAAGGTGCCGGGCGCGGTCACCTTGGCGGAGTTTATCGAGCGCTTTTATTGCAGCATGGCGTTTCGCCCGGAACGGATCGTGCTGGGCCTGATCGGGCGCGGCGCGAATAACGAAGACGCAGCGAAGCTAGCGCGCGGCGAGGTCGAGAAATTCGCGGCGTGGGATGTGGTGGAGCGTTCCTCAACCGAGATTTTGCTGCGAGATTTTCAGGGCGCAACGGCGAGCTGGCTCTCGGTCGAACCGATGTCCGGAAGCGGAACTCGGCTTCGCTTTGGAAGCTGGGTGGGCAAGCCGGATCGCCTGGTCGTGCGCGCGTTTATGCCATTCCACAGATGGTATTCGCGGGTGCTGATAGGGGCAGTTACCTAGGCACAGGCCCTAGGCCGAAATCCCGCCGCGCGCGTGGCACGTGGGGGCATGGCTTACATCTTTCCCACCGCGATGATCGCGCTGCCGCTTGGAGTGTTTGGCACCGCGCTTTTCCCTCTGCCGTCCGATAGGTCCCCGCGCCTTGCGCAGGACAGCGAGGTAGCGCAATTCCCGATCTGCTCCGGATCCGGTCGCATCACCTGCGTCGTCGATGGCGACACGATCTGGTATCGCGGCACGAAGATCAGGATTGCCGATATCGACACGCCGGAAGTGAGCGATCCGGATTGCGCACGCGAGGCTCAGCTGGGCCGCAAGGCGACGCGGCGGCTGCAATATTTGCTGAATGAAGGGGCGTTTACCCTCGCGGCAAACCCGGATGGCCGCGACGAGGACCCCTATGGCCGCAAGCTGCGCGTAGTGACGCGCGGCGGCGAAAGCCTGGGCGATGTGCTGGTGAACGAAGGCCTCGCCGAACAATGGGGCGGGGTAAGAAGGGGGTGGTGTTGAGGTCGGGGTATCTTTGGGTGGTGGGGAACGCAAGACGCACTCGAACTAGGGCAAAAAACAATTGAGCTAATGGTCGAGACGCGGCCCAATGCAATTGGTAACTAAGTAACTAAGAGGCGTATGTAGAGTCTTGCAAATCAAAGATTGCCACTCCCGAGGTAGAACGGCTCAACTTTGGTCGCACTCGCGTCGCTAGTCAGCGTTCTCCATATCTCGGATAAAAGTTGGCTGCATGTGAGATCGTAGGGTCTGAACCAGTCTTCGCGCACCATCCCATCGCGTTCATCCAGTTCAAAAGCCTGCTCAATTTCAGCATCAACCACTGCCACATCGCTCTTCGACATACCGTAGGTGGTGCCGTAGATCTCGACATTATCTCTTGCGTGAGCAGTCAAAAGTTCGATATTCTGTCGATGGAAGCCAAAGCCCAAGAAGACAATGCGGTCTGCATTCGAAATTGCATTGCGTATACCAGCGATCAAGTCTGCATCTTCTACTTGCTCCGTGAAAGTCAAAATTCTTGAAGCCGCTTCCTTGACGTGATTAGATCCTGAGTGCCCGAAATGTACCACGCTGCCTGCGTCCTCCCACGAGAGGTTTCCTGCCTTCCCGTAGGGCCGATACATGGGAACAGCGTTGAACAGCCGCTGCACTTCTGAAGCCTTCACCCCATAATATTCAGAGATTGCAAACGGCAAGTATTGCTCAATGATTCTATCATAGTTGAAGTTAATAAACGTTATGTTAGAAAAAATTCTTTCAATCTCAGATTTTTTAACATTCTCTGTAAGTAGTTTAGCAAATCTATCAAGCCAAGTATCGCTATAATCTTCGATCTTTATTTGATCAGTTAAATTCTCAGCCCAAGCTGAAAGGTCGAGCTTGTCCTCCGCGCTAAGAATAGCCCGGACTATTCCGAATTTCCCAACTGTCGATGCTTTTTCGTCCTCAAGAGCTTCTAGCACGTTGTCTATTGATAGAGCTTGCCTGCTCGATTTTACGAGCTGCCATGCAGCGTGCAGATGCTCGTTGTAAACTGTGGGGTCCCGCCTTACGTCAAGGTGGTCTTCCAGCGCGTGTGCCACGACAGAGTCGCCACGGGCAAGCCGCCCAAAATCATAAGATATATCAACGCGCGCTGCGACATCAGAAAGTAAAGCAGCGCCAAGCGGGAGACCAAATTCAGCGCTTGCTCCGGCGCCTATGACAAAAACAGTATCGGCACGAAACACAATTACTCCGCAGCCTGCACCCCGTCCTCGAACATATCCGGGCCGCCATCTTCGGTGCTGTCTTCGTTGACCGCTTTCGCCTTCTGGCGCTTGTCGAAGCTGGACCACACGGTGTTCCAGTCGCCGGTCGTCGCGCCCTTTGAGTATTCGGTTGCGCGGGTTTCAAAGAAGTTCGCGTGCTCGACACCGTTCAGCAGCGGGCTGAGCCATGGCAGCGGGTGCTCGTCGATCATGTAGATCGGCTGCAGGCCCAGCTGGCCCAGGCGCCAATCGGCGATGTAGCGGATGTACTTCTTGATTTCCTTCGCGCTCATCCCGTTGACCGGGCCCATTTCGAACGCGAGGTCGATAAAGGCATCTTCCAGCCGCACGGTCTTTTGACAGACGTCGATGATGTCTTCCTTCACCGACTTGGTCAGGCAGTCGCGCTCCTCACAGAAGGTGTGGAACATCTTGATGATGCCTTCGCAATGCAGGCTCTCGTCACGCACCGACCAGCTGACGATCTGGCCCATGCCCTTCATCTTGTTGAAGCGCGGGAAGTTCATCAGCATCGCGAACGATGCGAACAGTTGCAGCCCCTCGGTAAAGCCGCCGAACATGGCGAGCGTGCGGGCAATATCCTCGTCCGTGTCGACGGTGAATTGCTGCATGTAGTCGTGCTTGTCGGCCATTTCCTCATATTCGAGGAAGGCGGAATATTCGCTTTCCGGCATGCCGATCGTGTCGAGCAGGTGGCTGTATGCCGCGATGTGCACCGTCTCCATATTGGAGAAGGCGGTAAGCATCATCTTGATCTCGGTCGGCTTGAACACGCGGCCATATTTGTCGTGGTAGCAATCCTGCACCTCGACATCGGCCTGAGTGAAGAAACGGAAGATCTGGGTGAGCAGATTGCGCTCATGCTCGGTGATCTTTTGCGCCCAGTCGCGGCAATCCTCGCCCAGAGGCACTTCTTCGGGCATCCAGTGGATCTGTTGCTGACGTTTCCAGAAGTCGTACGCCCATGGGTATTCGAACGGCTTGTAGGTCTTGCGGGCTTCGAGCAACGACATGTGGTGTTCCTAACGTTTCAGCGTGAATTACCAATATAGGGAATCATGCGGCTGATTCGATAGCAAGAGAGTAGTTTTTGGCGGGGATAAACCGTGCAAATTCCGAGTCGAACGGTGCGATGGATGCGCGCGCGATCCGGGTCTTGCAGCGCGTGCAACGACTTGCGTGAAAACGCTGCAAGTGTTGGGCCGAATTCGTAAATACCTCGCGTTCCTAACGGGCTATTAAGCAGAGCACGCTAAGCCCATACGCAATGGGCGCTTTGGGGAAAATCTTTCCGGCTGAAACAGATCAGGATCGCAGTGATGGCGAGCCTGGTATGAAGGCCGTGCGCGAGCTGGAGGCTTTGCACGGTGCGCAGTTGGCCGATTTGGCCGCGCTTGCTTCCGAACCGTCAAACGACGCACCCGACACGCAAGAGCAATTCGACGCCGCGACGATCGATGCGATCATGCGCGATTGCACGCCGGAGCAATCCTGGCCCAAGCCGGTGCGCGCCGCCTTTGCGCGCGAATCCGCAGCACGCCTGGAGAACGAGAATCAATTCCTGCTAATCCTCGGCTTTCTCGTGGCCATGTCGTCGATCCTGCTCGATATGCTGGTCGTCCCGGAACTGGCATGGCAAGGGGCGATCCTGCGGCTGATGCTTATTGTGCCGCTGACCATCCTTGGACTGGTCGCTGGCGCAAAGGGGTGGAAGCAGGTGATGACGGTGTGCGTGGGCGCCGCGCCGATCGCATTCGTCGGCGTGATCGCCCATCTTGCCGCGCAAATGTCGCCCGAAGATACGACGCGCTATCTCACCACCACCGCATTGGTGGTGGGTATTGGCAATCTCGTCTTGCCATACTCGTTGCGCCAGCTGGTGATATTCGATGTGGGCTTCATCGCCGTGGCCTTTGGCACGCTGGCCTTCAGCACGCCTTACACTGTCGGCATATATCTCGATTACCTGTTGCTGCTGGTGGTCGTCGCCGGGGCGACCCTGCCTCTGGCGCTTAGGATCGAACGGCTGCGGCGGCACAACTTCCTGCTTGCCCTGCGCGCTCAAGCGGTTTCGCGCGAGTTGACGCAAGCCAACCGAACCCTGCGCGAATTGTCCGAACGCGACCCGCTGACCGGCATGGCCAATCGCCGATATTTCGAGCGCGCCTTTGCCAAGCGGATTGCGCAAATCGGCAGCGCGGGCGATGCGGAAAAGGTGCTTTCGCGCGGGCGCGTGGCGGTGATGATGATCGATCTCGACCACTTCAAGAGCTTCAACGACACCAATGGCCATCAGGCAGGCGACCAATGCCTGATCCAGGTCGGCCGTGCCTTGCAGCGTATTTTTGCCACCGTCGATGGCGTGGTTGCACGCTATGGCGGAGAGGAATTTATCGCCGCCATTCGCGAGCGAGAGGACGGCGAAGCGGCTCGCCTGGCGGAGGATGTCCGGCTGGCCGTCACCAAGCTGGGCGGGGCCAATGCGATCACCACATCGGTGGGTGTTGCCTTGTCATCCTCGACCGTATCACTGCCGCGCGAAGAGCTGATCGAAATGGCTGACGCCGCGCTCTACAATGCGAAGCGCAATGGCCGAAACCGGGTCGAAGTGGTCGAAGTGTCGAAACCCGTGCGGTTGACCGGGTGACGCCCAGCCTGCCGAAGCGCGCTTAAGACTGCGGCTCAATCGCCGCGGCTTTTCTTCGATCCGAAGAAACTGCCACCGCCCAGCACGGTGATGCCCAGGAAGAAACCAAAATCGTACCAGCCGCCCTTATTGGGAACGGCATAAACGGCGATGTCGGGATCGAACAGCGATCCGATCCATGCCCATGGAAAGACGAAACCATGCCACAGGCCCCACAGGAAACCGGGCGTGTCCTCGGCTTGCGAAACCCCAGCGTCGATCTGGTTGGCACAGGCCGACAGCAAGACGAAAAGACCGGCTGCGGTAAGGATTCTTGCGATGCTCATATGTCCCTCCATGTCCTACTCATCCCAAAGCGGCGACCACTGCCATCCACAGGAAGGGGATGAAAACTATCGCCATCACGACGTGCAGGCGCCCGGCATTGGCCGCGTGGCCCGCCTGATCGCCCCGGCTCGCGCGCCAACCGCGATAGAGGAAGGCGAGCGCAAAAACCGTACCCCCGATACCAATCCAGATCTCCGGTTCCATCGCTCAAAAAACCTCGTTCGCGCCGACCTCCGGCAGGATGAAGTTCAGTATGACATATGCGAGCAGCGGGAGCGAGAGTGAGGCGAAGCAAAGCAGGTTCGCAACATTGTCCTTCATCATTCCGCGAGCGCGCATGAACATAAAGATCGGGATATCGGTGAAGGCAACAAACAGCAAAACTGCCGGGAGAAGTGTTCCGAGCGTCATCGCAAGTCTCGCCGCGATTGGCGCGCGCGCTTACACAAAGCGGCGAGCCCCGCCAGGCGCAGATGCCGCGCGATAGGCGTCTGCGGCAGCACGCCAGTCCGCCGCGGCCAGTGAGCTGAAGACCCGCTCTGGCAGGGGCCGCGTAAACGCGAAACCGACATGATCGCCGTGCCGCCACGCAACCTCGGCAAGGTGCGGGCCGGTGCCAGCGATGTAGAGTCGAACATATTCGCCGAGATCGGCCCGGCCGCGTGGATCGAAGATGCGGCAGCCCCCCTCCGACAGATCGGCGAGCTGGATATCCCACTGCATCCCGCGCGATGTGCGGTAGGAGCCGGTGGCCTCGATCGGAACCCGTGAAGTTGTGCGTGCTTTCATGGAATTACCTGTTCAAGCATGCATTCTCTGCAAAGAAAAGCCCCCGAAAGCAAGTTGCTCGCGGGGGCTCTTGTTTAAGCATCGTCAGCAAATCAGATCACTGACAGCTGAGGCATTCCTCGTAATCGGTCTGCTGCTCGCCAAGTTCGGCCTTGAGCGCGATCTCGGGTGCATCGGCGGTGTTGTCCGCTTCGACCCCGCCGGCAAAGCCTGCACGCTGGACGGACTTCGAACGGAGATAATAGAGCGACTTGATGCCCTTCTCCCATGCCTGGAAGTGCAGCATCATCAGATCCCACTTGTCGACATCGGCCGGGATAAACAGGTTCAGCGACTGCGCCTGATCGATGTAAGGTGCGCGGTCGGCAGCAAATTCGAGCAGCCAGCGCTGATCGATTTCGAAGCTGGTCTTGAACGCCGCTTTTTCCTCGTCGGTGAGGAAGTCCAAATGCTGGACCGAACCGCCACGTTCGAGGATCGAATTCCAGACATTGTTGGAATCCTTCGATTTCTCGCGCAGCAGCTCTTCGAGATAGGGGTTCTTCACGACGAAGCTGCCCGAGAGCGTCTTGTGCGTGTAGATGTTCGCCGGGATCGGCTCGATGCAGGCGCTGGTGCCGCCGCAAATGATGCTGATCGACGCGGTCGGCGCAATCGCCATCTTGCAGCTGAAGCGCTCCATCGCGCCCATTTCAGCCGCGTCTGGGCAAGGCCCGCGCTCCTGCGCGAGCAGCATGCTGGCTTCGGATGCCTTGGCCTGAATATGCTTGAACATCTTCAGGTTCAGCGCTTTCGCCATCGCGCTTTCGAAGCCCAGCCCCTTCTGCTGAAGGAAAGAGTGGAAGCCCATCACGCCAAGACCGACCGAACGTTCACGCTCGGCGGAATATTTCGCGCGGGCCATCTCATCCGGCGCGCGGTCGATATAGTCTTGCAGGACGTTGTCGAGGAAGCGCATGACATCCTCAATGAACTGCTTGTCGCCGCTCCACTCGTCCCATTTCTCAAGGTTGAGGGAAGAGAGGCAGCACACCGCCGTGCGATCATTACCAAGGTGGTCGATACCGGTCGGCAATGTGATTTCGCTGCACAGGTTCGAAGTCGAAACCTTGAGGCCCAGTTCGCGGTGATGCTTTGGCATCATGCGGTTCACCGTGTCGTTGAACACGATGTAGGGCTCGCCCGTGGCAAGGCGGGTTTCAACCAGTTTCTGGAACAGCGAGCGCGCATCGACCTTGCCGCGAACTTCGCCGGTCTTGGGCGATTTCAGCTCGAACTCATCGCCACCCCGAACCGCTTCCATGAATTCATCGGTCAGCAGCACGCCGTGATGCAGGTTCAAAGCCTTGCGGTTGAAGTCACCCGAAGGTTTGCGGATTTCGAGGAATTCCTCGATTTCCGGGTGACTGACGTCGAGATAGCACGCCGCCGAACCGCGCCGCAGAGACCCCTGGGAAATCGCAAGCGTCAGGCTGTCCATCACCCGCACGAACGGGATGATGCCGCTGGTTTTGCCGTTCAGGCCAACCGGCTCACCGATACCGCGAACATTGCCCCAATAGGTGCCGATGCCGCCGCCCTTCGAGGCAAGCCAGACATTCTCGTTCCAGGTGCCGACAATGCCATCAAGGCTGTCCGAAACGGAATTCAGGTAGCAACTGATCGGAAGACCGCGCGATGTGCCGCCATTCGACAGCACAGGCGTTGCCGGCATGAACCACAGGTTGGAAATGTAGTCATACACACGCTGCGCGTGGTCCTGATCATCGGAATATGCGTCGGCCACACGGGCGAACAGGTCCTGATATTTTTCGCCGGGCAGAAGATAGCGATCTTTCAGCGTTTCCTTGCCGAATTCAGTCAGGTTGTCATCGCGCGATTCGTCCATCTTGATCTCGAACCGGCGGTCATTGACCTTCTTGCTGTCGACATCCGCAGCCGACTTCGCCGCCTCCGCAACTGCGCCCGCCAGCGCTTCGCCTGCTTTCGCGGCGACCAGTTCCTCGCTGCCTTTATCTTCTGCGTGCATATCTATCGCCTGCTTTTCGCCAGACTGGTTTTCGCCAGATTGGTCTTCGGACGCATCCGTGCTGCTGTCTGCCGTCCTGGTCTCATCAAGAACCGTGTCCTGTTGCTGATCGAGCCCCATGGCCGCATCGTCTCCGTTCCGAAAATCCATTGTGTATTCAGCCCCGCTTTTGCCTCGCACCGGTTTTATCCTCGCCAGTGCGATGTTCCTTTTGTGTTCGACTCGGCGGGAAGCATCCCACCTAGCATTTTATATGGTCCCCCGCGCGAAATACTTTTCCCCGCTACCCACAGCCCCGCCGCAAAAACACACACGCAAAAGACCGAATCTGCCCCCTCCGCAGATATGGTGTCTGCGCTCGGCTTTAACTAGGTCTAGTAGGTGTCCCTGCGTCAGGAACCACTAAATACTGAATCAGCAGGGACTCAGACGCAAGAGGGTAAATACGAATTAACCATCCGGAATCGATAAACCGGCCAGTGTATTACATTGCTGCAACGCCGCGACGCGCCGGAAATGCTAGGGTCGTGAAACGCGCAAGCCCTAAAATGAATCTGCGAAAAAATTTTTGCGGGCAAAAGTGTGATGAAGAGGCTTTGAATCAATCGAATCGGGCTGCGCAACAATTGAATCAAACGCATCGCCCTGTAACAACACATCTCATGAGTATGTCGGCACTTCGAAAGGCCATGAGCGGCCCGGTCATGAAACGCGCAATCGGGGTGGCATTCATTGTCGGCACGCTATTGAATGCGATCAATCAGGGCGACGTGATCCTGGCTGGCGAGAGCCCGGTGCTCTGGAAGATCGCGCTTACCTACCTGGTGCCATATGTGGTGGCGACCTACGGCGCATACGCGGCGTTCAAGATGCAGGCGGGCATCGGTGCAGCTGGCGAGACGCCCTAAGCAGCGACGCTAGCCCGCGTGCTCGCCGCTTTGGTGTGCGCTTCGATCTCTCCAACAATCTGATCCAGCAAGGCCAGCGGCAGGTCGTGACCCCATCCGGGGATCGTAACGAGCTTCGCATCGCGAATCGCTTCTGCGGTGGCTCGGCCGCCCTCGACCTTCACCAGCGGATCATCCTCACCATGCAGCACCAGAGTCGGCGCAGTGACCTGGGCCAGGCGCTGAGTCCGGTCGCCATCGTCGATAATCGCGGCAAGCTGGCGGGGCAGGCCGGCGGGATAGACGGAGCGGCGCACCGATGTGCGCACCCGCTCACGCTGCCAATCGGGGTCGGGGCGATAGCCGGGCGAGCCGATCGCTTGCACCACCTTCAATCCGTGCGCGACCAGATCCTCTTCCTCCATCGAAGGGAGCGGCGCGGTAAGCGTATCGATTGCCGGCTTGTCTGCCTGAGGCAATTTGGGATTGCCAGTGGTCGAGAAGATCGAGGTCAGCGAATGCAATTTGTGCCCGTGATGCACCGCCATCAGCTGGGCGATCATGCCGCCCATTGACGCGCCGATCAAATGCGCCTTCTCGATACCAAGCGCATCGAGCACCCCGACCCCATCATCGGCCATGTCTTTGAGGGTGTAAGGGACCTTGGCAGGCCAACGGAGCTTCGCACGGATCACCTGCCACGGCAGGCTGGGCGCCTTGGCCCCTTCGAACTTGTGGCTGAGACCGATGTCGCGATTGTCATAACGGATAACGCGATAACCCTTGGCCGCCAGCGCCTCGACAAATTCCATCGGCCACAGCGTCATCTGCGCACCCAGCCCCATCACCAGCAGGATTGGCTCGTGGCCTGGATCGCCATGCTCGTCGTAAAACAGCTCCAGGCCGGTATTGGGTGTCGTGATCGTGGGCATCGTCGTTGCGCTCTTTCCTTGACGGGTCAGGCCGCACTCGCTGTGCGGCGGTCAAGTGCGTTGCATGACGCAACTGAGCGCACACCGCAACCCGCCCCCACTTTTACAAGCGGAGGCGGGCACGGGTCATGCCGCCGAGGCGACAACTCAGGTTTTCGTTCAGCGGCGGAACCTCAAGCGCGGCCTAGATGCCGAACGACACGTAGTCGCCATCCGCATTTGCGCGAGCGAGCCGGGCATTTTCGGACTTTTCAAGCTTGGCCATCAGCCGCTCTTTGATGTCTTCGTTGTCCGCGAAGATCATATTGGCGAGGAACTTCACTTCGCTCTTGTCGCGCACCGGCACCTGGTCGAGATTGTCGAGCTTGCGCACGGCACGCCGGGCGATCCGTTCCGCCATCAGGTTGGCGCTGCTGTTGTAAAGCTTGATATTTTCCGCCTTGCCATTCGCACCAAGGGTAAAGGTCATCTGGACAATGCCATTATCGGGGCGAACCTTGGTTGCACCCGGCGCAAAGGCCAGCGCGCGATTGAGATCGCGGGTCGTTTCTTTCTGCCACTCATCCATCGCATCCACTGGTCGGACGACCAGATCATCGGATTTTTCTCCCGCGGCAACGGGGGCGGCAAGTGGCAGTACAAGCGCAGCAGCGAGCGCGGCGCCAGAAGCAAGTTTGGTCATCGTATTCATCAGATCATCCTCCGATCAGAAACAGGGATGATCGGCCGTAAGACCGCAAGCCGAGCACCAGTCCCATCACTCGTGGCAAGGCATCTATGGTCGATCAGGCGCTGACGGCTTCTTCAGGGGGCACCGCCTCGCGTCCAGTTGAACAATGACAGGACGCAGGGATTTTCCAATCGAGGATCGGCTGGTGACATGGTGTTTCGCCCGATGGCACCGGATTGCAGACAAACTGCAAACGCCGCCCGACGAGGGGATACATGAAGCGGAACGCAATTTACTCCGTCATCGCCTCTATTGTTTCGCGTGGATAGTTGATGAATTCGCGATAGATTCGAAAATGATCTGTGTCTTGAAGCTCAGTGGACTCAATTCCAAATCGATTGATTTTCCACAAGGCCGCGTCCGGGAGCCCCATCAAAATCGGCGAATGGGTCGCCATAATGACCTGCGATTTTCCTTCACGCTGCATCCTTCGAAGCATCTTGAGGAAGTCGAATTGACGGGTGGGTGACAAAGCGGATTCGGGCTCATCGAAAAAGTAGATGCCCTGCTGGCTCAAACGCTCACCGAAGAATTCAAGGAAGCCTTCACCGTGTGAAAGCGAAAGGTAGTCAGCCGTTGGTGAGCGGACTTCATCAAGATATCTAGCCACATCAAAGAAAGTCTCAGATCGAAAAAACCAACCCTTCTTAACTTGCGGAAGCCAAGAGCACTTCAACAGTTTGCCCAACGCGGCACCGTCATCGCCCGAAGCCGAAGAAGCTGCCACAGCTCCCATTCCCGTCGCGCCACCCTTGTCGCTAAAGCCACAAGCGTACGCGATAGCCTCGAGTATTGTGGATTTGCCCGCGCCATTCTCCCCAACAAGTATTGTGACCGGATTGTCGAAATGGATGTTGAGGCCAGCGTTCCTCACCAGCTGCAAATTAAGCGGGTATTGATCCCAGTCGACCCAATCTGGCCATTCTTGTTCGTCTTGCTCCGGCAGCCAGACCCGCTTCAGAAAGGGCGGAGGCAGAGAAGTATCACGGCGCTTGCGAGCCATCTAAGGCACCAGCACCGTATCCTGCGGCTCGTCATCCATCTCGGGATAGTCGAGCGTGTAGTGCAGGCCGCGGCTCTCATGCCGCGCCAGCGCGCTGCGAACAATCAGCTTCGCCGCCTGAAGCAAATTGCGCAGTTCGATCAAGTCGGTGGTGACAACAAAGCTGCCGTAATAATCCTCCACCTCCTGACTGAGCAGTTCGATCCGGTTGGCCGCGCGTTCCAGCCGCTTGGTGGTGCGAACGATCCCGACATAGTTCCACATAAAGCGGCGGATCTCGGTCCAGTTCTGCTTGATGACGACCTGCTCGTCGGAATCCGACACGCGGCTTTCATCCCATGGGCGGATTGCTGGCGGTTCAGGCAGGTCGTTCCAGCGCGCAAGAATGTCCGACGCCGCCGCCTCACCATAGACAAAGCATTCGAGCAGCGAGTTCGACGCCAGGCGGTTCGCGCCGTGTAACCCGCTTTCGGTGCATTCGCCCGCCGCCCACAGGCCGGGCAGGTCGGTGCGCGCATTGAGGTCCACCACGACGCCGCCGCAGGTGTAATGCTGCGCGGGGACGACCGGGATCGGCTCCTTCGTCATGTCGATGCCGAGACCCGAAAGCTTTTCGTCAATCGTCGGGAAATGCTCCCGTACAAAGTCAGCGGGCTGATGACTGATATCGAGATGGACATAGTCCAGGCCATCGCGCTTGATCTGATCGTCGATCGCGCGGGCGACGATATCGCGCGGGGCCAACTCCATCCGCTCCGCATCGTAATCGGCCATAAAGCGGTGGCCGGTTTCCGGGTGGAGCAGGTGCCCGCCCTCGCCGCGCACAGCCTCGGTAATGAGGAAGTTCTTGACCTCAAGATTGTAGAGGCAGGTCGGGTGGAACTGCATCATCTCCATATTGGAAACGCGCGCTCCCGCTCGCCACGCCATCGCAATGCCATCGCCGGTCGCGCCGCGCGGCGCGGTCGAGAAGAGATAGCAACGCCCTGCGCCGCCCGCTGCCAGCACGGTCGCCCGCGCCATATGGCGTTCGACTCGCCCGGTCTCTTCGTTAAGCGCGTAGACGCCCCAGACGTGGCCTGCGCCAGAGTAGGTCTCTCGGTGGCGATCGGTGATGAAGTCGATGCAGGTGCGGCCCGGCAGCATGGTGATGTTGGGATTGGCCTCAGCAGCTTTGAGCAAAGCCTCTTGCACCGCCCAGCCGGTCGCGTCGTTCACATGCACGATACGGCGATGCGAGTGCCCGCCCTCGCGGGTGAGGTGCAGCGCGTCCTCGTCCCGGTTAAACGGCACGCCCAGCTCGCACAGTCGATCGATACTTGCCGGGGCCTGCTCGATTACGAATTCGACCGTCTCGCGATCGTTCAGACCCGCACCAGCCACCATCGTGTCGCGCACATGGTTTTCGAAAGTGTCGCCCGCATCGAGCACGGCGGCGATGCCGCCCTGCGCCCAGGCGGTCGATCCGCCGGTCAGCGATCCCTTGGCCAGCACCAGCACGCGCTTGCTTTCCGCCAGCGCGAGCGCCGCAGTCAGCCCGGCCGCTCCGGAGCCGATAACGATTATGTCGTGTTTTGCGTCGGTCATGGCAGCCTCATGGCCGCACTGATCCGGCGCTGCAAGGTTGAGAGCGCTGCTTTAGCTGCCCGTCCCGGTCAGCTGGACGAACACATCTTCAAGATCGGCCTCGCGCGTTGTCACGTCCTCGACCTTCAAGCCCTGCTCCTGGAGGATTGCCAGGACTTGCCCGGCGTTGAGCTTGTCCTTGTCGTAGGTCACCTCGACCCCGCGTTCACCCGCCAGTTCGACCTTGGCGAAAGCATCATGTGCGGGCGCGGCGGTCAGATCGTTCTCCACCGTCACCGCGACGATCTTCTCGCGCGCCATATCGACCAGCTCGCGCGTCGGCTTGTTGGCGATCAGTTCGCCGTGGTTGATGATCGCGATCCTGTCGCACAGCTCCTCTGCTTCTTCGAGATAATGCGTAGTCAGCACCACCGTTACGCCATCGTTGTTGAGTTGTGTCACCAGCTCCCACAATTGCCGCCTGAGCTCGACATCGACGCCCGCGGTCGGCTCGTCCAGCACCAGGATTGGCGGGGAATGCACCATCGCCTTGGCCACAAGAAGCCGCCGCTTCATGCCCCCTGACAGAGTGCGCGCATAGGCATCGCGCTTGTCAGACAGCCTCACCGCTTCGAGCAAGTCCTCGCTGCGCCGATCTTTTGCCGGAATGCCGTAAAATCCGCCCTGGTTCTCCAACACTTCGTACGGCGTGAAGAACGGATCGAACACGATTTCCTGCGGGACAATGCCAATCGCGCGGCTGGCGTTGCGACGCTGATGATCGATATCGAAGCCCCAGATATTCGCGCTTCCGCTGGTCTTGTTTACGATACCGGCAAGCACGTTGATCAGCGTCGATTTGCCCGCGCCATTGGGGCCCAGCAGGCCGAAGATCGAACCCTGCGGAACGTCGAAGCTCACATCGTTGAGCGCAAGCTTGCCCTCTGCCTCTTCGCCTTTCGCACCCTTTGGCGCGGCGTAGCGTTTGGTCAGGTTCTGAATCGAAATGGCTGGCTCGGTGCTCATAGGGCTCGCCATAGACAAGCCGTGAGGCGGCGCAAGACCGCCGCGGTTCAAACAGAGATTGAATTCACGGCATAGCGGGATTATCGGCTTAGCCCATGAACATTGCTCCACCCGAAGTGCTATTGGTTGAAACGCGCCGCGTCAGCTGTGACGGCGCGAGCGATATTCGCGGCGGCAAAGGCTATCGCCCCGCCGCACTCGGCCACCCGCGCATCTATCTTGAGATCGACGAACATGGCTATGTCGATTGCGGCTATTGCGACCGGCGCTTCGTGCTGAAGGGTGGCCCGGCGGATGGCGCGGACCAGGCGAGCCTGCCCGACATCTCCGAAGGCGGCGACCCCGGCCACCGGTAAAATGCCACGCTAGGGCGGATTTGTGCTACGAAGCGCAGAGTCAGCAAGCATTCACTTCACAGCGGGTAATGCACGCTTGAAGGGTCTTACCAAAGGAGAGCTGTCCATGGTTCGCTCGTTAAAAGTCCTCACACTCACCGCTGCCAGTGCAGCTGGCCTTGCGCTGCTCGGCGCGCCCCCTGCAATGGCAGGGGAAAAGCTGAAGGGTGAGGAAAAGCTTGAGAAAATACTTGAAGGCCGCGTGGCTGGAGAGCCTGTGCGCTGCATCCGCCGCTTCGCCGAGCGCCGCATGCGCACGATCGATGACACCGCCTATGTCTATGGTAGCGGCAAGACGCTGTACGTCCAGCGCACGACCCGGCCAAAAGACATCGACGATGACGATATTCTGGTGATCCGCAAGTTCGGCAATACGAATCTGTGCCGACTCGACCAGATCACCACGGTAGATCGCTTCAGCGGTTTCTTCACCGGCGCTGTCTTCTTCGAAGACTTTGTTCCCTACACCAGGGTTGAAGACGCAGAAGAAGCCGATAGCTGACACGGTTTGAATTGAGCTCAGTCCGCAACAACATGCGGCTGAGCCACAAACGCAAAGGCGCGCGAAAGGTCGAAACCTCTCGCGCGCCTTTTTCATGATATCACCGCGAGCCTGCGGCGCCGATCACCGGACTACGTCAGACGTTACCTCGTCTTAGGTCGCAGTTTGACTGGGCTGGAGCTCCCGGCCCGGCTCACGCGATTTAGCGTCGATCGTTTTATGAGGCGCGTCGCGACGTGTTCTAACTTCGGACAATGGCGGCGCAAACGCAGCCAGCACCTGATCGATATACTCTTGCGCATTGGCCTGTGTCCGCTCCTCAGCCAAAGCGCGATGGCCCTGCGTCGCCTCGAGCGTATCCTCAACCAAACCGGCGTCGCGTTCAGCCCAAATTTGCTCGATTTCCCGGCGGCGCCATTCGGCTTCTTCGCTGAGTTGATCCGGGGTCGACATGTCGTCGACCGGCGAGGTCAGATTCCGTGAGGCGGCAAGTGCTGCTTCTTCGCGAACCTCCGATGTTGAACGTTCCATTGCGCTGTCGATGGAAGCGCGCGCCTTCGACATGTCAGCCGTGGATTGCGGATTTCCGATACGACGGGCTTGCAAGGACGCTTCGGCTCTCGCTGTCTGAATTCGCAAAGCACGTTCAGGCGCGCCGATCCGCTCCCACATACTTTCCGTTCCGTCAGTGGCTGCGGTGCCAGAGCTCGCAATGCTTCGCATCCGCGCCGCACCGTGCATTTCACCCAGGACCCAGCTGAGGACACACGGTGCTGCGACCAGTATGACCCATGCTTCAAGGGCAAGAAATTCTTGCATTATTCTCCCTTTCCCGCCGCGGCCACGGCCGAGGCGTTTCGCACCTCAGCCGCAGCCAAAGCGCCGTTCCAGTTGTCGATCCCATGGGTTAGGCGACAAATCACCCGGCCACGAAAGTACAACTATCCGAAAGGTTCCGAGAATTTTAGTCGGCTAACTACTTGGTCGCGCGTTAAGTTTTGCCTCAGTATATTGGCAAAACCGCGACCCAAGCAGTCATACCTAAAGGTTATTCCTTGGTCAGCTCGCGTCGATCTGGCCCTGCATGCGGGCAACGATTTCCTCCGCCTGGCTCATGATGCCGTCGATCAGTTCCTGGCAGGTCGGGATATCGTTGATCAGGCCGGCAACCATGCCGCAGCTCCACGCACCCTTGTCCATATCGCCTTCCATCATGATCGATGGATAGACGCCGGCGACTTCCTCGATGATGTCCTCGAACTTGATATCGTCGCCAAGCCGCTTTTCTTTCTCGAGCAGGCGTTCAACGGCTTCGTTGGTCATCACCCGCTCGGTGTTGCGCAGTGGGCGCATGACGAGCCGCGTGTCGAGTTCGGAGGCGGCGACGATTGCCGCTTTCACATTCTCATGCACCGGCGCCTCTTTGGTAGCGATAAAGCGCGTGCCCATGTTCATGCCCTGCGCGCCCATAGCGAGGCTGGCCACTAGGCTGCGCCCGTCCGCCATGCCACCTGAAGAGACGAACGGAATCTCAAGCTCGTCCGCTGCGCGCGGCAGCAGGATGAAGTTCGGAATATCGTCTTCGCCCGGATGCCCGCCGCACTCAAAGCCATCGACCGACACCGCGTCGCAGCCGATCTCCTGCGCCTTCAGGGAATGGCGCACGCTGGTGCATTTGTGGATCACCTTGATCCCTGCATCCTTGAGCGGCCCGAGCAAATCGACCGGGTTACGGCCCGCCGTTTCGACCACCTTCACGCCGCCATCGATCACCGCCTTTACGATTGCTGGATAATCGGGCGGGGTCAGCGTCGGCAGGATCGTGATATTCACGCCGAAGGGCTTGTCGGTCATATCCTTGCAGCGCGCGATTTCATTGGCCAGATCCTGTGGCGTCTTTTGCGTCAGGCCGGTGATAATGCCGAGACCGCCCGCATTGGAGACAGCAGCCGCCATCTCGGCAAAACCGACATAATGCATGCCGCCCTGGATAATCGGGTGCTGGATGCCGAACATTTCTGTGATGGCAGTTTTCATGAAGAGTCTCCCTGTCGTGTCAGTGCGAATACGTCGCTTATTGCCACCCATAATGCTAAGCCGTGCGCTGACAAGACGGAGAGAGCCAAATGAATACGCCGCAGGCCCCGATTGAGTCCCCGTTCGGCTATCGCTCGACTGCGCGCGAAGTGGTCTACAGCGTCGACCTTTCGGGCAAGCAGGTGTTGGTGACAGGCGGCTATTCGGGGATCGGGACGGAAACGGTGCGCGCTTTGGCGGGTGCAGGGGCGCATGTGATCGTCGGCGCAAGGCGACCCGATGCGGCCCACGAGGTCCTTGATGAGGTGGTGGGCGACATCAGTATTCTGCCACTCGATCTGTCGGACCCGGCCTCGATCGATGCCTTCGCGGCGTCGGTGGCGGAGAAGTGGGATCGGCTCGACATTCTCATCAACAATGCCGCGATCATGGCCAGCCCATTGGCTCGCGATGCGCGCGGATATGAGATGCAGTTTGCGACCAATCACTTGGGACATTTCCAGCTCACCGCGCGCCTATGGCCGCTGTTGAAAGCCGCTAACAAGGCGCGCGTGGTCGTGCTCTCCTCGATCGGACATCGGATCAGCCCGGTTCACATCGACGACCCGCACTACGAGCATCGCGAGTACGAAAAGTGGGCCGCCTATGGTCAAGCCAAGAGCGCCAATGCGCTGTTCGCGCTTCAGCTCGACAAACTCGGCGCGGAACATGATGTACGCGCCTTCTCAGTTCATCCCGGTGGGATCGCGACCCCACTCCAGCGCCACCTCACCATGGAAGAGCAAAAAGCGATGGGCTGGTATGACGACGAAGGCAATGTGCACGAAGCCTTCAAGTCAACCGAAGAGGGAGCCTCCACATCTGTATGGTGTGCGACCTCACCGCTGTTGGAGGGCAAGGGCGGCGTCTACTGCGAGGATTGCAATATCGCCGCGCTCGCCGACCCGGAAAAGCCGCGTGCAGGCGGCGTCTTTCCCAACGCGCTCGATGAAGATGTCGCCGCGAGACTATGGGATAAGAGCGAGGAAATGACCGGCGTCACTTTCCGGCCGTAGCGTCAGCCTTCGTCCCGGTTGATCGGTCCAGTCTCGCACAGATCGCTCACCACACAGATTTCGCATTTGGGAACGCGGGCGCGGCACACTTTCTTGCCGAACTGGATCAGCCAGAAGTGTCCATCTGCCATGGCCCATTGGGGGCTGCGCTGCTCCAGCTGCTCGGCGGTTTTCTCTGCAGTCTTGGCCTTCGTCAGCCCGATCCGGTTGCACACCCGGTGAACATGCGTGTCGACCGCAATCACGTCTTTGCCGAACGCAAAGCTCATCACGATGTCAGCGCATTTGCGGCCAATACCCGGAAGGCTCATCAGCCCCTCGCGCGTGTCTGGGACGATTCCGCCATGCTCCTCGATCAGCGAGGTACAGAACTTGCGGATGTTCTTCGTTTTGTTGTTGTAGAGGCCACAAGGCTTGATCGCCTCGGCAATCTGCGCGTCATCCAGCGCGAGCATTGTCTTGGGCGTCTTGGCGAGCCTGAACAGCGCCTTTGTCGCCGCCGCCGTGTTGCGATCGAGCGATTGCGCCGAGAGCATGCAGGAGATGCATGATCGGAAGGCATCCGGCTGACCCTTTGGCCCTTTCGCATTCCTCGTGCGCCCCGGCATGGCTTCCGACAGGCGGCGATAGACAGTCTCGATCTCGGTTTCGGAAAGCATGTGGGATCAGCGCGCAGGCTGTGATGAAGTTCCCGTCTTGCAGTCCTTCAGCGCCGGGCAGTCCTCGCATTGCGGCACGCGCGGGCGGCAGTAATTCTGCCCGAGCTTCTTCAGCAGCAGGTGATGCTCATCCATATCCGCCGCGCTCCATTCCGGCGGCAGGATTGGCATCAAAGCATCATAGGCACGCGTTGTGTCGGCCTTTGCCGGGACGATTGCCATGCGCTGCATAATGCGGCGATGATGGCCGTCGATCACCATCGCCTTGCGCTCGAAATGCGAGGTATTCATTACGCCTGCGCTGATCTTGCGCGCGACGCCGGGTAGCTGCTCGAGCCACGCCATCGCCGCTTCGGTTTCGAGATTGGAGAGGTGGCGCAGGTCGACTTCGCCGCGCTCGGCGATAATCGCGTTGAGACAATCCTTCAGCCGCTTTGCCGCGACACTCGGAAAAGTTTGGCGGTGCAGCCGTTCCTCCAGCTCCTCGACCGGGGCCGCTGCAACCTTCTCCCACGATCCGTACTCGGCCAGCAAACTATCGGTGGAGGCGTTGGACACAATCGTCTTTGCCCGCGCGCCGATCACGCCGTGGACTAGCACCCACACGGGATCGCGGCGCTTTTCATCCGGGCGCACGATCCGCCCGAACCGCTCGATCATCGCCGTCTGCAAACGGCGGAGGATTTCGGTGCGATTGTCAGAGCCGAGATCGAGTTGCATCGCCTCGCGATACGCGCCGTGCGCCCCATCCGGCAAGCGCCAGAGCGATGCAAGGCAGCCAAATCCATTTGATCTCCGACATGATTGTCACGAGGCCGCGCCCTGAGAAGAAGTCCATTCCAATCGGCGAGACCCTGACCGGAGTGTAGGGCGCGAATATCCGGGCGTTGTCTAACGGCCAGTACAGCGCCGCTCCCAACCCGCCACTAGTCAGCGTATCGAGCAGGCCGTGGCTCGCCATCGCCAGAGTCAGGAAGAGCCAAGCGCCAATGCTGCGCGCCTCTTTCCAGATGAGCGCGGTTGCGGCAGCGAACAAAGCCGCAAAGGCCAGCGAATGCGTCGCTCCGCGATGGCCCCATTCATCAGCATATTCGATGCCCAGCGCGAAGCCGACAACATCGGCATCGGGCAGGATCGCAAACAACGCGCCCGCTATGGCCAGCTTGGGAGAAATCACCCCGCGCCCCGCCGCAGCGGCAATCGCTAGCGGGACTATGGCATGGGTGAAAATGGTGGGCATGCGGAGCTAGCCTCGCCTGCCTCAGTCTTGTTTCACGAAGGTCATAAAGGCGAGCTTGTTGCCATCAGGGTCGCGAGCGTAGGCGCCGTACACGTCAGGCCCATACATCGGGCGAGGCCCCGGCGCGCCTTCATCCGTACCGCCGTTCGATAACGCCGCGGCATGCGCGGCCTGAACTGCTTCGATACTGCCTGCGTGGAGGCCAGCAGTATGGCCATTGCCGGGCTCAGCCGGCTCTCCATTCTGGGTCTTGGTCACCCACAGCTGGAACCCATCAGGTAAGGCATAGCTGCGCGTCATTCCTTCAAAATCACCTGCCACTTTCGCTCCGATTGCAGCCATCACTGGATCATAGAAGGCGAAGGATTTTATCAGGTCATTCGATCCGACAGTAATGTAACACTTGGTCATCGGAATCACTCCCACTCGATCGTGCCAGGCGGTTTCGACGTATAGTCATAGACCACACGATTGATGCCCTGCACTTCGTTGACGATACGCGTCGCACAGCCGGTGAGGAAGCTGGCGTCGAATGGGTAGACATCCGCCGTCATGCCATCGGTGCTGGTAACTGCGCGCAGCCCGCAGACATTGTCATAGGTCCGGTGGTCTCCCATCACGCCGACGGTTTTGACCGGTAGCAACACGGCAAAGGCCTGCCAGATCGCGTCGTACAATCCGGTGTTGCGGATTTCTTCCAGATAGATCGCATCGGCCTTGCGCAGGATATCGCAGCGCTCCTTCGTGACTTCACCGGGAATGCGGATCGCAAGGCCAGGCCCGGGAAAGGGGTGGCGACCGACGAATTGCTCGTTCAGGCCAAGTTCGCGGCCAAGCGCGCGCACCTCATCCTTGAACAATTCGCGCAGCGGCTCCACCAGCTCCATATTCATCCGCTCGGGCAGGCCGCCGACATTGTGATGGCTCTTGATCGTCACCGAAGGGCCGCCGGTGAAAGAGACGCTCTCGATCACGTCCGGGTAAAGCGTGCCTTGCGCGAGGAAATCCGCCCCGCCGAGCTTGTTCGCCTCTTCCTCAAACACCGCGATGAACTCGCCGCCGATGAACTTGCGCTTCTTCTCCGGGTCGGAGACGCCAGACAGACCGGCCATAAAGCGCTCTTCGGCATCCACCACGACCAGCGGAATATTGTAGTGATCGCGGAACAGGCTCTCGACCTGTTCGCGCTCGTTGAGGCGCAGCAGGCCGTGATCGACGAACACGCAGGTGAGCTGATCGCCAATCGCCTCATGGATCAGGATCGCCGCGACCGAGCTATCGACCCCGCCGGAAAGGCCGCAAATCACCCGGCCATCGCCGACCTGTTCGCGAATCTCCGCAACTTTGGTGTCGCGATAGGCGGCCATGGTCCAGTCACCCGCCAGCCCGCAAACCTTGTGCACGAAATTGGCGAGCAGTTTGCCGCCATCGGGCGTGTGGACGACCTCAGGGTGAAATTGCGTCCCGTAATATTGGCGCTCTTCATCGGCGATCACTGCGAATGGCGCGCCGTCCGAGGTAGCGACGATTTCAAAGCCGGGCGCGAATTTCGTAACCTTGTCACCATGGCTCATCCACACCTGGTGGCGCTCGCCCTCAGCCCAAAGGCCATCGAACAGCGCGCAGGATTTGGTGACGGTCAGGAACGCGCGGCCGAATTCACCGCCTTCGCCGGTTTCGTGACCGGGCCGGACTTCCCCGCCCAGTTGGTGCGACATGACCTGCTGGCCATAGCAAATTCCGAGGATCGGCACGCCCGCATCGAAGACGATTTGCGGCGCGCGCGGAGAACCCTCTTCCGGTACACCCGCAGGCGATCCGGAAAGAATAATGCCCTTCGGCTTCATCCGGTGAAACGCCTCTTCGGCCATACTGAACGGCGCAATCTCGGAATAGACCCCTGCCTCGCGCACCCGGCGCGCTATGAGCTGGGTCACCTGACTGCCGAAATCGACGATCAAGATGGAATCGGGAAGGGCGGAATCGGGCGCGCTATGATCGGACATGGCGCCGGGTTAGGCAGCGCGTCTGACCAAGTCCAGAGGTGCGCCAAAAGCTTTGCGCAACCATGCATCGCTAGCAACAAACATATTGCAAAAAACGCAACTTGATTGCGAATTTTGGCATTTGTGTTCGATCGCATGAAACACCATTTACTCGTTGTAGCGCGAACCGAGCCTCCTCTCCCGCTCTCTTCGATGCTGCAAAGGCGATGGCCATGCTTCCCCCGCGGGCCATCGCTGTCTTGCTTGTCGCCCCGTTTCGGGGACATACGAGCCCGCAAAGCAGGACGCATCTGGTGATCAATCACCTCGTCGCGTTCCGCATAGCCCGCTCGCCCGTCAGCCCCTTCCCCCGGCGCTGTCGGAATTCTCCCACCCCCTTTCAGCGGGGCGGCAAGTCAAGCAACGCTGCGGAGATCAGGTCGGCTGCACCCACATTTGCGGGGTGCGGCTTTCTGGCTTTTCGCTGCATCAGAACCGTCGCTTCATTCGAACTTCATGATCGGCTGACGCGATAAATGTGATCGGAATTGTAAGTAACAAAGCATTACTGTGACGTAACTTAGTTACAAGTTATGCGAACTTATATTCGACGCCAAGAACAGAAACAAAGGATAAGAAAATGCGTATCGTCACCGAAAAACTTCTCGCCCTGAGCATTGCCGTCTTCGTTAGCGGCGCCTCGTTCCAAGCAATCCTATTCTAAAAACAGGCCTTCCAGCCAATCAAACTCTCGAGGCGTGCCGTACCCCATTTGGCATTCCTCACCCTGCAGGAGGCGCGGCGCTTCAACCAGTCTCCAACCAGACATTTTGGCAGTCCCAGTCCCTCTCTCTTTTGAGACGCCGAATGACGCCCGCGCCTCCACCTGCAGAAAGCCTCCAAGACTTTTTCGGGAATTTTCGAAGGCCCTGTAACCGGATGCTGGACGCCCGCGAACTCACCTATGCATGCCCGAGCATTCCCCCCGGCTCGGGTCGCAAACAGTGCGGTCACCGCCCAATCCTCCTGACCCCCCTGCTGGTCGGTGGCCGCGCTAATTTCCCAAATTCGAAGAAGGCGGCCTCGGCCTAATCTGCTGAGGCCAAACGCTCTGCCCGCTCACGCAGCTCGGTCTTGAGCAGTTTGCCGATATGGCTGCGCGGCATTTCATCGATCGCGTGGAGAGCGGAGAGGCGCTGGGTCTTTCCGAGCCTCGCGTTCACCGCCCCGCAAATCTCCTCGGGCGAGCGCGCACCCTCGGATAGCACTGCGAAACCAATCGGCGTTTCGCCCCATTGCTTCGACGCTATACCAACCACCGCCGCTTCGACCACGTCCGGCTCAACTTCCAACGCAGCCTCAAGGTCGCTCGGATATATGTTGAACCCGCCGGAAATGATCATGTCCTTCGCTCGGCCAACCAGCTCGACAAAGCCATCCGCATCGACCCGGCCAATATCGCCCATGCGCATCCAGGCTTCGCCTGTTTCGGGATCGACCCATTGCGCCTCTGCGGTCTTGTCAAGGCGGTTCTTGTAGCCCGCCATCATGGTCTGGGAGCGACCGATCAAATTCCCCGGCTCACCCACCGCAACCGGCTGGTCGTTGTCGTCGAGTACTTTCAGCTCGCTGCCTGGCGCTGGTCTGCCAACGGTGTGGAGCTTGTCCGGGAATTCATGCGCCGCGAGCAGGCATACAACCCCGCCCTCGGTCATCGAATAGATTTCGATCAAGCCCCCAGGCATCCGGTCCAGCACTTCGCGCTTCAGCTCGGCGGAAAACGGAGCGGAGGTGCAGTATTTGAGCGCGAGCGATGACAGATCGAAATCGTCGAACCCATCGAAATCCATCAACCGCTGATATTGCACCGGCACCAGCATGGTGATGGTCGTGCGGTCGGCCCGAGCGTGACTGAGCCACTGGCCGCAATCGAACTTGCCCATCACGCGCACGGTGCCGCCCGCCAGCAGAACCGGCAGAAATGCGACCATGGTGGTGTTGGAATAGAGCGGCGTGCTGGCCAGCGAGCGCACAGGCAATCCAGCCTCGAGATAGGAAGCGGCAGTTGTCGCGAATTGCCGCCAGCGCATCTGGTGCGAATGAACGATCCCCTTGGGGATACCGGTCGTGCCGCTGGAATAGATAATGTTGAACGAGTCTTTGGGATCGGGGGTGAACTCGGGCGCCGTGCTTCCTTCAGCGGCCATCCAGCCGTCAATCTCTTCCAGCGCGACGTGCTCTAGCTCAGGCATGAAGTCAGCGCCCAGCTCGGCCGATTTCGCCGCATCGATAAACAGGTGCTTCGCGCCCGAATCCACCGCCATACCTGCAAGCTGTTCGGGCGACGCGCTGGTCGTAAGCGGTGCAGCCACCCCGCCTGCGCGCACTGCGGCGAGAAAGACCAACGCATATTGCACGCTCGAATAACCCAGGATTGCAACCGACTGCCCGCGCTCCACCCCCGTCGCGACCAATCGCGCGGCAATCCGCTCCACCCGGTCAGCCAACTCGCCCCAAGTGACCTCGCAGTGATCGTCGCGCAGCGCCAAAGCGTCGGGCTGAATCTGCGCCCAATCGCGCAATATGTCGCAAAACGAGCCATAGGGTTCAGCGAGCTTCGGCAAAATGTCGTTTGAGTGCATGAGGCAACCCTAAGGATGAAGCGCATTGCCAGCAATCGCTTAACCTTTTGCGTGTCAAATCATGCGCAATCCCTTCCGAACCGATAGTCGGGCGGGGCGATCAAGGAGGGTGAAACTATGACCAAGACATTCCTGATAGCGTGCGCCGCAGCCGCGCTCTGCATCGGCGGTACGCAAGCCGCCGCGCAGCAGATAACCCAGAAAGACCGCCCCGAGCCGCGAGAGCTACCCGCGATCATGGTCATTCTCGCCCATCCCGATGACGAGATCACGCTTTCGCCGATCCTCGCCCGCGCAGCCAGTGACGGCGCGAAGGTCACGCTGGTGTTTGCGACCAGCGGCAATGCCGGCCCTGGATCGAGCGGGTTGGAACCGGGTGAAGAGCTGGCAAAACTGCGCGAGGACGAGGCGCGCTGCGCTTCGTTCGCAATGGGTCTGCCCGAACCGACTTTCTGGCGGCTCGACGACGGCAAGCTTGGCGAAACGCCTCGCGCCGAGGGCAGCCGTGCGCGCCAGGCGATCGCCAAGATCGACGAAGTTATCGCTCAGGAAAAACCACGCGTGGTCATGACCTGGGGTCCTGATGGCGGATATGGTCATGCCGACCATCGCATGGTCAGCTCGTTGGTGACGCAGGTGGTGCAGGGCATGGAAGATGACCGCCCGGACCTGCTCTATTGGGCCCTGCCTAGCGGATCGCGCCCCGAATTGCCGGAGTTTGAAGCATGGGCGACCACCGACCCCGATCTCGTTACCGATCGACTGCGCTATCGCGATGTCGATCTGGAGGCTGCCCGCGCTGCGATTGGCTGCTACGCCAGTCAGTTCAGCGACGAAGTGCGCGAAGCCCTACCCGGCCTGCTTCATTCCCAGATCTGGCGCGGCGCGGTGCATTTCAGGCTTGCTTTTGCGACTCCGCGATAGGCGAATCCGCGCCTCAGCACGCCACAACGTTGACGGCGAGACCGCCTTGGCTCGTTTCCTTGTATTTGGTCGACATATCGAGGCCGGTTTGTCGCATCGTCTCGATCACCTGATCGAGCGAAACCATGGTTGCCTCGTCGCGGTGCAGGGCCAGTCGCGCTGCGTTGACCGCTTTGACCGCGCCAATCGCATTGCGCTCAATGCAAGGCACTTGGACTAGGCCACCCACCGGATCGCAGGTGAGGCCGAGATTGTGTTCCATCCCGATTTCCGCCGCGCTAGCGACCTGGGTTGGAGTGCCACGCCACAGCGCCGCCAGACCACCAGCCGCCATCGAGCAGGCGACGCCAACCTCGCCCTGACAGCCCATCTCAGCACCCGAGATCGAGGCGCGCTGTTTGTAGAGAAGGCCAATCGCGCCAGAGGTCAGTAACATGCTGCGCCGCGCGAGCTTGCAATCGCGCTCATCGGCATCCTTGCAATAATGGCGCATGACCGCCGGAATGATGCCCGCCGCGCCGTTCGTCGGTGCGGTGACCACGCGTCCACCGGCAGCATTTTCCTCGTTCACGGCCATGGCAAAGCAATTGAGCCAGTCGAACAATTGCTCGCGCTCGTTCGATAGTGGAGACGCCTGCAGCCCTTGCCACAGCTCCGGCGCACGCCGCCTTACCTTGAGGCCGCCGGGCAGTTCCCCGGTTTGCGAAAGGCCGCGATCAATGCATTGATCCATCGCCTCGGCAATCCGGTCCAACCCCGCCTCTGTCTTGGCACGCGGGCGCATCGCGTCCTCATTGGCAAGCACCAATTGCTCGATTGAGAGGCCTGTTTGCGCGCACAATTCCAGCAACTCAGCTGCCGAACCGAACGGGTGCGGCACCGTCACCCCGACTGCGATCTGATCTTTCTTCGGCCGGGTTTTGAGCTGCCTCTCACTGGCAACGAAACCACCGCCGGTGGAATAATGAGTCTGGTCCGACAAGACTGCATTCGCGGCGTTATAGGCACGCAGCCGCATGCCATTGGGGTGCAGCTCCGGAATGACATGGCCGGCGAGGTCGATATCGCTGCCCATATCGAAGGCGATTTCGTGACGGCCCGCCAGCGCGATCGAACCGCTATCGCGCACAGCCGCAATCGCAGCTTTTGCCTTGTCGGGATCGGTTTGGTCAGGAACAAAATCGATCAGCCCCAACGTTGCGGCATCGACGGTACCGTGCCCGACACCGGTCAGGGCAAGTGAGCCCTGCAATTCGATGTGCAGGCGCGCCACCTGCTCAAGCTTTTTCGACCGCCTCAATTGTTTGATGAACATCGAGGAGATGCGCATCGGCCCGACGGTATGCGAGCTTGATGGGCCGATCCCGATACGAAAAATGTCGAGCACTGATAGCATGACTCGCACCGATGGCGTTGGAGCGGAAAGGGGTCAAGCGACCCGATGGCTTCGGGGCGCGCCTTGAGCCGCTAGGCCTGCGTGTATTCGGCCTCTTCCATCTCGCGCCGCTTGTCGAGGCTACGCTTGCGGAAGAACCCGAAGCCGCCCAGAATCGCGGCGATAATCAGGCCCAGGATGAGCATGGTTGAACCCATACCCTTGGGCTCTAATCCGGCCTGCCGACCATTGATGAACGGTTTGATCGTGCGATAGTCGCTCGCGAGGTTCACCCGGCTGGCCAGCGCTTCATTGGCGTCGCCATTATGCCCGCCCTCGAGCACGCCGTTGATCAACAGGATCGGGCCAACTGCGCCATCGTCGACATACATCTGATCAAGCTGCTGGTCGGTCACCATGCCGTCGATTTCCATGATGGCGAGCACCTCTCCCGAAAAATCCTCGGCATCTGCAGGAAAGAGCGGTGTAAAAAGTTTGCGCCCACGCTCGCTGCCGCGCTTGGTTTTCACCATCTCGATCATGTTTTCGACGTCGGCCTGAGCGCGAACCACAACCTCATTGAAGTCATTTCCGGTTTCATCGGACGTGATCGCAGTCAGAGCGATTTCCGCTGGTGCGTCGTGAGAGAGCGCCGCCTGGCGCTCTGCATCGCGCCCATTCTCATAGACGAACATGAATACACCGAGCGCCAGGACGAGCGGCGCAAGGATGAAGTAGACGATCGGCGGCAGCCGAAAGAGACGATAAAGCATGAATTGGCCCCCAATTTGATAGCGCGACATCATGCCCAAGCAAAATGGGTCGTCAAGGTCGAAAATCGTGGCCAAAAGATTCCACAAATCAATGTACTGCACGCGCAATGCGGTAGAGTGCGAAACCTCGTATCGGGCCAGAATTCCACTCTCTGAGTGTAAGTCTGGGCCATCGCCGAGCGAGGCAGTGGAAAACATCTGCTGACACGCCTCAATTGCTTGGGAATCGACGCCTGCGCGCCTATATAATGAGCATGGACGAGAACACCCCAGAAACACCCGAAAACACGCCCAAAAACGAAAAAATGCAGGGCGAATATGGCGCAGATTCGATCAAGGTCCTCAAAGGCCTGGATGCGGTGCGCAAACGGCCCGGCATGTATATCGGCGACACCGATGATGGCAGCGGCCTGCATCACATGGTGTTCGAGGTGTCGGATAACGCCATCGACGAAGCGCTCGCAGGGCACTGCGACCTCGTTCTGATCGAGCTGAACCCCGATGGCTCCGTGTCGGTCGAAGACAATGGCCGCGGCATTCCTGTCGGCATGCATAAGGAAGAGGGTGTGTCCGCCGCCGAGGTTATCATGACCCAGCTGCACGCGGGCGGTAAGTTCGAAAACACCTCCGACGACAACGCCTACAAGGTGTCAGGTGGCCTGCATGGTGTGGGCGTATCGGTTGTGAACGCCCTGTCCGACTGGCTCGAGCTGATGATCTGGCGCGACGGCAAAGAGCACTGGATGCGCTTTGAAAAGGGCGATGCGGTCAACAGCCTCGAAGTGAAGGGCGATGCGCCAAAAGTCGACCAGAATCCGGACGATAATGGCTTCAAGAAGGGGACACGCGTCACCTTCATGGCGAGCGAAGATACGTTCAAGAATGTGACGGTTTTCGATTTCGAGAAACTGGAGCACCGTTACCGCGAACTCGCTTTCCTCAATTCCGGCGTCCGCATCCTGCTGCGCGACAATCGCCACGAAGAACCGATCGAGCACGACCTGTTCTATGAAGGCGGGATCGCGGCCTTCGTCAGCTACCTCGATCGCAACAAGGAAGCACTTATAAACGCGCCGATTTCCGTTTCGGCGGAGAAGGACGGGATCGGCATCGACGTCGCGCTGGAATGGAACGACAGCTATTATGAGAACGTCCTCACCTTCACCAACAACATCCCTCAGCGCGATGGCGGCACGCACCTCGCGGCATTCCGCGCTGCGTTGACCCGTACGCTCAACAATTATGCCTCAAGCTCCGGCCTGCTCAAGAAAGAGAAGGTCAGCCTGTCGGGCGAGGATATGCGCGAAGGCCTGACCGCGATTGTTTCGGTCAAGCTGCCAGATCCGAAATTCTCCTCGCAGACGAAAGACAAGCTGGTCAGTTCCGAGGTGCGCCAGCCCTTGGAATCGCTGATGGGCGAGAAGATGACCGAGTGGCTGGAAGAGAACCCAGCCGAGGCAAAGATCATCGTGCAGAAGATCATCGACGCGGCGGCTGCCCGCGAAGCCGCCAAGCGCGCCCGCGAAATGAGCCGCAAGGGCGCGATGTCTGTCGCCTCCCTTCCCGGCAAGCTCGCCGATTGTCAGGAACGCGACGCGACCAAAGCCGAATTGTTTCTGGTTGAGGGTGATTCCGCTGGCGGCTCCGCCAAGCAGGGCCGTGACCGCAAGACGCAGGCGATCCTGCCGCTCAAGGGCAAGATCCTGAATGTCGAGCGCGCCCGGTTTGACCGGATCATCTCGTCGAAAGAAGTCGGCACGCTGATCCAGGCGATGGGCACGGGAATTCGCGACGAATTCGACCTTGAGAAGCTGCGTTATCACAAGATCGTGATCATGACCGACGCCGATGTCGACGGGGCGCACATTCGCACATTGCTGCTCACCTTCTTCCATCGGCAAATGCCGGAGATCGTAAAGGCCGGGCACCTCTTCATCGCTCAGCCACCGCTGTATAAGGTCGCAAAGGGCCGCAGCGAGGTTTACCTCAAGGATGATCGTGAGCTTGATCGATATCTGATTTCGGGCGGGCTTCAGGGCCGTGTGCTCAATGGCGGCAACGCCCAGCGCAGTGGCAATGAGCTGGAGGCACTTGTCGATCACGCGCTGCGTATGCGCAATCTCATAGCCTTTGCCCCGCGCAAGTATAACTCAGCGATCATCGAGAGCATGGCGCTTGCCGGTGTGTTCGATCCATCCAACCTCGGCTCAGCCGAAGCGCTCGACAAGGCAGCAGCCCGCCTGCAACAGGGCGATCCCCAAGCCAAGTGGAGCGCGCGCCGCACCGAAGATGGCAGCATCGCCTTTGAACGGCTGTGGCGCGGGGTGACCGACGCGCACTTGTTCGAAGCCAAATTCCTCGAGAGCGCAGAAGCCCGCAAGCTGCACAGCGTCGCCGCCGAAGAGGCAGAGGCCTACGATGCTCCGGCAGTTCTAACGAAGGTGAGCGCGGACAGCACCGCCGACGATAGCGATGACAGTGATGAGGAGACGGCCATCGCGGCCACGGGCGATGCGATCACCCGGCCGACCGAGCTGCTCGACGCTGTGCTGGTCGCAGGGCGCAAGGGCCTGTCCATCAGCCGCTATAAGGGGCTGGGCGAAATGAACGCTGAGCAGCTGTGGGAAACGACGCTCGATCCAGAGGCGCGCGTGCTGCTGCAGGTGAAGGTCGAGGATGCCGATGTGACCGACGAGATCTTTACTCGTCTAATGGGCGATGTGGTCGAGCCGCGACGCGAGTTCATTCAGGACAATGCGCTGAACGTCGCAAATCTCGACGTTTAGCGCGCTCGAAAACCGCTTGGGGGCACCAAACATCGCAGAGCTTGAAGTGTAAGGCTTTTTGGCCGAAAGCACTGGCTCATGACCGAGCCCCAGCCTCACCATAAGACACAGCTTGAGCAGACCAGCTTTCTGGGACTGGTCATTGGCGTTTCGATCCTGCTTGGCATCATTGTCTGGCCGTTTTTCCAGCCGCTTCTTTGGTCTGCTCTGGCCGCAGTCATGTTCCGCCCGCTCTATCGCTGGGTGCTGGTGAAAGTTCGCGGGAAAGCCAATCCGGCGGCGGCGATAACGCTGCTGATCATCACATTCGTGGTGCTGTTACCGGCAATGTTCGTCGGCGGGCTGGTGGTTGAAGAGACGATCAGTGTGGTCGGCGCCTTCCAGCGCGGTGAGATCAGCATCGTCGGTTGGTTCAACACGATCTATTCAGCCCTTCCGGTATCCCTGCGCGGCCCACTCGAATCCTCGGGCTGGACCGATCTGACGGTGGCGCAGACGCGCCTACGCGAACTGATCAGCGAGAGCGCGGGTATCATCGCCCAGCAGGCGGTTGCCGTGGGCAGCGGAGCGCTTGGCTTCTTCCTGTCGTTCGGCATCGGTCTTTACGTCACCTACTTTCTGCTGAGAGACGGCCACCGGGTGGGCGAGACTATCCTCTCCAGCCTGCCGCTGGAGCGCCCGATTGCTGATCGCCTGGCCGCTCGCTTCCTCAGCATTGTGCGCGCGACCATCAAGGGTTCACTCGTGGTCGGGCTGGTGCAAGGCGCGCTCGGCGCAGCGACATTCTGGATTGCCGGCATTCCCTCTGCACTGCTGTTCGGCGTGGTGATGGCGATCCTGTCGCTGATCCCGGCGGTGGGTACGGCGCTGATGTGGCTGCCCGCGGCGATCTATCTGCTGGCAATCGGCGACATCTGGCAGGGCCTGTTCGTGCTGTTTTCGGGCGCGCTTATTATCGGCATGGCCGACAATGTCCTGCGCCCGATCCTGGTCGGCCGCGACACGGGTATTCCGGACTGGATCATACTGGTGACGACGCTCGGCGGAATCGCGATCATGGGCTTTTCCGGGATCGTTCTTGGCCCGTTGGTCGCAGGCCTATTCCTCGCCAGCTGGTCTATCCTGCGCGAACAGCGCGCGGAGGGTGAGGCCGATATCCCGCACTCTACAGCCGATTACTGACACGGCGAACACATTGAAACTCGTGCGCAGTTCGCCCATTTAGATGAGGTGAAAAACGCACAAGGTCCTTCGCGAACATGATGTCGATGGTCGAACCTGGCAGCCAGGCCGAGCAAGTTGGCCGATTGGTGCTGGCCGTCGTGGTCATCCTGTTTCTCCCCGCACTCCCTTTTGGCAATTACCTGATCTACCCGTTTTCGATCCTCACCACATGGTTTCACGAGATGGGCCACGGTATGACGGCATTGTTGCTGGGCCATGATTTCGAGCGGCTGATGATCTTCCCCGATGGTTCGGGTATCGCCGAGAGCAGGCTTGATGCAGGTACCGGCGTGTTGAGCCAGGCAGCGATTGCGGCTGGCGGCCCCTTGGCGCCGAGTGTGGTCGGTTCGCTGCTCATCATTGCCAGCGCGCAGAAGAAATACTGGCGTCCGGCGCTGACGGTGCTCGCACTGTCTATCGTGGTTTCGACCGCATTCTATGTTCGCTCTGGCGTGGGCCTGGCGATGCTGCCTCTGGTCGCGGCGTTGATTGGCCTTATCGCATGGCGCGCCTCCGATGGTCTGGCCCGCTTTGCCTTGCAATTCCTGGGCTTGCTGGCGGCCATGAGCATGCTGCGCGACTTCGACTATCTCTTCACCGAACGGGCGAATATCGGCGGCAACGCCATGCTGTCGGACACTGGCGCAATCGAAGCCGCGCTGTTCCTGCCGCACTGGTTCTGGGCAGCGGTGATCATACTGATATCGACAGTGATGATCGGGGCGAGCCTCAAATATGCTCTGCGCGACCAGCGCAAGCCGCCGCGTCAGTCGCTACGCAAGCCCGACAATGTATTGCAATTCCGCGATTGGAAGGATCGCTAGGACGCCACCCGGATCGTGTTGAGGCCCTTGGCCGCGTCACCCGCCTCGCCCGATAGCCCAATGAACATCGTATCGATGATCCGTGCGAGCTTTTCTTCGGTCAGCTTGTCGCCAAGATAAATCAGCGAATCTGGCAAAGTGTAGTTCGAAACGATCTGGTTGATCAGCGACAGCGCTTCATCGATCTCAAGCCCGGCAAAATAGCCTTCAGCCTGCGCTTCGGCGATCAGCTCGCACTGGTAGTGATCGGCCAGGTCGACATAGGACCGCACGCGCTCGAACTGCGCCGCGCCCATTTCACAGATGATCGCGAAGAAGCCCGGATCGGCTCGATGACGGTCGCGGGAGATCACGAAGCGGCGGCGGAAGAATTCATACATCTTTCGGTTGGGCGGCAAGTCCGAGCGAAGCACTTCTTCCATCGCGTCGATATGCGGACGCAGCCAGAGCGCGGCGACGGCATCGAAAACATCGTCCTCATCTTCAAAGACCTGATCGAAGCGCGCCTTTGAGAGGCCGCTCTCGTTCACCAGAGTGGAATGCGTGATTTCAGTGCCGCGCTGATCCACCAGATCCAGCACCAATTGCGCGATCCGTTCGCGCTCATTGTCAATCGCTTCCTTGGTCAACGGCATGTCTGACCGCCCTCCTGAACTCGCGCCTATGTAGGGGAGCAACAAGGCGTATTAAAGACCTAAGGCAGTGATTTTGCGCAACGCGTGGTGCGTTTTGCGCTTAGTCGTTCGCTGTGCGGCTCAAGCGATGAGGCCGACAACCCGATCTCGCGGCGATCGGATCAAACGTCGTTCTTGCCTTCGATTATCGCCTGCGCCTGCGCTTCGAGCACTTTGTAGCGCGGATAATCTGGGATTTTGGAGAGCAGCCATTGCGCGATTTTCATCAGGTCTTCGCCGTAATTGCCGGTGGGGATCAGAGGCTCTCCAAAACCGATCACCATGCGCTCGTTATCAGCAAAGGCAGGCACAATCGGCACGCCTGCGGCCTGCGCGATATGATAAAAGCCCGACTTCCATTTCCCGTCGGAAGAGCGCGTGCCCTCCGCCGCCATCACCAGCGCGAGTTCATCACGAGCAGCGAACTCTTCCGCGACCTGTTCGACCGCGCTGTTGCTCTTGGTGCGATCGACCGGGATGCCGCCCATATCGAGCATGAAATTGCGCATGAAGCCCTGAAACAGCGTGTGCTTGCCCATGAAGTTGGATTGCACCTTCTCAACATGCGTTGCGCCGGCGAAGAATACGAAATCCCAATTGGAGGTGTGCGGCGCGCCGGCGATCACATATTTCTTGATATGCTTGGGAAGACCGCCTTCGATCTTCCACCCCTTGAAGCGGTAGATCATCAGGATGATGCGGCGCACGACGCGCGACAGGAACGATCGCTTGCGCACGACCTGATGAGGTATGGTCTCTGTCAATTCTCTCTCCCCTTCAGATTTGACTAGCAGTTACGCCACAGAAAGCGAGAAGGATGAAGCGAGAGGGTTTCAGCTGATGTTGTCCGTAACATCGGCTACATCAACCGCCCCCGACAAAGGATTTCCGCTGGCCTCCATTTCGTCGGAGAATCGCTGCGCCAACGCAGACATTGCCTCTCGATCTTCGGAAAAGAAAAAGCGGATTGCATCGTCGCGATCACAGCTTGCGGCTAGAACATAACCCGAGCGGGTTTGTTTGAGGCACACCGCACTCTCGCTCGCATCCCATTCCTTTTTGAACAGGACAGGCCAATCTTCATCGGGGCCAAGCTCGTTTTCTGCGATCTCCCAAACCGCCTCTTCTGATAGCTCTCTAATAGACATCATCACATTCTGAAAACGCCAAAGCTTGGCCGCTCTGGGATTGGAGCCTCGAGCGTCGCGGCGAAGGCAAGACCAAGAACATCGCGGGTCTGAACAGGGTCGATCACCCCGTCATCCCACAACCGCGCGGTGGCGTAATAGGGGTTGCCTTCGTCCTCGTACTTCTGGCGGATCGGAGCCTTGAAGGCCTCGGCCTCGCGCTCATCCCATTTGTCCGCATCGCGGTGGACGGTGGCGAGCACCGACGCAGCCTGCTCCCCGCCCATCACCGAAATGCGCGCATTGGGCCAGGTGAACAGGAAGCGCGGCGAATAAGCGCGCCCGCACATGCCGTAATTGCCCGCACCGAAACTGCCGCCGATCACCACGGTGATCTTGGGCACGGTCGCGGTGGCAACGGCGGTGACCAGCTTTGCACCATGTTTGGCGATGCCTTCCGCCTCATACTTCCCGCCGACCATAAAGCCGGAGATATTCTGCAGGAACAGCAGCGGGATGCGGCGTTGCTGCGCCAGCTCGATAAAGTGCGCACCCTTCTGCGCACTCTCGGAAAACAGCACGCCATTATTGGCAAGGATCGCGACCGGCATACCCCAGATATGCGCAAAGCCGCACACCAGCGTGCTGCCATATTGCGCCTTGAACTCGTGGAACTCGCTGCCGTCGACCAGCCGCGCGATCACTTCCTTCACATCGTAAGGCGCACGAACATCATCCGGCACGATGGCGTAGAGATCATCTGCATCGAATTTGGGCGGGCGGGGATCTTTAAGTGAAACATCTGTCGCAGCGCCGGTATTGTCGCCAAGGTGGCTGACGATATCGCGCACGATGGTGAGCGCGTGCTCGTCATTCTCGGCAAGATGATCGACCACGCCCGATTTCTTGGCGTGCAAGTCGCCGCCGCCCAGATCCTCTGCGCTGATTTCCTCGCCCGTCGCGGCTTTCACCAGCGGTGGCCCGGCAAGGAAGATCGTGCCCTGGTTGCGCACGATCACCGTCTCATCCGACATCGCCGGGACATAGGCTCCGCCCGCGGTGCAGCTGCCCATGACGCAGGCGATCTGCGGAATACCCAATGCGGACATGTTCGCCTGATTGAAGAAGATGCGGCCAAAGTGCTCGCGATCGGGGAAGACCTCGGCCTGATGCGGCAGGTTCGCCCCGCCGCTATCAACCAGATAGATGCACGGCAGGCGGTTCTCCTGCGCGATCTCCTGTGCGCGCAAATGCTTCTTGACCGTCATCGGGTAGTACGTGCCGCCTTTGACGGTGGCATCGTTGCACACGATCATAACCTGCCGACCAGAGACACGACCGATCCCGGCGATCATCCCCGCGCCGTTGATATCATCCTTGTACAACCCATTCGCAGCAAGCTGGCCGATCTCGAGGAAGGGCGAACCCGGATCGAGGAGGCGTTCGACGCGCTCCCGCGGCAGCAATTTACCGCGCGATGTATGCCGCTCTCTGCTGCGCTCCGGTCCGCCCAAAGCGGCTTCGGCCACATTCGCGCGCAGATCGTCCGCCAACGCCTTGTTATGCGCAAACCGCGCCTTAGCGTCGGGCGCTTCGCGGTCGAGTTGTGATGTCAAAGTGGGTGCGGTCATTTGTAGGCCCCGATTATGGCGAGCAACCCGGCGATCCCCATTGGAATCCAGCCGGGGTGAGCGAATTTCGAAGTGGCAATGTCAGCTAAACCTAGCCCGATCCAGAACACTCCAATTACAATCACAAGCGCACGCGGTGTCTCGGGCCAGATTATCGCTGCCGCGCTCAAAACCATGAATGCCGATAGCGAATGCCACAAGTAGCGCAGCAAAGTAGGAGCTATTTCCATATCGGGATGAGGATTGCCGTTGGCTAGGATCGGGTCGAGAACCGAACTCGCTCCGCCAGTTGAATGCAACGTCGCAATTATTACCATGACCCCCGCCGAAAGCCAAAGCCAGATTGAAGTACCGATCACCCAGCCGCCCCGATCAGTTCACGGCCGATCAGCATCCGCCTAATCTCGTTCGTACCCGCGCCGATATCGAGCAGCTTCGCATCGCGCATATAGCGCTCCACCGGCCAATCCTTGGTATAGCCAGCCCCGCCAAGCGCCTGCACGCTCTCGGCGGCAACGCGGAAAGCATTCTCGCTCGCGAGCAGGATCGCGCCAGCCGCATCGAAACGGGTGGTCTGGTCGGCATCGCAGGCCTTCGCCACGGCATAGGTGTAAGCGCGGGCCGATTGCAGCGCGACATACATGTCGGCCACCTTCGCCTGCATGAGCTGGAAAGAGCCGATCGGCTTTCCGAACTGTTTGCGCTCGCGCAGGTACGGGATAACGCAATCGAGGCATGCCTGCATAATGCCGAGCTGCAATCCGGCGAGCACCACGCGCTCATAATCCAAACCGCTCATCAGCACGCCGACGCCGCCATTGACCGGCCCCATCACATTCGCTTCAGGCACTTCGCAATCGTCGAACACCAGCTCCGAGGTGGGCGAGCCGCGCATTCCGACCTTGTCGATCTTCTGACCGATGGAGAAACCGGGCATGTCCTTCTCGATCAGGAAGGCAGTAATCCCGCGCGAACCGGCATTGCCGTCGGTCTTGGCATAGACGACCAGCGTGTCCGCCTCCGGCGCATTGGTGATCCAGAACTTGGTGCCGTTGAGCACATAGCCGCCTTGCACCGCCTCGGCCTTCAGCTTCATCGATACCACGTCAGATCCTGCGCTTGCTTCCGACATTGCGAGTGATCCAACATGCTCACCCGAAATCAGGCCGGGTAGGTATTTCGCCTTCTGCTCCTCATTGCCCCAACGGCGGATCTGATTGATGCAAAGGTTGGAATGCGCGCCGTAGGACAGGCCCACGCTTGCGCTCGCGCGGCTGACCTCTTCGACGGCGATCACATGCTCGAGATAGCCGAGGCCCAGCCCGCCGTCTTCTTCGCCCACGGTGATCCCATGCAGGCCAAGCTCGCCCATGGGTTGCCAAAGTTCGCGCGGAAACCAGTCTTCACGGTCCGCCTTCTCGGCCAGTGGAGCAATCTGCTCATCGGCAAACCGCGACACGCTGTCGCGGATCATCTCGGCGCTTTCTCCAAGCTGGAAGTCGAAATCGGGGGTCGCGCGCATTTGTTATAATCCTGTGAAATATTCCGTCTTCCGCCTCATATCAGCGACCGCAGCGAGCGCAAACCTGCGGCGCACGCACGAAGCGACAATTCCTCACGGGCTGGACCGGAATTTGTCCTTGTCGAAGTTTATTGTAAGAGCGCCTGCGAAAGGATCGCACTCTGACATTATTGGACTCCCCTCCTTGGCCATCGGAAAAGCCGCCTGCAAAGGAGTATTGCGACGAGAGCAATCGCCTTCGCGTGCTTGCCAGTTTCGATATCGATGGTGTGGTCGGCGATCCAGAACTCGCCCGGCTGGCCCGCTTCGCAGCGCGGCTTTGCAACGCGCCATCGGCAGCAGTCAGTTTGGTCGAGGCAGAGCGGCAGCGCTTTATCGCTGGCGAGGGCCTGGAAGTGAACGAAACGGCCCGCACCACCAGCATCTGCGCGCATACGATGATGGGCGATGCGATCCTGGAAGTGCTCGACGCCTCGCAAGACCCGAGATTTGGCAATTTTGAACTGGTCCGCGGCGATGCACATGTGCGCTACTACGCAGGTGCGCCGCTGATCTCTTCGGAAGGCTCCCCGATGGGCGCATTGTGCGTGACGGATTCGAAGCCTCACGACGAACCCCTCGATGAGTTCCAGATGGAAGGACTTCTGGTTCTGGCAGAGGCGGTAAAACGCCGACTGGAGGCGCATCGCCAAGCCTATCTGGCCATGTTCGAGATGAAGGAAAGCGCTGAACGATTGCAGTTCATGCTCGACAGCGTGCCCGATATCGCCTGGTCTGCAGCACCAGGCCCGGTGTTCGACAATTTCAATGCGCGCTGGGGTGAAGTTACGGGGTTGGCCGCGCCCAAGACGGTTGAGGATTGGCGGCAGGCAATCCACCCGGACGATTTCGACGCCAGCGCGGTCAAGTTCAAGCATGCGATCGAAACCGCCACAGAGTTCGAAGATGAGTGGCGCCTGCGCCTGGCCGATGGTTCTTATCGCTATGTCGTCTCGCGCGCGGTTCCATCTTGCGATGATCCGGCGAAGGCGCGCTGGTTTGGCACGTTGACGGACATTGATGATCGTTATCGTATCTCACAAGAACGTGAGCTGCTTGCGGGCGAGTTGGCACACCGGATCAAGAACATCTTCTCGGTCATTTCCGGACTCGTTTCCTTGCGCTCCCGCGGTTCACCGGAAAACCAGGCGTTCGGTGAGGCGCTCAATGACAATATTCGCGCGCTGTCCCGTGCTCAGGCATATGCCCTGCCTGGCGGGGGCGAAGGCGGCGAACAGCTGATCGACCTTCTCGGCGTTCTGATGAAACCTTATGGCGCAGACGGATCGAACAAGGTCAGCATAGCGGGCGAAAGCGCCGCGTTCGGCAAACGCGCAGCAACGCCGTTGGCGCTGATCTTCCACGAGCTGGCAACCAATTCGGCAAAGTACGGCGCGTTGAGCGCACCCGATGGAACGGTTGCGATTGCCGTATCCAGCGAAGGAGATGAGGTCATCATCGACTGGCGCGAGAGCGGCGGCCCGGACGTTGCAGAACCGCAATCAACCGGCTTCGGCTCGCGCCTGATCTCAATGGCGATCGACCACCAACTGGGCGGCAAGATTATGCGAGACTGGCGCGAAAGCGGTCTGAGCGTAACGATTTCTATTCCGCGCGAGCGCTTGAGCCAGTAAGCTCCACGTCATGAAGATTTCGAACCGAACAGGACTTCTGGCTGTTGCAGGGGTAATCGCGGTACTCTCGGCCTGCGCGCCTCCAGCAGAAAACGGCGGTGGCAGCGAGAGCGAGACCTCACCTGCCGATGCGAGTGCCGGTAACGCGGTCGATGCCGGTAGCGCTCCCTCAACCAATCTCACCATGTCGGAAACCGGCTGGATGACGGTTGGCGAAGATGGCGCAGTCTACACCACCTTTTTCGATGCTGGCGGCACTTACCGTGATTTTCGCAACGGCTCGCCAATGCTGGAAGGCACTTGGGAACGGCGTGAAAACGGACGGCTGTGTTTCACTCCAACGGCGACCGACCGGACCGGCGCATGCTGGACCACCGGCGAACTGGCCGAGGATGGCACGATGCGCATTACCAATTCGCAGGGTCGCGAGGTCGAGATCAAGCGCGTGACTTATCTGGCGCCAGAAGCCGCGGAAGAAGGCGCGGACGAAGCCGACGGCGCAAGCGGAAGCTAGAGCTATCGCTTCGCAAACCCTGCTGAATTTCGACGCCGTGAGCCGCAGCTATGGCGATGTGGTTGCGGTAGACTCCGTAACTTGCGAAATCGCGCAGGGAAGCTTCGTCGCGCTGGTCGGTGCCTCGGGTTCGGGCAAGTCCACCCTGCTCAAGATGGTCAACATGCTGGAAGTGCCGAGCTCTGGCAGAGTGCTGTTTGCAGGCGGCGATGTCACACAGCAGCCTCCCGCCAAATTGCGCCGCCGGATCGGCTATGTCTTTCAGGGGATCGGCCTGTTCCCGCATTTACGCGTTGGCGAAAATATCGCAATCGGTCCGCGCCTATCGGGCGAGGGCTTGCCCGAAGCGCGTATTGCAGAGCTGCTCGAACTGGTCGAGCTGGAGCCCGACATGGCGAGCCGCATGCCGGACGAGCTTTCTGGCGGTCAGCGTCAGAGGGTCGGCGTGGCGCGGGCGCTCGCAATCGAACCGGAGCTGTTGCTGATGGACGAGCCGTTCGGCGCGCTCGACCCCATCACCCGCGATGCCTTGGGTGAGAAGGTGCGCGAGCTACACGAAAAGCTCGGTCTCACCACAATCATGGTGACCCACGATATGGCCGAGGCGCTGCTGCTGGCCGACCGCGTACTGGTGATGGATACAGGCGAGATAGTTGCCGACGAAACCCCCGAGGCTCTGTTGGTGGGCCAGGGAGGCGAGATCGCGCAAGGCCTTGTCGCCGTGCCGCGCCAGCAGGCCGAGAGGCTTGCGGCGATGGAAGGGCGGCTCGCCTGATGGACGGGTTTGCCGACATCCTCTTTGGCCTTGGCGACAAGCTGGCTGCACACGTGATTCTCGCCGCCAGCGCCATCGGGCTCGGCATTGCGGTCGCCCTGCCGCTCGCCGTCTGGGCCAGCCGTTCGCAGCCGGTCGCGCGTGTGGCTCTGGGCTTTGCAAGCCTCGTGCAGACGATCCCGGCGCTGGCTTTGCTCGCGCTGTTTTTCCCGATCCTGCTGTCTTTGCGCGCCGTGTTTGGCCAAGGACTGCCGACGCTCGGCTTTCTGCCCGCGCTTCTCGCGCTCGCGCTCTATGCGCTACTGCCGATCCTGCGAAACGCCGTGACCGCGCAGGCCAATCTCGACCCAGGTGTACTCGAAGCCGCCGACGGCGTGGGCATGACGAGCTGGCAGAAACTGAGGCTCGTCGAAGCGCCGCTATCTGCGCCCTTCATCATGGCAGGCATCCGCACCGCCAGCGTCTGGACGATTGGCGCGGCGACGCTCTCAACCACTATCGGCCAGCCGAGCTTGGGTGATCCGATTTTCGCAGGATTGCAAACGCAAAACTGGGCGCTGGTGCTTGCTGGATGTTTGGCAAGCGCTGGTCTCGCGCTGATCGTCGACGCATTGCTTGGCCTGATTGAGCGCGGCCTAGCGCGCCGCTCAAAAATCAAGTGGGGCGCAGGGATGGTAGCGGTGGCGCTCGGGATTTTTGGAGCGCTGGCCTATCAATCGGGCGGCGAGGATGACGACACGATCGTCATCGCCTCCAAGCAATTCTCCGAACAATACATCCTCGCGCAGTTGATCGGGTCGCGGCTCGAAGACGCCGGCTACAGGGTTGAATATCGTGATGGGCTGGGCTCGGCGGTGGTCCACAATGCAGTGGTCAGCTCGAATATCGACATCGCCATCGACTACACCGGCACGATCTGGGCCAACCAGCTGAAGCGCACCGACAATCCCGGACGCGAGGAGATGTACCGCGTTATCAAGCAATGGGAAGAAGGCGAGAATGGGGTGCGCGTGCTGGGCAGGCTCGGCTTTGAGAACGCCTATGCCTTCGCCATGCGCGAAGATCGCGCGCGCGATTTAAACCTAACCTCGCTCGAAGACCTGGTCGCGGTTGCGCCGCAGCTGACCGTTGGTGGCGATCCCGAATTCTTCGAACGGCCCGAATGGATCGGCGTGCGCGATGCCTATGGACTGCGTTTTGCACAGCAGCGCAATTTCTCGCCCACCTTTATGTACAATGCGCTTACTTCAGGCGAGGCTGACGTGATCAGCGCTTACACGTCGGACGGGCGGATCGCGGCGGACCGGCTGGTAGTGCTGGAGGATCCGCGCGAGGCGCTACCCAGCTATGATGCGATGGTGCTGATTTCGCCGCGCCGCGCGGATGATGAAAATCTCGTCGCCGCGCTCGAGCCGCTAGTGGGTGCGATTGATGTCAATGCAATGCGTGACGCGAACTTCGCAGTCGACCGAAGCGAGAACAAGCTCAGCCCGAAAAAGGCGGCTGAGCAACTAGCGGAAGTTATTGGTTTATAGGATGTAAATCAAACCATCGGTCGCCCATATCTCGTCGGGCGATCGCAAGGCCGAATGGCCGCCCGGAGCGACGCGACCTTCAGGTCGCATGAGCGAGGATATCGCACGCCGGATGGCGTGCGGAAAACCTAGTTCGCTTTGCGCCACAATTGTGTCTGGCAAAATGGGCCGATGCATCCCTTCACTTCCAGAACATTGGCGCTTTTGCGGCGCAGCACGCTGCGATAGCTTTTGCCATCGTTCGGATCGTAAATCCGCCCACGCCAGACGTCGCCATCCTGCTTGAAGCTGGTCAGGATCGGCAGGCCGAGCAGCTTGCGCGTGCGCTTCTTCTTGTCCGGATTGTAAATGTCGCGCTGATCAAGGCCGTCAGGCGGAGTGACCAGAAAACGCGCAATCTTGCCGCACGTCGTGGCTCCGCATTTGCCGATGGAAACCACAGCATCCTTGTCCTGCGTTACCCAGCGGCCATTGATCGGATCGGCGGCGAGAGCAGGTGTGGCAGCGCCCAGCGCGAGAGCAGCAACAGCAAAGCGAGCAAGCATAGTTTTCTCCCAGGATATGAAAGAGCATTCGATGAAGTGCGACGTCTGGTTACATTTGCCGCTTTTTGGGAAGCCGAGCCACCCGCACCCTTCCACCCTTCCACCCTTCCACCCTTCCACCCGGATAGTATCCCGGTAGGCTCCGGACGGAAGGTACGGGCCGGCTAAGTCGCATAAGGAACATTCACCCAAACCCCGCGCCAGCAGTCGGCCAACCGCCACCCGACAGCCCCATGACCTTGAACAAAGCGCCCATCTCGGACTCGTCGACCAACCGGTCACGCTGGCGCTTGATCTTGTCCGCATTGCCCGGCGATTGGCGTTGCAAAGCCTTAAGCCGCCTATCGATGCCGAGCGCGCGCAGCCATTGCCCTTGCGTCGTCGGGCCCATCACCTGCGCGCCTTGATCAGCCGCGACGTGCCGCAGCATCTCGAAATCGACATGCGCGGTCAGGTCTGCCTCGCCAGGAGCGGCGAAGACATCGACTTTTTCGTGCGAACGGATCGCTTGCAAGGTGGAGCCAGATCGCAATTCGGTCGTGCCGTAGTCCACCACAAGACCTGCGCCACCCTGCTTCGCGAGGCGGGTGGCAATTTCGCTCATCACACTGGCGGCGGCAGGGCAGGTCTCGATCAGAGCGCCTTCGTCCGCATCGCGCCATTTCTCGGGCACGGCGGAGTCCATCGGCTTGTCGCCCGCCACAAAGACAAAGCGATCGTCTTCCAACCCTACCATCCGCTCTCGCCAGCCTTGGGCGGTGCGAACCAATTGCCGGATCGGAAGCGCGTCGAAGAACTCGTTCGCCACCAGCAAAAGCGGCGCATCCTCTGGCACGCTTCCCAGATCGTCGTGGTGTGTGACGCCGGGAATTGTACCGCGCTGGATAGCGCGCAAGCTGGCGGAACCTTCAACGAAATGCACTTGCGGGTTGAGGCCAAATTTCGCCGCCGTGCGCAAGGCGTCGGACGCCAAGGTACCGCGCCCCGGGCCGAGCTCGACATAAAGCACGCGCTCAGGCGAACCCATTTGCGACCACAGATCGGCAAGCCATAGCCCCACCAGCTCGCCGAACATCTGGCTGATTTCGGGCGCAGTGATGAAGTCTCCAGCAGCGCCCAGAGGGTCGCGGCTGGAGTAATAGCGCGCATTGCTCTCCCCCATAAACTGGGCGAGGCTTATCGGACCCGTCTCACGGATCAGGCGGCGAAACATCGCGGAGAGGGCGCGCTCCGCCGACCCGCCAGGATCACCGTCGCTGGCGGCTTTGCTCATGCCGAGGCCGCACTGCTCCCGCCCGTGCCAACCGGCTTTCTCATCACCGCATAAAGCGTGACAGCAAGGCCGAACAGTATGATCGGGATCGTCAGCCACTGCCCTTGGCTAAGGCCGGTCTCGGTCACCCTGTACGCCAGCTGCGCATCTGGCTCGCGGAAGAACTCGTTGATAAAGCGCGCACTACCAATGCCCAGCAGGAACACGCCCGACAGCAAACCGCGACGATAGCGCGCGCCGGTTTTCCAGAACAGCAGCAACAGAATAATCAACAGCAGCAGCCCTTCGAGACCCGCCTGATAAAGCTGGCTTGGGTGTCGCACCACGTCTTCGCCACCGCCGGGAAATACCATGCCCCAGGCGACATCGGTGGGTCGGCCCCACAATTCACCGTTGTTGAAATTGGCCAGCCGCCCGAGGAACATGCCCATTGGCACGGTGGTGCAGACGTAATCGGCGACGCGCACGAAATCGAGCTTGCCAGCCCATGAGACCCATAGCATCGCCGCAAGCACGCCGAGCAGACCGCCGTGGAAGCTCATGCCGCCATCCCAGAGGCGCAGCAATTTCCAGCTAACAAAGCCCTCTCCGCTGAAGTCGGTGAAGAGTTCGGGCTGGTAAAACGCGGCATAGCCGAGCCGTCCGCCCAGGATGACGCCGAGCGTGCAATAGAAGAACAGATCGTCGGCGTGACGCTGAGCCATAGGCGCGCCGGGCTGCTTGAGCATTTTCGAGACATGCCAATAGGCGAAGATCACGCCGAGCAGGTAAGCCAGCGAATAATAGCGCAAAGTGAAGAAGCCGAGATCGATGCCTGGGCGCAGGCCCAGATTTTCCCAATAGATTGGATCGGCGGCGCCGCTGGCGGCGAGTAGTGACAGCACGAAGCGAACCTCTTAGTTTACGGGCTGATTCGTCAGACCGCCCATACGGCGCGCCTGCCGGGCGGCTTTTGGCACAGCGAATGGGTTGGGGGAACCCTTTCGCGTCAGCCGACATTAAGGGCCAAAGAAGACAATTGAACACAGCCGGTCGTCACGAGGACACGTGGCGATTGAAAAGAGAACGAATATAAGAGGAGAGACCACCGCATGCCCACCCAGCTGGACACTGCGCTCGAAGCCATAATCGGCGAGCTAACCAAAGAAGGCCAACCCTTTGCCACCGTGCCGTTCGAACGCGGCGGTGTTGAGATGCCCGCATTTGTCGGCGCTCCGCCAACTTTGGCGCATTATTTCGCGCATTTCTGCAACGAGCACAAAGATGTCGAGTTTCTGGTCGATGGCGATATTCGCCTGACCTTCGGCGAATGCTGGCATGCGGCCACCCATGTGGCTCACGGTCTCGCGACTCAGCACGGGGTGCAAAAAGGCGACCGGATCGGGATTGCGGCACGCAACTCAGCGAATTGGATGATCGCTTACATGGGCATCGTCATGGCTGGCGGCTGTGCGACCCTGCTCAATGGTTTCTGGTCGGGTGAAGAGCTGGCTTACGGTATTCGCCTCGCCGAATGTAAGGCGGTGTTGGTCGATGCCGGCCGTGCGAGGCGGCTGGAAGGTACAGATCATTCAGCTGAGCTGATCATGTTTGAGCATGACCAGGCGCCATCCGAGGGCCTCAAGAATGCCTGGGCCGAGGGGCAGACCGCGATGGCGATGCTGGGCGAGCTTGGCCCAGACGACCTGGCGACCATTCTTTACACTTCAGGTTCGACCGGCCAGTCGAAAGGCGCATGGTCGGATCACCGCGGTGTTGTGAGCGGCACGATGAGTTATGTCGCGCAAAGCGCGATGGCCAAGATCCTGCTCGAAAGCCAAGGCGAACAGCTAACCGATCAGCCATGCGCGCTGATCGCCGTACCGCTGTTCCATGTCACAGGCGAGGTTCCGCTCTACCTCCAGTCCTACGCGATCGCCCGCAAGCTGGTGCTGATGCCGAAATGGGACGCGGAAGAGGCGCTGCGTCTGATGGCGAAGGAAAAAGTGACTTATTTCGTCGGCGTTCCGCTGATGAGCTACGAAATCGCCACCCACCCAAACAAGGATCAGTATGATCTGTCGGCGTGCAAAAGCTTCGCCGCAGGCGGCGCTCCGCGCCCGGTCGAACACGTCAACAAGATCAAGGAAGCCTTCCCCGGCGGGTTCCCTCTGCTCGGCTATGGCCTGACCGAAACCAACGCTGTCGGCTGCGGCAACTTCAACGAGAACTATATGGCGAAGCCAGGATCAACCGGGCGCGCCAGCCAACCGCTGGTTGACCTGCGCATTCTCGATGATGACAGCAAGGAACTGGAGCAAGGCGCCATTGGCGAGGTTTGCATCCGTACGGTCGCGAACTTCCGCGGCTATTGGAAAAATGACGAGGCAACCAAGGATGCCTTTACCGATGACCAATTCTTCCGCACTGGCGATCTCGGTTATCTCGATGAGGACGGCTATCTCTTCATCGTCGACCGTAAGAAAGACATTATCATTCGCGGCGGCGAGAACATCTCCTGCATTGAAGTTGAAGATGCCATCTACGCGCATGCCGACGTCGCTGAATGTTCAGTCTTCGGCCTGCCCGATGACCGCATGGGCGAAGTGCCAGCAGCAGTATTCCGCGTGAAAAGCAGTGCGGCACCGATGGACGCGGCTGGATTGCGCGAATTCCTGCTGTCACGCATCGCGCCGTTCAAAGTCCCGATGGAAGAGCATATCTTCATCGCCACCGAGACATTGCCGCGGCTTGGCACGCAGAAGATCGACAAGAAGACCCTGCGAGAGCAATTCTCCGCGCAGCTGGCCAACGCATGAGTGTGATGCGCGCGCTCTTACCGATATGAGGCGGCCATGACGGCTCTTCCCGGCCCGGCGAGCGCGCCGCGCGTGCCCAGACAACGGGCGATTGTTGATCGGCGGCTTCTGGCCGAACGCATCACCGCGCTTGCCGAAAAGAAGGGCGAGAGCGCAAGACAGGATGTTGTCGAGGCGCTGCGCGAGGCGCTGGAGGCAGGCCGCGCTGAGTTGTCGGAGCGGCTGCAACAAAAGCCATCTGCAGGCCATGAATGCGTCCACGGCCACGCGTTTCTTATCGATCAGCTGGTGCGCGTGATCCATGATTATGTGACGGCCCATGTCTATCCGGTTGCCAATCGCTCAACGGCAGAGCGCCTCTCAGTCCTGGCGGTCGGCGGTTATGGCCGCGCAGAAATGGCGCCGCATTCCGATGTCGATATCGCCTTCATCACACCGATGAAACGCGCCGCCTGGTGCGAACAGGTGATTGAGGCCATGCTCTATCTGATGTGGGATCTCGGTCTCAAGGTCGGCCATTCGAGCCGCACCATCGCCGACACGTTGAGCATGGCAAAAGAGGATCTGACCATCCGCACCGCCCTGCTCGAAGGGCGCTTTATCTGGGGCGATCAGGAGCTCTACGATGAATTGCGCCAGCCCTTTTGGGGCGAAGTCGTAAGCGGCAGTGAGCGGCAATTCCTCACTCAAAAACTGGAAGAGCGCAACCAACGACACAAAAGGATGGGCGACAGTCGCTATGTCGTTGAGCCGAACATCAAGGACGGCAAAGGGGGCCTTCGCGACCTCCAAACGCTGTACTGGATTGGCAAATATATTCACAGCGCGCGCAACGCCGCCGACCTGGTCGATGTCGGCCTGCTGACGAAACAGGAATATCGCAGTTTCCGCCGCGCCGAAGGCTTCTTCCTCGCCGTTCGCTCGCACATGCACGATCTGACCGACCGGGCCGAGGATCGCCTGACCTTCGACCTGCAGCGGCAAGTCGCCGAGCGGATGAATTTCGCCGACCGCCCCGGAAAGAGCGCGGTCGAACGCTTCATGCAGTTCTATTTCCTGCAGGCGAAACGCGTCGGCAGCCTCACCGGCGTGTTCCTAGCCCACCTCGATGAGAAATTCGCCAAGAAACGCGCGACCAGCGGTTTCTTCGCCGGTTGGGGGCAAAAGGCACGCACGCTCAAAGGCTACACCGTGTTTGGCGGCAAGATCAAAGCGCCGACCGACAAGTGGTTTCGCGACGATCCCGTCCGCTTGATCGAGCTGTTCCAACTGGCCGAGGCCGAAGGCTTGGAGGTGCATCCGTCCACGATGCGACAAGCCGATCGCGACAGCCGCCTGATCACTGTGGAAGTGCGCCGCGACCCGCGTGCCAATGCGCTGTTCCTGTCGCTGCTATGCGGTCGCAACGATCCAGAGATGGTGCTGCGCTGGATGAACGAGGCGGGCGTATTTGGCCGCTTCGTGCCAGATTTCGGCCGGGTCAACGCGCAGATGCAGTTCGATATGTATCACCATTACACGGTCGATGAGCATACGATCCGAGCGATCGGCCTGCTCAATCAGATCGAGAAGGGTCAGCTAAAAGCCGATCACCCGCGCGCCACCCGCATCATTCACAAGCTCAAGTCGCGGCGGGCGCTCTACGTTGCGGTGCTGCTGCACGATATCGCCAAGGGACGCGGCGGGGACCACTCCGTACTCGGCGCTGAAGTGGCGGAGCGGCTGTGCCCGCGTTTTGGCCTCGACGAGGAAGAGACCGAGCTGGTCCAATGGCTGGTCTTGCAGCACCTGCTGATGAGCTCGACCGCGCAGAAACGCGACCTGACCGACCCACAGACGATCGAGACTTTCGTTGCCGAAGTGCAAAGTCTTGAGCGGTTGCGCAATCTCGCAATCCTGACGGCGGTCGATATTCGCGCGGTCGGCCCCGGCACATGGAACAGCTGGAAAGGGCAATTGCTCGGTGAGCTGTTCGATGGCGCACAAGAACGCCTTCGGCTCGGCCATATGCGCCATGGCCGCAAGGAACGGGTGGCCGCCAAGAAGGCCGCCGTCACCGAATTGCTCGGCGAGAAAGCGGAGCTGGTAGAGGAGGTTGGTGAGCTGATGGGCGATGCCTATTGGATCGCGGAACCGGAAGACATCATTGCCCTAAACCTGGTGCAGTATGACGTGGCCCGCAAAATCGAGGATCACCTCTCGATCCATTGCGAAGTCTATGAGGCCCGCGGTGCAACACTGGTCAGCGTGATTGCAGCGGATGATGCCGGCCTGTTTTATCGGCTCGCGGGCGGCATCCATTTGGCCGGAGCGAACATCATCGATGCGCGCATTCACACCGCGAAGAGCGGCTATGCCGTCGATAATTTCCTGGTGCAGGACCAACACGGCCAACCTTTCCAGGAAGAAGCGCAGATTCAGCGACTCAAGACCGCGATTACCGACGCGCTGACTGGAAAGACGGCGCTTGTACCAAAACTCGCGGCTCGTCCGTTGCCGCATGGCCGCGCCAAAGCCTTCAAAGTCGCCCCGAGGGTCAATTTCGACAATGAAGCTTCAAACCACTTTACCGTTGTCGAGGTTACGGCGCGCGACCGCCCGGCCTTGCTGAACCGGCTAGCTCACGCGCTGTTCCAGTCGAACCTGATCGTGCAATCCGCCCACGTCACTGCCTATGGCGAGCGGGTGGCCGACACCTTCTACGTAACCGATCTGACCGGCGCGAAAGTGATCACCAAGGATCGCCTGGACGAAATCCGCGAGGCCTTGCTCGAAGCGGCAAGTGACGAGAAGCAAAGGCAACTGGAGAAAGTGTGAGGTTTGGTACGGGCCAGGCAGCCCGCATTCGCTATCCCCGCTCACCAAATAATGCCGTGCCCACGCGCACATGGGTCGCGCCCAATTGCACGGCGGTCTCGTAATCGCCGCTCATGCCCATGCTCAGCCCTTCGAGGCTATTGTCGTGCGCTAACTTGTGGAGCAGTGCAAAAAAAGGTGAGGGCTCGATACCTGCCGGTGGCAGGCACATCAGGCCTGCGATTGGAATGCCCGCATCGCGCGCCTTGGCGATCATGTCAGGCAAATCGGCAATCGCACAGCCGCCCTTTTGCTCTTCCTCGCCAATATTGACTTGGACAAAGCACGGCACCCGTCTGCCGGTCTTGTCCATCGCCTTGGCCAGCGCTTTCAAAAGGCTGAGCCGGTCGAGCCCGTGAATACAGTCGAACAGATCGACCGCATCCTCGGCCTTGTTCGATTGCAATTGGCCGATCAGATGCAGCTCAACATCGGGATATTTCTCGCGCAATGCCGGCCACTTGCCCTGCGCCTCCTGCACCCGGTTTTCGCCAAACACCCGGTGCCCCTGATCGAGCAGCGGAATGATCTTTTCCGGTGGATGTGTCTTGCTGACCGCGATGAGGGTCACATCGTCGGGCTCGCGACGCGCGATTTTGCACATTTTCGCAATCTTGCCGTGCACTTCTTCCAGCGGAGTGCTTGCCATTTCCGTGTCGTCTTGTCCCATGGCTGCGCTATAGCGGGCCGATGGCGCGAAACCAGCCCCCAGAACAAGACTTGCCCAAGCTGTGGTTGCTTAGCGATGAGCGCAATGACGCTAGGCTGAAGGCCGCGATAGGGCGCCTGCCGCACGGATCAGGCTTCGTGTTTCGGCACTATCACCTGGGGCCGGAGGCACGCGCGGCACGGTTTGCAGAGCTTCTGCACCTGCTGCGTGAGGCAAAACACTGGGTAATTCTGTCCGATAACAGCGAAACGGCCGAAAAATGGGGCGCAGACGGCGTATATGGGCCGTTTTCGCGCATGCCGCCCGCCGGAATGAAGTGGATCGCGACCGCTCATGACGAAAATGAGATGGTCGATGCCGATCGCGGCGCAGCCGATGGCATCATGCTTTCACCGGTCTTCCCAACACGCTCGCACCCTGGTGGCAAGGTATTGGGAATAGAGGAATTTCACCGCTTGGCCCGCGCCTCCGCCACCCCGGTCATAGCGCTGGGCGGAATGACTGCCGAGCGCGCTAAGGAGCTCGATTGGTCGCGCTGGGCAGCGATCGATGGGCTGAGTTGAGGGTTTCGCGGTTTTCGCAGCTCTTCTGCATCACACGACAGCAAACGGGCCCTTCCGGGCGCTCTCTCCTTGACCCGGACTCGCCGAAGATTCATGGTGTGTTCCAATAGGAGGAAGCGCAATGGCGACACGGGCCATCAACACCAGAAAAAGCACCGCCGACTGGCGCGCCGCGTTCCGCCGCAGCCTGCGGCGCTTTGCGCAGATGACCGGGGCGGGCGTGCTGCTGCTCACCATGGGTTTCCTCACACTCTCGCTCGCCAGTTACACGCAAACCGATCCAAGTCCCTCGACCGCCGCCTCTGCCTCCGAAGTCGGCAATTGGATGGGCGCTTGGGGCGCTTGGGTCGCCGACCGAGTGCTGTTCGCTTTCGGCCTGACTGCCGTCTTGTTGCTGCCGCTGCTCTACATATCGGCGCGCAAATTATGGCGCGATGTCGAAAATGGCGATGAGCCGGAAGAGACGCGCTGGTGGCTACCCACTGGAATGCTGCTGGCCGCGATGGTTCTGCTCGCGACCGTGCTTGCGCTCGTTTTCGATGGCCCGGGCGGAACGTTGCCTGCACAATTAGGCGGCGTTTCTGGCCTGCTCGGTGCGAGCGCAATCGAAGCGGTGGCTGCGCGGTTCGGCGAGGACGTGCAGGGCTGGATCATCCTCGGCCTCGCTGTGTTGTCGCTTGCTGGAGGAGTCGGTCTGCTCACCCGTGTTTTTGCAATCGACTGGCGCGCGCTGCTCACATTGCCGAACTTTGTACGCGAGAATGTGCTGTCGCGTATTCCTGGGTTCTCGCGAATGCCAGAGGCTCCTGCGCTGCCGATCCCCGGCGTCGCAAAGCCGAAGGGCAAGGCAAAAGAGCCGGCTGAAATCCGGCCCGAGCCGACCCCGCGCCGCGCCCCTGAAATCAGCGATCCATCCGCCCCGCCCAAGCGTGCGCAAATGGCCAAGACCAAGCAGAGCGATATGTTCGCAGATTACAATCTGCCGAGCCTCGACCTGCTGGCCAATCCGCCCGAGAATGACGCGCCCAAGCTCGACAAGCTGGCGCTTGAGCGCAACGCCCGCCTGCTCGAAAACGTACTCGACGATTTCAACGTGAAGGGCGAGATCACGGCAGTTCGCACCGGCCCGGTCGTCACTATGTACGAGCTGGAGCCCGCACCCGGCATCAAGGCGAGCCGCGTCGTCGGCCTGGCCGAGGATATCGCGCGCAATATGTCGGCAATCTCCGCGCGTGTCTCTCCAATCCCCGGCAAGACCGTGATGGGCATCGAATTGCCCAATGCCGACCGCCAGATGGTGATGCTGAAAGAGCTCGCCGCCTGCGCAGACTTCGCCGAGAGCAAAGGCAGCCTGCCGATCATTCTGGGCAAGGATATCGCGGGCGAGCCAATCGTAGCCGACCTCGCCGCAATGCCGCACTTGCTCGTCGCGGGGACCACCGGTTCGGGTAAGTCGGTCGGCCTCAACTGCATCATCTTGAGCCTGCTCTATCGCTTCACGCCCGCTGAATGCCGGATGATCCTGATCGATCCAAAGGTGCTGGAGCTGGCGAGTTATGACGATATTCCGCACCTGCTCTCGCCCGTGGTCACCGAGCCGCACAAGTCTGTGCGCGCGCTCAAATGGGCGGTCGAGGAGATGGAACGTCGCTATCGCATGATGTCGAGCGTCAACTCGCGCAATATCGCTAGCTTCAATGACAAGGTTCGCACCGCAGCGGCCAAGGGCAAACCGCTCGGTCGCCGAGTGCAGACTGGCTTCGATCCGGAAACCGGCGAGGAGCTGTATGAGGAAGAGCAGCTCGATTACGAACCGCTGCCGCAGATCGTGCTGATCGTCGACGAACTCGCAGACTTGATGGTCACGGTCGGCAAGGAAATCGAAGTGCTTATCCAGCGCCTTTCGCAGAAATCGCGCGCTGCCGGCATTCACCTCATCATGGCGACACAGCGCCCGTCTGTCGATGTCATCACCGGGGTGATCAAGGCGAACCTGCCGACCCGTATTAGCTTCAAGGTGACGAGCCGGATCGACAGCCGGACGATCCTGGGTGAGCAAGGCGCAGAACAGCTGCTGGGCAAGGGCGATATGCTCTACAAGCCGAACACCGGGGCCATGGTTCGCGTGCACGGGCCGTTCGTGTCCGACGAAGAAGTGGAATCGGTCGCGGATTACTGGCGCGCTCAGGGCAAGCCGGAATATGTCGATGCCGTGACCGAAGAACCCGAAGATGGCGGCGGCTTCGCCTTTGAGGACGAGCTGACCGCCAGCGACGATCCGGCCGAGCGCAAATATCGTCAGGCCTGTCAGGCTGTGTTTGAAGCGCAGAAGGCGTCCGGCAGCTGGCTGCAGCGCCAGATGGGCGTCGGCTATAACACGGCAGCGAAGTGGATCGAGCGCATGGAAAGCGAAGGGTTGGTCGGTCCTGCCAACCATGTCGGACGGCGTGAGATCTTCCGCGATCAGGATGGCAATCCAATTTGATCGGTGGCTAGCGTGGAGCATGCGAGGTGCGAACGTTATCGCGCCCGGATCAACTCCGGCTCTGCCCAGTCTCAGTTCTCGAGCGTTTCCTGGTCGATCATGACTGCCGGTGCGCTGGGTTCGAGTTCCGCTGGCTGAGCCCTTTCAGCCGCTTCTTCGGCAGTCAGGTTACGGAAGCGGATCGATAGAGGGCGAAACGAACCATCCTTGCGCACTCGGATTGTAACAATGCCGCGTTGATCTCGGTCGCGGAGCTTGTACTCCAATTCGGCGGCGCGGGTCTGAGGTACATAGAGTCGGCCACGCTGCAAGCCGGATCGGCCATAAACGTCGGAAGTGTCTCGTTCGATTGGGTTGGCGCAGTGGCGTCCACTTTCCAGCGGTTCTATGCGTTCGACCACCGGGGCAGCCCCAACGAGGCAAAAGGCCGTTGTATGACGCAGGTTCAAATTGTCCTGACCCGGCCAGTCATAGGTGAACTGAATGTAATGTCCGCGCAGCAGATCACGTGGATCATACCCTTGGATAGGAACTTCCCAGTCCGTACCCTGGCGGCTGGCATAATCGCTTTGGAACCATAGTCCTGTGAGCCCGACAAGCGGCAATGCGACAACGGCAAGATTGATCCAGCGTTTCATACATCGCTCTCCGCTGGAGGCGCGTACTCGCGCGAGATTCTAACCGCGACCCAAGCCACTCCCAATATCAGCAAGCCAGCAATGATCAGGCCGAATCCGCTGGTCAAAAGATCGCTGGCTAGTTCGAAGCTAAGAATGATCAGGCGCAGCGCGATGATCGCAATCGCGGCCTGGAAGACACCGCGCCAACCTGCCTTCAGAGCAGCCGCCGCTATCCCGACCGAGAAAGCCATAAATACCGCGCCAGCCATGAACTCACTGCCGGAAACCAAATAGGAGGCCGGGAAGACCAGCCCTGCGCCTAGGAGTATCGCACCAGTCATTCGGCCCGACGTATTGCCGCGCAGCATGGCCACACCGACACCCGCCGCCCCGGCCACTCCAGCTCGGATAAATTGTTGCGGCATACTCAGGAAATCAGGCTCGCGATGAAATGGTTCAATGCCAGCGAAGATTGCTACCAATAGGGCCCCGGCCGCCGCGTAAGTTAGAGCCAATTGCTCGAGGCGTTTCCAGAACACCTCGCGTGTGTCTCGGCGGCGCATCCAAGCAGCCAACACCGCCAGCAAAACCGGCACTGCCGTAATGAACGCCATCCACTCATTCGATGCGCTGCCGGCCAAGTCGAGATTGTAGGTGTAGTCCCAACACATGTAGGAAAACGCTCCAAACAGTGCGGCTGCGATCAACCAGCTCTGTCCTCGCACAAGCAGTACGGGAGCAAACAAAACCAACCAGGCTGCAAGCGGCTTCCAGAGCGGCGAGCCTGTCTGATAGACTTGTCCCAAATGACCGAAGAAGGTCAGGCCCAACGCGGCAAATACGAACAGTGCGCCTTCCAGCATCCAGCCATGGGGGTTGTGCTCAAGCTGAGCCTGCCTGGCGATGAAGCCCCCCGCCGTAATCAGCAGGGCCAAATGAATGGCCAGTCGAACCGTGCCGGGCACATCTTCCCAATTGGCAGCGATTATGGAGATCAAGCCTAGACCGATAGCCAAGGCGCCAATACCCATCGCCGCCCATAACGCGAGCGGACGAGACTGGGTTTCCTCATAGGCCAGGATGCGCGCAACAGTCGCTTCATCGACAAGACCCGCGTCTTGCCACGCCCTCAGTTTGCGTTCGCTCATGCAGGCGAGCGTAGTGGGCGGATCAGGAATTGCAATTGAGCCAGACATCTCCGTCCAGAAAAGCAAACGGCGGACACCTGGTGCCCGCCGCGCTTGTTATATGTGCGGGTCCAAGCCCGCGATGTCGGAAGCTACCGCTTCGCCGAGTTACTCAGCCGCAGGTGCTTCCAAATCCGCCTTGGTCAGGGTGATCTGATCGTTCACCTTGGCGGCATTCGCGGCCAATTCATCCGCTGGCGAAGAGACCAAGCCGATATCGGCAAGCGAACCACCAGGTGCCCAGTTCTTTACCCACTCCTGCAGGTAAAGGTCGAGGCCCGGGATCGCGCGCATGTGGTTCTTCTTCACATAGACGTACAGCGGGCGGGCGCCGGGATATGCGAAGCTCGCAATGTTGTCATAGGTAGGGTCGACACCGTTCATCGGCAGGCCCTTCACCTTGTCGGCATTCTCATCGAGGTAAGAGAAACCGAACACGCCAACCGCGCCAGGATCGTTTTCGATCTTCTGAACGATCAGATTGTCCTGCTCGCTCTGGTCGACATAGGCGCCGTCAGAGCGCACTTCAGTGCAGACTTGGTCGTAGCGATCTTCGTCTTCTTCCTTGAGCGCCGACATCTCCGGATTTGTCTTGCAGCCCGCTTCCAGAACCAGTTCCTTCAGCGCGTCTCGCGTGCCGGAGGTGGATGGCGGACCGTAAACCAGGATCGGCTCAGCCGGCAGCGATGGATCAACATCGGCCCAGGTCGTGTTGGTCTGCTCGCCGCCATAGGGGCTCTTTGCCAGCGCTTCGTAGACGATCCTTGGCGAGAGGTTCAGGCTGATGCCGTTTTGCGCAGCGGCAAAGGCGATCCCGTCAAGGCCGACCTGCAGTTCGATAATGTCGGTCACGCCATTGGAAACACATGTGTCAAATTCGCTGGCTTTGATCCGGCGAGAGGCGTTGGCCATATCCGGAGTGTCGGGACCTTCGCCCGAGCAAAACAGCTTGAGGCCGCCACCCGAGCCGGTCGATTCGATCAGCGGCGATTTGAAATCGGGGTTCGAGCGAGCAAAGCTTTCCGCCACCTGCTTGGCAAACGGATAGACCGTCGAAGAGCCAACAGCGCGGATGGAATCGCGCGAACCGCCGCCACCGGCGCCTTCGCCACAACCGGCAACAGCGACTGAGGCCATCAGGGTGAATGCAATTGTCTTTGTCAGTTTCATCAAAATGATCCTTGATCGGAGAATTTGAACGCGGGTTATTCCGGCGGTGTGACAGGCCTATGACAAGCTTGCTATTCCGCCGGCAGGTAAGACATCAAAAGTCGATTTGTGCGCGGACGCCGAATGAATCGACGCCGTAGGACGTGTCGCCACCAGCGGCCGGGAAGACCGCATCATTGTACTGCAGACGGCCATAATTGGCGAGCAGCATGGTGTAATCGGTCGGCTTCCACACCAGCGAGACGAAATAGCCATCCTGCGTGCCGCCAATGACCGCACCGTCATTGAGATCGAGGTGATCGTAGCGCAGGTTGAGCTGCAGCGAACCCATACCACCTTCGCCAACCGGATTGGCAGGCTTGGTGCGGTCGAACTTGCCGCCCTTATAGCCGCGCGTATCGCCCTGGGTCAGGAAATATCCGACTTCAGCATAACCACCGAAGAAGCTCGGATCGTCCATACCGACCGGCATCTCAAGGTTCTGCCAATAGCCTTCGGCAACAGCATGCCAACGTCCGGAAATGATCGCGCTTTCAAGACCGAAGCCGGTCTCGCTTTCGGCATCGAGATTGCCGGTGTTGATAAAGCGCTCGCTGGTGAAGCCAACCAACGGACGCTGGCGATAGCGAACCGTGCTGCCATCTTCGTAAGAGCGGTGATGCAGCGAACCACCGAGGTGTAGCTGCGCATCGCCAAGCTTCGGCATGTAGACAGCCCGCCCGTCGACGCTCCAGTTCTGGTTGGAGAGGCGGTCCATATTGTCGGTAAAGACGCCGCCCTGAAGCAGCACGTCACCCTTGCCATAGGTCACGCCAACACCAACGCGCCGGATGAAGTTGAAGGCATCGGTGAAAGCCGCGCGCTCAATGAAAGAGGTGTGCAGGCTGCTGGTCAGCTCAGCGAGGCCCTGAAAATTGTTGAACTGGCCGACCTGAACGTCAACGTCACCGGTTTCATACGAGATGATCGCATCGGTGACGGTCAAGTCGCTATTCGCGACGTCGACTTCGAACTTGTAGCCAAAGCCGCCAGGCATATCGCCCGAAATGCCCAGGCGCGCGCGGCGTACGTCGTTGCCAAAGCCGTCTTCGCGACCGGTCGAATCCGGCGCATTCACGACGCCAGCATCATACTGCAGTCGGCCACGCGGCTTGAAGCTCCAGCCGTTCTCACCCTTGATCTCAGGAGTACCCTTGAAGGTGATCTTCGTATTGTCCTGCGCCTCTTCGACAGCGGCAATCGCCGTGCCAGCAGACTGTGCTTCAGCACGCGCAGCGGTGGCCTCTTGCTCGACGCTTTCCAGCTCGCCTTCAAGCTGGTCAATACGTGCAGCCATCGCCGCCATGTTGGCGCGCATTTGCGCCAGTTCTTCGCGCAAATCAGCTTGCGACTGGTCATCCTGCGCGGCGGCAGGGCTTGCGAATACCAAAGCGCTAGCTAGCGCAAAAAGAGAAACGTTTCGGCTCATGAGACTCCGCCATTTTTTGCAACTTCGCGACGCCCCTATGACCGGTATGCGACGGATTGGTGACAATCGGCACAACAAGTTTTCCACTGCGCTGGCCAGCAATTCCGAAATGGAACTAGAGTGTTGTTATTAAGTTGTTTTTCAGTCGAGACGTCATATCTCCAGCGCCGCCGCTTTTGCTCAAACTCAAAACTGCTTAGCTGCTCCGGCGCAATTTTCCGACACAAAGAGGGCGGAGCGTGGCTGAGTTGCGGCTCAACACTGACAACCCGATCAGGCCGCCTGATCACCCACATGCGTGTGGGTGTCCGATTGTACTCGCGCCAAGTCAGTGAATTGTCGGATTTTCTTACAGAATTTTAACCAGCTCTAAGGTGTTTCCCGATACTGACTCGGCCTGTGAGACGGGTTCGTTTTAACCAAACCTTATGGGCGATTTTGACGGCCATTGCCGCGCTGTTTGGCGCGCAACCTGCCCTTGCGTCTGAAGGCTCTGCTCCGTGCCTGGCAAAGGGTGTGCTGGTGGATGCAGCCAGCAACTCGGCAGAAATCTCTTCGTCGTCGGTGGATAGCGCAACCTGGAACTGCCGCGGCATCAACAACGAACCAGCCGGTGGCGACTGGACGCTGAAGTTCGAAATTGTCGAAGGCGCGCTTGAACCTCGTGTGTTCTACACGCGGCTCGGACACTTCGATCGGCTCGATCTGGCGGTGCAGGGCGCAGATGGCCAGTGGGTCTTCGCGCGAAAAACGCTGGGAGATATGCAAAGCGCGATTGGTTCGCCGCATATCTTCACCGATCTGCCGCGCAGCAAGAGCCCGCCCCGACAGGTCCTCGCCGCTTTCACCGGCAACGGCCACGGACCGACTTTGACACGGGCGCAGCTTCTCGATCAACCACCCGCACTGAGCCACAGCGATATCGCCTCGCTGCTGGCGCTCGCCGCTTTGATGGGTGTGCTCCTGATCCCGATCGCGCTCGACAGCGCCTTCATCTCCGTACTGCGCCAGCCCTTTTTGATCTGGCACATTTTGCTTTCAGTCTGCCTTGCTGGAGTGATTGCGACACGCTCCAACATGTTCGGCCTTATCATGCCAGTCAGCGCCGATTCCCTGCGGATCGCGCTGATCATGACCATGGGCTTGGGCGTAGCCGTGGCTCTAATGTTCACCCGCAGCTTTATCGAGCCGGGCAAGCTGTCGCCCTTGTTGAAACGTATCATTCCCTATGCCGCGGTCTGGATCATCGTGATCAGCGCCATTCACGCCGCTTCATTCGAAGTGCTCCGGCCGTTGGGAGGCAATTTCCATTCCTTCGGCATGGCCATCCCGCTGGTGGTGCTGGCGCTGTCGCTGATCGATGCGCTGCGCCGGGGCAGTCGCGCGGTGAAGTTCCAACTGTTCGGCTGGTGCCCCATGTTCCTCGCCAGTCTCGTCCAGATCGTGACACATGTATTCCCGATCGGGATGCAGCAAGACGCGCTTTCGATCTTCTATGTTGGCATATTGTCGGAAGGCATTGGCACCGCCGTCGGTGTGGCTGACCGCTTCCTGCAGATCCGCCGCGAACGCGACAGGGCGCTGCGCAATGCACGCGAGATGACCCGCCTGTCGGAGCATGACCCGCTCACCGGGCTGCTCAATCGCCGCGCCGTTGAAGCGCGTTTCGAAGGCCTGCGGCAACAAGGTTTCGACACGTTTGCACTGCTCGACCTCGACCGGTTCAAACTGGTGAACGACAAGTTCGGTCACCAGATCGGTGACGCCGCCCTAAAAGCATGCGCTGATGCAATACGAAGCAGCGAAGAACGCGATTCGATCGCGGTCCGATTGGGTGGTGAGGAATTCGTGATCCTGCTTCGCGGCAAGAACACGCGCCAACGTGCCGAAGCATTCCGGGAAGCGATACCGGGGCGGATCATGCGCGAAGTCGAAGGGCTCGACATGCCTGTCACCGCGAGCATGGGCCTGATCGAGCTGCCGCGCAACGCGATCACCAGCATGGCCTTCAACGAGCTCTATTCACGAGCCGACAAGCTACTTTACGAAGCCAAGGAAGCCGGGCGCAATCGCATGGTCTATGAACGGCTAACAATCTTCGCGGGCGCTCCGCCCAAGCCGCGCAGCAAACCCGCAGCGGCAGCTTAGCTCGACGCACGCCACTTGCGATAGTTCTTCGCCCGCTTCGCCGCACGATATTGGTCAGCCATCAGCGCCATGAACGGCGATCCGCCATCGCCTGGCGTTTTGCCCTTGGCCATCCGTTCAAGCTGAGCCTTGGTCAGCGCCATGGTGGCAAGCCCCTTTAGCGAGGCGTTAGACCAGTTTGCTTCCGGCAAAGTCACATTGGCATTTTGCTGCACCCGCCAATGTTTGGGCAGGTCGGGATCGGCGGCGAGAGCCCGGGCGATGCCGAGTATCTCCACACCGAACCCCTGCTCGTCATGGGCCAATGCGGCCTCTGCAACGTCAAGGTTAGTGATCCCGCCTGTCACCATAATCGGCATGCTCGCGACCTTGGCGATGTCGCGGGCGAAGTCGATGAAGAATGCCTCGCGTTTTCCGGTCGAACCTTCCTGCGGATTGCCCTGCATCGCCGGACTTTCATAGGAACCGCCGGAAAGCTCGACAAAGTCCAACCCCTTGCCATTAAGCCATTCGACAACCTGCCGCGCATCTTCGAAGGCAAAGCCTCCTCGCTGGAAATCCGCCGAATTGAGCTTGATGCTGACGCCGAAGGAAGGCTTCACCCGGGCCCGCACCGCATCGACTGTCTCGATCAGAAAGCGCGCGCGGTTCTCCAGGCTGCCGCCCCACTGATCGTCGCGATGGTTGGTCAGCGGTGAGAGAAATTGGCTGATCAAATAGCCATGCGCGCCGTGAATTTGCACACCGTCAAAGCCGGCCTCCTCCGCCAGTTCAGCGGTGTCTGCGAAGCGGGTGATGATCGCAGTGATCTCATCCGGCTCAAGCGCACGAACCGGGGCGAACAGCGAGGAGAACTTGCCCAGATTGAGCTCGACGCCGGATGGCGACACCGCGGTTTCGCCAAGGCTTTTGTAGAGCTGGCGACCGGGATGGCTGATCTGCAACCAGAACTGTCCACCGCCCGATTTGCCGATCTCCGCCCATTTGCGGAACGGCGCGAGGTCGGTGTCCTTTTGCAGCACCACCCCGCCCGGCCCGGTCAACGCAGACGGATCGACCATGACATTGCCCGACAGGATCAGGCCTGTGCCGCCATCGGCCCATTGGCGATAGAGCTTGAACAGCTTCTCGCCCGGTGACTGGCCGGGTTGCACAGCGAGGTTCTCCTCCATCGCCGCCTTGCAAATCCGGTTGGGGATCACCGAGCCATTGGGCAGGGTGAGCGGCTGGAACAGCAGACTTTCAGCGTCGGTCATATCGTCTCGTTGGTTTGGAAAGGAGTCAGGACTTCTGGTCGCACGCGGGCGAGCCGCTGCGACGCACGCTCCAGCATCGCCCAGGTGGTGCGCGCAGCCACAAGCAGTTTGCCATCGGCATTGCGGAATTCGACAAGGCGGTCTGACTTTGCCCCCTTGGGTGGATCAGGAATCCAGGTCGTGCCCTCGACGCTTTCGCCCGCGGCAATATTGCCGCGATAATCGATCTCGTGCCGGATCACGACCCAGAAGTATGCCTCGACATGCGCTGGATCCGCCGCAGCCTCCCAATGCGCGGTCGCCAGGTCCTGAATCCATTGGACCCAGACCGAATTGTTGACATGGCCTAACTCGTCGATGTGTTCGGGCGCGGCGGTGAAATTGCGGGTAAATCGGGACATTAGCCACCCTCTAACCGCAGGTAGGCTTCTGCGTCGAGAGTAACCAATCTTCAGCGACTATGTGCTAGACCTCGGCAATGAGAAAAGCTCAGCCAAAGCAGCGGCATAGCCTAGCGGGCAGGATCTTTCGTGCGCTTGGCTTCCGATGGGTGTTCCCGATTGGCACGTTAGCGCTACCGTATCATACACTGCTATTCCCCATCGCCATATTGGCGCTGTTTATTTGGTTCGGCTGGTTGGTAGTGCAGGCACAGACAGCGGCCAGTGCCGCGCATCTGTGGCTTCGACCAATACCTCTTTTTGCCGCAATCGGCGTGCTAATGTCGGTACCTATTGTTGCATGGGCAATGATGGTCTTCCGTGCGCCCTTGATTCAAGGCCTGCTAGGCTTGGCCATACCTGTGCTTGCGGCGATCGAAGTTATCTCGGGATCGCTGCCGCCCAGCTTTCTTGCGCTCCCGGTCACCTACCTCGGTTTCTTTGTATTTCAACTCTGGTACGGGCCCCGTCGCCTGGCGCGGATCAAAGCCGAAAATGCTGCTTTTCAACCTATCGATCCAGGGCAGGCCACAATTGCCCTCAGATGGCGTGTTCACCAACCTGAATTCAACCTCGCTCAGATCAATGCGGCCCGCATCTGGGCCAGACCTCTCCGCGGAAAAGACGGCTGGCTTATCCATCGGATTTCGCTTGAGGATGCCGATCGAATAGAACACGCAGCGGGCGGGAAACTGCCGTCCGCCTGGCGGTTGTGGCGATCCAGTGATTGGGCGACCCTGAAACAAGCTTGTGCGAAGCCGCCGGAGGACTCGATCTTCCTTTCGAAAGGCCCTTGCCGATCATTTCTATGGTCAGTCATCGGCCTGCAGGAGTATCGCGCACGGGTAGATGGGAGAACTCACCGCCTACGTTTCGGAGAGGCGCGGCTTGTATCTCGAATACCATTGTTCATTGCCTTTCATTGGACCGCCATCTTCGGGGGCAAGAGCGAGTGGCATTTCGGCTTTCCGCGAAAGCCTGGTATTCCCGTGACAATTGACAGTCCGTCCCCAAACATCGCTGACCACGCGCTGATCGAACCCCGTCCGAGCACGGGCGGCACGGCGGATACGACGCATATTGAAGAGATTATTGAGCATTTTGAGGGCTGGGCCGAAGAGAAAAGGCTCGAGGCAGTCTCCTATCGCGAACGACAGGACGCGTTCTGGAATGAACTGCACGAATTCAACTTTTTGCCGCTGCACCTAAAGCCGTTTCAGAAGGCCCTTTGCGCCGAGCAAGGCAGTGCTGATCCTGCCCGCCTGAAAGATGCGCTCGACTGGATCGAGCGCGCCTACGACGCGGCCAGCATGAACGGGCTGGTCGAAGCCGTAAGCCTGCTGGAAGCCTTCACCGACGCTGACCTCGCCCGCGAAGCGGAACGGCTTGAGCGCATCTTCAACAGCCGCAAGATCGCACTCCAATGGGACATGGCAACCTTGCCGCACGAGCGCGATCTGCCGCGAGCGACCCCGATCTACCATCGCTCAATCGCCGGGTTTGGTCTCTACCTCGCTCGACCGGAATTCTATGCACGCCTGGCGCGGATCAATCGCAAAATGGCCGACATCGTAGAAGTACTAGAAGCAGAACTCGATGAGGGCGCACCAGGCCTTAGACATGATCATGCGATGGTCATTCGCCGCTAAGCTGCCACAGGATAAAGGCGAACTCCTCCGCGGTCTCATAGAGCGAGTTCCACCGGCCTGACTTACCGCCATGACCTGCGCCCATATTGGTCTTGAGCAACAGCACATTGTCGTCCGTCTTAGTGTCACGCAGTTTGGCGACCCACTTGGCAGGCTCCCAATAGGTGACACGGGGATCGTTGAGGCCTGCGGTAACCAGCAGCGGCGGATAGTCCTGCGCCTTCACCTGATCATAGGGCGAGTAGTGCAGGATATAGGCAAAGGCTTCTTTGCTCTCGATCGGGTTGCCCCATTCCTGCCATTCGCCCGGCGTCAGCGGCAGGCTATCGTCCAGCATGGTGTTGAGCACATCGACGAACGGCACATGAGCGACCACCGCGCCGTACTGCGACGGGTCCTGATTGACTATTGCACCCATCAGTTCGCCGCCCGCCGAGCCGCCACTTGCGGTGACCTTGCCTTCAGCCGTGTAGCCTTTCGCAATCAGGCCGCGTCCGACATCGACGAAGTCGTTGAAGGTGTTGGTCCGCTCGTTGAGCTTGCCCTGCAGGTACCAGCGTCGCCCCAGATCATCGCCGCCGCGAATATGCGCAATGGCGTAGGCAAAGCCGCGATCGACCAGGCTGAGCCGCGTGGTCGAGAAGCCAGGCGGAACAGCGTAACCGTAGGCGCCATAGGCGTAGAGATGCAACGGACCAGCCGCCCCTCCGTTGATTTGGTCGCGATCCTTCCGCATCACGATGCTGACCGGCACCATCGTGCCATCCCGCGCTTCGATTTCCACCCGCTCAGTGGTGTAAAGCGATGCATCATAACCGCTCGGGATTTCCTGCTGCTTGAGCAGTTCGAGCGCGCCGCCGGCAACATCGTAATCATAGACAGAATCCGGCGTGACCATGCTTTCATAGGCCAGTCGCAGCTTCGAAACGTCATATTCCGGATTGTTTGAGAGGCCCGCATTGTAGCTTGCCTCAGGAAAGGCAATCGGGCGGACCTCGGTTGGCGCATCATAGCTGCGCAGCTGGACCTGATCCAAGCCATTGAGGCGCCCTTCGGTGACGAAGAAGTCTTTGAAGAGGTCGAAATCGGTGAGGTAGAACTCGTCCGATCCGGCGATCACGGTTTCCCATTGGCCGGGGTTCTCGATCGTCGCCTTGGCCAGACGGAAATTGATGTGCTGGTCATTGGTCCAGATGAACAGTTCGCCCTCGCGCACATCGACGGCATATTCGACGCCTTTCTTGCGCGCCTTGACCAGAATCTGCTCGCCAGTCGGATCGTCGGCGCGAACAAGACGCACCTCGCTCGTCTCATTGTCGCCCGTCGCGATGACCAACCAGTCTTCTTGGGCGGAAAGGCCGGTTCCAACACCGAAGCTCTCGTCATCCTCTTTATAGAGAATGACATCGTCTGCCACGGGCGTGCCGATGCGGTGCAGCCGTGCATCCAGCGTCCGCCAGTTTTCGTTGGCGATACCGTAAACCAGCGCCGTGTCGTTCGCGACCCAGGTCAGGCCGGTGCGCGTCTCGGGAATCTCGTCAGCTAGCAATTCGCCGGTTTCGAGGTCCTTGATCCGAGCCGTGTAGCGTTCCGCGCCGCTCGTATCGGTCGAATAGGCGAGATAGCGGCCATTATTGCTGACTGACATCGCGCCGAGGCGGAAATATTCGAAACCTTCCGCCAGCTCATTTTCGTCGAGGATCAGTTGCGCTTCCGCCGTATCGCCGCCGGCGACAGACTTGCGATAGTGTTTGCGATATTGCGCGCCTTCGTCGAATTCCGACCAATACAGATAGTCGCCATCCTTCTGCGGAACGGTGCTGTCATCTTCCTTGATCCGCGCGCGCATCTCCTGAAACAGCTCTTCGGTCAGCGCCTCTTGCGGACCCATTTTCACTTCGAACCAGGCGTTTTCCGCCTTCACGTAGTCAAGCACGTCCTCGTCATCCACGGTAGGATAGGACTGGTCTTTTAGCCAGTGATAGGGATCGGAAATGGTGATCCCGTGATGAGTGAAAGTGTGTTCGCGCTTTTCTGCAACGGGCGGAGAGGTCGGTGCCGCTTGGTTTGCCTCGGATGTCAAGTTAGTCGATTCCTCTTGCGTGGTGGCGCTCGCCGGTTGGAAGGCGACCAGCGAAATGGCCGCGGCTAGCGCGAAAGATGGGTTCGGGACGAGCTTCATGGGCTTCAATATCCTTTGTAGAGCGCGCGCACGGGTGGAAACCCGGCTCACTGCAAACTATGCTAGTCTCATAGCCGATAGACTGCGTGCGGCAAGCGCATGCCCTGTTAGGATTCGACCAAATGCTGATGCAAACTCACGAAGCCCGTCTCGCCGCCCTGCGCGAGGAACTGAAACGCCGCGATCTCAGTGGCTTCATCGTGCCGATCTCCGACGAGCATATGAGCGAATATGTCGGCGATTATGCTCAGCGGCTACAATGGCTGACAGGCTTTGGCGGATCGGCCGGCTTCGCTGTGGTGACGCTGACCCACGCGGCGATGTTCGTCGATGGCCGCTACACCGTGCAAGTGCGCGATCAGGTCGACGGCGCGCTCTACGAGTACTGTTCGATCCCCGGTGACAGCGCAGCCAAATGGCTCGGCGAGCGATCCGAAGAAGGCGCGAAGATCGGATATGATGCGTGGCTGCATACGGCAGGTTGGGCAAAGCAAATGGCGGCGCAATTGGGCGAGATCGGTATTGAGCTGGTCGCCACCGAAGGCAATCCGATCGATGCTGTGTGGCAAGATCAACCAAAGCCCTCGCTCGCCTCGGCCTTTGTACAAGAAGACGAGCATGCCGGTGCGAACTCAGCCGAGAAGCGCGCGAAGATCGCCGACTGGCTCAAGTCCAACAAGCACGACGCGCTGGTAGTATCGGCGCTCGATTCTATCGCCTGGTTGCTCAATATTCGCGGCAAGGACGTGACGCACACCCCGGTCGCGTTGTCCTATCTGATCGCGCATGCGGATGGCCGCGCGGAGTTGTTCATCGCGCCAGAGAAGGTCACACCGGAGCTGACACAGCACCTCGGCAATGCGGTGACGATCCGTACCCGCGATGAGTTCAGCGGCGCGCTTGGCGAGATGAGCGGCAAGAGCGTGAGCGTCGATCCGAATTTTGGCGTTGCTGCCATTGCGCAAGAACTCAAAAAGGCTGGCGCGAAGGTCGCGTTCAAGAAGGACCCAACCATCCTCGCCAAGGCGATCAAGAACCCGGTCGAGCAGCAGGGGCACCGCGCTGCGCAGGCCCGCGACGGTGCAGCGGTATCGCGCTTCTTGCGCTGGCTCGAAGAAACCGCGCCCGGCGGCGAAGTCAACGAGCTCGGCGCGGCGGCGAAGCTCGAGGAGTTCCGCCGCGCGCATGGTGACCTGCGTGACCTCTCGTTCGACACGATTTCAGCTGCTGCAGGCCATGCCGCGCTGCCGCATTACAAGGTCGACGAAGACAGCAATATCCCGATCCCGCCCGCCAGCATCTATCTGGTCGATTCCGGAGGACAATATCCTGACGGCACCACCGACATCACCCGCACAGTGTGGGTCGGCTCAGCCGATGGCAGCGCACAGCCGACGCAGGAAATGAAGGACCGCAACACGCGCGTGCTCAAGGGGCATATCCAGATTGCGCAAGCCATATTCCCGCAAGGAACGACCGGCGGGCAGTTGGACGTGCTGGCGCGGCAATATCTGTGGGAAGCAGGGGTCGATTATGCGCATGGCACCGGGCATGGTGTCGGATCGTTCCTCGCCGTGCACGAGGGGCCGCAGCGCATCGCCAAGCCAATGGGCGGACAGGCCGGGACGAATCAGGAGCTGCATGCCGGCATGTTCCTCTCGAACGAACCGGGCTATTACAAGCAGGACGCATTCGGCATCCGGATCGAAAACCTGGTGCTGGTGGAGGAGCGGCAAATCGAGAATGCAGAAGGCACGTATCTCGGTTTCGAAACACTCACCTTCGTGCCGCTCGACCGCAAGTTGATCGACAAGAGCATGCTGACGGCGAGCGAGATCGACTGGGTCGACACCTATCATGAAAAGGTCCGCGCATTGCTCGCTCCTCAGCTGGAGGGAGAGGATCTGGCGTGGCTGGAGCGGGAGTGCGCACCGCTCTGACTCCGCTTGCGGGCCTCGCAATGTTCCTATAATGTTCTCATTATCGAGTCGCGCCGAAACTGGTTTGGCGCGATGGCAAAGAGGGAAGAACGAACATGATCGGATATGTGACTCTGGGCACCAACGACCTGCCGCGTGCGGCGGAATTCTACGATGCGATTGCCAAGGAATTCGGCGTTGGCCGGATGATGGACTTCGACACTTTCATCGCCTGGGGCGCGATGGGCGGCGCGCCCGGTGTCGCCGCGACCAAGCCATTTGATGGCGAGAAAGCGACCGTGGGCAATGGCACGATGGTCGCATTGCAAGTCGACAGCCCTGACAAAGTGCAGAAGGTCTACGATGTCGCCATAGAGAAGGGCGGGACCGACGAAGGCGCGCCCGGGCCGCGCGGCGACGATGGCTTTTACGCAGGCTATTTCCGCGATCCGGACGGCAACAAGCTGAATGTCTTTTGCATGACGCAGGCCGGGTGATCAGACATGAGCGCGGCAAAGCTCTCCGAGGCATTCATACACCTAGGGCCCAATAAAGACGGGAGGGGCGCAACCGCCGAGCCCCAACCACCCTTCACCGGAATGGATTGGTATGAAGGATATGGCTCGCGCCACGGCGATGATGGGCCCGAAGGGCGGCTCGTCTCTCAGCATAGTTTCAGCGAGGGCTGGGACAGCTGGGAGATGCACCCCAAGGGAAGCGAAGTGGTAATCTGCACCGAAGGCGAAATGGTGCTGACCCAGGAGTTTCCCGATGGACACCGCGAAACGGTGACGCTTGCCGCAGGCGAATATGCGATAAATCCGCCGGGCGTATGGCATATCGCAGACGTCGAACGCCAAGCGACAGCGATCTTCATCACTGCCGGCGAAGGCACGCAACACCGCCCACGCTAATCTAAAACCGGTGCCAAGGAGGATGGCAGCGCTGGCCAGCTTGCGCGCGGCTGAACGCGCTGCCCCGCGCAATACAATCCGCGACAATTCTCCTGTAAACCGGGATAATCCTGCGACATTGCACCTCTAGAAAGGGTGTCATGAGTTGCGGCGGTGTTCCGAAATCGACCACCCTGCGATGAACGAGCCCTCTCAAGGCCTCGTTCGGCTGGCCCTTGCTTCCTCCCTGACTGAGGCCAGCCAGAATGCCGCCGCAGCTCTTTTGGATTGACCCACTGGAGAAATTGTAATGCGTAAACTCACTCTCACCCTCTCTGCAGCCGCTCTAGCGCTTGGCGTTGGCGGCGCAGGTATCGCGCTTGCCGATCATCATGGCGGAGCAAAGGCGGACACGAACGGCGATGGGGTCGTCTCGCTGGAAGAAGCGCGCGCCAAAGGCGCAGAACGCTTTGCCCGGATGGATGCCAATTCCGACGGCGTCCTGAATGCGGAAGACCGCGCCGCCAAACGCGCGCAGCGTTTTGCTGAAGCCGATACCAACAATGACGGTGAGCTTTCGCAAGCCGAAATGACCGCCGCCCGCGAAGCCCGTGACGCAAGGAGAGCAGAACGTCGTGCCGAGCGCCAGGCAAACCGTTTCGCCAGGCTCGACACCGACAATAGTGGCGGCGTGAGCGAAGCCGAAATGGCAGCAGCCAAGGAAGCACGCGGAGAGCGGCGCCGATGCGGCGATGGCATGCGTGGCCGCAAGGGCGGGAATCGGATGATGCGTATGCTGCGTCAGGCTGACACCAATGGCGACCAGGCTGTAAGCCGGGCGGAATTCGATGCCGCGATCGAAGCGCGCTTTGCCCGCGCCGATACCGACAATTCCGGTACGATCACGGCTGAAGAACGCGAAGCAGCCCGCGAAGCACGCCGCGCCGAGCGCAGCGAACAGCGCCAGCAGCGCCGCAGCCAGATCGAGCGCAACGGATCGAACTGACGCACTCTACGCCAACGATCGGCAGCCGGTCCGCTCGCCTCCCACTCCCGGGTTGCGCAGCGGGCCGGCTCGCGCCATGTCACAAGGTGCAACACAATGAGCGATCCCGCCCCAACCTCGATCCTGCTAGTCGATGACGAGCCTACTCTGCGTGAGCCGCTGGCAGAGTATCTGGCTGGGCAAGGCTTTGCGGTAACACAGGCGCAAAGTGCCGCTGCCGCGCGGGCCAAACTGCTCAAAGCAAAGCCAGATATCGTGCTGCTCGACATCATGATGCCGGGTGAGGATGGCCTTTCGCTCTGCCGACATCTGGTCGAAACGCAGCAATTGCCGGTCATCTTCCTAACCGCACGGGGCGAAGCGACAGACCGGATCGTCGGATTGGAGCTGGGCGCAGACGATTATGTCGTGAAGCCGTTCGAGCCGCGCGAACTGGTGGCTCGAATCCGCACTGTCCTGCGCCGCGCAAGCCGGGATCCGAACACACTTCCCTCACACGCCGACGAGGAGAATTGGCACTATGGTTTCGAAGGGTGGACACTCGACCCGCTCAAGCGCAAGCTGACCGATCCCGAAGGCGTAACAGTGCCGATTTCTACTGCTGAATTCCGCCTGCTACGCGCACTGCTCGACCATCCGCGCACAGTTATGGACCGCGACCGCTTGCTAGACATGGTCCAAGGACGCACCGCGCATCTGTTCGATCGCGCGGTCGACAATCAAGTGAGCCGCCTGCGCCGCAAGGTCGAAACCGATAGCCGCGACCCGCAATTGATCCAGACCGTGCGCGGCGGTGGCTATCGTTTTGCGGCACAAGTGAAGCGCGTGGCACCCGATACAAACGCATGAAGCGCCTGCTTCCCCAAAGCCTGCTGGGCCAGGTCATGCTGGTGCTCGCGATCGGCTTGATGGTCGGCCAGGCCATCTCCGCGACCTTGCTCTATCGCGCAGCCGAGCAACGCCGCGAGACGGCCCTGGTAAGTGCGCTGGCTTTCCGACTTGTCGCGGAAAGCAGCCAACCGGGTTTTGAAGAGCGCGAAGCCCGGAGAGCGGCGCGCAGAGCGGAACGCCGCGCTGCGAGAATCGAACAGGGATTGCCCGTTCGCGACGACGCAGCACCGCGACCCTTTGCAAGGCAGTTCCGGATCGGCGTGGAGCAGACCGAAATCATGCCAATCGGTGTCGATGAACCGCGCTTTCCCGACTATGAGACCGCTTTGCGCGACGTGCTTGCAGAGCAAGACCTCGTGGTTGGCTATATCATCGTGACCCGGCGGCTAGCGGCGGATGATCCGTTCGTGCGCAAAGTCACGGAAGATCGCCCTCGCCTGCGCGGACCGGGATGGGAAGAGCGCCAGATTCTGGTCGCTGCAGTTCAACGGGCCGACGAAAGCGGTTGGCTGGTCGCCCGCGTGCCCGAGCCACGCGCACCCAGGAACGCGATTGGCACGATTGCGCTGCAAACGGCGGTGATTTTCGCAATCCTGTTTGCGTTGCTCTATTTCGTACTCAGGCGAATTACCCGTCCGCTGGCTCAGCTAACCACGCGTGTTACGGACTTTTCGCGCCAGCCTGACCATGCCGTACGGCTTGAGGAGAGCGGGCCGGGTGATATGCGACGCCTGATCGCAGCCCACAACGCAATGGAAGCGCGCATCGCCGCATTGCTCGATGAGAAAGACGTGATGCTGGGCGCGATCGGCCATGATCTCAAGACGCCGCTCGCTGCTCTTCGCGTGCGGATTGAAAGCGTGCCGGACGAGACGCAGCGCGAACGCATGGCGAGCAGTATCGAAGACATTACCACCACGCTCGACGATATACTGGTGCTCGCTCGGGTAGGACGGTCGGACAATAGCCTGGAAAATGTCGATCTCAGCGCCCTATGCATCAGCGTGGTCGAGGAATTTGAGGATTTGGGCGAGCCCGTGACGATGGCCGAGGGGCCGCGCCTGGTCGCACCGGTGCAGGTCACCTGGGCCAAGCGGGCACTGCGAAATTTGGTTAGCAATGCCGTGCGTTATGGCAGAGCCGCCCGCGTGACGCTCATCAAGGACGATGGCTATGCCGTGCTGCGCGTCGATGATGATGGGCCGGGCATTCCGCCAGGCGAAATCGAAGCGATGCTGGAGCCGTTTACGCGCGGTGAGGCATCGCGCAATCGTGCGACCGGCGGAGCCGGACTGGGCCTGACGCTCGCGCGCGCCATCGCCGAACAGCATGGCGGCACGCTCAGCCTTTCAAACAGGCTGGTGGATGGCGAAGTGGTTGGCCTGCGCGCAGAAATTCGCTTGCCGAAGGACTGACATAACCACCCGCCAGCGTTACGACAGAACCTAAACCTGTCGGAGAATCGCCTTGCCCCACACGCTCTACGCCGCCCCTCTCTCGCTCTATTCGGGCAAGGCGCGCGCCTATCTCGACTGGAAGGGCGTCGACTACCGCGAAGTGCTTTCCACGCCCGATATCTATCGCGATGTGATTGTGCCGAACGTAGGCCGCCCGGTTATCCCGGTCGTGCAGACGGAAAGCGGCGCAATCCTGCAAGACACGACGCTGATCATCGACCATTTCGAGAAAGGCGAAGATGGCCCAGGTGTCTATCCCGAAACGCCGCGTCAACGCCTTGCTGCGCTGTTGCTCGAATGCTTTGGCGATGAGTGGCTGGTGATCCCCGCGATGCATTATCGCTGGAACTACAATGAGGAGTGGGTTTACGGCGAGTTCGGCAAGACCGCGCTGCCCGATGGCACGCCGGAGGAACAGCATGCAATCGGCAAGGAACGAGGCGCGACGTTCAAGGGCTTCGTCCCAATGCTAGGCATCAACGAGGTGACCATTCCGGCGGTCGAGGCGAGCTATGAAGCGCTTCTTGCGGATCTGAACGAGCACTTCACGAAGTATGATTTCCTCTTCGGATCGCGGCCTTCGATCGGCGATCTTGGCTTGATCGGTCCACTCTATGCGCACCTCTATCGCGATCCGGCATCCGGTGAGATCATGGAGCGGCTGGCTCCGCGCGTCGCTGAGTGGGTGCGGCGAATGATCGATGTGAAAGCACCACAATCTGGCGAGTTCCTACCCGATGATGAAGTGCCCGAAACGCTGATGCCAGTGCTGGCGCGGATGATGAGCGAACAGGTGCCCTATCTAGAGAAGGTGGCTGCCATGTTTGGCGAATGGCTCGCCACCAATCCTGATGCGGAGATTCCAAGGGCTATTGGCATGGCGGACTTCACCATCGAAGGGGTCAGCGGGCAGCGGATCGCAGTGCCGTTCAGCCTGTGGATGCTGCAGCGGGGGCTCGACTATTTAAACTCACTTGAAGGCGAAGACCGTGCGACCTGTGAGGCCATGCTGCGCAAAGCAGGTGGCGAGGCGCTGATCGATTTCAAAATACCCGCGCGGCTGGCTTTCGAGAACCATGTGCTCACGGTTGAACAGGCTAGATCGACCGACTTCAAATCCTGATCGCAAACAGTCTTCGTGAGAGCGTAAGCGAAAATTGTGATAGGCAAGAACCGGCGCGCAGCGTGCTCAAATGCACGTGAGCACCGGAAGCGCAGCCTGTCGTGATTTGCAGCAAGCTATCGCGGAGACTGATGTGATCAGCGCATCAAACCACCGATCAAGTTCCTCACAAACCGCCCCGCAATCGGCCCAGCAAGATCGGTCGCGATTGAGCCGGCGGCGGAAGTAATTCCACTGCGCATAGGATTGGCACGCGATTTCTTGCCCAGCACCGCTGCGGCGGCAGCCCCGGCCATCCCGCCGGCTGCGACCTTGGTGCCACGCGAGAGTGCCTTCTCCCAAATGCTCTTGGTTTTACGCGGCCGCTTGCGAACCTCTTCCTCGCCCTTTTCTTCGACCTCAGCAGCGGTTTCAGCCGCATCGGCAGCCTTCGCGGCAAGCACCTCTTCCGCGCTCTCGCGATCAACCGCCTCGTCATATTTGTTTTCGAACGGACTGGTAGACTGAATGATCGCGCGCTCTTTCTTCGTTACGGGGCCGAGGCGCGAGCGCGGCGGTTTGATCAACGTGCGCTGCACGATCGTCGGCGCGCCATCTTCGTCCAAGGTTGAGACCAGCGCCTCACCCACTTTGAGTTCGGTGATCGCTTCTTCGACGTCCAGATCGGGATTGATGCGGAAGGTCTCGGCCGCGGCCTTGATCGCCCTTTGATCGCGCGGGGTGAAAGCGCGCAGAGCGTGCTGCACCCGGTTGCCTAGCTGGCCTGCGACCTCTTCGGGAATATCGATCGGATTTTGCGTTACGAAGAAAACACCGACGCCTTTGGAGCGGATCAGGCGGACAACCTGCTCGATCTTGTCTTCAAGCGCCTTGGGCGCATCGTCAAACAGCAGATGTGCCTCGTCGAAGAAGAAGACGAGGCTCGGTTTCTCCGGATCTCCGACTTCGGGAAGGCTCTCGAACAGCTCGGCCAGCAGCCACAGCAGGAAGGTCGCGTAAAGCTTTGGGCTGCGCATCAGCTTGTCTGCCGCCAGCACATTAACGATGCCGCGCCCCTGCTCATCAGTCTTGAGGAAGTCGTCGATCTCGAGCGCAGGCTCGCCAAAGAAGTAATCCGCGCCCTGCGATTCAAAGCTCAGCAGCTGACGCTGGATCGCACCGACTGACTGCTTGGATACATTGCCGTATTTGCCTGAAAGCTCTTTCGCGTTCTCGCTCGCCCATTGCAGCATGCTCTGCAGATCGCCGAAATCGAGCAACAGCAGGCCGTTGTCATCCGCATGGCGGAAGACGATCTGCAGCACGCCTTCCTGTGTGTCATTGAGATCGAGCAGGCGCGCGAGCAGCAGCGGTCCCATTTCCGAGATAGTGGTGCGGATCGGGTGGCCTTGCTCGCCATAAAGGTCCCAGAACACGACCGGGTTATCGGAATAGCCGTAATCCTCCATGCCCAATTCCTTGGCTCGACCCTCCAACTTGTCAGCATGCTTAAAGGTTGGCGAACCCGGCATGGCAATGCCCGACAGGTCGCCTTTCACATCAGCGACGAACACCGGCACACCGTTTGCGGAGAAGCTCTCGGCCAGGCCCTGCAGCGTGACGGTCTTACCTGTACCGGTCGCGCCCGCAATCAGCCCGTGGCGGTTGGCGCGGCTTAGCGCGAGGCTCTGATTTTCGCCATTGCCGGCGAGGCCAAGGAAAATTTCACTCATGATCGGATGAGGCCCTCTTGTCTTTTCTGCTTGGAAATTCATGTGAAGCGCGCTGGCAGGTCGGTCAAGTTCTCGACTTGCGCGATGGATGCTCTAAGGCTGCAATTTATGGGCGAGGAAACCCCTTTCATTCTGCTTGACGATGCGCGCGAACCGACAGCCGGATCGGCTGAGCCCGCGCCAGCCTTACTGTATGAGAAGCCGCGTGAAGTCTTCGCCGCCTACCGCGCTGGCGAGGTGAAGAGTGTGCTGGAGGCGGCTCGCATGGCTCAGGCAGAACAAGGCGGCTCTCTCGCCGGCTATATCGCTTACGAAGCGGGGTTGGCGCTTGAGCCGAAAACCTTCGAATTGGCGCGCGAACGCAGCGGCGCAAATGGGCCGCTCGTATGGCTTGGTCTGTTCGACGAAGCGCAAGAGATACCCGCTGGCGAAGTGCCCGGCTGGCTGGCAATGCGCAGTGAGGGAGAGGCGTCGCTTGGCCCGCTCGATCCACAACTTTCCGCCGGTGGCTACGCGCAAGCCTTTGAAGTGCTGCAAGAGGCAATCCGAGCAGGCGACATCTATCAGGCCAACCTGACCTATCCACTCGCGGGATCGTATCGCGGCGATCCGATCGCGCTCTATTCCGGACTGCGCCGGGCAGCGAGCGCAGGCTATGGCGGGATGCTGTTCGATGGCTCGCACTGGTTGCTGAGCTTCTCGCCAGAGCTGTTCTTCGCCCTCGAAAACGGCGAAGCCAAGGTCAAGCCGATGAAGGGCACGCGCCCTCGCGGAGCCGATGCGCAATCCGACGCAGCGCTCGCCGACGACCTTGCAAATTCAGTCAAGGACAAGGCCGAGAACCTGATGATCGTCGACCTTATGCGCAACGATCTCAGCCGCGTTGCCGAGGCAGGGAGCGTGCGCGTCGACAAGCCGTTCGCGGTAGAGAGCTATCCAACCGTGCACCAGATGGTCTCCACCGTGCGGGCCAAGCTGACAACGGGCAAAGGGGCAAGCGATCTGGTGCGCGCTCTGTTCCCCTGCGGATCGATCACCGGCGCGCCAAAAATCCGCGCGATGGAGCTGATCCACGAGGTCGAGCGCGACGCGCGCGGCCCCTATTGCGGAGCGATCGGTCGGATCGATGGCCCGGATGCAAACGGACATGCTAATGCAGCCTTCAATGTCGCGATCCGGACATTGCGCTTAAGCCCGATCGAGAACCAGCAAGGCACCGCCGTGCTGGGCGTCGGCTCAGCCATCGTAGCCGATAGCGACATGATGGCCGAGCGCCGCGAATGCGAGGTGAAGGCCGGGTTCGCAAGGCGCGCCTCACCCGATCTGACCGTGCCGAGTTTCGACCTGATCGAAACCATGCGGTTCGAACCCGAAAGCGGGATCGACTTGCTCGAACTGCACCTTGCCCGGCTGAAGCGAAGCGCCGCCCATTTCGGCTTCTCTTTCGATCGCCACGCAGCGCGCAACCAGATCCAGGCGCTATGCTTCGATCTGGAGCAGGCGTGCAGGATACGCCTGGTGATTTCGCGCAGCGGAGCGCAATCGCTGGAAACCGGTCCGCTGCCTCCGGCTTTTGATGGGCCGGTGGATTGTATCGCCCTGCCGCTGCCGCTCGATCCGTCCGACTGGCGTCTGGCGCACAAGACCAGCGACCGCAGTTTTTACGAAGATGCTATGGTGGCGGCGAAGGATGCAGGCGCGGCGGAGACGCTGTTGATGCGCGAGGATGGGCTTGTCACTGAAGGCAGCATCACGAATATCTTCGTCAAGGGGGAGGATGACATCCTACTGACCCCATCCGCCTCGCTCGGTCTGTTGCCCGGCGTCTTGCGCGAGCATTTGATTGCCGAAGGGCGCGCGCGCGAAGCGGAACTGAAACTTACCGATCTCGAAAATGGGTTTTGGCTCGGCAACGCCGTGCGCGGCCTTTTCAAAGCAAGGTTGATTTAGAAATTATGCCACAGCCACCCACGCCCTCCACCCTTCCAACCGGAGCCTACCGGGATACCATCCGGGTGGAAGGGTGGAGGGCGTGGGTGGCACGGAACACAGAACAATGACAATCGAGATTCTGTTCGAAGACGGCGAAGCGCTGGTTATCAACAAACCGGCGGGCCTGCCGGTCGATCGCCCACGTCGCGGCGGCCCGTGCCTTGCCGATCATTGGGAGCAGTTGAAGCTCGGGTTCCAGCGCCCGCCTATGCCGGTTCATCGGCTCGATACCGACACCAGCGGCTGCCTGCTGCTCGCGCGTAATCCCAAAGCGTTGAAGCGCTTCAACAAGGCGTTTGAAGATCGGTTGGTCGGCAAGAGCTATCTCGCGGTTCTCGACGGGCATCCCAATGGCGAAGGCGGCACAATTGAGATGGCGCTTTCCAAGATCAGCTCTGCGGAAAAGGGCTGGCGCATGATCGCCGCGAAGAAGGGCAAGAACGCAATCTCTCATTGGGAGTTGCTGCAGAAAATTGGCGAGGGTGATCGTACGCGCTCGCTCATCCGCTTCCGCCCCGAGACCGGTCGTACGCATCAATTGCGGGTGCATGCGCTAAAGGGGCTTGGCGCGCCTTTGCTTGGCGATCCAGTCTACGGCCCGGTGCATGGCCAGAACCGGGGCGCAGGCCGCACCATGCTACATGCAGAGGGCATTATCGTTGGACGCGAAGGCAGACCCGACATTGTCGCAGTGGCGCCGTTTCCCGAGGACTTTGTCCGCGCCGGGCTGAGCGAGCCAGAAGGCGGTCCAGTGCCCCCTACACTGCCACAACCGGCCGATGGATAAGGATCTTCTCGACCGCGCTCATGCGCTGGCCGAAGAGAGCTTCCTCGCAGGCTCCGGCCCCGGCGGACAGAACGCCAACAAGGTAGCGACCGAAGTACAACTGCGGGTCAATATCTATGCCTTGCGCCTGCCGCCGCCGGTATTCGCGCGGCTGCGCACTTTAGCGGGCAGCAAGCTGACGTCGGCGGGCGACCTGTTGATCACCGCGCGCGAGCACCGAACACAGGAAGCCAACCGCACCTCTGCGCGGGCAAAGCTCGAAAAGCTGCTCGAAGACGCACATCGCCAACCCAAGCGTCGGGCCAAGACCCGCCTCAACCGGGTCGGCAAGACACAGCGCCTAAAATCGAAGAAAGCGCGGGGACAAGTGAAGGCCAATCGCGGCAAACCGAGCCGCTCCGACTGGTGAGATTAGCTTGACTTTCGCCCGGGAATCGGCAAATGGGCGCGACTTGAGAGGCGATGCTTGAGGCGTCGCCTTATGTTTTTCGGCCGAAACGGCCCATCAGAAAGATTTAGGATACCGCGATGGCGAAGCCCGCAACCGTCAAGATCAAGCTCGTCTCGACCGCCGACACGGGCTTCTATTACGTGACTAAAAAGAATCCGCGTAACACCACCGAGAAGATGGTGTTTCGTAAGTACGATCCGGTCGCGAAGAAGCACGTTGAATTCAAGGAAGCCAAGATCAAGTAAGGCTTCTTTTGCGTCGCCTGCGGCCATGGTCGTGCAGGCACGCACTGGCTGAGATTTGATCCTGCACCCTTGCAAAGCGATCAATTCAGCCGCAGTTCAATGCTCACGCTATAACCGCTGAAAGCATGAACATGCGTATATTCAAATTTTCGAAACCGATCGCGGGTGCTCTGGCGGGCGCTGTCGCGCTTGGAACAGCCTTTGGCCTGCCTGCGCCCGTGAGCTTCGCGCCCGCGGCTCCGGCACACGCCCAAACCAGCGACCTCGACAAAGCCGTTGGCGCTTTGCGCGGAATTTCGACAATGCGGGCGGATTTCTCGCAGATCGACCGGCAGGGTAATTCGGTCCGCGGTGTGATGACGTTGAAGCGCCCGGGCAAAATCCGCTTCGAATACGAAAAAGAAGCGGAAATGCTGGTCGTCTCTAATGGGCGCTCGCTTTACTTGGTCGATTATGGTGTGAACCAAGTTGAACGCTGGCCAATCAAGAATTCGCCGCTTGGCGCGCTGCTCGATCCCAATCGCGACGTGAAGAAATACGGCAAGTTGATGCCGACCGGCAATGATGACGTGCTCAGCATCGAAGTGCGCGATCCGAAACGGCCCGAGTTCGGCGTGATCAATATGATCTTCGTGCGCGACGGCTCTGCGCCCGGCGGTTGGCAGCTGACCCATTGGGTCGCGCTCGATTCGCAGAATCACCGCACCACTGTGCGGCTTTCGAATCACCGGTACGGACTGTCGGTTGCGGACAGTACTTTCCGATTTAAAGATCCGCGCAATTCATCTCGTCGACCGCGTTGAACGCTTCAGCGGCAGTAGGTTGTAGGAATACGACAAAATTCGACACATATTCATTTACCTGAAAGCCGAATAAGCGTAATTTTCTTAGGCAAGTCGGTTGAAGGCGGGTTTCCCCCCTGTTGCCCTAACCTTCGTCCAAGTCGGCTTGTACAAGCGTGACGAACGCTCACATGGAACCCTCGTCTCATTGCCCCCGAGACGAGGGTTTTTTGTGTTTTGGAGTTTGTTTTGCCCTCAAATGCCGGGCGCGCTTGCGAAGCCTTGCGGCCTCGAACCATTCCCGGCCATCGACCTGGACACGGCGCACGATCGCACCCGCCGATGGGAGTGCTCGATAAACGCTTCTACTCCCAGCCGTAAGCGTTGCGGATGATATCGTAGATCACATCCTGCTCGATTACGCCGCGAGCAGCATCTGCGCCCGGACCCTGAGCATAAAGAGCCACGTCCTCGCCGCCATGGGTTTCACTACCGGTAGGGATCGCCGATTGCTGGCGTGCATTAATGCCGGTTTCTGGAATAGGCCGTTCTGCCAGATTCGCGATCGAACCCGGGCCATTGCCATAGCCCAGGGTAGTGTAGGGCTTGCCGTCTTCGGCCTTTGCCGCTTCGGCGACCTCCTCGCCGCCATCGGCAGGTGGAACGACCAGGCCTAGAATATCATTGCCGCGCCGTGGATAGCCCGCAATCGTGAACACATGGCTGTGGTCAGCCGTGACCAAAATCAGAGTTTCTTCCGGGTCAGTGTTCTCGATTGCGTACTGGATCGCGTTGGCGAACTCGACCGTTTCCTCCAGCGCAAAGCCTGCTCGCCCGGCATGGTGGCCGTGATCGATCCGTCCGCTTTCGACCATCAGGTAATATCCGTCGGGATCGCTCTTGAGCCGCGCAATCGCCTGCTGCGTCATCTCGGTCAGCGTCGGCTCGCTCGCATCACGATCGGCATCCGCCATGTAGTCCATATGGCTTGCGTCGAAGAGACCCAGCACCGGCTTGTCCATCGGCGCGGCAGCCAACGCATCCCGATCCGTTACATAGGTGCCGCCCGTTCGCGCAGCCCAGCCTGCAGGAAGATCGGCATCGCCCTCAAGCCTGCGCCCGCCATTGTCCTTGCCAAAGAAGGCCGCCAGACCTCCACCCAGCGCAACTTCCCAGTCAGAATTGATCAGCTGCGTCGCGATATCATCGCAGCCCTTGCCACGCTGGTCCTCAGGGATTGCAGCATCGGCCTCCCACCCGCGATCCGCGCTGCGAGCATAGACGCTGGCCGGTGTCGCATGCGTGATCCGGGCGGTTGAAACGATTCCGAGCGCAAGACCCCGCTGTTTCACTTCCTCTCCCAGCAACGGCAGCGGATTGGCAAGGCCGGAAGCGCAATCGCCGCGCACCACAGCCGGTCCCACGCCCAGAACGCCGATCTTGGTCTTTTGTCCGGAGTGCATCGCCGTTGCCGTGCCGGCGCTGTCGGGCACCTGCGCATTCGTATTGTAGGTCTTCACCAAAGCGACATTGTCGAATGTCTCAAACGGCAGGACATATTCCTCGCCCGATTGCCCTTGCTTCTGCCCAGCGTAGATGCGCGCGGCGGTGATGGTAGAAATGCCCATGCCATCGCCGATAAACAGGATGACATTCTTGGCCTTTGCCGGAGCGGCAGCCTCGGCCGCCGGGGCAGGCGCACTCGCCACACTCTGCGAGCCCTCGGCATGGCTGCAAGCGGCCAGCGGCAGCGCAGCACCTGCGATCATGAGATTGAGCTTGCGGGTGAGTTTCATGATTGGTGCCCTTCCAAAATTGTCCGATACTTCGCTATCCGCATCTGATGCGACAGGAAAGTGAAAGTCTCGCATGATGCATCGCTTTTCCATCATTGGCATCTTGCTAAGCCGATAGGGGCGCACCTAAAGCGGGTGGCATGATCTCTATCGCCACCTGGAACATCAATTCTGTCCGCCTGCGCCTCCCGATTGTCGAGCGTTTTCTGAAAGAGGAGACGCCCGACGTTCTCTGCTTGCAGGAGATCAAATGTCAGGAGCATCAGTTTCCAGCCGAGCCGCTGGCCGCGCTGGGCTACGAGCACATCGCGGTACATGGGCAGAAAGGCTATCACGGCGTCGCCACGATCAGTCGTATTCCGCTGCGCGAATATTCCCGCCACGATTGGCAAGCCAATGGCGAGGCTCGCCATGTCGGTGTGGAGCTGCTCGACCAGGGAAAGGGCATGTATCTCGACAATGTCTATGTGCCCGCTGGCGGCGACGTGCCCGACCGTGACGTAAATCCGAAATTCGGCCAGAAGCTCGACTTCCTGGAGCGGATGACCGGCTGGGCAAAGGATATTGACCGCCCGACCATGATCGTTGGCGATTTCAACATCGCTCCGCTTGAAAGCGACGTGTGGGGGCATAAGCAATTGCTCAAGGTCGTCAGCCACACGCCGATCGAAGTGGATACGCTCGATCGGTTCAAGGCCGCGCATGAGTGGGTCGATGTCGGCCGCGAATTCATCAAGGATCCAGAGCGCTATTACAGCTGGTGGTCCTATCGCTCACCGGATTATCGCAAGAACGATCGGGGGCGGCGGCTTGACCATATGTGGGCCAGCGCGGCGCTCGCGAAACAGGCGAGCGGGCATCGCATCCGTGAGGACACGCGCAGCTGGGAAAAGCCATCAGATCACATCCCGCTGATCACGGAGTTTGAACTCTGAGCGAGGCCAGCGCCTCCATTCCTTCCCCTGCTAGGCGCGCGGCCCAAGCGGTCGATGCGCTGCGTCACGGCTGGCCGCTTGCGTTTGAGAATGGACCAGTCCTGCTGCCAGTAGAGACCGCGATCACGCGCAGCGCCACCGCCGACCGTATGCTGATCTCCGCCGCGCGCGCCGCCACTCTGAAGCTCGCCAATCAGCGCGAAGCGGCTGTTCCACATGCGCCGGTGCTGATCCGGAGCGGAGAACCGTTCGACATGGCCAGCGCATTACCCATCGCCGACCCGGCGCTCGATCTCGATAACCCGCTGAAGGGGCCATTCCGAGCCGAAGCGATCGCGTGGGAAGAGGTGGCGAGCGCCGCGCTAGAGCTCGCGCGGATCGCAGGCATCCTCCCGGCCTTCCTGGTCGATCCTGCTGGTGCAGGTGAAGCGCAGCCTGTGAGCGCGAGCGACCTTTCCGAATACAAGCAAACAGGCGCACTGCAGATTGCCACGCGGGCGCGCCTGCCCGTCAGCGCCAGCGAGGATGCGCAGATCGTCGCCTTTCGCTCGAGCGCAGACACACGCGAGCACGCCGCACTCATCATTGGCGAACAGACAGGCGACAAGCTGCCGCTGGTGCGGCTCCATTCCGAATGCCTTACCGGCGATATCCTCGGCAGCCTGAAATGCGATTGCGGGCCGCAGCTCGATGCTGCGCTGGCCGCAATGGCCGAAGAGGCGGAGCGCGGCGGTTGGGGCGTGCTGCTCTACCTAAGGCAGGAAGGGCGCGGGATTGGCCTGATCAACAAGCTGCGCGCCTACAGCCTGCAGGATGCGGGTTTCGACACGGTCGAGGCGAATGAGCGGCTGGGCTTACCGGACGAAGCGCGCGATTTTCCGGTGGCAGCGCGAATGCTCGAACTGATCGGCGCGCGGAGCATCCGGCTGATGACCAACAATCCGCGCAAAGTGGACGCGCTTGTTGAAGCGGGTGTTGAGGTCAGCGAACGCGTTCCGCACCAACTACCCGACAATCCGTTCAATGCGCGCTATCTCGCCACGAAGCGGGACAAATCGGGGCACTTACTAAAATGACCGCTATCACACTCCGACCTGAAGCTCCGGGCGATGAGGGCACGATTCACGCGATCACCGAGCAAGCATTTCGTCCAATGCCGTTCAGCGACGGAGACGAGCCGGATTTGATCGATCGCTTGCGTGCCGATGGTGATTTGACCCTGTCGCTGGTTGCCGAGGACGCAAAGCGTATTGTCGGACATATCGCCTTTTCGCCTGTCACGATCGGCGATGACACGAGCGACTGGTACGGACTCGGCCCGGTCTCGGTCGTGCCTGAATTGCAGGGTCAGGATATCGGCGGCAGGCTGATCCGGCGCGGGATCGCCGATATGCGCGTTGTTGGTGCCAAGGGCATCGTGTTGCTTGGCAGCCCCGACTATTATTCGCGCTTTGGCTTCAAGCACGATCCGCAGCTGACCTATTCCGGCGGACCTGCGGAATATTTCCAATGCCTGGTACTAGACGGCGATTTGCCCAGCGGTGAGGTTGCCTTCGCACCCGGGTTTGGTTGAACGCCTATCGCTCCTGGTATTGCGTTACGCCTTCCATCAGGCGGTTGCCGCTCATCACCACGCGAGAGCTCGTCCAATCGGCCAGAAAAGCGCTTGATCGGCGCAGGCCCGGCACAAATCGTGCTTCATTATTCTGGACACGCAGACCGTCGGATGGGTGCAGCACGCTCTCCGCACCGAGCGCGATAAAGGCGGAGTAATTCTCCTTGTCGCGCCCCTGCATAAACCAATTGCCCGTGATCGTGCCGCGCGCGCCCGCTGGCAGGTCGATCATGTAATTGGTGCCGCGTCCGCTCGCATCGTCGAACGAATTGCCGCGAATGGTTACCTTGCCCGAGCGTGCCTTTACATAGTGCCCGCCAGTGCCGCGCTCGAACCGGCTATCGACCACCGACAGCTCGCCGTAATTTCCGACATAGATCGAATGCGCGCAGCCTGCCGAATGCTCGCACGTGCCCAGCCCGCTAAAGGTCGAGCGAGCGATGTATATGAACCCTTGCGCGTCATCGGCGGTGAGAATGCCCTGCTGGCTATCCTCGAACCGTGAATAGGCGATATTGAGACTGCCGCGTTCCAGCCGGATGCCCGCACCGTTGCCATCGCTTACCGAAATGCCGCGAAATGTAATCCCGCGAATTTCCGCGCCTACACCGCGCAACACCAGCGCCGCTTTGCCTTCGCAGGCAGTGCGTTCAAACACCGCGCTGCCCGCCTTTTCGGCGGTGTATGTAATCACTCCCGCTTCCTGCACAGCGCACTGGCGATAGGTTCCCGGAGCGACCGATATGGTCGCCTTGCGCGAGCCGACCGCATTCACGGCGCTTTGCAGCGAGCTATAGGACCGCCCGGTTTCGACAATTGTAAAATTTCCGCCGGAGCTCTGTGCCACGGCAGTTGGAGCCAAAAGTGCAAGGGCAAGTGCGGATGCGGTCAGTTTGTACGTCATGATCAGCGCTTTAGCAGAGCGCAGATACGCCAAGATTGCGCAAATTCGCGCGTCCCTGCGCGGCACAAGTCTTTGCTGGAATGTTTAATTGACGCTTGGCGAGCGCCCTAACTGGCGGCTACACCGTCGCGGGGCCTGGGTGCGGATGCACGCCAGCCATTCAGAATTTTGGGATCATCAGGAGGAATACCCATGAAGAAACTTGTAAGCACGCTCGCCTTCGCCGGTGCCACACTCGCTCTCGCGGCCTGCGGCAGCGCAGACGACGCATCGGTCGAAGCAACCGCAGACACGGTAGAAATGCCAGCCGACGATGCGCTTGAGCCGGTCGAAGATGCACCGGTCGAAGATGCAAACGCAGCCGCAACCGAAGAAGCCGATCCGGCTGACACCGCAGTGTCTCAGGAAACCGCTGAAAGCGCAGCCGATGCCGCCGCTGCAGTGGCTGACGAAGCCGCTGCCGCTGCGGAAGCTGCCGAAGAGGCAAGCGCCGACATTCAAGACGTGGTCGACGCAGCTGAAAACGCCGCCGACCAGTAAGCCAAGGTGATGAGGGAGAAGCGGGTCGTGGCCAGCCATGCCAAAAGCGGCCTGGTGCCTGCCCGCTTCTCCATTTTTCAGTCCGTTCGCCGCGCTACTCCCTCTGCACTGTTCGTCCTTACGCTCGCGGCCTGTAATGGCGGCGGTAGCAGCACTGGCCCCGGTGCGGTCAGCGAAGGCGAAGCTCAGGCGCTTGATGAAGCGGCAGAGATGCTGGACGCCCGGCAGCTACCGCCCGAGGCCTTGCCAGAAAGTCCAGCCACGGTAGCTCCGCCAGAAGATGCGACGGTGGCTGAAACAGAAGCCGACAATTGAGGACAAGACACGCATGAACACCGGAATGGATCAGGACACGTTCGAGCAATTCGCCGAACAATTGGACCGCTATGTGAGCGAACGCCTGATCCCTGCCGAGGACGATGTGATCGAACAGGATCGCGTGCCAGCCGAGATCGTCGATGAGATGCGCGATATGGGCCTGTTCGGGATTTCCGTGCCTGAAGAGTATGGCGGCGCGGGGCTCAACACCACACAATATGCCCGTGTGGTCAACGCGATGAGTTATGCTGCGCCAGCCTATCGCTCGATCTTCTCGATCAATATCGGCATGTTTGCGAGCGCGCTGAAGAACGGTGCGACCGAAGCTCAACGCGCGGAATGGTATCCCAAGCTGGTCGAGGGCAAGATTGCCTGTTTCGGCCTGACAGAACCCGGTTCAGGCAGCGACAGCGCGGCAATGGCCACAACCGCCACGCCAGATCCGGATGGCAATGGCTGGGTCTTGAACGGTACCAAGCGCTATATCACCAACGCCCCGCACGCCGATGTCGCGCTGATCATGGCGCGCACGGAAAAGGAAGCGCTGCCCAAGAATGCACACGTCAGCGCCTTCCTAGTGCCGATGGATACGCCGGGTATCTCGACCGGGTCGCCCGACAAGAAAATGGGGCAGGCGGGATCGCACATCTCCGACATAATGCTCGACGAGGTGAAAGTGCCTGGCGATGCCCTGCTCGGCGGTGAAACTGGCAAGGGCTTCCGTTTTGCAATGCAGAGCCTCGACAACGGTCGGATCTCCGTGGGAGCAGCTGCGACAGGCTATGCCCGCCGCGCGCTCGACAGCGCGCTGCGCTATGCCAATGAGCGCAAGGCGTTTGGCGAGCCCATCGCCCGCTTTCAGTTAATCCAGGCCATGCTGGCTGACAGCGAGACCGAGATTTACGCTGCCGAATGTATGATGCGCGATGTGACTGCGCGGGCTGATCGCGGCGAGAACATCATCACGAAGGCAGCCGCGTTCAAAGTGTTCGCATCGGAAATGTGTGGCCGTGTGGTTGACCGGGTCGTCCAAATCTATGGCGGCGCGGGCTATCTCGCCGAATACGATGCAGAGCGCTTCTATCGCGATGCTCGCATCTACCGGATTTACGAGGGCACAACCCAGATCCTGCAGCTGCAGATCGCCAAGCACATGCTGCGCGAATGGGAAGCGGCGAATGGTTGATTGTTTTTCCGCGTGCGGTCAGGCATCCGCCTGACCTAGACCGTAGCCACCCGCGCCCTCCACCCTTCCACCCGGATGGTATCCCGGTAGGCTCCGGGTGGAAGGGTGGAGGGCGCGGGTGGCTACGGCGCGAGCGTAAGCGAGCCGCAAGAGAAAGAACACCATGTACCAACTTCTCTCCGACCTCTCGATCATCGAAGTTTCTAGCTTCGTCGCCTCGCCCACGGCGGGCCTTTATTGCGCGCAAATGGGCGCCGAGGTTATCCGCGTCGATCATAAGGCGGGCGGGCTCGATTACGACCGCTTCATGCTAACTAAGGAAGGCCGCTCGCTCAGCTGGGAGAACCTCAACCGCGCGAAGAAATCGGTCGCGCTCGATCTGCGCTCTGGCGAGGGCCGCGAATTGTGCGTCGAGCTAGCTGCCAAGACCGGGCAGTGCATTACGAACTTGCCGGAAAAGAGCTTCCTAAGCCATGCAGCGATGGCGGCGAAACGCCCAAGCGACCAAGACGACATGATCTCGGTTCGCATCATGGGCTGGCACGATGGGCGCCAGGCGATGGACTTCACTGTCAACGCCGCGTCCGGGTACCCGCTGATGACCGGGCCGGCGGAATGGGAGATGGAAACCGCGCCGCCGGTCAATCAGGTTTTGCCCGCATGGGATTTCATCACCGGCGCTTATTCGGCCTTCGCGCTACTTTCGGCGTTGCATCACCGCACGGCCACCGGCGAGGGCAGCGAAGTGCGTGTCCCGCTTGGTGATGTGGCGATTGGCACGGTCGCCAATTCCGGGATGATGGCCGAGATGCTCTATCGGGGGTCAGATCGCGAGCGATTGGGCAATGCGATCTGGGGCGCATTTGGGCGCGATTTCCGCAGCAAGGATGGCAAGCGCTTCATGGTCGCGGCCCTGACCGCCAAGCAATGGGCCGGACTGGTCGAGGCGTTCGGTCTGGCCACGCCCATTGCCCAGCTGGAAACGGAGTTAGGCGTTGATTTCTCCTCCGGCGACGAACCACGCTTCACTCACCGCGATGCCCTATGCGGACTGTTCCAAGGGGTCGCAGGCAGCCACGATTACGAGGCGCTCGCTGCTCGCATGGCGGCGCATGGTTGCACGTTCGAACGCTATCGTACCGCGCATGAGGCGGCGAACGATCCGGTATTGGTCGCTGACAATCCGCTGTTCGGTCCCTCGCCCGCAAACCCTTCCGGTTTCGAATATCCTGCCACACGCAGTTTTGCGAACCTGCCAGAACACGAAGCAGGCGATCCGTCACCCGCGCCCTATCTCGGCCAGCATAGCGAAGAAGTGCTTGCCGAGCGGCTGGGGCTATCTTCCGGAGCGATTGGCAAGCTAGTGGACACGGGCACAGTTGCGCTTTCAGATAAGGATTCAAGATGACCAGACGCGCCGCAATCGTATCGCCGCTCCGCACACCCGTGGGCAAATTTCTCGGAGGACTGTCCTCTCTCAATGCAGGCGAGTTGGGTGCGATAATCCTGAACGCGTTGGTCGAGCGCAGCGGGATCGATCCCGAACGCGTCGACGATGTCGTCTTCTCGCAGGGCTATGGCAACGCGGAGGCCCCTGCGATCGGGCACTGGTCATGGCTCGCGGCAGGTTTGCCGCTTGAAGTGCCCGGATACCAGCTCGACCGGCGCTGCGGTTCGGGCCTGCAAGCTGTCGCCAATGCGGCGATGATGGTTGAGACCGGCATGGCGGACGTCGTGGTCGCGGGAGGATGCGAGAGCATGTCGAACGTCGAGCATTACACGATCCAAGGGCGCGGCGGCGCGCGCATGGGCGACATCACCCTGCATGATCGCCTGTCTCGCGGGCGGCTGATGAGCCAGCCAATCGAGCGCTTTGGCGTGATCACCGGCATGATCGAGACGGCGGAAAACCTCGCCAAGGATTATGAAATCACACGCGAGCAGGCCGACGCCTATGCCGTGCGCAGCCACCAAAACGCGGCGGCGGCTTGGGATGCGGGCAAGTTCGATGCGCAATTGGTCAAAGTGGACGTCCCACAACGCCGCGGCGATCCGATCACATTCGACCGCGACGAAGGTTTTCGCGCGGATGCCTCGATGGAGACACTCAGCAAATTGCGCGCGCTCGACCTGAGACGCGATCCGGATGCCATCGTCACCGCCGGCAACGCAAGCCAACAGAATGACGCTGCGGCGGCGTGTCTGGTTGTGGCGGAAGACAAGCTCGAGGAACTCGGCCTGACACCAAGCCTGTGGTTCGGCGGCTGGGCCGCAGCAGGCTGCGATCCATCGCGCATGGGGATCGGGCCAGTTCCAGCAGTCGAACGCTTGTTCGAACGGCGCGGTTACTCATGGGACGATATCGATCTGATCGAGCTTAACGAAGCCTTCGCTCCGCAGGTGCTTGCCGTGCTTAAGGGCTGGGGTTGGTCGCAGGACGATTCCCGTCACGATATCCTTAACGTCAATGGTTCGGGCATTTCGCTAGGCCACCCGATCGGCGCGACTGGCGGTCGTATACTGGCCGATATGGCCCATGAAATGCACCGCCGCGAAGCACGCTATGGCCTGGAGACGATGTGCATTGGCGGCGGGCAGGGCATCGCTGCCGTCTTCGAACGGGCGGTGTAATGTCACAATGGGATGCCTGGATTGGGCGTGAAACGCGCGCGAGTGACCGGCTGGACGAAGGGCTGGTTGAACGCTGGCTCGCGACGTTTGATCTGACCATTCCGCAGCCCGCGCTTCTACCTCAAGGCATTCACTTCGCGCTGTGCACCCCGGATGCGCCCACTGCGCAATTGGGCGAAGATGGTCACCCGCTGCGCGATGACAGCGAGCAGAGCTTTCTTCCGCCCGTGCCGCTCCCACGCCGGATGTGGGCCGCCAGCCAGATCGATTTTGTCTCTCCGATCCCGCTTGGCGCGAGCATTGCGCGCACCAGCACGGTTGCGTCGATCAAGGAGAAATCGGGCGGCTCAGGTCAGCTTGTCTTCGTCGACGTTGAGCACGAGACCAGCGCCAACGGAACCTTGGCTGTGCGCGAGACGCAAACGCTGGTCTATCGCGAAGCCGCACCGTCCGGTGCGCCACTCTCACCGCCTGCGCTTGGCGATGGTGGGTTCGATCCGAGCAAATGGGACGCACATCGCACTCTCACACCCGATCCGCGATTGCTGTTCCGCTATTCTGCGTTGACCTTCAATACGCACCGCATCCACTATGATGCGCCGTATGCGGAGGCGGAGGAGCGTTATCGCGGGCTGGTGGTGCACGGGCCGCTGACCGCCAGCCTGCTGTTGCAGCTGGCAGCGCGAGAGCTGGGTGAAAACACGCTGCGCAATTTCCAGTTCCGTGGGATGTCACCCGCCGTCGCCGACGAGCCACTGCATCTGGTGATGCGACGCGCTGATGAAAGCTATGAGCTTGGTGCCTTCGCCGATGATGGCAGGCAGATTACCAAGGCGAGCGCGTTAGTCTGATTTCTTGAGGAATTTCCGCCCGCCACCCTTTCAAATCTCGTAATTCTTGATCGGCTCCAGCACGTCATAGCTTTCCTTGAGCGGTTTGGTCTCCAACTCGGGAAAGTCGATCTTGGGCGGCTCTATGTTCATATCCGGCAGGCGATCGAGCAAATCGCGGATTAGGGTTAGCCGCCCGCGCTTCTGATCGTTGAAATCCACCAGCGTCCACGGTGCATGGTCGGTATGCGTCGCGCGGAGCATCGCCTCTCTGGCGCGCGTATAATCATCGTATTTCTCGCGCGCGGCGAGGTCGATCGGCGAGAGTTTCCAGCGCTTCAGCGGATCGTCCAGCCGCTCTCGCAACCGCTCCTCCTGCTTGTCCTGATCCGTTGTCAGCCAATATTTGTACAGCAAGATGCCATCATCAATCAGCAATCGCTCGAAGCTCGGCGCCTGCTTCATGAACGCTTCAACCTGGGGCTCCGTCGCATAGCCCATCACCCGCTCAACCCCGGGGCGATTGTACCAGCTGCGATCGAACAGCACGATTTCGCCTGCGCAGGGCAGATGCGCGACATAGCGCTGGAAATACCATTGCGTCTGCTCGTCCTCGGTCGGTTTGGAAAGCGCTACGGTGCGACACTGGCGCGGATTGAGCCGTTCTCGCACTGCCCGGATAGCGCCGCCCTTCCCCGCCGTATCGCGACCTTCAAACAGCACAACAACCCGCGCACCAGTGGTTCGCGCCCAGCGCGCCATTCCCACCAGCTCTTCGGTCAGCGGCTCCAGCTCTTCGCGATATTGCTTACCCTTCATGGCCGTGCCTCCGTCTGGCGATTTGTCCTTGCGTTCTCGCGGTGGTAGTCCAATTTTCAGAGTTATGGCTACACTTGCTGATCCTGATAGCGATTTTTCGCGGCTTCCCGAGCTGCCGGATGACGTATTTACTGCGCCGCTCAAGAAACCTGCGCATCTGGGCGATGATTGGATTGAGCCGATCCAGACGCAGTATTCGAGCGAGGATCACGGCGTCTGGAACGACCTCTTTACACGACAGATGAAGGTTCTGCCCGGCCGCGCGGCAAGCGCATTTATGGCCGGCCTTGAAAAACTTGACCTAGGGCGCGGCGGTGTGCCCGAATTCGGCAAACTGTCGGAAGAGCTGAATGCGCTCACCGGTTGGACGGTTGTGCCCGTGCCCATGCTGATCCCCGATCACGTTTTCTTCTGGCATCTGGCCAATCGCCGTTTCCCGGCGGGCAACTTCATCCGCACGCGCGAAACCTTCGACTACATCCAGGAACCGGACGTATTCCACGATGTCTTCGGCCATGTGCCGATGCTGACCGATCCGGTCTTCGCCGATTACATGCAGGAATATGGCCGCGCCGGGTGGAAGGCGATGCGCTACAATCGGCTGAAGGCGCTCGGCGCACTCTATTGGTACACAGTCGAGTTCGGCCTGATCGAAGAAGCCGAGGGCATCAAGGCCTATGGCGCAGGCATATTGTCAGGCCCGACGGAAGCTGTCTTCGCGACTGAGGCGCAAAGCCCGAACCGCATCATGCTCAATGTCGATCGCGCGATGCGTACCGATTACGTGATCAGCGATTTGCAGCCCACCTATTTCGTGATCGAGAGCTTTGACGATCTCTACCGCCAGACTGTCGAGCGCGATTTTGACCGGCTTTATCGCAGCCTTGCAGCGAGCTTCACTTACGCCAACAGCGCCGTGATTGATGTCGACAATGTGGTGCATCGCGGCACGCAGGAATATCATCTGCGCGGCGGCCGCGGATCAGGCGCAGAGCCGATTTGAAATAGGTGGTTTGGCTTGGTCGCGGAGCACGGTCGCTTTAGCGACCGCAAGGCCAAAAGGCCGCCCGCAGCGATGCGATCTATGGTCGCATGAGCGAGGATATCGCGCGCCCGGATGGGCGCCGCGAAAACAAAAACCTAAAACCTCACCACAAAGACCAGATTGTATGCCACCAGCACAACCAGTGCCGCGAGCGCGGCTACACCAATCGCGAGCCAGCTGAGTGCTCCAAACAGCGCGCCGCCGTTCATAATCAGGCCGCCTATCGCGCTGGCAAGCAGGCCGAGGGCAATGCTTTTGAAGATACCCGCAGCATCTTCGGTTCGCGCAAGGATCGCAGCGAACCAGCCAAGTAGCCCGCCCATCGCGATCAGAACCAGAATTGCCATCTTCGCCTCTCCAATCGAAACCTAGAAGAACGCCAATAGCGCGACGCCCATCGCTACGCGATAGAGCACAAACACCAGCATCGACGCGCGTTTCAGGAAGTTCATCAGGAACGCCATGGTCAGGAATGCGGCGATGAAAGTCAGCACACCCGCGATAAGCGCCTCGACGGCCAGCTCGGCGCCCGCGTCGAAAATCTCAGGCACGATCAGCACGCCTGCTCCGGCCACAGCCGGGATCGACAGCAGAAAGGAAAAGCGCGCGGATTCAAACCGGCTGTATCCCAATGCCCGAGTGGCTGTCATGGTGACGCCCGAACGGCTGGTGCCGGGAATGATTGCCAATGCCTGCGCCAGGCCGACGATCAGGCCGTCGCGCCACGTCATCCCTTCAAAGCTCTTGTGCTCGCTGCCGAAATGATCCGCGAGGCCCAGCAAGATGCCGTAGAAAATCAGATTGACCGCAATCAGGTCAGTGAAGCGGATCGAAGCCATCAGGTCATCATCGACGATGGTGATGCCGAACATGCTTTCCGCAAAGCCATTGAAGACGCCCATCTTGATCGACAGGCCGAACACCACCGCCGGGATGGTGCCAAGCACGATCCACCAGAAGAGTCGTCGCTCGGACGGCGCCTTGCCAATGCCAATCGAGGCGAAGCCGCCACGCGCGAGCAATACCACGTCCTTGAAGAAATAGACGATGATCGCCAGCAACGAGCCGACATGCACTGCTACGTCGATCAGCGGGCCCTGGTCCGAAAAGTCGGTCAGATACGGGATCAGGATCAGGTGCCCTGACGAGGAAATCGGCAGGAATTCCGTGATGCCCTGGACGACCGCGATCAGGAGTAATTGCAGGAAGGTCATGACCCGCGTGCCTTGGCAGGCGCGCGGGCCAAGTCAAATATTTTGTTGGGTGTTTGTTTGACCTCAGGCGCCGGCGGCTGCACCCGCGGCCTCGGCTTTCCTCGCTCATGCGGCCTGAAGGCCGCGTCGCTGCGGGCGGGCACGAGGCCCTTGCGGGCAGCCCGTCTCAGCTCAAGTCATGCACAAATGCGCACGCTCAATTACCAGATCCGCACGCGCTCTTCCGGCGGGATGTACATCGCGTCATCCGGTGTCACGCCGAAGGCTTCGTACCAGGCGTCGATGTTGCGAACGACGCCGTTGACTCGGTATTCCTCGGGGCTGTGTGCGCCAGTGCGCAGACGCAGGCGATAATTCTCTTCCCGCTGCGCCGAACGCCAGACCTGCGCCCAGGCAAGGAAGAAGCGCTGATCGCCAGTGAAGCCATCGATAACGGGTACGTCCATGTCCTTGGTCGCAATCTTGTAGGCGCGATAGGCAAGCGACAAGCCGCCAACATCGCCAATATTCTCACCCAGCGTCAGGCGACCATTCACGCACGTTTCGCCTTCATCGAATGGGCAGAATGACGAATATTGCGCCACCAGCTTGTCACCACGCTCATCGAAGGCCGCGCGATCTTCATCGGTCCACCAGTTGCGCAACTTGCCCGTACCGTCCGACTTGGAGCCCTGATCGTCGAAGCCGTGCCCGATCTCATGCCCAATCACGCCGCCAATCGCGCCGTAATTCACCGCAATATCGGCTTCGATGCCGAAGAACGGTTGTTGCAGGATCGCGGCGGGGAAAACGATCTCGTTCTTGGTCGGGTTGTAGTAGGCGTTGACCGTCTGCGGGGTCATGAACCATTCGGTCCGGTCAATCGGCCCGCCTAGCTTCGATGCGTTGTCGGCCAGCTGCCAGGCTTCCGATGCAACTTCATTGGCGATCGGATTGTCAGGCGTGATTTCGAGACCTTCATAAGTCTCAAGATTGTCGCGATAGCCGATCTTGGGATCGAAACTGTTGAGCTTCGCCCGCGCCTCTTCCTTGGTCGCTTCGCCCATCCAGTCGATTTCATCGATCGATTGCGCCATGGCGACGCGCAGGTTGGCGACGAGCTCGTCCATGGCCGCCTTGTTCTCAGCCGGGAAATAGCGCTCGACATAGCTCTTACCGACGAGTTCGCCCAGCGCCCCTTCGGTCGCGGCAATAGCCCGTTTCCAGCGCGGGCGCTGTTCCGGCGTGCCGCGCAACAGCTTTCCGAAGAATTCGAATTGCGCCTCGTCGTACCTGGCTGGCAGGATGTGCGCACGGTCGGACAAGAATTCCTTGATCGACCAGGCTTGCAAGGTCGCGAGCGGGGTTTCGTTCACCAGTTCGAGCATGCCGGGCAGACCCTTGCCTATCTTGGCAAGCGTTTCCTCATCGAGGCCTAGCTCTTCGATCTCTTCATCAGTCGGTGGAATCGAGCCGACCACATAGATCGGCGAGGTCGACCAGCCTAGCTTATCAAGCATCGCCTCGACCGGGAATTCGCCAGCCATCGCGGCCAGTTCGTCGCTGGTCACGGCGTTGTACGTGAGATCACGATTGCGGCTGACTGTGCGATCCCAGCTGATCGTGCGAGCGATCTTGTCTTCGAACGCATAGACCGCTTCGGCGGCCGCGGCAGGGTCTGCGTAGCCGCCGGCTTCGAGAAACAGCGCCAGATATTCCTTATACTTGGCCTGGATTTCGCGGCCTTTCTCGGTTTCGTCGAGGTAGTAATCGCGATCTGGCAGGCCCAATCCGCCAAAGCCAAGATAGGTGACGTAGCGTTCAGGCTGTTTGGCATCGACATTGACGAAGCCGCCAAACGGGCTCGAATAACCCGGCTCCGCCCAAAGCATAGCCAGGTCCGACAAGGACGCGACGCTCGCCAGTGCATCGACATAGGGCTGCGCTGGCGCAAGCCCGGCCGCCTCGATAGCATCCGTATCTAAAAATGCGTTGTAAGCGTTGACGATGCGGCGCTCATCATAGCTCAGACTCTCAGAGTCTTTCGCGACCAACTCATCAACCAGAGTCTTTACATCGCTGGTGGATTTTTCGCCCAGCAAGTTGAAGGCGCCGAAGCGGCTGTATTCCGCCGGAAGCGGGTTCGCATCGAGCCATTTCTGGTTGACGTATTTGAAGAAGTCGTCGCCGGGATCAACATCTGCGGAAATCAACTCCGGGTCTACACCCCATGTGCCGAAGCTCATGGTTGGTGTGTCAGGTTCCGCCGCATCTTCAGTTGCAGCTGCATCTGTCTCGTCGAGCAGCATGTCGATGCCAGCATCGGAAGTGTTCGCCAGCGCTGGATTGGCGAGCACCAGAGCGGCAACGCCTGCGCTAAGAAGAGCTGTTTTCTTGATCATTATGACCTGTCCCGTCGATTGTTCATGACCTGTCCCGTCGATTGTTCTTTGTGTGATTAATTCTTCTATGCGGTCTAGACCGCCATTTACAGAGGAGTCGACGCTTATCCGATTGACTCGCATTTTGTCGAAAAATGAGGGCTTTTTTACTGCGTGCCTTAGCCGCTCGCAAAACTACGCAGCAGCCTGGTCGCTCGCGAATTGTAGCTTCGCCAATCGCGCATAAAGGCCTTCAGCCTTGACCAGCGCATCATGCGTGCCCTGTTCGGCGATCTTTCCTTGATCGAGCACGATAATCCGATCCGCCTTGCGCACGGTAGCAAGGCGGTGCGCGATAACCAGAGTGGTGCGGTCGGTCATCAGCTCGTCGAGAGCCTGCTGGACCAGCAACTCGCTTTCCGCATCCAGCGCACTGGTCGCCTCATCAAGCAAGAGGATCGGCGCATCGCGCAGCAGCGCTCGGGCAATCGCAAGACGCTGCTGCTGCCCGCCCGAAAGCTGCGTGCCGCCTTCGCCCAAATCGGTATCGAGCCCTTGCGGCAGATCGCGCAGGAAATGTTCGGCATTGGCCGCGCGCGCTGCGTCCCATATCTCCTCATCGCTCGCATCCCAGCGGCCATAGCGCAGGTTGTCGCGCGCATTGCCGCTGAACAGCACGCCAACTTGCGGCACGAAGGCCAGTCGCTCGCGAATATCGGCTGGGTCTGCCTTGGTCAGCGGAATGCCATCCAAGCGGATAGTACCAGCCTGCGGATCGTAGAAACGCTCGACCAGCTGGAAGATCGTTGATTTGCCAGCCCCGGATGGTCCGACGATCGCGACTGTTTCGCCAGGCTCGACCTCCAGAGTGAAGTCATTCAGCGCCGCGACTTCAGGTCGGCTCGGATAGCGGAAGGTGACGTTGCGGAACGAGAGGCCACCGCGCGGCGGTTCGGGCAATTTCTCGGGTCGCGCAGGAGGCGCAATGCTGGGCTTCGCTTCGAGCAATTCCGCCAGGCGAGCGGCTGCACCGGCACCGCGCAGCAAATCGCCGTAAACTTCGGTGAGCGCACCAAAGGCACCGGCGACCAGTCCGCCGATCAGGACGAACGCGGCGATGGTGCCGCCCGTAATCTCGTTCTGTGTAACCGCGATCGCGCCGCGCCACATCACCAGCGTAATCCCGCCGAAGACCAGCGTAATCACAATAGTGGTCATGGCCGAACGCAGCATGATCCGCTTCTTGGCGGTCGCGAACGTTGCCTCGACGACTTCACCGAAACGATCGGCCTCACGTTCCTGCTGACCGAAACTCTGCACGATCTTCATGCCGGACAGCACTTCGGTGACGCTGGCGCCAACATCGGCCACCCTGTCCTGGCTGGTACGCGAAACGTTGCGAATGCGGCGTCCAAAGAATACGATCGGCAGCACGACCAGCGGAATGCCGATCAGCAGGCCCAGAGTGAGCTTGGGTGCGAGATAAAGCAGCAACGCCGTGCCGCCAATGGCGGTCACACTGTTGCGCAGGGCAATGGAGACCGTCGTACCCACCACCGTTTCGATAATCGCCGTATCCGACGTCATCCGGCTGGAGATTTCCTTCGGGCTGTTCTCTTCGTAGAAACTCGGCGAAAGGCGCAAAAGGTTGCGCTGCACTTTCAGGCGGATATCGGCCACCACCCGCTCGCCAATCCAGCTGACGAAATAGAACCTCAGCGCCGTGCCGATTGCCAGCACGACGACGATCATCAGCAAATACTGAAAAGCACTGGCGATCTCCGCCTCCGCCGCCGAGCCGCCAAACGCCTCGTCGATGATCACCTTGAAACGCCACGGAATGGCCAGGGTCGCGCCCGCCGTGATCAGCAGCGAAACCAACGCCAGTGCAATTTGCGTGGGATATTGCGCCGCAGCGGCATAAACCATGCGCAAAGGCGCGAGCGTGCGCGCCTTGGGCGGCTTGCTCGCCTCGGCCGTGCCGTCAGCCTCAGTTTCGACCGTTGTTTGAATATCCCCTGACATCGAACCGTGATCTAGGGACGAAACGCCGCCTTTTCACGTGCAAAAAGCACACTCTCCATAGGAAATGCGACAAAACGTGCTGCATGGTGCATTGCACAATCGTTCATAAAGGCTCACCTATAGAGCATAAGTGCCCGTGAAGAGGCGCGATTGCAGGGGCTCCTAGCAGCTCCTGAGCAGGCGCGGGATCCGCGCCGGAGCGATAACAGGGGAACAACTTGCTTTACCACGCCTACGAATTGCAGCGCAGCTGGATGAATTCGGTCAGCTCGCTGGCTTCGATCAGCACTTCGGTCATGTCCAGTCCGGGCAATCCGTTTGCCAAAATGGGCCTGATGCCGATTGCCGCAAACGCGCTAGACGTCTTCGCGCATGCCACCGCCGACTACGGCAAGCCCGCCTTTGGCATCACCGAGATCGAGGCGGATGGCAAAGTCTGGCCGGTGATCGAAGCGACCGTAGTAAATCGCCCGTTTGGCGATCTTAAGCGTTTCCGCCTCGATGGTGTGGATGATGCCGAAGAGAACACACGCCCCAAAATGCTGATCGTCGCCCCGATGAGCGGCCATTACGCGACACTGCTGCGCGGCACGGTCGCACGCATGCTGGAGAAGTTCGAAGTCTACATCACCGATTGGGCCGATGCGAAGACAGTGCCGCTGCACGAGGGTCACTTCGACCTCGACACCTACATCGATTACCTGATGGAATTCCTCGAATATATCGAAGGGGTAAAGCCCGGCCAGCGCCCGCATATGCTGGCCGTGTGCCAGCCTTCGGTTCCCGCCTTTGCCGCGACCGCGCTGCTCAACCAGCACAATTCGCCAGCAACGCCTGCGACGCTCACCATGATGGGTGGGCCGATCGATACGCGGGAAAGCCCCACATCCGTAAACGATCACGCGATGAACCGCCCGATCGAATGGTTCCGCAATTCCGTGATCGCCACCGTGCCGATGAAATATCGCGGCGCAGGGCGTAAGGTCTATCCCGGCTGGATGCAGCTGTCCGCGTTCATGAGCATGAACCTGCAAAGCCACATGATGAGCCATTACGAGATGTTCAAACATCTCAGAGCGGGCGATGACGACAGCGCGAATGCGACCAAGGATTTCTACGACGAATATCGCGCCGTGTGCGATATGACGGCGGAATTCTATCTCCAGACGGTCGAGGAAGTGTTCCAGAAGCACTCGATCCCCAATGGCACGTTTGAACATAAGGGCGAGGTTGTCGACCTGACCCAGATCACCGACACCGCCTTGCTCGCCATCGAAGGCGAACGCGACGACATCTCAGGCCTGGGCCAGACCAAAGCGGCACTGAAGCTGGCTACCGGCTTGGCCGAGGAGAAAAAACGCTATTACATGGCTGAAGGCGCCGGACATTACGGCATCTTCAACGGCAGCCGCTGGCGCACGAAAGTCGCGCCGGTGGTCGAGGAATTCATCTCACAGCACGGTTGACCCGCAAGCCTTAGGTGCGCTCCGCATCCAACTGGCGCAGGCCAAACCATCCCGTGAGGGCAGCGGCAAAAGTCGCCGCAGCCATCGCGTAGACCGCTCCGTAGAAGCCGCCGAAGAGGTCCGGCCCGCTAAGTGACAGCACACCGCCCATCAGCGCTACAGCGATCAGCCCGCCGGTGCGTGATACCGCGTTGTTGAGCCCGCTTGCCGTCCCGGCATAGCTGTCTTCAACCGCAGCCATCACCGCGCTGGTCAATGGCGCAACCGCCAGCACCATTCCAAGGCCGATGACGACGATGGAAGGAAGTATGTCAGTCCAATACGAGCTCTCCGGCCCAATCCGCAGTGCAAGCAGGAGCCCCACCGTCACCAGCGCGGGGCCGATGGTCAACGGCAAGCGCACTCCGACACGCTCGGCAATGCCGCCCATATAGCGGCTGCCGAGGCCGATGATCACCGGGAACGGCATGATCGCAAGGCCCGCCATGGTGGGAGAGTAGCCCGCACTCTCGATCAGAAGATAGGGCAGGATCAGCAACAGCGCTCCCAGCGCCCCGTAAAGCAGAAAAGTCAGTACATTGAGGCTGACGACGCAAGCGCCGCCGAACAAGGCGAGCGGCATCATCGCCACGTCTCCTTTGCGCCGCTCAATGGCGAGAAACACGACCATCATCGCAATCCCGGCAACTAGCGCGCCGAAACCTGCGACATCCACGCCGCCGCCAGCGCTCAATAAGGTCAATCCCAGAGTTATGCCGGCCAGGCCCAAAGTCGCGCTTGCTGCACCCGTATAGTCGGTAGCTGCCTCGCCCGGACGCTTGACCTCATCGGCCTTGAACCACGCCAGCGCGAAAGCCAGCGCGCCGATCGGCACCAGCAGCCAGAACACCGCCGGCCAGGCGAACGTTTCCACCAACCAGCCACCTGCTAGCGGCGCGACGGCTCCGGATATCGCCCCCGCTGCCGCCCATGTCCCGACCGCGCGCCCGCGCGCTTCGCCCGAAAAGGCACCGTTTAGGAGTGCGAGACTGTTGGGCAGCAGCAACGCCCCGCCAATGCCCTGGCCAGCGCGGCCAACGATCAGAGCTTCAAGAGTCGGCACGGCTGCACAGAGGAGACTCGAAAGACCGAACACCGCAATACCGATCATGAGGACACGCCGCCTTCCAAACCTGTCGCCCAGCGCACCGCCGAGCATCAGCAGAGCGGCAAGCGGTAGAGTGAAGGCGTTGTAGACCCACTGAATCTCCGCGGCACTCGCATCGAGGTCTGCGCGAATTGCAGGTAGCGCGACGTTGACGATCGATCCGTCGATGAAAGGCAGGCTCGAAGCAAACACCGCCATTACCAGCACCCATTGCGGCGCGGACTGTTCGCCACCGCGATCCTCCCCGCAATTCGCGTCGCTGGCCGCCTCAGGCGCGCAATCGTGCGGGGACTGGTGGCTCATGACTACCCGCCAGGTTCTTGGGTGTTTTGCGGCGTCCTGAAGAACAGTTTTTTGATCACCCTCCGCGCCCAAAGCAGCAGCAGGATCACCAACACCAGCAGGACCAGCGCGATTGCACCCGCAACCAGCGGGTATTCGTAGGCGACATAGAGCAGGCCCACGGTCGCGATGTCCTCTGCGCTGGAAGCCATGACATTGCTGACCGGCTCGGGCGAGGTGTTGACCACAGCCCGCGCGCTCGCCTTGCCGCCATGCGCCAAAAAGCTCGCCCCGCCGCCCAGCAGAAACGCGACGACCTGCATCACCGGGTCCGAGGGATCGACAATCGCCAGCGCCAGCAAAGCTCCGCCAACCGGGCGCACCAAAGTGTGCACCGTGTCCCAGATCGAATCGAGCCACATCACCTTGTCGGCAAAGAACTCCGCCAGCGCGCCAAGCGCCGCAATGCCCATCACCCAAGGGTTTTCGAGCACGCCCAGGCTGGCGAGATGCTCTGGGATCGGAATCGCATCGAGCCGCATCGCAAAGCCCGTTGCGAACACGCATAGGTAAAGCCGCCAGCCGCTCAAAAGGCTGACGCTACCCGCGATCCCGATGATTTCCATGATGCCCATAATCGGAGTTTGCGGCACTTGTGCTTACTATGCAATGTCCGTTCATCCGTGATCTGGCAGGGGTGTACCATGAGTATCATTGCAATTCTTGGCGCGGCATCCACGCTTGTGGCGGACATTCCGCAACCCGCCACGTTTCGCGATTGGACCGTCTCGTGCGACAATATGCGTTATTGCGAAGCGCAGGCGGCGCAAATTGATTCCTCAGCGGGTGATGAATGGGTGGTACGGATTGCTCGTAACGGGACACCGTCAAGCAGTCCGACAGTTTCACTCTTCCCGGCATTCGATGTTCCGGCATCGGCCACAAGGATACGATTCGATGGCCGGGTGAGCGATTTCGCCATCGACACTATCGGCAATCTGGTCGGCGATCCGGCGCTTTTCCTGAAGACAATGGCGCAGGCCCGGCAGGCTGACATTGTCGACGCGGACCAGAAGGTTGTCGGCAGCCTTGCAGTTGATGGGGCGGCGGCCGCGCTGCGCTGGATCGATGATCGGCAGAAGCGGGTGGGCACTGTCTCAGCGCTGATCGCGCGTGGACCCAAACCGGCCAGTGCGATGCCCGCTCTGCCGGACTTGCCGGAAATCAAAACTCCCGCTCGATCGACAGCTGCGCCGACGAAACTCGCCAGCGCTCAAATCGATAGGATCAAGAGTCAAGCGGATTGCTTTGACGCCTATCATGAAGACGAGTTTTTTCGCTTGGACGACACACACACTTTGGGGCTGATCGCGTGCGGGACCGGGGCGTATCAGGGCTTTTCCGTCGCGGTGCTGATCGATGAGCACGGCGCGTGGTCACGGGCTCCGATCGAGCAAGCGAGACCTTTGTGGGAAGGCGCCAATGCTTGGGATGCTGCATCAATCACCACCGCGAGCTACGGCGAAGAAAATTTCCTGCTCAGCAGCTTTGCAAAAGGCCGCGGGCTGACCGATTGCGGAATGAGCGCGTCTTGGGTGTGGGACGGAGAGGTGTTCAGGCTCGCGTCGTACTCGGCCTTGGATGAGTGCCGGGGCGGCCCACCGGGCGAGTGGCTCCCGCAATGGCAGACCAAGAACGATCCGCGCTTGATCGCGGAATAGAGCCTCAGCTCACTGATTTGGCCGGACGCGCAAAGAAAAAGGCGGTGCAGGATCGCTCCCGCACCGCCTGAACCTTCACTTCGATGCCACGGCCACCCGCACCCTCCGCCCTTCCACCCGGATTATCACACCGGGTTACGATCCGGGTGGAAGGGCGGAGGGTGCGGGTGGCTAGGTCGCGGGGAAGCCATCTGGCTTCCCCGCTCACCAATTAGTATACCTCGAACATGCCGGCTGCGCCCATGCCGCCGCCGACGCACATGGTCACGACGACATATTTCGCACCGCGGCGTTTGCCTTCGATCAGCGCGTGGCCGGTGCAGCGAGCGCCGGTCATGCCGTAGGGGTGGCCGATAGAGATCGAGCCGCCATTGACGTTGAGGATGTCGTTATCGATGCCGAGCTTGTCACGGCAGTAGAGCACCTGGACCGCGAAGGCCTCATTGAGCTCCCACAGGCCAACTTCTTCCATCTTGATACCGGTTTGCTTGAGCAATTTCGGGATCGCATAGACTGGGCCAATCCCCATTTCGTCAGGCTCTGTTCCTGCAACCGCCATGCCGACATAACGGCCGAGCGGCTGGAGACCTTTTTGCTCAGCGAGCTTGGCTTCCATCAACACGCTGGCCGATGAACCGTCGGAAAGCTGCGAGGCGTTACCAGCGGTGATGACCTTGTCCGGGCCCATAACTGGATTGAGCGAGGCGAGTCCTTCCAAAGTGGTCGAAGGACGGTTGCCCTCATCCTTGGTGATGGTCACTTCCTGTTGGCTGATTTCGCCGGTTTCCTTGTCCTTCACCATCATCGTGGTGGTGACAGGGACGATCTCGTCGTCGAACTTGCCAGCTTCCTGACCGGCGGCGGTGCGCTGCTGAGACTGAAGCGCATATTCGTCCTGAGCTTCGCGGCTAATGCCATAGCGAGCAGCAACCGTTTCCGCAGTGCCGAGCATCGGCATGTAGACGTCTTTGTGCATCGCGATCAGCGAGGGATCCGGGGCGACGCGCATTTCAGGCGTCTGGACCATCGAGATCGAGTCCTGACCGCCGCCGACGACGATATCCATATTGTCGACGATGATTTGCTTCGCCGCAGTCGAGATCGCCATCAGGCCGGATGAGCATTGACGATCGATGGTTTGCGCAGCGACAGACACGGGTGCGCCGCCGCGAAGGGCGACCTGGCGGCCGATATTGCCAGCCTGTGTGCCTTGGGTCAGGACCGCGCCCCATACCACATCGTCGATTTCTGCTGCGTCAATGCCAGCACGTTCAACTGCTGGCGCGAATGATGCGGCGCCAAGGGTTGCGCCGGGGGTGGCGTTGAAGCCGCCTTTGTAAGCCCGGCCAATGGGGGTGCGGGCGGTGGAGACGATGACTGCGTCACGTGACATGGGGTTACCTTTCAAAAGTGTTCGATCCGCCCCCCTGACAGGGAACGATATGGGTATGATTTGCTACGGCCCAAAGTCAGAAAAACTTGAGCCCAGAAAAGCAGGATCAGACGAAGTAGAGCGTGATCCATTCGCAGATCAGCGCAGGCGTCTCTTCGCCTTCGATTTCCATCGTGACTTCGCAGGTCTGCTGCCATTGGCCGGGGCGCTTCTCGATCATCTCAGTGAGCTTCCAATGCCCGCGAATACGCTTGCCAGCACGTACCGGTGAGAGGAAGCGACATTTGTTGCCGCCGTAATTGACACCCATCTTCACGCCGTCGAGCTTGGGCGTGTCGCTGTTTGCGCCAAGATAAGGCATCATCGAGAGCGTCAGGAAGCCGTGGGCGATAGTGCCGCCGAACGGGGTCATCTTGGCGGCTTCTTCGTTGACGTGGATAAATTGGTGATCGCCGGTCGCATCGGCAAACTGATTGATGCGCTCCTGGCTCATCTCGACCCATTCGCTGGTGCCGATAGTTTCGCCGACCTTTTCGGCCAATTCTTGCGGGGTCATTGGGTGTTCTCCTGCCAAAAATTCACGCGCTTCTCGCCCGAATCCCGGGCTGGCGCTTAGGCGGAGTAATGGCGCATCATTGCGGGAAGCGCAATGAGGTTTCCGTAAACGTCAACCTGCCGTTACGGCATCGCCCGCAGGCGCAGCACCTTGTGCGTCGCCGAGGGCTTGATTGCGCGCTTTACGGCGAGCGCCCGGCCCCATTTCAGGCGCTTTCCGCGTGCCAAATCTAAAGCGTTGCGGGTCGAGTCGCCGACAATAAGCATAGAGGCCGATCTGCAATCCGATGATCTTGAAGAACATCGGTTGGTAGGCGATCCCCTGGAACAGCGCGCCGGTGAGGTAGATCAGGCTTGCGAGCTGCAGAGCGACCGCCATAGGCGCGATCCAGCCTTCGCGCTCGCTGGTCTGGTCCTTCCAACGGCTGCGAATGCGCTCCATCTGCCACACACCCAGCCCCTGCAGCCACAGCCAGATGGCTAGACCCGGCCAGCCCTGTTCACCCAGAACCTCGAAAATCGAAGAGTGGAATGCCCGCCCTTCATCGACGACTTGGCGGTATTCGACCGTGGTCGTGTTGCCGCTCTCTTCGCGCACAGGCAGTTCATAGGTGAAGGTGTTGCCGCGATAGGAATCGAAGCCCCCGCCCAGCGGGTTCTCTGCGACATAATCGAGCGTCCAGCTCCACACCGCCACGCGGGTCGATGCGCTCTCATCCCCGCCCGGCTGCGCGATGGTCGCCATCCGCTCGTAATAGCTTTGCGGTAGAAATGGCAGCGCGACGAGGCCGAGCACGCCGCCGGCCGCCACGAAAAGCACGCGCCGCTTGATATAGCGCAGCATCAGGAGCGCAAGCACGGCGATACAGACGAGGCCGGTGCGAGCCTCCGTACCGATCGGCACCAGCAGGCAGGCGAAGGTAAGCGCGCCCGCGAACAGCTTTATCGTCCAATGCTTCGGGAAGATCGTGCCAAACCGCACCAGCCACCAGAGCAGCGGGATCAGCCCGATGGCGACCGTCGCCAGCGTCGAGCTTTCGTAGATACCGCTGTTATCATCGACAAAGAAATTGAGGTTTTCATAGCCGCCACCACCGAGCACGGTCTTCATCCCCGTGCCGATCACGATGGTCGCGACAGACAGCACGATCACCAGCGCCAAAGCTTCCAGCCGCGCGCGGGTCGTGATGGTCAGCGGCATGAATATGGCGAACAGCAAAGCCTTCCAAACCCATTCCCATTTGGTCTGCGCTTCAACCGGAAACTCCGCATTCTGCGTCGTCCACCAGCAATAGATCAGCAGCGCGAGCATCAGGCCCTGCCTTACGGAGAAGCGCGCGCCCTCCTTGCGGTCGAGCAGCAGCCACCCGCCAAACGCCGCGCCAAAGGCGATGAACGAAACGGGGATGGAGGTTATGATCGAATAGCCGATCCGCTGCGGCGCTAGGATGTCGATGTAGACGTAGAGCAGCACCCACAAATATGGGCGGCGCAGGCCGAGCAGCAGGACAAAACCGATAAAGGCGAGGAAGACCAGGTCCAGCATCTAGAGCTCGCCCGAGCCTTCGTCCGCCGCTTCTGCGTGCGCCGCTTCGCGAGCAATCCGCTTGCGCTCTGCCAAAGCATCGGCGCGCTCTTGCCGCTCAGCTTCCTGATTGGCGGCAATCGCCGGATCGACGTCGAGATCGTCGCGCCACACCAGACGCAGCAGAGCAATGGCCAGCAGGCCATGGCCGAGTGCAAGGGCGAAATAGTCGATCACTTTGGGCGCAATTCCCGCATGGTTTCAGACGGGCATGAGCGCCCGTCCATTGCGGCCATTAAACGAACGCGGTTGACGGCCCGTTAAGCACATTCATGCAAAGACATATGCCATCATGCGCGTTCTTCACGTCCTCGACCATTCATTGCCGCTGCATTCCGGCTACACTTTTCGCACGCGCGCCATCCTGAAGGCGCTGGAAGCGCACGGGGTGGAAGTGCGGGGAATCACGGGTGTTCGCCATGCTGGCCAGCCCGATGCCGCTTCTCAGGAAGTGGTGGACGGGCTGACATTTTACCGCACTCCGGGCGAGCCGGGCCGCATTCCCGGATTTGGCGAGATTCGCGAAATTGCGGACCTTTCGCGGTCCATTCAGGCGCTTTCGCGGGATTGGCGGCCGGACATTATTCACGCTCACTCACCCGCTTTGTGCGGAGCGGCGGCCTTGCGCGTCTCTCAAGCGCTCGGCGTGCCGTTCGTCTACGAAATCCGCGCATTCTGGGAAGATGCCGCCGTCGGAAATCGCACCGGCGCCGAAGGATCGTTCAAATATCGCATGATCCGCGCGCTCGAAACGCAGGTTGCGAAGCGCGCCGATGCGGTTTTCACGATTTGCGAGGGGCTGCGCGACGATCTCGTGAGACGCGGCGTGCCTGCCGGTCGTCTGGGGATCATGCCCAATGGCGTCGACCTGACCCTGTTTGGCGATCCGCCGCCACGCGATGATGCGCTCGCAGCCGAGTTAGGCATCGAAGATGACACTTCGGTGATTGGCTTCATCGGCAGCTTCTACGCCTATGAGGGGCTCGACGACCTGATCGTCGCCATGCCGCGCCTGCGCGAGCGGCAACCGGGGGCGAAACTGCTGCTGGTTGGTGGCGGTGAAATGGAGGCGGAATGGCGGGCTCTATCAGCGCAATTGCCCGAGCCAGAAGCGGTCATTTTCACCGGTCGCGTCCCGCATTCAGAGGTTGAGCGCTATTATTCGCTGATCGATGTACTCGCCTATCCGCGCAAAAAGAGCCGCCTGACCGACCTCGTCACCCCGCTCAAACCTTTGGAAGCGATGGCGCAACAGCGAATCGTCGCCGCCTCCGATGTGGGTGGGCACCGCGAGCTGATCAGACACAATGAAACAGGTTTCCTGTTCCCGCCTGACAACCCTGCTGCCTGCTCCGACGCACTAGCTGACATGCTGGAAGCACGCGGCGACTGGAATGCGATGCGCACTCGCGGCCTGGATCACGTCCGCACGCGCCATGACTGGGCGAGGAATGCAAACCGTTATCTGGACGTTTACCAAACCTTGCTAGCCGATGGCGGTGCTGCGCGGAGCTCCCATAACTCTGCGCCGGTCAAAGAATTAGAGGCAAACGGGTAAATGAGCTTTCGCGAGCAAATTCAAAGCCAGAGGCAGGCTGCCAGAGATGACGCCGCAGAGGCCGCGTCTGCAGCAGCGCGTGGTGGCAAAAAGACCTTCTGGCGCGGACGCAAGCAGCCGAAAACCAAGCGCACGAATCGCCAGCCGCTTGCCTCTCACAAGAGCTTTGTTCCGCTCGTCGCCGGTTGGGGCGCGGCTTTTGCCGGTCTTGTCATCGCCGTCCTGCCTGCGGGCACAATCGCGAGTATCACGCAGACTGCACAGCTGACCGCCTTGGGCGGTTTTTCGCGTATCGTGCTGGCTGTGCTCGCTGCCCTGTTTGGCGGTCTGATCGCTCTCGCGATTGCCCGTGCCGTTCGCAACGCCGCTGCGCCTTTAGCATCCGAGCACGACGAGTTTGAAGAAGATCACGGCGAAGTTCGTCCGATTGATCCAAGCGCGGAACTGGGCAGTGAAAGCCTGGATGCGCCGATTGAAGCTCACGAAGTCGCCGAAGTGCCCTCCGATGAATATGATGTCGAAGTTGAATTCGCACTTGATGACGTGGTCGCAGCTTCGGATCAAGATGGCGTCAATGACGATGCCTGGATCGAAGCAGCGGAGATTTCAGAAGAACCCCTCGAACTGGGCGAAATCGGCGAGATACTCGGAGCCGCCGAACTGGCGGGCACAGGTGAGGTCGACGCACATCTGGCGGTCGAACCGGAGTCCGAATACGAATATGAGCGGCCTTTGCTGGCAACCAAGCCGGGCAAGTCCGCTCCGCCAGTACTGCCACATGAGGAGCCGCAGCCCGAACCGGCGCCGGAGCCTGTGGTCGAACCGGAGTCGGAACTAGAACCCGAGGCCGAGACCGAGCTTGAAATAGTGGCGACGCCGGAGCCGATGGCCATCCCCGAAGACGCACCTGATTTCCTCAAAGGCAGCGCAGTCAAAAGGCTGCGCGAGATGCCAACCGAAGATATGAGTTTGATGCAAATGGTCGAACGCTTCGCCACCGCACTCCACACCCACCAGGCCGCGCATGGCAAAGCCGCTCAGCCGCGCCGCGACGCCGCGCTTGCCGAAGCCTTGCGCGCCCTGTCGCTTTTCACCGACAATCAGCGCGATGCATCCTCCGGCGAGGCGTCGGACGGCTTCACCGACCGCGCGCAGCAAACCGAACGCGAATTGCGTGAGGCACTGGCGAAACTGCAAAAACTGAGCGGCGCTGCGTAGTTTGCTGGCCTCAAACGCCGGCGTCCACATCCGTTCACTTGGCTATCCTCGCATGAGCTCGGACGGGCGTTTTTGTTGTCCTATCGCTGCGCTATTTGAGGACAAACACGCCTGCGGCGTCGAGCCAGTACAGTTCAGATGGCTTGGTGGCGGAGCTCGGTCGGCGACTAGCCGACCGCAAGGACCTTGTGGCCGCCCGCAGGACCGATAGGTCCGAGGATATCGCGCTCGCGGATGCGAGTGCATGAAATTAGACGCAACAAATCGGGCGATCGCATGAATTTGGCGCAATCGCGCTAAAGCTCAGGCATAGCTATGCGAAAGATTGCTTCGTTCTTCGCGGTTGCAAAATGTCATTTCTGTCGGCAAAAGGCGTTCAAGCTATGCTTGGCGTGCCCGCAACGGGTCGCTCTGCGTGCATTCCTGCCGGCCACAAGCCCACCGGGCCTGTCGCCAGTGCCGGCATCTGACAGAACGGATTTTTAGAATGGGACAGCCCGAGGCCCAAGGCCTTTATGACGCTCGAAACGAACACGATGCCTGCGGCGTCGGCATGGTTGCGCATATCAAGGGCGAAAAAAGCCACTCTATCGTCGAATCGGCGCTCGAAATCCTCAACCGTATCGATCACCGCGGCGCAGTCGGCGCAGATCCGCTGCTGGGCGATGGCGCGGGCATTCTGCTGCAAATTCCCGATCCGTTGATCCGCAAATGGGCGGATGGTGCCGGCCACGACCTGCCGCAAGCGGGCGACTACGCAGTTGCAATGTGCTTCATGCCTCAGGACGAGGCAGCACGCGCCTTCGTGACTGAACAGTTCGAGAAATTCACCGCCAAGGAAGGCCAGCGGTTTGTCGGCTGGCGCGATGTTCCGACAACACTCGATGGCCTTGGCAAAGCCGTGATCGATTCGATGCCGGTGATCCAGCAGGCGGTGATCGCGCGCGGCGAAAATTGCGCCGATCAGGACGCGTTTGAGCGAAAGCTGCTGGTCATTCGCAAGCAGGTGCAAAACCCGCTCGCGAAACTCGCTGAAAAGCACGACCTCCCGGGGCTCACGCAGCTCTACGTGCCGAGCTTCTCCAGCCGTACCATCGTCTACAAAGGCCTGCTTCTGTGCGACCAGGTTGGTAGCTTTTATGACGATTTGCGCGATCCCGACTGCGTCTCTGCGCTTGGCCTCGTCCATCAGCGTTTCTCCACCAACACTTTCCCGAGTTGGCGGCTCGCTCACCCATTCCGCCTGATCGCCCACAATGGCGAGATCAACACGGTTCGCGGCAATGTGAACTGGATGAACGCCCGCCGCCGTACGATGGAAAGCGACCTGCTGGGCGTCGACCTCGACAAGATGTGGCCGATCATCCCGCACGGCCAGTCCGACACGGCATGCCTGGATAACGCGCTCGAGCTGCTGCTCGCTGGCGGATATTCGCTTGCGCATGCGATGATGATGCTGATCCCGGAAGCCTGGGCCAAGAACGAGCTGATGGATCCGGACCAGCGTGCATTCTACGAATATCACGCCGCGCTGATGGAGCCGTGGGACGGCCCGGCGGCGGTGTGCTTCACCGACGGTCGCCAGATCGGCGCGACACTGGATCGCAACGGCCTGCGCCCGGCGCGTTTCTGCGTTACGAAGGACGATATCGTCTGCCTGGCTTCGGAAAGCGGCGTGCTGCCCTTTGCCGAGGAAGACATCACCCGCAAATGGCGCCTGCAGCCGGGCAAGATGCTGCTTATCGATCTGGAGCAGGGCCGTATCATCGAAGACGATGAGCTGAAGGCCGATCTCGCCAGCGCAGAGCCCTACGCTGAATGGCTCGACCAGGCGCAATTCAAGCTCGAAGACATCAGCGAGATCGAGCCGGAGCTGTCCGAAGTCCCACAGCATCAGACGACTCTGCTGGAACGCCAGCAGGCCTTCGGTTACACGCAGGAAGACATCTCGCGCTTTCTCGAGCCGATGGCGGTCAAAGGCGACGATCCGATTGGCTCGATGGGCACGGACACACCGATTGCGGTGCTCTCGGCTCGCTCGCGCCTGCTTTACGACTATTTCAAGCAGAATTTCGCGCAGGTCACCAATCCGCCGATCGATCCGATCCGCGAAGAGCTGGTGATGAGCCTGCTGTCGATGATCGGTCCGCGCCCGAACCTGCTGGGCCGCGAGGCGGGAACGCATAAGCGCCTCGAAGTCCAGCAGCCGATTCTTACCAATGAGGACCTGGCCAAGATTCGCTCGGTCGAAGCGGGACTGGACGGCGCATTCCGCTGCGCCACGATCGACATCACCTGGGATGCGGAAAACGGCGTCGAAGGCATCGAACTGGCGCTGAAGGAAATGTGCTGGGCAGCTACCGAGGCAGTGCTACAAGATCACAACATTCTGATCCTGTCGGATCGTGGGCAGAGCGAAGACCGCGTGCCTATGCCAGCGCTGCTCGCCACCGCCGCTGTGCATCATCACCTCGTCCGCCAGGGCCTACGCATGCAGACCGGACTTGTCGTGGAAAGCGGCGAGCCGCGCGAAGTGCACCATTTCTGTGTGCTGGCAGGCTACGGTGCGGAGGCGATCAACCCATACGTCGCCTTCGAAACGCTCGAAGATATTCGCCGCAAGAAGCACCTCGAGCTCGACCCGCGCGTGGTCCAGCAAAATTACATCAAGGGTATCGGCAAGGGCATCCGCAAGGTCATGTCCAAGATGGGTATCTCGACCTATCAGTCCTATTGCGGCGCGCAGATTTTCGACGCCGTCGGTTTGTCGACTGCCTTTGTCGAAAAATACTTCACCGGCACGGCGACCACGATCGAAGGCGTCGATCTGGCGCAGGTGGCCGAGGAAACCGTGCGCCGTCACGCGCAGGCCTATGGCGACAATCCGCTTTATGACGGCATGCTCGATGTCGGCGGTATCTACCAATATCGCTTGCGGGGCGAAGAGCACGCGTGGACGCCAAAGAACGTCGCCGATCTGCAGCACGCGGTGCGCGGCAACAATCCCTCGAATTATGAGGAATTCGCCAAGAGCGTGAATGAGCAGTCGGAACGCCTGCTGACCATTCGCGGACTTCTCGAATTCAAGAAAGCCGATGAGGCGATCCCGCTCGACGAAGTGCAACCGGCAAGCGAAATCGTGAAGCGGTTCAGTACCGGTGCGATGAGCTTCGGCTCGATCAGCCATGAGGCGCACTCGACACTTGCGATTGCGATGAACCGCATTGGCGGCCGCTCGAACACGGGCGAGGGCGGTGAGGAACCGTTCCGCTTCACCCCGCTCGAAAACGGCGATTCCATGCGTAGCCGGATCAAGCAGGTGGCATCGGGACGCTTTGGCGTCACGACGGAATACCTCGCCAATTCGGACGATATCCAGATCAAGATGGCGCAGGGCGCAAAGCCCGGCGAGGGCGGCCAACTGCCCGGTCATAAAGTCGATAAGCGTATCGGCGCGGTGCGTCACTCGACGCCGGGCGTGGGCCTGATCTCGCCGCCACCGCACCACGATATCTACTCGATCGAAGACCTCGCGCAGCTGATCCACGACCTCAAGAACGTGAACACGGATGCGCGAATCTCCGTGAAGCTCGTGTCCGAAGTGGGCGTGGGCACGGTCGCCGCAGGCGTCTCGAAGGCACGCGCGGATCACGTCACCATCTCCGGCTATGATGGCGGCACAGGCGCATCGCCGCTCACGTCGCTGACCCATGCCGGTAGCCCATGGGAGATCGGCCTCGCCGAAACGCAGCAGACGCTGCTGCTCAACGATTTGCGCAGCCGCATTGCGGTGCAGGTCGATGGCGGGCTGCGCACCGGGCGCGATGTCGCAATTGGCGCATTGCTGGGCGCGGACGAGTTCGGCTTCGCCACCGCGCCGCTGATCGCGGCGGGCTGCATCATGATGCGCAAGTGCCACCTGAACACATGCCCGGTCGGCGTTGCCACACAAGACCCTGTCCTGCGCAAGCGCTTCACCGGCACGCCGGAGCATGTGGTCAATTACATGTTCTTCGTCGCTGAAGAGCTGCGCCAGATCATGGCGGAGATGGGCTTCCGCACGATTGAGGAAATGGTGGGACGGGTGGACCGTTTGGACATGACCCGGATGCATCGCCACTGGAAGGCGTCGGGGATCGATCTCTCGCGCCTGCTGCATGTTCCGACACTGCGCGAAGGCGCGCCGCTCAACCATACCGAAGGGCAGAATCACGGCCTCGATGCCGCGCTCGACAACCAGCTGATCGCCGATTGCAGCGATGCGATCAAAGCGAAGAAACCGGTCCAGCTGTCCTACGACATTCGCAACGTAAACCGCACGGTCGGCGCGATGCTGTCAGGCGAGATTGCCGCCGCGCACGGGCATGAAGGCCTGCCGCCAGAAACGATCCGTATCAATCTGGACGGCGTTGCCGGGCAGAGCTTCGGCGCATGGCTCGCGCACGGTGTGACGCTCGATCTCTCCGGAGATGCCAACGATTATGTCGGCAAGGGCCTGTCGGGCGGACGTATCATCGTGCGCCAGCCGGAGGCCGCGACCCGCGACCCCGGGGAGAACATCATCGTCGGCAACACCGTGCTCTACGGCGCGATCGCGGGCGAGGCGTACTTTGGCGGCGTCGCGGGCGAGCGCTTCGCCGTGCGCAATTCCGGCGCCATCGCTGTGGTCGAAGGCGCGGGCGATCACGCCTGCGAATATATGACCGGCGGCGTCGTGGTGGTGCTGGGCAAGACAGGCCGCAACTTTGCCGCCGGAATGAGCGGCGGTGTCGCCTACGTTTACGATCCCGAGGGTACGTTCGAGAATCTGGTCAATCACGCGCAAGTCGACCTGCTGGCGATTTCGCCTGAACCCGACGCCGAGGAAGGCACCGGGCGGCCCAGCCAGCGCGGCAGTTCAGTGCACGATTTCGGCATGGGCGATATGCTGCGTTACGATGCGGAGCGGCTCAAGATCCTGATCGAACGGCACCAACTGCACACGGGCAGCGCCAAGGCGGGCGAACTGCTGGCCCATTGGCCGGACGCGTTGGTCAAGTTCAAGAAAGTCATGCCAACAGACTATGCGCGCGCGCTCAAGGCTCTTGAAGCCGAGCGTGATGAGGCCGCCTCGGTCGCCGCAGAATAAGAGACAAGAGTAGATTACATGGGCAAAGACACCGGATTTCTCGAGATCGAACGGCGCGAGCGCGACTATCTCGATCCCAAGCAGCGGCTTGAGAATTACCGCGAATTTGTCGTCCAGCCGGACGATGCAACGCTGTCCTCGCAGGCGGCGCGCTGCATGGATTGCGGCATCCCCTATTGTCACAATGGCTGCCCGGTAAACAACATGATCCCGGACTGGAATCATCTTGTCTACGAGAACGATTGGAAGAACGCGCTTGCCGTTCTCCACTCCACCAACAACTTCCCGGAATTCACCGGTCGCATCTGCCCCGCCCCGTGCGAGGCAAGCTGCACGCTCAACATCATCGACCAGCCCGTCACCATCAAGTCGATCGAATGCGCGATTGTCGATCGCGGATGGAAAGAGGGCTGGATCGAGCCGCAAGTGCCCGCAAAGAAGACCGGCAAGACGGTCGCGGTGGTCGGTTCCGGCCCGGCTGGCATGGCCTGCGCTCAGCAGCTCGCGCGCGCCGGGCACACCGTCACTGTGTTCGAGAAGAGCGACCGCGTGGGCGGATTGCTGCGCTACGGCATTCCCGACTTCAAGATGGAGAAGCACCTCATCAACCGCCGCTGCGTGCAGATGGAGGCAGAAGGGGTCGAGTTCAAAACGTCGAAGGAAGTGGGCGTCGATGTCTCGTTCAAGAGCCTGGATGAGAACTTCGACGCAATCGTGCTGGCCGGCGGCAGCGAAGACGCCCGAGCGCTTTCGATCCCCGGCGCGGAAATGAACGGCGTGCGGCTGGCGATGGAATTCCTGACCCAGCAGAACAAGCGCAATGCCGGAGACGATGAAGTGCGCGCTGCACCGCGCGGCAGCTTGCTCGCCACCGGCAAAGATGTGGTCGTGATCGGCGGCGGGGACACTGGCAGCGACTGTGTCGGCACATCGAACCGCCAGGGTGCAAAGAGCGTCACCCAGCTGGAGATCATGCCCAAGCCGCCCGAGAAGGAAGACAAGGCGCTGACATGGCCCGATTGGCCGCTCAAGCTGCGCACATCCTCCAGCCACGAGGAAGGCGCGAACCGCGATTGGGCCGTGCTGACCAAGCGCGTAATCGGCGATGGCGAGAAAGTGACCGGGCTTGAATGCGCGCGGGTAGAATGGGTTGAGGGGCAGATGCGCGAAATCGTCGGCAGCGAATTCACGATCCCCGCCGACCTGATCCTGCTCGCCATGGGTTTTGTCGGGCCGAAGAAGACCGGCCTGCTAGATCAGGCAGCGGTCGAACTGACCGAGCGCGGCAATGTCTCGGCGAATGAGGAAGACTACGCCACCAGCGTGGAGAAGGTCTATGCCTGCGGCGATATGCGGCGCGGGCAGAGCCTAGTCGTCTGGGCAATCCGCGAAGGGCGTCAATGCGCGCGCAGCGTTGATGAAGCGCTGATGGGTGTATCCGAGTTGCCACGTTGAGGCGCTCTTCCTGATTTCTGAAGGCGACTTTCCTTTCGCGACCTGCCTATAATCTTCCCGAAAAGGGGAAAGCATGAGGGTCGCACCAAGCTATTTGAGAAGATTCGGAAGCTCACCCCGCACCGTGTTTCGGGCGGTTTGCGGAGCAGTGCTGCTTGGTGCCGCGCCGCTTTCGGCGGAAACGGAGAGGGACCTCTCGACTGACGAACTGCTGACTGAATTTGATGCCGAGTTCGCATCTTCACAGCCAGCTGAGACAATACGCCTACGTGGTGCCGCACTGCCAAATTCAGTCGCGCTTGCACCAGCCGCCTCTGTTCCGCCTTCACCGCCGCAGTCCAAGCCGGTCGAGGCCAAGCTGGCGATCTCGCAATTCGTCGATCTACCGGTGGCCGGTGATGCTGCCGACACGCTCCACTACAGCGGTCGGGTCGATGCCTATATCGACATCAGAGGCGACCAGTTCGGCCTGGATGACAGCTTCACCCTGACCATCCGACCCGAATTCACCTGGGGCAAAGATTCGAACGGCGTCATCGGCCTGATCCCCAGCAACACCGCCCTGTTTCGCGGCGAGGGTGCAGGCGATTTCGATGTCTCTGCTAGCATCTCCAAGCGCTGGAAATCCGGCACGAAGCTGACCGTAGGCAAGGTCAATGTGCTCGACCTCGGCGGGAAGCTGCCTGTGGTGGGCAGCAATGGCCATTACGGCTTCCAGAATCTCAGCGTCGCACTGCCGCCATCGGCCATCATTCCCAACACGATCACCGGCGCATTGCTCGAAGTGCCGACCGAAGAGGTGCTCTATCGGCTGTGGGTGTTCGACCCGGATTCGCAGTTCGAACGCACCGGGTTCGAGACCGCCTTTGACAGCGGGGTCGGTTTCCTCGCATCGGCTACGGTGCCAGTGAAGATCGGCGGCAAGCCGGGATATTATGCGCTCAAACTGTCGGGCTCGACCCGCAACGACATCAACGCGGATTCGCTACCCAGCGTGCTGATCCCCGCCCCGGGGTCCAGCTTCGGTAATTCGCGCGGCGAATTCGCCGCCGTGCTGGCGGGCTATCAGTTTATCGAGGTCTATCCCGATGCGCCGGGCAAGGGCTGGGGCGTGTTCGGCCAGATCTATGGCTCGCTCGGCGATCCAACCTTTCTGGACTACAGCGGCTTTATCGGTGTCTCCGGCAATCCGCGCTTTCGCCCGCAAGACCGTTTTGGCGCGGCGTGGTTTCGCTATTCGCTGACCGACGAACTGGTGAGCGTGCTCGCTCCGCGTCTCGGCCTCGAGGACGAGGAAGGCGTCGAGCTGTTCTACACAGTCGGTATCGCAGACCGGTTCGAACTCACCGCCAATATGCAAGTTATAGACAGCGCGGTCGCCGCGCGCGATACAGGCGTACTTGTGGGGATGCGCCTGAATGCAAATTTTTAGATTGTATGCCGCTGCGGCATTGACCATCACCTTGGCCGGCTGCGCACAGGGCTCTGGCGAAGCGCCGGTTGCGAGCGCCACGGAAACGGCAGGGAGGATCACCACAGACGAAGCTCCCGCGACCAACTTCATAGGGCGCTATAGCGGCAGTTCGTTCGAAACCGCGATGGGAATGGAAATCGCGGCGGACGGCACTTTCGGCTGGGGCCTGTCCGTCGGCGCGCTCGATATGCGAGCCAGAGGTACGTGGGATCAGGAAGGCGACGTGTTGATCCTGACCTCCGATCCAAAGCCGGTCTCGCCCAAGTTCAACTATATCGGAATCGAGGAGTATCCAGACGCCCCGATGATCGAAGTGGTGTGGGCGAGCAACGCCAATCCGTTCCAATATGCGGATGTTCTGCTCTACTGCGCAGATGGCGCGCGCCTGTTGGGCAATGTACCGGCAGAGGGGTGGTCGCCCGGGCCCGGCGAATGCGACGATCCGGTTTCCGTGGTGCTCGAAGAAGGCATTTATGACATCAAGTCCGAGACTTATAATCTAGCCGAAATTGGCTGGAAGCCGGGTGCGAAAATCCGGTTCGAGTTCGAGCGCAACGATCTGGGTGTCGCCGATTTCACCGGGATGACCGGAACGCTGGAGGATGGCGTTTTGAAGCTGTTCGGTGGCAAATGGCCGCTTGAAATGCGCAAGGTAATGCCGCGTCCGCCAGCCGAGCCGACGACGTCAGAGCCTGCAACCGAGACGCCTTAGCATTCAGACCCGCTCGCGCACTTGACGCAGGTCGGTACGCTTGGGTCATGACGTAGTCGAGCCTCGGCGATCTCCTCGCCGCAGGTCGCGCAATAACCCCACTCCCCTTCATCCAGTCGCTGAAGCGCTGAGACAATCCGCGCGCGTTCGCTTGCCCTGCGGCGCTCCTGCGCCTGTGCCATCGCCTGTTGCTGCATCGCATCCATGCGCGAAAGACGCCCGACACTATCCTGCTGTAGCGTCACCGGCTCGCGCCCCTCGGCGCTGATCCGATCCTCTTCTGCAAGCTCATCCTGCCGCTTGAGCAGCGCTTCGCGGGCTTCCTCTTCGGTCATGCCTCAGCCCCATTGAGCGACCAATCGATCGGCTCAAGCCCGTGGCTTTCGAGAAAGGCGTTGGTCTGGCTGAACGGCTTGGAGCCGAAGAAACCGCGATGCGCAGAAAGCGGGCTCGGGTGCGGGCTTTGCAAAACCAGGTGATGCGGAACCTGCCCAAGACCGCGCACACGCCCGGCCTTCTTCTGCGCATGGCTGCCCCAGAGGATAAAAACGCATGGGTTCCCGCGCTCCACCACCGCCGCGACGCAGGCATCGGTGATTGCATCCCAGCCGCGCCCAGCATGGCTGCCCGCTTGCCCCGCTTGAACCGTCAGCGTGTTGTTGAGCAACAGCACGCCCTGCTCGGCCCATTTCGTCAGATCACCCGTAGCGGGGCGAGGAATGCCGAGATCGTTCTCCAGCTCCTTGAAGATGTTGGCGAGCGAAGGCGGCTGCTTCACCCCGTCCTGCACCGAAAAGCTGAGGCCATGCGCCTGCCCCGGCCCGTGGTAGGGATCTTGCCCGAGGATGACGACACGCACTTGATCCAGCGGAGTGCTGGCGAGCGCAGCCAATCGAGTGCCGCGCGGCGGATAGATGACCTTGCCCGCATCCTCTTGGGCCCGCAGCCATCCGCCGAGCCTGCGCGCCTCGAGCGTCTTCAGGGCCGGTTCGAGCGCATTGCGCCAGCTTTCGGGGATCGGATCGGCGGACATCTCGTGAAATCTACACTGTTGACGTGCCGCTGCGCCATGTCCCCTTCCACTCTTTCCCCAATCGGCCTAGGGGGTGGAGCCAATATGACAGTTCATTTTCACGAAGAAGACCTGCCCGCAGGCGTGCTCGCCGATGGCCCCGTTGCCGTCGATACCGAGACCATGGGCCTCATCACCCACCGCGACCGGCTGTGCGTCGTCCAGATCAGCGATGGCAATGGCGATGAGCATCTGGTGCGGTTTGCCCCCGGCAGCGACTATGCCGCGCCTAACCTCAAGGCGGTGCTGGCCGATCCGAACCGGCTGAAACTCTATCACTATGCCCGCTTTGATCTGGCCGCGATCCAGCACTATCTCGGCGTGATGGCAGCGCCCGTATTCTGCACCAAGATCGCGAGCAAGCTGGTGCGCACCTACACAGACCGACACGGGCTGAAGAACCTCGCCAACGAGTTGCTAGGGGCGGAGATATCCAAGCAGCAGCAAAGCTCCGACTGGGGCGGGCCGGAGTTAAGCGAAGCCCAGCGCGAATATGCGGCATCCGATGTACGCTTCCTCCACGCCATGCGCGAAGAGCTGATCAAGCGGCTCGAACGCGAAGGCCGGATGGAAATCGCGCAAGCCTGTTTCGACTTCCTCCCGACCCGTGCGCTGCTAGACATGGCAGGATGGGCCGAGAGCGACATTTTCAGCCACACTTAAGCCAAGAACCGGCAAGACAGATCAATGGTCATCAAACGGCGCATCGAAACCAGCAAAGCCAAGGCGCTGCGCGGCAAGCGCCAGCACTTTGCTGCGCCCGGTGGCAGCCATGACAAATTGGTGGGCTTCCTGGCCCGGGCCCTGCCTATGGGCGTCGGGGTAATGGCCGCGCTGATGATCATCACACCGCTGTCGCCAAGAGGTGAAATCTCGTTCCTGCTCGACCGCAACAAGGTGGCGATGATCAGCGAGCGCCTAAGCGTCGACAATGCAATGTATCGCGGGCGTGACGAGCGCGGGCGGCCGTTCTCTATCCAGGCAGGCGAAGCGGTGCAGCGATCGAGCGCGGAAGGGATCGTGCGGATGCAGGACCTGGTGGCGCAATTGCTTCTGCCTGAAGGGCCTGCGCGGATCAGCGCGGATGGCGGAGCCTATGCCATCGAAGAAGAAGTGGTCGACGTCGATGGGCCGGTGCGCATGAATGCCGCCGATGGCTACACAATGACCGCACGCGGCGTATCGGTCGATCTGCAATCGCGTACAATGCTCGGCGATGAAGGCGTCGAGGGCGCTGTGCCCGCCGGCACCTTCAGCGCGCGAACGATCCGCGCCGACCTGTCAGCGCGCACAATCACGCTGGAAGGCAATGCGAAACTGTCAATGATACCGGGCGAATTGAGGATACCATGAGCAAGTCCACCAACCTGCCAATCACATCAGTTGCTAAGCGCTGGGCGCTGGGTGGATTTCTCGGCACCATTGCGATGATGGGTGCGATCCAGGCTGGTGCACAGGGCATCGCCGCGCACAATTCGCGCGCTCCCGTCGACTTCGACGCGGGGCGGATCGAGTTGCAGGATCGCGAAAACCGGGTCGCGCTGTCGGGCAGTGTAATCGTGCGGCAGGCTGGTCTTACTGTGCAGTCCGAGCGGATGCTGGTGAATTACAGCGACAGCGGTTCGCTCGACATCCAGCGTATCACCGCGACCGGCGGCGTGACGGTTTCCCGCGGAAACGAGCGGGCCAGCGGCGATGTCGCAATCTATGACTTCGGTCGGCGGATCATCACCATGTCGGGCAATGTTCGGCTCGCGCGCGGTGGCGACACGCTGAATGGTGGGCGTCTGGTGATCGACCTGCGCAGCGGGCTTTCGAGCGTGGATGGCCGCGCATCGGGCGCTCCCGGCGGAGCCACCGAAGGCTCAAGCGGCCGGGTGACCGGCAGCTTTACCGTGCCTCAGAACTAGATATCGTTTTCGAGTATCGCTGAAACGACCTGCGCCGTTCAATACGCTCGCTCGTGACGCAACACTTTGAGAGTGCTCAGCACGATCCTGATGTCGCGGCTCAGGTTCCAGCCAGCGATGTATTCAAGGTCGGATTGCAAGCGATCGACCAGATCGGCTTCCTTCTCGGTCGCGCCGCGATGGCCGCGCACCTGCGCCAGTCCGGTCAGCCCGGGCTTGAGCGAATGCCGCCCCCAATAGCGCTGATCCACTTCCCAGAAGAACTTGTCGCCCGCCTGGCTTTTGAGCGCATGCGGACGCGGACCGACAATCGCCATTTCACCGCGCAGCACATTCCAAAGCTGTGGCAATTCGTCGAGGCTATTGGCCCGAATAAACCGGCCGATCCGAGTCACGCGCTCGTCGTCGCGTGACGCTGAACGCGCTCCTTCATGATCGGATTGCGCCACGGCCATGCTGCGGAATTTGTACATCGGGAACAACCGATGACCACGTCCCATCCGGTCCTGCACGAACAGGACAGGCCCACCGTCCTCCAGCTTAATCAGCAGAGCGATCAACGCCAGCAAAGGCGCAAAGACGATCAACCCCAACACAGCCGCACTAATATCGAAAATCCGCTTCGCTGCTCGCGCACGCATGCCAAGTGGCCCGGCTGAAACAACCAGAGTCGAGCGGCCCTGTTCGTCATAATGCTGCACGCCTAAAGCGCCGAGCTCGTATGCGCGTGTGCTCACCACCTCGCCATGGACGCCCGCCGATTTAAGCAGCATCGACCATTCGTCACGCCGGTCGAGCGGGCAACTCACAACCACGCTGTCTTGATGTCGCAACAGCTGACCGATTAGATCGCGCATCAACGGATCATGGTCGGCCGGATTGAGGCCAAGCTCCGCCGCGCTGACGGTTTTGCTGTTTTCCAAAGCAAAGCTGGGGCCGCCATCGTCAATCACCAGGCGATTGCGAATTCTGCCTTTCCAGACGTTTTCGATGAACGTGACAATCGAGCGTCGGGCCGCCGCCATCAGTACGAAGCTGAAAATGAATCCGAGCGATATGGCTACACGCGAGAAGTCTGCGTTGGACTTTGTATAAAACGCAACAAAGTTGATCAAACCCGCTGAAATCACAAGCGCGACCGCATTTTGGCGTATTGCATAGCCCCAATCGACCAATGCGCGGGCGCAATAACTCGCATTATAAAGGCCAATGGTGAAAAATATCGGCAGGAGAGTCTGCACTGCTAGCAATGCGCGCGGCTCCCACCAGACGCCCTCATAGGCAAAGGCGGCGATCAAAAAGCCAGCATGCAGCAGCAATGCATCGAGCAGAAGCATCGCGATATAGGCGCGTAAGCGCCTCTTTTCTAAAGATTTTGGCGTTCGGAATTGCGCATCGCGCAATTCCTCCGCGGCAAAAAATTGCCCCGACAACTTATTCATGGTTTGCGACCCCATTGCCCCTGGTCAGCATTATTACCACCTAGGACATTAGGGTAAATACGTAGTTAATGATTTACGAGCTGTGAACTGCTTGCGGGAGATCAGCGCCTTGCGGCAAACCGTGTGATTTCCGCCAATCCCTGCGCGAGCAGCAATTCCGCCGCCTGACTGTTTGAAAGCAGTGAGCGGTGCATTTCCACGAGGCGCGGGACCAACCGATCCAGCTTGCGCGCATGCCAACGCGAAAGCTGCTGACGAATATCGCGCTCCTCGCGCCAGAATATGCCAAGTTGGGCCTTTTCACCCTTGCCCAGATTGTCGAGCGAACCGCGCGGACCGAGCTTCGCGGTAATCTGCGCCAATTGCGCCGCGCGCCGCTCGATAGCCAGCAACAGCCCGACCGGGTTGAGCCCCAGCTCACGCATGCGACGGATTTCCCTGTCGAGCCGCGCCGTTTCTCCGCTCATCACCGCATTCACGAGGGGCTGGAAGCCATCCTCCTCGGTGGCTGCGCCTATCTCGCCGTAGTCCTCGATCGAAGCGGTCTTGGGCGATTGCGGATCGGCGTCGCAATAGAGCGCGAGCTTGGTCACTTCCGATTGCGCAAGTCGCACATCCAGACCCGCAGCACGCGCAATCCGCTCGGCCAAATCGCCGCCTAGCCGAAGACCGGCGCTATCCGCCATCATCCGCACTGAGGATGCGACCGAAGACAGGTCGGGCGGCCAGAACATCGCCACCATGCCATCCTTGCGTTTCTCAATCAGCTTGGCGGTGCGCGCCTTGTCCGTGGCGGAGGTCGCGACGATAAACACTGGTGCGGCCTCACCCGCGCCAGCTTCGCCGGTCTCGATCAGCGCCTTCACCGCGTCATGCGCTTCGTCGCCGCTCGCACGTACGAGAATGTGCCGCTTGTCGCCGAAGAGAGAGCCAGAGCGCGCTTCATCGCCCAGCATCGCCGGGTCGCGTCGCACGTCTCCGCCGGATATCTCGATGCGTTCACCGGCATCGGGCAAACCCTCGATAATTTTGGCGGCAGCGGCGGATGCGCCGGCTTCATCCGGCCCGCAAAAGAAGAAGATCGAGCATTTGTCCGCACCGCTCGGAACGCCGCGAGCGAAATCGCGCTGGGTCGCTTTCACCGCCGCGTTCTCACTCGTCCGCCACGGCTGCGGCCTTATCCGCCCCTTGCGAGCGCAAGGTTAGCGCAATGCGCGTCACCATCCTGTCCGCCACCTCTTTGGTCAGGTTCTCCAGCGCGGTCTGTTCGGCTGCGATGGTCGCATATTCGGAGCTGACGACGTCGATCCCGGCATCCGCTCCGGCGGTCGCGTCGAGCAGGATCTCTCCGCTCGCAATGTCGATAAGCTGATAGCGCGCGCGCAGGATACGCCGCTCGCGGCTGATCGTGTCATCGTTGAGCACGCCTAGGGCCTCAAGCGCATCGTCGAGCCGAACGTCCAAGCGATATCGAGGGCTGGTATTGCCTGCGACATTCAGCCGGTCTTCCAGTGCGCCGCGCAGCAGCCAGCCGCCGCGTCCAGCAATGGTCGGGATTTGCACCGCAGCCAAGCCACTGGGGATCGCACCATTGTTACCGCTCGAATAAAGCGGTTGCAGCCCGCAGGCGGAGAGCGCGAAACACGCAAGCAAGGCGAACGCGCCGCGCATCACGTGACGATGTTCACCAGTCTGTCAGGCACCACGATCACCTTTCGTATCTCCGCTCCATCAAGTGAACGCTGGACCTTCTCGCTCGCCAGCGCAAGCGCCTCGAGGTCTTCTTTCGATGCCCCTTTGGGCGCGGTCAGCGTGTCGCGCAGTTTGCCCTTATGTTGGACCGCGATGGTCACTTCATCTTCGACCAGCATGGCCGGGTCATGTTCGGGCCAGACTGCATCGGCGATCAGACCGCTTTCGTTCTGCCTCGACCATACCTCTTCGGCCAAGTGAGGCATCATCGGGCTGACGAGATGGAGGATCGTGCGGATGGCGAAATTGCGGCTCTCGCTCGGGGCCGCCTTTTCCGCCGTTCCGGTAAGCTCGTAAATGCGCGCCACCGCTTTGTTAAAGCTCAGCGCTTCGATGTCTTCGGCAACCGCGACAATGGCCTGATGGGCCTTGCGAGCGAGCGCTTTGTCCTCGCCAGCGGCGGTCGGATCGAGGCTCTCAAACAAACGCCAGAGCCGCTGCACAAACCGTCCGCAGCCTTCGATGCCGGCCTCTGACCAAGGCAAATCGCGCTCTGGCGGGCTGTCGGACAGCATGAACCAGCGCACCGCATCCGCGCCATAGTCGGCAATGATATTGTCGGGATCGACGACGTTCTTTTTCGACTTGGACATTTTGACGACGCGGCCAGCGGATACCGGCGCACCATCTTCGATCCGGGTCCAGTCCGCACCATCCTTGCGCACTTCGTCGGGTGAGAGCCAAGAGCCATCGCCGAGGCTGTACGTCTCGTGCGTTACCATGCCCTGAGTGAAGAGCGCAGCGAACGGTTCCGCGACGTCGAGCTTACCGATATGCTTGAGCGCGCGGGTCCAGAACCGGGCATAAAGCAGATGCAGGATCGCATGCTCAATCCCGCCGATATAGTGCTCGACCGGCATCCACTTGGCGACTTCTTCAGGATCAAAAGGCGCGTCGACAGGCTGGCTGGCAAAGCGCAGAAAATACCAGCTTGAATTGGTGAAAGTGTCGAGCGTGTCGGTCTCGCGCCGCGCATCGCCGCCGCATTTCGGGCAGCTCGTCTTGCTCCAGGTCGGGTGGCGCTCCAAAGGATTGCCCGGCGTCTCGAAATCGACATCGTCGGGCAGGGTGACCGGCAGCTGGTCCTTGGGTACGGGGACAACGCCGCAGGTATCGCAATGGATGAACGGGATTGGCGTGCCCCAATAGCGTTGGCGAGAGACGCCCCAATCGCGCAGCCGCCAGACAGTGGTGCCTTCGCCCCATTGGTCGTCCTCGGCGCGCTTGATAACTTGGGCCTTGGCTTCCTCAACGCTCATTCCATCGAGGAAATCCGAGTTGACGATGACCCCATCACCTGGCTCCGCCTCGCCCTTGAACGGTTCGCCAGCCTGCGCAGGATCGCTCGCGACAACCCGAACGATAGGCAGCTCGTATTTGGTCGCGAATTCGAAGTCGCGCTGGTCGTGGCCCGGCACGCCCATCACCGCGCCGGTGCCGTAGTCCATCAGCACGAAATTCGCGATCAGAACCGGCAGCGGTGCGCCCGTGAACGGATGCTTCGCCGTAATTCCGGTGTCGAAACCCAGTTTCTCCGCAGTTTCAAGCTCTGCTGCGGTTGTGCCGCCACGCTTGCATTCCTCGATAAAGCTCGCTGCCGCCGGATTGCTCGCACCGACTTGCTGCGCCAGCGGATGATCAGCCGCCACCGCGCAGAAGCTCGCGCCGAAAATCGTGTCCGGGCGGGTCGAGTAGACCGGCAGTTTATCGCCATTGGACAGCTCGAACGAGAACTCCAGCCCGCTCGACTTGCCGATCCAGTTCTCCTGCATCAGCCGGACCTTGTCGGGCCAGTCCTTCAGCTCGGCCAGACCGTCGAGCAGCTCGCCCGCAAAATCGGTGATCTTCAAGAACCACTGATCCAGCTTGCGCTTCTCGACTTCGGCGCCGCTGCGCCAGCCCTTGCCATCGATCACCTGCTCGTTAGCGAGAACCGTCATATCGACCGGGTCCCAGTTCACCTCCGACTGGCGGCGATAGACGAGGCCTGCTTCATACATGTCGATGAACAGCGATTGTTCGTGCCCGTAATATTCAGGATCGCAGGTGGCGAATTCGCGCGTCCAGTCGAGCGCAAAGCCGATCCGCCGCAATTGCGCCTTCATCGCCTCGATATTGGAACGGGTCCAGGCGCCAGGATGAACCTTCTTTTCCATCGCCGCATTCTCGGCTGGCATGCCGAACGCATCCCAGCCCATCGGGTGGAGCACTTCGTGCCCGCGCATCTTCTTGTAGCGCGCCAGCACATCGCCCATCGTGTAATTGCGGACATGACCCATATGGATGCGCCCCGATGGATAGGGGAACATCTCCAGGATGAAGCTCTTGGGCTTGGGCGAAGCGCTGTCGGCGGTAAAAGTCCCCGCCTCATCCCACGCACGCTGCCAGCGCCCGTCGGCCTTGGACGGATCGAAACGCGTATCGGTCATGAAGCCCCCGCTAGGGAAATTGAGATCAGGAAGCTACTGCTTTGCGGCGCAAATCGCGCGCCTTGGTCAGGATAATATCTTCCAGCTTTTGGACGGTTGCGGCCTGTACCGGCGCATCGACCCAGCCACCACCCTGTGCGACCTGGCGGCTTGCAGCGACCCGCAGCGCATCGGCCCGCAAATCCTGATCGAGGATCGCAACGGTCACCTTAACCCGCTCATTGGGATTGCTCGGATTGGCGTACCAATCAGTTACGATTACGCCGCCAGCGCTGTCAGCCTGCAAGAGCGGCGCGAAACTGACGGTTTCCAGCGCCGCACGCCAGAGATAGGAATTCACGCCGATTGTGTTGACCTGTGCCGCAGCCATATCGGCCTGAGGGCGCTCATTTCCGCCGCATGCGACAAGCGCTGCGCTGGCCAAGCCAGCGAAAAGAATGCGAGTTGAGCGGGAAAGCGTAAAAGTGGCGCGTGTCACAGCGATAATTCCTCATTAAGTCGTTATTGGCTCTATAACCGTGTGCCTCTGCGCGGCAAGCGGTCACATCGCCGATTCAGGTGAGATTGGGCCAATTATCCGCGCATTCTAGCGCTTGTTTCGCCTGTATGGCTGCTGAACTGGCCATATTCCCGCCTTACTCTGTGTGCGCAATGCAACAGATCAGGCCCAAGAGCCCGGAATCGCACCTGCGGGCATTGCCTAAGTCCTTGTCATGATTCTATCATTCGCATGTTACATAAGTCAGCGAGTCGCTTTGGGGCATACTCAGCCAGGGTTAAGGCGGGGGCCGCTTAAATATTGAGCGATTATGGAACTGGTAGAGGAACACGCAAACACCATGGCACGCAAGGCTAGCCAATTGAAAAGCGGAGCGCAGCGCAAGCTGCCGCTGATGCTTGTGGCTGGCGCGCTGGCTTTTGGCGTTCCCACAGCCGGTCTTGCCGTGGTCAGCCTGACGGAAGGCATGCCGGGCATCGATGCTTCTGCGATTGATATCTTCACCCCTGCTTCGGTCGACCCCGATCTTGCGGCATTGGTCGCCAGCAAATCGAATGAAGAGGGTATTCGCTTCACTCCCGCTGGCTCTGCCTCGGCTACGCGTGATCGCACTGTTACCGTCGCTGTTCGCGTAGACAGCGAAGTTGCTGAGGCGATTTCGGTTCGCACCGCTCTCGAAGCGGCACCGGGGGCGAGCGAGGGCATCGCGGCGCTTCAACCGACCCGCTACAACCTTGGCACGGCACGCGGCTATGAAAGCTTCGCACGTCCGACGGCGCTGCCAGATAATGTGCGCAATCTTTCGATGCCTGATCTGGCCACATTCGAGCCAGCCAAGCCGCAAGCCGCAGATAAGCCAGGTCGTCTGCAGCCACGGATTGAACTTGAAGGCGAGAAGGTCGCAGGTCGTTCGCCAAACACGCTCGACGCACTTAGCTCACAAACGGTTGATGTCGGCGGCGCCTATCGGGTTTCGCGCAACCTCAACGTGACCGCCGGTGTGCGTCTCTCGCAAGAGCGCGATCGCTTGGCTCCTCTGACCAATGCGGATCAGGACAGTCAGGCTGTTTACGTCGGAACCCAGTTCAAGTTCTGATAAGCGCCCCTGCAGTCACAAATTCGTATGCAAGACCTCGCTTCGGCGGGGTTTTTTATTGCCTGACGCTACGGCACGGCTAGGCTCTGAGTCAGATAGGCTTAGGTCCAGCGAAGGGGTTTCGAAATGGCGCGTGTTGCAGTGGTTACCGGAGGAACGCGCGGGATCGGCCGCGCCATATGCCAGCAGTTGAAGTCCGACGGCTTCAGCGTGGTCGCCAATTACGGCGGCAATGATGAAGCCGCGCAACAATGCGCTGACGAGCTGGGCATCGAGGTGCGCAAGTTCGATGTTGGTGATCATGATGCGGTGCTTGCGGGGTGCGCAGCAATCACCTCAGACATCGGAGAGGTCGATATAGTGGTCAACAACGCCGGGATCACGCGCGACGGCACTTTGCACAAGATGAGCTATGACGACTGGCATGAAGTGATGCGGATCAACCTTGGCGGGTGTTTCAACATGGCCAAAGCCTGTTTTCCCGGCATGCGCGAGCGTGGTTGGGGTCGGATCGTCAATATCGGCTCGATCAACGGGCAGGCCGGTCAATACGGCCAGGTCAACTATGCCGCTGCGAAATCGGGCATTCACGGCTTTACCAAGGCGCTCGCGCAGGAGGGTGCCAGGTCTGGCGTGACGGTCAACGCAATTGCGCCGGGCTATATCGACACCGACATGGTCGCCGCAGTACCCGAGCCGGTGCTTGAGAAGATCGTCGCCAAGATCCCCGTCGGCAGGCTCGGCCAGGCGGAGGAGATCGCGCGGGGTGTGGGCTTCCTGTGCTCTGAAGAGGCCGGGTTCGTTACCGGCTCCACCATGAGCATCAATGGCGGGCAACATATGTATTGATTGGATACGCAGTTGCGAGGCCATGGCTGCGTCCGACATCGCGGCGAGGTCGGTTTGCGACCCATCTCCGCCGTTCAGACAGCTTCCTTTTTGGGCCGTTAGCGGTCAGTCCGGTTTTTGGGCTATCCACGCGAAGAACGGGCGTTCATCTCACGACCCAGTTGCGGCCCTATTGCTGATTGAGCGCCAGCACCCAAGATCAAACAAGTACCAGTCGCGTTCAGCCACTGGGGTCATGGTACTGTACACTCAATTGACCCAGACGAGCTGGCACCATAAGCTCCGGGTCAACAGGGGATAGGCTATGATGCGGCTTTTTGTGCTTGTTGTTATGGTATTTGGGCTGACTGCAGTTCCATTGCCCGATGGCCCGCTGCAAGGCGCTGCATGGGCGCAATCTGCGCCAGCGGCACAAGATGGCCCAACGGTCAGGCGCATGAAACGTCTTTTCGAATCCCGCGTAGTTGCGACGGATCAACGCTGCGTTCTGAGAGTGTATTTCCCACTAGTGGCTGAGCTGCGAGCAACACGCGCCACATTGGAGCAGAATGTCGCCTTGTTCTCCGAGGCCGCGCCGTCGGGGAGCCAAGTACGCAGTCAGGATCAAATAGCGAGAGAGGCAGATGCGAGAGCGGCTTTTCGTACAGTTAATAGCTACCTCTACAGGGCTCTAGATAATTGCAATCCGACGAGATTGAGCATCCGCGTGTTTGAATGGAAGCAAGCTTGCTTCCCGAGCTACGCAGAGCAGAATCTAGTAAGGCTTCGTGAAATCGTTCCATTATACAAGCAGCGCGCCGATGCAGCGCAGGCGGCAGGAAGCTCCAGCACGGTCAATGCGGCGCAGGCAAGGCGGGATTATCTTGAGGCAGTTCAAGCTCTGGACAGGTCGGAAAGATTCCGGCCACAAGGCTGCGATACCCCGCGCGCAGGTGACACTGATACGGGTGGCGAGACCGTTGAGTTGGGTGAAATTTCCGGTGGCCCGGAAGAGCCCGATCTTGAGGCTCAATGGTCGTGGATCGCAGGACTTTGGGATATTGACCGCATTGGCGGTCAGATCGAATTTCGAGTGGAGGCAGACGGAACTCTCTCAGCTTATATCGCCGCCACCAACCAACGCATGATCGACCATGGCTATGCTCCAGGAATGCAAATCGCCCGCGGCTATCGGATGGAGGGAGCAAACGGCGTAACATGGAGATATTGGGCCAATGGCGGAGAGATATTCTCGGCGCAATATCCAAACAGAGGACCGGGCGAGACTTGGGGCACCGCAGGATGGATTAACGGCGGCGTCATCTATTTGCCAACGGACAGCGCCAACGTCTCATTCCCTGCCCTGTTGGCCAATCGACTGGCCGGTTTCACCAACCCGCTGATCAAGCCGGATACGACGGCGCTCGATACGATTATCGCAGAGTATAGTGAGCGCACGGCGGCACTAGAGGAGGCTGGCACTCATGCTGAACGTATGCAGTTGGTACAATCTGCAATTGAGGCGCTGGATTCGCAATCGGCAAGCTCGGCAGATGCTCAACGTGCGGCCCAAATGTTGGGGCTATTGAGCGAGCGGGATGTATTGCGCGACAATCCTCAGCTGGCTTATGCGCTGGACACATTGGAGCAAAGCACCAATCCAGTTGACGAGGCTGCTGCATGGCAAACTCTCGTAGCCCATATGGCAGCCAGCGGCGCTCATTTTGCCCAACCCATTCGTGGCAATGATTATGACGAACAAGCCGCCGCGCAAATGTTCCGTGTGGTGCGTTATGCTTCAACATTGCAGGATGATTTGCGCAATGCGCGTGGAGCCTTTTCCAATAGCAACATGTCGCGAACCACGGCAGCTTTGGCCCGGTTGCAGGGAATTGCCTCTTTGGCTGGAAACCCAAGCAACCAGACGGCTAGCTCACTGATGGATGGCATTCGCAACATCAGCGCGCGGCCCGGCGGCATTCCAGGGTCAACATCCGCATTTGAATTTCCCGCCGCGATCGCCACCGGATTATTGGACAACACGATTGCTGGTGTTCGCGCTAGCGCAGATGCTTTGGTGAATGTTGGAGACGCAATCGGCGGAGACCGTGCGGCAGAGCGGCGCGCAATCGACAATGCCAGAAGAGTTAACACCATCCTGTCGGTTCCAGGATATGCGGATTCTGTTTTGCGCTCTGTAGGAAATCGCATGATCGAGCGCATTCCCTTTGCCAGAACTATGGCCAATTGGTTCCGCTAGTTGGAAGCAGAGCGCTGAAAATCAGATTGGTCGGTTGAGGTATTTCAGCTTCCCACCCAACAATGGGCCTAGCCGTCGATGCTTTCCGACTAGCATATCGAGGAGTCGGTCAACTCACGGCACTTCGAACGCATCCCGCGCCGCTTCAACCTTGCCTCGCGCATCGCATCCGGGCGCGTGGTCATTCACCAGTCCCATCGCCTGCATGAAAGCATAGGCAGTCGTCGGACCGACAAACTTCCAGCCGCGTTTCTTCAAGTCCTTGGATAGGGCTGCCGATTGCGGTGTCGAACCAGGCATGTCCCTACCATCCCACATCCGATCGTCAGGTTCGAAGGTCCAGAAATAGGCGGCAAGTGAGCCGGTCTCTTCGATCAGCTCGACTGCACGCCGAGCATTGTTGATGGTCGCTTCGATCTTGCCGCGATGGCGAATGATCCCCGCATCCTGAAGCAGGCGCTCTACGTCGTCCTCGCCAAACTTCGCCACTTTGTGAAAGTCGAAATCGTAGAAGGCAGCGCGAAAATTCTCGCGCTTTTCCAGGATGGTGCGCCAGCTCAGTCCAGACTGGAAACCTTCTAGACAGATCTTCTCGAACAGGCGGCGATCATCGCCGACAGGGTAGCCCCACTCCTCGTCATGGTAGCGCTCATATTGGGTGGTCGCGCAGGCCCAACTGCAGCGCGCAATTCCGTCTTCATCCGTCGCAATTTCCACCACAGTATGGCCTTCGTTTTCCTACAGGGTGCGATAACGCTACCAGAAGCGTAGCTCTTTCAAAGCGTGAATATCCGTGCTCGACCAAACCCCGCTCATAGCGGGGTTTTCGCGTTCTGGCGTACACGGCGGAGATATTGCTATCCCGCTCCCTGCATGTGTCTTATCAACTTGCATATGACACAAGCGCCCTATCACCCTCCTGTTAAACGCTCTGTCGAGATCGCCGGCCACAAGACATCGATCAGTCTCGAGCCGCTATTTTGGGACATGCTGCGGAAAGCCGCCGAGGCAGAAGACATGCCCATTAACGCGCTCGTTGCTCGGATCGACGAGGAACGGATCGCTGCCGATACGCCCCCGGGCCTAGCCGGAGCGATACGGGTTTGGCTGGTATCGGAGCTTACAAAATGACCCAGATTTTAAATTACAGAGAGGAGCATTTCGCGGGCGTGGATCAATTGTGGCGGACAGTCTTTCCCAGCGACCCTCCACGAAATCGTGCCGAGCAAGCCATCGCGTTGAAATTGGCACAGAACGACGAATTACTTTGGGTGGCTGAAGACGATACAGGAGCGGTCGTTGGAACGATTATGGCTGGCTGGGACGGTCATCGTGGCTGGCTGTATTCCGTAGCCGTCGACCCGCGACGTCAGCGTTCCGGCATTGGACGGTTGTTAGTCAACCATGCCATCGAGGAACTCGACCGGCGTGGCTGCAACAAAGTGAATCTGCAAATTCGCGCCGGCAATGAGGCGGTCGCGGCGTTCTACAAAGAGCTGGGCTTTGCAGTCGAAGACCGGGTCAGCATGGGACTAGAGATCTAGCCGCTCTCACAAAGTCAATCGTCGACGCGCTCGATATCCGCGCCAACCAGTTGCAGCTTTTCCTCCAGCCGCTCATATCCACGATCCAAATGATAAATCCGCCGCACAGTCGTCTCCCCCTCCGCCGCAAGCGCCGCGATAATCAGGCTCATCGAAGCGCGTAGGTCGGTCGCCATCACCTCGGCCCCAGTAAGGTTGACCGGGCCCTTCACGATAGCCGTGCGACCTTCTGTCGAGATATCCGCACTCATGCGGCTAAGCTCAGGCACGTGCATGAAGCGGTTCTCGAAGATCGTTTCCTTGAGCACGCTAGTGCCCTCAGCCTTGCACAGCAGGCTCATCAATTGCGCCTGCATATCGGTGGCGAGACCTGGATAGGGCGCAGTGGTGAGATCGGTCGCCTTGAGTTCTCCGTTGGCGGCGACATTGATACCTTTCGCATCCTCGTCGACATGAACACCCATGTTCCGGAGCGCGTGGATCGTTGCCGACATCTCTCCGGCATTTGCACCTTCGAGCCGCACTTCACCGCCCGTGATCGCGGCTGTGCAGGCATAGGAGCCCGCTTCGATCCGGTCGGCCATCACCTTATAGGTGGCTCCGTTGAGTCGTTTGACGCCGTGTATAGTGAGGTCGGACGTCCCAATGCCCTCAATCTCCGCGCCCATCGCGCTGAGCAGATTGCATAAATCGACGATTTCAGGCTCTCGCGCGGCATTGAACAGGCGGCTTGTGCCATTCGCCAGTACCGCAGCCATCACCGCATTTTCGGTTGCACCGACGGACACGACCGGGAAATCGAAGTCGCCGCCCGGCAGACCACCATCGGGCGCAATGGCTTTTACGTAGCCCTGAGCAAGCTCGATCTCCGCGCCGAACGCTTCAAGCGCTTTCAAGTGCAGGTCGATCGGACGGTTACCGATGGCGCAGCCACCGGGCATCGATACGGTCGCCTCGCCTGCGCGTGCCAGCATGGGGCCGAGCACCAGGATCGACGCGCGCATCTTGCGAACCAGATCGTAAGGCGCGACATTGGACGTCAGTCGCTGCGCCTCAAACGTGACCACCCGGCCAAAGTCTTCCGGACGTTTGCCCTGAATGCTGACCGAGACGCCAAACTGCCCCATCAGGTGTTGGAACCCGTCGATGTCCGCAAGGCGCGGCAGGTTGCGCAGAGTCAGCGGCTCTTCGGTCAGCAGCGCGCAGGGAATCAGCGTCAGTGCAGCATTTTTCGCGCCAGAAATCGGCAGGGTTCCTGAAAGGCGGTTGCCGCCCCGAATAAGCAATTTGTCCATAGCGCCGCCTTACCCAAATTCGCCCAATCCGCAAACGCTGTCGCAAATGTCGTATGCCAGCAAGCCGAATGGGAGAGTTGACGCGGCTCTCTCCGCTTCCGTAACGCTGACCACATGAGCACTCACAAACCGATCAAGAAGGCCGTCTTCCCCGTTGCGGGTCTCGGCACACGCTTCCTGCCCGCGACCAAGGCAATCCCAAAGGAATTGCTGCCCATCGTGGACCGCCCGCTGATCCAATATGCGGTCGATGAAGCGCGCGAGGCCGGGATCGAGCAGATGATCTTCGTTACGGGGCGCGGCAAGACCGCGATCGTAGAGCATTTCGATGTCGCCTACGAGCTTGAGACCACGATGGAAGAGCGTGGCAAGGACTTGGGCGTGCTCGATTCCAGCCGCTTCACACCCGGCGATATCATCACAGTGCGCCAGCAAGTGCCGATGGGTCTGGGTCATGCCGTCTGGTGCGCGCGCGCCATTGTGGGCGATGATCCCTTCGCGATTTTCCTTCCCGATGAGCTGATGGTCGGGAAAAGGGGCGGGACCGGATGCATGAAGCAGATGGTCGACGCCTACAATCAGACCGGCGGCAATCTCATCAGCGTGCTCGAAGTGCCGCATGAGGAAGTCTCAAGCTACGGCGTGATCGATCCGGGAGCCGAGCTAGGTGCCCTTACCGAAGTAAAGGGGCTGGTCGAAAAACCGCCGGTAGAGGAAGCGCCGTCCAACAAGATCATCTCCGGTCGCTACATCCTGCAACCAGAAGTCATGCGCACGCTGGAAACGCAAGGCAAAGGTGCAGGCGGAGAGATCCAGTTGACCGATGCCATGGCGCGGATGATCGGCACGCAGCCGTTCCACGCGGTAACATTCGACGGCAACCGCTATGACTGTGGCAGCAAGACCGGCTTTGTCGAAGCGACCCTCGCACTCGCACTGGAACGCGACGACATGGGTGCAGATGTGCGGGCAATGGCTGAGCGCTTACTAAATTAATCGCTATTTTCGTCGCCTAAGATTCCGTCGACGAGCGCGTCGACCTCATCCTCGTCAAACTTCCAGTTCTGGATGATGTATTTCGGATGAAGCGCTGCGTTTAGGCAGGCGAGATGTACGCTGCCACCCTCGCTGATACCGTAATCGATCTCTAGCGTGATATCGAACGATGTGAACTCCGCGCCCATTTCCTTGTCGCAGATCAGGCAAGGCGATGGATTGGTTTTGGGCTTCCTTTTGCTTGGCCTGTTGGGCTTCCCTGCAGGCTGATTGAGCCGTTCTATCAGATCAGTAACTGACCGGTTGAAAGCACCGCGATCATCGCTCTCGCCCCAAAGCTCGGCGAGTTCACTGCTGCTGATCACCATGGAAATGCTGTCGCGCGTGTTTTCGAACAGCTCGGGCGATAGCATGCCGAATGTAAGCACGCGCTCAATCAGGTCTTCAGGCATATCCTTGATAGGATGACCCCGCATGGCCGCGACACATTCACCGACGACCAGTGCACGGGAAGCACGATCTGCCTCCAGCTTATCACCAACATCTTCGAACGCGACCTCTCGCACCAAATCGTCGACACTTGTGATCTCGCTGACGAAATCAAGCGCATCATCATTCTCAAACGGACCTGAACCCCAAGCACCCATAAAAAAACCTCCCGATCAGCGTAATGCTAACCGGGAGGCCTTGAAAGTCGGTGAAGAGCGCGCCTTATTCGGCGGCTTCTTCGCTTTCGCTATGATCGGCCGCTTCGATGGCTGGCTTTTCTTCAGCTTCGTCATTCGCAACCAATGCTTCGCCTCGGATTTCTCCCGAGAGGCCAGCCTCCTCTTTCGCTGCTGCTTTTACTAACGAGCCCAGCGAAGAACCATTGAGGCCCAGCTCTTTCATCAAGCCATCAAGCACGGGAGCCTGAGCGCGGTAAGCGAGCGCTGCTGACACAGCGTCCGTGGCAAGATTGCCTGAGCCGCCGCCAGCAGCCGCACCGTTGCCCGCGCCTGAGCCGCTCTTACCAGAGCCACCGTTGGTAAGCCCGTCAACCTGCACGATCTTGATCGAGTCGATCGCCTCCATTGGTTTCGCGCTTTCGCGAATGACCTCTGGCAGGACTTTGAGTAGCGCCAGTTTGGTCTGCAGGCTGATCTGATCCATCGAGAGGATGTTTGCCGCTTCGTTGATCGCTTCCTGACCGGCTGCCTCAACTTCGAAACGAACACGGTCGGCTTCGGCGCGGAGGATTTCAGCATCCGCGTCACCCTTCGCTTCGAGCCGCGCGGCTTCAGCACGGTTGGTCGCTGCATCCTTTTCAGCCTCTGCCTCAACCTTGATACCAATGGCATCGCGTTCAGCCTGTTTGGCCGCTTCGATCAGTTCGATCTTCTTCTGACGTTCTGCAATCTCGCTCTCACGAGAGGTTGCGACCTGCTCTTCAGCAGCCACCGCTTTGGCCCGGGCCGCATCGGCCTCTGCCTTGGCCTGACTTTCCTCACGGCTCTTGTTTTGAACCGCGATCTGCTGTTCCTGACGCGCGATTTCGAGCGCTCGGGTCTGATCGATACGAGCCTCTTCCACCAGACGGTCAGCCTCGATCTGCTGGGCATCGACCTGCTTCTTCGCCTCAATCCGGGCGGCATCGGCTTCGCGTTGACGCTCGGCCTGCTCGCGCGCGATTTCCGCCATTTGAGCCGCACGGCGCACTTCGACTTCACGTTCCTGAGCAAGCCTTGCGTATTCCTGGTCCCGGCCGATTTCGAACGATTTAGTATCGGCCTCAAGGTTCTTCGTTTCCATCTCGACCCGCGTGTCCTGCTCAATATCGTTGCGCAGTTTCTTGCGTGCTTCGATCTGCTCGGTGAGCTTGGTAAGACCCTCAGCGTCAAACGCGTTGTTGGCGTTGAAATGCTCAATGCTCGTCTGGTCAAGACCGGTCAGCGAGACCGATTCCAATTCCAGACCGTTCATGGCCAGATCGTTTGAGGAGACCTGCTGCACTTTTTGTACGAAGTCAGCGCGCTGTTCGTGCAACTCGTTCATGCTCATACCCGCCGCGACTGAGCGCAGCGCATCGACGAATTTACCTTCGACGAGGTCTTTCAGCATTTCTGGCTGCATCGTACGCTGACCCAGGGTCTGCGCCGCCATCGCAATCGCTTCTGAGTCCGGGCGGACGCGGACGTAGAATTCTGCCTTCACATCGATCCGCAACCGGTCGAGCGTGATGAGCGCCTCTCCATCGCGGCGAACCACGGCGAGCACCAAAGTGTTCATATTGACCGGCATCGTCTCGTGGAACACTGGCAGCACCAGCGCGCCGCCATTCATCACGACTTTCTCGCCGCCAACACCGGTCCGCACAAAGGCGATTTCCTTCGACGCTCTGCGATATAGCCGCGTAAGCAGCCCTACCACAATGACGAAGAACAACAGGCCCGCGCCGATAAGTATAGCTAAGTCTAAAAATTCTGGCATTTTCTCTCCTATGAAGTTTCAATTTATGAGCTGGGCCTAATTTAACTCGAGCAAGCGGTTTTCATAGCGAATGGCGAAGAATGTGCCTTCTTCGCGGCGCACCAGCAGGACTGTTTCGCCTTCGCGCAATTCCGCGCTCGGATCATGGGGCTCAACCATGACAAAATGAGGTTGTTTGAAACGATCGAGCACTTTGGCCCGCGCTGGTGAACCGGCGCGCGCAGTGCCCGTCTGGATGATCGCATCGCGCCTGATCAAGCTGCTCCGCCCAACCGCGCTCGTCTCATCCTTGGGCAGCAGAGCCCCAACCGGCCTTACGAAAGCGGCATTGACCGGCAAGGCAGCCAATCCGGCGAGCGGTGCGGCAAGCCATGCGGGCAGTGGTGCGCCCAGCAAGCCTGCGATCACGGACTGACCAATCACACCAATTGACGCAAAGACCAGCAGCAAACCGGCCAGCCAGATCAGGAAAGGCACTCGGCCAAACCCAAGCAGGCTAAGCAATCCATCCATCAACCCGCCTGATGCGATGGCTTCGATCCCGTCAGCATCGACATCGACATCAAGGTCTAAATCGACGTCAACATCTGCCCCGTCGAACATGTCTGCCACGCCCACCACTTGCGCGATAGCAATGATTGCGAGCAGCATTAAAGCGACTGCAAATGGCAGATTGTATGTTTCAAGCAGGCTCAACGAGCCGTCGCTGCACCAATGGCAACGCCCCTGTTCCAAGTTTTTCCCATGAATGGAGTATTAACACAAGTTGCAAGCAAATAACAGGAAAATCGTAAAAGCTTGTTCGAAAGTTCGTCTTTGCACCCACTTCTAAGTCTCTCAACACATATTATTACGCGCGCGCGAACTGTTCGAGCTCTCACTTGGCCGAAATGCGAAGCGGAAGGGTCTTTAAGCCACCCACAAACGTCGACGTCGCACGTTTTGCTTTCCCCGCTGGTTCAACACTTTCAACCCGGTCGAGCAGCACTTCGAACAGAATACGCATTTCGAGCCGAGCTAGGTGCAGCCCCAGACATTGATGCGCACCTGCGCCGAAGGCCAGATGGCGATTTGGCGAGCGAGCGGCATCGAAGCGTCGGGGATCGTCAAACTGCGCCGGGTCATGATTGGCCGCGACGTAATTGATCATCATCCAGTCGCCCGCCTTGATCTGCTGTCCGTCAATTTCAACATCTTCCGCGGCCGTGCGCATGAAATGCTGCACGGGCGAAGTCCACCGGATCGCTTCCTCGACAATGCCGGGCAGCAGCGAGCGATCCTCCTTCACCCGAGCGAATTGCTCAGGGTCGTTCGCTAACGCCATCATCGCCCCAGCAGTCGAAGCACTGGTCGTGTCATGCCCGGCAGTCGCGACGATGATATAGTACCCCGCCATGTCGCGGTCGGGCAGCGGTTTCCCATCGACCGTCGCATTGGCGATCACGCTTGCGACATCGTCGGTCGGGTTGGCCCGCCTCTCCGCCGCCAGTTCCGCGAAGTAGCCCTCGAAAGTCTTCACTGCGCCTGCGACAAGCTGCACGACCTGCTCGGGCGTCATGTTCTCCATGCCGGTACCTGAAAGGTCTTTGTCCTGCCCGCCAAACAACTGCTGCGTGAGCATCTGCATGCGCGGCTCGTCCGCTTCGGGCACGCCCAGGATCTGCATCACCACATGCAGCGGATACGGCCCTGAAACGAGCTTTCCGAAATCGACCACACCGCCCGGATCGGCAGCGATGGCCTCCACCAATCCATCGACGGTGCGATGCGCAATGCTGCGAATCTCATCCTCGATCGTCTTGAGGTTGCGCGGCATGAACCAGTCTTGGGTGAGCTTGCGATATTTCGGATGGATCGGGGCGTCGAACACGACCAGCGAGTCCACCAGCATGTTGGAACCCGTCGCCGCGCGCGAAAACTCGATCGCCTGCCTAAAGCTGAAAACCACGGGGCGCGGATTGTTGAGGAAGGTCGCATTGTCCTTCGAAATGCGCATCACATCGTCATAGCGCGTGATCAGCCAGAACGGATCGAACAGGCCTTCATCCTCGGGCACGACCTTCGCGACAGGCTGGTTCTCGCGCAACCAGTCAAACGTATCGAGCAGGCCGTCCCACTCGGCATAGGCATGCGGATCGATGACCGTCTTGGCGAGAGCCGTATCGAGCGTCGCCGGATCGCCAGACTTATCTGTCATCAGGCCTCTTCCTTAGCCTTTGCTTCAAACTCATCGCGCAGTTCGCGCTTGTAGAGTTTGCCGTTCGCCTCGCGCGGAAGCTCGGGGCGGAAATCAAACAGCTTGGGAAGTTTAATGCGCGCCAATTGCGGCGCAAGAAAATCGCGCAGCTCCTGCTCGAGAGCATCTCCCGCATCGCCCATATTGATCGGCTGCACCACCGCGACGACCTTTTCGCCCAGGTCAGGGCAGGGCGCACCGATAACGGCAGCATCCATTACCTTCTCGTGAGTGATGAGCAGGTTTTCGATCTCCTGCGGGTAAATATTCACCCCGCCTGAAATGATCATGTGGCTCTTGCGGTCGGTAAGGTAGAGGAATCCGTCCTCGTCGACATGGCCGATATCGCCCAGTGTCATCCAACCCTTCGGATGCATGGCCTCGGCGGTCTTGCCCGGATCATTGTGATAGGTCGGTAGGGTATCGTTTTCGAAATAGACCAGGCCGTCCTCACCGGCTACCACTTCCTCGCCATCGGGTCCGCAAATATGCATGATGCCGTGAATGGCGCGACCCACGCTTCCGGGATGGGTCAGCCAATCCTCGGCCTTCACCAAAGTCATGCCGATCCCTTCGCTACCGGCATAATATTCATTCACGATCGGCCCCCACCACTCGATCATCTCCTGCTTGATCGGAACCGGGCAGGGCGCGGCGGCGTGCAGCGCGCGCTGATGGCTGGAGAGGTCGTACTTCTCGCGCAGCTCTGGCTCCAGCTTCAGGAAACGCACGAAATGGGTCGGCACCCATTGACTGTCGGTGATCTTGTGAGTTTCGATCGCCTGAAGCGCTGCCTCCGGCTCGAACTTCTCCATAACGACAATCGTCCCACCCAAACGGTGAACGGTCGAGCACCAGCCAATCGGTGCGGCGTGATACAGGGGTGCCGGCGAGAGATAGATCATCGAGCCATCAGCCGGCATTCCCGCACCCATCATGGCAAGCGCCATCAGCGGATTGGGCGCTTGCGGATCGGGATCTTCGGGCGGTGCAGGGCGAATACCCTTTGGCTGCCCGGTCGTACCGCTCGAATAGAGCATAACCATTCCGGCCGTCTGATCGTCGATCGGATCAGCGCTTTGAGCAGCGAGCGCAGTCGCGAAGTCCTCCGCATCACCGCTATCCATGACGAGAATGTCGAGGTCAGGGCAGTCCGCGCGAATCTGCACCATCGCCTCATCAAACGCGCCCGATGTGATCAGCAACTTCGCCTCACTGTCGCGCACAATGTAGGAAATCTCCGGCCCGGTCAGTCGGGTTGAGATCGGCACAAGCAACGTTCCCGCACGCTGCGAACCCCAGATGATAGTGAAATATTCGATGCGGTTCTCGAGCAGAACGGCAAAGGCATCGTTTGGTGAAAGTCCGCGCGCGCGAAGCAATTGGGCAAAGCGGTTCGCCTGGCTGTCCATCTGACCATAGGTCATCGTCTTGCCGCTGCCAGCCATAACTACAGCGGCCTGGTCAGGGCGGGTTTGCGCATGCACGATTGGATGCAAGCTCATTGTCAGTCTCTCCCACGCGGCCGAATTGAGGCCATCAGTTGCGTGAGAAAACCTAGCTCACACTGCGCGGCTCGCAAGACAATTCGCAAAGTCGCAGGATTAAGCGCATGAAAAAAGGCGGCGGGAAAACCCGCCGCCCATGCTCGGACACCCTCTCCAATGTCCGGCCCGCTTCCAGGCGGGCGAAACTCTTAGATCGCGCTTATTTGCCGCCGCGTGCGTCGCGAGGATCGGTGTCAGCGAATTGCTGCTGCGCTTCTGTCTCCACCATATAAGGAATTGGATTGACGGCAACCCCGTCGATGCGCACTTCATAATGCAGGTGCGGGCCAGTCGAACGACCGGTCGAGCCGACGTAGCCGATGATGTCGCCCTTGCTCACGCGCTCACCAGCGGCAACAGCCAGCTTGGACATATGCGCGTAGCGGGTTTCGAGATCGGCACCGTGATCGATACGGATATAGAGGCCGTAGCTCGAAAACCACTGCGCCTTGCCGACGATGCCGTCAGCAGTGGCGTAGACCGGTGTCCCAGTCGGGGCAGCCAGATCGACACCATTGTGCTTACGACGTTTGCGCAGAACCGGGTGGTTGCGCATGCCGTAGCCGCTGGTCAGCTTCGCACCGCCAAGCGGCATGCGCGACGGAATCGCGATGCTGGGCTGTTCAGTTGGTGCGTTCGGTCCAGCGGTATCGAGCGCCTGCCAGCTGGCAAACAGCTGACGGAAACGCACATCGCCGGAAGTCAGATTGTCTTCCTGAGCGGAGCGCACTGGCTCAGTGATATCGACAGCTGCGTTAGCCGATGTGTTAGCAAATGCAGGCGCGGCGGCGAGAGTTGCGGTTACGAATCCCGCAGCGGCCAGCGCTTTTGCAAAATGACGCTTCTTGAGCGTAACCATGAACGACCCGGTCCTTCGTTTCGACGCCTTAGGCGCCTGTTTTTATACCCCAAACGCCAAATTTTTTGACGTTGCTGCGGAACTTTCCGAAGCCAGGTACGTAATAATCCTAGTGGCGAAACAGGTTTTGTTTGCCGTGTGACGATGGTTATCGGGCTCAAATCTTAAAGAGCAACTTAACCGTAGAAGTCTCGCGATAAACCGGCTGCAAGACGCGCTGAGTCGTTAAATGGCGGCTTTATCGCCCCTCTAAAGTGCGTTTCGACCAAGCGTTTCCACGCAAATTCTGGCGATTTTCCGCTTTTTTTCACAATTTCGATAAAATGCTTGGTGCCAAACCCGACATGCCGAATCTCGTCGTCAAGTATCCTCTCAAGGATTTTTGCACCGTTTTCGTCACCTGCGCTTCGGACTCGCTCCAAAGTTGCGGGAGTGACGTCAAGTCCACGCGCCTCCAGAACCATTGGAACGATGGCAAGACGTGCTGTGACGTCATGTTTTGTTTCATCCGCGGTCTGCCATAGGCCGCCATGTGCGGGCAGCGCGCCATAATGGCTGCCAAGCGTTTTTAGCTTACGGTCAAGCAGAGCAAAGTGCATCGCTTCATCGGCGGCAACGCTCAGGAAATCGGAAACGAATCGCTCACCCATCTGCTCGCCGAAGCGCCCGGCCATATCGAGCGCGAGGTCGATCGCCACGAATTCGATATGGGCCAATGAGTGCCACAAGGCGATTCGCTTGGCCTCCGATCCACCCTTACCCCGCTTGGGCATTTGATTTGGCGGCAGCAATTCAGGGCGTTCCGGCCACGCTGGTTGATCCGGCATATCGACATCGAATCGCCATTCCAGCGCGCCCTTGCGCCATTCGCGCATGAGTTTGCGCGTCGCAAAGCACTTTGCCTTGGGATCTGCGGTTAGCAGCGCATTGCGTATGGCGCCGGCGAGACTCGTCTCAGACATGTCTGATTTGAAGTCAAAGCGCCTTTGCTGCGGCCAGCACTTCTTCGGCGTGACCTTTGACCTTCACCTTGTTCCAGACTTCGGCGATCTTGCCGTCCGCGCCAACCAGATAAGTGGTGCGGACCATGCCCATATAGGTCTTTCCGTACATCTGCTTTTCGGTCCAGATGCCGAGCGCATCCGAGAGGCCGCCCTCTTCCGCGTCGGTCGCCAGCGGCGTTTTGAGATCGTGCTTGGCAATGAAGTTCTGGTGCTTCTTCGCACTATCCTTGCTGATGCCGAGCAACTCGACACCGGCCTTGTCAAACTCTCCTTTGAGTGCGGTGAAATCCTTGGCCTCGGTGGTGCAGCCCGGTGTGTTGTCCTTCGGATAGAAGAACACGACGAGTTTTTTGCCTTTGAAGTCCGATCGCTTGACAGTTCCGCCCTCGGGCGTGCCCATTTCGATATCGGGCATAGCGTCGCCCACACCTGCAAAATCGCTCATTTACGTGATCTCCAATCTGTGCCCGAGTATCTCTTCCCAGGCTTTCGCGACCTCATGCCGCGCCTCGGTCAAGCGGCGCAAGAGGTCTTCATAGTGCTGAGCCTTACAGGCCCGTGCAAGCGAACGCGCGGCTGCTGCGGGTGGTTCCACGCCATCAGGCGCGAGCAGGCGGCCCGCAACAAGAAATCGCGTCATCAAATCGTACGCATCAGTAAGCTCGCGCGGTATCAAACCTTCCTCTACCAGAATCGGCAGCGCGGAAGCGAAGTCCGGGTCCAGCCCCATGCCATTACGCAACTGCAGAAAGTGGATCAGAAACTCGTAATCCACCAGGCCGCCGCGTAGCAGCTTCACATCAAGCTCACCGCGCGGAGGTTTATGCTGTGCCATTTCAGCGCGCATCGAGAGCACGTCTTTGCGCAGCTTGGCCGGGCCTCTTTCCTGGCTCAGCACACCGCGAATAACAGCATTGAGGTCTTCGCGGGCTTTCTCCGACCCCACAAGCACGCGCGCCCTTGCAAGCGCCATATGCTCCCAGGTCCACGCCGCTTCGCGCTGATACTTGCCAAAGGCTTCAATAGACACAGCAAGAGGACCTTGTTTGCCCTGTGGGCGCAAGCGCGTGTCGACCTCGTAGAGAGCACCCTGTGCGGTCGGCACGGACAGCGCAGCGGTCACCCTTGATGCCAATCGGTTGTAGTAGAGGGTTGCGCCGAGCGGACGCTGGCCGTCCGACTCCGCGCTGAAATCACCAGTGAAGAGGTAAATGATATCGAGATCGGATGCGTGTGTCAGCGCGCCGCCACCCAAGCGCCCCAGCCCCAGCACGCACAACTCACTGTCCGCAATCCGGCCGTGCACGCGCTCGAATTCTCGTGTCGCGGCATCCACCGCTACCTGCAGTGCCGCTTCGGCAACACGTGACAAAGCCGCACCGATTGAAAGCGGGTCGTTCATTGCCTCGATCAATTGCACGCCCAGCGCAAAGCGCGCCTCGCCCGTCATCACCCGAATGCAGTCCAGCTGCGCTTCGTAATCATCGCGCTCCGCCCCGCGCCGCATCTGCTCGGCGATTTCGCCGACAGAACCGGGCAGGTCGAGCGCGCTGTCATCGATCAGCGCATCGAGCAATTCGGGCCTTCGCGCGAGCTCGCCCGCGAGCATGGGCGATAGCGTAAGCGCAGCGACCAGCCGCGAAAGCAGCTTTGACCTGGCCTTCAGGAGGTGGAACAGATTGATCGCGCTGGAAGCTCCGGACAGGACGTTTTCCCAGCGCAACAAACCGCGCTCCGGATCGTCCCCCTCGGCGAGCGCTTCCAGCAAGTCAGGTAGCAAGATATCGAATGCCGCCAGCGCCTGCGGAGTGCGCAGACATTGGTACCGCCCATCACGCCAACCGACGATCCGCTCCGAAAGCGTTTCCGGCTCCGCAAAGCCAAGCTTGGCCAGACGCTCAGTGATTGCATCCGAATGCTCGGGCTCGGGAGCGGAAGCCGCGCTCGAGACCTCCTTGCCGATCAACCTGTCGTAGGCCGCACCCACTTGTTCAGTCAGCGCCTCCAACTCTGCAACAAGTGCCGCCCCATCAGGCAGGCCGTCGAGCCGCGCCACCGCATCGAGTGCCGCGCCATCTGGCACGATATGCGTCTGGCGATCATGCGTCATCTGTAACCGGTGCTCGATCACCCGAAGCCGGTCATAGGATGTGCCGAGCAATTGTGCCGTATCGCGTTCGATCCGACCCGCCTCGGCCAGAGCATCGAGCGCAGCGCGCGTCCCCTTAACTCTCAGCGACGGATCGCGGCCTCCATGGATTAGCTGATGCGTCTGAGCGAAAAATTCGATCTCGCGAATGCCGCCGCGCCCACGTTTCACATCGAATCCCGGTCCTGGCGTCTTCGTCCCTTCGTAATTCGCCCGGATCTGAGCGGTTAGCCGCCGGATTTCCTCGATTGCCCCGAAATCGAGTGCCGAGCGCCAAACGAACGGCTTGATCCGGTCGAGAAATTCCTGCCCCGCCGCGATGTCGCCTGCCGCCGCGCGCGAACGGATGAAAGCTGCACGCTCCCACGCTAGTGCCGAGCTTTCATAGTGCGCCAGCGCAGCGCCCTGCGACACGGCGAGCGGTGTGATCTCGCTAGCCGGGCGTAGACGCAGATCGACCCGAAAAACGAACCCTTCTGCCGTATTCTCCGACAGCAGCTTGACGATACCACGTGCATATCTCTGTGCCGCATCGCCAGCATCATCTTTGTCCCTGCGCGGCAGGGTCTGTGGGTCGTACAGCAGGATGGGATCAATATCGGATGAGTAATTAAGTTCATGCGCGCCCTGTTTGCCCAGCGCCAATGCGAACAGGCCAACAGGCTCTGCCTCTTCTACACGGTCGGAAATGACCTGCGCAATGGCGCGGTCGAGCGAGCGATCCGCGCAGTCGGACAGTTCGCGCATGACCCGATCCAGGCTGAAGGCTCCAGCGAGATCGCCAATCCCCAGCGCAACCGAAAGCGCCACCCGCTCGCGCCGCAATGCCGTGCCGAGATCATCTGCATCGGAGCCTGCCGCAAGCGCCCATGCGATCGCCGCTTCACCCTCGCCGCTGCCCAGCAATTCGGCAAGCGCCGGCATCCGTTCCAGCCCGCGCGCCAAAAACGGCGCCTCGGCCCGCGCCCGCGCCAATGCCCCATCCCAGCCATACACATTTGCCTGCGCCATCTCCGCCTCCATGGCGCGCTGGTGCTTGTCTCGCAAGCGCTCCGGCCATCAATCCGCCTTGCGGGCCGCGCCCCGCTCTGCAAGAGAAGCGCGCAGAATTCTGGATGAGAGGAATCACCTGAAATGATCAAACAAGCACTGAAGCTTGGCACGATGGCCGTTGGCGCACTCGCGCTGACCGCATGCGATGCGATGAGCTCGCTCGGCGGCGACACCGGCATGGACGGAATGGACATTCCTGAAGTGGCGGCAGGCGAGCTGTCTGAAGAGACGATGGTCGACATTACGCGCACGCTTTCCAGCGATGAGTTTGAGGGCCGCATGCCCGGCACCAAGGGCGAGGAACTGACCGTCGCCTTGCTGACCGAACGTTTTGAAGCCGCTGGCCTTCAGCCCGGCAATGGCGAGAGCTGGGTGCAAGAAGTGCCGCTGGTGGAAATCACTGGCAAGAACTTCGCGCCGCTCACCATCACCAATGGCGACACCGATCTGGTCTATGATTTCGGCAGCGAGTGGGTCGGCGTGACCTACCGCGAAGATGAGCAGACTCAGCTCGCGAACAGCGAAATGGTATTCGTCGGATACGGCATCAACGCGCCAGAGCGCGATTGGAACGATTACGAAGGCGTCGATGTCAAAGGCAAGACAGTGGTCGTGCTGGTCAATGATCCTGACTATGAAACGACTGGTCTTGAAGGAAAATTCAACGGCCGGGCGATGACATTTTATGGCCGCTGGACCTACAAATATGAAGAGGCCGCTCGCCAAGGCGCAGCAGGCGTTTTGATTGTCCATGACACCGAACCAGCCAGCTATGGCTGGAACGTGGTTGAGAGCAGCTGGTCCGGCCCTCAGGCCTATCCCGCTCGCGGTGACAATCCTCCGCCACTTACCACGATGAACGGCTGGATCCAGAAGGAAGTCGCGCGCGAATTGCTGGCCGCAGCGGGGCAGGATCTCGATGCACTGACAGCGGCAGCGAAGACCGAAGAATTTGAAGCGGTTGAGCTGGGCATGTCCGCCTCCACCAGCTTTGAAAACGACATTCGCACCTTCCAATCGCAAAATGTGATCGGCATTCTGCCGGGTAGCGAAGCGCCGGACGAATACGTGATCCACACCGCGCACTGGGATCACCTTGGCCGCTGTAAGGCAGCGGATGACGGGGATGACATCTGCAACGGTGCAGTCGACAATGCCACCGGCACTGCGGCTCTGGTCGCCTTGGCTGAGGCCCATTCCAAAGCGGGCGCGCCCAAGCGTAGCCTCGTGTTCCTGGCCGTGACGGCTGAGGAATCCGGTCTGCTCGGCGCGTATTACTATGCTTCGAACCCAGTGTTCCCGCTTGATCAGACGGTTGGCGGGATCAACATGGATGCGTTCCAGGTTGCTGGCCCAGCGAAAGACGTGACCGTGGTTGGCCCTGGCAAGTCTCAGCTCGATGCCTTTATGATGGCAGCGCTTGAGGCCGATGGCCGCACAATGACACCCAATCCGAAGCCAGAGGCGGGATATTACTACCGCTCTGACCACTTCGCCTTTGCCAAGCAGGGCGTGCCAATGCTCTACATCGACGGCGGTGAAGACCTGGTCGAAGGCGGACGTGAAGCTGGCGCGGCGGTTGCGGCAGACTACACTGAAAACCGCTATCACGGCCCGAAAGACGAGTTCAACGAAGAGTGGGATTGGTCCGGCGTGATGGGCGACCTTCAGTTGTTCTACCGCATTGGCCGGATGATGGCCGAAAGCAGCAGCTGGCCGAATTGGAACGAGGGCGATGAGTTCAAAGCCACTCGTGATGAAAGCTGCGCCAGCGCGGAGACGGGCTGCTGATCCAGCACCCGTTTAGCTGACGAATTGAAAGCCGGTTCATGACCGTCCTGATGCCTCCTGAATGGGCGCCGCAGGATTGGTTGTGGATCGGCTTTCCGCATTTGGTCGAGGAATGGCCGGGCTTTCTTGAGGCTACGCAGGAGCAGATCGCTGCCTTTGCCAATGCTGTGGCCGACAGCGGGCAGGCCGTGCGCCTGCTTGTGCGCGATGAAGCAAATGAGACGCGCGCCCGCGCTTTGGTGAGCGAAGCAGTGACGCTGGAGCGGCGGGTCTACGGCGATATTTGGCTGCGCGACACCGGGCCGCTAATCGTGTCCGAAAACGGCAAGCGTGCCGCGCGCCGCTTTGGCTTTAATGGCTGGGGTGGCAAATATCAGATGGCGGGCGATGAGAGCATTGGCGCTGAATTGGCGCGAGATGCGGGTTTGCCGCTTAAATCGTCCGAAATGATTTTGGAGGGCGGAGCAGTGGATGGCGATGGCACTGGGCTGTGCGTGACCACGGAGCAATGCCTTCTCAATCCAAACCGTAATCCCGGCATGTCGCGCGCCGCGATCGAAGCGGAGCTTAAGCGCACGCTCGGCTTTGGCCGGGTGCTATGGCTGGGCGATGGCCTGATCAATGATCACACGGACGGGCATGTCGACAATCTGGCGCGTTTTGTTGGTCCTGGCCGGCTCATTATTCCTGAGGCGACTGGCGAAGATGATCCCAATGCGGCGATCTATGCGGATGCAAGGCGGCGCGCCGAAGCATTGGGAGTGGAGGTGGTGACTATCCCCTCTCCGGGATTGGTCCAGCACGATGGACAGATCGAACCCGCGAGCTATGTGAATTTCGCGATAACCACGCACCTGGTGGTTGTGCCGACCTTTGGAATGATCGAAGATGCCCTTGCGGTCGAAGCAATCGCCGAGCAATTCCCTGATCGCCAGACCATCGGTCTACCAGCGGATGCCGTACTGGCCGGCGGCGGCGGGTTTCACTGCGCCAGCCAGCAAATGCCCGCTGCGCTAATTTAGGCGATCCTGGTTAATCTTAACGAGCTGTTAGCATTTGCCCGCGAAACTCGTGGATATGAGCAAAGCCATTGCCCTCGCCCGAAACACACGCGACAGCGCCCTTCAACGCCAGGTTGAAATTGCGCGCGCGGCGATTGTGCTTACCTGCGGCGCGGCTCTAATCCTCGCGGGACAGCCGCTTCCCTTCTGAGATACCAGATTCAGCGCCAGGCTTTGACAACGCGTTGTAACCACGCGTTGCTCCTCTGCGAATATCCTCAGAGATCTCCGCGAATCTGAGGGACGCGCATGACTAAAACGCTTTGGAGCCTGGTCGCTGGTGCAATTGCGCTGACTGCGCTCTCTCTTGCTTCCCCGAATTCCGGCTCTGCACAGGCCAGCCTTGAGCAAACTGAAACGCTAGGCGAGCCCGTGCTGCTTGAACTCTTCACCAGCCAAGGCTGCTCATCCTGTCCGCCCGCCGATCACCTGTCCGCCAAGCTGGCTCGCGAAACTGACCTCGTCGTGATCGCCCGCCCGGTCACCTATTGGGATCGTCTGGGCTGGAGAGATACTCTGGCGCAGGAAGACAACACCGCGCTGCAGCGCGACTACGCACGCGCAGGACTGGGCGGATACAATGGCATCTACACCCCGCAATTGGTGGTCGACGGAGAGCTCGGCGAAGTCGGCTCAAAAGAGCGAGCAATTCGCCATCTGATCGCTCTTGCCCGCGGGTCGCAGGATGCCGCCATCCGTATCAAGCCAGCCGGTGATCTGGGCTACGGCATCGGCCTGAGCGGCACAGCAGAAAAGCGTGCCGAACTGGTGTTGATGGCCGTATCGAGCGCGGAACGCGTCGCCATCGGTCGCGGCGAAAACCGTGGGCGCGAAATCACATACACCAACGTGCTGCTCGACGAGACGGTGATCGCGCGCTGGGACGGCGGCACTGAGAGTGTAGAGCTGCGACACACAAAGTTGAACTCGCGCGGCGCGGACAAATACGCGCTCGTGCTGCGCGAACCCGGCGGCGGCAAAGTGCTGGCCGCACGCTGGGTCCGCTAAGCCTCAGGCTAGCAGATCAGGCGGCGTTGCTGCCTTCGTGATCAGCGCCAGTGCGTCTTCCACGCTCAGCACCTGCTGCTCCTTCTCGCCCAGCGTGCGCAGCGCAACGGTGCCTTCCTCTGCCTCGCGCTTTCCAACGACGAGCATGTAGGGAACCTTGGCCAGCGAGTGTTCGCGCACCTTGTAGTTGATCTTCTCGTTGCGAAGGTCCGCCTCGGCGCGCAGGCCAGCCGCCTGCAGCTTCGCCAGAACCTCTCCCGCATAGCCATCAATGTCCGAGACAATCGGCGCAACCACCGCCTGCATTGGCGAAAGCCAAGCCGGCAGACGCCCTGCATAGTGCTCGATCAGAATGCCGATAAACCGCTCGTATGAGCCGAAGATAGCGCGGTGCAGCATGACAGGGCGATGACGCCCGCCATCTTCGCCGACATAAGTCGCATCGAGCCGTTCGGGCAACACACGGTCGCCCTGGATCGTACCAACCTGCCACGTCCGGCCAATCGCATCGGTCAGGTGCCATTCGAGCTTGGGTGCATAGAAAGCGCCCTCGCCTGGCAGTTCTTCCCAGCCATAGTCGTCATTATCCATGCCTGCTTCGGCCACGGCATCTCGCAGTTCCTGCTCCGCCTTGTCCCAATCCTCTTCCGAGCCGAACCGTTTCTCCGGACGCAGGGCCAGCTTCACATGATAGGTGAAGCCGAAATCGCGATAGACGCTATCGGCGAGCGCGCAGAACTTGCGCACTTCTTCAACCACCTGGTCTTCCGTGCAGAAAATATGCGCGTCGTCCTGAGTGAACTGGCGCACCCGCATCAGGCCATGCAGCGCCCCGTGCGGCTCGTTGCGGTGGCAGCAGCCCATTTCACCGAGCCTGATCGGCAGATCGCGGTAGGACGTGATCCCCTGCTTGAAGACCAGCACGTGCGCCGGACAGTTCATCGGCTTGATCGCCATCCAGTCAGCATCATCGGCTACCGTGGGTGAAGCCGCGCCTTCGTCTGCGTCTACGTCCGGTACCATATCGGGCACGGCAAACATGTTCTCGGCATATTTGCCCCAGTGCCCCGATTGCTCCCACTGGCGCACATCCATCATCTGCGGCGTCTTGATCTCGCGATATCCGCCGCCATCCATCTTGCGGCGCATATAGGCCTCTAGACCCCGCCAAATCATATAGCCTTTGGGATGCCAGAAGACGCTACCATGCGCCTCTTCCTGAAGGTGGAATAGATCCATCTCGCGGCCCAGCTTGCGGTGATCGCGCTTGGCCGCTTCCTCCAGATTATGAAGGTGCTGCTTCAATTGCTTTTTGTTGAGCCAGCCGGTTCCGTAAATGCGCGTCAACTGGGCGTTGCGTTGGTCGCCGCGCCAGTATGCGCCCGCAACGCGCATGAGTTTAAACGCCTGCGGATCGAGCTTGCCCGTGCTGGCAAGATGCGGCCCGCGGCACATATCCAGCCACGCGCCATCGCTGCCCGGTTCGCCTGACCAATAGACGGTCAGCTCTTCGTTTTCGGGAAGCTCCTGCGCCCATTCGGCTTTAAACGCCTCGCCGTCCGCTTCCCATTTCGCGATCAGATCAGCGCGCGACCACACTTCGCGCACCAACGGTTTGTCGGCCTTGATGATCTCGCGCATTTTTTCTTCGATTGCGGGTAGGTCTTCACTGCTGAATGGCTCGCGAGAGGCGGGCGCCATCACGTCATAGTAGAAGCCATCGTCGGTTGCCGGGCCGAACGTGATCTGCGTGCCGGGATAGAGGGCCTGCACCGCCTCAGCGAGAACGTGCGCATAATCGTGCCGCACCAGTTCCAGCGCATCGGCTTCATCGCGCGACGTGATCAGCTCCAGCTCGGCATCACCGTCGAACGGGCGCATGATGTCGCGCACCTCACCATCGATCCGCGCCGCCATCGCCGCCTTGGCCAAGCCTGGCCCAATGGCCGCCGCCACATCGCCAGGCGTCGTGCCGGGTTCGACTTCGCGAACCGATCCATCAGGTAGGCTAATCTTGAACATCTCGCTCATCGCAGTTTGTCTCGTCCGTTATCTGTACGCGCCCATGGCACAGCCATGCCCACGCTTGAAGCGGCGTTTGTAAGATTTGCCAATTTCGAGAAGCGCCGCGCCCCCCGAAACCCAAAGTCCGGGGCGCGTCGGTGACTGGCCTTAAGCCGCGATCACCCGCCCCCGGAAATCCGAGGTGGTAGTCATGGTGATGGTAGTAGTCAGCGTCTTCGCCATGCGGGCGATATAGCGATGCCGGTCGGCAATGTCATCAGCCAGTGCTGACGCACTCGGAACGGAAAACAACCGCTCCATTTTGGAAAGCTTGCTTGACAAATATGCGAATTGGTGACAAGTATGCTTTCCATAAATGAAAGGGAGCTTGTCTCATGAACAACATTCAAAAGGCCCTGTTGTGGGCAGCCGCCATCCTCTTCGCAGCGATCATGGCCAAGACCTCTGGTCTTAGCGACGGCGCGTCGTTCGGAATCATTGCTGGTCTGTCAGGCGCAGCATGGGGCGCGCTCAACGGTGGCTGCTCGTCGAGCAGAAAGTGCCTGCTGTGAGTGGGAAGACATCGCAAGCCGCCTCGCGCTGCCTTGTTGCTGCGATATCATCGGTCATCAGCGCTCTTGGATTGCTGTTCCTCTGGAAGTCCGGCGCCATCAGCACCACCACCGCCTATCTCCTTGCAATTGTGCCAGTCAGTCTGATGATCTTCGCCTTAGTCAGAACGTTGGGAGCCGCAGGCAAAAATAGCAAAGCCAGTCAGCGGTATCTTACCCGCATGGCGATTACGATGGCGTTCTATCTCATCACCTTATTCATGGCTGAGCACTTCATCGAAGATCTGGGGGTCACCGGCGCGCTGGCAGCGTTTCTTGCGCTGTTGCCCGGCCTTTCATTCGCGGGCGTGGTATGGATATTCGGCGCGCTGATCGTAGAAGAACAGGATGAGTTCTATCGCTTGCTCTATGTGCGCCAAGGCCTGATTGCGACTGGTGTTTCCTTCACGCTCGCAGCGATCTGGGGCTTTCTCGAAACCTATAAGATCGTCGAGCCGGTGGCAGCCTTCTGGTGGCCAACCATCTGGTGCGTCGGGATCGCGTTGGGAGCGGTCGCGAACAAGGTGAAATATGGAACGTTTGGAGAGATTCGATGACCTATCGCTCGTCGGCGATAACTAGGTACATGAAGCGTCTCGCGCTATTCATGACTGTCTATATCGCTCTGATATTTGGCGTCGGCTTTCTGTTTCGGCTGAATCCGCCAGCCGGTGCATTGGCTTATGTCGTCGCGGTCCTGCCAGCCCTGCCCATATTGGGTGTCTTCTGGACGATCTTCCGTCTGCTCATTGAAGAAAGCGACGAATACTGGCGCATGATGTTGATCCGCCAAGTGCTGATTGCGACCGGATTCTGCCTGTGCGTCATGACCGTGTGGGAATTCCTGCAGAATTACGAGGTCGTTCCCCTTGGCACGGGAGGGTTTGGCACCGCATTTTTCTGGTTCTTGGGGCTGGGAATCGGGGCGGTTTGGAATGCCGTAACGATGCGGCGCGAGGCGGTTGAAGAATGAAAAACCGCCTCAAGGTGCTGCGCGCCGAGCGCGACTGGAGCCAGCAGGATCTGGGCGACCGCCTCGGCGTCTCGCGCCAATCTGTGAACGCGATTGAGAAGGGTCGCTATGACCCCTCTCTGCCCCTTGCCTTCAAAATTGCCGATGTGTTCGACCTCACGATCGAAGAAATCTTTAGCCGCGACTGACCTCTGATCGCGGTCAAAAAAAGGGCTCCCAGCCGAGTGTTGAGAGCCCTTTTTTGACCCAGTAATGTGTTCGGCAATTAGCTCGCTGAGGGTTGCGGGATGCTGGCCACTGAACCCGTATCGGTCGCGCCTGCGGCCTTCTTCTCAGCGTCCTTGTCGAGATACTTCTTCACTGCGTAGCCGCCCACACCCATTGCAATCATCGCGGGGAGGCTCATCCGACTGAGCACCATGGGAATAGCTGCGCCGATCATTGCGCCGGTCGTGCCGCCCATACTCTTTGATTGCTGTGCGAGTTTGCCGCCCACTAGGCCGCCGATAATTTTACCAAACATTTCAATCTCCTTATGTGTTCAATCAACGGAGACCTGCGCAAAATGTTCCGCGCAGCTCATCGCAAGCGGCAAGCGATTGACGGGCCAGCGGGGCAGCCTGACATCACCTCACCTCAATCTGCTGCGATCCCGCCGTGCTCGACAGACGCTTTATCCCCGCCAGCCGAGTGGAGCGGGTCCTAATTGTATCAACAAAGCGCATTTCGGCTGTCGCGCGGGTCGGCGTCAGCTCGACCAGCATATAGCCGCGCTGCTCCGTATCGGCCCAGACGAGCTGATCGTTCTCACTCACAGCCGAGCTGGCAAAATCCGCTGGCGGTATGGCAGCAAGCGACGTCTCCAGACCCGGCGATGTCACACCCGGACCGCCAAATTCGACGCCTGCCCCAGCTCCCTCGTGATCCAGCTCGAATGCCCAGCCGTTATGCGTATCTCCCGCAAGGACGAGCAGGTTTGCGTCTGCTTCGAGTGCACTTTCGAGCACGCGCTCACGCGCCGCAGGATAGCCGTCCCACGCGTCCATGTTCGCCGGGATACCGGCAGCGCTTGCCGTGGCCGCAGCCAGAACTCGGCGGCGGACAAAAGCAGGCATTTCATCGCTTAGCCCGGCAAGAATACCGGTCGGGAGCTTGAACTGCCCCATCAGCACCTGTTGCACCAGCACTTGCCATGTTGAGCCATCGGAGCGCGAGGTTGCCAGCCCATCGGCGAGCCATTTTTCTTGAGCGGCACCCAGCAATTGCCGCTGCGGATCGACATATTCGCCATCGCGAAACTTGCTAAGTGCAGCCAATGCCGCCTCAGGCTCATTCACCCCTTGCAGCAGCTTGCCAAGGTCGAACTGTTCATCGCGCCCTTCCAGCCGAGTATCGAGCCGGAACAGTGTGGCGAGATCGCCGACCTGATAGCTTGCATAAGGTTCGTCGGATACCGGCATCCACTCGCGATAGACACGCTTGGCGACCGCCTTGCGTACTTCCCACTCACCTTCAGTGTCGGGCTGATGGTTTTGTGCGCCGTCCTTCCAGCTGTCGTTAGTGCTTTCGTGATCGTCCCATACGGCGATCATCGGCACGACCTGATGCAGGCGCTTCAAGTCGGGATCGGCGCGATAGGTCGCATAGCGCAGACGGTAATCGGCCAGCGCGACGATCTCGCTCGCCGGATCGAGCACGCGTTGCGGCAAAGCCTGCTCTTGGGACGGATAGGTGCCGCGACCATACTCATAGATATAATCGCCCAGATGCAGCGCGAGGTCGCAATCATCCGCCTTCGCCGCGTGGCCATAGGAGTTGAAGTAGCCAAATCCGTAATTCGAGCAGGAGAACACCGCCATGCGGAACCGCTCGGTCGGCCCCTCCGGCAAAGTGCGGGTGCGACCGATATCCGATGCCGTGCCATCCGGCGCAACGAAGCGATAGAAATACCAGCGGTCCGGCGAGAGGCCACGCGCGAAGTCCTTGGCGCACCAGTCGCGATCGGGCGACGCCGCAACGCTGCCTTCTGCTATAACGCGCGCAAAGTCTTGGCTTTCGCTAAGCTGCCAGGCCAACGCAGTCTCCTGAGAGCCAACATAACGCGTCCAGAGCAAGACGCTGTTCGCGCTCGGCTCCCCACTGGCGACACCGTGCGTGAAGCCGCTTCCAAAGCTCCGCGCAGCGGCGGGCGTCGCTGCCAGCGCTGCGCTGGCTCCCGCGATCTGGAACAGGCCGCGTCGCGATATCGCGACTGCGGGCGTTGCGGGCGGAGCGATTGGGTCATTCTTGATCATGGCTGGAATCTAGGCTGCCCGGATGTATCCACGATGACAATACTCGAGTGCAGGCTTGCGTCTGATCACGCGCCGCGTGCATGAGGCGCGCCATGAGCGATATTCAATTTCACACCGTGGCCAACGGCCGCAACATCGCCTTTCGCCACACAAAGGGCGCGGGGCCCACGCTGGTATTCCTGCCCGGCTATATGTCCGACATGGATGGCGGCAAGGCGACCGCAATGTTCGCTCACTCGGCCGATCGGGGGCGAGCCTGCTTGCTGCTCGACTATTCCGGCTGCGGGCAGAGCGAGGGCGATTTCGCTGATGGAACCTTGTCGCGCTGGCGCGATGAAGTGCTCGCTCTGATCGAAGCGCATGTCGAAGGCGCCGTGCTGCTGATCGGATCCTCCATGGGCGGTTGGCTGATGCTGCTTGTCGGCGAGGCTTTGGGTGAGCGCCTCGTCGGAATGATCGGCATTGCCGCGGCGCCGGATTTCACGACTTGGGGTTACGATGAAGAGCAGCGCGCGAAGATGGCGGCGGGCGAGACGATCTACGAAGACAATCCGTATGGCCCCGAGCCAACACCGACCCATGCGGGCTTTTATGCCGATGGTGAGGCGAGCAAGCGGCTCGACGGGCAAGAGATTGCGATCACCTGCCCGGTGCGTCTGTTGCACGGACAGAATGACGCAGACGTGCCGTGGGAGCTCAGCCTGAAGCTTGCCGCCGCACTGCGTTCGGACAATATACAGGTGACATTGGTCAAAGACGGCGATCACCGCCTGTCGCGCGACGAAGATATCGCGCTGCTCACCGCCCAGGTGGATCACTTTTACTAAGCGGAGCCTCTCGTGTCCCTCGCCAATGCGCTGACTTTCTTGCTGCTTCAGGTCGGGCCGAACCCGAATGCTGGCACCATCCCAGATATTCCGGAGGAATTGCGTGATCGCCCACCGCGCAATGGCAATGAAATTGCTCCGCCGGAGCCAACCGATCCGCTCAGCATCTGGCTGTCGGAATGCCTCCAGCAGGTTGATAGCGATCCGGCTCGCGCGCACACGACAGCCCAAATCCGCCGCAACGAAACCACGGGTTCGGAGCGGGTGATCGCCAACCACTGCCTGGGTCTTGCTGCCACCGGCCTTGAATTGTGGAATGATGCGCAGACCGCTTTCACCGCCGCTCGCGACGAAACCCCGGCGGACGAGCTACGAGCCCGCTCACGGTTTGGCACAATGGCAGGAAATGCCGCGCTGGCTGGCGGCGATGCAGAGGCTGCACTGGCTCTGTTCACCATGGCAGAGAACGATGCTCGCAGCTCCGGCTCGGGCACGCTCGAAGCGATTGCAGCCACCGATCGTGCCCGCGGTTTAGTTGCTCTGGAACGGCCCGAAGATGCTCTGCTCGCCTTGGCATCTGCCGAAAGGCTGATGCCCGAAAGCCCGGATGTGTGGCTCTACAAGGCGACCCTCTTACGGCGGGAAAACCGGCTTGCCGAGGCGCAAAGTGCGATCGAGCGCGCCGTCGAATTGGCACCGCTCGATCCGCAAGTCGGCCTGGAAGCGGGCGTGATCGCTGTGCTCGATGCGCGTGATGACGCCGCCCGCGCCAGCTGGCAGTCGGTTATCGACACCGCGCCGGACAGCCCACAGGCGAAGACCGCGCGCGGCTATCTCGATCAGCTTGGGCCTGCTACACCCGCTCCATAAGAGAGGGTCTCGATGACAGAATTTTCCGTGCTCGATCTGGTCCCGGTGCGTGAAGGCCGGACAGTGTCGGAGGCGTTCGAAGCGGCGACCGATTTGGCGCGCACTGCAGAAGGCGCAGGCTGCAAGCGTTTCTGGGTCGCAGAACATCATGCGATGGATGGGATTGCTGGCGGCGCAACTTCGGTCGTGCTCGCGCATATCGGCAATGCAACCAGCCGAATTCGCATCGGATCGGGTGGGATCATGTTGCCCAACCACACACCGTTCCAGATCGCTGAGCAATTCGGGACGCTTGATGCGCTGTTTCCAGGACGGATCGACCTGGGGCTTGGTCGTGCACCAGGAGCTGGGCCAGAGCTGCAACGGGCTCTGCGAAAGAATTTGCAGCAGGCGGCGGAATACTTCCCCAACGATGTAGCGGAGTTGCGCGCGCTGCTATCGGGCGAGATCGACTTGCCGATAACCGCCACGCCAGGTCTCGGCGCAAAGCCCGAATTGTGGATGCTCGGATCAAGCCTGTTCGGCGCACGACTCGCGGCAAAGCTCGGCCTGCCCTATGCCTTTGCTGCGCATTTCGCGCCCGATCACCTCGACGCAGCGCTGGAACTCTACCGCCGCGATTTCGAGCCGTCGGAGGAATTGGAACGTCCGCATGTGATGGTGGCGATGAACGTCTTTGCCGCTGAGAGCGAGGCAGAAGCGCAGTTGCTCGCATCCAGCCAGCAACAAAGCTTTGTCCGGCTGCGCTCAGGCAATCCGGGCAAGCTACCGCCGCCAATCGAAGACTACACCTCGACCCTGCCAGCACCAGCTCGCGCCATGCTCGACCATCTCGGCCAAGCTGCGGCAGTGGGCACGCCCGAAACGGTCCGCGAAACCATTGAAGCCTTCGTCGATCGCACCAAAGCGGATGAAATCATCCTGTGCGGAGCAACCTTTGATCCGGTAGCCCGGATCCGCTCGCTTGAAATGACCATGGAGGCGTTTGAGGGGGCCTTGGCCGCTTGAAACGAACGGATCCGGACACACGGGTCGGAACGGTCACCGGGGACCATACGGTTGCCGCTTTGCCCCCGAGGGGGTGGGGAAAATGACCACCGCAATTGACTTATAGAGAGATTGGAAAAAATTCGGGCGACCACGTGACAAACACGGTTGCGCGACTCCACCCGACAGGCCTATCTGCGCCCAATTACAACGCTCGAGAATAACAAAATTTCAAGGGAGCGATGATGGTTTCGAAGTCAACCAAGAAGCCCGCAGGAAAAGCTTCAAAGAAGCCCAAACGCAGCAAGCATCACTCTGCGCTTGCACAGCGATTGCGCGATGCAATCTTGCCTGGCGACACGCCTTTCTCAAAACCCGCACTCGACGAAGCGACCGAATTCCTGCTCGCGGCGGCGAGTCAGCGAGAAACCGATCGCTCTTCGCTCATGCTCGAGAGCGAAACCGATGGGCACCGGATTTTGCGCATCGCCCTGGTCAATGACGACATGCCATTCCTGGTCGACTCGGTCGCATCGACAATCGCATCACAAGGCTTGAGCATCGAACGATTGGTGCATCCGGTCGTGCCGGTCAAACGCGACAAATCCGGCAAGCTGACCGAGCTCGGTTCAGGCGATGCACGCGAGTCGATGATCTACATCGAAACGGCAAGGATCGATGCACGCGAACGCCGCAAACTGATGCAGGATTTGCGCGTCACCTTAGGCGATGTCCGCGCCGCCGTGACCGATTGGCCCAAAGTCCAGAGCGCGATGGAAGCGGATATTGAGCGCGTCGAGGACCCCGAGTTCAAGAGCTTGCTCGAATGGCTCAATGGCGGGATGCTGACCCAACTCGGCCACGTCACTCGCAGACGGGATGGTAGCCAGTCCGGCCTGCTCGGCGTTTGCCGCAAGAGTGCGCGCAGCCTGTTGGTTGACGCGTCTTACGACCGGGCCTTCAAATGGTTCGATCAGAAGCGTCCCGATGGTCGCACCCGCGAATTGCTCGTGATCAAGGCCAATCACGTCGCAAACGTCCATCGCCGGGTACCGCTCGACCTGTTTATCGTTGCCATGCGCGAGAAGGGCAAAGTCACGGCATTGTCCGTACATGCAGGCGTTTGGACTAGCGCTGCGTTGGCCTCGCCGCCGGGCGAGGTGCCGCACTTGAAGGAAACGCTCGGCGCCCTCAATAAAGAGCTCGGCTTTGATGCAGCAGGGCATAAGGGCAAGGCGCTGGTTCACGCCTTCACTGCGCTACCGAATGATCTTCTGATCTCCTTCAACCGCGACGATATCGGCCGTCTCGCGACCACAATGATGAGCTTGGTCGATCGCCCGCGCCCGCGCCTTTCGCTTGTCACATCGCAGCTCGGGCGTCATGTCTTTGCCTTCGTCTGGCTCCCGCGCGATCTGCTCTCCACTCAGGTGCGTTTGCAAATTCAGGACATGCTCACGCAAACGCCTGGATCGGCCGTGCTCGACTGGAGCTTGGAAGTCGAAGGCGGCACGCTCGCCATGCTGCAATTCGTGGTCGACATTCGCGAGGCCGGGAAATTCGCCAACGAAACGCAACTCGAGGCCGAGCTGGAAGAGATGTTGCGTGGCTGGGATGAGGGCGTTGAGCGTCACCTTGCCGAAACAGAAGATCCCGCCCGAGCGGCGGCGATTGCGGCCCGCTTCTCAGGAGTGTTCGCGCCCGCATACCGGCTTCGTTACGACACCGCAGAAGCAGCCCTAGACATTCGCAGACTGCGCGCGTTGGCAGCACGGCAGGCAAAGCAGCCCACTTCAACCAGGGACGCGATGCTCTATCGCCTCGATGACGATTGGCCCGGCAGTCTACGTCTGAAGGTTTATCAGAACGAAGGCGCATTGCCGCTGTCTGACGCTGTGCCGGCGCTGGAGAATTTCGGCTTTCGGGTGATGCGCGAAATTCCCAATCCGCTCGATAGCGGAGCAATGGGCACCATCCATGAGTTCACGCTCCATCTGCCGGAAGGTGACGAAGCTGCACCGCTGATGGACCGCGCCGAAATCATCGAACAGGCCATCGCCGAAGTGCTCAACGGTGCAGCGGAAAACGATCCGTTCAACCGCCTGGTGATCGGTGCCGGTTTGAGTGCGCGCGAGGCCAACTGGTTGCGCGCCTTCTATCGCTACCTGCGCCAGACCGGCATGGGCTTCACCATCTACACCGTGGTCGATGCATTGGCTGCAGCCGTGCCGGTGACGAAGGCGATGATCGCGTTGTTCACCGCGCGTCATGACCCCGATTTTTCGAAGGACCGCGAAGCGGCATCCAAAGCGGCAAATGCCGACTTCAAACGCGGCATCGCCAAGGTCTCGGCCATCAACGATGATCGCCTGCTGCGGCTCTATCACGCGGTGATCGAGGCGATCCGGCGCACCAATGTCTTTTCTCCGGCGGCAAGCGAGGCATTGGCATTCAAGTTCGATTCCTCGCTTGTCCCCGACCTGCCCAAGCCCGTGCCGTGGCGCGAAATCTTCGTCTATTCGCGCCGAGTCGAAGGCATACACTTGAGAGCGGGCGCAATTGCGCGCGGCGGCCTGCGCTGGTCGGATCGGCGCGACGATTTCCGCACCGAAATTCTCGGTCTGATGAAGGCCCAAAGGGTGAAGAACGCCGTTATCGTTCCAACCGGGGCGAAAGGCGGCTTCTACCCTAAGCAATTGCCTTCCCCGGCGAAGGATCGCGGAGCCTGGGCGGCTGAAGGCCAGGCCAGCTATGAGATCTTCATCCGCACCCTGCTGTCGATCACCGACAACATCGTGAAGGACAAGGTGGTGCATCCCGACCGTGTGGTCATCCATGATGGCGAGGACCCCTATTTCGTAGTCGCGGCGGACAAGGGCACGGCGCGCTTCTCAGACGTTGCAAACGGCATCGCGGAAAGCCAGGGTTTCTGGCTCGATGACGCCTTCGCGAGCGGCGGCTCCAACGGCTACGACCATAAGGCAATGGGCATCACCGCGCGCGGCGCGTGGGTATCGGTGCAGCGGCATTTCCTTGAGATGGGCATCGACGTTCAGAGTGAGAGCGTGCGGGTCGCAGGTTGCGGCGATATGTCGGGCGACGTGTTCGGCAATGGCATGTTGCTTTCCAAAGCCATCAAGCTTGTCGCCGCCTTCGACCATCGCCACATTTTCATCGATCCTGATCCCGATCCAGCGAAAAGCTGGAAAGAGCGCAACCGGCTGTTCAACCTGCCGAGCTCCAGCTGGGAGGATTACAACAGCAAGCTGATCTCATCAGGCGGCGGCGTGTTCTCACGCGATCAGAAGAGCATCAAGCTGCCCAAGAAGGCGCGCGACATGTTGGGGCTGGAGAACGCAGAAATCGCGCCCGACGATTTGGTTACAGCAATTCTGAAGGCCGAGATCGATCTGATCTGGTTCGGCGGCATCGGCACTTACATCAAGGCCGAAAGCGAAGGCGACAATGCGGTCGGCGACCCGGCCAATGACGCACTGCGGGTCAACGCCAGCGAGGTGCGCGCCAAAGTCATCGGCGAAGGCGCGAACCTAGGCGTGACACAGGCCGGGCGGATCGCCTTCTCGCTGAACGGCGGCCGAGTGAACACCGACTTCATCGACAATTCCGCTGGCGTCGATTGCTCGGATAATGAAGTGAATATCAAGATCGCGCTGGCTGCGGCCAAGCGTGGCGGCAAATTGTCCGAGAAGAAACGCGTCGCTCTGCTCGAAGCGATGACCGATGAGGTTGCCGCGATCGTACTCGAAGATAACCGTTTGCAAGCGCTTGCGCTCTCGATCGCCGAGGCGAGTGGTGTGGATTCGACCGCGTCCTACATTCGCCTTATCGAAACGCTCGAATATATCGGCGACCTTGATCGACGCACCGAAGGCCTGGCAAGCGGCGAAGCCCTGATCCGGCGCGCTGGCGACGGCCAGGGCATGACCCGGCCGGAACTGGCAGTGTTGCTGTCATCGGCCAAACTGGCGCTGCAAGAAGCGATCGAAGCCAGCCCGCTCGCGCACGACAAGGCGATGGAGGACACGCTGATCGCGATGTTCCCTGAGCCGATGCAGAAGACCTATACCAAGCAGATCCGCGAACACCGGCTGCGCGGTGAACTGGTCGCGACCGAGCTTGCCAATCGCATCGTGAATCGGCTCGGCCTGCTTCCGGCCTTCGAACTGGCCGAAGAGGAAGGCGCGTCTCTCGCCGCCGTGGCCAATGCGTTCGTCGCAGCAGACCGGCTGTTCAACATGCGCGCTCTGTGGACTGATATCGACAACGCGAAGATGAGCGAGACGACGCGCATCATGCTGTTCGAAAAGGTCGCCAATGGGCTGCGTGGGCACATGGCGGACCTACTGCGTGCGGGCGTGGCCAAGCGGGCACCTGCAGAACTGGTCAAGGAATTGCGCAGCGGCGTGGACGAGCTCGACAAGGCAACCGAAGCGCTGCTTGCCGGCGAATCTCGACATCAGGCGGACCGCATGCGGCGTGATCTGGTGGATGCGGGGGCACCCGATGCGCTCGCCAGGAGAGTGGTCCACATGTTCGAGATGGACGGTGTGATCGGCCTTGCCAGTCTTGCCCGCGATGCCGATGTCGCGGCTCTGGGACTGACCGATGCGTTCGGCGATCTGGGCGTTCGACTGGGACTCGACTGGGCACAATCGACTGCTGCGCTGATGGAGCCATCCGACGTTTGGGAGCGCTTGCTCGTCGCCGGCCTTGCTCGCGATTTTCAGCAGATGCGGCTCGATTTCCTCAAGCGGCTCGTCCGGCGCAAAGCGGGCAAGACTGATCCTGCCAAGGCGGTGGAGGAATGGGCGAGCGACAACGCTGCCTCGATCCGGCAGTTCAAGGGGATGGTCGGCCGGGCCAAAGCGCATACACCGGTTGCCCCTGCGGTGCTCGCGCAAATTGCCAGTCAGGCACGTAATCTGCTTTAGCCATGATGCGGTTTAGCGGCTACGCCATGCCGGAACTGCGAACCGCTAGCGCTTGACGGCGAGGCATTTTGCCGCAAGCGTTCGCGCCATGGATAGCGCCGATATCGTAATCGTGGGCACCGGGCATGGCGGCGCGCAGGCGGCCATCGCCTTGCGCCAGCAGGGGCATGAAGACAGCATCATAATGGTCGGCCGCGATCAGGCCCCGCCTTACGAACGCCCGCCGCTTTCCAAGGAATATCTCGCTGGCGAAAAACCGTTCGAGCGGATCATGATCCGGCCCGAGACATTCTGGGCTGACAAGAACATCGAGCTGAGACTGGGGCAAGGCGTCGCCGAGATCGACTGGATGGCGCATCAGATCGTGCTCTCCGATGGATCGCACATCGGCTATCGCAAATTGATCTGGGCAGGCGGGGCTGACCCGCGCCGTCTGCCGTGCATGGGGGCAAACCTGGACGGCGTTTTCTACGTCCGCGACAAGCGCGACGCCGATGCCATGATGGCCGCGCTGGAAGCCGGTGCAAAACGCGCTGTCGTGATCGGGGGCGGATACATCGGCCTGGAAGCTGCCGCCGTTCTCCGCAAGCTGGGTACGCAGGTGACCTTAGTCGAAGCGCAGCCGCGCCTGCTCGCTCGCGTTGCGGGCGAGGAATTGTCCGCTTTCTACGAAGCCGAGCATCGCCGCCAGGGTGTCGATGTGCGACTGGGTGCAAATGTCGAGGAAATCATCGGAGAGGATGGCCGCGCCGTCAGCGTTAAGCTCGAAGGCGGCGAAGTGCTTGAATGCGACATGGTGGTCGCGGGGATCGGCATTGTCCCCTCAGTCGCACCGCTGATCGCAGCGGGGGCAGCGGGATCGAACGGCGTCGACGTCGATATTTATTGCCGCACCACGCTTGATGACGTCTACGCGATTGGCGATTGTGCGGCGCACGTAAATCCCTTCGCTGGCAGCGCGGTTGTCCGGCTGGAATCGGTTCAGAACGCGCATGATATGGCCAACACCGCAGCGCGCGCAATCATGGGCGACAAGCAACCCTATCACGCGCTGCCGTGGTTCTGGTCCAATCAGTATGATCTGAAACTGCAAACCGCCGGACTCAATGTCGGCTATGACGAAACCATAGTGCGCGGCGACCCGGATAGCCGAAAATTCTCAGTGGTTTATCTGGTTGAGGGACGCCCGGTTGCCTTCGACTGCGTCAATGCGATGAAAGACTATGTCCAAGGCCGGAAATTGCTCGAAAGCGGGGTTGAAGAAGTCGACAGGGAACTGCTCGCCGACCCGGACGTGCCGCTGAAGGACCTGCGCTAAATCGCGAACTACACTGCCGCACGAAAAATCGGAAAAAGGCACACTCATGCAACCAGAAGACGGCGGCTCCATGCTGGAAGGTCTAAAGGTGCTGGACCTGACCACGGTTGTGTTCGGCCCCTATTGCACGCAAATCCTCGCTGACCTCGGCGCAGACGTGGTCAAGGTCGAAGCACCAGGCGGCGATGCCCTGAGATATTCCGCCAAGCCTGCGAAAACGAAGGGAATGGCACCGAGTTTTCTCACACTCAATCGCGGCAAGAAACCGCTGCTGCTCGACCTGAAAAACGAGGATGCGAAGGCGCAGTTGCGGGCACTCGTTGGAGAAGCAGACGTGCTGATCCACAATATCCGCGCTGAGGCGATTGACCGGCTTGGGTTCGGATATGAGGCCGTCAAAGCGCTCAACCCCGAGATCATCTACGTCCATTGCGTCGGTTTTGGCTCGGACGGCCCCTATGGCGGCCTGCACGCATATGACGACGTGATCCAGGCAGCGAGCGGTGCCGCCACACTGCTACCGCGGGTCGATGGCGATCCGCGCCCGCGTTATCTACCCTCGCTGATCGCCGACAAGGTTGCTGGGTTGCATGCGGCCTACGCCTCGATGGCGGCGATGATTCACAAGCTGCGCACGGGAAAAGGGCAATTTCTCGAAGTGCCGATGTTCGAGGCGTTTTCCAACTTCATGCTCAAAGAGCATCTGGGCGGGCTGACCTTCGACCCGCCAGTTGGCCCAGCCTGCTATGCCCGCCAGATCGATCCGGATCGTCAACCGTTCCCGACGAGCGATGGCTACATCTCCATCGTGCCCTACCAAATCGATCATTTCCTGAAGGTTGTGGCGCTGCTCGGCGATGAAGAATTTCCGCAAGAGCCGCGTTTCCAAAGCATCAAGGGAATTGTCGAAGGCAGCGGCGACATCTATCGCAGGATCGGCGAGCTTACCGCACAGAAGACCACCGGTGAAGTGCTGACCATCATGCGCGCGGCGCAAATGCCCACCATGCCGGTGCGCGATATGCAGGATATGACCGCAGACCCGCATCTGGACGCGGTCGATTTCTTCGAAAGCAGCGAGCATCCGACCGAGGGCACGATCCTGAACTTGCGCGAACCGACCCGGTTTTCCGAATGGAGCCCCCCGGAACCGAGACCGGCGCCCAATCTGGGCGACAGCTCGGACGGCTTCGACAGCTAGTAAACGGGAAGCCGCACTAACGCCCACTCGGCGGCATCGGCAACAGCGGGATCGGCATCCCCGGTCAAGGCTGCTACCGGCGCGCGCAGGCCAGCATCGCCGCTATTGCCCGCCGCATAGAGGCAATTCCTGACGAACCGGTCGCGACCGATGCGTTTGATCGGTGAACCGGAGAAAAATCGCCGGAACCCGGCATCGTCCAGCGCGAGCAACTCATCAAGCCGTGGCGCTACCAATTCAGCACGCGGCAAGAACTCGCGCGCAGCATGAGCCTGCTCCGCAAACTTGTTCCACGGACAGACCGCCAGACAATCGTCACAGCCATAGATACGGTTGCCCAGCGCTTCGCGAAACTCCTCTGCTATCGGCCCCTTATGCTCGATCGTGAGGTAGGAAATGCAGCGCCGCGCATCGAGTGTGTAAGCGTTGGGGAACGCATCGGTTGGGCAGGCATCCAGGCAGGCGCGACAGCTCCCACATTGATCGCGGTGTGGATCGGAAATTGGCAGGCCGAGTGTCGTGTAGATCGCGCCGAGAAACAGCCAGCTGCCATGGTCGGGACTGACCAGATTGGTGTGCTTACCCTGCCAGCCGAGACCTGCCGCTTCGCCGAGCGGCTTTTCCATCACCGGTGCGGTGTCGACGAAGACCTTGACCTCAGCCTCCGGCTCTTCCGCTACCAACCAGCGAGCCAACGCCTTCAGCCGCTTCTTGACCACATCGTGATAATCCTTGCCCTGCGCATAAACCGAAATGCGAGCGCGGTCTGCACGCTCTTCGAGAGCCATGGGATCATTTGCCGGGGAATAGCTCATGCCGAGCGCGATCACGCTGCGCGCTTCCGGCCAAAGCGCTTGCGGAGAGCGGCGATGATGCAGCCGCGTCTCCATCCAATCCATTGAGCCTTGATGGCCTTCGCCCAGCCATTGCTCCAGCCGCTCCGCGCGCAAAGGATCTTCAGCTGCTTGCGTCACCCCGAACGCGCAGAAACCAAGCTCGCGCGCCTTGCTTTCAAGGCGTTTGCCGAGGTCAAGAGTTGCGCCCGCGTTAACCAAGCTTAGGGTTACTCCCGTTTAGGCCCACACATTAACCGTGCGAGCATGGATATGGCGGTAAGCGATCAAACATTCTTGGGCAATGACGCAGCCAGCGACATACGTCCATTGGCCATCGAAGCGCGCGGTCTGGTTAAGAGCTTCGACAACACTCTGGCAGTGAGCGGCGTGGACCTCGCCGTGCCGGAGGGCGCGATCTATGGCGTGCTCGGCCCCAATGGCGCGGGCAAGACCACCACTTTGCGCATGCTGCTGGGCATTATCGATCCCGACGAAGGGGTACGCCGTGTATTTGGATATGACCAACCGCATGAGATCGGTCGCCTGATAGGATATTTGCCAGAGGAACGCGGGCTCTATCCTGCGATGAAGTCGATCGAAGCGATTGCCTTTATGGGCGCGCTACGGGGCTTGCCGCTCGATGAAGGGCGTAAGCGCGGAAAAGAACTGCTCGAACGCCATGATCTCGGCCATGCTGCTGAGCGCCAGATTCGCCAGCTTTCCAAAGGCATGGCGCAGACCGTGCAGCTGCTTGGCACCTTGGTGCATGAACCGCGCCTGGTCGTACTGGACGAGCCATTCTCCGGTCTCGATGCGATCAATCAGGGCAAGCTGGAGCGCATGATCCGCGCGCTAGCCGACGACGGCGTCACGGTGATCTTCTCAACCCATGTGATTCACCATGCCGAGCGGCTATGCGAAGGCGTGGCGATCATCGCCGGGGGCAAGGTCCCCTATGCAGGCAGCGTAGAAACCGCGCGCGACCGCATACCTGCACAAGTGCGCCTTGAAACGCGAGCCCGCGAAGGCGGTTGGACTGCCGCTCTGCCAGATGATGCGCGGCGCGAAGGCGATTTCTTCTATTTCTCGCTGCCGGATACTGGTGTCGAGCCATTGCTGCGCACGCTGATCGAAGGCGAGGCAGGTATCCTGTCGCTATCGATCGAGCGCGCCGGATTGCATGATGCCTTCGTGCACATCGCAGGCGAGGCGGCTGCACGCCAGCTTGAGGCCGATAATGCCGGAGACGGCCAATGAGCCATTCCAATCAAGCTGCAGTCCACGCCAATCCGCGCCTCAGCTATTTCGAGGCAGCATGGGTGGTCGCCCGACGCGATTTCATCGCCGTCCTGTTTAGCCGTGCTTTCCTGTTCTTCCTGATCGGGCCACTCTTCCCGGTGCTGGTCGGGGGGCTTGCCGGAAGCATCGGCAATCAGGTTTCTCGCGAAGCGGTGAGCGTCGAACTGGGCCTTGCCATGAGTGCAGCCGACAACGCCGCGATGATGGACGCGCGCGACACTTTGCGCCCGCAATTGGGCGGAGCAATGCCGGTTCTTCGCGAAATTCCCGAGGCACAAGTCGAGACGAATTTCGATGCGCGCGCCTTCCTGGAGCAAAAGCGCGGAAACTATGCCGCGATAGTTACCGGGACACTCTCCTCGCCCGAAGTGGTCGGGACCGAGGGACAGATCAACCGTTGGAGCGGCCCAATCGGTGTGATCGCTGCAACGGCTGGCGGAGCTGTGCCGACGAGCTTCCCGGAAGTGTCGAAGCAAACGGTTGCGAGCAGCGCTTCGGCAGATCGGTCGAACCGGATCAAGACAGCCCAGGCCGCACAAATGCTGTTGTTCCTGCTGACGATGCTGCTGGCAGGCATGGTGCTGTCCAATCTGGTCGAAGAAAAAGCCAACAAGATCATCGAGATTCTTGCCGCCGCGATCCCGATGGATGCGGTCTTCCTCGGCAAGCTGTTCGCCATGTTGGGCGTATCCTTCGTCGGTATTGCTGTGTGGGGCCTGCTCGGCTGGGGCGCGTGGAGCATCGCAAGCGACGCCTTTATTCAGGTGACAGGCACCGATCTCGGTAATTTGCCAGCCCCAGCGGTTGGCTGGCCGCTCTTTATCGCGCTCAGCATCATCTACTTCTCAATGGCCTATCTGCTGCTCGGCGCACTGTTTCTGACCATCGGCGCGATGGCTAGTACTGTGCGCGAAGTGCAAACCATGTCGATGCCGGTCACCATGATGCAGCTAATGGTGTTCTTCCTGGCCGCCTACACGATCACCCAGCCGGGAAGCGCACTTGAGACTTTCTCCATCGTCTTCCCGCTCTCTTCTCCCTTCGCAATGCTAGCGCGTGCCGCCATGCAAGAAACGCTTTGGGTTCATGCAGCGGCTTTGCTTTGGCAGGCACTCGCGGTGATGCTGCTGGTCAAAGGCGGATCCACCCTGTTCCGCAAACGTGTGATGAAATCCGGCGGTGCGGGAGCGGAGAAAAAACCGCGGTTCTGGAGCCGCAAAACGAGTGCGACTGAGCCGGCTGAATAGGTTCTTTATCGCAACCGACTATTGACACTGCTGTAAGTTAGGGCAGGATGCGACTCCATCAGGCAGGTGCCAAATGCACCGCCTCGCTGGAGAGAGACATGGCCGCCATTGCCCAATCGCGCCCGCAAGTGCGCACATCCCCGACCGCTTACGAAGCGCTGAAGGCGCATTTCGAGAAGTATCCGGAGGAGCGTCCAGCGCACCCGCACAAATGGGATGTGAGCCGCTCCGACATATATTTCGAGGATACGTGGCAGCCGATCTTCAAGGAAATGCAGGACGCGGGGCCACTGCACTACATTCCGGAAAGCCCCTATGGCCCGTATTGGGCGGTTGTCGGTCACAAGGCGATTCAGCATATCGAGGCCTTGCCCGAAACCTTCTCTTCAAGCTGGGAATACGGCGGCATCACCATTCTTGAGCGCCTGTCTGAAGAAGAATTGGCCGACAGCGACGCCGACCGCCGCGAACTGCCGATGTTCATTGCAATGGACCGCCCGCAGCACACCGGCCAGCGCCGCACCGTCGCCCCCAAATTCACACCCTCGGCGATGTCTGACATGGATGGCGAGATCCGCCAGCGGACCGGCGAACTGCTCGACAGTCTTCCGCGCGGCGAGGTGTTCGACTGGGTCGACAAAGTCTCGATTGAGCTCACCACCGGAATGCTGGCAATCCTGTTCGGCTTCCCTTGGGAAGATCGCCGCCTGCTTACCTTCTGGTCGGACTGGTCGGGCGATACCGAAATCGCGGGTGTGCGCGAACTTGACGAGCTGCGCTGGGAATTGCTTCACGAAATGGCGGCCTATTTCCAGTCGCTATGGATCGAGCGAACGCAAGACAAGGAGCCAGGCAACGACCTGATTTCTATGATGGTCCATTCCGAAGCGATGAACCAGATGCGGCCCGAAGAATTCATCGGCAATCTCGTGCTGCTGATTGTTGGCGGGAATGATACGACCCGCAACACAATGAGCGGGATTATCCATTCGCTCGACAAATTTCCCGACCAGCGCAAACTGTTCGAGGAAAACCCGGATCTCATCCCGAATGCGGTGCAGGAATGTCTGCGTTACCAGACACCGCTCGCCCATATGCGTCGGACCTGCACCGAAGACACCGAGGTGTTCGACCAGACCATCAAGAAGGGCGACAAGGTCGTGCTGTGGTATCTCGGCGCGAACCGCGAAGAGAGCGTCTTCCCTGACCCGCACAAGCTCGACATCACGCGCGAGAATGCGCGTCGCCACATCGCCTTCGGCTATGGCATTCACCGCTGCGTCGGTGCGCGTCTGGCCGAGCTGCAATTGCGCGTCTTGCTGGAGGAAATGCACAAGCGCCGGATGCGCGTGCATGTCGCTGGCGATGTCGAGCGGGTGCGGGCGAATTTCGTGCATGGTTTCCGCAAACTCGAAGTGGAAATCACCGAGTTCTGAAATGGCGCTCATCTGCGCGGCAAATGAAACCTTTTAGCGCTTTTCACCGTATTAAGGGGTGTGAACCTCTTAAGCTGGACGAGAATTTCAATGTCTGAATTCGTTTCTCACCGCCGCAAAATTCTGGGCCTGGTGGGCCTGGGCGCGGCCATGCCGCTGATGGCGGCCTGTGGTTCTTCGCCCGCGCAAGCCAAGAGCTTCCCGATTAAGCGCACTGAAGCGCAATGGCGTAAGAAGCTGACGCGCGAAGAGTTTCGCATTCTGCGCGAAGCAGGAACGGAGCGGGCGTTCAGCTCACCGCTCGATAAGGAAAAGCGGAAAGGTACGTTTGTTTGCGCCGGTTGCGGCAACAAGCTTTATTCGTCCGCCGCCAAATATGACAGCCGCACGGGCTGGCCGAGTTTCTGGAAGGCGTTGCCGGGCGCCGTTGGCACTTCGACCGACTACAAGATCGGTTACCCCCGCACCGAAGTGCATTGTGCCGATTGCGGCGGCCATCTGGGCCATATCTTTGGCGATGGGCCGAAGCCGACCGGCAAGCGGCACTGCATCAATGGTGTGGCAATGGATTTCGTCCCGGCATGATCGGAACTGCCAGTTAGTCGCGTTTGATCCGCCAGACCTTCAGGCTGGTATCCGCATCGAGTTCAATCGGCTCGAGCCAGTCTGGCGCAGAATCGTCGACCAATTGTGCGGCGAAGCTTTCAGGCGCGGAAATGGCATACATCAGCGGCTCGGCAAGGTCCGGGCATAGCGCGACATAATCCGTTCCGCGCTCCAGAAGAGCGGCCTGCGCATCTGCCTCGCTACCGATCGATGTCTCGATCACAAACCGCATCGCGTCCGATCCACGATGATGGCCGGTTGCAATCACGCTGTGATCGGTTTCGAGCAGCAGGCGCGGCGCGATATCGAGCGGCGCGAACACTTCACCCGGCTCAAGCGCACGCAGCAATTTCGAACTATCAGCGAGCTGGCATGATGATGCCTTGGGCACTTTAAGGCTCAGCGGAGTACCGCCGAGCGAAGCCTGTGCAGGCATCGCCCAACCCATCAGCAAGACGGGCAGCGCGGGAAGCATTGCCAGCGAAACCCCGACCATCGCCAAGGCGCGCGGTGCGGGGTTGCGCATCACGCGGATAGTGCGCAACCACTGACCAACCTGCCATGCAAGCGGGATTGCTGCGAGCGCACCGGCAACGGCGCCAGTGCGCGCAACCATGAGCGAAATCAGGAAGGCAGCGACCAGAACAAGTGTGTAATCGATCCAGAACTGGCGCAGCCAATCGCGCGAGCGACCGATCAGGTTGATTGCGGCAAAAATCCCGATCAACGGCGCAACCGCATATTGTAGTGCCGTTTTCAGCTCCTGCCGCCAGACCGGGAGCCCTTCGTGCACGCGCTCGTACCAATAGAGCTCAACCATCGGATCAAGCCCGGAGAACCCTCCGCCCGCGCATTGCGGCACGGAATAGAGCATAATGGCCACAGCTCCGCCACCTGCAACGCCAAAGCCCATCCAGACCGCCGGCCGCGGCAGTGGCTCCGCTTTGGACATAGCCGTCATCACCAGAGCGCCCCAGCCAAACATTGCGATATGGACCGGGCCAATCGCGTCGCAATAGGTTGCAAGGTTACCGATGCCGCGCGTCAAACCGTATACTGCGGCGCTGGTGATCGCGAGCGCCTGCATGGTCGCTACAAGCCACACACGGTCATTGCGATTGCGCACCCAACGCAGCGCGATCACGCCGCAGATAGCAGCGGCAAGCGGCAGACCCTCAATCGAAATGGATAGCCAGACGGCGATCACGGCACCGATCACAGAACCGCCCAAACGGGCATTGCGGGCCATAAAGGCGTTCATCGCGATCAACACGCAGACGATCTGCCAGCCGTGGTGATCGATCCGCATCGGGCCAAACTGGAACAACAGCGGGATTGACATGGCGATGACGAGGCAGGTCATCACTGTTTCGTCTTCACCCATTAATCGCCACGCTATGCGCGCCGCAAGCAGCATCGCAATGCCTAATGTCACCAGTGGGACCGCAATAAGCGCGACCATCTCGGCGCACGCAGCACCGATCAGCGGTGTTAGTGCGACAATCACGAGCGCGATCGGCGTATCGACCAGACGCGACCAATGCATTGGCACGCCGCCGCCTGGCGCATTAGCGCGATATTGAGTGAGATCGAACCAGCTCTGCCCGCCAATCAGATCACGAACTTGGACCAAGCGCATGATGTCGTCCGGATCAGGGAACAGCGGCGTCATGATCGAATTGAAATTCACCACCAACAGCACGGCGCAGACCAGCATCCACGCCAGTCCGACGCGGGTCAGCAAGCCCGGTGAAATCAGAGAACGGCGGCGCTCGGTGAGCATTGCATCACACCTGCTCTTCGCCGCGAAACACGACTTTACTGCGGAGCAGCCAGGTTACGGTGAAGGCGGCAACAATTGCAAAGCCCTTGGCAATGCGTGGATCCAAACCCGCCCAATCGGCCGCGCCAACAATCGCAATCGTCAAACCAAGGCCTACCAATGCGGAAGCGACAAACAATGCCTTTTGACGGGTGCGGGCCATGCCTCGCTCTGCGACAGTGTCTTGAAAGACAGCCCGGCTGGAAAGTAGCCAGTGCGCAAGGATGCCAAGCGAATAGCCGATGGCAGACGCGGGTGCTGCAAGCATGCCAAGTGCCAAAAGCACAAGGAAGCTGCCGACATCCACCGCCAACGCTCCAACGCTGGCAAAGATGTAACGCAGAAAGCGCAGGTCACGCAGTTTGACAAGCAGTTCGGTCATCCGGGGCCCCATTTGTCTCGCTTCATCTGGCCGTTACAGCGCACCCCAGCGCTGCATTTCTTGAAGCTTTGTCGCAAATTCCGGTTAACAAAAGCCAAGCGCCATGATTCAGGCGTTTGCACGCGGATTCAGGCGCGCCTGGCGTTCAATTTCGGTGCAAAGTGGGTCAAGAGGCGGAACGGAAACCCGGCCCGCCTCTCAAGTCCCTCACGCAGATTTCTTGATCCGCTCCGGCACATCGCGCATCGAATTGAGCGCAGCGGCCTGATCTTCAGTGACAGGCTTCTTAGCAGCAACTTCCTGCTCTGGCGTGGCAGCCGGAGCAGCGTCAGCTTCGCGAGTCGGCAGAGCCATCTCTTCGCCCTCATCACCCGCTTCGTGATATTCCGCGTCTTCGTTGACACACCAGGTGTCATAAACGCGCTCACCAGCGAGAATGTTCTCAACCGTCAGCATCGCGGTCATCATCGCGTGATCCTGATTGTTGTAGCGGTGCATGCCATTGCGGCCGACCAAGTGAAGCGAAGGATGCTTCTCTTCGAGCTCAATCCGCATCGCATCGACATTGGCTTCATATTCGTCGTCGTAAACCGGATAGGCTTTTTCCTGACGAACCACTGCGCCGCTAATGACCATTTTCGGATCACAAAGGCCGAGAATTTCCATTTCCTTGGTGGCTTGCGCCACCAGATCTTCGTCCGAAGACGACCACAGGCCATCCCCTTCGAAGCAGAAATACTCAAGGCCAACGCAGGCCATATCATCGTCCGGCACCATTTCCGGCGACCAGCTGCGGAAGTTTTGCACACGGCCAACCTGCACGCGATCATCATGGATGTAGATCCAGTTGTCCGGGAACAGATCTTCCGATTTCACCATGAGTGCCACGGTCAGGAAGTCGCGATATCTTAGGTCATTCGCCTGAATACTGCTTTGCGGCAGCGGGTGAATACGCTTGGAAAGCTCGCGCATCGGCGCCGAACTGATCGCATCCTTGGCACGAATCTGGACTTTGCCACTCGGGCCAGCTGCGGTCATCGACCAGCCACCTTTGCCGTCGCTGGCGAGCTGATCAAGCGAATGACCCATCAGCACCTGACCTTTGCCCGTAGCGATAATCTTGTCGCGCGCAGCGTCCCACATCATGCCCGGGCCAAGCCGCGGATAGCGGAAGGTTTCGAGCAGGGTTTTCACTTCCTGCCCGTCATTGGGCTTCTTATTCAGTCCCAGCGAACGCTTGAGCCCATCGGTCACAGCATTCCACAGTGACAGGCCCTTGATACGTTGAGCCGCCCAGTCGGCGCTCATCTCGTCGCATGGCATGCCCCACACCTTCTCGGTGTAGGTCTTGAAGAAGATCGAATAGAGCTTCTTGCCGAACTGGTTCGTAGTCCAGTCTTCAAAGCTCTTCACGTCTTTGATCGGGAACAGCTTGTAGCGGAGATAGCTCAGCATACATGCGGTCGAACGCAGAATACCAAGATTGCCAAGCGCTTCGAACGCGCGCAGCGGGTATGAGTAGAACTTGCCCTCATAATAGATGCGGCTCATGCGCGGACGTTGAATGAAGTCGTCTGGCAGGATTTCGTTCCACAGGTCGACCACCTGCTGGCTCTTCGAGAAGAAACGGTGACCGCCTATGTCGAAACGATAACCTTCGTGCTCTACCGTGCGGCTGATCCCGCCGACATAGGTTTCGTCCTTTTCGATAATCGCAACCGATTTGCCTTGCTTGGTCAGTAGGTAACCTGCCGTAAGACCCGCTGGACCCGCACCGATGATCGCCACATCGACGTCAAGAATTCCGGATTGGTCGGTAACACCCTGTTGCATTCAAACCCCCATTTGGTTCGCCAGACATCTGGCTTGATTGGGGAGTGAACGAAATTGGTTAGCGGAAAGTAAACGGTTGGAGAGATTCCAGTAAGAATTGCTCAAATCTCACGATTTCATCAGGAAAGCGTCCACGTTGCAGGCCTCGCAAGGCTGGCAACCGCGGGAATGTGCAGCATCAGGAAAGTATGCGCTTAGTCGTGTTGCAACAGAACCGGAGCCTGCAACTCGGCAGCGAGCCGGGCAAAATCACCAAGCGTATATGTGTCGTCGAACACGACGCCATAGTGGTTGTCGCGGCGCCAGCGCACCTTTGCGCGCACTTCCTTGAGGCCCTCACCAACAATATGCAGCGTCTGGTCGATCGCGAAGATTTCGTCGCACTCAAGGCGAGCCCCTTGCTGCGACAGGTTCTCGACCAGAGCCTCGCAGCGTTTGGTCAGGGTCGACACTTCGACCGGGAAATACATGCCCAGTCGCAAGCCGCGTTTGGGGTACTGACCCGCTTCAATCACCAATTGCTGAACATCGACCGGCTTTGTGAATTCAAAGCCAGCTTCGTTCCCGCGATGCCAGACGTTGCGAATTTCGTATACTCGGCCACCAGGCATATGAAGTTCCAGAGTCTCACATGATGGCAGATCGTGGAACATGCGCACACTGATGCCGGTTTCCGACACATCGCGGATGACACAGACGAACTCGCCCTGACCAGAAATCAGCTTGGCTGCGCGAATGAGTGTGGTGAAGCGCGGCGCCGCGCGCAGTTCTTCACCGGCATCGACAACGCTGTCATTTGAATCGGGCACTTTCGCCGCGTTTTCCATCTTTGCAATCCCTGCATAACGCGGCAGCCAGGCCGACGCGTCCACCCTGTTATCGGGCCCCTTGGATGAATCCCTAAGTCAAATCAGGTTAAGAGCGGGATAACGCGCGCCAAGGGATTGCCTCCAATCCTATTGATCGACGTAAAACTCAGAACCCCAGCGCAAAGCCTGCCTGCGCCACCACTGAGCCATCGCCGGTGTTGCCCGCGACGCCCGCGCCGATGGCGAGGCTCTCGCTCATCCGCCCGGTGAAGCTTGCAGCAAAGGCCTGCTGCCCGCGATAGGTCGAGGCAGCCACCGTCATCGAGATATTCTTGCCCGGTACAATAGGCGCGCTGCCCATCGCCATGGCGGCAGCGATCCCGCCACTGGTCGATTGATCGAGGTCTTGTAGCTGGAAATCGAGCGCGTTCACCCGTCCGCTGAGCGCATCGAACTGCGCGGTGGAGACCTGTGCAACACTGTTGAGCGCCACGCGGACATTGTCGACCGAAGCAGCGGTGGCGACTTGCTGCTTGCCGAGCACACCGTTGGCATCCACCGTCACCGCATCGACCGGGCCTTGCTGAGCAGCTGTGCTCGCATCGATATCGCCGATCCGCACCGCGCTGCCTGTGCCGCCCAGTGCGACCTGGTTCGCTGCCGTGGTCGCAGCGTTGATGCCGATCGCAACCGCGTTGGTCTGCGCGGCATTGGCCGCAAAGCCAATCGCCACCGAGCCGCTGCCACTCGCGCTGGCATTGACCGAGATCGCGGTCGCATTGGTCCCGGTTGCCTGGCTACCATGCGCCAGAGCGGTCGAGTTCAATCCGCTCGCCAGCGCGTTCTGACCCACAGCGGTTGCCTGACCAGCGCTCGCGCGGCTGTTGGCCCCCACTGCCGAGGCATTGGCTCCGCTGGCAAAGGCCTCGCTGCCGAAGGCGATGTTGCGCGAGCCTTCTGCGCGCGAGGCAAAGCCGATCGCCGCCGAACGGTCACCCAGCGCGACAGAGCCCACCCCGGCTGCGACCGAGTTGGTCGCCAGCGACTGGGCTGCTGCACCAAAAGCGGTTGCATTGGTCTGCGTCGCCCGCGCGTTCGGACCCACAGCAGAAGCACGCAAGGCGGTCGCTTCACTGCCAGAACCAATCGCGTTCGACGTCTCGCCTGAAGCAGCAGCGTCAGCGCCTAGGGCTATTGCAGAAATACCCGTCGCCTGCGCGCCCAGCGTATCTCCATCATCACTATCACCGCCTATGGCGATTGAACTGACCCCGTTTGTCGAAGCACTATGCCCCACTGCAATTGCATCCACACCGGTCGCATTTGCCGCTTGGCCGAGCGCAATTGAGGCAATGCTTCCGGCAAAAGAGCCTTGACCGACCGCCGCGCTATCCTCTCCAATTGCCAACGCGCCTTGACCCAGCGCAGTGCTGTTGACGCCTGATGCTACCGTATCGAAACCGAGCGCCACCGTGTTGGCAGCGGTTGCGGACGAACTCGCTCCAATGGCCGTGCTTTGCGGTCCGGACGCATCCGCGCCCACGCCGCAAGCAAGTTCGTTGTCACCATCGTCCGACACGGCTCCCCCCACAGTGTCGAGCAACGCGTTGACGATGCCATCTTCGTTCGTATCTAGCAGGCAGGCCTCGGCGCGTGCTGGGTGCGGAGCTGCGATTGACCAAGCCGCGACAGCAAGTGATGCAATGGCCGGAAGAAAAAACGTATGCCTCATATATGGCCCCTGGTTGATGCTGTTACTGAGTGGAAACCAAGCGCGGTCCACGATCGACGATCAAAAAAACAGACAAAAGGGATGATTGAATCATCTGCATGATCAGCGGATATGGCAGCACCAAATACCAATGTGCTGACGCGGCCATCAGGTTCGGCGCGTAATCCGTGCGGGTGGTGGGACTCGAACCCACACGATCTATAGGATCAGGGGATTTTAAGTCCCCGGCGTCTACCATTCCGCCACACCCGCTTGTGAGCCGCCCTAGCGCCGGTCACGGTGGTGAGCAACGCGACTTTGGCCCGCCTCGGCAAAATTCTAAACAGGATAGTGTCGAAGCGCGGCAAAAAACGCTCGCAATGTGGGCGCGCCAAATCACGCCTCAAATGAGACGCTTCGATCAACTTGGTTTGGAGGGCTTACCCGTCGTTCAGGCGACGACGCATTTCCTTACCAGCCTTGAAGTAAGGCACCCGCTTGGCCGGGACATCCACCGCTTCGCCTGTCCGCGGATTGCGGCCTTGGCGTGCTTCGCGCTCGCGCGTTGAGAAAGCGCCAAAGCCACGCAGTTCAACTCGGCCACCTTCGGATAGCCGCTGCGCAATCTCATCGAAGAAGATGTCGACAACTTGCTCGATCTCATCGGCGCGCAATTCAGGATTGTCTTTATGAAGTGCTTGAAGCAGTTCGGATCTGATCATTTCCAACTCCCGGCTTCTCCGCTCACTTGAGCGTGCAGCCCCTGAGGTCTCCCCCAATTTTCGTGCTCAACCCCGACCCGCTAGGTTGCTATCTGTGCAACTACATTGCCAGAGCGATGCCGTTCCCGCAAGTCAACAAGCAAATATACTGACAACGATGTCTGAAAAGTGACTCTTTCGAAAACTCCGCGTGTCGCCAATACGCTCAGGTGCGTTCGACAAGCTCGGCCAAATCGATCCCAAGACGTTCCATCCGAGTGCGGATTTCCGGCCATTCTTCGCGCAGGAACTGATCGCGCTCGGTCGAACATAGCTTGTCCGCCGCTCCCGGCACGACATACATGCCGACCCCGCGTTGAACTTCGACCAGGCCGTCATTCTGAAACTGCTGATAGGCTTTCGCCACGGTCAGCGGGTTTGCGCCTTGCTCCGCAGCAAGCGCACGAACCGACGGCAACATCTCGCCCTCAGGATATTTGCCCTCGATAATCGAGGCCGCGATTTGATCGCGCAATTTCAGATATACGGGTCGACTCTGGCTCATATGTCCCTCGCTAGGTGCCTCAGTGCCATAATACACTCACGCGCGTCAAGTTCCCGAGCTTTTGCACCTAGATGTCATTTTTGCGCTCAACTGCCCGGCACGCGCGTGCAACTAAGGCTTCACAGGCGAGAAACAGGCGCTAGGGTGCGCCGCTTGAAGCACCCTTGGGAGGGGGAGCTTAGACCATTTAAGCAAAGGGGCCTCTGGCTAATGCATGAGCTAATTTTCACATTCGATTCTGCGTTCGAGATGTGGACGTTTTGGATCGCCGTAGTTGCCCTGGCGGGCTTTCTGCTGGGCGGCTTGGTTTTGATTACGCGTCCGCAGACGGAAGTAATCGGCCACCCTAAAGGTTTGTTTTTGCTGTTCATGGCCGAAATGTGGGAGCGCTTTTCATATTATGGCATGCGCGCGCTGCTGATCTTCTATCTGATCCAGCACTGGATGTTCGCCGAAGACAAGGCCTACGTTATCTACGGCGCTTACACGGCCCTGGTCTATATTGCGCCAGTTGTTGGCGGCTATCTTGCGGACCAGTTCATCGGTCAGCGCAAGGCAGTGCTGTTTGGAGCTGTACTGCTTACGATCGGTCACTTCTTCATGGCTTTCGAAGGAGGCGGAGGACAGGATGATCCTATGATCAATGTCTTCTGGCTCGCATTAGCCTTGATCATCGTCGGGTCAGGCTTCCTGAAAGCCAATATCTCAGTGATCGTTGGCCAGCTTTATGAGCGCACAGATATTCGACGCGATCCAGCATACACCATCTTTTACATGGGCATTAATGTCGGCGCTGCGACTGCTTCAATCATTTGCGGCTTCCTCGGCCAGACATATGGCTGGGAATACGGTTTTGGCCTGGCTGGTGTCGGTATGCTTATCGGCCTCATTTTCTTCATCGTCGGCAAGCCTTTGCTGCTTGGGAAGGGCGAACCCAAAGACCCATCCAAGATTGCGGGCGGCAAGGAATGGGCGATATATGGTGCAGGCCTCGCGATGGTGGCGTTGTGCTGGCTCGCCATCCAATATCAGGATTTGGTTGGCGCTGTGCTTGGCATCTTCGGCGGCGCATTGGTGCTCTATGTGCTTTACACTGCGGTGGCGAAACTGGTGCCTGAAGAGCGTGATCGCATCTTTGCGGCCATGTTCCTCATTCTGGTGTCGATTGTATTCTGGGCGCTGTTTGAACAAGCGGGCTCATCGCTAAACGTCTTTACCGACCGTCATGTTGACACCCAAGGGGTCAACGCATCGATGTTCCAATCGATCAATGCGATCTATATCGTTTTGCTGGCTCCGCTCTTTGCGATGCTTTGGCAGGGACTCGCATCGAAAGGCGCCGAGCCTTCGACACCAATGAAGTTCGGTCTAGCCGTTATTCAGGTCGGCCTCGGCTTCCTCGTGCTAGTGTGGGGCGCGGAAAGTGCAGGCATTAATGTGCCAACGCCGGTGATCTTTATCTTCCTGATCTACCTGCTTCACACGACCGGCGAACTATGCCTCAGCCCGGTTGGCTTGTCGGCGATGAACCGGTTGTCGCCCGGCCACATGGCATCGCTGATCATGGGCACCTGGTTCTTTGCCTCAGCCACCGGCAACTTTGCAGCGGGCCTGATAGCTTCAGCGACGGGCGGCGACGGCGTAGGTGAGGAAGCAGGCAAACAGCTCGTGTTAGATGTGTACTCGACTGTGGGCTGGTACGCTGTCGGGATCGGCGTAGCTGTCATGGTCATCTCGCCTTTGGTCAAACGCTTGATGCATCTCGACACGCTGGCAGACGACGAGGGCCTTGCTGGAGCAGCAGAAGCGGGTCTCGAGGCGCAAGAAGCGGGCGTACACCCTGCCACTCGGCCAGCTGAATAAGTCAGGATTAGGGAGCAAATGATGCGAGCAAAAGCGCTTCTCATGGGATTGGGGAGCGCTTTTGCACTCTCCGCCTGCAACGCCGCCGGCGCCGGGGAATCCTCGGTCGAGTCTGCGTCTTCATCATCCAAAGGCGAGCGCAGTGCGTTTCTGGGTGAGAATGGCCGTGAGCCGTTCCCTTCCACCTATCGTGCATATCCTGGCTCTGAAACGCTGATCATCCCGACGACCGTTTTCGACGGCGCAGGCGGGCGGATTGACAATGGTTGGGTGCACTTTCGCGACGGCAAGGTCGTGGCTGTCGGAGGGCCGACGAGCGCTCCACCCGAAGTTGCCAATGTAATCGGCGGTTCGGACAAATTCGTCACGCCCGGCATCATCGATATTCACTCGCACCTCGGCGATTACCCGTCTCCTTCTGTGCCGGCACATGGTGATGGCAACGAAGCGACTGCGCCGACCACGCCCGATGTCTGGACGGAACACTCCGTCTGGCCGCAGGATCCCGGCTTCAGCCGCGCGATGGCTAATGGCGGGATCACAAGCCTACAAATCCTGCCCGGCTCCGCAAACCTGATGGGTGGGCGCTCGGTGACGCTCAAGAACGTGCCAAGCCGCACAGTGCAAGGGATGAAGTTCCCCGACGCGCCCTATGGCTTCAAGATGGCCTGCGGCGAGAATCCTAAGCGGGTTTATGGTGGACGCGGGCGCAAGCCCTCAACCCGGATGGGCAATTTCGCGGTCAACCGTCAGACTTGGCTCGACGCGATCGCCTATGCCGAGGAGGATGATCCCAAACGCGACCTCGGAAAGGAAACTTTGGTCGGCGTGCTCGATGGCGACATCCTCGTTCACAACCATTGCTACCGCGCCGACGAGATGGCGCTGGTCATGGATATGGCCAAAGAGATGGGATACAAAGTCAGCGCGTTTCATCACGCAGTCGAAGCATACAAAATCGGCGACCTGCTTCGCGAAAATGAAGTCTGCAGCGCGATCTGGGCCGACTGGTATGGCTTCAAGATGGAAAGCTATGACGGCATTCCCCAAAACGCCGCTTACCTGCAGCGCGAAGGTGCCTGCGTCGTGATCCATTCCGACGACGAGAATTCGATCCAGCGTCTGAACCAAGAAGCTGCCAAGGCGCAGGCCGCTGGCAAACGGATGGGTGTTGAAATCAGCGATGCGGATGTGATCAGCTGGATTACGCTCAACGCTGCCAAGGCGATGGGGATCGACGATATGACCGGCAGCTTGGAGCCCGGCAAGATGGCGGATGTGGTGTTGTGGAACGGCGATCCGCTGAGTGTTTATTCGCGTCCGGAAAAAGTGTGGGTCGACGGAGCGCTGCTCTACGACGCACAGGATCGCAAACGCAGGCCCGTGAGCGATTTCGAACTCGGCCAACCCGGCGCAGGAGACGTGAAATGATGAAGTGTCTTCTTTCCGGCGCCGCTTTCGCAGCAATTGCCGTGACCGCTCCCGTCGCTGCGCAGGATGTGGCGATCATCAATGCTACCGTCGCAATTGGCGATGGCAGCGAGCCAATCAATGAGGCGACCGTTATCGTTCGCGGCGGCGAGGTTGTTGCCGTCGGGACTGAGCTTCGACCGGATCCGTCCGTTCCAACAATTGATGCAGGCGGTCGCTGGGTTACGCCGGGTATCGTGTCAGCGGTCACTGATCTCGGCCTGTATGATGTCGGCGCGGTTGGCGCGAGCAATGACAAATCCGCTGGCGACTCCCGGTTCAATGCCGCACTCAATGTCGCGCCCGCAATCAATCCCAGCTCACAACATATCAAGGTCAGCCGCGCAGGTGGAATCACCCGCGCGCTAGTGACCCCGTCGCATGGCAACTCGCTGTTCGCGGGGCAGGGCGCGGTGATCGACCTAGGAGCTGACGCCAACGCCGTGATGGAAGCCAAGGCGTTCCAGATGGCCAATCTAGGCGAACGCGGGGCGCGCTTATCTGGCGGCAGCCGTACAGCCGCCTATGTCGAGCTGGCCAATGCCTTAGCCGAAGCACGCGCCTTTGCGCGCGGCGATTGGGAAGGCGAGGAAGCCCTGCTCACCCGCGCCGATGCCCAGGCTCTGGTTCCCGTGGTCAACGGCTCGCAGCAACTCTATGTCGAAGTCGAGCGGGCAGCCGATATTCGCAATGTGCTGGACCTCAAGCGTCGCTATGCACGGCTTGATCTGGTGCTGGTTGGCGCGAGCGAGGGCTGGCTGGTAGCGAGCGAGATTGCCGCCGCTGGTGTGCCGGTTATCGCCGACGCGCTAGATGACCTGCCAGCGAGCTTCGAGCAATTGGGCGCGACCCAGTCCAACATTGGCCGCATGAAAGCTGCTGGCGTGAAGGTTGCGATTGGCCGGATGTCCGGCACCACAGACGGTCATCCGCGCAGTGCGGCGCAGTTTGCGGGGAACCTTGTCGCGCTCAGTAAAGTGCCTGGCGCTAGCGGACTTTCCTGGGGTCAGGCGTTTGCGACGATCAGCTCTATCCCTGCGGAGATTGCCGGACACGCCGGCAAGTTCGGCGTGTTGAAGCCCGGCGCGGTCGGCGATGTCGTGATTTGGGATGGTGACCCGCTGGAAGTCAACTCCGCTCCGACGCAGGTGTTTATCGCTGGCGTCGAGCAGCCGCTAGACAATCACCAGACCGAACTGGCCAAGCGCTACCGAGATCTCGACGAAAGCGACTTGCCCAAGGCCTACGATTGGTGAGAACCTGAGGCTGCCCATCCGGCGGTCATTTCGTCATCGTCAAACAAGTGCTCCGCGCTCCACTTTGCCATTTCGGCATAGAGCGGCACGAGCGCGCATGCCTGGTCGGTGAGCAGATATCGCGCCCGCTTGCCGCTTGGCGGATCACGGGTGATCAGCCCTGCTTCCTGCAGGATAGCCAAGCGGGAGGTAAGCGCCGCACGATTGATGCTAAGCCGTTGGATAAACTCTTCGAAACGCTCAGCGCCTAAGAACCCTTCGCGCAAGATCAGCAATATCCAACGATCGCCCAGAAGCCGAGCAGCGCGGCCAATCGGGCATGGAGCGCGAGAGGGTTGATAAGTCTTCATATCGCATCACCTTATTAAGCTTCGCGAATGCATCTGCATATCAGACTTGCGCGCCACTCTGGCAAGTGCGATATCAACATCTGTTTTACAGACTTTGAGTCGGAGATCGCTATGAGTCGCAGTCGTTTTGACAGCCCTGAAGACGCAATCGCTTATATGAAAGCGGTTGCTGTGAAGAAATCCGGGTTCAGCAACTGGCTTAATGTCGAGCCGGTAAAAGTCTGGGAAGGCGAAAGCGAACTCACTCTCGAACTGCGCTCGGAAATGACTCAGCATCACGGATTTGCGCATGGAGCCATCGTCGGATTGATGGCCGACAATGCCTGCGCATGGGCCGGTGCTTCCGTGGCAGGCGATGTTGTCACCGGCAATTATTCGATCAATTTCCTGCGCCCTGCGAAAGGCAAATCGCTGCGCGCCAAAGGCCAAGTAATCAAGGCAGGCAAACGCCAAGTTGTTGTTCGAGCAGATGTTTGGAGCGAGGGTGACGGTGAAAGGCACCATGTCGCGACCGCGCAAGGCACAATCATTCCAACCGGGATTCCCTCTCAGCGCGTGCCTTAGCTCGCAAAGTTATAAACCGCAGCGGTTTGTCGCGCATCGCGCTTCGATGATATGCGTCGCAAATGGACGAGGCACTGACACAGCTGATCGCAGCAAACACGACCTTTGTCGGCACGCATTTCGCCATGTCGCATCCTTTGCGCGCGCCATTGGTGAAGGTTCTGGGCAATCTCGGCTTCCAGATCGCCTATACTCTCGTGAGCTTGGCCGCTTTCGTGTGGATCTATTTCGCATTCAAAGCCGCACCGACCGCCGATCTCGCTGGTTCGGGGCAGACAGGTTGGATCATTGCTACGATCCTTACTCTGCCCGCGCTTATTTTGTTCGCAGGCTCTTTGGTGGGCAACCCCGCCCTCGGCATGCCGGGAGCCGAAGAGCAAGCCCGCGCAGAACCATCCGGAGTTTTCGCGGTTACGCGCCACCCGATGATGTGGGGATTTGCGCTGTGGGCGCTTTCGCACCTGGTGCTGTTCTGGAGTTGGCGGACCATGATCACCGCCTTTGCCATGGGGTTTCTCGCTCTGATCGGCGCGCACATGCAGGACCGTAAGAAGCGAGTGCTGATGGGTGAAGCCTGGGAAGTCTGGGAAAGCAAGACAAGTTATTGGCCACGTTGGGGTAAGCTGTTTTCTGCAGGCGCATTGCCATGGACCGTCGGACTGATCCTGTTCGTTTTTCTCAGCTGGCTACACCAACCGCTGGGGGGGATTTCCGCAGGGATTTGGCGCTGGTTCTAACGTTGGACCGGTTCGGCGCTCGCCTGCCGGGTCTCGATCCCTAGCCTGCGCGAAAGAATCCATCTTGCCCGCGCTTCGCCAGAGCTGCGAACAAACGACAGCGCGTGGCCCAGTTCCTCGAAAGACTGGAATTCGGCGTCCTCTGCCATTGCTGCAAGCGCCTTGCCCTGAGTGTGTGGCACCAGATTGTCCGCCGTTCCGTGCTGGATCAGGATCGGCATATCTAGCTCGCCAATCTTGTCCTTGCTGGTAAACTGATCGCGCACCAAATAGCGCGCGGGCAGCCACCACAGATTGTCAGCTGCGGCATCAGGCAGCGAAGTAAAAGGTGCCACCAAAACGAGCGCCGCAGGATCGTGGCGCAGCGCCATTTCGGTGGCGACGCCGCTGCCGATGGAATTGCCTATGATGACCGTTTCCTCAATGCCGATGCCCTTTGATGTAAGCCAAGCCATGGCCGCATCGCCATCCTTGTAGAGCCCATCCTCCGATGGCTCGCCTGGATTGCCGCCATAGCCGCGATATTCGACCAGCAATGCGCCGATACCACGCTCCACAAGCGGCGCGTTCGAAACGCCCGATCCAACAAGTGATCCGCCATTCCCGTGAAAGTAAACCACCGTCGGCAGGCCGTCTTGCGCGGGGCGATAGAAGGAACGGAGCGACAGGCCATCTTCGGTCTCCAATCGGATGTCCTGGTAACCGGGGATCAGCGGGACGACTTCTTTGGGTGCCGGGTAAAGCATCCGGGCTTGCAAAACCCAAAGCAGCACGATGATCGCGAGATAAGCGACCGAGATGCCAACGAGGATGCGAACAAGCATAGTCGTCACGGGCGCTTCGCTATCGGCCTTTGAAGTCTGGCGCACGCTTTTCGATCAACGCCGCCACACCTTCGGCGTGATCATCCGTGTGATGCATCATCGCCTGTGTGTTGGCCGCCATTTCGAGCGCGGTGTCGTAATTGACCTGCTGTCCTTGGCGCAGCAGCATTTTGGACTGGCGCAGCGAATGCGGCGGCATGCTCGCGATCTTGGCAGCCAGTGCCTGAGCCTCGGCGAGAAGATCGTCATGCGCGACCACGCGGCTGACGAGGCCCCAATCCTCAGCTGTGGCTGCGTCAATCACATCGCCAGTGTAGAACAATTCGGCGGCGCGGCTCATGCCGATCACGCGAGGCAGTATCCATGTTCCGCCATCACCGGGGACGATGCCGAGCTTCAGAAAGGTCACCCCGAACTTTGCTTTGTCAGAGGCGATGCGAATATCGGCCAGGCATGCGACGTCGCAGCCCAGCCCGATGGCTGGGCCGTTGACTGCCGCGACGACGGGGACGCGCAGACCATGTAGCGCGCGCAGAATCAGATGGATGTTGTCGCGATAACCATCCGAGATCGCAGGTGGCGAGCCTCCGAATGTGCCGGTCTTGCTTTGCATCGCCTTGATATCGCCGCCGGCGGAGAACGCACGGCCAGCCCCGGTCAAGATGACGCAGCGCACCTCCATATCGCGGTTGATCGCGTCGCAGGCCGCGCGAAACTCGTCACCGTCACCCGGTGCACCGAGCGGGTTCATCGTGTCAGCGCGATCGATAGTCAGCGTCGTGATTGGGCCGTCGCGTTCAACCTTCAGCAGTGTCATGAGCGCTTACGCCCGAACGCCTGCTTCTTCCGCGCTGTCGTCGACGCCTGCGGAGTTATGCTTTAGCGCCTTTAGCACCGTCTCGACGATATGCGGCGCGTTGAGGCCGGCCTCGTCATATTGCTTGTCGGGCGCATCCTGATCGATAAACACGTCAGGCAAGCGCAGGGTGCGGACCTTCAGCGCAGTTCCGCTGTCGCCATCGGTCAGGCCTTCGTCGCTGGCATAGGTAAGCACATGAGCGCCAAGGCCGCCAATAGCGCCCTCTTCAACCGTCACGACAACCTCATGACTGCGCATCAGCCTGGCTATCAAATCCTCGTCGAGCGGCTTGGCAAAGCGCATATCGGCAATGGTCGTCGACAGCCCTTTTGCCTCGAGCTGATCGGCAGCTTTCTTGGCTTCTTCCAGTCGTGCGCCGAGCGACAGGATAGCAACCTTTGTCCCTTCGCGCACGATCCGCCCCTTGCCGATTTCCAGCTTCTCCAGCGTTTCCGGCATCGGCACGCCGACACCGCTCCCGCGCGGATAGCGGAAAGCGATCGGTCCGTCGTCATATTCGGCAGCGGTGTAGGTCATGTGTGCCAATTCGGCTTCATCAGCCGCCGCCATCACCACCATATTCGGCAGCGTCGCAAGATAGGTGATGTCGAAGCTGCCTGCGTGAGTGCAACCATCCGCGCCGACCAGGCCGGCGCGGTCGATCGCAAAGCGCACGGGCAGGTTCTGGATCGCGACATCGTGTACGACCTGATCGTATGCACGCTGCAGGAAGGTTGAATAGATCGCCGCAAAAGGCCGCATGCCTTGCGCGGCGAGGCCTGCCGCAAAGGTCACGCCATGTTGCTCGGCTATACCTACGTCGAAGCTGCGTTCAGGGTGCGCCTTGGCAAAGCGATCAACCCCTGTGCCCGAAGGCATGGCGGCAGTGATGGCGCAAATCCGTTCATCGGTTTCAGCCAGCTTGGCAAGCGTATCGCCAAATACGTTCTGATAGGCGGGTGGACCAGCCTTACCCTTGGCTTTCTCACCCGTAATCACATCGAACTTGGGCACGCCGTGATATTTGTCGGCGCTTTCCTCAGCGTATTTGTAACCCTTGCCCTTGGTGGTGACGACATGGATCAGAACCGGGCCTTCGGACGTGTCGCGCACATTTTCCAGCACTGGGATCAGGTGGTCGAGATTGTGGCCATCGATCGGGCCGACATAATAAAAGCCAAGCTCTTCGAACAAAGTTCCGCCGGTCACCATGCCGCGCGTGTATTCCTCTGCCTTGCCGATGGCTTCATGCATCCGGCGGCTCATTTTCTTGACCGCGCGGCTCGCGAGGCTGCGCAGGCCGAGATATTCGCTGGAGGAGACCATCCGCGCGAGATATGCCGACAGCCCGCCAACCGGCGGCGCAATCGACATGTCATTGTCATTGAGGATCACGACCAGGCGATTGCCCGCCTGCGCGGCGTTGTTCATCGCCTCATAGGCCATGCCGGCGCTCATCGCGCCGTCGCCGATTACCGCAATGCCGCGTCCCGGCTCGCCTTTGAGCTTGTTGGCAACGGCGAAGCCAAGCGCCGCCGAAATGGAGGTCGAGGAGTGCGCAGCGCCGAAAGGATCATATTCGCTTTCCGCCCGCTTGGTGAAACCGGAAAGGCCCCCGCCACTGCGTAAAGTGCGGATACGATCGCGCCGCTCCGTCAGGATCTTATGCGGATAGCACTGGTGGCCGACGTCCCACACCAGCTTGTCGTCTGGAGTGTTAAAGACGTAGTGGATCGCCACGGTCAGCTCGACCACGCCAAGGCCAGAGCCCAAATGCCCGCCAGACGTGCTGACAGCGTCGATCATTTCAGCGCGCAGTTCGTCGGAAAGCTGCCTGAGCTGGTCCGGCTTAAGGCCGCGAAGTTGTTGAGGATTAGCGACCGTATCGAGCAACGGTGTGTCGGGCGTGCTTGTCATGCTTTGGCCTTACACCCAGAAAACAAAACTGTCGATGAACGATTCATCGCTACTGGAGAACGCTTCACCGTGAGCACGTGCACCGAATGCAACGCAAAGTCGCTTTGCGAAGACTTACGTGCAGGCGCGACAAATGCCGCGAATCTCCAACACCGGACGGCGCGCCTGAAACGACTGGTCACTCGCAATACGGCGCACGGTCCTGCTTACTTCGTCGTCATCGACATGGACCGCATCGCCGCACTCGTCGCAGACCAGGAAGATGCAATCATGTGCGCAGCCCGGATGGGTGTTGGCGAGATAAGCGTTGGAGCTTTCCACGCGCATGGCGAGATTGTTGCTCACAAATAGGTCGAGGATGCGATAGACGCTGTTGGGCGCAACCCTTTTGCCGCGCGCAGCCGAAAGGTTGTCGGCGATGTCATACGCGGAGACCGGGCGCTCATGCTTGGCCAGTTCGGTAAACACGGACTCGCGCATGCCAGTCCATTGTTCGCCAGCTTCGGTCAAAGCGCCGCGAGCGGCGTTGACCAGGCTTTCGCCGGAATGTTCATGATGAGAGTGATCGTGATGTGCCGTTGCCATGAACGCCAATATAAGCGCCCATACGCGGTTTCGCCAGCCTTGGCTCGCGCATCACCCGTCCTTGAGGAAAGTCGCCCGGTAGTAGGACGGATACATCGCCTTGAGCGCGCGCACCTTTGGCGCGTCCCAGCGCACGATGTAGCCGTGGCGTGGATTCTTGCGCATGAAGTCCTGATGATAAGTCTCGGCTGGGTAGAACTTCTTGTAGCCTTCGATCTTCGTCACGATCGGCCTGCGCCATTTACCTGAGGCGTTCATCTGCTTGAGATAGGCCGAGGCAACCCTGCGCTGCTCTGCATTCTGTGGGACAAGCGCGGTGCGATAATGAGCGCCGATGTCAGGACCCTGGCGATTCTTTAGCGTCGGGTCGGCCACCACCGAAAAGAAGATCCGCAGCAGCTCGTCATACCGCACGACATAGGGATCGTAGGTGATCCGCACGGACTCGGCGTGGTTGGTCATGCCCGAAATGATGGTGTTATACTTCGCGGTCGTGGCCTTGCCCCCGTGATAACCGGAGACAGCCGACTTCACGCCTTTCACATGGCTGAAAACACCCTCGACGCCCCAGAAGCAGCCGCCTGCAAAAACAGCGGTCTTCAGGCCTGCACCCTCTTTGGCGATGACTTTGGGAACCGGCGCGTTGACAGGTTTTTCAAGCGCTTGGGCGGGAGAAGAGCAGCTGGCGAGGGCGAGGCTCGCGCTGGCAGCAAACAAAGCTAGTGGTTTCATTAGTCGCTTTCGATGATGAACTCGTTCGAAGGCTCCACCGCTTCAAAAATATCCATCTCGGCTGCCTGCGCCGGGCTGGCAATCTCGCCATCCCAGCCACCGGTCGCACTCAAGCCGACAAACACCGCGCCAACAGCAAAACCGATGGCGAAATTGCGATAGAGGTCGGATTTGAACAGTCCCATGGGGCGATACTCGTGATGGTTAGTTTGTTTTCACCAGCCTCTTTAACGACGAGCGCTTTCAAAGTGGTGAACGGCGGCTTCAGACTGTGTTTCGTTGGAACGGGCAGAAAAGTTACGAATGAAGTGCTTTTTTGGCTTCAAGCGGGAGTTTCTTGTTTGGCCTCATGCGCCGGCGTTCGCATCCGCTCACTTGGCTATCCTCGCTAACGCGATCAAAGATCGCATCGCTGCGGGCGGGCAATGGCCCTTGCGATGCCTCCGGCATCGGGCCAGCGCTGGTCAATTGGCTTGGTCGCGAAGCTCGGTCGCTGAAGCGACCGCAAGCCCGACCGGGCACCCGCAGGTGATCCGTACCGAAGCGGAAGAGTTTCGCCGAGGATGCTCGCCCGAATGGGCGAGTGGAACAATATCAATGCCGGAAATGCCGCATCCCGGTGAACACCATGGCGAGACCCGCCTCGTCGGCCGCCGCGATCACTTTCTCATCGCGGATCGAGCCGCCCGGTTGAATAACGGCGGTTGCACCAGCTTCAGCCGCTGAGATCAGACCATCCGCAAACGGGAAGAAAGCGTCGGAAGCGACCGCGCTACCTACCGTGCGCGGCTCAGACCATTCATAGGTCTCCGCCGCTTCCACTGCCTTGATCGCTGCAATCCGGGCTGAATCGCGTCTGTTCATCTGACCCGCGCCGATACCGGCGGTCGCGCCGTCCTTGGCATAGACAATCGCGTTCGACTTCACGTGCCGCGCGACTGTCCATGCAAACATGCAATCCTTGAGTTCCTGCTCGGTCGGCGCACGCTTCGTGACGACCTTGAGATCGCCCTGAGGCACCGCACCGTTGTCGCGCATCTGCAGCAACATCCCGCCTGCAATCGTCTTCATCATAAAGCCGCCGCGGCGCGGATCAGGCAGAGTGCCGCATTCGAGCACGCGCAAATTCTTCTTCTTGGCGAAGATTTCACGCGCCTCGGCGCTCACCTTGGGAGCGATGATCACTTCGGTGAAAATGTTGGCGATCTGCTCTGCGGTTGCGCCGTCGAGCTCTGTATTGACCGCAACGATTCCGCCAAACGCCGAAACGCTGTCGCACTTGAGTGCCGCATCCCAAGCCTCGACCAGGCTGCCACCCTGCGCCACGCCGCAGGGGTTGGCATGCTTGACGATCACTACCGCCGGGTCGCCGCCGCCAAACTCCGCCGCGAGTTCCAGCGCAGCATCGGCATCGTTCAGATTGTTGTAGCTGAGCGCCTTGCCCTGCAATTGCGCGGCCTGCGGTACGCCAGCTGCACTAACTGCTTGCGGGACATAAACCGCTGCGGACTGATGCGGATTTTCTCCGTAGCGCAAAGTGTCAGAGCGCTTGAACGCGAGCGGCATGGTTTCGACAAACGGCGTAGCTTTCAGCGCCTCTGCGCCCAGCGGACGGGTGAAGGCATCGCCAAAGGCAAACCAATTGGCGATCGCTGCATCATAGGCCGCCGTGCGGGCATAGGCCTTGCCCGCCATACGGATGCGAAAGGCCTCGCTGGTCGCCCCATCGTTGGCGTCCAACTCCTCCAGCAGCTCGTCATAATCAGCCGCATCGGTCAGGATGGTCACAAAGCCGTGGTTCTTCGCCGCAGAGCGCACCATCGAAGGTCCGCCAATGTCGATGTTCTCAATGATTTCGGCGCGTTCAGCGCCTTTCGCCACAGTCGCCTCAAATGGGTATAGATTGACCACGACGAGATCGATTGCACCGATCTCATGGCTCTCCATCGCGGCGACATGCTCTTCATTGTTGCGCAGCGCGAGCAGCCCGCCGTGAACCTTCGGATGAAGCGTCTTGACCCGGCCATCCATCATCTCTGGAAAGCCGGTGAGGTCGGAAACGTCACGCACTTCAAGGCCTGAATCACGCAAGGTCCGGGCCGTACCTCCGGTACTGACAAGCTCCACACCGCGCGAGGCCAGCGCCGTCCCGAGTTCCGCCAAACCGCTTTTGTCGGACACCGAAAGCAGTGCCCGCTTGATCTTCATGTCAGCCATAGATTTCGACCCTTGGGCCTTACCCCATTTTCTTGAGCAGCCAGGAGAATTCTCCTCCGCCGCGCGATGTCATACCTTCGATCACCAATTGCTCGGTCGCGTGCGGGCATCCCGCGCCATCGACCCATAGACTGTCTTCGCAGCTCAGCCTTGCTTCGTGGCCTCCCGCCGTCTCGCCGCGCATCCGGAATTGCCACAGGCCTCCGTCGGGCAGCAAAAGGCTGGCCCCGCGTTTGTCATCCGACAAGTGCACCTCCACCCCGCGCCCGAGATGGAAGCGAATGGCAAACTCGATCTTGCCGCGCTTGCCCTTGCGTGAGGCCGGCAGGAGCACGTCTTGCCCGGAAAGCTCGCTGCCGTCCTTCCGCAAAGCGAGCGTGCGGCGATGTTTGAGTCCAAAGCGTGCGGCATAACCATCATGGCTTGCCTCGATCAGGGTCGCACCGCCGCTGGAATTGCCTTCGCCAATCAGACGCCGCTCTACCTCGACCAGCTCAGCGCCCTTGCCCAGCTTGCCATGCAGCTTAACCGCGGTGGAATTGGCATTGTTCAGAACCAGCGTGGAATGCGCCGCGGTGGCACGAAGACCCTGGCGAATACGCGCGGGGATCTGACCGCCAGCGAGCGCAGACCCGCCGCAATTAACGATCAGACGTTGCGGGCCGTCGGACATCTCAAAGGCCAACGTCGACGCGCACCCGCAACGAGCATGGCGAGCACGAGGTGGTGGGGCGGCGTCGAATTGCACCAGCGTCTTGCCGCCGCTCATCCGCTGATAACCCCAGTTCTGCACATCTTCGAGCGGGCGAGCGCGAACGCCTGTCGCCTCCAGCAACCCCGACAATCGATCCGCCGAAATCGCGCCATTGCCTTGCCAATTGCCCAGCGCGCCATCGCCATGGCGCAGGCTGAGTAGCGGGGGCACCAACAACTCACGCATCACGCTGAGCGCTTGCGGCGCTTCAATTTCAACCGCCTCGTAGCATGCTATGAGGTCGGTCAGCAGCGCGAGGCTGAGCATTTGCGCATCGGGACAACGCGACAGCACTCCGCCGTCCTCAGCGACGAGGTCGCCGAGCGCACGTATTAGCCCGGCCTCGCCATAGAGACGACGCGGTTTGCCATCAGGCAGCAGCAAACCTGCAGCTGTAATAGCGCACCATCCGGCAACTTGCCCCAGATCGCCCGCGCCGCCGCTAGCGACATTGCGGTCAAGCCAGCGGGCTGTATCTTCGATCTCAATTAGCAGGCGCGACTTGAGCTTAGGGTCACCGCCAGCCAGCACCAGCGGCGCATTGACCAACCAGGCGAGCAGGCGCTGGCCGGCAAACTCGACCTCCCACGCACGCCCTTTGCCGCTCGAGGGACAGGCATTCAGCCAAGCGCGTGTGATCCGCTCCGCCACGGGCACGCAATCCTCACGCGGAGCGCTGCAGGCCAGATCACGCAGCCAGCCAAAGCCATGCACCATACGATCGAACACCGGGCCAAGTCGGGCGGAAGAATCAAACTCCACCCGCGCAATCGGCAGTTTCGCGCCGTTGATGAGGAAGTGCCCCGCCCTCAATGCAATCCCGGCGGAGCGATCGCCCTTGAGCGGACTCTCAACCGTGGCCAGCACCCGGGTCTTTCGAGGACGACGGAACGGCGCGGATAAAGCATGTCCGGGCACGCCCAAGCGATAGGCAAAGCGCAGCATCGCTTCGCCAGGCTTGGCGCGCGGGGCAATGACATCGGTGAGGGCAAGCGCTCGATCTGCCGCCAGAGGCGCGGGCGTTTCGCCATACTTAGGAACATCGCCCGATTTCGCGACCGGCTGCACATCACTATGCGTTAGGGGGATCGCTTGTTGGTCACCTCGCTCAGCTGACTCGGTTTCGCTGGCATCGGCAGGCGAGCCGACATCGCGGTCGATCCGGGCCTCCTCTGTCTCGCGAAACAGCGAATCCATCACGTCACCCCTCGCCTTTCAGCGCAGCGATGTTGGCTGCATATTGGTCGGGTCCACCTTTGAACGTTGCAGAGCCTGCAACGAGCACATCGGCCCCTGCATCGACGCAAAGGCGAGCAGTCTGTGGATTAACGCCTCCATCGACCTCCAGGTGAATGTCGCGGCCAGTCGCCTCGATCATCGCCCGGATGCGCTCAACCTTGGTCAGCTGTGAGTGAATGAAGCTTTGCCCGCCGAAGCCGGGATTGACGCTCATCACCAAAACAAGATCGGCAAGGTCAATCAAATTGTCGAGCACATCGACCGGCGTACCGGGATTGAGCACCACGCCCGCTTTCTTGCCAAGTGATTTGATTGCCTGCAGCGTGCGGTGGCAATGCGGCCCGGCCTCAGGATGGACCGTGATGATGTCCGCACCGGCATGGGCGAAAGCCTCCAGATAGGCATCGACCGGCGAAATCATCAGATGGACGTCAAACGTCTTTTCCGTGTGTGGGCGCAATGCCTTCACCACGTCCGGACCGATGGTGATGTTCGGTACGTAGTGACCGTCCATCACATCGATATGGATCCAGTCCGCCCCAGCAGCATCGACCGCGCGCACTTCTGCGCCAAGCTGAGAGAAGTCAGCCGAAAGGATCGAAGGAGAGATCAGCGGTGCTGCCATCACAGGTCCATTGCCTTGCGCCTCATCACCCGGCCGCGTGCGGGCTGAGACAGGTTCACGAGGAAGTAAGAGTCCGCGAATCGCCTAACAACCGCCACTTACGCCTTTTCCACCACCGTCAGGCCAAACTGGTGCTGCGCAGAGCCTGAACGCATCAATTCATGCAAATTCAGCCAGAATTCAGCGCCGTTTTTCCATACAGACTGCATATTGACCGGCCATTCGGCTGGGAGCGCGCTTCGCATGCTTGACAGCGCGCGGATCAAATCGGACAGAATTGAAGGGTGTCATGAGGAAATTTTTCGCAGGATTGAGCGCGCTTGGGCTCGCCGCAGCAGGCGGTGCGATGCTGTCTGCGCCAGCGGCGGCGCAAGGCGAATATCGCCAGAAGATCTCTAATGACATGCGCAAGTGCGCGCCCGGCAAAGGCCCGGCAGTGCGCGTAACCGTTTCCGGCATCAAGAGCGCGAGCGGTAAGGTTCGCGTCCAGGTTTATCGCGGCACCAAGGCGGACTGGCTGGAGTCGGGCCGCTGGCTGAACCGGATTGAGGTTCCTGCGCGCAAGGGCACGATGACGTTCTGCATGCCTGTACCGGCGAGCGGCACCTATGCGATTGCGGCGCGCCATGACGCGAACGGCAATGGTAAGACCGATATTCGTCAGGATGGCGGCGCGATGTCGCGCAACCCCTCGATAAATATCTTCAATCTTGGCAAGCCAAGCGTGAGCAAGACCCGCTTCGACACAGGGTCAGGGGTCAGCTCGATTTCCATCCAGATGAAGTATTTCGGCTGATCGTCAGCGCGTTTCGCGCTTGCGGCGGTGTCTCCACAACGCAAACAGCACGCCGGGCGCAGCCAGGATCGGGTGACGCTCGCGAAAGGGCGTGACCTCGACCGGCATCCCGGTGTGACGCTCAATTTTCCAGGCGGCGTAGCGTGTGGCACCTTCGAAGGTGGTGCTCGCCTTTAGCAGCCGCACGAAATTGAGCGGTTTGCCACGCCTGCGACGCTTCTTCCACCAATCGAGGATTCGCACACGCTCGGGCTCGGTGAGCTTCGGCGTCAACTTGTCGCCCGAGCGTTCGACCACGATGCTCTTCGCCTCCAGCGCGAGCGGCAGAAGACCGGCGAAGTGCTCGGCATTGACGCTGAGAATGTCATTCTCGCGGCCCTCCTTCTCAACACGAAACTCCGCCTGATAAGTCGCCTTAAACAGCGCGCGCCAGTACTCCTCGGCTGTGCCGGTTTCGGGGCCGAGCGCGGCGGCAAGCTGAGCCGCCGTCATTGCCGCACCGGCAATCGCCGCTGTTACATCACTCTCCGCCGTATCATCGCTGGCCCACGCCAAGGCGCTCGGCTGCACAAACCGCGCCCAGATCGTGGTGTCAGTCAACTCGCCCGCAGCGGCTTTGGCGAAGCCCTGCAGAGACATCGTCGCGACCTTGGCGCGCAAGGTGATCTCACCAGCCTGGCGCTCATGATAGCTAACCCTTGGCCAGATCCGCTCAAGCTGCTCGCCCGGCGTCAGCACATAAAAGTCGAGCACGCCCTCGAGCGATCCAGTGCGCAGATTTGATCCGTAAAACAGTACGGCACGCGCGCCCGCTGCTTCGCCCAACGCAGCGGCAAATGCTCGCACTTCAGCCGCCACTGGCGCTGCCAGCTGTATCGCTACGCGCTCCGCAAGCGCCGCCGGCGCCTGCGGCTCGTCGTTCACGGTGTCACGAAGTCCAGCTCGGGACCTTGCTCGATGCGGTATTTGCCTGCCGGAAAGGCCTCTCCATCCATGATGAACTGATCATCGATATCGAGGGTAAAGCGCGATGCACTTAGCGTATGATAACCGCGCTCGCGCAAATTCTTTGGCGTTGTCCAGCCGGTCACAACTGCGGGCATGATAGCGGTGGTTCGGCGAGAAATCTGGTCGATAGCAAGCACCTTTAACCCGCTCTTGAGCGCGCCGAAAGGCTTGAGGCCAGCGGGAAGCCGCTCAAGCGTGGAGGCAAACAGCAATTGGCGCCGTTCGGGATCGCCAAGTCCGCTATGCGCCATCGGCGCGCCGCTTGCACCCAGGCGAATATCCATTTTCGTACCGCTGCGCCACGCATTGCTGCGTGAACCAAGCAGCATCTGAAGGATGCCCCACGAGACGGTGACACCAACCGCCATGCTGTTGAATGCGCCCAGACGGTGCGCGCTCTGCCCGGATTGAGTCGCGAGCGTGAATGCACCGCCGCCCAGTATGAAACCCATTACGCTAGATCGCGGTCCCTCAAGCGAAGTCACCTTGATCGGACGCCGTCGGATGGTCCGTCCATCATCGAGTGCATCAATCGCGCGCTGAAGCGTCCAATCGAGCGGCACTTCAAGATCGACGGTCAGTGCGTTGGTCTTGCCCTTGGGCAAGACCGCGATCGGGGGCCAGTCGTCGCCAAAGATCGCTTGGCCACAGCTCAGCACATCGCGAACCGTTCCATCCCCGCCATTGATAACGAGCAAATCGATTCCGCGCTCGGCCAGACTGGTTAACGCGGCAGGCAATTGCGAGCGGTCACCCGGTTGCGCGATAAACACATGCGGACAGATGCCGCAGTCGAAATCCTTGCCCTTATTTCCATGACTACGCGGATTGTAGATCACACCAACAGTCGGCGCTTCGCCCGGAGCGCGCTTGCGGCGAGCTCGGCGAACAGCTTCGCGTGCCGCATTTTCCTGCGGCATTTGAGAAAATTCGTAAATCGGCGTGGCCATGGGGCGGCTCCTAGCGGCAATATCGTTAACACTGCCAGAAATTTCTTTGTTTTGTCGCATTTCGCGCGACAGACGTAGGCGGTTACATCGTGTCTTTTCGCGCGTGGGCAAGCCTTCCCATTGCGACTGACCGACGCATTGGTTCGGCGCTGCGTCACACCGAATGCATTTCAGGCTGTTCCGTTCTCGCGAAGTGCCGCTAAAGATGTGGCCATGTTGAAATCCTCTCTGATCGATTCCGCCCGCGAACTCGCACCTGACATCGTATCCCTGCGCCGCGCGATCCATGCTGAGCCTGAATTGGGCCTCGAAACCCCCAAAACACTCGCCAAGGTTCGCGAGGCATTGGCCGATGTAGACTTGGAATGGCGCACGGGCACGTCCTGCACCGGCGCGGTAGCCACGCTAAGGGGTGCGAAACCAGGTGCTGAGGGGCGCAAGCGCGTGCTGCTGCGTGGGGACATGGATGCGCTGCCGATGGACGAGAAGACCGATCTCGAGTTCGCCTCCACCATTCCCGGTCGGATGCACGCCTGCGGGCATGACACGCACACCGCCATGCTGGTTGGCGCGGCGCGGCTGCTCGATGCGCAGCGCGATACGCTAGCCGGCGAGGTCGACTTCATGTTCCAGCCTGGCGAAGAGGGATATCACGGCGCACGCTTCATGCTCAATGATGGCCTGCTTGGCGGCAATGAGGAACGCCCGCTGCCCGACGCCGCATTCGCGCTTCATGTTATGCCAAACGCGCCTTTCGACGTTCTCGCCGGACGCCCCGGACCACTCATGGCCGCGGCAGATCAATTTACTATGACGGTGAAGGGCAAGGGTGGTCACGCCTCCATGCCGCATGATTGCGAAGACCCTGTGCCCGCCGCAGCCGCTATTGTCGGCGCAATTCAGGCGATGGTGACCCGCCGTTTCAATGCAGCCAGCGCCGTCGTGGTGACAGTGACTCAAATCCATACCGGGACCGCGCACAATGTAGTGCCTGATGACGCGATGATCGCCGGGACAATACGCACGCTGACGCCTGAAAATCGCGCGGCGGCGCATCGCCTGATCGCCGAAGTCGCTGCCAACACCGCCACCGCTTATGGAGTCGAAGCCTCCTGCGAAATTGAGCCCGGTTTTCCGGTGACGATCTGCGATCGACGCGCTGTCACCCTTGGACGCAAGGTCGCGCAAGAGCTTGGCGGATCAGAGGCCTGGCGCGACCTGGCCGATCCAATCATGGGTGCGGAAGACTTCTCTTATGTTCTCGAAAAAGTGCCCGGTGCAATGTTCTTCCTCGGCGTAGCTCCACAAGGCGAAGACTGGAGCAGCTGCTGCGCGATCCACAGCCCGCGCATGCATGTCGATGAGAAGGCGCTGCCGACCGGCTCCGCCATGCTCGCTGGCTGCGCCATCGAATTTCTGGAGAACGGCTGGGCCTGACGGAAAAACTGGCGCACCCGAGAGGATTCGAACCTCTGGCCTCTGCCTTCGGAGGGCAGCGCTCTATCCAGCTGAGCTACGGGTGCGGATACGCCAAACAGCGCAAGCGGACGCGCCTCTAGCAAGTGGATGCACGGTGCACCACCCAAAAACGTCGCCCACCAATCGGCCAATCGACCAGCAGGCATTAACCGATCAGCAAGAGCCCCGCGCTACGCATGCGAACATCATGTCCGCTCTTCCTCCTCACCAGGTCCGCGCAATGCATAGCGCCACTTACGCAAACAAACCGCTGAGCGAGCTTACACGCCAATGGCGCGCTCTGCACGAACAGGCAGCTGAATTGGCGCAGCTTGCGCAACTCTCGCCCGAACCGTTCGAAGGCGACGTCGCCGACTTCCCGGTAGCGATTGGTGAAGCTGGGCCAGCTCAGATCGAACTCGCGTGGCAGAGCATCGAAGATATCGACGCGATGATGCAGCCGGGGCTCACCGCGCTGCGTACGATCACCGCTCGCGGGCAGAACGCGAATGTTCCGGCGCTTGCTCTTTGGCGTGAATTCCATTCGGCGCGCAGCTCCGTACTTGCGCTAACAACACCGGATCAGCGAGAGGCCGCTTAAGCGCGTTCGCTTCGCCACAATTTCCGGTCTTAATGACTTGACCATGTTCGCTCTATGTTCCACCATGGGCGAATGCATGCTCAAGCCTCCCTCACACCTGATTCGACGCAAACGGCTGTAGATTCCAGCGCGGTCGCGCGCGGGATCATGCGGCTGTTCGCGCGCAATGACATCTGGTGCATTCCGGAAATGCCGCTCAAGAATGGCCGCCGTGCGGATTTGATGGGCGTCGATGCCAAGGGGCAGATCGTAATCGTCGAGATAAAGGTCGCGCGCAGCGACCTGCTCGGGGACAACAAATGGCCCGACTACCTCGATTTTTGCGACCGCTTTTTCTGGGGCCTGGCCCCAAGCCTCGATCGCAGCCTACTCGAGAGTGAGGCCTACCAACCCGAGGCCTGCGGAGTGATCGTCGCCGACGGTTATGATGCGGAGATTGTGCGTCACGCTCCGCTGCAGCCACTTGCTCCGGCACGGCGCAAGGCTCAGGTCGAGCGGCTAGCAAGGGCGGCCATGCGGCGTCATACGGCTTTGCTCGATCCCGATTGCGGCGATCTGGCCTTGCGATAATCGCGCGGCTTGCGTCATAAGGCGGCGCATGGACGGCGCGCAATGATTGCAGGCTACAGCATTCCGGTCACCATTGCGCTGGGTAGTCTGGCTGTGACGGTGATCGTCGCGCTGCGCTATCTCATCACCAGCGGCCTGTTCGACCTGCTCACCCGCAAAGCGCGCCCTGGCCTCTATGACGGCCAAGGCAAGCAGATCGCACGCGAAATCCGCTGGTCGCTGATTTCTGCAGTCATCTTCGCCGTACCCGCCGCGATCGCAATCTGGAGCTGGCGCCATCACGGCTGGACGATGCTCTATATGGATTTCAGCGCATACCCGCTTTGGTATTTGCCAGCATCGGTGCTGATCTACTTGTTCGCGCATGACACCTGGTTCTACTGGACGCATCGGCTGATGCATCGTCCGCGCTGGTTCAAGCTAGCGCACCGGGTTCATCACGACAGCCGCCCGCCAACCGCGTGGACCGCCATGAGCTTCCACCCGATCGAGGCAGTGACGGGCGCAATCATAATCCCGATGTTGATGTTCATTATCCCGATCAATGTCGCCATGCTGGGCATCGTGTTGACCGTGATGACGATCATGGGCGTGACCAATCACATGGGCTGGGAGATATTTCCCCGCTGGGTTGTTCACTCGGTGTTGGGGAATTGGGTGATAACAGCCAGCCATCACGAGCGGCATCATGAGGACTATCAATGCAATTTCGGGCTCTATTTCCGGTTCTGGGACAGGCTTTGCAAAACCGAACGCGGCCTGTCGCGCCGCATCGTAGAGGACGCGGGGCACGCACGGGCACGATCCGGCTAGCCGCCTCTACCCTGATCGCAGGCGCTGCCTTCACCGTCATGTCCGCACCCGCACAGGCTGGCGAGGTCGTGATCACGATCACCGATATGCGCTCGGCCAAGGGTGTGGTGCGCGCTTGTATGACGACCGAGAAAAGCGTCTTTCCAAAATGCCGCAAAGATCCGAGTGCTCATCGCACCGTCGTGCCAGCCGGTAAGAACGTCACCATCCGCTTTACCGATGTGGAGCCGGGAAATTATGCGATCGCGCTGCTGCATGATGAGAATGACAATGGGAAAGCGGATCGCGCGCTGGGCATGATGCCAAAGGAAGGCTTCGGCTTCTCGCGCGACGCCAAGGTCCGGATGGGCCCACCGAAGTTCAAAGATGCCGTATTCGAACATGGTTCTGAGAAGCAGTCGATGAACATTCGCATGCGCTATATGCTGTAGCGAAATTGTCGCCGCCAGAGTCGCTTTGACGCCAGCGATCAAGCGACAAAGTGCATTGCTGACGCCGACACACAAACCCGCATGAAAACAAGAATTTCACCTATCGGCACAACTTTCCGTACAACTTAACGACATGTTTACCATGCATCGTCAAAACAGCCCCAAGAACCGTTTTAAAAGGGGCAAATACGGGCCATGGACAATCTTCGGGGCGCTTTCGATTCCACGGAAACAGCCGACGACAATCAGGATTGGGATAGTGCCGAAGAGCAGGACGCACGCGACCTGCCGCCGGATTCTATCGGCCAGGACGAACGCCGCATGCAGGTGCGCGCCTACAACCACTGGGCGAGCCTGCTCGGTGAACGCAACTTCCCACCAATCGAAGCGCTAGAGCCCGAAAACCTGCCCGATTTCGGCCCGTATTCGGTCGTGCTCGATTTCTCGAACGGCATTGACGATCCAGCGGTCCAGTTCCTTGGGGATTCCCTCGCCGACGAATGCGGTGCGGAAGGCGATATCTCTCAACTATCCGATGTTCCGCCGCGTTCTTTGCTGAGCCGGATCACCGATCACTATATGCAAATTCTGGCCAATCAGGCCCCGATTGGTTTTGAAGCGGAGTTCGTGAATCAGCGCGGCATTGCGATCCTGTATCGCGGCATCCTGCTGCCATTCTCCAGCAACAATGAGGCGATTGATTTCATCTATGGTGTCATCAACTGGAAAGAGATGGCTGACCAGGTTACGGCCGACGAGCTGCTGCTTGAAATCGACCAGGCACTGGAGACCGAGGAAGAGGTCGAAGCCGAAGCGGACGAGCCACAAAAACATCCTGCCGATCCGGTTACGGAATGGGCAGATGCTCCCGCCAACGAAGCGTCCGAGTACGAGCTCGACGAAGTTGCGGCGAACAGCAATGATGCCGAGATTGCGGCTGAAGAGCCCGCCAATGACACGTTTGAGCTCGACGCTGCAGCGGAAATCACCGGCACCGATCCAGACGAAGACAGCTTTGGCAGCCTGGCAGCGCTTGGCGGAGGCGACGCACCTGCCGCGACCGATGATGACGATCTGCCCATGCCGAACTTTGGCGACTATGCACTACCCGAACCTGACGAAGAGGACGAGGAAGACGAGGACTCAGCTTCTTACAGCTTCGCCTCTCTGACCGACTACGTCGAAGCGCCTGCCAAGAAAACACAAGCGCTTGATCTCGATGCTGTCGAACTTGACGAAAACGAGTTCGAAAGCGGCGACGAAGCATATGAGCTGGATGGCGATGAAGTCGACGAGTCTGTTGGCGAACCGACTGATGATTTCGAAAACGATGATGCCGACACAGGATACGTGCTCGAAGAAGAGCCAGTATCTGAAGGCGCCGACGGTGACGAGCCTGTAGAGTCTGACTTTGTCTCTGAGGAAGCAGCGTCAGAAGAACCAGAGCCTGTTTTTGAAGCTCCGGTCGAGACGGAATCCGAAACGAATGATGCAGCAGCTGGCGAGCCAGAGATTGCGCCAGCTCCCGAACCTGTTGCCGAGCAGGTCCAACCCGAGTTCGACGAACCGGTTGAGCTCATCGATGCGGTGGAAGAAGACCTCCCAGAAGATGCCGGCCTCTACGATTGCCTCGCCTCTGCGCGCGAACTGGCACACAATGCCAGCGCATCGGAAGATCGCAGCCGCAAGGCGCTCTATGCCGCAGTCGGCCGTGCTTACGACTTCTCGCTTGCTGCGCAGGAAGCGCCTGAAGACTACGACGAACTGGTAGCTGAAAACGGCCTGACCGTTCAGGACCGCGCGCCAATGACGCCGGTCGTCAAACTGGTCTTCGGCAGCGATTACGACAAGACTCGCCTCACCGAATACGCCGCAGTCCTGACTCACGCGCATCGCGTTGGGCTGGAGCGTGGCAGCCTTGCCAAGTTCCTTGGCGAAGCGGAAGGTGGCCTCAAGGGTGTCGTCAGCGCGGAGCGCAAACTGCGCCGCGAGGAAGCTGGCAAAGAAGAGAAAGTCAAAGACGGTCCGCGTGAAGCTCTCGCTAAGAAGCTACGCGAACTCGAAGCGATGATGTTCGAAGCGCTAGATGCCGACGGTCCAGAATTCGGCCTGGTGATGATCCGCCGCAGCGAAGACGGCGAGGTCGAAGTGCTGGGCGAAATCGAGCAGGACGTCCCGATGATTGAGCGCGCCGCCCGCAAACTCGTCGGCTAGTTCGCTCACCATCAAAAAGAAACAACGACGCGTCGGACCCATCCTGGGTGCGGCGCGTTTTTGCATTCTATGGTATTTTCGAGCGACCCAGTACGCGTTCAGCCCTATTTTGGCTTCCGCAATGACAACCGCCTGATCCTCTCGGCCCGCGCGCTGAAAGCCGGGGAGGCAGACTTCAATCGGTCAGGGCGATGGCGAGCAATGCGCACCATGATGTCGCAATTCGCGTCACGCGAAGTGGCTGGGCTGGTAGTCCAGCTCGAACTCGAACGTCCCGATGGCGAACGCATCCGTTACGAAGGAATCACAAATGCTGAGGGTTTCGTCCATTTCGACATCGCTCTTGAAGGAACGTGGTCACTAGGTGCCGCATCCAATTGGGAAGTGGTTTCGCTGCATTGGAACAACGTCTCCGGCACACAATGCGCCGAGGGCCATGTCCTGGCACCAAGCGAAGAAACCCGCCTTGGCGTGATCTCCGACATTGATGACACAATCCTGGAAACAGGGATCACAGGCGGCCTGCGCAATCTGCTGCGCAATATGAAGCGCGTTATCGCGCACTTGCCGGATGAGCGCATCGCCGTTCCGGGTGCCGACACCTTTTACAGCGCCTTGGGCGGTGCCCCTCCTAGTCCTGCATCGGACGCAAAGACCGGGGAACGGCTCTCCGCCACTCAGCGCCCGTTCTTCTACATTTCCTCCAGCCCGTGGAATCTGTTCTCCTACCTCGTCGCCTTCAAGCGTAGCCGGAACCTGCCGCTCGGCCCGATCATGCTGAGAGACTGGGGTTTCAACCGTGAAACACTCGGCTCTTCCAGCCATGGGGCGCACAAGCGCGAGGCAATCGATCGAGTGCTCGAAACCTATCCAGACATGCGCTTCGCCCTGATCGGCGACGATACGCAGGGCGATTTTGCAGCATTCGGTGAAACGGTACGGCGTCACCCTTCCCGGATCGCAGCGGTGTTCATACGAAAAGCAGCCAAGGTATCGCTCGACGAGGCGGAGATGGCAGCAAAGGCATTGATCGAGAAAGAGGGTGTGCCCTTGTGGCTGGGGGACGACTATAGCACTGGTCGCGCTTTCCTGAAGACAATAGGCCTTGATTCAGACGGCGAGGCAGAACAGATCATCGAAACCGTCGAAAGAGGCACCGAGGGCGTACAGGCAGAATGAAAAAACGAGGATTGCGCCGCATGGGCTTGATGATCGGAACAATCTTGGCGATCGTCGTCGCGGCGGGGATTGCATTACAATTCGCCATCTCGCGCAACGGCCCGGCGGTGCTTAGCGCGGTCGACCGCTTTGTAGGCGGGTCGGATAATATCGCTTTGAAAGCGACGATCTCAACCGGCGATAGCGCCGCGCAAAAGCTCTATGTTTGGTCTCCCGAGACACCCGCGGCGGACGCCGAGAAACTTCCCGTGCTCTTGTTCGTGCATGGCGGCAGTTGGCGCAGCGGCGATCCTGCCGATTATGGATTTGTCGGTCGCGCTTTTGTGCCAAAAGGGTTCATCGTGGTCCTCGCTGGGTACCGCATGCACCCCGAGGCCGTCTACCCAGCCATGTTGGAAGACGCCGCCAGCGCGATTGCCTGGACCAAGGCGGAGATCGAGCAGTACGGCGGCGATCCCGAGCAAATCGTGGTCGCGGGCCATTCTGCCGGAGCGTACAATGTCGTCACGGCCGCGCTCGAAGAGCAATGGCTTGGGCGACTTGGTGCAGAGACGAGCGATATAGCCGGGGTCGTAGGCCTCTCGGGCCCTTACGACTTCTATCCGTTCGACAGCGACTCCACGAAAAATTCCTTCGGGCCGGCAGACAATCCCGAAGCGACCCAGCCGGTCAATCATGTTCGCGGCGACGCTCCACCCATGTTATTGATCCATGGTGAGAAAGACACGCTTGTCTATCCCCGTAATACACGGGAGTTGGAGAAGCGGATCACGCAGGCTGGTGGCTCGGTCGAGACGAGATTCTACCCTGACATGGCGCATAACGATCCGCTGATCTCGCTCGCTGCTCCGTGGCGCAACTCGCGCGATATCGACAACGTGATAGCGGATTTTGCCAAAAGAGTGACGGCGCAGGCGAAAGCTTCAGTTCCAGTTCAGGCCAAAACCCGCTAGCACTGCTGGCATGCGCTCAATTTTGCATTCCCCTCTCCGCCTGTCGACTCGCGGCCCGATGCGCGCGCTGACCGCAATGCTCGCCTTGGTGGCCAGTTTCGCGCTCGCCGTGCAATCGGCTGCGGCACAGTCGATCTTACGCGACGCCGAAACAGAGGCCTTGCTTGCCGATATGGCAGCCCCGCTGATCGAAGTGTCCGAATTGGAGCCGGGCAATGTCGATATTGTCCTGATCAATGATCCCTCGATCAACGCCTTCGTGGCGGGCGGCCAGGTGGTTTACATCCATTCCGGCCTGATCGACGCGGCGGATACGGCCAATGAAGTGCAGGGCGTGATCGCGCACGAATTGGGCCATATTACTGGCGGACATATTGTGCGCTTCAGCGAAGGCGCTAGTGCAGCCAGCAACATCTCGATCCTGTCACTGCTGATCGGTGTTGGCGCGGCTCTGGCAGGAGCGGGCGATGCTGCGATCGGTGCGATTATGGCCGGTCAGCGCGCGGCTCTTGGCCGTTTCCTCGCCTTCAGCCGTGTGCAGGAAAGCGCAGCGGATGCCGCTGGCGCGCGCTACCTTTCGGATGCAGGCATCTCTGGCCGCGGATCGATCAAGTTCTTCGAAAAGCTGCAAGGTCAGGCGCGCCGTTATGGCTATGCCCGCGATGACGAAGCCGAGTTTACTCGCACCCACCCGCTTTCAAGCAATCGTGTTGCCCGCCTGCGCGAAGTCTATGTCGTCGACCCGGCGTGGGACGCACCCGATGATCCGGAGCTGCAGGAGCGCTTCGAACGCGTGAAAGCAAAACTCTACGGCTATCTCAAAGACCCGCAGCGTACCTTCAACCGCTTCCCTGAAAGCGATACGAGTGTCGCAGCGCGTTATGCTCGCGCTTACGCCTTCCACAAAGATGCGCAGATCGACAACGCCCTTGCAGAGGCAGATGCGCTGTTGGCAACGGACGCGAACAATCCATATTTCCTTGAACTGAAGGGCCAAGTTCTGCTCGAATCCGGCAAGCCGCAAGAAGCGCTTACTCCGCTGCGCCGAGCCACAGAGCTGACACTCAACCAGCCGCTGATCGCTTCGATGTTCGGCCACGCGCTCATCGCCACCGAAGACGAAGGCAATTACACCGAGGCGGAGCGTGTCCTACGCGCAGCCGTATCGCGTGACCGGCGCAATCCCTTCGCCTGGTATCAATTGGGCGTGGTTCATGCAGCACGCGGCGACATCCCGCGCGCGCGCCTCGCGAGTGCCGAACAGCAGGTGATGACCCGGCGCTATCCCGAGGCACTGCGTAACGCACAGGCGGCCGAAGCTGGCCTGCCAGTCGGATCGCCCGACTGGATCAGAGCACAAGACATCTCGTTACAAGCGCGCGCCGAACTGGAACGGCTGCGCGATAGCCGCTAGAGCGCTGGCCAACTTTGCGAAGTTAGACCTCGCGCGACTTTAGGAAACAGTTTTGATCAAGAATCTCGCAACCGCATTCATGGCGCTTGTCTTTGGCTTCCTGGGCGCAGCGATCTGGTCGTATTCCGGCCTCGCTGATAATCGCACCCGCGCATTCCTGCTCGAAAGCCCCGAGATATTGCCGGAAATGGCTGAGGCCTATCGCAGCCAGGAAGCTGCCAAGCAGCTGGCCAGTGTTCGCGATGAAGTGGTTGCACCCTTCCCCGGCGCAGTGCTTGGAAACCCAAATGGCACAAGATTGCTAGTGGAATTCACCGATTACAACTGCCCTTATTGCGAAGCAAGCCTCGAAGATGTGACGAGACTGATCGCGGAAGACCCCGAGCTAAAGGTCGTCGTGCGCGAATGGTCGATCTTCGATGGCAGCGAGATTGCCGCACGCATGGCACTCGCCGCAGCGATGCAGGGCAAATATCCCGAGTTCCACGAAGCCATGTTCCGTCTTGGCCCGGCAAGCCCGGAAACGGTTGAGGCTGCCGCGCGCGCAGCGGGCCTGGATCTCGAACGAGCGCAAGCGGACGCAGCGTCTGATGCGGTTAGTGTAGAACTGGCTCGCAATCTGTCGCTCGCCCAGCAGCTTGGATTTTCCGGGACGCCCGCCTGGGTCACCGGCAACACCGTCATCGGCGGCGCGGTTGGATTCGATGCACTGAAGGAAGCGGTAGAAGAGGCTGGCTCGGAAGCCGATTACGCCGCTGGCGCGTGATGGCCAGTTTGCGCGCTCGGTTTGGATTCAAATGCCTCGCGGGGATCGCCTGCGCACTAAGCACGATAAGCGCATCCACGGCCCAAGCGAACGGCCCCAGTCTTGCTGCCGAACGCGCGGCAATCGAACAATTCCAGGCGCTTGACCAGAAGCTGCAAGACGTCGGGTGGCGACTGGTCCGCGGCAATGTCGATTTCTGCCCGAAGACCGTTATGTCGGTTGGGTTGCAATTGCAGGATATGGTGAGCTTCGGGAAGCCGGACGTCACTCGCGCAGCGCTGGGGCTATCCGGCGATTTCGCGGTTCAGACCGTCGCAAAGGCCTCGCCCGCCTGGAATGCGGGCGGCCTGTCAGCCAACACTGAAATCTCAACTCTTAGCGGCGAGAACCCCAATTCCTGGCCAGCCGAAGATCGCTATCATTGGCAGCGCCTCACCCGCGCGCACGACCATATCGATACTACTTTAGTAAAGGACGGGCGCCTCATGCTGGGTCTGGCCACCGGAGGCGATATGATGCTGCCGCCGGTTGAGGTCTGCGCCACCCGTTTCGAATTGGCGGGGAGTGGCAAGCGCGCCCTCGCGGAAGGATCGCGGGTGGTGATCGGCTCGAAATTTGTCGGCTTCAGCTACCCTGAAGACCAATTCGCCGCCGCCATCGCGCATGAGCTGGCGCACAATGTGTTGCAACACCGCGCGTGGCTCGACGCCAATGGCCGTAAGCGGAAGAATGTCCGTCTGACCGAGCGGGAGGCCGACCGGTTGATGCCGTGGTTGCTCGCGAATGCAGGTTATGATCCGCGCGCGGCGCACCGCTTCATGACGACATGGGGTCCACGCCATGATGGCGGGCTGTTTCGTGCGCGAACACATGATGGCTGGGACGAACGAGCGGAGTTTATCCTCGCTGAGATCGCCCTGATCGAAGCAGTTCAGACTGATGAGGACGGCGCTGACTGGAGCACGCATTTCCGCCGTGAAATCGACCCCAAAGCATCGAGAGAAAAGTGAGCTTGAACACCTTCGCAGCGCCGTTTTGAGGCTAACGGGCCAACTCCAACCGCATAAAAGCGTCCAGAATCGGCGGCTTTCCAAGCCAAAAGGTGCGGCTCACACGATCACTCGCGGGCAAAAGCATCTGCCATCGCGCACTCAATTCGTCTACAACACATGTTGATGGCAGTTCTACCGATCCAGCCTACGCCGTTCTTTGCCAGCAAGAACAGGGCGTTCTGGAACCTCCAGCTTGCAGGTTGGGGCGGCGCCTTTCTGCTGCGCGCCATGTCCGCGCTGGCCAATGGGTTGCCGCTCGACCTGCTGGCCGTAATCCTCGTGAACACGATTACGGGATTTTCGATCAGCCTCGTGCTGTCTGTGGTCTATCGCCAGCTGATCAGCCGTAAAGCCGTGGTCACCTGGGGCGGCACCGCTCTGGTGCTAACGGGCGCTGTACTTGTCCATGCCTCGATCGATGCCTGGGTGCAGGGCATCTATTACGCCGGCAGCAGCGACACGACATTCGCGCAGCGTGTAATCGGCATCACCTACATTCCGCTAACACTGCTTGGCGCGTGGAGCGCGCTCTATTTCGCGATCAATTACTTCCTCACGGTCGAGCAACAGGCCGACCGGCTCGAACGGTTGGAGGCGCAGGCAACGAGCGCTCAACTGGCTATGCTACGCTACCAGCTCAACCCGCATTTCCTGTTCAACACGCTCAATTCGATCAGCACTCTGGTGCTCTTGAAGCAGACCGAACCGGCCAATGCGATGTTGACGCGGCTTTCCGGTTTTCTGCGGCATACGCTGATCAGTGAGCCAGGCAGCCAGGTTACGCTGGCGCAGGAAATTGAAACCCTGCAACTCTATCTCGATATTGAGCGAATGCGTTTTGAAGACCGCTTACGCACAGACTTTGCCATCGAAGATGACGCGATGGATGCACAGCTGCCATCCATGCTGCTTCAGCCGCTGATCGAAAATGCGATCAAATATGCCGTCGGCCCGCAAGAAGAGGGCGCGCGCATTTCGCTTTCGGCCCGTATCATCGCCGGGCGACTGCGTATCATGGTCGAGGACACTGGTCCGGGGGCCAATGTGCCCGTAAGACAGCAGGTGCTCGATTATGAGTTCGACAAGGCCAACCAGCCCATCTCAACCGGCGTAGGCCTGGCCAATATCCGCAACCGCCTGACCCAGGCATATGGCGCGGATCACAAATTTGAAACCCGGTCTGAATCGGGCGGCGGCTTCACCGTTATAATCGAAATACCCTTACAGACCGAAGACGAACCTGTGCCGTCTCTCAGCTCACAGGCCGACACTCAAACCGGCTCCGACCCCGCGGATGCCACACATGCCGAAACCGGCCCCACCCCCCAGCCAGCGTCGGCGATTGACCTCAATCCCCAACGCGCAATTGGACCAGCTACATGACTATTCGTACTATCCTCGTTGATGATGAAAAACTCGCCATTCAGGGCCTGCAATTGCGGCTCGAAGCCTTCGAAGATGTCGAGATAATCGACACCTGCGCAAACGGCCGCGAAGCAATTCGCAAGATCAAGACCGAGAAGCCCGATCTCGTCTTTCTCGATATTCAGATGCCCGGTTTCGACGGATTCTCCGTCGTCAAAGGCGTGATGGAAATCGAGCCACCGCTTTTCGTTTTCGTCACCGCCTTTGAAGAGCATGCGATCCGTGCGTTCGAGACCAATGCAGTCAATTACCTGATGAAGCCGGTTGATGAAGACAAGCTTGCCGACACGCTTGAGCGCGTGCGCCAGCGCATCGCCGAGAAGAAGTCAGCCGAAGAGGCCGAGAAGCTCAAGAATGTGCTGGCCGAAGTTGCACCCGACAAAGCGGACGAGTTCTGCGAGGCGGCGGCCGAAACGGCAGAGCGCTTCGAGAAACTGATCAACGTGAAAGATCGCGGCCAGATCTTCCGCGTCGAAGTGGAATCGATCGAGCATATCGAGGCCGCCGGCGACTACATGTGTATCTATACCGGTGACAATTCGCTGATCCTGCGCGAAACGATGAAAGACCTCGAACGCCGCCTCGATCCGCGCAAATTCCAGCGCGTTCACCGCTCGACTATCGTCAATCTCGACCAGGTTCGGCAGGTCAAGCCGCACACCAATGGCGAATGCTTCCTGGTGCTGGATTCGGGCGCCGAGGTGAAGGTGTCGCGCAGCTATCGCGACGTGGTGGCGAGGTTCGTGCACTAGGTCTACGACCTCACGCGACAGCGCGCCACCACTGCACTAACTGCCGGGAATGGTTCGGGCGCGTCAGGGTCCGCAAGGGCCTTGTGCCCGTCCGCAGTGATACGATCTTTGATCGTATGAGCGAGGAAATCGCGAGCGCGGATGCGCTTGCGGAAAACAAATGACTCCTCCACACAACGGCATGGCTCAATTCTCGCTCCTCGGCTTCGACCTCGACAAATTCGTGCGCGAGACTCTCGCCGAGGACTTGGGTGAAGGGCTGCCGGGCGGCGGGCATGATGTTACCTCCGAGAGCGTGATCCCCGCAGATGCCCGCTTCACGGGTGTGATGGACAGTCGCGATCCTATCGTCGTGGCGGGCCTGCCATTGGCGGAGGCGTTCTTCCGCGCGCTCGAACCCGATATGGAAATTGAGCATCTCGTTGCTGACGGTGATGCGGTCGAGGCAGGCACCGACCTGATGCGCCTTTCAGGCAATGCGCGGGCGATGCTGACTGCCGAACGCAGCGCGCTCAATATCGTCCAGCACCTCTCGGGCATTGCCACCATGACGCGCGAATATGTGACCGCCATGGACAACCCGGATTGCACCTTGCTCGATACGCGCAAGACCATTCCCGGCCTGCGCCACCTGGAGAAATACGCAACCAGGATGGGAGGCGCAGCCAATCATCGCATGGGGTTGTGGGACGCGGCGATGATCAAGGACAATCACGTTCTGGTCGCCGGCAGCGTCGGCGAGGCCGTCCGCCGGGCATGGGAAGCGGGCGTTGAGCATATCATTTGCGAGGTCGACCGGCTCGACCAAATTGGCCCTGCGCTACAGGCGGGTGCGCACCACCTGCTGCTCGACAATATGTCGCCCGACACTTTGCGCGAGGCGGTTGCTATGGTCGATGGCCGCGTACCTTGCGAGGCGAGTGGCGGGATCAATCTAGACACGATCAAGAACAAGGCAGCGACCGGCGTGCAGTTCGTGTCCGTCGGACGGCTGACCCAAAGCGCCCCGGCTGCCGATATAGGCCTCGACTTCACCCCGGTATGACGGACGCGTGATGAAGCTCGTGAAAGGCCCGCGCCCCGCCGGGATCAATGCCTTTGCCGCCATCCTGCTGGCACTTGCCGCATGGAACCTCATCACCGCCCTGTTCGACCTGCCCGCTCAGCAGGAGACGCTGGAATCGCTCGGGCTGGGGCTTGAGTGGAACCGCGACTGGACGATCATCACCAGCTCTGCCTGGTTCACCATCGAACTGATCCCGATCGCGCTCGTCTGGCTTTATGCGGTGCCTTTCGCACGCTGGTTCGTCGTGACAATGGTGGCGATCAAGATCGTTCTGGTGCTCGCAAATTTGCAGATGATCTATGCCTTTCCAGGAATCCTGGTGGGGCTATCGATCTCGCTATGCGCGGTTGCGCTGCTGTTTACCCGCGGGGCGAATGAATGGTTCAAACCACGCGAGGAGGTCGATGCGCATGAGTTTGACTAGAGGGCTTGCTAGCATCACCGCTGTGACGGTTCTGGCGATGCCATCGCTTGCGCAGGCCCAGGCCTATCAGTGCGAGATGCCTCGGGTGTCGACTGTCCCCAAGGTCACGCCCGATGGCAAATCGCGCCAGCTACCGGTGACTGGCTATACGCTGGCGCTCAGCTGGTCGCCCGGCTTTTGCCGCACCCGCCAGGACAGCCGCGGCCATCGCACGCAATGCTCGGGTGAGAATGGCAATTTCGGGCTGATCGTGCACGGCCTATGGCCTGAAAGCCGCGGCAGCTGGCCGCAATGGTGCCCGACGCGGGGGGCGCTGACGCCAGCCGAGGCGCGGCGTAACATGTGCATGATGCCCTCCACCCGCCTTATTGCGCGGCAATGGGCCAAGCATGGCAGCTGCATGACGAAGCGGCCCGACACATATTTCAAAGTCACGCGCATACTCTGGGATAGCCTGCGAATACCCGATTACGACCGCATCTCTCGCGAGGACGGCCTGACCGCCGGGCGTATCCGCAAGGCCTTTGCCGACGCCAATGGCGGGTGGAGTGCAAGCCAGATCGGCCTAAAACTCAACCGCAGCGGTTGGCTGGAAGAAATTCGGCTATGCTACAATAAGCGTTTCCGCCCGACCCGCTGCGATGCGAAGCGCTTCGGCGCGCGTGACGGCGTCAGGGCGAAAATCTGGCGGGGGCTGTAAGAAGCTTGCCGCGCTAGCGAAGGTCCACCCTGCGATCAACGCCATCCACTTCCCGCGAAGCTTCGATATCGCCATTAATCACCGTCGCAAATCCACTCGAAAAGCCGGCCGTGTCGAACAGATTGATCGAAACATCTCTCAGATTCGACATCTGGCGACAGGTGAATTCGATGTCGAATATGACGGTCCACTTCCCGTCTTTCTTTACGATGCTCTCGCTGCCTTCGTCATAGGTGCAGCCCGCACTATTGGTGAATGCGAACTTCGAACCGACCGAAGCCTCTATGCCGTCGATATCTGGAGCAATGGCCCGCGAGAGCTCGTCGCGAAGATCGTTGTAGTCCTGCCATTCCGGCACGCCGTGGTTTTGCGGCGGGATAACAAGATCTGACTGCACGCCGTAATTTGCCATCGGAGATTCGATCACCACACCCACAAAGTCAGGGTCGACCACAAAATAGAGGTAAACCGGCCCCGAACCTTCAAAAGGATCAGCCTGGCCGTTCTGCGCCTGCGCTGCGCTACCGACAAAACCGCAGGCGGCAATCGTACAAAGTACCCGCTTCATTCTGATCCTCCTGCGCTCCTGACCCACTCAGCGCACCCGCCGATAGTCATCGCCACCGATCCACAAGACACCATATCGCCCGCCTTTGGCATCAGGCTTGCGCGCTCCGCTGTAGAACACCGATGTGCGCACCGTGCGACCGTTACGATAGGTCAAAGTCAGCGTCGAGCCGCTCAAATCCCAACGCCCGCCACTGCCAGACTGCGAGCGCCCTACCCCAGCCCCGGAGCTGGCCGACTTCTTGTTCGAATGGGAGAATGTTCCATCGCGGCGAAAATCGAATTCCTTCACCTGAGCGGTCAGCGTACCGCCGCCAAGCGCCGTATTTCCTCCGCCACCGATCGCCTGGAAACGGCCAACAAGGTTGCTCGCACTCGGCAGGGGTTTGGGAGGGCCGACAGTCGGCTTGAGATCGGACGTGTCGCCATCTTCCCAACGTACACGGTATTCCCTGCCCGCACGCTGCCAACGCCCGACATCCGCCGGTTTGCGCTTGCGGATCGCATCGACAGCATATCCACCCAGCTTTGCTGCCTGACCGTTCTGCAGCAGGACGACCAACTCATAATTGGGGTAGGCCGCACCGCCCACACCGTATTTGTAGTTGAGTTCGAACAGCACATTCGAGAGACCGGTAGGCCGCGCCCGGAACTTGGTGCTGGCGAGGCAATCTTGGGAGGCAGCGCGGTTGCACGCTCAACTTGCCCGTTTCCATTGGCTGAAGCGAACAACGACATGCTCTCCATCGCCCCGTCCAACCGTTTCATCAGACCCGGCGTTGATTTTGGTGCTAGATGCGCCATCACCAACAGCGAGCCATCACTCCGCCGTACACCGATGACGCGGCCCAGCATGGTGATATTGCGCCGCTCATACTCGACGTCTTGCAAATTTAAGGCACCGGCCGTGCTAGGGGTCGAGCGGATCACCCGGTCTGCCCTGCCAGTCATGGTGTCAGCGAACTGCTGGACGCTGGCGGCCGGATCGGAAGTGCTATCGAAGGTGCGAAATACCATCACCTCTCCACCCGAAGGGTCCTGATAAACCGTCAGCCCATTGGTCTCTGACCTGCTCCAACCGGCGGGCGCGACCTGCGCCGGGTCGGCATGTGCCATTTGCCCAAGCGGAGAGAAGCACAGAAGGATAAGAAGCATAAGGCGCATTTGAAGCGGCCCTCCTCACAGCTAAAGTGAAGAGCGCCTCATCGTGGCCAACCATACAAGGGCAGCTACGACGAAAGGGGGCTGACCTGCGACCGCTACCCTTGTATTGTGCGCCCTATCGCCGCTCTCTGAAAAATTCGCGAAGCAATTCTGCCGCTTCCGCCTCGCCCATACCGGAATAAACTTCTGGCTTGTGCAGGCATTGCTCCTGCTGAAACACGCGCGCGCCATGTTCCACCGCGCCGCCTTTTGGATCGTTCGCCGCGTAATAGAGCCTGGCAATGCGCGCATGCGAAATCGCCCCGGCACACATCGCGCAAGGCTCCAGAGTCACATATAGATCGCAATCCGTCAGTCGGTCCTGGCCAAGTATCGTTGCCGCCTCGCGAAGAGCGCGAATCTCGGCATGGCCTGTGGGATCGGGCGGTGTACGGGTCGCGTTGGCAGCGACGGAAATCACCTCATCGGCGCGCATCACCACAGCGCCAACCGGCACCTCACCCGCTTGCGCCGCCGCTCTGGCAGCGTCAAGCGCGCGAAGCATGGGCCGCGGGGTCGGCCAACGAGTGCCCGACCCAGTCACGACCGCAAAATCGTTCTATTCGTTGCCGGTAACCGGCTCGCCTTCTGCATCGTCCGGCATATCGACATCGACTGTCGGAACGTCAACGGTCACTTCTTCGGTCCCGATTTCGACATCGGCGGTCTCGACGTCGAATTCAGGCAGGTTGCCGCCTTCGACCTCGACATCAGGCAATTCACCTTCTTGTGTCTGGTCCACGTCACAGGCTGCGAGACCGAGTGAAGCTGCTCCGATAAAGGCGGTTGCGATAATCTTTTTCATTCAATTCCTCCATTGAAACCAAGCACAGCGTCTGACTGACGCTGCGACTAGTCAGGGCTTCAACGACACTATTGAGAGATTGTTCCAGCTTGACGATTCGCACATGCACAGTTATGCGCGCGCTCTTCCGGGAAAACCCGAAATTCTGGGAGGCCGAATCGCTGGCCGCCCGTAACCGTGAACAAATGAGAGATATCATGTCGCGCATATGCGAACTGACCGGCAAAGGTCGCCAGGTGGGCAACAACGTCAGCCACGCCAACAACAAGACGAAGCGCGTGTTCCTGCCGAACCTGCAGCACGTCACCCTGTTGAGCGAGAAGCTGGATCGTGGTTTCAAATTCCGCGTGTCGACACATGGTCTGCGCTCGGTTGAGCACAATGGCGGTCTCGACAACTGGTTGCTGAAGACCAAGGACGACAAGCTGTCGGCTCGCGCACTCAAAGTGAAGCGTGAGCTGCAGAAGGCTGAAGCCGCAGCGTAATCGCCGTGGTCGGGCTGGCTGAGCCAGCCTCAACCTTCCTTCAAGGTCGTTGAAAAGGGCGTGCGGGCTATCCTGCGCGCCTTTTCATTTGCCCGCATCAGATGCGGGCTCCTCCGTAGCATCCTTCGCTTCACCCTTATCCGATACATTCGGCCTCCCCGCGTCCTCACCTGGATCATCCGGCGGCCAGGCAAAGCGCAGCAGAATTGTGCGCTGAAACGCCGAAAGATTGTCATCAGCGATCAAATATAGCGATCCGGCCTCGGGATCGTTGGCATCGGCCACAAACTCGATCCCCTCGAAATTCTCGCCATAGGTGCGTCCACGCAGCGTTTGCAGGACATCGCCGGTCCACACCTCGCCTTCTACAATCTTTGATGGGTCAGCTCGCACCAGCTGGGCGTCGAATTCTGCAGGGAAGTGATATTGCACTCTGCGCATCAGGATCATCACGTCGCCATCGGGCAGCTGCACGGCATCGACCGGCGAGAATTTCGGCGTGGAATCGAAGCGGAAGGCGATGCTCTTTGCGCCCTCTACCGGATCACCGTCGAACAGCAGTGCAGGGCGGTCCTCAAGACCGCGCTTCTCCGGTGCTTCCCCCAGAACGAGGAACCGACCATCGCTGAGCCGCACCATGGTTTCCGGCCCGCTGTTGAGGGACCATTCCGTCATTTCGGGCGGCTTTACCCGCTTGATGGCTCCATTCGCAGCGATCCGCTCGATCACATTGCCGTGCTCGTAGCCAGCCCAAAGGGTTCCGCTTTCTGGGTCGCGGGTAAAGGATTCAAGATCCGCCAAATCGCGGTCTATCGAGCGACTTCCCGGTAGATAATCGAGCCGGGCACCCTCTGCGACCGGATGACCATCGCGTAGCTGAAACTCCATCACCCGGCCGCGATCGCTGCCCGCATACAGGTTGCCGTTTGCCAGCTGGACCAGTGCCGAATAACCGCCGAAATGAGAGTTCGACGTCGTAATCTCCCACGCACCGGTGAATCGCAGAGGTCCGCTAATCCCTTCGCGGGTCTCAATCTCGGTGAAGGTTATGGGCGCGTCGTAATTGTCAGTGACATCAGTGCGCACCCATGTCCCCGGGGCAAGGCCCAGGGCTAAGATCGCAAGCAGGGTAAGGCGGCGCATGGGGCTGTCAGAACTTGGTGGAGTTGACGCCCAGCGTCACGCGATCGAGCGCATCGGCTACATTGGGCCCACGAACAGCAGCGGATCGAGCCGCGAATTGTTCCATTTCAGACTCCAATGAAGATGCGGACCAGTCGCCCGGCCACTCGAGCCGATGTTACCGATATATTGACCCTGGCGCACCCGGTCGCCTTCGCTCACCGCAATTTTCGATGCATGCAGGAACGCGCTGTTGAGGCCCATACCGTGGTCAATGATCAGCAAATTACCCTCAAGCGAGAAGTTCTTCACCGCCAACACGACCACACCGTCAGCCGGGGCTACGAAGGGAACGCCATTGCCTGGTGCAATATCGATACCCGAATGATAGCTGCCCGGCTCGCCGCGATAGATGCGCTGCGATCCGAACTTTCCGGAAATCCGACCCTTTACCGGCCAGATGAAATCTTGCTGCCAACCATTTTCAGGCAACTTCTTCTGCCGCGCATCCCAAATCGCATCAAGCTCTGGCCCGCGACGCGCCATGTAGGCAGCGCTTGGCCCGCCTTTGCGGCGCGCGACATTGACGCGTTCGATGTTCCATTGGCGCGAGGAAATGGTGAGCGTTTCGCTGACGCTTTTACCGTCGCCAAGAGTTGCTGTGAGTTTGGCTGAGCCCGCATTGTCGCGGTCGAAGGCGGCGAAGAAAGAGCCGTCTTCGGCGAGTTGTAGCGTTTCTTCACCCAATGACGCGCTGACCGTCCCTTTTGGTACGACACCGCGGATCCATCCGCCTTGAGTCATCTCTCCGGAAAAAGAAAAGCGGGTTTGCTGGACGGCACTGGTGGCCTGCTCAACGACAGCGGTTTCGGCGGCGGCGGCAGACGCAGAGACAGCTGTAACGTCAGTCGAAGTGGAACCTGCGCCGTCTGATGCGGATGCGTCGCTGTTGGCGCAGCTGGCAAGCGCAAAGAACACGGAAATGACGGCGGCTCCCGGGCCAGAGAACAGCTGCGTCATGCGTTGCTCATCAGGCGCTTGGTGGCGATTTCAGCCGATGCATAAGCCTCTTGGTGGTCGGCGCTCCAATAGCGCAGCTCCTCAAGCGGGATCACTTCGCCGCTCACCGCGCAAAAGACATGCTGCCCCGGCTTGAGCACCCGGAATGTAGATGGCCCGTAATGAAGTTTGGCGGCTTTGTCGCCGGATGACATCAACATCTAGATAAGTCCTGTTTTTTGTCGTTTAGCAGGCAGTGGTCAGTCGAACAAATCCGTTTGAGCCGAATCCGTTGCGCCAGTCTTTTTGTTCTGTGCCTTGCGCTTCTTCGGCGGCGGTTTCGGCATTGCAGTTGACGGCGTCGCGCCATGTCCACCCGCATTGCTTGTGCTCACATCTAGCGCACCGTCCTTGAATTGAAGCTTAAGAACAGCTTCTTTTGCTGCCTGCGCCCGGCCCGTAAGGGCGCGCCCGGCAGAATCTCGGACAATCGCATAGCCGCGTTCAAGCGGTTTTTCCGGGTGAAACTGGCTTGCAAGCCGCGCCAAGGCGGCGAGTTTCTCTGCCTTGCGCGCCATCGGCTGCTCTACCAGCGCCGGGGTGAGCCGCACCTGATCGAGCCGCCGCTTCGCATCCTGCGCCCCGCGCCGCAGCACGATAGGAGAAAGCCGCGCGGATACGCCCGCCAACGCTTCGCGCCCTTGGCCTGCACGCAAAGTAAGCCCGCGTTTCAACCGCTCGCCGAGATCGTCGAGACTTTGGGCCTGCGCCTGCAACAGGTTTTCCGGGCGAGGCAGGCGCCGGACCCTTGCCTCCAGCCGTTCGCGCCCCAGCTCAACTGGGCGATGCACCGCGCGCCGCTGCCGATTGGCGAAGTCCGCTATGGTTGCAGCCAAGTCCGCCCGTACCGGGACCGCCATTTCCGCCGCTGCCGTAGGCGTAGGCGCGCGCCGATCCGCCGCATAGTCGGCTAGAGTGGTGTCGGTCTCATGCCCCACCGCAGAAATAACCGGAATGGAACATTCTGAGATAGCACGAACCACTTCTTCCTCATTGAAACCCCAAAGGTCTTCAATCGAGCCGCCACCGCGCGCGACAATCAGCAGATCGGGCCGTGGCAGCGCGCCACCCTCGTGAAATCCGTCAAAACCCCGGATCGCGTTGGCCACCTGCTCGGCCGAACCCTGCCCCTGCACCAGCACCGGCCAAACCAGCACATGGCTAGGGAAGCGATCTGCCAAGCGATGCAGAATATCGCGGATCACCGAGCCAGTTGGCGAAGTCACAACCCCGATCGTGCGCGGGAGGAATGGTATGGCCCGCTTGCGCTCCGGCGCGAACAGGCCCTCTGCAGCAAGGCGCGCGCGGGTCTTCTCCAGCAGTGCCAGCAGCGCGCCTTCGCCAGCAAGCTCCAGATTATCGATGACGATCTGGTATTTCGACCGCCCCGGATAGGTCGTCAGCTTGCCGCTGGCGATCACATCCAGCCCGTCCTCCGGGTTGAATGCCAGCCGCCCGGCACTGCCGCGCCACATCACCCCGTCGAGCACCGCCTTCTCATCCTTGAGCGTGCAATACATGTGACCCGAGGCCGCCCGCTTCACTCCCGACATCTCGCCGCGCACCCGGACATAGCCGAAACGATCCTCGACCGTTTTCTTGAGCGCTTGCGAAATCTCGGTGATCGACAAAGGCTGGGCGTTGTCGCCCTCACGCTCCCGCGCTACCAGACCGGAATTGTCACCATTGTCAGACGACGGGGAAGCCATGAACATCCTTCTACTTGGTTCGGGCGGGCGCGAACATGCGCTGGCGTGGAAGCTGGCGCAATCCCCGTCATGCACAAAGCTATACGCTGCCCCCGGCAATCCGGGCATCGCGGAAGAAGCCGAGTTGGTGACGCTGGACGTAACCAATCATATGGAAGTCGCCGCACTCTGCGCCGAACGTGCCATAGGGCTGGTCGTGATCGGCCCGGAAGCGCCGCTGGTCGATGGCTTGGCCGACAGTTTGCGAGAAGGCGGGATTGCGGTTTTCGGCCCGTCCAAAGCGGCAGCGCAATTGGAAGGCAGTAAGGGCTTCACCAAGGAATTGTGCGACCGCGCCGGTATCCCCACTGCTGGATATGTGCGCACGACTTCGCTCGATCAGGCGGAGGCAGCGCTCGACAAGTTCGACGCGCCCTATGTGCTCAAGGCCGATGGTTTGGCTGCAGGCAAAGGGGTGGTGATCGCCGAGACGCGCGAGGGCGCGCAAGCGGCGCTGGCCGATATGTTCGGCGGACGGTTTGGCAAGGCTGGCGCCGAGGTTGTGATCGAAGAATTCATGCACGGCGAGGAAGCGAGTTTCTTCGCGATCACCGATGGCACAGCGATCATCCCATTCGGCACGGCGCAAGACCACAAACGCGTCGGCGAGGGCGACACCGGCCCGAATACAGGCGGCATGGGCGCGTACTCGCCCGCGCCGGTCCTGACGCCGGAGCTCCAAACCCGAGTGATGGATGAAATCATCCGCCCCACAGTTGAGACGATGCGCGCAGAGGGCATGCCCTATTCCGGCGTACTCTATGCCGGGTTGATGCTGACCGACAGCGGCCCCAGGCTGATCGAGTACAATTGCCGCTTTGGCGATCCGGAATGCCAGGTGTTGATGACCCGCCTGACCAGCGATCTGACCGAGATCATGTTCGCCTGCGCCAAGGGCGAGCTCGAGGGCATGCAGGCGAACTTCTCACCCGCAACCACTATGACGGTGGTAATGGCAGCGAAAGGCTATCCCGGCACGCCGAAAAAGGGCGGCGAAATCGACCTCGCCGATGCGGAAGCGGTGCGCGATGGCGGCGCGGCCAAAGTTTTCCATGCGGGCACGGCGATAAAGGACGGCGCCTTGGTAGCGAACGGCGGGCGCGTGCTGAACGTCACCGCCAAGGGCATGAGCGTGACAGAAGCACAAAAGACCGCCTATGCTGCGGTCGATGCAATCCACTTTCCAAGCGGATTTTGCCGCGGCGATATAGGCTGGCGCGAGGTTGAGCGGGAAGCGAAGTAGTGACGCGAACTACTGCGGTGCCAAGAACCCGCCCGGGTCATCGCCATGTAGCACCTTCAGCTCGTCAGCGAGCCACGCGCGGAAGGCTCGCACCTTGGCCGATTGCTTGCGCACTTCAGGATAGACCAGCCTGAATTTCTGTTCGAGCCATGCCACCTGCTCGAACGGCCTTTCCAAACGACCGTCTTCGATCTCAGCCTGAAAAAGGTTTGGCATAAGAAGCGCAAATCCGTGCCCAGACATTGCTGCCTGCGCGTCGAGAATCTGCGAATCGAATTGTAGCGCGCCGGACGTCTCTTGCTGTTCGTGTTCGTCCAAATCGCCGCCGCTGGCGACATCCCAACATCGCCACCAGCCATATCGCGGAGAAACGCGCAAGCCCGAAGGTACGTCTGCCCCGCATTCGAAATCGAGTGAAGCAACCAATTTTGGGCTGGCCAAGGGGGCAATCCCCGCCCGCATAAGGAAATGCCAAGCTAACCGGTCCGGAGGATCGCGGGTGAGGCGAATGGCGACATCGCTTTCTCCGGCATCGAGATCGACCAGTCGGTCGCTGACATCGATCCTCACGGCGATGTCCGGGTGCGCAAGCTGGAAAGAGCCGAGCCTAGGCGCGAGGAATTGCGTGGCGAAAGTTTGCGAGCAGGCGATTGAGAGCACCGAGGAGTCGTCACTGCGCAACCCCTCGAACGCGGCCTCCATTTCAGAGAATGCCCGCGCGATACGCGGTGCAAGCGCTTCGCCGGCCGGGGTAAGCGCCATGCTGCGCCCCGCCCGCGCGAAAAGGACGGTACCAATCCGCTCTTCAAGCACTTTTATCTGATAGCTCACACCCGCCTGCGTAAGCCCCAACTCCTCTGCTGCGCGAGTGTAATTCCCATGCCGTGCGGCGGCTTCGAACACACGAACTGCGGCAAGAGGCGGGAGCTTTGACATTCCTCAATCATAAGTTCGACTTATGTTTTTAGCGAGCGCTTTGTTGGTTCTCCGCGGGGCTTGGTGGCATTTCACTTTCATCGAAACACAAGGAGCCAACCATGACCAAGACATTTTTCGCACCCGCCATTGCCTTTGCCCTGGCACTAACTTCCGTCGCGAGCCCATCCAGCGCCGGCACACCCGCGCCCGGAGTGACTGTCAGTGCTGCGGATCTCGACCTGCGCACGAGCCAGGGCCGCAAGACGCTCGACACACGCCTGAAACTAGCAGTGAAGAGGGTCTGTTCTGCAGAGCGCCTGCCTAGCGTGAAAAGTTGGGCTAAATATCGCAAATGCATCGCTCTCACTACGGCCAAAGTGAGAGAAAGACGGGATGAGTTAGTGGCTAATGCCCAAACCGATCCTTCGCTCGCTCGCGCGTCCGTCCGCACGCGTTGAGTCGAGCTAGCGACCTCGCCCGCATCAGTCCCCATCGGCGGGCGAGGCCGCACCCATCAGTTTGCCTTGAGCCAAGATGGTTCGAGGAATTGATCTCCATCAATGCGCGCGGTGCGAAATGCTGCTTCAAATGCAGCATGGTCAAGACATTCCCCCGCCTCGCCCCTGCTGCTCTTGCAGCCTTGCTGATCTTTTCGCTCACCGGCTGTCAGACGCACTCACAATCCGCGGAAACAGCATCAGCACCGCCTCCACCACACACTTCGACCCAAGATGAGGCGCTGACCTTCACTCAGGCAGCCTGTGGTGGATGCCATGCGGTCGAATATCCGGACTACTCGCCAAACCCGAGTGCGCCCACCTTCGCCTCGATCGCCAATCGCGAAGGGCTGTCAGAGGATACGCTCGCAAGCTGGCTGGCCGACGCGCACAATTATCCCGAAGTGATGGACTTCGACCTCACCGCCGATCAGGTCGAGATGGTGGCCGAGCATATGCTCACCTTGCGCAAAGACGACTATCGCCCGGTCGAGTAGCGGCCACCACCATTTTCCTACTTGGTATGGCGCAGCTAAGACGTTCGCGGCTCTTTCACATCGTCGGCTCCGCATTCCCAGGCGCGTTTCAAGTTGGAGAAGTGTCAACTTCGCCTGGACAGCTTACGTCTCTGTTTTATAGTTATATTTCGTCAGAAAAGGTGGGTGACACACTGTCAATTGTGTCAACTTTGATTTGTGTGTTCCGCATGCGCAAAACTACAACCGTTCCTCCATCATTGCCTTCATATCCGCTTCGGGACGCGGGCCATAATGCGAGATGACTTCCGCCGCAGCGATGGCCCCGCGCTTCAGACACTGGGTCAGTGGCTCGGCCTTGGCGTGGCCTGAGAGGAATCCGGCGGCAAACTGGTCGCCTGCACCTGTTGTATCGACCACCTTCTCAATCGGCACAGCTGCCACCTCGGCGCGCTCGCCATTCGCAATTGCGATTGCGCCTTTTTCGCTACGGGTCGCGACCAGCACCGGCACTTTGCCTGCCACCGCCGCCAGACCCGCCTCGAAATCGTCCTCGCCGGTCAGCGTTGCCAATTCACTTTCGTTCACGAACAGAATGTCGATCAGCCCAGCTTCGATCATATCGCGAAAATCATCGCCATGGCGATCGATCACAAAGCTCTCGCTAGCGGTAAAGGCAATCTTGCGCCCAGCTTCACGTGCAACCTCGATGGCTCGGCGCATGGCGCGGCGTGGTTCTTCCGGATCCCAAAGATAGCCTTCGAGATAGAGGATCGATGCGCTGGCGATCAGCTCTTCATCAAGAGCAGAGGCTGGCAGGTATTGGCCCGCCCCCAGGAAGGTGTTCATCGTGCGCTCGCCATCTGGCGTGACGAAAATCAGCACGCGGCCCGTGGCCGGTTCGCCATTGCGCGCCGGGGTGTCGAAATCGATCCCGGTTGCCCGCATGTCGTGGCGGAACACCTTGCCCAGCTGATCGTCTGCCACCTGCCCGATAAATGCGCATTGCAGGCCCAACGTCGACAGCCCGGCCAGAGTATTGGCAGCCGATCCACCTGAGATTTCGCGGGCAGGCGGCATCGCGCCATAGAGTTCATCCGCCCGCGCCTCGTCCACCAGCGTCATCCCACCGCGGTTGAGCTCCAATTCTTCGATCAGCTCTTCCTCGCAAGAGGCGATCACATCGACCACGGCATTGCCGATGGCAATCACATCATAACGGGCTTCGTTTGTGGCTTCGGTCACTTCGAGAATTCCTGTGATTTGGGAGGTTTGTTGTTGGCTGAGCGCCTAGCCCGCTTGGCGGCGTAGGCCAAGCCCTGTGAAGCGCGCGGCTACATCAGCGTTTGACTTGGCCGCACTCACCCCGCATCGCAAGCGTGATGAGTCTTGTGATTGCATCCCTTGCCAAAGCCTTCGCACAGCTGAGCGATCCGGCGATTCTGCGTGTGCTGGCAAAAAGCTTGGTCATCACTCTGTTCATCTTCGTGGCGCTCGGAACCGGGCTTTGGTTCGGACTGAGTGCAGCGTTGGATAGCATCGTGCGCGGAATGACCGATGATATCTACGGCGAGACCATCGTCACAGTCGTCACCGTTCTCACGATCCTTCTAGCCGGTTGGCTGATGTTCCGGGTAATCGCCTTGGCCGTAATCCAGTTCTTCGCCGACGAAATCGTGCGAGCGGTTGAGCGGCGGCATTATCCCGAAGCGTCTAACCAAGCTCGCGACCTGCCCTTTCGCGAAGACGCCGCCAACAGCCTGCGCGGGGTCGGGCGCGCAATCGGTTTCAACCTGCTCGCCCTGCCAGCGGCTGTAATACTGCTGTTCACAGCAATCGGGCCGGCGGTTGTTTTCCTGATCGTCAATGCAGTGTTACTGGGCCGAGAATTGACCGACATGGCATGGCTCAGGCACCGCGAGCCGGATGACCTCAAATCGCCTGTCGGAGCATTTCAACGGTTTGCGCTCGGAGGAGCAATTGCAGGTTTGATGCTGATACCTTTTGCAAATCTACTGGCCCCGATCCTTGGCGCGGCGGCAGGAACCCACTTAACGCATCAGACCCGAACGAAGGCGCAAAATGGAAGCAAAACGGCAAATGCGTAAACTGCTCGTCGTTGGCACACTTTTCATACTCGGCGCCTGTGCTGGCTCGCCCGGTGCGCAATCCATGCCGGGACCTAGCGTCAATCGCAGCGGACCGGTTACGACCACCGTGCGAGCCGATGTCCCGCCGGGCGGCGGTTTCCGCCCACCCTCGGTTCAGCGCACCCAGGGGCTGGACCAAGTTATCGGTGCGCGGGCCGAGCAACTGACAGCGAGCTTCGGCGATGCGCGGATCGACCTCTCAGAAGGCGACGCGCGCAAGCTGCAATTCGCCAGCGATACATGTGTGCTCGATGTTTTTCTCTATCCGCTGGAGCCGGGCGAAACCCCGATTGCAACCTATGCAGAAGCGCGCAATCCCGATGGCGGAGCGGCGCTGGACGAGGCGCAATGCGTACGCGAGCTTGCTCGCCGCTAGGGCCGTCAAACTCGCAAATTCCCATATGGTAACCCGGTTTTAAGCATCCCTAAGCTATGCGTGTGCGCGAACTGGGAAGGGACCCAACACGCCATGAGTAACATGTTTTCCGATCTCGCCGCCCGCGTCAGCGAAGATGGCGTCATCTCGCCTGATGAGCTGCTTTCACTGCGCCAGCTGGGCTGGGGCGATGGCGAAATCCATCGCGGCGAGGCTGAAGCAATCTTCGCGATCAACAATGTGCTCACCGACCCAGACAATGCGTGGGTCGACTTCTTTGTCGAGGCGATTGGGGAGTTTGTGCTCAACGGCACTCAGCCACGCCTGATGTGCAATGAAGAAGAGGCCGATTGGTTGATCGCGCAGATTGACCATGACGGCAAAGTCGACAGCATGGCAGAACTTGAGCTGATCGTTCGCACTGTCGAGCGCGCGCAAAACGTACCCGAGAAGCTCAAGCATTACGCACTCGAGCAGCTTGAAAACGAAGTGCTGACCGGCGTTGGCCCAACCCGCAAAGGCGGCGAGCTGTCCGACACTCATGTTACCAAGGCAGAATGCGACCTCATGCGCCGCCTGATTTTCGCCAGCGGTGGCGTGGGAACAGCGGCCGCAAGCCGTTTCGACGCGGAAATGCTATTCCGCATCAAGGACGCGACCAAAGCCGACGCCAACGCCCCCGAATGGGCCGACCTGTTCGTCGATGGGCTGGCAAACTACCTCAAGGGCTTCCACTTTGCTCACGCACAAATCAGCCACAGCCGAGCGAAAGAGCTCCATGCTTTCATCGCCGACAACGAAGTGAATGTCGGACGCTTCATGGCCAACATGGCGAAGGCTGCGCCGGACGTCGCAAACAACTTCGGGATCGTGTTCGGCAAAAAGGAAAAAGGCGCAGGGATCGCCGAGCGTGCAGCCGAGGGCAATGTCGTCACCGATGGCGAAAACGCGTGGCTGCAGGGAATGGTTGATGCAGACGGCGAGCTGGACCCCATTGAGAAGCGCCTGATCGCACGGCTGGCGGAAGAGGGCTAAGGCCTGGACGATTCATAAGACTTCGGTGATTTTGGGCAGAAATGGATGCGAAAATTGTGGCGCCTGAGAACCGGCGCGCAGCATGCATCTGGCACGTGAGCACCGGAAGTGAGGTGCGCCGCGATTTGCAGCCCATTTCCGCCAAAATCAGACCATAAAGCTCTCGCCGCAGCCGCAAGCCCCCTTGGCATTTGGATTCTCGAACACGAAGCCGGCGGTGAAATCATCCTCGCGCCAGTCCATGGTCGAACCGATCAGGTAGAGCACTGACGCACCGTCGATATAGAACGTGCCGCCCGGTGTCTCGATCTTCTCGTCCATCGCGACCTCTTCGGTCACATAATCGACGGAATAAGCAAGGCCGGAGCAACCGCGACGCGGAGTAGACAGCTTTACGCCGATCGCATCATCGGGGGCCTTGCTCATCAGCTCAGCAATGCGCGCTTCCGCTCCTTGGGTGAGGGTAACAGCAGCCGGGCGAGGGCGCAGAGTTGTCTTGGTATCGCTCATCACAACATCCCCAGCTCAAGGCGCGCCTCATCCGTCATCTTGTCCGGCCCCCATGGTGGATCCCAAACCAGATTGACCTCAGCATCGCGAATGCCCGGCACGGACGCCGCGCGCAGTTCGACCTCACCCGGCATAGTCTCGGCGACCGGGCAATGCGGCGTCGTGAGAGTCATGGTGACCGTTACATCGGCCTCGTCGTCCACTTCGACGCCGTAGATCAGGCCAAGATCATAGATATTGACCGGAATTTCAGGATCGTAGATTTCCTTGAGCGCATCGACGACCGCCTGCTGCAGATCGCTGCCCGCGCCGCCGACATCGCCCGTCTCGGGTGTCTTCGCAAGAAAGCCGTCGAGATAGTCGCGCTTACGCGGCTCCTGCGCTTCCGAATCGGGATCAACTGCATCATCCACCCGGGCGCGCGGCGGTTTTTGCACCAACTGATCGTTCGGCGCAGGTGCAGCCACAAATTCCTTGTCTTCGTGCGGTTTGTTCATCCGAACAGCCTCCGAGTGCGCGCGATACCTTCTAGCAGCGCGTCAATATCCTGATCGTTGGAATAAAGGGCGAAGCTGGCGCGCGCGGTTGCTGGAACGCCGAGATAGTCCATCAATGGCTGTGCACAATGGTGGCCCGCGCGAATTGCGACATTCGCTTCGTCAAGAATGGTGCCCAAGTCGTGAGGGTGAATGCCGTCAATCGCGAAGCTGACGATGCCGGCGCTGTTTGCCGGACCGAACACAGTCACGTCGTTCATTGCGCCAAGCTCTCCACGCAAACGCTCAACCAGAGCGCTTTCACGGGAATGAATTTGCTTAAGCCCAACCTCGCTGACGTAATCGGCAGCGGCAGCAAAGGCGATTGCTTCCGTGATCGCGGGCGTGCCCGCTTCGAAACGTTGCGGTGCGGGCGCATAGGTCGTTTTTTCGAAGGTCACGCGATCGATCATCGCACCGCCGCCTTCCCACGGGGGCATACCATCGAGAATGTCGCCCCGCGCCCACAACGCGCCGATCCCGGTCGGACCGTAGAGCTTGTGCGCGCTGAAAACGTAGAAATCGCAATCGAGCGCTGTCACGTCGACCGGCATATGCGGTGCCGACTGGCAGCCATCGAGCAGCAGCTTCGCGCCGACGTCATGAGTGAGCTTGGCGGCGCGCGCCGCATCGAGCACCGAGCCAAGCACATTCGACACATGGCCAAAGGCGACCAGTTTGTGCTGCTCGGTCAGCATGGCCTCGGCCGCGTTCAGATCAATCTGGTGATCATCGGTAAGCGGGCAGATATCGATATGCGCGCCGACACGCTCGGCAAGCATTTGCCACGGCACGATGTTGGAGTGGTGCTCCAATTGCGACAACAGAATACGGTCACCCTCGCCGATATTCGCCTGACCCCAAGTGTTGGCGACAAGGTTGATCGCTTCAGTCGCGCCCCGCGTGAAAACCAGCTCATTCTCGCGGCCACCGATCAGGTTCGCAATTGTGCGGCGCGCCGCCTCATAGGCCAGCGTCATATCAGCAGAACGGGCGTAAACCCCGCGATGGACCGTGGCGTAGTCCTCACCCAAAGCGCGCGCCATTGCTCGGATCACCTGCTGCGGCTTTTGCGAGGTCGCGGCGGTATCAAGATAATGCCACGGCGCACCCTCGCCGGTCACAAGGCCGGGAAAGTCGGCGCGCCAAAGATCACTGGCGTCGCGGGTCATGGCAGCGGGAGCGTTCACAGGGCACTCTTCTCCAATGCCGCAAGCGCCGCATCCAGCAGTTCGGATTGAGCCGCGTCGTCGCCCATTTCGACCAGCGCATCGCCAATAAAAGCCTGCACTAACAAGCGCTGTGCCATGTCCGGTACGATACCGCGTGCAGCCATGTAGTAGCGCGCATTTTCATCAAGCTGGCCTACGGTCGCGCCATGCGCGCACTTTACATCGTCGGCAAAAATCTCAAGCTGGGGTACGGCATTCGCGCTCGCGCCCTTTTCCAGAAGCAAGGCTTTGAAATCCTGCGCAGCATCGGTCTTTTGCGCGTGCCGCACGACATTAATCTCGCCCAAGAAATTGCCAGTCGCGGTGCCCCAATGAACCGCCCGCACAGTTTGATTGCTGGTCGCGTCCGGTTCCGCGTGCACAGTCTTAGTCACGAACTCGCGGGTCGCATCGCCGCCGCCAATCGTCACGCCGCCAAACTCGAAATGCGCACCTTTGGCGAGGGTCACTTCGACTTCGAGCCGGGCCGAACCGTTGCTGGCGTTGACGGCAAAGAATTCCGCCCGCGCGCCTGCGCCAACCGTGACCTGCAAACGGGTTGCCGGAGCAGCGGCGCTATCCAGCACGAAAGTCTCGCGGTGGGTTTCGCCCGCCGCGATATTCAGCACACGCCAGTCATTTATCGCCTCAAGTCCAAGCGCTTCCACCGCCGAAATATCAGCATATCGCCAGGCTTCATCACGCCGGGTTGGCAAGGTCGCTAGCTCACCCATCAGGCCGCCGCTTCCGCCATGACCGCATCATAGCCTTCGTTCTCAAGCCGCACGGCGAGCTCCGGCCCACCGGTCTCCACGATCCGACCGTCAGCGAGCACCGAGACTTTGTCCGGCTTCACCACGTCGAGCAGGCGCTGGTAGTGGGTAATCAGCAGAACACCCTTATCCGGGCCGCGCATAATCGCATTGATACCTTCGCCGACCACACGCAGGGCATCGATGTCGAGGCCGCTATCAGTTTCGTCGAGGACGGCAAAAGCAGGCGAAAGGATGCCCATCTGCACCATCTCAGCGCGCTTCTTCTCACCGCCGGAAAAGCCAACGTTCACCTGCCGCTTGAGCATTTCCATATCCATACGCAGCAGACTTGCCTTTTCCTTGGCGAGCTTCAGGAATTCGCCACCGGACAACGCTTCTTCGCCGCGCACCTTGCGCTGAGCGTTCAGCGCTTCGCGCAGGAATTGCAAATTGGAAACTCCGGGAATTTCGACCGGGTATTGAAAGCCCAGGAACAGACCAGCTGCGGCGCGTTCATGCGGTTCAAGTTCGAAAAGATCCTCGCCACGAAACTCAACCGAGCCTGCCGTGACCTCATAACCCGGCTTGCCGCCGAGCACGTGTGCGAGCGTCGATTTGCCCGCGCCGTTCGGACCCATAATGGCATGGACTTCGCCAGCGTTGATTTCGAGGCTGAGCCCCTTGAGGATTTCCTTGCCAGCGGTTTCGGCACGGAGGTTTTCAATTCGAAGCATATCTACTCTCTTGTGCGGGCCTTGCCGCGGGGTCATTGGTCTAGAGTTGCAGTGCCAGCGGGCTAGTTGGACGCGCCCACTATTCCGCTTTCCGTAATTTCATTTGCCGCGCCTGCAGCTGCGTATGCTCGAACGCGATCGGCAAACTGCGTGTCGATATGGCGGCCACGCTCGATGTGGATCAGGCCCGCGACTTCGAAAGTCCGGTCGACGTCCTCGAACGACATAATCTCGGTCAGACCGCGCCGCTCAAGCACATCTTTGGATGCCGCGACGGCTTTTGCCTTAACATCAGCGCAGCGCGGAAGATCTTCACGGTGTTGCGCTTCAAAATCAGGCGCACCGCGAGCGATGCGGTTGGCGTAATTGAGGCAGCGTTTGTAGTCCTCAATGTAAGGCAGGATCGCGATATCGTATTCGAAGATCCACTGCTTCTGCCCCGTTTCGAGATCGCGACCGATTTCTTCGGCGGCAGGTGCAGCGGCCGTACCCTGAAGCCCCATCGCCAAGGCGATTGCTGTACTGATCATTGCTCGTCACCCGTTTCTTGTGTGTTGTCCGGAGCCCTGCGGCGCGCGTCTTTCTTGTCGCCGATGCGCATCCGCATGCCGAGCGTGATCCGCTCCAACACTTGGTCCATATTTTCAAGGATGTGAGCCGCCTTGATCCGCATCACGCGGATGCCGACAGCTTCCAGGCTTTTGTCGCGGCGCTTGGAGATCGCTGGATCGTCATCCTCTTCTTCAATGATGATCGCCATGCCGAGATTGTGGCAGTTGAAGTCGACAATCGCGCTGCCGACGACGGCGAAGCGCTTGAACGTGTAGCGGCCCATATCCCCCTCGGCGAAGCGTTTGGCCAGAGCCTTGTTCGCGGGCGACGCGAAGCGCTTCATCTCGCGCGCCCGGTCATGCAGCGCGTCGAGACGCTTATCCGAGATTTTCCACCCACGGCCCTTTTTGTTGAGGGTCTCGGGGTCAATCGCTTCGTCAGAAGGCTTGAGGGCGAGTTTCTTGCGTTCGGTCATGACTTCGTCCCGCGCAGCTTTGCCTCAAGCGAACCTTCGACCATTAGCAAGCCCGAAACCCTTGCCTCGTCATAACCATAGAGAGCTTCGGCAATCTTTGAAACGTCGACTTCGATTGCCTGTGCTTCACCTAAAAGGTGCTCAAGCTCATGGCTCGGTGGCGGAAGTTGCTTTCCGGTCGTCAAGAGGCGGTTATGGTGCTGCACCAAGAGGTTATCCCAAGCTTCGAGTTCAGTCAGCTCCTGCCCCTTTGCGTTCGGCTTGCGTTCCTCTCGTATCCACTTGACTAATCCCTTGATTTCGTCGGTTGCGGTTAGATACCCGAGCGCTAAATGCTCAAGTTCATATTCATCGAAATCTGCAAGACCCTTCTTGCCAAACATCACCCCACACTCCCCTCAAGCGAGATCGCCAGAAGCTTCTGCGCTTCGACTGCGAACTCCATCGGCAGCTCTTTCAGCACATCCTTGGCAAAACCGTTGACGATCAGCGCGACGGCTTCTTCTTCGTCCAGCCCGCGCTGCATCGCGTAGAACAGCTGCTCCTCGCTGATCTTCGAGGTGGTCGCCTCGTGCTCGATCTGCGCGCCGGGGTTCTTCACCTCGATATAAGGCACGGTGTGGGCGCCACATTCATCGCCGAGCAGCAGGCTGTCGCATTGCGTGAAATTGCGGACGTTATCAGCAGATACACCTACGCGAACGAGCCCGCGATACGTGTTGTTGGATTTGCCCGCCGAAATGCCCTTGGAGATGATCGTCGAGCGGCTGCCCTTGCCGTTGTGGATCATCTTCGTGCCGGTGTCGGCCTGTTGGAAATTATTGGTCACTGCGACCGAGTAAAACTCGCCCACGCTGTTTTCACCATTGAGCACGCAAGACGGATATTTCCACGTCACCGCGCTGCCGGTTTCGACCTGGGTCCAGCTGATTTTGGAGCGATCGCCCTGGCACAGGCCGCGCTTGGTCACGAAATTGTAGATCCCGCCCACGCCTTCGGAATTGCCCGGATACCAGTTCTGAACGGTCGAGTACTTGATCTCGGCATCTTCCATCGCGACCAGTTCGACCACGGCGGCGTGCAACTGGTTTTCATCGCGCATCGGCGCGGTGCACCCTTCGAGATAGGAGACGTAGCTGCCTTTCTCGGCAATGATCAATGTGCGCTCGAACTGTCCGGTATTCTCGGCATTGATCCGGAAATAGGTCGACAGCTCCATCGGGCAGCGCACACCCTCCGGCACATAGACAAAGGTTCCATCGGAGAAGACGGCGCAATTGAGCGTCGCAAAGTAGTTATCGCGCTGAGGCACGACCTTGCCGAGCCACTTTTTGACCAGCTCGGGGTATTCCTTGATCGCCTCTGAGATCGAGAGGAAGATAACGCCCGCTTTCCTCAACTCTTCGCGGAAAGTCGTCGCGACCGAGACGCTGTCAAACACCGCATCGACCGCAACTTTCTTCGCGCCCTTTACCCCGGCCAGAACCTCTTGTTCGCCCAGCGGGATGCCAAGCTTGTCATAGACCGCCTTGATCTCGGGATCGAGATCGTCAAGCGAGTCCAGCTCCACCTTCTTGGTCGGCGCGGCGTAATAATAGGCGTCCTGATAATCGATCTTGGGATAGCCGACCTTGGCCCAATCCGGTTCTTCCATCTGCTCCCACAAACGGAAAGCCTTGAGCCGCCAGTCGAGCATCCATTCCGGCTCGCCCTTCTTGGCCGAGATGAAGCGGACAGTGTCCTCGGTCAGACCCTTTTCCGCAAACTCCGTATCGATATCAGCGGACCAGCCATGCTCGTATTCAGCGGCATTGGCAGCGGCCTCTTTGGCTTCCGCGTCCATTTCCCGCTTGTCCTGAAGGTCGAGATTGTCGCTCATTATGCGGCTTCTTCTTTGATGGCGTTGGTGTGGGCGGCGGTGAGGTGCGTCAGCGGAATGTCCGCCAGCGCGCCGCGCAAAGCCTTGTTGATGATCGACCAATGCGGTTTCATTTCGCATCCAGCCTCAAAATCGCAGTCTTGCGCCTCGACACAGGCGGTGAGGGCAATCGGCCCTTCGACCGCCTCGATAATATCAGCAACGCTGATCGCGGCGGCCGGGCGAGCAAGCTGCAATCCGCCATGCGCGCCGCGCACCGACCGCAGCAGATGCGCCGCCGTGAGTTTTGAAACAAGCCGCTGGACCGTTGGCACAGGCAGACCGGTCTCGTGCGCCAATTCAGCCGCGCTCACCCGCCCATCGCCGCAATGAGAGGCAGCCTGACGCATGATGATCACGGCGTAATCGGCAAGGTTTGAAAGGCGCATAATCGGATCGCTTTTTTGCTGGGCTTGAACCATGAACCTTTAATCGGACTGATTCGTTCCGAATTATAATTAGGAGTGATTTAGTCGGAATTCAACGCAAATGCGCCAATTGCGAGTCGTTAGCGTTACCTCGCCGCCGCGAGCCGAATGCTCGCCAGCTCGATACGCATGCCGGAAAGTGAAGTTAGCTTGGTCTAGATTGCCCCGGATGTCTGGAGGCTTTCGTCGATCCAGGCATTCACGTTCTCCTCCAGGACATCGAGAGGGACGGGACCACTTGCCAAGACCGCATCGTGGAATCCGCGAATATCGAAGCTCTCACCCAGCTCCTCGCGAGCTTTGGCGCGTAGCTCCATAATCTTGAGCTTGCCGATAGTGTAGGCGGTGGCCTGCCCCGGATAGACGATATAACGTTCAATCGCCTTGCGGATATCGCCGTCGGGATTGGGCGTGTTCTCGGACAGGTATTGGATCGCCTTTTCGCGGCTCCAGCGCTTGTGGTGGATGCCGGTATCGACGACTAGGCGGCACGCTCGCCACAACTCCATCCCCAGCCGACCAAAGTCGGAATAAGGATCAGTGTAGAAGCCCATCTCCTTGGGCAATTCTTCAGAGTAAAGTCCCCAGCCTTCGGTGTAGGCTGTCACGCCGCCAAACCGGCGAAACGGCGGCAGATCGCCCATCTCGGTTTGCAACGCCCGCTGCAGGTGATGCCCCGGAGATCCTTCGTGATAGGCGAGCGCCTCCAGTTCGTTCTTGGACATGTCGCGCAGGTTGTAGAGGTTCACATAATAGGTGCCTGGGCGCGATCCATCCGGCGCCGGGCTTTGGTAGAAAGCCTTGCCAGCGCTCTTCTCGCGAAAGGCTTCCACCGGCTTGATCACCATTGGCGCCTTGGGAAGCCGTCCGAAATATTCCGGCAGCTTGGCTTCCATCTTGCGCAGCGCTGCATTGGCATCGGCAAGATAGGCTTCGCGCGTCTCGTAGAAAAAGCGATCGTCGGTACGGGTGAACTGAAAGAAGTCCTGCAGACTTCCCTCGAAGCCCACCTTGTCCATGATTGAGCGCATCTCGCCATGAATGCGCTCAACCTCGCGCAGGCCGATATTGTGGATCTCGTCAGCGGTCAGGTCGGTGGTGGTGTAGTTCTTGAGCAGCGCAGAATAGTATTCCGCTCCATTGGGCAACCGCCATACACCGTCATCGGTTGGCGCGATGGCTTGCTGCCGCTGCATTTCGGCAAGTAGCCTTTCATAGGCGGGTTTGGCCGAACTGTTCCAGTGCTCCTCAGCAGCGCCGAGCAGCATTGTCGCCGCCGCCGCCATCTCGATTACATTGGATTGATCGGCCTTGAGCGACATGACCTTCTCTTCAAAGTCTTTGAGGATCGCGTTTTCATTGCCCGCACTCAGCAAGTTCTCGATGTCCGAAATCACGTAAGCGTAAACCCATTTGGGCGGCATTACTCCGTTTTCGGCTCGTTCGCGGGCTTCGACAGTCAGTGTATCAAGCACCGGTCCGATGCCTTTGATTCGCTCAATGTACGCTTCAGCATCCTCGACTGTGTCAATCCGGTGGATATTGATCAGAAAGGCTGGAATGCTGCTCTGGAACCCACGCATCTGATTGAAGAGATAGACATTATCGCGATGTTCGTAGGTTCTTGCGCTGCGTTCAGCCATCGCCTCAAACAGGCGGAAGGAAAGCGCTTCGTCGTCGGTCAAGCGCGACAAGTCATAGCCAGCACCCATTTCGGCGAGGCTCTGCTGCAGCAATTGCTGCCGCTTTTGCGCGCCCGCATCCGAATAATCGTCCCACGCGCCATAATCCTCATCTCGCAGCCCGCGATATGCCTTGCTCTCAGGCGATAGCGCCAATTGCGCCTCATCATATTGTTCGAAGAACGTGCTGAGGCTTGTCTGCATCGGGGCCTGAGCACTCGATCTGACGGGCGTGCTGCTTGTGGCGGATTGCTGGGTGGTCAGAGCACAGGCCGCCATCGATAGCGCAAGGGTCGAACAAAACAGGGCGGCGGGAATGCGCATAAATAATCCTCTAAGTCACAGCTAAGTGGATAAACGGAGGGGATTGGATTTTGTGCCGAAGGGCGCGGGACTCAACCCAGTTCGCGAAAATTCTTCAGATCGATCATCTCATTCAGGAACGGGCTGTCGTTGTCACGCAAGCGGGCAGGTGTGCGACCGGCAAAACGCTGGATCTCTCTGATCATGTGCGGCTGGTCGAAGAAGGCTGCGTCGAGCTCTGCCTCGTATTCAGGCGTGAGATGCGGGAAGGAGCATAATGCGGCGGCTCGCAGTGCTCGATATTTTCGCGCCAACGCTTTCGGCGGTAGGCCGAAGTATTGTTCAACCAAACGCTGGACCTGTCGCTCCGAATAGGCTGCCTCGGCCATCAGGTCGCTCAAGTCCGGATTGAGCGAGGCACCCAGCCATTGATTGACCGTTCGGATCAGCTCGATGTGGCGCGCGTTCACCCGCTTGACTTTGCCTTCGATATAATTGCCAACTTCGAATGCGCATTCGCGTCCGCTGATCTTGCCCGAGCGATAGCCAGCTATCAGCTGCTCGCCCATCGGCACGACATCGCGGCCCAGGATCTCACTCGCCTCGAACAGGCGGTCGCGATACTCGCCAGCATGAAGGCCCGTCAGCGCGGCCCATCCAAGCGGGGTCAGCGCCGCGCCAATTACGTGGAAAGGCCCCTCGACAAATATCGGCGTCGCAGTTGAGAGCGGCGAAAGCACCGCGATCTCTGGATTGGAATCGCGCTGTCCATTGGTGAAATGCATCTCGCCCTTGCCATAAGGGAAGAGGCTCAGATGCCCAATCGAGGCCGGCTGGATATCGCGTATCACCGCTTCATCGCAGCGAAAGTGATAGAGCGTTGTCACGAATTTGCTGACCGATGATGGAGGCGGAATATACTCGACCTCGATCAGTGAAGATGGGGTGAGTTCAAATTCTGCGTCGTCAGATTCCGGGATAACTTCGCCGGACGTCAATTCGAAACGATCAGTCATCTGCACGCCCCATCTTGCGACGATTGGCCGTATAGTCAGCTATTTGCGATAAAAAAAGGGCGGCTCTCGAATGAGAACCGCCCTATTAAAGTTGAGGAACTCTTCGCATCACTGCTCCGAGCCCTTCGGGTCGCAGGAGTGTGATAGGCGAAAGATGTGACGAAGAATTGTATGCAAACGACAAGTTACGCATCGAATTCACTTTTTTCGGTCGATTCTGTTGCGCCGACCCCCTCGACAAATCAGCGAATCTTGCGATAGCGCGAATTTATGTTGTTCCGCATGCTGCGCCCCGCCATATTTTCTCTCGATTCGGAAAGCGCGCATCGACTCGGCATCTCAGCGCTCAAAGTTTCGCCGATCCGTGCCCGTGCCACTGAAGGGAAAACCGCGATTGAAGTCGCCGGATTGCGCTTCCCCAATCCGGTTGGAGTTGCAGCGGGCTTCGACAAAGATGCAGAAGTTCCGGACCAGCTGCTCGGACTTGGCTTTGGGTTTACGGAGGTTGGTTCGATCACGCCCCTGCCCCAAGCTGGCAACCTCAAGCCGCGCCTGTTCCGCCTGGTAGAAGACAAAGCGGTCATCAACCGCATGGGCTTCAACAATGGCGGCGGAGCGGCCGCGCTTGCCCGACTCAAGAAGCGTAGTGAACAGCCCGGCATTGTCGGCATCAATATCGGTGCCAATAAAGATTCAGACGATCGCATCGCCGATTATGCTGCGATGGCTCGGATGATGACGCCCTATGCGAGCTATCTCGCGGTCAACGTCTCCAGCCCTAACACTCCGGGTCTTCGCGCGCTGCAGGACGAAGGCGCGCTTACCGAGCTGATCGACGCAGTGATTGCCGCGAGAGCCGAAACAGGTGCGGGTCTTGAGATGCTTCCGCCGATATTCCTAAAGGTCGCTCCCGACCTGATGGCCGACGACGTGGACGCTATCGCTCGCATTGCGCTGGACAAAAAGCTGGGCGCGCTGATCGTCTCCAATACAACAATTTCGCGCCCGACCCTGCGCTCCCATCATGCAGGCGAGGCCGGAGGGCTTTCCGGCGCGCCTTTGCGCGAACTGGCGTTGCAGCGTGTGCGCGATTTTCGCAAGGCAACGGGCGGCGCAATACCTTTAGTTGGCGTTGGCGGCATTGGCAGCGCGGAGCATGCCTGGGAGCGCATCCGGGCCGGTGCCAGCCTGGTTCAGCTCTATTCCGCCATGGTCTACGAAGGGCCTGGCCTGGGCGCGCAGATTGCGCGCGGGCTGGAACGTCTCATGCGGCGCGACGGCTTTAGCAGCATTGCAGAGGCGGTCGGAACCGAATAGCGGTTGCCGCCATGATCAAACATCTTTCCGCAAGCCTCGCTGGCCTCGCCTTGCTGACTGGCTGCTCCACCTACAGTTCGCAAGAGACAGCCAGCAGCGCTGCAACGAAAACCGAAATCACCCGGAAAGGTGCCGTGAGCAGCGCCGATCCCCGCGCCACGGCAGCCGGCGAAGCGATCCTGGCAAAGGGCGGCTCTGCCACCGACGCTGCAATCGTCGTAATGGTCGCACTGACCGTGGTCGAGCCGCAGAGTTCCGGCATTGGCGGTGGCGGCTTTCTGGTCCGGGCCGATGGCAATGGCGGCGATTTGCTGACGTATGATGGCCGCGAGACGGCACCGCGCGCGGCAACGGGCGGGCGCTTCCTCGATGAAAATGGAGAGCGCCTGCCGCGCGAAGTGCGAGTGACATCGGGCCTTAGCGTTGGCGTGCCCGGCAACATCGCGCTCGCAGCCAAAGCGCATGCGGCACATGGAAAACTGCCCTGGGCCGAACTGTTCAAGCCTGCGATCAGGCTCGCAGAAGACGGCTTCCGCATGAATGTGCGCCTCCACGAATCGCTTTCGAACCGCAAGGAACGCGCTGGCCTGACCCGCGAGGCGCGCGCCGTCTTTTTTGGCGTGGATGGCGAGGCGCTGCCGGTCGGATCAATCGTGCGCAATGGCGATCTGGCCGAAGCGCTGACGGATATCGCCGAGACAGGACCGGAGGCGATGTACGATCGCAATGCCGAGGACATCGCCGAATATATTGCCGAGATGACGCCGACCGATGGCAAGATGACCACGGCCGACATCACAGCTTACGTGGCGAAAGAGCGCGATCCGGTCTGCGCGCAGTATCGCGAATACAAGGTGTGCGGCATGGGCCCTCCATCCTCAGGCGGTGTCGCCGTCGCACAAATGCTGGGACAGCTTGAGCGGTTCGATCTCGCCGCGCTTGGCCCTGACAACCCGACCTTCTGGCACCTGTTTCTCGAATCTCAGCGGGTCGCTTACGCCGACCGGGAACTTTACATTGGCGACAGCGACTTTGTCTCAGTCCCTGTGAAAGGGTTAGTCGATCCCACATATATTGCCTCTCGCAGTGCTCTGATCGATCCGACCGCGAGCATCACCGATCTAAAGCCCGGCACGCCTCCAGGCGCTCCACTTGCGCGCGCCGATGGTGACGAACCGCCAGAAAATGGAACCACGCATTTTTCCATTGTCGATGGCGAGGGCAATGCCGTCAGCTACACCTCGACCGTCGAAGGTGCGTTTGGGTCGGGCCTGTTTTTCGGCGGGTTTTATCTGAACAATGAGCTGACCGATTTCAGCTCAACCCCGACAATCGATGGGAAGCCCGTTGCCAACCGTGTCGAAGGTGGGAAGCGTCCGCGCAGCTCGATGGCGCCGACAATCGTGTTCGATGAAGATGGCGAGGTCGTGCTGGTTATCGGCGCAGCCGGCGGCCCGACAATTCCGGTGCAGGTCGCGCGCTCGATCATCGGGGTCATCGATTTCGGCATGAGCGCCCAGGAAGCGCTCGGCCTACCGCTTATCATGTCATTCGGTGAAATGGCGGTGATTGAGAAGGGCAGCGTGCTGGAAGGCATGCAGGCAGAACTTGAAGCCCTCGGCCACACGCAAATTCGCGCCTTCGGCCCTCCGCTAAAGGCCAATGCCTTGCGCCGCACCGAAAACGGATGGGAAGTTGCCACCGATCCGCGAGTTGCGCCAAAGTTGATCTATTCCCGCTAGGGAACTGGGCCATAGCAGGAAGCATTGCAGCACAACGGGCTACACCATCTGTGCTTGCCGCAAAGCAACTGCGGGCCTAATCTGCGCGTGACAAAGAAGGCCGCGCGCCATGTAAGAGCGTCGGTCGGGGGAGCCATATTTCAGTGCCGCAAGACACGCATCTCAACGATATCGATACTGCCAACAACCTGGTCGATCTGTTCCTGAAACGGGCCGGTGAAAAGGGCGACGCCCCATTTCTCGGACGCAAGCAGGATGGCGAATGGACCACTCAAAGCTGGAGCGAAGTGGCGGATGAGGTGTGCCTGCTCGCTGAAAACCTGCGCCGGATCGGCCTAAAAGATGGCGACCGGGTCGCGCTGGTTTCCGAAAACCGCCCTGAGTGGTGCATATCCGATCTGGCGGTGATGGCCGCAGGCTGCATCACCGTGCCAACCTACACCACCAATACAGAGCGCGATCACGCCCATATCCTCGATAACTCGGGTGCGCGCGCAGTGATCGTGTCCAACGAGAAGCTGCTCGGCCCAGTTCATGGCGCGATCCAATCAACCGGGATTGCAGATCATGTGATCGGCATCGAAGACCTGCATCGCAAGCAAGCCAGCGGGTTCGACTATCACAATTGGGATGCGATGACCTCGGGCGATCCCGAAGCGGCGCGAGCAGCGGTGGAAGAGCGCCTCGAAGGCATCAAGCGCGATACGACCGCCTGCATCATTTACACGAGCGGCACGGGCGGCGCGCCACGCGGTGTGAAGCAGCATCACGGATCGATCCTTTGCAATGTTGCGGGAGCAGCCGAAATTCTGATCGAGGATTTTGGCATTAATGATGAGCGCTTCCTCTCCTTCCTGCCCCTGAGCCATGCATATGAGCATTCCGGCGGGCAGTATTTGCCGATCGGAGTGGGCGCAGAAATCTTCTATTCGGAGGGGCTCGAGAAGCTCGCAAGCAACATCGAGGAAGTGCGCCCGACCATCATGGTGGTCGTCCCGCGCCTGTTCGAAGTGCTGCGCACCCGCATCCTCAAGCAGGTTCAGAAGCAGGGCAAGCTGGCCAATTACCTGATGGATCGTGCACTTACGATTGGCGAGAAGGAGGCTGAACGCGGCAAGAAACGCAAGCGTGACCGGCCGATGGACTTTGTTGTCGAGCGCACCCTTCGCCCCAAAATTCGCGCGAAGTTCGGCGGACGGATCAAGGCGATGGTCTCTGGCGGCGCGCCGCTCAACCCCGATGTCGGCATCTTCTTCGACGCGATGGGCCTCACCATGTTGCAGGGGTACGGCCAGACCGAAGCAGGCCCTGTTATCAGCTGCAACCGCCCCGCCGCCGGGCTGAAAATGGACACGGTCGGTCCGCCCATGCGCGGGGTCGAAATCAAGATAGCCGATGATGGCGAGATCCTGTGCCGCGGCGAACTGGTGATGCATGGCTATTGGCAGAATGAAGCGGAGACCGCGCGAACCATTCAGGATGGCTGGCTGCACACTGGCGACATCGGCCATTTGGACGAAGCCGGGCGGATTGTGATTACCGACCGCAAGAAAGACATGATCGTCAACGACAAGGGCGATAATGTCGCGCCGCAAAAGATTGAAGGTATGCTGACCTTGCAGCCTGAAATCGCGCAGGCGATGGTGAGCGGTGACAAGCGACCTTATGTAGTCGGCCTGATCGTGCCGGATGCGGAATGGGCGCTTGAATGGGCGCGCGCCAATGACGAGAAGTTCGATATGGCGGAGTTGCAAGGTCTGCCCGCATTCAAGCAAGCTGTCCGCGCAGCAGTTGACCGGGTGAACAAGGACCTCTCGGTGATTGAGAAAGTGCGTCAGTTCACCTTTGCGGAAGAGGCTTTCTCAATCGAGAATGAAGAGATGACGCCGAGCATGAAAATCCGCCGCCACAAAATCCGCGACCGCTATCAAGAGCAGATCAACGGCCTGTATCGGGGGTGATTGCACCGGCTTCTTGTGGGGGCGGACATCTGAAGGTCTGCTTTCCTTGCTTCCGCACAATCGGATCGCCGGTCTCAGTCAGCGGTTTGGTGCGAGGCTAAGCTTTAGGGGCTTGTCAGGATCGAAGACCTTGTAAATGAGAGACAAAGCAACGCCCATAGATGTTGGTGCCTCGCATCTCGTGAATGCTAACTTGTTTGCATCTGCTGTGGAAATGCCATTTTGTGTAGTCGCCTCAACTGAGGTGATGAATAGTTGGTTCCCTTTGTCCTCTATGAAGTAGCGGCCGCCGGACCTGCTCCAGTCTTTCAAGGTAAAAAAAGTCCGTCCACCCCAGGTGCCATATTCACCGCCCAAGTCGACGGCGTGCCCAGAGGTAATTTCGACAATACCGCCGTCTTCGAATCTGAAGACCTTCTTGTCTTCAAAGCAGCCAAAGTTGTTTGCGTGGTACCAATGGCCTTCAAGAGGATCACCAACTTGTCTGTTTTTGCCGGTTGAGTAGTGATCCGAGAGAAAATAGCTGCCATTTAGTCCCGCAACGCCAAGCGCTAGCGCGACGACACCGAGCGTAACCCAAAGAACGGTTTTATTCGTTTTCATAGCCCGCCTGCGCTGGGTTCCGAAAAGATGCTTAAACCAACTCAGCTTCCTCGACATATTCCGGATAGAAGTTCGGCGCATCGTCCGACCAACCCGGAGCGGTTGCGGCGGATTCCGACAGGCTCTGAAGCAGTACTTTGCGGCGCTGCGGGCGAATTTGCGGCAGTGCAGCCGCCGCGCAAAAGGCCGCCGGCAGCCACGGACGCGCTTCGGCCCCAAGCAGACGCTCATAGAGGAAGCGAAACGCCGAGAAACTGGCGATGCGATCTTGGCGCAAGTCGAAGGCGGCTGTGCGGACAAGCTTGCCGACAAAGGCCTCGGTATCGCCCATCGAATGATCGGCAGGGATCATATCGCGCAGGGTCTTTAGATCCTGATAGGCGACATACTGACGACGAATTGCAGCGTTTTCCGCTTCATCGCGCGCCCAAAGTTTGAACGCATCGCTGCGACCCAGTCCAATATCGAGGCTCAGCTTGATGTAGCGCTGCTCCGCAGGCGTGAACCCTGCGAATTCGCGCATTTCGCTGATAGCCATGCATGCATTTCCAACAGTCGCCATTTGTGCCCCCGTGTTCTTATGAGGACACAATCGCTCAACGTGGTTAATTAAGCGTTAGGGGGGATGAAGGTTTTTGTTTTGGCTCCGGCAACGGCGGGATTCTTGTTTGCGCACGCCCATCCGGGCGCGCGATATCCTCACGGCTCGCGTTGCGAGCCGTTTTAGCGTCGCAGATCGAGGAAGCTGTCGGCGCTTGAGCCTGAATCAAATCAATCCGGCAAGCGGACTGCTGGGATCGGCATATTTACGCCGCCCCATCCGCCCGGCGAGATAAGCCTCCCGCCCGGCCTCGACCGCCAATTTCATCGCGCGGGCCATGCGGATCGGATCCTTCGCCTCGGCAATGGCAGTGTTCATCAGCACACCGTCACAGCCCAGCTCCATCGCCACTGCCGCATCGGATGCCGTGCCAACGCCGGCGTCGACCAGCACCGGCACGCTCGCGCCCTCAACGATCAGACGGATCGTAACCTGGTTCTGAATGCCAAGCCCGGAGCCAATCGGCGCGCCAAGCGGCATAATCGCCACTGCGCCTGCTTCCTCCAGCTGCTTTGCGGCGATTGGATCATCGACGCAGTAGACCATGGGATGGAAGCCTTCTTTGGCCAACACCTCAGTTGCCTTCAGCGTCTCGCGCATGTCGGGATAAAGCGTGCGGGCCTCGCCCAGCACTTCGAGTTTTACCAAATCCCAGCCGCCCGCCTCGCGTGCCAAACGCAAAGTGCGGATTGCATCATCAGCGGTGAAGCACCCGGCGGTGTTAGGCAGATAGGTTGTCTGTTTCGGGTCAATGAAGTCGGTCAGCATTGGTGCTTTGGGATCGCTGACGTTCACGCGGCGCACAGCTACCGTTACAATCTCCGCGCCGCTGGCCGCCAAGGCGTCGGCGTTCTGCTGGAAATCCTTGTACTTTCCCGTGCCGACAATCAGACGCGAGGAGAAGGTTCGACCTGCCACTTCCCAAGTATCATCCTTGGCAGGAGCGACATCACCGCCGCCAACAAAGTGTACAATCTCCAACTTATCGCCGTCGGCAAGGGGCGCCTCGGCCAAGGTCGAGCGTGGTACGATCTCGCCATTGCGCTCGACCGCGACCTTTTCCGGCGTAAGGTCGAGCTCGCGTACAAGGCTGGCGATGGTTTCGGCAATGGTCTGCCGACTCTCGCCGTTCAGGGTGATGCTTTTGGGTGAAGTCATGATCCGCGAGATAGTGCCCTCGCCGCGCGGCGCAAGCGCTAGCGCACGCGTTTCGCTCTATAGTTTAGTGGGCTCGGTGTGCGTGACGCAAATTGAGGACGTGGCCGAGTGAGACCAAGGCAACGCCAATAATGGTCAGTATCGCCTCTTCAAATCCGTGCGGCACAGCCAGCGCTCCGCCCATAAAGGTGAGGCCCGTCATCGCAATTACGAAAGGCGCAGCCTGCCGATGCTTCAACGCGCCCCAACCGATCGCAACCGCAGCGACGATCAGAGCCAGCGCAAGGCCATAACGATGGATGTCGGGCGAGAGCAGGAACTGCCCTCCCAGGCCCAGACCAGACACAATCACTATCGTGGCCAGGCAATGCAAAGCGCACAGGCCGGAAAGCCATATGCCTGTCTGATCCAGGCGTCGACGCAAGGTGGGTCGAATCGTGGAGGGTTCGTTATTCATGGCGATGCAAGCTAGATATGTAACATTATCACATTTCGCAAGCGCTGATTGCGCGCAGCGCAAACGCATTTGCGATGAACGGGCTTGCACTGAGGCCCGCCTCGCCACAAATGAGGGTCAGGACCTAGTAATCACATGGCCGTGGCTTGGCTAGAAAGTCGCTGGGCAAGGAGAGAGGGCGGAGAATAGTGGTACTATTGGACAACCGAACGACGAAGCCCAGCGATTTTCTGGCCAAGCCGTCCAGGTGGCCGTTCGCGGGCGATCTGTGGCGTCAGCGGCCTCACGAAGAGAACTACTCTTCGTTTCAGCCACTTCCTTGCATATCATCCCGCAAACGAGCCACCACGGTTCATGCGATTACTAGGTCCTGACCCTAAGCCGCGCGATGGCAAGTCAGGCAGACATTTCGAGCGGTGTAGGCGCTCAAGCGAACAGCACCGGGCGACCGCTAGTGTTGGCTCGTTGGCTGGAGATCGTCGCGGCCATGGTGGTCGTGATCGTAGTGGTCGGCGGGATCACGCGCCTGACCGAAAGTGGGTTGTCGATCACTCAATGGGACTTGGTGACCGGTGTTTTGCCGCCGCTCAGTGAAGAGGCGTGGCAGGCAGAATTCGACCTCTACCGCCAGACGGGCGAATACCGTTTTGAAAGTGGCCCGGCGGGAATGGATTTGGACGCGTTCAAATTCATCTATTTCTGGGAGTGGTTTCACCGCAATCTGGGCCGCCTGATCGGCCTCGCCTTTGCCGTCCCACTGGCCTGGTATTGGATCAAGGGCGCAATCCCAGCAGGCTACAAAGCCCGGCTTTTCGCAATCCTAGCGCTGATTGGAATGCAGGGAGCGCTTGGCTGGTACATGGTGGCATCCGGCGTGGGCACGGATTTGACCGACGTGAGCCATTTCCGACTCTCCGCACACCTTTTGACCGCCCTTTTCTTACTCGGCGGATTGGTCTGGACCGCACTGGACCTTAGGAGCCACGCCCGCGATCCAAACTCCCGCCCAGCCCGATTGACTGGTCCTTCCATGATCATCGCCAGCGTGCTCTTCGTGCAATTGCTGCTCGGTGCCTGGGTGGCCGGACTTAACGCAGGCCACGCCGCCTACGACTGGCCGCTGATGAACGGGCGACTGATTCCGGAAGTCGACTTTTCTAAAGGGGTGTTGTGGACGCTCACCCACGACCCCTTCCTGCTGCACTTCCTCCACCGCTGGTGGGCCTGGATTGCCGTTGCCGCCCTGGTTTGGCTAGCTCGGCGCGTGCGCAAGACCGACCGACGGGCATCAATCGCGATCCACAGCGCCTTTGGCACGATGGTCCTGCTGGGCATTGCGACCGTAATGAGCGAAGTGTCTTTGTGGATCGCAGTTTCGCATCAACTGGTCGGCGCACTCCTTGTCGCAAGCGTCGCGTGGGGTATGCACAGCGATGGAATTGCGAAACGCGCGCAGGCCACCTGATTGCTTTATGGTTGCGGTATGACAGAATCAAAAGCCGCGCTCATCTGGTGCCCATTCCCTGACCGTGAAGCAGCTCGCCGCGCGGCCAGCGTATTGCTGGATGAGCAATTGATTGCATGCGCCAACCTGCTTGGCGAAGTTGAATCAATCTTTAGTTGGCAAGGCAGCACAGAAAGCAGCGAAGAAGTTGGAGTGTTGCTCAAGACACGCAGTGACTTGCTAGATCGCACTATCGAACGAATTGGGGAGTTGCATCCTTATGACACGCCCGCAATACTTGGGATGAACTGCGATTCAGTACATTCGGGGACGACAGAATGGCTGGGTCAGCTGACACCGATTGAATGATTTTGGGGCGACAAAATGAGTGGGGTCACACGGCGATCAGCGATCGCCTCTGTATTCGGAGGCTGTATTGCTGTCGGAATATCCGCACCCTTGCTCGCGCAAAGCGGCGTTGCCATCCCCACCGGGCCCATGAGGCTTTCTCGCACGATCGAACGCGGCCTTCGCGACGGGGCGAGCGTGGTGGTAGAGCGGGTTTGGCAAGTTGAATTCGCTCACCAGGGCCGCGGTATCGCAATAATCGGCGACCAAGTGTTGGCGCAGGTTCAAGCACCACCGGAATTGCAACGTTTGGCGGAGATTGAACAAGCACGCTCCACCGTTGGCATGTTTCCGATCATGCTGAGCGCGACCGGCGAGATAATGAAGATCGGCGAGGCAATCGCTAAAGTCGATCTTGAGGCAGCGATAAGGGAAGCCGAAGCGATCATCGCCAATCGAGGGGACTCAGCCTCTCGCAAGGCAGAGCGCAGGGCTTACCTCGCACAATTGCAGCGAGCCAGCGGAACAATGCTCGAGCAGATGCCGCGCGATCTATTCTACCCCAAAGACGCAGAGGCACATTCGGTGCGCCCGGTGAACCTGCCCGACGGATCCATAGGCGAGTTCGAGTTCACCTATGCTGCTAGCCGCACGCCGGGCTATGACTGGCTTGAGCGCGCAGAACGGCAGATCGTCACCCGCATTCAGGGCGATGAGCGCAAAGCCAGCGAGATCTGGACCCTTTCAAAGGGATAAGCGAGCCGCAGACAAGCCCTACAAGTGCACTTGAATCGCCTTGCGGTATTATTTTACCTTCCGCGGAACGCCCGGTTTTGCTTGACTTGGCGGTGCTAAAGCGACAAATCGCGCCTCGCTTCGCTGGATCGTGCGTATAACCGGTCCGCGATTCGCAGCCGCGGCGATTTCGCCCGGCTGTTTTGATTTTTACCAACCTCTGACAGGTTAAGGACAAAGCCCATGAAGGCGCTCAGCAAACAGACCCGGTCGATCAAACCGGCCGAGGTCGAAAAGAAATGGCACATTATCGATGCCGACGGCCTGGTTGTTGGCCGTGTCGCTTCGATCATCGCCAACATTCTGCGCGGCAAGCACAAGCCAAGCTACACCCCGCATGTTGATTGCGGCGATCACGTGATCGTCATCAATGTCGACAAGGTGAGGTTCACCGGCAACAAGATGGCCAACAAGATCTATTACAAGCACACCGGCCACCCTGGCGGTATCAAGGAAACGACCCCTGAAAAGGTTCTCGAAGGTCGCTTTCCAGAGCGCGTGCTTGAGAAAGCTATTGAGCGGATGATCCCGCGCGGCCCGCTTGGCCGCCAGCAAATGCGCGCATTGCATCTCTACAGTGGCACCGAGCACCCACATGACGGGCAGAACCCGGCCACGCTCGACGTCGCTTCCATGAACCGCAAGAATAAGGTCACCGCATAATGGCTGACAAAAAGACAAGCGAAACCGCCCCAGAGGCAGCTGTGGAAGAGACCAAAGCTGAATCGACAACCGAGGCAGCAACGGAAACGACCACGGAAACCGTGTCTGATCTCGCCGATCTCAAGGATATTGCTGGCGATGCACCGGCTGCCGATGCAGCTGAGATTGCGCAAAATCCCGCAGCTCCGCTGCGCGAGCAAGAGCTCGACCAGTATGGCCGTGCCTATGCAACCGGTCGCCGTAAGGACGCCGTCGCACGCGTCTGGTTGAAGCCAGGCAAGGGCGAGATCACGATCAACGGTCGCAGCCAGGACGTCTATTTCGCGCGCCCTACCCTGCGCCTGATCATCAACCAGCCTTTCGCGATCACCGATCGTGTCGGTCAGTATGACATCGTGGCAACCGTTCGCGGTGGTGGCCTGTCAGGTCAGGCTGGCGCGGTGAAGCACGGTATCAGTCAGGCTCTCACCAAGTATGAGCCTACTCTGCGTGCTACGGTCAAGGCAGCTGGCTTCCTCACCCGGGATAGCCGTGTGGTTGAACGTAAGAAGTATGGCCGCGCGAAAGCCCGCCGTAGCTTCCAGTTCTCGAAGCGTTAATCGCTTCCAACCAAAACAAAAGAAAGGCGGCTCCTTACCGGGCCGCCTTTTTGTTTTGGCAGGTGATTGGCAAAGCAGCCTAGTCCGGCTGCAGGATCATCAAACCCCAGGATAGGCCGGTGCCAGCCAGGAAGAGCGGCCACGACCAATAGAGTGAGTAGTCGCCCACTCGCATATTGTGCACGGCAAGATAGCCGCCGCTGGACCCTTGCGAACCAATGACCAGCGCGATCACTGCAGACAGCACCGCTCCCAAAATCATCGCTTTGATAGCGCTCATAATTGCCCCCCTTAGATGCGCGGAAGCATTCAAACCGCGCAAACGACCAGCTTTCACGCCAGATGTGACCGAGAAAGGGTTGAAACGAGCCTTAGAGACAGGGTTAAAATGGTAATCAGAATTGGCCTGAGCGAGGTTCTACCAGGCGTAGATCAGGTTGGTGAGTCACCAACGACACGCTTTTCAACTCCGATCACGCCGCCCTTTTCACAGGTCAAAACCTTGTAAGAAGGCGGTGCGCCATGCCGCAGCCGGGTTGAAAGCGTGCCCACCCCGATCATTCGCAGCGAATGTCCGTTGCGCACCCGCATTTCGTCAAAGGGGGTGTGTACATGACCAGAGATCACCGCATCAGCGCCGGCGGCCGCAATTGCTGTGAAAGCGTCATCTCCGCCAATCGTCGCATTAGTGCCGCTGTCCTCTGGCCCGAGCAGCGGATGGTGACACATCACGATTTTGGTGCGCGGATCATCAGCCAGCTCTCGTAGCATCCGCACGGTCCGATCCAGCGGTCGCTGACGAACAAAGCCATCGGACCAGGGGAAACGCGGCTGCACACGCACGGTCGTGACCAGAGGGACCAGTACAACGTCCTCTGACTGCAATTCCGCCCCCACTTTTGCATTCAGGCGGCGGTAGCGGCGATAGGGATCGGTAAACCGCTCCCACATGTTGTAATAGGGCATGTCGTGATTGCCGGCCTGCAGCACAGTCGGCGCATTCAATGACGCAAACCAGTCTGCCGCAGCAGCGTACTCGCGATGCTTGGCCCGCTGTGTCAGATCACCAGTGCAGACCACGGCATCCGGCTGCTCCTCAGCAATAGCCGCGGCAACCGCGTCCAGCGCTGAGCGATCCTCAACGCCGAAATGCACATCGGAGATATGAAACAATCGTGTCGCCATTTCCTCGCCTGCCAAGCGCGCTTGACGCAAAAGAGCAATAGCTAAGTGCGTTCGCGCCTCGCGCTAGACCTGGTCTGTCAGGATCAGCCAAGCCGCGATGGCGTTCAACCCACTATAGGCGAGATAGGCCCAGACCAGCCCCGGCCAGCCATTCGCTGCAAGCATCAGCGCAGCCAGCAACACCATGAACTCCGTCGCCAAGGTCAGGCGCCCGCTAAGCATATGTACAAACCACGGCATTTGACCGAGAAGTGGATGCCCGCTTTCGAGCACGGCCTTGTGCATCGCAAAGTTGCCGACTCCAAGCACGAATATGATCACCAAAGCGAGCATTGTGGCATTATGGCGTAAACGCTGGTCCGGTGAAAAGGGCCATTCGTCGGGCGGACTGCCGCATCGGTCCGAACCCGTCTGCGCCAGTCGAGGCGATTACAGCGGTAATCGACATTGAGCTGATCAACCCGAGCGCTTGGCCTAGCTCTAATCCTGCAAGGACAGCTCTGATCCCCGTTCGAACCCCGTCGAACAGAGCCGTTCCTCGCAAATGGAGGACTAGGATGTTGAAGACTGCAATAAGCGCCGCGGCGCTCAGTTTGGCCGTTGTTGCCACACCGGTCATGGCCGGTTCTGACGAAAAGCCAACAATGACCGTCGAAACCAGAGATTTGGATCTTAGCACCGTAGAAGGCCAGGAACGACTTGATCGCCGAATTGATCAAGCGGCCAAAAAGATCTGCGAGACCAATGCCGTTCGTACCGGAACACGCTTGAAGTCAGCTAGCCGTAGTTCCTGTTACAAAAACGCTGTCAAAAGCGTCGAGAAGCAGGTCGCAACCATGATCCGAGACCAGCAACGGGGCGGCTAAAACGCCGAAAGAAATTACCCGGTTTGCACTTGAACCCAAGTGCACAGCCTGCGGCTCGAACCCTATCCAGTCCCAGGGTTCGGGCCGCATTTTGATGTGCTTAAGTTGTGAAAGCACGCAGTATTGTCGAACTGCGCAGCAAACTAGCGCCCAGCCATCGCCTTTACCTTGGAGAGATAGGTTCGCCCGATCCGCAAGGCTTCGCCGCTTTGTAGTTCAGCCGACCATACCCCAAGGCCATCGTGACGAAGCCCGCGAATATTATCGCGCCGCAAAATGGTGGAGCGGTGAATGCGGATAAACTCTTCGGGATCCAGGCGCTTCTCAAGACCGGCGATGGTTTGCAGCAAGAGATAGGATTGCGGCGCATCATCGGTGCCAATATGCAGACGCACATAGTCGCGCTCTGCATCGATCTGATGCACTTCGCTAACGGCGACGCGCAGCAATTCGGAGCGATGGGGAACCCACAGCTCGTCGAGCCATTTGCCTGATTTCTTCGTACGTTCACCGCGTCTGGCAGCAGCCCTTTCTATGGCGCGGCCCAGCCGGTCAGCCGATACCGGTTTCAAGACATAGTCGATCGCTTCAAGATCAAACGCTTCCACCGCGAAGTCATCATGCGCGGTTACAAAAATCACCGCTGGTGGGTTCTCGGCTTCTGCCAATTGACGGGCCACGCCCAAACCATCGAGCTCCGGCATTGTCATGTCGAGCAAGATGAGATCGGGCGTCAGTGCCTCGGCCAGACGCAAGGCCGCTGCACCATCGCTTGCAGTTCCAACCACGCTGATCGCGGGAAGCTCTGCGCAGATCACCTGGATTCGCTCAACCGCAAGGGGTTCGTCGTCGACGATCAAGGTGCGCAAGGCGCTGGAGATTTCTTCGCTATCAGCCATTTTGCGTAAGGGGGATCCGCATCTCGGTACGATATCCGCCCTCATACGGCGCAGATGTCAAGACGACATCGCCTCCGAAACGTGCTTCAAGCCGGTCTCGGACATTGGCTAAGCCAATCCCAAATCCATGGCTAACGCCTGCAGGAACGCCCGGACCATCATCGCTGACGGTGATGACCAGACGATCAAATTCTTCGCGAGCCTTGACCGAAATAGTCACCTCGCGGTTGACCGCCGAGACAGCGTATTTGACCGAGTTTTCAACCAGCGGCTGAAGGATCATGCCCGGCACCCGCGCCTCCTCAAGGTCTTCCGGCAGATCGAAATCGCATATCAAGCGGTCGGGGAAGCGCACTGCCTCAATATCGAGATAGAGCTGTTGCAGGTCGAACTCGTCTTTTAGTGCGACATCCGACGTCGGCTCATCCGCCAGACTATGACGGTAAAATCGCGACATGGTTTGAATCATGCGCTCAGCACGTTCGGACTTGCCGGTCATGACAAGTGCAGACAGCGAGTTGAGCGTGTTGAACAGGAAGTGCGGGTTTACTTGATAGCGAAGCGATCGCAATTCCGCGGCCTTTGCTGCCGAGCGGAACTCTTGCTCACGCCGTTCGGCTGCACGCGCCTGATAACCGGCCAACAAGGCGAAATAGAGCGAGGCCCAGGCGAGCAGCAGAAAATATCGGCCAAGCGCGATATCGATAATCTGCTGCCACATGCCAGGAGCTGGAGCGATCAACACACTTTCAGTTTCGACCGTCTCTTCTTCAGTCGGGCTGGCAGGCGCCACACGCCGTACGGGCAAGTCAACGAGCAGATTGCCGGATTCGTCGCGGCGCAGGCTGAGGCCGAATTTCTTGGCGTATTTCTGCTCCGCAACCTTTTGAATATCCTGGAAGGCCAGGTGGTTTGCCTTGCCGATTGCCATGGCGATGGGCAGCGCAAGGAAGATAGCCGCTGTAACCTTGATCCATAGCGCGCGCCGATCGAACAGACGCAGCAGGCCCCAAAGAGCGATTGTCATTATCAGGGCAGCAATGGTGACGAGCGCCCTGCGCCACATCATGTCCAGCTGCAGCTGGTAATCCATCGGTACCGCGGCATCATATTCCATCACAAAACTGCGGATGGTGATCAGAATGAAGTAAGTCGCCCACAGAACGGCCATCGAGAACAGGACCGTCCTAAAGGGAACGCTGGGACGCGCTTGTTTGGCTTTTGAGCTATTCATGAGGCTTAGCGAGATAGCGCGCCTGCAAAATATTGGCCAATTCCTCGTCGGACACGATCATGCTTTGGTCGAATGCCCGTCGAACCGGATTTCCCACCCACCAGGCGCCTGCGCTCTCCAATTCCAAGCTTAATCCCGCGGTTTGATCATATCGGCGGGCACAATCCACTCCGCAAATTGCTCTTCGGTCAGCAGGCCAAGCTCCATCCCCGCCTCTTTCAGTGTTGTGCCGTCTGCATGGGCTTTCTTGGCGATCTTGGCCGCATTGTCATAGCCGATATGCGGGTTGAGCGCGGTAACCAGCATCAGGCTCTCGTTGAGCAGCTTGTTGATACGATCTTCGTTGGCGGTAATGCCAACCACGCAGTTGTCGGTGAAGCTGCGGGCTGAATCGCTCAGCAGGCGGATCGATTGCAGCACGTTGTAGATCATGACGGGCTTGAAAACATTGAGCTCCAGGTGCCCGTTAGAACCGGCAACGCTAACTGTCGTATGATTGCCCATCACCTGCGCGCACACCATGGTCAGTGCCTCGCATTGAGTCGGATTGACCTTACCCGGCATAATGGAAGAGCCGGGCTCGTTTGCAGGCAAAGCAATCTCACCAAGGCCGCAGCGTGGGCCTGAGCCGAGGAGACGAATGTCGTTGGCGATCTTCATCAGGCTGACGCCTACTGAGTTGAGCGCGCCTGATAGTTCGACAAGCGCGTCATGCGCGGCCAAGGCTTCAAACTTATTGGCGGCGGTGACAAAGTCATGGCCGGTAAGCTTGGCGACATGCGCAGCAAATTTCTCGGCGAAGCCTGCTTTCGAGTTGATGCCGGTGCCAACGGCTGTGCCGCCCTGCGCTAGCTCAAGCACGCGGGGCAATGCGTTTTCCAACCGGGCGATGCCGTACTCAACCTGCTTGGCATAGCCAGAGAACTCCTGACCCAAGGTAAGCGGCGTCGCGTCCTGCAAATGGGTGCGGCCAATCTTGACGATATCCGCAAACGCCTCAGCTTTCGCATCAAGCGCCGCGTGAAGCGCGCCAAGCGCAGGGATCAACTGCTCCACCGTCTCGCTTGCTGCAGCGATATGCATCGCGGTGGGGAACGTGTCGTTCGAGCTTTGCCCCATATTGCAGTGATCGTTGGGATGAACCGGCTCTTTGCCGCCGTGTTGACCGGTCAGCATTTGATTCGCGCGACTGGCAATGACTTCGTTGGCATTCATGTTGCTCTGTGTGCCAGAGCCGGTTTGCCAGACCGACAGCGGGAATTGATCGGCGAGAGTGCCGTCGATCACTTCATCCGCTGCAGCAACGATCGCATCGCCCAGTTTCGCATCGAGAACACCCAGCTCCATATTGGCAAGCGCAGAAGATTTCTTCTGGATTCCCAATGCCTTCACCAACGGAGCAGGCATCGTCTCGTCGCCGATCGCGAAGTTTGCAAGGCTCCGCTGCGTCTGCGCGCCCCAATGGCTATCAGCCGGGACTGCCACTTCGCCGAGCGAGTCTGTTTCAATACGCACCGCGCCCTTACCGGTTGCATCCACTGTTTTCACGTCGCTCATCGAAGCCATACTCCATTCGGTCTATTTGCGGCTCCCATAAGCACCGGTAATCGTGAACGTCAAAGCCCTTGGCGCTGGCGACTTGAGAAGCTAAACGTCTTGACGTGCTGTATTGCTAAAGTAATACAGTTGATGTGGAGTGAAAATGACCGACCTGAATGCCCCTGTCGCCCGCAAGGCCATGATCGACAGCCAGCTGCGCACCAGCGGCGTCAATGAAGAATACGTGCTCGCCCGCATGTATGCGGTTCCGCGCGAAAACTTCGTACCCGATGAAGCGCGCGCAATCGCCTATATGGATCGCGCTGTCCCACTGGGCGACGGACGCTATCTGGCTGCTCCAGTCGTCCATGCAATGATGCTGGCCGAGGCGGCACCGACCAAGGACGACAGCGTCTTGATCGTAGAGGGCGGGACTAGCTATTTTGCCGAACTGATCGCACCGCTCGTGGCCAGCGTCGATCGAATCAGCCCTGCTGACGCAGTCGAGAAAGCCGGGCGCAAGACCTACTCTCTGATCGTCGTCGATGGCGCAATCGAGCGTCTGCCGACGAAACTTGCCAAGCGCCTGGAAGACAATGGCCGGATCGTCACCGGACTGACCGACAAGGGTATCACCCGGATTGCCGTGGGCCGGAATGTCGCTGGATCGGTGCCGCTGCAGGCGGTTGCCGACATCGGCATGCCGGTGCTGCACGAATTCGACCAAGAGAAAAGCTGGAGCTTTTAAGACAATGACCCGAGCGCCCGTGCTTTTGAAGAAGCGCACAGCTTCACTGCTGAGCCTCGCGGCGGCGCTTGCTGTCTGCGGCACTGCGACGCCAGCTGCCGCTGACACGCTGCGTGAAGCTCTCGTGTCGGCCTACAATACCAACCCGACTCTCCAAGGGGCACGGGCACAACAGCGCGCAACCGATGAAGATGTGCCGATAAATCGTGCGCGAGGCCTGCCCACGGTCGACGTGACAGCCAATTATGTCGAGTTCGTCAAGAATTCGCCCAATGCCTTTACTGCCCCGGAAAGGCGCGCTCAGATCGGGCCGGATCTCAACGTTCCGATCTACTCAGGCGGCGGTATCAAGAACGCAACCAAGGCCGCAAAAGAGCGCGTATCGGCGGGTAGGGCTGACTTGCGCGGCGCCGAAAGTGCAATTTTTAGCCAGACCGTAGCCGCCTATATGGACGTGCTGCGCACCGAAGCACTCGCAGCGCTTAGTGCCAACCAAGTCGAGGTTTTGCGAGTCAATCTGGAGGCAACCAGTGACCGTTTCGAAATCGGCGATCTTACTCGGACTGACGTTGCTCAATCACAGTCGCGCCTGGCCGTGGCAGAGGGTGAGCTACAGAACGCAGTGGCGAACCTTATCTCCGCACGCGAGACATACATTGAACTGGTCGGTCGGCCGGCCGAAAACCTCATGCCACCACCACCCCTGCCGGGACTGCCAGAAACGGTAGGCCAAGCGACAGTGGTCGCGATGGAGAACAATCCTGATTTGATCGCGGCAAAAGAACGCGCCGCAGCCGCAGGTTTTGAGACCGAAGCAGCGGGTGCCGGCCATTATCCTACGCTCGGCGCGTTTGCCGGGCTCGATTACACCGACTATTTCGGCACACTGGCTGGCGGCGCTGGCGGAGTCTTTCAATCAGAAACCACAGCCAATGTCGGGGTGCAGGTTACCATCCCGATTTTCCAAGGCGGATTGGTTGCGGCTCAACAGCGTCAGGCCGGTGCGCGCGAAACCGCCGCGATGGAACAAGTGATAGCAACCGAACGCAGCGTGCTTGCGCAAACGCGTTCAGCCTATTCCAGCTGGCAAGCATCCAACGCCGTTATCGAAAGCTCGCAAACTGCGGTCGAAGCGGCGGAGTTGAGCCTTGAGGGCGTGCGGGCGGAAAATTCTATCGGTAATCGCTCGATCCTCGACGTGCTCAACGCCGAGCAGGAATTGCTTTCCGCTCGGGCGCAATTGGTGACCGCGCGGCGCAACGCCTATGTCGCGGGTTTCACCTTGCTCGCGGCGATGGGCCGGGCCGAGGCCCGCGACCTCAATCTCGATACAGGCGGCCCGCTCTATGATCCGCAGGTCAACTACAATCGCAGCATGAAGCGGTTCTGGGATTTTGGCCGTGACAGGGATGCCGTACCGAATTCGACCAGAACCGTTGACATTCCAGCTCCCGATGGGAAAATCGGCCCAACTTTGGATGATAGCCCGGCTAACTGACCGTAACTTCATCTGATTCGTGGTTAATCAAAGGTAGGGTCGAGAATTCTCATGGCACAGGACAACGAAGCGTCGGTCGAGGAAATTCTTGAATCGATCAAGAAAGTGATCGCCCGCGACAACCGTGAAGGCGCGCTGGAAGCTCGCCGTCGCCGGGTTGAAGAGGCTGAGCAAGCCGATACGTCAACCGTTGCAGAGCCCACCGACGCAGACGAAGCCGGTGAAGTACTCGACCTCGCCGAGATGGAGTTCGTCGAAGACTTTGATGTCGTGGAAGAGGCTGGCGCAGACGACGATCTCACCCTGGGTGAAAGTGAAGTCGAAGACGATAGCGATCCGCAACTGACCAATGATGCGGTTCGCGGTGCAATGCGGCAAAACCTCGAAGCTTTGGCCATGCTTGCCGAGCCAGGTGTGCCGCCACAGATTGTGCGCTCCGGCGAAACCTCGCTTGAGGGACTGACGCGCGAATTGATGCGCCCGATGCTGGCGGAATGGCTCGACAAGAACCTGCCGGGCATTGTCGAGAAACTGGTTCAGGCCGAGATTGCACGGATTGCCGGCAAGCGCGGATGATTTCCGTCGATCGAGTGCCTACTGAGTGCGCGAAACTCTAGCCAGAGACCGGGCTAGCGGTTAGTTCGCTCGTATGAACAAATCCACGTTGCTCGGCGCTGCAATCGCCGCTTTCTCTCTCGCCTCCACACCGCTTGCTGCCGATGATCACACGCGCAGTATAGAAGGCGTTGAGACCACGCCCATGACCGCGTCGGACCTGATCACCACTCCGCGCCTTGGCGGGCCGATCGCAACCGCTGATGGTCACTACGCAGTCTACCGCGTCACCGAAACGGATTCGGAAAGTTACGAACGCACGCCGGGCTATTTCCTGCTCGATTTGCGCCAGCCGGGCAGCGACCCGGTGTCGCTTGATCTCGGCATGGCAGCGCACGGTCTTGCATTCGGGCCGAATGAGTTCCTGTATTTCCTTTCTTCCGAAATGCCGGGCGAAGAAGGCGATGGAGAGACCTACACCCGGTTGTGGCGCGCCGAGATCGAGGCGGATGGCAGCGTCTCCAGCCGCAGCGTGGTCGCCGACATTCCCGGCGCGAGCATCGATGGCTTCAAGCTCTCACCTGCGGGTGATGGCGTCGCGATGTGGGCCACTTTGCCGCGTGAATGCACAAGTTTGAGTTGCGCGAGTGTCAAAGAATCGGATGAGACGGAAGGCGTTGGCAGCGGTCGACTATATGAAGGTGATGCGGGCTTCTTCCGCCACTGGGACCAGTGGATCGAGCCAGGCGTCTACAACCGCGTCTTCGCGTTCGAGATAACGGACGGAAAGATTGTTGGGGAAGGGGTGCCGGTCGACGGCGTCGATCCTGATTCTGGCGTCACCGGCAACACCCCAACCATGCCGTTTGGCGGGGGCGAAGACATCGCATGGGCCGCCGATGGCAAGGGGATATACTTCGTCGCGCGCGAGACCGGGCGCGAAGAGCCAACGTCAACCGATCTCGATATCTATTTTTCCGATCTTAGCGGTGGAGCCCCGCTTGAGCTGACAGCGGACAACAAGGCGGTAGACACTACCCCTGCACCCTCGCCAGACGGACGATATCTCGCCTATCTCGCGATGGAGCGGCCGGGCTACGAATCCGACCGCATGGTCGTCCACCTGCGGAATATCGAAACGGGCGAAACGCGCGCACTTACGCAGGACTTCGATCGCAGCTTTGGTGGGCTGTCATGGACCGCCGATGGCAGCGCAATTCTCGCCACAGCCGCCGATGTGCTCGACACGCCTGTATTCCGTATCGATCCGCAAAGCGGCACGGTCGGGAAACTTGACCTGATGGCCGGGCACGAAGCGCATATCGGAAATGTCACACCGCTCACCGGAGACCGCTTGCTTTTTACCCGCGATTCCATCGGCGCTCCAAGCGAACTCTACCTTTCGGACGGATATCGGCAGGCGCGGCCTCTTACCGATGTGGCAACCACTCGCATGGGCCAGATGGCCAGTACGGTCACCACACGCTTCAGCTTCGCCGGCGCAGGTGGTGAGACGGTTTGGGGTCAAATCACACGGTTGGAAGATCAGGAAGGCCCAATCCCGGCCATCCTTTATATCCACGGCGGACCGCAGGGCAGTTTCCGCGACGGTTGGTCCAGCCGCTGGAATCCGCGCGTTGTCGCGAGCCAGGGCTATGCCGTGATCTCAGTCGATTTCCACGGGAGCGCCGGATACGGGCAAGAATTCATGGACGCCATCAACCAGGACTGGGGAGGAAAGCCACTTCAAGACCTTCAGCTCGGCCTCGATGCAGCGCTGAAGCTCGACAGTCAGATAGACGGCACTCGTGCCTGCGCAATGGGAGCCAGCTATGGTGGCTATATGGTCAACTGGATTGCGGGTAGATGGCCCGATCGTTTCAATTGTCTGGTTCAGCATGACGGATTGTTCGACATGCGCAGCTTTTATTATTCGACCGAGGAATTGTGGTTCCCACGCTGGGATTTCGGCGGATCATACAGCGAAGCGCGCGATACCTATGAGCGCTGGAACCCGGTGAACCATGTCGACAACTGGCAGACCCCGATGTTGGTAATTGCCGGTGAAAAGGACTTCCGCGTTCCCTACACTCAGGGTTTGCAGAGCTTCACCGCATTGCAAGAGCGCGGTATCCCTTCGCAATTGCTGGTCTTTCCAGACGAGAATCACTGGGTGCTTGGCGCGGAAAACTCGCTGCAATGGCACAACACAGTGTTCGATTGGCTTGACCGCTGGCTGGTACAGGAACCCGCGCCGGAGTCTGCCGCCGAATGACAGAGACCAGCCTGCTCGCCGCGCAAACCGCGCTGGCCAAGAAGTATGGCGATGAGACCGAGCGTCATATCTTCCTCTGCGCTCTCAGCGAGAAACAGAAATGCTGCTCTCCCGAGGTGGGCGAGGAGGCGTGGACCTATCTCAAGACACGGCTCAAAGAGCTAAAGCTCATTGGCCCGAAACGCACGTCTGAGCACCCGAGAGGCGCAGGCGGGGGCATTCAGCGAACCAAAGCCGACTGCCTTCAGATTTGCGCGCATGGGCCGATTGCCGTCGTCTGGCCGGATGAGGTCTGGTATCATTCCTGCTCACCGGCAGTCTTGGAGCGAATAATATCCGAGCATCTGGTCGGCGGCGTACCGGTCGAGGAGTTTCGTCTCCGGACGCCTTAAGCGCTAAGACGCGCGATCAGTCGTCGTCACGCTTGCTCCACAGCTCGTCTGGATCGGGCAGCTTGTTATCGACTGACTCATCATGCCCTGTGCCGTTTGACAGGAACACGAGACCCATGAGTCCGCCACCGAGCAGCATCGTGAAACTGATCCCCAGCGCCACCGCAATATAGAAATGGACGGAGATGGCGCCGTTGAACTTGTACAGTAGCGCGAGCGCGATCAGCACAACGCCGACCGTCACGCCCATCAACAAGCGCATAATGCGACGATAGCGCGCCCAGGCGTGAGCCGCATTTTCTGGATCATCGAGCGGGGATTTGTTGACCATCGCTCTCCAATGCGCCTCCGGCCACTTGGTTTCAACGGCTTTGCGGTTGTTTTACGGTCCATTCGCACCTGGCAAACGGCCCGCCGCCCGTAAGCAACGGTCCGGATTCGCTTTTTTGCGAGCGAGATGGCATTCTTTGCAAGTTGTCAGAGGAGGCCCGCAATATGACCATCGCCCGAATCATCGCTGATCGATCCGCTTCGGATATCATCTCATGTGATGTGAACACTCCTGTACGCGAGGCGGTGCGAATGTTGGCGGGCAAACGGATTGGCGCGCTGCCGGTGTTGGACTCGGGCAAAGTGGCGGGAATCCTGTCGGAACGCGACGTGATTTATCGCCTGGCCGAGGAAGGGGCGGGATGCCTCGACAAGCCTGTCGGCGCGATCATGACGTCGCCAGCTGTCACAGTGGAGCCATCAACCACGATCGACGATGCACTGGCACTGATGACACGCAGGCGCTTTCGGCACTTCCCTGTGGTCGAGAATGGCGCGCTGCGCGCGTTCATTTCGATCGGCGACCTGGTGAAGACAAAGATCGATGAGGTTGAGCATGAGGCCGAAGCTCTGCGTACATATATTCAGACAGGCTAAGCCAGTGGCTTCGCGCAAGCCTTGAGGATTGCGTTAGCGCCTCCTAACTTAGAGACATGTCCGAGATGCTCACCCTGACGCCCGCCGCCGCGAAGCGCGTGGCGCTGATCGCTGAAAAGCAGACCAAGCCGGCAATCTTGCGGCTTTCCGTCGAAGGTGGTGGGTGCTCTGGCTTCCAATACAAGTTCGACCTTGCCGATGCGCCCGAGGGCGATGACAGTGTTAGTGAGACAGACGGTGTCCGCCTGGTTGTTGACCCAGTCAGCCTCGATCTGGTCGGTGGCAGCGTAGTGGATTTTGTCGAATCCCTCGGCGGAGCGGCTTTCCGGGTCGAAAATCCCAATGCAGCGGCTGGCTGCGGCTGCGGATCCAGCTTCGGTATCTAGAAATTCGTTTCACTCGCGGCTCGGATGGACGCCGCAGCAATCATTCGCCATGAGAGGCGGATGAAGATTGCCACCTACAACATCAACGGGATCAAGGCGCGGCTGCCGCGACTGAAAGAATGGCTGGCGGAAACCCGCCCCTCGGTCGCCTGCCTGCAAGAGATCAAGAGCCAGGATGAGGGTTTTCCAGCATCGGAGTTCGAGGAGCTTGGCTATCACGCCATCTGGCACGGTCAGAAGAGCTTTAACGGTGTCGCGATTCTGACCGATGGCAAAGCGGGATACGAGGCACCCAAAGAGGTGCAACGCGGCCTCGGCATTGATGGGCCTAAAGAAGGCGAAGGTGAGCAGTCTCGCTACCTTGAGGCGGACATTGTCGGCGCGAATGGCAAGGCTGCGCGGATCGTCTGCATCTACCTTCCCAATGGCAACCCGCAGCCAGGGCCAAAGTTCGACTACAAACTGGCCTGGATGGAAAAACTACACGCTCGTATGGCTGAGATTTGGACCGAGGAAGTCCCCGCCGCCGTTCTGGGCGACTACAATGTCATCCCGCAGGACGATGATGTGTTCGCAGTGAAAGCAATGGCAAATGATGCTCTGATGCAACCGGAATCGCGCGCAGCCTATGCCCAGCTGCTCGGTGATGGCTGGACCGACGCCGTGCGCACATTGAACCCGCGCGGCGGCGTGTGGACCTATTGGGATTATCAAGCGGGCGCATGGCAGCGCGATCATGGCTTCCGCATCGATCACATCCTGCTGTCACCTGAACTCGCCGACCGCTTGAAGGCCGTTGGCGTCGATCGCGAGCATCGTGGGCGCGAGAAGGCCAGCGATCATGCCCCCGTATGGGCCTCTTTGAGGGATTAGATATTCCGGCGCCCACCGCCCAACAAAAAAGGCCCCCGCCGTTTCCGACGAGGGCCGCTGTTGTTCTGATAGGTCAGCTCACCGGTAGAAAATATGCGTGTTAATGCTGGCGCGGCGGCTCTTTTTGCGGCTCCAGGACGGGCTCACATAGGTGGCATGGAAATAGAGCGAGTCGTCCGCCTCTGAATCCCACATGCCCTCATGCGCGATCTGTGCGATCGCCTTTGCACGGTCCCAAGCCTTCGATGCGGTGCGGATGTTCGGCATCCGGCCATTCTTTACGAATGAGAATTGCGCGCGCTGATAGACAACACCGCAATAGCTAGCCGGGAAGCGGCGATCTTCAGCGCGATTGATTACGACTTGCGCGACAGCCAGCTGGCCATCAAGCGGCTCGCCGCGGGATTCAAAATAGACAGCACCGGCAAGGCAACGCATTTGCTCGCTAAGCTGGCGGTCCGTGTCGACCAATCCAACCAGCTCACGCAATGAGTTTGCACCGATTTCATCTGTTTCGACGGAGACTTCTTCAGCTTCTTCCGGAAGCGGCTGAACCACTTCCTGAGCCACGAAGACAGTTTCCTCGGCTTCAACAGGCTCAGGCACAGACACCAGTTCGGCGTCGCTTTCCTGAGCGAATGCGCCGGACATATCGGCGCTGGAGAAGCTCAAACTGGCAACACCGACAATCGCTGCTGCACTTAAAGAATAAGTCTTGCGACTCATGAACAATCACATTTTGTGCGGTGAGCGAGCTCCGACGCAGGCTAAGACCCGTTGCGAGTGATATCGCGAAGTAGAGAGAGGGTGGTCCAAGATGCCTACCGGCTGCCCCCCGTCTGCGTGCTAATCTGCCGACCCTATCGTCGTGTCAGACCGCCTGCGCGTCTGGAAGCTGGGCAGGCAAATAGTCACAACTGAAACCAAGTCAAGTTAATGGAGGTTCGATGCGACGAACCGTTCCGGGTCCGCGATATCCACCTCGAGTATCCAACTGTCGGGATCCTGATCGCCCCGACGCGTTAGATATTCCGTAAATTCAAAAGGTTTTTCAATATCTTGTGATTTTGTCGCCACGAAAGAACGCGAGCCATCCAATTGCGGCATCCGCTCATAAAGCGTTGCGTTTTCACCGCGGTACATGGTTACCACGAGGATCGTGCCCGCATCCCGCTCGCCCTTGGAAAGGACTGTCGCCATTCCACCGTTAGCCTCGGCAGCACGGATCAGACCTGTGATTTCTATATGAGCGGGCAGCCGCGCATCCATCTCAGTCGGCTTCTTTTGCAGAATCCGGCGCATATCCCGCCAAGCTGGAGAGAGCCATTCGAGAGCGCATGAACGTTCCCGTACCACGGCCGATCTCGTCCCCTTCGGCGTCGACCAGACGCGATTCGGCTACAAACACACGTCGTTTGCCGCTAACCCAGCGCCCTTCAGCAATCACTTCTCCAGCGCGCACGGGCTTGGTGAAATGCAGGTTGAAGCTGGTTGTCAGCAGGAATCGGTCAGTCGCCAGCGTATTTGCGGCGTAAAATGCTGCATCATCCAACATCTTGAAATAGATGGTGCCATGCGCCGCTCCTGCTGCATGAAATACGTCTTCGTCGATGGTGAAAGTTAGCCGCGACAGGCCTTCACCGGGAATTTCCAGCTTAGAGGCGAATTTCCCGTTGATCGGAGCAGACGCATAAAGCCGCTCAAGCGCGCGGTGATGGAGCTCAGCACCGCCGGATGAAGCTGCGGCTCCCTGCCCGTGCGCAGGCTCGTTTCCAGTGTCCTCAGGCGGCATCACGAAGGAATTGATTGGTAATCACCGCGAACAAGGCCTCCGCATCGGAAGCGTCGAGCAGAGAATCGATCGTCGCATCGTCGCGCATAAGCCGCGAGATGGCGGCGAGCGCGTGAAGGTGCGTCGCGCCAGCATTCTCAGGCGAAACTAGGCCGAAAATCAGGCTGACCGGCATTGCGTCAGCGGCGGCAAAGTCTACCGGTTGTTCAAGCCGCAGCAGCACGACCGTTGGCCGACTCACATCGCTTGAACGGCAATGTGGAATCGCCACACCGCGTCCAAAGCCAGTACTTCCCAGAGCTTCGCGCTCTTCCAGGCGTTCCAGAATCTCGGCATAGTCAAGGCCATGCACGGCCGCAAACATCTCGGCCACGCATCCCAACACTTCATCACGCGTTTGCAGGCGAACCGAAGCCACAGCTTCGGGCAGCAATCTCAAATTTACATCCATTACTAAATTCGTGATCCCAAATCAGTCACTTGCGCCCATATTCATGCACCTAACGTCGCGCCCCTCGGCGTCCATCGTCCTGCGCTTATGGGTTGGGCGTGTCCTCCAGCGGAATGTGCTGCGTCGCCCTAGCGCGGTTCGACCCAACCGATCGAACCATCTGAGCGGCGATAAACCATATTATGCTGCTCAGTTCCAGCATTTTTGAAAAACAGCGCGTTGGTATCGCGCAAATCGAGCATCATCACAGCATCGGCGACGCTGTATGTCGGAATGTCGGTGCTGGTCTCGGCAATCACCGGCGGAGCCTCTGCCGAAACCCCTTCCTCAGGTTCGTCGGCAGCGGCGAAAATCCTGTAGGCCGCCTCTTCTTCACGTTGCGCGTGAGCAGCCTGTTCATGGCGATCATTAAGGCGACGTTTGTAGCGACGCAGCTGCTTCTCGATCTTGGTTGCAGCGTTATCCAGCGCCTGGTGCGCATCGTGCGCTTGAGCCTGTGCCTTGAGGATCAGCCCTTGCATCACATGCGTTACGATGTCGCAAGAGAAGGAACCGGCAGGCGCCTTGCCAAATGTGACGTGCGAAGAGATCGCCCGGTCGAAATATTTGTCGACAATGCCGCCCAATCGGTCAGCCACATGCTCTTGCAAGGCGGCGCCCGTCTCAACCTGATGCCCTGAAACGCGGATATCCATCGTGGCTGTGCTCCTTTATTGTTGTCGACCATTGCAAGGACGCACCCGAATTTTCAACGCGCCCAGATTGCCTTCTCAATTCCGCCTACAAACGCCTTGTGGCGAGCCAATTCTTCCGCCGACGCTGCGTGAGGTCGCGGTTCGCGGCGCTCGCGTCGTTTTGCCGCAGCTGCTGCGGCGGCGACAGGCACGCTGACCCGATCAATCGCTTCCGATCCTTCATCGGCGCTCTCGGCAGCCAACCCAAGACCAATCTGACGTCCGCCAGTGAGCTCGATATAGACTTGAGCCAACAGCTCGGCGTCGAGCAGAGCGCCATGCTTCACCCGGTGACTGCGATCGATTCCATAACGCGTGCACAAGGCATCGAGCGAGAGCTTTGCGCCGGGATGCTTCTTGCGGGCGAGCGCGACCGTATCAACCATCCGGTCCATCGAGATCATTTCCATCCCGATCAGTTCAAGCTCGTTGTTGAGAAAGCCGAAATCGAACCCGGCATTGTGCGCGACCAGCGGCGCATCACCGAGAAACTCAAGCAGTTCGCCCGCTGTGTCTTTAAACAGCGGCTTGGTTTCCAAGAATGAGATCGAGAGGCCGTGCACTGCTTCAGCGGCCTGCGGCATATCGCGCTGGGGGTTGTAGTAAGCGTGGTAGCTTTCCCCGGTCGGCACTCTGCCGATCATCTCAATGCAGCCGATTTCGACCATCCGGTCCCCTGTCTTGGGGTCGAGGCCGGTGGTTTCCGTATCAAAGACGATTTCGCGCATTGGCTGCACTATCGGACCAGATGCGCGCATGTGCAAGGGGTCGAATCAAAGGGATTTTACGTGTTAGAAGAATTAGCTGTCGCTACCACTCTCAACGCGAAGCTTGGCGATCAGAGCCAGCACTGCAGCCTCGGTTTCTTTCAGGCTGGTGCCGGTATCGATAATGTGATCGGCGCGTTTGCGCTTTTCGCTATCAGGGACTTGCAGGCCGAGAATGTGCTCAAATTTCTCGACCGTCATGCCCGGACGGGCGAGCACCCGTTCGCGCTGAATATCAGCTGGGGCGGAAACGACGACGATCGCATCAACCGCCTCATGACCGCTACCCTCGAACAGCAAGGGTATGTCGAACACCAGCAAAGGCGCATCGGCGTTGTCTTCGAGGAATTGTGCGCGCCTTTGACCAACGGCAGGATGCACAATCCCCTCTAGCTCGGCGAGTTTTTCGGGGTCGGCAAAAACCAGTTTGCCAAGCTCCTCGCGCTTGACGCCTTCGGGTCCAGTCGAACCGGGAAACGCCTCTTCAATCGGCTCGAGCAGTTCGCCGCCACGGCCCTGCATCTTGCGCACTTCAGCGTCGGCATCAAACACGGGCACTCCAGCACGCTCAAACATGGCCGCGACGGTCGACTTGCCCATGCCGATAGAGCCGGTGAGGCCGAGGATCTTGGGTTCGCTCATGCTTCCAGTAAAGCTCTCAATTCATCGTCATGTTCGCGAGGTGGCGGTGCACCGAAGAACATCTCAAAGGCCGCCGCCGCCTGACCGATCAGCATTGCCAGGCCGTCGATTGTGCGAAAACTCGCCGCTTTGGCGTTGGCGAGAAATTTGGTGTCGAGCGGATCGGTGACGATATCATAAGCGATGCTGCGCGGCGGGGCGTGGCTCCAGTCGAAAGCAAGTTCGGGCTGACCACGCATTCCCAAGGGTGAGGCGTTGATCACCAAATCAAGACAGCCCTCGCGGTCATCGAAGGCGAAATCGGTCGGTTCGGCGAAATGATCGAGATGCACCGCGTGATGCTCTCCATCCGGGGCCAGCTCGTCAAGCAAAGCGCGTGCTTTATCAGGATTGCGACCTGCCACCACCAGAGTGAAGCCGTGCCGCGCCAAAGCCGTAATGATTGCCCGCGCCGCGCCGCCTGTGCCGAGGATGCGCGCCATGCGAAACAGGTGCTCGCCAGCCAGTTCCTCTTTAAGCGGTTCGAGAAACCCGCGCGCGTCGGTGTTCGTCCCGATCAGTTCGCCATTTGGGCCGCGATACACCGTGTTGATCGCACCGATGGCCAGTGCATCGCCTTCGATCTCGTCCAGTAGTGGGAGAATGTCCTGCTTATGCGGCATGGTGACATTGCAGCCGCGCCAATCTGGGTCCTCGCGGCGGTTGGCCAGATAGTCAGCCAGCTCATCGCTTGTGACATGCTGAGCGCGGTAATCGGCGGCAATATCGAGCTCCCCCAGCCAAAATCCGTGGATCAGTGGCGACTTCGACTGTGCAATCGGATCGCCAATAACTTCGGCATAGGGTTTGCTCATGATGGCAGCACGTCATGTTCGCGCAGTGCCCTCAGTACGGGTAAGAGCGGCATGCCCAGCACGGTAAATTGATCGCCCTCAATCCGCTCGAACAACTGCACGCCCATTGCCTCGATCCGGAAACAGCCGACCGTGTAGCCGATCTCAGGCCATTCATGGGCGAGATAATGTTCAATAAATGCGTCCGAGAGTTCACGCACATGAAGGCGGGCGAGGTCGGCGTGGCTCCATTCGCAGATCTGCCCGCGCACCAGGGCCGCCGCGCTATGCAATTCGATTACCTTGCCAGAGAAGAAGCGCAAATGCCTGGCCGCATCATCGCGATCTGCGGGTTTATCGAAGCGTTTGCCGCCCGCGACCACTAGTGAATCGCTACCCAGGACGAACGCCGCTTCGTTTGCTCTCGCCACCGCAGCAGCCTTCGCCACCGCCAGCGCTTCGGCAATTTCAGCGGGGTTTGCATCGTGCATTTCCGTTTCTAGTGCGCGTTCATCCACCTCTGCGGGGATTGCTTCGTAGCTGACGCCAGCCGCATCCAGCATGGAGCGGCGCGAGGCAGATTTTGACGCGAGAATAAGCTGGCTCATATTGGTTTTGACGTTCCATCTACGGGACGCTCACGCCGTTCACGCTCTTGCACAAGGCGAATGATCGCCGCCGCACTTTCTTCGATCGAGCGCCGCGTTACATCGATCACCGGCCAGCCATTATCGGCAAACATCCGGCGGGCAAATTGCAGCTCATCCTTGACGCGTTCGCCATCGACATAAGATGTCTCCGTGCCTTCATTGAGCGAAAGCAAGCGATTGCGACGGATCTGCACAAGCCGCTCGGGCGCGGTCGTGAGACCAACCACGAGTGGGTGACGCAGGCCAAACAGAGCCTTCGGAGGTGGGCTTTCGACAACGAGGGGTATGTTAGCGACCTTATACCCACGATTGGCGAGATAGATGCTGGTTGGCGTCTTTGAGCTGCGCGAGACGCCGGCCAGCACAATGTCCGCCTCTTCCCAGTTTTCCCAGCCAATGCCGTCATCGTGAGCAATGGTGAACTGGATCGCCTCGACGCGCTTGAAATAGGCGTCATCCATCAAGTGCTGACGCCCCGGGCGACCATGCGCCTCCTCGCCCAATTGTGCCTCTAGTGCGGCGGTAACACCGTCGAGCACCGGAACAGCGGGCAGGCCCAATTGGCGGCAATGCTCTTCCAACCGCGCGCGCGTATCTGGATTGACCAAGGTAAACAGCACCAGACCCGGGTTGTCGGCCAAATCGGGCACAATCCGGTCAAGATGCTGGCGTGAGCGGACCATTGGCCAGAAGTGGCGATTGACCTGCGGGTCGTCGAATTGGGCGAGCGCCGCCTTGGCGATCATCTCCAGCGTTTCCCCAGTGGAATCCGATACAAGATGCAGATTCAGGCGGTTCATGAGGGCGCGGCTTTTATCCCGAAATGCCCGGAAGCGGGCTTGTTGATGATCGTGGGCATAAACCACGGGATGAACCGGTCGACAAGATCGTGGAGGGAATTCATGCCCGATACCCGGAGTTAGTCAGGTGAGTTTCTCGACACGGGAAAACACCTATCGACAGGCTGGGGAGAGTGGGGACAAGATTGGCTTGACCACACAAAGCGTCAGAGTCGCGTGACAGTTTGAGGCTTTTCAGTTCTTTAGAAATCAGGCAGAGCCCGGTAATTCCCGCTTTCCACAGGGCCAACTAACTCCCACAAACCTTAATATAATATATATTATTATGATTGGAGCGCATCCTTGCCCGGCTTATTGCTCGAAACTCTAAAAGGCACAAAACAGGAAAAAGTTCCCGTCTGGCTCATGCGGCAGGCGGGTAGGTATTTGCCCGAATACAGAGAGTTACGAGCCGATAAGGGTGGTTTCCTGGAGCTGGTTTATGACAGCGAAGCAGCGGCCGAGATCACGGTTCAGCCGATCCGCCGGTTTGGGTTTGATGGCGCGATCCTGTTCTCCGATATCCTGATCGTCCCGCATGCGATGGGGCAAGGCCTCGCCTTTTTGGCCGGCGAGGGGCCAAAGCTGAGCCCGACCTTGCTTGAAGCGGAATTGGCAGACTTCACCGCTGAGCCCGAGCGGTTCGATCCGATCTATGAGACCGTGCGGCTGACGCGGGGCATGATCGGCGACGATGTCACCATGCTCGGCTTCGCAGGAAGTCCTTGGACCGTCGCGACCTATATGATCGCGGGCGAGGGTAGCAAGGATCAGGGCGCAGCGCGTCTGCTAGCCTATCGCGATCCCGCGCGAATGCAGGCGATCATGGATGCGATCATCGAGGTGAGCCTGGGTTATCTGCAGGGACAGATCGATGCAGGCGCTGAGGCTGTGCAATTGTTCGACAGCTGGGCAGGAAGCCTTGCTCCGGATGAATTTGGACGTTGGGTGATCGCGCCAAATGCGAAGATCGTTGCAGCGCTTAAGAGCTCTCATCCAGACACTCCGGTCATCGGCTTCCCCAAAGGAGCGGGGGCGAAACTGCCCGCCTATGCGCGCGAAACCGGCGTCGATGCGATCGGGATGGACGAAACGCTCGATCCGGCCTGGGTTAACTCGGTTTTGCCTGAGGGAATGCCGGTACAGGGCAATTTCGATCCATTGCTGCTCGAGGCGGGGGGCGATGCGATTACGGCGCGGGCCAAACACATTCTCAAGGTCTTTGCCGACCGGCCGCATGTCTTCAATTTAGGCCATGGGATCGGCCAACACACGCCGATTGCACACGTCGAGACACTTTTGGCGGCGGTAAGGGGGTGAAAATGCGCGGCAGTTTCCCTAAACAATCCCCATGCAGGAAGCGCTTTCAGTGATTTATCTATGGCTTAAGGCTGGCCATGTCATTTTCATGGTGTTCTGGCTTGCGGGGCTTTTCATGTTGCCGCGCCAGTGCATTTACATGCTCGATCACGCGCCGGGTAGCGAAGGCGAGGCCAAATGGGCCGAACGCATGGGTAAACTGCGCAAGATTATCCTTACGCCCAGCCTGATTATCGTGTGGGTCCTGGGGCTTACCATGGCCTACACTTACGGCCATTTCACATCAGGATGGCTGCATGCGAAGCTTGCTCTGGTTCTCGCTCTGAGCGGCTATCATGGATGGCTCGTTGCCCAGACGAAGAAGATGGCGAGCGGAGAGCGTCCACTTACCGAGAAGCAATTGCGCATGTTCGGCGAAGTGCCCGGCCTGATTCTCGTGCTCGTGGTGGTGCTGGTCTATATCAAGCCATTCTGAGCGTGCTTCGCGACGGGTGTTTCGCGAGTTTGAAGCTTTTCCCTGACTTATCCCGCAGGTTGCACAACGCTTTTCTCTAGCTTCGCCTAATTCCGCGATTGACCTGATCGCATGTGGCCCATATTTTACGAGTCCTCAAAACCGGCTTCGATATCGCGAACATGCGCAACATCGGGTCTGCTTTCTCCAAGCCCTTGCTTCGCTTGCAGCAGCAAACGGAGCGCCTCTGCCAAAGAGGTACTGACCTGCCGGCCATCCCAAGACGGAAATTAAAATACAATGCATCTCAAAGACTTAAAACAGAAAACGCCTGCAGAACTGGTTCAGATGGCCGAAGAGCTGGGCGTTGAAAGCGCCTCGACCATGCGCCGCCAGGATTTGTTGTTCAGCATCCTGCGTGAGCTTGCCGAAGACGAAGAATACAACGAAGACATCATGGGCATCGGCACGATCGAAGTGCTGCAGGATGGCTTTGGCTTTCTGCGCTCACCCGAGGCGAACTATCTGGCCGGGCCGGACGACATCTACGTTTCGCCGAACCAGATCCGCAAATGGGGCTTGCGCACCGGCGACACCGTGGAAGGTGAAATTCGCGCGCCCAAGGATGGCGAGCGCTATTTTGCGCTGACCAGTCTGACTTCGGTCAATTTCGACGAGCCCGAAGCGGTGCGTATGCGCACCAACTTCGACAACCTTACTCCGCTTTATCCAGAGCAGAAGCTGACTCTGGACCAGGCTGACCCGACCGTCACCGACAAGTCTGCCCGGGTGATCGACATCATTTCACCTCAGGGCAAGGGCCAACGCGCCCTGATTGTTGCACCGCCGCGTACGGGTAAGACCGTGTTGTTGCAGAACATCGCCAAGGCAATCACGGACAATCACCCTGAGGTGTTCCTTTTGGTCCTGCTGGTTGATGAGCGGCCGGAAGAGGTCACCGATATGCAGCGCAGCGTGAAGGGCGAGGTTATCTCCTCAACCTTCGACGAGCCAGCCAATCGCCACGTTCAAGTAGCTGAAATGGTTATTGAAAAAGCGAAACGTCTGGTTGAGCACAAGAACGACGTAGTAATCTTGCTGGACTCGATCACGCGTCTTGGTCGCGCCTACAACACGGTCGTCCCAAGCTCTGGTAAGGTGCTGACCGGCGGTGTCGATGCCAACGCTCTACAGCGCCCCAAGCGCTTCTTTGGTGCAGCGCGTAACATCGAGGAGGGCGGGTCGCTCTCTATCATCGCCACCGCGCTGATTGATACCGGTAGCCGGATGGATGAGGTGATCTTTGAAGAGTTCAAGGGCACCGGTAACTCGGAAATCGTGCTTGATCGTAAGGTAGCCGATAAGCGTATCTTCCCGGCGCTCGATGTTGGCAAATCCGGCACCCGTAAAGAAGAATTGCTGGTCGAAAAGGATCAGCTCTCCAAGATGTGGGTGCTGCGCCGGATACTCATGCAGATGGGCACGGTCGATGCTATGGAATTCCTGCTCGACAAGATGAAGGATTCCAAGACCAACGAAGATTTCTTCGAGACGATGAATCAATAGGAAAATTGCTGAATGCTTTGGCAATATCTCTACATCAGCACGGCGCCGAGCCTTTCACGAGAAGAGGTTGAGTCCATTTTGAGCAGCAGCGCACGTAACAACCCGGCACGGGGCGTTACGGGGCTGTTGCTTTATAATGGGCGCAATTTCCTGCAATTGCTCGAAGGGGAAGAAGCCGAGTTGGTCGATCTGATGCTACGAATTACGCATGATCCGCGGCATTCGGGCGTTTCGGTACTTGATCGGCGCCAAATTTCCGAGCGCGCATGCGCAGATTGGGCCATGAAGCGGGTTTTGATTGCGGAATCGGTCGAAGATCGACAACGGCTGCTCGAGGCTGATTTGCCTGATGCGATGGATGCAGAGCTACGCAAGCTCATCGTGAATTTCGCGGTGCTGAATTAGCCCACTACGCGGAAATACAGTTAACCGATTGCAATAGCGACGTTAACCGATCGTTCGCAGGCACTAACTATAGAGTTTCCCTAGAAGGAACTCATCTTATGCGACAACTTGTTTACACGAGTAAGGCTGCGCCTGGTCTGGGACAGGACGATGTTTTTCAGATTGTCCAGACCTCGGCCGGAAAGAATAGAGACACAGATCTCTGTGGCTTTTTGATCTATCAGAATAGCTGTTTTTATCAGGTCCTCGAAGGGCCCGCTGACGCGATCGACACGGTTTTCTCTCGTATTGAAAAAGATCCGCGCCATTCGAGTATTGAGGTGGCATCGGACCGTCAAATAGAGTCACGGCATTTTGAACGCTGGCGTATGAAGCGCATCGGACCGGGGTCAGACGGTGCAGAACAGGCCTTGGACGAGATGAATGGCCAGCTTGAGAGCGCCGGCATCAAGCATTCCGTTGAGCAATTCCTGAGCGATAATAGGTAAGTCTGGTTTTGAAGTTAGGGCCACGAATCTCGCCAATTCAACAAGCTACTTTTGTCGCTCCAACTGTGCGGCCATCATATCCCAGACCTTCTGCACGGCTTTGAGTGGGCGCACCATCACCTTGAAATCCTTGATTAAACCATCTTCATCGAAAGTGATCATGTCGATCCCATTGACGTGAATACCCTCCATCGTCGTCTCGAATTCGAGCACGATATCGTTCTCGCCGACAATCTCGCGAACATAGCGAAAGCTGTCGTTTCCAAGGGTTTTGCTCGCGGCAGACAGGTAGGCGACGACAATTGGGCGACCTTCCTGCGGGGTATGAACCACCGGAGAGTGGAAGACAGCGTCTTCACGCATGATTGTAGCAAGTTCGTCAGGCTTCGATCCGTTTGCTACAACAGAGTGCCAGCGTTCGAGAGCGTGTTTCGTGTTCATTGATGCAGGATCTTCCCTTCGTCGCACAGGCTATTCAAATGGCTCGCAAACATGCTTACCCATTGCGCTCTGCGAAAGGGAAGGCCAATTATAGGCGAACGGCGCGGAATATGTTTCACGTGCAACATGGGGAATTCTGATGAAGGTCAATGTCGAAATCGACTGCACTCCGGAGGAGGCGCGCAGCTTCCTGGGTCTTCCTGACGTGAGCAAGGCAAACGACATTTACGTCGACAATATCACCAAGGCGATGAAGGGGGTAAGCAACCCCGAGCAATTGGCGGAGTTTGCACAGGCGCTTGCACCGATGGGCCAGGTGGGCCTCAAGATGTTTCAGAACTTTGTCGAGGGCGGTTTGCGAGCCGGGCTTGGTGGGTCATCGCGGTCCAAATCCGGCGGTTCCAAGGACTAAGACCGCTATAGATCATCCATTTCCGGGATAGTCGCGGATGAGTGATACGATTTTCGCGATTTCAAGCGGTGCGCCACCTGCGGCCATCGGTGTTATCAGGGTAAGCGGTGTTGAGGCATACTCGGCTTTGCGCTCGCTCACGGGACGGGAGTTTAAGCCGCGTCGCGCCTCCTTGGCCACTTTGTGTGACGCCAAGGGATTACCACTGGATGAAGCGCTTATCCTTTGGTTTCCCGGACCTAAGACAGCAACCGGTGAAGACTTGGCCGAATTGCATTGCCACGGGGGAAGGGCGGTTCTGCAAGCGGTTTTTCAGGCTTTGGCAGCGATGCCTGGTCTTCGTCCTGCTGAAGCAGGAGAGTTCACCCGGCGCGCATTCGCTAACGGTCGGATCGATCTGGCCGAGGCAGAAGGCCTGAGTGACCTCCTCAGCGCTGAGACGGAGCTACAGCGGGCTGCGGCAATGCAAATGGCGGGAGGGTCTTTCTCCAGGCAGGTCGAGACTTGGCGCAGCACGGTTTTGCGGCTTTCAGCGCAGGTTGAGGCCGCGCTCGACTTCTCCGATGAGGACGATGTTTCCGATCTGCCCGAGCAATTCAAACAAGATCTCGCTGATTTCACGAGAGAATTGGAGGGTTGGTTGTTGCGGCCACGCGCGGAAAAACTGGGCGAAGGCTTTCGAGTTGTGCTCGCTGGTCCGCCCAATTCGGGCAAATCGACCTTGTTCAACGCTCTTGTGGAGAGTGAAGCTGCGATAACCTCTGAGATCGCGGGCACCACACGTGATGTGATCGAACGCAATGTGGCGATTTCAAACGTACCGTTCAGCTTTGTCGATACAGCTGGTCTACGCTTAGATAGCGAGGATACTATCGAACGGATGGGCATCGATCGCGCTCAAGGAGAACTGGCAAAGGCCGATCTTGTTTTGTGGCTTGGCCAAGAGGGCGGTGGCCCGGCGAACGCTTGGGAAATCTCGGCGCGAATGGATGCAAGCGACTACATGCCAAAGGGTGAAGCTCGATTTGAGCTTTCCGCGAGGACAGGTGAGGGTGTTAGCGCCCTTAAACACGCATTGGTGGAACTGGCGCGGCAGGCTTTACCAAAGCCTGGCGAGGCAGCACTCAATGCACGTCAGCATGCAGTCTTAAGTGAGGCGAAACAGGCGCTGGGTCGCGCCACCAAGGAAGCGGATTTTCTTCTATGCGCTGAGGAGCTCAGACAGGCGCGTGCAGCGTTTGATCGGTTGATTGGTCGAGCGACCACAGAAGATATGCTGGATGCTCTTTTTGGGCGGTTCTGTATCGGGAAATAGGTCAATCGGCTGAATGCTTATCTTTCGGCGATGTTTCACGTGAAACAGCTTTGACGGACCTGCGGACAGCGCCTATTTGGCGCGCATGCAAAGATTTGATGTCCTGGTGATTGGCGGCGGGCACGCCGGCGTTGAAGCTGCCTGTGGAGCGGCTCGCATGGGTGCGCGTGCAGGCCTCGTGAGCTTCGACCTCAATGCGATCGGAGCGATGAGCTGCAATCCCGCGATTGGCGGCCTAGGTAAAGGGCATTTGGTTCGCGAAGTCGACGCCCTTGACGGTGTGATCGGGCGGGCGGCCGATGCGGGTGCGATCCACTATCGGATGCTCAACCGCTCCAAGGGCAGTGCCGTTTGGGGCCCACGAGTCCAGGCCGACCGTGTGCTGTTCAAAGCTGAAGTTCAGCGAATTGTACGAGGGCAAGCAAACCTTTCGCTTATCCAGGGAGAGGCTGCTGCGCTCACTCTATCCGGCGGACGCGTATCAGGCCTGGAGCTGGCTGATGGCACGACGTTTGAAGCGCCGCGGGTGATCCTCTGCACCGGAACTTTCTTGGGGGGCACACTTTTCCGCGGAGAAGAACGTTTTGAAGGCGGTCGGATCGGCGAAAACTCGGCCCAAAGACTGGCTCAGCAGCTGCGAAGCGCCGATTTGCCCATGGCGCGCCTTAAAACCGGCACGCCGCCGCGCATCGATGGTCGGACGATCGACTGGACCGCGCTGCCCGAGCAGGCGTCGGATGACGAGTCTTGGACCATGTCTGCGATGACGAAGGCGCGGGTGAACCCTCAGGTCTTCTGCGCCATTACACGTACAACAGAGGTCTCACATGAGGCGATACGGGCAAATTTGCACCGCTCTCCACTCTTTTCGGGCGCAATCGATGCAGCAGGTCCGCGTTACTGCCCCTCGATCGAGGACAAGATTCACCGTTTCGGTGATCGTGATGGGCATCAGGTCTTTCTCGAGCCTGAGGGGCTGACCACGCATTTGGTCTATCCAAACGGCATCAGCACTTCGCTACCCGTCGATGTGCAGCATGACATGGTAAGAGCGATGCCCGGACTAGCAAAAGCGGAGATAGTCGAGCCAGGCTATGCGGTAGAGTATGATCATATCGATCCGCGAGCTCTGACCCCCGATCTTCAGGTAAGGGCTATTCCAGGCCTTCATTGCGCGGGCCAGATCAATGGAACAACCGGCTATGAAGAGGCAGCGGCGCAGGGCTTGATCGCAGGCCTGCATGCGGCGGCTGACGAGACCGGCAAATCGGCACCTGCGCTTGATCGCGCGAATTCATACATCGCAGTGATGATCGACGATCTGACTTTGCAGGGGGTGAGCGAGCCGTATCGGATGCTCACTTCGCGCGCTGAGTATCGCCTGCGCCTGAGGGCGAACAATGCCTCCACTCGGCTTACGGGACTGGGCATTGAGGCCGGCTGTATTGGCGATGACCGCAAGACATGGTTTGAGAGTCGCGAAGAGGCGCGCGAAGACCTTCAGGCGATGTTTGAGATCAAGTTGCACGCCAAGGCCTTGGCTGATGCCGGCCTGAATGTGCGGCGCGATGGGGGCGAGAAGCCTGTTGCGGAATGGCTAAGGCACGATGGCATTGAATTGGACGATCTCGCGCCCTGGCTGGATCGCGATATGAGTGAGCATGCCGAACTCGCCGAAGAGATGGCAGAGGACGCCGCATATGCCCCATATCTTGCGCGGCAAGAGGCTGAACTGCGTGACTTGCGAGCGAGCGAGGGTTTGCGCCTGCCTGCAGACTTCCCATTCAATGAAGTACCAGGTCTGTCCTCAGAGATGATCGAACGCTTGAGTTCGGCTCGACCGCCAACCTTGGCTGCAGCGGGTAGGGTGCCGGGCGTAACACCGGCGGCGCTATCGGCATTGCTCGTCTATGCCCGCCGCTGGCAGACCGCTGCATGAGCAATGCTTCTCTGATTGAAGACGAAGTGCAGGCCCGCAGCTTCGTCGAAACCTATGCGGACGGTGTTGCGATTGAGCGGATCGAGCGCTTCGCGACGTTACTTCTTGAAGAAAATCAACGACAAAACCTCATATCGAAGCCGTCGGAAGGACAAATCTGGCAACGCCATATAGCGGATAGCGCCCAATTGCTTCGCCATGTTTCACGTGAAACACTTGATGGCACGGATGGTGACCCTTGGCTCGATCTGGGTACAGGCGCTGGCTTTCCGGGGATAATTCTATCAGCGCTTTTGCCTAATATTCGCTTCGTCCTGGTTGAATCTCGTGCGCGTCGGGTTGAATTTCTCGATCGCGCAGTGGCCGACTTGGGTTTAGTCAACTGCACAGTTATTGGTGAGCGGCTGGAGCGCATAAAACCTTTTTCAGTCAATGTGATAACAGCGCGAGCTTTTGCCCCGCTGGAAAAACTCCTCCGCTTATCCTCACCGTTTTCCACCAAATCGACCCGCTACATATTGCCCAAGGGACGTTCTGCAGAGCACGAATTGAAGGCGCAAAAGGCTTCGATTCGGAAAATGTTCCACGTGGAACAATCATTGACCGACAGTGAAGCAGGTATCATCGTAAATCGGTGACGCGCGGGGATTTTGCTGCCTAGGCAGAATAATGGCGCAGGAAAAGGGCAAAACAGCTATGCTGACAATCGCAATTGCGAACCAAAAAGGTGGGGTCGGAAAAACGACTACAGCCATAAATATCGCCACGGCGATGGCTGCAACCGGATGGCGCACATTGCTGATTGACCTCGATCCGCAGGGCAATGCCTCGACGGGGATGGGGGTAAGCGCGGCTGACCGTGGTTTGTCGAGCTATGATTTGCTTGTCGATCAAGTGTCGCTCACCGATGCGACCGTGCCGACCAGTATTCCAGGCCTTGATATCGTCCCTGCGACAGTGGATTTGAGCGGGGCGGAAATTGAGCTCGTTTCAGTCGAAGAGCGAACGGACCGTTTGCAGACGGCTTTGGCCAATCATGGCGAACACGACATCTGCTTTATCGATTGTCCACCTTCTTTGGGGCTTCTGACGCTGAACGCCCTGTGTGCAGCCGACACCTTGCTGGTTCCGCTGCAGTGTGAGTTTTTTGCTCTCGAGGGGCTCAGTCAGCTCTTGCAGACCGTTGAGCGGATTCAGCAGCGCTTCAATCCAGATCTCGGCATTATCGGTGTCGCACTCACCATGTTCGATCGCCGCAACCGTCTGACCGACCAGGTGGCCGACGATGTGCGAGACTGCTTGGGCAATCTCGTGTTCGAGACTGTTATTCCGAGAAACGTGCGCCTCTCAGAGGCTCCGAGCCACGGCTTGCCGGCTTTGGTCTATGATCACTCATGCACGGGAAGCCGCGCTTATATCGCCTTGGCTCGAGAATTGATCGGACGTTTCCCGCCTGAAAGGAAAGCCGCATGACCAGCAAATCCTCTCGACCAGACGAAAAGATCAAGTTCACGGTGCCGAAGCTGGCATCCGGCGATCATAAAAAAAGGAAGCTTGGCAAAGGGCTGGGCGCCCTGCTTGGCGAAACCAAGCGTGAAGAGCCCCTGGTACGCGGTGATGCAGCACAAGTATCTGAAAATCAGATGAAAATGGGCGTGAATTCGGAATCAGGATTGGCCGCCCTACCAATCGCTTCCATCAGTCCACTGCCCGGGCAGCCGCGCAAACACTTCGATGATGCAACGCTAGGCGAACTGGCGGCATCGATTGCTGCGCGCGGAGTGATTCAGCCGATTATTGTTCGGCCGCGAGGTGAGGGCCGCTATCAGCTAGTAGCCGGTGAGCGTCGCTGGAGAGCCGCGCAAAAGGCCCGCCTACACGAGATTCCAGCTCTCGTTCGTGAGCTTGATGATCGTGAAGTAATGGCGCTGGCGCTGATTGAGAATATTCAGCGCGAAGACCTCAATCCCGTCGAAGAAGCGCGGGCTTATCAACGCCTTGCCGATGATGAAGGCATGACGCAGGCCGAGATCGCGCGAATGGTCGATAAATCGCGCAGCCATGTTGCGAACTTTCAGCGCCTGCTGGGCCTACCCGAGGCTGTCCTTGACCTGGTTGAGGGCGGAAAGCTTTCTATGGGCCACGCTCGCGCTCTGATCGGCCAGGATGATGCGGTCAATCTAGCGCAGCAAGCTGTGAACGATAATCTCTCCGTTCGCGAAATCGAGCGGATGGTTCGTCAGGTGGCGGGCAAGGTGGCAAAGGCTCCGGCAAAGGGTTCACCGCGCGATCCGGCTAATGATGCGGATATCGAAGCAGTGCAGCGCCATCTTGAAGAGTTCCTCGGGTTGACCGTGCGGATCAAGGCGGATGCCGATCCTCGCTCGGGCGCAGTGACGATCCGCTATCGCACTCTGGATCAGCTCGATCTGGTCTGTCAGCGCCTGACGGGCGGCGATATCTGAGCTGGCACGAGATTTGAGCTCACTGATTAGACTCATAAATTCAAAGATTTAACACTCCACATAGGAGTTGCACGCCCGACAAAGTCGCGCGGCGCAACTGCTTGATCGCCCCCAAATGCTTCGTACAAAGCAAAAACGCGCAGAGTTCGGTTAAGATCTCTGCGCGTCTAAAATTGCGGTGATGCAGAGCTCGGTTCTGCCCTGACTGACCCTTACTGGTTCTTGATCATCTTCACTGGGCGCGGAGCAGGAACCACTTTGGTGGGCTCTTTGATCAGGCGCGGCGGTGGCGGAATGATACGCTCGCGAGTGACTGGAACCATCTCTTCGGTCACTCGCTCCCGGACGATGACGCGCTGGCGCGTTTCGTAGCGAACAGGCACCAGTACCGACTGTTGTATCGTCTGCGCCTGATAACAATTACAGCCTTGATATCCGTAATAACCTGGCGCTGGAGCGTAAGCTGGGTAGCTATAGACAGGTGCAGGGATCGTGCGGCTCGCGAGGCGCGGTGCCGCGACAAGCCTACCATTCTGGTTGAGGTAATTCTCTAGCGACGCCTCGCAGTCATACCCTTCATTGTCATCGCCATCGCCAATCAGCGTTCCAATGGCGAGGCCAGCGAGTCCTCCTGTGCCAGCGCCGATCAGTGTCCCGGCGAGGCGTTCACCGTCAGAAACGCGATTACCGACGATTCCGCCGGCGATCGCGCCGAGCAAGCTGCCAATAATGCCGCTCTTTTCCTTGCCATCTTTTCCGCTCGTGCGGCGACGACACTCTTCAAGCCATTGCTCCCTTTCGAATACAACCGGCTGGGCCGCCGGATAATATCCTGCGGGCACGCTCTGATCGTAATAGCCATCATTCGCCGGGATCGTGCGTGTGGCAGTGCGCGGCGTGATGTAGCGGGTGCGGATAACGGTCTCTACGCCATCCTCGCCAATAATAGTCTCGGTCGTTTCGCCGAGGAGGTTATCGCCTGTTTGCGCAGGGGCGGTCTGAGTTGGGGCCGGCGCGCTTTGGAGGTCCGCTGGTAGCGTGTCGATCTCGCCTTGAGCGGTCGTAACCTCCGCCTGCGCAAAAGCTGGCGATCCCGCCAGCAGGGCGAGGCCTGTAGCCGCCCCTAGGCTGATCATGGAACGACGTGCAAAGCTGAGTGTCGGCATTGAGATATCCCCTGTGCTCAGGGCGATTCGCGCCCAGATAAGTCGATAGTTAGCTAAATGTTTACCATCGCGCACAATTGAGAGCCACGCTGGCTGCCCAGGTGTCTCGTTTCGGGTCGTTTACAGCCGGATTCACCATGCTCTTTGCGGGAGGGTTGGGTGCCTAAATCCTGTCACTCAGGATCGAGGCCAGCTTTTCAAACCCGTGCACGTCATCCTTGGAAAAACGATCCAGCTCGGGGCTGTCGCAATCGATCACTGCGATCACTTCGCCGCCGCGTTTGACCGGAACCACCACTTCCGATTGGCTCGCTGCATCACAGGCAATGTGGCCTGGGAAAGCGTGTACGTCGGCGACCAATTGTGTTTCACCTGTTGAAGCAGCCGTTCCGCACACCCCTTGTCCGATAGGAATACGGATGCAGGCCGGGCGACCAACGAAAGGGCCGAGCACTAGCTCTTTTTCCGTCTCGTTTCGGACCACACGGTAAAAACCTGCCCAATTGAGCCGTGGCACAAATTCCCAGATCAAAGCTGCGACATTGGCCATGTTGGCCACGCCATCGCTCTCGTTCGCGGTTAGCGCATCGGCGGCATCGCACAATTGTCGATGCAATTCGGCGGGTTCGAGTGTCTCATCCGGTTTGAAATCGTACATGATGAACGGCTGTCTAATCGCTTCGCCGGTTGCCGCAAGGCCAAGCCTCTTATATCGCGGCGTTCATGGCTATTCTTCGCAAACTTCTCATCGCGCTCGTGGTCTTTCTCGTGATCCTGGGCATTGCCGGCTATTTCCTGACGCGCGGGGACACAGCCGAGCTCTCAGTGGACGAGGTGGCAGGGACGGATCCGACGCTCGAGGAGCCGAACGCCGAAAGCTTCCCAACGGTGCAAATCGCAAAGCCCGTTGGCTGGGAGGAGGGGGCATTGCCGGAGGCTGCAGAGGGCCTTGCCGTCACTCGTTTTGCCGAGGGGCTCGATCATCCGCGTGTGCTCTACGGTCTGCCCAATGGCGATGTGCTCGTCACGCTCACTCGAGCGCCTAAATCGCCGGACGATGGCGAGGGCGGGATTATGGCGACGATTCGCGGCTGGGTTGCGGGCTATTTGTTCTCCGAAGCCGGCGCGGCCGGGGAGTCGCCCAATGAAATAGTGCTGCTGCGCGATGCGGACGGCGATGGCATTGCCGAGTTTCGCCAGACGATCCTTTCTGAAGGGCTCGATTCCCCATCCGGCATGAGCTGGAACGACGGAACGCTTTATGTCGCCAACCACAATGCGGTTCTCGCATTTCCATATGAGCTGGGCTCAGACGCAGTCACCGGCGAGCCAACCAAATTGATGGATCTTGCCCCTGGCGGCGGTCACTGGATGCGCAATATGGAGCTGCACCCCGATGGTGACCGTCTCTATGTGGCGGTCGGATCGGTCAGTAATATTGGCGAGAGCGGTATGGAGGTCGAGGAGGGGCGTGCGCTCATCTGGGAGTATAACCTGGCTTCGGGCCGCCAAAGACAGTTTGGCGTCGGCCTTCGTAATCCCAACGGTCTCGATTTCAGCCCCTGGTCTGGCGAGCTTTGGACGACTGTGAACGAGCGGGACATGCTCGGTTCCGATCTCGTGCCTGACTACCTCACCAATGTGCCCGTTGGGGCGCAATATGGCTGGCCGTGGCTTTACTATCGGACCAATATCGATCGCCGGGTCGAGGCGCCCATGCCAGCCTATCTGATGGAATATGCGCGCAATCCCGAATATGCGCTTGGCCCGCATGTCGCGGCGCTCGGCCTTGTGTTCTCCAAGGAAGGCCACCGCATGGGCGATGCCTTTGCCAGCGGCGCATTTATAGCGCGCCACGGCTCTTGGAACCGCAAACCTCCCTCTGGCTATGACGTGGTCTACGTCGCTTTCGACGACCTCGGCAATCCGACCGGTAAGCCCGTTCCAGTGCTCACAGGCTTCCTCAATGAGGACGGCACCACCAAAGGCCGCCCAACGTGGGTTGAGTGGGGCGGGGATGGCTCGCTGCTTGTTTCGGACGATACAGCCGGGATTATCTGGCGCGCGATTGCTCCAGAATCGGAGCCGGGAGCCGCGATCGGCCGATTGGACACCGAAGACTTGCCTCCTCGGCGCGAATTGAGCGGCGATCCGACTGCCAGCTTCGGCGAGGACGACTTTGCGCGGACACAACCGGCGCAATAGCGCGTATTACTAGAGCTGCTTTCCTGCTCTGCCGGCCAGTTCCGTGGCGAATTGCCATGCGACACGGCCGGAAAGGGCTCCGCGGGCGATCGACCAGGCCAGTGCTTCTTCCTCATCGAAGCTGAGACCGAGCGGTTCCGTGTAGGCGCGCGCAATCTCGAGATATGTCGAGCGGTCACAAGGATGAAAGCCTAGCGATAGGCCGAAACGATCGGCTAGCGCCAAGGCGTCGTGTCGATCGTCGCTTGGGCTAAGTGGTGATTCCTGCTCGCTAGCAGAGCGGCTTACGATGGCGCGGCGATTGGATGTGACTGCGATCCTGACATTGGCGGGGCGCGTAGCAACCCCTCCTTCGAGAGCGCTGCGCAGCGAAAGCGCTTCGCCTGCGCCATCACGGCCAAAACCCAGATCGTCGATATAGAGCACGAACTGGCGTTTTTGCTCCGCCAACTCTCCAAACAAGTGTGGGAGATCGCATAGCGCCGATTGCTCCAGCTGAACCAGAGCGAGTTTTCCAGGCAGATCTGACTGGATCTGAGAAGTTGCGCTGCGCAACAAAGCCGACTTTCCCATACCGCGCGCGCCCCACAGCAGCATGTCATGCGCAGCGTGGCCGCGTGCAAAGCGAGTCAGGTTCTCGACCACGGAGTGCTTCTGCTCATCGATGCCGCGCAGAGTATCGAGGGGATAGGCATCCAGAGTGCCGAGGGAACGCGTGCTTTCCCTGCGCCAGATGTAGGCTGGGGCGCCCAGCCAGTCAGTCGGAGGCTCAACGGAGGGCGCCAAGCGCTCTAGCGCTGTAACAAGGCGTTCAAACAGGTCGCGACGCGCACTCACCCACTTATCCAGCGAGTTTTTCTGCGGGCAGAGCGTAAAGCAAGTCGGCGCCGCTGATCGCGCTCGCTTTCAGTCCAGCAGCTTCTGGCACGATGTGGTCGAGGAAGAAGCGGGTGGTCACTGGCTTAGTTTCGGCCAGGGCAGGAGCATCGCCCGCCGCAACGGCGCGCGTTTGGCGCAGCATTTGCCACCCTGCGACCGCGACTGCGGCCATGGTGCAGAAAGAGCTGCTGCCAGCGAGACGGTCATCGAGGCTCGCTTCATCGCGCATCCATTTCGCGATATTCACACAATCGGTTGCGAGCGCTGCTAGAGCAGCTTCCTCGGATGAATCGCGGGCGATCTCTTCAAACAGCTGCGTCACCGCATCGCCGCCAGACATGCCGAGCTTACGCGTCACAAGGTCGGCGGCCTGAATGCCGTTCGTGCCCTCATAGATTGGGGCAATCTTGGAATCGCGCCAATGCTGTGCTGCGCCCGTCTCTTCGACGAAGCCCATGCCGCCATGCACCTGGATGCCAATACCTGACACCTCGACGCCGACATCGGTACCCCAAGCTTTCACCAGCGGGACAAGTACTTCGGCGCGTTCACCGGCGGCCTCATCTCCGATGGTGCCGCGATCGACCTGGCCTGCGCAATAATAAAGCAGCGCACGTACGCCCTCGGTCAGCGCCTTCATACGCAGGATCATGCGGCGCACATCGGGATGCTCGATAATCGCGACTGGCGTCTTGTCTGGCGAGCCCGCACGGGCAGATTGCACGCGGTCCATGGCGTAACCGATGGCTTGCTGCGTTGCCCGCTCACCAATTTGTACGCCTTGGTTACCGACATTGATGCGCGCATTGTTCATCATAGTGAACATCGCCATCAATCCGCGATTTTCGGCACCGACCAGCTCCCCAATGCACTCGCCATTGTCGCCATAACTCATGACGCAGGTGGGCGAGGCGTTGATGCCGAGCTTATGCTCCAGGCTGACGCAGCGCAGGTCGTTGCGATTGCCCAGCGATCCATCGTCATTCACGTGGTACTTCGGTACAAGGAACAGCGAAATGCCACGTGAGCCCTCGGGCGCATCGGGCAGGCGTGCCAGCACGAGGTGAATTATGTTCTCGGCCAGCTCATGCTCGCCCCAGGTGATGTAGATCTTTTGCCCAGCAATGCGGTATTTGCCGGCATGCTCGCCTTCGGTGATCGGTTCCGCAGTGGAACGGAGTGCGCCCACATCGCTTCCCGCAGCCGGTTCGGTCAAGTTCATCGTGCCTGACCATTTCCCGCTGACCAGATCGGGCATGTATTTCGCCTGCTGATCTTTGCTACCGTGGTGGGCAATCGCCTCAATCGCGCCAACCGACAGCATTGGCAGCAAGTTGAAGGCCATGTTCGCCGCGCCAAGGTTTTCCAGCACATTGCACGCGAGCGTGAAAGGCAGGCCCTGTCCGCCAAACTCTTCTGGACTGGCAATCGCGTTCCATCCCTGCTCGACATAGGCATCATAAGCCTCTTTGAACCCAGCAGGCAGGCGGACCACGCCGTTTTCGAGCTTCGCACCTTCAAGATCACCCACGCGGTTCAGTGGAGCGAATTCTCCGGCAGCGAATTGGCCGACGCCGTCGACAATGGCTTCGACCAAGTCGGCTTCAGCGCCTGCGAAGCGCTCGTTCTGCGCGAGTTCTTCAATTCCCGCGTTCACGCGGATGGCGAGCAATTGGTCCTGTGTCGGCGGCGTAAAAGGTGTCACGGGCGTTGGTCGTCCTTATGCGGTGTGTTCTTTTGCAGCGGGGGAAGTCTGCCACTTGGCAGCGCGCACTACAGAATATAGCGCAGAACGCATGAGCGACAAGAACGCTACGGAAACGATATTGGCCGATGCGCAAGGAATTGCGCGAGCGGCGGCGATTCTCGAGCGCGGTGGGCTAGTCGCTGTGCCGACCGAGACGGTGTACGGGCTGGCTGCACGGGCCGACAGCACGGAAGCGGTCGCGAAAATCTATGCGGCAAAAGGTCGTCCGGACTTCAACCCGCTGATCGTGCATGTCAGGGATGCGAAACAGGCGGATCAGTTTGTTGAGATGCCGGATGCGGCGAAGACGCTTGCCACTGAGCATTGGCCCGGCCCACTCACTTTGGTGCTCCCGCTGCGCGACAATGCGGGACTTGCTCCGGCAGTAAGTGCCGGCCTGCCAACACTGGCTGTACGCGCGCCGTCTCATCCGGTGATGCAACGACTACTGGCTAAGGTCGATTTCCCGCTAGCAGCGCCTTCTGCCAATCGCAGCGGCTTTATCAGTCCGACAACTGCGGAGCACGTGCTGACATCCCTGGATGGCCGGATCGACATGGTGCTCGATGGCGGCGCGACGGCAAATGGACTGGAGTCGACCATTGTTGCAATCCGGTCTGATGGCAGTCTGGAGGAGCTTCGCCCCGGCCCCATCTCGCTGGAAAGCACAAACCGAGCGCGAGACGCGCAGATAGAGGCACCCGGCCAACTCGCCAGCCACTATGCACCTGACAAAGCTGTGCGGCTCAACGCTGGCGAAGTTGCGCCAGGCGACTTCATGATCGGTTTCGGCCCTATCGGAGGGGACTGCACGCTCTCGGCGACAGGCGATTTGAGCGAAGCGGCTGCGCGGCTCTACTACTGCCTGCATCTCGGCGCAGCCTCGGATAAACCGCGTATCGCAATCGCGCCTGTTCCAGATGAAGGGATCGGTCGTGCGATCAATGACCGCCTACGCAGAGCGGCGACTCCGCCTGGCTAACCGTCAGTCCTCAGGTTCGCTTGGCACTGTCGGCAGAATTTCCTGCATTTCCGCATAGGTCGCCTGAGCTTCATCGCAAGCTGCATCGTCGCCCTCGCGGCATTCCTCGATCTGCTTGTCGTATTTGCGTTCAAGCTTGCCGAGCTTCTCTTCGCGGCGGCGAATTTCACGCCCGCGGTTTTCATCTGCCTCGGACTGGCTGGTGGTTGCAACGTCCACTGCCTTACTTGCCACTTTGACGGGTGCGGTCACGACGTCTTTGACGACGCTGGCGACGCAGCCGGTCAGGAGGACGCTGGAGGACAGGGCGAAGAGGATGGCAGATGCGCGCATTTAGCATTAGTTGCGCGCATTCTGCCGCTTGGCAAGTCAGGAACCTGCCGGATTAGCTCTCGCCTGCCTCGTCCTGCGGTGTTTCCTCGGTCGCTTCGGGTGGCTCGGCCCGGGGAGAGCAGTTGAGTGTGCCAGAGCCCATCGCGCTGACAGTGCACTTCGCGTTGCCCGTGACATTTACATCGCCCGACCCTGCGATCGAAGCCTCTACTGTGCCGTCGGAGGCGAGCGTCACGTCACCAGACCCGCCGATCGAGATTTCAACATCGTCGGCAGTAAGCTCCCCAAAATTGACATCGCCAGACCCGCCGATGTTTACTTCAAGCGATTCAGCCGCGCCTGCTGCAGTCGCTTCGCCTGAACCACCAATGTTCACTTCAAGCCTGGTCGCGGCAACGCGTTCCACAGTGACTTCGCCAGAGCCAGCAATATTGATCTCGGCATCGTCATCTATCACCGCTGTTTCGATATTTCCGCTCCCGGCAACGTCAATTTCGCGCGGAGCAAGCATGGTTATACGGATCGTGTTCGAACCGTTATTGTCCCAGCCGTCTTCACGATAAATGGCAAGATCAGAGCCATCGAGATCGAACCGAAGCGCCTCCGCTGCATCTGCATCGCCTTCGACGGTGATGTCGAGCGAATCACCCTCGGTGATAATCACTTTGTCCGGTGCCGCGAGCGCGATCGCATTGGGCGCTGCACCCGTCATGTCGAGCTCAGACAGGGGAACCCCATCGCCGCCCACCGTAATGTTCATGTTACAACCGGAAAGCCCGAGCCCCGCGGCCAGTGCCGCTGCCGGCGTCAAGCGTTTGAAAAAGTGCTGCATCATCTCGGAAATCCTCCACCTAACTCCATGCTGTATTGTTGATGTAATACAGCATATCTGTGTCCGCAAGAGGCTGTGCTACAATTACTCCGCCAGGTATGTTGTGCGAAACAAAAAGGGCCGCTCTTTCGAGCGACCCTTGTTTGTTGGTCAGAGCTGACTGCTTGGCCTCAGCTCTCTTCCTCGTCATTGTCGTAATATTGCGGCGCATGCGTGCGCAATACGTCGAGGATTTTCTCGAGCGCAGTCGGTTCGTCGGTTTCTTCCATCGCCGCGAGTTCGCGCGCGAGGCGGCTCGAGGCCGCTTCGAAAATCTGTCGTTCGGAATAGCTTTGCTCAGGCTGATCGTCCGGGCGGAACAGGTCGCGGGTCACTTCGGCGATCAATACGATCTCACCGGAATTGATCTTCGCTTCATATTCCTGGGCGCGCCGCGACCACATGGTGCGCTTGACCTTGGGTTTGCCCTTGAGCGTTTCCATGGCTTCTTTCAAAGTCTTGTCGCTCGACAGCTTGCGCATGCCGATTGCTTCCACCTTGTTGGTGGGCACGCGCAGTGTCATGCGCTCTTTTTCAAACCGCAGAACGTAAAGTTCTAGCTGCATGCCGGCGATCTCTTCGTTTTGAAGCTCGATCACCCGGCCAACCCCGTGCTTGGGGTAGACGACATAGTCGCCAACGGTAAATGCAGGCGCTTTGCTTGCCATGCGAATTCCTTTCAATCGGCCTATTCCCCAGCTGCGGGTAGCCGAAACGTCTGCCAGCGGCGCTGCAATCGCATACGCCGTTTACACATCGTCCGAGCTGTTGCTGCTGGTCTGTAGCCTTCCTGTTAATCGACCCTGCGCCAGGACCAACTGGCGTGGTTGTTCGATTATATAGCACATTCGCAACAAAATTGCGAATCGCAACTTTGTGTAGTGCAATTGGACGTACCGTTTGCTTCGAAAAGGTTTGAGAAGGCAGCAGTTATTGCGCGAGGCCAACTCTCGCTGCAATCAATCGCCTTCGCCAGGTTCAGCGCTGAAGTACTTCTCGAACTTGCCCTCTTCGCCCTTGAAATCATCGGCGTCTGCCGGCGGTTCCTTCTGGCTCGTGATATTGGGCCATTCGGCCGAGAACTTCGTGTTGAGTTCCAACCACTTCTCAAGACCGTCTTCTGTGTCAGGCAGGATCGCTTCGGCCGGGCATTCGGGTTCGCACACGCCGCAATCGATGCATTCGCTGGGATTGATCACCAGCATGTTATCGCCTTCATAAAAGCAATCGACCGGACACACTTCGACGCAGTCGGTATATTTGCATTTGATGCAGGCGTCGGTGACGACGTAAGTCATGAAAAAAAGTCTTTCTTACAAACTCGAATTTTCGGCTCGGCTGCTAGGGCGGTTTACCCGGCGCGGTCAAGCTCCTGATAATGAGAGCGTGCCTCCTCAGCAGAACCACGGCGTTCGGGCAGGGACATGATCTCGATTACGCGCACTTCATTGCCAATTGCTAAAGTGAGCACGTCCCCTGCTACAACATCCTGGCTGGCGCGCCGCACATGCTTTCTATTCCTTCGCAAAGACCGGCTTGCGATAAGGGCGCGAGCGCGTGAGCGGGTGCGTGCAAACCTGAGATAGACCAGCAGCCGGTCGAGCCGCATCAGCGCAGCAGGTCCGCCAGTGCATCAAAGGCACCGCTGGCCTTGGCGGGGCCAGTTTCTGGCTTCTTCGGGCGCGAATCTAGTCTGGGTTTGCCACGTGGGTTCTTTTTGCCGGGATTGCCGCCTTTCTTGTGTGGGCGGCCGCGTCCTTGCTGACGCTCATCCTTGCGCTTGGGCCGCCAAAGCCAGCTGTCCGGAGCGGGCGGTCCAAAAGCGTTCTCTTCCAAGACGCGGGCGCGCTGGACGCGAAATCCGGCTGCACTCAGCAAACGGCGTGCATTGTCTTCCTCAAGCCCAATCGAGATCGGCAGGGCGAGATCGAGTCTGAAACGCGGATGACGTTCCTTCTCGGCCTTGGCCTGTGCCTTCCCGCGCGAGTCGAACGCCGCTCGGAAAATCTTCTCGGCCAGATCCACGCGGATCGCCTGAGTGCCGGCTGGTCGATAGCCTGCGGGCAGCCTCTTCGCCTCGGCAATAACGGGCAGCATCGCTTCGTTTAGCGGTCTTTTGTCGAGGCCGAGCGCGTGCAGCAGTTGACGCGGCGCAGGCTTGAGCAGCGGATGCGTAAAAATGTCCAGCGCGCCAAATGTCACGCCCAACTTGCGCAGAAAGGGGCGCATTTCTTTTGGCAGATGCTGTAAGCCCGCTTGCTCGCGGGCCACCACACCGCGCGCATCGATCAGCGTATGCAGCAAGGCGCGAGCCTCTGAACCTGCCTCTGGATCGCGTGCGGCTTCGGCCAGTTTGCGTAGCGGCTCAAGCGGTTCAAGCTTGTCGGTCAGCCATTTCTGAAGGCCCGCTTCAAGCGCTGCGCGCGGGCCCTCGGGGAGTAGCGAAATCTCGCGCGCCAGATTGAGGCGGGGGTTCGCGAAATCATCCGGCATCTCGATCTCGGCCAGAGCGCGGCTTTGCCAGCGGATCGCGCCCTTCTCGATTGCGAGCTCACCCATTCCCTCGGCAAGCAGCCATTCCGCACGCTGGGTTAGGATGGCCGGAAGCGCTTTCTCACCTGCGGCGAGCAACATCTTGCGATCAGCGACAGTTGCATTCGGATCGACGACGAAGCGGAAGCCATCGAGCCGCCCGATTGCTTCGCCTTCGACCGAAATCTGCCCGTCCGGCTCGAGTGTGACTGGCAATTCGCCTGCATTCTGTCCTAGCGACTTCATAAGTATCGTCGTCCTCCGATTGACGAACCGTTCGGTGAGCCGTGCATGCAGCGCATCCGACAATTTTGCTTCGACCGCGCGCGCCCGTGCAGCCATTTCATCGCGCGCCAGCACCCAATCGGGCCGCTGGCAGATATAGGCCCAAGATCGGATCGCGGCTATCCGACCCTGTAGCGTGTCGATATCGCCCTGCATCCGGTCGAGCTCGGCAATCCGTGCAGCGACAAAGTCCGCGCCGATATAGCCATCGGACAGATCCTGCCACAGCCGCGCGACAAACCGTGCATGGTTATCTGCGCCGATCTGTCTGAAATCGGGAAGCGTGCAGGCCTCCCAGAAGCGCCTTACCTGGCCGCTACCGCGAATGTTGCGGCCTATGCCCTCTTCGGCAAGGCGTTTGAGCACGGCGAGGTCTATCGCTTGCGGTGCCGCTGCCAAGACGTCACTCTCCGGGCGGCTTTCGAGATCGTCGATCAGCGTTTTGACGCTATCGAAGCGCGGTTCCGCCTCGCGCCAGAACAGCTTTGTCAGCGGAGCGAACTGATGCTCTTCGATCGCGTAAATCTCTTCTTCGGAGAATTCGAGCGGCGCTCCATCGCGCGTTCCTCCGCCTGTCAGCGTTCCGAAACTGCCATCGGTCTGGTGACGACCGGCCCGCCCCGCAATTTGCGCCATCTCGGATGGGTTCAGGCGGCGCTTGCGGCGTCCATCGAATTTGCTGAGCGCTGCGAATGCGACGTGATGTAGGTCGAGGTTGAGGCCCATACCGATCGCATCGGTGGCCACAATGTAATCGACCTCGCCATTTTGGAACAATTCGACCTGCTTGTTGCGGGTTTGCGGGCTGAGCGCGCCCATGACCACCGCTGCGCCGCCCCTGAAACGCCTCAGCATCTCGGCCATCGCGTAAACCTGCTCGACCGAAAAGGCGACGACTGCGCTGCGTGGGGGCAGGCGCGACAGTTTGGTCTGTCCTGAGTGCGTGAGGGTCGAGAAACGCGGACGCTCGACCAATTCCGCGCGCGGTATCAATTGCCTTACGATCGGCTCAAGCGTCGCAGAGCCCAGGATCATGGTTTCTTCCCGGCCACGCGCATTGATCAGCCGGTCGGTGAAGATGTGTCCGCGTTCCGGATCTGCGCCGATCTGTGCTTCGTCGACGGCAACAAATGCATGACGTCCGTTCTCTCCGGCGCCCAGCCTGTCCATCGCCTCCATCGTACAGCAGAAATAGCGCGCGTTTTTCGGCTCGATACGCTCTTCGCCGGTAATCAGCGCGACTTGCTCGTCGCCTTTGATCGCACGGACCCGGTCATAGACTTCGCGCGCCAGCAGCCGCAGTGGAAAGCCCATCATGCCGGAGGAATGAGCGCACATGCGCTCGATCGCGAGGTGAGTTTTCCCGGTGTTGGTCGGGCCCAGTACCGCTTTCACGCGGCCGTCGTCTCGAATCCGGGATGTTTGCAAGCTCACGAGTCCGACTCTGTCACCCGGATTCCGGCGCTGCAATGACCTATGGGTATTCCCGTAGACAGGTTCTCCACAAGTCGTCGCTCAGGCGAGTCCTTTGATCGTAAAGTTAAGCCCACGTTTACTTTAATCGGGCAGGAAAATCTTCCAATGAAGAGGCTCGAGGCTTCGCTGGGCTATTCAGCGCCGCAATCGAGGCTCCTTATGCTTTAGGATGCGAGTTGGATCACGCGCGCGACATTGCTGATTGCGAAGCTGCGAGTGCCGATGAGGCGCTGGATTCTGAGGAATTGCGCGCAGTTTCGAAAGAAGCCGCACCGCAGCCTGATGATAGCATAGATGCCAACAATGACGACGATCTGTTCAGCTATTTTGAGAAATCGGCTGAGCCTGATCTGCCGGCCAACGACATCATCTCCTCGAGCGATCCCAAGCCTTCAGCAGCAAAGAAGCTTGTGCTGGCCCGCGTTTCGGGCTGGGCAGAACGTTATGACGAGTGGAAGTTGAGCGTTGAGGAGCGGCTGGCTGAAGTCGATTTCGCTCCCGATCTCGCCTCCAATATCGGCAGCCGCCGGTGGTTCCGTGGGTTCGGAACGATGGTTGGCCTCGGCGCAGTTGCACTGGCTTTCTGGCCGAGCATGAGCCCGCTGGAAGCACGTCCTGCAATGCAGATCGACGAGGCGGCGCGCGACGAATTGCGTAGCCAGATGATCATGCCGCTCGCGCTGGGCGCAGATAGCGGTCGCCGTATGAGTCCCACATCGGAGGTGATCCCGCTCAAAAGCGCGCCGGAACGTCCGCAGATCGAATTGGTCGCGACGCTTGCGTCAGGCGACAGCTTCCAGAGCATGTTGCGCCGTGCTGGCTTATCGTCAGCGGATATTGGCCGTGTGAGTGCGCTCGTATCTGGGGCGATGCCGCTCGACGAAATTGAATCAGGCACGCAGATGGACATCGTGCTTGGTCGCCGTGAGCAAGCTGGCGCGCCGCGTCCGCTTGATGAGTTGGCATTCCGTGCTCGCTTCGATCTCGAGCTCGCGATTTCGCGCGAAAGCGGACAATTGGCACTTGAACGCAATGTGATCCGTGTCGACGAGACACCTCTGCGCATTCGCGGCCAGGTCGGTGAGAGCCTTTACCGCTCTATGCGTGCCGCGGGCGCTCCGGCGAGCGCCGTACAAGCTTACATCAAGGCGATCGACGATCAGATCGATATGGATCGGCAAGTTCGCTCGACTGACGAATTCGACATGATCATCTCCTATCGCCGCGCCGCCACTGGTGAGCGTCAGGCGGGCAAGTTGCTTTATGCGGGCGTTGATCGCGGCGGTTCTTCACGCACGCAGCTGATGCGTTGGGGTGACGAAGGTCGCTTTTACGAGGCATCGGGTGTGGGCGAGCAGCGCGGCGGACTGGTCGCGCCTGTGCCCGGGCGGATTTCCTCGCGTTTTGGCATGCGGCGTCACCCAATCCTCGGCTATCGCCGGATGCATTCGGGCATGGATTTCCGCGCTCGTCACGGCACGCCGATCGTCGCCGTCACCGATGGTACTGTCACTTCTGCCGGTCGTGCAGGCGGGTGCGGCAATGCGGTAAAGCTGAACCACGGCAACAACCTCTCGACCCGTTATTGCCATATGAGCCGTATGGCTGTGCGCCGCGGGCAGAGTGTGCGCCGCGGGCAGGTGATCGGTTATGTCGGTTCCACTGGCCTATCGACCGGGCCGCACTTGCACTATGAGATGTATCGCGGCGGCCGCGCGATCAATCCGGCCAGCGTCAAGTTTGTCACCCGCGCGCAATTGCAGGGCAAGGAGCTGGCGCAATTCCGTGATGCTCTGCGCCGCTTGAAGACAGTGGAACCGGGCGCCGCGTTGGAAGATCTTGAGCCGCTGAACGACGAGATTGAAGCGCCCAAGCGCGAGATTGAAAAACTCGACATGGTCAAGGAAGTCACCTGACCACTTTCCGCGTGCCCGAACGCGGCACAATTGCACAGTCTTGAAAATTGCGGCAACACTCGCGTGCAATGACTGGCAGCTATCCCAACACCCGTTTGCGCCGCACTCGCTCCACCACCTGGAGCCGCGCACTGCACCGCGAAACCCAGCTCACGAGCGCCGATTTGATCTGGCCGTTATTCGTCACCGATGGTGAGGGGGTAGAGGAGCCGATTGCCTCGCTTCCCGGCGTTTCACGTTGGTCGGTCGATGGCGTTGTTGCCCGGGCGAGAGAAGCGGTCGAACTCGGTATTCCCGTCGTCGCGCTCTTCCCGAACACGCAGGCTGACAAGCGCAGCGACGATGGGGCCGAGGCGCACAATCCGGACAATCTGATGTGCCAGGCCATCCGTGCCATCAAGCAAGCGTGCGGTGACGATCTTGGCGTGCTGACTGATGTCGCGCTCGATCCGTACACCTCGCACGGGCAGGATGGCTTGATCGATGACGGCGGTTACGTCGTCAATGACGAGACGGTAGCAGTTCTGGTTGATCAGGCGTTGAATCAGGCGGAGGCGGGCGCTGATATTGTCGCCCCATCGGACATGATGGATGGCCGGGTGCATGCCATCCGCATGGCGCTGGAAATGGGCGGGCATCACAACGTCCAGATCATGAGCTACGCCGCCAAATATGCGAGTGCGTTTTACGGTCCGTTTCGCGACGCAGTTGGCTCAGGCGGGCTGCTCAAAGGCGACAAGAAAAGCTACCAGATGGATCCCGCCAATGGCGATGAGGCGATGCGCGAGATCGAATTCGACATCGCCGAGGGCGCTGACAGCGTGATGGTAAAGCCGGGCCTCGCCTATCTCGATATTATCTACCGCGCGCGCCAAGCCTTTGACGTGCCCATCTTCGCCTATCAGGTGAGCGGTGAGTATGCGCTGATCGAAGCGGGTGCAGCGGTTGGTGTTGGCGATCGCGATGCACTGATGATGGAGAAGCTGCTCGCTTTCAAACGCGCAGGCTGTGCGGGTATTCTGACTTATCACGCGCCCGTCGCCGCGCGACTGTTGAATGGCTGATTTCCGGCATGAGACCGAGCGTCTGATCCTGCGCGACTGGCGCGAAGAGGATTGGGAGCCGTTCTGGGAAGGTACAAACACGCCAAAAGTCATGCGTTGGCTTGGTGGGGTGGCGGATAAGGAAACGCGCATTGGCGCTCAGAAGCGTTTGCTTTCTTATAAGCGCAAGTACGGCCACACTTTCTGGTGCGTTGAGCGCAAGGAAGATAGCGCAATCCTTGGTTTTTGCGGACTTAAACGGTGCCAAGAAAAGGCTGGCCCATTCGGCATGATGGAGGCCGGTTGGCGATTGCGCGAAAACGCATGGGGCAAAGGCTATGCGAAAGAGGCGGCCTCTGCCTCGCTCGATCTGGCCTTCGGCCACTTCGGCGCGGACGAGGTGGTTGCGCTGACCTTTGCCGGCAATACGCCAAGCTGGGGGCTTATGCGCAAACTCGGAATGAAGCGGCGCGAAGACCTCGATTTTGAGGATACATATTGGGAGCTCGAAGATCCGATTGCGATCGTTTATTCAATCAGTGCCGATGAATGGGCCGCGCATGATGGATAACGTCGTCCTCACGACCGACCGGCTTGAATTGCGACAGATCGGCGAAGGCGATCTTGATGCGCATATGGAGCATCTAAACACCCCTGCTGTGATGGCTCGCCTTGGCGGTCCGCGTCCGCGTGAGGTCATTGTCGAAAAACACGCACAATCGCGCGAGAGCTTTGCGCGCGAGGGCTTCGGCTTCATGTTGGTGTACGAGCGCGCAACCGGCGAGCTAGTCGGTCATTGCGGAATGAAGCGTGTCTCTAACCCGCTGGCACACAATATTGGCGATCATGAAATCGGCTGGCTGGTACGCGAGGATCGTTGGCGCATGGGCTACGCCAAAGAGGCGATGTGCGCTGTGATCGATTGGGCGTTCGAGCAGCACGGCGCTCCGCATGTTGTCGCGCTAACGAGTGAGAGCAATGTCGGCAGTTGGAAGCTTATGGAGAAACTCGGCATGGTGCGATGCGAAGATCTCGACTTCGACGATCCGTTCTTTTCGGCTGAAGACAATCCGACAATCATCTATCGTCTTACACCCGAGCAATGGGCCGAAGCCAAAGGCGAGCTTTAAGCAAGAGGACAAAAAGCGATGTATCGACCCGGCGTGAATATCATCCCGATCCACGGCAAGGCGCCGCGCATTCATGAGACGGCATTCGTTGCCCCCGGATCGACGATTATTGGCGATGTCGAGATCGGACCCCACAGCTCGATCTGGTACAATTGCGTTGTGCGCGCGGATGTCTTCAAGATCAGGATCGGCGAACGTACCAATGTGCAAGACGGCAGCGTGCTGCATTGCGATCCACCGCGCCCGGGGGACGAGGAAGGCTCGCCGCTGATCATCGGTGATGATGTGCTGATCGGGCACATGGCGATGGTGCATGGCTGCACGATTGAAGATCGCGGCTTTGTTGGCCTCGGCGCGATTGCGATGAACAAGTCGGTGATCGGCTCGGACGCGATGCTGGCAGCAGGCGCGATGCTGACTGAAGGCAAGGTTATGGAGCCGCGCATGCTATGGGCAGGGCGACCCGCCAAACCGATGAAGGAACTGTCTGACGCGGCGATTGCAGGGATGAAGGCTGGCGTGGCGCACTATGCCGAGAACGCCAGAGCGCATGCTATTGCCGTATTCGAGTGCGGACTGAAGTGATGCGGCGAAGTTGACAAAGTTGGCACCTCGTCAAGCGACTCATTGCGGGAATATTATTGAAAAAACAGTGCTTTGATCAGATTCGGCGAAGTTGACACTTCTCCAACTCGTATCGCTATTCAATTGTCAAAGAGCCATTTTCCAATGGCACTTTTGTTGTCCTGTAGGAAAGGGTCAGCCCCTGTGGCTCACGCTTCAACCGGCTGGCGCATATATCGCATCATGTAAGGAACGTAATCGATTTTGCCGATCGCGAGGCCTTCTTTGCGCAGGATCGAGTAGGCTGTGACCGTGTGGAAATAATACTGCGCTAGCGCCCAGTCCCGGATGTATTCGGCGGCACTCAGATCAAATGTCATCCCGTTCGGTAGGATCAGTTCGATCGCGGTTTCACCGGTGACAAAATCGAGTTTTGACCATCCATCGATTTGCGCACGCGTTGCTGCGATACGCTCGCGCGCTTCGGAAAGTGTTTTTGGATCGTCTTCGCTGGAGGTGAATTCGATCCCGGCCAAACGGACCATCGCTTCGCCGGGCATGTTGCAGAGGAACCGTACCTGCGTGGAAAGCGGGTGCATATCGTCCGCTAGCTTTGTTTCTAGCAAGGCGTCTCCGCGCTGATCGGTTTCTGCCTTGGCGAGCAGGCCATCGAGCGTGCCGAGCATCTGTTTCCAGACAGGCACGATTTGGTCTTTGACTGACATAGCGATTCTCCAGTTTTCATTTGCAACTTAGTTGAATGTGCCCGGCGGCGCAATGGCCGATTGGCGATGGTGTGTTGCTTTTGGCTGCGCTTCAGTCCCTGATTAGCGACCTGAGGGCTTCGATGCGGTCCGCCTCGTGAACCGGCTTGTCCCAGCGGATGCAGTGGATACGTGGGAAGCGCATTGCGAGGCCCGACTTGTGGCGCTTGCTCGAATGTACGCTGTCGAAGGCGACTTCGAATACGAGTGTTCGCTCAACCTCACGTACCGGGCCAAAGCGGTTGAGCGTCGTTTGCCGCACGAGCTTATCGAGCTTCTTCAGTTCGGCGTCGGTGAAACCGGAATATGCCTTGCCAACTGGCAGCAGTTCCGCACCTTGGTCGGGATCGCCATCCCAGCAGCCGAACGTGTAGTCGGAATAGAAGCTTGAGCGTTTGCCCGAGCCGCGCTGTGCATACATCAGCACGCAGTCGATCAGCAGCGGATCGCGCTTCCATTTGTACCACAGCCCGACCTTGCGCCCGGCGATATAGGCGCTGTTGCGGCGTTTGAGCATCAGGCCTTCGATTGCGTCGTCGCGTGTACCTGCGCGGATTTCGGCAAGGTGCGCGAAGTCGCGCGCTTCGACCAATTTCGAGAGGTCGAAATGGCTCGTCGGAAGCCTGCTCATCAGGCCTTCCAGCTTTCTGCGCCGCTCCTTCCAGGAGTGTTCGCGCAAATCGCCGCCTTCGAGCAGCAGCACATCATAGAGTCGCACAAAGGCGGGCAATTCGGCGAGCATCTTCTTCGAGACGGTTTTGCGGCCAAGCCTTTGCTGCAGTGCGTTAAAACTGGCCGCACCACCTGTTTCGCCGCCTTGCACTGACCCACGGACCATCAATTCGCCATCGAGCACGGCATCCATTGGCAGCACATCGAGCAATTCGGGAAAGGTTGCCGAGATGTCGTCGCCGCTGCGCGAATAGAGCCGCGTTTCGCCGCTTACGCGGACGAGCTGGATGCGAATACCATCCCATTTCCACTCAGCAGCATATTCGCTCAGCTCAACCTCAACCTCCTCCAATGGATGCGCGAGCATAAAGGGCCGGAACATCGGGCGATTGCTGACGTCGGGTGGATCGGCCCCTTCAGCACCCCAGGCAAAGAGTTCAGGATAGGGCGCTTCGAGCGCGTGCCAGTACTCTTCAACCTCCTCCACCGAGACGTCGAACGCTTGTGCAAACGCGGTCTTTGCTAGACGCGCCGATACACCGATCCGCATCCCGCCGGTGGCAAATTTGATAAGAGCGAACCGCTCGTTTTCTTCTAGGCGATCAAGCAGCTTGGGCAATTCCAAAGGCGCGCTGTTCCTTGTGAGATTGACGAGTGTTTCGACTACCTCCGTTAGGCTGGGCGGGTTTTTATCGACGGCTGGATTGTCGGGCCAGAGCAGGCTCGCAGTCTCGGCCGTATCGCCTACGAAATCGCGGCTGAGCGACCAGAGGACTGGATCGACGCGCTCTTTCATAAGGTTGCGGATCGTGTTCGCTTTGACAGCGGGAAAATCGAGCTCGCCAGTGAGGGCTGCCATTGCCCAGCCGCGATCGGGATCGGGCGTCTCGCGCAGATAGCGCGCGATCAGCGTTAGCTTGCGATTGCGACCGGTGGTGTAGACCAGCGCCTGAAGCAAGGCGGCGAATTCCTCCATTATTCGTCTTCGTCCTCGCGCCCGACCAGCGCCAGCGCGCGCGCCTTGCGCTGCCTCAACTCGCACCAGCGCAGCAACGCCTCTTCGCGACCATGAGTGATCCACGTCTCCTGCGGATTCACCTCTTCGATGGTCGCGGTCAGCTCATTCCAGTCGGCGTGATCGGAGATGATCAACGGCAATTCAACACCGCGTTGCCTTGCGCGTTGACGCACTCGCATCCAGCCGCTCGCCATGGCAGTGATCGGCTCGGGCAAGCGGCGTGACCAGCGATCATTCAACGCGGATGGTGGGCTGATGACGATGGCGCCCCGCATATCGTCCTTCTCAGCATCGGCCACCATGCGCAGCTCGCCCAGCTCGATGCCGTGTTTTTCATACAGACGGCACATCTTCTCCATCGCACCGTGAAGATAGATTGGCCGCGCGTGCCCCGCAGCGCGTAGCTCGGCGATCACGCGCTGCGCCTTGCCCAGCGCATATGCACCGACCTGCACACATTGATCGGGATGGTCGGCGAGCGTCTGTAGCAGCTTAGCCATCTCGTCTTCGATTGGAGGGTGTATGAATACCGGCAGCCCGAATGTCGCTTCGGTGATGAAGACATCGCAAGGGATCACCTCGAGCGGGGCGCAGGTCGGGTCGTTGCGGCGCTTATAGTCGCCGGTGATGACAACGCGTTCACCCGCATGTTCGAGCAAGACTTGCGCACTGCCCAGAACGTGCCCAGCGGAGAAATAGGTGGCTTTGACACCGCCCGGCAAGGTGATCGTCTCGCCATATTGCACCGGCGTTGCGCCATCGCGCGTCTTGTAGCGTAGCTCCATGATGGCCAGCGTCTCGGGTGTCGCGATGGTCTGGCCATGCCCGCCACGTGCATGATCGGCGTGACCGTGCGTGACGAGCGCCCGGTCGACTGCGCGGCCCGGATCGACCCAGCAATCGGCTGGCGTGATGTGAATACCCCACGGCTCGGGGCGGATCCATGAAAATGGCGCGCTCATTGAAGGTCAAACGAAAAGGGCGCCAATGGTATCCCAACAGCGCCCTTTCTGCATTGTTTGAAGCCTATCAGCTCTCGCCGTTGCCACCCTTGTCTGGCGTGCTATCGCCACCGCTGCCAGAGGCTTCCGGCTTTGCATCCGGCTCATCCTTCGGCGGAGTTTTCGGAGCCGCCTTTTTCGCAGCGGGCTTTTTCTTCGCCGGTGGCTTTCGCTTTGGTTTGGCCTTTGGCGGGGCGGGTGTCAGCTCGAAGCTTGGTTTGCCGTCCTTAATGCTGACATGCACTTCGCCGCCATCGGCGAGCTTGCCGAACAGCAATTCTTCGGCGAGCGGTTGCTTGATCTTGTCCTGGATCAGGCGGCCCATCGGACGCGCACCATAGAGCTTGTCATAGCCTTTGTCGGCGAGCCATCCTCGCGCGTCGCTATCGAACTGAATGTGGACGTTCTGTTCGGCGAGTTGCAGTTCAAGCTCGAGGATGAACTTGTCGACCACGCGTGCGACGGTGCTCTTGCCGAGATAGGCGAACGGCACGATTGCATCGAGGCGGTTGCGGAATTCCGGCGTGAACATCTTCTTCACAGCCTCACTGCCCGCATCTTCCTTGGATACGTCGCCAAAGCCAATGCCCTGGCTTGCCATGTCGGACGCGCCGGCGTTGGTTGTCATGATCAGAACAACATTGCGGAAATCGACCGTTTTGCCGTGGTGATCGGTCAGGCGGCCATTATCCATCACCTGAAGCAGAATGTTGAACAGGTCGGGGTGTGCCTTCTCGATTTCGTCGAGCAACAGCACACAATGAGGGTTTTGATCAACCGCATCGGTAAGCAGACCGCCTTGATCGTATCCGACATAGCCCGGAGGCGCGCCGATCAGGCGCGAAACGCTATGGCGTTCCATATATTCGGACATGTCGAAGCGCTTCAGGTCGATACCCATGATTGAGGCGAGCTGGCGCGCCACCTCGGTCTTACCAACGCCGGTCGGACCACTGAACAGGAACGAACCGATGGGCTTGTCCGGATCGCGCAGGCCGGCACGGCTCAGCTTCATGGCGGTCGACAGGCGATGAATGGCTTCATCTTGGCCAAACACGACATGCTTGAGATCGCGTTCTAGGTTCTCAAGCGCCTTCTTGTCGTCCTTGCTCACCGATTTTGGCGGGATACGCGCCATCGTTGCGATCACCTGCTCGATTTCCTTCGCAGTGATCTTCTTCTTGCGGCGGCTGGGTGGGACCAGCATTTGCATCGCGCCCACCTCGTCGATCACGTCGATTGCCTTGTCCGGCAGCTTGCGATCATTGATGTAGCGCGCGGATAGTTCGACCGCGGTCTTGAGCGCATCAGGTGTGTATTTCACGTTATGATGCTCTTCGAAGGCGGTGCGCAGGCCCTTCAGGATCTTGATCGTATCTTCGACCGTCGGCTCGTTCACGTCGATCTTTTGGAACCGGCGCAGCAATGCCCGATCCTTTTCGAAGTGATTGCGGAATTCCTTGTAGGTAGTCGAACCGACGCAGCGGATTGTCCCGCCGGATAGTGCAGGCTTCAAGAGATTGGAGGCATCCATCGCACCGCCGCTAGTCGCACCTGCTCCGATCACAGTGTGAATTTCATCGATGAACAGGATCGCGTGCGGCATCTGCTCGAGCTCGTTGACGACCTGCTTCAGACGCTCTTCGAAGTCGCCGCGATAGCGTGTGCCAGCCAGCAATGCTCCCATATCGAGCGAATAGATGACCGCTTCGGAAAGTACCTCAGGCACGTCGCCTTCTACGATTTTGCGCGCGAGCCCTTCGGCGATGGCGGTTTTACCCACGCCGGGATCGCCGACATAAAGTGGGTTGTTCTTGCTGCGGCGGCACAGGATCTGAACCGTGCGATCCACTTCCGGCCCCCGACCAATCAGAGGGTCGATCCGCCCGGATTCCGCCTTTGCGTTGAGATTGACGGTAAACTGGTCGAGCGCGGTCTCTTTCTTTGCCGCGCCATCCTTGGGTTGATCGCCGCCATCGGCTTGTGCGTCTTCCGCGCCTTGCGGAGATTTGGACTCGAGTTGGCGACCGCCCTTGCCGATGCCGTGGCTGATGTAGCTGACCGCATCGAGGCGGCTCATATCCTGTTGCTGCAGGAAGTAGACTGCATAGCTGTCGCGTTCGGAAAACAGCGCCACCAATACATTAGCGCCTGTCACCGTATCCTTGCCGGAGGATTGCACGTGCAAAATCGCACGCTGTATCACCCGCTGGAACCCTGCGGTTGGCTGTGGATCGGCGTCTTCTTCGGTTTTAAGCGACTGATATTCCTGGTCGAGGTATTGCTTCACCACTTCGCCGAGTTCAGCAAGGTCCACGCCGCAAGCGCCCATCACCTGCGCTGCATCTTCGTCGTCGATCAGCGCGAGCAGCAAGTGCTCCAACGTTGCATATTCGTGGCGCCGCTCGGAAGCGTGGCCAAGCGCATTATGCAGCGTTCTTTCGAGGTTCTGGGCAAAACTAGGCATATTGAAATGTCTCTGGTTGGTGGCTTTTGTAGGAGGCGCGCAGCGTTTCGCAGAACGCTAGGTGGGCTAACTTTTCATCATATGGGTACGGTCCGCGCGATTGCGAATCCGTAAAAGAGGTAGCTTGAAAAGCCATAGTTAGAGATGGCTCATTTCTTCGGCTTTCCGAACAGGGCGTCAGCAGCATCGCGGTGCGCAGCAGCTGACAATCGATGACCTTCGACCCGGACGATTTCGGCTTCGAGCAGCTTGATCCGCTCTTTCAACTCGTCCTGAGAATACGGTCCAAGATCTTCACCGGCGAGCTTGCTCGCAGCATCTCCCTTGGCGCGTGGGCGATCATCTTCTTCCATCACATTGTGCAGCATCGCAAGCGGAGCGGCTTGCTGTCAATCCGCGTCAGCGTTAATCGCAGTCAGAATCGACGAATTGAGCGCAGGTTAATGCGCAGATCAGGGGCAACTTCATGGGCGAGAGCGGCTCGGCAGAACAAATTTCCACTGTTCCAGCAACAATGAATGCGATCGGCTTTGCAGAGCCCGGCGGCCCCGATGTGTTGGTTCTGGAGCAAGTTGATACGCCGAAACCCGGCGCGCAGGATGTGCTGATCCGCGTCGCCTATGCCGGGGTCAATCGCCCTGACTGCATTCAGCGGGCCGGCAATTACCCCGCGCCCCCCGGTGCTTCGCCAATCCTCGGTCTTGAGGTGGCGGGCGAGGTAGTCGCTGTTGGTGACAAGGTTCCTCGTGAAATGCTGGGCAGCAGGGTCGCGGCGCTGACGCCGGGCGGTGGCTATGCGCAATATTGCGCAGCACCCTGGCAGCACTGCCTTCCGGTGCCGGAAACAATGCCACTGAAACAAGCGGCCGCTCTGCCCGAAACGCTGTTTACCGTTTGGCACAATGTGTTCGAGCGCGGCCTTGCCGCCGATGGCGATCGCCTGCTGATCCATGGCGGTACGTCGGGCATTGGCACGATGGCGATCATGCTGGCCAAAGCGTTCGGCATCGAGGTGATCGTCACCTGCGGGGACGAAGCCAAATGCGCTGCAGCGCGAGAGGTCGGCGCGGACCTGGCGATCAATTACCGCGAGCAGGATTTCGTCGAGGTCGTCCGCGAACATACGGATGGGCAAGGCGTCAATGTCGTGCTGGATATGGTTTCGGGCGATTATGTTGCACGCAATCTGAAATGCCTCGCCGAAGACGGGCGGCATGTGACGATCGCGATCCTTGGCGGACCGAAAGCCGACATCAATATGGCCGTCGTTATGATGCGCCGCCTGACTCTCACTGGATCGACTCTGCGCCCGCGCTCGGATGCTTTCAAGGCCGCCTTGGCCGATGAAATTGCGCGGCATGCGTGGCCGCTTTTCACAGATGGAGAACTTTCGCCTATAATGGACCAGACGTTCCCGCTGGCCGAGGCCGCTGCTGCGCATGCGCGGATGGAAGCGGGTGCACATATCGGCAAGATCGTCTTGGAGGTGAATGATTGACCTACCCCCTGCTCCGCATCTCAGGCGACTATGCATTTGTCGAAGTTCGCAAGGGCAGAGGTGCCGTGCGCTGGCGGGATATGGAAACGATCTATCGTGGCCCGGCACAAAAGAATGACGAGTGGAGCGGGGCCGAGGGGGAAAAGCTAAGCGCTAAGCACAGCCTTTGGCCGAGCGACCCCAATTCGACGCTATCGCAGCCTTACACTGTCTCTTCGTGGGAGGGGCTGGGTACAGGCAAGCCCGAAATGCTCGTCTTCCCGACCACCGTTTTCCGGTTTGCTGCCCCGCTGGCGAATTTGGAGGATGAGGCTGACGAAACCGCACCGCCATCCCTGATCCTGCACGAGGATCCTCGCAGCGGGAATTGCTACAAGATCAAGCTCACCGCCGCGCTGCTCGGTTTGCCGCTCGAAATCCGTCAGTACGACATCCTGAAGGGCGAAACGCGGTCGCCGGAATTCATCGATACGGTCAACGCCAATGGCCGCATCCCCGTGCTCCAGATTGATGACGAGCATGGCACGCGTTTCCTGCCGGAAAGCAATGCGGCCTCCTGGTATCTCGCTTCTGGGTCATCGCTCATCCCGCAGGATCGCTATGCGCAGGCAGACATGCTGCGCTGGATGTTCTTCGAACAGTACAATCACGAGCCCAATGTCGCGACCTTGCGCTTCTGGCTGCGTTTTGTGGGTGAAGCCAACCTGTCAGCGGAACAGCGCGGCCAGATCATGGCGAAGCGTGCCGCTGGGTGTGCAGCGCTGGAGCTGATGGATGAGCATCTGGCGACGCGGCAATTCATGTGCGGCGATGCCGTGACGCTCGCAGATATTGCGCTGTTCCCTTACACGCATGTCGCAGAAGAAGGCGGCTTCGGGCTGGGCGATTATCCCAACCTGCAAGCCTGGATTGCGCGCGTGGAAGAACTGCCCGGTTTCGTTCCAATGCAGTGACTTATGCCTTTCGCATTGACGCCAAATCGTCATCGCATTGTGAATCTGTTGTAACACTGTCGTGTCATGAGCGGCCTCGACTAAGAATAGTCGAAGGACTCTTTCATGACCGACTTTATGTTGTCCGAGTTTCCAGACGACCTCGCCGAACTTGGCAATGTCGCCACTTTCCCCGCAGAGCCGAAAATACCCGAACAAGCGGCTGAAAAGCGGCGCAAGTATCGCACCATCTGGATCAGTGACGTGCATCTCGGAGCCAAGGGGTGCAATGCCGAGATGTTGATCGACTTTCTCGACAATACCGACAGCGAGACGATGTATCTGGTCGGCGACATTATCGACGGCTGGCGTCTCAAGAAGAAGTTCTTCTGGCCCACAAGTCATAACGATATCGTCTGGCGATTGCTCAAGCGGGCGAAGCGCGGCACGCGCATCGTTTACATCCCCGGCAATCACGATGAGATGTTTCGGCAGTTCACCGGGCTCAATTTTGGTGGGATCGAAATCCGTCGCGCTGCTTTTCACGATACGGCGGACGGACGACGCCTGATGGTGCTACACGGCGACGAGTTCGACGCGGTGATGTTGTCGCATCGCTGGCTCGCCTTCGTTGGCGACACCGCATACCACCTGATGATGACGCTCAACCAATGGGTCAACCGGGCACGCCAGGCCCTGGGCATGCCATATTGGTCCTTATCCAAAGCGGCCAAGCACAAGGTAAAGAACGCGGTCGAGTTCATCGGCAAATACGAAGAAGTCGTCGCGCGCGCGGCGGGTGAACGCGGAGTCGATGGTGTCGTCTGCGGCCACATCCATACGGCCGAATTTCGCAACATTGATGGCGTCGAGTACTGGAATGATGGCGATTGGGTCGAAGGATGCAATGCGCTTGTCGAGCATCACGATGGTCGAATGGAAATTCTCAACTGGCCAGAGGAGGTTGCTGGGCGCGATGCGGAGCAGGCGTCTGAGGAACTGGCTGCCGAAACGGCAAAAGCAGCGGCATGAACCAGTTCGGCCGATTTAAGCCAGACGGCAACGAATTGCCGCGCCATTTTCCGCGTTCGATAGCAATCGTCACCGATGCCTGGCATCCGCAAACCAACGGCGTGGTGCGCACGCTCGCGACCACCGCAGATATTCTGCGCGATTGGGGGTGCGAAGTGGCCGTGATTTCGCCAGAGGACCACTTCTCCGTTCCGTGCCCCACCTATCCGGAAATACGACTAGCGCTGGCGGTGCCGGGTGCGGTTGGTCGAGCGCTCGGCAGGATCGCGCCGGAGGCGGTACACATTGCGACCGAAGGACCACTTGGTCTTGCTGCAAGGCGCTATTGCAAGCGGCGCGGGGTTCCGTTCACCACCGCCTATCACACACAGTTTCCCGATTATCTTGCGCGACGTACCGGCCTCCCTGTCAAAGTGTTTTGGCCCTACATTCGCTGGTTCCACAGTCCAGCACAGCGCATCATGGTCGCCACTGAGACCATTCGCGGCGGATTGCGCGAGCAGGGCCTAGCGAATCTCCACCATTGGAGCCGCGGTGTCGATCTGTCTTGCTTCTCACCCGATGCCCCGTCAGCACCCGAATATGCCGACCTACCGGGACCAATCCTGCTTTATGTCGGACGTGTAGCGGTCGAGAAGAATCTCGAGGCATTTCTCGCCTGCGCTTATCCGGGCAGCAAAGTGGTGGTGGGCGATGGGCCGGCACGCGCCGATCTCGAAGCGCGCTTCCCGAAGGCGCATTTCCTCGGAAAGCGGTCAGGACGCGAACTGGCTGGCTGTTATGCCGGTGCAGACGTGTTCGTCTTCCCAAGCCTTACTGATACGTTCGGACTGGTCATGATCGAAGCTTTGGCCTGTGGAACCCCCGTTGCCGCCTACCCCGTTGCCGGACCGATCGACATCATCGGCGAGCGAGTCGGCGCTCTGTCGGAAGACTTGCCGCGAGCAATTGATGCGGCGCGCTATTGCGATCGCAGCGAATGTGCGGCCTATGCGGCAAACTACTCGTGGGAAGTTGCCAGCCGTCAATTCCTTGCCGGGCTGGTTGCACTTGAAGAGGAAGAGTACGTTTCGCTGCAGATTGCACACGCCTGACCTCGCTACCCAATTCAAGCCGCGCGGCGATCGTGCTTGCTCATTGCTCCGCAATTGCCTAGATAGCGTGGTGCAATGGCCGCTCCGCAAGGGGCGGCCCTTTTAATTTTTCACGGAGTTTGCCCCATGGCCAAAGCGCCAACGGAACAACCGAAGCCGCTCATGCCGCATGCGACCGCCACATGGCTGGTCGATCACACCGGCCTGTCGTTCGAACAAATTGCTGAGTTTTGCGGTCTTCACCTGCTCGAAGTGCAGGCGATGGCTGACGATCTTGCAGGCAGCAAATACACTGGGCGCGATCCGGTGCATGCCGGCGAGCTGACCCAGGAAGAGATCGACAAGGGCCAGGCGGACAGCGAGTATTCGCTGGTCATGCAAAAGGCTCCGGTCGAAGTGACGCGCACCAAGGGTCCGCGCTACACGCCGGTCTCCAAGCGTCAGGACAAGCCTGACGGTATCGCCTGGATCCTGCGTAGCCACCCGGAAGTGTCGGATGCGCAAATTTCGAAGCTGATCGGCACGACCCGCAATACTATTGGCGCGATTCGCGAGCGTACGCACTGGAACATCCAGAACATTCAGCCGAAGGATCCTGTGACCCTTGGTCTGTGTTCGCAGCGTGAGCTCGATGCCGTGGTCGCCAAGGCAGCGAAACGCGCTGGTGTGGTCGAAGAGGTAGCGCCTGTTGATGGCGATGATCGCTCAGATAAGGAAAAGCTGATCGAAGAGCTGCGCGCTGAGCGTGAAGCCAATGTCAAAGCTGCTGCGGAAGCTGCTCAGGAAGCCGAGGCCGAAGCTTGGCTTGCTGCCAAGCGCGAAGCGGAAGCCAGCGGGACTGAAGTTGCAACGGAAGCTCCGGCTGAACCAGCAGCGGAAGAGACCGAAGGCGAAGCAGGCGACGACAAGGCTGACGCCTGACACGCCAAGCCTTCGCACAACGCGAAGAAACTAAGAGAAGCCGCTCCGCAGGTTCGCTTGTGGGCGGCTTTTTCACGTTTAGCGTGAGCCATTGTTTCCAAGCGAGAAAAAGACTGTCGCGAGCAGCGGAATGGCTTGTGCGTTGACGAGGGATCGGCCATTCTACTGACATGAGTGTTAGTAGCGCGCCATATCACCATCCGACCCCGTGGGATTCGCAATTCGATCCGATTAGCTTGCCCGACCTGCTGGAGCGATCGACGCGGCGTGATCCAACCGCTTCGCTGCTCCACTTCCTCGGGCGCACCTACAGCTATCGCGAGGTGTTTACCGAGGCGCATCGCTTTGCTGCGGGGCTGGTGGCGATGGGCATTAAGAAGGGCGACCGGATCGGCCTGTTCCTGCCCAACGTCCCGATCTACGCTTCGGCATATTACGGTGCGATGATGGCCGGTGCGATCGTGGTCAATTTCTCGCCGCTCTATTCGGTTGAAGAGCTGGAATGGCAGGTCGAGGATTCGGGCACACGTATTCTCGTTACGCTCGGTGTGCCGGAGCTCTACGAAACGGCTTCCAAGGTGCTTGCAGGCTCTGGCCTCGAAACCCTGATTGTCGGATCTCTTCCTGACATGCTGCCAAGCCTCAAAAGCTTTGCCTTGCGCACTTTGGGCCGCAGCAAGCTTGCCAAAGTGGACTACAGCGAGAGCGTAAGAGCTTGGGGTGACGTCCGAGGCGAATGGGATTGGTCGACCTGGCAGAATGGCGCCGCTTCGAAGCTTCCATCAATCGATCCGACTGAAGACCTGGCCTTGTTGCAGTACACTGGCGGAACCACCGGACGACCCAAGGGCGCTATGTTAGGCCACTCACAGCTGGTGACAAACGCGCAGCAAGTCGCCGCGATCAATCCATTCGACAATCCGTCGGACGAAGTGTTTATGGGCGCGCTTCCGTTCTTTCACGTGTTCGCGAATACCGCTTTGCTCAATCATGCCGTGTGCAGCGGCGCATCGATTGCGATCGTCCCACGCTTCGAGACAAAGCAAGTGCTGCAGACGATTCAGAAATACCGCACCACCGGCTTTCCCGGCGTGCCGACCATGTTTCAGGCGCTGCTCGACCATCCCGATCTCGCCAAGACCGATGTTTCCTCGCTCAAAGTTTGCATATCAGGCGGTGCGCCAATGCCAGCGCCAGTCCATGCGAAGTTCGAAGACGTAACCGGCGTGCGCTTGGTCGAGGGCTATGGCCTGACCGAAAGCTCCGGCGTCGTGTCGGTTAATCCTTATGAGGGCACCCGCAAGCGCGGCACAATCGGCCAAGTTGTTGCCGGGACCGAAATACTGCTTCTCGACAAGGAAGATCCGAGCAAGATTGCACCGGAAGGTGAGCCTGGTGAGCTCGCCATCCACGGGCCTCAGGTCATGCGCGGCTATTGGAACCGGCCTGAAGCTGCTGCCGATGTGTTTGTAGAGCACGATGGGAAGCAATGGCTACGCACCGGGGATGTCGCGACACTGGATGAAGATGGCTTCCTGAAGATCGTCGACCGGATAAAGGACATGATCGCGGTGGGCGGCTTCAAGGTCTTCCCCAGTCAGGTCGAGGATGTGATCGTCGAACACGAGGCGGTCAAAGAGGCGCTCGTGATCGGTGTGCCCGATGACTACAAGGGTGAGGTGCCGCGTGCTTTCGTCACCTTGAATGGCGATGGCGAGATCAGTGGTGACGTTCTACGTGATTGGCTCAACGGACGCGTCGGTAAGCACGAGCGTGTCGACCAAGTTGTGGTTCGCGAAGAACTCCCCAAGACGATGATCGGCAAGCTCGATCGCAAGGCCCTCCGCGCCGAAGTGCTCTAAGGAGCGCGGGCGAGGAAGCGCACGCCACAAATTACCCCAAAGCACATAAAAAAGGCCGCCAGCTTGCGCGAGCGGCCTTTTCTGTTCTGTAAGCAGTGACTTGATGCGTTACTGGGCGATCTTGAGCTGAGGCTCATCGTCGCCGGTTGGCTTGCTGCCACCAGCTTTCGTTTCCGGAGCTTTAGGCGCAGCAGCAGGCTTGGCATCCGAACGACGGCGGTCATTTGGTGCAAAACGGCCATCGACTTGAGCGCCTTGCTCGATGGTAAGGGCATCGTAATGCACATCGCCTTCGATCTGGGCGCTCTTGAGGATCACGAGCTCGCGCACATTGATCGAACCAGCAACACGGCCTGCAAGACGTGCACTTTCAGCTGCGATCCCGCCGGTGACCAGCGAACTTTCGCCCTGGACCAACGAAGTGCATTTGATATCGCCCTCGACGGAACCGTCGACATGCAGATCGGCAGAGGCGGAGACGTTACCTTTGATCGAAACGTCCGAACCGATGACGGAGAAAGTCGAGCTTGAATTAGAGGACATGGCTTTCCCTTGAGGTTTTTTAGTTTGAGGCGGTGCGGAGGGGCTTGGTTGTTGCTCCTCGGGCTTCTTTGAGAACATGGGGCGCGGTCTCCAGGAATGGGCGCGGATTGACCGCGCGGTCGTTGATACGGACTTCGAAGTGCAGGTGTGGACCGGTAGAACGGCCAGTGCTGCCGATTGCTCCAATCACATCGCCAGCAGTCACCAATTGTCCTACTTCGGTATCGAAGGCTGACATGTGTGCATAGCGCGTCATCATACCGTTGCCGTGCTTGATCTCGACAACCTTGCCATAGCCCGACTTGCGGCCAACGAAAGACACGGTGCCATTGGCTGCGGCAAAGATCGGTGAACCGGTGGGACCTTTGAAATCAAGGCCGCCATGCATGGCACCGCCCCCGGTAAAGGGATCGCGGCGATAGCCGAAACCGGAAGACAGCTTGGTCTGATCGAGGCTGGTCGGTGTGAACTGTGGAACGGAATCCAGACCACGCTCAAGTGCGGCCATACGAGCTAGACTCAGACCGAGACGCTCGAAGCGTGGATCGATGCTGCCGTCGGCAGAGGTTGCGAGCAATTCGAGTGGACCACCCATCGCGCTGAGATCGGCGTTGCGAACCATCGCTTTCGGGTCGAGCCCGAGCTTGCGAAGCGCTTCTTCGGCGCGGCGCGCGCGGTCATCGGCAAAGCGGGTGACACGCTCGACGTAGGCGAGTTGGCGCGCTTCAATCCGAGCGAGATTTGCGGCTTCCGGGAAGGAAATGCTGACTTTCTCGATCATCTCCGCCGTTTCGGAGGTCGAATCGGTAACAGTGCCGGTCGCGTCTCTAACGTCAGACGGAAGAGCTTCGGTCATCTGCTCGATGAAATCTTGACGTTTGCTGAGATCGTCAGCGACGGCGCTCAAATCAGCGCCATAAGTGTCGAGCCGCTCTTGTGCAGTCGCGACTTTAGCCGCGTTCTCTAGGAGCGAAAGACGATCGGCATCGGCTTGATATTTGGACCATGCCATTGCCGCCATAGTGACCGCCCAGCCCAAAACGAGCACAATAGCAGTGGCCGCAGCAATCTTTTGCATGCGCGATGTGATAGTAATGAAGCGGACCTGACCCTGCGAGCGCATAAAAAACTCGCGATCTGGAAACCACTCCTGCAACCGGTCGCGCCAGCTGCTGGTGGAACCTTGGTTTAGCAAAGCGAACCCTTTTTTATATTTGCCCCAACGTTTGCTGAGGGCGGGCTACCAAGGCTATGTGATGAGGTCGAATCTAAGTGTTAACGTACCCGGCGAATTGACGCCTTAACGGGATGAAACGTTCAATAAGCCGAAATTGATCCAGAATCTTGCGATTTTTTTGCAAAATTTTCTCTTGAGCACTCAATTCATCGCGGATTCGCGCAGGTTTCGAGTAAGATTTTGTTAAGATTCGCAGCAGGCTTTTTTGCATCTTTTCCGGGACTGACAGCATGAGAGCCGGGTGCTAATGCCGCCAAACTATGAATGCTGTTGCGCCATCATCGCTTAAGGTCGACGACGCCAATCTGGCAGATGTCAGCTCGCTCATTGCTCAGCTTGCCAAGAAAGGGCGTGCCGCGCAGCGACAGCTTGCCGCAATGCCGAGTGCCGCAAAGGCTACCGCTCTTCACAGCGCGGCTGACCGGATGCGCGCCGACGCCCAAGCCATTCTTGATGCCAACGAGCGAGATCTGGCGGCAGGGCGGGAAAATGGCCTTTCCGTTGCGATGCTGGATCGTCTTGCGTTGGATGAGGAGCGGATCGACGCCATTGCGGCGGGAGTGGATGCGGTCGCGAAACTGCCTGATCCAGTCGGCGAAGTGATCGATCAAGCGGAGCGCCCCAACGGACTGAAGCTTTCGCGGGTCCGCGTGCCCATTGGCCTGATCGGCCTGATCTATGAAAGTCGCCCCAACGTAACCGCGGATGCGACCGCTCTTTGCGTGCGAGCTGGCAATGCGGCGCTGCTTCGCGGAGGCAGCGAGGCCGTGCATTCCAACCGCGCCATTCATGCCGCGATGGTCGCTGGATTGGCGGCAGAAGGCATACCTGAAGCTGCGGTGCAATTGATACCGACACAGGATCGTGCGGCCGTGGGTGCGATGCTGACGGCAAGCGGCCTGATCGACATGATCGTGCCTCGCGGCGGCAAGGGGCTGGTCGAGCGTGTGCAGAATGATGCGCGCGTCCCTGTGCTCGCGCATCTTGACGGCATTTGCCACACTTACGTTCACTCCGCTGCCGATCCGAAGATGGCGCATGACATTGTTCTCAATGCGAAAATGCGGCGGACGGGCATTTGCGGTGCGATGGAGACATTGCTGATCGATGCGCAATATTCCGATCCAGCGGCTCTTATCGCTGGCCTGCGCAATGCAGGCTGTGAGGTGCGCGGTGACGCCAGAATTCAGGCTTTGGATGACAGCGTGATTACCGCCAGCGAGGCGGATTGGGACACAGAATATCTCGACACCATTCTCTCAGTTGCGATGGTTGATGATATGGGCGCGGCGTTGACACATATCGCCGAGCACTCCTCCGCGCATACCGATGCGATTGTGACCGACGACCAATCGGCCGCGGAGCGTTTCCTTCGCAGCGTCGATAGTGCGATTGTGATGCACAATGCCTCTTCGCAATTTGCCGATGGTGGAGAGTTTGGACTTGGCGCAGAGATCGGCATTGCCACCGGGCGCCTGCATGCGCGTGGGCCAGTCGCTCTGGAGGGACTGACGACTTACAAATGGCTGGTTCGCGGCACGGGTCAGGCGCGACCTTGAGCGGAATTCCGGTGCGTACCGGGCTGCTGGGCGGCAGCTTCAACCCTGCGCATGGCGGGCATAGGCGCGTCACGCAGTTCACAATCGACGCGCTGCGCCTGGATCAGGCTTGGTGGCTTGTTTCGCCGGGTAACCCGTTGAAATCGCGCAAAGGCATGGCATCGCTCGACGCCCGGCTAAAATCGGCAAACGCACAGGCAAAGCGCTCGCGAATAGTGCCAACCGCGATCGAACAACAATTGGGCACACGCTTCACGCTCGATACTCTGCGCGCGCTCAAGCGTCGCTATCCGAAGCGCGAATTCGTCTGGCTGATGGGATCGGATAACCTTGCGCAGTTCCACAGATGGAAGGCGTGGCGCGATATAGCGCGCACAATGCCGATTGCGGTCATCGCTCGGCCCGGTTATAACCGTATGGCTATGGCGAGCCCCGCCATGGCCTGGCTCAGGCGCTATACGGTGTCTGCTGCCAGCTTTCGAAAACGGGGGCGATGGAGCGCACCAGCACTGGTGTTATTGCGTTTCGATCCTGATCCACGCTCGGCCACGGCGATCCGTCGTGCCAATGCAGATTGGGCGGCGCAATATTCGGATCGGAGCGCACGAGACCGACTGACTTTCAGGCGGATTCAGACATCGGAGGGATTATGAGGCGCAATGTTCGCGTTTCAGCTCCTGCATTTTTTCACCCCACAATCTGGAGAACGTTGTTTGCCTATGAACCAGGCACAATCCCTGTCGGCTGGTGCCGACACAGCTCCTCAGGCGCTGGCCGTGGCTGACATGCCCGATGGCGAGCTGATCGAGCTGGTGCTCACTCAACTTGATGACGATCAAGCGCAAGAGATCGTCTCGATCCCACTTGAGGGCAAAAGCTCGATTGCCGATTACATGGTGATCGCGTCTGGCCGCTCGACCCGTCAGGTTGCGTCGATGGCGCAAAAGCTGGCGGAGAAGGTAAAGCAGGCAGGCTTTGGTCCGGCCCGAATTGAAGGCTTGCCGGCGGCTGACTGGGTGCTGATCGATGCGGGCGACGTAGTGGTGCATCTGTTCCGCCCCGAAGTGCGCAGTTTTTACAACCTTGAGCGCATGTGGGCGTTCGATGGTGCTGATGCGGCGAGCGGGAATGCGTAGTGTAAGTTAGAGGCTTCGCCACGAAGCACGGACGACCAAATGCTTTGGGCGTCCGCAAGGCCGCCTGGCTGCCCGCAGCGATGCGATCTTCAGATCGCGAGAGCGAGGAAAGCCGAGGCTGCGGATGCAGCCGCTGGCGCTTGAAGCAAACAAAAACCGCAAAAGGCATAGCGCTATCCTCCTCCACATCATAGCTCGCGGAAAGATCGCTCGCTCGCCTGAAGCGGAGTTGGTCGCGCGCTATGAAAAACGGCTCTCATGGCCTGTGAAACTCACCGAATTGCCTGAAACGGGCGGCAAAGTTCCTGACGCGCAAACACCGTTCAAGACCGTGCTGCTAGACGAGCGCGGCAAGGCGATGGGCTCGGAGGATTTTGCACAATTGCTGGGCCGCTGGCGCGATGATGGCATGCGTGAAACGCGCTTCGTGCTGGGCGCTGCGGACGGCCACAGCAAAGAAGAGCGGGCCGAGGCAGACCTTCTTCTCGCATTCGGCCCCGCTACATGGCCGCATTTGCTGGCCCGAGCGATGCTGATGGAGCAGTTGTATCGTGCCACCAGCATTTTGGCCGGTCACCCCTATCATCGAGCATAATCATAGGGCAAAAGGGCGCGCATGAAGACGCAGATCCTGTCCATTGCTGGTGCCTGCCTGCTTGCGATTGGCGGATTTGCCGCATTTGTGCCCGACAGTATTGCTCAGCGCGAAGTGGAGCTGCTCGATCCCGCAGAGGCAAGCGAACAGCTTGAGCGCGCTCGGCAGTCGGCCGACGAAGCAGAAGCGCGTGCGGCAGAACTAACCGAGCAGGCCGAAAATGCCGTGCGCACAGCGGATAAGACCGCGCGCGAAGCGGCTGCTCTGGCGGCACAGATCCAGCAATCGGAGGCGGAGATAGCGGCGGCACAAGCGCGCTACTCGCTTGCGCAGGGAAGGCGCGGAGAGCTGGCTCAACGCCTGGCTCAACGACAAGAGCCGTTGGTTAGACTTACCGGAGCCTTGCAGGCCATGTCGCGACGCCCATTGGCGCTTTTCGCCCTGCAACCGGGATCCCTACGCGAGACAGTGTATGTCCGCGCCGTACTCGACAGCGCGGTGCCACAGGTGCGGGCTCGTACAGCCGCTCTGCGCAGCGACTTGGACGAAGGTCGCGCTCTTGAGGATACCGCTCGCGAATCCCTGGCTGATTTACGCGGCGGTGAGAACGCGCTGCGCGAACGGCGACAAGCGTTGACTCAATTGGAAACGCGGCAAAGACTGGCTTCGCGGGAGGCTCGCAGCATCGCCGCCCGCGAAAGCGAGCGAGCGCTGGCCTTGGCCGAGGATGCTCGCGATCTTGACGGGTTGATCGGAGAGCTCGGAGCAGCCAGCCAATTGCGCCGTGAATTGGCCGCACTGCCCGGGCCAGTCCTCCGCCCGCCGCGGCCAAGCGCTTCTGAAGTGATTGTCACCGCCTCGGCAACACCCACTGCGGATGCGACCTCGCCGCCCGCCGATTTCCAGCTGCCTGTCCAAGGCCGGACGGTTGCCGGTTTTGGCGAGCTTCGTGATAGCGGCTCTCGCAGCACCGGGATCGTGATCGCTCCGGCTTCCGGGGCGCAGGTCGTCGCTCCTGCAGCTGGACGTGTGGCCTTTTCCGGCCCCTATCGCGGTTTCGGACGAATCGTGATTATCGAGCATGCGAGCGGCTGGACGAGCCTTGTAACAGGGCTTGCAGACAGCGATGTCGAGGTTGGCGATCAATTGGTCAGAGGCAGCCCTTTAGGCGTCGCCGCGTCGAGTGATCCGGCAATCACGATCGAACTGCGGCGCTCCGGTGAACCGGTTAACCCACTGCAGTTCCTGTAAAAATTCCGCTCCCGGCAAATACCCTCAAACGTTTGTCGCAATATCTGCGCGGCCGTTTGGCCCACTGCGGGACGGCGTAATGCAGTTGATCGCTCTCATCTGGCATTAAGGCAGATTGCGCGATACACAGATGGTCTGACTCAAAGGAGCCCTTCGTGCCCAAGAAATTCATCGCCCTTCTGCAAAGCGCAGCTCTCGTCACCACGGTGGCGCTGATCCCGACCGCCACCGCCAGCATGGCACAGGTGGAAGGCCGCGCTGGACCGGAATTCTCGAAATTGTTCGCGACCTATCAACGGATCAAGGCGAGCTACGTCGAGGATGTCGACGATGAAAAGCTGGTGCGCGGTGCGATTGACGGCATGCTTGCCTCGCTCGATCCGCATTCGGCTTACATTGACGGGGCTGCGATGCAGCGCCTCAATACGCTGATTGACGGCAATTATTCGGGCCTTGGCCTGTCGGTCGTGATGGAAGACGGTGCGGTAAAAGTGATTTCACCCTTCCGCGGCAGTCCGGCAGAAGAAGCGGGCATCAAGGCGGGCGACTTCATTACGCACCTTGATGGCGATTTGATTTACGGCGGCGAGCTCGACGACGCTGTTGCGCGGATGCGCGGCCAGGCCGGCACATCGATCCAGCTGACCATTTTCCGTGCCGGTCGCGATGAGCCGCTCGAAGTGGATGTGACGCGCGGCGTAATCGAGCTTGAGCCGGTTACCCATTCGCTGGAAACGGGCAATATCGGTGTGATTTCGGTCAATGAGTTCTCCGCCGATGTCGGTCGCGATGTGTTCCAGGCTTGGGACGCGATCCAGACCGAGGCCGCCGGCCGGGTCAATGGACTGATCCTCGATTTGCGTTCTAACCCAGGTGGCAGCTTGGACGAGGCGGTCGCATTGTCCGACCTGTTCCTCGACAAGGGCCGGATCGTATCGCAGCGCGGCCGCGCTCGAGGCGAAACTCTGCTTTATGATGCAGAAACCGTGTTCCGCGGCGATATGGCCGAAGGCACTCCAGTGATCGTGCTGATCGATGCGGGTTCTGCGTCTGCTTCGGAGATCGTTGCAGGTGCTCTGCAAGATCACCGCCGGGCGTTGGTGATGGGCGATCGCAGCTTCGGCAAAGGAAGCGTGCAATCGCTTCTGCCGCTTGGACGCGATGCTGCTTTGAAACTGACTACGGCGCGCTACTACACGCCGTCAGGTCACTCGGTTCAGGAAGGTGGCATCAAGCCAGATATTACCGTTCCGCAATTGTCCGACCCTGACTACGCGCTGCGCAGCAAATATGCGACGCGCGAGAGCGATTTGCGCGGCCACCTTATCAACGAGCTGGGCCTTAAGGATGAGGAGCTGGAAGGCGATAAGGTCGATGATCCGCGTTTCAAGCTGACCGCAGAGGAGCTCGAAGAACAAGGTGTCGAGGACTTCCAGCTGCACTATGCGCTTGAGACTTTGCGCCGGACCACGGCCAGCTCTGTTGCTCTGCGCGACGACTAAAGCTTAGCGGGGTCAAATGGCTCAGATGTCGCGGCTTCGCGCCGCTCAATCGCTCGCATTTGCGCTTCCGGCTGGATTGCTGGGCGGCGCCTACATCTCGCAATACGGGTTCGATATGTTCCCGTGCGAGATGTGTTGGTGGCAGCGCTGGCCGCATTTCGCAGCGCTAGGCTTGGCGCTCATATCCTTCGTGATGGCTCCCAAGCGGCTGTGGGTCGCACTGGCAGGTGTCGCCGTGATCGTTTCCGGTCTCATTGGCGGCTTTCACGCTGGCGTCGAGTATGGCTGGTGGGAAGGGATCACTGGCTGCGCGACCATTCTGACGGGCGCTGATGCCGTAACTTCGATGATGGATACCAGCACGCCGCTGGTTCGCTGCGATGTCGCGCCATGGAGCTTGTTTGGCATCTCGCTCGCGGGTTGGAATTTCCTCTTTTCATGTCTTGGTGGGCTCACCATCTTGGGACTGATAGTCAGGCAGGAGCAGTCATGAAACGCGAAGACATCCACCGCATGATCCGGGTCGATCAGGCCGGAGAATTTGGCGCAACGCGAATCTATGAAGGTCAGCTGGCGGTGATGGGCGATCGCGGGCCGCATTCGCAGGAAATCGCGCATATGGCGGAGCAGGAAAAGGTCCATCGCGAGAAGTTCGACGCGCTGATGGCGAAGCGCGGTGTTCGCCCGACCGCTCTGCAGCCATTCTGGTCTATGGCGGGCTATGCGCTGGGCGCAGGTACGGCTTTGCTGGGCCCAGAGGCAGCGATGGCTTGCACGGCTGCCGTCGAAACCGAGATCGACAAGCATTATTCCGATCAGCTCGATGAGCTGGAAGCAGATAACTCCGATCCTGAGCTGGCGGAAATGATTGAGCAATTCCGTGAGGAAGAGCGTGAGCACCACGATACGGCGATCGAGCACGGTGCAGAGCAGGCGCCAGCCTATGCGCTGCTTTCGGGAGCGATCCGGCTCGGATGCCGCGCCGCGATCAAAATCAGCGAGCGCATCTAGGGCGGGGACTGTCGCGGCGGCCTTCACAAGCGGTTCACGCGGCACCACATAGTGGACTATGCTATCAGAATTGCCTTTGCGGCAACTTGAGGGATTTAATGCTATGATGAAGCGGTTTGCGACCATTCTTGCGGCACCGATGGCTGCGATCATGCTTGGTGCGACGCCCACTGCCGCTCAGGATGAAGAGCCGCTGTCAGACGACGTGCAGATCGCCTACGTTTACGGCGACGATGAGGCGCCTGAATGCCCTGAAGGTACTATCTGTGTGATCGGGCGCCTTCCTGAGGGCGACCGCTTCCGCATTCCGCCGGCGCTGCGTTATTCAGACAATCCGCAGAATATCGCATGGTCCCGGCGGGTCGAAAGTCTCGAGTTGATCGGAGCGTTCGGCACTTTGTCGTGCAGTCCCGCAGGCGCAGGCGGCATCACCGGCTGTACTCAGCAATTGATCAACGATGCTTATAAGGATCGTGAAGAGGGACAGGATATCCGCTTCAGCCAGCTGATCGAGCAGGCGCGGCAAGAGCGTCTCTCAACCATTGATGAAGATGCAGCGGCCGAGCAGGAGCGCGTGGAGCAAATCGAACGCGAGTATCTCGAACGGCTTGAGCGCGAACGCAGCGGCACGTTGCCGGGCGAAGAAAGTCCGCCGACACTTGTTTCGCCTACCGAAGAGGAACCGGTCGAGGCACCCGCCGAAGAAGAGCCGCTGCGCTAGTATTTCCTCTGCCTGATTGAGCTATTCGTCGCGGCGATCTGGCGTGACTGCACGATCTATTTGATGTTGTGATAGCCTTTGAACCATTGAACGAAAGCCGGAAACCCGACTTCAACCGGCGTGGTCGGAGCATAACCTACTGCGTCTGAGATGGCGTTGATATCCGCAAAAGTGCGCGGAACGTCACCTTTCTGCATAGGCAGCATCTCCAATTGAGCCTCCCGGCCACAGGCTTGCTCCAGAATAGATATTATTTTGTGTAATGGCTCTGGCTTGTTGTTTCCGATGTTGAAGATCGCATGTGGTGCCTGGCTGCCGCCATTCTTGATCTCACCATCGTCGCTGGGTGGGGCGTCCAGGCAAAGGATAACCCCAGCGACAATATCATCGATGAAGGTGAAATCCCGCTCCATCTTGCCGTGATTGAATACCGGTATTGTCTCACCAGCCAGAATCTTTGCGGTGAATATCCAAGGCATCATGTCCGGTCGGCCCCATGGGCCGTATACGGTAAAAAAGCGCAAACCTGTCTGTGGCAGGCGGTAAAGATGAGCGTAGGTTTCGCTCATCAATTCGTCCGCTTTCTTAGTTGCGGCATACAGAGAATAGGGATGATCTACTCTATCATTTTCCGCGAAAGGGACTTTGTCGTTGCCACCGTAGACGGAGCTTGAGCTGGCATAGACTAAATGCTCGACGCTTAGGTTACGCGCGAGCTCTAGTATGTTGAGGTGGCCGACAATGTTGGCGTCGATATATGCGCGCGGGTTTTCCAGACTGTAGCGGACGCCAGGCTGGGCACCGAGATGCACGATCCGCTCGATGGTCCGATTGCCAATTGCACGCGCCAGCTCGTCCGCATCGGTGAAATCACACTGCAGAAAACTGAAACGATCGGGAGCTTGCTTCTCCAATGCACTGAGCCGGGCACGTTTAAGCGAGGGATCGTAGTAGGAATTCAAGCAGTCTATCCCGAGCACTTCGTCTCCGCGTCGGGCAAGTGCTGCGCTCACCGCATGCCCGATGAAGCCTGCAGCCCCAGTGACCAAGATCGTCATTCATTCCCCCCCGAAATCTTGGCATCTGCAATGCCAGTGTGATTGCCTTAACCGGAGCTTGCTCCCGCATCGCGATCTTATACAGGTTTGATATGGTAAGATAAGACAGAGTTCGTTTCTAAAAGTGTTAGTAAGCAACCCCTAATGGCACGAGAGTTTCTCATTGGTAGAAGATCATTGCTCGTTGGGGCAGGCTGCATAGTGCCCGCCGCCAGAGTTCTGGCAATGCCCGCTGCGGGTACAATCAATGCGGATAAATTCGTCGGCCCGGATCGCGATTTGACACCTCTCATCACGTCGCTCGACCTTTCTCAGCCACGTCGACTGCGTCTCGGTATTGGTGTTTATCATCTGGTGGCTGGCACCGAGATAGGAAATCTGCATCTTGAGGGGCAGGGCAGCAGAACAGTCATTTCCAAACGGGGAGGCAAGGGCCCGTATCTTCTGAAAAGTACAGGAAAGGCTGTTCGTCTCCCGGCACTGGCAAAGGACATCACCATCGGTGACACTATGGTCGAGTTTACAAATCGACCCGGCTGTGATGTCGGCGACCTCTTGTTCTTCACAGATCCAAAGGCCGGTGGTTTCTCGCTAGCTAGACCGCTGTATCGCGAGGGCTTCTCGTGTTTGGTTGAGCGAATTCAAGGAAGGCGCGTTTGGCTTTCGAGCCGAGCAGTGGCCTCGCTTGAGCGTAGGCGCGTTCACATCGCTCGCATTGATCCCACAGAGCCTTCGATCGAGAATTTGGCTATTGCTTCGGGCACAAGCGGTGCGCTTCACGTGAAGTATTCAAGGGATGTGTATTTGAAGAATGTCTCGGTCGAGGCGGCGGCCCCGATCGGCATCTATCTCGATCGGAATTTCGACTTCCGTGTAATCAACACGACGATTGAAAATCGAGGGTCAGGTTCTGGCAGCGATTATGGTTTGGCGATCGGTAACAGTCAGAACGGGCATGTCACGGACGGCAAGTTCTTCGGTAGACGGCATGGCATTTCTGTTGGCGGCAGCGATTTTCCTGATTCAATGCCAAATCGCGATATTGTTATCCAGAAGGCCGCCATCGCGAACGATAAAAAAAGCTTGGTTCATGCAGCCGACCTGCACGGCAATTGTGAAGGGATCAGATATCGAGATTGCGACATATCCGGCGGCGCATCCCTAAGCGGACGCGATAATGGGTACTATTCTTGTAGGATTTCCGCTTTGGCAAGCGGAGTGTGCGTCGTTGGGGCAGAGGTCTTGGGGGGTAAGATGACCGTGCAAGAATGCGCTCTGACCACTGCGGTTGACCCATCGAAAACGTACCGCGGGATCATTGACTTCGGCGGCAACAGTATCGCAATCGGGCCACATACGACCGTGCCTTGCCGGATCGAGGTGGTCGGCTCTGAAGTGATTGCCACAAATCAAAGTCGCAAGGGTAGAGTTCTGGAAGTTCGCAACCGAGGCGCCTCTGTTCCCATCGATGTCTTGGTTCATTCCTGCATAGTTAAAAGCAATGGGCTCGGCTCTTTCCTGTCATTACGCAACCATGGGCGACGTGAATGGTCCGGCAAGGTCAGTGTGGATGAGGTCATTTCCAATTTTCCGCTCGCCGAAGTCTCAGGTCACTCCAAATAAGCATCGGCCAAATTGCCTTGCATTCGCCGGGTATTTGAGTATCGGCATGGCGTCTGGCGCTTTTCGCAGAAAGCATGGAAGACCCACCGATCTCACTGCCGGGTTCAAATTCTAAAACTCACCAGATGTTTCCCGTGTGCGGCCTTAAGGTTTGACCTCTTTGGACTGCTCGGGTGCGTCAGGTTTTCGGCGTGTAGCTAGTTTACTACCTAGCCCGTTTTCAATGGGCCTATGAAAGGAAACACTTCGTGAAGATACCCTTCACCGGACTGCAACATCAGGCGGAGCGCTTGCGCTCTCAGATCGATCAAAACATCGCTTCTGTACTCGATCATGGCAAATTCATCATGGGCCCCGAAGTCGCAGAGCTAGAGCGGCGTTTGTCAGAGTTTTGCGGCGCCGGGCATTCGATTGCAGTGGCGAATGGCACCGACGCTCTGCAGATCGCGCTTATGGCGTTGGGAGTTAAAGCTGGCGACCGTGTTTTCGTTCCGTCTTTCACCTACACGGCGACAGCTGAGGTCATTCTCATTCTCGGCGCGGTACCGGTCTTTGTTGAGGTTGATGCCGAGACCTTCAACGTCGACTGTGACGATCTTGAGCGGGCCATCGAGCGCACTCGGGCGGCAGGCCACAATGCCAAATGTCTGATTGCTGTCGATCTATTCGGCCTGCCCGCCGAATGGGCTCGTCTCAATTCGATTTGCGAAGCGAATGACCTCGCCTGCATTGCGGATTCCGCTCAAAGCTTTGGTGCTTCAAATGCAGATGGCCAGAAAGTTGGCACGTTTGCGCCGGTAACAACCACCAGTTTCTTCCCGGCAAAACCGCTTGGCTGTTATGGCGATGGCGGCGGCGTCTTCACCGATGATGAAGAGCTAGCCAGTGTAATGCGCTCCATTCGGGTGCATGGGTCTGGCAAAGCAAAGTATGAGACCGTGCGAGTGGGCATGAATAGCCGTCTGGATACAATTCAGGCTGCGATCCTGTTAGCTAAGCTTGCTTGTTTTGCTGAGGAAATTGAGCAACGCAATCGGCTGGCTGATGCGTACACAAAGGGCCTGAGTGACGTTGTTACGACGCCGGTAAAGCCTGCAGGCGTCACTTCGGCTTGGGCTCAGTACACGATCCGGACTGAAGCGCGAGATGAATTGCAGGCGCACCTCAAGGATAAAGGGGTGCCGACTGCGGTTTACTATCCCGTGCCAATGCATTTGCAGCAGGCTTATGCAGCTTATGGTGAAGGTGAGGGGAGCCTCGCTGTAAGTGAAAAGCTAAGCACTGAAGTCATCAGCCTGCCGATGAACCCATATTGGACCGAGGACGAGGCGCAATTCACAATCGACGCCGTTCGGTCTTTCTTTCAGTAACCCACAAGGGCCAGTTTAATGAGTGACAATGCGAAGTCGGTAATCGACCGCCTGGAATCGCGTGAAGCGGTTATCGGGATTCTGGGCATGGGCTATGTCGGGCTGCCATTAGCTGTCGCCGCGTTCCAGGCGGGCTACCGTGTGCTTGGCTTTGACGTGGACGATGCGAAAATCGAGGCGCTCAACGCGGCGAAGTCGCCGATTGAGCGGGTGCCAGACAGCTTGCTTGCGACGATGCGGGAAGGCGACCGTTTTCACGTAACTAGCGATTTTTCGCAAACGGTCGAATGTGATGCGTTGGTTATTTGCGTGCCAACGCCGCTTAGTAAGCATCGCGAGCCTGACCTGACTTATGTCTTGCAGACGGTTGAAGCGATCCGGCCGCATTTACGTGCAGGCCAGCTGATTTCTCTGGAGTCGACCACCTATCCCGGCACGACCAGGGATTTGATGAAGCCGATCCTTGAGTCCGATGGATTGAAAAGTGGCGAGGATTTCTTCCTTGCCTATTCTCCTGAGCGTGAAGACCCTGGCAATCCTGATTTTGAAACACGCACAATTCCAAAGGTTGTCGGCGCCGATGGTGAGGCGGCCCTCGATGTGGCCATGACGTTCTACGGTTCTGTCGTCGACAAGGCTGTGCCGGTGGCAAGTTGCGAGGTTGCAGAGGCGGTAAAGCTGACCGAGAACATTTTCCGATCGGTCAACATTGCCTTGGTCAACGAGCTTAAGCTGATTTATGCCAAAATGGGGATTAGCGTCTGGGACGTTATCGAAGGTGCAGCAACCAAGCCCTTTGGATATATGCCATTCTACCCCGGCCCAGGCCTCGGTGGTCACTGTATTCCAATTGACCCGTTCTATCTGACCTGGCGCGCACGAGAATTCCAGGTGCCAACCCGCTTCATTGAGCTAGCGGGTGAGGTGAACTTGATGGCCCCATACCATGTGGTTGAGGAGCTGGTTCGGGCTCTGAGCGACCGCAAGCAGAAGGCCGTTGCCGGCGCGAGAGTCCTGGTTCTGGGTGTCGCCTACAAGAAGAATGTCGAGGACACTCGTGAGAGTCCTGGTTTCGTGCTCATCGAAGAACTTGAGAGTCGCGGCGCAAAGGTTGAGTTCTACGATCCCTATGTGCCGGTCATACCCAATTTGCGTGAGCATCCAGAAATGGTTGGGCGGCGTAGTGTTGACTTCAACCCCGCAGCTTTTGCGGAATATGACGCGGTGTTGCTTTGCACAGATCACGACAAGGTCGATTACGAAGCCGTTGCAAAACACTGTGAGTTGGTCATCGATACCAGAAATGTCTTTGATGCTTCAGCGGATAACATCTTCCCCGCTTAGCAAAAATTGAGTTGCGGAGGGCTTGCGCTGATTGTCTCTGTCAGACCAGCGCAGCCCTATTACTCTCGGCCTTGATGGCGACCCAGATTAGCATCCAATAGACGCCGTACGCCGCCACTTGCGTACAGCTGATCCACCACACAAATTCGAACAGATCAGGCGAATATGTCCTCTGGAGGATCCAGAGCAGTACGATGAAAACGATCTGCAAGCCATCGTATACCAGCTTCAATTCTTGTCGTTTTAGCATCAACAATATGCGCGAGTTGATGTTCACAACGGCGCTGCTTGCGATCCAGGGTGAGATCAAGATTATGATCCAAAGCACTTCTCTAAGATAAGCGTCTTCAAGGGTTTGGATCAAACCGTATGAGACCAGGATTGTGGCGGCGGTGCCAGCTAGTGCCAGTCCTATTGCGATGGCAGATGAGCGAAAAAAGAGGTGCGCGAATCCTCTCCATTCGCCCGATCGCTGCAGCTCGGAGTAACGCGTTTGCATGACTTCGGTGAGCGTCTTTGAGAGTTGGGCGATCGGCACTGCGAGCCCGCGAAATGCCAATCCAAAACTAGCCGTCGCGGTCAACCCAAAGAATTGCGTTACGAGCAGAAGTGGAGCGTTGGCTGCCAAGTTATCAATTATGCTCGACGGCGTTTCCAGAACTGGAAATTTCCAGTTCTTTCTGAGCGTTGCCTGAGTCACCCTCTTGCGCAACTTTCCAAGTGCAGTCTTTGCCTCTTGGGCCGGGAAAAGCTGGGAGGCCATTAATATGGCGATCGCGAGCTCGCAAAGAATCAAGGCCGTTCCAATAGAGCCGAGAAAACCTGCGACACCGATAAGCAACGCTATGACAACGCTTCCACGCAGCACTAAGGTCGCAGCAGCGCGCACTTTGGTGGCCCGTGCGATTGCGTCTATCTGTTGATGCCTGATGGCCCAAAGCCGACCGATTTGAATAAGTGCCTGCGTAAATGTCAGTGCGGTCAATGCGGCGATAGACAACGCATCGAGCGTCTGAACCTCGAACATTTGCAGTTGTCCAAGCCATAGAACTGTCCCTAGTTGAAGCAGGCAAACAAACCCGACCGACAGCGTGGCCAAAGCTAGAACAGTTTTCAGTTCCCTGCCGCTGTTTAAGCTTGGCAAGGCGCTTTCAAGGCGCAAACCGGCGAATGAAGAGAACGGCAGCGATATGGAAAGAGCGAGAAGAAAGAGTCCAAATTCTTTCGGAGGTGCAATTATGCCTAAGATGCCGATGGTTGCGATATGGGCCGCCAACATGACCATGTTGGCTGAACCCAGCCGCAGGATCATTCGGCCCAAACTCAATTGAGCGTCTCGGTGTAGAGCGTTTCCAATGCGCAAAGGTTGAGTGATCTCCAGGCGAAGGTGATGTCTTCTCTTCCGCCATTGTCTTCTGATTGAAGGGCCTCGCTCAGTTCTTTGGGAAAGACGAGGCCCGCGACACGTTTACCCTCTCCGCTAGGAATGAAGCTGCCCAGTGCATCCCGCCAGTTCGAATTGTCGGGGGTGAAGCCGAGCTTGTCTTGGCGTTGCAGGATTTCTTCGGGCACGATTCCTCTCATCGCGTCCCTGAAGATCCGTTTGGTGACGCCAGCATCGTCGATCAGGAATGAATCAGGGAAAGAAAGGCACAAGCGAGCCATGTCCAGCGTCAGAAAAGGTACGCGGCTCTCAACGGAATGCGCCATCGAGTTACGATCATCATAACGCAACAGCGCCACTAGAGAGTTCTCGATTGAATCTCGCAGCATTCCACTCACCGACGAATTGGCAGCTGATCGCGGCCGCAATTCCGCCCAATTCCTCATCCCGTTCTCTGCCATCGCATGAGTGTCGGCCCATGGAGCACGGCTGGCGAAATTTACTCTCGCCATTTGATTTCGCAATTTTTGAGGAAGGCTGAGGCGTAGCATCCAGAGCAGTGAAGATTTCCAGCCTACGCCAAAGTGGGCGTCGAGGCTGTGCAACCTCGATATCCCAGTCTTGAGACGGCCTTTCGCGATGTCCTGAAACGCTGCTGCCTGGTAATATGAGATATAGCCGGCAAGCAATTCGTCGGCTCCTTGCCCGCTCAATAGGACTTTCACGTCCTGCCGGGCCACTTCGGCATACAGCTCGTACTGAGCATAGATACTGAGGCTTGCGAATGGTTCGCCTTGAGACCGTATCACTTCCGCAAGTTTCGCCGCCACATCGCTGCGTTGCGGTTGGATGAAGTGCGTTTCTGCCCCAACGTGCCGCGCGACGATGTCAATCCATTTGCGCTCGGAAATACGTTCATCCTGCGGCACGTACGAGAATGTCTTGATCCCTTCTCGTCCCAGCTCATGTGCGGCGCACACAATCGCGCTAGAATCTATTCCTCCGGAAAGCGCAAATCCAAGTGAGGCGTCCGACCGCAGATGACGGTCAACGGAGCCCAAGAATGTCTCCCGGAGCTTTTGCGTGGCTTCACCATAATCCCAGTCTTCCTGTTGGACCGTTTGGAGATCACAGTATCTCACTGGGTCGGCCATGCTTGCCTGGCCATTGAGGTCGATCATGCAATATGTTCCCGGCGAAAGCCTTCGCACTCCTGGTATCAGGCTCGCCCCATGGCCATCGTTCATTCCCCAACGGATTGCTTGCGCTGCGCTCTTGGCTTCAAGCTTGTCAGGCGAGTCGTGGAAGGTGATTGGTGACAACTCGGAAGACAAAAGAATCTCACTATGTGAGACCTTGAAGAACAGAGGTTTGATCCCAAACGGATCTCTTGCAGCCACGGCTTTGTTTTGCCGTCGGTCGAAGATGACGAAGGCAAACATTCCTTCAAGCCTGGATAGGCAGTCTGGTCCCCAAAGACGCCAGGCTGCGAGTAGAACTTCAGTATCGCTGGATGTGCGGAAAGTAACGCCTTCAGCCTCGATCTCGCTGCGAAGCTCGCGATAATTGTAAATCTCACCGTTGAAAATGAGCCAATGGCGACCGTCAGCGGATACGAACGGCTGATCGGCATGGTGGTCTAAATCGATGATCGCCAATCGCCGGTGAAGTAAGACATGCCCGGCGCAAGGTTTGCCAAAGTCCTCAACTACCTGCGGTTTCTCATCGCCGAACCAGGTGACGGCGCCCTCTGCATCTGGCCCACGATGTGCCAATCGTTGAGAAATCTCGGCAAGATTGGTCGTACTCTCGGCTGCCCTCGAGAACCGAGCGAATATTCCGCACATATGTTATGAAGCTTTCTTGGCGTTACGCAGGGGAGCGTATCGGTAATCGGTTGTCAGGCGTAGCAGCGAGCGAACCCTTCTTGGAAGGAGCAGTTGCAGTGACGCTTGGATAAACCAACAGAAGTATAAGCGCATAACCCAGGCCCCCAGATAGAAAGATCGCGGGCAAGTCTGAAGTTGTCACCGCGGAGTAAGCTGCACGGATCATGATTGCTGCACCCAGCAGTTCGATCCCTTTTGCTTTGGCCACACCGCCCCCTAGCAGCATGATTCCAAAGAACGTGATAAGATATGCTGCCACACCAAAATGACCAGCATTGATGAAACCGAAACCTATCATCCCGGTGTTGGCTGAATTGGTGTCACTGCCCGTCAAATAGTGACCGACGGCCTGCGTCGGCGAAACCGTGTCGGTATATTCGAAAAAGCCCAGCCCAACCTTCGAATAACTCCAGCTGAGAAAGCCGAACTGGTCGGCGAACATGATGTAATATTGATTCAACAGCACGGGAGTGAAAAGTGTGCGGCGAGTCAAAAAGCTATTGAGGTCCGAACCAATCGATGTGTCCATGATCAGAACCATGATCCATGTGAACACTGTGGCTGAGATGACAAATATCGAAAATTTGTTTTTCAGGCGTCCGAGATAGATGAACGCGACGAGAAAGAGCGACCAAAAGAGGAAGCTCTTGTGCCCGGTGTAGGCAAAAAACAGAATTGCAATAGCGAACCCGCCGACTGCCATTGCGTATTGGCGATTGAAGAAAGCCACGGCGATAAGCAGTAGAGACGCCTGTACGCCTAATTGCTGAATATATCCGAAGATACCCAGATCCGCTTCGTTCGCGAGCGCCCGTTGATCATACACTTCGAAGATGTTGAAGCTTAGGGAGAAGAGGCCCACGCTCGATATTGCCAGCGCCAAGCCGGCAAGCGCCAAGGCGAACAGACACAATTCCAGAGCTGTCAGGCTGATCGATGCGCGGAAATTTATGCTAATATCAGTGCGCGATAACCCGATCAGCGCAAGCAAAATGACGACCGTCCATAAGAAGATCGAGCTATATAGCCCGCCATAGACGAACATCACGGCCGTTGGGATCAAAAAGAAAAAGTGGCACAGGGTCACAAGCAGCGCATTCACGTCGCCAATCCTAGGAGCGACAAAGGCTGTCAAAACAAGGATCGCGCCAATCGCCAATGGCAGGCGAGCGGGCTCAAAAATGTACTGAAAGCCATAGTAAGCGAAAAGCACAGACACATAATCAGTGTAGATTATCGAGAGGCTGAGAAAGAGGAGGCCTGCACAAGCCAGCCTTATGACGAGCTTGGCGAAACTGTCAGTGTCTCTTATTGCCAGTTTTGGCGGGCGCCCTGCAGTGCGAATGGCATCCATCATCGGCCTCTGGTCAGGTGCTCTGCGATCCGTTTGGCGCAGTTGCCTCCACCAAATAGAGCAAGATTGGGTTCAAATTCCAATTCTAAAGCAAGCTGAGCCGCTTTGCTAATCTCTGACCCCTGGGCCCCTGTGAGGAAGTTTGCACCAGCCTCCACAAGCTCGACCCACTCCGTTTCATCGCGCAGGGTTATGCAGGGTTTGCCACAAAAATAGGCTTCCTTCTGCAATCCGCCGCTATCGGTGAGAACAAGATCTGCGCTGCGGAGCAGCCATAGCATTTCGAGATAACCTACCGGATCAATGATGGTAACCTCGAGGTCAAGATTGGAACTGGCAATGGCATTGCGAGTGCGTGGGTGCAGCGGCATGACAATCGGTAGCGTTTCGCGCTGGACATTGTTTAGGCTGCTAACGATTTGTGCAAGGCGATCTGGCTCGTCGGTATTCTCGGCTCGATGCACCGTCGCCAATGCAAACTTGCTTGGCAGATCGATATCGGGCTTTCTAGCCAACGGGCTGAAGCCTTGCATCGCATCCAGCATTACATCGCCGGTTAACAGGATATCGCAGTCACGGTTGTCGTAGCGTTCATCGGTCAGGTTTGTGACTGCTTGATCGGTAGGGCAGTAAAGGTAGCGGCTGATATTGTCGGTGAGGATGCGATTGATTTCTTCAGGCATCTTCATGTTGAAGCTGCGCAGGCCGGCCTCGACATGCGCGACCGGAATATGCATTTTTGCTGCCGATAGAGCACCGGCTAACGTGGAGTTGGTGTCGCCATAAACGAGCACAAGATCCGGCCTGTGCTCGCTCAATAGCTCGTCCATTGCCATGAGCATCCGACCAGTCATCGCCCCATGCGTGCCGCCGGAAATGTCGAACCGCGCCGCGGGTTCGGGTATGCCAAGCTCGTCAAAGAATATGTCTGACATCCCGGCATCGAAATGCTGGCCAGTGTGGACCACTTTCTCGTCGATTTCGCTGAACTCTAAGAAGACTCGCGACACTGCGGCGGCCTTGATGAATTGCGGCCTGGCACCGACTACAGAAACGATTTTCATGATTCAGCCCCTAACCGGCCATAGAACGCCAGCAGCTCTTCAGCCTGAGTTTCCCAATTCAAACCCTCTTCGATTGCGGCGCGTCCGCGACGACCCATCTGTGCGGCTTCTTCCGGATTATCGAAGACCCAATCGATGGCTTCCGCAATGGCGCGCGGGTTCGCGGGATCAACACAAAGACCGCAATTCGCACCCTCAATCAGTTCGCGCCAGAGTGGGAAATGCGAGGCAACGACCGGGATACCGGCGCTCATATATTCGAACAATTTGTTAGGCTGGGCGTTGAGATGATTGGGAGCTTCGAGGAATGTCACAATACCGCATGCCGCACCGCGCATTTGCTGTGCTACAGCCTCGCGTGAAACACTGCCGAATGTGACGATGCGTTCGCTGCCGGCAGAACTCGCAACTCTCTCTGCGATCCCATCATTTGCCATTGGCCCAACCAGATGCAGCTTATGATTCGCATTGGTATGCTGCATAGCGTCGGCCAATTCTGCAATACCGCGGATGCGGCTCATGCTGCCGACGAAGAGCGCAAATCTGGGATCGCGCTCCTGTGGTGGAGCGAATTCGTCTCGCTTGGGGTAATTGGCAATCAGCTGCGTCGTGCGATGATGCGAACGGAGTTTCCCAGTTATCTCTGGCGTCGCTCCGATTAGCCCGCTGAATTTTGGAAATGCCAGTCGTTCTCCGAGAGAGGCAACACCTGCCAGAATGCTGCGCGCTGGCTTTGGCAGATAATGCTTGGTCGCGATCTGCGCCGGCAAGTCTTCATGCGCATCGAACACCACTGGCACTTTACTGCGCGAAAGCATCAAGCCCCACGGAATGAGCTCAGGATCGTGTAAGTGATAGAGATCGGCTTCAAGGGTCTTCGCGAGCGAATAGACGCGCTTGCTGGAAAGAGCCATGCGACCGACTCTGCCATCACTTCGGCCTACGTCCCGAATTTCCACCCCGTTCTTGGTCTCATCGCCCAAGCCATCGGCAACAACCAATGTTACTTTCGCACCAGCTTCCGCCAACGAGCAGCACTGCTTGTGAAAGACGCGCGCATCCGTGCGTGGGTGAGCAGAGGTGAGTTGTACGATATGCATGACAATGGGCGTGCTATCGCAAGCGCGCGTCTACTCTCCGGCGTTTTCGATCGGGCGCAGTTTGTCGCCAACCAATTCGTAGCGTTCGCCGGTTCGCGGGCAAACTAGGTCGTCGCTCAACCGCTCCCCGGCGGCACTGACCCAACCGACCTGTCTCGCGGGGTTACCCAAGACCAGCGCGTAGTCTGGGACGTCTTTGGTCACGACTGCGCCAGCTCCGACCATCGCGTAACGACCAACGGTGTTGCCGCAAACGATCGTGCAATTTGCACCCAAAGTCGCTCCTTTGCGGATAAGCGTTTTCGCAAATTCATCCTTGCGATTGATATGTGCTCGCGGAGTCAGAACGTTGGTGAATACCATCGACGGACCCATAAAGACGTCGTCCTCCACCTCGACACCGTTGTAGATCGAGACATTGTTCTGGATCTTGCAGCCGTTTCCGACGCTAACATTTGGCCCCACCATCGCGTTTTGACCGATCGAGCATCCCGCTCCGATCTTGGTGCCAGAGAGCAAGTGGACAAAGTGCCACACAGAAGTGCCTTTGCCGATGTCGACCTGGTCATCGACAAGTGCGGTTTCGTGGACGAAGTAATCTGAGCTGGTCATGACGGTCACTAGCCTTCCAGTGAGCTTGCTTGCTGCAAAACATTCAGAACAGCAATCGCCTCGGCGGGATCGCTGATCGGTGGCTGCCGATCATCAATCCGATCGGCGAAGTGCTGGAGCTCGAGTTTCAATGGCTCTCCAAAAGGTACGTCAACCGCATGCGCCTCGCCGGGGGCTGCCACGGGTCCCTCTGCGACATGGTGATCGTAGATCGTAAGCTTTTCTTCCCAAGGTAGACGATCATCGAACACTGCCATCTTGCTTTGGCCAACGACGACGAGGCGCTGCTCCTTCAGGGGATGCAGCCATGACGACCGAATCTCTGCGCTCGCACCATTGGCGAAATTCAGAGTGATGTGACCGATATCTGCGATACCATCCTGCAGGATGTCGAAGCCGTGCGATGAGACATCGGACACTGGAGCGTCGATGAGGGATAGCACCATGGATATGTCGTGGGGCGAGAAGCTCCAAATGACGTCCTCGTTGCTGCGGATGCGACCAAAGTTCAGCCTGGTTGAAAGCACATAGCGAACATTGCCCAGCTCGCCTTTGGCAACTAGGTCTCGCAGTGCAGCAAAGCACGGATGGTATTGCAGCAGGTGACCAACCATAAGGATGGCATTCTTTTCGTTGGCTTTTTCGGCCATTGCTTGCGCGTCGCTGAGTTGCAACGCGATGGGCTTCTCCACGAATACATCTTTGCCGGCATCTAACGCAGCCATACAGACGGCAAAATGGGTCGGGGCCGAAGTGGCAACGGCCACGCCTTTGATCTCGGGATTATCTAGAACCTGAGCAATGTCATCAAAATGTGGAACGCCGTTCTGTTCCGCCAGTTCGCGGGCTTGCGGGGCCGGATCGACCACTGAATGCAAAAGACTCAATTCATGCAGGTTGCGGAACAAATTTTTGCCCCAGGCACCGGCGCCAACAAGAGTGATCATTCTGTTTCCTAGATTTTTATAGATCGAGCTGAGTCAGGCTTGCGCAAAGCCCGTCTACGGTCAGTCCGTAATGGTTACGGAGAAATGCTTGGTCTCCTACCACTGAGGGACCTGTATCAGAGATGGCCAGATGATCGACCGCGAACCCCATCGACTGGAGTTTTTGCCCGACGCTGTTTGGCCGTACATGTTCTTCGATACAAATCAATTTTGAATGGCGACTAAGAGCAGTTTTCACCTCCGGGTCACCGAGCGCGAGGTGTCGGGGCAGGCTGTAAACTGCAACGTCCGCGTTCGATTGCTCGGCCGCTGCCATTGCCTCTTCCAGAAGTCCGCCGATCGCAATGATGCCATACTGCTCGCCCTGATGGTGCAGGGCTAAGCCGGCGCGCTCACCAAAGGTCGCGAGCGTAGGGAAATCTAGCTCTTTTTTCTCAAGTCTCAGATATTTCGGCCCAGGCAACTTGGCGCATTCCTCAACCGCTCTTTGCACCTGATCGCTGGTTGAAGGGTGGTAGATGTCCACCGATCCTAGAGCGGAGATAATACCATAGTCTTCAATCGCGAAATGCGTGAACCCAAGCTGCCCATAGGTGAAGCCGCCGCCCGAGCAAACCAAGGTAACATTTGTATCATGGTAGACGGCCCCATTGCGGAACTGTTCGAGGCCCCGCATGAACACGAAATTGGCAATCGAATAACAAAATACGGCCTTGCCCATCATCGATAAGCCAGACCCAACGCCGATCATATTCTGCTCGGCGACTCCGACATTTATGAAACGCTCAGGAAACCGATCGCTGATATCGTTGAAAATCCCGAAGCCCAGATCTCCAGTGAGCAGCAGGACCTGCTCGTCCTTATCGAGCTGATCGGTAATCGTGGCGACAAAACTGTCCCTCATGATGCGCTCAACTCTTTGAGGGCGCTCTCACGCTCTTCATCATTTGGCGCACGATAGTGCCACAATACAGCGTTCTCCATAAAGGAGACGCCTTTGCCTTTCACAGTGTCGCAAATCACCACAACCGGGCGATCTTTGTCTGCCGGCTCCGACATTGCCTCACGTAAGTCGGCATGATCATGACCGTCGACACGGCGCACTTCCCACCCGAATGCGCGCCATTTATCTTCGAATGGCTCTAGCGCCATGGTCTCTTCGGTAGATGCGATAGACTGCAATTTGTTGTAATCGATTACCGCGTAAAGTTTGGACAAACGAAAATGGGCGGCGAACATCGCCGCCTCCCAAACGGAGCCTTCGTTGCATTCGCCGTCGCTCATCACCACAAAAACACGCCGTTTATGATCATCCAGTTTTGATGCTAGTGCCATGCCCGCGCCCAGTGAGAGACCTTGGCCAAGCGATCCGGTGGATACCTCAACGCCGGCAATTCCCTTGTGCGACACATGACCGGACATGCGTGACCCATTAATGTAGTGGTCGTCCAGTTGGCTCTCATCGAAGAAGCCGCGCCCCGCGAGAGCGGCATATACTGCCGCGCCAGCGTGCCCCTTGGACAGAATGAAACGGTCGCGATCGACCCAATCCGCCCTATCCGGATCGACGTTCAGCACATCACCATAGAGGACTGCCAGAATATCAGCGATCGACAGGCATGAGCCGACGTGGGAGGATTTGCCATAAGAAGTCATTCGCACCACTGAGTGTCGAATGAAGTCCGCTAGCTCCTGACTTGAAGAGTTAGGTTTCATTGATTTTTTCTTAATAGTGCGATTTCGGTTGCGCTCTAACACGCAACAGGGAGAAATCAATCGTTCGCCGGCTGCAATGCGGCAGTTTGCCATGCGGTGCTGGCAAACAGCTGCGTGAGTGCTTCAGGACTCAACTCGAATCCTGCCAAGCCCAGCAGATCGTCTATCTGGGCAATGCTTTTGACGCCAACGATCACGTTTTCGAGCAAGCCGGATTGGCGTAGTGCTTGAACCGCTATTTGCCCCATCGTCTTATTATGATTGACTGCACAGCCTTTCAGTGTGTCGAGAATCTGTCGAATGTGGGCGTGATCAAGCTGCGCAAAGTGCGACAAGCGATGGCGGCGATCATTTGCTCCAAATTTGTCTTGCACCGAATATTTTCCGGTCAGCAACCCTTGGGCCAATGCTCCATAACCATACCGGGCCAAGCTTAGCACACCCGCTTCAACAAATGGGCGCTGTTCGGCTTCTGTGCTAAGCAAGCTCAAACCGCTCTGCATTGCGCCAAGCCCGGATTGCGCTGCGGTGTGGACAGCCTCCCGAGGAAAGTTCGAAAGTCCAAAGGATTTGATTTTGCCAGCAGTCTTTGCCGTCTCGCAAAAACTCAGCATTTCGTCGATCGGCGTGACATTGTCCGGCCAATGAATGAAATACAGATCAATCGCATCGACGTTGAGGCGTCGCAAGCTATCATCCAGCGCGCTAGCTAGGTAGGCCGGGCTGTTGTCCTTCCAGGTGCGAGCTCGTCCATCGCCTTTCTCCCAGCGGACGCCTCCCTTGCTGATAATGAAGGCATCGTGGATGCGTGATCCCAGAGCTTGCGAGAGCCGCTCTTCGCTCGCGCCCAGGCCATAGACATCTGCAGTATCAAACCTGCGCAAACCATTGTCGAATGCGCGGGAAATGGCGGACTTTATCTCGTTTTCGTCTATCGCGCCCCAGTCCGTACCTCCGAGCTGCTCGCAGCCGATCACAATCTGTGCTTTGCTACTCATGAGCGTGACTTTCGAAATGGTTTGGCGATCACAACAAGAATGGTTTGCGCTACCAATTGTATATCGAGGAGGATGCCGCGACGCTTGACATATTCAACGCGAAGCTTGTTTTTCATGGGCAGCACATTGCGTTCAAAGCTGCTGTCCGGGTCTTCATCATCGATCAGCGCGCCAAGGTCATTGAAGCGCAGCGATGACAAATCCGTTATACCTGGCCGCACGGCCAGAATGCACAGCTCGTCGCCGTTATACTGGTCGGTATAGCGAGGCAGTTCCGGCCGCGGGCCGACAAAACTCATATCGCCCTTCAATACGTTGAACAGCTGCGGCAGCTCATCGAGCTTGTAGCGACGCAGAAATGCTCCAAACGGAAAGATTCTCGCATCATTGCGACTGGTCGTTCCAGCACCTTTATCCGCATCGATGACCATCGAGCGAAATTTCAGGATTGCAAACGGGATGCCGTGGCGACCTGTACGAGTTCCGCGATAGAGCGCTGGGCCGGGAGAAGAAACTTTCACGCCAAGAGCCAGCGCCGCAATCACCGGCGCAAGCAGCAAGATCAACAAGCTCGAAAGCAGCATGTCTCCGAGCCTTTTCGCCGTTTCGTAGATCGGTTTTGGTTCAATGTCGGACGAGTGCGGGATGAGATTACCCTCGTTCGAAATAGACGCCCCCGCGACCATCCTCGCGAAGTGGAGTCACGATTCCTCGTTCCGCACGAAATTCGTCAACCGCTTTGCGAGAGCCGAAGCAAGTCGCATAGTCATCAATGATCACAAATCCGCCTTCAGGAATCTTGTCGTAGAAGTTGTCGAGCGGAATTTTCGTGGACTCATACCAGTCCCCATCCAGTCGAAGAACAGCGATCGAGCCAAGTTTGTCCTTATGAGCAGGGACCGTGTCTTGGAACCAGCCTTTGACCAAGTGGGTCTGTTCACGATCGAATTTCAGGTCGTCGAACAACAGTTCGCTGACCTGTTCGATGGTTCCTAGACATGAACCCTCCGGCAGAGGGCGGATAAATTCGCCAGCGCGACCGTCGTGGTAGTCCTCGGCCGTTGGTTCCGGCAGACCTTCATAGGAATCGAAGAACCATTTTTCGCGTTCTTGCTTGCCCAGCTCGCGGTTGGTGAGGGCCATCATCGCTGCAGTTCCGCCTTCAGCGACACCGCATTCCACGATCACGCCGTCGACCCCGCGCCGCTCGACTTCAGCAACGACGTCGAAAGCGTTTTCAAGCGCTTTGCGTCCACCCATAGTGTGCGGCAACAGTTGGAAACTGAGTTTATCTCTCAGCTTGGCTTCACCGCGTACGAACGGCTTGCGAGCGAAGGTCTTTGCTCCATGTGCAGCATAGAGAAAGCTTTTATAACTGCCGTAGGCAAGCTCGTATACCTTGCCATAGAGCTTGGTCGGAAGCACTTTATGCAATGCTGGCAGCACAATACGCGCGCTTCGACCGACGAGCGATGGCTTGTACTCGATTGGGGACTGCATTGGTCGACTACCTTAAATTGCTTGAATGGTTGTGAGCCAGATTCTCCATGTCTTTCACGAAGCGTGAATAGACGGTCGGCCCATGAAATTGTTCGTCATATAGCTTTTTCGCGCCATGGCGGTGGCGCTCCAGCTGCTCTGGCGAGCCATGCAATCGTCGGATTGCATTTGCAAGAGCAACCGGATCGTCATCGTAGACGATTCCTGCGCCATTTTCGGTCACGAGAGTGCCCATAGCGCTCTCACGCTTATTGGCAAGCATCACAAGCGAACCGGAGAGATATTCTCCAAACTTGTTCGATATGCTCATCTGGAAACTGGGAATGTCGCTGTACGGTATTATGCCAGCGGTTGAATGCCCAAGGAGAAACCTGATCTCCTTTGCTGACACCCAGCCCGGACAGGTGACATTTGGCAGTCCTTTGGCGGCCGTGCTGATCCTGTCGAGATCAGAACCATGACCGCACAGGCGGAAGTGCGACGGCAAGCCTTCCGCTGCGAGAATTTCCGCCGCGCGCAACACGGGGTCTAGATTCATCATTGGGCCAATGGTGCCAACGAACAGGATATTGAATTCATCGGGGTTTATCGCGAACTTCTTCTGGAACTCCGCCTCTTCCGATGGTGAAATCGTGAGTGCTTCTGACGGCATGTATGCCATGCGAACCGAGCGATCTTCTGACCGTCTCGTCCTGCTCGAATAGGCGAATGCCCATTGAACCAGCGCGTCGGACGAAGCGATTACCGCAGAGCTGGCATCGATAACTTTTCCCAGTTCCCGCCGCATCGAAGAGATCATCGGCATGGCGAACGGCTTCGCAAAGGAGGGAAGCAGATCCAGGAAGACATCCGGCCACAGGTCGCGAACGTCTGTGATCATCGGGACGCCCCATTTTTGCGCAAGCTCACCGGCAACTTCCGCCATGCCGACTGACGGGAGCGATGAAATGATCAAGTCTGGACGCTGTTTGGTAGGAGCCACTCGCCGAAATTCCGTCGTCACCGCTCTTTCATCGAGCAGTCTGGCGATTGATGCATTCTTTTTGTACCCGCGCGCTTTCAGATAGCAGATGTCATAGCCGGGTCGAACTTCTTTTGTGGTTGTCTCGTCATAGCGCAAGCGACGGTTATAGTGATCGAAGGATGAAGTGAACCATATGACTTCATGGCCGGCGGCTTGGAAGAAATCTGCCATCAGTCCGGTTCTGAGGCGCCTTTGGGCACCGGCATTGTCGTGCGGTGTCGGTTCCGCGCGCTGAAGCAACCAGACTTTCATCGATCATTCCGAAATGTGATTGATCGTCAAGTCCGATATACGTCCACTAGCGATCGCCTGAGAAGGGTTTGGCGCGCTTTCGACGCGGATCCATTGGTATTCGCAGTCTTGATCGATGGTGAAGATAGTCGAGAGAGGGGCAGTGCGGCCCTCTGCCTCAAGGGCTACGGAGCCCAGCGACTTGCCACTGTCTGCACAGAGCAGGGAGATTCTCGCTTGCCCTGCTCTAAGGTTGGCATCTTCAGCCTGTTCCAGCTCGAACGCCAATCGATATGTCCCTGCAGGATAGTTAATCAATCGGCGCGCTAGCAATGCCCTTTGTGCGCCTGGCAGAACGCTGAAATCGAGTGACACGCCGTCGTTTGCTGCGCTAGCCGTCGCATCAGCCACGACAAAGCTTTGCCAAGTGAAAGGCGGCCAGTACCCAGGGGTAAAGTCCAAGTTCTTGTCGAGCGTTTGATTGGCGCTGTCTTGGCCTGCAGCATGGCGAAACACCGCTACCGCCAACTCCGGTTCATTATCCAAAAGCGTGTTGCGGATAATGGCGCGACTGATGTTGTCGGGCACGAGCGTGTTCCCACTGGGCATTTCCAGCCGTAGCATCGCCAATTCTGAACTACGGCTACGATCAGTGCTCGCCGCGCTCCAAAAGTCAGCGGCCCAATCCGGGTCTTCTGCTAGCTGGGTGCCAAGAGCGATCCGCGTATCCGCCTCATCCAAGAACTCTATTGCTCGTGGCAGCAATTGCGTCCGCGCAGTCCGCGAGGTCCGGGCTGCATTATCCAGATGTTCAGCCGCTTCTTGCGGTCGACCCAGCGTGTTTGCAAACTCGTGCCGGTAAATACTTGTCAGGTGATCACGTTTGCTCATGCGTTGAGCCATAGCGAACACCTGATCCGCTTTGTTCATGTCGCCCTCGAACATGGAGAGTATGCCAAAATGCCGAAGCGCGCCTGGATTCAAGGCCTGAGCGCGCAACGAACGGCGAGCGAATACGCCCGTTTCATCTCCAAAATCGCTTTCCGCAGTAATCGTAGCCAGCTTTAGGTCAGCAAGACGAACATTTGCTACCGGCTCGTTTTGAAAGAACTGCACCACAGCGACTGGGTTTGATTTGTGCGACAGTGCAGCAAAGGCTTGCAGGAAGCTTGCACAAACTACAAAAAATGTGCCGATAATCAGCACGAGAAGCACCGGCTTGCTTCGATTGGGCGAGGCTGCAGTGGTCTGGCTACGAGTGCGCTTGGTTTTAGCCATCTTGTTTCCCATAGCCGTAGCCGTAGCCATAACCATAACCGTAGCCTTCAGACTTGGCGTCGTACTTAGTGAGAATCGCCCCGTATATGGGTGCGTTTGCCGCTTGGAGCCGCTCAATAGCCGAGCGCGCGCCTCGCACTGGGATTCGATCAAACTCGACCACGAACACCACGCCTTCAGCATGGCGGGCGATGAGCGGCGCATCAGCCAGACCCAAGAGAGGCGGTGCGTCGATAACCACATGATCGAAGCGCGTTGCGAGCTGCCGCAGAAATTCGCCCATTCGATCACCGCTTAACAGCTCAGCTGCGCTTGGCGGGACAGGGCCGGTGCCTACGCAGGATAGGTTTGGAAGACCGGTCTCCTGCACTGCACGCCCAACCTCCTCGCTTCCGGACAAGATGTTGCTTACCCCGAATTCATTATCAAGCCCAAAGGCCTCGGCAATCGATGGAGAACGCATATCGGCATCAACCAGAACCGTGCTGCCACTTGATCGCGCGAGAATCGTTGCAAGCGAAATGGAAGACGTGGTCTTGCCTTCTTTCTCTCGCGTACTGGTGAGCATGAATATCTTGGGCACGCCGTTTGGCGATGCGAAAGCAAGATTTGTGTGAACGGTGAAATAGGCTTCGGACAACTCCGATTTTCGATCTTGGATGAGCTCGAACTCATTCTCATCGCCCACTTCGCCGATGGTGCCCAGAAGCGGAATCCCAAGGCGATCTTCGACAGATTGAGGATCGCGGATCCCTTCATCGAGTTGATCGAGGACAAGCAGGACACCTCCCGCAGCGAAAGCGCCAACCATGACCGCGAGTAGCAAATTGATCAGCAGACGTGGAGACGAAGGCTCCACCGGCAAGGTCGCAAGATCGACAATCGCGATGTTGTTGGCCGCAATGCCCGCAACACCAATTTCTTTGAATCTTTGAAGCAAATTCTCATAGAGTTGACGATTGGTATCGACCTCTCGAGAAAAGATATTGTACTGAATCCGGTCGCGTTCCTCGACTTGCAGGTCACCTTTGCGTTCCTCCAACTGGGCGCGTAGCGCTGCCTCGCGCTGGCTGGCTTCCCGGAAAGAGCTTTCAATTGTGGAGCGAACCCGTCCTTCTTCAGCATTGATTGCGCTCTCCAGTGACTTAATCTGCTCTGCCAGAGCCAGGGCCCGAGGATACTCGGGTTCAAATTGAGCCAGAAGCTGCGAATATTCTGCGCGTCTTTCTGCCAGGCGACTGCGCAAATCCAAGATCGTTTGATTGTTGAGTGATTGTTGACCGGCACTAGTCTGCAACGACTGGAGGCGACTTTGTGCTCCAATGCGGGCTGCTTGTGCCTCCGCCAGTGACGCGTTCAATGATTCGAGGTCCTGGGCAAGCAACGTCCGGCCTGAGCCTGATCCGGAATCAGAACTTTCTGCGGGGTTAAGCCTTACGATGTTCTTGTTCGCGGCATAGGTAACCAAGTTGCGCTCAGAATCTTCGAGGCGCGCTCGAAGTTCTGTCAGCCGTTCATTTAGAAACTCTCGTGCTTCGGTCGTCGACGCGAATCGCCGATCCATCGAGGCCCTTATGAACTGACGAGACCAGCTGTTGGCGATCCGTTCAGACAGTTGCGGCGAAGCACTGGTGTAGCTGATGTCTACCAAACTCGAGCCACGGATCGGAGCGATCGCGATGTGCTCCAGTAGGATATCGACCGCGTCACGTTGACGCTCCAAAAGCAATTCCCCTTGACCCTGCTGCACCTCGGTCGGAGCGTCGCCGTTGGGACCCTCAAAGGGCCGGCCATGGGCCTCGAAAAAGCTTTCGCTATTGGTAAGCCTGAGTTCGCGTGCAACGCGCTCTGCAAGCGAGCGCGCGCGCAACAATGCATATTGGGTTTGATAAAACTCAAGGTCGATCCCCGCCTCGGTGGATTCGAGCCCTTCAACGTTGGTCACATTCGCAGCCTGGCGACTGATCTCAATCCGCGATGTCGCGGTGTATTGCGGGCGCATCAGCAATGTCGCCACCAGCGCTAGCGCCACAGAGGCCGCTACGATTGCCGCCATTAACCATTTGTATCGATTAAGAAGCTGCCAATAGTGCAGCAACACCGGCCGATCACTGAGATTAACGCCCAGAGCGCGAGTGCCGCCGATGGCGGGCGTGGTGGCAGCGCCATCTTGTTGCGTGTTCATAGGAATATTCACTAGTTGCTATTGCCGCTTGTGACCGCAGCGATGATTGGCGTCGTCAGCAGTGGTGCACCTGACAAGATATCACGGAATAGCCTGCGGGCACGAGATGTGCTCACCACCACTCGATCATTGGCATATATTGTCGGGTCTTGGTAGAGGCCCAGCTGGATCGCTTCAAGATCGTACAGCGCAGCCATATCCGTCCCGTCTACCGTGCGGAACACCACGACGTACTCTTTCTTGGCAAACTCTGTCAGGCCTTTTGCCTGCGATACTGCGCCCAGCAATGTTAGGTCGCCCGGTACGGGATACCCACCTGGTTCGTTTACCTCGCCCGAAACAAAGACAATCTGACTGTTGGTTTCCTCCAGATTCACGGACACTTGTGGGTTGCGAACGAAGTTTTCGCGCATGCGATCTTCGATTTCCGAGCCGAGCTCGGCTGGGGTTTTGCCAGCAGCGATGATGTCTCCGGCCAACGGGAAAGAGATACGTCCGGCGCCATCAATCTGCGCTTCGAAACCTTCTAACTCCTCAATGCCCAGGACGAAGATCCTTAGTTTGTCATAGGGGCCCAGAGCAAAATCTCGGCCCGATCCGCCCATATCAGCTCTTGTCGGGGCCGGAAGGGAGGTCCCCTCCACAACGTCAACTACCGCATTGCCTTCTAGAGGGCGGGGCGTCGAACAAGCTCCAAGAGCAAGCGCTGGCGAAAGCGCGAGGACTGCCAATCGCAAGGAGAGATGCTTAACTGAAATCATATCAACCCTTTTGAACACTGTGCCATTTTGCGCAGATAACATTTGCTGGCCTATCCCTGCTTGGTGCGTTCACGATCGTGATCTGCCCGTGTCAACCAAACGCATGCAAGCACGGCAATTGCTGCCAGCATCGGCGTGCGTAACGGATAGTCAACTGCACTTGCGATTGCCAGTTGCGCAAGCCAGGCGACACTTACGAGCCCCAGCAGGCGATGGGGGCTGCGGGCAGCACCTCTGTCTTTCAAACTTGTGAGTATCAGCTTTAGACCGCGTTTAGCGAGACAATAGACAGCGACCAATAGTAGAGCCAATCCGGGCAACCCGGATACAAGAACCAGTTCCAAGTAGTCATTGTGAGCATGGTTCGCATAGTATCGATTCAGAGCATCGACTGGCTCAAACATCTGGTACACTTCGACAAAAGAACCGAAGCCAGACCCTATCGGGATCTGGTTCTGCATCGCCTCGAAAGATACCGCCCAAATTGTCGAGCGGGTCTCGTCAATTCCCCCTGCCTCGGTGAATTTCGCCAAAGTGGTTGCGCGCTCTGCCAGAAAGAAGACCAATCCAAGGACGCCAAGGATCACACCTGCCATTATCACGGTTGGGCTCACTTTATTACGCCGACGACGGGCTTTGACTTCAACGTTCGGTCGACGATAGATGAACACTGCCGAGAGCATGCCCAGCGCTGCTACAATCAGGCCGGCCCTTGATCGAGCGACCAGAATCACTGGCACGATAATCGCCGCTGCGAGCAAGGCGGTGAATTGGCGCTTGCGTAGCTGTTCGACTGATTTTGCCGGCATCGCAGCGAAGGCCGCCGCAGCAGGAATGAGAAGCGCAAGAAACACGGCGGCATGGTTGCGGTTTGCAAATATTCCCACGGGGGCACCGCGATTGGTCAAATCGTAATAGTAGAGCGGGCCGTTGTTAGAGCCGATGATCTGCAAAAGCCCGAGAATGGCGGCGCCGATCATCAAAGCGAGTAGTACGGGTAACATGCGCTGCAATTGCCTGCCGTCGAGCTGCGAAGCGACCACCAGCGTTGCCAGCGGGATGAGCATCGAGAACAGACTATTCCACCCTCTCCAAGGAACCATCGAAATCGGTCGCCATGGCTGTTCAATGCCGACGAGCGTTTCTGCCTCGCTCAAGATGCTTCGCCCAGGCAGGGCAGTCCATACCGATGGTGGAAGAGGAACCAAGTGCAGGGCCATCAAGATCGCGAACGATATCAGTACTCCGAAGAGCCAAAGGTGCCTTTTCACATGGTCCCAAGTGAGGGAGTACAGGCCGATGGCTAGTACAATCGCTGCGATCGGCCGCACAACCAAAAGAGATTGTACGTCAGCACGAGATGCACCGCCACCAACCACCAGAACCGCAAGCAGAGCATAAAAAGCGACAGCAACGCGGTTTTTGCCCCATTTTGAGAGTACATTTTTCATTGCTGCGGAGCTCTAACTGGATAATTTTGGGATGCAAGCGGATGTCGGAAAGGCGCTGTGAGTACGCGATGTGCGTTATCTACGATGGCGAATTCACAGCTTTGGAACCATTCTGGAAAGCAAATTCGGGCACCGTCGACTGGAGCAAGTCTATCAATGCCGCTTGGTCGCGGATAAGGCAAAGATCGTTCACGATTGCTTGCATTTCTTGCCAAGGCAAAAATTGCTCGTGCGCCATGAAGATCCTTGGATGGTTGGTTGCTTTGGCTTCCTCAGAGATCAGCAACTCTTCGAACAGTTTCTCGCCCGGCCTCAATCCGATTTCGGTTATTGCGATATCGCCGTCCGGATTTGCGTCATCACAGACTTTTAGCCCAGACAACTCGATCATTGTCCTTGCGAGGTCGTAGATCTTGATCGGCTGCCCCATGTCAAGGAGGAAGACCTCGCCGCCTCTGGCCATTCCAGCGGACTGAATGACCAGATTGGCCGCCTCGGGAATGGTCATGAAAAAGCGCGTAATGTCCTTGTCGGTCAATGTGATCGGGCCGCCTTTTTCGATTTGTGCCTTGAAACGCGGAACCACGGAACCGCTAGAGCCCAAAACATTGCCAAATCGCACCATGGAGCAGCACATCTCGTTCTGGTGCTCCGCATAAGCTTGCACAACAAGTTCAGCGGCTCTTTTTGTTGCACCCATAACGTTGGTGGGACGCACAGCTTTGTCTGTGCTGACCAAGGTGAAGTGCTTGACCTTCGCGCCATGGGCTGTCGTCATCACCTTCATCGTGCCCGCTATGTTATTGCGCGCACCTTCCAGCGGATTCGCCTCCACCAGAGGAACGTGTTTGTAAGCGGCCGCGTGAAAAACCGTGTCGATGTCGAAGTTCGAGAATATGAATTTGAGGCGCTCGTCATCGCACACTGAACCCAGCAGAGCGACGACTTCGCACTGCGGCTCCTCTTTTTCGATCTGAGCAGATCGCAACTCGTCATCGATGGAATAGAGCGCGAACTCATTCTGATCGAGCAATAGTAGACGGCTGGCCCCGTTTTTGAGGGCCTGTCGGCATAATTCGCTGCCGATTGATCCGCCAGCTCCAGTCACCAATACTGTTTTGCCGACAATCGTTCGGCCAAGCAGCAATTCGTTAGGGCGTATCGGTTCGCGTCCCAGCAGGTCTTCAATCTCCACTGGGCGGATATCGCTCAGCGAGACTTGGCCATCGACTATGTCACGCGTGCGCGGCAGCGTTTTGACCTTTACATTGTGCGGACGCAGCTTCTCGAGTATTTTTCTTTGCACATGTCGGGAGGCGCCAGGCATGGCGAGCAATATATCGGTGACTTTGCCGTTTGAGATGACTCTTTCAAGCTCGTTGCTTGCAAATACGCGATCTCCATCCAACCTCTGGCCGGCCAATCGCTTGTCGTCATCTATAAAGCCTACGGTTTGCATTTGCGGGTCGGATCGTATCGAACTCGCAAGCTGTTGTCCGGCACGACCGGCGCCGTAAATCAACACTCGGCGTATTTCGCCTTTGATGGTGCCACGATCCAAGATATCGATGAAAAAGTACCGTGCGGCAATCCGAGACCCGACCACAAGCAGGAAGAAAGTGAGTGGCTGAAGTAAGCCCATTGTGCGCGGGATCCCGGCGAATCCATAGACCATGAAAACGCCGAACATTGCTGCGGTGTAAACGGAGAATGCCGGTGCCAAGGTGCGCATCATGCCCACACCGGCGTAGCGGAATATGGTGTTGTAGACGCCAGCTGACCAAAAGATTGGAACCATTAGCGCAAGCCCGGCTGCCAAAAGCATCCGGATCGGCTCTGAGGCAAGTTCCCATTGGCCCACGCGCAGTGAAAACGCGATCCAGATCGATAACACCAAAAGTGCCAGATCCATCGCGAACACGACGGCGCGTTTCCGTGCGCGCGACCAGGTTGACAGCCGGTCGAGCACGCCAACAATGATGGCGACAAGCATTTGCATGATATTTGAGTCTGCGATCCTCAAGTTCTCGAATTGCCGCTGCGCCTACACGCAGGACTTCGCACTTGCAAGAAACTGACGCTAGCTACGCAACCGAGATATCTGGGGCGTCTTCCTGTTTCATGCCGACCACGTGATAGCCGGCATCGACGTGTTGCACCTCGCCGGTAACGCCGCTGGAAAGCTCCGACAGGAAGTACAGCGCGGAGCCACCAACCTCGTCAATTGTCACGTTACGGCGCATCGGCGCATTATATTCGTTCCACTTGAGGATGTAGCGGAAATCGCCGATCCCGCTCGCGGCGAGGGTCTTGATCGGACCAGCGCTGATTGCGTTGACCCGAATACCTGCTGGGCCAAGGTCATTGGCAAGATATTGGACGCTTGTCTCAAGCGCGGCCTTGGCAACGCCCATGACATTGTAGTGAGGGATGACTTTTTCAGCGCCATAATAAGTGAGCGTCAGAATGCTGCCGCCACCAGAGCCATCTTCGGCCAAAGGCGGCATCATTTCGGCGGCTCGCTTGGTCACCGCAACCAGCGAATAGGCTGAAATGTTCATGGTCATCAGGAAATTGTCAAGACTGGTGTCGACATACTTTCCGCGTAGTTCGGCCTTGTCCGAGAAGCCGATTGCGTGAACGACGAAATCGATCGTTTCCCAGCGCCCTTTGAGCGTGTCGAATGCGGCATCGAGGGAATTCATGTCTGAAACATCGCACTCAAATACGAAGTCGCTGCCCAATTGCTCAGCAAGCGGCTTGACCCGTTTGGCCAGCGCGTCGCCCTGATAGGAGAAGGCCAGCTCGGCGCCCTGCTCGGCCAGCTGCTTTGCGATTCCCCAGGCGATTGACTTGTCATTGGCCAGGCCCATGATCAGCCCGCGTTTGCCCTTCATCAGGCCCTGCATCGCTTCAGTCTCCTTCGGCTTCCAACTCGTCCGCATCGTCCGATTGTGCGCTATCATCGCACGGTTCTGCCAATGCGGCGTTCAATTCTGCTCCAATCACTAGCCCTAAGCCTACCAGCCAGAAAAAGAAAAGCGCGATCATGATCCCGGCAAGGCTGCCATAAGTAAGATTGTACGTGAAAAAGCTGCGCAGGATCGGCGGTAAGGCACTGGATACGGCGAGCCACCATACGGCGGTGAATAGCGCGCCGGGCCACTTGGGATAGGTCTTTTTGCGATATTCCGCCGGAGTGAGGGTGTAGAACAGCAGATAAAGCGATCCGGATAGGCCGATCGCAGGGACAATGCGCGATAAGCGTAAAGTGTCGATCGCCTCGGTCAGCTGGGGAAAGCGCGCGTCGATCACCTGTTGTGCTGTGCCGATCGCCACTTGAGCGAAGAGTGAGGCCATGAGCAGGATCACCGCCGCAAGGATCAATCCGACGGAAAACAGCCGGTACTTCCAAAAGGCATGGCTTGCTTTTGTGCCATATGCGCGGCGCAGGATGTCGCGGATCGTCTCAATCAGGCTCGATACGGTCCATAGAGCGACCCCGGCGCCGAACCAGAGCAGCCAGCCGCTGCGCGCATCCATCGTATCGCTGGCGACTGGGGCGATGACCTCGGCGACGGTGGGGGGCATTGCAATCAGGACCGTCTCAACCAAAGCCGCACTGTTTTCCTGCCCGCCGACCAATTCGAACAGCGCCGCACCGAGAATAAAGAATGGGAAGATTGCCAGCATGGCGAGATAGGCGAGGTTTCCCGCATGGATGAAGCCATCGTTGTAAGTGCCGATTGCGGCGCGCTTGACGACTTCGAATGCGCGTGTGCCGGGCCCCACTTTGGCCAGAACCTTGCCGCGAATCTTTTTCGTATTGTGGGGGTCTGAGAGCAGGCCTTGCCGATGCTGCAAGAGCTCGCGTCGGCGCGCCTCGGGGGAAAGCGAACGCACTTCGCGTTCGCTCCGGTCGGGCAGGCCGCTTTGCGCGCCCATGATCAGGCGAACCCGCCGCTCAAAGCCCAAATTTCTCGCGAGGCTTCGCGGGATCGGTCCAATCCTCGATCCGATCGGTAAGTTCATCGAGGTTTTCGGGCAGCTGGATTTCCAGTGTCACCAATTGATCGCCACGCTTGCCACCTTTCTTGGTCCAGCCCTTGCCGCCGAGCCGCATCACTGTCCCGCCATTGGTGCCTGGTTTGATGGTGAGCATGACCGGCCCGTCGACAGTCGGGCACTTCACCTTCGCGCCGCGCACCGCCTCATCGAGCGTCAGCGGCAAGTCCATGCGGATGTTATCGCCATCGCGCCTGAAGAACGGGTGGCTACCAACTTCGACCAGTACCAGGCCATCGCCTTTACCACCGGGGCCTTCATGGCCCTTCCCTTTGAGGCGCATTTGCGTGCCGTCCTCAACACCGGCGGGCAGCTTCAAATCGATCGTCTTGCCGTCCGCTAGTGTAATTCGCTGATCGCGACCGGCGGCTGCATCCACGAAGGGCACGGCAAGGCGGTACTGAATGTCAGCGCCTTTCTTTGGCGGTGGAGAGCGTCGTTGCTGGCCGAAGCCGCGTCTCGCGCTACCGCCACGAGGTTTACCGCCACCGAACAGGCCTTCGAACAGATCGCCAAGATCCATATCGTCGGGCGTGAAGCCGCCGAAATCCTCCGCGCTGTAGCTGCGACGAGCACCTCCGGCAAAGCCACCCGCACCACCAGGACCACCTCCGAAGCCACCAAATGGGTTGGTAGGATTGCCTTCCATGTCGATTTCGCCGCGGTCGAACTGTCCGCGCTTGGCCGAATCCGACAACAAATCATACGCTTTGGTGGCGTCGGAAAAGCGCTCGGCGGCTTTGGGATTGTCCTTGTTGCGATCGGGGTGAAGCTCCTTGGCGAGCTTGCGATAGGCGCTCTTGATCTCTTTCTCGGACGCAGTGCGAGCGACGCCTAGTGTGCTGTAAGGATCGGCCATAGCGTGTTAGCTAGGTGCAACAGTGTCGGCACGCAAGCGCATAGGTTAGGTGTTACCCAGGGATAAAGGCTCGTGTTTAGTTCGCGCGAACCAGTTCACGAACGCTTGTAACAACGTAGACGATCGGAAAAAGTGTGGGATTAATGCGACGGTTTAGTATGCTTTCGGGATAAGTGGCGAGAAAGCCATCGACTTCCCCCCTCTCTTATGTCTAATAATGTGCAACCTGTTTCCGTTTTTAGGGGTTATCTTTATGATTCGTAATAAAGTTGTAGCTGGTCTTGCAGTTCTCGGTCTTGCGACCGCGCCTGTCATGGCTCAGGTTGCCGCACCAGCTCTCGCGCCTGTCGAAGGCGAGAGCGAGTTGGGCGAAGGCGGTAGCATCATCGCTCTCGGCCTTCTCGCTGGTATTATAGCTATTGCTGTTTTCGCTTTTGCGGACGGCGATGACGATCCAGTTAGCCCATAACAACTGAGCGAGATTTCGCTTTGTCGGCCTGGCCTCCCTTGGGATGCCAGGCCGATTTCGTTTTGGTCAGTATTTTCTGACGGTCGGCCTGTTCCAGCGGTGCCAATTTCCTTGCCGCCACCCCTTTTGCAGCCACTTACTTGTCCCCACATCGCTAGATGTTGCTTTACTGGGCCGACAGGGTCCATTGGCGACAACCCGACAGAATGCGATTGTGGGACAATTATGACAGACACAGCCCTTGATGCGAGCCAATTGGCGGCCAGCGAAATCCCAAGCGGCGCAGATCCTTTTTCGCTGTTTGACGAGTGGTTTGCCCTTGCTCATGAGAGCGAGCCCAACGATCCCAATGCGGTCGCGATTGCGACAGCAACGCCCGACGGCGCTCCTTCCGTGCGCATGGTTTTGCTGAAGGAACATGGCCCAGATGATGCGTCGGCCGACATAGGCGGTGGTGGCTTCACCTTTTACACCAATTCGCAAAGCCGGAAGGGTGAGGAAATCGGCGCCAACGCGCAGGCGAGCATGCTGTTTCACTGGAAGAGCCTTCGTCGTCAGATCCGAATTGAAGGTCACTTGCACGAAGTGACCCCGGAACGGGCCGATGCCTACTTCCACTCGCGCCCGTTCAAGAGTCAGGTCGGGTCAGCTGCGAGCGACCAATCGCGCCCGCTGCCCAGCCGCGACATCTATGTTGATCGGGTCGAGGAATTGCGCGCTCGCTTCGAAGCGGCAGGCGAAGTTCCACGGCCCTCGCATTGGACTGGTTTTACACTGGTGCCAACGCGCATCGAGTTCTGGAAGGATCGTCCCAACAGACTGCATGATCGCCGTGTCTTCACTCGCGACGCCGATGGCAATTGGTCGGACACCTTGCTCTATCCGTGAGTAGCTCGGCAAACCTTACACGCAGCGCGGCGCTTGCATCGATCACCACAGCGCTGTTTCTTGCCGGACTGAAATTTTGGGCGACATGGCGGACCGGCTCGACCGCGATGTTGGGCAGTCTCGCGGATACATCGCTCGATTTGATCGCTTCGATCGCGACTCTGATAGGCGTTTCCGTTGCTGCGCAGCCGCCGGACGAGAAGCATCGCTTCGGTCACGGCAAGGCGGAATCCTTGGCAGCGATGTTCCAGGTTATCCTGATTGCCTTATCGGCTGCGGCCATCGCATTTCGTGCGATCACGCACTTGGTTGAAGGGCGCCAGACGGCTTCAGCAGATGCCGGCATTGCTGTCTCGGCGATCGCCATCGTCGCGACTTTGGCTCTGCTCACTTGGCAGCGTTACGTGATCCGAAAAACCGGATCGGTGGCGATTGGCGCCGACCACGTGCATTATCAGTCGGATCTACTGCTCAACCTAGCTGTTATCGCGGCGCTGGTGCTTGACCAATACTTCAACCTCACCGGCGCTGATCCTTTGTTCGGGCTCGCGATCGCGGGTTGGCTTCTGTGGGGTGCCTGGCGAGCAGCCGGCGAGGCGGTCGACCATTTGATGGATCGCGAGTGGCCTGAAGAAGAGCGCTTGCGATTGGTCGAAATCGCTGCCCAGTTCCCGGAACTTGCCAGCCTGCATGATTTACGCACCCGGACCAGCGGCACGCACGACTTCGTCCAATTCCACGTCGATATGCCGGGGGACATGACAGTGGCAGAGTCGCATGAAATCATTGAGCGGGTGGAAGAGGAACTAATACGACATTTCCCAAAGCTCGAACTACTGATCCACATCGACCCTGAGGGCCATGTAGACGAGCCGGACAATCCGCTGGCCGAGACCGACGAGTTCGACAAACTGGAGAAAGATTGATGTCAAAGATCCCCTACTGGCATGTCGATGCCTTTTCCGACCGACCGTTTGGCGGCAACCAGGCTGCGGTTATGGTTCTGGAAGACTGGCTGCCCGATGATGTGCTCGTGGAAATCGGCGGCGAAAACATGTTCGCAGAGACCGCCTTCGTTGTGAAAGACGAGACCGGCGAGGCGGATTGGGAGCTGCGCTGGTGTACCCCTACATATGAAATTGCGCTGTGCGGGCACGCGACGCTCGCCGCTGGCCATGTGCTGCTCTCTCATCACGAATGGGGCGAAGGACGCGATCGCGTAGCCTTTCGAACTCGCAAGTCTGGCACTCTTGAAGTGCAAAAGTCTGGCGAGGGGTATGAGGTTGCGCTTCCCGCTATCAAGACCGAGCCGCGCCCACATCCGGAGGCAGTCAAGCTTCTGGGTGCGGAGCCTTTGCTCGTCCATCGCAACGACTCGCTCTATAATATCTTCCTGTTCGAAAACGAAGCGCAGGTTCGCGCCCTCGATCCGGACCTTCGTGCTTTGGGCGAATTCGGTGTCGACCAGTTCGACTGTACTGCTCCCGGTGACAAGACCGATATCGTCAGTCGGGTTTTCGTGCCCGGCGCCGGAGTAGACGAGGACAGCGTAACCGGCTCAGCCCACGCGGCGCTGACTCCATTCTGGGCTGAACGATTGGGGCGCGACAGCTTTACGGCCCATCAGGCATCGCAGCGGGGCGGTGATCTGACCTGCAGGCTCGACGGCGATCGCGTCTGGCTTGGAGGACCGTGCGTGACCGTGGTCGAAGGATCGTTTTACTTATAGGCTGCCTACGCGGGCGGCTTGGCTCTCGGCCAAAAAATCACCTAACCGGATAAAGCGCCATAACGTCAGCCACTTGCTGCAGCATGGGCGGGCGTTCTTCGGTCGTCGAATGGCCGAGCCGCACGACAGTTATTCGTTGCTCGGGTGATACGAGGACGTACTGCCCCATATGCCCGATCAGTGAGAACAGGCTTGCGGGTGCGCGATCAGGAAACAACGGGTGCGGATATTCGCTGCCTTGCTCGCCCATCGGTCGGTTGAGCCATGTTTGCAGGCCGTAATGTGGCGCGGTTGGGCTTGATGCCACCATCGCTTCGATAAATCGACTTGGCACCAATTGCTCGCCGCTGGACGCGCGACCCTTCCTGCGCATGAACTCGCCAAACTTGGCCCAATCGCGAGCGGTGGCATGCATTAAGCTACCACCGATCAGTGTACCCGACGCATCAAATTCCAGCACCATGGAATCCATCCCGAGCGGCTCGAACAGGCGCTCCTCGAGATACTCCGCCACCGCCTCGCGCCGCGTGTCAGGATCATCGCTGCCGGTCAGCGCACGCGTCGCAATATCGGCAAGGATCACTGTCGTATTCGAGGAGTATTCGAATTTCTCGCCCGGCTCCGCTTCAAGCGGCTGCTCCTTGGCCCAGCGCGCCATGTCGTCGCGTCCGTCGAGGAACAGCATCCTCACTTCGGCTGATTCATAGGGTGGATCGCCCGCCTCGGTGTGGCGCAGCCCGCTACGCATTTGCAGCAATTGGCGCAATGTGATCTCGGAGCGCGGATCGCCTTGGCGCTGCCACATGGCCACCGGTGCTGGCTCGTCCAGCCGCAGCCGTCCGTCGGCAACGAGCATGCCGACCATCACGGCGGTTACAGTCTTTGCCATGGACCAGCTGACATGCCTTGTGTCGGTATCATAGCCGTCGCCATAGCGTTCGGCTGCCAGCTCTCCGTCCGCCATCACTAAAATAGCGCGTGTCTCTCCCAGACCCTCGGCGCTGAACAGATCGTCGATCTCGCGCGCTAGTTGTTCGCGCGGTGCACCAGCTTTGTCGGTGATCGCTGCAAGCGCTGCTTCACTCAAAGGCGCGGGTATGCTTGGCGGTGCCTCGCCGCAGGCAGAAAGCACCATCAAAGGGGCTGACAGGATAGCTAGGGCGGCGGTAGAGGAAGCAGAACGCAAAGACATCAGCACTCAATTCCCCAAGGACCACAGCTTGGCAATGGCAAATTCGGCTTCTTCACGCGCTTCCAGGACGTCTCGCTTTGCCTTGTGGCTTTTACTCATCGCAATCGCTGCCATTGCGGTCACTGCCTGGGTCTATCGCGAGCCCATTCGTGGATATGCCGAAGTCAGTACGGCCTACTCAGCGCGCGTTGCGTGTTCGTGCCGGTTCGTAGCGGGCCGCAGCCTTGAAGATTGCGAGAAGGACAAGCTGGCCGGAATGGAAATCGTCACTTTAGTCGACGATGTGGACGCCAAGAGCGTTACTGCTCGCTTCCCATTGGTGGCGGATACGACTGCCAGCTTCCGCGAAGGCTATGGCTGCGTGCTGGAGAAGTGGGAAGGGTGATCGCGCCGTAGCGTGAAATCATCCAGCTGCGCGCGTTCCGTCGATCCAACCACCACCGATGACTCGCTCGCCAGAATAGATCACCGCAGCCTGACCGGGTGCAACGCCAAATTCCGGTGAAGCAAAGCGGACCGTGGCCGGCGCATTGTCGCCAAGCGGGCCAACTAATTCGATCGGCACTGGCTTGGCCAGGCTGCGAACTTTCGCCGTCAGCGGCTCATCCGGCAGACCGCCAATCCGATTGGTCTCGATCAACTGCGCTTCATCAATCGCCAGCATGACTTTGGGGCCGACACGCACTTCACGCGTCTCGGGATCGAGGCCGACGACATAGAGCGGCTCAGGCTGACCGCCGATATCCAAACCCTTGCGCTGACCGACGGTGAAGTGAACGATGCCCTGGTGTTCACCTAGAGTTTCGCCAGTCTGAGCATGGACAATATTGCCCGGCACGCCGCCTTCAGGACGCAGTGACTTTACGATCTTGGCGTAATTGCCGTCGGGAACAAAGCAGATGTCCTGACTGTCGGGCTTGGCCGCATTGCGCAGCCCCGCCGCCTCGGCCAGCTCTCGCACTTTCGCTTTCGGCAGACCGCCGAGCGGGAAGCGGATATAGTCGAGCTGTTCTTGCGTCGTGGCGTAAAGAAAATACGACTGATCGCGCGCCGGATCGACCGCACGATAAAGATGCGGTCCGCCTTCCGCTTCGACACGGCGGACATAATGCCCTGTCGTCAGGCAATCTGCGCCCAGCTCGCGTGCCATGCGAAACAGATCTGTGAATTTCGGCCCCATATTGCAGCGTATGCAAGGCACCGGGGTGCGACCGGCAAGATATTCGTCTGCAAACTGCTCGACCACATCCTCGCGAAAGGCACTTTCATGATCGAACACGTAATGCGCGATGCCCAACCGATCGCATACCGCGCGGGCATCCTGAATATCGTCGCCTGCACAGCAGGCTCCCTTGCGACCGGTCGCTGCGCCATAATCATAAAGCTGCAGAGTGATGCCAACCACTTCTGCGCCGGATTCTGCCGCTAGAGCTGCGACTACAGAGGAGTCGACCCCGCCCGACATGGCGACAACGATACGGCTTTCGCTCGCCGGTTTCGGCAAATCGAACAGCGCGGCAGCATCGAGCCCGAACTCGGACTGGCTTTCAAGAACAGCGTTGGTGGTCATGAAGAAGGGCCCCTTTACACGCGCTTGATGCACTATTCCAGTGGTTTGGGGCTATTTACGTGAGGGTCGCCACTCGGCAATCGAGGGCAATTTTGTTGCTTTTGGGCCGCGCAGTATTCCTAAGGTCAGGTAAACGCGAGTTTTACTTCATATTGACGAGCTCGCACTAGAGACAATGGAATGTTCGAAAACGTTCCATCGATTCCAGGCACCCAGCTGGCAGATGCTGCCTATGCGCACGCGGGCGTCTCCGTGCCGGTTGACGGCTCGGATGCGCGTGCTGGCGATGCGCTGCGCGCTATCGGATGGAGCGAACTAGCTGCACGAATCAACGCTGCGCGCGACCTGCGCGCTGTCATGCGACGCGACAAGACGGCGCATGGATCTGTGAGCGTGGCCAGCTTCGGAGATGCGGCAGCCAGTTACTTTGCTGCGATCAATGAAGGCGAACGGCCTGTTAACCCTATTGCTTTAGAAGGTCGCAAAGCCTCAGTTGTCATAGGTTCTCAACTACATGACGACGCGGCACGAGGCGATCGAGAGACAGTAAATGATTGAAAATCAGGACATCCGCCCCGCACAAGTCATTGGCCCACTTGGTGAGCCATTGACGATTGATGACTTGCCGTCGCCCAAGACCAAACGTTGGGTTGTGCGTCGCAAGGCTGAAGTCGTGGCTGCGGTAAATGGCGGCCTCCTGACGATTGATGAAGTGCTTGAGCGCTACGGACTTACTCTGGAAGAGTTCGCTTCTTGGCAGCGCGCTGTCGACCGTTCCGGTATGCAGGGCCTGCGTGTGACCCGTATTCAGCACTATCGCGACCTCTACGAACGCCAGCTGAAATACTGACCGCGGGGCCTGAGCGTCGCCAGATTTGGCCTCACTCGGAACCGAATACCACTCGACCTTGTTCTTCCATGTATGTAGCCACTGGGGTTGCAACAGAGGAGGAACTATAATGGGTTGGATTATTGCGCTTATCGTTGGCGGTGTCGCTGGATGGCTGGCCAGTCTGGTCATGAACCGTGACGCGTCGATGGGCATCTTTTGGAATATCGTAGTCGGCTGTGTCGGATCGATTGTAGGCAACGTAATCGTTGGCCCATTGCTCGGAATTAGCGGAAGCGTCCAAGAGTTCTCGCTGACCGGTCTGGGCGTTGCTGTGGTCGGTGCGGTCGTCCTGCTTGGCATCGTCAACCTGATCCAGCGTGGCCGCGTGCGGTAAGCAGGGCGAAACAAAGCCTTATTCGAAGGGCGGGGCTGCGATATGCGGCTTCGCCCTTTTTCGTGCAGAGTTAGGAACTTAAGCTGCATGCCGCTCGTCTATCGTCAAAGTCATCAGTCGAACCGCGCATTGCCCGATTCTTTCCCCGGGCGTATGAGGGATTGCGCAAGGTGAGTTATCAGTATAACACACCCTTGAAATGACGCCTGAGGATTGGCCATGAATTACGAGAGTTCGATAACAGCTGAAGCCGCTGACAGCGTGCCGTCAGACTTGTCCGGCGTACGCGCTGACAAGCCGCTGATTTCGCGCCGCGTTGCGCTGGTCGGGATAATCGTGATCGGTCTGCTGCTGGCGATCGCCACTTACGTCGTACTTACCGGCGATGACGGTGCGGCGGCTGGCGACGACAATTCGCAGGCTCCGGTTGTCACCGTTGTTGCTCCCGGTCAGACGACCGTCGAAGGCATGATCAGCGCGCCCGGAACCATCGCTGCGCGTCGCGCCATGCCCGTCGGTGTGGTTGGCGAAGGTGGTCGGGTCGTTTCGGTCCCGGTTGATGCCGGTGACTGGGTCCGTCAGGGACAGGTTCTGGCTGTGATCGATCGCTCGGTTCAGTCGCAGCAGGCGCAAGCGCAGGCGGCGCAAATCGCGGTTGCAAAAGCCGATGCCGATCTCGCTCAAGCCAATCTCGATCGCGCTTTGCAGTTGGTTGAGCGTGGTTTCATCTCGAAGGCCGATGTCGACCGCTTGACCGCGACCCGCGACGCCGCCGTCGCACGCGTGAACGTCGCTGAAGCACAATTGCGCGAATTGCGGGCGAGAAATGCACGCCTTAACATTGTAGCTCCTGCTTCCGGCTTGGTGCTTGAGCGCAATGTTGAACCTGGTCAGACGGTCGGTGCAGGCGCACCACCTTTGTTCAATATCGCACGCGGCGGTGAGATGGAAATGCTTGCCCAGCTCAGTCAGGATCAGCTCGCAAGACTCGGCCAAGGCGTTCAGGCATCGGTCGTGCCGAGTGGTTCGGACAAAAGTTTCACCGGCCAGGTGTGGCAGCTATCGCCCGTGATTGATCCGCAGAATCGCCAGGGTACTGCGCGTATTGCACTCGCCTACGCACCTGAACTTCGTCCTGGCGGCTTTGCGACGGCTGAAATCCAGAGCGGGACGCTGGTAGCCACGGTTCTACCCGAGAGCGCAGTTCTGGCCGATGATGCCGGCAGCTTCGTCTATGTCGTCGACGATGAGAATAAAGCCGTTCGCCGTGATGTAACCACAGGCATGAATACGCGTCAGGGTATCGCGATTACCGAAGGGCTGTCGGGCAACGAGCAAGTGGTGCTGCGGGCTGGCGGGTTCCTCAATCCGGGCGAAACGGTCAATCCGCGGCGCGAGGAAAGCTGAGGCGCGATATGTCTAAAGAGCGATCTGTAGCCAATCGGACTAGAACGGGCGTGATGTTATGAATTTCCGCAATATCTCTGCCTGGTCGATCCGCAATCCGGTAATCCCGCTGGTGATGTTCACCGCGCTTTTGCTGGCCGGCCTCATCAGTTTTTCGCGAATGGATGTGACGAACAATCCGGACGTCGAATTCCCCGGTGTGCAGATCAGCATCTCGCAACCGGGCGCAGCGCCGACCGAAATCGAAAACCAGATCACCCAACTGGTCGAAAGCGGGGTTCGCTCGATCAATGGCGTAAAATCAATCAATTCGACCGCGAGCGAGGGCAATTCCAGTACGTTTGTCGAATTTGAGATCGGTACCGACCCCGATGATGCGGTGGTGGAGGTCAAAAACGCGATCGACACCGTGCGCGGCAGCCTGCCCGACGGCATTCTGGAACCGCGCATCAGCAAGGCGCAAGTCGCTGGCGGCTTTCTCGGTATTTATGCGGTCGAAGCCAATGACATGACGATCGAGCAGCTAAGCTGGTTTATCGACGACACTGTTGCGAAACGCTTGCTCGATATTCCCGGCATGGCGGAAACGGGCCGCTGGGGTGGCGTAAACCGCGAAATCGAGGTGATCCTCGATCCGGCCAAGATTCAGGCGCTTGGCGTAACAGCATCGCAAATCAATGGGGTGCTACGCCAGTCCAATGTCGATGCGGCGGGCGGCCTCGCAGAGGTGGGCGGCACGCGGCAGTCTCTGCGGGTTCTCGGTAATAATGAGACAGCCTACGATCTCGCTCAGCGGCAGATTCAGCTGGGCGGCAATCGGACCATTCGCCTCGCAGACGTCGCAACGGTGCGCGATGGCTATTCCGAACGCACTTCGATTAGTGAGGTGCGCGACAAGGAAGTCGTCAATTTCTACATGAGCCGCGCTCGCGGTGCCTCCGATGTCACCGTGTTCGACGAGGCAAAGGCAGAGATCGAGAAAATCCAGGCCGAAAACCCTGACGTCACTTTCATCCCGCTGTTCAACACAGTGGTTTACACGGAAAGCCAATATAGCAGCTCCATGAGGGCACTGATCGAAGGCGCTCTTCTGGCCGTCGTCGTGGTGTTCTTTTTCCTGCGTGATTGGCGCGCGACCTTTATTTCCGCTGTCGCCATTCCGCTTTCCGCGATCCCGACCTTCTGGTTCATGGACCTGCTGGGTTTCAATCTGAATTTCTTGTCTTTGCTCGCGCTGGGGCTGGTGGCCGGTGTTCTGGTCGATGATGCGATCGTGGAGATCGAGAATATCGTCAGGCACATGCGAATGGGCAAATCCGCCTATGAGGCTTCGATCGATGCGGCCGATGAAATCGGACTGCCAGTGGTGGCGACCAGTTTCTGTATCGTCGCGGTCTTCCTGCCGGTCGGCTTGATGCCGGGCATTTCAGGTCAGTTTTTCCAGAATTTCGGCCTAACCGTTGTTATCGCAGTGCTGATGAGCCTTGCGGTAGCTCGTATGATCACACCTATGCTAGCCGCCTATTTCCTTGCGGCGAAAGGGCATGCTGCCCACGGCGAAGGCCCGTGGATGGACCGCTATATGCGCGTCCTCGGCTGGTCGCTTGATCGCAGCAAAATGCTTGAGAAACGCGAGGGATTGCCGGGGCCGAAGAGTCGCTGGCTGTACGTCATTGCGCTGTTTCTGGTCGTCATCGCGATTTTGGTAGTGCCTGCGTTTGCAATGTTCGGTCTCTACAATGGTGCTAATGTTCCAGGGTTTGACGGTCTGGTTGGTTTGGATATTCCGAACAAGGTTGGGGCTCTCGTCTCAAACGACGAAAACTCGTTCGCGCATGGGTTTGTTGCCAAAATCTTCGAAGTGTTCCTGCTGCTTCTTGCTGTGGTGATTGGGTTCGTCGCGGGCTGGCTGGCGTTTATGGCAATACGTGGACTGGCGAAGCTTTTGCGCTCCGAACATGGTGTGGCTCGCCTTTTTTCAAAGATATTGGGCGCTCTCGTTGTTGTCACTGCCGCGGCGATCGCTGGCATCATCGCTGGGGGGGTGATCCTCGCATTGGGTGATCCCGCGCCCGCTTCTGCGACGACCGAAAGCAGCGGATCGGCCCAGCTTGATTTTGCCTCTTTGAACCTTGCTCAATATATCGTTGCACTTCTTACCCTGCCGTTGATGGTGAGCGCTGCCTTTGTCGCATTTCTTGGTTGTAAGCGGGTCGCAAAGCGCCCGGGCACGATAAACTATCTGACGTCCCGTTTCTATGATCACCGAGTCTGGATGCTCGGGCTCGGCTGGTTTGCCTTGCTCGTCACGATCCTGCTGTTCGGGCAAATCCCAGCTCAATTCCAGCCGACCATTGATGATGCAAATAGCACCGTCGACATCGAGATGGTGCCCGGTACCACACTGGCAACCACCAAGCGGGTTACCGAGCAAGTCGCCGATATTCTCTATGAGCAGCCTGAGGTTGAACTCGCACTTGAGCGGGTGCGGATTGGCAATGCGTCGATTTACATTACTCTCAAGGACGACCGTGAGCGCACCTCGATCGAATTTGAGCGCGAAGTTGGGCCTTTGCTCGCCAAGATTCCGGATGCGCGTGTGCGGTTTGAATCGCAGAGTGGAGGGTTTGGTTCTGGCCGCGATCTGACGGTGATGCTCGCTGGTTCCGATCCTGCACTGCTTGAAGAGACTGCAACGACCCTGGTCGAGCAGATGAAAGGGCTCAATACAATTGTCGCGCCGCGCATCAGCGCAGATATCAATCGCCCTGAGATCATCATCACTCCGCGTGAAAATATCGCAGCAGAGCTTGGCGTCACGACGATTGCGCTCAGCCAAACGATCCGCATCGCGACTCTTGGCGAGATCGAGCAGAACGCTGCGAAATTCTCCCTGTCCGATCGTCAGATACCGATCCGTGTGAAGCTGTCGCCAGAAGCGCGTACAGATCTCACGACCATCGAAAACCTGCCGGTTCAGACCAACAATGGCGGCTCTGTACCCCTGGGTCGGGTGGCCGATATCGAGTTTGGCTCAGGTCCGACCGCGATTCAGCGCTACAACCAGAACCGCCGCGTTCTCGTTGGAGCCGACCTCGCCAGTGGCGTTCTGAAAGGCGAAGCGCAGCAGCAGGTTGATGCGCTACCGATCCTCGATAACCTGCCGCAAGGCGTCATCCGCGACGTCGTGGGCGAAGACGAATGGCAGCAAGAGCTTCAGGTAAATTTGCTAATCGCCATCATCGCCGGGGTGCTGCTAGTGTTTGCGGTGCTGGTGCTGCTTTATAAGAGGCTGATGAGCCCGCTGGTCAATATGACGTCGCTCGCACTCGCCCCGCTGGGCGGTATCCTGCTGATCTGGCTGGTTGGCCAAGCGCAAAGCATGCCGGTCTATATCGGCATCCTGCTACTCCTGGGAATCGTCTCGAAAAACTCGATCCTGTTGATCGACTTTGCGATCGAGGAAATGGAGACTGGTACCGAGCAGTTCAAAGCCATTATGGAAGCTGGCCACAAACGTGCGCAGCCGATTGTAATGACTACAGTGGCAATGACGGCTGGCATGGTCCCAACCGCGATTTCGCTCAGCGGTGACGGCGCTTGGCGTCAGCCCATGGGCATTGTCGTGATTGGCGGTCTGATCCTTTCGACGGTGCTGACGCTGCTGATCGTCCCGGCGGGGTTCAGTCTGGCGGACAGTTTTGAAAAACGCGTCGGACCATGGCTGCGAGAGCGGATGCTCACCTATCGCCCTGGCGATGAAACCAGCAGCAACCAGCCGCCCGTCGCCGATCCTGCTGGCGTGAAGCCCGCCACTCCGGCAACGCGCCTGCCGCCAGGGGCTGAGCCGGCCGAGTGACGGCTCCCCACGCTATGGCTAACGGGGTGTCGCCGCTTGAGGCGGCGCGCCAAGAGCTGCTTGCATGAACGATGCCAGGCATACAGCGTTGACCTTTGGCGGTGAGCCGTTGACCGCCGATCGCGCGCGGCGCATGCGCTGGACAGCAACAGGGCTGTTGGCGGCGATGGCGGTGCTGTTCTTCACAACGCATCCCTATATCGAGCTGCACCCGGCCTGGGGCTATGTGAACGCCTTTGCAGAGGCCGCGATGGTTGGCGGGCTGGCCGACTGGTTTGCGGTGACGGCCTTGTTCCGCCACCCGCTCGGTCTGCCGATTCCGCACACTGCGATCATACCGGAAAACAAGGATCGTATCGCCGATACGATGGCGCAATTCTTGCAGGAAAATTTTCTGACGCCCGCGGTCGTCGCACGGCGCATGTCCGGAATGAACGTTGCGCGCGCGGTCGGAGATTTTCTGGTCGCTCCTGCGCGCAGCGAAAGCGGGGCGGACCCGCGCTCCCGCATCACTGGAGGCGCGGCGGAACTGCTTGCCGAAGTGCTGGAATCGCTCGATCCCGACCGGCTGGGCAATCAGGTACGCTCGGGCTTGGGCAACCAGTTTGCGAAGATCGACATTTCGCCTTTGCTCGGTCGTATGCTCGAAAGCGCGATTGCAGATCAGCGGCATATGCCGCTGATGGACGGGTTCATCCGCTGGGCTGGCCTGACGCTTGAAGACAATGAAGAGACCGTGCGCGAAGTGATCCACGCTCGTGCCAATGCGGTGCTCCGCTGGACAGGCCTGGATGAACGGATCTCTGGTTCGGTTCTCGATGGGCTCTACAAATTACTTGCCGAAGTGCTGGTGGATCCCGAGCATCCTCTGCGCAGCAAGATCGAGGAGGGGCTGCAACAGCTTAGCAAAGACCTGCAGCATGATGCCGTCACGCGCGAGCGGGTCGAAAGCATGAAGCGCGACCTGATTGAGAACCCGGCTGTTGCCGAATGGTGGATGGGCGTGTGGGAGCGCATTCGCCGTTCGCTGATTCGCCGCGCGCGCGAAGCCGATAGCGAGCTCGGAAATGAAATGCGCAAGGGGCTGGCGGAGCTGGGCGGTGCGCTGAAACAGGACGAGCGGCTGCAATTGCAGATCAACCGCTTTGCGCGGCGCACCATGGTTGGGATCGCAACCCGCTATGGCTCAGAGATCGTGACGCTGGTTTCCGACACGGTGAAGCGCTGGGATGCGACGACAATCACGGGCCGGATCGAAAGCGCCGTTGGCCGCGACCTGCAATTCATCCGTATCAATGGCACCTTGGTTGGCGGCCTCGTCGGCATGACTATCCACTTCATCATATCGTTTATGTAGTGTCACGTAGACCGCCCGAAGGCGCGGCGTTCTCTCTACAAATTTGGCATGAACAAAGCCGACGAAACTCTTGCCAGCCCCAAGACGATCACGCTGGCCGCTGGCGCGCAGGCGGTGATCAACGGGGCACTGATTACAGCGGTTGAACCATGCCAACTCGAAGTTGGCTCGGGCGCATTTGTGCTGACCGGACGGGCGCTGTGGCGTGATCAGAAGCGCAATTCGGCGGCTGCGGCCGAGCTCTACTTCGCTATGCTAGAAGTCTGCGCCCGGCCGGATGAATTCGAACCAGCGCGCTTTCGTCTTTTTGCTCTGCTCAGCCATGTCGTCGCGCAAGATCGCACGCATCGATCACAGAGGGAATGTGCGGCCTGCGCAGCGGCTCTTATCGCAGGTAATCGCGAGCGCGCGCTCGCCAGCGCACAGCGACTGGCTGAAGCGCAAAAGCCGGACCACGAACAAGCGGCTGGCAGCTCGCGGCAGGACTGCGGCACGGCGCAACGACCAAGTCATACGTAGCTAGCCCTAGTAGCGCTTCATCGCTGCCCTAAGGCACCGCGCATATTTTTATCCTCGGACAGGCAGTTTGGGGGCAGAATTGATGGGAAGCGGAGCAAGCTCAGGCGCGATCGACAACAATGCGCGTAGCCGTGCGATCGAAAAATGGGCGTGCCGGATTTCGACTGAGCGCAAGATCGGTTTGGCCGACGCTGCACGAGGTAGCCAAAGTGATTGCGGCTTCGCACAGCTGCTCGAATTGCTACGCCCGCGTATCCGTCGATTGGCTTTGCAATATGGACTCAGCGATATGCTGGACGATGCCGCACAGGCGGCTGCTATCGGCGTGCATCGCGCGCTCGACACTTTTGACCCCACCCAGGCGAGCTTCTCTACTCACGTCAGCTGGCAAATTCGCGGCGAGCTGCAGAGCCTGCGCCACCGCATGCGGCTTGATCAGCGGCGCAGTGCGGTGAATGCTGGAGCTTCCACCGTTTCCCTCGACGCTCTGACGGTTCCAGATTCGGCGACACCATTCGAGGTGGTCGACGAGACAGCGCACGCTCGGACAGAGCGCGGGGCCAGTGACACTATGGTGCATGCCATGATGGAAAATTTGCTCGATCGGCTTAGTTCGCCGGAGGAGGAGCGGATTATCATGTATGATATGTTATTTGACCGGGAGTCCTCGACCGAAGCGCGCAGCGAGCGGACGCCGGAGCAACGCCGTCAGATCGTCCGCCGCACCTGGCGCAATTGCATCAAGGTGCTGGCTGTCTAAGGATTAGCGGTCGATCTCATAGATAATTGAGGTTGCATAGTAAGACTTGAATGGCTGTCCCGTGGAATCGATCGCAGGGGAAAATTCTGCCTTCAGCATCTCCTTGCAGGCAGGCGACTCTAGTTTTTCGGTTGTCGTCGCCTCATTGATGGCGCACTCGCTGACTTCGCCTTTTTCGTTTACAATCACACGCATCCTCAAAATGCTCTGCTCGCCACGATTAAGCGCAGATCTCGGGTATACTCGGGCGATACGGCCAGCCACCCTTCGTTCATTTTTCCATTTGGGCAATTGTCTGGCGGCGAGGTGCTTTTCTGCATCCAGCCCCCAATCGCTAAGTAGGCTTTGTGTGCATTGATTGAGCACCTTGAAGGCTTCGCCCAATGGGCCTGAGCGAAGCTGTACTTCGCGCCCACGCTGCTGAAGCGCTACGAATTCAACTTTCTCACCCAGCGCGGCGTCAAGTTGAGGCAAGGAAGTCAATTCTCCGTCTTCAATATCGTCACCTTTCTCAAGGTCGACCGTGGAGTAGATCATAGCTGGACCAACGCTATCCAAATCGCCCTTGAACGGCTCTGTCTCGAGAGCCTCCTGAGCCTCGAAGAACCGAAGGCCGGTTTTCTGACGGGTTTTGAAGCGATCAAATGATGGGCCTGAAACGGTCAGGCCTACAGTTTTCTCTGGCGAGAATTGCTCAAAAAACAGTAAGTGGCGGTTTTCATCTTCACCGAAGGTGCGGGCTAGACGGCATTTGTTCGGTGCGAAATCGACGTGCCACTTCGAGCTTGGCTCAATCACAATCGGTTCCTTCTCTGCGTGCGCTGCGCTCGCCGCGCCGCAAGCTACCAAAGTAACCGTGATCAATTTCGAAACGACCCGCATGTCTGCCCCCAATAGCAAAGCCTCTGCCCGGCATGATAGCCAAGCAGAGGTCTGCTTCAATCTTAAGTCTTTGTGCAGGCGCTCTTAGCCGAGTTTTTGCGTCAGTTCCGGCACCGCAGTGTAGAGATCGGCGACGAGGCCAATATCCGCGACCTGGAAGATCGGCGCGTCTTCATCCTTGTTGATCGCGATGATCACCTTGGAATCCTTCATACCGGCCAAGTGCTGGATCGCGCCGGAAATACCGATTGCGATATACACTTCCGGGGCAACGATCTTGCCGGTCTGGCCGACCTGATAGTCGTTCGGAACATAGCCCGCATCGACGGCTGCACGCGAAGCACCGATGGCCGCGCCGAGCTTGTCGGCCAGCGGGGTGATAACGCTTTCGAAGGTTTCCGCGTCTTTCAACGCGCGGCCACCCGAGACGATCACGCCAGCGCTGGCGAGTTCCGGACGGTCGCCGCCATCGGCGATTTCCGCGCTGACGAAGCTGGAAATGCCCGCATCGCCGGGGCCGCTTGCGTCTTCGATGGAAGCGGATCCGCCGGTTGTTTCCGCCTTGTCGAAGGCTGTGCCGCGAACGGTAATCACCAGCTTGGGATCCGAGCTTTCGACGGTCGCAATGGCGTTGCCGGCATAGATCGGACGGGTGAAGGTCTTGCCGCCTTCGACCGAAAGAATGTCCGAGATTTGCATCACATCGAGATGCGCAGCGACGCGCGGGGCGATGTTCTTGCCGCTGGTGGTGGCGGGCGCGAGGAAGGCGTCATAGCCGTCCATCAGGCCTGCGATCAGCGGCGCGACGTTCTCTGCAAGGCCATTGGCGTAGGCGGGATCATCCGCTTTCAGCACTTTTGAGACGCCGGCGATTTGCGCAGCTTTGTCGGCAACGCCGCCGCAATTGTGGCCAGCGACCAGCGCGGTCACATCGCCCAGCTTGCCGGCGGCAGTAACCACAGCGAGCGTCGCATCATTCACGGATGAATTGTCGTGTTCGACGAGAACCAGAGTGTTCATGTCTGTCTATTCCTTATCCAGCTCAGCCGCGCCTTACGCGATGCCGAGGGCCTTGATCTTTTCAACCAGCGCATCGACGTCGGCGACCTTCTCGCCAGCCTGGCGAACGGGCGGCTCAGCGACATTCGTGGTCGTGAGGCGCGGGGCGACATCGACGCCGAAATCGGTCGGTGTCTTGATATCGAGCGGCTTCTTCTTCGCCTTCATGATGTTGGGCAGCGAAGCGTAGCGTGGCTCGTTCAAGCGAAGGTCGGTCGTGACGATCGCGGGCATCGTCAGCTTTACGGTTTCGAGACCGCCATCGACTTCGCGCTTCACTTCGACGCTATCGCCATCAACCGCTACGGTGTTGGCGAAGGTGCCTTGCGGACGGCCCATCAGGGCGGCGAGCATCTGCCCGGTCTGGTTGGAATCGTCCGAAATCGATTGCTTGCCAAGCAGGACGAGGCCGGGTTGCTCTTCCTCGGCAATCGCTTTGAGGATCTTCGCAACGGCGAGCGGCTCTACCTCTTCGTCGGTTTCGACCAGGATCGCGCGGTCTGCGCCCATGGCGAGCGAGGTGCGAAGGGTTTCCTGCGCCTTTGCCGGGCCGATCGAAACGGCGACGACTTCTTCAGCCTTGCCCGCTTCCTTGATGCGAATCGCTTCTTCGACTGCAATCTCGTCGAACGGGTTCATGCTCATTTTGACATTGGCGAGATCGACGCCGCTACCGTCAGCTTTGACGCGCGGCTTCACGTTATAATCGATCACCCGTTTGACGGGGACGAGGATTTTCATCGCAGTTCCTTCCTTGCGCAAATTCTTGGGCCCAGCCCTAGCTTGCGTTTACGTAAACGTCAAGTTGGGTGGAGGTGGGATTTTTCAGTTATCTGTCGAATTGCGGTCTCGCGCTACGTCTTTGTTACGTCAACCCTCTGCTTAGGTGCACAACGCGCCAGAGTTGGATACGGGTGGAGTTCTTGATGGGAGAAGTGCAATGTCTGCAATCGTACGGGTGATTGGAACAGCTGTGGCGGCGTTTGGGCTATCCATGGCAGCTGTGGCGCAGGATTTGCCTATAGAAACGCGGATCGGCGAAGAAGGTTTCGAATCGCCGCCTGCAAGCCTCGAGCAGATGGATTGGTTGGTCGGGCAATGGGTCGGGGAAGGTATCGCTGGTGCGCCCGCGTTGGAAAGCTGGCTGCCGCCAACGGGTGGCACGATGGTCGGTACTTTCGTTCAAGAGACAACAAGTGAAGATGGCGAGAGTGCGATCATGTTCACCGAGCATCTTTATCTGATGGAGGAGGGGGGCACGCTCGTGCTGCGCTTGAAGCACTTCAACGCAGATCTGACCGGGTGGGAGGAGAAGGACGGCATGCTGACCTTCCGCCTGGTTGCGATGGAAGATTGCGCGGCCTTTTTCAACGCGCTGACGCTGCGTTGTGACGGACCCGATGGACTCGTTGCAGCGGTCCGCATGAAGAGCGACAAGCCGGAGCCGCAAGAATTGCTTTTTCGATTCAAGGCTGTTGGAGCGGCACTAGCATCGTATGATTGCGATGGGACCACTGTCGCAATCAACAACTGCCTCTCAGAGGCTCTGGGTCGGGCGAAGGCGCGTCAGGCCACCTATCTGGAAGCCGCGCTTGGCTCGGCTGACAACAGCAGCGATCTCGCTGAAATGATCCGCACAAGTGATCAGGAATTCACCGCTTACCGGGAACGCGAATGCAATTCGGTGTACGAGCAATGGAAAGAGGGCACGATCCGCAATGCCATGTCGCTGCGCTGCTCGATCAGGCTGACGGACCAGCGCACCCACGACATTTGGCGCAACTGGCTCACCTATCAGGATAGCACTGAGCCGGTCCTGCCGGAGCCAGAACCGACGCGCTAGTCTTAGTGCGGCTTGGTCGTTGCAGCCACCTTGTCCATCAGAGCTAGCATCACGCCGGAAACGATGAACACCAAGTGGATGGCGAGCATCCAGAATAGCTGCTTTTCAACGCCTGGTGTTATCTCGGTCGCGCTCAACGCCATAAAACTCTTGAGCAGATTGATGCCTGAAATCGCCACGATGGAGGCGACCAGTTTCAGCTTCAATCCGGCAAAATCGACCTTGCCCATCCAGTCCGGGCGATCTTCGTGATCGTCGACATCCATCTTCGATACGAAGTTTTCATAGCCTGCAAACACCACCATCAGCAGCAGATTGCCGGTCAGCGTGATGTCGATCAGGGACAGAACCGCGAGAACCGCATCAGCCTCCGTCATGATCAGGGTATGGGTGAGAATGTGCCAGCTTTCCTGACCGAACTTGACCAGCAACATACCCAGCGCACCGACCATCATCAGATAGAACGGCGCCATCAGCCAGCGACTGCCAAACAGCACCGATTCTAGGATTGTCTCAGCCTTCTTGAAGGCGTCAGGTTTTTGATGGCGCGTTGCGACTTGCGCAGCGGCTGCGGTTTCGATTGCGTCTGAACTCACTGGTATCTGCCCCCTGTTAGGAGAGCGGATTAAAACCGTATGGTTAACAACGCGCTAAGGCAAAGCCGAAGTTCTGGACTCAAGCCGCCTGCTTCACCTCGGCGACGATCTTCTGAGCCGCGTCACCGAGATTGTCGGCGGGCACGATCGGAAGGCCGGAATTGGCGAGGATGTCCTTACCCTTGTCAACATTGGTCCCTTCGAGGCGGACCACCAGCGGCACGTCGAGTTCGACTTCCTTGGCAGCCGCGACAATGCCCTCTGCAATCGTGTCGCAGCGCATGATACCGCCAAAGATGTTGACCAGAATTCCCTCGACCGCATCGTCGGCCAGAATGATCTTGAACGCTGCGGTCACCTTCTCTGTAGTCGCGCCGCCGCCGACGTCGAGGAAGTTGGCCGGGAACGCACCGTTCAGCTTGATGATGTCCATCGTCGCCATGGCGAGACCAGCGCCATTGACCATACAGCCGATGTTGCCGTCGAGCTTGATGTAAGCAAGGTCGTATTCGGACGCTTCGACTTCGGCTGGATCTTCCTCGGTCTCGTCGCGCATCTCCTCGATTGCAGGGTGACGATAGAGCGCATTGCCATCAAAGCTCATTTTGGTGTCGAGCACGAGCAACTGTCCGTCCTTGGTTTCGACCAGCGGGTTGATCTCAAGCATCTCGCAATCGCACGCCATGAAGGCGGCATAGAGCTTGGCTGCAAGCTTCTGGCACTGCTTGTTGAGGTCGCCCGACAGTTTGAGCGCGAATGCGACGGCGCGTCCGTGATGCGGCATAAAGCCCTGCGCCGGATCGATGGTGATCGTGGTGATCAGCTCTGGCGTGTTGTGAGCGACATCTTCAATGTCCATCCCTCCCTCGGTCGAAGCGACCATAGCCACCCGGCCTGTTGCACGGTCGACCAGCATGGCGAGGTAATATTCGCTCTCAATATCCACACCGTCGGTGACATAGAGGCGATTGACCTGTTTGCCTTCTTCACCGGTCTGGATCGTCACCAGCGTGTTGCCGAGCATTTCTTTCGCGTCTTTTTCAACGTCTTCGATCGACTGTGCGAGCCGCACACCGCCCTTCGCATCAGGGCTGAGTTCTTTGAATTTGCCCTTGCCGCGCCCACCGGCATGGATTTGTGCCTTCACCACATAGAGCGGGCCGGGAAGTTGCTTGGCAGCCGCAACGGCTTCCTCAACGCTCATCGCAGCATGGCCGGCTGGCACGGCGATGCCGTGTTCCTTGAGCAATTCCTTGGCCTGGTATTCGTGGATGTTCATGGGAGAGCGTGTCCTTGATGAAAATCTTGTGGGAGAGTTTTGATCTGTTGGCACCCTGCCGCGTGTCTGCTTCAGAGCTTTGCGCATGCCTAAGCATGGATTCACCGGCTTGAAAAGTGGGGTTTGTGCGGCCACCACATATGGCTCACATGATTGCCCAAAATGATTGATCATAGTCGCCTTCAAGAAATCGTCCGAGAAGCGGGCCGGATCGCACATTCGCGCTGGCCGGGTGATGGGCATGCCTTGTCAACGTGGGAGAAAACGCCAGGCGATCCCGTTAGCGAGGCGGACCTTGAGGTCGACGCGTTCCTGAAGCGAGAACTGCACGCGCTGCTTCCCTCAGCGGGTTGGCTGTCGGAGGAAACGGCGGACGATGAGGCTCGGCTCAAGAAAGACCTGATCTGGCTGGTTGATCCGATCGACGGGACACGTGATTTCATTCGCGGTAGGCCCGGCTGGACGGTGTCTGTCGCTTTGATCAGCGCTGGCCGCCCCTTGATTGGTATGCTTGCGGCGCCCGCTCGGGGTGAAGAATGGCTCGCATTGGCTGGACAGGGTGCCACTCTGAATGAAGCGCCGATCGCAGCCTCACAGCGAAAGGTGTTTTCCGGCTCTCGTATTCCCATCGATCAATTGCCGGGGCCTGATTCGGACCTGACGATTGTCGAGAAGCCCAACTCAATTGCGCTGCGCATCGCAATGGTGGCCAATGACCAGGCTGATCTGGTCGCAACGATACGCTGGGGTTTCGAATGGGATGTCGGCGCCGCGACCTTGATCGCGCGCGAGGCCGGGGCGCAGGTTTCCGACGCGTTCGGCGCGCCCTTCGCATATAACAAACGCGACCCGCGCGCTTTTGGAGTGCTTGTGAGCTCGCCAGATATCCATGGCGAGGCGGTTGAGCGAATTGCTGAGCGGGCGAAGCAGCTCAAATAGAGAGCGCGGCTGGCCTTGCTACCGAGACAAAAAAGGGGCCAGCGTAAGCCGACCCCTTTCAAACTAGAAATGCCCACGTGATCAGTTGTTGCGTGCGGCTTCCACGTCTTCCTGACTGATCGGGACGATCTTGATTTCGACGCGGCGGTTAAGCGGCTCATTGATATTGTCGCCGGTTTTCACCCGCAAATAGTCATATTGTTCACCAAAGCCCTGCGTGGCCATGCGGCTGCGTGCGACTCCGCGCGACGCGAGGTAATCGGCAACCGATTGCGCGCGTTGCTCCGACAGGCGTTGGTTGAGCGCGTCCGAACCTGTCGTATCGGTAAAGCCGTATACGTCGATCAGGCTGTTGGGATATTTGATCAAGCTGTCTGCGACCGTATCAAGCGTCTGGCGGAAGCCAGGATTGATCTCGGCAGAACCCGTCGCAAAAGTCACTCCATCGGGCAGACGCACCAGAATCGCGTCTTGATCGCCAATTTCTTCCACATCGACGCCGCTACCGGCGGTCTGCTCGTCCAATTCCTTGATCTGGTCATCGAACTGCTTGCCGATCACGGCGCCGGCTGAGCCGCCGATGCCTGCGCCGATAATACGCGCAGTGTCGCCGCCCACGACGCCGCCGAGCAGGTAACCTAATGTGCCGCCCAGAACCGCGCCGATGCCTGTACGAGACACTTTCTGCTGGCCGGTGTTGGGGTCGGTAACGCAAGCGCTTGTGCCCAACAGGGCGATGGCTGCCGTGCTCGAAAGGAAAATTCTCGCTGTTTTCATTATGGTTCCTCCTTTTTGAAACAGGTTGTTGTCCTAGATAAAAGCATCGGGCAACCAGTCTGTTCCGAACTGACGCCGGATTGAGGCAACCTGTTTTGCCGCAAGCTGAATGGGGCTGACGGTGAAATGACTGCTTGTGGACGATCGCGAGCAAGACTGGCTGGCAACTCCGCGCATTTGTGCTAGCGGAATGCGTGTGACTCCCTTTCCCTGGCCTGACCTTCTCATAATTGCCGGACTGATCGTGCTCAATGGCGTGTTCGCCATGTCGGAACTTGCGATCGTCTCGGCCAAACCCGCTCGTCTCAAGGCCAAGCGGGACGATGGCTCTGCCGGGGCCAAAACCGCGCTGGAACTGGCTGCTGATCCGGGGAAGTTTCTCTCGACGGTGCAGATCGGCATCACGCTGGTTGCAATCATTTCCGGCGCCTATTCCGGTTCAAGCCTCGGCGGCCCTGTTGGTGAGCGGCTCGTTCTCCTTGGCGTACCGGCCGATATGGCGGGCGACGTCGGATTTGTGATCGCGATCGCTTTCACGACCTATTTCACGCTGGTGATCGGCGAATTGGTGCCCAAACAGCTCGCCTTGAAAGCCGCCATGCCCATCGCCCTGGTCATGGCGCGACCGATGGCGCTGCTCGCCCGAATTGCTGCGCCGCTCGTATGGCTACTCGACACTAGCTCTGCCGCGATTATCCGCCTGTTTGGCATCCGTTCCGGCAATCAGAACTCGGTCACCGCTGAAGAGCTGCAGATGATCTTTGCAGATGCGACTCGCTCGGGCGTGATCGAGGAAGAACAGCATCAAATCCTAACCGGTGTGGTGCGCCTGGCCGAGCGACCTGTGCGCGAAATGATGACGCCGCGCACTGAGCTCGACTGGATCGATGTCGGCGCGGATGAGAAGGCGATAAAGGCGGTGATTGAAGACAGCCCGCATTCGCTGCTGCCGGTCGCTGATGGCTCACCCGACAATGTGTTGGGCGTGGTCAAAGTGCGCGAAGTGTTGGCGCAATTGGTCGCGGGCAAGCCGGTTTCGCTGAGAGACATGATGCGCAAAGCGGAAGTCGTGCCAGATCAGCTCGACGCGGTCGACGCGCTGCGAATATTGCAACAGTCGGACACCGCAATGGTGATGGTGCATGACGAATATGGTCATCTCGACGGGATCGTTACACCGGTCGATCTGCTCACCGCCATGGCGGGCAATTTCGTCAGCGACAAGGATGAAGGCGATGCGCCGGATCTGGTCGAGCGGCACGATGGCTCGCTGTTGATCTCTGGCGGCATTTCGGCGGACGCGCTGGCTGACCGCTTAGGCCTCGATTATGATGAGAACCGCGAGTTCGGGACCGCAGCTGGCTACGCCTTGTCAGTGCTGAAAAGGCTGCCGACTGAGGGTGATACCTTTACCGACCAGGGGTGGCGCTTTGAGGTGGTCGATATGGACCGGCGCCGGATCGACAAGATCCTGGTGAGCCGCAGTTCTGAGGCGGTTGTTTCAGAAGACGGCTGACGTCGCACAATCGCGCGCTGGCCGGCTGCACTCGCGATCCTGAAAACATCGATGTTACGAGATGCTGAGCGCCCTGCAGCACTGGATCGCACCTGAACGGCGCGAAGCGCCGCAAGCCCGACCGGGCGTCCGCAGCGACGCGACCTTCAGGCCGGGTGAGCGAGGAGACCGCACCCCGGATGGGGTGCAAAAATCATGACGGTATAATCGTCTGCGCAGCCGCACCGTCGCCTTCGGGGGCAGCGATAATATCCCGGGTCACACGACCTTTGGCGACTGTGTTCGTGCCTTCATCGCCCACTTCGGAACGAATGCCGGGATCTGCCGCACCGGCACGATCAATCGCGCTGGTTTCGATCTGGCTGCGTGGGGCAGGGCCGCCAAACAGAGCTTCAAGAGCCTGCTCGGACGCTGCGCCTTCCGCTGGACGCGGTGCGCCGGGTGCTGGCGGGGCCAGGTTGAAATCAGGCGGCACAACCAGCGGTGCCTGACGCTGAACGGCGAATTCGTCCGGACGGTCGCGGTTGAAGATGCCGGACCCTCCGCAAGCGGCCAGCATCGCGCTGCTCGACACAAGAAGGATGGCGGTTTTGTAGGCACGCATTGTAACTCTCCGGGTCAGCTCTGGGCTGGCTGCTCAGCGTCCGTGTCGCTGGGCGAATGGTCTTCTATGGGGGTTGTATCATCCTTGTCGCTCACGAAAAAGCTGCGAACAAGGATTATCACAACGCCGATGGTGATAGCTGCATCGGCGATGTTGAAAACGAGAAACGGGCGAAACGTTCCGATATGCAGGTCGGCATAATCGATCACATAGCCAAGCTCATAACGGTCGCGGATATTGCCGATCGCGCCGCCCAGGATCAGGCCGAGGCCGAGGATATCGCCCAGCAGCTTCTCGCGCATGATCCAGACAAGCACGATCAGCGCAATCACGGCAGTGCCCGCGACAAGCAGCCAACGCATCTCCATATTGTTAGCCTCAAGCAGGCCGAGCGAGACGCCGCGATTCTCCACGTAAGTGAGGTCGAAGAAGGGCAGCAGCTCGATATTGCGCACTTCGCGCAAAGCGAGCGGGCCAATCACATACCATTTCACGAGCTGGTCCATACCGGCAATAAACAGCGCAAGGACCAGGCCGATTATGCGATTTTTGGTGAAAAGCTTGCTCATGCCACCGCATCCATGCCCGCAACCACGCTTTCGCATCGCCCGCACAGCGCGCCTTCCTCAGGCACGTCGGGCAGCAAGCGCCAACAGCGCCCGCATTTGTCGTGGGATGTCTTGGTGACCGTCACCTCATCGCCTTGGCTGCGCGTCACTGTCGCAGTGATGAACAGTTCGGCGAGTTGCTCATCCGAAACGCCTTCCGGCACCGCGCTGGCGGGCACGGTGACTTCGGCTTCCAGGCTGGAGCGGACGGTCTTTTCGCGGCGCAGCGGCTCGATCGCTTCGGTCACGCGTTCGCGAAGGGCGCGCAGCGCGTCCCATTTGGCGCGGTCGGCGGGTACTTGCGGCACGCTCGGCCATTCGAGCAGATGGACGCTGCCACCTTGCTCTCCGTCCTCTGGATAGCGGGTCTGCCACACTTCTTCTGCGGTGTAGACCAGCACCGGCGCGGCATAGCGCACCAGCGCGTGGAACAGCAGGTCGAGCACGGTGCGATAGGCGTTGCGCGTGGTCGATTCCTCCCCGTCGCAATAGAGCGAATCCTTGCGAATATCGAAGAAGAAGGCCGAGAGGTCTTCGTTGCAGAAATCGACCAGCAGGCGGGTGTAGGTGTTGAAGTCGTAATCGACGACCGCTTGCTTCAGCTTGCCGTCCAGCTCGCTCAGCAGCGACAGGACGTACAGCTCCAGCTCGGGAATTTCGCCGCTATCGGACATATCGCCGACGAACCCGTCGAGTGCGCCGAGCAGATAGCGGAACGTGTTGCGCAGACGGCGGTACTGATCGCCCACACCTTTCAGGATCTCATCGCCGATCCGGTGATCTTCGGTGAAATCGACGCTCAGCGCCCACAGGCGGATGATATCAGCGCCGGTCTGCTCCATGATCTTGAGCGGGTCGATCGTATTGCCGAGCGACTTCGACATTTTCTTGCCGGCCTTGTCCATGGTGAAGCCATGGGTCAGCACTTCGTCGTAAGGCGCGCGGCCGCGCGTCGCGCAGCTTTCGAGCAGCGAGGACTGGAACCAGCCGCGATGCTGGTCGCTGCCTTCGAGGTAAAGGTTCGCAGGCCACTGCAGGTCCGGCCAGCGGCCCGATTCCAGCACGAAAGCGTGGGTGCAGCCCGAATCGAACCAGACGTCCAGAATGTCGGTGACCATCTCATAGTCATCGAGATTGTAATCGGAGCCGAGGAATTCGGCCTTGCGCGCCTCATCCCAGGCATCGACGCCTTCAGCGGTGATCGCTTCGACGATGCGTGTATTGACCTGCGCATCTTGCAGATATTCGCTCGTGCCGTTTTTGAGAAACAGGGTGATCGGCACGCCCCATGCGCGTTGACGGGATAGCACCCAGTCGGGCCGCCCTTCGACCATGGAGCCGATCCGGTTGCGCCCCTTCTCCGGCACGAAGCGCACGCGCTCGATCTCTGCCATGGACCGCTCGCGCAGCGTAGCGGGAATGCCCTTCGCATGGCCCACGCCGTCCAGCTCGATCACCGGCGTGTCGGATGGTTGGACAGGCTCATCAAGCGGCTTGTCCATCGGCACAAACCATTGCGGGGTGCAGCGATAGATGACCTTGGCTTTTGAGCGCCATGAGTGCGGGTAGGAGTGCTCGTAATCATCGCTCGCGGATAGCAACGCGCCCGCTGCGCGCAGGTCGCTGCAGATCGGGCCTTCAGCGGAATTGAACGGTTTGTTGATGACCGCGCGGCGGCGCGGCTTGCCTTCGGCATCGAGATCATCCGCCCCAAGCCACAGCCAATCGTCGCGATAGCGCCCGTCATTCATCACCGCGAAGACCGGCTCGATCCCGTGTGCCTTGCATAGCGCAAAGTCATCCTCGCCATGATCGGGCGACATGTGGACGAGGCCGGTGCCGCTCTCGGTGGTGACAAAATCGCCCTCCAGCATAGGACGCGGCGTCGCATAGAAGCCCCCGAGATGGTGCATCGGGTGGCGCGCGACGGTTCCGGCGAGGTCGGTGCCTTTGAACAGAATATGCGGGACGTCGCTATTGTCCCACTCGCATCCGATCCGATTGAGGAAGTCAGGAACGAGTTCCCGTGCAACTAGAAGCAACTTATGGCGCCATTTCTCAAGAGCCGGTAGATCATCGATCTCACCAGTTTTGATCTCAAAAAGGCAATACTCGACCTCCGGCCCATAGGCGATCGCCTGGTTCACCGGGATCGTCCAGGGGGTCGTGGTCCAGATCACCGCATGCGCGCCGACCAGCTCTTCGATCGGACTCTCGATGATTTCAAACGCCACATCGATCTGGGTCGAGACGATATCCTCATACTCGACCTCGGCCTCGGCCAACGCGGTCTTTTCGACCGGCGACCACATCACCGGTTTCGACCCGCGATAGAGGTTGCCGCTTTCCGCGAACTTCATCAGCTCGGCGACAATCGTGCCCTCTGCCTGAGGGTCCATGGTTAGGTAGGGATTGTCCCAATCGCCCATGATGCCGAGCCGCTTCAGCTGCTCGCGCTGCGTATCGACCCATTTCTGCGCGTACGCGCGGCATTCGGCGCGAAATTCCTTGGCCGGAACCTCGTCCTTGTTTTTCTTCTTCTTGCGGTATTGCTCCTCGACCTTCCATTCGATCGGAAGGCCGTGGCAATCCCAGCCCGGCACATAGGGCGCGTCCTTGCCCAGCAGGTTCTGCGTGCGGCACACCATGTCTTTGAGGATATGGTTGAGCGCATGGCCGATATGCATGTCGCCATTGGCGTAAGGCGGGCCATCATGCAGGACGAACTTCTCGCGGCCCGCGCGGGTGTCGCGCAGCGCACGGTAAAGGTTGGCGTCCTCCCAACGCGCGAGAATACCCGGTTCCTTCTGGGGAAGGCCGGCCTTCATTGGGAAATCGGTCTTCGGCAGGAAGACGCTGTCCCGGTAATCTCGCTTATTGCTATCGTCAGACATAGGGCAGGGCCGTTAGAGCAAAGCGGGGCGGCACGAAAGCCCAAATGCGCCAGCGATCATCGGTTGCGCCGCCGCTCCAGCGCGGTCTTGGTCGCGTCGATTTCTTCCTGAGTGCGATTGTCCAGGCGGCTGATGAGCGCCGGGGTCAGCGCGAAGGCGTCCTCCACCCAGATATAACCGTTGAAGGTGCTGGGAATTTCAGTGAGCTGTTCGGGCAGAGTGAGGCCGCGCGGATTGTTCTCGCCAGTGGGGCCAATCACGATCACTTCGCCGCCATGCGCCTCCATCCGCGCGATCAGCCGGTTGGGCCAACCCCAGAATGCCCATTGATAGTTGAGCGGGATGACCATCGTTTTGCCGCGGCAATCCTGCGGCAGGTATCCGCTCCATCCGACCGCGACATAGGATTGCGCGCAGGCCTTTGCCTCCTGCTGGTTCCAGACCCAGGCATCAGGAAACAGCTCGCGCATGCGCCTGATAGGTGCTTCATGACCATAAAACCCATCGCCCTCGGCAACCGGATCGCGGCCCGCTGCGCGCAATTTGCTGGCGAGCAAATCCGCCTCGCTGGCGTCTTTCGATTTGAAGTTGAACATCAGGCGCGCACGCGGTCGCAGCTTGCTGACGAAATCCGTCACCTCCGGCATCAGCCCCACACCCTTGCCGCGAAAGGGATAGGTCTGGCCGCCATCGGCGGTGTAGCCATACCCGATATCGAGCGCTTGCAGCTCTTCGAGTGTCGCGTCACGCACCGGGCCGCTACCATTGGTGCGGCAATCGAGTGCCCAATCATGAAATACCACCATCTCGCCATCCTTGGTGGGCGCGACATCGATCTCCACCATATGCGCGCCAAGCCGATGCGCGCGATTGGTGCTGGCCTGCGTGTTTTCGAGATAGCCATGAAAGGGCTCTTCGATGCGGTCCGCCGTGCAGGTGTCCCGCCCCACGCCGGTTTTGTCGTACAATTGATACACCCCGCGATGCGCGATCAGCTTGGGTGAGCCCTTTGGCTCGGGCGCGAGCCAGCTCGCATTGACAACAGTCAGGATCAGGAATGCGAAGGCTGCGAGAATTGCCCCGCGCCGCAGCCAAATTTTCATGAAAGCAATCGCCTCGCTTCAGCGCAGTCTTTGTCCATTTGCTCGACCAAAGCCTCAAGGCTGTCGAACTTCGCTTCACCGCGCAGGAAGTGGTGGAAGGAGACTTCGATTTCCTGACCGTAGAGGTCGCCTGAAAAGTCGAAGAAATGCGGTTCGAGCAGCTCTTTCGGCGGTTCAAACTGCGGGCGAACACCGATATTGGCCGCCCCTTTGAGCATTTCGCCCGTGGCCAACACTTTGCCGGTCACCGCATATATCCCGTATTTGGGCCGCAGATATTTATCGATCGCGAGGTTGGCGGTGGGATAGCCGATTTCGCGCCCGCGCTTGTCGCCATGCTCGACTATACCCCTGATCGCGAACGGACGCGTGAGAAGCTCGGCTGCGAGTTCCGGTTTGCCCTCGCGCAAGGCTTCGCGAATGCGGCTGGAGGAGACGATTTCGCCTTTGCCCTCCACAGGCGAGACCACCCGTGACTTGAGGCCATGCTCGCCGCCATAACCCCTGAGCAAATCGACATTGCCCTTGGCGCCTTTGCCAAAGGTGAAGTCGCCGCCGGTCACCACGCCATGCGCGCCGAACCGTTCGATCAGGATTTCGGTGATGAAGTCTTCCGCGCTGGTGCTCGAAAGCTCGGCATCGAAATGGAACACCAGCATCGCGGTTGCGCCCGCGGCGAGATAGAGCTCCTGCCGCTGCTCGAGCGTGGTCAGACGAAACGGCGGCACATCGGGCTTGAAGAAGCGCACTGGATGAGGATCGAACGTCGCGATAATAGAGGGTCGGCCTTCGTCATGAGCCCATTTGATCGCTTCGCCGGCGACTGCTTGATGCCCGCTATGGAACCCGTCGAAGTTGCCCAGCGCGATTATGGCGCCGCGCAAGGCCTCTTGAACAGGTTCACGATGATCGAGCCAGCGCATCAGCCCTGCTCTTCGACGCGGCGATACGTAATGAATGAGAATGCGGGCTTGTCGCCCTCTGCCGCGTGATCTTCGCGCGCGGCAACCTCCCAAAGAGAATTGGGCGCAGACATGAAGGTGTCACCTGCATATTCCTCGTGAATCTGGGTCATTTCAATGCGATCTGCTTGGTCCATGAAAACGTCATAGATCGCTGCGCCGCCGACGACAGCAATTTCGCCCGCCTCATTATCTTTGCTCGCAAGCGCAATTGCGTCTTGCACCGAAGTCGCCACTTCTGCGCCTGTGCTGTCCCAGCGTTCTCGCCGGGTCAGGACGATGTGGCGGCGGCCGGGCAGCAGGCCGGGCAGACTCTCGAAGGTCTTGCGGCCCATGATCATCGGCCGTCCTTTTCCATCTTGGCCCATGGTCAGTGCCTTGAAGCGCTTGAGGTCGGCGGGCAGGTGCCACGGCAGCTTGCCGTTCTTGCCAATCGCGCCGTTCTCAGCCCGCGCGTATATCAGGACGATATCCGGCATCAGGTTTGTGGGCCGGTCGCTGGTGGAGCGCTGTGGCTGACGCGTGTTACGTGACCCATTTTGCGTCCTTCGCGCGCCTCGCGCTTGCCATAAAGGTGCAGGTGCGGCTCCCCATCTTCGGACAGGATGGCATGCGCTGCGAGAGCATCTTCGCCGACGATATTGCGCATATCGACGCTGACAAAGCGGGTTTCGGTACCGCCGAGCGGAAGTCCGCAAATCGCGCGGATATGGTTTTCGAACTGGCTGGTGGCAGCGCCTTCAATCGACCAATGTCCGGAATTGTGCACGCGCGGTGCCATCTCGTTGAATACGGGACCGTCCTTCGTGGCGAAGAATTCCAGCGTCAACACACCGACATAATTGAGCGCGTCTGCGACTTGGCGAGCAATCTCTCTCGCTGCCTCGACTTGCGCTTCGACCAATTCGCCAGCGGGAAGGATCGAACTGGTCAGCATGCCGCCATGATGTGTGTTGGCGGTCGAATCCCAAAAACGAATCTCACCGTCCTTCGCGCGCACCAATATGACCGAGAACTCTGTTTCGAAGTGGACCATGCCTTCGTAGACACAGGCGACGCCAGGGAAGCGGATACCGTCCGCCTCATGCGTGCTTTGCACCCGCCATTGGCCCTTGCCATCATAGCCGTCACGCGCGGTCTTGAGGATACCGGGCGTGCCGACTTCTTCCAGTGCGCGGGCGAAGTCGGTCTCGTCCTCGACCCGTTTGTAAGGCGCTGGGCTCGCACCGAAACCCTCTACGAACCGCTTCTCATTGAGACGATCCTGCGCCACTTCAAGCGCTTTGGGATGCGGAGCGAGCCGGTCGGCTGGAATGGCTTCGACCGTGTGCAACGGGACGTTCTCGAATTCCCAGGTGACGACATCGCATTTGCTGGCGAAGGCGGCCAGAGCTTCGGTGTCGTTCCAGTCATTCTCGAAAAAGTCGATGCAAACTTCGGCTGCGACGTTATCGCCTTTTGGCGCATAGCCAATGCAGCGATAGCCCAATTGCGCAGCGGCGATGGCGAGCATCCGGCCCAGCTGGCCGCCGCCTAGAATACCGATGGTTGAACCCGGAGGGAGCGCGCTCATTTGCCGGTCAGTCCTGAGGTCGCTCACCGACCGCCGCGCTGCGAGCGGCGCGCCAGTCCTGCAAACGGTCTGACAGGTCTTCGTCGGACAGGGCCAGTATCGAGGCAGCGAGCAGGCCGGCATTGGTCGCGCCCGCTTCGCCGATCGCCAGAGTGCCGGTCGGTACGCCAGCCGGCATCTGAACAATCGAGAGCAGGCTATCCATGCCGCTCAAAGCCTTGGACTGAACCGGTACCCCAAGCACCGGCAGATGCGTCATCGCAGCAATCATGCCGGGCAAATGTGCTGCGCCGCCCGCACCTGCGATAATCACGTCGAAGCCTTCGCCCTCTGCGCCTTTGGCAAAGGCCGCCATCCGGTCCGGCGTGCGGTGCGCGGATACGATCCGAGCTTCATGATCGACCTCAAGCTCTTCGAGAACCTCTGCGGCGCATTTCATGGTCGGCCAGTCGGACTGGCTGCCCATCACGATGGCAACTCTGCTGCCCCCCTCTTTGGCCATAATCGCCTCACGAATCCTTGAGATAATAGCGTTCGCCCGGAACCATGTTTTCGTCGAAATCATAGATGATTGGCTGGCCGGTGGGAATCTCCAGGCCCGTGATGTCCTCATCCGAGATATCGGAGAGGTGCTTCACGAGCGCGCGGAGGCTGTTGCCATGCGCGGAGATGATGACCGTTTCACCGCTGGCGAGCACGGGCAGAATATCGCTTTCCCAATAGGGCAGCACGCGTTCGATCGTAAGTTTGAGGCTCTCGGTGTAAGGGACGTCGATGCCCTCATAGCGCGGGTCTGCGCCCGGGTCATACTCGCTGCCCGGCTCCATCGGTGGTGGCGGCGTGTCGAAGCTGCGGCGCCAGATATGTACCTGCTCATCGCCGTGCTTGTCGCGGGTTTCCTGCTTGTTGAGACCTGTCAGCCCGCCATAATGCCGCTCGTTTAGGTGCCAGTCCTTGGTTACGGGCAGCCACAGCCGGTTCATTTCTTCCAGCGCCAGATTGAGCGTCTTGATCGCGCGGGTCTGGAACGAGGTGAAGCAAGTCGTGGGCAGCACGTCCTTGTCCTTCATCAGCACGCCAGCGGCCTTGGCCTCTTCGACGCCCTTTTCAGTCAGGTCGACATCCCACCAACCGGTGAAGCGGTTTTCCAGGTTCCACTGGCTCTGGCCGTGGCGGACAAGAATAAGCTTGGGCATTCTATCTCCGAGTTTCCGAGCCCCCCGCGCCCTCTACCCTTCCACCCGGATTGTGCCCCGGTAGGCTCCGGGAAGAAGGGTAGAGGGCGCGGGCGGCTACGGCACGCCAACAAAAAAGACGGTTTCGCACTAGCTTTGGTCGCTGCCCTTGGGAACCCCGCTTGGCGGCGAATCGCCAGCCGAATCGTCCTGTGCGCGAGATTGCGCTTTGCGGCGGCGAAGGTTCTCGCGCAATTTGGCTGCGAGACGTTCCTCTCGCGACAGATTCTTGCTTTTGTCTTCACTCATGCGAAACGCCTTGCCGCTAGGGGGCGAATGGTTCAAGCCTCGCTTGACATTGCAGCGCGACGCGACAATAGCGCGCGCCTGTTTGGATATGCCGCGGTAGCTCAGTGGTAGAGCGCGTCATTGGTAATGACGAGGCCGAGAGTTCAATTCTCTCTCGTGGCACCATTTCTCCCTACATCTTCAAGTGCCGTACTGCGTGCTAAAGCGATTGGCCGTCATCCAAGACAAAGTCCGCGCCGGTCACGAATTGCGCTGCATCGGAGCACAGGAACAACACCACTGCGTCGAGGCCCTCCTCGCCCATCAGACGTTTGCGCGGGAAGCGAGAAATCTGCTTCTTGCCCGGTTCGGTTTCGAACCACGCATCGTTGATAGCAGTGCGGATATAGCCGGGCGAAATCGTGTTTACGCAAATCCCCGAGCGCGCGAGTTCTTTCGCCATGCTGCGCGCGGCCTGGACAACGCCCGCCTTGCTGGCGGAGTAAGCCACCAGACCAGGCGTAGGCTCAAACGCCGTGATTGAAGCGGTCATCACGATCCGCCCCTGCTCGGTTCCCGCCGCCAGCATCCGCTTTGCTCCTTCGCGCGCTGTCAGGATCGCGCCCTTGAGATTGATCAACAGCGTTCGCTCGATTTCTTCCTCGCTGACATCGGTGACCATTCCCACGCCGTCGATCCCGGCATTGGCTATTACCGTATCGACCGTGCCGAAGGCGGCTTCGGCTGCGTCGTAGCCAGCAATAATATCCGCTTCGCGCGCAACATCCATAGAGACGGCCAGCGCGCTTTCGCCAAGTTCTGCCTGAAGCGTTTCGAGCTTGTCTTTGCGCCGCGCGCCCAGCGCGACCTTGGCGCCGCTGCCGGTCAGCAGGCGCGCAAATCTCTCCCCCAGTCCAGAGGATGCGCCGGTGATGAGCGCCGTGCGTCCGCTCAGATCGAATTGATAGCTCATGGCGGGTTTATTGCGGCTCTGGTTGATGGCGTCGACTGAAAATTGCGTCGATCACCGGCTACACAGCCTGCGCAAATGCGTTAGGAAGACGTCCAAGCGTAAGAGGACCAAAAGCGACCCGATGGATTTCAACCTGACTGACGAGCAGCGCGAGCTGCAAGATACTGCGCGCAGATTTGCCCGCGCCGAATTGCCGGAACTGGCGCGCGACATGGAGGAGAAAGACTATCCGGTCCCGTCCGATATGCTGCGTAAATATGGCGAAATGGGCTTTCTCGGCGTCAATCTGCCGACCGAATACGGCGGGCTGGGCATGGGTCATGTCGAGGCGCTGATCGTACTCGAGGAGTTCGCGCAGATATCCAACGCGGTCGCCTTCCCGGTGTTCGAGGCGCTGACCGGACCGGTGCGCACAATTGAACGCTTCGGCTCTGATGAGATGAAGGCGAAGATCCTTCCCGAAGTCATCAAGGGCGAGAAGATCGTCGCCGTCTCGATGTCGGAGCCCGACGCTGGAACGGCGCTGACCGATCTCAAGACGAAGGCGGTCGCAGACGGCGCTGCCCGTTCTGGGGGCTATATAGTCAATGGCTACAAACGCTGGACCAGCGGCGGCGGGCATTCCGACTATTATGTCACTTATTGCCGCTTCACTGACGATCCGGGAGCCAAAGGGATTGGCGCGATCCTGCTCGAAAGAGATATGGAGGGGATGCAGTTCGGCAAGCGCGAGGAGCTGATGGGCTTTCGCGGTATCCCGACCGCTGATTTCGCGATAGAGGATGTCAAAGTGCCGGGCGAGAACCTGATCATCGGCGCGGGCGGCTTCGGTAGACTGATGAGTGCATTCGGGCTGGAGCGCTGCGGCAATGCAACGCAGAGTCTGGGCGTGGCCGCGGCGGCGCTCGAACAAGCGCTCTCCTACACACAGGAGCGAGAGGCATTCGGCAAACCGATCGTCGACTTCCAGGCGGTGCAGATGAAACTCGCCGAAATGGCGATGAAGGTCGATGCCGCGCGCCTGCTGATCCACCGGGCCGCCGCCAATGCCGCATCGCAGGAAGATGGCCTGCCGACGGTTTACGAGAGCTCGCTCGCCAAATGCTACGCCAATGAGATTGTGCGAGAGGTGACCGCGCTCGGCATGCAGGTGATGGGCGGCTACGGCTATCACAAGGATTATGGGATGGAGCAGCGCCTGCGCGATGCCTATGCATGGGGTATCGCCGGGGGTGCGATCGACGTCCAGAAAACCAACATCGCAGCGGCCATGGTCGGTCGTCGGTTCAACCAGCGGTCGTAATTTGGACTTGTCTGTTGCCGCTGTATTGCACATCTAATGCAGTATGGACGAACACACTTTGCCAGCCGCCGACACTTCACCTGCAGCGTCTGAATTCAATCCGGTGGATGACGAGGCGGAGCTGACCAAGCTCCACCCGAATTACGTCCATGCCTTGCGCTTGCAAGCGATGCTGACCTCCATTCCGGTGCTGATCGGGGGTTTGATCTTCGAAGGCGCGATCGTCGAGGAGACACCAATTCCCGGCGGCTTGGTGTTGGGCGTTCTTGTCCTCCTGTCGCTGGCTTTTATCATTCGCCTGCCGGCTCGGCGCTTTGCGGCCCGCGGCTATCAGATGAGCGCGGATCGTTTGCGCGTCGTGCGCGGAATATTGTGGAATTCGGACACCGTCGTGCCGTTCGGCCGGGTGCAGCATATCGACTTGGATCAGGGGCCGATCGAGCGGTTCTTCGGGCTGGGCACGCTGACGCTGCATACGGCGGGTAGTCACAATGCATCGGTTCATTTGCCTGGTCTCGAGCATTCGCTGGCGAGCGACATGCGCGAAGAAATCCGCGCGCATATCAAGCGGGAAAGCATGTGAGCGAGGCTGAGCTACCAAACACCCCTGCGCGCGGGGCGGCCTCTGTACCGGTGGTGCGTCATTCCGAGGACATGCCAGTTGCCGCTGACGGCTCGGAGCAGAAGCGCACTGAGCCGCTGAGCGTGGCCTTGGGTCTGCTTGGTTCGATTCAGAACGCGATCATCCCCGTTCTGCTGGTGGCATTCAGCAATCGCGGGGAGGGCTATGCGCTGATCGCCGGGCTCGGCATTGGCGCGGTTATCGTCATATTCGGTGGTTTCTTCAGCTACCTTCGCTGGCGCAAGCTCACTTACACTGTGCGCGAGCAGGATATCCGGGTTGAAAGCGGGGTGATCTCCCGCACGGCTCGCTCAGTTCCCTTCGAGCGCATTCAGGATGTCAGCCTTGAGCAGAAGCTGCTGCCACGCTTGTTCGGGCTGGTCGCGGTGAAGTTCGAGACGGGCGCGGGCGGCGGCGAAGACCTGAGCCTTGCCTATCTTACCGAGGATGAAGGCGAACGATTGCGGCAGGTGGTGCGCGAACGGCGCGAAAGCAGAGACTCTGCTGCTCAAGTAGCGGACGGGGAGGAGGCGCCTCCAGTCACCAAAGAAGAACCGGCTCAAACACTTTTCGCCATGGACCAGCGCCGCGTATTGACCTTCGGCCTGTTCAACTTCTCGCTCGCTGTAGTGGCGGTTCTTGCCGGCTTCACTCAGCAATTCGATTTCCTGCTTCCCTTTGATCTGTGGGATTTCGATGCGTGGGAGGAACGGCTGGTCGGGCAGAGCGATATGCTCGCGGCGCTCGGCCCCAGCGCGCAGATTGCTGGCGGAGTGATTGCAGCGTTATCGTTGATCGCGCTTGGTATTGCGACAGGTTTGATCCGCACGAGTCTGCGCGAGTGGAGTTTCCTGCTTGAGCGGACGCCGCGCGGTTTCCGGCGGCGGCGCGGCCTGTTGACCAAGACTGACGTCGTGATGCCGATCCACCGCGTACAGGGGATCAAGATCGGCACGCGCTTCATCCGCTACCGCTTCGGTTGGCACGGCCTCAAATTCATCAGCCTTGCCCAAGATGCTGGTGCGGCGAATCACGATGTCGCCCCTTTCGCCAAACTCTCCGAGATTGAGCCGATCGTTGTAGAAGCGGGCTTTCACATGCCAGGCGAGGATGCCGAATGGCACCGGGCGAGTGAGAATTACCGCACCGACAGCATGATTGTGGACTCGGTGTTCTTTATCATAGCCGCAATGGTCGCGGGCACAGCGCTCTCGATATTTGCACCCGAATGGTTTGTGCCTGTGGTCCTTATACTGATTGGCCTTGCCGTGGTTTCGGCTGCGGCGGCGCTTTATTCGTGGCAGTTCAAGCGTCATGCTCTCGATAGCACCCAGATCATGGCCCGATCAGGCGTGTTTTCGCCAAGTAGCCAAATCGCCACTCGGCTGAAGCTGCATTCGGTCGAGATCAGCCGAGGCCCTATTGCGCAAAGGCGCGGCTACGCGAGCCTGCATTTCGGGCTTGCAGGTGGCGAATTCTCCATCCCCGGTATACCGGTGGAGCGTGCGCGGGCGGTGCGCAAAGCTGTGTTGGAGACGATCGCCGCAACGGACTTCTCGCAGCTTGAGAATGTTTGATTTGTCGGCGTGCGATCCGCGCATATGCCCGGCCTTTTGTGCCTAGCCACCCACACTCAGAAAGCTATGCGCGCAAATCAGCCCAGTCGGGGTTCTTGTCGAACTTTGCCGCAACGTAGGAGCATTGCGGCACGATCTTGAAGCCCTGCTTGCGGGCATCGGCAATCAGGCGTTTGACCAGCTCACCGGCTACGCCGCGTCCGCCGATAGCGCGGGGCACCACCGTATGCGTTGCCACCCGAACATCGCTCGAGACGGTTTCCTGCGGCAGGCCCGTACGCGGTTCCCATTCGAGGTATCCGGTCACCTCCTCGCCTTCGACATGCGCGATGTACTTGCCACCCTGACCTTGGGCGTGGTGCGTGATCGTAACTTTCTCGGAAATATCGCTCATGCCTATGCTCCTTCTTGCCAAGAACGCATGTGTCTCTAGAGCCGTTCCTCGATGACGACCCGCATGCCATTCCTTTCCGACAACGCCGCGCCAGTCCACCCCAAAGTGTGGGAGGCGATGCGCGCCGCAGATAGTGCCGACAACCCTTACGACGGGGATGCGCTATCGGCGGAGCTTGATGCGCGCTTTGCCGATCTGTTCGGGCGTGAGTGTGCCGGGCTTTGGATTGCGACGGGTACGGCCGCCAATTGCCTGGCGCTGGCGACAATGTGCCAGCCGCATGGCGGGGTGGTCTGCCACCGCGAAGCGCATATCGAGGTTGATGAAGGCGGCGCCGGCGGCTTTTTCCTTCACGGCGCAAAGCTTATGCTGTGCGGTGATGACCATGGGGGCGAAGGTGCCAAGCTGACGCCGGATGGCATTGCGGCGCTGATCGATCCGATCCGCGATGATGTGCATCAGGTTCAGGCGCATGCCATCGCGATCACCCAGGCGAGCGAATATGGCATGACCTATTCGGCTGACGAGCTCGCAGCATTGGCCAATTTCGCGAGATCGCGCGGGCTCGGCCTGCACATGGACGGCGCGCGCTTCGCCAATGCGGCGGCCTTTGCCGGTGGCAACGCGCAGGGCGCGGCTCCCAAGGCCGCTGGACCGGTCGATAGTCTGGCGTTCGGCTTTATCAAGAATGGCGGCATGGGCGCGGAAGCGGTCGTGCTGTTCGATCCGGAGCAGGCTGATCTTGTCAAATACCGCCGCAAACGCGCGGGCCATCTGCAGTGCAAGGGGCGGTATCTCGCGGCGCAGATCCTCGCCATGCTCGACGGCGACCTCTGGCTCGTCAACGCATCTCACGCCAATGCCGCTGCTGGCGAGATCGCAACCGCCTGCGGAGATCGGCTGATGTACCCGGTCGAGGCCAATGAACTGTTCGTGCAGCTGAGCGAGGCCGAGCGCGAAACCCTTCGCGCCCAGAACTTCGACTTCTACGATTGGGGCGCGGACGCCGCCCGTTTTGTCACTGCGTGGAATACGCGCGACGAAGACACGAGCGCGCTCGCCAAGGCTATCGCATCTTTATGAGCGCGGGCGAAGAGCGCAGCCTCTTGCGCGCTGGGGTCATCCTTCCGTTTCTTATCACCGGCACGATCTGGGGATCGACCTGGTTTGTAATTACCGGCCAGATCGACGGCGTGCCCGCAGCGTGGTCGGTGTTCTACCGCTTTGCGCTAGCGACCCCGGCACTGTTCTTAGTCGCATTTCTGATGAAACGGCGGCTGAAACTGACCCGGCCAGAACACATCCTCGCCGCGATAGTCGGCGTGTTCCAGTTCAGCGGCAATTTTCTGTTCGTCTATCATGCGGAGCTTTACGTGACCTCTGGCATTGTCGCGATGATGTTCGGCCTTTTGATGGTGCCTAATGCACTATTCGGGCGGATATTCATTGGCGAACGGGTGCAGGGAGGATTCCTCCTAGGTAGTGCGATCGCTATCATCGGCGTCTCATTCCTGCTTGTTCACGAGTGGCGCGCCAACCCTGATGCGGGGGTCATCGGTGGCAATGTGGTGCTTGGTATCGTGCTGGCGATGTTCGGAATTATTGCCGCATCGGTCGCGAATGTGATTCAGGCCAATCCGACCGGGCGCGGCGTGCCGATGGTCAGCCTGCTCGCGTGGGCGATGCTTTATGGGACCGTGTTCGATCTCGGCTTTGCAATTCTCACTGCAGGCCCGCCGCCGTTTCCTACAAGCACAAACTATTGGGCTGGGATCGTCTACCTGGCGCTGATCGGCTCGGTGATCACCTTCCCGCTGCACTACAATCTTGTGCGCGAGATCGGCGCGGGACGCACCGCCTACAATTCGATCCTGACGATTTCGGTCGCGATGCTAATTTCGACGCTGTTTGAAGGCTATCAGTGGACGTGGCTCACCGTAGGCGGGATGGTGCTGGCGGTGGTCGGGATGGTGTTAGCGCTGCGAGCAAAGCAGAAGAAGAAACCTTTGTAGAGCCAAACGGCTGCGCAGCAGCCGCAAGGCCGACCGACCGCCCGCAGCGACGCGATCTTTGATCGCATGAGCGAGGAACTAGCGCGCTGGATGGCGTGCTGAAACTAAAGACTCCAACCCCTCGACATAGGTCGAATATCTCGGCTCCCAGCCAAGAACCCGCTTGGCCTTGCCGTTCGCCACGCGGCGGTTCTCCGAATAAAACCCGAGCGCCATTTCCGATAGATTGGCTTCTTCCAGCGTTTGCATTGGAGGCGGCTCAACACCTAGCAAATGGCACGCATGTTCGGTCACAGCATTGCCGCTGGCAGGCAGATCATCTCCCAGATTGTATGACCCCTCTGGCGCGTCGCTGGTCAGCGCAGCAACCACGCCGCTCACGATGTCGTCAACATGCACGCGGCTGAAAACTTGTCCGGGCAGGTCGATCCTTCGGGCTTTGCCGTCACGTACCCGGTCCAGAGCGCTGCGGCCCGGCCCGTAGATGCCCGGCAGACGAAACACGCGCGCTTGCAATTTCATCCATAGCGCATCGGCTTCGGCCCTGGCGTTACGCCGCCCGGCTCCCGTGTCGGCGACTGTCGGCGTGCTTTCATCGACCCATGCGCCTTGCTGGTCGCCGTAAACGCCGGTGGAGGAGAGATAGCCATACCAGGCGGTGCCAAAGGCTCGGCCATAAGTGTCGAGTACGGGATCGAGACCGGTCGAGCGATCCGGCGGGACGGACGACAGCACATGCGTTGCATTGACAAGCGCGGCCATCACAGCATCGCGGTCGTCAAAATCGACATCGCCATCGCTGCCTGTCGCTTGAATCTCCCAGCCTGCCTTGCGCATCGCCTCGGCAATGCGTTTCGCGGTATAACCCAGGCCAAAAATGAACAAACGTGCCATGTCTGCGTTCTAATCGCTTGACCCAGACACAAATCAACTGAAATCGGTGCTCATGGATATTGCAACGACTCCTTCGACCCCGGATGGCAACCCCGAACTGGCGGATGCCGCGCCAACACCGCACGAGCCCCCAGTGATCCGGCGCGAGGATTATCAACCCTATCCGTGGCTCTTGCCGGAAACACAGCTCGATTTCGATCTGGGTGTCGATCATACCCGCGTCACCGCGACCCTGACGGTACAACGCAATCCCGATGCGGAGCCGAGCGGAGAGTTGCACCTGAATGGTGACGGGCTGAAAACCGACTACGTCATGCTCGATGGCGTGCGCTATGGCGGCTGGCGCATGGACGGGTCCGATCTGATCGTGACCCTGCCCGGCGACGCCCATACGATCGAGATTGTCACGGAAATCGCGCCAAGCACGAACACCACGCTGATGGGTCTGTATGCTTCGAACGGCATGCTGTGCACGCAATGCGAGGCGGAGGGCTTTCGTCGCATCACCTTCTTCCCCGACCGGCCGGACGTGCTTTCAACTTACAAGGTGCGGATGAGCGGCGGGAAGGATCAATTCCCGATCCTGCTCTGCAATGGCAACAAGACGGCATCGGGTGATAATGATGACGGCACGCATTGGGCCGAATGGCACGACCCATGGCCAAAGCCGAGCTATCTCTTCGCGCTGGTCGCAGGCGATTTGGTCGCCAATTCCGGACCCTTCACGACGATGTCCGGGCGCAAGGTCGAGTGCAACATCTGGGTCCGCAAGGACGATCTCGGGCGTACTGATCATGCGCTGGAATCGCTTCATCGCTCTATGAAGTGGGATGAGGAGACATTCGGGCGCGAATACGACCTCGACCTCTACAATATTGTCGCCGTCAGCGATTTCAACATGGGCGCGATGGAGAACAAGGGCCTCAACGTCTTCAACACGAAGTATGTGCTGGCCGATCCCGATACCGCGACGGATGCCGACTATGACGGCGTCGAAGGGGTGATCGCGCACGAGTATTTCCACAATTGGTCGGGTAATCGCATCACTTGCCGTGACTGGTTCCAGCTGAGCCTGAAGGAAGGCTTCACCGTGCTGCGCGATCAGCTGTTCAGTCAGGATATGCAGGGCGAAGCGGAGAAGCGGATCGAGGATGTGCGCATCCTGCGCGCGGCGCAATTCCCCGAAGATGCCGGGCCATTGGCGCATCCGATCAGGCCCGACAGCTATCAGGAAATCTCGAACTTCTACACGGCGACGGTTTATAACAAGGGTGCCGAAGTTATCCGCATGATGCGCAGCATGGCGGGGCCGGAGCGATTCCGTAAAGGTACCGACCTCTATTTCGACCGCCACGATGGTGAAGCCGCGACGTGCGAGGATTTCATCACCGCGATCGAAGAAGGGGCCGAGCTTCAGCTCGCGCAGTTCCGCCGTTGGTATAGGCAGGCGGGCACACCGCGGGTCACCGTCAGCCAGGAATTGGGCGATGGCGGCCTGGCGCTAACACTCAAACAGACAGTGCCGCCCACTCCGGGCCAACCGGAAAAGGGAGCGATGCCGATCCCGCTGCGTGTCGCCGTGCATTGCCGCGAGACCGGCGCTATCGGTGAAGAGCAGCTTATCACGCTCACCCTCGATGAAGAGACCTTCACGCTGCCGCTCGCCGGTCCGGTCCCGGTGGTGTCTATCAATCGCGGATTTACCGCTCCGGTGATAATCGAGCGCGATCTATCGTCAGACGATCTCGGCTTTCTGGCCGCTCACGATGACGATCCTTTCGCGCGGTATGAGGCGATGCAGGAGCTCAGCGTTGGGCACTTGGTCGCCGCCGCTTCTGGCGAACTCGACGAGGCTCAGCGCGCGGCGGGGAAGAAAGCGATTGGCGATGCGCTTGGAGCAATCCTCGCCGACGAGGCGTTAGACGATGCCATGCGCGGCGAGCTGATGATGTTGCCGAGCGAGACCTATCTGTTCGAGCAAATGGCGAGCGGAGAGCGCAAGGCCGATCCCGGCGCGATCCATGCCGAGCGCGAAGTGCTCAAAACGGCGCTGGGTACCGTCCTGAGGCGCGAGCTCGAAGGGTTGTATGCGCGCACCTCTGCGGTCGCCTTCGACGATCCGAACGGTCGCGGCGCGCGCAAGGTGAAGACTCAGATACTCGCACTATTGGCTGCTAGCGATCCTGAATTTGCCGCTGGCATGGCCGCGCATCAATTCGACGGTGCGGATAATATGACCGACCGGCAAGGGGCGCTGATGGTGCTCTGCGGGCTGGAAAGCGAGAAGCGGGTCGAGAAACTCACCGCCTTCTATGATCGCTATCAGGGCAACGATCTGGTGATCGACAAATGGTTCACACTACAGGCCTTCGCATTGCATGCTGACGTGATCGACCAGGTGAAGGCATTGGCCCAGCATCCCGATTTCACGATAAGGAACCCCAACCGCGTTCGCTCGCTATACATGGCGTTTGCAGGCAATCCGGCGGGTTTTCATGATGCAAGCGGCGAAGGGTATCGCCTGATTGCCGACCTGATCCTGGCGCTTGATCCGATCAATCCACAAACGGCTGCGCGCTTTGTCTCGCCGCTCGGCAAATGGCGGCGGATCGAGCCCAAACGCGCGGCTCTGATGAAAGCGGATTTGCAGCGGATCGCCGACGCGGAAGGGTTGTCGCGCGACACGTTCGAGCAGGTCTCGCGTTCGCTGAATGGCTGACGCCTTGCACTTCGACATTGCGCATGCGGAGGCGCTGGAAGGCGTGCCGCATGGCTTCTTCGGGCATGGTGCCGGAAAGAACAGCAATGCCGACCAGTTCGGCTATGGCGGGGATGGTGACGTCTCGGTGATCCGTGCAGCGCGGTCCGAGGCCGCACAGACAGTCGTTGCAGGCGGGAAACTGGCCGCGCCACATCAAGTGCATTCGCCGGATGTCGTGACCGTCACCAAGCCATGGGACGATGATCCCGAAGGTCGTCCAGTTGCCGACGCAGTCGTGACCTCAACACCAGGCATGGCGCTCGGCATCGTCACCGCCGACTGCGCGCCAGTGCTCTTCGCTGATCGGGAAGCGCGAGTCGTCGGCGCGGCACACGCCGGATGGCGGGGAGCACATGGCGGTGTGCTTGAAAACACCATTGCCGCGATGGAGGCGCTAGGAGCCTCTCGCACATACATTACTGCCGCCATCGGGCCTACCATTGCGCAAGCCAGCTATGAGGTCGATGCGCCTTTCCGTGCAAACTTCACGGAGGAAGACGAGCGTCACTTTGGCGCTGGGCGAGAGGGGCACTGGCAGTTCGATTTGCCGGGCTATGTCGCAGCTCGACTGGCGAAATCTGGCATCGCACGAGCGCAACTGCTCGATCTGGACACCTTTTCCAATCCTGAGCGTTATTATTCCTATCGCCGCGCAACGCAGCGTGGTGAGGCGAATTATGGGCGACAAATCAGCATGATCGCGTTGCCGTAGGTTTGATTGGGCATGCGCTTGCATGAAAGCGAACATTCAGTGCCGAAAACACTGTTGGAATTGCCGACCTTTATGGCTAGTAGCGCGCACAAGCTGAATTGCGTCCATGGGGTATATGCAGTTTTGAGCTATGCGCAGGTTGCGTGTTGCCCCGGTGGACTGATCGAAGAAACAATCAACGCAAATGCCGCACTGGCGAAGCCGACGCGGTAGGTAATAGCAGGGTTTGAGATAATGGCTGATGCAAGTGACACTGCAACCGCAACAGGCGGCGCAGATACACACGAAGAAGGCGCGCGTCGCCGCGACTTCATCCATATTGCGGCCGTAAGTTTTGCTGGCATTGGCGCCACTGCGGCAGTGTTGCCGATGATTGGTCAGATGGCCCCGTCCGCAGATGTGCTCGCTGAAAGCACTACCGATGTCGACGTGTCGGCCATCGAGCCGGGTCAAAGCATCAAGGCCGTTTTCCGCAAGCAGCCCTTGTTCGTCAAGCGCCTGACGCCGGAAGAAATTGCCGAAGCCAATCAGGTTGACCTCTCCGATCTCCGCGATCCTCAGACGCTGGCTGAGCGCACGGCCGAAGGCAATGAAGATATCCTCGTCACAATGGGCGTTTGCACCCACCTCGGCTGCGTGCCGCTGGGCGCTGCCGAAGGCGAGAACAAGGGCGAGTTTGACGGCTATTTCTGCCCTTGCCACGGTTCGCACTACGATACGGCTGGCCGGATCCGCAAAGGGCCTGCGCCAACCAATCTCGAAGTCCCTGAATTCGCATTTACGTCGGAAACCGTCATCCGCGTCGGATGACGGCCCGTATTTGAATAATCTGTTGAACACTCACGAGAGAACGCCATGAGCTTCGCCTGGGCAAAAACATACGAACCACAAACCGGTTTCACCAAGTGGATTGATGAAAAGCTGCCTTTGCCGCGGCTGGTCTACAATGCGATTGGTGCTGGATATCCTGTTCCACGCAACTTGAACTACATGTGGAATTTCGGCGTTTTGGCCGGCTTCTGCCTGGTCCTGCAGATTGTCACCGGCGTGATCTTGGCGATGCATTATGCCGCCAATACTGAAGTGGCCTTTGCGACGACCGAGCACATCATGCGCAACGTCAATTCGGGCTGGTTGATGCGCTACGCCCACGCAAACGGCGCCAGCTTCTTCTTCATCGTCATCTACCTGCACATTTTCCGTGGCCTCTATTATTCGTCTTACAAGGCGCCGCGCGAAATGATCTGGCTGCTTGGCGTGGTTATCTTCCTGCTGATGATGGCGACGGCATTTATGGGCTACGTCCTGCCATGGGGTCAGATGAGCTTCTGGGGCGCGAAAGTGATCACTGGCCTGTTCGGGGCAATCCCGCTGGTTGGCGAGTCGCTGCAAATATGGCTAGTGGGCGGATTTGCGCCTGACAATGCCGCGCTTAACCGCTTCTTCTCGCTGCACTTCCTGCTGCCATTCGTGATTGCGGGTGTCGTGATCCTGCACATTTGGGCGCTGCACATTCCCGGCTCTTCAAACCCAACCGGTATTGAAGTGAAGCAGGAAAGCGACACTGTGCCGTTCCACCCGTATTACACCGCTAAGGATGGCTTTGGCCTCGGCGTTTTCCTGATCGCCTTCACCTTCATGGTGTTCTTCCTGCCGAACATGCTGGGTCACCCGGACAACTACATCGAAGCGAATCCGCTTTCGACACCGGCTCTGATCGTTCCAGAGTGGTACTTCCTGCCGTTCTACGCGATCCTGCGCGCCTTTACCGACGATCTCACGATCCCGTTCACCAGTATCGTGCTGGTCCAGGCGAAGCTGCTGGGCGTGATCGCTATGTTCGGCTCGATCCTTGTCTGGTTCATCCTGCCATGGCTCGACAAGAGCCCGGTGCGTTCGGGCCATTATCGTCCGATGTTCAAGAAGTTCTTCTGGTTCGGGTTTATACCCTGCATGATCGTGCTGTTCATTTGCGGCGGTGCCCCGGCAGAACAGCCCTATGTTCTGTTGAGCCAGATCGCGACGGCTTACTACTTCCTTCACTTCCTGGTGATCCTGCCGATCGTCAGCCAGATCGAAGTACCCAAGCCGCTGCCCTACTCGATTACCGAAGCGGTGCTTGGCGACAAGGACGTGCCTGGCGGTACCGATGGCGGCGGGGATGACCCGCGGGCGGCGGTGAAAGGCTTGCCTGGCAAGAGTCCGGACGACGGCTCCTTGCAGCCAGCCGAATAGTCAGCCAATGGCATTGAAACTCATTTTGACCGAAGTCACAGTTGAAAGTCTAAGCGTATGAGCATTCGTCTCGGAGCGATCATTGCAGGTTTGGGCATCGTCGGCGTCCTGTTTTTCTGGTCGCTGTTGCCCGGTGCAATCAATTATGCACCGCCTGAAAAGCCTGCATATTATGCCTTCAAGGAGAAACCTGTTGCGCCAGAGGGCGGGTTCTCTTTCGAAGGTCCGTTCGGCAAGTGGGATTACGCACAGCTTCAGCGCGGCTATCAGGTGTACAAGGAAGTGTGCGCCGCCTGTCATAGCCTGAAATTCGTCGCCTTTCGTAACCTGTCAGAGCTTGGCTATTCCGAAGCTGAAGTTCAGGCGGAGGCCGCAAACTGGATGGTGCCGGGCATTGATCCGGTGACCGGTGAGGCGACCCGCGTGCCGGGCAGGCCGACCGACCAGTTCCCAAGCCCGTATGAGAACGACGTTCAGGCTGCTGCTGCGAACAACAATGCACTGCCGCCTGATCTGTCGCTGATGACCAAGGCGCGCAAGGACGGTACGAATTACGTCTATTCGCTGATCTCTGGCTATGGCGAGCCAGACCCTGAAAAGCTGGCTGCGGCCACTGAGAAGGGTTTTGAGATCCCGACTGGCCTCTATTTCAACCCCTATTTTGCCAATGTGAATATCGCGATGGCGCCGCCGATCTCGATCGACGGCCAGGTTGATTATGCCGATGGCACAGAGGCAACGATCGACCAGATGTCGGCTGACGTTGCGGCGTTCCTCACCTGGACGGCTGAGCCAAGCCTGGTGAAGCGCAAAGAGACCGGCTGGCCGGTGCTCGGCTTCCTGCTGATTGCCACGATGCTGGCATTCCTGTCGTACAAACAGATATGGGCCGGCTTGAAGCCCAAGAAGAATTAAGCGGATCAATTTTCCGCCTAACAAATCGGATCAGCGCCCCTCCATCCACATGCGATGGCGGGGCGCTTTCCGTTTGGGCCTTTGCGGGACGAACAATGCCGTGGGAGCACTCGGATGACACCTGATGAATTGCGCAGCCTGATCCGCACGGTTCCGGACTTCCCCAAGCCGGGCATTCAGTTTCGCGATATCACCACGCTGATCGGCCACCCGGAGGGATTGGCTGCGAGTGTGCGGCACCTCGCCGAAATGGCGAACGCGGTGGGTGCGCAGAAGATCGCCGGAATGGAAGCGCGCGGCTTTATCTTTGGGGCCGCCGTCGCGGTGGAACTGGGCATCGGGTTTGTTCCGATCCGCAAGCCGGGCAAGTTGCCGATCGAGACGATCGGGATCGATTATGCGCTCGAATATGGCAGCGACCGGCTGGAGATGGATCCGACAGCGGTCGGCGAGGGCGAAAAAGTCGTGATCGTTGACGATCTGATCGCCACAGGTGGCACGGCGATCGCGGCGGCTGAACTGCTGCGGATGGCCGGGGGCAGCATTGAAGATGCGCTGTTCGTGATTGACCTACCCGACCTTGGTGGCGCGGCGAAATTGCGCGACGCGGGCGTTAATGTGCGTACCCTGCTTGATTTTGAAGGGGAATAGCTTTGCCTGCTGGCACCGCGGCGGGAACAGAAATTGCACTCAAACGCTCGACGAACATGGTTTTTTCGCGCACTGAGGCGCTCTAATGGACTCACAAGCTCTCGTCATCGCCATGGTCGGCGTGCTCGGTATCGGTGCACAATGGGTCGCATGGCGTACGGGATGGCCTGCCATCGTGCTGATGCTGGCGGCGGGCTTCCTCGCCGGACCGGTCGCAGGAGAGCTGGGTTTCCGCCTCCTCGATCCCGAAGCGGCGTTTGGCGATCTGCTTGAGCCGGCGATCGGTATTGGCGTCGCTCTGATCCTGTTCGAAGGCGGTCTCAGCCTCGATTACCGTGAGCTGCGACATTCCGGGCAGGCGGTGATCCGCCTTGCGACTGTGGGCGTGCTGATCGGTTGGGCCTTGGGCGCGGCGGCAGGCTTTTACATCGCGGGATTGGTGTGGCCGGTCGCGATCCTGTTTGGCGGGATACTGATCGTGACTGGGCCGACGGTGGTGATACCGCTGCTGCGACAATCGAATATCCAGACACGGCCTGCATCGGTGCTCAAATGGGAAGGGATCGTCAACGATCCCACCGGGGCGCTGTGCGCGGTCATCGCCTATGAATACTTCCGCAAGCTGGCCGACAATCCCGGCGCTTCGTTGATCGAAGTTGTTCCGCCGCTGATCATAGCGGCAATCTTTGCTGGCCTGATCGGCTATGGCGCGGCCCGGATGATCGCTTTTCTGTTCCCACGTGGAGCGATTCCCGAATATCTGAAGGTGCCGGTGCTGTTCACCACCGTGATCGGCGTATTCGTTCTGTCGAACAAGATCGAGCATGAGGCGGGACTGGTCGCGGTGACGGTGATGGGCGTGGCGCTGGCCAATATGGGTGTGACCAGCATCCGTTCGATCCATCCGTTCAAGGAAAATATCGCGATCCTGCTGGTCTCTGGGATTTTCATCATTCTCGCTTCCAGCCTGCAGGTGAGCGACCTGCAATATCTCAACTGGCGTTTCCTCGCCTTCCTGCTGGCGCTGCTGTTTGTCGTGCGTCCGCTTACCGTTCTGCTCAGCCTGCTAGGCACCTCATTGCCATGGAACGAGCGGCTGTTCGTCGCCTGGATAGCCCCGCGCGGCATCGTGCTGGTGGCGATTTCAGGCCTGTTTGCGCTGCGCCTGGCCGATCTTGGCTATGGAGATGGGAATGTCCTGATCGGACTGAGCTTTGCCGTGGTGGTCGCGACCATCCTTGCGCATGGCTTTACCGCCGACATCGCGGCCAAGCTGCTCGGGGTCAAGGGTTCGTCGCGTCCCGGCCTGCTGTTGGTCGGCGCCACTCCGTGGACGATTGCGCTCGCACGCGAGATGCAAGCGCTCAAGACTCCCGTGATGATCGTCGACTCAAGCTGGCAAACGCTGGGCGCGGCCCGGCGAGAGGGCTTGCCTTTCTATCACGGCGAGATCCTCAACGAGGCGACCGAGCACAATCTCGATCTGGCACCATTCCAGGTCTTGGTCGCAGCGACGGACAACGAGGCTTACAACGCGCTGGTGTGCAATGAGTTCGCTCATGAGATTGGGCGAGACTCGGTCTATCAATTGGGCGAGAGCGCTGACGAGGATGATAAACACTCTCTGCCCGAATCTATTCGCGGACGGGCATTGTTTGAAAGCGGTTTTGGCGTGACCGATGTTGCCGAGCGCCAGCAGCAAGGCTGGGTGTTCCGCAAAACGAAACTTTCCGACGAGTTTGATTTCGAAGACGCGCAAGAAATCTTGCCCGACAGTGCAAACATGCTGCTGCTGGTGCGTAAAAGTGGCACTTTGCGCTTCTTCACTCACGCGGCCCGGCCAGAACCGCGCGCCGGCGACACGATCATCTCTTTCGCTCCACCTTCGCTGAAGAGCCCGGAAGAACGCGCCGCCAAGCGCGCCGAGCGGGAGCGCACGAAAGACGTAGCGAAAGACAGGCCGGGTTCAGGGCAAGAGGGCGATTTGGGGCCGCAGACGGCTTGAGGATGAGGACGTGATGAGAACAAGGACAGTTCTGGCGGCACTTGTATTTGCGACAAGTCTGGCGGCTTGTAGTGGGCGTGAAGAGGCGGCGCCTACGGATGATGGTGCAGGCGTGGAGGCCGGTGCTGAAGGGGCGACTGACGGAAACGAAGAAGCGCCAGTTTCGATCTTGCGGCCCGATATCGAGCAGCCTGCAGTCGCTCAGCCACAGCTTCAGCCGCTCGAGGTGACCATCGGCTTTCCCGAAGGTGGCGATGAGCTAAGCGCGGATGCAGTCGCTGCGCTTGAAAGCGCGCTTGCGTCCGATCAGATCAAGCTCGGCCAGCCGATCATCATTGGCGGGCACAGCGATGCGGGCGGCAGCGACGATGCCAATATGCGCGCGTCAGAAGCCCGCGCTTTGGCGGTTGCAGCATGGCTGATCGAACGCGGTATTGATGAAGATCGGATCGACGTGATCGTCTTTGGCGAACAGAACCCAGCAGAGCCGAACGCGCTGCCCAATGGCGCGCCGAATGAAGCAGGCCGTGCGGCCAATCGCCGGGTAGAACTCAAGATCAGCGTACCGATCAGGCCGGGCGCAACACCCGCGAGCGATGCGTCAGCCGAGACGGGCGACTAGCTCCAGCGCTTGCTCGGCATATTCCGGGCGGCAAATCAGCAGATCCGGCAGATAAGTATCTTCGCGGTTATAGAGCATCGGTGAGCCGTCGATGCGCGAGCAATGCAGGCCGTGTGCCAGCGCTACCGCCACCGGTGCGCAGCTGTCCCACTCGTATTGCCCGCCGGAATGCAGGTAGATTTCCGCTTCGCCGCGCACAACGGCCATGGCCTTCGCCCCCGCGCTACCCATACCGACGAGCTCGCCGTCGATAGCTTTGGCCAGCGCAACCGCTTCCTTCGCAGGGCGCGTTCGACTGACGACCAGGCGCGGCTTCGCGGCAGGTTCAGGCAGGGCGGCGGGCTGATCTGAACGCAGCACAATGCCGCCATCCAGTCCGGGAAGCGCGACGGCGCCTGTGGTTGCGACGCCATCGATGGAGAGGCCAACATGCACCGCCCAGTCGCTGCGCTCCTCGCCATATTCGCGCGTGCCATCGACCGGATCGACGATCCACACCCGGCTCATGGAACAGCGCGCGGCGTCGTCCTTTTCCTCTTCGGAGAGCAGGCCATCATCGGGCCGGGCGGCGCGGATCGCGTGACACAGGAACTGGTTTGCGGTGGCGTCGCCAGCGGCGCCTAACGCCTTGCCGGTGAACATGCCCGACGAGCGAACGTCGAGCAGGATGCGCCCGGCCACTTCTGCCAGATGCGCGGCAAGGTCCGCGTCGCTCATTGTCGTGGGATCAGCGCTCATTGCTTTGCTTGTCATTTGAGGGGCATGATTTGCTGAATGATGTGATCAGCGGCCTCTTCGACCGTCATCTCCACCGTGTTGACGCGAATCTCTGCGTTTTCAGGCTCTTCATAAGGGCTGTCGATCCCGGTGAAGTTCTTGAGCTCCCCATCGCGCGCCTTTTTGTAGAGGCCTTTCACATCGCGCTGTTCCGCGACCTCCAGCGGCGTGTCGACGAAAATCTCGATAAACTCACCGTCGGGCAGCATCTCGCGCACCATGCGCCGCTCGGCGCGGAAGGGCGAGATGAAGGCGGTGAGCACAATCAGGCCGGCATCCGTCATCAGCTTGGCGACCTCGCCGATCCTGCGGATGTTCTCGATCCGGTCGGCCTCGGTGAAACCCAGATCCTTGTTCAGCCCGTGACGCACATTGTCGCCGTCGAGCAGGAAGGTGTGGCGATTCATCAGGGCGAGCCGCTTTTCCACCTCATTGGCGATGGTCGATTTGCCAGAGCCGGAAAGCCCGGTGAACCACAGAACGCGCGGGCGCTGGTTCTTGAGGCCCGCATGGTCATCGCGCGAGATCGTGGTCGGTTGCCAATGGACGTTTTGCGCGCGGCGCAGGCTGAAATGCAGCATGCCAGCGCCAACGGTCGCATTGGTGAACTTGTCGATCAGGATGAAGCCGCCAAGAGCGCGGCTCTGGTCATAGGACTCGAAGGTGATTGCCCTGTCAGTGCGCAGCTCTGCCACGCCAATGCTGTTCAGCTCGAGCGTTTTGGCCGCGAGATGCTCAAACCGGTTGATGCAGATCTCGTATTTTGGCTCGGCGATGGTTGCGCTCACCATCTGACTGCCGATCTTGAGCCAATAAGCGCGCCCTGGCTTCAGCGCGGTCTCGTTCATCCAGACGATAGTGCTCTCGAACTGGTCGGAAGCTTCTGGTGGATCGCCGGCAGCGGCAATCACGTCGCCCCGGCTGCAATCGACCTCGTCGGCGAGCGTCAGAGTGATCGACTGGCCTGCAACCGCTTCGTCGAGATTGCCGTCAAAGGTGACAATCTCCTTGACCGTGCTGGTCTTTCCCGCTGGCACAATGCGCACCGGATCGCCCGGCTTGATCGTACCGCTGGCGATCAGGCCGGTGAAGCCGCGGAAATCGAGGTTTGGGCGGTTCACCCATTGCACCGGCATGCGGAAAGCGCGTTCCTGCGCAGCCGTGTTCGCCAGCTCTACCGTCTCGAGGTGATGGATCAGAGATGGCCCATCGTACCACGGCGTCTTGGCCGATGGAGCGGTGGTGATATTGTCGCCCTTGAAACCCGAAATCGGGATCGCGGCGAAGCTGTCGATACCGATCTGCTCGGCGAACTTGGCGTAGTCGGCGACGATCTCGTCAAAGCGGGTCTGATCGTAATCGACCAGGTCCATCTTGTTCACCGCCAGCACCAGATGCTTGATGCCCAGCAGGTGCGTTATGTAGGAATGCCTCCGCGTCTGTTCGAGCACGCCCTTGCGCGCATCGACCAGGATAACCGCGAGGTCCGCAGTCGAAGCGCCGGTGACCATATTGCGGGTGTATTGCTCATGCCCCGGCGTGTCGGCGACGATGAACTTGCGCTTCTCGGTGGTGAAAAAGCGGTAGGCGACATCAATGGTGATGCCCTGTTCGCGTTCTGCGGCCAGGCCATCGACCAACAGCGCGAAATCGATTTCTTCGCCTTGCGTGCCGTGCTTCACACTATCGCTTTCGAGCGCGGAAAGCTGATCCTCGAAGATCATCTTGGAATCATACAGCAAGCGCCCGATCAGGGTCGATTTGCCGTCATCCACGCTGCCGCAAGTGATGAAGCGCAGCAGGCTCTTGTGCTGATGCTGGTCGAGATAGGCGTCGATATCCTCTGCGATCAAGGTGTCGACCTGGAAGCTGGAATCGAGTGCAGGGGCTTGATCGGCCATCAGAAGTACCCCTCCTGCTTCTTGTCTTCCATCGAAGCGGATTGCCCCTTGTCGATCGCGCGGCCTTGCCGTTCCGATCCGGTTGCGAGCAACATTTCCTGAATGATCAGGTTCATATCGGTCGCATTGCTCTCGGTCGCGCCCGTCAGCGGGTAGCAGCCGAGTGTGCGGAAGCGAACCGAGCGCTCAACCGGTTCCTCGCCATCCTCCAGACGGAAGCGGTCGTCATCCACGACCAGGAGCATGCCGTCGCGCTCCACCGTCGGGCGCTTTTGCGACATATAGAGCGGCACGATATCGATCTTTTCGAGCGCGATATATTGCCAGATGTCGAGCTCGGTCCAGTTCGAGATCGGGAACACGCGAATGCTCTCATCGTCAGCCTTCTTGGCATTGTAGAGGTTCCACAACTCAGGCCGTTGGTTCTTCGGGTCCCAGCGATGCGAGGCGGTGCGGAAGCTGAACACGCGCTCCTTGGCACGCGCCTTTTCCTCGTCGCGCCGACCGCCGCCGAAGGCCGCGTCGAAGCCATACTTGGTAAGCGCGGCCTTGAGTGGATCGGTCAGCTGCGCCTGCGAGTAGAGCGCGCTGCCGGTGTCGAATGGATTGATGCCCTGTTCCTCGGCATCCTCATTTTCAGCCACGATCAGCTCGAGATCATACTCTTTTACCGTTTTGTCGCGGTGGTCCAGCAGCGCCTGAAAATCCCACCCGCTGGCAACATGGAGCATCGGGAAGGGCGGCGGCGCAGGATAAAACGCCTTGCGCGCCAGATGCAGCATGACCGAGCTGTCTTTACCGACCGAATAGAGCATGACGGGCTTTTCAGCCTCGGCCACGACTTCGCGGAAGATATGAATGCTCTCGGCTTCTAGCCGTTCGAGGTGAGTTAGGCTTCGCATAGCTCTCGGGAGCTAATGGTTCGGCACGACAACACAAGTATACTTTTGGTTGGGTATCTGGAAGAGAGCCTGCGCAGGCGGCTCAATCTGGGAATTCTGGAGCGGGCAAGGGGGACTCGCAGAGGACCGAGCGTAAGCGAGGGCAATCGAACCCCTCGCAAAGCCAAACAGCGCAGCGAAAATGGAGGCTTTGGAGCGGGTAAGGGGAATCGAACCCCTCTAGCCAGCTTGGAAGGCTGGAGCATTACCACTATGCTATACCCGCTCAGGCGAACGGGCCATTGCCACGGCATGCGCCCTCTCGTCAACAACGAGCTGCGCGGAAACGTCCATCGATTTCGGGATTAAGAGTGGCGGGGTCGGCTGGCCCCGCCTGGTGCCCCCGATGGGCGTTGCCCATCTGCCGATGTTTGCGATCTGCGTCCCGGGATTTCCATGACCGGTCAGCGCCGCTGCGACCCGAAAGGCTGACCCCCGTCTGCAAACTTTCGTCTGCGCCTTCGGTGATTTCCTTCTACTCAGCGCGCGTGAGTCTCACCAGTCGCCCAGTTGGGTGACACGAGCGATGAGTCGTTCATCTACGGTCAACATTGGTGATTTTTGGCGTGGGTGGCCAGGCAGTCTACGAAAACTACCCAACCGCCATATTGTCGATCAGACGGGTTCCTCCGATGCGGGCGGCGACAAGGAGGCGCGCGGGAGCATTACCCAGCGTATCGATCTGTTCGAGCGACATGGCATCGGCGAGCGACGCGTAGTCCACGCTTTCGAAGCCCGCCCCCAGCAATTCGTCTTCCAGCGCGGCCAGAGTAGGATCGACATCCTGCCCGTCTTCGATACGCGCGATCGCTTCCTTCATCGCGCGCGGCAAGGTTGCGGCGGCTGCGCGGTTCTCATCCGATAGATAGCGGTTGCGGCTGCTCATCGCCAAGCCATCCGCCTCGCGCACGGTTGGCACACCGATAATGCTGGTGACATGCGGTGCGGTCAGATCGAGGTCGCGTGCCATCGTGCGGATCACCGCGAGTTGTTGCCAGTCCTTCTCGCCAAAAAACGCCATGTCGGGCTGAACCTGATTGAACAGTTTGCACACGACCGTCGCGACGCCGTCAAAATGACCGGGGCGGTCCGCACCGCAAAAGCCTGCGCTCACGCCGGCAACCGATATGCTCGTGGCGAAGCCGCTGGGATACATCGCCTCGACCGTCGGTGCCCAAAGCAGTGCTACGCCTTCGCTTTCCAGCATGGCGGAATCCTCCGCCAATTGGCGCGGATAGGCGTCGAGATCCTCGCCTTCGCCGAATTGCGTCGGATTGACGAAGATCGAGGCGACGACGTGATCGCACTGGTCGCGGGCCGCGCGCATCAGCGTCAAATGCCCTTCGTGCAGCGCGCCCATCGTCGGCACCAATGCGACGCTGGCCGGTGCTGCACCGCCCGTCATTGTGCCGGTGTCCCGGCGCAGGGCAGCGACGGATTTTCTCAACATTTCAAGCGTCGTTGCAGTTTGCACGTCCTCACCCTTTCGGTATGCGCCTAAAGGTAGCTGTAGCCGCACGCGCAAAGCAGATACAAGATCACCACGCTTGCAATGAGGACTTGGCCAATGGCCCCAAACAGCGCCCATCGCATCGTTTTTGCCAATGAGAAGGGCGGGACGGGCAAATCGACGACTGCGGTGCATATCGCGGTCGCTTTGTCCTATCTGGGCGCGCGCGTCGTGGCGATTGACCTTGATCCGCGCCAGCGCACGCTCGTACGCTATCTGGAAAACCGCGCGGACACGGCCCAGCGCCGTCAAATCTCGCTGCCCACTGCCACCTATGAGGTCTACGAGGGCGATGAGGCGGGTCTTGAAGCGCGCATCGCCGAATTGACCAAGGGCGCCGATTTCATCCTGTTCGACACGCCGGGCCGAGATGATCCGCTGGCTCGTCATGTCGCCACGGAAGCGGACACGCTTGTCACGCCGATGAACGACAGCTTCGTCGATTTCGACCTGATCGGCCAGGTCGAGGGTGAAACCTTCAAGGTGAAGAAGCTGAGCTTCTACGCCGAGTTGATCTGGGAAGCGCGGATGAAGCGCAGCCGCGCGACCATCACCGAGCAGCGCCGGGAAATGGACTGGGTCGTTGTGCGCAACCGCACCGGCCATGTCGAGGCGCGCAATATGGCGCGGATCGAGCAGGCGCTGAGCGAGCTGTCCAAGCGCGTCGGCTTTCGCGTGGCGCACGGCCTGTCGGAGCGCGTGATCTACCGTGAATTGTTTCCCTCGGGGCTGACCTTGCTCGACAAGGGGCATCTGGGCGAGCTTGGCACCAGCCATCTGGTTGCACGGCAGGAATTGCGCTCTTTGCTCAAATCGCTCAATCTGCCCAACTTCGAACGCGGTCAATCGCAGCTGGAGCTTGCCTGATAAATGCTGAAAATCGCTGCCATTCTCGTGATCGTCTGCGTCCTGTTTCGATGGGCTTTGGGCAAGTGGCCCTGGGATCTGGCGAAGGGTCCGACCACCCGCTCCCAGGCCGTGTTCAAGGCGCGCAAATTGCTGGGCGTGCGGGCCAATGCCACGCATGACGAGATATCTGCCGCGCACAAGCGCCTGATCGCCATGGTTCACCCGGACAAGGGCGGCACTAGCGAGCAAGTGCATGAAGCGAATGCTGCGCGCGACCTACTGTTCGACGAATTGCCCGATCCGGTGTCTCACAAATCAGACGACGACGGGGCGCCGCGCGAATGATCGGTCTTGCGTGCTCTCATCTGTCACATTCACCGAATTGGGCCGGTCTGGCCACTCATTAGGATAGCGAAACATGGCGCATCAATTTCATTCCACCGTGCTGCGTGAGTACGATATTCGCGGGATTATCGGCGAGACACTTGGGCCGGATGATGCGCGCGCGATCGGGCGCAGCTTCGGCACCATGCTGCGTGAGGCGGGCGGAAAGACAGTGGCCGTGGGCTATGATGGCCGGGTCAGTTCACCCATGCTCGAGCATGCGCTGGTCGAAGGGCTGACCGCAAGCGGATGCAATGTTGTCAAGATCGGCATGAGCGCTACACCCATGCTGTACTATGCCGAGGCCTCAAGCGAAGAGGTTGATGGCGGCATACAGATAACTGGCAGCCACAATCCCGCCAACTACAATGGCTTCAAGATGGTATTTCAGGGGCGTCCGTTTTTTGGAAAGGACATCCTCGCTCTCGGTGAAATCTCTGCTGTCGGCCAGTGGGTCGACGGAAACGGGGAGGTCAGCGAGCGCGACATCCTCGGCGAGTATGTCGAGCGACTGCTCGAGGGGGTCGCCGGGATCGAGGGGGGTGCCCTCGCTGACCTCAAGGTCGGATGGGACGCTGGCAATGGAGCTGCGGGCCCTGCGTTGGAGGCTTTGGCCGCGCGTCTGCCCGGGGAACATCATCTGCTCTTTACTGAAGTTGACGGACATTTTCCCAATCACCATCCCGATCCGACTGTTGAAGCCAATCTGGCCGATTTGCGCACGCTGGTCGCGGAGAAGAACCTCGATTTCGGAGTGGCTTTCGATGGAGACGGCGACCGGATCGGCGCGATTGATGGCGACGGCCGGGTGATCTGGGGCGACCAGTTGCTGATGATTTACGCGGAGGACGTCCTCAAGACCCACGCAAACGCGACAATTATCGCCGATGTGAAGGCCAGCCGCGCGCTGTTCGATCACGTTTCGGCGCATGGCGGGCAGCCGCTGATGTGGAAGACGGGGCACTCGCTGATTAAGTCCAAAATGAAGGAAACAGGCTCTCCTCTGGCAGGCGAAATGAGCGGGCATGTGTTCTTTGCGGACACATATTACGGTTATGACGATGCTCTATATGCCGGTGTGCGGCTGATTGCGGCCTCTGCGCGACTCGGCAAGTCCGTCACGCAATTGCGCGGAGAAATGCCGCAAATGCTCAACACGCCGGAAATGCGCTTCCAGGTAGATGAGACACGCAAATTCCCGGCGATCGATGAAGTGACGGACCGATTGACCAACAATCCGGGGCCAGAGGTCGAAAGCGTCAACGCGACAGATGGCGTGCGCGTGACCACCGCAGATGGTTGGTGGCTGCTGCGCGCCTCGAACACGCAGGACGTGCTGGTCGCCCGCGCGGAAAGCGATACCGAGGAAGGGCTGGAGCGCTTGATCGGGCAGATCGACGAACAATTGGCCCTCTCAGGTTTGGAGCGCGGCGAGAGCGTTGGGCACTGATGCCAAGCGCGCCGCCGCCTTCGACCCGCAAGGCGTTGGCCGCGCATCCCCCTCCGATGCGGCGTTTTCTTGAACGTCTGCGGCTGATCATCCTCGATGTTGCAGCCAATGATCCGATTATCGGCCCTCTTGCCGAGACGCTAAAGTGGGGCGAGCCATCTTTTCTTACCGATCGAACAGGTGCTGGCACGACGTGCGCATCAACGCGCACGGTCAGAGCACGAAGGTTTGTGGTGTTTACGTCCATTGCCAGACTGACCTCGTGTCCCGCTGGCGACAGCTTTATGACGGGACGTTCGAATTCGACGGCAATCGTGCCATTCTGTTCAATGTGGACGAACCGCTGCCAGAAGGAGCATTGCGGCATTGCATCGCCATGGCGCTGACTTATCATCATGCCAAATCCAACTGACCATCGAGGACCGCAACAATGAAGAAGACACTTTTGGCCGCCGTAGCGGGGCTCAGCATCGCTTTCACAGCAACTCCCGCCGCCGCACAGGACGACGTCACAGCGGCAGAGCTCGAAGCGCTCAGCGGCATGTTTGGCGATATGTTCGGCAGCGCTGAGCCACTGACCGAGGAACAGACCGCTCGCGTTCCGGCGGCGATGCTCGTGGTGGCCAAGCTGTTTCCCGAAGGCACTTATGCCAAGATGATGGACGAGACGATGCGTCCCATGTTCGAGGGCATGTTTGGCGGTATGATGGGTGGTCCGGGCATTGCGTTGGGCCAGCTTACTGGCCTCAGCCCGTCGCAGCTCGCCAATGTGGAACAGGACAAGCTTGTCGAGGCGCTGCAATTGCTCGACCCGCAAGCCGAAGAGCGCAACCGCGCTGTGGGCGAGATGACGATCAATATCATCAGCGACGTCGTGGTCGAAATCGAACCGGCCTATCGCGCTGGCCTGGCCCGTGCCTATGCGATCCGCTTCACCGAAGAGGAACTGACCGAGCTGTCGACCTATTTCGCAACTCCGGTGGGTAGCAAATACGCGGCCGAAAGCTTTCTCGTGTTTGCCGACCCACAAGTGATGTCGACAATGAACGAGATGATGCCGACGGTGATGGAGAAACTGCCCGACATGATGGGAAGCATCAGTGAGATCGCCGAGCAATATGGCGAGGGTCGCAAGTTCTCGACGTTGAGTGCGGATGAGCAGGCGCAGTTGGCGAGCCTGCTGGGCGTGACGCGCGATGAACTCGCCGCAAGCGAACCTGCGACAGCCGACGGCTTCGAGTAGGAAGACGAACGGCATACTCACGCGCTATGCGAACTGGGCGAACTGGCCAGGCCAATCGCATGTGACGCGTACTATGTGTTCAGGCGTGACTACGTCTGAGACCCGCTGTTTGCGGGCATGTCAGGATTGGCGTATTATTGCCGGGCGGGTCGCGATCATCGGTTGAAAGGATACCGATATGACACGTGCTAAATCACCTACGTCGACAGCGATGTTGAGCGTTTTGCTGTTCGCCTCTGCATGTCAGGAGCAAGAACCTCCCGAGCCACCCGACGGGTCTGCAACCCCAACCGCATCGGGCGAGACGTTCCTCGCTGACCTACATCATAAATGCTACGCCATTCGCGGTCCTGGTGCCGAAGTCGCCAATATCGACTTCACCAGCCAGTTCTCGCGCGAGGCCGTGCCGCTCGGCTCCCCGCTTTCGCTTTGCACGCCGACTATCAAGATTACTCCTGAGCGCGAGCACGGCACATTGAGTTCGAGCGATCTCAAATGTTACGGCATCATGGGCAGCGATCCCGATGCCACCATCCGGCTGACAACGCAGCAATTTGGATCTGAAGTGCACGAGGTCGGAATTGCGATAGCGGTTTGCGCGCCGGTGAACATTGCGCCCGCGCCTGACGGACGGCCATCGCAATCCCTTCCACGCAGCCCCTATTACACTTGCCACCAGATCGAAGGCGCCGTGCCGGATCATCCGGCAGTCGACCTCAAGACGACGCATTTTCCGCTTGAAAAGGCGGTCCAGATCAACCGTCCCTATGCGGTTTGCGCGCCAGCGGTGAAGGATGCGGGCGATGATCCCGAAGGTTCTCAGGCAGAGCGGGAGCGGCTTGAATCGGTGTTTCCACATCTCAAATGCTACGGGATCGAAGGGCCACCCCTAAATCGTGCCTATAACATGGTCAGTATACTCGGTGAGGAACGCGGCGTTACGGTGATGCAGCCGCAGGGTTTCTGCGTCCCAGCGACCAAGGAGCATATGCCTGACAAGCAGGATGGATTGCCGCCAGAGGTCGAAGGTTGATCGAGACGGGGCACGAAGTCGACGTTATGCGTTACAGAGAAACATGTCGGCGTCATCCCAGTCTTCCTCTTTGCCTCCTGAAATCGCCGATTGGTTTACGGCGCGCGGCTGGCGCGTACGGCGGCATCAGCTCGACATGCTGGCGCAGGCTGAGGCGGCCAATCACGCGCTGCTGGTGGCCGATACCGGTGCGGGCAAGACGCTGGCAGGCTTTCTGCCGACGCTCGCCGCCTTTGCGCCCTCGCGGCTAGGCGGCGCGAAACCGCCTGAGGGCCTGCACACGCTCTACGTTTCGCCGCTGAAGGCACTGGCGCATGATGTGAAGCGCAATCTGCTGACTCCGATTGCGGAGATTGGCCTCGATATTCAGGTCGAGACGCGCAGCGGCGACACGTCCTCTGACCGCAAGAAGCGCCAGCGCAGCAAACCGCCGCATGTGATGCTGACCACGCCGGAAAGCCTCTCTCTGCTGCTGTCCTATCCGGAAAGCATGGAGCTGTTTGCGGGCCTGAAGCGAGTGGTGATCGACGAAGTCCATGCTTTCGCAACCGGCAAGCGCGGCGATTTGCTTGCGCTCAGTCTCGCCCGCTTGCAAAAGCTCGCGCCGCAGATACAGCGCGTGGCCCTGTCGGCCACGCTTGCGAACCCGCTGGCCTTTCGCGAATGGCTTGCCCCGCAAGCCGCAGACGGCACGGGTGAGATCGCGGCGGCCGAGCTGGTGCTGGGCGAAGAGGGCGCTCCGGCAGAGGTGGAAATCCTGCTGCCGATTGAGGAGCGTGTGCCATGGGGTGGACATGCAGGGCGTTGGGCGATCGCGCAGCTCTATGAGCAGATCAAAGCCAACAAGACGACGCTGATCTTCACCAACACGCGCTTTCTGGCGGAGTTCGTGTTCCAGCTGTTGTGGGACATCAACGAGGATAATCTGCCGATCGGGGTGCACCACGGCAGCCTGTCGAAAGAGGCGCGGCGCAAGGTCGAGGATGCCATGGCGGAGGGAAGCTTGCGGGGCCTTGTCTGCACCGCGAGCCTCGATCTCGGCGTCGACTGGGGCGATATCGATTGCGTGGTACAGATGGGGGCGCCGAAGGGCAGCTCTCGCCTGCTCCAACGCATCGGACGAGCCAATCACCGGCTCGATGCGGCAAGCCGCGCGATCCTGGTCCCCGGCAATCGGTTTGAATTCCTCGAAGCAACCGCAGCCAAGGATGCTGTCGACGAAGGGATGCGCGATGGCGAGGATTTCCGCGCGGGCGGATTGGACGTGCTCGCGCAGCATGTGATGGCCTGCGCCTGCGCGGGCGACTTTCACGAAGGCGAGTTACTCGCTGAAATCCGCTCCTCGCTTGCCTATGCCTGGGTCGATGACGCGGCGTTCGGGCGCGTGCTGAGCTTTGTCGAGAATGGCGGCTATGCGCTCAAGGCCTATGACAAGTTCAAGCGGATCACGCGCGATAATTCTCCGCCGGGCGAAGGTATTTGGCGGCTGACCCACCCCAGCCACGCGCAGCGCCACCGGATGAACGCCGGTATCATCGTCGATAGCGAAATGCTGATGGTGCGGTTCAAGAATGGCCGCAAGCTGGGCAAGGTGGAGGAGCGCTTTGCCGCGCAGCTGTCGCCGGGCGACACGTTCTTCTTCGCCGGGATGAGTCTCGAGGTGGAAAGCCTCAAGGATATGGATGTGATCGTGCGTGCGGCGAAGAAATCGGCGACCATCCCGAGCTACGGCGGGTTGCGCCTGCCGCTGACCACGCATCTGGCCGGGCGGGTCCAGGAAATGCTGACCGACCGCGCGAGCTGGGGCCGCTTTCCCGACGATGTGCGTGAATGGCTGGAAGTGCAGGACTGGCGCAGCGAAATGCCGGGGCCGGGCAAGCTGCTGGTCGAAAGCTTCCCGCATGCGAAGAAGCATTACAGCGTCTATTACACGTTCGAGGGCTGGAATGCGAACCAGAGCCTCGGCATGTTGATCACGCGCCGGATGGAGGATCTAGGCCTCGCGCCCGGCGGTTTCGTGGCGAATGACTATTCCCTCGGCGTGTGGGGTTTGAAGCCTGTGACGGATCCCGCGCCGCTGCTCTCGCCCGATATCCTGACGCATGAATTCGTCGATTGGATACAGGAATCGCACCTGCTGCGCCGCGCTTTCCGCGAGGTGGCGGTGATCAGCGGGCTGGTCGAACGCCAGCATCCGGGTAAGCGCAAGACCGGTAAGCAAGTCACCTTTTCGACCGATCTGATCTACGATGTGCTCAAGAAATATGAGCCCGACCACGTCCTGCTGGAGGCGGCTTGGGCCGATGCCCGCGCGCGGATGACCGATGTTGGGCGTTTGGCTGATTTGCTGGAGCGCTCAGAGCGCGAGCTGGTGCATGTCGAACTCGATCGGGTCAGCCCGCTTGCCGTACCGGTGATGACCATGATTGGGCGTGAGGCGGTGCCGCAAGGTGCGGTGGACGATGAGCTGTTGCTCGAGGCTGAGACGCTGGCGGGTGAGGCAATGCGCGTGGATGACCCGCTGGAGGGGGATTAGGTGCCGTTGGACCGGGTGGCCCCGCATTTGCAGGCCTTGCTAGCCCGCCAGCATAGGGGCCCGTTCAGCGTCAGCCCAGTTTTTGCTTTCGAACTAGTTGCGGCCGTCCGATAGGGCGTCGATCTTTTCCAAGATCTGACATTCAGCGAGGTGAGATATATGCTGTCTGAAATCTATTGGATTTCCACCAACACAACACCCGAACTTGCAATCATGGCTCGGCCACGCGCGGGTGACTGGCTGGAAGATGAAGTTGCTCACTGGAAGCGTTCTGGTGTGGAGGTTGTTGTCAGCTTGCTGGAAGACAAAGAAATCAGAGATCTTGGCCTGGAAGAGGAGGCCAGGCTTTGCAACGAAATGGGCATTGAATACCTTTCCTTTCCAATCCCGGATCGAGGCGTTCCAGAGACGAGCGACGCCATGCGTTTTGCGGCAGAAATCGTCGCTAAAAATCGGTCAACGGCAATTCATTGTCGAGCGGGCATTGGTCGGTCTGCCGTGATCGCCTCTACCCTGCTGATCTACTGTGGCATGGAGCCTGCCGCTGCCATGGCTGCAATTCAGGATGCACGCCGGGTTAAAATCCCGGACACCGATTCTCAGCGCGAATGGATAATGGAACTGCCCAGTTAGTCGACACTCATGGTAGACTACGGTGTGAGGGGCTTAGTTCAGTCTGCTGCTTTCTAAGCGCTATGCGTGATAACGTAGGTGGCCAAGACCGGGCAACGAGCTTGCACAATGAGTTTGAGCGCTTCCCGAATCTGGGGACTACCTCCCAAAGTCCCCATGCTGATGATTGCCGACAAAGGCGAACTTCTCCGCCCCGCTATCCTTGATCAGTGCGATGGTTCGTGCGGACTGGTCATAGCTTGCCAGCGCGGCGGGTTCGAAGCGTAGCAAAGGGTTTTCGGGCATGGCGCTGGCGGCTTCCAGATTGGCGCGCAGTTCGCTGCGCGACACCGGTGCGCCGTTCCAATAGAGCCGGTCGGCCTCGTCGATGAAGACCGTGTTTGAAACCGCATTCGCCTCGCCACCCCGCGTGCTCGGCAAGTCAACCTCGGTCGTGTTGGTCTGGATCGGTATGGCAAGCATCAACATGATCAGCAGCACCAGCAACACATCAATGAAGGGCGTGACATTCATCTCACCCATCGAGCGCTTGCGACTGGCAAAGCCATCGGGATGGCGAACTTTACTTGGCATGAGTCTCTCTCTCCTCTGCTCGACCCTCGGCATCGGATAGCCAGCGCGTAAGATCGTTCGCCGCCGCCCGATCAATCGGGTCTGGACGGCGACTGACCCGGGAGAGATCAGTCACCGAGAAAGAGATTGTATATCATAACTGATAAGTTGCCTAACGCATACTTATTTTCGCTTTGCGCGCGCATCTGTTCGTAACCCACGAACTGGTCCGCGCCGCGTTGTATGTCATGCGCGACCGACCCAGCCCTACGCCCACGAAAAAGGGGCGGATCGCATCAAAGCAACCCGCCCCTTTCGGTGTTTCTATGTGAGAGCGTCGCTCTTATTGAGCTCCACCAGCGCCAACGGCAGGGCCGCCTGTGCCGAAAGTGCGATATTGCTCGTTACCGACAAAGCCGAACTTCGTCACGCCGACGCCTTTGATCAGCTGCAGCACCTTGGCCGACAATTCATAGCTGGCTTGCGCAGCTGGCTCGAATTGCAGCTCTGGCTCTGGCTGAAGCCGTAGCGAGTCGGTCAGCAACTGGCGCAGTTGGCCGTCGGTCACCACATCGCCGTTCCACAAGATTTCATCGTTCTCGGTCAGAACAACCTTGTTCTTGATCGGATCGATATCGTTCTCGTTATTCGGCGGCGATGGCGGCGGAAGGTCGATATTGACCGAGTGCGTCGCCACCGGAATGGTAATGATGAACATGATCAGCAGCACGAGCAGGACGTCGATCAGCGGCGTCATGTTCATGTCGATCATTGGCTCGCCGTCGAGCTTGCCTCCGGACATACCCATAGGTTTTTCTCCTGGTTCGTTGCGACCGGCTTAGATGCCAGGGTCGACCGGGTTTGAGATGAAGCCGATTGTCGGATAACCGGCACGTTGCACGTTGAAGATCGCCCCAGCGACACAGCGCCATGGTGCGTTCACGTCGCCGCGAATGTGCACCTGTGGGATCTGGTCTGGATCTTCCATGATCGCTTCCGGACCGCCAGCGCGCTCAACGATTGCGTCAAGGCGCGCGAACGCCTGATCGTACAGCTCTTCCGAACTCACCGGTGTGATGTTGTTGAAGTAGATCCGGCATTCGCCATTACGCGCAGCGCCTTCAAAGCCGGGTTCGCCGGCACTGTTGCCAGCTCCGTCGGTCGTGCTGACGGTCAGAAGCAGGTTCTCAACCTTGTCTTCCGACTCGATCGATTCGAAGACTGGAATTTCCAGCTTCTCAATCGTCTGAATCGCCACCGGAACCGCGATGAGGAAGATGATCAGGAGCACCAGCATCACGTCGACCAGCGGCGTGGTGTTGATGTCCGACATCGGGGTCTCGCCCCCTCCCATCGAAATCGCCATTGTGAATTCCTATCCGTATGCTTTTTCCCGCTTAGCGGGCTTGTAACCGTTTCTGGTCTTGCAACCGCGAGAACTATGGAGGCGACCCGCAGGCCGCCCCCATGTCATATGGTTACGAGCGCGCCGCTGGCTTCACGCCGCCTGCGGTGGTCGCAGGCTTGGCAGCAGCAGCTGGCTTCTTGACAGGTGCAGCGCCGACAGCTGGCTTAACCGCGCCGTCAGAGCTGATGTATGCCAGGATGTCGGTGGTGAAGCCGGTCATGAGTTCGGCAATCCGACGATTGCGGCTCTGCAGCCAGTTAAACGCAAGCACGGCAGGCACGGCCACGAGCAGACCAATTGCGGTCATGATCAGAGCCTCACCAACAGGGCCAGCGACCTTGTCGATCGATGCCGAACCGGCGATGCCGATGTTGATCAGTGCGCGGTAAATACCGATCACCGTACCGAGCAGACCAATAAACGGTGCGGTTGCACCGACCGATGCGAGGAACGGCAGGCCGCCCGCAAGCTTCGAGTTGATCGAGTCTTCCGAAGCTTGAAGAGTACCGTGCAGGTAATCGTGCGCTTCACGCTGATCGGTCATCTTAGCGTGGTCGTCATTCGCCTTGAGCGCATCGTCAGCGAGCTGGCGCCATGCACTGTTCTTTTCCAGCTTCGTTGCGCCTTCCTTGATCGATCCGGCGCGCCAGAACGACTGCAGTCCCTTGGCCTGCTTCATCACCTTGTTCTGCTCGAGCAGCTTGGTGATGAGAATGTAGAATGAGCCGACGCTCATGATGATCATGACGGAAAGAATGAACCAGGCGACAGGGCCGCCTTCTTCCATGGCTTTGACAAAGCCAAACTGGTTTTCCGGAGCTGCTTCAGTCGCAGCAGCGTTCAGAAGTTGAATAATCATTGCGAAAAGTCCTCTTTAATATCCCCGGGTAGCGGCCTCATTGGACCGCGCCCCAATCCAATGCGGTTTAATCCAGTTGATACCTGATACTTGTCGAGAAACGACCAGATGTCGGGTTGCCTGCGCGATCTTTCGCAGGATTGAAGCGTGCGTAACGCTGCATACCCTTACAGGCTGCATCATCAAGCGCGCTTGATCCGCTGGGCCTCGTCACGCTGCACGAATCGACTCTGCCGTTGGAGTTGACCGTCACGGCAACACCCACAGTACCTTCTTCCTCACGGCGGATGGCACGAGTTGGGTAGTTGCGCTGAATTTGCGCAGCCCAACGGCCTTGGTTCCGAGGAGAAGCTGGTTCCGAAAGATCCGGCTGTGGTGGTGGTGGTGGTGGCGCCGGTGCCGGTTCGCGACCTGCATTCGGATCAGGCGCCGGCCTTGGCGGCGGCGGTGTATTATCCGTTTGCGGTGGGTTTGGATTCGGGTTCAAATCCAGCGGCACATCCGGCACAAACACTGGCGGAGGAGGGACCTCTTCCGGTGGTGGTGGTGGAGGTGGCTCTTCCTCAGGGGGTGGTGGTTCCTCAATGTCGATCGTCGTCACACGCTCGACCACGTTCTTGACCGCCGAAATGGCCAATCCCGTAACCAGCATGTAGCCGACAGCCACATGAATTATCGCCACGATGATCAGAGCAATAATACGATTATTGCTCATTTTTTGGTCAGCGTAGGCCATCCAGTTGCTTTCTCTCCGTCGTTTCAACCGGGCAAAAACCGGTCCGATCTTCAAGCACAGTCAGAACTGCACATGAAACTCGTTATCTCACATCATCCCATATTGGGAACAGGCTTTTTCACCTGATTGGCTGACAACGCGATTTCTCCCACACGTTACAACCGCGACCCGAAGCGACTATGTCCCCATCCTCGCTTTGGGTAACCGCAGGCTTTAACGGCCATGCGGGAGGCAATCAAACGCTTTATCTATTCAGGACCGATTCAGTGTCTCAAGCGTGGAACAGCTGAACGCAACTGGCTCGCGCTTTGGCGCACCAAAGGTATATCTGCAATGTCTATGTTTAACCGTATTTTAACAAACAAAAACAGCGTTCTGGCTCTCGCCGCTTGTCTCGCGCTTGCCCCTGTCCCTGTGATCGCGCAAGAGCCGACGGCCCCGCTCAGCGAGTTAGCAACTTTTGCGGACTTGACGACGCTGGCAGACCGTAGCGAGCTGGTCGTACGGGTTGAAATCCGCCGACAAATCACCGTCAAACCTGAACGAGCGCCCGGTCTCGCGCCCGGATTCGCGCGCCTATATATAGAGGCGCGCACGCTTGCTTTACTCGCGGGATCAAGCTCAGTGGGCGAATCGCTCAACTACGTGGTCGATGTGCCGCTTAATGAGAAAGGCAAACCGCCCAAGCTCAAGAATCGCGAGATGCTGCTATTTGCCCGCAACGTCCCCGGTAAAAGAGGGTCTTTGCAGCTTGTCGGGGCCGGCAGCCAGATTGACTACACCTCCGCGCTGGAGGCGCGCTTGCGTCCGATTCTGACGCAACTGGTTGCCAATGACGCTCCGCCCGTGGTGACGGGTGTGAACGACGCGCTTGCAGTGCAGGGCAATCTGGTAGGCGAATCGGAAACGCAGATTTTTCTCGGCACGAAGGATCGCTCGCCAGTGTCGTTGAGCGTTCTGCGCCGTCCCGGCCAGAACCCGGTTTGGGGCGTCTCCTGGGGTGAGATAATCGATTCGGCTGCGCGCCCCCCAGTACCGCAATCCGTGCAGTGGTATCGTCTGGCCTGCGCACTGCCCGCGAACCTGCCCAGTTCCGCCAATCTGTCGCGCGATCCCGCCGCTCGGCGGCTCGCTGCAACCGACTACAGTTTCGTGCTCGAACAGCTCGGCCCGTGCGAGCGTCGGATCACGAATAGCTAATTAGACCAGTTAGTCTTGCGGCGACTAAAGCCAAAATGCTCTTGCGGTGCGCCTCTGCCGCTTTAATGCCCCTGCCTTGATACGGCGAGCCGGCTCTTATCGGCCCGCCGGTGCAGGAGGAATTGATTGAGCATCGCTGACGCCAAACCACCATTGCGGCCCCCACTTCGTATCGCGATTGCGGGCCTCGGCACTGTCGGTGCGGGGGTCATTCGCTTGCTTGAGACCAATCACGATCTGATTGCCGCGCGTGCTGGCCGGGCGATCGAAGTCGTCAGTGTCAATGCGCGCGACCGCAACAAGGATCGCGGAATCGACCTTTCGTCCTACAGCTGGACCGACGATATGATGGCGATGTCTGCCAATCCGGATGTCGATGTCGTGGTCGAGTTGATTGGCGGCTCGGATGGCCCGGCACTGGCGCTGGCCAAATCGGCGCTCGGCGCGGGCAAGGGCTTTGTCACTGCCAATAAGGCGATGATCGCGCATCACGGCATGGCGCTCGCCGAGATCGCCGAATCGCACAATCAGTCGCTCAAGTTCGAAGCGGCGGTGGCTGGCGGCATTCCGGTGGTGAAGGGTCTGCGCGAAGGCGCGGCGGCCAATGCGCTCACGCGAATCTATGGCATTCTCAACGGCACCTGCAATTACATCCTGTCGGAAATGGAAGAGACCGGCGCGGATTTTGGCGAGACGCTCGCCGAGGCGCAGCGGCTTGGCTATGCCGAGGCGGACCCGACTTTCGATATCGAAGGCGTCGATGCCGCGCATAAGCTCGCGATCCTTGCCGGGATTGGATTTGGTGCGCGGGTCGATTTCGACGCCGTGCGCACGACCGGTATCAGCCAGGTGCGCAGCGCCGATATCGCGCAGGCCGATGCGCTGGGCTTTGTTATCCGCCTGATTGCGATGGCCGATGTCGAGAGCGACGGGCCCGATGGCGCGAAATTGCTACAGCGCGTGCGGCCCTGCCTCGTGCCCAAGGATCACCCACTCGCCCCGGTTGATGGGCCCACCAATGCGGTGGTGGCTGAGGGCAATTTCTCCGGTCGCTTGCTGTTCCAAGGCGCGGGGGCGGGCGATGGCCCGACCGCAAGCGCTGTGGTTGCCGACCTGATCGACATAGCGCGCGAGGATATTGGCGTGCCGTTTTCCGTACCCGTTGCTCAGCTTAAAAAGCTGCCCGCGACTGAGCCGGGCCACCGGATGGAGCGCACCTATCTGCGCTTTACCGTGACCGACCGGCCAGGCGTGTTGGCAGAAATCACGGCGGCCATGCGCGATGGCAATGTTTCGATCGAAAGTCTGATTCAGCAGGGCCGACCGTCGGATGGTGGAGACGTGCTCGTGGCGATGGTCACTCACGAAGGGCCGGAGCGCTGCGTGCGCGAGGCGCTCGATCTGCTGGAGGGTTCAGACAGCCTGACCGCGCCGCCTTTGGTGATGCCGATCCTGAAGAGTTAGGTGAGTCTGTTTTTTGTGACCCTCAGACGCCGGGCGGCGGACATCCGTCCGCCTAGGCTTTCCTCGCATAGGCTCGGGCGCGCGTTCGCGCTTGCGGTCCGTCCGTTGGCGGACCGAGCCAGTTCGAACCCGCTAGGGTTCGCAAGGCCGCATGGCCGCCCGCAGCGATGCGATCTTTGATCGCGTGAGCGAGGACGTCGCGCTCGCGGATGCGAGTGCGGAAAGAGATTACTCCGGCGTGCCCAATCCCAGCGCCTCACGCCGCGCCTTCTCTTCTTCCTCGGTCAATTCTTCCTCGCCCAGCGGCGGGAGGCCGCGCGCAATCCGGTCTGCATCCGAACCAGGCGGTGCTTCGGGCAGAGCCTCCACATCGATAATCAGCGCGGGCGGCGGCACCGATCCGATGCTAATTGGATTGCCATGATTGGGAATGCCGAAGGCTTCGGGTGTGCGCGGATCGCCGGAAAAGGCGGTTTCCTGAGCCACGCGCTTTTGTGCATCCGCACGGCTGCCGCTGTAGTAGTTGGAATTGTCCTCGCCCAGTCGCCGGCACACAATGATGTCGCCTGAGATGCTGGCCGCATCCGCCTCATCCTCGCATTCGCGCACATTGCTTTCGTTCACATCGCCGCGCGGTACGGTGACGGTAAGGTCGATCCTCACCGGTTCTTCGGGTTCGGGCGGTGCGCTATCGGCGATAGGCTCTCTGGCCGGTTGCGGTGTCTCCGTCGTGTCATCCTGCGCGCTCAAGGAAGCTGCAGACAAAAACACCATACTCACGCCGGCGAAATACAAAGTCTTGCGCACAGCGTTGGCGGGTCTGCTCGACAAGACTTGCTCCTATTGTCTAAGCGCATTGTCACGGCGCGCTCGCCACACACGCTTTAAGGAATGAATTCCGCATGAACACCCCTACGGACACCGATACACTCGGCAAAACTCATCAGGAATCAATGACGGAGAACGCGCTCGACCGCGTGTTGGTGCTAGAGATGGTTCGCGTGACGGAGGCTGCCGCGGTGGCCGCATCGCACCTGATCGGACGCGGCGACGAGAAAGCCGCCGATGCCGCCGCCGTCGAAGCGATGCGGCGGGCGTTCGATACGCTCTACATGGATGGTACCGTGGTGATCGGAGAGGGCGAGCGCGACGAAGCACCGATGCTCTACATCGGCGAGAAGGTTGGCGGTGCACCGGGCAAGGGGCCGAAAATCGATATTGCGCTCGACCCGCTGGAGGGCACGACCATTACAGCAAAGGCCGGGCCCAATGCGCTGGCCGTGCTGGCGGCGGCGGAGGAAGGCTGCCTGCTCAATGCGCCGGACACCTATATGGACAAGCTGGCGATTGGCCCCGGCTATCCCGAGGGCGTGATCGACCTGGCCAAGACGGCGACAGAGAATGTGCAATCCGTTGCCGCCGCCAAGGGTGTGGAGCCGGGCGACATTATCGTCTGCGTGCTCGACCGGCCGCGCCATGCCGACCTGATCGCAGAGCTGCGCGCGCTCGGCTGCGGCGTTGTGCTCATCGGTGACGGCGATGTCGCCGGGGTGATCGCCACCACTGACGAAGACACCAATATCGATATGTATATGGGCCAGGGGGGCGCCCCCGAAGGCGTGCTGGCCGCGGCTGCACTGCGCTGTGTCGGCGGGCAATTCAACGGGCGCCTTGTCTTCCGCAACGATGATGAGAAGGCCCGTGCGCGCAAATGGGGCATCGAGGACCTCGACCGCATATACAAGCTGGAAGACCTGGCTAGCGGCGACTGCATCTTCGCAGCTACGGGCGTGACGGATGGCTCACTCCTGAGCGGGGTGAAGCGCCGTCGCACGCTGACAGGCGAAAAGGTAATGACGACGGACAGCGTGGTGATGCGCGCCAGCAGCGGCACCGTGCGCTGGATCAAGGGCGAGCATAAGGTCTGAGGGGCTGCATTAGAGAACAATAGTGTGTTTTGACGTCTACCCGTCATGATCAGGATTGGGCGTGCCTCAAAAAGTAGCTGCGCAGTAAACCCAGAAACACGAACAATGCAGCAAAAGACAGGAATATTGTAAGTACCAGAGTGCTGTTTCCGCTCGGGCCAAGGTCTTCCTCACGTGAACCCATAAACTGATGAACAACGACAAAGTTTGGGTCCATATCGACCACCCCATTCAGGGAGTCCTTCGTGTAACCTGAAGGGGACGTCCGCAAATAGCCGTTGGTGCGGACGGCGACACCAAGTTCGGTTGGATTGGTATAAATTTCAGCTAGCTGTTCGTCAGTAATCGACTCTGCAAGCTCCATGGCACCAATAGCTGGTCCCCGCGTGTCAGTCGCTGAGGTGGAATAGAGCGGAATGAGCTTGTGTCGCTTGTTCTCGCGGCTCTCGTCCATCGTGCCCTTGTCATCCACCATGACGTTAGGGTCGGCTTGGGCAAGAAGAACCACTTCGTCAAAAGTGTACTCGTAGGTTTCTGGATTCAGATCCTCGATCGCGATCGGTGCTGGCGCTGGGATTGCGATGGCTGCCGCGCGTTCACCGTCATACCAATGGGTGAACGCGGCGGCACCAATTGCTATCACGGCGAGGATACCAGCGATGGTATAATACCATTTCGGCGGTTGTCCGAAACTCTGCTCCCAATAAACATTCATGTGTATCTCGTCCTTCGCAAAACAGATGTAAGTTCACCAAGAAGTTTCAGATCAACCCTCGCAATTGCCGACATGTTGCATATCGACCGCCATGCCCAAAGTGGCTTGGCCTCCGCCCTGCTTATCAATCGAAATTTTGCTCATATTGCCCTGAATAGCGCTGTCATCGCCGCTAAACCGAAACTGCATTGATGATTCAAGGCTCAGACTCCCATCCTTCGGTGAGGGCTCAAGGCACTCCATTTCCGCTTCGATAGTTGCGGCCGTCGAGGTATCGCTCTTCTTGATGCAAGTGGCCCGTTGGTCTGCGCCGATCTTCATCATCAACTCGGTCCAGTTACCCCGAACCGTTTGTGTATCGGTGATACAAAAATTCCAGTTTGGATTACTGTTGATGGCGTCCGCCATTTGCGGTCGAAGCCCATCAGTGGTTTCGACGTCGACGCTGGTATCCCGCAAGATCGGTATTTCGACTTTGATCCGGTAGAGGCCGTTTTTGATCTTCCCGGCGTCAGAGTGGGTTACGCTTTCGCTATCTTCGCGTTCGTCTAGCGAAGGCGCATCGCTATTACTTCCACTGGTATTTGAGACAGCTGGGATATCATCCTGCGGACTGCTGGTCTGCTCATTAGCTTCCGGATTGTTGCAAGCAATGCAAATCAGGAAAGCAAGTGCGATACAATGTCTAGATGCGGCCATAAGTCGTCCCTCCAACCACTGACAAGATGAATTGGCCGCTTTAACTGCATCTGAACCTTCGAGAATGTTAGCATTCTTAGTGGCAATTTCATCGCCTCGCCAGCTGCCATCGTGCGGACTTACAGAACGCTCAATTCGCTTTGGACAGAAGAGCGGACACGGTGGGACGGCACCTCGCTTGTGCGGGAGTTGAGGACAAAGCCGCCTTACCCTCTGTTGCATTCGCATGACTCTCGGCTAGTCCGAGGCATCTGCTGCTTTGGGGATTCGCCACCAATGAAAATCATGTCCGGCAACTCAAACCTGCCGCTTGCCCGCGCGATTGCCGCCTATCTCGAAATCCCGCTGACCGATGCCAGCGTGCGCCGGTTTGCCGACGAAGAAATCTTCGTCGAAATTCACGAGAACGTGCGCGGCGAGGACGTGTTTATCGTCCAACCGACCAGCTTTCCGGCGAATGACAATCTGATGGAGCTGCTGATCTGTATCGATGCGCTGAGACGCGCCTCGGCCAAGCGGATCACGGCGGTGGTCCCCTATTTCGGCTATGCGCGTCAGGATCGGAAGCCCGGCCCGCGCACACCCATCTCTGCCAAGCTGGTTGCGAACCTTGTTACCGAGGCGGGTGCCGACCGCGTGCTCGCGGTCGACCTGCATGCAGGGCAGATTCAGGGCTTCTTCGATATTCCAACCGACAACCTCTACGCCGCACCGGTGATGGCTGCCGACATTCAGGCGCGCTACGGAGATCAGGATTTGATGGTCGTGTCGCCCGATGTTGGCGGCGTGGTCCGCGCCCGCGCGCTCGCCAAACGCCTCGACAATGCGCCGCTCGCCATCGTCGATAAACGCCGCGATCGCCCCGGTGAGAGCGAGGTGATGAACATTATCGGCGAGGTCGCTGGGCGGCATTGCATCATGATCGACGATATCGTCGATTCCGGTGGCACGCTCTGCAATGCGGCCGAGGCGCTGCTCGAAAACGGCGCGAAAAGCGTCGCCGCCTATATCACCCACGGTGTGCTGTCCGGGGGCGCGGTCGCGCGCATCGATGGTTCCAAGCTGAAAGAACTGGTGATCACGGACTCGATCCGCCCGACCGAGGCGTGCGGGGAATCCGACAAGATCCGCGTGCTGACCATGGCGCCGCTTGTTGGCGAGGCGATCCGCCGGATTGCGGATGAGAGCAGCGTGAGTTCTTTGTTCGATTAAAGTGTTTGTTTTCCGCAGGCCATCCGGCCTGCGATATCCTCGCTCATGCGACCTGAAGGTCGCGTCGCTACGGGCGGGCAGTCGCCCTTGCGGCCCTGCGGGCCGTTTGGCACTCTCACCCCGTGTTTGACTCTATAGAAATACGCGAAATCCTGATCGACGCAGCGCGGCACGAGAACACGCTGAGCTATTCGCAAATGCTCATGGCACTCGGCCATCGTTTTACTCGCCCCTTGATGCGGCAGCTTTGCAAGGTCCTCGACCGGATCGACGAGGATGGCAGGGCGGAAGGTGAGCCGGGTCTTGCAGTGCTGGTCGTGCGGGAAAGCGATGGCATGCCGGGCCAAGGCTGGTTCGTTTCGCGCTCGGGCCACAGCGAAGATTTTCCAACCGACTGGGGTAAAGACGGCTGCGGGCCTAAAGCACGCGCCTATGTCGCTACGTTGCAGCGCGAGGCGTTCGATTACTGGAGTCGGGGTTAAGCTGGCCATTGCCACCCACTCCCCCCACCCGTACGTCAGCCATCATGGCTCATGCGATTAATGGGTCCGAACCTTAAGCCGCCAGAAACGGTTTGCGCATCCATGGTCGCACGGCGTCGGGCTCGATCCGGTCTAGCAGTTCCAGCCGCCGCGCCTGCCTGATCTCAAGGCTAAGCGTGAGCAGAGCAGAACGCTCGCGTTGGAACTCAGCAGGTGTCATGCCGAAAAAGGCCTGAAACTCGCGGATCTGATGTGCCTGATCGAAGAAGCGCAGCATGATCTCCTCCTCTTCCTCGTCCGCCACGCCGCATAGCCGCGCGGCGAGATCGAGAATGCGCGCGCGGCGCATCACCTGCTTGGGACTCATGCCGAAATCCCGCTTGGCCGCGCGTTCAACCGTGCGCGGCGAGACATCCTGGCGCTCGGCAAAATCACTGATCTCGCCATTCGGGTCAGCGAAACTTTGCAGCTCCAGCGCCTGCGAGACGGGATCGGGAGGCTCTATGCCATTCGCCTCGATATGGTCTGCGAGCCAGTTCTCGAGCGCCGCCAGCCACTCCGCCGGTTCCAGTTCGAGATTATACAGCCCGGTGACATCACCATCCTCGATGCCTGCCGCTTCGATCGAGCAGATCCGGTCGATCATTTCGGCATCGTCGACGCCGAACAGAGCGCGCAGCGCCCCAGGTCTCAGCATCAGGCCGGCAACCTTGATCCCGCCGGCATATTGCAGCGGCATTGCCTTGGAATGCTGTCCGCACAGGAACGTCTCGTCGCGCAGGGCCAGCTTGCCATCGGCGGTGCCCGCAACCCAATCGATCCCGACGGCCGAGCGCAAATAGGCGGAATCGTTGCACAGCAGCCCTTCGACCACCGCGCCGCCGCGCTCGTAGGCGAAGGCGACCATCGAACGGCCGACCCAGGGGCGAATGCGCTCATCGGCCTGGCGATTGAAGGCGAGCGGCGCCCCCTCCGGCGTGCTCCCGGTCTCCGAGCGGAATGTGGGTGTGAGATTGGAATCCGGCCCGCGTCCGTGACTCCCGTCCCCCGATGTGCGTCCCATACGTGTGTTAGCCACCCTGCCATGGCGGCTTGCCACCGGGCTCAATTCGCTTGAGTTCCGCCAGACGCCGCGCTTGCCGCGTCTCTACATTGATCCGCAGGAATAAGCGAGGTTCCGAGCGGAAGGCGGCCGGTGTCGTACCAAAGAACGCGCGAAAGTCGCGTATCAGATGCGACTGATCGAAATAGCGTGCCAGCAGTTCATCTTCCTCTTCCTGATCGGCCACCCCGCACAGCTGGGCCGCTAGATCGAGCGCACGGGCCCGCCTCAGCACTGTCTTCGGAGTCATGCCGAAATCGCGACGCGCCATCCGCTCCAGCTTGCGCAGCGACACGCCCTGCTCCTCGGCGAAATCGCCCGGCGCGATATTGGGATCGGCAAAGCTGGCATATTCGAATGCGGCGGCAAGCGGGTCTGGCGGTTTTGGGCCGGTGCGAGCGATGAAGTCGCGCATCCGCTCTTCCAGAGTGCATAGCCATTGTTCTGGTGTCGCGCCGCGCGGATAATCGCTGGCGATGTCGTTCGCGATCAAGCCAAAGGGATCGGCGGCTTCGATCCTGTCAATCAGCGGAGCCATCTCCCTCGAGAGCAGGTTGGGAATAGCGCCCGGGCGAAACCCGACCCCGATAGCGATCACCGGCCCCTTGCAGCCGACCGGCATGTGCCGCGATTGCGGACCGAACAGCAGCGCCTCGTCCTGAAACTCACCGTGCCCGTCGAGCGTTTGCGCGTCCCATCGGCCACCCACTATGATACGCGCAAAGGCAATATCGTTGCAGATCCCGCAGGCGATGTGAGAGGTCGCGTCGGCTTCGACTTTGGAGGCGACCAGGCGCCCGACCCACGGTTCAAGATCTTTTGCCGGGGCGCGATTGGCGGCCAGCGGCATCCCGCTGCGGTTGACGCCAGAGAGTGACTCAATGGCGTCAAGATTGCCGGTCGATATAGAGGGCCGCTGCCCATAAAGCATAGCGTCGGGGCGTCCGCTGACGCGTCCCTTGCCGACCCCATGTTTCCCCATGACACCCCCGCGTGCAATGTCCTTCGCGCTCCCCACATCTGCAGGTTGGTGCCGTCCTGCCTATGGTTTGGGAGCCTTGCATCTCGTTCATGCACCGCCACTATAGGCGCTGCTTCCGATACTTAAGACATGACTAAGCTATTGAGTCAATTGCAACTCGTACCTGCCATCTATCCGCAGAACGGGCATTTTATCCTTGCCAAGCTGCGCCGCGAATGGAACCAGCCTTTCCATGACAAATAAAGACGCAGCTCTCGCCTCGCGCCTCGCCGATGCCGCAGGTGCCGCCATCCGCCCGCTTTTTCGCGGAGCGTGGGAGCAGGAGCGCAAGGATGACGCCTCGCCCGTGACCGAGGCCGACCGCGCGGCAGAGGCCGCGATGCGCGCCATTATCGAGGCGGAATGCCCCGATGACGGCATCATTGGTGAGGAATATGGCACCCGTAATGAAGGCGCCGGACGGCAATGGGTTCTGGATCCGATCGACGGCACGATCAGCTTTATGGCTGGTCGCCCGATATTCGGCACTTTGATTGCATTGGTGCAGGATGGCTGGCCGGTGCTGGGCGTCATCGATCAACCGATCGCGGGCGAGCGCTGGGTTGGGCGGATCGGAGAAGGCACGACCTTCAACGGCAAGCCGGTGAGCACTCGCAGCGTCAAAGAGCTGTCCGACGCGACCATTGCATCCAGCGGCCCGCAGTACTTTACCGATGATGCTGCGGGCGCGTTCATGTCGCTCGCCGCGCAGAGCTCGCAAATCGTGGTATGGGGTGGGGATTGCTACAATTACGGCCTGCTTGCCTCGGGTCATCTCGATGTCGTGTGCGAAGCTGGATTGAAGCTGCACGACTACGCCGCGCTCGTGCCCGTTGTCGAAGGGGCTGGCGGGATGATGAGCGACTGGCAGGGCAACCCGCTCGATGCCAACAGCGATGGCAGCGTGCTGGCGCTGGGCGAACCTGCGCGGCTGGAAGAAGCGCTGGAGGCGATGGGGTAGGGGCACCTTTGGCGCGCCGGTCGAACGGTTGGTTGCTTGGTCCAGCGAAAGGCTGACTCAAATTAAGCCCCATCCAAGGGGCAAATTAACCTCTTCTTAGCCGTGACGGTTTCCCATTCGTAAGAAGCTCCCTGCGTATTTGCCCTGATGCGACGGGCACTTTGGTGTCCATGATTCTTTCAGGAGACCAGAAATGAAAACCACCATGATTGCCGCTGTTGCGGTGCTCGCAACCAGCACATCCGCCTTCGCACAGGACGGCGCCGTATATGAAGATGGCGTCGATGTTCTGAGCCCGACCGTGATCGAAGACAGCTTCGACGATAACTCGGATCGTACGTTCAACGACAGCTTCGATGACAATTCGGACAACAACAGCTTCAACGACAACTCGGACAAGGTGTTCAACGACAGCTTCGACGATAATCGTGACTACAACGACAGCTTCGATAACAACTCGGATAACTTTGACGCAGATGTACGCTTCAGCGGTGACCGAGTCTTTGGAGATAGCGCACTCGTTGCTGAAACCCAGCTTTCAAACGTTGTGACCGGCGTTGATGTCGACTTTGGCGACGTTGAAGACGAAGCGCGCTTCGTGAACCGTCTCAGCAACTCGGACAACGCGTTCCAGAACTATGCGGGCATGAACGCCATGAACCAGAACACCGGTGTTGGCGCTTCGCAAAACGCCAGCGTGACCGTCGCAGTGTCGACCGACAATTTCGACGTCAACTAAGCTGGTTTTCGGGCAAGTCCGCGCTGCTTTGACGGCGCGGGCAACCGAACAAGGAGTTCAAGCTATGAACAAGATCAGCATAAACTGCGCGCTTTTATGCGCAGCTGTTGCATCGCCAGCGCTCGCTGAAGAGGCAAAGCCTGCGGACAAGCCGGTCTTTGCAGAAGCGACCCCGGTTGCGGAAGGCAAGCTGGCGAAGATCGCCGGGCGCGAAGATGTCAATCAGGTGACGCAGTCGGACCAGGCCAACTCGGTCGGTAACAACAGCGTTGGCGACAATTCAAACACCGGCACGATCGAAATCAGCGACAACGCGTTCAACAATATGAACGGGATGACGATCCTCAACGCCAACACGGGTAACAACGTTGCGATCAACGCGGCTATCCAGTTGAACATCGCCCTGCCTGCCGGCAAGTAGGATGGTGGGTCGTTCGCTCTCAACAATGCTGACGGCAATGACAGGGGCTTTGCTCGTGTCGGGCTGTGCGGCTGTGCCGATTGATGACAATCGGTTCCAGCTGACAACCCATGCCGGTTCGGTGGCGCTCGACACGGCGCCGCGCAGCATGATCGAGATGCGCTATGACACGGTGGTTCGGCAGCAGTTCGACTTCAGCTGCGGTTCTGCCGCTCTGGCGACCCTGCTGACCTATCATTATGGCCGCGAACAAGGCGAAAGCCAGGTGTTCCGCGGCATGTGGCGCGATGGTGACCGTGAGGCAATTCAGCGGTTAGGCTTCTCGTTGCTCGACATGAAGCGGTATCTTGCCGCCAACAATATCGATGCAAACGGATATCAGGTTAACCTTGATCAGGTGCGCGAGGCACAAGTGCCCGGCATCGCTCTGATCGCGCCGGACGGTTACCGTCATTTCGTCGTCGTCAAGGGCGTAGAAGATGGCTTTGTGCTGGTCGGTGACCCTTCTCTGGGCCTGCGCCGGATGGACCGCGAACAGTTCGAGAAAGACTGGAACGGCGTCTATTTTGTCGTGACAGGCGGTGCAAATATTAACGGTTTTGCCTTTAACGCGGACGCGCAATGGGGCCGCGTCTCAGCTTTTGGGCCGGACCAGGGCATGTTCCAGCCGGTGAGTCAGCAAGTGCTGAACCTTACCGCGCCGGGCTATGGGGAATTTTGAGATGCGATTTATTCGCTTCCTTGTTGCGTTATTCGCTTTTGTAGCTGCACCCGTTGCCGCGCAATCGCCCTTTGGCGATGTTGCTGCAATGGATGAGGTTGCGTTGGCGCAAGAGCGCGGCGGTTTCATTCTTCCCGGTGGCATCGATCTGGATATTGCCATCCAACAAGAAACCAGCATCGATGGAGAGCTCGTTTTGCGCTCCACCTATGCGCTGGCAGACGGCGGGCCCATTGTATCGATTGAGCAAGTGTCTCAGGGCGTTTCGGTAACAACCGAGGGCGACGATACAAGCAGCCGTGTAACCATTGAGGTTCTAGGAACATCAGTTTCTCACCTTATGGGCCGTGTAACCGGCAGTATCATCACCAATTCAGCGGATGACCGCACCATTTCGACAGTGACGAACATTGATCTCGACCTGTCGCGAATGGAGGCTGGTTCGCTTGGATCGCTCATCCCCACTCTGGGTACGCTTGCTAGGGATACAGCAAACCTCGGTTTGAACTGACTTCAGTTCGAACCGACCGGACGGGTGGTTTTACATAATGCGTAACGCATTTCTGGGCTTCGCTCTTGTGGGCGCTGCGTTGTTCGCGGCGCCTGTTTCTGCGCAAGAGGCTCCGCAAACAGCTGAAATTGAGATGGTTTCACAACCCATCGTTCAGCCGATCGCCGAACCAGCCGCCTCGGCATCGCCGAACGCGCAAGCCGATGAGCTCGTGCAATTGCGCGCAGAAGTCGCTGCGCAACGCGCATCGATCACGCAGCAAATCCGTTCGCTTCAGGCACAGCAGGAACGGCTGGATGCGATGGAAAGGCGGTTGGCGCGCGCCCTTGGCGAAGAGCCTGCGCGCTATGCCGATGGCGATGCCGCTGGCGCTGTGCAGCCGCGCCGCGCCAGCGCACCGTCTCGCGCGCGCTCTGCGTCAGAGCCGAGCCAGCGTGTTGCAGCCGCATCGTCGCGCGCTGGTCAGTCAGCGAATGCCAACGGCGGCCGTCCGGAGGGCGCGGTTGGTGTCGCTCCCGAGGATGCTGACCGTCAGCCGGAGATCGCTTCACTTGGTCGCCAGGGCAGCGCCATCACCAAAAAGGGCAAATTGAGCGGAGAGGTTGCGTGGAGCTATGCCCGCGCCGACCGCAACCGCGCGTTGTTCCGCGGGGTGGAAGTGGTCGAATCCGTCCTGATCGGCGTGTTCGACATCAATGAAAGTCGGCAGGATGTCTTCACTCAGAAAGTGGGTCTGCAATACGGCCTGACAGACTCGATCGAAATTGGCGTCGATGTGCCATTCGTTGCGCGCTGGGACACGTCCGTGCTCGCGCCCGTTGCTGGCCCTGACGCCAGTGGCGTCACGCGCGAGATTGACAACAGCGCCAACGGATATGGTGTAGGTGACGTCGAGCTGTCACTACGCAAGCAATTGCATGCGCCGCGCGGGTTTGGCCCTTATCTGATCGGCAACCTTCAGGTGAACGTGCCAACCGGAACAGGCCCGTTTCAGGTCGCTCGAAATGAGTTTGGCGAAGCGAGCGAAGCCGCCACGGGATCGGGTTTCTGGGGTGTGACTCCGGGGATCACGGCGATTTTGCCAAGCGATCCGGGCGTGCTGTTCGGCAGCCTCAGCTACACCAAGAATTTCGGCCGTGACGTCAACACCGTCATTCCGCCGGTGCAGATCGAACGGGTCGACCCAGGCGATTCCCTGTCGTTCAGCGCTGGCGTGGGCTTGGCGCTAAACCCGCGCCTGTCGCTCAACTTTGGATACGCGCACAGCTGGGGCTTCGGTACGGAGACGACCACCCGCGCTTTGACCGATGGGGCCGAACCTAACACGCAGACCTCACGCGATTTGCAGGTGGGCCGTTTTCTGTTTGGTTCGACCTACAAAGTGGATCGGCGCACCAGCGTGAATTTCGGGCTTGAAGCGGGTTTGACCGATGATGCTCCCGATGTACGCATGGTCTTGCGGATACCGTTCACTTTATAGATCTTGCGCTTGGACCTCCGGGAAAGTGATTGCACCAAGTCAGCGTGGTGATTGGCGAGCAAATTTGCGCGGCTGGAAGAAGCGCTTGAAGCGATGGGTTAGGGAAATTAGTCCGCTGATTGCAGTTGCAATGTAAGCAATCTCTCCAAAAAAGCGACCATCTCGTCGAGTTTGGTCAAGCCGTCGACATCAATGTCACCATCCATTTTTTGGAGAATGTTACAGTATTCGTCGCGATGGGCTATTCTTATCTGTTCGATTATGGTGCTCTTCCCTGGGAGCCACATGCCAAACCTTCTGCATAGTACGAAATATGCGAGAGCCCGCGAACTTCGACCATTTCCTTGTACAAAAGGATGAATGTGGTTCACACCCCATAGTGCATATGCGGCGCATTCTATGGGCGAGAACCTATCCCACAGACGATCAAGGTTATTCCAGAACTGTACCATCTGTGGTCGCACATTCTCCCACCCAGGAGGGTTGTGCGCGCCGACCGTCACGTCGATACCTTCGCGGTAGCGTCCGGGCTGCTCGCAGAGAAATTTTACCGCAAAGTAGTTCAGGTCACAGAGGAATTCTTCGCCAACTCTGAATTCGCTAGTTGCCTGCGAAACCTCGAATGCCGTGCGTAAGAAATCGTATTGCCGAGCCCTATTACGCTCAGACACATACTGGAAGATATCCGTACCTTCTTCCAAGATGACCATACGAACCTCACAAAAAACCCGACCTATTTGGCCGGGCTTGATGTTCGTCTCAGATAGCTGCCTCTCATGTCAAGCAGGCTGCGTGTGGATTATAGCATTTCCAGAGACTTCTTCACTGTTTCTTTAGTGCCGTTATCATCTTTAGGTGCATTTCCATAAACGAAACTGATCCGCTGTTCTTCAATTTCAGCAGGGGTCATTTTCCGATTCTTGACCCTTTCTAACTCCGCCTTGAGTTCTTCAGTCATGATAAATCCCCACTCTAAGTCGGTCCAGATATATAATTCTGGTATGAACACACGCATTAAGTGTTGTGTGATTCGTTTTTCGTTAGCACGCAAAAAATAGCCTGTGAATCCCCTGTGGACGGAAGGGTTTGCAGATCAGGCCAATTCAATGCTTCAATATGTCTAAGGATAGGTGTAGGAAAGATGAATGTTCTCATTTCGTTCATCAAATGCAATGCGGGACTTTGTAAGCGAGAGCAATCGGATTGAAGGAATACTGCGCCCTCCAACACAGCATGAAATTGACGCACACCATGAATTTCTCCGCGTTGGCCCTTCGGTAGGCAGCCTTGTAAATTTTGTTGGCGTGATCCAACCCGATGCCGCTTTACGTATTCAACCGGGCATGGATGTTCGGGTTGGGCGCTATGTTGCGCCTCCTGGCGGTCCTAGCATTAGGGCCACTTTGGAAAACCTCCTTGGAAACCTTACTGACCCCTACTTAGCGCACCAAGCCTATGAAGCGCTGCACCCCTTCTTGGACGGTAATGGTAGATCAGGACGTGTCTTGTGGCTTTGGATGATGGGAGGTGTCGAGAAGACACCATTGGGCTTCCTTCATCACTGGTACTATCAGAGTTTGCAGTTTCATTGCGGGATCAGGCCTACTCGTTAGTGTGGCACGTAGAGACTTTCCTACTCGATGTGTCGGCGGCAGAATGTTCCGCATGATATTTCTCGCTCACATCATCAGCCTTCTTCATCGAGCCACTCGATCAAAAGCGATGTCTGTGATCGATTGGATTTTAGCTCCAGGACAGTGTTCCATGTGTTCCAAACGTGGCGTACCAGCGACGAACCGAGCCACCCACGCCCTCCACCTGGAGCCTGCCGGGATACCATCCGGGTGGAGGGTGCGGGTGGTCAAGCCCCAGAACGAAGACGAACCGCTCCTCGAATCACTTGCATTGCGCGCCAGACACGCTATGTGCGCGACCTTCACCGACACATGAATCGGAGATTGGCCTGGCCGGTAGGGCTGCCAGGGCTAATCGAATGTGTCTCTGACTTAGGAGATAGAAATGCCCAAGCTTAAGACCAAAAGCGGTGTGAAGAAACGCTTCAAGATCACCGCAACTGGCAAGGTCAAACACGGCGTCGCCGGTAAGCGTCACCGCCTGATCAGTCACAATGCGAAGTATATCCGCCAGAACCGCGGTACCACGGTGCTCTCTGACGCCGATACCAAGACGGTCAAGAAGTGGGCCCCGTACGGGCTTGATTGATGGTTGAGCGGGTTTTGCCCGCCCCCTCAGCAAACAAAGGATATACGATATGCCTCGCATCAAACGCGGCGTCACCACGCGCCAGAAGCACAAGCGTCTACTCGAACAAGCCAAGGGCTATCGCGGTCGTCGCAAGAACACCATTCGCATTGCGCGCCAGGCCGTCGAGAAGGCCGGCCAGTACGCCTATCGCGACCGCAAGGCGAAGAAGCGCAGCTTCCGCGCCATCTGGATTCAGCGCATCAACGCGGCCGTCCGCGCAGAAGGCCTGACCTATTCGCAGTTCATGCACGGCGTGAAGCTGGCTGGTATCGAGCTTGACCGTAAAGTGATGGCCGACCTCGCCATGAACGAAGGCGCTGCGTTCAAGTCGATCATCGACCAGGCGAAAGCGGCTCTGCCAGCATAAGCCAAGATAGGGATGATGAAGCGCCTGTTGGTGCTCCTGCCCCGTTCGTTAAGTGATGTAGAAAAGGGCGTTGGCTGTCGCGGCTGGCGCCCTTTCACTTGTAGATTCGCGCCATTTCACTTGTAAATTTGCGACAAGGTCGTACAGCGGCTCCATGGTGAGCGGTGCGATAGCAGAGACGGAAACTCGCCCGGACTATAAGGTCCGAAGCCGCTTTTTCTCACCCTCAGAAGCCTTTGATGGCTGTTTCACGACCTTCTACCACATGGCCTTGGAGGTTGAGGATGGCGGAACCATTCGCGACCACCTGCAACCCGAATGGGCCAATATCCGCTTCTTTTCCGGGAGTTGCCCCACCGCGCATGTCGGCCCGTCCACGGTCTCCGGCGCGGCGTTTTCCGCGACCGGGCCAAGCTCACTACCGTGCGAGTTTGAACTCGGCTCGTCGCGTATGTGGGGGATCGGCTTCCTGCCGCTTGGCTGGGCTCGGTTTATTGACGTCGATGCGCGCGAGCTGACCAATGTCGCTTGTGACGGCTCAAGTCATCCTGCATTCGCAAAATTCGACCGCCTGACAGAAGCTCTGTGCGACGAGACCGCCAGTGACGAACAGCAATTGGCCGCGATCGAAGAATGTATGCATGATCTCATGCGGCACAATCGCGACGAGCCCAAGGTCATGCGCGTCCACAATGCTTTGGTGGAGCCATCGCTCGCCTCGGTTGACGATCTAGCGCAGGCCAGTGGGATGAGCGTGCGCACATTGGAGCGTGTATCGCGCCGCTATTTCGGCTTTACGCCTAAGCTGTTGATGCGGCGGCAACGTTTCATGCGCAGCCTTTCGGAATGGATGCTGCACGATAGCAAGCGGTGGACCGAAGCGATGGACGGGCACTACCATGACCAGGCGCAGTTCACGCGCGAATTCGCCGAGTTCATGACGATGAACCCGAGCAAATATGCCGCGCTCGATCACCCTATCCTTGCCTCTTTCATGGAAGCACGTGCACGGGTTTGGGGTAGTGCCGCGCAAACGCTGGACAAGCCCGTTCGAACATAAGGCCTGCGTTTTATTCATCGCCTGTGACAAGCTGACACCGCCGTTTTAGAGAGCTGCAATGCAGGTATGTAGGGTGATTGCCGGTGAGGCGACGCCCGTCCAGTACAATCCTTGCGAGGGCCGCGTTCAATAGCGCTTTGCCATTAGGTCCGAATCCCGCTAGCGGACCCGCTCAATCCTTTGGGCCAAATCATGACTGAACTGACATCACAAAAAGAGGCCGCGCTGGCCGCTATTTCCGGGGCTGACACTCTTGAAGCGCTCGACGAGCAACGCGTGGCGGCGCTCGGCAAGAAAGGCTGGGTCAGCCTCGCCTTGAAAACGCTCGGGCAGATGAGCCCGGAAGAGCGGGCTCAAGCCGCGCCCGCGATCCAGGCCGTGCGTGCCGAGATCGCCGATGCAATTGCAGCAAAGAAAGAGGCTCTCGAAGCCGCTGAATTGGAAGCGCAGTTGACGAGCGAAACGGTCGACCTGACTCTGCCCGCTCCCGACACTGTGTCCGGTTCGGTCCACCCGGTCAGCCAGGTGATGGACGAACTGGCAGAGATTTTCGCCGATCTTGGTTTTGCGGTCGCCACCGGTCCGGAGATCGAGGACGATTGGCACAATTTCACCGCACTCAACATGGATGAGAGCCATCCTGCGCGCGCGATGCACGACACGTTCTATTTCCCGGACGCTGCGTCTGACGCCTCGGCCTCAAGCAGCGAAGCGGTAGGCCGACAAGAAGGCCAAATGCTCCTAAGGACACACACCTCGCCGGTTCAGATCCGCACGATGAAGGAAATCGCGAAGGCTAACCCCGGAGGTGCGCCGGTACGCATCATCGCGCCGGGCCGGGTCTATCGCAGCGACAGTGACGCTACCCACACACCGATGTTCCATCAGGTCGAAGGGCTGGTGGTGGATCGCGACATCCACCTCGGCCATCTCAAATGGACGCTCGAGACCTTCCTTAAGGCCTTCTTCGAACGCGAAGACATCGTTCTGCGCCTGCGCCCGTCCTACTTCCCCTTTACGGAGCCTTCGGTCGAGGTGGACGTTGGTTATGCCAGTGAGGGCGGACGCCGAGTGGTTGGCGGCTCCGGCGATGATGCGGGCCATGATTGGATGGAATTGCTGGGCAGCGGCATGGTCAACCGCCGCGTGCTCGAAATGGGCGGGTTCGATCCGGACCAATGGCAGGGTTTTGCCTGGGGTCTCGGTGTCGATCGGCTCGCGATGCTTAAATATGGAATGGACGATCTGCGCGCCTTCTTCGATGGCGATCCGCGCTGGCTCGCGCACTACGGTTTCTCGCCGTTCGATCAGCCGACCTTATCTGCCGGTGTAGGAGCGCGCGCATGAAGTTCTCCATCACATGGCTGAAAGACCATCTCGAAACCGATGCGTCGTTGCAGGAAATCACGGATACATTGAACGCGATCGGCCTGGAAGTTGAAGGCGTCGAAGATCCAGCCGAGCGCCTTGCCGGGTTCAAGGTGGCCAAGGTTCTGACTGCCGAGAAGCATCCCGATGCCGACAAGCTGCAAGTGCTGACGGTCGATACGGGTGAAGGCGATCCCCTGCAGGTCGTTTGCGGTGCGCCCAATGCGCGCGCTGGCATGAAGGGCGTGCTTGGTCTGCCCGGAGCGGTCGTGCCAGCCAATGGAATGCAATTGCGCAAGAGTGCGATCCGGGGCGTCGAGAGCAACGGCATGATGTGCTCGGTGCGTGAGTTGGAGCTGGGCGATGAGCATGACGGCATCATCGAACTGCCAGAGGATGCCAACGTGGGTCACGCCTTCGCCGATTATCAGGGTTCTTCACCCATCATTGATGTTGCAATCACGCCGAACCGTCCGGATTGTATGGGCGTTTACGGAATTGCGCGCGATCTGGCAGCTGCAGGCCTTGGCACGCTGAAGCCGATTGCGTTTCCGAATTTCGAGACCAGGGGAGCATGCCCGGTAGAAATCCGTACCGACGACCCTGAAGGGTGCCCCGCTTTCTACGGACGCGTGGTCACGGGCGTGAAGAATGGCCCGTCCCCCGACTGGCTGCAGCAGCGCATCAAGAGCGCAGGCCAGCGTCCGATTTCGCTGCTGGTGGACCTGACCAATTATCTTATGCTGGCCTTTGGTCGTCCTGCGCACGCCTACGATCTCGCGAAATTGAGCGGTGCGGTCGTTGCGCGGCGGGCCAAGAATGGAGAGCAGGTTCTCGCACTCAACGAGAAGACCTACACGCTCGATGACAGCATGACTGTGATCGCGGATGACGCGGGCGTTCACGACATCGCCGGGATTATGGGTGGCGAGCATTCGGGCTGCTCTGATGACACAACCGACGTCCTGCTGGAGATTGCCTATTTCAATCCCGCGCGGATCGGCGTGACAGGACGCAAGCTTGGCCTCGCGTCAGATGCGCGCACGCGCTTTGAGCGCGGCGTCGATCCGGCGTTTCTTTCCGATGGCCTTGATCTGCTGGCCGGGATGATCGCCGAATTGGGCGGCGGCACGGTCAGCGAAGCAGTGTATGCCGGTTCGCCGCCAAGCGAGCCCAAGGTTGTGTCTTTCGATACAGCGCTGACCGCGCATTTAGGCGGTGTCGATGTGCCTGACGATGAGCAGAAGCGTATTCTTGAGAGCCTAGACTTCACGGTTGATGGTGATTGGCCAAAGAACGGGGAAGTCACTTGCCCGCTGCGTCGCCATGATATCGAAGGTGCAGCCGATCTGGTCGAAGAGATCGTGCGCATTCACGGCCTCGACAAGGTCGAAAGCGTGGCCCTGCCGCGCGTGGATGGCGTCGCGCGTCCGACCGCTTCGGCTGAACAAGTGCTGGAGCGCAAATTGCGCCGAGCGGCAGCGGCAAGCGGCTTCGATGAAGCGGTGACCTGGTCGTTCCTGCCAACAGGTGAGGCGAAGCATTTTGCGCCTGAAGGGCAAGAGCTATGGATGCTCGACAATCCGATTAGCGAAGACATGAAGGCAATGCGGCCTTCGCTGATCCCCGGCCTGCTGATGGCGGCGGCTCGCAACGCCGATCACGGTGCGGATTCAACCCGCCTGTTCGAGCTGGGGCGGCGCTATTTCCACGGGTCCGATGGCATGAGCGATGAGCGTCCAACTCTCGGCATTGTACTGGCTGGCGACAAGACGCGGCGCGGCTGGGCAGCTGGCAAGGCGCAGGGCTTTGACGCGTTCGATGCGAAGGCTGCGGCTCTGTATCTGCTCGAGGCGGCGGGCGCTCCGACAGACAATTTGATGGTCATGGGAGAGGCAGGCGCACAGTTCCATCCAGGTCAATCTGCGACCTTGCGGCTGGGCCCCAAGAATGTGCTCGCGCGCTTTGGCATGGTTCATCCGACAACGCTCAAGACATTCGGCGTTGATGGCCCGGTCGCAGCGGTCGAGCTGTTCCTCGATGCGCTGCCAAAGAAGAAGGGCGCCGCTGGTTTCGCTCGCGCTTCCTACGCGCCGCCTGCCTTACAGGCCGTGACACGCGACTTTGCCTTCCTTGTGCCTGAAGACTTGCCAGCAGCGGACTTGCTGCGTGCGGTGCAGGGTGCGGACAAGGTCAGTATCGTCGGCGCGCGCGTGTTCGATCTGTTCACCGGTGGCAATGTGCCGGAAGGACAGAAGTCGATCGCCTTGGAGGTCACGCTGCAACCGCAGGAGAAGAGCTTCAAGGATGCCGAGTTGAAAGCGATTTCGGATGCAGTGATCGCGGCTGCGGCCAAGAAGGGGGCGGAGCTGCGCGGCTAAGCCTGCACGGCCTGAAACCTCATGTCCAATCCCGGAAACTCCAGACGCACTTTCGCGATTATCTCTCACCCGGATGCTGGTAAGACCACGCTGACAGAAAAGCTGCTGCTGCAAGGCGGTGCGATCCACCTTGCGGGCGAAGTCAAGGCGCGCGGGCAGGCCCGGCGTGCCCGCTCGGACTGGATGAAGATCGAGCAGCAGCGCGGCATCTCGGTGACGTCTTCGGTCATGACGTTCGAGAAGGAGTACGACGGTGAGACGATCACCTTCAACCTTCTCGATACGCCGGGGCACGAGGACTTCTCGGAGGACACTTACCGTACGCTGACAGCGGTCGATTCCGCCGTGATGGTGATCGATGCGGCCAAAGGTATCGAGCCGCAAACGCGCAAGTTGTTCGAGGTGTGTCGCCTCCGCAGCGTCCCGATCATCACCTTCATCAACAAGGTCGACCGCGAAGGCCGCCCGGGTTTCGAGCTGCTCGACGAAGTGGCGGAGATGCTCGCGCTGGATGTCTCGCCGCAAGGCTGGCCGATCGGAATGGGCGGCCAGTTCGAAGGTATCCTCGATTTTGCGAGTGGCGAGGCGAGCCGCCCCGAAGGACCGTCGAAGGAATTTCTAGGCAAGCGCGATGCCGATCCTGCGATCCCGGAAGAATGGACCGAAGAAATCGAGTTGGCGCAGATCGGCTATCCCGAGTTTGACCTTGAGGCCTATCGCAATGGCGATCTGACTCCGGTCTATTTCGGATCGGCGCTCAAGAACTTCGGTGTGACCGAGCTGATCGATGCGATTGCCAAGCACGCGCCGCCGCCGCGCCCGCAGCCTGCTGGCGAAGAGCAAATCGCGCCGAGCCATGATGAGGTCACCGGCTTTATCTTCAAGGTTCAGGCCAATATGGACCCGAACCACCGCGACCGGATCGCGTTCATGCGGCAGGTGTCCGGCACGTTCAAACGCGGAATGAAGCTGACCCCGTCGGGCCTTGGAAAGCCCATCGCTATCCACTCGCCGATCCTGTTCTTCGCGCAGGACCGCGAGATTGCAGACACAGCCGAGGCTGGCGACATTATCGGCATTCCCAATCACGGCACCTTGCGGGTGGGCGACACTCTGTCCGAGAAGGACAAGGTGCGTTTCACTGGCCTACCCAACTTCGCGCCCGAGATCCTGCGCCGCGTGCAGCTGAAAGACCCGACCAAGACGAAGCAATTGCGCAAGGCGCTCGATGATCTGTCCGAAGAAGGTGTGATCCAGGTCTTCTACCCGGAGCTTGGCGCTCAGCACATCGTCGGCGTGGTCGGACAGCTGCAACTTGAGGTGCTGATCTCGCGTCTCTCGGCGGAATATAAGGTCGAGGCCGGTCTGGAAGCGGCGCCGTTTGCGACCGCTCGGTGGATCAAGGGCGAAGGGCAAGCACTGGCCGATTTCGAGAATTTCAACCGTGCGAATCTCGCCAAGGACCGTGACGGCGATCTCGTCTTCATGGCCAAAAGCCCGTGGGACGTGAATTACCAGGAAGAGAAGAACCCGGAGCTGACCTTCTCAGCCACCAAAGAACGCTAAGCGCAAACGCGAGTGTTGCGGCGCAGCAATGTTCGCGGCATGGGAGTGGTCATGACTGTATCAGGCCCGACATCGCAGACCTTCTTCTCGCAGCGTATCAAGCTCAATTATTTCGATTGGGCGCAAACAGAAGCTGACCGGGCCAAGCCGCCTCTGGTGCTGGTTCACGGGGGGCGCGATCACGCGCGCAGCTGGGACTGGACCGCCGAGCAACTCTGCGCGGACTACCATGTGGTGGCGATGGACCACCGCGGACATGGCGACAGCGATTGGGTGTCGGACGGGAACTACAATTCCAACGACATGGTCTATGATTTGGCGCAGCTGATCCATCAGCTCGGGCGCGGGCCGGTCACGCTTGTTAGTCACTCAATGGGCGGCAATGTCGCTCTGCGTTACTCCGGTATGTTCCCGGACATGGTGACCAAGCTGGTCGCGATCGAAGGTCTGGGCCCCAGCCCCGAATGGAAGGCCAAGCAGCGCGCAACACCCTATCCCGAGCGCATGGCTGAGTGGATCGAGAAGAAGCGCAAGGCCGCCGGACGCACACCGCGCAAATATGAGAGTATCGAGGCCGCCTTTGCACGGATGATCGAGGAAAACTCGTACCTTACCGAAGATCAGGCGCGGCATCTCACCATCCACGGCGTCAACCGAAACGAGGATGGCACCTACAGCTGGAAGTTCGATCCGCATCTCAATGTCTGGGGCGTGGAAGACGTCGCGGATGAATTCATCGAGCAGACTTGGGCCGCGATCACCTGTCCAACCCTGCTACTTTACGGCGCGGATAGCTGGGCCTCCAATCCTGAGAAGGACGGCAGGCTCAAACATTTCAACACGGCCAAGGTTATCGAGTTCGAGAAGGCTGGGCATTGGTTGCATCATGACCAGTTCGACAAGTTCATGGCTGTGCTGAGAGACTTCCTCTGATTGAAACGGAGAACACCAATGGCTGAATTCTTTGATGCGCTGAACGAAAAGCATATCGCGATGATCGAAGCGCAGCCGGTGTTCTTTGTAGCAACCTCCGCGCCGATTGGGCGGATCAATCTCAGTCCCAAGGGCTATGACGCGTTTCGCATTCTGAACCCCAAGCGTGTGGCCTATCTCGACCTTGGCGGCTCGGGCAACGAGACGCACGCTCACCTTGGTGCTGACGGGCGGATCACGGTGATGTTTTGCAATTTTCAGCAGCCCGCCAATATCCTGCGCATCTATGGTCGAGGGGTTCCAATCCTGCCTCAGGATGAGGGATGGGAGAAGCTCGCCGAGCAATTCACTCTGCTGCCCGGAACGCGGCAGATCTTCGTGATCGACGTCGAAAGCGTGCAGACCAGTTGCGGCTGGGGCGTGCCGCTGATGACGCTCGAGGCGGAGCGCGAGACGCTCAAGAAAGCGCACCGTCAATCGGACCCGGCTGAGTGGGAAGTCAAGATGGCAACGCGCATCAGCAGTATCGATGGCCTACCCACCCGGCCGACCGATCGTTACATTGCAGGTGAGTGAGGGGTAACAGGTCAAGCATGGAGCTGACCTTCGCAACCTACAACATCCACAAGGGCGTGGGGTTGGATCGGGTGCGCGATCCGGGGCGCATCGTATCGGTGCTGCGCGAAATCGACGCGGATGTGATCGCTCTTCAGGAAGCAGATCGGCGCTTTGGCCAACGGGTTAGCGTCATCCCGCGCGCCATCCTCGATGACAGTCCTTGGCACGCACTGCCCGTCGCGAAGCGCAGGCGCAGCATCGGATGGCATGGCAACGCTCTGCTGCTGCGCCGGGGCATGCAGTTTACAGCCGTTGGCGCGCTCGATCTGCCGATGCTGGAGCCGCGCGGCGCGGTCTTTGCGGAGCTGAGCAATAATGGCGCACGTTTTCAGGTGGCGGGCACTCATCTGGACATCTCCGGGCTCCGCCGATCGGACCAGGTGCGCGCGATCCAGCGCTCGCTCGACCGCGCCAATCCAGACTGTCCTCGCATAGTCATGGGCGATTTCAACCATTGGGGACTTGCTACAGGTGCCATGCGCGAATTTGCGCGCGGCTGGACGATTTGTGCGCCAGGCCCATCATTCCCGTCACGATCGCCTCTTGCCCGGCTGGATCGGATCGCACTCTCGCCGGGCTGGGAAATTGTCGATGCGGGCGTTCATCACAGCGCACTTGCGGCTAAAGCGTCGGACCATTTGCCAGTTTGGGCACGTCTGAAGTTGAGCCTTTAAGCGATCCGATTGCCTAGAAATTGACCATCAGGTTAAAAATTAGGCAGGCGGATCCGCCTAGCTAGTATCCGGACTCGCGATTCTGCGCCATTCCGCCCACTTGGCCGAACTGGCACACCTCTTGCTCACCATATTCATGCCGGAGCTGACCGGCGGAATAGAGGGGGCACGGATGAAATTCATCATCGCCATCATAAAACCATTTAAGCTCGATGAGGTCCGCGAAGCGCTGGGCGCCATCGGGGTCGCCGGAATGACCGTCTCGGAAGTCAAAGGCTTCGGCCGTCAAAAAGGTCAGACCGAGATTTATCGCGGCGCCGAATACTCAACCAACATGCTGCCGAAGGTGAAGCTGGAAATTGCCGCGAGCGACGAAATCGCCGCGCAGGTGGTCGAAACCATCCAGCAGACCGCCAACACCGAAGCGATCGGTGACGGCAAGATTTTCATGCTCGATCTCGCATCGGCAACACGCATCCGCACCGGTGAATCCGGTGAAACCGCGCTCTGACGGGGGACAAGGACAATGAAAACAACTCTTATGAAATTTGCTGCTGTTGCAGCTGGCGGGTTTGCTTTGGCGCAGCCCGCGCTTGCCGCGCCAGCAGCTGAAGCGGCGGCGGCAGTCCCCAATCCGGGCAACAATGCCTGGATGATGACCGCGACCGTTCTCGTCCTGCTGATGATCTTGCCAGGTCTTGCGTTGTTTTACGGCGGTCTGACACGATCAAAAAACATGCTCTCAACCATGACCCAGATCGGCGCGACTGCTGCTCTGGCGATGCTCGTCTGGGTGATGTGGGGCTTCTCATTGGCCTTCGGGTCGACGCCGATCGAAGGATTCTTAGGTCAGTTTATCAGCGGCGGAAGTTACTTCCTCGCTGGAATGAGCGCGGAGACAACGGCGGCAACATTCACCGATGAAGTGATCAGCGAATATGTGTTCGTCAGCTTCCAGATGACCTTTGCCGCGATCACCGCGGCACTCATTCTTGGGGCAACCGCTGAGCGGATGAAGTTCAACGCGGTTATGCTGTTCGTGCCGATTTGGCTGACGATTGTCTATTTCCCGATCGCTCACATGGTTTGGGCCGGTGACGGGTTGCTATTTGCGGCCGGCGCTCTCGATTTCGCGGGCGGCACAGTGGTGCATATCAACGCCGGTGTTTCGGGCCTGGTGCTTGCCTATCTGCTGGGTAAGCGACGCGGCTATCCGAATGAGCCAATGCCTCCGCACAGCCTCACCATGACCATGGTCGGCACAGGCCTGCTGTGGGTCGGTTGGTTCGGATTTAACGCTGGCTCAGCGCTCGAAGCGGATGGCTTCGCAGGCCTCGCCATGATCAACACCTTCGTGGCGACTGCCGCAGGTGCGCTGACCTGGATGGTGATTGAGCGTCTGGCTGGCCACAAGGGTTCTGCGCTTGGCTTCTGCTCAGGCGTGATCGCAGGTCTAGTCGCGGTCACACCGGCGGCAGGCAATAGCGGTCCGTTCGGCGCAATCCTGCTCGGCATTGCCTCCTCGGCAGTCTGCTACTTCTTCGTCGCGAAGGTGAAGGCCAAATTCGGCTACGACGATTCGCTCGATGCATTCGGCATTCACGGTGTTGGCGGCGTTGTCGGCGCTATTGGCACGGCGATTGTCTATCAGGCCTCGCTTGGCGGCCCTGCTGGCGAAGACGCTGCATCGCTTGGCGCTCAACTTTGGATCCAGACCGAAGGCGTTCTTATCACCATTGCTTGGGCCGGGATCGGCACCTTCATCGCCGCCATGGTTGTCAAAGCAATCATCGGTCTGCGGGTCGATGAGGAAACTGAAGTCGACGGGCTCGACATCTCCGAACATGGAGAGCGCGCCTACAACTAGTCGGGAGCATCGCGCGAAAAGTGGAAACCGGTTTTCGCCTTCCGCGATGCGACCAGACAAATTCATCAGATTAGCGGGGGGAACTCTCTCCTCTCCCTCCCCCCGCTAACCAATGTTCCTCCTGCGAACATTCAACTTGTGATGGGCCGGACCGCGACAAGCGCTCCGGCCCCTTTTTTTCGCGATTCTTGCGTGTGGCCAGTGTGTTACAGTCGCTGTGTTTCTTCTGGCCGAAAAACGACATCGGCTTGCAATTGGTACAATCGAGGCGTTGATTCGCTCCGTCATGGGTAAAAGCCCAACAAATAGGAGAGAGATGATGCGTTCCCCCAAGCTTCTTTCGGCTACCCCTTTTCGCAGTGTTCTTCTGGCGAGCTGCGCCCTTTCGCTAAGCGCGACCCCCGCAGTGGCGCAAGATTCGGATGAGGATGAAACCGCAGACGCTCCTGCGACCGGCAATGTTATCGTTGTGAGCGCAACCAAGCGTGACACGACGATTCAGGACGTTCCCTTCTCGATTAACGCGCAGACACAGGAAGACATTCAGCGTTCCGGTGCGGTGACGCTTGAAGATCTTTCGCGCAATGTTGCAGGCCTCTCCGTGCAGAACCTCGGGCCGGGCCAAAGCCAGGTCTCGGTGCGCGGTGTGTCCGCCGGTCAGGTGGTTCGCGACCAACCGGGCGTGAAGGAGCAGGTTGGCGTATATCTCGACGAGTCGGTGATCTCGCTCTCGCTGTTCACGCCCGACCTTGACCTGTTCGACCTCAACCGTGTCGAGACCCTGCGCGGCCCGCAGGGCACGCTGTTCGGTTCGGGATCGGTCGGCGGTACAATCCGCTACATCACCAATCAGCCCGAGCCAGGTGTGGTTGAAGGTCTGGTCGAAGGTAATGTGAACCTGGTCGATGGGGACGATTTGGGTTGGCATCTGAAGGGCGCGGTCAACCTGCCGCTTGGCGATGTCGCTGCAGTTCGCGCGGTCGGCTATTATACGCAATACGGCGGCTTTATCGATGCTATCGGCCCGGCCGGCGGCGAGGATATCAATGGCGGTGAGCGCTATGGTGGCCGTCTCGCCTTCACGCTCGATACGGGCGAGGGCTTCAGCATTACTCCGCGGGTTGTTTACCAGAAGGTCAAGGCTGACGGCTTTAACCGGCAGGAGATTTTCAGCCTGTTCGCAAATCCGTTCACCACCACTCGGCCTGCGGTCCAACTGGGTGAGCGCGAGCAATTCCTGCTGCTACGCGAAGCATTTGAGGACGAGACGCTGATTGTCGACCTCGTCGTGGAGGCCGACTTGGGGCCAGTGGTGATGACCTCGGTCAGCTCCTATTCGAACCGCGATATTCTGGTCAGCCGTGATGCAAGCGCCTTGTCGGGCTCGGTTTCGGTCGATCTTGGTTTTCCTGACGAAGCGGTGCTGCTGCCTTCGAACTTGCGCGATACCACCGATCTCGAGACCCTGACGCAAGAGATCCGGTTTGCCTCCGATTACGATGGCCCGATCCAATGGGTTATCGGTGGTTTCTATTCGGAAACCGATCGCTTCTATCGCCAGCGCCTGCCCACACCGGGCTATGCCGCTTTCACCGACGCAACTCTTGGCGCGGGAACATCGGCTGCGGTTGCCAACGGTTTCGACAACCTCGACTCTCCGTTCAATTCCGATCTGCCGTATGATATCGAGCAGCTTGCGATTTTCGGTGAGGCTAGTTGGGAGATCACCGACGCGCTGACATTCACCGCAGGTGGCCGGTATTACGACTTTGAGGAAACCCGCACGATCACGACCGGCGGCCTGTTTGCCAATGGCGATGCGGGTCTCGTGGATGAGACAGCGTCGGATGGTTTCACGCCTCGCTTCCTACTCAGTTATGAGCTGAGCCCGGACCTGACCATCAACGCACAGGCTTCGCAGGGCTTCCGCCTCGGCGGCGTCAACGATCCGCTCAACGTGCCGCTCTGCAACGCAGACGATCTCGCGCTGTTCGGCGGTTTCCAGGACTATGACGACGAAACTCTGTGGAACTATGAGATCGGCGTCAAAGCTCAGGGCAATGGGTTCACGTTCAACGCCGCTGGCTTCTACAACGACATCAGCGACCTTCAGGTGACGTTGGATGCGGGCAGTTGCTCATCGCGCATCGTGTTCAATGTGCCCGATGCGCATTCGGCCGGGATTGAGGCAGAGCTGGGTATCAGCCCATTCGAAGGCCTCAACTTCAACCTGTCGGGAAGCTGGATCGAAGCGGAATTCGACACGACATTGCCGGGGCCGCTCGCCGAAGCAACTGGCATTCGCGAGGGCAATCGCCTGCCTTCCGTTCCGGAGTTCCAGTTCTCAGCCAGCGGCAGCTATGAATGGCCGATCTCGGACAGTGCAGAGGCGTATATCTCCGCTTCTGTCACTCATGTCGGGTCGCGCTTCACTCAGCCTGCCGACCAGGAGAACAACCCGCGCACCTTTGTGCATGGTTTGCCATTTGGCGGTGCGCCTGCAGATGCTGCAACTACGGTCGATCTGCTGCTCGACGATTACCAGCTGGTCAATCTGAGCGCCGGCATCGACTTCGAGAGCGGCTTGAGCGTCGTTGTTTATGCCAACAATGTGTTCGATGAGAATGCGTTGCTTTCATTCGACCGCGAACGTGGCGGGCGTGCTCGCCTGGGCTATCGGATTGGCAATCCGCGCACATTCGGGGTTACGGCGCGCCAATCGTTCTGATCTCGCTGATCTAAGAAAGTCGGAGGGCCGGGGCGCGATGCTCCGGCCCTTTTTCTTTCGGAGCCAATTGCGTAGCGTGCTCACCGAAGGAGATGCGAAATGCGTAAGCTTATGCTGTTCTTGGCGAGCCTCTTCTGCATGACTGCTGTCCCGAGCGGTACGGCGGAAGCTCAAGACGAACTTGGGCCACTCGCCTATCTGCCTGCACTTGCCGGCGACTATTTCGCACTCGATTCCGAAGCGACCGAGAGTCGCTATCACATCTTTGTGCGACTACCCGAGGGGTATGCGGAGCAGTCCGAGAAAACCTGGCCGGTGGTTTACCTGCTCGATGGCGATTCCACTTTTCCGATGCTCGCGCCGCAGCACCTCTTTCTGCATTACGATGAACGACTTCCCGAAGCGATTATTGTCGGGATCGCGTATGGCGGCTTTGGCGAGATCAACCGGCGAGGCCACGATTTCCGCCCGGTTCTTGAGGGCGGCGGTGAAGGCGGCTCTGCGGCGTTTCTCGCCATGCTAGAAGGCGAGCTCATTCCCGAGATCGAACGGGACTACAGGAGCGATCCAGGCAAAAGAATACTCGTCGGACAAAGCCGAGGTGGGTCGTTTGTCCTCTATGCAGCTGTCGAAAGACCTGCACTTTTCCATGGTTATGTCGCCAGCAATCCAGGCCGCGAATATCCAGGCAGAGAGCTCTATGGGATGGGCCAGGCCATGGCAGACGCTAGAACGGACGGACTGCTGGTGTTGGCCTCCGGTTCGAGAGATCGCGATTATCTGCGTGGGACTGCGCTGGAATGGGCTGACACCTTCGCTACGCGAACCGATCTGCCTTGGCGTGCGCAATTTCTCGATATCGAAGGCGGAACACACGCAGCCTCGTTGCCAGAGGTCTATCGCCGCGCGATGCTGCTGATATTGCCGCCTCCACCAGAGTAATAGTTCGGCCCTATTGGGTCGCAGCTTTTACGAAGTCAGCGCAGCGCTCACCGATCATGATGCTCGGCGCGTTGGTATTGCCGCTGACAATCTTCGGCATGACGCTGGCATCTGCCACCCACAGCCCGTCGAGCCCGCGCACCTTGAGCGTCGGATCAACCACGCTGTTCTGATCGGCGCCCATCCTGCATGTGCCGACCGGGTGGTAGACGGTGTCTGCGCGACTGCGGATAAGCTCATCGAGCGCTGCATCGTCGTCGAGGTCGATCGGATAGCGATCGGTCGGGCCGTACTCCTGCAAGGCAGGCGCGTCGACGATCCGATGTGACAGGCGAATACCGCCACGCAGGACAGCCAAATCACGCTCATCGTCGAGGAAGTTGGGGTCGATCACGGGCGCGTCGTCCGCCTTTGACGAGCCTAGGCGCACAGTCCCCCGGCTTTCGGGGCGTAGCACGCAGGCATGGAGGGAGAAGCCGTGCTCCTTCACCTTTTCGCGGCCATGGTCCTCCAGAACTGCGGGAACGAAATGCCATTGGATGTCTGGCGCGGGCGCGTCTGGCATGACTGTCCAGAAACCGCCTGCCTCCGCATAGCAAGTTGTCATCGCCCCGGTGCGGTTCTTGCGATGTTCAAGCATGGCGGCGGCCATGCGCATGGTGCCTTTCAGCGTGCCGCCGATCGGCACATCGCTCTCCGTTTGCCAAGCAGACACATAGTCGAGATGATCCTGAAGGTTCGCGCCCACCGCTGGCCGGTCGAGTACGACATCAATGCCGTGCTCCTTCAGGTGCTCGCCGGGACCGACGCCTGACAGCATCAGGATTTGTGGGGAATTGAAGGCGCCAGCCGAGAGTATCACGCCGCGCTTCGCGTAGAGCATCTCGCTGCGCCGACCGCGTTTTACGCGAACGCCCGTCACGCGGCCCTGTTCGATGACCAGCTTCTCGACCAGCGTGTTTGTGCGGATCGAGAAATTGCCCTGGGCGCGGATCGGCTCGACATAGGCGCGCGCGGCGGACCAGCGTTCGCCATTGCGTTGCGTCACTTGATAAAGGCCGAAGCCGTCCTGGCTTTCGTCGTTGAAATCATCGTTCTTGCGCAGCTGCAATTCCGCCGCAGCCTCGACGAAAGCGTGGCTGGAGGGGTTGGGCGAGATCAGGTCAGAGACGAAGAGAGGTCCGCCTTCGCCATGATACTCATCCGCGCCGCGTTCGTTGGCCTCGGCCTTCTTGAAATAGGGGAGTACATCGTCGTAGGCCCAGCCGGTGCAACCCATCTCAGCCCAATTGTTATAGTCCCAGGCATTGCCGCGGATATAGACCATCGCGTTGATTGCGGATGAGCCGCCCAGGCCCTTGCCCCGCGGTTGATAACCAATCCGTCCGTTTAGCCCTTTTTGCGGGACCGTATCGAATTTGTAGTTCGCCGAATTGCGGATGAAGGGCATGAAGCCCGGCGTCTTGATAAGGAAATTGTCGTTGCGCCCACCGGCTTCGACCACGCACACGCGCTTTGTCCCATCGACCGCGAGACGCCCGGCAACTGCGCTGCCGCCACTGCCGCCGCCAATGACGATATAATCAAAGCTTTCCATGATTTCTCCTCTTGAGGAGGAGTGTTAGGCAGCTTCGCCGTGGCTTTCAATCGAGTTTCGATCCGCCACCGGATCGGCTCGTGGCTGATCAGGCTCCTTTCCCATGCGCGCGCGCCATCTTGCGCGGATCATATCGGAGGTTTCGCGGCTGCCATCGTGAGTCCAGCCCGGCTCGCGCAGCAGGTAAGACAGCTTGTGTTTCCACGGCGCGCTCCAGATGTCGCCGATCATGCCGATCCATTCGTGAAACACCGCCCACAGAAGGTTGAAACTGCCCAACTGCTTTACAATCCCGTAGCGGATAGGTTCGCCGCCTTCTTCGAGACTGCGTTCCGGCTCAAACGTGCCGAACATCTTGTCCCAGATGATGAAAACGCCCGCATAGTTGCGGTCTAGGTAGCGAGGGTTGGTGGCATGATGGACGCGGTGATGGCTTGGTGTGTTCAAGACCGCTTCGAACCAGCGCGGCATCTTGTCTATCGCCTCGGTATGAATCCAGAATTGGTAGACAAGATTGATACCCGCGCAGACCGCAATCATACCGGGATGGAAGCCAAGCAGCACGAGTGGCAGGGCGAAAACAAAGCCCAATGTGAACGCGCCAGTCCAGCTTTGCCGCAGGGCGGTCGAGAGGTTATAGTGCTGACTGGAATGGTGGTTCACATGCGCGGCCCAGAACCAGCGGATGCGATGCCCCGCGCGGTGGACACAGTAATACTTGAGATCATCGAGTACGAACACGACAGGCCAGGCCCAAAGCGGCCCCCACCAATTCTCGCTGATGTCGAACAGGCGATACTCGTAAGCGGCGATGAAAATGGCGAGCGCGAATCCGCCGAACAAAGCGCCAGCGACCGTGGAACCGAGCCCGAATGCAAGGCTCACTAACGTATCCTTCGGCTCATAGGCTTGCGGTGCGCGCAACTTGGACCAGATCATTTCGGCCAGCACCGCAACTACGAACAGCGGCACGGCGATCTGGGTTACGGAAAAGTCTGGCAGGTCGAGCATCTCAAGCGCTTCCTAGCCGATTGATCGCGTCCGCCCAAGCATCGGGTGAGTCCAGATCGAGCGTCACTTGGCCGAAACGCGCCTCTCCGGTGTCGATAACAAGCATAGTGTCGCTAACCGTGGCGCTAGCGGAGCTGGAGAGAATACGACCGGCGAATTTGGTGCCATGGGTCTTGATCAGCATCACCTGACCGGCGTCATCGCGCAGCACAGCGGCGCTGCCGTCACGCGCGACCGCGCTTTCGACCGGCACAAATCCGTCATGGACTTCGCTGGCTGCGTTTGCGGCCTGTTGTGCGTTTTCTAGCCCGGGCTTGGGCCCCAGCCGCAAGGCCAACGCTAGCCATGCGAGCACGATAATCGCGACAAGCGAGCCACCGAATTGAATCAGACGAGGATCTATCTCCATAATCTGATGGATTGGCATGAGCCTCACTTTGCGGCAAGCAGGCAGCGCAAGGAGAGTGATATGAAATTGTTTGGTCGCAGTGTTCTTGTTTCCGGGGCAACAGTTGCACTGCTGCTGATGGGAGCGTCTCCGCTCTCCGCAGATGGGCATGATCCAGCCGAAAAGGTGGCAGCGCAAAAGGAGCGTACCGCTCGCGTTGCACAAGAACTGTGGGAGTTGGCGGAAGTTGGCTATCTCGAGACCCAGTCCACCGCCTTGCTGCAATCTGAGCTTGCGGGCGAAGGGTTCGATATCACTCCGGGCATTGCCGAAATCCCTACCGCCTTTGTTGCCGAATGGGGTGATGGCGGACCGATCATCGCAATCCTAGCAGAAATGGACGCGCTTCCCGGTATCAACCAGTCAGCTGCGGCTACGCGCGATCCGATCGATGGCAAACATGCGGGTCATGCCTGCGGCCACAACCTGTTCGGCGCCGCGTCGCTGACCGCTGCAATTGCGATCAAGCAGTGGCTCGAGGCGACGGGCACTCCCGGCCGTATCCGTTTCTATGGCACGCCCGCCGAGGAAGGCGGGTCTGGCAAGGTCTACATGACGCGCGCCGGCATGTTCGATGATGTCGATATCGCGATCCATTGGCACGCCGATGACGAGAACAGCGCGGCGGCTCAAACGAGTCTCGCCAATCGCTCGGCCAAATTCCGCTTCACTGGTATTTCCGCTCATGCTGCCGGCGCGCCTGAGCGCGGTCGCTCGGCGCTCGACGGCGTAGAGGCGATGAATATGATGGCGAACATGCTGCATGAGCACGTGCCGCAGGACGCACGCATGCACTATGTCATCACCTCAGGCGGCAATGCGCCCAATGTCGTGCCCGATTTTGCCGAAGTGTTTTACTATGTCCGCCACCCTGAGCCTGACGGCGTGGAGGAGATATGGAAGCGGCTGGAAAACGCGGCGCAGGGCGCGGCTATGGGCACCGGCACCGAGGTCACTTGGGAGGTTATTCACGGCAACAATCCGCTGTTGGTGAATGAGACGCTCGCCAAAGCGATGGATGCCAAATTGCGTATGGTCGGCGGGGTCGAATACGACGCTGAAGAACGTGCGTGGGCCGAGGAAATCCAGAAATCGCTGGGCGATGCCGCCAAACCGCTCGAAAGCGCTGGTGAGATTGGCGCATATAGCAAAAGCCTGGGTTACGGCTCGACCGATGTGGGCGATGTCTCTTGGGCGACGCCCACTGTTGGTGTTCGCACTGCGACCTGGGTTCCGGGTACCTCCGCACATAGTTGGCAGGCCGTGGCCGCCAGCGGGCACTCGATCGGCCATAAAGGCGCACAGGTGGCAGCTAAGGCGATGGCGCTGATGGCTGCTGAGCTTTACACCAATCCTGAATTGCGCGCCGCGGCGCGGGCCGAGTTCGACCAAGCTCGCGGGCCGAACTACCAGTACAAGTCATTGCTGGGCGACCGCGCTCCGCCGCTCGATTATCGCAAATAGGTTGAGGTTAAGCGCTCAAGCGCTTGCCTGCCCTGACAGCATATCGAGCATCGGGCGCACAGGGGTAACGTCATAGCCCGCGCCTGCTGCCGCACGAACTATTTCGTCGGGAGCTGCCCCGCTCTTCGCCTGCGCCAAAGCCCATAAGAACGTGGAGCGGGTGCCTGAGCGACAATAGGCGAGCGTTTTGCCTTCACTGCTAGCAAGCATCGCCTGCATTTGCTCGATTTGCGGTTCGCTAAAGCCTGAATGGCCGATCGGGATGGCGTTATAAGTCAAGCCCGCTGCCTCTGCCGCAGCTTCAATGTCAGCACCTTGTGGTGCGTTCGGGTCTTCGCCGTCGGGTCGGTTGTTGATTATCAGCGTAACGCCAGCTGCTTTGGCTGCGGCAATGTCGTCCAATGTGATTTGCGGGCTGGCCAGTACAGATGCGGAGAGTTCGCGAAAGTCGCTCATTGTTCAGAATCTCCTCATGCTGGTGGACCGCTTGGACCCATCATCACTCAGTTTCATGGCGAACTGCTTCGGCCAAGGCAAGTTGCTATGCGGTTCGAAAGTGTCACAATTCCAAACGATAAGATGTATGTCGGCTTAAATCGTTCGCAAAGCTCATCTTTGTGCGCTATGACCCGATTCTACGAGGTGGGACTCCGACTTTGTTGGAGTAACTCCTGCGTCGGCTGCGGCTTGCTGTCCCTGCACCGACGCATAGGAGGATGGGCAGTCTGGTAAGGTACGTTTTGAGTTATGGGTTACGATAGAGGCCGTCGGCGCGGCCGGGATAAGCGCGACGGATTCGGCGAGGACAGCTACGATCCTTTTGGCGGCGGTGGAGAGTTCCCACCTCCAGGCAATTTCGGAAATGATCGGAATGGCGGCGGCGATCGCTTCGGCGGTGGTGACCGTTATGGTGGCGGCGGAGGCGGTGGAGACCGCTTCGGCGGCGATCGCGATCGTGGCGGCGGCGGTGGTCCGCGCGGTGGCGGCAGCGGCGGTGGTGGTGGCGGTTTCAACCGCATGCCTGCTCAGGTCGTTGGCACCGGCAAAGGCCAAGTGAAATTCTTCAATGGACAAAAAGGTTTCGGCTTCATCGCTCAAGAGGGCGGTGGCGAAGACGTGTTTGTCCACATCAGTGCGGTTGAGCGCGCCGGGCTCGAAGGGCTTGCTGAAGGGCAGGAGCTAGAGTTTAATCTGGTCGATCGTGGCGGAAAGGTTTCCGCCCAGGATCTTCAGATCGTCGGTGACGTGATTGCGGTCGAGAAGCGCGATGATGGTCCACCTCAGCGTGAACTGACTGGCGAGAAAGCCACAGGAACTGTTAAATTCTTCAATTCGATGAAGGGTTTTGGCTTCCTGGTGCGCGATGACGGCCAGCCGGATGCATTCGTGCATATCAGCGCGGTTGAGCGCTCTGGCCTGCAAGGTATCAATGAAGGTGAACGCTACGAGTTCGATCTCGAAGTGGATCGACGCGGCAAACATTCTGCGGTCAATCTGGTGCCAGCGCAGGGATAGTCCTGCTCTTCATATCGAGGCCGTTTGACCGAACACGCGAGCGGCCTTATCCAAATTCGGAAATGGCGGCTCTCAACAGGCCGCCATTTCTTTTCGCAACTGCATTTTTCAAGGATCAATCGATGTCGATCACACCGCTTATGCCTGTCTATCCTCGTTGCGGTGTCCGGCCGGTGCGAGGGGAGCATTGTCACCTGATCGACGAGGACGGCACGCGCTATCTCGATTTTGCTAGCGGCATTGCGGTGAACCTGCTCGGCCATTCGCATGAAGGGTTGATCAGTGCGATTCAGGAGCAAGCTGCGACTTTGATGCATGTCTCCAACCTCTACGGCAGTCCGCAAGGCGAGAAGCTGGCGCAGAAGCTGGTCGACAATACCTTTGCCGACACGGTCTTCTTCACCAACTCGGGCGCAGAGGCGGTTGAGACCGCGATCAAGACTGCGCGCGCCTATCATCAGAATGCAGGCGATGAAGGCGACAAGGACAAATACGAATTGATCACCTTTGCCAATGCTTTCCACGGCCGCACGATGGCGACGATCAGCGCATCGAACCAGACGAAGATGCACCATGGCTTCTCACCCATGCTCGAGGGCTTCAAATATGCCGAGTTTGATGATCTGGAGTCGGCCAAGGCGCTGATGGGGCCAAACACGGCAGGCTTCCTGGTCGAGCCGATCCAGGGCGAGGGTGGCATTCGGCCGGCTTCGCAGGAATTCATGCAGGGGTTGCGGGCGCTGGCTGACGAGCACGATCTGATGCTGGTTCTGGACGAGGTGCAATGCGGTGTCGCGCGCACCGGCACGCTCTATGCCTATGAACAATATGGCATTACGCCCGATATTGTCGCAACGGCAAAGGGTATCGGCGGTGGCTTCCCGTTCGGCGCCTGTCTCGCCACCGAGAAGGCGGCGCGCGGCATGACCTTCGGCACGCATGGCTCGACCTATGGTGGCAATCCGCTTGCCATGGCCGCAGGTTGTGCGGTGATGGATGCGGTCGCCAATGAAGAGTTTCTCGCATCGGTGCGGGAGAAGGGTGACCGCCTGCGTACCCGTCTCGAGCAGTTTATTGGAAACTACCCGGAGCTGTTTGAACTGGTGCGCGGCAAGGGACTGATGCTTGGTATCAAGATGAAGGTCGAAAGCCGGCCGTTCTTTGTCCACCTGCGCGACCATCATCAGCTGCTTACGGTCGCTGCTGGAGACAACACTTTGCGTGTCTTGCCACCGCTGGTGATCGGCGACGCAGAAATCGAAGAGTTCTTCGAGAAACTTTCTGCCGGTGCAGCGAGCTACAAGATACCAGAGCCTGCCTGATGACATACCAACATTTCCTCGACCTCAGTGATGCGGGAGCAAACGCAATTGCTGCGATGATCAACGACGCGATTGATCGCAAAGCAGTGCGAGCGAGATGGGGTAAGGGCCAGCCTGACGGGGATGCCCCCCTGGCCGGTAAGGTCATTGCGTTGGTGTTTGAGAAGAACTCGACCCGTACCCGCGTTAGTTTTGATATCGCAATGCGGCAGCTGGGTGGCACAGTCCTGTTTCTGGACAGCAGCTCAAGCCAGTTGGGTCGTGGGGAAACGATCGCTGACACTGCCCGTGTGCTGAGCCGGATGGTCGATGCGATCATGCTGCGGACTGACGATCATGCGAAGATCGAGGAGATGGCTCGCCATGCGAGCGTGCCAGTGATCAACGGCCTGACGGATCGGTCGCATCCCTGCCAGATTGTGGCCGATCTGCTTACTGTAATTGAGCATGGCAAGGCGCTGCCCGGCCTGGAGCTCGCCTGGTTCGGCGACGGCAACAATGTTCTGCATTCCATTCTTGAGGCTGCAGGCTTGATGAAGTTCAACGTCCGTGTGGCGACGCCTGCTGGCTTCGAGCCTGATTCGGAGTTTGTCGAAATGGCGCGTGCTGGCGGAGCGACCGTCACGCTAACCAGTGATGCGAGCGAGGCGGCGCGAGGGGCAGACGTGCTGGTCACCGACACCTGGATTTCGATGGGGCAGGCCGACGCTGCGGAGAAACGCTCGGCGATGGAGCCTTTCCAGGTCAATTCGACATTGATGGTTGAGGCGAAATCGGATGCGATCTTCCTGCATTGCCTGCCTGCTCACGTCGGCGAAGAGGTGAGCGAAGACGTGTTCGAAGGCTCGCAATCTGTAGTCTTTGACGAAGCGGAGAACCGCATCCACGCGCAGAAATCGGTACTCTTGTGGAGCTTTGGCCTGCTAGGCTGAGCGACAGTGTGTCGCATCTGAGGTGGGGTTCCTTTGCGCGTCGCGCTCACCATATATGGCGGTGATGGAACAAGCTCAGAATACCAAAGATCAGACCCCCGAGACGTTTTCTGACAAGCTACTCGGTTTCACACTGCCTGCGCGTAATGCTCGCGGGCGGGTGGTGCGCCTTTATAGGGTGGTCGAGGACGTACTGTCTGCACATGCCTATCCCGCCCCTGTCACACATCTGCTGGAGGAAGCGCTCGTCCTTGGCGCCTTGATGGGCGGATTGCTGAAGGGCGAAGATGGCCAGCTGACTATGCAGGCTCAGACCAAGTCTGGTCCGGTGCAATTGCTCGTTTGCGATTATCGCGGCGGGATCATGCGCGGCTATGCCGAATTCGAAGACGCCCAACTTGAAGAGTTGGGCGCAAATCCAGTGCTCTCAGCGCTTTTTGGCGAAGGCTATCTTGCAATCACCTTCGAGACCGGCGCGGGCAAGCGATATCAGGGTATTGTGCCGCTTGAAGGCGATACTCTTTCAGAGGCGTGCGAGAACTATTTCGTCCAATCTGAACAGGTGCCGACCCTCATTCGAGTTGCCAGCCGTTCGGGCAAAGACGGCCGCCAGGCAGCGGGAATTCTGATCCAGCATCTCGCGGACGGCGAAGAGGGGCGGGAGCGGCTGCATGTACGGCTCGACCATCCCGACTGGGAGCATATTCTCGCGCTTGCCACTACCATCAGTCACGACGAACTGCTTGATCAAGCGCTCTCGATGGAGGGGATCGTTTGGCGCCTGTTCCACGAAGAAGATCAGATCCGCGTGCAACCCGGCACTGAATTGGAGCGTGGTTGCCGGTGTAGCGCCGAGCATTACAATAATGTGGTCGCGCGCTTTCCGGCCGATGAGCAGGACGAAATGCGCAATGCCGATGGGGAAATCGTTGTCGATTGCGCGTTTTGTTCGAAGCAATATGTCTTAGCGATTTAACAATTCATCGCTATTAATGAACGGGTCATCGACATATGGCTAAGAGATACAATCGAGTTGGAAGATTCTGTGGCGAGGTGAAAGCATGCAAAAGCGCGTGAAAAATTTTGGCCGAAATGGCCTGATCGGCGTGGCGCTCGTGATCGCCGCAGGTGCTGTTCCGCTCGCCGCTCAGTCTGATGGCTTGGCCATGTTGGCAGGTCTATCCAAAGGCGAATGGACAATTACGCCCCGTAGCGGCGCTGCCTCGCGGAAAATTTGCGTGCGCAGTGGACGTGAACTCATCCAGCTTCGCCATTCCCAACCGAATTGCAGTCGCTTTGTCGTGGAAGATGGCGCTTCGGAAGTGACGGTCCAGTACACTTGCCCCGGTAATGGCTATGGCCGCACCAACATCCGGCGTGAAACCGGCTCACTGGTTCAGCTCGAAAGCCAGGGCATTAGCGATGGATTGCCGTTCCAAGTGACTGCAGAGGCACGTCGCACAGGCTCCTGCTGACGCGCCGAGAATTGCCGGTTTGGATTGCTTAATGCTGCAAGCCCGCTAAGCCGATCTTCAATGAGTGTTGAGCAAAAGGAAGAGCGCGCAACCGCTGTAGTGTTGCTGTCCGGTGGGCTTGATTCCATGGTTACAGCTGCCATCGCCAAAGAGCGCGGGTTTTCGGTTCAGGCGCTAACTCTTGATTATGGTCAGAGGCATCGACGAGAGCTTGAGTCTGCGAAGCGCATTGCTGGCCAATTGAGTCTCGACAATCAAGTCCAGCTCGCCCTCGATATGAGAGCCTTTGGGGGTTCGGCCCTTACTGCAGATATTGACGTACCCAAGGAAGGGGTGGGTGACGACATACCAGTCACCTATGTACCGGCGCGCAATCTCGTGTTCCTTGCGCTAACGATTGCTTTTGCGGAAGCGGCGGGTTCGCGAGATGTCTTTATTGGCGTGAATGCACTCGATTATTCGGGCTATCCCGATTGCCGACCGGAGTTCATTGCCAGCTTTGCTGAGACAGCTCGGCTTGGCACGAAGGCTGGTGTTGGAGGAGCCCCGTTTGCAATTCACACACCGCTTCAAAATATGACAAAGGCAGATATTGCGCGCGAATGTGAGCGGCTTGGCCTTGATCCAGCATGGAGCTGGTCTTGCTACGATCCAGCCGACGATGGCAGCGCCTGCGGCAAATGCGATTCATGCAGGTTACGACTGAAGGGCTTTGCCGAAGCAGGTCTAACCGATAGCACCAGATATGCGGCCTGAGCTGTCGCGCCATATGGGGATGAGAATTGAGCGATAGTCCAAGCGCACCAGCGTCATCTGAAAATCAGAAGGTGCCAGCCTATTCCTGGTATGCGCTGTTTGTACTCGTCATTGTCTACGTGCTCAATTTCATTGATCGCCAGATCCTGTCGATCCTTGCCAATGATATCAAAGCGGACCTGGGAGTCGGCGATGATTATCTTGGTTTCCTCTATGGAACCGCTTTTGCGGTCTTCTACGCGCTGTTTGGGATTCCACTCGGAAAGCTCGCGGACAGTTGGAAACGGATCAGGCTTCTGGCGATTGGCTTGACGCTGTGGTCGACGATGACCGCTCTTTCCGGGTTCGCCAAAAATGCCGCTACGCTTACGGTCGCGCGGATTGGCGTCGGGGTTGGCGAGGCCACGGCTAGTCCCTCGGCCTATTCGCTGATCTCAGACTGGTTCCCTGCCAGGCTTCGCGCGACGGCCCTCGCGATCTATTCATCGGGCCTATATATTGGTGGCGGCGTATCGCTGTTGATTGGCGGGCTGATTGTCGAGAACTGGAACGAGGCTTTTCCCGACGGCTGGAACGGAATTGTCGGCTGGCAGGCCGCGTTCTTGTCGGTGGGTATTCCTGGCCTGATTCTCGCTCTTTGGGTTCTTACTTTGAAGGAGCCTATTCGTGGAGCAATCGACGGTCTGGAAACACCGGAAGACCCCGAACCTTTCAAAGGGTTCTTCCGTGAGCTTTCTCAGGTCATCCCGCCGTTCACTATATTCGGCGCAGCAGCGCGCGGGCAAACAGCTCTGATCACCAACTTGGTCGGGCTGACCGGTTTCGCGGTTCTGGCCTGGCTGCTTTCCCAAGTGGTTCCAGCGTCATCCAATATTCTGACTTCAGCACTCGTTGGTTCATTCGCGATTTCCGACCAATGGCTGTTCTTGGGGGTCGGTTATTACGCAGTGTTTAGTTGGGCGATGGGATTGAAGTCACGCGACCTACCAACGTTCAAGCTAACATGGGGGTCGCCCGCCTTCATGAGTGTGATCCTCGGATATGGGATGGTCGCCTTCATGGCCTATTCGGCTGCATATTGGGGAGCTCCATATGCAGAGCGGGCCTTGGGGGCCAACAAGTCGGACCTTGGGTTGCTGCTAGGTGCACCTTCTGCCGTCGCCGGTTTTCTTGGTGTCATTCTTGGGGGAAGGATGGCGGATTACCTGCAGGAACGCAGAGCGAATGGCCGTGTCTGGGTAATTCTATTTGGGCTCTTGTCGCCCATCCCGGCTTTGGTGGTCGCGTACTCGACGGAAAGCTTGGGGGTTTTCTACGTCATGAGCTTCTTTGCCAACATGCTCTCAGCGTCCGCTCTAGGTGCTGCCGCTGCATCGAGCCAGGCATTGGTTTTGCCGCGAATGAGGGGTGTTGCCACTGCAACATTCTTTTTGGCCACTACCCTAGTGGGCTTGGGGCTGGGACCGTTTATGGCCGGCTATGTGTCTGCGACTAATGGTGACGATCTTTCTACTGGAGTGCTTTCAACGCTGGTGGTCGCACCACTGGGCTTCGCCCTGCTTATCGCGGCCCTCAAGCTGGTGCCAAGCGCTTCTAAGAGCGTCGTTGAGCGAGCGAAAGCAGCGGGTGAAGAGATGATTTAGTCGTCTGCTCTAACTAGGATGCCGCAGGCAATTCGTGGGCCAGCGGCACCAGCTGGATCGCTGACGTAATCGTCAGGGCCAGAGTGCAGCATGACCGCCGTGCCGTCTTCGTCGAATATCTCTCCAAATAACTTGGAAGCCTCTCCTTCGATCGCGACCGTCGCTTCAGACATCTGCTCCTCGTTGAAGATCAAATTCGGAAGATCGCCGAGATGCGCTCCTCCTTCGCTTAGCTTCCCATGAGTTTTGCCTAGTGGATTCAGGTGCCCGCCAGCTGATTTGAAATCAGGTGCGTCGCACAAACCGGTCGCGTGCAGATGAAATGCATATTCGCCTTGGTCAAGTCCCTCGAAAACTGCAGCGATGAAAATCCGTCCGGTGGTTTCCTGGAGCTCAACGGTTCCGAGCTGCTCACCGGCAGGAGTCCTCACCTCGGCGGTCGCAATGACTTTCGCGTTAGAATCATGCTCGACACTACCTTCACCTGCTGGGGCCAAATTCTGAGTGGAATCTGAGCATGCAGAAATGGCAAGCCCTACAAGAGCGAGGTTCAGAAAAGCAAAACGAGACATCGAGACACCTTTGGAAACAGTAGCTTTAGCAACGCATAACAAAAGAGGGGCCAGATTGCTCTGACCCCTCTCGAGTTGATAGCGCGTTAGTCGCTCTTACATGCCCGAACCTGGACCGTAAGTGACTTCAACACGACGGTTTTGCAGTTCGCGAACACCATCAGCGGTCGGAACGCGAGGCTGAGCCTCACCGAACGCTTCACCGGTGATGCGTGCTTCTGGCACACCGCGACCAGCAAGGTACCCACGGACCGAAGCGTTGCGACGCTCAGCAAGACCCATGTTGTAAGTCACGCTGCCGGAACGGTCAGTGTGACCTGCCAGCATAACGTTCGCCGAACCACAATCCGCATATGCGGTAACCGCATTGTCGAGAATTGTTGCCGCCTCTGGCGTAATCACAGACTCATCCCAATCGAAGAAGACGATGTATGGGCCAGTGTTACACGGTGCCGCTACCGGTGGTGGTGGTGGCGGAGGTGGCGGAGGTGGTGGAGGTGGTGGTGGCGGAGGTGGTGGTGGCGGAGGTGGTGGTGGAGCCTCGCCGCCAAAGTTGTAGATCACCGAACCAAGGATCGAGTGAGTGCTCACATCGGTGCTGTAATCGTTACCAAGCGTATCGACGATATTCACGTCAACCGCATTGAAATAACGATACTTCACCCCGACATCCCAGCTGTCGCTGAGAGGCGCCCGAATACCTGCCAAAAGTTGCCAAGCAAGGCCAGTGTCCGAATCGTCATATGCACCTGGGCCGAAAGAGGCGACCGTTGCATCAAGGTCGACGCGTGCGACGCCAACGCCAGCACCAGCAAAGGCCTGAATGCCATCGTCCGAGCCAAAATCAAACAGGCCGTTGAGCATAAAGCTCAAAGCGTTCATTTCACCAGAGGCAGGGAAAGTGCCGTTGCTTGCAACAGTGCTGATCCGATTTCCCGGGACACCGGTTGTACCAACTACCAATTCATCAAGGTCAGCAGCGCGATAACTCGCTTCTGCCTCAAGGCGGAAAGCACCGAAGTCATAACCAACGGCGGCGCCGAAGTCATAACCAGAGTCATACTCACCTTCTACTTCGTTCGAAGCTTCGTTTACGTCGAAGGCAATGTCTTCGACCAGCATGGCTCCACCATCGGCTTGGATGTACCATTGGCCCTCTCGAGCCATTGCAGGCGCTGCAAGCGCCGTTGAAGCCATCGCCATTCCTATGACGAGTTTGCGCATTCCATAATCCCCTTTTAGCGTTATTTGGAGCTGCGCTGTCTCTAACTTTTCCCCCACGGCGTGGCAAGCAATCAATCAACTCAAACTGTTGCAATAAAGTCGCTATTGGCTGAACTGGTCGCAAAAAAGGCAGGTCTCATCAGAATCTTGCTGAGTTGCGCTAGACGCAAGTTGGCTTGGCGAGGCTTGTCAGATCAGAATTCCGACAACTTTGAGCGCTTGGATCAACGCTTCGATTGCGGTCCTCGCCTCTGAGTCGACCACTGCCCCCCCTTGCGGCAACGCTGGCTCAGCAGCCGAAGACCATGTCGTTGAAAAGTGCAGGAACTGGCCTGCGTTTCGGTCAAAGATCGTCATACCAGAAACCGGTGACTGGAAGCGCCAGGTCCCTCCTATAAACACGGCAATGGTATCGTCTTGCCCGGACCAATCGTCGACGCCACTGGTCACGCGATATGCTTCACCTTCGTTGGGGATTGCTGGCGGTGTTGGCTGCGAAGAAACTACAGTCCGATGAAGGTGGGCGTCGATCAAAGCGATAGCTTCGTTCACAAAGAACTCTTTTTGCGATTGTCCTGCGAAGAGCAATGGCAGAGAAAAGTTCGAGGTGCTTGATGGAAAGTCGGTTGGTGCGGGCATGATGCTTCCTTAGCGTTTACGTAATCTGTGCGATCAAGGTCGCTGGCGAATTTGCAAAGGTTCCGACTTGCTTGACCCACAGGTCGCCGGAGCCATAGTTGGCAAGCAATGCGTTTCGCTCAGCTTCGGAAAGCGCGATCTGTGTTGTCGCAACTGACCAAGTCGCGAAGGGCTCTTCGATCGGCCCGTAACCGATCACATACGATTCCACTTCCTCTACCAGCGGGACATCGACATCATCTTCCCATAGCCATTGGCCGCGCGCGCGCCTCGTCCAACAGAATTCCCAAGTGCCATCTGGTGCTTCAAGAACTCGAGGATGGACTGGACACAACGGGCGTCTAGAAATGCCAGCATTTTGGAGACTTGCGAAAACTGGATCGATGTCGCCAAGTCCGATCGCACCAATGCGAGTTGCAGCGTTCGATTGAACCAGCGAGGCGTCCAGCACGGTCAGGCGCTCATCAATCAGAGCCACTGAAGTGCCGGCGACGTGACCTTCGATTGCTGTATTTTCAGTTCCACCGCGCCCGCGTAGCAGCCCGCTAAGCCTCCACAAGCCGCCACCTAGCGGCTCAGCCTCAAGAAATTGCAACACTTCAGCGCCAACCAAGAGCCTGTTCGCGCCAAGCGCGAGGCCTGAGATATCTGTTTCTGTGAACGTGAGGTCGTGAGCGGGCAGTTGCACCAAGAGCGAGGCCTGGGTCTGCAAATATGTCGATGAGGAACCCGCTAAGTCTTGAGCGAGGTAGCCCGTGATTGAGCGCAAGCGGTTTGATGAAGCAATTGGAATAAGTCCTTGACCCTGTTCGACATAGAGAGCCGCACCGCGCCATGCAGAATTTTCGGAAGAAGTTGCCGCGAGAATGATCGGATCCGATTGGGATGCAGCAAGGTCAGGTGGGACCTCGAATACGTTCAGTATGGTCGAGCCTGGAAGTAGATCTTGTGGTGCGTTATCAAAAGCCAGTTCTTCAAGCGGTGTGTTGTTGAATTCTGGCGGAATCCGCTCGAGGTCCAATTCCACTCCGCGATCAAGCCATTCCCATCTCCGGACTAGCCATTTCCCTAGCTTGCCGGGGATTTGGACAATCTCGCCTGGTTTGACCATTGGATCAAGCTCAGCCATTCGCCATGAAACTTGCTCCTGGTACCACCTTGCGCGTTGGGCCGTTTCATTGGCAATCGCCCGCGCGCCGTTTGCTAGAAGAGTGCCTGGCATATCCAGTATTCTTTCGCGTCCATTCGAACGACCGCCGATCGCGCGCTGAACACCAGGTTGATAGTCTCGGCTCTCATCGTAATATCGCATGGCGAGTGGTTCTTTGCCGACCCTCTCAACTCGGCGATGCTCCTTCTCCTCCTGTTCCCTATCAACCAGCTTCTCTGGCAGTGCGGTCACGTCAGCGCTGGCATTCTCAATCTGAGCGACGCGCAGATCACTGGCGTCCGTAGCGCAGACGATCGGAAATACCTGCCCGATCACGGACAAGGTTGACGATAACGGGCCTCCTTCGTCCGCGAAGCCTCGCAAGTGTGGTAGTGAAGAGGCTGTACTCGAATGATCTGCGCTCGGAACTACATCCGCGAGATGAACGGAAGCATTGTCCTCGCCCATGATTTCGAAAGTAAGGGCCGGAATCCGATTGCCGAAATCGGCCAGCTGAAGATTTTCGAAGACGACGTATGCGCAATCGCGAAATGCCAGAGCGTTGCCACCTTTATCGGCTGCAACGAGCGGGTCTACGGGATCATCCCCACGCCCATTGTAAATGCGGAGTCCCCCCTCTGCCTTCAAGTCGCCGGCAGCACCTCTAAGAAGCTCACCGTCGGCCCAAATTCTTCCCAGAGATGAGATGGGCGAACTGCTAAGGGCGACGGCGAATGATGCGGAATAGCTGTAGGTCTTTGTCGATGGCTTTCCCTTTCCCCCACCACTTTTCTCAGAGCTTTCAATAAGGTCAGTCGACCAAATGATCGTACCTGGCACACGCATTCGTCCGAATACTCGCGCCATCGGCTGGCCGTAACTGGACGTCGTCACCGATAGCTCTTTTAGCCTCGGCCCCTCCCGTGTTCCGCTACCAAATATCGCTTGGTCGACCTGCTGTCCGATGATTGCACCAATTGTGCTACCGATAGGCCCGCCGAGAGCTGATCCGACGGCCGTCAAAATAATGGTTGCCATTTGTTCTAGTCCTGAAATCCGGGTGCTAGGCGCCAGTGCTTGGTTGGCCCTGAAGCCAAGGGGCCCCTCTCCCTGACCACTTTCTTCAGCCCGGCATGTGCGTGAATGAAAGTGTCGCTCGCCTCAGCGATCATCAAATGGAATTGGCCGGGCGACGGCGACACGAGAATTATGTCCCCCACACGGATTGCGCCATCGACAGGCCGCAAACCGCAAGATTTCGCGCACTCAAACCACATATCAACGCTTGAATTGCGTAAGCGATACCCGCGCGGCAGTGATGGCCGTTGGCCGATCTCGCGCAAGCACCAGTCCAGCATTCCAACACAGTCAACGCCCGAGCTAGGATCGCGCCCATGAAGTCGAAAGGGTGTGCCGATCAAACTTGTCGCCGCTGCTACCAGCAGCTCAACGTCCCTTTTCACTATCTATGACTTGCCGTAACGAGCAAGAAGGTCATTGCCGGGCAAGAACGGCTCACCGCGAAAGTTCTCGGCATTGCCGAAACGACCTTGGCACGAGGCAAATGTATGATCGCAGCCTTCTCGTAGCTCTACCATTGTACCGACTGCGGTCCCAGCGACGAGGGGGCGATCAAGTGTCAGTCCCTCTGCGCCACTGGCCACAATCCCGAAGGTGAGGCCCGTTTGAGGGCCATCCAGAAAACGTAGCTGGCCATCGATGAAGTCATCCATGGTGATGCCGGGAAATTGCACTGAGTTGGCATCAAGATCTAGCGCTGACACCGATCGAAGCGAGGTAAACGTCGCAGCCGATAGAGAGCATCCCTTGCCACAGAACTCTGCCCGGCAGGTCGGGCTTGTCCGCGGTACCAGATCTTCTTCCAGAATTGCTTTTGCTGACTTCAATTGGGCTGAAAAACTGTGGTTGTCGTCTTCAATCGTGCCGAGTTTTCCATTGTAGAAAACATGGTGATCGAGCGCTTCCCAATCCACCGCTCCGATTTCTATCGATGCTGCGTCGTAGAGACCTGTCGCAAGCTCGTCGGCTCGAATTGAATCATGGCTTAGCGCACCTTCGACCTCAGCGTCATCATCATCTACATTTATTGTGCGCCGGATCGCGGACGGCACCATTCCTGGTGCCGATTGGTGTACGATGCCAGAGAAGTACAAGTCGCGATCATGGCTGGTGAAGCCGAGCGTGACACCGTCACGCCGAAACACGCGCCAAAATGTGGCTACATTGTCCAGCTCTCGGTCGAAAAAGACACGCACTACGATGCCTCGCGAATTTCGATCAGCGAAATACTGGGCGCTTCACCGGCTTCGAAATTGACAGCTGAGACGTCTATGCGATCGTCTGCGAAACGGACGGGTACATCGAACAGAAAGCCAGCGCGCACTTCATCTCCAGCTGCAGGGGCTTGCGCAAACTGTACGACGCCCTTTTCGCTTAGAGTCCAGTCAGTGCTTTCGTAGTCTCCAACGCTGATCTTAACCGTCTCTGGGCGTGGTCTGGTGATAATGCGTTTCTGTTGGTCATCGCCAGTGCCGTAGGTCTTCACGAGTTGGAAGTCTGCTTTGAGCCCATCACCCATGCCAATCAGCTGATCTGAAGTTCCTGGACTGCCCGTCATGCCATTCGAACTGTTGTCGAACGGGTCAGATATTCTGAACCCTCGAGCAGCTCCACGGCGCGCCCGGAAGAACGCAATCAGTTCTGCCAGTTCACTTTCCGAGCGAATACCTGGTCCGACATCGAAATGAATTCGGGCATCGCTCCAAAGAGAATTCCGCCGTTCGTGGCCGGAGGCCATGACCGCAACTGACGTGGAGAATTCCGGTGCGACCGCCGTGTCTCGCCCGAGGGCAAACGGGTATAGAACATCATCAAATGATTGCATGGGTTCCTCGTGGTTTTTGGGGAGGCGTGTGTATCCATCGCGAGCGACCTGCGGCAGGGCCCAGACGAACCGGCGTTCGACGCCACGCTCTTTTGCTTCATCGAGCCCCATGTCGATTAGGGGCCACATCACCTCGGCATTTGTCTCGAGCAGGACGAAGCCTGATAGATAGTCTTGCTGGTCAACGGGGTATCCCAACCTTGTATCGACCAAGGCATAGGCTCGGCGGCGATCGGCGTCAGCGCCAGTGGTCAACCAGTCATAATCCTCCAGTTGCAACCGGTCGAAGGCGGGATGAGCCCAGCCAATGGGCAGGTTTGCTCGATAGAGCTCGGGAGTTTCCGCATCGAGAATTGTCGGCGTGAACGCGAGTAGCAAGATCTCCGCGCTGCCGGTTGCTGCATTGCGTACAGCTTGGCTCAAGTCTGCAGTGGATTGGGCAAGCAATGCACCGGCTTCATCAAGCAGTGCCTTTTGACTGTCATTCAGAGGGGCCCGGACATCGGAGATCGTCGGTGGACTACCGCCAAATTCTGTCCTTGCGGCATCATCATAAAGGCATATCTCGCCCGCTGGCGTGATCCACCACCAGGGTTCCCCGATCTGGAATCGGACGGGCAGTTGCGCGTCTTGCATAAGTTCGATGAAATTGACTGCGCTCGCTTGCAGCCATGCCATCGCGTCGGCGTTGGCCGGTGAAAGCAATGTGGAAGGTGGCACCCAGCCAGTAAGCGCTTGCGCACCGCTCGCGGTGCGCTGCTTCCAGGCCTCCGGGCAATACGCGTCGAATAACTCGTATGAGATTGATGAAATCGCTTCGAAGCCGTTCTTGCTGCAATGTTCGAAGAAGCTCTCGTGCCATATCTCTGCAGGCACACTAAGCGGCCCGCCATCGATCACTTTCAGTTCGCCGCCTCCATCAGCTTCAAGCTGCATGAAGTGACTCATCCCGACATAATGCAAGATCTCGGTTCGATACCCTAGGCCAACGATATTCCGAAGAAGGCGTGCAGGTGTCTGATTGTAGGCGTCGTCATACGCGGTCGCCATTCGCTCTTGATGGGGCGGCAGTCGAATGTCGCCCAATTCGAGCATCGAATTCTTTCCGTCGCAAGCGATGCCTGAAACGGTAACGCTTCCATTCAGACGAGAGGCAAGTGGTTCACTGCTTCGAGAAACGAAGTTTGGCGCGGCGATCGAAATGAACATTCGGTCGATATCGGACGGCCATACTTGTTCACCAGGCAAGACCCAGCCGCTTTCGAGGTTGGAAAACGGCAGAGTAATGATCGCATTCGTTGGTGAGCCGTTGGCGTAGTTCCAAAGTCTGACATACCAAGTTCTCGGCTGGCCTGACGCGTCCCGGCCCTCGATCGTAAGAGTTGGGCCATTGGCCTGGTCCAGCGTCGCCACCCCGCTGGACTGCCAACGGAAACTGAGGGTCGTGTGAGAGTAATCGCGGCTTGTCTCGTACGCGAGCAAGGGGTGATCGAACGCATTGACACTGTCCCAGATCAGTCCGACCAACTCACCTTCATGATGCAGTTCGACGTCCACTTTGAAGCTATCAGCCGACGTGGTGACGATCGATCCCATCGCAGGACGGGGAAAATCAATCGTCCAGAACCGCGGGTCGAACCGTTGGAGATAGCTCGATTCCTGCCCGCGCCGCTCGCGTGCCAACCAGAATGCCATTGTGCTCGCCCTTTATGTTTGTTGAAGTGCACGCCGAACGGCGCTGGCGACTTGCCGTGATGAACGGCGCATAGCGACTGGCGCCGAGGTCCCGCGCGGCGATGCCACCTGGATGGCAACCCGGACATCGCGAGATTGTGAGTCGCTGCCATTGGGTTCGATCCGTCCTGAGCTGGTCGGAACGAACACTTCCGGGCCGCGTTCGCCGACCAAATAGCTGCTTCCCGGACTCACGGGGCCGCCAGTCGCGCGGCCAGGCAGGCCGAGCAATGCGCCGAGTGATTGTCCGACAATGTCACCAAACCCGGACGAGGAGCCGCCAAACAGCGAACCGATCCCGGCTTTGATCGCGTGGGAAGCAATTTGATCGAGCACGCTTAGCGCTGTCTTCTTGAGGTCATCGAAACCGAGGCTGCCATTGCGTAAGGCAGATAATAGCCCTCGCTCGAGCACGTTACCGGCCTTTTCGAACCCATCGAGCAGAGACGTGTCTAGTGCGCCTCGCATGCTCTCAAGATCGCTGGTGAAGCCATCGGTTGTGGCGCGCACGTCGACGACGAGTTCTTCAATATTGTCATCCATGACGATCATCTTCCATCATCTGTGCGATCTGCTCGCGCGTGGGCGATGCCGTTGCATCTGAGTTTGGGCTGTGGAGCGCCATGGCCAGCTCTTCTGGTGTGGCCTGCCAGAATTCAGTCGGGGACCAACGCAAGAAGGCTGAGGCAATGCCGCAGAGTTCCGGGATGCTTTCCCGGAATTGCTGGGTCACTTTTGCCCTTTCAGGACTTGCGCCAAAATCGACCTGACAGGCTTCGCGGCCTCAAGCAGGCCGATCGAAAGAATGCTCCGCCCCACCTCTTCACGAGGAGGCCGCCTGTCATCGGGAAGGCAATGCCAAACCAGGCCCGTCATTTCCGAAATTGTTAGCGCGCCCTCGGACGCTCTCTCGACCAGTGCAAAAAGCGAACCGAGTTCTTTCTCCGCTAGAACCAGGGCTTCGAAACTCGGACGTAGAACAAATGGTCTGCCGTCGATGACTATTTCGGCCTCGCCCCTCAACGAGTTGGCGGTCGCGCTCATGCGGGCACTACCGGTCCTGAGCTTTCGAGCTGCATCGTATAGTTGCGCTCACCATTGAAATCGCCGGAATAGTCCAGACGTTGGACAAGAAATCGTCCACGCAGCTTTTCACCGTCCTCAAAGGACAGTTCATAGTCATCGATGGTTCCAGCCAGAGCATGAGCACGCACCGAGGCTTCTGCTGTACTGCCTAGGAATATCCCGGCCGCGCTAACCGACACGGACCGTGTTCCAGCGCCTGAAAGAAGATCGCGCCAACCGCCCGAATCCTTGTGAGTGACGACGACCGTATCCCCGTTGATGGACATTTGTGTGGTCCTGAGACCGGCGACTGTATCGTAGGTTAGAGGCGATCCACCGTCGCCGATCTTGAGCAGAAATGCAGAGCCATTTTGTGCAGGCATGAAGGTTACTCCGTCAGAGGTTTAAGAGGCGAAATCGATATTCGAGCAATGTGCCGCGCAGGTTGTTTGGACGCCGTTCGCTTCGCGCGCGAAGAAAGCGTGAGGCGGCTACCTCGAAGCCAGACTGTTCGCGCGGCAGGCTGGAGATTCGCTGCTCGATCGTTTCAACTAATGCGGCATCGGCGGCAGGATCATCGGTTCGGCTTTCCAATTCGAGAGCGATGCGAACTTCGCGGCCGCGCCTGTCCTTGGTGCCCCAATCTGTCGAGCCGCTTGCGGCAATTCCAAGCCAGGGCTGACTAGAACCAAGAGGGCTTTCCTCCTCGATCGCGTTTATGCTGCCCAGAGCCGGATCGTTTCGCAGCCACTCGATGAGCGCGGTGCGCAAGAGATTTTCCATAGAGTCAATTCACCGTAAGTTCTGGCCAGAGTGCGTTTGCCGATCGCCAAAAATGCCCGTTCGCTCGCTTTTGTTCGCGCAAGCCAATTGCTCGCCGCTCGCCCTTGATGCGTGCTCGAGAACTGAGGCCCTGGATGAGGTCGCTGGCGGGGTTCTGAGGGCGAGCGATCATGTGAGACTAATGTCGCGCCATGGGCGCCACAGGGCACTTACGCTCGCTGGCGGTTCAAGTGTGCCTTCATGGTCGCGATCACGATAATAATAGGCTGCAAGACGTATGATCCCATGGCGTAGTGATGAGGGAACGTCGTTCCAATCTTGTGCCAATCCGCAGGTTGCTCGCACAATGATGGCGCGCGCGTCGAGCGATGACTTGATCGTTACCCAAGCGGAACCAGATCCATCAACTTCGATGCTGTACCGGTCAGTGTCTACTGTGCTTCGGGTGCCATCGTCGCTAAGCGCTTCGATCGACATGATCGTCTGAACTGGGCGCGAAGCCATTCGGGAGCGAGCAGCCTCTACCGGCAGACTCTCTTCCAAGGTCACTTCAACCGGACTTTGGCCGATGAAGGCTTCGCACATGGCTGAGCTTGTGCGCAGCAGGTCGACGAGCATCTTATCCTCATTGGGACGGGTGATGCCTAGCCAAGCCTTCAGATCATCAAGTGCGGCTCCACCAAGGTTTGCCGCAATAACAATAGTCCGCTGCATTGCGGTCTCCCAATAATCAAGAACAAGGGGTGCACCCGCGCCGCTGCATCAGGCGGGAGGATGGCCTAGCGCGGCGCGGGTGCGGGGTGCCGACGAGGGAGTCAGGGGCTAACTCAACCTCGCCGGGAGAGGATCAGGCCTCGATCTTCAGGAGTTTGATCGCGTTGCTGTCGAGCACTTTGCCGCCGACTCGTTTGGTGGCGTAGAAGTGGACGAACGGCTTGTTTGTGAACGGATCGCGCAGGACTTGAGTGGCGCTGCGTTCGGCGATCAGATAGCCGTGGCGGAAGTTGCCGAAAGCGATCGGGAATGTGCCTGATGCAATGTCTGGCATGTCTTCAGCCTCGACCACTGGATAGCCCAGCAGGCGATCAGGCTGACCTTCGATCATTCCTGGTTGCCACAGAAACGCACCATCAGCGGTTTTGAGCTTGCGCACTTCGGCTAAAGTGGCCGAGTTCATCACGAAGCTAGCACCTTGGCGGTGACCCGACTTCATAGTGTGAATGAGGTCGATCAGCTTCGCGTCGGGAGCAGTGTCGAAGCCATTGGCATCGCCCGATCCGACATATTGGAGCGTGCCGAACGCGCGAACGCCATCATCACCGGTGCCATTGGGCGCCGTTAGGAAGCCCTCAGGCTGATCCGTGCCTGTGCCAGAAACGAAGGCTGCACCTTCTGCACGAGCAAATTCGCTCGCAATTTCGCTGGAGAGCCAAGCCTCGAGATTGAAACCGGCATCATCCAGCATCGATTGGCTGGCCGCTGGATTGGCGTAAAGATCTCCCGTAGGTGGCGCGATCTCGGCGAATTCTGGCGCATCAGTTTCAGGGCGTGCAGCGGTTTCGCTAACCCAGCCCGACGCGGTGCCGCCGGTCGATACCAGCTTGCGATAACCTGCGCTGCCGGTCTGGACCACCTGGGCGATGCTGCGAATTGGACTGATCTCCGCGAGTTCGCTGGCGATGAGCGCGTCGATTTCACGCGGTACTGCGTAGCCACCATCTGACGGTACAGCGCCGCTGATCGATTTGATTTCGCTTTCATTGCCACGGCGCAGATAGCCGTCGACAAAGCCTTTGACTTCGCTTGATGCGGTTCCACCGCCAATTGCTGGACGCGACGCTGCGCGGGAAACCTTGTCGAGACGAGCTTTTACTTCGTCAACGTCGCCGCGAAGGCCTTTGATTTCAGCTTCAGCTTGATCTTGGCGCGCGACAATATCGAAGCTTTCTTCAAGCTGCTCGGCTGGTTTGGGAGTAGGGACGGGAGTGCTTTCCATGGGGCATGCAACCTTTCTGTTGAGCATAAAAAAGACCGCCCCGCTGGCGGCCATTTGGGAAATTGGGTTTTGGGTTGGCTAGGCGACGAAGTGCACTCGCGCGCCGTGTTGAAGTGGGTGTGTGACGAGGCTCACTTCGAACAGATCGATAGCAAGCAGCTCGCGGCCTTTGTCTGAGTTTCGATATTCGCGCGCCCGGTAGCCAAAGCTCAAGCCGTCGACCGTGCCATCTTTGAGCATCTTTGCACCGCGGGAGCTATTAGCGTCGATCCGGGCGATGACGCGCAGGCCGCGATTATCCTCCGATATCTCCTCGATCACTCCGATCTTCTGATCGGGACGATGCTGCCAGAGAAGCGGCAAGGGTTCGCTACGGCTCGCGACGGTCTGCTCAAACGCGCCGCGTCGGATCGTATCCTGCGCTGCATCTGGGATATCGAATAGACCTGCATATCCGGCAAATCGGATGGTTTGCTTAGTCATGACAATAGATCCGACGCGCCAAGACGAACGGCGATGCCGATCAGAATCAGCGCGAGCGCTGCGCGGATGACCCAACCGATAAAGGCTTTCCAAGCGCTTGTCTTGGCGTCTCGCCATGCTTTGAGGAGCTCGCGCAATTCTCCGAGATCACCCTCGGCCCTAGCGTCACCTAGGCCAAGTCGATCCAAAACCTTCTCGGCGGCGAGCTCGCTTGCCTCCTCAATCATTGCGCGCAAGGTGACGATGTCTGCACCCTCCTCATTTGCCTGAACCATAAGGCTGGCAAGCATGTCTTCACGGCTCATCGTGCTGTCTCCTCAGGGGGGAGGCCGAGCATGTCGCGCTTCTCGGCTCGCGTCAGGAATTCCGCATCTGACACCTGCTTCCAAAGACGTTCGCGATCTTCCGACAAAGCTGGAATTCGATCCAAGTCGACGCTGAGTTCACCCTCTGCGAACCACGGCGAAAGCCCTTCGCTCAAGGCCGAGAACAGTTTCTCGGCGAGAGGAAGAAGGGTCAGTCGCCACAGCGCGCGATTGGCTTCGCGATAGTTTGAGTATGTGTTGTCGCCGGGCAGGCCCAAGAGCATCGGTGGGACGCCGAAGGCGAGTGCTATGTCTCTCGCCGCAGAACTCTTTAGTGTGGCGAAATCCATGTCGGCTGGAGAGAGTGCCATGCTCTGCCACTTCAGGCCGCCGTCTAGGAGCATTGGGCGTCCGGCATTGATCGAGCCCGAAAATGCCGTCGCGAGCTCGCCCTTGAGGCGATCGAATTGATCCGCCGAGAGGCCCGCTCCTTCGCCAGCATCGTAAACCAACGCACCGGAAGGACGAGCTGCATTCTCCAGAAGCGTGCGGTTCCACTCAGCTGCTGCATTGTGAATGGCAATTGCTTCATGTGCAGCAGCAAGCGAGCCTGCCCCGTAGTGATCTTCGACTGGATGCATCGCTTTGATATGGATGACGCTGGGCCATCCATTTTCGTCTTCTGCTGCAATACGCGACGGGTGATCGCCCGCTCTATATTCATAGGCGCAGGGCCAGCCATCAGACCCCGAGAGGATTTTTACGCGGTCAGGGCGCAGCGCGAACAATTCCACAGGACTACCAGCGCCGTCCTTGATGATTTGAACGAAGCTGTTGCCGTGAAGCACGACATGGGCAGTGATTGTCTCGACTAGTGATTGGCCGGCACTCGTTGCGGTTACCAAATTTTTGAGTTCATCATCGTTTGATGAGATCGGCGATTGTCCCACTCCCTCTGCGACGATTCTGACAGCTCGCTGAGCGATGGGGTTCGCCAGAAAACCTTCGCGAATGGCCCTTTGATAGTCGTAGTTTCGCGAGTTACCGGACGCCTCATAGGCCGGAGTCCAGGTGGAGATGAAGCTCGGTGCGAGCGGCACACGAGCAGTCGCGCTGCCTTTGAAGGCAGCGGCGATCGTTTCTAGCAATGCCATGAAAATTCCTTTTGGATTCAGATGGGCAGCACGCGCGGTCTGCGTGCACGACCGAGCATCAGTTCAGTAAGTGCCCAAACAAGCGCGTCGGCTCGGTCCGGGCTGCGACCTGGGCCGACATATTCGCCGCCTGCCTTAAGGCCGCATAATTGATCTTCGAGATGCGGGAAGTGCCCGCAATGCTTCACTCTTGCAGTTTCGTATAGCGCAGCGACGGGTTCGGCCCGCGCCACCTTTGATCGGCTGGCGTGAACCAGCTTGATCGGCAGATCGCTGCTGGCGGCGCGCAAGACGCTCTCCACCATGGCGCCGCCCTGATTGGCTTCTGCGACCACGCGGTCTGCACCCCATTCGGTCGCAGCAGCGGCAACTTGCCTAGCCCATTTTTCTGGGCTGGCTTTCTCGACCGAGCAATCGGCCAAGACACGACCGATACCGTCAATCCCAAGGGCCACGACCACAATTCCGCACGCATCGCCCTTGGCCGAGCTTGGTGGATCAACGGCTACTACCATCCTCGAATCAGCAGGCCTATCTGCACGCTCGCGAGCTCGCTCAAGCAGTGTACGGTCCCATAAGGCGCCTTCCACATCGGTCAGCAACTCACCGCCAATTTCCTGGCGTGCCTGTAGGCTTCCGGCGAACTCATCTTCTATAGCGGCCAGGAACCGCTGCGGGAGATTGCCCGAATTATCGTATGTCGAACCTCTCGCTACTGCGGTCGCGCCTGACTCTTCCTGATCGAGCAGTCGCATGACCAGCGGAACGCTTTTCGGTGTCGTCGTCACGGCAACTCGCGGATCTGCTCCAAGCCTAAGGCCCATAAGCAAATTGTCCCAACATCTCGTGGCGCGTTCATGGGCGAGCGGCCACTTGCCAATTTCGTCACACCAGGCGTGCGAATGCTGAGGGCCTCTAAGCAATTCAGGTTCTGCCGCCGAGTAGAGCAACGCTTGGGACCCATTGGGAAACCGCAAACGCCGCAATGACGGCTCGAAAATGGGCCGTCGCTCTGGCGGACAACACGAGATTATTCCACTTTCACCTTCAACCATGACAGCGCGTGCCTCGGCCAGTGAACCGGAAATCAGGGCGATCCGCGCCTGCGGATTGCTTTCAGCAATTGAACGCACCCACTCGGACCCGGCACGAGTCTTCCCAAATCCGCGTCCGGCCAGGATGAGCCAGATTCGCCATTGGCCTTCAGGAGGCAGCTGCGCCTTCCGGGCAAACATACGCCAATGATAGTCGAATTCTGCACGCTCCTCGTCATTCAAAGCGCGGATCAGTTCTTCGCGAGCTGCCGCCGGCGCTTCCGCCAGCCAGTCGTTCGGCTCTTTCACTAGATGCCTGCCTTACGGCTCTTTTCCTGCTGAATCCGCGAACGAATTTCTTCGACTTTGCGATCGATCGAAGCGCGGATTTCAGCAGCACTTACGTTTCTTTGCTCTGCTTGAGCCTTGCTGGCACTGTCACGGTGTGCGTTGAGAAGCCGGATGGCGTTGGCGAAGTCGTATTTCGATGTATCTCCTGCCTGCTGATCGCCTTCTCGCAGGCGCCGCAAGACTTCCAATTCCAGGTGCTCGTATCCTTCCCAAAGCGCCGCTAGCCAGCGTCGTGCAAATTCCGGCTCGTTGGTCCGAGTGCGATATGCAACACTGGTCGTGATTCCTGCAAGATCAGCAGAACGACTGACGTTCGAGGACTGAGCAAGTTCTTCGATGAAGCGATCGCGCCAGCGTGGACTGACACGTTTTCGTGGTTTGCTTTTGGTTGCGCATTTGCGCGGCATTTCCGCCATCGCTTGTCTCCGTTCGGTCGAGTTGAAAAGAACAACGCGGTGAGACCGAAAGAGAGAATGCCTGGTCGCAAGGCTGAACTCTGTTTCAGCCCCGCTCCCGACTCACACTATCGCGATGTTGAGTTCTTCTAACCAAAGAGCGTGACAATGTCAATAAAAAAGTGCCAAATAGGTTTCTTTTTTCATATTGCGCGGTTCGTCCCGGTGCATTAGGCGGGCACGGCTTAGGTGCCGGTCCAGGCATCGCGTGACCTGGAAAGGGCCCCTCGAGTGGCATGGCTTCGCAGTCTTTATGATTGGACAATGGATAAGGCCTCGCACCCGCATGCGCAGGGTTGGCTGGCGTTTTTCTGTTTCATCGAGTCCAGTTTCTTTCCAATTCCGCCGCACCCGCTGCTTGGCCTCATGTGTCTGGCTGAACCCAAGAAGGCCATCCGCTTTGCCGCAATTGCGACGATCGCGTCAGTCCTGGGCGGACTGTTAGGTTATGCGATCGGCTATTTCTTATATGAAGCTGTTGGTGCTTGGCTGCTCGGCGCGCTGGGCCTGACCGAGAGTTTTCCAGTCGCTGCCTGCTACATCCGTGAGCAAGGCGCGCTTGCGGTATTTTTCGCGGCGGGCACGCCTATTCCGTTCAAGCTTATGACCATAACTGCGGGCTTCATTGAGATGAACCTGCTCACTTTCACGCTCGCTGCGATCGCAGGGCGAGCGCTGATATTCATGGTGGTCGGGGTGTTGTTCCAGCTTTTCGGCGCGCCCATAAAGCGGGTCATCGACAAGTATCTTGGTACGGTGACCACAATTTTCGTGGTGTTGGTGGTCGGTGGATTTCTTGCAGTCACACAGTTGGCGGGGAACGACGATGACGCCGGATCAGACAACCGTTGTGACCAAGTGACCTCACTCGATCAAATCTGACTAGTTATCGATCTGCGGCGCAATTCCTTGCGTCAGATAATCCCGGTTGCTTTGCCCGCCCGCTCAAACATTGAGAGGATCGTTTTGACCTCCTCCGATGAATGCTCGGCGCATAGAGAGCATCGCAGTAGCGTCATGTTTGCGGGTGTCGCCGGTGGACGGGCAAGATTTACGTAGAGGCCCTCCTTAAGCAGCGCTTCCCACATCATCGCGCCGCGCTGGAGATCGGGCATGATCACGGCGATAATCGCGCTCTGTGGCTCATCCGTTCCCAGTTCGAATCCGAGGTCGAGGAGCCCTCTATGAAGCGTCTTCGAATTCTCCCAAAGATGCGCGCGCTTGTTTGATCCATGCATGAGCTTGCGGATCGATGTCGCTGCGGTCGCGACCACGCTTGGCGGCAGGCTGGCTGTGAAGACATAGGGGCGGCAAACAAGCCGCATAATGTCGAACTTGGGGTGGTTGGAAACGCAAAAGCCACCGACCGTTCCGACGCTCTTGGAGAAGGTGCCGATGATGAAATCGCAATCATCGATCACGCCCTGTTCTTCACACACGCCGCGTCCATTCTCACCGATAAAGCCCATTGAGTGCGCTTCATCGACCAGCACCATCGCGCCGTATTTCTTGCAGATGGCGACCATCTCTTTGAGCGGAGCAACGTCACCCATCATCGAATAGACGCCTTCAAGCACAACCAGGATGCCTGCGCCTTCCGGAATGCGTCGAAGCCGCTTTTCGAGCGCTTCGATATCGTTGTGTTTGAACGGCACGATCTCGGCCTTGCCCATGGCGCAGCCATCATAGATCGAAGCATGGCTATCGATGTCGAGGACGATGTAATCGCCTTTACCTGCGATGGTTGAGATAATCCCCAGGTTCGCCTGATAGCCGGTCGAGAAGACCATCGCATGGTCCATCCGGTAAAATTCCTTGAGCGCGTCTTCGCACTCTTTGTGACCCTGATACGTGCCATTGAGAACGCGGCTCCCGGTGGTACCGGAGCCATAGTCGGCGAGTGCTTGCTTGCCCGCATCCAGAACGTCGGGATCGAACGTCATGCCCATGTAATTATATGTGCCGAGCAGGATCGTATCGCGCCCGTTGCATATTGCCCGGGTCGGCGACAGCACCTTTTCCATTACCAGATTGTATGGGTCTTCGACGCCGCTAGCGAGCAGAGTTTCACGGGTCTGGATGATGGGGTCGAACTTCGCAAACAGATCTGCTCGTTCAACGGTAGCGGTAGCGTTCTCAGTCATGGGATGAGCCTTTATCAGCTATCCTGAAGTTTGTGCACTGCTGCGACCAGTTGACCGTAATTCTCGATTTCGGCCTGTTGGTTCATGCTGATTATGACATCGAACTCGTCTTCAATCTCAGCCACGAAATCCATCACCGTCAGACTGTCGAATTCCAGATCGTTCTGGAATGTCGTGGCATCCGTGATTTCGACGCCCTTCTTATTGAACGGCTCGATCAGGGTGCGAATACGCTCGTCAACTGCGGCTGGGTCCATTGGAAGGGGCTCACTTTCTTTCGCGCGCAGCGGCTTGGGCTGCATTATGGTGCCGGAAGGCTTGGCATTTTCATGATGAAAAGCGGTTCTTCCGCCTCAATGTCAAGTTTAGATGGTGGGCAAACGACCGACAAACAAGCTGCCAGACGCTCTTCGCAGATCAGACCAACGCTTTCACTGCATTCATGAAGGGCATGATTGAAACGGGTTTTGACAGATATCCTGCAGCACCAGCCGATCTGATACGCTCTTCATCGCCTTTGCCAGCGAAGGCGGTGACAGCCAATACCGGGATTTCGCACAGCGACGTGTCGCGTTTGGCAGCTTCGATCAAATCTACGCCTGAAATGCCGGGCAGCTGGATGTCCATGATAATCAGGTCGGGCACGACCGTACGAGCCATGTCCAGCACCTGTTCGCCATCCGCGACCGGATCGACTTCGTATCCGTTCGCCTTCAATACATCACAGAACAATTTCCGATTAAGGTCATTATCCTCGACAACCAAGATTCGCTTTGCCACTGACCTTTGCGCTCCCCTCGCGAGAGACTGACTACCGCGGCCAAGAGGTTACTACAATTCAAAATCACGATTCCGCTCAAGATGCACCGAAGGCGCTTAGCCCTGAAACCCTGGCGCTTGCCGTGCTCGGTTGGGTGCTTGAAGATGATGATCGGGCCCATCGATACCTCACGCTGACCGGCCTCGATCCTGACACGCTTCGGACCGGGCTGAATGACCCTACGATGCTGGGGTCAGTGCTCGATTTCCTCGCCAATCACGAACCGGACCTGGTGCGGGCAGCAGAAGCACTGGCTGTAACGCCCGAGGAACTGATCGCGGCGCGGCAGGAGCTTAGCGCGTGAGCCGTCCGCTTATCATCAGCGATTGCGACGAAGTGATCCTGCATATGGTCACGCATTTCAAGGACTGGCTGGAGGATAGCCAAGGCGTAAACTTCGCCCTTGAGGGGAACAACTTTGCCAATGCCTTGCGCTGGCAGGATTCAGGCGAAGTGCTGGAACAGAAAGACATCTGGCGCTTTCTGGGCGGCTTTTTCGATACCGAAATGGATCGACAATCGCCCATCGCCGGCGCCGTGGAGGGCATCAATCGGCTGGCTGAGCAGGCCGATGTTGTGATCCTCACAAATCTTGTAGACGAGCGGCGCGATCGTCGAGCTGAGCAATTGGCTGCTTGTGACGTTCATGCTCGCGTGTTCACCAACCAAGGGCCTAAGGGTCCCGCTCTACAAGCGATCATCGACGAATATGCGCCGAGCAAGGCGATCTTCATTGACGATTTGGCCCAACACCATGCGTCCGCTGCCGAGATTGTACCAGACACAGTTCGTCTGCACCTTTGCGGCGAGCCGATGATCGCAAGCCATATCGACTGTGCCCACAAAGCTGGCCATGCTGATGCCCGGATCGACCAATGGTCGCAGGCGTTGCCATGGCTGTTGGATCAATTGGACTAGGAGTTTCCCATGAATATCGAAGCGCGTTTGATGGAGCTGGGAATTACCTTGCCTGAAGCTGCTGCTCCGGTTGCAAGTTATGTGCCCGTTGTCGTGCAAAACGGATTCGCGCATGTTTCTGGCCAGCTGCCGTTTATCGATGGCGAGTTGGTGACGGGGCGACTTGGTGAAGACGTTTCAGTGGAAGACGGTATGGCGGCTGCACGGGCATGCGGATTGATGATCCTCGCGCAGTTGAAAGCCACTGATATTCCGCTCGATCAGGTCGCTCGAATTGTGAAGCTCGGCGCATTCGTCAACTCCACCCCTGAATTTACCGATCAACCTAAAGTGGCAAATGGTGCCTCCGATCTGATGTTCGAAGTATTCGGCGACATTGGCCGTCACGCGCGGGCTGCTGTCGGTGTGTCGGCTCTGCCCCTTGGAGCGGCGGTGGAGGTCGACGCAATCATCGCAATCTCCGGTGAATGATCGATCTATTCCGGACTGGCTGACCAATTGGTCATACGCGCATCGCGGCCTGCACGGTGAAGGCGTGCCAGAGAACTCTGTGGCTGCGGCGCGGGCGGCAATCTCCGCTGGTATGGGAATAGAATGTGACATCCAGCTGAGCCACGATAACTGCCCAATGGTGTTCCACGACTGGGAACTGGAACGTCTGACAACCGGCGTAGGCGCGACTGAGAATGCGAGCGCGGCGGAGCTTGAGCAGCTTTCGCTGCTCGGCACCGAACACACGCCGATTCCATTGTCGGCTTTTCTCAAGATCGTAGATGGGCAGGTCCCACTGCTGATCGAAATCAAGTCGAAACCGGGCTATGATGTCGAACGCAGTTGCGCTTTGGTCAGCGCTGCCTTGGAGAGCTATCGCGGCGAGCATGCAGTGATGAGTTTCGACCCGCGCGTCGGCGGATGGTTCGCTCAGAATGCCCCTGGCACAACGCGAGGCCTCGTTTGCACCGATACGCTGGACCTCGGCTTTCTTGGAGCGTGGAGGGAGGCAGGCGCGCTGGAAGCGGCCCAGCCAGATTTCCTTGCAATGGATATCCGCGATCTACCCAATTCGATCTGTTCGCTATGGCGTGAGACAGGAAAGCCCTTGCTAAGCTGGACCATCCGCAGCCGCGAATTGCGTGAGAAGGCGATTGGCTTGATCGACGCACCGATTGCCGAAGGCGAGGGCATTGGATGAGTGAGAGCGAGCTCACCGTAAGGCTCGTGCCGTCTGTCGGTTCGCTAAAGGCCGATGCCTGGAATGCGCTCAATCCAAAGGACAATCCTTTTGTCAGTCACGAATTTCTGACTGCGATGGAGGACTCCGGCAGTGTGGGGGAGGGCACGGGTTGGGATCCGGTGCCGATCACTATCACTGATGCTGACGGGAAATTACTTGCGGCCATGCCCAGCTACGCCAAGGGGCACAGTCAAGGCGAATATGTTTTCGATCACAGCTGGGCAGATGCCTATCAACGCGCTGGTGGACGTTACTATCCCAAGCTGCAGATTGCTGCACCGTTCACGCCCGCGAATGGACCACGCTTGCTCCTATCGGACGATGCTTTCGCGCCGCACCTCTTGAAAGGTGCGGAATTGGTTTGTGAGCAAAGCGGCCTCTCATCGGCGCACGCCACATTCATCGATCAGGACCAGTTGCATCTATTCGAGGATGCAGGCTGGCTGGTTCGCAACGATATCCAGTTTCATTGGATCAACCGCGACTACGCTTCTTTCGATGATTTTCTGACGGCGCTGTCCTCTCGAAAGCGCAAGAACCTCCGTAAAGAACGCGCGGTCGCGCAAGCCGATGTAAGCATTATGCGCCTGTCCGGAGACGAGATTAAGCCAGAGCATTGGGATGCATTCTGGGTGTTTTATCAAGACACCGGCGCGCGAAAATGGGGAACGCCCTATCTCACGCGCGAAGCGTTCACGCTATTGGGTGAACGGATGGGAGAGCGGCTGGTTCTACTGCTCGCGCTCGATGGCGAGCAACCGATCGCGGGAGCGCTCAACTTTATCGGCCAAAACGCTCTCTATGGCCGCTATTGGGGTTGCACTCGCGACGTGCGCTTCCTGCATTTCGAACTTTGTTACTATCAGGCGATTGAGATCGCCATTGAGCTCGGCCTTCAGCGGGTCGAAGCGGGTGCTCAAGGCGGTCACAAGCTTGCTCGCGGCTATGAGCCTGTCCAAACCTGGTCTGCGCATTGGATTGCTGATCCGGGCTTTCGCGCAGCTGTTGCCGACTTCCTCGAGCGAGAACGCGACGGCGTTTCCACCGATCAACTACTGCTTGATGCGAGAACGCCCTTCAAGAAGGGTTAGGCAACCTTTCGACGTCCATCTGCCAGCCATTGTCGTGCGCGGCGTTGGGCTTCGGCGATTTCGCGGGCTGTCATTTCTTCCGAGATATCCGCGCGACACCAGGATGCCTCTTCATGGCCCTGAGCGGCAGCAAGGTTGAACCATTTGTGCGCTTCGATGAGATCACAATCAGCGCCGTTGCTGCCAGTCGAGAACGACACGCCAAGATCGAAATGCGCTGATACGTCCCCGTTTGCGGCAGCTGCCAGATATTGCGCAACGATCAGATCGTTTTGCGTCTTGTCCAATTTCGTGGCTGCACCACCATCAATCGGCTTCAGTTCCATGTTCTTCATACCCCGTTTAACCGCGTATCCAACGCCCCCCGGCTGGATCGCTTGACGGAGAAGTCGCCAATCATGGTCAACAATTCGTTAACGACGATCTTATTTTTTCGCTCGCGACGACAAGAAAGCCTCCATCCCACCGGATTTTGCATGATTGGCGTTAGCAATATGGAAAGCGGCTTGTGTGCATACAGTCCCACGCCTATAGGCCCGCTCAAGCGTTGGCTTTTGGGGGGTCGGCGTAGCCATTGGAAAGATCCAGGCTCGGGTTTTGGAAGTCTCGCGGGAACTGATTGGGTTAAGAGGACCACATGGCCACTGCGGCGACTGATGACATCGATATTCTAGCAAAAGCCAAGCGCATGTTGCCGCCAGGATATGTTCCGAGCGACGGCGAAGAGTATATGTGCGAGCAGCAGCAGAACTATTTTCGCATGCTGCTGATTGAATGGAAACGTTCGATCCATGACGCTGCCGATCAGACCCTGCAATCGCTGCAGGATGGCCCCATTCGCGAAGCTGACCTCAATGATCGCGCATCGAGCGAGACGGATTGGGGTATCGAGCTTCGGACTCGCGATCGCCAGCGCAAACTGGTTTCAAAAATCGACTCCGCGCTGCGCCGAATTGACGAAGGCGAATATGGTTATTGCGAAGTCACTGGCGATCCGATTGGTTTGAAACGCCTTATCGCACGCCCCGTCGCCACCATGACGGTCGAAGCTCAAGAGGCTCACGAGCGCAAAGAAAAGATATCCAGAGACGATTAGGGCACGAAAAGTGCCAATTTGGGACGGCCCTATTTTTGCAGATGCAGTCCCGCCCTTCCTTAAACAATCGTTAGTTCCTGAGGCATAGCCCGCCTTCCATGCGCTGAAAAAGCGCGGATCAATGCTTAACGCGCTACCCGCGCAATGAGCGAAAAACAGATGACTTAAGGGCGCAGGAGACTACCAAAGATGACGGGTGTTGAGACCAGGAGTGTGTCGCGCGACAGCCTCCTTTTGCTCGCCGGCATTCGGATCGAGCAAGAGGCGGATACTCACCGTGTGAAAGTGCGCAATCTTTCCGATGGCGGAATGATGGGTGAAGGCAATTTGCGTGTCCAACGCGGAAACCGTTTGGACATCGAGCTCCGCAACGTCGGTTCGGTTGCGGGTACCGTCGCATGGGTTCAAGATGACCGTTTCGGCGTTGCATTCGACGAAGAAATCGACTCTCAGGCCGCGCGCAAGCCGACAGATTCCAGTCAAAATGCACCGGCTGATATTCTTGACCGGTCTCCAGCCCATCGTGCGCCCCCGGCGCCTAGTCCGCGGACCCTTCGTAAAGTCTGATAATTTCTGGGTGGTTGCGCGCTGACCGGGCTCCATCAACCTGCTAAGCGGAATTGCCGTGATGCGATTCTGCACTCTAACTCTGTGCGCTCTGGCGCTAACTTCATGTGGTTCGTCAGTCGATGATGGGCCGGTTGATGTCGTGATCATCGGCGAGCCAGAAAGCCTCTTCCAGGAAGGTGTCAGGCTCGCCCCCGCCGCTCAGCATCTGCGTGCTGCCACTCATGAGGGGTTGGTCGCGCTCGATGCGTCTGGTCAGGTTATCCCTGCAATTGCAGAGCGTTGGATCATCACCGATGATGGCCAAAGCTATATTTTCAGACTGCGCGATTCCACTTGGCCTGACGGCGAAGAGATATCCGCTGCTGACGTGCGTGTACTGCTCAATGATAATTTGCGACGCCTGCGAGGCACTTCGCTGGGCTTGGACCTCGCCAAGGTGACTGAAGTCAGAGCGATGACGGGCCGTGTCGTAGAGGTTCGCTTGTCTGCCCCAATGCCTGAATTCTTGCGGCTGTTGGCTCAGCCGGAAATGGGCCTGATTCGGGATGGCGGCGGCGCTGGCCCCATGATCGCTGCTCGCGAGGAACAATTGGGACGATTGAGTGCGCTGCCTCCTCAAGAGCGCGGGCTACCGGCAAGGCAGGATTGGGAAGAGACATCCCGCCCGATGACAGTCAGGTCGCTGCCCGAAGATGAAGCGGTGGCTGCATTTGCGAATGGTGACGCGGATATTCTGTTGAATGGCCAATTGGCCAATTTCCCGTCCGCTCAGCTGGGCCCGCTTTCTCAGGGGAACATCAGGATAGACCCCGCGTTCGGCCTGTTCGGTATCGTCATTCGCAACGATGACGGGGTCTTGGCCGACCCTCAAAGGCGTGAGGCGCTCTCCATGGCCGTCGACCGGGAAGAGATGATCGCGCCATTTGGACTTGGGGGCTGGCAATCGACCACTTGGATTGTTCCGCTTGAGCTGCTCGAACCCGTGACCACTGGCGATGAACGTTGGCAGGACCTTTCCATGCCGGAAAGGCGCAGCATCGCGGCGCGTCGTATTGCTGCCTGGGAAAGCGAAAGCGGCGAGGAGGCAATTTTGACCCTCGCATTACCGCGAGGCCCGGGAAGCGATTTGATGTTCGAACAGATCGCGGCCGATTGGCGCGATATCGGGTTGACAATCGAGCGCGTTGACCTTGGCGAGCGGTCGGACTTGGAGCTCCGCGATCGGCTGGCGCGCTATTCCTCTCCGCGATGGTTCCTGAACCAGTTCAATTGCGAGTTGGATATCGGTCTCTGCTCAGAGGCAGCAGACGCGCTTGTGTCCCAATCGCTCACAACGCGCGATCCGCGCGCCAAGGCGCTCCTATTTGCGGAGGCGCACTCGATTTTGGTGCGCGAAGAGATTTTCATTCCGCTTGGAGTACCGGTGCGTTGGTCGCTGGTTCGCGGCACTATCAACGCTTATCAACCCAACCAATGGGGGCTGCACCCCTTGTTCCCACTCTCTCAACCTACCATTTAGAGGGCATAAGGAGAAAATTATGGAAGGGCCTCAACGCCCTCAGGCGGTCAGTTTTGAACTGCCGACAGGTACAGATCCGGCATCGGTGCGGCAACGCGTGGTGGCGATGGAGACACTGCTGGAGCGCAGTTTTCGAATTCCCGGTGTAAATGTACCGATTGGTCTTGATGCGTTGGTCGGATTGATCCCGGTGGTTGGCGATTTGGTTACTACCGCGTTGGGCGCTTATATCGTGTGGGAAGCTCGCAACCTCAAAATTCCAAAGTGGAAGCTTTGGCGCATGGGTATCAATGTCGCTTTCGATACCGCGCTGGGACTTGTCCCAGTCGTCGGCGACGCGGCAGACTTTCTGTATCGCTCGAATTCGAAGAATCTGCGGATTATCATCAAGCATCTCGACAAGCATTATCCCGAAACACGGGTAATCGAAGGCTGACCGGCCTGGAAGCGCTTGATCGAGCACATCAACTCTAGCTCACTCTTCGAGCTCGATGTCCCAATAAAGCCAGTCCCGCCACGTTTCGTGCAGATAGTTCGGCGGGAACATCTTCCCATATTGCTGTAATTGCCAGCTGGTCGGCCTGATCGGCTTCATCCTAAGGCTCATGTTCGCCTGCTTTGGCGTACGCCCGCCTTTCTTCATATTGCAGGGCGCGCAGGCGGTGGCGATGTTCTCCCACGTGGTTTTGCCGCCAAGTCGTCGTGGAATGACGTGGTCGAAGGTCATGTTTTGCCCGCTGCCGCAATATTGGCACTGGAAGCGATCGCGCAGGAACAGGTTGAAGCGAGTGAACGCGGGAAACTCGCTCTGCTTCACATATTGCCTGAGCGCGATCACGCTCGGGATCCTCATGTCCAACGAGGGAGAGTGCACTTCGCGATCGTAACTCGCGACAATGTCCACACGGTCGAGGAAAACTGCCTTGATCGCGGTCTGCCAAGGCCAAAGGCTTAGCGGGTAGTATGAAAGCGGCGTATAGTCTGCATTGAGCACGAGCGCAGGGCACGACGACGGGTTGCGTGTCGGATCTTCATCGGCGCTGCGAAAACGCGCGGCTTTTTCAATCAGTTCGGCTTTGAACACTCGGGTGCTCCTCCCTGATGAAATCGAGAATGCCGTGGCAATGGAAAGAGTCAAAGCCATGACAGTCGCGCTTTCCACAAGGATTTTCAGAAGGGTCGCGCAGTGTAGAGCGCTGTGGCATTGGAGCGACACGATGATCGTAACGCGTTTCGCCCCGAGCCCAAATGGGCATTTGCATCTCGGTCACGCATATTCCGCAATTGTAGCACATGACCTAGCGCAGGCGGGTAATGGCCGTTTCCTTTTGCGGATCGAGGACATTGATGGTGCGCGCTCTAGGCCCGAGCTGGCCGATGAGTTTCGCCATGATCTGGAATGGCTTGGCCTCGAGTGGGACGAAGTTCCTGCTCAGTCAACACGCCTTGAAAGCTACGAGCACGCAGCGCAGCAATTGCTGGAGCGAGGATTGTTGTATCCGTGCGTTTGTACGCGATCGGATATCAGACAGGCACAGCCGGCGAGTGGTCCGGAAGGCCCAATCTATCCGGGGACCTGCAAGAATGCTGTGATTGACAAATCGAAACCAGCTGCGCTTCGGCTCGATCTCGAGAAAGCCATGGGCCAGGCAGGTGAGATAGCCTGGACCGATGAGCTTTCTGGCGCTGTCATAGTCGATCCACGCGACTTTGGTGACGTGGTGCTGGTGCGCAAGGATGAACCAGCCAGTTATCACGTGGCTGCCACACTGGACGACGCAATCGACGGGGTAACTTTGGTCACGCGCGGGTCGGACCTCTATTCGGCAAGTCATGTTCACCGGCTATTACAAGAACTGCTGAGCCTGCCAGTTCCGCATTGGCATCACCACGCCCTGCTCCTCGATAGTGACGGTAAGAAGCTAGCTAAACGGCGAAATTCCCCCTCGCTGTCCGATCTCCGGAACTCCAGTGAAGATGGCCGGTTGTTGGCAGAGCAACTCCGCTTGCAACGTTTGCCGGCTGGTATCTCTCTGGAAAGCGCCTAAATAGACCGCATGACTTATTTCCTCGTCGCTGTGCTGGCCGTTCTGTGCGTCCTTGTGGTTGTCTCGTTGGTGCGCGGGGTGATCGCGTTTCTGAAAACCACGAAAATCGATCTGGAGACTGGCGAAGGCGAGACCGCCACCGACATGCAATTGCTGCAAAACAAGGCTATGTTTGCGCGGATCAAGTACCAGGCTTTAGCCATCGTGGTGGTGGCGATCATTCTGCTAGCGGCCCGCTAAAGCGCAGGCGATTTCAGGCGGGATAACGATCTTTGGTCAAGCTGAACAAGATTTACACGCGCACCGGCGATGATGGCACGACCGGCCTTGTCGATGGCTCGCGCACTGCAAAGCACTCAGCGCGCATTGCTGCAATTGGCCGGGTGGACGAGGCGAACAGCGCCATAGGCCTAGCGGCTTGTGCTTTTAGCGACGAAAACCACCGCGCTCTGCTCAATCGCGTGCAGAACGACCTGTTCGATTTAGGCGCTGATTTGGCGACCCCTAGCGAGAATGGCGATTTCACCCCGTCGGAAATGGTGCTGCGCGTGGTTCCCGCGCAGTCTGATTGGCTTGAGGGTCAGATCGACGAGTTGAACGAACGGCTGGAACCGCTCACGAGCTTTGTTCTGCCCGGCGGAAGCGAAGCCGCCGCGCGCACTCATGTCGCTCGCGCCTCAACTCGCGCCGCAGAGCGGGCGATGACTGAACTTGCCGATCATGATGCGGTTAATCCGGCAGCGTTGGCGTACATCAATCGCCTGTCCGATCTTCTGTTTGTGCTAGCGCGTGTACTCAATGACGATGGGCGCGCTGACGTGAAGTGGATTCCCGGCGCTAATCGCTAGCCAGCGCGCTGATGCGGCGCTAACACGCCTGCTTTGCTGCACTTGCGAAGGGAAAAGTCATGCGGACAATCGCAGTCATCGGGGCTGGACAAATGGGCACGGGGATCGCGCAGACGATCGCCCAGCATGGGATGTCGGTTCTGCTGTCGGACGTAGATTTGGCTCGTTCGCAGGCCGGCAAGGCCGCAATCGAGAAATCGCTAGTCAAGCTGGTTGGACGCGGCAAGCTCGAGGCAGACGCTGCGGAAACACTGCTCGGGAAAATTACGCCCGTTGGCGACTATCAGCCGATGGCAGATGCAGACCTGATCATCGAGGCGGCGACCGAAAAAGAACCGATAAAAAAGGTGATTTTCGAAGAGGCCGGGAAAGTGCTCGGATCAAACGCAATCATGGCGAGCAATACCAGCTCAATTCCGATTACCCGGATGGCAAATTACTCGCCCGACCCGGAGCGCTTCATCGGCTTGCATTTCTTCAACCCAGTCCCGGTAATGGGCCTGATCGAAGTAATTCCAGGGCTTGCGACCGCGCAAGCGACCACCGATTGGGTGTCCGATTTCGCGCGGGGCTTGGGCAAGGAAGTTGTTCTTAGCCAGGATGAACCGGGCTTTGTGGTGAACCGCATTCTGCTGCCGATGATCAACGAGGCGGTATTTGTTCTGGGACAATCAACAGCTGGCATTGAGGATATCGACAAGGGTTGTCGGCTAGGTCTCAACCACCCGATGGGTCCTCTGCAACTCGCTGATTTTGTAGGCCTTGATACATGCCTCGATATCATCAAGGTGTTGTATAAGACGACCCGCGACACGAAATATCGCCCAGCACCCTTGTTAGTGAAATACGTCGAAGCGGGTTGGCTTGGTCGTAAGACCGGGCGAGGCTTCTATGATTACTCCGGTGAAGCGCCAGTTCCCACACGCTAGTGTGTGCGTGGCGCGCCTTTGCGCTAATTACCGGCCGTCCTGCCTTGCAACTATTGGTTGGCGCGGTCCACCGCCGCCATCTTTAGGCTTTCCAGGGACCATGCGCGGTCCGTTTCCATTGTCGCGATAGCTACGCTCACCGGCGGCTGGCGGTCTATTGTTGGCTTGCCGTACGATCACTGTTTCGACCACTGAGCTTTCCTCGGGCGAAACATATTCAGGTGTTGGATCAAACCCATTCGCCTCGTCGATTAGCTCGTCATCCGGGACGAAATCGTCGATGACAGGCTCATCGCCCTCGTACCATTCACTAAGCTGCGTCTCACTCGACGTGCTAACCTCCGCTGGCTTCTGTTCGCGCGGCTCAACCTTGTTTGCGACTTCTATGTCTTTCGGTTCTGAAGCGCTGCGAGATTCCACAAAAATTGCGGCGCCGAACAGGGTGACCCCGGCAAAGACAAGCGCTGCTTTGTGATTTTCGAACAGTGTCATCGACATAATGCGAGAACATAGGCTGCTCTTGGTTAAGGTTTGGTAGCATCCAGTTCGCGTTTGAGCTCATAGAGAAAATCGAGCGCGTCGCGCGGCGACAATGCATCGATATCTGCCCCTTTGAGTCGCTCGATCAATTCATCCTTCGGCTCAGGTTCTTCCTCGTGCGAAGCAGCCGCGAACAATGGCAATTCACCGAGTCCAGCAGCGATACCGCCAGTCTCTGATCGCGCTGCCTCCAGCTTCTCAAGCACTTGGCGAGCGCGTTTGACCACCGGGGCCGGTACGCCGGCCAATTTCGCAACGGCAAGTCCGTAGCTCCGATCTGCGGGGCCTTCGGCTAGCTCGTGAAGCAGGACCAGATCGCCTTTCCATTCGCGTGCGCGAACGTGATGCAGCGAAAGCGCCTCACAGCTTTCCGCGAGGCGCGCCAGCTCATGATAGTGGGTGGCGAACAGGCAGCGACACGCGATTTTCGAATGCACCGCTTCGACGACTGCCCACGCCAGGGCAAGCCCATCATAGGTCGATGTCCCGCGACCTACCTCATCGAGGATTACAAAGCTGCGAGTGGTGGCTTGCGAGAGAATTGCGGCGGTTTCGACCATTTCAACCATGAAGGTTGAGCGACCACGCGCGAGATTGTCTGAAGCGCCAACGCGGCTGAAAAGGCGATCGACCAAGCCGATTTTGGCCGAGTTTGCAGGAACGTATCCACCCGCCTGCGCCATCAGTACGATCAAGGCGTTCTGTCTCAGGAAGGTCGATTTACCGCCCATGTTCGGCCCGCCAATCAGCCACAGACGGTTGGTCTCGGAAAGTGCGCAATCATTCGCTACGAAGCGCTCGTTCGTTTTCGCAAGCGCCGCTTCGACAACCGGATGACGTCCGCCTGCTATCTCGAGTGCCGAAGTGTCGATGATCTCAGGCCGACACCAATCCCCTTCGGCGGCTCGCTCTGCTTGTCCTGCCGCTACATCGATCCGCGCAAGCGCCGCCGCTGTTTCGGCAATTGCTCGCTGCGATCCGACGATCTTGCTGGTCAGTTCTTCAAGATGCGCTTCTTCGGCTGCTAGCGCTCGTCCTCCTGCTTCAGATATCCGCGTCGCTTCCTCGTGCAGCGAGATCGAATTGAAGCGGACGGCGCCTTTCATAGTTTGCCGGTGTGTGAAGCCGCTGTCGGGAGCCATCAAAGCATCTGCATGGCGATTTGGCACTTCAATGAAATATCCGAGCACGCCGTTGTGCTTGATCTTGAGTGCGGCAATCCCTGTTTCGTCGCGATATCGCGCTTCCATCGCTGCTATGGCGCGGCGTGCATTGCCCGAAACCTGACGCAACTCGTCGAGCCCCGCATCGTAGCCATCCGCGATATAGCCACCGTTCGCGCGCTCGGTCGGAGGTGACGCAACCAGCGCCATATGGAGCAGATCGGTAAGTTCGCTATGCCCCGTCAGATGCGGCAGCAATTGCGTGAGCAACGCAGGTTTGTCGTTTTGAGGCTTCAGCGCATCATGCAACTTTCGGGCATCGCTCAGTCCGTCGCGAACCTGACCCAAGTCACGCGGGCTGCCGCGTCCGGCAACGATCCGACCAAGCGCACGGCCCAGATCGGGCAGGGCTCGCAAGGTTTCGCGCAGGTCTGCGCGATCGATCGGTCGGTCGCGCCAAAACTGCACCAGCGCGAGCCGCTCTTCGATTGCCTGACGATCAAGCAAAGGAGACGCGAGATCTTCCGCGAGCTGCCGTGCTCCAGCCCCCGTAACGCAGCGATCAATCGAAGCAATCAGACTACCAGCGCGCGATCCGTCTTGCGCTTGTAGGATTTCGAGGCTCGCGCGCGTCGCCTCATCCATGACCATGCCCGACGCGTGGAGGCGCGCCGTGGGTGGCAGGAGCATCGGTAGCGACCCACGCCCGACATGGTCGAGATAGGCGACAAGGCCCCCTGCTGCTGCCAGCATTGCGCGCGAGAAGTCGCCGAAGCCATCCAGCGTCGCGACATCATGGATTTTCTTCAGTCGTTCGGCACCGTCATCGCTAGCGAAATCGCCGCGCGGCCTGAAGGTCACGTCATCCGGGCCATGTGGCCAATCTTCCGGGACAACAACTTCATTCGGATTCAGCCGGGCCAGATGTGCCCCAAGCATTTCTGGAGTGCACTCCTCAAGAGCGACAATCCCGGTCGAAATGTCGCAACTGGCTATGCCGAGTGTCCCGCGCACCTCCGCAAGCGCGACAAGCAGGTTTGCATTGCGCGGTTCGAGCAGCGCTTCTTCAGTCAGCGTACCAGCGGTGACAAACCTTACGATGTCTCGCTTCACTAACGCTTTGGAGGATGGCGTGCCTTCTTTCTTGGCACGGACTTTGGCCTCTTCGGGCGTTTCAACCTGTTCGGCAATGGCGACCCGGCATCCGCCCTTTATCAGGCGGGCGAGGTAGCCTTCAGCTGAGTGAACCGGCACTCCGCACATCGGCACGGGCTCGCCATCGTGCTCGCCGCGGGCAGTCAATGCGATATCCAAGATACCTGCCGCGATTTTTGCATCGTCAAAAAACAGCTCGAAAAAATCGCCCATCCGATAGAACAGCAGACAGTCTCCCGCCTCCTGCTTTAGAGCGAGAAACTGCTCCATCATCGGTGTCGTCTTGGCGGCCATTGCAATGGCCTAGACAGGCGTCCGCCGATTCGGAACTGGCCTAAGGCTCCTTTCCCCTATCGTTTGTGAATTTAGCGGGCTAAGCGCTCAGAGAAATTCGACAGGAGACGTTGATGGCCGAAGATCGGCAAGTGACTTTCACCACGCGCGAAGCGCTGTTTTATCACGAAACCATTCGTCCTGGTAAAATCGAAATCGTCGCATCGAAGCCAATGGCATCGCAGCGCGATCTGAGCCTGGCTTATTCTCCCGGCGTTGCAGCTCCTGTGGAGGCGATCGCCGAAGATCCCAGTCTAGCGGCCCGCTATACGGCGCGCTCCAACTTGGTCGCTGTTATCTCCAACGGCACCGCTATTCTCGGCCTGGGCAATCTCGGGGCGCTTGCCTCCAAACCAGTGATGGAGGGTAAGGCCGTACTCTTCAAGCGCTTCGCCGATGTCGATTCTATCGATCTAGAGCTGGATACCGAAGATCCAGAGGCCTTTATCGAGGCGGTTGCACTGATGGAACCTAGCTTCGGCGGCATCAATCTCGAGGACATCAAGGCGCCAGAGTGCTTCATTATCGAGCAGGCTTTGCGCGAACGAATGAAAATACCGGTGATGCATGATGACCAGCACGGCACGGCCATCATCGCGGCAGCTGGCCTGATAAATGCGTGCCATCTTACCGGACGAGACCTTAAGGATGCCCGCATGGTGGTGAACGGGGCGGGGGCGTCTGCGCTTGCCTGCACAGCTCTCATCAAGGCGATGGGAATTCCGCACGAGAACGTCATCGTATGCGATCGCAGCGGGCCGATCACTCCGGGTCGCGACAATGTCGATCAATGGAAGAGCGCGCACGCGGTTGAAACAGACGCCACTGATCTGGAAGAGGCGCTTGTCGGCGCGGATATCTTTCTCGGTCTGTCGGCAGCTGGGGCTCTCAAGCCAGCTTGGGTGGAGAAGATGGCGGACAAGCCGATCATCTTTGCCATGGCCAATCCGACGCCGGAGATCATGCCGGATGAAGCGCAGAAGGTTCGGCCCGACGCGATTATCGCCACCGGGCGGTCCGACTTCCCGAACCAGGTGAACAACGTGCTTGGTTTTCCCTTCATCTTCCGCGGCGCGCTCGATGTCCAAGCGACGACGATCAATGAAGAGATGAAAATTGCTGCAGCCCAGGCTATCGCAGAGTTGGCGCGCGAACGAGTGCCTGAGGAAGTCGCGAGTGCTTACGGCAAGAACCAGAAATTCGGCAAAGACTATATTATCCCTGCACCTTTCGACCCGCGCTTGATCGAAGTCGTGTCTTCGGCAGTGGCGAAAGCGGCCATGGATTCAGGGGTGGCGCAAGCGAAGATCGAAGACCTCGACGCCTATCGCCACGCGCTCAAGTCGCGCCTCAACCCGACGACTGCCGTCCTCACCGGCGTCTACAATGAGGCAAAGGCCAATCCGAAGCGGATGGTTTTTGCCGAGGCGGAAGAAGAAGTCGTGCTGCGTGCTGCCATTCAATATCGCGACTTCGGCTACGGCACGCCGGTGCTGGTGGGGCGGACCAAGGCAGTTGTCGACAAACTACACCAATTGTCGGTTTCAGACCCTGGCAGCTTTGAGATCCAGAACTCGGCCACGTCCGAGCACGTGCCGGCCATGGTCGACTATCTGTACAAACGACTGCAACGCAAAGGCTACACCGAGCGCGATGTTCGCCGGATGGTGAATCAGGAGCGTAACGTGTTCGCAGCGCTTCTCGTTGCGCTCGGGCATGGTGAGGGAGTTATCTCTGGCCTCACGCGCACATTCGCCCAGACCGCGCGCGAGATCAATCGCGTGCTCGATCCGAAGCCGGATTCCCTGCCGTTCGGTGTGCACATGATGATCGGCAAGAACCACACGACGTTCCTTGCCGATACCACAATTAATGAGCGACCGAATGCCGAAGAGCTTGCCCATATCGCCAAGGAAACCGCAGCAGTCGCGCGCCGCATGGGGCATGAGCCGCGTGTAGCATTCCTGTCCTATTCCACCTTCGGTAATCCATCGGGCCAATGGCTCGGTAACATCCGCGAGGCTGTTGCGATCCTTGATCGCGAAGACCCCGGTTTCGAATATGAAGGTGAAATGGCACCCGATGCCGCACTCAACCCGAAGGTGATGGAGCTTTATCCTTTCAGCCGCCTGTCCGCGCCTGCGAATGTATTGGTCATGCCCGGTCTGCAATCAGCTAACCTGTCTGCCAAAATGCTCCGCGAGCTGGCGGGCAATGCGACGGTTGGACCGATGTTGATCGGGATGGAGAAGCCGGTTCAGATCGTGCCGATGACTGCGATCGCGCCAGATGTGCTGACGCTAGCGGTGCTCGCCAGTGCGGGGGTGGTCGGCTGATCAGCCAATGAGTTCCTCGATCGGTATGTAGTCGAGATCGTAGCCGAAATAACGCGGACTGAAGACCGCGAGCCCCGCTTCGCTGCGCCACAGTGGATCGCAACGGAAGCCGAGCACTGCGACTGCCTGTCCGCGCTCGTAACCGGGATTGATCACGCCGTCGGCGGTTTCGAGGTCGATCAAACTGACCAGGTCGGGGCAGGTGGCGACCACCGTGCCATCGCGGCGGGCGACGAGATGCTCATTCTTCACGTCGGTTTCGAAGCGCTGACCGGCAAAATCGCCGGTTCCGGCTAGTGTAACCTTGCCTTGCAGGAAACCGTCCTCATCCTTCCACTCGGTATTGGCGACCATGCCAGTGAACAGCAGATAGCCATCGCCCGCAACTCGCGCGGCCTCAATCGGGTCGTCGCCACCCGCCTTTGCCTCGCGCACCGCGCTGCCGATAGTACGAGCGAGCGTCAGGCTGCCGGTGACGAGCGTACCATCTTGCTTCGCTTGCGCACCGGTGATCGGGCTGTCGGCTACGCCGCACACCCGGCTGGCTTCGGCAATCGCGCGCAGGATATCCTCCGCGCGGGTCGGATCGCCCAACTTGCCCACCACCAATTCATCGCCGAACGGCGTTGCTGCGCCGATTGGAGTGAGCGGAATGCCCGCAACCTTGACCGAGTGCTGGTTGATCTCCGGCACTGCGCGCCCGACCGTGTCGGCATCGAGCGCTGGCACGCCCAATCGCGCTGCGATCGACAATCCTTCTGCGAGACTCAGTGGGCCGATCTCGCCCATGATCACCCCGGCAAATTTTTGGCCGAGATGGCGCTCCAGAGCTTCGAACGCCGCCTGCACTGGTTCTTCCACTTTGTTCTCGATCGCGTCGAGCTGCGCCTGCATTTCCTCGCTCGTCTCCGCCAGGCTGGCAAGACCATAGGGACAGGCGACCCGGTCGGTATCGGCCAGCGCCGTGACTGGCAGAACCGTGAAGGTGTGTCCTGCGGCAAGATCGGCTGCGACTAGCTCGCGAGCTGCCGACAGGCTCCCGCCGCCGCCAGTGCCGAGATATGAACTGCCGACGAGCGCGTCCTCGAGCGCTTCTGCATCGAGTGTGGTCGCGTCGGGATTGCTACTGCGTCCGTCATCGCCGACGCCAGTCGGAGCGACCTCGCGGCACGCCGAAATCGCACCCGCGGCGATCGCCAAACCGCCTAAAAACTGCCGCCGCGATGTCATGGTTATACCCTCACACTGTTGCCCTATGGTGAAGCTCGCTCATCCGTCGAGGTCAATCAAGCATGTTCGCGTTCATGTACCCATTCGCTCAAATCGACGTAGTGTCTCTTAGGCTTTGTTGGATCGATTAGAACTGGAACTTGCTGCCGTTCGAGCTCTCCTGTGAGATCCAGCCAAATTGGCTCACTCTCGAAGCTGGCCAGCTTTCCAGTCATCGGATGTGTTGCTTGGGCGAATACGCGAAATGGGCTTCTGCCGTTGATCTTTATCGATGTATCCAATTGGCAACCTACGAATTCGGCGTTGATCCGCAGACCTCGTTCCTTGAGTGCCGCGACGATCTGGCGGCGGCGGATGGTCGTAAAAAGGATTCCGGCACCTACCAGCGCAAAGATTGATCCCAGCCCGCCGAAAATCAGCGGAAGAAAGAAGCGCTCCATAAAGCTGTCGATGATGGCATTTTCTGGCGCGACGGGATCGTAGATCACATCGACCGCCTCGCCACGCTGGAATTCGCTAGTGCTGCTGCTCACGTCGCTGCTGAATTCTCGCCGGCTGCCAGCCGTATCAGTAAACTCGACGACCGGGCGATACATCGTTTCTCCATCGGAATCGCGGTAGCTTACGATCTGGATAACCGTCCCGCTCGCTCGCACGCCCTTTGCAGCGAGGTCCTGATCGTTCAGATAGAGCCAAAGGCCGAGACCGGAAAATAGCAGGCCAATCGGGGTGAAGATGCCTCCGATCCACCAACCTGTTTTGCCCATGACTGCGACTCCCCCCCTTTTGCCTCGACCGTACCGATCTAGCGTTTCCGATAGCGGAAATACCAGACCTCGTGTTCGAACACATTACGAGCCTTCTTCTCATAGCGAGTTTCTGGCCAGCCCGACGGACGGTTTTGGAAGCTTGAGGGCCCTTCCGTCACCCATTCGAAGCGATCGGTGAAGCGCTGCATCACCATCAAGGCATGTCGCAGATAGATCGCGTGATCGGTGCCAAACCGGAATTCACCTCCGGGTTTGAGCTTGTTGGCAATCATCGCGACGGGGCCATCATTCATCATCCGGCGCTTTGCGTGACGCGCCTTGGGCCATGGATCGGGATGGAGCAGATAGACCATTGTGAGAGCGCCATCGGGAATGCGGCTCAGAACCTCTAACGCATCGCCAGCGTGGAGGCGCACGTTTGTCAGTCCCTGATCTTCAACATGGCCTAGCGCCTGCGCAACACCATTCAGGAATGGTTCGGCGCCGATCAATCCATGATCGGGCAGCAGATCGGCGCGGTAGGCCAGATGCTCACCGCCGCCAAAGCCGATCTCGAAATGCAGTGGGCACTCTTGTCCAAACAGCCTCCCTGCCGTCACTGGCCCTTCTGCCGGTACAGCAATTTTTGGAAGCAGATTATCGACCAAGCCCTGCTGGCGCGGGCGCAGTGGTTTGCCCTGGCTGCGACCGTACAGCCGGTTGAGAGTCGTGGGATCGCCTTCTTTGTGCGCAGTCATTGCGACGCGCTAGAAAACCGGCGCTTTCCTGTCCAGCGTGTAGCGATATCGCGGAAGTTCTACCTCGCTCAATGCGGCTGGTTGTGAGGCACTCCTATGGGCGCGCTATCAGGAAGGCCGACCGAGAATTCGCCAGGACGATGCCTGTTCAATTCCGGGACTGTACCGTGCCGATGAATGGCATCGCCGCGACCCAGAACGGGACCATCGAGCCGGTTGATCCAGCTCAGGTTTCTCGCATCGGAGTAGTGGGGGTTGGCATAATTGAGATGCGACCCGATCGATGATGGCTGGCCATTGGCTCGTTGCGCCAAGTAACTATCGACCAAGCGATCAACGCGTCCGGTCACCTGAGCCATCGGGATTTGCTCAACCGAAGTGCGACCGTCGCGCCATGAAACAGGTCCGTTGATGTCGGAGAACTGATATCGGGCGTTCACAACCTCCGAAACCGTATCTCCCCACCGGCCTGATGCAGTGCGGTTGAGAATTGTATCGATGATCCCGCGAGCTTGACCCTCACCGGCGGATGGAACCCATTCCGTTTGGAGGGTGCGCTTGATATTGTTGATGTCCGCTTGGGTTAGGCTGAGTGTATCGCCGTTGAAGCTGGTTTCAGAAACAGAGGTTACCGACGTGGGCGGTTCGACCGATCGGGTTGAAAGCGTTGTTTGCGGGTTTGGTGTCTCGGTTGTGATTGAACCGGCAGGCAGTGCAATTCGGTCACCGGGATAGATCCGGTCAGGATTGCGAATATTCGGATTTGCCTCCAACACTTCGCGCACTGACAGGCCAGCGTTTCGCGCGATGACATGCAAGGTGTCGCCCCGGCTCACCGTATGGAAGCGCGTGCTGCCTTGCGGAATGGCAATCGTGTCACCCACAAAGATACGGTTTGGATTGGCGATGCCATTCGCTTGAGCCAGCGTTGAGATATCGGTCCCAAAACGTTGGGCCAGTGCTCCGAGCGTATCGCCTGATCGGATCGTGTAGCTCGCCTGGCCGGTTTGCGTGGACGCTCTGAGATTTGTGCCATTCGAGGCGTTTTGCGTTGGTGCGCTGATCATCGCGATCCCTCCAATACGCAGCGAAACTTTCATATCGTCGCGGCGGTGTATCTATACGAAATGCATAGATTGAGATCAGGCGGGCTATTCAGACGATGTAAAAACGAAAACGCCCGAGATGTTTCCATCCCGAGCGTCTCATCCCGTCCCAGAAGACTGGTAAAATTTCGTGAGGCTTATGCGGCCTCTGCCTCAGCATCTGGATCGCGCAGCACATAGCCACGGCCCCAGACGGTTTCGATGTAGTTTTCACCGCCGCAAGCGTGGCTCAGCTTTTTGCGAAGCTTGCAGATGAAAACGTCGATGATTTTGAGTTCGGGCTCATCCATGCCGCCATAAAGGTGGTTGAGGAACATTTCCTTGGTGAGCGTGGTGCCTTTGCGCAAGCTGAGCAGCTCGAGCATGGCGTATTCTTTACCGGTAAGGTGAACGCGAGCGCTATCGACTTCAACAGTCTTGGCATCAAGGTTCACTGCCAGCTTGCCAGTGCGGATGATCGACTGGCTGTGGCCCTTCGAACGACGGACAACAGCGTGAATGCGAGCGACCAGTTCTTCGCGGTGGAATGGCTTGGTCACATAATCGTCAGCGCCGAAGCCGAAGCTGCGGATCTTGCTGTCCATTTCGGCAATGCCGGAAAGGATCAAGACAGGCGTCTGCACCTTGGCGACGCGGAGTTTCTTCAGCACGTCATAGCCGTGCATATCTGGAAGGTTCAGGTCCAGCAGGATGATATCGTAATCATACAGCTTGCCCAGGTCCAAGCCTTCTTCGCCCAGGTCGGTTGAATAGACATTGAAGCCTTCGGTAGTGAGCATGAGCTCAATAGCCTTAGCCGTGGTTGGCTCATCCTCAATCAAGAGCACACGCATTACTGGTCCCCTATATTCCCAGATCGTTGCAATTTCGCATCATGGTAACGCCTCGCTAAGAGGTGTTGCCCCGTATTAACCACACAAGTTCTGAACGGAAAAGGTTAATTTACCGTAAACCAATGGATTCCGGCGAGTCGCAGGTATGATTACCTAACGATTTCTGATCGTATCGGTGCGCCAGAATGGCTCTTTCGCGAACCATGCGACGAGTCTCTAGCCCAAGCCTTCGAGCTTTTTCTGCCGGCGGCGCTGGGCGCTGCTGCCAATGCCGATAGCCTCGCGATACTTTGCCACTGTCCGCCGAGCGAGGTCGAAACCTTCTTCCTTCAACAAGTCGACCAGCTTTTGGTCAGACAGGATCTTCTTGGCCGTTTCGCCTTCGATCAAGGCTTTGATCCGCGCCTTGATCGCTTCGGAGGACGCGCCTTCGCCGTCACTCGAAGAAACGCCACTGGTGAAGAAGTATTTGAGTTCGAAACAGCCGCGATCGCAGTGCAGAAATTTGTTGCTGGTCACGCGGCTGACCGTGCTTTCGTGCATGTCGATCTCTTCGGCCACTTCGCGCAGGGTCAGCGGGCGAAGCTCCGACACACCTTTGCGGAAGAAACCATCCTGCTTCTTCACGATCTCGGCCGCGGTCTTGAGGATCGTCTTCTGACGCTGATCCAGCGCGCGGATGAGCCAATGCGCATCTGCCAGCTTCTCCTTGAGCCAGCTTTGCGCTTCAGGATCAGGCGAGCCATCGCTGAGCTCAACATAGTAAGACCGGTTGACCACGAGACGCGGTAAGGTCTCTTCGTTGATCGTGATGTCCCAGCCACCTTTTCCATTATTGGCCAGTAGGATGTCCGGTACTACGGCGTTGGCGACGCTCGATCCAAAAGCGAGGCCCGGCTTGGGGTCATAGCTGCGCAGTTCAGCGAGCATGTCGGCGAAGTCCTCTTCGTCGACGCCGCACACACGCTTCAACCTGGCCACTTCTCCGCGCGCGACCCATTCAAGGTGATCAATCAGCTGCGCCATACAAGGATCGTAGCGATCAGCTTCTCGTGCCTGGATTGCCAGGCACTCGCTGAGGCTGCGCGCGCCCACGCCGCTTGGATCGAGCGATTGCACCACTTTGAGCGCGCGTTCCACGTCGCGAAGCTCCATACCGAGATCATATGCGACATCGCGCAGGTCAAATGGGAGGTATCCCGCCTCATCCAGCAGTCCGATGAGATGTCGCGCAGCAAAAGCATCGCGATCATCTTTCGCGACCGCACCCACCTGCTCGTTGAGATGCTCCGACAGGGTGGTTTCCGCGGCCTGAGTCTGTTCGATGTCGGGAAGCATGTCAGAGCCAGCGCCGCTGCTCGGTGCTGCGCCCCATTCCGCGTCGGCTGCTGCTGGTCCACTTGCACCGTCGCCCGTATCCCGGTCGCGATCGAGCGCGCCTGTGTCCAGATCGAGCGGCGCTTCGCTCTCGCCCTGAGCTTGCCCGATCAGCTGGTCGGCTGTGAATTCCTCGCGAGGAATATCGTCGGCTTCGTTGCTCGGCCCTCTATCCTCGCTTGACACTGCGCCAGCTTCGAGCAGCGGGTTTGCCTCCAGCGCTTCGCTGATGAACGTCTCGATTTCTAGGTTGGAAGCCGCCAGCAGTTTGATCGCCTGCTGCAATTGCGGCGTCATCACCAGAGATTGTGATTGTCTGAGGTCTAACCGTGGACCCAGTGCCATGATCTACGTCCGCCGCCTCGTCACAGCGTAAATCCTTCGCCAAGATAGAGCCGCTTCACATTTTCATCCGCCACGAGCGCTTCCGGCGTTCCCGCGAACAGCACTTGCCCGCCATAGATGATGCAAGCGCGATCGACGATATCCAGGGTTTCGCGCACATTGTGGTCTGTAATGAGAACGCCGATGCCACGGCGTTTCAAGTCCTTCACGAGATCACGGATGTCGCTGATCGACAATGGGTCAATGCCTGCAAAGGGCTCGTCGAGCAGCATGATCGAGGGTTTGGCCGCCAGCGCGCGGGCAATCTCGCAGCGGCGTCTTTCACCGCCAGATAGCGCCATCGCCGGTGAGCTGCGCAGTTCGGTGAGGCCGAATTCGCCAAGTAGGCGTTCCAGTTCTTGTGCCCGCGTCTCGTCATCGGGTTCCACCATTTCCAAGACGCAATTGATATTCTGCTCAACGGTCATTCCGCGAAAGATGCTGGTTTCCTGAGGCAAATAGCCAAGTCCCAGGATCGCGCGGCGATACATCGGCAGCTTCGTCACATCCTCGCCATCCATGAGGATTCGGCCCGAATCTGGTCTGACGAGGCCCATGATCGAGTAGAAACAGGTGGTTTTTCCAGCACCATTGGGGCCGAGGAGACCCAACACTTCGCCCTTACCGACCGTCAGCGAGATGTCGGTCAGAACCGATCTCTTGTCGTAGCTCTTGGCTATAGAAATGACTTCCAACCCGCCATCTGGGAGCGGCGCGGTAGCGTCCGCGGAGGCATCTGGTTGGGCCTCGGCAATTGCATCTATCTCGCTCATCGACGTTTCTTTAGCACCTAAAGCTGGACATTAAAGGCCGGTATGCGCCGATTTGGCAGGATTTTTGCTTGCTTAGGATTTCGGCGCACTCTTGCGTGTTCGCGCAACATTATTTCCGTTTGGTTACCGCGCTTGCAACCCTTGCCGCAATTTGGAATACTCGTCGCTTGGAGAGAGAATCCGTTGGGGAGCGGTAATATGAAAGATATGGCGCATCGAGCCAAGGCAAGCGAGCTGCACACGAGCGAAGGCGGTGGTGCGGCGCGCGACTGGCGCAAATCGATGAGCGATCATGTCGCTTATGCGCTGCTGGTTTACACTGCCCTGCAGATTTTCGTCACCGTTAAGGCGCTCACGACGGGAAGCTCCTCAATCTTGCCATATATGGGCCTGATTGTTCTGGTCGCTGGCATTATTCCTGCATGTCGCTGGTTTGAAAAGCGTTGGGCTGGCCTGTCCGACGACCAAGCGCAAGATGTCGCATATCTTGGCGCATTCCGGCGTGACATTACCGGACTGTGGCTTCTTGCCATCGGGCTCCCGTTTTTCTTTACCGGTTGCTTCAAGGCTATCTCCGCAGCCTTCTAAGCCGCAATTGGCCGCCAATCTGACAATGTCATAGCCACTCAGGGAACCCTTGTGGGTGCTTGCGCGCTTTATCGACGCGGTGCCGCCGAAAGCGCCGCGCTAGTGTAGGCTCGCGGGGGAGATCGCAGTTGGTCGGCGTAATTCGTATTCTTGGTTTCTTGGCTTTGCTGATCGCTTCACCTGCATCAGCGCTATTGCCCGCCACTCCAACTGAAGCCGACGCAGGTTCGGAACCTGTTACTCAGACAATCGAACAGTCACAGGACGCGGGCGATGATGCACGTATCGCTGAGCGTATCGAAGGCATATTCGGAGAGCTTCCAGCCTTTGCCGATGTCGAGGTGGATGTGAGCGAGGGCGTCGTAACCTTGAGCGGTACGGTCGGCGCTTCCGCAGCGATTGATCGCGCCGCCAATATCGCCGCGCGGGTTGCCGGCGTGGTGACAGTCGAGAACCAGCTTGAACGCGACCTGTCAGTCGAAGAAAACCTCTCGATTTTCGGCAAGATGTCGGATTTGGCGAGAGACTTGTTCGCGGCTCTGCCTCTGATGCTCGTGGCAACGTTGACGGCTCTCGCGATTGGCGCAATTGGCTATTTGCTCGCGGGGCTTGGATTTCTCTGGGACCGCATTGCTCCGAACGCCTTTCTTGGCGAACTCATACGCAGCGCGATACGCTTTGTTTTCGTCGTTGGCGGGATAGTCATCGCGCTTGATATGCTGGGTGCTGGAGCGCTTTTAGGTGCTGTCTTGGGCGGGGCAGGCGTTATCGGTATCGCTCTCGGCTTCGCGATGCGCGACACGATTGAGAATTATGTCGCTTCGTTGATGCTCAGCTTGCGCCAGCCTTTTCGGGCGAACGATCATGTATTGATCGACGACCGCGAGGGCCTGGTGATCCGCCTAACCAGCAGGGCAACCGTATTGATGACGTTGGATGGAAACCATCTGAGGATTCCCAACAGCCAGGTGTTCAAAGCGATTATCGTCAATTTCACCCGCAATCCTCAGCGCCGGTTCGAATTCGAATTGGGCATAGATGCCGACGATGACCCTAGGGCAGCTATGAAGCTTGGCGGTGAAGTTCTTGCTGACCTCTCTTTCGTGCTGTCTGATCCGGAACCGGCTGCGCGGATTACGCAGGTTGGCGATTCAAACATCGTGATCCTGTTTCTCGGCTGGGTCGATCAACGAGAGGCGGACTGGGGCAAGTCGCGAAGTCTGGCGATCGCGTCGGTCAAGGAGGCTCTTGAAGATGCAGGTTTCGCGCTTCCTGAGCCGATCTATCGCCTACGCTTTGATGGGCGGACCGATCCTCTGCCAATCGGACGATCGGCAAAGGTTTCTGACGGGCAGGCACTGCCCAAGCCGAAAAAGGTTTCTGCAGCGCCGCCAGAAGAAGACGTGCGCCCTGAAAACGAGATCAGCGAAATGGTCGATCAGGAGCGCAAGACGGATGGCGAGCAGGCTAAGGACCTGCTCGATCCAGGCCGTCCGGTGGAGTGATCAACTCTGCTGCGCGCGCTCGACCGCTTCAATAACGACCTGCCTTGCTTCTGCGGCGTCGCCCCATTTCCCGATCCGCACCCATTTTTCGGCTTCGAGATCTTTGTAGTGAGTGAAGAAGTGCTCGATCTGTTGAAAAATGATCGACGGCAAATCCTTGGTTTCGCCGACATCTGAATAATAGGGGAAAGTCGTGTCGACCGGCACGCAGATCAGTTTTTCGTCGCCGCCATGCTCGTCTTCCAGGTTGAGAACGCCGATGGGCCGCGTGCGCACTACGCAGCCAGCCATGAAAGGCGAGCGTGCGATCACGAGAGCGTCGAGCGGGTCGCCGTCCGGGCTGAGCGTATGCGGGATAAAACCGTAGTTCGCCGGATAGCGCATCGGCGTGTGCAGGATGCGGTCAACGAACAACGCGCCACTTTCCTTGTCGAATTCGTATTTGACCGGTTCGCCGCCGGTCGGCACTTCGATGATTACATTCAGGTCTTCGGGAGGGTTCTTCCCGGTCGGGATCTTGTCGATACGCATATTGCTATCCTGCTAGTGTCAACGCCCCTCTCCCTGAGCTCGGATGCCCCCTAGCTGCGCGGCTCTATTGCGGCAAGATGCTGTTGCCCCTAATCGGCCAAACTGAAATGTCCAAAAACACACCCAAAGCCATTCGCGGAACGCAAGATATCTTCGGTGCCGAGGCCGAGGCCTTCGCATTCGTGGTCGAAACATTCGAGCGCGTGCGGCGCCTCTATCGCTTTCGCCGGATCGAAATGCCGGTGTTCGAGAAGACCGAAGTGTTTGCGCGCTCGATCGGCGAGACCACCGATATTGTCTCTAAGGAGATGTATTCCTTCGAGGACCGGGGTGGGGATTCGCTTACGCTGCGTCCTGAATTCACTGCAGGAATTGCGCGCGCCTATCTCACCAACGGTTGGCAGCAGCATGCTCCGCTGAAGGTCGCAACGCACGGGCCATTGTTTCGTTATGAACGCCCGCAAAAGGGGCGCTATCGCCAGTTCCACCAGATCGATGCGGAGATTATCGGCGCTGCCGAGCCGCAGGCCGATGTCGAATTGCTAGCGATGGCCGATCAGTTGCTCAAGGAACTGGGCATCAATGATGTGACTCTTCACCTTAACACGCTGGGTGATGGTGAGAGCCGCGAGGCTTGGCGCGGGGCGTTGATAGAATACTTTCGCGCGGTGAAGGGTCAGCTGAGCGAGGATTCGCAAGAGCGGCTTGAAAAGAACCCGCTGCGGATCCTCGACAGCAAGGATCGCCGCGACAAACCGTTTCTGGCGGATGCGCCCAAGATCGATGATTTTCTGTCAGACGAGGCACGCGCATTCTTTCAAGCAGTCACCGATGGGTTAGATGCAGCCGGCGTTAAGTGGGTGCGCGCGGAAAGCCTGGTGCGCGGACTCGACTATTATCGCCACACGGCATTCGAGTTCATTCCTGATGAAGGCAGCGCGTCGGCTGACGCACTCGGCTCGCAAAGCACCGTGCTTGGCGGCGGTCGCTATGATGGGCTGATGGAAAGCCTTGGCGGAACGCCGACGCCTGCGGTTGGCTGGGCTGCGGGGATAGAGCGGTTAGCGATGTTGGTGGGTGTTGGTGCAGGACAACTCGATGAGAGACTCGATTGCGCAATCGTTGTGGAAGACGATGAGGTTATTGGCTCGGCAGTTTGGCTGGCCCGAAAACTACGCGAGAAGTTCGAGGGTGAGTATGGAATGCGCCATGGTTTCTCGGTCGAAATTGTATCTTCTGGTTCGCGGAGAAAAAGGTTCGACAAAGCGACAAAACTAGAGCCTGGATGCATCTTGGTGATTGACGGCATCATCGATTCTGACGCCGCGGTTGCAAATCTGCGCTTCAAAGGAGAGGCGCAAGGAGGGCCTTTCGGTAGCAGGCTTATTTCCATTCTCGCCCAGCGATATGACGGGAAGATTCTTGAGCGTGCGAACGACTTCCTTCAGGGAGCGCCATTGGCGCTCGCTATCCAGTCAAGCAGACAAACGTCACCCCGGACTTGATCCGGGGTCCAGCTTCTTCTGGCGCAAGTCGAAAAGAAGCGGGGTTCCGGCTCGTAGGTCGGGATGACGGATGGAGTGGCCTTTCCTACCTCGCGATTTCCGCGCTATTCAGCCCCAATGAGACCAACCGATCACCTGCAAACTGTGTTGGATAAGTGTCAACTTCGCCCGAACGTCCTATTTCGCATTAAAAACAACGAGTGATGCGCCGAAATCCCGCCTGACACACTGTCAACTTTGTCAACTTCGCCACCGAGAGCCCAATTGCAAATCCCAGCCGAACGCCTTGATCAGATCGCGCATCGCTTTGCCGAGCTTGAAGCTCGCATGGCGAGCGGAACGCTTGAAGGCGACGAGTTCGTGCAGGCCAGCCGCGACTATGCCGAACTGGAGCCGGTGGCCAAGCTTTCGGTCGAAGTGAAGGCCATGCGCGAAGAGATCGCCGGGCTTGAAGAGATGCTTGGCGATCCGGAAATGAAGGCCATGGCCGAAGAGGAGCTGGCCGCATTGCGCGAGCAATTGCCCGCTGCCGAACGCAGGTTAGCCATCGCCCTGCTTCCCCGCGACAGCGCTGACAGTAAGCCTGCCATGCTCGAAATCCGTGCGGGCACCGGCGGCGATGAAGCGGCACTTTTCGCGGGCGACCTCTTCCGAATGTATGAAAAGTTTGCGTCCGAACAGGGCTGGAAAGTCGAGCCGGTGAGCATGAATGCCTCCGAGGTTGGTGGCTTCAAAGAGATCGTCGCCAACATCACGGGCACAGGCGTTTTCGCCAAGCTCAAGTTCGAAAGCGGTGTGCACCGCGTGCAGCGTGTGCCGGTCACCGAAAGCGGTGGGCGTATCCACACGTCTGCGGCGACCGTAGCCGTTCTGCCCGAGCCGGACGAGGTCGACGTGCAGATCGACACCAATGATCTCAAGATCGACACCTACCGTGCCAGCGGCGCGGGCGGTCAGCACGTCAACACTACTGACAGCGCGGTGCGGATCACGCATCTGCCAACCGGTCTGGTCGTGATGCAACAGGACGAGCGCAGCCAGATCAAGAACCGCGCGAAAGCGATGCAGGTTTTGCGTGCACGCCTTTACGAAAAGATGCGCGACGAGGCGCAGGGGGCCGAGGCCGAAGCGCGGAAAGCGATGGTCGGTTCGGGCGATCGTTCCGAGCGCATTCGCACTTACAATTTCCCCCAAGGACGCGTGACCGATCACCGCATTGGCCTCACCCTGCACAAGCTCGAAGATGTTCTGGCGGGGCCAGGGCTGAACGAATTGGTCGATGCGCTCATTGCCGAAGACGAGGGCAAGCGGCTCGCCGCACTGTCAGAATGATGATTTCGGAGGCGCTGCGCGCTGCCACCGAGCGGCTGGCTGCGACAAGCGATACGGCGCGTCTCGATGCCGAAGTTTTGATGGCTCACGCTCTAGGAGTCAGTCGCTCAGACCTACTGCTTCGTAAAACATCGGAGCCTAAACCGGAGGCGTTCGCCGAGTTGATTGATCGCCGCGCGGCTCGCGAGCCAGTCGCATACATCACCGGCGTGCAAGAGTTTTACGGGCGGGAATTTCAGCTGACTCACGACGTGCTGATCCCGCGCGCCGACAGTGAAACGGTAATTGAGGCCGCGCTTGCCCAAAAACGCGATGCAAAACGCGTCTTGGACTTGGGAGTGGGCAGCGGCGCGTTGCTCTTGACCTTTTTAGCTGAGACTGACGCGGAAGGAATTGGGATCGACCAATCTGCCGCGGCGATTGCGGTGGCGGCCGAGAATGCAAGGCGCCTTGAGGTGTCTGGGCGAGTGGATCTGAGAATCGCGGATTGGAACAGTGCAGGCTGGAGTGATGATCTCGGCCAATTCGATCTTATCCTTGCCAATCCTCCCTATGTGGAAACGAATGCCATTTTGGACCCGGATGTGCGTGATTTTGAGCCAAAATCCGCGCTATTCGCGGGAACTGACGGCCTTGACGACTACAAGACGATCATTCCCCAGTTGAGAGGGCTGCTTACGCCGATAGGCAAAGCAGTGCTGGAAATCGGTGCCGAGCAAGCCAAAGCGGTCAGCGAAATTGCCGCCGTCGAGGACTTCACGACAGAAATTTACCGCGATCTGGCCTCGCGTCCGCGTGCATTGGTGCTGGATTCGGTCTGATTCTATAGGTTGACTAAAATTGATCAGGGCTTGGCAAATGCGCCTAGCCTCGCTAACTCCGAATCAGGCCACCGATTGGCAGTGAATGCAAATCGCCTGGCCAAGCTCCAAATTATCGCTTGGATTTGCCGCGTGGATGTGTCCCCGGCTTGTGCAGCGCGGGGCGCGCCAGGCATTGCGGTGGCGCAATTGAAGAGGGGTCAATTGACCGCCAATGAGGATGGAATTCCTTGAACAATAACAGAAATAATCGTCGCCGCGGACGCGGTAATCGCAATCAGGGCGGCGGCAATCAGCTCAATCGCATAGACAGCAGAGCGCGGGGCAATGCGCCGCAATTGCTGGATAAGTACAAGAAGCTTGCCCAGGACGCGCAGCACAATGGCGATCGCGTCCAGGCGGAGTATTATCTGCAGTTTGCGGACCATTATCTGCGCGTGATCGCAGATAATAAGGCCCGGCAAGACGAAGCTCGTGCCAAGCGTCAGGAAGAGCGCGGCCAGTCGAGTGATGACGAAGACGACGGCGAAGATGGCGACAATCGCCGTCGCAACCGTCGGCCTCGCGGACGCCGGGATGAGCAATCGACCGAGCAGCAGGCTGAAGGTGATCGCGGCGTAGAGGGTGAGGCTCTAGAAGCTCGATCCGGCGACGAAGCTGAGAGCGAGCCTAAGAAGCGCGCACGCAAACCGCGCGGTGAAGGCCGCACGACCCGCCGCAAGCCACGTGAGTCTCAGAACGGCAAAGCTGCCGAGGATGACAAGGCGGGCGAAATCGACGCTTCGGTTCTGCCGCCAGCAATTGGCGGGGATGAACCAACTCGGGACGATGGCGAGGACAACCTCGAATCGGTGAACTGAGCCGGCTCGAGTGAATAGGTCGGACATTTAGCAGGCTGCTCAGGTGCGCGCCCAGATCAACTGGCTTGCGAGCCTCGCCTACAGGAGATCTAATCTCACATCGCTAATTCTGGGCGCACTTGCTGCCGTCGGCTACCCACCTCTGGGGCTCTGGCCAATCTCGCTGCTTGCGCTTTCAGGTTTTGTTGCGCTGCTTTGGCGCGCCGAGAACTGGCGGTCCGCCACCATTGTGGGTTGGCTGTTCGGCTGGGCGCATTTGACGCTTGCGAACAATTGGATCGCGACGGCCTTCACCCACCAGGCCAAGATGCCTGAGTTCCTGGGATGGCTCGCGGTTCCGCTCCTATGCATCTACCTAGCGATCTATCCTGCTCTCGCTGCTTCACTCGCGCATTTCGCAAAACGGAGTAGAGGGGTCCTTTCCTTCGGCGTTTTGCTTGCGGCGGCCTGGATTCTGACCGAATGGCTTCGCAGCTGGGTATTCACGGGTTATCCCTGGCCGCCTCTCGGTTTGATGCTGCTGGGCGACTGGAGCCGTCCTGGCATCGCCGCACTGCTTCCTTGGCTCGGCACCTATGCGCTTTCTGGTCTGGCGGTTGTTATGGGTGCAGCGCTTGCGTCCTGTATGATGGATGGCCGAAAATGGATCGCTGCGACGCTCGCGGCGATCATCGGCGCCGCCATGCTGTTTCCGTATTCAAGCGTCATCGACGGGCAAGATAGCGATGTACCCTATGCGCTGGTGCAACCGCTGATCCCGCAAGATGAGATCAATGATCCGACAAAGTTCGAAGAGCAATTCGAACGGATCGCCCGCCTCACATTGCCCGGCCGTGAGAAATCGCGCCTTGTTCTTTGGCCAGAAAGTGCGATCCCGGACTATCTAGAGGATGGCTATCCTCAGCGCTATTATGATCGGATGACGGCGGCTGGCGACCCTGAGTTCGCTAGGCTTCGCATCGGTTCGGTAATCGGGCCAGATTCAGCCTTGCTGACTGGCGTGGTGAATTTGGATCTGGCTGAGCGAAATGGTCGTCTGCGTGCGGTGAGTGCCCGCAATTCGGTCATTTCACTCGATGGGACCGGCTCCATCAATTCCGAATACGCAAAAGCTCACCTTGTGCCTTACGGTGAGTACTTGCCAATGCGCGCTCTGCTCGAGCCCCTTGGCTTCCGGCGCCTGGTGGCCGGATCGATCGACTACTTACCTGGCCCGGGGCCCCGCACCCTGGATTTGGGCGAATTCGGCAAAGCGGGCGTGCAAATCTGTTACGAGATTGTCTTCTCCGGCCAAGTTGCAGATCGCGACAACCGACCGGATTACCTGTTCAACCCTTCGAACGACGGCTGGTTCGGCTTTTGGGGCCCGCCCCAGCATTTGGCTCAGGCAAGAATGCGCGCGATCGAAGAAGGCCTGCCAGTTCTGCGCTCGACCACAACTGGGATCAGCGCAGTGATCGACTCGGATGGTATCGTTCGCCAAACAATCGCAACAGGCGAGGCGGGCAGAGTGGATGGTCTAATCCCTGCTGCCAAGCCACCTACCCTCTTTGCGCAACTGGGTAACATCCTGCCGCTGCTCTGGTCATCCCTTCTGATAATTCTCGTATTGGGTATGCCCAGACTGGTTGCGCTGGTGCGCTCACGGAGCTAAGGCCCTCATTAAGACATAAAGAACTCCTTATATCTCTCATTTTGCAATGCCGGGGTCCCATGCGCAGCGATTACTTGTTCACGTCCGAAAGCGTTTCCGAAGGTCATCCGGATAAAGTTTCCGATCAGATATCAGACGCGATTGTCGATCTGTTTCTCGCCAAAGATCCTGAAGCGCGCGTCGCCTGCGAGACGTTGACTACAACGCAGCGTGTTGTTCTGGCGGGCGAGATCCGTTGCAAGGGTGTTTATGAAGACGGCAGCTGGGTACCCGGTGCGCTTGAAGAGATCGAAGCGACCGTTCGCAATACGGTTCGCGAAATCGGCTACGCGCAGGACGGCTTCCATTGGGAAACGCTGACTTTTGAGAACCACCTGCACGGCCAATCGGCCCATATTGCACAGGGCGTCGATGCGAGTGGCAACAAGGATGAAGGCGCTGGTGACCAAGGGATAATGTTTGGGTTTGCTTGCGACGAAACGCCTGACCTAATGCCAGCAACCATCGATTACAGTCACAAGATTCTGGAGCGGCTTGCGGATGATCGTCACTCGGGTGCGGCTCCATTCCTTGAGCCTGACAGCAAGAGCCAAGTCACGCTGCGCTATGAAAATGGCATCCCGGTTGCCTGTACCGCAGTTGTGGTCTCAACCCAGCACACACCCGGCTACGATACTGGCGACAAGGAGACCGAGCTTAAGGCGTATGTGAAAGGCGTGGTCACAGAGATTCTACCAGACGGTTTTGTCTCCGATGCAACACAATGGCACATCAATCCGACCGGTACGTTTGAGATTGGCGGACCCGACGGGGATGCAGGGCTGACCGGCCGCAAGATCATCGTCGACACCTATGGTGGAGCCAGTCCGCATGGCGGCGGCGCCTTTAGCGGCAAAGACCCGACCAAGGTCGATCGCAGCGCGGCCTACATCACCCGCTATCTGGCCAAAAATATCGTGGCCGCGGGCCTTGCCAAGCGCTGCACCATCCAACTGGCTTATGCGATCGGCGTGTCAGAACCTCTATCCCTGTACGTCGATACATACGGCACCGGAACTGTCGGGGATGACAAGCTAGAAGCGGCGATCAAGTCGATCGACAAGCTTGGCGGGCTCACGCCGCGCGGGATCCGCACGCACTTAAGCCTGAACAAGCCGATCTATCGCAAGAGCGCTGCGTATGGGCATTTCGGACGCCACGCCGATGGGGACTTCTTCCCATGGGAGCGGACTGATCTGGTCGACGATTTGAAGGCGGCGCTTAGCTAGGTATTTCCGGATCGTGTTCACCAAGCCTTGGTGAGGCTCGATCGAGCGCCAATTCGGCATCGGAGAACGTGAACGGGCTGCGAACCGAAGGTATGCCTTCGGCCAGTTCGATTTGCATTCCGCGCGCAACGACCTGCGGATCGGCAAATACCTCGTCGAGCCGGTTGATTGGTCCGGCCGGAATGTTGTGCGCGTCACATTCGCGCTGCATCTCGGACTTGGTGAATCGCTTCGTTTCCTTGGCAATCTCCCCGTTCATCCATGTCCGATGTGTCAGGCGGCCAGCATTGTCCTGAAGCCTCTTGTCCTGCGAGAGGTCGTCGCGACCGAGCACCTTGCAGAGACGTTGGAACTGCCCATCATTCCCTGTTGCCAGGACGAAATGTCCGTCGGCCAGTTCGTAAACCTGATAGGGCGCGACTTGTGCATGTGCATTGCCCATACGGGGCGGATTCTCACCCGATGAAAGATAGAACATCGATTGATTGGCGAGGAGAGATACCGAACAGTCGAGCAGCGACATGTCGATATGCTGGCCGTGGCCGGTGCGCTGGCGCATGTGCAATGCGGCCTGGATCGCGACGACAGCATAGACCCCACAGGAAAGGTCGGAGATCGACAGCCCGAGTTTCATCGGCTCGCCATCGGGCTCGCCCGTAAGGCCCATAATACCGCTAATCCCCTGTATCACGAAGTCGTAGCCGGGATGATGGGCGTAAGGTCCGTCTTGACCGTAGCCCGTGATCGAACAATAGATCAGGCCGGGGTGATCGGCGGCGAGTGAGGCATAATCAAGGCCGAACTTTTCGAGTCCGCCTACCTTGAAGTTCTCAATGACGACATCCGCGTCGGCGCAAAGTCGTTTGACGCGCTCGACGTCATCCGTGTCGCGGAAGTTAGCGACAATGCCGCGTTTCCCTCGATTGCACGAATGATAGTAGGCCGATTCCCGTGCGCCGTCGGCTCTTGTTACATAAGGAGGGGCCCAATCGCGCGTGCCGTCACCGTCGGGGCTTTCGACCTTGATCACATCAGCGCCGAGGTCCGCGAGGATTTGTCCCGCCCATGGTCCGGCGAGCACTCGGGCCAGTTCGAGCACTTTCAGTCCGGCGAGCGGTGCGTTGGGATTACGAGGTGTTTCGAGCCACATGAGGGAACGCGGGCCTATCTCAGTGCAAAGCCACTTCGTACTTGGCGGAAGTCTTGGCTGCGATGTCTTCCTCGCTCACTCCGGGTGCAAGCTCTATTAAGCGAAACGGGCTTTCATGATCGGGGCGATGAAAGACGCCCAGGTTGGTTATGATCATGTCGACCACATTGGTGCCGGTCAGGGGCAATGAGCATTCTGGAATGAATTTGGGATCACCTGCTTTGCTGGCATGGTCCATCACGACAATGATCTTCTTCACGCCCGCGACCAGATCCATGGCGCCGCCCATTCCCTTGATCATTTTGCCGGGGATCATCCAGTTCGCGATATCGCCATTCTCGGCCACTTCCATCGCGCCGAGAACGGTCAGATCGATGTGCCCACCCCGGATCATGGAGAAGCTTGTCGCACTGTCGAAATAGGCGGAGTGTGGTAGTTCGCTGATCGTTTGTTTGCCGGCGTTGATCAGGTCCGGGTCTACCTCGTCATCATACGGGAATGGTCCGATCCCCAGCATGCCGTTTTCGCTTTGCAGGGTGACGTGCATGCCCTCTGGAATGTGGTTGGCGACCAGCGTCGGTATGCCGATCCCAAGATTGACGTAATAGCCATCTTGCAGCTCTTCCGCTGCGCGGGCTGCTATTTCGTCACGTGACCAACCGATTTTTTCATCTGCCATGAGATTTGCTTTCAGTCCTGAGTAAGCGCGAGTGGGGTGAGGAACCAGCCGTTGTTGATCAGCGGTTCGAGCGCAAAGGCAGCGCTGGGTTTGAGAAGGTAATCGTAGAGTTCGTCAAAGTCTTTGCGGTCGTCGCCAGCTATCGCAAGCAAGCAGACTGACTCAGCCAGCTCCTTGCGCCTCGTTTGCTTGCGATCATTGGGATATCGCATCAGCAACAGCGAATCTTCGTTGGCCGGGTCGAGACCAGAAGAGCTTAGCGCTGACCGCACGTCACCGGCCCTGTCCGCCGAGAGACCTGAAATCCAGGCCACTTCGATCCTGTTTTCGCGTAGTGCGGCCAATCCTTGAGCGAGAACAGGATCGCTCTGTATGCCGTTGTCTGGAGCGAGAGTGGCATCGGATGGATCAAGGTCGATTAGGATTGTCGGTTTGCCGTTTGAGCATTGTGCTCGCTCACCGTCCAAAGCGCTGGGGTTGCGGAGCACAGCAGAAAAAGGCGGGTCCGATGTCTCGTCGCTCACCTGAGCCAATGAGTAAGAAATAAGCCCGAAAAATGGGCTGCTTTTGGTGTCCATAAGGCTGATATTGCCGCGCGGAGGCGACGTGACGTCAGATATGGCCAGAGCGCGTGTTTGGTCTCCACTAGGCGAGGTGCTTGCGCTGTCGTTCGGAGCTGAAAGGCTCTCACTCGGGCTCACCGTGACTGACCCTTCGGCTCTCTTGGCGGCCCTCCGTTCATTACTCTCTTTGACCACGTCGCGAGTAGCAAGCGCACTCCCGGCAAGCACTGGCAAAGCCGCAGCTACACAGCCATTCAAGGCAAACAACGCAGCTATTGCGGCTGCGGTTCTATGCCACCCGATGCGCTTCACGCAGGTTCACGCTCCCGCGTCGTGCGGAATTCGATCTTCTTGTCGTAAGGTGCGCCCAGGATCAGGCGCTGCACAAACACGCCGGGCAAATGGATTGCATCTGGATCGAGTTCACCCACGGGGACGATCTCTTCAACTTCAACAATGCATATCTTGCCGCAAGTGGCAGCGGGCTGATTGAAGTTGCGCGCGGTTTTACGGAACATCAGGTTGCCCGTTTCGTCAGCTTTCCAGGCCTTCACAATCGACAGGTCTGCAAAAATGCCGCGCTCCAGAATGTATGTTTCCCCGTCGAAGTCCTTGTGCTCTTTCCCCTCGGCGACTTCGGTGCCGACCCCAGTCTTGGTGTAAAAGCCCGGAATGCCCGCACCGCCGGCTCGCATGCGCTCGGCAAGCGTACCTTGCGGACAGAATTCGACTTCCAGCTCTCCAGCCAGGAATTGACGTTCGAATTCCTTGTTCTCGCCGACATAAGAGCTGATCATCTTCTTCACCTGCTTGGTGCGCAGCAGCTTTCCGATACCCTCATTATCGATCCCGGCGTTGTTGCTGGCAAAGGTCAGCCCAGCTGCGCCGCTATCCCGGATCGCGTCGAGCAAGCGTTCTGGAATACCGCACAGACCAAATCCGCCTGCAGCGATCAGCATGTTGTCCTTGATCACATCTTTCAAGGCGGCTGCGGCGTCGGGGAAGATTTTGCTCATGAGCGGTGCCTGTCTCGTCATTTCGAATAGTGTGGGCGCGGCGGATAATTAGTCTCAAACGCAAGGCCTGTCACGCTCCACTTTGCGCCATATGTTTTCACATTCTTGACTTAGGTGAACGGGTCGCGTGCCGGACAAACTCGATATGCTGCGACGCACAATTGGACGAGCGATAATGCGGTGATGCGCGCGCAATTATTCGACAAGTTTACGACAAGATCAATTAGAAAATATTATAAATCAATATTTTAAGACTATATGGCACATGAATTGTTGCAAGAAACGCAAGGCTCTATGCGCCTTTCGCACTTGCACAATGGCGAGAGTGGCGGCATTTGGTGTGCGTGCCTTTCGAGGCACCCTCTCCCAAACTTTTCAGCCCGGTCTTTTTGGCCGGGCTTTTTCTTTGCCCGCTCGATTTGGTGGCAAGGTTCCGTGAGCCATTCTGGTAAACCACCTTTGCCGTGCGTTTGCCGCTTCCCGGATTTGCATTCCCATCCGTTGGTTCCTAGCTAGTTCGTTCCCTCCTTCTGGGAATGAATCGAAGAGGATGTGACATATGGCAGACGCGGATGCTGCGACCACGACGCGAACCACCCGGCTGCAAGTTGCACCAGCTCGGCAGGAGGAATCTGGCCAAGGTATTGCCCGCATGCCGCGCTCTGCCTTTCAATCTCTCGGTATCACCGAAGGTGATGTGGTCGAGGTTACTGGCAAGCGCACCACAGCAGCTATCGCCATGGCGGCCTACAGCGAAGACGAAACACTCGATGTGGTCCGTCTTGACGGCTTGCAGCGCGGCAATGCCGAAGTCGGTTCGGGTGAGCATGTTGAAATAGCTTCGGCGGAATCTCGTCCCGCAACCCGCGTCGTGTTCGCTCCTGCCCAGCGCGAAATGCGGCTGCAGGGGCCGACACAGGCGCTTAAGCGCAACTTCTTCAGGCGTCCGTTGGTTGCGGGCGATCTAGTCGCGACAACAGGCCAGCAACCGGTGCAGAATATGCCGTCCGATGTGCGTCAGCTGCTCCGTGCGCCTGCCTATGCGCTGACCCAAATTCGCCTTTCTGTTGTGTCGACAGCTCCCAAGGGCATTGTCCATATCGACGAGAACACCGAAGTCGAATTGCGTACCGAGTTCGAAGAACCACGCGATGCTCGCGCCGGCGTGAACTACGACGATGTCGGCGGAATGGGCGATACGATCCAGGCGCTGCGTGAAATGGTTGAACTGCCGCTGCGTTATCCTGAGCTTTTCACACGCCTCGGCGTCGACCCTCCCAAGGGCGTGCTGCTGCATGGACCGCCAGGGACGGGCAAGACGCGTTTGGCGCAGGCCGTCGCAAACGAATCCGACGCAGAGTTTTTCACCATCAACGGCCCCGAGATCATGGGTTCGGGTTATGGCGAAAGCGAAAAGCGCCTGCGCGAGGTTTTCGAAGAAGCGACCCGTGCTGCGCCAGCTATCATTTTCATTGATGAGATCGACTCGATCGCGCCCAAGCGGCAGAATGTGCCTGGCGAGGCGGAAAAGCGGCTAGTGGCGCAATTGCTGACTTTGATGGACGGTCTGGAAGCGCGCGCCAATCTTGTTGTGATCGCCGCCACCAATCGTCCCGATGCGATCGATGAGGCTCTGCGTCGTCCTGGTCGTTTTGATCGAGAAATCGTTATTGGTGTTCCGGACCAAGGTGGACGAAGAGAAATCCTTGCGATCCATACGCGCGGCATGCCGCTGGAATCCGCAGTCGACCTCAATGAGCTATCGCGGGTAACGCATGGCTTCGTTGGTGCCGATATCGCCGCCCTGGCGAGGGAGGCCGCTATCGACGCCGTGCGCCGCATCATGCCCAAGCTCAACCTCGACGAACGCACGGTCCCGCCGGAAGTGCTCGAAGATCTATGCGTTACGCGCGAGGATTTCCTCGGTGCGCTTAAACGCATCCAGCCAAGCGCTATGCGCGAAGTCATGGTCCAGATGCCCAATGTGGGATGGGACGACATCGGCGGGGTTGGCGATGCAATCGACAAGCTTCAAGAAGGCATCGAACTGCCTCTGAAGAACCCTGATGCCTTCCGGCGCCTCGGCATCAGACCGGCCAAAGGCTTTCTGCTCTACGGCCCTCCTGGCACGGGCAAGACTTTGCTCGCGAAGGCGGTCGCAAAAGAGGCCGAAGCCAATTTCATCTCCATGAAGAGCTCCGACCTGCTGTCGAAATGGTATGGCGAGAGCGAGCAACAGATCGCTCGCCTGTTTGCGCGCGCGCGGGCAGTCGCGCCTTGTGTGGTGTTCATTGATGAAATCGACAGCCTTGTTCCTGCGCGTGGCTCGGGACACGGCGAACCGCAGGTTACCGGCCGGGTGGTCAACACTATCCTGGCTGAAATGGACGGGCTCGAGGAGCTTCAATCGGTGATCGTTGTTGGAGCTACCAACCGCCCAACTCTGGTCGACCCGGCATTGCTCCGTCCCGGACGCTTCGACGAACTGGTCTATGTCGGGACGCCGGACAAACCAGGCCGCAAACATATCCTGGAAATCCACACTTCGGGAATGCCACTCACCGATGATGTGGATTTGGGCGATGTCGCGGGCAAGACCGAACGCTTCACCGGCGCGGACCTTGAAGACGTTGTGCGCAGAGCAGGCCTCAATGCGCTGCGCCGCGTGGGCGGAGAGGTAGACAAAGTCGCCGCCGAGGACTTCGCCGAAGCGCTCAAGGATTCTCGTGCGACCGTTACCAGCAAGATGGAAGCGGAATACCGCAAGATGCGCGGCGAGCTGAAGAAGCGTGCGGCGGAGGCCAATCCGATCGGCTTTCTGGAACCTGAGAAACTGGAGCCAACACGCGCCAAGAAGCACGACTGAGTGCGGTCAGGGCGCGGGCGCTTCGCCAGCCTTGACGTGGCCGCCGGGCAGTTCAAGCCGATGGCGGATCAACGCATCCGACTGGTTGCTCTGCAGCCATGAGATCATGTGCTCGCGCGTCTCGCAGCGTAAGTTCCATAGATCGCCAATCGTTGCAGCGCTTATCGACAAGCGCAGCTCGATGCTTTCGGGATACGCCTCAGTCATCAGCATCGCGCAGTTGCGACCGTCGAAGAGCCGATGCGATGTCACAAACCGCTCAAACTCGGTTCGTATCGGTGCGATCTCGGCTATCGGGTCTAGGTGCAGGAAGACCGGCCCGGTCAGACGTTCGTTGCGGCGCGACCAATTTTCAAAGCTGTCATCGAGAAAGCGTGTGGTCGGAACGATCAGGGCTCTTTCATCCCACGTGCGGACTTTGACAAAGCTCATGTGGATTTCCTCCACGCGGCCAACTTCCCCGTCGATCCTGACCATATCGCCAAGCCGCATCGGTTCGGTCAGCGCGACTTGCAGCCCAGCTATAAGCGATTTGAGCGCGGGTTGAGCTGCGGCCCCGACTGCCAGTGCCGCCAGACCTGCCGACGCGAGCAGGGTGGTACCGATCGCCTGGACGGAGGGGATGCTGAACAGCATCAGTCCGACGGTTATGATGATGATAGCAAACGTAGCCGCTCGTGAAAGTACCGCAATCCGCGTTCGCTTGCTGCGCATTGCGACCGGATCACCTGTCGCGTCCATTCGCAGTTCAAGAACAGCTGTGAAGGCCTTTACAAGATTGAAGGCAATCCACCCAAGTAAGGCCGGGCGGAGGAACTGCGCTAGCGGCTCCCAGAAGCGGCCCAGTTCCTGATTGGCTTGTGCAGCAAGAGTTACGCCGATGGCTATGAAGGACCATTTGATCGGCGACCTAATCCGACCGACTATCAACTCGTCAACCTCGGTCTCAGACATTCTGGTCAGGCGATCAACGATGGCGAATGCGACGCGATACAACAAATAGGCGACAATCACGCCGATGCTGAGCGCGATGGACGCCATCAAGACAGCGTTCCAGTCGATACTCCAGTTTGCCGGGTTGAAATTTTCTAGCATGGTTCGCCCGTTAGTCGTTGACCCGGTGAGTTGCAATCGCGGGCAAGAGTGAGATTGGTGTGGGACTAATGCGCGGCATCCCAGGAAGTGCCTGTACCGATCTCGATTTGCAGCGGAACATCGAGCTTCACGGCAGGAAGCGCAGCCTCTGCCATTACCCGTTCGATAACCGGGCTTGCCTTGGCAACGTCTCCTTCCGGCAGCTCGAAGACCAGCTCATCGTGCACCTGCAGGAGCATGCGCACATCGGGAAGCCCCGCATCATGCAACGCGGGCAGCATGCGAACCATCGCGCGCTTGATGATGTCGGCGCTGGTTCCCTGGATCGGCGCGTTGATCGCCGCGCGTTCAGAACCCTGGCGTTCAGCCTGATTCTTGGATTTGATCCGCGGGAACCACGTCTTGCGGCCGAACAAAGTCTCGGAATAGCCTCGCTCGCCAACCGTCTCGAGCGTCTCCATGATGTAGCGCTGAATGCCCGGGAAACGCTGGAAATACGTGTCGATCATCGCCTGCGCTTCGTCCGGTTCGACCTCCAGCCGGCCCGCAAGCCCCCAGCGCGAGATACCATAGAGGATTGCGAAGTTGATCGTTTTTGCTCGGGCGCGGGTGTCGCGAGTGACTTCGCCGAACATCTCTGTTGCGGTGCGCGAGTGGATGTCTTCGCCTTTCTCAAACGCCTCCTTGAGGGTTTCGACATTGGCCATATGCGCCGCCAGCCGCAGCTCGATTTGCGAGTAGTCTGCCGCGAGCAGGACATTGCCCGGCTCCGGTACGAAAGCTTCGCGGATTTGCCGACCAATGGCGGTGCGGATCGGGATGTTCTGCAAGTTGGGATCGGTGGAAGATAGACGCCCGGTTTGTGCGCCCACCAAGGAATAGCTGGTGTGAACCCTGCCGGTGTTCGGATTGATCGCCTCTTGCAGCGCGTCGGTATAGGTGGACTTGAGCTTTGCCAGCTGGCGCCATTCGAGTACTTTGCGGGCGATCTTTGCGCCTTCGCCTGCCAGTTTTTCCAACACGCTTTGGTCGGTCGAGTATTGGCCGCTTTTACCCTTCTTGCCGCCTTTGTAGCCGAGCTTGTCAAACAGGATCTCGCCCAGCTGCTTTGGGCTGCCGACGCTAAATTCCTGCTCCGCAAGCTCATGTATCTCGGTTTCGAGCGAGGCGGTCTGCTCTGCAAACTCCTTTGAGAGATGGGCCAGCTGCGCCCTATCCACCTTGATCCCTTCGCGTTCCATGCATGCGACGACCGGGATTAGCGGGCGATCGACGCGCTCGAAGATTTTCGTGCCGCCCTCAATGGCAAGCCGCGGCTTGAGATGGCGATAAAGGCGTAGCGTGACGTCTGCATCCTCTGCAGCATATTCGGTCGCGCGATCCAATGGTACTTCGCCGAACGGGATTTGCTTCTTCCCGGTTCCGCAAACCTCTTTGAAAGAGAGCGGTGTGTGACCGAGATGACGCTCGCTGAGCTCGTCCATGCCATGCCCGCCGCCAATGCCTTGCTCCCCACGACCGGCATCCAGCGCGAAGCTGATGATCATCGTGTCTTCAACGGGACCGACCGACAAACCGTATCTGGCGAGCACGTTGAGATCATACTTGCCGTTCTGGAATATCTTGAGCACGGCTTCATCTTCGAGCAGCGGTTTCAATGCTGCGATGGCGGCATCGCGATCAATTTGTTCCGGTTTTTCAGAGAGCAGGTCCGTGCCGCCATGCGCCAACGGGATGTAGCAAGCATCATTGGGGGCGAGTGCCAGGCTCACGCCGACCAGCTCAGCTTGCATCGCATCGAGAGACGAGGTTTCAGTATCAACGGCCACCTCACGCGCAGTGGTCGCACGCTTGATCCAGGCTTCCAGTCTCTCCATCGTCTGGACGGTCTCATATGCCTTGCGATCCAGCGCAGGCATTTCGGGCAGCGGTTGGCGATTGCCTTCTGCGTCACCTGCATCGCCTTCGACTTGTGCTTCTGCAGGGTGGAGGTTGTTGGGGCGTTCCGGGCTACCCGATCCAGCATCCAGTCGCCTTAGCAGGCTGGTGAAGCCGTGTTTCTCCAAAAACGTTGCCAGCGGCTCTTGTGGAACGCCATCAAGTTTGAACTCGTCAATAGGCTGAGGCAACTCCGCGTCTTCTTTGAGTGTGACCAGAACGCGGCTCAATTCTGCTTCCTCACGGCCTTCGAGCAGGCGCTCCTTCAGCTTCGACTTCTTCATTTCGGGCGCGAAATCGAGCGCGGCGTTGAGCGATCCGTGCTCTGCGATCAGTTTGCTCGCTGTCTTGGGGCCAATCCCGTAAATGCCGGGAATGTTGTCGACACTATCACCCATCAGCGCGAGGACATCGCCGACTAGGTCCGGCGCTACGCCAAATTTCTCCTCTACTTCCGGAATATAGATCCGCTGGCTCTTCATTGTGTCCAGCATATCGATCCGCGCGCCGTCTTTCTCGCCGACAAGCTGCATCAAGTCCTTGTCGGAGGAGACGATTGTGACATTCCATCCCTCTGTCTGAGCCGCTCGTGCATAAGACGCGATCAGGTCGTCTGCCTCCAGACCCTCCTCCTCGATACACGGCAGGCTGAACGCCCGTGTGGCATCGCGGATCAGCGGGAATTGCGGAACCAGGTCTTCTGGCGGGTCTGGGCGGTTGGCCTTGTATTCGGGATAAATGTCGTTGCGGAAAGAGTGCGAACTCTTGTCCAAAATTACCGCCAAATGCGTCGGACCGTCGGCCTGGTCCAAATCATCGGCCAGCTTCCACAGCATGGTGGTGTAGCCGTACACCGCGCCGACTGGCGTACCCTCAGGATCGGTCAGTGGTGGCAAGCGATGATAGGCCCGGAATATGTATGAGGAACCATCGACGAGATAGAGATGCTGTTTGTCGGCCATATGAAACTGCTAGCAGCGTCGCGCGTGAGTGATAAGCCGCTTCGGCTGACTGATTTTCACTATCACCGATGCCGCGCGCGGTATGGGCGAGCAGTGCCTCAAATAAGGCGGAAAAATGGCAAAAATGGCGATTTGGCCTTGCTTTGCCACAAAGCTGCCATTATTTAGAAGCTCGAAGCCACACGATAATTGACTGGCTTTGGCATTTTCCGGGGGGACCGGATGTGCTCGATACACTCGCTGAATAAGGAATTGAATCCTATGCGTAAAATTATTCTTGCTGCCGCTGTTGCTGGTTCGGCTCTTGGCCTTGCTGCATGCTCGGAAACTGCCGACAAAGCCGGTGAAACCGCTGACGCCATGGCTGCTGACACTACTTCGGTCGCTGAAGAAGGCGCTGCTGAAGTTGAAGGTGCTGTTGAAGGTGCCGCAGACGCAGCTGGTGACGCTGCTGAAGCAACCGGCGAAGCCGCTGAAGGCGCTGCTGCCGACGTAACTGAAGCCGCTGAAGCAGCTGCTGCAGATGCTGAAGAAGCAATGACCGGTGAAGCCGCTGAGTAATTCAGCCGCTTAGCATTATTGCTAAACAGATTGAGGGCGGTGCCATCTGGCGCCGCCCTTTTTCTATGTGAGCAGATGATTCGCGAACTGGCGCGGGTCTAACTCAACCGCCGGTGCGCGGTGCACTCGTCCAGTTCTGTCTTGCACGAGCACGTGCGCCAAAACCGTCATAGAGTGCACGAGCAATTGCGGCGATCCGACGCTCTCGCGCGAGCCGTGATCCCTGACCTGTAACGTAGATTGCGACCGCAATAGCTCGGCCATCGGGCGACTGGATGATGCCAATATCGCTCGACGTGTTGTTGAGCGAGCCGGTCTTATGGCTAACCACAGCTTCGGTAGGCATATTGGCGCGAATACGGCGCTTGCCCGTCCGGGTCCGGCTCATCGCGCCCAAAATGACGCGGCGGCTCTGTTCGGAAAGAAAATCACCCCGGTGAAGGCCCTGTAGAAGCTGAATCATGGCTTTCGGTGTGGCCGCGTCGCGCGGGTCAATCCACGCGGCTGGATCATATTCGCCATCGTCGCGGACCAGGGTCGCAATGTCCCGGTCGATACTAAAATTCTCAATGCCCTGGCGACGCACCCAGTCATTAACGCGCTCCGGGCCGCCAACGGCGGCAAGCAAGGCGTCGGTAGCCGGGTTGCTGGAGCGGGTGATCATGATCTCGATCAGATCGATCGCCTGCATGTAATTGCCCTTGCGAACAGGTGCGGCACGCGAAGAGAATTTGGCTGAACGCACTGGGATAAGCAGCGGAAATTCGCTTGTGAGCGAATAGCGCCCTTGCTCGACCATCTCGAGATAAGTGGCCGCAACCGCGATCTTGCTGGTCGAAGCCATCGGGAAGAGCTGGTCACCGAGAACGTAAAGCTGATCGCCAGTTGCTAGATCTACAGCCGCAACTCCGATCCGCCCGCGATCTCCATCCGCCAGTTCGGCAATTCGGCGTTCGAAGCCGGTTTCGTAGATTGCCTCGAAGCTGCGCGGATCCCGAACTTCGGTTCCAAACGCATTGTCGAAGCTGGCCTGCAGTTCGTTGCCTTGTGCTGCAGCCGGGCTGCTGGCGAGAAAAGTGGCTGCAACTGCAGCGAAAATCGGTGCGATACGCCGTGTAATCATGAAGCAGTTCTACTCCGCTAAGGTTATCGTGGGCTTAACGGTTCGAGAATCCACAGAGCAAGCAAATGTTTCACAGCCTGCGACAAAAGGTGTGTGGTGAACGGTCAGATTCGTGGTTGAATCATTCCAGAGCGACAAAATTTCCGATTGCTCAAAAAAGGATTCCCTCGCCGCGTAGCCTTGGCATGCGAAAGCGCCACCACCGGTCTTGACTGTTCCGCCGACGACGCCAGTGTGTGCTCAAATCAAGATAAGGTAGAGAAAGTCATGACAATCAAGACAAGTCTCGCGATGACTTCGCGCGCAACACTCAGCGCTTTGTTGCTTGGCACTTCGAGCTTGGCCTTCGCGCAAAGTGTGCCGATCATTCAGCCTGGAGCGCCGGGCACGGAAAGCCGGGTGCTGACCGCTGATGAAGCGACCCGTCTCGCCGGCACCACCTATTCCCCGGCTGATGTGAGCTTCATGCAGGGAATGATCGTCCACCATCAGCAGGCGGTTGAAATGTCAAAGCTGGTTGCTGAGAGGACCAATCGCGAAGAGATCGTCGCTATTGCGGGCCGGATCGAGGCGAGCCAAGCGGATGAGATCACCTTCATGCAGGAATGGCTCACGTCTCGTTCCCAACCCGTCGGAATGACCGGACCGCATGCGCATCACGCACATATGATGATGTCCGGCATGGCAAGCCCTGAGCAGATGGCCGAGCTAGCCGCTGCCGAAGGTGTCGAGTTTGATCGCCTGTTCCTGACACTGATGATTGCGCATCATGAAGGCGCGGTTGAAATGGTTGAGGACCTTCTCGAGCAGCCGGGCAGCGCTGCCGACCCCGTCCTTTTCAATTTCGTTGGTGAGATCGAGAACGATCAGACCAGCGAAATCGAGCGGATGGATGCGATCCTCGCCAGCCTTTCCAGCGATCCGCGTGCAACCCTGGCATCGGGTTTTGACAATGCGGGTGAGGCGATCCTTAATCTTCGCAAGGTCGCGAGCCTGGCAAAACCTGCCGGGTTCTTTGATCCGGAAAACCCGGCTGACCTTCGTCCTGCAGTTCCCGAAGAGGATGAGGAGGGCAAGGAAGTAGAGGCTGAAACAGAGCAGCCAGCCGCAAATGCTGAAGCCGCCGAAGAAGAAACTCCGCTGCGTGAAGAGGAGGAAAGTCTCACGCAATTCGCCGAACGTTCTCCGCTGCTCGATTTCGCGAACACCGACATCGCCTTCTTTGACGATATCATGGTCGCTGGCAGCTACCATGGCTTCAACATCTATCGGCTGGGTTCAGACGGCGCGCCCAATCTCCTGAGTTCCGTGGTTTGCCCTGGCGGGCAGGGCGATGTCTCGGTGGTCGGCGATATTCTGGTGATGAGCGTGGAGCAAACGCGCGGCCGGGTCGATTGCGGCCTTCAGGGCGTCGCCGAAGATGTGAGCGAAGAACGTTTCCGAGGTCTGCGGATTTTCGATATCTCGGACCTCACTCGCCCGCGCCAAGTTGGCCTTGTTCAGACCTGCCGCGGCAGCCACACGCATTCGATCGTCAGTGCCGATGATGAAAAGATCATCGTCTACAATTCGGGCACATCGAGAGTGCGCGATGAAGAGGAACTCGAAGGGTGCGTCGGCAATGTACCGGGCGATGATCGCACGGCGCTGTTCCGGATTGATGTCGTAGAGATTCCGCTCGCAGACCCTTCGCAGTCGCGCATTGTCAAAAGCCCTGCGGTGTTCGCCGACCCGGAGACGGGACGCCTGGCGGGCCTGTGGCAGGGCGGCGACCACGGTGACGATACACAGGATACGGCGCGCACTGATGAGTGCCACGACATCACCGTCTTCCCTTCGAAGAAGATCGCGGGCGGAGCATGCTCGGGCAATGGCATTCTGTTCGATATCTCGGACCCGATGAATCCGACCCGGATCGACGAAGTGGTCGATAAAGGCTTTGCCTATTGGCACTCGGCGACCTTCAACAACGACGGCACAAAAGTGTTGTTCACCGATGAATGGGGCGGTGGTGGCCGCGCTCGCTGCCGTGCTTCCGACCCGATGAATTGGGGCGCCAATGCGATCTACGATATCGTTGATGGCGAGCTGGTGTTCCGTAGCCTCTACAAACTTCCCGCGCCGCAAGGGGACAAGGAAAACTGTGTCGCGCATAACGGCTCGATCATTCCCGTCCCGGGACGGGATATCTTCGTACAGGCCTGGTATCAAGGCGGCATCAGCGTGATTGATTTCACTGACAGCGCAAACCCCAAGGAGATTGCATATTTCGATCGCGGAGCGATTGATGATGAGCAATTGGTGGTGGGCGGATATTGGTCAGCCTATTGGTACAAAGGGCGTATCTACGGGACCGAGATCACGCGCGGTATCGATGTATTCGCGCTTGAGCCGAGCGAGTTTCTGACCGCTGAAGAAATCGCTGCCGCACAAGCTGCGCAGTATGAAGACGAGCGCTTCAACCCGCAGACACAAACCGAAGTGACCTGGTCTGAAAGCGTTATCGAGGCAGCTGAGGCAAGCCGCAGCGGCGGCTAATTTGGTTTAGTCGACACGCCTTCAGCGAACATCAGACTAAGGGCGGGACGGCGTTTCAGCCATCCCGCCCTTCGTGTGCTTGGGCGTTAGATCAGCTGGATTTGGTCTTTGCTATCCACTGATCGACCTGCTTTTCGAGAACGCTGAGCGGCACGGAGCCACCTCCCAGCACGGTATCGTGGAAGCCGCGAATGTCGAACTTTTCGCCCAGTTCTTCTTCCGCCTTGGCGCGCAATTCCTGAATGCGGATCATACCGATTTTGTAAGCCGTCGCCTGTCCGGGCATCACGATATAGCGCCGAACTTCGGACCGCACGGTCGTTTCGGGCATAGGCGAGTTTTCGAGGAAGTAGTCCACCGCCTGTTGCTCGCTCCAGCCTTTCGAGTGTAGTCCGGTATCAACCACAAGCCGGATCGCGCGCCACATCTCGGTCGTCAGGCGACCAAAGTCGGAATAGGGATCTTCGTAAGCTCCCATCTCTTTCGCAAGCAGTTCGGAATAGAGTGCCCAGCCTTCGCCAAAGGCAGGGATGTAACCGCCCTGCGCCCGAAATTTGGGAATGCCGGTCAGCTCTTGAGCGATTGAGCTCTGCATATGATGTCCCGGATTGCCTTCATGATAGGCAATCACTTCGAGCGGCGGGATCGGCATGGCCCGCATATCGGAGAGGTGCGCATAATAGATGCCGGGGCGTGAGCCATCGGGCGTGCCGGGGCGATAGTGTTGGGCGGCGCCATCCTGTTCGCGGAATGGTTCGACGCGTTTCACCACCAGATCGGCCTTGGGCAGTACACCGAAGAATTCCGGCAGTCTGGTGTTGATGAAGGCGAGGTGCTCTTCCGCCTGATCGATATATTGCTGCGCACCGGCATCGTTATCGGCGTAATAGAACCGATCGTCTTCGCGCATGAAAGCGAAGAACTCTTTTAGGTCGCCTTCAAAGCCGACCTGATCCTTGATCGCTTCCATTTCGCCGCGGATCCGCTCGACTTCGGCGAGACCCGTCTCGTGTATCTCATCCGCTGTGAGATCGGTGGTCGTCATCAGGTTGAGGCGGTAATTGTAGAAGTCCGCGCCATTGGTGAGCGCGCTCACGCCTTGTGCGTCCTCATCCGTGTTGGGGCGGTCTTCGGTGAACCAGTCTATAATGCGCTGATATGCAGGTGCCATTTGTTCGACCAAGGCCGTTCGCGCATCCTCGCGCAATTCGTCGGCACGTTCCTGTGTGATCTCACCGTCTTCGACCAATTTTGCGAGATGGCCTTCGCTGGCTTCCCATAGTGCTGATGGTTCGCCATCTTCGAACGGTGCACCGCTAGTCAGCTTTCCGGATTCCTCGATCACCGCATCATACGAGAAGCGCGGCGGACGCGTGCCATTGGCGGCATTGTCCTGCGCACGCTCGAGCAGCTGGTCCATCGCGGTTCCGATTCCGCCAAGCCGAGCGATGAAGGCAGTCATGTCGTCCTCACTCTCGACCTTGTGCTGGGAGATCAGGAAGCTGGGTAGCGCAGTGTGCGTGCCATTCATCTGGTGCAGGATGTATTCCTGTCCGTTGAATTCCGCCGCAGCCTCAGCCTGATCCTTGCGGAACTGCCACATGTCCCACGACAGTTTGGCTTCGTCCGAAAGCTCGTCATAGTCGAAATTGGCTTTCATTTCGGCGGTTGTCGCCTGCCACCATTGGATCTGTTTCTGCTGCGCTTCGAGGCTCAGATCGTCGATCTTGTCGTAATCGGTCTTACGACCGAGAGCGGTCTGGCGGATGGGGCTGAATGCCAGCTCTTCCTCAAACTTCTCGTCGAACCACTGATTGATGCACTCGGTTTGAGTTGTGGCGCACTCGACGGTTGCGACCGTTGAACTCATCGCGTCGCATCCGGCCAGCGCAACGGAGGCCAGCAACAGGGCAGCATACTTTTTCATGGCAGTGAATTCTCCAGTCCAGATCACTATCGCGCGGACCATGCGTCACAGCTCAAGAAAAGGGAAGCGCCTCGGCAGAGCGTGATGGGACATTGGTAGAGTGGCGCTCTTGGGCGATGCTGCGGTACAAGAAAAGGCCCCGGAGGATCGCTCCCCCCGAGGCCCTTTGGATTTCAGCTTGGTAGTGGTTGGGTCCTTCGACCCAGCTCAGGACAGGCTTAGAAGCCCATGCCGCCACCCATGCCGCCCATGCCGCCCATATCAGGCATCGCAGGAGCAGCTGCTTTGTCTTCGGGAGCGTCGGTGATTGCCGCTTCGGTGGTGATCAGCAGGCCGGCAACCGATGCTGCGTCCTGCAGAGCGGTCCGTACAACCTTGGTCGGGTCGATCACGCCGGCTTCCACCAGGTTCTCGTAAACATCGGTTGCTGCGTTGAAGCCCTGCGTTTCGTCACCTTCGCGAAGAAGATTGCCCGAAACGACGGCGCCATCGTGACCAGCGTTCTCGGCAATCTGACGTACCGGAGACAGGATTGCGCGACGAACGATGTCGATACCACGGCTTTGGTCGTCGTTTTCACCCTTTACGCCTTCGAGAACTTTCGAAGCGTACAGCAGCGCGGTGCCGCCGCCTGGGACGATGCCTTCTTCAACAGCAGCGCGGGTCGCGTGGAGCGCGTCATCGACGCGGTCTTTGCGTTCCTTCACTTCGACTTCCGAAGCACCGCCGACCTTGATCACGGCAACGCCGCCAGCAAGTTTCGCCAGGCGTTCCTGCAGCTTCTCACGGTCATAGTCGCTGGTGGTGGATTCCATCTGAGCCTTGATCTCACCGACGCGGGCCTTGATGTCTTCTTCGCTGCCAGCACCGTCGACGATGGTCGTATTGTCCTTGTCGATAGTGACACGCTTGGCTTCGCCGAGCATACCGAGAGTAACGTTCTCAAGCTTGATGCCGAGATCTTCGCTGACCATTTCGCCCTTGGTGAGGATCGAGATGTCCTGCAGCATAGCCTTGCGACGATCGCCGAAGCCTGGTGCCTTGACCGCTGCAACCTTGAGGCCGCCGCGCAGCTTGTTGACCACGAGTGTCGCGAGCGCTTCGCCTTCGATGTCTTCGGCGATGATCAGCAGCGGACGGCCCGACTGGACAGCGGCTTCGAGGATCGGAAGCATCGCCTGAAGGTTCGACAGCTTCTTCTCGTGGATCAGGATGTATGGGTTGTCGAGTTCGACAGTCATCTTGTCCGGGTTGGTGATGAAGTAGGGCGAGAGGTAGCCACGGTCGAACTGCATGCCTTCAACGACGTCGAGTTCAAACTCGAGGCCCTTGGCTTCTTCGACGGTGATAACACCCTCTTTACCGACCTTTTCCATGGCCTCAGCGATCTTCTCGCCGACTTCCTTGTCACCATTGGCCGAGATGATGCCGACCTGAGCGATCTCGTCCGAACCTGCGACGTCCTTCGAGCGTCCCTTCAGGTTCTCGACGATCTTGTCCACAGCGAGATCGATGCCGCGCTTGAGGTCCATCGGGTTCATGCCAGCGGCGACTGACTTCATGCCTTCGCGAACGATCGCTTGGCCGAGTACGGTTGCGGTCGTCGTACCGTCACCGGCAAGGTCATTGGTCTTGCTTGCGACTTCACGCAGCATTTGCGCGCCCATGTTCTCGAACTTGTCTTTGAGTTCGATTTCCTTGGCGACGGTAACGCCATCCTTGGTGATGCGGGGTGCGCCGAAGCTCTTGTCGATTACGACGTTGCGACCCTTCGGGCCAAGCGTCACTTTTACGGCATTGGCGAGGGTGTCGACGCCCTTGAGAATGCCTTCGCGTGCGTCACGCGAGAACTTTACGTCCTTGGCAGCCATGATTGTTTCTCCTGAAATTCTTTAAGTGTTTAGGGAAGCGGTTGGGTCAGTCGGCTCAGCCGATCACGCCCATAATGTCGCTTTCCTTCATGATCAGCAGGTCTTCACCATCGATTTTGACTTCGGTGCCGGACCACTTGCCGAACAGCACGCGGTCGCCGGCCTTCACGTCGAGAGCGACGCGGGCGCCACTGTCGTCACGTGCGCCATCGCCAACGGAGACGATTTCGCCTTCGCTCGGCTTTTCCTGTGCGCTATCTGGGATGATGATGCCGCCAGCGGTTTTCTGGTCGGCTTCGATGCGGCGGACCACAACGCGGTCGTGCAGCGGACGAAATGCCATGTCTATGACCTTTCTTCTTAGGTTGATAATTCAAATTGGCACTCTCCCCTCGAGAGTGCCAGCGGGGCGCAAATGGGCATGCGCCTGCCGCGAGTCAACACGCGCCGAACAAATTTTTTTGGATGATTGAGCTAAGGCGAATGCTCAGTCGACAGCTTTGATCTCAAGCGGGCGCCCACGCTTGATGCGCTGAGCGATCTTATCGATCGAACTCATGTCGTCCAGTGGATTGCTCGACAGGACCAGAAAGCTAGCTTCGCAACCGGCATCCAGACAACCGATATTACGACCGGGGAAGATCACGCGAGGCGTGTTGATCGCTGCCATGCGCAGCAGTTCTGCCGGACTGAAGAGGCTGCGTTTGGACTCGGCAACCAGCCCTGCGGTGATCGTTTCGCTATAAGCGTTGGAGCCGACCACAAAGTTCGCACCGGCATCGCGCAGCACGCCAACATTTGCTTCCAGCCGTTTGCGAACATGATCGGCTTGATCCTTCGCAAACTCGGAAGCGATCAAGGTTATCGCCGTGCCCAGTTCGACCGCACGCACCGCATCATCTTCGGTGAGCAGGCATTTCTCATCGGTATCGGCGTAGAAATAGATGCCTGGATCCGACGTATCTTGATAGCAGGGTATGTGCGTGATGATCTCCGCATTCACATCAAGCGCGGCGCGAAAATCGCTCACATCGCTGGTCGCAATCGCAAGGCGGATGCCTGCGGATTTCGCGCGTTCTGCAATCATAGGTAGCAGGGCAGGGGCGACGCCGCCAATTGCCCAATTGTCATCGCGCCGATCGGCATACTCGCTCGAGTGCCGCAGATAGACTTTTACGAAATCGGGATGTGCGCGAATGAGCTCGCGCCATGCCTTTTGTAGCGATGCCTCGTCCTCGACGACCCAATAGGCATCGCCCCGCGCGCGCGTGCTGGCTCGGATCTCATCCTGCCTTGCGACTTGCTCTTCGAAGCTGAATATCCGCAAGGCCACAGCTTCATAGATCTCCGCCGGATGGCTCGATGGCCCAGTCAGGCCCCCCAACGACGTTGCCACATCGGCAGTTGCCCAATCATCGAAACGGTGTCGGATTTGCGCGACACCACTGGTCGGCGCCGTCATGGTCATCACGTAGAACGTTCCGGAACGCAATTGCGCATCGTTCTGTGCTTCAAAAGTCCAAGGCCCGTCAAACTGGTGCGTATGCGCATCGCCAAAGGGTGGAATCACGTAGCCTCCACTCAGATCGACAGTTCGATCGGCGGGCGCATTATCGTCGATAAAGACACCGCGAACCGTGACCTTTCGCCCTTCAACGAAGCGTTTGCCATCGAACCATTTGGCATTTTCCCATGCAACCTTCTCTCCGGCCCCGGCATCTGCTTGGGCTGATGACGCCGCGCCAAGACCCAATAAGGCCGCCAAGGTGAGTATTAGGCTGAAGCAGAAACGGATCGTGACGATTGCAGGCATCGGGCCCTCCCTCTGCGTGCTATAGTGTATTAGTGAGGCATAGCGGTCAAGTCGAACCGCTCTCTCCCTATCCAGCGCCAGGTGAGCAACACGGCTGCGACGAACAGCCCCGTGGCAAGTCCGATCCAAACCCCTGTGCCCTCAAGCGGTGTGAAAAACCCAAGCCCCACGGCAAGGCCCATTCCGGGCACCCAATAGCTGAAGATGGCGATCCACATCGGCACGCGCGTATCCTGCAATCCGCGCAGCGCACCTGCGACCACGGCCTGGACACCGTCGGCCAGCTGAAAGATCGCCGCAAGCACAAGGTATTGCAGCGCGAATGCGACTAGAGCTGCGTTCTTGGCATCGTCGACATTGACGTAGATCGACAGGAGCATGCGCGGTGCCAACACCATAGCGAGTGCAGTGAAAGCCATAAAGCTAGCGCCGATCACAACAGCAACCCAGCCAGCGCGCTGGATGCCTACGGGATCGCGAGCGCCGTAGAAATACCCCACGCGGATGGTCACTGCCTGGCCCACTCCGAACGGCACCTGGAACGCCAGGGCGGCGAGCTGTAGCGCGACGATATGGCCTGCGAGTTCGGCAGCACCAAACCGGCCCATCATGAACGCCGCCGCTCCGAAGATACCCGCCTCGGCGGTAACGGTCAGCGATATGGGGGTGCCGATCCTGACGATTTGCCAAAGGCGTTGCCAGTCGGGTGACCATATCCGACCGAAGACACGGTAGCGATGCAGGCGAACATCCGTCCGGATAGCAATGATATATGCGGCGAGCACCGACAGCGAGGTGAGTATCGTAGCGACCGCCGCGCCGGTCAGGCCGAGTGCGGGCGCGCCAAGGTTGCCAAATATAAATGCATAGTTCGCGAGCGCGTTCACACCGATGCCAAGGCCGGTGATCACTGTCGCGAAGATTGGGCGACCGAGCGCGGAAACGAACGTGCGTAAGACTGCGGCGAGCAACATGGGCACCATCGAGAAGATGATGACCGAGTTGTATGAGTTTGCGAGGTCAATAATGCCTGACTGTTGGCCGGTAGCTCGCATGATAGGATCAAGCAGCAGACATAGCCCCATCCCAACCACGCCCGACATGACAGCCAGCCATAGCGCCATTCGCGTGGCACGGCGGACTGGCCGGATGGCCGCCGCACGCTCTCCGATAGCCGCGGAAATCAAAGGAGCAACAGCGCCTGTGAGCCCAGTTAATGCCCATAGGACCAAGCCAAAGAGAGAGACGGCCAGGGCGGATGCGGCAAGCGGTTCCTCGCCCAACCTGGCGATGAACATCACGTCGATCGCATAGGTGAGCATTTGCAAAAGATTGGCGAGCGCCAGCGGCCAGGACAACGCAAACGTGGCCCGGATTTCCTTTCGCCAAGTTGGCGTTTCAAGAGTCGCTATCTCGCGCATAAAGCCGGCCCGGATATACGTGGGCGCCTCAATACCCAAGTCGGCTCACTGATTGTCGCTAATTTTTCGTCGGTCCGCGGCTACTTTGTCACAACTCGAATTGGACAGGATCAGGACTAGGGCTAGTCATCTCTCTTGCTTTGCAGCTTGACGGTCAACTGAATTTGGTTGGCCGTCTATGGCTCACCAGCCTCAGGTCAAGCGCTCGCTTCTTCGTCAGGATAGGCGACATCAATAGTGAATGTGCCGTCAGGCTTTAACGAAAATGAACACCGGTTCCAGGCCGGGCGGCCATCCTGCTTCATCATGTCACGCAAATCGTGCAGCGCATCATCGACATCGAAATCCGTATCTGCAGGTGCGGATTGCCCCTTCGACCACTCACCATTGATTTTACAGAGATAGGACTTCTGCGACCAATCTGATTCCAGTTCCGCATCAATGCGCGCTTCCTCAAAACCCTCAGGGCAGGTTACGATCAGTGCCTTGGCAAGTGTCTGATAGAGTGCGGTTTGGTCCACTAATTCCCTCCGGGTCGGTTCCTGAATGTCTGGACCTGAGTGTTCCCGTCGATCGTATATTCGATCCGGAAAGCATTTGGTCTCGCGCTGCCTTCAGGATAGCGAACATTGATATTCACATCAACGGTTCGGCCCTCTCGTACCGCAGTCGCCAAAGTGTCTTCGAGCGAACGCCAACGACCCATATTCAAATTGCCGTCCATTGGCACAAGGTTCACCCGGTCGCCGGGCCCATTAAAGATGCTTGCAATCAGATGTCCGCCCTGATCGCCATCAAGCCGGTCATTGCGTCCGGCAACGCGCTGCTGGTACCCGTTGCGATCTGCGGTGTTCAGCTCTAGCCGACCGGAAACCTGATCCACCTGACCATTGGCATTGGTACGGAACGTGTATCCGTTCACCTGATAGTCGACATTGGGCCGCAGAGTGGGCGCGTTGAGCTCTCGCGGCCAGCTTCCCGGACTGCCGCCATCAATGCGAACCTGTGGCCGCGCATCAGCCGCTCGCGCGCCAGCACCGAAGAACTCGTCCAGCTGAGTTTTCATACGCTCGAGCGATTCGCGGGCGCCACTCGGCAATGCATCCAGGGCGCCTTGCGGGATACGGTTCACCAGTCCCTGGATTTCTTTGAGGGGAGCTTCCAATGCGGCGCGCATGGCAGGATTGCGGGCTGCCATCGAGACGGCGTCAGCGACCGTTTGAGCCCACTTTCCAATCTTCCCGGCCTTGGCCGCATCGCCGAGATATGGGATTATCCCGGCTGCCGAGAGTGTGCCGTTCAGCAAGTGACCTCCGGCTTCACCCCATTCGCGATTCCACAGCGCTCCGCCCATTCGGCCAAGCGAAATGAGCGCATTGCTGCCATCCGCAAATGGTGTTGGCTCAACAATGCCGACCAGATCCAGAGTTAGCTGCGTCAGGTCTGCAACCACTGTCGCGGTTGATGGACCGGGATCATTCGCTGGGGTAGGAGCTTGCGCAGTTCCTGAGCGCAGGAACTCGCCTTGCTCGCGGGGAGACATCTGCGCGAGCACCACTTGCTCCATAGCACGTGCTTGTCCGGGGTATACGAATTGGAGCGCCGCGAGATCACTTCGCAAGGCAGCAACATTGAGCACTGGGTCGCGGTTCTGGTTCACCAAAGCGGCCGCTCTGCTGAGAGGGCTCGATCCGTTCTGAGACTGCGATGGAAATGCCGACTGATTGCGGGCCACTTCGGTCATTAGATTTCTCCAACAAGTATGGAGCAAACCATATGGCTCGATACGGGTCGGCGGTATCTGCAGATCGTATAGTTGGGATGCGTTTGTCGCTCGTGGACGCTAATCCAGCGGGTGAAAGAGCAGCCCGGCAAGAGCAACAAGCCCGCGCATTCCATCGAGCTCCAGTTTGCGCACTGCGCTGTTTAGGTGCGTGCGCGCGGTGCCTTCGCTAATCGCGAGCAGAGTTGCGATGTCTGCGTTGGATCGGCCCCATCCGGCAAACCGCAAGGCTGCGGCTTCAGTGCGCGTGAGTTGCTGGAGCGGATCGACCAACGAAAGCGGAACGCGTGCGCCATCGACCAGAAATTCGCCGACAGTGACTTCACGCTCGCGAGCCGGATCGCGCTTTGCGGCGCTGCGCATCTCTTCGATCAGCGCGATCAATTCAGCGTCGACCTTGGTTTCCGGCTGAGCAGTCGTTGGCCGCGGATGGCCGCCGCTTGAGAGTGGTCCGCGGCTCGTCATTGCGGACTTCCCGCACGTTCGAGCATGCCCTGGGCAACTGCATCTCGTGTCATCAATTCATCGACCACCATGCGCCCTAGCAAGGGAAGGATGAGCACCAGAACGAAAATCGCGGCGCACGCCTTTATCGACAGCGACAGCATGAACACGTTGAAGTTCTGCGCAAAACGATTGAGCAGTCCCATGCCGAGATCGATTATGAACAAAACCATCAGAGCAGGGGTAGCGAGAATGAAGGCAATCATAAAGTAGCGTCCAAACTCACCTTCGAACAGCGTCACTGCGGCCAAGTCGAGTTCGACGCCGCCGGGCCCCATCGGCCAAACGGCGTAGCTCATCATCAAGGTGCCGATGAGCAAGGTTAGCCCGCCCGCCGTTACGAAAGTGACCTGCGCAAACCGGCCCAGCAAGGTGGCGGACAAAGATTGAGTGCCGCCGGAAATCGGGTCGATCACCTGAGCGATCGTCGCGCCGGTTTTGCTGTCGATGATCTCTCCCGCCGATGCCATCGCCCACAAAAATGTCGCATAGAATAGGCCAATCACTGTCCCCGCTGCGGCTTCTCTACCGAACAACCAGAGCCATTGGCCGGCAGACAAGATGCTCGGATCAAACGACACGGGAAGCGACAAGGCGACGAGCCCGAACGCGATGATGATCGAATTACGGACCAGGGGCGGGATCAACTGCGGCGAAAAGAGCGGAAGCATGACAAAGGCGAAGGCAAAACGCGCCGACGCCGCGCCGACCAGGAGAGCTTGCTCAGTCCAGGGAACCGCCGAAATCAGCGACTCGCCCAGAGCTCCCCCGACGCTCATCCGACCATTCCCGGGAAGTTGGTGAAGATCTGATCGCCAAACGCAAACAGGCTACCGGCAACGAGCGATGCGGTAATGAACAGGGTGAGCACGATCGCAAAGAATTTGAGCGTGAACTGGAGTGTCTGCTCCTGAATTTGCGTCGCCGCCTGGACCACTGCGACCAGCAAACCGACGACCGACGCTGCAATCACGGGCGGGGCTGAGAGCAGCAGCACCAGCCACAGCGCCTCAAGAGTGATGTCGGTCAGGTCCATGCCGAGAGCTCTGCGAGGCTACATTGCATAGGACAGGACGAGGCCGTGACTGAGCTTGACCCAACCATCGATCAACACAAACAGCAATATCTTGAACGGTAATGAGATCGTGACCGGACTCAGCATCATCATGTTCAGCGCGAGCAAGATGTTCGATATCACGAGGTCGATGATCAGGAAGGGCAAGAATATCAGGAACCCGATCTGAAACGCGACTTTGAGCTCGCGCACGGCAAAGGCCGGAACGATAATCACGAAGTCCGTGTCGCTGATTTCCTCCGCCCGTTCCGGTCCACTGATCCTGCGCTGCGTCGCAAGAAAGAAAGCGCGATCCTCCGCCTCTGTGTTGGCGAGCAGGAATTTTCGCAGCGGCTCCTTCGCCTTGTCGGCGGTAGAGATGATCTCCTGCGTTCCGCCGATTTCTGGCGGGCCGGCGGGTTCATCGCCGGGCATTGTCGCCGTCGCCTCCGTTCCCACACCAGCTGCCGCCGACATATCCTGAAGCGTCGGATACATCACATAGACTGACAGGATCAGGGCCAAACCGTTGAGAACGATGTTCGGAGGGGTCTGCTGCAGGCCGAGCGCGCTGCGCACAATCGCCAAAACTACAACAATCTTTGTAAAGCTGGTGACCATCACAGCCACAAACGGCGCGAGAGCGATCAGCAGGACTGTGACTAGCGCCGAGCCTGGAGTGAAGGTGCCGAGTTCCATTATTCTGGCTCGGCCTCGAACTGGCTGTCAGGCTGATAGCTTTGCTCATTCGGAGGCGGATCGGAGGCCGTGGCGCCTGCGTGGCCTTCATTCTCACTCTCTGATTGAGGTGCCGCTGGTGCCGGATCTTCGAGGAGCGCAGCGAAGCGATCACCCACGCGCACGATCTCACCTCGCCCGACCGGCCTGCCGCCCACGCTTATGGTGACATGCAGACCCTCGGCGACCGGACCAAGATCGACTGAGCCCGCCTCGGCGAGCTTTCCGAGGTCCGTTTGTGTGAGCATCGCGTCCGGTAAATGAATTGCGACGGGCACGGTCATCTGTCCGCCATCTGCTGGGTCGGTCATCGGTGTTGCCTCTGGAGATTGCAGGTTTGAAGTCATGGTAGGGCCGAATAGGCCGCTTTGCGGATCATAAGCGAGCGCTGCGCCCGACTGCGCGGCATGGTGATCGACCAAGGGCCACGGATTGCAGGAAAGAAGCAAGAGATCGCCTGCGCTCAGCTGCCCGGCCTCATCGAGAGAAAGGCGCGTGGCGGCAAAAATTAGCGGAAATGGCGAGAGACTGTCGGCTTCAACTGCTTTGGGAGGCATGGCGAGCGGCACGATTTCACCTATCGCTGCGCCTGAGCGAGACAGGCTCACACAAACCAAATCCGCACCCGGATTACCGTGATCCTTGAACTCGGCAGCCAGCCCGGTTGCCTGTTCAATTTGATCGAGAACGCTGTCTTGTCTTGATAGTGCTTCCACTAGAGCATCGGCTGCCGATCCAAGTGGGGCTCGAGTCTGCGGCGGCGGGCGGAATGCCAATGTCGCGGACAGATACCAGTCCGCTTGCGTTTCTTTTAGAGGCGTGACCTTGGCCGTAAGCCCACGCTGCTCAAGCAAACGCGCCGTATGATGTGCCCATTCAACCTGCGCGTTGTTGAGATTGGGAACGGATTCCCCAATGCCGCCTGGTTCTCCGGTCATGGTTCACCCTGTTCGGTCATGCGCAAACGAAAACGCGGGCGCTCCTGCGCTGAGCCTTGCATTGGATCCGCAGCTTCTCCGGGACTGCTCCTATCGCTTTGCCCCGGCCATTCTCTCAGCTGCGAGATCGTGTGAGCGGTCACCCCCAGCAGCATCTCTTCGCCGTCGACTTCGATCAGGACCAATCGCTCTCGCGGACCAATCGGCAACGCTCGGATAAAGCGCAGCTCGCGGCCATCCTGCTGGCTGCCCAGTTTGCCAAAGCTGCCGTCCTGAAAACGCCTCAACAAGTAGAGCGCGCCCCACGCGAGCCCGATCACAAAGGCGAGCGACAGGATGATCGCGAGAATCGAAGAGAGCACGGCAGATATTGTCATGTTGGTTCTGTCTCAGCAGTTTGTGATTGGCTGGCCTCAGCCTGGTCGAGCCGCGCCGCTTCAGCCTCAAGCTCGCATTCCATTGGTGCCTTCCCGGCGCGGGCGCGCTTGGCCCACAGGATCACCTCTGCGATGGCGTCGAACATTTCCTCGGGAACCATCTCGCCCACTTCGCCGCGTGCCCAGAGGCGGCGCGCCGTGGGAATGTGACGGATGATCGGAACCTCGGCTTGCCGAGCCGCATCGCGCATCGCGTCGGCGATTTCGCCATCGCCGCGCGCGAGCACGACTGGCACTGGGGCTCGTTCGGGATCGTAGTCGAGAGCAATCGCCAGATGTGTCGGATTCACGAGCAAGGCAGAGGCATCCCCGGTCGCGGAGACAGCACCCGATTGCGCCCATTCCTGACCAAGCTGGCGTCTGTGACCCTTTACATGAGGGTCGCCTTCATCCTGCTTGACCTCTTGCTTGATGTCGCGGCGGCTCATCATCATTTTCTTTATGAAGCGCTGTTTCGACCAGACGTTGTCGATCAGGGCGATGCCGACAAAGATCACTGCGACCCAGGCCAGAACCTTAATCGCCAAGGTGAAGGTTAGATTGGCGTCTTTCGAACCTGCCTGCGCGCCCATGCCTTCGCGCCAGACCGGTTCGCCTGCCGGGAGCAGCATGTCACCCATTCGCTCGATGTGATCGGCCGAAACGAGCCAGACGACCGAAACAACGACGAGCACTTTCGCGAGCGTCTTGACCAGCTCTACCAACCCTTGCTTGCCGAAGATCCGCTTGATGCCGGACACCGGATTAATGTTGTCGAACTTCGGCTCAAGCCGTTTGGGTGCGAACAACCCCCGGGTTTGAAAGACTTCTGACAAGGCCGCGAGAAAGGCCAGCGGCAATAGCACTGCCGCGCTCACCGTGAGCAGCAAAAGGATGCCTTCGCCGCCAAGATTGCCCAATGTCATGGTGAAATCGCCTGACGCCGCCTGAGACACAACACGGTCGCCAAAGTCGGCAATGCTGCGCGCAATCCAACCACCGACAACGAGAAGCAGCACGATCATTCCGAACGTGCCAAGCATGGATGTGATTTCCTGCGCCTTGGCAATATCGCCCTTCTTGCGGGCGTCTTTCAGCTTTTTGGGAGTCGGCAGCTCTGTCTTGTCGCCGCCTTTATCCTTGTCCGACATCTACGCCCGCCCATCACCTCGTTTAGTCCGATCATCGACCGGTTCGAACTGAGTGCCGCGCAGCGCAATTTGCCCTGCTGCGACTCCGGATGGCAGGCCCGGTCGCATTGTTATTTGCACCGTTGTCAGTAATGTCAACGGGCTTTTAAGTCGTTACCAGTGAAACCTCATTCGACTCGAGTCGCTCAAAGTATTGCCTTCACAAATCCGTCACAGACGAGCTGCTCGGTTTTTGCGGTGAATTGAGAAGGGCAAAAGCACGCTCTTTTCCTCGCAACGCCAGCAATTCCGCGCGATTGAGCAAGTTTTCCCGGGGTTTACAAGAAGCCTTCAAACTTCCTGAATATCCGTTAAGCTTGTTTACTCCAGCCGAGTGGGTTCGAAGGCAGGGTATTCCACTCGCTATCAGATGCTAGATTACTTGATTGGTTCAGGACTTGGTTCTGAATGGGAGGTCGTATGTCAAGTAAATACACGAGTCTATTCGTGGTCGCGCCAATTAGCGCTAAATATACTATGGCTTGGGGCGCAGGCCTATTTCTTGCAAGTACTTTGCTTGGCACCTCTGGTATATCGGCCAAAGAGCGAGATCCTGAGCCAATTGAAGATCCGGGCGAATGTCCAGTTGATGCCCCAATTCGGGTGGAAAGCGTTGATTCCCTTAGACATTTTGAAGGTTTGATCGGCCATTGTCCGGAAACGACTCTCATCGAGTCGCCAGCATTCAGGGCGAATAGGCCGACAGGCGATGTCCGCGCCACGACGATCTCCGATGATGATGGATCGATGCGTGATCGCTCTGGACCTGACCAGAAAGACGAGAGCGAGCCAAACTTCATTTTGGCCGCTACTCACGAGAAAGGCTCTTCCCAAAAGGACGAGAAGGCGGCTGCGAAAGACGAACAGGCTGATGTCCAGTCGTTCCGGCTGGGCGATGGTTCAATCGTTGCAATTGTTCCGCCGGAAACCGCGCAAGGTCTCGCGGCGTCGAACGAAATCGGCTCGGCAGCTATAGGCCCATACGGCAGTGCCGAAGAAGAGGCAGTGCTGGCGCTGCGTCCGCAAAGCTATGGCACCAAGTTTGACGAGCTGATCGACCAGGCTGCGCGCCGGCATCGGGTCGATCCGTTGCTGCTGCATGCCGTCATCAAGCAGGAATCGCGTTATCGCGACCGTGCGGTCAGTCATGCCGATGCCCGAGGTCTGATGCAGGTGATGCCGGGCACTGGACGCGATCTGGGTGTCTCAAATTCGCAGCACTTGTTCGACCCGGAAACCAACATCAATGCGGGCGCGAAACTGCTCAGCCGATTGTGGCAGCGGCTCGACGGCAATCTGGAGCTTGTACTCGCAGCCTACAATGCAGGCGAAGGCGCAGTACGCCGCCATGGCATGCGCGTTCCGCCCTTTCGTGAAACTCGAGATTATGTGGCCAAAGTGAAGGCGAATTACGCCCGACTTGCTGGCGAGAACGGGATTGCGGTGAACTTCTGATGGCGCTCGGCGCAAAGATGACCCAAGCCGCGAAGGCAATTCCAACCGCGCAATTGGTCGTGATTGGCGGTTTGGTTGCAGTCTTCGCGATGTTCATCTTGCCAATGCCGCCAGCATTGCTGGACGTCTTCATCGCTATCAACTTGACTGCGGCGGCGCTGCTGGTGATCGCGGTGATCGGCGTTCGGCATCCACTCGATTTCTCGACGTTCCCCTCGATACTCCTTTTCACGACCGTGGCTCGGCTCGCGATCAGTATCGCGACGACGCGGATGATCCTGACCGAGATGGACGGCGGCCAGATCATCAGAGAGTTCGGCGAGACTGCTGCTGCCGGCAATATCGTGGTCGGTCTTGTCGTGTTCCTGATCATCACGGTGGTTCAATTCATAGTGATTTCGAAAGGGTCTGAGCGCGTCGCGGAGGTTTGCGCGCGGTTCAGCCTGGATGCGATGCCGGGCAAGCAGCTGTCGATCGACAGCGATTTGCGGTCAGGTCTGCTCACCAAGGATGAGGCTCGCGCAAAGCGCTCTGAGCTGGAGCAGGAGAGCCGCCTTTACGGTAGCCTCGACGGGGCGATGAAGTTCGTGAAAGGCGATGCGATCGCATCAGTCGTCATCGTGGTTATCAACCTGATTGGCGGTATTGCGGTTGGCGCGCTCTACCACGGTCTTTCGCTGGGTGAGGCGGCGGCGACCTTCTCGATCTTGACGATTGGTGATGGCCTGGTCGCGCAAATCCCGGCGTTCCTGTGTGCATTGGCGGCTGGTCTGCTGGTCACGCGCAGCAACGATCCGAACGAAAAACCGGATCTGGCTCCCGCGATTTTTTCCGAGATTGGTGCGCGCTCGGGAACGCTGATTGCTGCTGGCGCCATCGCATTGGCGCTCGGCTTGATCCCTGGTTTCCCTTGGGCGATTTTCTGTGCGCTGGGCATTACCTTGATCGCTGCTGGCGTTTGGCGTGACCCCAACCTCGGTCCCAAACTGCGCGAGTTCTTCGTTCGCGGATCGGCAGAAGATGCTCCGGCTGAGGACGAGATCATTTTGGAAGCGCGGCCCGCCCCTGAAGTCAAACCGCTGGTGCTTGGGCTCCAATGGGGCGAGATGAATGCGAGCGAGATGAAGCGGCTTACCGACGCTCTGGAAGCTGCGAAAGACGATCTCCAGGCAAGGTCTGGCGTCGCCTTGCCAGCTTTGCGGATCGCCCGGATGCATGGCTCTTCGCCTGTCGGCAGCTGGGAGTTGCTTGCTTACGACGCCCCGCTGGGCGCAGCACGCGAAGACCCAGCGCAGCTGCAAGAACGACTGCCCGCATTTGTGCGCGAGTTGCTGCGGCGGAACCTCATGCTGTTCCTTGGCCTGCAAGAGGTCACCGACCAGCTCGACACCCTTGGCGAGACCTATCCCGAGGTGGTCAAGGAAACTGTCCGCGCCGTACCGATCCAGACTATTGTCGAAGTGCTGCGTATCCTAGCCGATGAGCAGGTTTCGCTGCGCAATATGCGTGATTGCATCGCAGCGATCTGCGAGGCGGGTCAGGCAGAGCGTGAGCCGCATATGATTGCTGCTCGCGTGCGCATTGCATTGCGTAGGAACATCGTCGCGCCCCTTTGCGAGGATGGGCGTCTCAAAGTCATGATGATCGGCCCGCGCGCTGAAGAGGCCATTCGCGCGACCCTGACCAGCATTGACGGACAACCTCGCCTCGCCGTCGACCCGTTGCGGATGCGCGAATTGGTCCAGCTGATTGGGCGGGAGGTCGAGGCAGGCGGAGCGCGCGCGATCCTGACCGCGCAAGACCTCCGTCGTCCGCTACGTCTGGTGTGCGCGGCCGATCTGTTCGACGTGCCCATCCTCAGTTTCAACGAACTTAACCCCGCCGTTCCGCTCGATGTGGTGCGGCAACTCGACATCGCTCCGGACCTTGTTGCTCATGCAACCGAGCCGGACGAGATTTATGCGGAGGCAGCTGAGTGAACCCCCTAAACACTCTCTCGATTTTCCCAAGTCTGGCGCGCTTGATGAAGGTGCCCTTGATCGCCGCTTTGGGCGCTTGGGCCTTGTTGCTTCCCGCAACGGCGAGCGCCGCTGAACCGCCGTTCAGCGACACCGAAATTTCGATCAGCGCGCGTGGTCAGGATGTCCGCGACTTCGTGGCAGACCTGTTCAGCGAAGCGGGCATTCGCGCCAAGGTCAGCACTGGCGTCAAAGGTAAAGTGCAGGGTGTTTTCAAAGACCATCCCGGGGTCATCTGGCAGACGATCTCGCAGGCCTATGGTCTGGTTGCCTATTACGACGGTTCGATCGTTCGCGTTTACAGCAACGCGGAAGTCGCGAGCCGCTCGATCCCGACCTTCGCTGGCGAGCGAATTCAGGCCGAAGCCGCAAAAATGAACCTGATCGATGACGTCAACACAGTGCGGGTTGGCGACGGTCTGATCCTGGCGACGGGTGTGCCTGAATTCCTCAATCGCCTTGAGCATATGGCGGGCCAATTGCAGACACAGGCGTTGTCGGCGCCTGCGATTCAGCAAACCGCAGCTGTCCGGCCTGTCGCCTCACCTATCCTGCGAGCGCCTTTGGCTCGCGCAAGTGTACGATCGGAAGTGATCCGGCATGCCGGCTCGCGCAGCCCGTTTGAGGTGCGGATTTTCTACCTCAAATATCGCGATGCAGCTGACCGTGAAGTGCGCAGTTCCGATCGCCTCACGATCGTCCCGGGCGTGGCAACGCTGCTGCAAGAGCAGATGGGGGACGGGCGGCAAGTCGGCTCGGTCAGCTCGGGCGCGACGAACGAGTTTTCGATCAGCGGGTTAAACGGTCTGCGTAACAGCTCGGGCTATCGGGACCGCGATTTCGGTAGCCGCGATTTCCGTGATGGGGATGGTGGTGATGAGCGAGCGCCAGTTCGCGACCTCGATGGCCCTCGTATCTCCGCCGATCCGACCGTCAACGCGGTTATCGTTCGCGATCGTCCCGAGGCGATGGGCGTCTACGAGCAGCTGATCACCAATCTCGATATCGAACCGTTGATGGTCGAGACTCAGGTTACGATCCTGGAATTGAACGTAACAAAGCTGAAGGAGCTTGGGCTTGATTTCGGCTTCGGCCTTGAGAGCCTGGGCCTGCTCTTTGGTGGTGGTCCAAGTCTCGGACCTGGCGGTATTACCGGCGGGTACCTGTCAGGAGATGGCGAGATATTTCTCGCGCGGATCAAGGCGCTTGAACAACGTGGTGCGATCCGCGTGGTTACCCGGCCGGTTCTCTCCACTGCGAACAACCAAGTCGCGACGTTCGACATCACCACCCAGCAGGTCGTGAGACTGCAGGGTGAGCGGGAAGTCGACGCATTCTCGGTCAATTATGGTCTAGCCATGCGCATCCGCCCGGCGGCGATCGAGGATGGCGGCGACATGCGGATCCGGATGCAGATCGAGATCAGCGATACGCAGCTCAACGGTCTGGTTGTCGATGGTATTCCTACCGCCGCAGGCCCGCGCATCGCGACCCAGATGGTCGTGCGCCAGGGCGAGAGCGTGATGCTGGCTGGGATGACCCAGACCCGCACGTTCGACACAAAGCAGAAGACGCCGGTGCTGGGCGATATCCCTGTGCTTGGCCAAGTGTTCCGCAAACGTCGCAAGGGAGAGGACCACATTGAGCGCCTCTTCCTACTTACACCGCGCATCAGCAATCTTGGCTCCACGCAGCTTGTGGCCAGCGAGGTCGAACCGCTGACTATGGAGCAGCTGCGCGGTGAAGAGCCAGTGAGGAGACGTCGATGAACGCAGTCTCTGCATTGGCTGAAGCGCATGATAAGGGCGGCGAGACGCTCTCGCTGCGCGTGTTGAGCGGACGTTCGCAGGGCGCTGAACATCGGCTGCCGCCAGGGCGCACGCTCGCAATTGGTCACAGTTTCGAGAACGATATCGTTTTACGCGACCGCACGACCAAGGGCTGTGCTTTCAAACTCGCGACCTGCGGCAAACGACCGGTGCTCGAGATCGTGGCGGGCGAGATCACCGTGCTTGGCCGGGAGCTAGGCGAGGGAGAGCGGATAACGCTCGAGCCCTATCTGCCCGTGCAGATTGGCGAACTTCATTTTGCAATCGGCGGAGATGACGACGGGCGCTGGGACGATGCCGGCGAGGCCGCGCGCGATATGGTGCCGGTCGCAGCTCAAGACGGCGATAGTCTGCCCGCAACCGATCTGGGGGAACGGCTGGCTCTGCGCTCGCAACCTGCGCGCACCAAACTGGCCGGTATGGAATGGTCGCCTGCGAAACTGGGATTGATCGGTGCAGCGCTTCTGACGATCGCCGGTGGTGCATTCTTCGGAAACTCCGTTTTGGGGCCCAAGCAGGATGATCCGGCTCAAATTGAACTCGCTCTGGTCGATCAAGGATTCCGTAGTCTGTCCGTCGGTCGGGCGGCTGACACGGGCGCTTTATCTGTCACTGGCCTGGTCGCGAATGAGCAGGCCCTTGCGCAATTGCGCGCGTGGGCTGCGGCTGAGCATCCTTCGCTGTTCGTCGGTGTAGACACGCTTTCCGAAGCTGCCGAGACTGCGACTGACCTCTTGGCCGCGCAGCAGGTTGACGCGCAGGCTGTGCCCGATGGATCCAGCGGTTTGCTGATCGAAGGGCCGTTCTTGCCTTCCGACCGCCAGACCGAACTGACCGCTCTTGTGCAGCAAGACTTGCCGCATGTGCGCTCGGTCAAATTTCGGCCCGACCCCGATCGCGGTGGGAATGATCTGGCGTACTTCTTTAATGCGCCTGGATACGGCGCGGCGAGTTTCGTTGCAGGCGATCCCGGTTATCTCGTGACCGAGGATGGAACGCGCTGGTTCGTGGGTGCCAGCCTGCCGACCGGGCACAAGATCGTGGAGATCGGCGAAGGCAGAGTAACGGTCGAGCGCAACGGGATGCGCGACACCTTGGTGATGTGAAGCATTTGATTAGGACTGAGCGAAAGGAAGTAGCATGACGGATATCAGCGGACGGGTTTTGGCCAGTTTGAGTGCAGGCCCAGCGACCTTCACAAGCAGCCGAAACCGCAACTGGTTCGAGGCATTTGCAGGTGCCTGGGGCTCAGCGCTCGACAATCAGGCATCGAAGATCGAGCAGCAATCCAACGTGATCAGCGGCGAAGACGGTGCAGACTCACCATCGCAAATCACCAAGCTGACAGCTGAGTCGATGCGCATGAGCTTCATGGCGCAAAGCAGCCACACCTCTCTCGACAGCGTTTCAAAAGCGCTTGAGACCATGGCACGGAAGAACTGATCGATGAGTATCGAGATACTGACAGCTGCCCTGCTTCCAGGAGCGGGAGGGCAGCGATCCGATGCCGCTATGGAGCGGACGATTTCGCTCGGACCTTCCGGCGCTGCTCAAGGTGCGCAAGGGGCTGAGGCGAGCAAATTTGCAGAGGCGCTCGGCAAGGTCGCAGGTGCTGCGGGTGTTGAGCGTGCGGACATGCCGGCCCCGGTCGGCAATATGCTGAGAGCGCTCGACGGGATCGACGTGCAGGCACGTTCCGTCACCGATTTTGCCCAATCGGCACAGGCGAGCAATGGCGAGCTGACGCCGGGTGAAATCGTACAGCTGACGATGAAGTGCCAGGAATTCATGTTCCAGTGTCAGCTGACTTCAAACATTGCCAATCGCAGCGCCGATGGCCTGCAGCAATTGTTCCGCCAACAGGGATGAGGTGATCTATGGGCAGGGCTCCAGATAGCACGATACGCGGCTCGTTTTCTCGATGGATGCGGGGCGTCGTGGCCACTCTGATGATGGTGGCGGTTGCTGCGTGCAGTGGTCAGGAACTGTACCGCGATGTGAATGAGCGAGAGGCGAATGAAATGGTCGCCGTGCTTGAGCGCGCGGGGATCGATAGCGACAAGAGCCCGGGCGAAAAGGGCGTGTTCGCGGTAACCGTATCGCAAAGCGATTTTGCCCGCTCGGTCGAAGTGCTGCGCCAGAACGGCTTGCCGCGAGATCAGTTTGAATCGCTCGGCAGTGTGTTCAAGAAGGAAGGCTTCACGTCTTCGTCCTTGGCCGAAAGAGCGCGTCTCGTTTACGGATTGAGCCAGGAATTGTCTCACACGATCAGCGAGTTCGATGGAGTGGTCGAAGCGCGTGTGCATCTCGCTCTGCCGGAGGCAGACGTGCTGACCGGGGTGGCCAATCCGCCCTCTGCATCTGTCTTCGTGAAGTATCGTGAAGGCTTTGATCTCCGGGCGCAAACCGCAGCGATCAAGGCGCTGGTCACCAACAGCATCGAAGGCCTCGAATACGAGAAAGTCAGCATAGCCATGACGGAGGCGAAACCGCTTCCCGCAGCGACTCCCGCCAGTTCCTCTGGCCGACTGACCGAAATCCTGATCGCCTTGGCTGCTATTCTGGGGGTGGGTCTTCTCGGTCTGGGCGTGCTGCAATTGTGGCGCACGCGCCAGCGCCTGAAGAAGGAGCGCGCGTCTTCGGGAGTTCCTCTCGACCAGCCGATTGGTGTGACGCATGGGCGCTGACGCTCTCGACGAGGCGCTACCTGCGCGAGCGCAGCGATTTGCCGCGCGCCTGCGGGGCGAGTGCGTACCCAGCTTTGCCGAATTGGTCGATCCTCCGGCCTGGAGCCATGCAGCGCAAGATCAGCACAACGATCTCGCTGCGGTGCTGGCGCTGCTCAATTCTCGGTCCGTCGTTGATGCGGAATTGAACGGTCAAAGGCTGGCGACTTTGGCCCAATTCGTCGGCGAGGAGCGGTTTGATCGGGTGTGCGAAATGAACATCCAAGAATTGCATCTTCCTCACCCACCGGAAAGCCTGCCGACCCCGTTCGAGCTGATCGAGCAAGGCGAAGTGCTGATCGAAGAGGCGACGCGCAGGCCTGAAGTGGCGCATCTGGCCGAAATGGCTGCGGAAATCATCGCAAGCGAACAACCGAGCGAGGCCTCCCTATGAGCGAGTTTGTCTTGTGCGGAGATGCCCTGGTTCGAGCCTCGTCGGCGCGTATTTCTCGCGACAAAGTCGGCGATTTTCGTGAGAGCGCGGAGCTGCTCGATCAGGCGAAGAGCATTTCCGAGCGGGCCAGCACAGAGGCCGATCGCGCCCGTGAAGAGGGCTATCGTGAAGGTCGCGAGCAAGCTTTGCTTGAGATGCGCGATGTGCTCGCAGACTGCATTGCGCATTTGCAGGATCAGCTTGTCGCCGAAGACAAGCGCCGCGAACGCGCAGCCAGTATCGCCGCAATGGAGGCGGTTGAGCAGCTGATCGGAGCGCGAGATGACGCCGAAACAGTCTTGGGACTGGTTCGCGAATCTCTGCATCGTTCCGGCGCTACGCCTGTGCGGATTGTCGTTGCGCCGCAATGGGTCGAAGCGGTTCAGGCGAACTTGTCGGACGATAACGCCAATCTGGTCGAAGGCGATCCCAGCCTGATGCCAATGGGATGCCGGATCGAAGTCGATGACGGCAGAATCATCGCCGATCTTGAAACCCAGATGGATGCTTTGAGAGCGCGCTGGAATGCTAGCGCGCACGAAGCGCATGTCTGACGCCAACGTCTCTCAGCTGCTGGATAGCCTGCGCAGTCCACTGTTTGAGCAGCGTGGTCGGCTGGTGGGCGCGGTTGGAACCACCCTGCGAGTGCGCGGCGCGCGCGGGCGGATCGGCGATGTGATGGAAATCGCGGCGGCGCACAGCGAGGATGTGCTCAAAGCAGAGATCGTCGGATTCGATGGCGAGGTGATGCTGCTCACGCCGCTTGGCGAACTGCGCGGATTGCACGCCGATGCCGAAGTCATCTTGCGCGAAATGGCCGACCGCATTCCAGCCAATGACAGTTTGTTGGGCCGGGTGGTGGATGCGAACGGCGCGCCGATCGATGGCGCAGGACCTGTCTCGCTCACACCTGATCGTCCTCTGGTCGCTCCACCGCCCTCTCCGATGGAGCGACCAACCATTGAAGTGCCGCTGGAAAGCGGTGTGCGCGCTGTCGATGGCCTGCTCACGCTTGGTGTTGGCCAGCGTATGGGCATTTTCGCAGCCGCTGGCGGCGGCAAATCGACTTTGCTGGCCATGCTGGCGCGGCGGGCGAGGGCCGATGCGATTGTGATCGGCCTGATCGGTGAGCGCGGCCGCGAAGTGCGCGAATTCATTGCAGATACGCTGGGCGATGAAGGCCTGGCGCGTTCTGTGGTCGTTGTCGCAACCTCGGATCGTCCGGCTATGGAGCGTGTGCGGGCGGCGCGCGCGGCAACGGCCATTGCCGAAGGTTTCCGAGCGCAGGGCAAGCATGTGATGCTGCTGATGGATAGCGTCACGCGCTATGCGCGGGCCTTGCGAGAGATCGGCCTCGCGGCTGGTGAACCGGCTGTGCGGCGCGGACTGCCGCCATCCGTTTTTGCCGAGCTTCCGCGCCTGTTCGAGCGCGCCGGCACGAATGAGCAGGGAGCGATCACCGCGCTCTACACGGTGCTGACCGAAGGCGAGGAAGAAGATCCCGTCGGTGAAGAGGTCCGTTCGCTTTTGGATGGACATATACATCTGTCACGCAAGCTTGCGGCGCGTGGTCATTTCCCAGCGATTGATATCGCGAGCAGCCAATCACGGCTGTTCCGCAAACTTTCCGGGCCGGGCCAGATCGCGGCAGCTGAGGCCGTTCGCGCGATGCTTGCCAAGCTTTCGGAAATCGAGCTGCTCCTGCAGATGGGCGAGTATCAATCAGGTCAGGATCCACTCGCCGATGCCGCCCTTCAGCAGCGCGAGGCAATCGAGACGTACTTGTGCCAGCGCGCCGATGAGGCAAGCGACCAGGCTACCAGTCTGGCGAGGTTGCGCGCGATCGGGGAGGCCATCCTGTGAGCGGTCAATTGCAGCAAGCGACACGCATTGCCGAGCTTCGCGAACGACGTGCGGAGCGGTTACGGCGGGAGGCGAAAGCAGTAGAGGCTGAGAAGACCGCAGAGGCGCAGCAGGCTCACGACATCTATTGCCTTGAGAAGGAACGGCAGGCGAATGCAGAATTCATGCTGCTTTCGAATCCGGCAGATCCGCAAGCGCTGCTGTGGCGACAGGTCACGGAACAGAACTGCGACGATGCAAAAGCGCAGCGCGCGGATGCTTATGAGCGATTGAGCGAGTCTCGCACGCATTTGACCGAAACCCGGCGCGTGCATGAGCGCACCGTCGAGCAAACGAATATCTTCGGCGAGAAGCTGAAGGCTGAGCGAGCTGCCCAAGCGCATAGGCGCGAGATTTTGGCAGACGAAGCTTCCGAGGAGGCCCGCCGATGACACCGCCTTCCTCAACATCATCGCGCGAGCCTTCTGCCGCTTCGTCGAACCAGCAAGCTCGGCAGCCGCAAACGAGTAATGAACCGCCGCGACGTCAGGCTGAAACACGCACATTGGGCGAGCGCTTCTCCGCCAAGATGGATCGCGCCAACGAGGATGGCAGCAGGGCATCGGCGCGCGGTGAGGAGAGCGGTGGCAAATCAGTTTCCCAGCGTTCGAATGCGAGCGATTTTGACAGTCTCTCAGGGCAAAACGGGCAGCAGAGCGAAGGGGACCTTGCCCGCGCGGATATGGCGCGGATTCTGAAGGGCGGCGAGCCGCAAGCTCTTGGCAATCAAGCTACCGTAAATACGGCCGACAGCGCGATATTGGAGCGGATGGCGGCGCAGATTGCCGAGAGCTGGCCCAGTGCAAGCAAGCCGGCTGTCGAGATCACTTTTCCCCCCGGCGCGCTCGCTCAGGGCGCGCATCTGCAACGCCAGGCTGATGGAAGCATCGCGATTCGCATCGCTGGCCTTGATCCGAAGCTCAACGCTTTGCGCGCAGGCTACGCGCAATTGGCATTGCTGCACGGCCTCGATCGGCGGCGTCTGAAGATTGCATCGCTTGAGTTCGAGAAGTCGCGCGGTGCTCAGCGCGGACGGCTCTCCGAAATTCCCAAAACCGTCTGATCGATCTGACCTACGGCACGGTCGATCGTCTCGCCTTCAGGCGATTGCTCATGCGCTGCGATCATATGCGCGATCGTGTCGAGTGAGGCCGCCTCCGGGCGCGCTGCCAGCAAGGAAGCGCTTTCTTGCGCAAAGGCACCTAGCGACCTTGCAAGCCGCCCTTCGTCGGTCGGGCGGGCGTGGAGGTCGGCAGCGAGCTCTCGCGCGACCTCGCGAATTTCGTAGAGGTCCTCGCCTTCGCGCGGTGGCCTGTCATCGCCGCGGTCCTGCTCGTCCTCGAACATACGAAACTCGCGCGCAACGCGCCCGGCGATGCGGTTCGCAAGCTTGCTGAGCGCGCCGCCCGTGCGACTGCCGCCGCCGCTCGATCTGCCGGAAACGGCGGAAACTGCGCCGATGCCTGTGGGTCTGATCGAGCCGACCATCGCGCGCCTACTTCCCGGCCTGATCGACGAGGTTCATGGACTTCATGGCTTCCGGCGTGGCGACAAAACCCGCTTCCTTCATCGCGGCGTCCGGCCATGCTCCATGCAGGAAACCCTGGCGTACTTCCTCGGGCGATGGAGGCGGCCAGATCGTGCTCTGCGCCCGGACCATCTCAAGCAGTTTGAGCCGCTGCGGTTCATCCGCACTCTCTTTGGCTTCGGCAGTCAGGAGCGCCGCTGGCAGCTTGCCCTTATTGCCAACCAGCCACGGGTTCGCGCCCGCTTTCAGCAACACCTCAGCAGAGCGAAAATCCTGGAAGGTTAGCGTCAGCTCGAGCGGCGTCGCACCAACGACGTCTGGCCGGTTCACATCGGCTCCGCCTCGCACCAACAGGTCGACCGCGTCCGGGCGCTCGAAATAGAGCACCTCCTTGAGCGGGGTTGATCCGGTCGGCGTGCTCGCATCGGCAGAAGCGCCCGCTTGCAGCAGCATGGCAGCCATTGTTGGATCGTCGGCCAGCACGGCATAGGTAAGCGCCAGGCCCGGCGGGATGCCGTCCGGATCAATCCCAAGCTCAAGAAGCGCGCCAAGCATCCGTGCGTCACAATTGGCGACAGCGAAAGTAAGTAAGCCGCCACTATTTCCGCTTCTGGAGCGCTCGTTCGCTGCCAAGACACGGTGCGTAGACAGCAGGCGCGGGTTGGCGCGGATCATTTCCTCCACCCGTGAAATATTGCCCTCGTTCACGGCATCGAACAGGCGTCTTCCCTCTTCGCCATTGCTCAGATGCGGACGCACTTTCTGCCGGTCGGGAAGCTGTGGCTGCGAGCGGGTGTAGCAGGATGTGGTCTCGCTCAAAGCAGAGCAGCTCCCGGTAGAAGTTGCGATGGCCATGGCGACAAGGGAAATGGCTGGCGCGCGGCGCATATCAGCGGCGAACTATAAGGAGGCTCGGGCCTTTCGCCAAGTCACTGAGCGGCGAGGCTGGAATTGACATAGGCCATGCCATGTCGGCTGATCGCGTGATCCTGATACCATCGCATTCCGTCCGGGCGCACGGGATCGAGCTCTATCCGGTTGCCAACCGCCTCCGGCATATCGAAGTGACGCGCGCCGGTTACCCCGCCGAGGATCGCACCGATCATCCGATCGCCGCCATCCTGCAAAGTCGACAATATCTCCCCGCGGACATAAAACGCACTGATATCCGGCACGTCAATCTGGCCGTCGGCGCCAGCGATGGCTCGTGCCTCCGTCAGCGTTGGGGCGGACAGGCCCGCTGCGTTGAAGGTCGTTGCATCGAGTTCCGAGGCTGTGGAGGCTGCCGAGGCAAGGCCTCCGCCAAGCGAATGCCCGGTGAGCGTTACCCGCGTACCATTCGGCACGACCAGCCGCTCCCCGATTTCCAGCGCGCGATTGTAGTAGTCGGTGCGAAGACCAACACCCTGCTGGATATTGCCGCGCCAATCCGCGCCACTTTGCGTGCCCCTGAACGCGACGACATAGCTCGTCTGTCCGGCGATCTCGCGCGCGTAAACTTCGGCACTGAAGTCAGTGGTCGGCGAAGAAAGCATGGATTCGCTCAAACCGAGCTCTGCAACTTGCGCGCTTGTCGCGATATCCCAACCGGCGGGCGGTGCTGTGCCCGGCGTGTAGACGTCGGTCGCAAGAGCGGCGAGCTCGCGGGTGGTTGGCGGCGGCGGCGCTCCCGTTGCAACTGTTTCACCGACCGGCGTCGGATTGCCCGCAACGGTTTGCGGAACGGCTTGCTCGTGCTGGACGCGGAAAGTTGCAGCTGGGCCAGCTCCGGTAAGAGCAACGCGAGCGGCGGCAATGCGGGCATCGCTGGCGGCGACCAGCGGTGATGGCTGCGTGTTGATCGCAATGTCCTGCCGCCTTTCCGCGGCGAAATCGTTCACACGATTGGTTTCCATCACTTGCTCCACAAGCCGAAGATCGGCGCTCACAATCTATGCGACATGCCACCCGGCGAGCGAGGTGTCTCTATACGTTTCGTATAGGCGGATGAGCTGGATTAGATCGGTGTCAGAACCGCTCCCACATGCTCTCCAGCAAATTGCTGTCGAGTTCGAGCTCTTCAAGGCGCGGAAAGTCGCTGCGTGAAGAGCAATTCTCGATACGGGCCAGCCCTTCTTCGCGCACCGTTGCGCTTTGCCCGGCGAAGCTTAGCAGCGGTTCTTCCATGATCATCGCTCTGCGGCGGCGGCGCGGTTGGCGTGCGAAGTTGAGGGTTTCGTTCGCCTCGTCATATGCCAGCCTGTCCGTTTCGAAGAAACATCCGCCGAGCGCGACGCCCTTCGCGCTCACAAATCTAGATCCGTCGGTTTTGACAATCACTGCGGCTACTGCAGAATCGAGCAAGATCGGCAGAATGCGACCATAAAGCCCGGGCTGGCCGTCGGCCGTTGGGTAAACCGCCTCGCTTGACAGGAATAGGCGATAGCCTGTGCCCGACACCCAGGAAGGAGCGCCAGTTTCTCCGCGCAGATCGGCCTGCCGCGCTTCGTAGGCTGCGACTACGCAGTTTATACGCTGATCCTCGTCGGGGAGATCGAGGCAACCGTTGCGTCCGGAAATCCATGCGGCGCGGCGCTGGGCATAACCATTTTTCGCCATGCTCCGCCGTTCGAGTTGGGCGACTGACGCGAGCAGCGATCGCGTCTTGCTGCCCGGCACGTTGCAGATCAGTTGCAAGGCGGGCTGGGCGAGCGCTCCCTCGCAAGGGTCCGATGATCCTTCGACCTGTTCGGCCCCCTCTACCAATTGTTCGACCTCTCCGGGGAACAGCATGATCGCGCGGCGGGGGGATCGTAAGACGACGGGCCCCACCAGCCGAGCGCCTTTCAGGCTCGGCAGATGATCGAGCGCCAGTTCGGTCTGGTCGATCCGGGCTCCGCTCAAATCGACTTCCGGCCAGAAAAACGCATAGAAGCTTGCACGGCGAAGGTCGGCATTTTTCAGCGACATGCCTTCGCGCTCGGTTGGGCATCCGTCATCCTGCCCGGTCCCGCAAGCAATCCGGAAATTGGTAAGGTTGGCCCCGGTCAGATCGAGATTGCGCATCGATCCGGTCCATCCGCCGTCAAGCCGACCATAGCTCCAGTCAGCCTGGCGAGCGTCCACTTGCGCCAGCTTGGTATCGCGGATCAGAACGTAGGGCAGTTTTGTAGATGCCATTTGCGCGCCCGACAGGTCGACATCGATAAAGCCGAGACCCGATCCTGAGAAACCAGTCCAGTCCGTCTGGCTGAAATCGGTCCCGAAGAAGCACATATTATAAAGCCGGGCTTTCTTCATCTTGGCACCGACAAACTCGCCACCCGTAATGTAAATCGTACCTGCGCGGGTTTTGCGGCGTATCCTTTCCAGGTCTCGCACCCGGCGCATGCCCGTGGCGTCGATCGCAAAGCCAGGCTCGTTTTCGCCAAGGGCTGGCGCGTTGGCGAGGCAGGAGTCCTCGGGAATGTCCACCCGCTCAAACAGATTGCCGTCTTCAAAGCGGCTGGCGGTGACAATGATCGCGCCGGTATCGCGGGCGAAATCATCGCCCAGGATCGAGTCTTGCTGGGTAGTCGACGTCGAGGATCGCTGCTGCGCAAAGAGCGGCTCGCCGCTCAGGCTTGTTGTAAAAGTGGCCGCGAAGGCGAGCCCCACGATAGCGATCCGCGTTCCGATCATAATTCCCCCGTGTTTTTGAGACGTTACATGTTCCGTCATCTCGAACCCTGAAGGCAATTCGCCGCTACATCGGCAATAATAACAAGCATATGGCGACCAGCTGTTACGTGGCTGCGTCAGGCGATGCGGAATCCTATGCTGGAAGGCTCCTATGCGTTTTGCAGAGGCGATCTATGCATTCTGCCGATAGGCCGACTCGCCCACTTCGATCACAACAGTCCTCAAGGCAGCTTAACCGCCTTTGTAACAGTTTCACGAAGTGGGAGTTTGAAAAATGGCATTTGGTCTTGGAAGCATCGTTCGTTCGGTCATGAACCCAATCAACCTTGCGCAGCTTGCGATGGGTCCAGCTGGCTGGGCCAGTTTCGCGATGCGCACCATCGGCGCGCAGATCGGTATGAACCTCATTCAACAGCTTGGTCAGCGCATGGGCCTTCCACAGCCGATGATCGACATGGCGCAATCTGCCTTTGCATCCAGCGCCGGCATGCCCGGCCTCGCACGGCAGGAGATGAGTCAGGCCATTCGAGGTGTGGCAGATTCGTTCAATCTGGGTTTCCGCGATATCGCGATGCTCGAAAATGCGGCGAACCGCGACATCGATAACGGCCTTAACAGCCTGCTCGCCGCCAATTCCGAAACCCAGGAGCAGCGCGAAGCACGCAGCCGTCGAGGCGGCAGCTGGTTGATGGCTATCGCAGAGACGCTGGGCCGCAAACTGGATGCGAAAGCTGCCAAGCTTGAGAAGATGGCTGGTAAGCTCGATGATGACAAGCCAAGCGCAACCGCCAAGTTTAGCGCCGAGTCGCAGCGCTTCTCCATGCTCTTCAACAGCACCAACACCGCAATCAAGACAATCGGTGAAGCGATGAGCAGGAGCGCTAACAAGCAGTAATTGAGACTCGCATTACCAAGCGCCTCGGTGGTATGCATACCGCCGGGGCGTTTTCTCGTGGGAGACAAATAATGAAGCGAATTGTTTCAATAGCTTGTGCTCTGGGTCTGGGGATCGCAGCACACACGTCGGTCGCAGCCCAGGATTTCTACATGCCGCCCATCATTGATGGCAGCGTGGCAGTTGGACTCGCCGCACAAAGCCATGTCCAGAAATCGGAAGAACGCCGCGCCCAGCTCACCGCGCCATCTGCGCCGTCGGTAGATGGAACAGGTAGCAATTTCGACTTCAGCTTCACGCCCGACCGCTCGCGCACCCAGCAGAATCTCCAGAGCTTCGTAAAGCGCACAAAAAACAAGAGCGCAGCTGCAGACTTGCAGCAGCTGGTCACGGCGCAGCCCCGGATAATTGAACTGATCGGGCAGGGGATCGGCAATTACGGCCTCGATCCGCATGACGTCGCCGATGTCTATTCGGTCTGGTGGATATCGACCTGGCTCGCGGCGCAGAAGCGCAACGACACTCCCGATCAAGGAACAATTGATGCGGTTCGGATGCAGGTCCGCTCCGCTATGGCTGCCACTCCGGACTTTGCCGGCACCTCTGATGCTCAGCGGCAGGAATATGCCGAAGCATTGCTGCTTCATACGGCGGTGATGGATGGCGCAATCGAGGAAGCGAAGAACCAGCCAGAAACGTTGGAAAAGCTGGCCGCGGCCGCTCGCCGAGCCGCAAAAGAGCATGGTCTCGATCTGTCTTTGATGACGCTCACCAGCGACGGTTTTGTTCCGCGTAGTTCCGCCGATGCATCAGGTGCTGGTGATGTGGAGGAGGCAAGTCTCGCGGTTGCTACTCAGGCTCCCGAGCAAACGGATGAGGAGGGCAGCTCCCTACTCGGCGTTGCGCTGGCGGCTGGTGCAGGTCTTGGCCTGGTCCTGATCGCGGGCGGGGCGTTGATGCGTAAGGGCTGATCGTCCAGCCTCGCGTCTACCAAACTTATCGTCTGTCCGGAAAAGAAAAGGGCGGCGCCATCGCAGTCACCGCCCTCTCTACTGATGCTCAGGTGCTGACACTGCGTCAGCACCAATTAGCCTCTTACTCGTCAGCGGCAGTTTCTGCGGCGACAGCTTCTGTCTGATCCAAGCCAGCAAGATCAGCGCCGATCGTCTTGGCTACATCTTCGCGAACCGCGTCATTGTGCTCGTCAACTGTGCTGACGACTTCGCCGTTTTTGTCGAGCAACAATGCTGGCTCGTCCGAGCCGACAGGCGCGAGCTTCACGTATAGCGGGCGCGGCCTGAGCGTGTTGCTCGCTCCGTTGCCACCATCGCTGCGGCGCCGATGAGACCGCCCGCAAGGGCGTTACCAAAAGTAGAGCCTGCCAGCTTGGACTGGATCAGCACATAGACCGGCTCGTAGCCTTCTTTCGAGATGTCGACGCGCGTATCATCCTTGCGACGAAGTTCCAGCTCACATGGCGAGGTACATTCCAGCCCGCCCAGAAACACAACATTGGCTCCTGAAGGATCGGTTTCCGTGGCGTAATCGATATTGGTGCCATTGAGCACGGTTGCGCAGCCGCTCAGGCTCACGCCAGCGGCAAGCGCCGCCAGAATTGGTGTAATTTTCATGGTGTACAACCCCTGTATTTGATCCCCCCTGGATCGCCGCACACTAAAAACAATATTGAATCGAAATGCAAATAAAAGGGGCGGCGCCATCGCTGGCACCGCCCTCTTTTGTTGTCGCAGGCATAAAGCCTGGCGGGTCGAGATCCCCGCTTTCGCGAGGATAACGGCGGGCGCAAAATGCGCCCAGTCCGTTACTTGAGTTCGACGGTGCCGCCAGCAGCCTCGATCTTGCCCTTGATTTCTTCGGCTTCCGCCTTGGCAACGCCTTCCTTGAGAGGCTTCGGTGCGCCTTCGACGAGACCCTTGGCTTCGGTAAGGCCGAGACCAGTGATGGCACGGACTTCCTTGATGACCTGGATCTTCTTGCCGCCGTCGCCGGTGAGAATGACGTCGAATTCGTCCTTCTCTTCAGCTGCTGCGCCGGCATCGCCGCCACCAGCAGGACCAGCAACTGCAACAGCAGCAGCGGCGCTAACGCCCCACTCTTCTTCAAGAGCGGTTGCGAGTTCAGCTGCCTCGAGGACGGTCAGCTTCGAAAGTTCTTCAACAAGCTTGGCAATATCAGCCATGATGTTCACTCCAAATTATGCGGGGCGGCCTGACTAGGTCACACCCCAAAACACATGTAAAATCGCGTTTGCGAAATCGTCTCTATTAAGCAGCGTCTTTGGCGCCATAGGCACCGAACACACGAGCAAGCTTGTTCGCTGGCGCGTTGACGACCTGAGCAACCTTGGTTGCCGGGGCGTTGACGAGACCAACAATCTTGCCGCGCAGCTCATCGAGGCTTGGCATCGAGGCGAGCGCCTTGACCCCAGCTTCGTCGAGCACCTGCGTGCCCATCGAGCCACCGACGATTTCGAGCTTGTCGTTCGACTTTGCGAATTCGACAGCGGCCTTTGCAGCCGCGACAGGGTCCTCAGACCATGCCAGCGCGGTCGGGCCGGAGAGAAACTCTTCGATCCCGACGTAATCGGTGTCCTTCAGGGCGAGTTTGGCGAGACGGTTTTTCGCAACCTTAAAGGACGCACCGGCTTCACGAATCTTTCCGCGCAGTTCGGTGGACTGGTCCACCGTCAGGCCGAGATTGCGGGTGACAACCACCACGCCAACCTCGTTAAAGACTTCGTTGAGCTGGGCGACCGCGTCGGCTTTCTGCGAACGATCCATGCCATACTCCTTCACTATGATCGCTCGGGAAAGTCCCGAACGACCGGCTACGTTTGTCCATGACGAAGCGAGCGCTCCGACACGGGCGAGTCCGTTTGCAACAGGGAAGGAGGGTGCGCTTCCAAATCATGGAGTGGCGCGATTGCGAACCTGCGAAGGTTCGCTGAAATCTCTTTTCCCCGCCTAGGCTGGAAATTAAGAGAGCCAAATTACTCTCACCAACTGTCTCGGACGGATGAAAGATTAGCCTGATGACTGATCCTTCGGCGGCGCGTTTAGCCTGTTACGCCCACGAGTCAAGCCAAAGTCAGGGCATCGGCTAGGCGAAGAACAGGTCGGGATTGGCCGTCGCGGCCTAGGCTAAGCCCGGCCAATCCCAAGCAGCGCTATTAAATATCGTCTGCCTTGTCTTCCAGAGCGTCGGCTTTGTTCTCAAGCCGTTCCGCCTTCTGTTCCATTTCGGCCTGGCCGACGGAATCGCCTTCCGCCTCGGCGACGTCTGCCCGCTCTTCGGCCAGATCTGCCTGAGCTTCGGCAAGTTCGGCTCGCTCGTCGGTAACTTCAGCCTGCGCTTCGGTTACGTCGTCCAGCTCTTCACCGACGTTTTCTGCGGGGCCATCACAGGCCGCGAGCAACATGAGAGCGGGAGCAGCCGCAATAATCATTTTCTTCATCGAATGTCCTCCTGAGAGAGCCGGCGAAACTCGTCAGCTCGTGCGCAAAGAACAGGTGGCCGCATGTATAGTTCCGGATAGATGCCGGTTACTTGTGCGGCGCCAGCAGCTTGACCGCAGAAACCCCGACCGCTTTTACAAGGGCCGGGGCTTCGCTCATTTCTTGGTCGTAACCGACCGATCAGTCGTTGGTGGATACTTCCACATTGTCGCGGCGGTTGCAGGTGAAGCTGTCGCTTTCGACCTTGTACTTCTTGAAGCTCCAGCCGCCCAGCTTGCCTGGCTTGCGATATTCGAACCGGATGCGGGTGCTGCGCTGGTTGACCTTTTTCAAGTTGCGGGTCTCGTCCCAAGTGTCGCCCGATTGCAGCGTCTCGTTAAAGACGCCGATCGAGCGCCAGCCGCCATTGCGCCCCTTGGCCGGATCCCAGTAATCGACATCGACAATATTGATCTTGTGACTGTGGTCGTTGGTGAATTCCATCGCGACCTTTTTGCAGGTGTTGCCGGCATGGGCGGGAGCTGCACCGACCATTCCCATGGCGAAAGTGGCAGCGATCAGGCCGGAAGCTGCGGCAGTCTTGGCGTTCTTGAACATCGTATTTCCCCTTGCGTTGGTAAGTTCAGTCAATCTCGGAAACGACGCTGTGTTGCCGTCTCTGAAATTGTTTTCGCAGAGAGACCGAGATGTCGGTATGGGGCTGATACCCCATCCGTATTCCCAGTGCCGAAGTGGGCTTGCTCTACCTCTCGAAAGGCGAACGGGCTGCCAGCTTGCAACCAAGGCTGATGCTGCCCGTCGAGGCGATGGCGTTGCTTGCAGAGCATGTCTTTTTGAAAAGGGCAGCTTCGGGCTAAGTTGAACGAGTGAGACCGCCAGACTGCAGCGATCAGGAGCCTATCCAAACGAGCGGGTCGTACCGCGCCTGGCGGCTTGGCCGTGATAGAGCAGCCGTTGCCGACCTCGCCTGGTACAGCCACACCGGGCACGGCCAAGAAGAACCGCATCGACTCTTGCCCTTTACCGAACCCTCAATCGCGCTGCGCCGCCGCTTCGATGCGAAAGGAATGACATCGGATTGGAATTTCGTGATCTTTCGCGCGCAGCCCGATGGTGGTGCCTATGCACCCGGTTATGGAGAAGAGCTGTTCGCGCTGCGCCTCGCCCCAGAAGCGATGGAAACCGGACTTGGGTTGAGCATGCGCGACCATATGGATCAAGATTGTCATTTGCCGCAGCGGCTGCAGCACTCCTTCGATGCCGCTGCACGGCTGGCCGACGCAGGTCACTTTCTTAGCGCTTGGCAAACCATGTTGGGCGTGTTGGATGAATTGTCGGACAATGTGGAAATCGACCGGATCGGACAGGCCGCGACGCTCGCTCGCCGCTCGCCCGGCATGCTGGGGCCAGCCGAACTTGCAGATCAGGCGGGGCTGAGCGCACGGCATATGCGGCGCGGATTTGTCGATCGGTTGGGTCTCTCACCGCGGGCGATTGTTCGCCGACAGCGCCTGACTGCTGCGATGCTAAGCGCCGAGCGAGATGCGCATCCGGACTGGGCCGACATCGCATTCGCGCACCGCTTTTCCGATCAAGCTCACATGATCCGCGAGTGCCAGGCATTGATGGGGCAAACTCCCGGTGAATGGCATCGCCAGCGGCGCCGCATGGCCGTTTCGTTCAATAGCTGACATGCACGGTCTGCTAATCCCCTGCGCGAACGATTTTGCGTGGAGGACTGAATGCTGCGGATTATGTCAAAGTTTGTTGGCGCGCTTGCTGCGATAGGCGCGGCGAGCGTTGCGCAAGCGCAGGAAGCTGAGCCGGCTCTGCTTCAATTCGATCAATATCAGGTGCGCCCGACCAGTCCACAGGGCGTCACCGTTGATGAGGTAAGGGGGCAGCAGGAGCTTGTCCTGTCGCGAGCATCGGCGATGCTAGAAGGGATCGCGTTTTCCGAAGGGGTAATCGAGTTCGACGTAGCGTTCGAAAACAAGCGCGGCTTTGGCGGATTGATGTGGCATGCGTCGGATACTGGCGATGCCGAGTACTTCTATATGCGCCAACACAAATCGGGCTTGCCCGATGCAGGACAATATACGCCGATGCGCGGCGGCCTCACGTCCTGGCAGATCTTTTCCGACGCCAATGCGATCGCGCCCTTCCCATACACCTATGATGGTTGGAACCGGATCAAGTTCGTGATCGCGGATGACAAGGCCGACATCTATCTCAATGGAAGCCCGGAACCCATATTGCATGTGCCCGATCTGGCGACCGACCGCGGCAGCGGCGGGATCGGCTTCCGGACCAGTGGTCCGAATGGGAAGATCAGGATCGCCAACCTGACTATTCGCGGCCTAGCTGCGGGGGAGGGTATTGTCGGCAGGCCAAAGCAGGTCGCTTCGCCGCCTCCCGGTGTCATCCCGACCTGGCGCGTATCGGAGCCCTTTGCAGAGAGCCGGATCGAGAACGTCCTGTCGCTCCCCGGCGACCTTGAAATGTTGAGCGCGGAACGTCTGGTGCAGGCCGAACCGACCGGGATCGCCGATATTGGCCGGCTGGTACAGCCTGACGAGGGTGCAGATACTGTGCTGGTGTCGACCCGGATCGACTCCAATGCCGCCCGGCAGGTTCGCCTTCGCTTTGGCTATTCCGATCGGCTGCGGTTGTTCCTGAACGGCCGGCTCGTTTTCGACGGCGCTGCCGGGTTTCGCAGCCGCGATTTCTTTTTCCTTGGCACGGTGGGATTCAAAGACGTGGTGGTGCTCGACTTGCGTGAAGGGCCGAATGTGCTGACCGCAGCCGTTTCCGAAACCTTTGGCGGATGGGGCTTTGCCGCAGCTATCGAAAACGACGACGGACTTGCGATACGCCCTTGATATCGCCCGAAGTCGGAAGGGCCGCCGACTGACGCGGCGGCCCTTCATTTGAGCGAACTGGTTGGGGAGTTCAGTTCGCCTCGTATTCTAGCAAATCGCCCGGCTGGCAATCCAGCTCCCGGCAGATCGCGGCGAGGGTTGAGAACCGGATCGCCTTGGCCTTGCCCGTCTTGAGGATTGAGAGGTTGGCCAGAGTCAGGCCGACACGCTCCGCCAATTCGGTTAGGGTCATGCGCCGCTCGTGCAGCAGGTCGTCTAGCTTGACCATGATCGTTGCTCCTTCTTCATCGGCAGGCATTAGACAGTCCCTTCAAGGTCTTCGCGCATGGCTGCGCCTTGCTTGAACACCCGGGCAAGGATGAAGAGGACGATCACCATCATGATTCCAGTGAGGTCCAGGCCAGCGTCCATACTAAACGTGCTGTCCTCGATCTGCTTCGCCCACTCAGCGACCAGCAGGCCGAAACCAGCAGCCGGTATCATCAGAACCTGAACTGCAAGCAGCAACCAGGCCATAGTACTAAGCCGATCGGCGTTTTCGGGCACGAATGGATCTCTGTCACCGACGGTGCCGATAATCGCGCGTAGCCTACCGAAGAACAGGAAGATCAGCGCGACCACCGCAATGATCACCACGAAAAGGCCGGCGAGGGGCATGGCCGGAAACGCGGTAAGCACATCTCCGTGCTCAGCCTGGATTTCGGCATTGATCTTGTCTTGGAAGAACAGAACGAACGGCGTTACGATAACGAGTACCACTCCGGCGAATGCCATCACGCCTTGGATAATGATGGCCAGAACCTGGCCGGCGAGCAGCAAGGGGTCTGTATTTTGCTTTGTCATGTCGGATTCCCTGTTTTGGTGATGGTTCAGGCCAGCTCGATCGCAGTGATCTGAGCTTGTGCGGGTGGAACCGTCACGATTGCGCCGATGGATGTGAGTGCCAGCACGAAAGCCGCGCAGACAGCGAGTGATTGGGTGATTGCGTTTGTCATATATCGATCTCCTTGATGTGTCATATTGATATTCAATAATCTCCATCTATGGGCGATTCGATTTATTGTCAATCAATAATATTGAAAAACAATATGCGATATATTGAATTTCGAATAGCGTGACTTGCGAGCGAGGTCTCTTTGCCTCGCGATCCGCACATGTGAGTTTGCGAGCGAAGACATTGGTGCTCTCACACAGTTGACGCCTTGGTCGACAATTCCTACATGGCTCTCAATCGCTCGCTTCGAGCAAAGCTGATTCATACGCGGGGATTGGCTTAGGAATGGAAGCAGCGAGTTCCATATTCGCGACGTGATGTTGAGCTGCAGCGATGCGGGCCAAGGGGCTGCGCATGTGCTTGCGGCCTTTTTCGCGTCCGGAATGGAGCTGATTTCGCGATGACGCAGCGATCAATTTGAGCGACCGGGCCTTTCGCCCGGCGACAGACAAAGAGGCATTTCTCCTCCATGGCAACCAAGGCAAAGTCGACCAAGTCCAAGGCCACAGCGCAAGGGACGGCCAAACGGCGCATCCGTAAAATCTTCGGTGACATTCACGAAGTCGTGCAAATGCCGAACCTTATCGAGGTTCAGCGCGAAAGCTACGAGCAGTTCCTGCGCTCGGACAAGGAAACGGGCTACGTTTCCGGTCTTGAGAAGACGCTGCGCTCGGTTTTCCCGATCCGCGATTTCGCCGGTTCGGCCGAACTCGATTTCGTGCACTACGAACTCGAAGATCCGAAATACGACACGACCGAATGTCGTCAGCGCGGGATCACCTATGCGGCTCCAATGAAGGTGACTTTGCGCCTGATCGTGTTCGAAGTCGATCAGGAAACCGAAACCCGCTCCGTCCTCGATATCAAGGAGCAGGACGTTTACATGGGCGACATGCCGCTCATGACCGAGAACGGCACCTTCATCATCAACGGCACCGAACGCGTTATCGTGTCGCAGATGCACCGTTCGCCCGGTGTGCTGTTCGATCACGATCGCGGCAAGACGCACAGCTCGGGCAAGCTGCTGTTCGCTGCGCGCGTCATTCCGTATCGCGGTTCGTGGCTCGACTTTGAGTTCGACGCGAAGGACATCGTCAACGTCCGGATCGACCGCAAGCGTAAGCTGCCGGTCACTGCGCTGTTATATGCGCTGGGTCAGGACAGCGAAGAAATCCTCCACTTCTTCTATGACACGGTCACTTGGGACCGCGCGAAAGACGGCTGGAAGATTCCATTCGATGCAGAGACGTGGCGCGGTCAGAAGCCAGCGTTCGCTCTGGTCGATGCCAAAACCGGCGAAGAAGTGTTCGCCGCCAACCAGAAGATCAGCCCGCGTGCCGCTAACAAGGCGGCCAAGGACGGTCTTAAGAACCTGCTGCTTCCGACCGAGGAAGTCGTCAGCCGCTACGCTGCGCGTGACCTGATCGACGAAAGCACTGGTCGCATTTACGTCGAAGCTGGTGACGAGATCACTCTCGAGCACGTCGAGACCTTCGACAATGCCGGCATCGACAAGCTCGAATTGCTCGATATCGACGAGATCAACACCGGTCCGTGGATTCGCAACACGCTGAAAGCCGACAAGGCTGAAAACCGTGATGAGGGTCTGGAGGCCATCTATAAGGTGATGCGTCCGGGCGAACCGCCAACCAAGGAAACCGCAGAGGCTCTGTTCGAAGGTCTGTTCTTCGATGGCGAGCGCTACGACCTCTCCGCCGTTGGCCGTGTGAAACTCAACATGCGTCTGGGCCTCGATGCTGAAGACACTGTGACCACCTTGCGCAAGGAAGACATCCTCGCCGTGGTCAAGGAACTGGTCGACCTGAAGGACGGCAAGGGCGAAGTCGACGACATCGACAACCTCGGCAACCGCCGGGTCCGTTCGGTCGGTGAGCTGCTCGAAAACCAGTATCGCGTGGGTCTGCTGCGCATGGAACGCGCGGTCAAGGAGCGCATGAGCTCGGTCGACGTATCGACCGTCATGCCGAACGACCTGATCAACGCGAAGCCAGCGGTTGCGGCGGTGCGTGAATTCTTCGGCTCTTCGCAGCTGTCGCAGTTCATGGACCAGACCAACCCGCTGTCGGAAGTCACCCACAAGCGCCGCGTTTCGGCGCTTGGCCCAGGTGGTCTGACGCGTGAGCGCGCTGGCTTTGAAGTCCGCGACGTTCACCCGACCCACTATGGCCGGATCTGCCCGATTGAGACGCCGGAAGGCCCGAACATTGGTCTGATCAACTCGCTGGCATCGTTCAGCCGGGTCAACAAGTATGGCTTCATCGAAACGCCTTATCGCACGATCAAGGACGGCAAGGTCTCGAGCGAGGTCATCTATCTCTCCGCAATGGAAGAGCAGAAGCACACCGTCGCACAGGCCTCGGCTGAGCTGAAAGAAGACGGTTCGTTCGTTGAGGAGCTGATTTCGGCTCGTCAGGCGGGCGACAACCTGATGGCACCCAATGAGCAGATCACGCTCATGGACGTTTCGCCAAAGCAGCTCGTTTCGGTTGCCGCATCGCTCATTCCGTTCCTGGAAAACGATGACGCCAACCGCGCGCTGATGGGCTCGAACATGCAACGTCAGGCTGTGCCGCTGGTCAAGGCGGAAGCGCCTTGGGTCGGAACCGGCATGGAAGAAACCGTTGCCCGCGATTCCGGCGCAGCGATTGCAGCCAAGCGCGGCGGTATCGTCGATCAGGTCGATGCCACCCGTATCGTGATCCGCGCTCAGGGCGATGTCGAACCCGGTCAGTCGGGCGTGGACATCTACACGCTGCAGAAGTTCCAGCGTTCGAACCAGAACACCTGCATCAACCAGCGTCCGCTGGTGAAGGTGGGTGAAGTGATCGAGGCCGGCGATATCATCGCCGACGGTCCTTCGACCGATCTGGGTGAACTGGCGCTCGGCAAGAACAGCCTCGTCGCGTTCATGCCGTGGAATGGCTACAACTACGAAGACTCGATCCTGATTTCAGAGCGCATCGTGAAGGACGACGTGTTCACCTCGATCCATATCGAGGAATTCGAAGTCATGGCTCGCGATACCAAGTTGGGGCCGGAAGACATCACTCGCGACATTCCTAATGTCGGTGAAGAGGCGCTTCGCAACCTCGATGAGGCTGGCATCGTCTATATCGGTGCGGAAGTGCATCCGGGCGATATTCTGTGCGGCAAGATCACGCCGAAGGGCGAAAGCCCGATGACGCCGGAAGAAAAGCTTCTGCGCGCCATCTTCGGTGAAAAAGCTTCGGATGTTCGCGACACCTCGCTGCGTTTGCCGCCGGGTGTTGCCGGTACGGTCGTCGAAGTTCGCGTGTTCAACCGCCACGGTATCGAGATCGATGACCGTACGCGCGCGATCCAGAACGAAGAAATCGAGCGTCTACGCAAGGACGCCGCTGACGAACGTGCGATTCTGAACCGTGCGACTTACAACCGCCTGCGCGACATGCTTGTCGGCCAGACGGCGTCGGCTGCTCCGAAGGGCTTCAAGAAGGGTGACAAGATCACCGCTGAAGCACTGGAAGGCATCGAGCGGCACGAATGGTTCAAGTTCGCTGTCGCCAACGACAAGCGTCAGACCCAGATCGAAGCGGTCAAGTCGCAGTACGATGATGCCGTCGGGCTGATCGATGCCAAGTTCGAGGACCGTAAGGAAAAGCTCGAGCGTGGTGACGAACTCGCACCGGGCGTGCTCAAGATGGTCAAGGTCTTCGTCGCCGTGAAGCGCAAGCTTCAGCCGGGCGACAAGATGGCCGGTCGCCACGGGAACAAGGGTGTTATCTCTCGCATCCTGCCAGTGGAAGACATGCCATTCCTAGAAGATGGCACGGCTGTCGACGTGGTGCTCAACCCGCTGGGTGTGCCTTCGCGTATGAATGTCGGACAGATCTTCGAAACCCATCTGGGCTTTGCGGCTCGCGGGTTCGGCATGCAGATCAGCGATGCCCTCGATGACTGGAAGGCCGCCAATCCGAATGCTGCGGAAGATTACGCCAAGGCGAAGCCGCCGGAAGCTGTCGTCGAGCGTCTGAAGGATGTCTATGGCGACCAGTATCACGATGATCTGGAAAGCCGTTCGACCGAGCAAATTGTTGAACTCGCAAGCAATCTGACTGCGGGTGTGCCGATGGGTACGCCAGTGTTCGATGGCGCACGCGAAGGCGACGTGTCGGAAATGCTGGTTAAGGCCGGTATCGACAGCTCGGGCCAATCGGTCCTGTTCGATGGCCGCACTGGTGAAGCGTTCGACCGCAAGGTCACCGTGGGCATCATCTACATGCTCAAGCTGCACCACCTGGTCGACGACAAGATCCACGCTCGCTCGATCGGTCCGTACTCGCTCGTCACCCAGCAGCCGCTGGGTGGTAAGGCGCAGTTCGGCGGACAGCGCTTCGGTGAGATGGAAGTCTGGGCACTGCAGGCATACGGCGCTGCCTACACCCTGCAGGAAATGCTCACCGTTAAGTCGGATGACGTGATCGGCCGTACCAAGGTCTACGAAGCGATCGTCAAAGGCGACGACACCTTCGAAGCGGGCATTCCAGAGAGCTTCAACGTTCTCGTCAAGGAAATGCGCTCGTTGGGCCTCAACGTCGAACTCAAATCGTTGTCTGACGGCGAAGAGGGTGATGACGACCAGTGGCCGGAGGCTGCGGAATGATTGGAGCGCTGATTAGTATCGGCGCCGTATCCGTCGCCGCCCCAACCGCTAGCTATGATGACGCTGTGAAATGCTATGGTATCGCGTTCTCCGCAGCAGCTAGTAGCCGCAATGTCGATACTGGCGGATCTCATTCGATTTGGTACCGCCGCGCCAAGAGCATCGGCGTTTCTAATGGAATGACATCGGAAGAGGTCGCAAGTGACCTTGGCAGAGTCGCAGGATCGGGCGTCGTGTCACTACCTTATCCGGAAGATAGCTCTGACTTAGAAGCCGCCAAGCAATTCGCCGAGGACGCTCGCAAGTGCAACGACCTCGGCAGGACCTTCGCTACCCGTGAGGAAGCAAGCAAATGAATGAACTGACCAAATTCACCAACCAGCTGGCCAAGCCGGAAACCTTTGACCAGATCCAGATCGGGATCGCCTCGCCAGAGCGCATTCGCTCGTGGTCGTTCGGCGAAATCAAGAAGCCCGAGACGATCAACTATCGTACGTTCAAGCCTGAGCGTGACGGCCTGTTCTGCGCGCGCATCTTCGGTCCGGTGAAGGACTACGAATGCCTGTGCGGCAAGTACAAGCGCATGAAGTACAAGGGCGTCGTTTGCGAAAAGTGCGGCGTCGAAGTCACCGTAACCAAGGTGCGCCGCGAGCGCATGGGCCACATCGAACTGGCCGCGCCGGTCGCGCACATCTGGTTCCTGAAGTCGCTGCCATCGCGCATCGGCCTGCTGCTCGACATTCAGCTCAAGCAGCTTGAGCGCATCCTCTATTTCGAGAGCTACGTGGTGATCGAGCCGGGTCTGACCCCGCTTGAGAAATTTCAACTGCTCACCGAAGACGAGCTGCTCGAAGCGCAGGACGAGTATGGCGAAGACGCGTTCTCGGCCGATATCGGCGCCGAGGCGGTCAAGCACATGCTGATGGATCTCGATCTCGAGCAAGAGCGCGACGATCTGATGGAAGAGCTGGCGACCACCAAGTCGACGCTCAAGCCGAAGAAGATCATCAAGCGTCTCAAGGTCGTCGAGAGCTTTATCGACTCGGGCAACCGCCCTGAGTGGATGATCCTCGAAGTGATCCCTGTGATCCCGCCAGAGCTGCGCCCGCTGGTGCCGCTGGATGGTGGCCGTTTCGCGACGTCCGATCTGAACGATCTCTATCGCCGCGTGATCAACCGTAACAACCGTCTGAAGCGTCTGATCGAGCTGCGCGCGCCGGACATCATCGTCCGTAACGAGAAGCGTATGCTGCAGGAGGCTGTTGACGCGCTGTTCGACAATGGTCGCCGTGGCCGCGTCATCACCGGTGCGAACAAGCGTCCGCTGAAGTCGCTGTCCGACATGCTCAAGGGCAAGCAGGGCCGCTTCCGTCAGAACCTGCTCGGTAAGCGCGTCGATTACTCAGGTCGTTCGGTCATCGTGACCGGTCCTGAGCTGAAACTGCACCAGTGCGGTCTGCCGAAGAAGATGGCGCTCGAGCTGTTCAAGCCGTTCATTTACGCCCGCCTCGACGCGAAGGGTCTCTCGATGACCCTCAAGCAAGCGAAGAAGTGGGTCGAGAAAGAGCGCAAGGAAGTCTGGGACATCCTCGACGAAGTGATCCGCGAGCACCCGGTTCTGCTGAACCGTGCACCGACGCTTCACCGTCTCGGCATCCAAGCATTCGAGCCGGTGCTGATCGAAGGTAAGGCTATTCAGCTTCACCCGCTGGTCTGCTCGGCCTTCAACGCCGACTTCGACGGCGACCAAATGGCTGTGCACGTTCCGCTGTCGCTTGAAGCGCAGCTGGAAGCGCGCGTGCTGATGATGTCGACCAACAACATCCTCTCGCCCGCAAACGGCAAGCCGATCATCGTTCCTTCGCAGGATATGGTGCTGGGTCTCTATTATCTCTCGATGGAGCGTCAGGAGAAGACTCCTGAGTACATCGAAGAGAAGGACGGCACCAAGATCGAGAAGCTGCCGCGCTTTGGCGATATGGCCGAAGTGCACCAGGCGCTCGAGACGAAGTCCGTTACGCTTCACACGAAGATCATCGCCCGCGTGCCGCAGGCCGATGAGGACGGCAAGGTCGCCATGAAGCGTTTCGAAACGACGCCTGGCCGCATGCTGATCGGTGAATGCCTGCCAAAGAACCACAAGGTTCCGTTCGACATCGTCAACCGCCTTCTCACCAAGAAGGACATCGGCGACGTGATCGATGAGGTCTATCGTCACACCGGCCAGAAGGACACAGTGCTGTTCGCCGACGCGATCATGGTCCTTGGCTTCCGTCACGCGTTCAAGGCCGGCATCAGCTTCGGCAAGGACGACATGATCATTCCTGACAGCAAGGAAGGCATGATCGAGGAGACCAAGAAGCTGGTTGCCGACTATGAGCAGCAGTATCAGGACGGTCTGATCACTCAGCAAGAGAAGTACAACAAGGTGATCGACGCCTGGAGCCGTTGCGGTGACCAGGTGGCCGACGCCATGATGGACGAGATTAAGGCGAAGCCGATCGACAAGGACGGCCGCGAGGCAGAGATCAACTCGATCTACATGATGTCGCACTCCGGTGCGCGTGGTTCGCCCGCTCAGATGAAGCAGCTCGCCGGTATGCGCGGCCTGATGGCCAAGCCGTCGGGTGAGATCATCGAGACACCTATCATCTCGAACTTCAAGGAAGGTCTGACCGTTCTTGAGTACTTCAACTCGACCCACGGCGCTCGTAAGGGCCTCGCGGATACGGCGCTGAAGACGGCGAACTCGGGTTACCTGACCCGCCGCCTGGTCGACGTATCGCAAGACTGCGTCATCGTCGAAGAAGACTGCAAGACCGAAAACGCGCTGGAAATGCGCGCGATCGTTCAGGGTGGTTCGGTGATTGCCTCGCTCGGCGAGCGCATCCTTGGCCGCACCACCGCAGAGGACATCGTCAATGCTTCGACCGGTGACGTGATCGTTAAGGCCGGCACGCTGATCGACGAGCCGATGGTGAAGGAAATCGAAGCGGCTGAAACCCAGTCTGCCAAGATTCGCTCGCCGCTGGTTTGCGAAGCGGAGCAGGGCGTTTGCGGCAAGTGCTACGGGCGTGACCTCGCTCGCGGTACGCCGGTGAACATCGGTGAAGCTGTCGGCGTTATCGCTGCACAGTCGATCGGTGAGCCGGGCACGCAGCTGACCATGCGTACCTTCCACATTGGTGGCGCGGCGCAGCTCAATGAAACCAGCCATCTCGAAGCAATTTCGGATGGTAAGGTCGAACTGCGCGACATGCCGACAATCACCGACAAGAAGGGCCGGATCCTCTCGCTCGCTCGCAACGGCGAGATCGCCGTGATCGACGCCGAGGGCCGTGAACGTGAAATGCACAAGGTGCCTTACGGTACGGTGCTGCACTTCAAGGACGGCGCGAAGGTGAAGGAAGGCGATCGTCTGGCTGAATGGGATCCGTTCACCCTGCCGATCATCACCGAGCAGTCGGGTGTCGTGAAGTATCAGGACCTCGTCGAGGGTACGACCCTTGAAGAGCGGACCGATGATGCGACCGGTATCGCCCAGCGCGTCGTCACGGAAAACCGTGCGACGGGCCGCAAGAAGAAGGAAGACCTGCGTCCGCGCATGACCCTTCTTGGCGAAGGTCAGACAGATGACGGTGAGACCGAGGCACAGCGTTATATGCTGGCACCGGGCACCACCCTGTCGGTTGAAGACGGCCAGACGGTCGACGCGGGTGACATTCTCGCCCGTGCCAGCCGCGAAGCTGCCAAGACCCGCGACATCACCGGCGGTCTGCCGCGTGTGGCCGAGCTGTTCGAGGCACGTATGCCGAAGGACGTTTCGGTCATCGCCAAGATTTCCGGCAAGATCGAGTTCGTTCGCGAATACAAGGCGAAGCGCAAGATCGCGATCGTTCCCGAGGAAGGCGATGCAGTCGAGTACCTGATCCCCAAGACCAAGGTGATCGACGTGCAGGAAGGTGACTTCGTGAAGAAGGGCGATACGCTCATTTCCGGTTCGCCGAACCCGCATGACATTTTGGAAGTGATGGGCGTGGAAGCGCTGGCCGAATATCTCGTCAACGAGATCCAGGAGGTCTACCGACTGCAGGGCGTGAAGATCAACGACAAGCACATCGAGGTGATTGTTCGCCAGATGCTGCAAAAGGTTGAGATCACCGATGGTGGCGACACCACCTTGCTTCCGGGGGAGCAGGTCGACCTTGAGGAAATGAACGAGATCAACAGCAAGCTGACGAAGAGCAAGAAGCCGGCCACCGGCACTCCAATCCTGCTCGGCATCACAAAAGCTTCGCTTCAGACCCGTTCGTTCATCTCAGCTGCATCGTTCCAGGAAACGACGCGCGTTCTCACCCAGGCTTCGGTCGAGGGTAAGAAGGACACGCTGATCGGTCTCAAGGAAAACGTGATCGTGGGCCGCCTTATCCCGGCAGGTACGGGCGCTGGCATGAACCGCATGCGCGTGACCGCATCCAGCCGCGATGCAGCGCTGAAGGCTCAGTGGAAGAAGCAGCAGGAGGCTCTGGCCGCTGCTGGTGAAGCTGAGAAAGAGCCGGAAGCCGATCCTGTATCGAGCGAAGAAGCGATGAAGGCCGCTATGGGCGGTGCCAAGCCAGAGGGCGAAACCGCGGAGTAAGCGGCAAGACCTATGGTCGTTTCGACGGCTCAATAGAAAAAGACCCCGCTGGAGCTTCTTGCTCCGGCGGGGTTTTTCTTTGTGACGGTTCAGCTTGTCGCAAAGCGTGATCGTGGTAGCTTGCTCCTTGAAAGCAGGGAGGGAAGCACATGAAAAGGCTATTGGGTTTGACTGTGGTCGCGGGGATTCTCGCGCCAACTGCGGCGATGGCACAGGATACGGTGGTTGTTACCGGATCGCGGATCGAGCGCTCGGACTACGATGAGTTTTACGACGATGAGCAATCTGCCATCGGGCTGACACGCACAGCTGACTATTTCGTCAAACCGATCTTTGTGAATTCGGATTCGCGCGATGCAACAGTGCGCAGGGATGAAGTGACCGCCATGCTTCGTGCCACGATTGAGAGGGCGCAGAGCCAGGGCATCTCGCTGGTTGCAGGTGAGTACAAGCTCTCGCCTTTGACCCTTGCGACCATGGAGGATCTCTTGACCTATGGGCGCGGTAACCGCCCCGATACGACGCGGGTGAAGCTCTATGCGCGGCTTCCTGTTGGGGGCAGGTTCAAAGGTCAGGACCAGGTTGATGAGACCATCGAGGCTTTTCGCAAGAATGTGCCGGCAACGGGCCGATCGTACATTGAGACTGGCAGCACCGATCTCGCGATCGACGATCCCGATCAATATCGCGGTGCCGTGGTGAAGGCGATAGCGGACGAGTCCAGGCGTTATGCGGGGATGTTTGGCAGCGATTACGGGATTGAGATCCGCGGGCTGGAATCAGACCTCTATTTCAAGCAGGCAAGCCAGACCGAGGTGTTCCTCTACATCGAGCACAATTTTGTAATTAGGCCGAAGTAGAGACAGGAAAGTTGTATATTCGCTATTGCGAAGCAATTGCGATAAGGTAGTATTGCGATCAGAGGCGCGGTGCGTCTCAGGGTGCGAGTCGGCCATTCAGCCGCTCGTTGTCCCTTGTTCTCGCAATGCTGTCGAGGTCCGATGAAGACGCCTTATTCAAAGCCGGATGCCCAAACTCCCCCTGCAACCTCGAACAAATGGCTGACGTCCCTGGCTCAACCGAGGCGGATTGAAGCTCACGGATCTATAGCCGCGCGTTTCATCTACTCGCTGCGCCTGATCGCGCTGTATGAGCGGGCGGGGCACGATCCGGTCGCCGAGCTTGCCGTTCGGCTGGGCAGCGTCGCGTCTGCGAGCGCGTCGCTTGCTCTTGCGCAGGCGATTACGCGCATATGGCCGGAGAATATCCATGTTTCGCGCTTCTGCTGCTGCGCGCTCACTCATGATGAGGCCGCCCTCGCATCGTCGGTTGACTGCGCCGCAAAGGGCCAGCGCGATGCGTTCGAGGCCGAGCTTTCCGGACTTATCCGCCACGATCGCATCGGCAGGTTGTGGGAGCATTCCATCGCCTTGGTTGCGGCGGAATCGCACGGCTAGACAGGCCGGCAATCGTCGCCACTAGAGCTTGCCCGCGCCGCCTGCGCTGGCTACCGCAACCGGCATGACAATAACTCGTTTTGCGCCCGCTCCCACGGGCCGCCTTCATGTCGGAAACATCCGCACCGCGCTGCACAACTGGATGCTGGCGCGCAAAGCTGGCGGCAAATTCCTGCTGCGGATCGATGACACCGATGCCGCGCGTTCCAAGGAAGAGTATGTCGAAGCCATTCGCGAAGACCTCGCGTGGCTGGGCATTGAAACGGATATGGAGGAGCGGCAGTCTCTGCGGCTGGAGCGTTATGACGCGGCGTTCGAGATTCTGAAAGCGGCGGGCCGGATCTATCCCGCTTACGAAACGCAGCAGGAATTGGAGCTGAAGCGCAAGGTTCTGCTGGGGCGCGGCCTACCGCCGATCTATGATCGCGGCGCGCTAAAGCTGAGCGATGAAGAGCGCGCAGCGAAGGAGGCAGAAGGCGTCGCACCGCACTGGCGTTTCAAGCTCGATCATGATGAGCCGATCGAGTGGGAAGATGGCGTACGCGGCAAGCAGAAATTCGACGCTTCGCAGCTTTCCGACCCAGTGATCCGCCGTGCCGACAGCTCCTGGCTCTATATGCTGCCGAGTACGGTCGACGACATCGAAATGGGCGTGACGCAGGTGCTGCGCGGCGAAGACCATGTTTCCAATACTGCCGTTCAAATTCAGATGTTTACCGCACTTTATGCTGCACAATTTTCTGCAGCATCAGGCGGAGCAAACGAACTACCGAAATTCGCGCATGAGGCTCTTCTGGTTGGCCGCGAGGGTAAGCTTTCCAAGCGTCTTGGCTCGCTTGGATGCGACGCCTTTCGCGAGCGCGGCATCGAGCCTGAAGCGATCATCGCACTGCTCGCCCGCCTTGGCACATCCCTCCCGGTGGAGCCGATTGCGAGCCGCGAAACCCTGCTCGAGACATTCGATCTTTCCACCTTTGGCCGCGCACCGGCAAAGTTCGACGATGCCGATCTCGACCGGATTAATACAGCAATCGTGCACCAACTGGGCTTTGCCGATGTGTCGGACCGCCTTCCTGAGGGGATGGGCGAAGAGGCCTGGCACGCGATCCGGCCCAATCTTGAGACAGTCGGCGGCGCGCACGATTATTGGCGCATCGTTACCGGCCCGATCGAGCTGCCCGATTTTTCCGACGAAGACCGGGCCTATCTGAGCGAAGCGGCGGCTGCGCTGGAATGGAACGACAATCCGTGGGGAGCGCTGACTTCGAAGCTGAAAGACAGTACGGGCCGCAAAGGTAAGGCGCTGTTCCTGCCGTTGCGTCAGGCCCTCACCGGCCAGAACCACGGTCCGGATATGGGCGATCTGCTGCCGGTTCTGGGCGAAGAGGTCGCGCGGCGACGGTTGGAGAGGGCGTCGGATTCATAACGCTGGCCTGATTGCTTCGGCAGCGCTGAGGCCAATGGCGCGAAGGTCTTATTCGTCGCCCCCGTCGCTCTCAGTCATGCCCGCCATCATATCCATGAAATTGCGCGCCGCCTCTCGGTCGTCTTCATCCTTGAAGGCAACGTCGAGGTCGGGCGCTTGGCCCAGCAGGTGAAGCAGCGACCATAAAGCAAAGCGTTTGCCGCGATCCTTCTCCAGTCCCAGATCGACCAGCATTTTCTCGGTCCCCGCTTCCAACGCGCTGGGTGCGATTTGGGTCGGGTCGGATGCGGCGAAATAGCGCTGCAGAAGGTCGTCGAAATCCATCCTGATTTGCTAACCCCCATGCTTCTCAAGCTCGTCACCACGCAGGGTCACGATATGGAGCAGGTTTGTGCTTCCGGGCGTGCCAAACGGAACCCCCGCCAGTGCGATCAGCTTGCTACCTGCCTGGCCGAAGCCATGGCGCAGCGCCATTCGCTTTCCCTTGGCGATCATCTCTTCAAAGCTGCCGATATCCTTCGTCGCAACCGCATGCGCCCCCCAAAGCAGCGCGACCCGCCGGGCTGTGCGGACGCTTGGCGTGAGAACTAGCATCGGCGTGTCAGGACGCTCGCGTGCCACGCGCCGCGCGGTCGAGCCAGAACTGGTGAACACGGTGATCGCGCTAATCGCAACTGTATCGGCGATGGTCATGCAGGAATGCGCCAGCGCATCGGCGGTGGTGGCATCGGGCGGCGTGTCAAGGAAGCGCACACGCTCGAGATAGGCCTCGTCGTGTTCGACCTGATCCGCGATCTTGTCCATCATCGCTACCGATTCTTCGGGCCATTCACCCGCAGCACTTTCGGCGGATAGCATGACGGCGTCGGCGCCATCGTAGACCGCATTGGCAACATCGGAGACTTCCGCGCGGGTCGGCATTGGGCTTTCGATCATGCTTTCCAGCATTTGCGTCGCGACGATCACCGGCTTGCCAGCGCCTCGCGCGGCATTGACGATCTTCTTTTGCAGCGGCGGGACTTCTTGCGGTTCGAGTTCTACGCCCAGATCGCCGCGCGCCACCATGATGCCGTCCGACATCTCGATGATCTCGTCCAGGCGGTGGACCGCCATCGGCTTCTCAATCTTCGCGCACAGGGCAGTCCCCGGGCCGATCAGCTTGCGCGCTTCTGCCAAGTCGTCCGGGCGCTGGACAAAGGAGAGCGCGATCCAGTCCGCACCGTGTTGCACGGCAAAGGCCAAATCCTTGCGATCCTTGTCGGTTAGGGCGGGGATCGGAACCTCGGCGTCGGGTACGTTCACGCCTTTGCGATCCGAGATTACCCCGCCGACTTCCGCCGAGCACAGGATTTCGTCATCACTGGCCTTGATTACCTTCAGCTTGATCTTTCCGTCATTGATCAGCAGCCGCTGGCCTTTCTCGAGAATGCCGAACAGTTCCGGATGCGGCAGGCAGACGCGGTTTTCGTCGCCCGGCGCCGGATTGCGGTCGAGCGTGAAGTGACCCGAATGCCGGATCACGGCGCTGCCATCCTTGAACGTGCCGACGCGCAGTTTCGGCCCCTGCAAGTCGGCGAGGATGGCGATAGGGCGACCGAATTCCTTCTCCATCGCCCGGATCGCCTTGATCGATGCTTCGTGATCGGAGTGGTCGCCGTGGCTCATATTGACGCGGAAGGCGTCGGCCCCAGCGCGAAACAATTTGCGCAACATTTCCGGCGGGCGGCTGGCGGGGCCTATCGTAGCGAGGATCTTTACCTTGCGCCCGCGCGGGTCGACTTGACCACGGAAATCATCATCGGTCGAAGCGCCGCTCTCGTCGGCGCGTTTGAGATCGCTCTTTGTCATCTCCTCAGCTATGACACAGCCGGATTTCAACTCAAGGATTAGCTTCACATGGATACGAATGCGCCCGGCCCAAATGCCGGTTCGATTGACCAGCTTGACGATGCGATTGCGGCCGCTGCATTCCGCCGATTGGTGCGCCACTTGCAGCATCGCCACGACGCACAAAATATCGAGCTGATGGGGCTCGCGGGGTTCTGCCGCAATTGCCTGGCGGACTGGATCCGCGACGCCGGGTTCGAAGGCGACAAGGCCGCCGCCCGTGAACTGATCCACGGTATGCCGATGGATGAGTGGAAAGCGACCCGGCAATCACCCGCCACCGAAGAGCAGATCGCAGCGATGGAAAAGAGCCTGACGCGCAACAAGGCCGATTTGCGCTAGGTCAAGTTGCTTGCCTCAACGGCATTCGATCTTCGCCGCCTGCTCCTCATTGAATGTGCATTGCGCGCCGCCGACCACTTCCACGCGGCCAGCACCGCCAACGCCGATTTCTGCGCTTTCCGACACATCGGCATAGACTTTGCCCGGACCGCCAACGCCGATCTGAGCGGTTTTGACCCGCAAACGCTTGGCTTCGATGGAGCCTGTGCCGCCAATACCGAACATTGCTGCGTTGGCTGTTCCTTTGGCCTCGATCGAACCGGAACCAGCTGTGCCCAATTGGACTTGATCAGCTTCCAGATCGGAAACCGTGATTGATCCGGCTCCGTTCGTCCCGGCTTTGAAGGTCTCAGCCTTTACACCGATCACATCAACCTGCGCAGCGCCCGTCACGCCCACAGTATCAAGCGCGGGTAGATGAACCACCACATTCATCCCCGATCCGGGATTCCAGCTCCATCGCGCGTTATCGCGAAACTGGATTGTCAAAGTGCCATCGGCCACGACCACTTCGGCGTCTTCGAGCAATTCCTCGGGACCCGTCAGCCTCACTGTGGACTCGGTGGAATTGCCGAAAATTAGCACTTTGAATGGCCCGTTGATGGCAACTTCTTCAACCGGTTCAATCGCTTCTTCACGCGTTTCATAGGGACTCGGGTTCAGCGTACCCGCTGTCGCGGTCGCCGAGAAAACAAGAGCAAGAGCAGCAAAGCGTTTCATCGAAGTCCTCCCAGAAAACTGTGACGGTTGCTTATCATTTCCCTTGGTTTGCGGCCAGTTCGAAACCAGCCAAGAATTTGTGGATGGCGCGCTTCACCATCTCTCGCGCTCCAGCTAGGTCACGCGAAACCGAATCGAACTTCCAACGGAGACCCAAGAAGATGGCCGAAGCCACTGACGACCGCCTGCGCCTGCTGATCGAGCGCATTGAACGCCTCGAAGAAGAAAAGAAGGGCATCGCCGACGACATCCGAGATGTCTATGCTGAGGCAAAGGCTGTAGGCTATGATCCGAAGATCATGCGTCAGGTGGTGCGCCTGCGTAAGATGAAGCCTGACGACCGCAGCGAGATGGAAACCATTCTCGAGACCTACAAGGCGGCACTGGGCCTGGGTTGAGCTGAGCATGCAGTCGTGAGGTCTGACGCACTTTGTATTATGTCGATAATGCAGAATTCAGAGGAGTAGTTATGGCAGGACCATGGAAAGACGCGCGCGGCGTCATCGTCAGTACAACCCCCACACTCGAAGGCCATCCGATCCAGGAATATCTGGGCGTGATAACCGGCGAAGTGATCGTTGGGGCCAACGTCTTTCGTGACCTGTTCGCCAGTGTTCGCGACATCGTGGGCGGGCGCTCTGGCAGCTATGAGAGAATTCTGGCTGACGCGCGCAACCAGGCTATTGAAGAACTGCAGGCCGAGGCCGCTAGTCGCGGAGGCAATGCAGTTGTCGGGATTGATCTCGACTATGAAGTGATCGGCGCAAACGGGTCGATGCTGATGGTCAGCGCCAGCGGGACAGCCGTGAAGGTTTGAACCGATGGTTTCGATCCGGCGACTTTCAGCGAGCGATGTTGCTGGCTTTCGGACGATGAATGCGATCTTTTCGGACGTCTTCGATGAACCCGAAAACTATTCGGATGCAAAACCCTCTGACGATAATGCAAGGGACTGGCTCAGCGACCCGAAGAATGTCGCAATTCTCGCGGAGGATGACGGTCGTCCAGCGGGTGCGCTGGCGGGCTTCCTGCTTCCGAAGTTCGAGCAAGCGCGCAGCGAGTTGTACATTTATGACTTGGCTGTTCATGAGGAGTTCCGCCGCCAAGGCATTGCCACCAAGATGATCGAAGAAACCCGCCGGATCGCCAGAGAGGCAGGTGCGTGGACCATCTTTGTTCAGGCCGATGTTCAGCCCGAGGACGAACCTGCCCAAGCCCTCTATCGGAAGCTTGCATCGAATGAGATTTCCGTGCTCCATTTCGATATCAAGCCATAGGCGTTGTCCGCCGCCGCGCCCTTCGCTAGGAACTGGCGCAGCAGATTCACCAGCTCAGCAGTAAGCAGATAAGATCACTCATGGCAGGCCATTCCAAATTCAAGAATATCATGCACCGCAAGGGTGCGCAGGACAAGAAACGCTCCAACCTGTTTTCCAAACTCAGCCGCGAGATCACAGTCGCAGCGAAGATGGGCACGCCCGATCCCGACATGAACCCGCGCCTGCGGCTGGCGGTCAATACGGCCAAGGCTCAGTCGATGCCCAAGGACAACATCCAGCGCGCCATCGACAAGGCGAGCGCGGGCGATGACGAGAACTACGAAGAAGTGCGCTACGAAGGCTATGGCCCGGGCGGCAGCGCGATCATTGTCGAAACGCTGACCGACAACCGCAATCGCACCGCCACCGCCGTGCGCACCGCCTTCAGCAAAAATGGCGGAAATCTCGGTACGGAAGGCTCGGTTGCGCACGGCTTCGAGCGGCTGGGTTACATTGAGTATGCCGCCGATGCCGGCGACGAGGACAAGGTACTCGAAGCGGCCATGGAAGCGGGTGCGGAAGATATTTCGTCGAGTGAGGAAGGTCACGAAATTTGGACCGCCGCCGATGATCTTCACGAAGTCGCCTCGTCATTGGAAAAGGCGCTGGGTGAAGCGAAAGAGGTCAAGCTGGCCTGGAAGCCCAACCTCACCGTCGAGCTAGACGAGAAAGGCGCGGGCACGCTGCTCAAGCTGATCGACACACTAGACGATGATGACGATGTGCAGACCGTCTGGGGGAACTATGAAATCTCCGACGAGGTGATGGCGAAGCTGGACGCGTGAAAAGACTGAAATCGCAGTGGGGCTGGCGCGTTTTCGCGGCATCACTGCCGTTCTTTGGTACAATCGGATTTTTGTTCGTGCTTTTTGACCGATTGGAGGAGGGCGGATTTCTCAACACAGTTTTTGCTGTCGTATGCATTGTGTTCAGCATTATCTTTCTTCCAGCGTATTGCTTTGGAGTCTGGCAAGATCTCTTGGATGAGTGATGAGGCTTCGTGAATGGCTTTTTGCGATTGGTTTGGCCGCCGCTTTCCTGCTGGCTATCGCTTGGCGTTTGGGGTTTAGGATCGGTCTATGATTTTCCTTGGACTTGATCCTTCGCTCAGCTGCACCGGCTGGGGCGTGATCCGGGCGGAGGGCACGCGCATCAGCCATATCGCCAACGGCCAGATCAAGACCGATGCCAAGGCGCCAATGCCTGCGCGGCTATCGCATCTGGTCACTGCGCTGGATGCGGTGATTGCCGAGCATTCGCCCGAGCGAGCCGCGTGCGAAGAAGTGTTCCTCAACAAAAACCCGCAATCGACCCTCAAGCTGGCGCAGGCGCGCGGCGCAGTGCTGGCGGCGTGTGGGGCCGCGGGGCTGGGCGTCCGCGAGCATGCTGCGCGGGCTGTAAAGAAGTCGGTCGTTGGGACAGGCGGCGCGGATAAGGCTCAGGTGCAGGCGATGCTCAAAGTGCTGTTGCCCGGTGCTGAGATCGCGGGCGCGGACGCGGCGGATGCGTTGGCGGTGGCCATTGCAGACGCGCATCTGTCCTACTCGCCGATCGGACGCTAAGGCCGGGTTCATGGCCATCGCTCCACGCCCTCGCCGCTGCAAATTTTCGCGTTTGTTTTCAGAGCTGGTTTTTGGCCCTGAACAGTGTTCCAAGTGTTCCATCCAGTAGGACTTTCGGCATGATCCACCTTTATGGCATTCCCAATTGCGACACCGTGAAGAAGGCGCGCAAATGGCTCGATGCGAACGGTCTTGAATACACATTTCACGACTACAAGAAGGAAGGGGCAGATCGCGGGCGGCTGGATCGTTGGGCGGATGAGTGCGGCTGGGAAAGCCTGCTCAATCGCCGTGGCACCACTTTCCGGAAACTGGATGATGCTGCCAAAGCTGACATTGATCGCGAGAAAGCCGTCGCGCTGATGATCGAGCACACCAGCCTTATCAAACGTCCCGTGGTCGAGCATGAAGATGGCGCACGCGTGCTCCTTGGCTTCAACGAAAGCGAGTGGGAGAATGCGTGGTGCTGAAATGGATCACTGCGCTTGCCATGCTCTCTTTCGCCCTGCCTGTGGCCGCGCAGAACGTGGCTGACGCTCCGATCGTGATTGCTCACCGCGGTGCGAGTGGTGATCGGCCGGAGCATACACTTGCGGCTTACGAACTCGCTATCGACCAGGGCGCCGACTACATCGAGCCGGACTTCGTTTCGACCAAGGACCTGGTGCTGATCGCACGGCATGAAAACGAGTTGTCGGGCACAACCGATGTCGCTGCCCGTGAAGAGTTCGAGGATCGCCGGCGCGAGAAGATGATCGATGGGCAGCTGGTTGCCGGATGGTTCGCCGAAGACTTCACACTGGAAGAGATCCGCACCTTGCGTGCGAAAGAGCGCATTCCGTCAATCCGTCCGGCCAATGTCGCTTTTGATGGCCTCTATCAGATCCCGACCTTCGATGAGATCGTAAAGCTGTTGCGCGCGAAGGAAGCAGAAACCGGTCGCAGGATCGGCTTCTATCCGGAGCTCAAACATCCCAATTTCATGCTGCAGGATGCCGGGATCGATATGGTCGATCTGTTGGTGCGCGATCTGCGTGCGGCTGACCTCGACGATGCCGATGATCTGGTGTTCGTGCAGAACTTCGAGGTCGGTCCCCTGCAACGGCTAAACCGGCTCACCGATGTGAAACTGATCCAGCTGATCAAGCCTTCTGGAGGGCCGGCGGATGAGCCGAGCATGGAATATGCAGATATGGCAACACCGACCGGTCTCGCTGAAATCGCCAAATACGCAGACGGGATCGGCGCTAACGTCCGGTCATTGCTCAATGACGATCTGACGCCGACTTCGCTGGTTGCGGATGCACGCGCACTGGGCCTCGATGTACATGCATGGACTTTGAGGGCCGAGAACGGAATGCTGCCTCCGCAATTGCAACGGTCCTCTTTGCGTCCGAGTGATCCGGGCAATTACCAGCCGTTATGGCGCGCGCTGATCGCAGCAGGCGTCGACGGCGTGTTCACGGACAATGTGCGCGAATATGCGGAGCTAAGCGGGCGCTAGGTCTACTTGGCTCGCTGTGCGGTGAGGATATAGTTCAGCGACTCATCGCCGGAGAGGTGCAGGCCTTTGCCAGGGCGATAGGCGATACCCTGACGGTGGGTCACCTCTAGCCCAGCGTCGGAAAGCAGGCCTTCGAGTTCTTCGGGCGTGACAAAGTCGTTCCAGTCGTGCGTCCCCTTCGGGACATAGCCAACCGCCTCCGCCGCGCCGACCAGCAAGACCCGTGAGGCTGCGGTGCGATTGGGCGTCGACATGACAAGCAGCCCGCCCGGTGCGATGCGATCCGCAACATTGCCGAGAAATGCGGGCTTGTCCGCAACGTGTTCGATGACTTCCAGGCAGGTCACGAGATCGAACCGCCCAATGTCGAGGCTGGCCAGTTCGCCTGCCATATAGCGAATGTCCAGTCCGACTGCTTCGGCATGAGCAGCCGCCGCCGAGACGTTCGCCGCCGCTGCATCGACGCCGGTCACATCGGCACCCAAGCGCGCCAGCGGCTCGCATACCAGCCCAGCGCCGCAGCCAATGTCGAGCGCCGTCTTGCCCTCAAGCGGATGGGTCGAGCGAATATCCGCGCCCCAATGCGTGTCGATCCCCGCACGAATGAACTCGAGCCGCACCGGATTGATCTGATGCAATGACGCCATCGGACCTTTCGGGTTCCACCAGTCGCGCGCAAGTGAAGCGAAGTGCTCTGCCTCTTCCGGACGGATAGTTACATTCGAGACATTTGCGTTTGTCATGCTGGCCCCCTAACAGCGCGCGGAGATTCTCACCAGCGGGGGAAACGAAAATTGGCCAATAGCGGGCCCAAGAGCGGTCAACGCATCGTGATGAAGTTCGGCGGCACATCGATGGCCGGGACCGAGCGCATCCGCCGTGTCGCCAATATCGTGCGCGCTCAGGCGGCTGCCGGACATCAGGTCGCGGTGGTCGTTTCAGCGATGGCAGGCGAGACCGACAGGCTGGTCAACTTCTGCCGCGAAGCCAATGCGCTCTACGACCCGGCCGAATATGACGTGGTCGTCTCCAGCGGCGAGCAGGTGACCAGCGGCTTGCTGGCGCTGACTCTGCAATCGCTTGGCAGCAAGGCGCGCAGCTGGCTCGGCTGGCAATTGCCGGTGAAGACTATCGAAGCGCATGCGAAGGCGCGCATCGAAACGATCGATGCGCCGGGCTTGATCGAAGCGCTGGAGGGTGGCGAGATCGCCGTGATCCCTGGCTTTCAGGGGATATCGGAGGACGGCCGCATCACGACAATGGGGCGCGGCGGGTCCGATACCTCAGCGGTTGCGATCGCAGCCGCGGTGAAGGCGGATCGCTGCGATATCTACACGGATGTCGATGGCGTCTACACGACCGACCCACGTATCGTCGCCAAGGCACGCAAGTTGAAAGCGGTCACTTACGAGGAAATGCTCGAGCTCGCTTCGGTGGGTGCGAAAGTGTTGCAAACCCGCTCTGTCGGGCTGGCTATGAAGTCTGGCGTGCGCATCCAGGTGCTCTCCAGCTTTGTGGGCGAGGATTCGGTATCTGCGGACGAACTGCCCGGGACGCTGATCGTCTCGGATGAGGAAATGGATCAATTGGTGGAGAATGGCGATATGGAACGCCAACATGTGACCGGCATCGCGCATGACAAGAATGAGGCCAAGATCATCCTCACCCGTGTGCCGGACAAGCCCGGCGCGGTGGCGCATATCTTTGAGCCACTGGCCGATGCCAGCATCAACGTCGACATGATCATTCAGAACGTCGGCCGCGACAAAGGCGAGACTGACGTCACCTTTACTGTGCCGCAGGCCGATCTTGCGCGCGCGCAGGCCCTGCTTGAGGACCGGATAAGCGAGATTGGCTTCAATCGCATCATCACCGACAGTCATATTGCCAAGATCAGCGTCGTCGGCGTGGGGATGAAGAGTCATGCCGGCGTCGCGAGCACGATGTTCCGCGCGCTTTCGGACCGAGGCATTAACATTCAGGCGATTTCCACCTCGGAAATTAAGGTGAGTGTGTTGATCGACGAAGACGAAACCGAGCTGGCCGTGCGGGTGCTTCACACCGCCTATGGGCTTGATTCGACCGAAGAAGCGGCCTGAACTTAACGTTTTCGAGGCATTTATCCGGTTGAGGCCTCGTTTCGTCTGGTTAGATGGCGCTTGCTAACTACTTCTTAACCCCGTTCGCAAAGATTTGTGGCTCACAAAGGAGTCGCGAACATGGTTCTGAAAGCTCACCTCGGCCCGATCGAGGATAGCCCACAGTCGGATGGACAACGGGATCAGCCCCGGCGCGAGCTGCGGCTGGAGACCAGCGGCGTATTGCCCGGCGGAGTCGCTGCAAACGTTACCGTTCACAACATTTCCGCCACTGGACTGCTGCTGCAAACCAGCCTGCCGGTCGAGCGCGGCGAAACTCTGATGGTTGAACTCCCGCAGATTGGCGAAGTGGCCGCAGAGATCGTCTGGGTCAGCGGTTCGCTGTTCGGTTGCGCCTTCGGACAAGCCCTTAGTCCGGCAGCCTTGGCTGCGGCCGAATTGCGCGCCGATGCGCCGCTTCCTGAATCGATTGGCGGTGTTCCTGCCATGATGCCGATGACCAGCGAGACACTGGGTCTGAAGCTTTCCCGCCTGCGCAAGGAGCGCAGCCTCACCCTTGCGCAAGTCGCTGAATATCTTGGTGTTAGCAAGCCGACGGTGTGGGCCTGGGAAAAAGGAAAGGCGCGGCCATTACCCGATCGGCTCGAAGCAATTGCTGAAGTTCTGGGCGTTTCCGCAGAAGATTTGTCGGGCTCTGCCACCCCGGATGATAGCGTCGCAGTCGTCAATGAAAGCCGTTTACGTATTGCTACGGCCCTCGGAACGACACCGGACAAGGTGCGTATCATGATCGAACTATGAGAATAGTGCCTGGTAAGTATTATTCACATAATTCATCGAGAAAACAAAAAGTATGGTAAATAACTCCCAGTGTTGATTCGTTTTTTAGTTGAGTAAATTGACTAAACTAACAGGAACGTGGGGTTCGGACTGAAATATTGCAGTTTTCTGCAAGATTTTGTCCTTATTGTTAGTTTAACCATAGGTCTTGACTGAATTTCGGCTCGACAAGGGGTGGTCGTCAAAAACGCCGGGGGCAATACGGCAATGGAAATTGGATTAAGTGCAACTGAAGGCACCGTGCTGCACGGCCTATTGGCCGAAGCAACGGGCGATATCGTCATCAAGCTCGATGAGTATGGCTTTATCGAACATGCCTCTCCAAACATCGCGGCAATGGGGATCGATCTCTCACAGCTGCTGTTTCATCCGCATGTAGCCGATCTGGCATGCGACACACATGCAGACGGCCTGCGCGATTATGTCGCGGACGCTCTTGCTGACAAACCGACAATCGAAGTTTTCGAGTTTCCTCTTGCGAAGCAATGCGAGGAGGGCCCGCGTGCCGCGCGCCAATGGCATTCGTTGAGCCTGCGCTCTGTGCAGAATGACGATGGTTCTTCCTGCGGTGCACTCGGCCTGCTGCGCTCGATCGATCAGCGCCGCGTTCTCGAAGATGAACTCTACGCTAGCGCAACAACCGATCAGTTGACCGGACTGGGCAACAGCAAGATGTTTTCTGCCAAGCTGCGCCGCGAACTCAAAGCACCGGGCGACAGCGTCCTCGCCATGTTCGAAGTCGACCGCTTCCGCGCGATCTTCATGCAATACGGTCAAAGCGCAGCCGACGAAGTGCTGTGGGCCTTTGCCCAGTTCCTGCAAGCGATGTCGCAGCCGGGACATGAGCTCGCTCATCTCGGCGATGGCCGCTTCGGCGTGATCCTCCCGGGCATGGACGCGGAAACTGCGCGGGTCTGGTGCGAAGACGTACTGGAGACCTTTGCAGCGCTCGCCATCGGATCGACCTCGCGCGAGCCGCGACTATCCGCCAGCGTCGGTTTGACCATGCTGAGCAGCAATGTCGACGAAGCCTACAAGCAGGCTGAACTTGCGCTTGTCATGGCGCGGGCCAGCGGCGGAATGCGCGTCGGCATCAGCGGCGATTCAAGCGGTCCGATTGTTTTTCGTGAGCGCCCAATGGTGACCGAGCTTGGAGCCAGCTTCGCAGCGCGCTAAGTGCTGCCCTTATGGCTTTCACTGCGACAATCTTGCTGCTTGGCTCGGGCGAACTGGGCCGCGAATTCGTCATCTCTGCAAAAAGGCTGGGCGCGCGCGTTATCGCCTGCGACGCCTATGATGATGCGCCGGCGATGCAGGTCGCCGACACCCGCGAAGTGTTCTCCATGCTTGATGGAGAGGCTCTGCGCCAAGTTGCTGAGCGCCATAGGCCCGATCTCATCGTGCCGGAGATCGAGGCGATCCGAACCGAGGTTCTGGCCGAGCTGGAAGCGGATGGATTTAATGTTGTGCCCTCGGCACGCGCGACACAGCTGACTATGAACCGCGATGCGATCCGCGATCTTGCATCGGAAGAGCTTGGCCTGGTCACCTCACGTTATCGCTACGCCGAGAGCCTGGAAGAAGCTCGAGTGGCCGCAGACCATGCTGGCTACCCCTGTGTCATGAAGCCGGTGATGTCCTCGTCGGGCAAGGGGCAGAGCAAGATTGACGATGCGGATGGCGTAGAGGCAGCTTGGAACTATGCGGTCGACAACATGCGCGGAGACCGTAGGCGTGTGATTGTCGAGCAGTTCATCGACTTCGACTATGAAATCACTCTGCTAACCGTGCGACATGCTGGTGGGATCAGCTTTTGTCCGCCGATTGGCCACCGGCAGGAGCGCGGCGATTATCAGGAGAGCTGGCAGCCCGCTGCGATGAGTGACGACACGTTGGCAAAGGCGCGATCTATGGCGGCGAAAGTCGTTGAGGCGCTGCAAGGTGATGGACGCGGTTGGGGCCTTTATGGCGTGGAGTTTTTCGTGAAGGGCGAAGAGGTGATCTTCTCGGAATTGAGCCCCCGTCCGCATGATACCGGGATGGTCACGCTTACCTCGCAAAAGCTGACCGAATTCGACCTGCACGCCCGCGCGATTATGGGCTTTGCGGTCCCGGACAATATCTCGGCGATCCCGGCAGCTTCAGCGGTGATCCTGGCGGATCGGGATAGTGCTGCGTTTGAGTTTGCAGGGGTGGCTGAGGCGCTATCCGTTCACCCGGAGGTCGATATTCGTATCTTCGGCAAGCCAACCACGCGTCCGTATCGCAGGATGGGCGTCTCGCTTGCCACTGGGTCGGATACCGATGAAGCGCGTACATTGGCGAGCAAAGCCGCCAGCAAAGTGCAAATCACCTATCGCGATTGACGCCTTGCCGAGCCGAGTTGAGCCGCCTAATCGCCCGCTTCATGACTAGCTATCCCAAAAGTGCCGCCCTGATGCAGCGCGGCACCGACTTTCTTGGCTGCGAAACCGCGATCCTGTGCGGCGCGATGAGCTGGGTTTCCGAGCGCAATCTCGTCTCTGCCATCTCCAATGCGGGCGGCTTTGGCGTGATCGCCTGCGGCGCGATGACGCCAGAACTGCTCGATACTGAAATCGCCGAGACCAAGGCGCGCACCGACAAGCCTTTTGGCGTCAACCTTATCACCATGCATCCGCAGCTCTTCGATCTTATCGCGGTCTGTAAGAAGCATGGCGTGACCCATGTCGTGCTCGCAGGCGGCATCCCGCCCAAGGGCAGCGTTGAGGCGATCAAGGAGTTTGGTGCCAAGGTCATCGTCTTTGCGCCCACGCTGGCGCTGGCGAAGAAGCTGCTGCGCTCTGGCGGCGATGCGCTGGTGATCGAGGGGATGGAAGCAGGCGGACATATCGGCCCGGTTGCAACCAGCGTGCTCGCGCAGGAATTCCTCCCCGAGCTGGCGGACGATCACGTGGTCTTCGTCGCAGGCGGCATCGGTCGGGGCGAGGCGATTGCGGGCTATCTGGAAATGGGCGCGTGCGGCGTACAGCTGGGCACGCGGTTCGCCTGTGCGACCGAGAGCATTGCGCATCCCGACTTCAAAAAGGCGTTCTTCCGCGCCAAGGCACGCGATGCCGAGGCAAGCGTGCAGGTCGACCCGCGTTTGCCGGTGATCCCGGTGCGTGCGCTCAAGAACAAGGGCACAGAGGAGTTCACAGCCAAGCAGATCGAGGTTGCCGGACTGCTTGACCGCGAAGAAGTCGATATGGGCGAAGCACAGCTGCAGATCGAGCATTACTGGGCCGGTGCATTGCGCCGTGCGGTGGTGGATGGCGATGTCGAAAACGGCAGCCTTATGGCCGGTCAATCGGTCGGCATGGTCAAGGCCGAGGAGCCAGTGGCTGATATCATTGCGCAGTTGATGAGCGAATGCGAGACGGCGCTTGGGGGCCGGTGAGATGTCGGTTGTGGGCAAGGAGACGAGCACAGGCGCGCTGATTCTGACACTCGGCTGTGCTGACAGACCGGGCATTACCGCTCGCGTAACCGCCTTCCTGTTCGAGCGCGGTTGCAACATTCTGGAAGCACAGCAATTCAATGACCGTGGGAGCGACCGCTTCTTCATGCGGGTGGCGTTCGATCCGGACGGCACGCCTCGCGAGCGTTTGCGCGAAGAGTTTGACGCGTTCGCCCGTGAATTTGACATGCGCTGGAAGCTTGCCTTGCGAGATAGAGCACGGCGGGTGCTGATCATGGTCAGCAAGTTCGATCACTGCCTGGTCGATCTGCTCTATCGCTGGCGCACGGGCGAGCTCAACATCGATCCGGTCGCGATCGTTTCGAACCATCCGCGTGAGGCGGTGTCGCATATCGAGCTGGGCGATGTGCCGTTCTACCACCTGCCGGTCAGCAAAGAGACCAAGCCTGATCAGGAAGCGCAGCTTCGCAAAATTGCCGAGCAGACGCAGGCGGAGCTCATAGTGCTGGCCCGCTACATGCAGATCTTCTCCGATGAACAATCAGAGCATTTCGCCGGACGCTGTATCAACATCCATCACAGCTTCCTGCCCGGCTTCAAAGGCGCGAAACCTTACCACCAGGCGCATGACCGCGGGGTCAAAATCATCGGCGCGACTGCGCATTTCGTAACCGGCGATCTGGATGAGGGGCCGATCATCCATCAGGATGTCGAGCGTGTCACGCATGCTGATGCTCCTGATGATCTCGTGCGCAAAGGGCGCGATATTGAACGCCGCGTTCTGGCGGAGGCTGTGCGCCTCTTTGTCGAGGAGCGGGTGCTGCTCAATGACAGCCGAACGGTTGTGTTCAGAGGTTAGAGCGCCGATCTAACGCCGCACGATCTGTTCAGGCTGCTCGATTGCCTTGTCCTCGTTTGCGCGGTGGATGACATAGGCGCGAATCGCGTCGATCTCTTCCTCGTTCATCGAATCCGAGAACCCGACCATGCCGTTATCTTTCAGGATGCCGTCATTCACGACCGCTAGCCAGCTGCGCCTGTTGCCGAGAGTGCCGGACCGCCGGAGGTCGGGCAGCAGGGTGGAGCCAACCGCGCCCGGAGCATGACAGACCGCGCAATAGCGCGCGTACTTCTCACCGCCCAAAGCGATGGTTTCTTCGCTCGCGCGGCTGGGCGGAGGATCAAGCGGCAGGCGGGCCAGCTCCGGGATATCCGGCAATGCGCCGTCCGCGCCCAGCTTGAACACCAGCAAGCGGCTGATATTGCGCACCGGTCCCTGCGCATTCACCAACTCGCCATCGGCGGTGATCGCATAGGCGCCGCCCCATCCGGCCAGCACTGCGACATATTGCTCGCCATCGACCGTGTAGGTGATCGGTGGCGCCACAATGCCGGTCTGTGCCGGGAAGCTCCATAGCTTGTCCCCGTTTGCGGCGTTGTAAGCGCTGAATTCGCTTGAGGAATTGCCCTGGAATACCAGCCCGCCTCCGGTTGCGAGCAGACCGCCATTCCATGGCCCGGGAAACTCGACCGTCCAGCGCGCTTCCTGTTTGACCGGGTCCCAGGCTGTCAGCCGCCCTTTGACCGTTCCGTAAACCTCACGGCGAATGCCAAGGTCTGGGGGAAGGTCGCCCGCGCCGAGGTTGAAGCCGACATTGAAACCGCGCGCACGGTCCGGCTTCCAATTCTCTTCCGGCGCGTAAACCATCGCCGCCTCGAAAGCGGGGATGTAAACGAGATTCTCGCCGGGATGATAGGCCATCGGATGCCAATTGTGCCCGCCCAGTGCACCGGGTGTGACCAGGGCGGGTTTGCCAGTCTTGTCGATGCGAGCTTCTGCGTTTTCGACCGGTCGCCCGTCGTCACCGATTTCGCTAGCCCAATTGACCGAGACGTAGGGCTTGGCGGAAATGAATTCCCCCGTCGCCCGGTCGATAACATAGAAGAAGCCGTTCTTGGGCGCCTGCATCAGAACCTCACGCTGGGCCCCGTCGATGTCCATATCGGCCAGGATGATGTGCTGCGTCGCCGTGTAATCCCACGTCTCGCCCGGCGTGGTCTGATAATGCCAGACATATTCGCCTGTATCGGGACGGATCGCGACGATGCTGGAGAGGTAGAGATTGTCCCCTTCGCCCGTGCCGTCTGCTCCGGGGGAGCGGTAGGCGCGGTTCCATGGGCTTCCGTTGCCTACTCCGATGTAGAGCAGGTCAAGCTCGGGGTCGTAAGCCATCGAATCCCATACGGTCCCGCCGCCGCCGATCGAGTCCTCGCCGCCCAGCACATCACCGCTCCATGTGCTCGCCGCTTTGCGCAGATATTCAGGCGCATCCTCGCCTTCATCGCCGCCGGGTACAGTATAGAAGCGCCACAGTTCCTCACCATTGTCGACGTCATAGGCGGCGATGTAACCGCGCACGCCAAACTCCGCGCCGCCATTGCCGATGATGATTTTGCCATCGATGATCCGCGGCGCGCCGGTGACCGTGTAGGACTGCGACTGGTCGACTGTGACGGTCTCCCACTCGACCTCGCCCGTATCGCGGTCGAGCGCGACGAGCCGCCCGTCGAGTGTGCCAAGGAATAGCCTGTCACCCCATGCAGCAAGACCGCGATTGACTGTGTCGCAGCATGCCTTCACCGCCGTCTCACCAGGCACCTGCGGGTCATAATCCCACATCGGCTCGCCTGTCGCCGCATCGTATGCCTTCACTTTGCTCCATGCGGTCGTCACATAGAGCCTGCCATCAATCACCAGCGGCGTTGCTTCCTGACCGCGCGCCGTATCCATATCGGCAAACCAGGCGAGGCCCAGACCGCTAACGGTTTCCGTACTGATTTCATCGAGGGGGGAGAAGCGCTGCTCGGAATAGGTGCGCCCATGCGTGATCCAGTCGGCGTTGTTTTCGCCTGCACTGACCAATTGCGCCTGAGTGATGCCGTCTTGCGCATCATCCGCGCCCAGCATACCGCAACCTGCCAGCGTGAGCGACGCGGCCAGCGCCAATCCTGTTCTCAGCATAAACCTCTCCCTTGGCAGACATGTTGCCGGGCAATTTGGCGCTTGTCCATCGCGCCGCGCTGGCCTTTACTGCCCGGGTGGTTCCAGACTCGGAGAAAAGTGCATGTGCAATGAGGTGAAGTTGAAGGAATGGGCGCGCGGCGAGGTGAGCCGGCGGAAGTTTGGCGTGCTTGCTGGAGCGGCCGCTGTGGCGGCATGTGCGCCCGGGGAAGCCGAGGGTGAAGTCGCAGCCGACCGGGTAATGCTCGACCTTACGGAGAGCAGCGTTAGTTTCGAAACCGAGGACGGCACTATGGACGCCTTCTTCGTCCATCCCGCTGAAGGCCCGCACCCTGCGGTAATCTTCTGGCCCGACATCGCCTCGATCCGTGAAAGCAAGCGCAACATGGCGCGTCGGCTAGCGGGCGAAGGCTACGCCGTTCTGGTCGTGAACCCATATTATCGCGATGTGGCCGGTGAACAATTTGCAGACTTCGCCGCTTGGATCGAGGGCGGAGCGTTCGAAACGGTTGGCCCTTGGCGCGAAAAGCTTTCCTCCTTTGCGATCAAGCGCGATGCTCAGGCGATTGTCGCCTGGCTCGACGAGCAAGAGGCGGTCGACAGCACGCGGGGGATCGGTTCCGAGGGATACTGCATGGGCGGGCCTTTCACCGTCTATTCCGTGCACGCCGTGCCGGGACGGATCAAGGCGGCGGCAAGCTTTCATGGTGGCGGTCTGGTGCGAGAGGATGAGGAAAGCCCGCACAAATTGCTGGCGGAAACGCAGGCAAGCTACCTCTTCGCCATTGCGCAGGATGATGATGCGGAGGCTCCGGGAGACAAGACCGCATTGCGCGAAGCGACGGATGCAGCCGGGCGTTCCGCGGAAATCGAAGTCTATGCTGGTGATCACGGTTGGACCGTTCCCGACAGCCCAGCTTATGCGAAGGAAGCCGCTGAGAAGGCCTATGCTGCCAAGCTGGAGTTGTATCGCGGCGCACTCTAACGGCGGTTTGTTGGCCGCGAATGCTCAACGCCGGACCGCCGCGTTTTCCTACTTGCGTGCTCCGCGCTAGTCTCGGTGCGTTTTGGTCCGGGGTATTGGAGCGTTTCAGGTTGGATAAGTGTCAACTTCGCCGAAAGGGGCGAGAAGCCCGGATTTCTGGGGCTTTGATGGCAAAAACGGGGGGTGACACCCTGTCACCTTTGTCAACTTTGCCGGTTTTCGCTTTCGCTTTGTGATTGGCGCGCGGCGGGCTAAGCTCGGCAGGTAGATCTTTGGGAGTTGAGTGTATGGAATTCGTGCTTGTAGCCTTGGTGCTGCTGTTGGTGGTGTTTCTCGTTCTGGCCGTGCGAGTGGTGAAGCAGGGCTATGTCTACACCATTGAGCGGCTTGGGAAATTCCACCTCGCGGCACAGCCGGGCCTGCATATCATCTATCCATTCATCGACCGGGTCGGTCAGAAAGTGAATGTGATGGAGCAGGTGCTCGATATTCCCGGTCAGGAAATCATCACCAAGGATAACGCCATGGTTGGCGTCGATGCGGTGGTGTTCTTCCAGGTTCTGGACGCAGGCAAGGCAGCCTACGAAGTGGCCAATCTCTATGCCGCGATCATGGCGCTCACCACCACAAATTTGCGTACGGTGATGGGTTCTATGGACCTCGACGAGACTTTGTCCAAGCGCGATGAGATTAACGCCCGGCTGCTCAGCGTGGTCGATCACGCGACCTCGCCATGGGGAGTCAAGATTACCCGGGTCGAGATCAAGGATATTCGCCCACCGCGCGACATTTCGGAGGCGATGGCCCGCCAGATGAAGGCGGAACGTCTGAAACGCGCGGAAATTCTTGAGGCAGAAGGCGACAAGACGAGCGCGATTCTTCGCTCGGAAGGCTCAAAGCAGTCTGCCATCCTTGAGGCCGAAGGTAAGCGCGAGGCAGCGTTCCGCGATGCGGAAGCGCGTGAACGCGCGGCAGAGGCGGAAGCCAAGGCGACCCAGATGGTGTCCGACGCCATTGCCTCCTCCGGCAGTCAGGCCATCAACTACTTCGTGGCGCAGGAATACACCAAGGCTGTTGGCAAGTTCGCCGACAGCCCGAATGCAAAGACCATCCTTTTCCCGGTCGAGGCCACTCAGTTGATTGGCTCGCTCGGCGGAATCGGAGAATTGGTTCGCGAAGCAGTGTCCCCAGCCGAAGGCGATGTGACCACTGGTGGTGGCACTCCGCTGCCGCAATCTCGCGCCCGCGCCAGCGTTCCGCGTGCTGGTGACAACTGATGGACGATTGGGGCTCTCTCGACCCGCATTGGATCTGGATTGGCTTCGGCCTTGTACTGGCCGCGCTCGAAATGGTGGTGCCGGGCGTTTACCTGATCTGGCTCGCTGTCGCCGCAATCATAACAGGTCTGTTGACGATCGGGCTCGATTTGGGACTGCCTTCGCAGGTCGTGATATTCGTCTCGCTCTCATTGATCGCAGCGTTTAGCGCGCGCCGCTTTTTGCGCGACAAGCCGATTGAGAGCCCGGATCCCATGATGAACCAGCGCGGCACGCGCCTGGTCGGTGAGACGGCTGTGGTGACTCAGGCGTTTGAAGGTGGTTCGGGCCGCGTCAAGCATGGGGACAGCGAATGGCTCGCGCGGGGACCTGATCTGGATGCCGGTCAACGCGTGCGCATTACCGGCAGCGACGGGGCGATATTGGTGGTCGAAGCGGCCAACCTGCTTGGAAATGCCAGTTCCGACGAGGATCGGGGTGACGTAGCCTGATCAGCTAGAGGCGCGTTCGTTGCTGAGGCCGAAGCGGCCGAACTTGCGATAGCGGATCATCCATTTGTCGAGGAACAGGCCCAGCGGTTTCGGCTCGATGCCAAGTTGTTTGAAGCCTGGGAAATCGCCGGAAACGACATTTCCTGCCTTGAGCAAGGTCCATTGATCGCGGCTCATCGGTGTGCCGGGAAGCGCCGCGAACAGCGATGACATTCCGTCGGGCATGGCAAGAAAGCGGCGTTTCCGGCCTTGCGCAGCGGCAATTCGATGATTGATTTCCATCATGCTCAGCTGTTCAGGTCCGCCGAGCTCAAATGTTTTGCCGCCGTGCTTGTCGGGGTTCTCCAGCGCGTTCAGCACGGCTTCGGCCACGTCATCGACATAGACCAGTTGCAGCTTCGCATCCGGTCCAAACACAGGAAGAACGGGCAGCGTAGAGATCATCTGGCCGAACATATTGAGGAAGTTGTCGTCTTTTCCGAATACGATTGAGGGACGCAGGATTGTCGCTTTGGGAAACGCCTCGCTCACCGCTTGCTCGCCCTGGGCTTTTGCTCGCGCATATTCCGCGCTCGACTCGGCGCCTGGCCCGATTGCGCTGACGTGGACAAGCGCTTCGACGCCTTCCTTGGCCGCCAATCTAGCCATGGTTCCCGGAGCTTCTCCCATGACCTTAGTCAGATTGCCGCTGAAGACGCCGACCAGATTGACGACGTAGCTCGCGCCGCTGATCGCCGCCGCCACACTTTGCTCATTCGTGATGTCGCAGCGTGCGAATTGGAGCTGACCCAGATCGGCGAGCGGCTGCAGCGAAAACCCTTTTTCCGGATTGCGGCTCGCAATGCGCAGGCGCGCACCGCGCTCCAGCAGCCCCTGGGCGACATAATTGCCGATGAAACCGCCGCCACCAAAAACGGTGACGAGTTTATCTTGGAATGGGTTTGACTGTGGCATCTGCCTTGAGCTTTCTCAGCGTAATATCTCTGCTTCCCCATGTCCCAAGCCGCGCCGCACTTCAAGCATGACAAGCAGCTCAATCACGATAGCGTGAGTATGAGCGTTGACAGGAGCCTCCGCTAATCGCTATTGGCGCGCCCCTACCGCGAGCCGACGTAGATTGATTGACTCGCATGTGTGCCCAGATGGCGGAATTGGTAGACGCACCGTCTTCAGGTGGCGGCGCTCGCAAGGGCGTGGAGGTTCGAGTCCTCTTCTGGGCACCATTTCTCTTAAAATATGCAATAAAATCAGAAATTTAAGTCAGATTGCGAAATTTGGCCCACCTTTTCGCCCACCTCAATTTTGGCGATGTAGTGGTGTCGAATGGTATCTTATGTTCAGCTCATTTGAACCGATGGGAGTGGGCAAATGGCGGCAAAGGCTAAGTCCAAGATTGAAGCGAAAAAGCTTTTCATAGCGATCGAAACGTTCGAGCAGTCGTACCACATCGCGGATCACCGTGCTGAGATTGCTCGTGTCGACGACGAGGCGATAATCGACATTCATGGCGCAATTGTCCGAACCAATGATCATGCTAAGAATTTGAAGGTTGAACGCGCAAAGGTGTCGCTCGTTTGCTCACAGCAGTATCACTCCGACCCTGACCAATCAGAGCCGCGGCAGCCAATGCTGATGACGGCAAGCGTACGCAAATGCGTTTTCCAAGCTCTCGCTTACCTTCCCTCAGCGCCCTTCTGGGCGCTTCCCGAGATGATTGCTTCGGGGCGAGTGACCCATATCGTTGCGGACTATCGCACAGCGCCCCGCAAGGACTCGATGCTTCACGCCTTGTACTTTGCATCCAGCGCGAACGTCGCTCGGCAAGAGCTAGGCGACCGAGGCTAACGCGGCGGACCGTAAACGATTGTCCTTGCTTCACATTGCTTCGCTGATAGCTTCTCAAGTGCCTCGGGGGCTTTTGCCAACCTTCGAGCATCGCGATGCTCTTCAATTAGGAGACATCGTGATGAGGATTTTGTCGAAGCGTCAGGTCAAGGAGCTAGTACTGTATTCGCCTCAGCACATCGCACGCCTGGAAAAGGCCGGCCAATTCCCCAAGAGGGTACAGCTTGGCCCGAGCCGGGTCGGATGGGTGGAGGACGAAGTGCTGGACTGGCTGCAGAAGCGCCTGGAAGCCCGAGACGAACCTGTCCGGCACTCCTGAAAAGGAGCGGGTGGTCGAGTTTGCAAGCTCGGCCACCCAACTCTTAAGCGTTGAATTCTGAATTTCTGACATCCAGCAATTGTCGAGACCTCGACTATTTGGTTTCTCTTGATGTTTGACTAGGTTGCGTCACCCAACAGCTCACCCCGTAACGACACAAAGAAATCAATTGACTCCCTATCACGCCAAAATCCTTGCTTACGAACTGACCAGGCGTCGATCGTCTGACAGCCAGGAGCGCCTAACTGCAGCAGTTGCTGGAGCTCAAGTAGACATGAACCCACATCAAGTGGACGCGGCTATGTTTGCTTTTGCATCACCATTTGCAAAGGGGGCCCTGCTTGCCGACGAAGTAGGGTTAGGCAAGACGATCGAAGCCGGGCTGGTAATCTCTCAGCTCTGGGCTGAAGGAAAACGGCGTATACTGATCATTGCGCCCTCAAGCCTTCGGAAGCAGTGGCACCAGGAACTGGCCGAAAAGTTCTTCATCCCGGCAAAGATACTCGATGGGCCAATCTATAATACCGCGTTAAAGAGTGGAAGCCACAGACCGTTCGATCTTGCTGACCAAGTGGTCATTTGCTCCTATCATTTTGCGCGAAACAAAGTTGATGATATTCAAGCCCTTCCCTGGGACTTAGTGATCATCGACGAGGCCCACAGGCTTCGGAATGTCTACAAGAAATCAAGCGTCATCGCGAACACGCTAAAGGATGCGCTGCAAGGCCGGCATAAGCTGTTGCTGACCGCAACTCCCCTTCAGAACTCATTGCTCGAATTGTATGGTCTTGTGAGCTTCATTGATGAGCGCATTTTTGGCGATTTGAAGAGCTTCCGTGCGCAATTCACCAACCTCTCGCAGGATCGTACATTCGCCTTACTCCGCGAGAGAATGCAGACTGTATGTCATCGCACTCTCCGGCGACAAGTCACTGCATATGTTCCTTACACAAAGCGACATGCAATCCTTCAGGAGTTCACCCCCGATGAACCAGAAGATGAGCTGTACGAACTAGTCTCAGCCTATCTGCAGCGGCCCAACCTTCAGGCACTTCCTTCTGGGCAGAGGTCGTTGATGACACTTGTCCTTCGGAAGCTCTTGGCCTCTTCGTCATTCGCAATTGCTGGAGCGCTTCAAACAATTGCTGCTCGTTTGCAGGCTCGGCTTGACGCGACTGAGCTGAGTGGCGAACCTGATATCGCAGCTGATTATTCAGCATATGACGAAACTGCGGATGAATGGGGCGACGAAGCAGAAGGCATCACGGCCGATGATGTTGATGCGCTTCGATCAGAGATTTCCGATTTGCGGAAATTCGCTTCGTTGGCTTCTTCGATCACTCAGAATGCCAAGGGCCGCGCACTGATTTCTGCGCTAGATATTGCTTTTGCCAGAGCGCGCGAAACTGATGCGCCGGAGAAAGCTATAATCTTCACGGAAAGCCGCCGAACCCAGGAGTATTTGCTGAAGGTTCTAGGAGATAGCGAGTATTCTGAAGGAATTGTACTATTCAATGGGAGCAATACTGACGAAAAATCCAAAGCCATCTATTCTGATTGGCTAGATCACCATAATGGCACCGACCGCGTAACCGACTCACGTGCGGCAGACATGCGCTCGGCGTTGGTAGATTACTTTCGGAACGAAGGCCGAATAATGATCGCAACAGAGGCTGGTGCAGAAGGCATAAACCTTCAGTTCTGCTCTATGGTGGTAAATTACGACCTCCCTTGGAACCCTCAAAGGGTCGAGCAGCGTATCGGTAGATGTCATCGATACGGCCAGAAGCACGACGTTGTAGTCGTCAATTTCTTAAATCGGAAAAACCAAGCAGACCAGCGAGTTTATCAGCTGCTGTCCGAGAAATTCCGACTTTTTGAAGGGGTGTTTGGGGCCAGTGATGAAGTCCTAGGAGCAATCGAGTCCGGTGTCGACTTCGAAAAGAGGATCGCAGGAATCTACCAGCAATGCCGCCAGCCAGAGCATATCCGACAGGCATTTGATGAACTGCAGCAAGAGCTAAGCGACGAGATCGATCAGGCGATGCGACACGCGCGCAAGAAGCTTCTTGAGAATTTCGACGATGAGGTCCGTGAGAAGCTTCGTATCCGCAACGATGATACGAAGGTACATCTCAACAAGTTTGAGAGCCAGCTGGTCAATCTAGCCCATTTCGAATTGGATCACTTTGCCGAAATGCGCGACAGTTCGTCCTTCATTTTGAAAAGCCGTCCCGACTGGATGTCAGCCAGCGATGTCCCACTCGGCCTTTATGAGCTCCCCCGGCGATCAGGAGGGGCACATCTGTTCCGTCTAGCTCATCCACTTGGCCGAGCGATGGTCGACCATGCGAAGGCACGGAACCTGGGGAATGCGCATATCGTTTTTGACTACTCAAATTACGAAGGTCGAATTTCCACGATTGAGCCATTCATTGGTGCAAGTGGATATGCGACCGTCAAAACAGTCTCAATTTCTGCGCTTGGACAAACAGAAGACCATATCGTTGTTGCGGCTTCTACAGATCAAGGGGCTCACCTGCCAGCGGAGGTCGCGGATAGGCTATTCACCGTTGCGGGTAGAGTATCTGCATCGAACGTGGATTTGCCAACAAGCACAGCCGATATGTTGGATGAAGCAGCATCCAAACAGTCGCAACAAATCAGCATCGAGGCTTCGAAGCGAAATGCCCAGTTCTTTGAGAACGAAGTGGCAAAACTTGATGGCTGGGCTGATGATCTCAAGATCGGCCTAGAGCGCGAAATCAAGGATCTCGATCGCGAGATAAAAGACGCTCGACGGTCCGCCAAGGCTGCGTTGACTTTGGAGGAAAAGCTAGCTGGCCAGAAGAATGTTCGAGAACTCGAGAGCAAAAGAAACTCGAAGCGGCGAGCCCTTTTTGACGCCCAGGACCAAATCGATGTAAAGCGTGAAGAGCTTATTTCGACTATTGAAGTACAGCTCGAGCAAGTCGTAGAAGAGGAAACCCTCTTTACGATTAGGTGGACCCTTCAATGAGTGAAGACCTCTCTCCTGCCGCAGCCCTGGCAACAAAGATTGGAAGCGCCATCGCGAAGGCCGGAATGATGCGTGATGAACGCAAGGCTGACCTCGTGGCGAAGATCGCATCAGGAGAGATGTCGGCTGCGGACTGGAAAACGGAGATTGATCTCGCAGTCGAAAAGGCAGAGCAGGCATGAGCGCGCAGCCGCTTAAGAGCCTAAGACTTACGGCATTCCGCGGCTCGTCAAGCTCGTTCGAATTACCCTTTGAGAAGGGGCGGCGGCTGACGTTGGTATATGGTGAGAATGGCAGCGGAAAGACTACCATTTGTGACGGCTTTGAGTTTCTCGCCAAAGGCGACGTCGGGTCGTTGGCCGACAAAGGCATGGGCGCGGGACTCAAGAAGTACTGGCATTCGCTCGGGAAATTACCTGGTGATGTCGAAGTCACCCTTACCCATACTGATGGAAGCAGTTGCACTGGCAGGTTTGCTGGAGTGAACCCAGTCTTCGATCCCGAAGAGAACAGGCCTGCGATCGAGCTGCTCCGCCAGAAGCAGATAACGGCGCTGATCGAAGCGGTGCCTTCGAAACGATATGATGCGATCCAACGTTTCGTCGATATCGCTGAAGTCGAAAAATCTGAGCAGGCACTGAAGCAGGCTCGTGACGAAATGAGTTCCGACCTGACTAGCGCTCAAAGTGAGGAATCGTCACAATTTGAGAATCTTGACGATTTGTATGAGGTTGCAGGAAAGTCTGATGACATTGACGCGATCACCTGGGCCAAAGCGGCGGTAGCCGCCCCGGCGGACGATCAATCTGCTGAGCTCACTGCACTAGGCAATCTCGTCGGCGCCGCTGGAGGGCTGGAAGCCTACCCCGCTCTTGTTGAGCAGCGGAATGAGGCCCTCAAGACCGCGCAAACCAAGTTCGCGGAGACCGAACAGGTACTGGCTGACGTGCTCGAATCCGCGAGTTCCGCAGCAGCCGAAACAGTTGAGCTGCTGAAGGTTGGCAAGGACTTCCTCCACGCCCATCCTGATCCTGAGGTTTGCCCACTGTGCGAGAGCGCCGAGAAGGCGGTTGGGCTCGCACAGTTAGTCGAAACCCGCCTTGGACAGCTCAACGCTGTCAGCACTGCCCAAGAACAACATCAGGCCAGCAAACGAGCAGTACAGTACGCCACCAGCGCGATTGAAGAGCTCAAGCTGAACTACGCGGCTTCGCGGCAATCTTACGCTTCCGCCAAAGCCGACCACGAATGGGGAGCGACTGTGCAATTCCCCGCTGACGATCCACCAGAGGACTTCGATGACTTGGCCACTTGGCTTGATGGAGCAGCTGTATTCGCCGAGGCTTGGAGGAACCGCGAAGCAAACCTCCGGCAAGGCGATCAGCAACGCCAAGCGGTCGAAAAGGCGCTTGGGCGTTTCCAGCAAGCTAAGACCCGAAAAGAGGAAGCAGAACGTCTTCTGCCGCATCTTGAAGCCGCTCATAAAATCTGTGTCGAAACCCGGCAGGCCTTCACCAACGCGATCATGGCCGAAATCGCAGGCAAGGTTGGCGAACTGTATGAGAAAGTTCATCCCGATGAGGGTCTAGAAAAGATCGCACTTCAGCTTGATCCCAAAAAGCGCTCTTCCGTCGACCTGCAAGCGAATTTTGCGGGGTCTGATGTTCCGCCGCCGGCCTACTTCAGTCAATCCCACCTCGATACGCTCGGCCTTTGTGTCTTCTTGGCGCTGGCCCTACGCGAGACGCCCAGTGAGAAGATCCTGATCCTCGACGATGTGCTGGGAAGCGTCGATGAGCCTCACGTCGAGCGGGTCATCGGGATGCTATATGAGATCAGCCAGGAATTTCGGCACACCATCATCACTACGCATTACAGGCCTTGGCGTGAGAAGTTCCGCTGGGGGCGGCTACGCCCAGATCAGCAATGCCAATTTGTCGAGCTGACGAATTGGGCGCTCGACGGTGGAATACGGATGAAAAGCACCGTTCCCGAGATCGCGCGTCTGCAAAAGCTGCTTGGTGAGGAAGACCCTGACCTCCAGGCCATTTGTGGCAAGGCTGGTGTGATACTGGAGGAAGCGCTCGATTTCCTGACGCTACAGTATCAGTGCTCCGTACCCCGCAAGCATGTCGCCGCGTTCACGCTTGGCGAGCTCTTACCCGCGATCAAGAGCGCCTTACGAACTGCACTGAAGGTAGAAACCGTCAGCAGGGATGACGAAGGAGAAGAGCAAATCGCCGCTCTGGAGCTCAAACCGTTGCTGGACGAACTTAGCCAGATCGCGCAAACACGGAACCTTATGGGAGCGCATTTCAATAGTTTATCATTCGATCTGCTCGATGCCGATGCGATGAGGTTCGGTCAGCTAGTTGAGCAGTTGTCCAGCGCCCTGGTCTGCCAGGAGCACGGATGGCCCAACCGGCCCAAGACGGGAAGCTATTGGCAAAACGGCGGCGATACGCGCCGCCTTCATCCTCTTCAGAAACCGAGCTGAACGGTATGCAAGCTGACAAACTTGCGCTGCTAAAGCAGCACCTTTCGGACAACTACGTTGCTCACCTGAAACCGCTTCTCCAGCCCTCTGGAGTTGCGGATCAGAATGAGGCCAAGAACCTATCAAGGTCGTTGAGCGCCTTCGCGCTTCGTTCGAGCTTGGGGATTTCCATAGAGGACGCTTGTACAGCCGTAGTCGATGACTTTGGTGACCTTGGGATTGATGCAATCTATTTCGATGCGGCAACGCTCACACTCCATCTAATTCAAAGCAAGCTCAAGACGTCGGAGGAGTTCTCTCAGGATGAAGCAAACGCATTCTGCCAAGGGGTAAGAAAGCTTGTCGTTTCAGACTACAATGGGTTCAACCAGAACGTCCTCGATCGACAGGTAGAAATAGATGCTGCCCTAGATGAATGTGAACGCATTCAATTGATGGTTGCGCATACGGGCGAGGCTCTAGGGCAGTACCCTTCAAACGCGCTACACGATCTAATCGCGGAAGATCCTGGTGGCGAGGATCGGATCGAGGATCACGTACTTGATTATTGCGCGGCCCAGCTAGAATCAGCTTTGAGCGCAAGCCAAGCCTACACACGCATCAACTGCAACCTGAAACTCTCGGATTGGTCAAAACTAACTGGTTCGAGAGAAGCCGTCGTCGGCATGGTAAAGCTCGCGGACTTAGTTAGGCTTCACCGCGAATATGGACCGGCTCTTTATGCCCGAAACATAAGGGCAAGCTTGGGGCATCGCACCCCGGTCAATCAGGCAATTGCAAAGAGTCTAGATGAAAATCCAAACGACTTTGAATTCTTCAACAATGGCGTGACGGCACTGTGCAAGAAGGTCAGCAGTGGAAAGGTCAAAAGGCCTACGAAGACCTTCAAGATCGAACGGTTGAGCATTGTGAACGGCGCTCAGACGGTTGCCTCGGCCGCTCGGAAACTGGGCAGCAGCAGCGATGGTGACGCAGAAGACGCTAGGGTTCTCTTGACCATCATAGCAGCTGATGGCGACCGAGCATTTGGCAAGGATGTGACGCGCTATCGGAACTTCCAAAACGCGGTCGAAGAATCGAATTTCGTAGCACTAGACGACCAGCAGGAGCGTCTGCGGCGCGAGCTCGCCGTCCTGGGATATCGATATGCCTACCAGGCAGAAGCCTACGATCTTGCCGACCCGTCGATCATCACGGCTCAAGAAGCTGTCTTTGCATTGGCAATGACGCTTCCGGACCCAAATTTGCCGACCATGGCGAAGCGTAATGCCGCAAGCCTACAACGGGTTGGTGATTATCCGTACCCAGAGATTTTTACGAACGATAGAGCGGGAACCGAACTGCGGAACGCTGTTCTTGTCTTTCGTTATGCCCTGAGACGTGTTGAGGAAGAGAGTGAGAGTGCCACAGATGGACCGTTTGAAGGACCAGCCTACCGTCAAGGTGCATATGTGATTGCGTTCATTCTTGCCAAGCGGCTTCGTGATGCAATCAATGGAATTGAACCGATCGATCCGGCAAAATTAGCACTGGAAGTGGGCCCGACTTTTGATGTTCTCCGCCAGGAATTTTGGGATCGGGTCAAGCCGATCGTGACGGGAGGGCGAGCACCCTTGCCCCTATTCAAAACACAAGCGGATGTGCGCCCTCTGATCCAAGAGCTCATGAAGTTCAATTTTGGGCTTGGCGCCAGTCCAGCCGTTACGGCGTTGGAAGGGTTGGACCTAGAAGACGACAAGCCGTATCAGTTGAGGCTTTTCAGGTATCTCTCAAACCATGCCCCTCAGATTGCAAACGTGACATGACAAAAAAGAAGCAGAAACTTGAACTGACCTGGGTAGGAAAGGAGAACCGGCCACGCCTGGAGCCACGCATTCTGATCGAAGATCCGGAAAAGAGCTATCACGCAGCCGCGCGGGTCAGCGATGACGACATCTTCGATAACATGCTGATCCACGGTGACAATCTGCTCGCGCTGAAGGCGCTGGAGGCAGACTATTCGGGGCAGGTAAGGTGCGTCTTTATCGATCCGCCCTACAACACCGGTAGCGCGTTCACTCACTATGATGACGGACTGGAGCACTCGATCTGGCTTGGCCTGATGCGCGATCGGTTGGAAATCATCAAGCGACTACTCTCAGCCGATGGTTCGCTTTGGATCACAATTGACGACAACGAAGCACATTACCTCAAAGTGCTTTGCGACGAGGTGTTTGGCCGCAGCAATTACGTGACTTCAGCTATTTGGCAGAAGACGCTGTCGGTCAAAAACTCGACCAAGAACTTCTCGGTCGATCACGACTATATTCTTGTTTATGCGAAAGATCTGGACAATTGGTCGCCGAACCAAGTTCCGGCGGGCGAGAAACAGAAAGCGGCGTATAAGAACCCGGACAATGATCCGCGAGGTGCCTGGCAATCGATATCGCTTTCGGCACGTAATCCATACAGCAAAGGGATTTATCCGATCACCTGCCCTGGCGGCCGCGTAATTGATGGGCCGCCTGCCGGATCATATTGGCGCGTTTCTCCAGAAAAATTCGCAGAGCTCGATGAAAACGGCGAGATCTGGTGGGGCAAGAATCGCAACGGCATTCCACGCCGGAAAATGTTCCTGAAGGATCAAGGCGAGTTGACCAAAGCTCCCCAAACAATCTGGTATTTTGATGAAGTTGGACACACTCAAGATGCCAAGAAGGAAGCATTGGCCTTCAACAATAAGGATGTGTTCGCCACGCCGAAGCCTGAGCGCTTGATGAAGCGGATTATCGAGATCGCGACTGATCCCGATGACCTTGTTTTGGATTCTTTTGCCGGCTCGGGAACGACAGGCGCGGTCGCTCACAAGATGGAGCGACGTTGGATCATGGTCGAGCTTGGTAACCATGCTTCCACGCACATCGTGCCGCGACTGCGCAAAGTCATCGACGGGGATGACGGAGGAGGGATCACAGAGGCCGTAGACTGGAAAGGCGGCGGCGGATTTCGCTATTTCGAACTCGCGCCATCCCTACTGGAAAAGGACAAATGGGGCCGCGAGGTTATCTCCAAGGAATATGACCCTGCCATGTTGGCGCAAGCGATGTGCAAGCTTGAGGGCTATCTTTACGAGCCCAGCCCCAATGTCTGGTGGCAGCAGGGGCAATCGACCGAAACCGATTTTCTCTACGTCACCACGCAAACGCTCGGCATCAAAGAGCTGGCAGATCTGTCCGCAGAGGTTGGCGAAGACCGCAGCCTTCTGGTCCTGTGCGGGGCCTGGCGCGGTGATGAAAGTCAGTTCCCCAACCTGACCTTGCGCAAGATCCCCAACCACATTCGCGCCAAATGCGAATGGGGCCATGACGATTATTCGCTCAACGTTGCCAATCTTCCGCAGCCAGAGCCCGATCCAGGTGAGCCGCAAGGTGCCCTCTTTGCCGAGGAGGACGACCTGTGAGCAAGCCCTCCTCAAACAACCAGCGCCATGTCAACGCGATTTCGGGTCGCCTCTCACTGCGTCATCCGCAGCGCGAGAGTCTGGAAATCCTCGATCGCATCACCGAGATCGTGCCACCCAAACACGGCACCGATCTCGAAGCAGCGCTCGAGGTGATCCGGAGCGAATATCCAGGCGTCAGCAATTTTGAACGCGACTTTGTCTCGCTCTGCTTCGCGCTGGCAACGGGCGTCGGCAAAACGCGGCTGATGGGCGCTTTCATCACTTATCTGAAGCTCGCGCACGGCATAAGCAATTTCTTCGTACTCGCGCCTAACCTGACGATCTACAACAAGCTGATTGCCGACTTCACGCCGAACACGCCCAAATATGTTTTCAAGGGCATCGCCAAGTTTGCGGTGAACCCGCCTGTGCTGACGACGGGCGAGAATTATGAGCGGCATATTGGTAGCTTCTCTGCGCTTCTCGATACGCGAATAAACATCTTCAACATTGCCAAGATTTCGAGCGAAGTGCGCGGTGGCCGCTCGCCTCGTATTCGGTCTTTCCGAGAGGAAATTGGTGAGTCCTACTTCGACTATCTCGCCGGCCTACCTGATCTGGTGATGCTGATGGATGAATCGCACCGCTACCGCGCAACGGCGGGCATGCGTGCGATTAATGAGCTAAAGCCTGTGCTTGGGTTAGAACTCACGGCCACGCCATTCGTCGAGAGCAATCGCGGTCCGGTTCCTTTTCGGAACGTAGTCTACGATTACCCACTAGCGCGGGCGATGGAAGACGGATTCGTGAAGGACCCTGCGGTCGTTACCCGCAAGAACTTCATCGCCGATGGCAAAACACCTGCCGCGATCGAGCAAATGAAGCTTGAGGACGGTGTGCGGCTGCACGAGAGCGTCAAAGTGGAGCTTGAGACCTACGCGCGCGAGAACGGCGTCAAGATCGTCAAACCATTCGTTCTCGTTATCGCCCGCGACACAACGCATGCCGCAGAGCTTTTGAAGCTGATCCAATCGGATGCCTTCTTCAAATCACGCTACTCGGAAAAAGTGATCCAGGTGGATTCAAGCAGCAAGGAAGAGGAAACCGTCCAAAAGCTGCTCACGGTTGAACAAGCCGACAATCCGGTAGAGATCGTCATTCACGTGAACATGCTCAAGGAAGGCTGGGACGTCACCAATCTCTACACGATCGTCCCACTACGCGCAGCAAATGCGCGAACTCTGATTGAGCAGAGTATTGGGCGCGGTCTGCGCCTTCCCTATGGCAGGCGGACCGGTGTGGCAGCAGTCGATCGCCTGAACATCGTTGCCCATGATCGTTTCCAGGAGATCGTGGACGAAGCGAACAACCCACAATCACCAATCCGCCTAAAGCAGCTTATCCTCGATGAAGAGACGCTCACCAAGAAGACTACCACGGTTATCGCGCAACCTAAGATCCTTGCCGATCTCGGCATTGGCGCGGGACCAAAGGACGATCCTCAGACTTCGACACAAACACGTGTTTTCACAAATCCGGAGTCTGAAAAGGTCGCTCAACTCGCGTATGAGGCGATACGCAAATTGTCGCGCTCGCCAGACAAAGTACCAGACATATCATTTGTAACTCGACCTGAGGTGCAGGAAGCGATCGTCCAGGAAGTACGCTCGCAATATCGTCCTGCGCAGCTGGAACTCGACGGCGTGAGCGATGCGCCCGATATCTCCAATATCGTGGCAGAAACTTCTGCATTGGTCGTCGAGCGAACGATCAGCATTCCACGCATCCAATTGACCCCCAAAAGCGAAGTAAAGGGCGGCTTCCGTCCCTTCACACTGAATCTCGTGAACATGCGATTTGCAGCGCCCGAAGAGACGCTGTGGGCACAATACCTGGATCGCAACGAGGGGTTGTCTATAGGCATGACGCAGGGAAATTTCCTGGAGAGTAATGCCGAAGACTATGTTGTGAGCGGCCTGATTGATTTTCCGGATATCTCCTACGACGACAACTCGGATTTGCTGTACGATCTAGCCGGACAAGTAGTCACCCACCTTCGCTCATACCTGTCAGAAGAGGAGCTTCTGAGGGTTTTACGATTGGAGCAGCGCAATATCGCCGCGGCAGTGCATGCTCAGATGCTCGACCACTACTGGACTGACGACACGGTCGAGTATGAAGCCGTTGTCCGGCAGGGCTTCACCGAGATTCGTGGCACGGCGCATACAGCTGAGGTCGGTGAACCGCTCGATTATCGCTCTCCGCCTTCCGATAAGAGCAATATGGCTCGCTACATTTTCGGTGGTTTCTCTAAGTGCCTGACGACTGTCGCACGTTTCCAGTCTGACCCCGAACGCCGCCTCGCTGTGATCCTCGAAAGAGAGGCTGAGAAGTGGTTGCGACCTGCAAAAGGTCAGTTTCAGATGTTCTACAGAAACGGGAACGATCACCTCGAATACGTCCCCGATTTTGTTGCAGAGACCTCATCGGAACTTTTGGTGCTCGAACCCAAAGCAGCAAACAAAATGACCGATGAAGACGTTTTGGCAAAGCGTGACGTTGCTGTTGAATGGTGCGGTCGAGCTACTAACCACTCCCTGGCGAATGGCGGAAAACCATGGCGCTATGCTTTGATCCCACACGATCAAATTCGCGACAACGTGAGTTTGAGCTACCTAGTGGAGAACGGATAAGCGAACTGGGTAGTGTAACCTAAGTTCGTTGCGGGGGGATAATGACTGAATGCCATGCATGCGGAGCAGAACTCGATCCGCGCGACAAGTTTTGTTCGAAGTGTGGAGCGATCACCGAGCGCGCCAAAGGCGCTAGCGAGCTCGCGGGCCGGTATGTGGCGGAGCTCGCCGATGGCTTTGGAACGCTCTTTGCTGCGGCCCTTGGTTACATCACGAATCCAGAGAACCGAAAGAGGGTGGCAGTTGCTGGAGGTGTAGCCCTTGTGCTGCTCATCTCTCTTACGAGCAATCCAATCTCACGTGGCATCGGTGGTTTGTTTTCTTTCACACCCGATGGTCCAACTTGCCACGAAGATGGGACACCCAACTTCGCCAAATACGAGGACGTGTTCCTTGCAGAACGGGCATCATACGATGTCACCGGGCAAGCTAACGTGCGTGATTTTCCAACCGGCGAGGGCACTACCGTCATCGGAACCCTTGTTGCGGGCGAGACAGTTGAAGCTCAGGAGGTGATGGCATTCGATCCGCTATCGAGATGGTTGAAACTCACCTCTGGCGGATATGTATGGGGCGCTAACCTATCGCCGATCGGCCCGGCTCCAGAGCCCAGGTTGCCTATGTTTCCGGCCAGGTTTCAAGGAAGTTGGTCTACCCGCGAGTCCTGCGATCGCAATGGCGCGGATATCTTTGTCGATATCGGGCCCACTGCCATATTCGTTCAAGGGAATCGGAGTGACCTCCTCCGCACAATCGAGGATGACAGCTCATTTACGACTTATGTAGTTCGCCCGACGGCGAACCCCGATACCGAGATGCAAATCACAATCGACTATTCAGCAAACGGGCGCTGGATCATTCTCAATCACAAAGAGCCCGAAGATATGGGCGTCTGGAGCTTGCATGATCCAGAAATGCCATGTCATTTGCTCTATCGCTGATAGGGATACGAGACTGGCTTACTCTATCCCCATGCTGATAGCTTCCCGATCCCCATCCATAGCTGCTCATCCGGTATCACTGCGGCACACTTTGCGATGGGGATACAGAATGACTTCAAGATCTTTCTCTACTCAATTTACGAGAAATATCTTGAAGTTGCGCGAGCCTATTTATTGGTTCACGTGGCCACAATAAACTTGACCCTCACAGCCTCTATTCTCCATTCTAAGCGCTCACACCACATGGAATAGGGGCATCCATGGATATTCTCTTAAAACGCGAACAGAATCGAAATTGGCGAGGACGTGTTGTCTTTCGGCTTTGGGCAAAGGCTGAAATGTCGGATGACGAGCGCGCATTGATCGACCGCTACGATATGGGTGATTCATGCCTTATCGCTGCAGATGACTTCGAGCATCTCAAAGGTGCCATGGTCATTGGTTTCGTAGCGTTTCTGATTGGGGGTCTCTTTGGAGCCTTTGCATCAGACGAAGTCTTGGGTGGCCTTGCCTTTGGCGTCATCACTGGTGTTGGCGCGGGCTATTGGTGGCTCAACGAAAAGCGCGAGACCATTTGGATGCGCGATCTGCTTTATGGTCGCAGGTTCAAATGCGACAGCATCATCGAATTGGCCCAAAAGGAAGCGATGCTCGACAACGCGTGCATTGCGCTTCGCCAAGTGGTCGAGACGGCCAAGCATTGGGACGGCGTCGAGACCCGACCCGTGCCTGTCTTGCCGCCAGAAGAGGCCAAGGAAGTGGTCTTAAGGCTCGGCTGATATGGCTTCAGACATTGGCGCCAAGCTCCACAGCTTCTTGCATGGGTTGATCAGACCCAGCGAGAAGGATCTTGTTCGTCGCCAATGGGAAGAGGTTGCCCGTCAGTTTGGAGCACATGACCTTCGAACCATCGAAGAGCGTGAGCGGCTAATTGCGACTATAGCGACCGAAGTGCGTTTCCAGCTGCTTGGCGATGCGCCAATGAACGATCAGGATGGCGTGATCCTGAACCTCGTTTTGCAGATCTTTGACTATGATCAGCTCTTCGCGCTGCCAGAGGTTGATTGGGAGCGAGAGCGTACCATCGCTGAGCTTTGGGAAATCCGCGAAGAGCTGACCCGCCAGCAGAAGCTGCTCGACGGCTTCGATCGCCATGTTGAGCTGATCCAATTGTCGACCGCAACGATGCTCCGACCCATCTATGAGGCGTGCCCTGCACTGCTCGAGGAAGCCGATTCATCAAATGGTATCTCGGTTCCGACAGACCTCTTGCGGAGCTTGGGAGATACTGGCGAAGTCACTGAGCAAGTTTTTGGCGTCAGCTTCGCTCAAGAGCTCGTTGAAGCCGATTTGCTCACCAATCTTCGTCAGCGGCTCGAATACAATCTGATCGCAGCTTCCGGTGGCAACCCGGCTGATCCGGCCAGCTTCAAGCGGGCTCCTAAGATGCCCAGCCAGTTGGATGCAAAGACCCCGGAGGTGATGGTCGAGACCTACCTCGGCGGCACACCGCTTGCCGCGCTGTTCGATCAGGAATTGACCTTCACCATTCCGACCAAATCGCGATTTGAGCACCAACATATCGTGGCGGGTTCAGGTCACGGGAAAACGCAGACGCTGCAATACTTGATCGCGCAAGACCTTGCCGCGATGGAGGAAGAGAAGCGCACGGTTGTTGTGCTCGATAGCCAGGGCGATCTCATCAAAAACATCGCTAAGCTCGATGTCTTTGGTCCGGGCGGCGCTCTGCACGATCGGCTTGTTCTGATCGATCCGACTGACGTTGAGTATCCCGTCTCGCTCAATCTCTTCGATGTCGGCCAGAAGCGCCTTGACGGATACGCACCCTTGGAGCGCGAGCGTCTGACAAACTCAATCCTAGAGTTGTACGATTTTGTGCTTGGCACGCTGCTCGACGCGCAGATGACGCAAAAGCAGAATGTGATCTTCCGCTATGTCACGCGGCTGATGCTGCATATTCCCGATGCGACGATCCATACTCTGCGCGAGCTGATGGAGCCTGGCAGCGAGGTGAAGTTCGCTGAGCACATCGCTAAGCTCGAAGGCACGGCCAAGCACTTCTTCGAGACCGAGTTTGCTTCGCGCGAGTTTGAACAGACCAAGAAGCAGGTGCTGCGCCGTCTTTGGGGCATTCTCGAAAACCAGACTTTTGAGCGGATGTTTTCGCATCCGCGTTCCAAGCTTGATCTCTTCACCGAGATGAACGCGGGCAAGGTCATCTTGATCAATACCGCCAAGGACCTGCTCAAGGAACAAGGCACCGAAATCTTCGGGCGGTTCTTTATCGCCATGATCGCGCAGGCGGCCCAAGAGCGCGCTACGCTGCGCGGATCAGAGCGCGTGCCCACCATGGTCTATATCGATGAGGCGCAAGACTACTTTGACCGCAATATCGGACTGATCTTGGCCCAGGCGCGCAAGTACCATGTTGGTATGGTGCTCGCGCACCAATATCTCGGACAGCTTGAGCCCAAGCTTCAGGAAGCCTTTGCCGCCAACACGGCGATCAAGTTTGCAGGGGGTGTATCAGCCAAGGATGCGCGTTCGCTTGCGCCGATGCTCTATACCGATCCGGCCTTCATTGAGGCGCAAGGCAAGGGCAGTTTCGCTGCGCATATTCGTGGAGCCACGAAGCATGCCGTCCCGCTCTCATTCCCGTTCGGATATTTGGAAGACCTCCCGGTCATGACATCGCAGGACCGTGCTGCGCAGCGTGAGGTGATGCGCGCGCGCTATGCGGTGCATCATTCTCAGATTGGCAAAGATGAGAGTGAAGCTGATACGCCTGAAGATGATGGAGGCGATGGGTCAGACGGTGATAATTCAAAGCCTGGCCAGCCAAATCCTGGCAGTCGGAGGTCCAAGGGCCCCAGTCGCGAAGGAATGAAGCCCCCGGGTTCCGGCCCTCACGCGGAGGCAGTGAAACAGTCGGATGATCAGAAGCCGTCAAATGAGGGCAAGCGTGGACGTGGGCATATCGATCCAACTCCGGGCGAAGACTGGTAATTTTTTGATGCTGACCATGGCTGCCCAAGCCTGAAAATAATTTCACACTTCTGAATTTGCTGCCCGGTTACAGGTCAGCACTACGTGCATAAAAGAGCGGTCCTTCTAAGCTCCAAAAGGACCACGCCATGTCTCCAAAACCAAAGTTCGACGCGCTGGGGCGGCGCTGTCGCACGAGGCCAACACCAACTGGCAAGCGGATCACACCCCAGCCACGCGATTTACTCTGGTTCGAGAAGCTCGCCGAGCATGGACCTTTGCCGTCTTCGTTTCTGCTCGCTTTCGCAAAGGACATGCACCGGTCTGAGAAGCGCGCTAAAGAACGTCTCACAGACCTCTTCAATGAGGATCGAACGCCGCACAGGGGAACCTATCTGACGCGCCCGGCGCAGCAGTTCCGCACGCTCGATGCGCGCTACAATCAGCTTGTCTATGATCTTTCGCCATCATCCGTTGCCGCGCTTAGGAAGAGCGGCAGCGCAATCCGGCCAGCGCGCTCTGGACCCTGGCAGCACAGCCTGATGGTCAGCTGCATTACCGCTTCGATCGAGCTCGCCTGCATTGAGCGCGACGATATCAATTTCATCCCTCAGTCCAAGATTCTGGCTCGCGCGGAAGCGACTCTGCGATGGCCTACCGAAATCTGCGATCCGGATGCCGGCACGACATATGCGAAGGATTTGCTACCAGATGCTGTATTTGGGCTGGAATACCTGACGTCAGAAGGCAAGCGTTATCGCTTCTATGCCCTTGAAGCCGACCGAGTGACTGAACCGCTACGTTCTGCTGAGATTCACCGCAAGAGCTTCCTTCGACACCTCTTGCAGTATGAGGACTATATCGAAGGTGGCGGATTTCAGGAGCATCTAAATCTGACTGCGCCGATGATGGTTCTGAATGTCACCACGAGCGAAGCGCGGCTTCAGCGGATGATTGGCTTGACGGAGGAGCTGTTCCCGGACGGCAATTCCTATCAGCTGTTTCAGGCTTGGGATGCGTTTGGATCGACGCCAGTGCCGCCCCACCCCAAATTGTCGTTGCTAAGCAATGAGTGGAATTCTGTTTCGGGCAGATGCTGTCTTTCGTTTCATCAGCTTCGGAACGAAATGCGTTGATGCAGCGCTGGACTACCGGCTCGACGGAGAGGGCAGCGAAAATGTTCCAGTCAGCTCACACTTGCCATCAGTGTGTACCCTATCGCCATTCTCACCAAGCTCGATGATTGTGAACTCTAGGCTGTTCCGATTCAAGTGCCAAACGCCGTCTGCGAGTCCGAAATAATGGCTAACGCTATCATTATCGTACTTGGCCTCGTAGGCGACCGTGTAGGTCCCATAAGCAAAGAACACTCGGTAATTTGGTTCATCCAATATGACACCGTACTCCGTTCCATCGGGGTTCGTGCAAACCAAGTGGTCCGATTTGAGGAATGTCGGCGCAGCATTTGCTATTTCATCTTCGCTGAATTCAGCATGAAAGTATGCTGGAACCATCATCGTGAGGGCTATTACAATATTCACGTTCGAGTCCTTCTTGCAGCGCTTTGTTGATAGCCTTGGGTTTTACAGAAGAACCAACAAAGCTCCCAATTTCAAATTCGACGACGAACTATTAAACAATTCTAACCTGGATTCCAGCAGCTGTAAGGGGATAAATCCTCGATAATCGCTCGAGCGCAATCGCGGCGCATGCGTTGCAATTGTGCTTGGTCGCTAAGCGTCTGCAACTGCTTCTCGGTCTCCTCCAACTGGTCTTTCAATTGCTGTAAAGCCGCTGTCGAGGCCTGGAATTCATCTGTTCTTTCTGCAAAGTCCCAAAACCCGTAAGCGAGAAATCCAACGCTAGTTAGAGCTCCCGCCGCCCGGCCGTATCGCGCCGCATTCCTACTTAGAGCTATGGCACTTTCCCCGCCCGCTTCTATCAGGACTGGAATTCGAGATCCTGCGACATTTGTGAGCACTTCGCCTAGCTTAGGTTGCTCCGGCGCAATCAGGGTACGCGCTACTAAAATGCCACCGCTGAGGGCAACACTTGCGATAATAGCAGGCGCAAAGCCAACGGCGAAACCGGTTAGGAGTACCGCGCTGTTCCCGATCAATTCAGCGTAGGACAGAAGCTGGCGCCTTCGATTTGCTGACACGACCCCGCTTAGGGCAGCGATATCCTGACGCATTTGCGCTACTTGCTGCTGCATTCTCCTGATGATGGCAGGATCAAGTGTTAAAGCCCAATTACTAGGATCATCATACTGAGACTGTGCATTCGTAAGGATACGAGCAATCGCATTGCATCCCTGAGCTTTAGCACTGACGGGTAGGATAGCCACGGCACCGAGCGCTGAACCACCAGCCAGGAAATGTCGGCGACTGATGGCCGTGGTCGGCGACTGCATGATGAGCCTCGGCATTGGTCGGATAACATTCACTGACTGTCCTCCTGGTTGGCAAAGCAGGTCGCGCCATTCGAGAACATGCCGCCTTCATCCCCGTTTTGAGCTGCCAGACTAAGCCTATGCAGGCACACAGCCTGCTCCATGTGTTGCACCGCCAGATCAATCTCCCTGGGTGTGCGTATCAAGCTCAAGACATCTGCAGAATCTTGATACAAATCAGAGAGGATCAAAATCTCTGAATGAATACCGCTGTATGCCTGTCCGTCTAATGTGTTTCGGAGCACATCAATGCCACGACCAAGAGTGGCGACTGACAAGGTGAGGTCCGACAATTCGATCCGAGCACGCTTCTCCGCCTGGGCAGTAGCAAGTGAACGAAGCGCGCGTGCCATGAGGATCGCTTGCTCTTTGCTGCATTGTCGGCCACCCTCAGTACACGCTTCATGAAGCTCGTTGATCACTTTGTGCGCGTTGTTGGCAAGTGTCTCGTAGGCCCCCAGATTCATGTAAGCGTCTAGTCGGGCTTGATTCAAACGGGCGCGATTTGTCGGATCGGAGGATAGCTCCAAGGCATCTTGAATGACCTGAACAATCGGTCCCTGGCTGTCGTCAGCGGCTTCTTTAACCCATTCGACGATCCTGTCGGTTAACTCCGTTTGCATCTTCAAGGCGCGCGTAGGGCTGTTTACGGTAAGGCGGTCGATGAAGTCGCGACTCCGAATCCTTTGAGCCGGCACGTTGGAGGCATCGAAGCTCGCCAGTTGCTGGGCAATTTGGTCGAATCGCTGATCGATTTTCGAGTGAACAATCGTCAGATCCAGGCTACCTGAACTGCAGTGACGAGGCCGGTTTCTGCAGTTGCGCCGGTCAATGACCTGGTTGTTCCAGGTTCTTATGAATGCATGGATTTTGGCCCCATCGCCGAATTGACCGCCAAGCGGATAGCTCAGTACCGCGGGTTCTACGCTATCGATGATGTCGCGATCCAGTTCCCCGGATGCCCCCACCAACACAACTACAATTTCGAAGTCGGAATGAGACGTGATCCGAGTTCGCGAGCGCTTTTCATACCAGCATTTAAGCCCAAAATACTTGCAACGGCGCTTTTCGTAATTGTGCTGATTGACGTTCGCGCTCCCACTCGCTTGAATCTCAACGCTTTGCCCGGGGTAGATGCGCACATCTGGCGCCAGCTCAACCAGGCCGGGGCCATCTCGGTCAATCGGAATTGTCCCCCGATATCCGTGGTCATTTTCCTGAGGATTGGCGGGAGCGCAAAGCGCCAGACCAGCCAGCACAATTGTCCAAATTGCCTTGGCGAAAGTATTCATCGGTCATCTCCGAAACATGCCAATTGGGCTTGCAAGTCAGACCTGGATGCGATCAACAGCACTTCTTCGGCACTGCATGTTCCCCGTTCTTCAATGCGGCCTATGTCTGCCAGAAGATCCAATGATTGCGGATCGAAGGGCGTGTCCGATGTCGTTCCCTCGGAGTTTCGATCCTCGGCTTCCTTTATCGTCAGGCATTCCATATTGCCCAGGGACCGGAAGAAATCTGCTTGCTCTTGATAGGTCAGCTTGACCGACATCATAAGTTCGGAGCAACTCTCCTTGCCATTTTCATCAAATTCCAGCTGTCTGTATTCAACCAGGGCATCGGAATGGCAAAGCACGCCGGTTAGAACGCGTCCGTTCTCCTCGCCATCCGACGCACACTTTAAGTCTTCCAATCTCGTGACGAAGTCGGCTTCTGAGTTTATATTCTGCGGGTTGGTATAGATGTAGCTGATCTGGATGCGGAAATCGTCTACTTGCTCGATCCCCGGGCCGTCGATCACTTCAAGTCTATAGCCTCCAAACAGGCCATACCCCTCAAGGTCTCGCAGTCGATTTAGATCAGCGACACTGGACTGGCCCTGAAACCTTTGGCGCAAGGCTTCAACGTCTTCGGATTGTTCGCGATTTGCTGGCGGCATTTCACGAGGGAGCAAAACATGGCGCACCTCGGTAATTTGGCCGGTATATTCAGGGTCTCTCAGGCGCAGCGTTGAAAACCCATCATGCCTTAGCTGCACCCTGGATCCTGCCACAGGTTTCCCACGGCTATCGACAGGTATGATTGCAAAATCAAGAATTCGAGCGTTGAGAGCGCTTGGCGGAAGGCCCAATTGGCCAGGTGCAAAAGAGAAAAATTGAACGAACGTATCGGTGCGCCCGTTGTCTTCAAGCCACGTGCGAAAATCGCGATGTGCAACTTTTCCCTGAAGATCCTGAAAGAGCAATTGCGGTGGTGTCTGCGCAATCTGGCCGAGCGAACCGTCGCCCGGCTTGCATCCTGAGTTGCTACAATAATTGCTCACCAACCCGATTACTCGTTCCCAGTGGTGATGCAGCGCATAAGGGCTCGTGCGGGTTGCTTCGATGTTCCGATTCAACCACCCAAACAGCTGTATCTCGCTATCCAGTGCCAGTCTCGCATTTCCGGGGTCAGCCAGTATTTGCTGTTGAAAGAAGCCAGCTTCCGGGACGCCGTCTGTCCAATCAGCAAGAGAGCGATCAAAAGCCTCAAATCTCTCTCTGAGTTGCTCGGCAATAAAGTAGAATTGAGGCCTATAGAGATTGATCAATTCGCGATTGAATTGCTTCTCATCCATCGAAGATGAGAGCGCGACTTCGAATTGAGCTATCCCCTGGGCACCAGCGCGGCTGACAGCGTCAGCGCGTTGCCGTCGCAGATCGCCAAGCGCTGCCGCGCGTGTCGCTAACCGTTTTGCGCGAGCCAGTTGGTCTTGCTCACGCACCGCCGAAGACAGACTTTGCATGTAGTCGTTCTGCAGATCGCGATTGGCATCCATAGACGCCCATGCCTGGCCAAGCTGAAGCGCGGCTCCGGCGCCGGGCAAAGCATAGTTCAAGGCGCCTTGAATGATCGCATTTGTCGCAGGATCCGGCCCGCCCTCCGTCGGGTCTGGCAAAGAAGTGCGCGGCTGGGAAGGCTGGTCCAATTTGGGCAACGATTGCGCCGGGGCAGGCATTGCGGAAGCGGTAAGAACTCGCGCAACTGCAACACGCGGAGCCGCCTGGACTTCCGGTTTTGAAAACAGTGGCCCGTCAAACGCGATTTCGTCCCAAGCTTCGTCCAGGCGGTTGTTGTTATCGAAAACTTGCCGAAGGTTACCCGAAAAGCCCGCGGCACCATCCTTGGCCAGATAGAGTAACAGCACGCCATCGCGACTAAGGTTGTCAACTTGGTCGCTCAGAAATTTATTCATTCGATCTGCCGAGAAGACAGCGGCTTCCTGATACCGTTCGCGGAATGCCCGGCGCAATTCCTTGAAGTCTACGCACCCGCGATCGTCTTCAACCGTGATGCAAAGTTCGTCTCCAGACATGTTGATGTTGGAGGAGAAGCTATCGCGAGCGCTTTCAAGCGCCTTTTGCATCTGTTGCCGCTGAGACGGTGACAATCGGTCGATCATCGGCCGTAAGGCTGGCTGGCTCATCACAAATTCCGCATCAAGAGCGGTTATCGAGCTCACAATGTCCTTGCTACCATTCGATAACGTATCGAGGGCTGCCATCGCTTGCCAGCCGAAGTATGGGCTGGTCAGTTGCTCCGGGCTGGTGGAATAGAGGCTCTTTAGCTCGCTCCTTATCCTGTCGATCTCGTCTGAAGTAGGACGAGCTGCATCAAGGGCCCTCGATAACGCTTGTTCGAACTCATTCTTCAGAGTTTGTTCGAAATTGCCCTCCATTACAGCCACATAGGCTGTTTCAAAGACTTCTTCGATCGGCTTGACCTGCTCTACAATCCGATCAATTTCGGCGTTCTGCTCTGGTGAGAGTTGAGATTGCAGAAATTCCAAGGCGCGATTTCTGTCGAGCGATTTTGACAGGGCAACCGCTCGTTCAATCTGTACTTCCAGCTCTTCGGCCTGTGCCAGGAGCGCGCTTGCCTCGTCATTTCCAATCTGATCGACGAGCTTACGAATGGCGTCACGATCACCATTGACGGCGCTCTCGATAATCTGTGCCTTGTTTTGGAAATCTTCGACTTGCTCAACGATCTCTCTGACATCGCCAACCGTTTCGGCTACACCACGGGCTAGCTCAGAACTTGCCAGCAGATCTTTCGCAAGTGGAGCGTCGGAACTCAATAATTGTTGCTGAACAAAGCTCTCTGCCAGGGATTGCAGGTCTCCCGAGGCCAACGCGTTTACATCGGAGATTGGTACTCCAGCTGCAGACGCAAGCAGCGACTGAGTGAGCGCAGCCGCCTGACTTGCCAATGCGTCCTGCTGCCTGCTCAATGAGTCCATACGGCTTTGAAACTCAGTGATTTCTCGTTCCAGCTCGCGCTCACGAGACAAGTAGTCTGACAAATCGAGGCTTGCATAGGCTACCTCATTTTGCGCAATCTCCTGATCAATTACACTCGCATCGTACTCTCCCAGAGCGTGTTTCATTTCAGCCGCGATCAGCGCCTGGGTTACGGATTGATCCGCGTATCTCTGGCGCAGTCTGTCAATGCGCTCCATTAGCGCAGTCATGTCTTCAAGTAGCGCCTCCATCTTGACCCACTCGTGATGAGGAGTGGTAGGAGTAAGCGCTGAATATCCGCCGTAGAACGGCAGCTCGTACTCGATTAACGCGAGGCGATAGGCGATATCGACTCTCAGCAGGTCGAGAGTGGCCGAGAGGTTCTCATCCAAGCAGGGGTTTGTCTTCGGAGCTCCAGTGAGCGAGCCAGGTGCCCCGCAATCCCTGAGCGAGGCGGCCGCTCTTTCATAGCGGTCCCGGGCCAAGGCTCTGAAGTCGCATCCGAGCTCTTCCCCATAGTCCGCGCAGGCAAGCGCGCCTCTCAGAAAAATCTCGTCTGCTTGAATCTTGTAGAGGTGGGAAAGACTCGTTTCCTTATCTGCCAATGGCTGATCGCTTTTGAAGTAGTTTTCCTCGATTTGAATATTAAGCTCTATGCCTTCCCCAAATGAATTGGTTGCCAATAATTCAATTTGATCAAATCGATTTGAATCTGTGATACTCAATAAAAGATTGTAATTGTCGAGATTGAGAGACACGACATCACTGAATTCCGGCAGGGTTTTTATTGCGACGTCTGGCAGGCCATCTTCAATGCGCAGCGGGATGCTTCCATCGAATTCGCTACCAACATTCTCGAGCGAGAGTATGGTTTGCTCGCTGTATGGCAGCGATCGTGAGCGGGCTTCGAATGCAATCCATGGGACGTCAGGCAATCGGCTGGCGAAAGTGATAGATTGCGGCGATAGCGGGGGTTGCTCCGGTGTAGAACCGAGATTATCGCCCTCGCCTTCCTCTCCGGAGTCAGGAGCAGTAATTTCAGGTTGGATGACAATACTAAGGACCGTAGGCTTGTCATCTGTAGGGCGCCCGATCATTGTAGTTACTTCGTCGCCTGACAAGTCAATCGATCTCGCAAGGCAAACCGGGGCTTGCGGCGGTGTGTTTGAGATTCGACTAACAATGAAAGAATGTGCGCCTGGAACTTCAATCAGTTTGCACGCCGACTCAGCGTTCTTCAGGTAGTTGACTCCGTCAACTATTACGCAGTCCTCCGTTGGCGGCGGTTCGACAGGCGGACAATCTGGTACCCCGTTAGCTTGAGCCACGCTTGGTGTGATGAAAAAAGCAACGCTCGCTAGCCATACGAATCGACTATTAGTTTTCATGCTTCCCCCCCCCCACAAGAACGCAATTCTTATATGGTCGCATTTGAAGGAGTTATATTCAATAAGAAAATGAAGCGCTGAAATATTCTATACGAAAGACTATTAGTACTTTCGTATCAAATTCATTGAGATGCGTTCACAAATGATGACAGCAACGTTGGTCAAAGAGCTTGCGGTCCTTTTATCCAATCAAGTAGAAGGGGCCAAGCGTCGAACTTGGCCCCGTGTTTTCCCAGGCGAGAATCAATACTCTGACGCCAGCATAATGGTGAGGACGCGTCTCGTGACTCTCGGATCTGAAGGGTCCTCGCTCCCCGACATCATGTCGGGAGCGTAGTAATCGATCTTCCAGAATATCCGCCGACCCTCATGATCGAACGCGCCGAAGTCGTGTTCGCCATGCGGGTCAATGTCGTGATCGAACTGGTCGAAACCGGCCACCTTCGCAGCAACCGCTTTCAACCCTTCATCGCCAAGTTCTTTGATGCCCGGTGTGATGAAGATGTCGCCGCCAATTCCAGACCGACGAAACCGGTCATTGAGGCGTCGGATACACGCCGTCTTCTCTTTGTCCATGATGTGCTCTCCTGCAAAATCCGGCAACACATGATTGCAGCCGGAGCCGTGCAGAAGAGCTGAGCGGCCATGATGCATGGCCGCGCCTACGTTTGCTTGAAGGAAAACACCAAGGGCGCTGCCCTTTCGTTTTCCAAAGCATGAAATGTATGGGCCGTGACTCGCCCTCCTTTCGTCGGGCTGCGTCCGCACCACCCCCAAGGCATTTCACGCTTTCCTTTCCCCATCCCGTTCTCGCCGAAGGGCAGGGCCGATGTTTGCATCGGCCCAATTCGATAGAAGCAGCGCCTCCTTGCGCTGCCTCGTTTTGAAGAACTGATGAACTACATTTGCCTTGCCAAGAGCATAGGCCCGCCGGGAACGGCCTGATGAGCCAAAGCTAAAGCCTCGAACAAAACCATGTGATGCGGCTCATTGTCACAATGCTCCCGGTGAGGCACCTTATCGGCCAACTCTGGGTATAGATTGCCGAGATGGCTTGCCTCGGCCTCTCGCGTTCGAAACTCGTTCTTGCGCTTAAGCGGTAAGAACTGCGCATTTGCGTTCTCAGCCTCCTCGCGGATCACCTGAAGCAGGGCCTTGGCCTTCGCACCTTTCCGTCCTGCGGTTTCGAGTTTCTCCATGACAATTACATCGGGAGAGAAAACTTCGATAAACTCGCGTGTGAACTCCCTGGCAGCTTCGGTGCTCTTCGCCGCCACACATGACGTATGCCATGTCGCCAGTTGCCCGTGCTCGATCAACACGAAGCTAATCCTGCGATAACGAGCGGCAAACCCAAGATAGCTAAGATTCCGCATGGTGCTGGGTTAAGGCGGCGGTCAGGTCCCTATCCAGTCGTTTCAGAGTGTTGTCTCGATTAAAGTTGCCTTCAGCATCGTCTGTCACCTCCGGCAGATCAGGCAAGTTGCGAAAGATGGCCTCCCGTGCGGCCTGCATCAGCTCCTGGTAGAACTGCGAGAAAGAACGGTTCAAGATGATCGAAAGCCGACAAAGTTGTTCGATCGATGGCGGACGCGTTCCCGTTTCGAGGGCCGCGATGTCCTTGCTGCCAAGCTCAAGTAAGATGGCTAGATCGCGCTCCGTTAGGCCAGCCTTCCGGCGCGCTGCGCACAGATCATGCGCAAATTGTGTGAACATAAGTGGATTTGATTATTCTGATAAATCCACTTCCAAGCTTAGCGTAGGCCGCGCAATCGCAATAGTGCGAGTGAAACTCCCAATCCCCATATTTGTGGCAGAACTGGTATCGCTCGCTTGCCCACGACTACGCATTGTGAGCAGCGCCCGCTCCTTCGGAAAGGTTGTCACCTTTCCGGTTGGCAGCTCTCACTGCGTCGGAGGTAATACACTCTTATTCCCCTGAAGGGGAGGATATCTCCCTGGCGCTTCATAGGTCTAGTGCGCGTGCCAATTGAGCCACGTGGCTTGACTATCACCCGCACTATCGGGATCCATTGAGTTGGCGCATTCTGGATAACGTGAACGCGATTACCCTCGGCCATGCTGATACACGTAAAGGACCACGCCTCTTTGGAGTGAGTGCCCAAGACCGCCTCTCACATCAATACATCATCGGCCAGACCGGTACGGGCAAGAGCACCATGCTTAGGAACATGGCGCTCCAGGACGCTTCAAACGGCACCGGTTTTTGTCTGATCGATCCTCATGGCGATTTAGCCGATGATCTTGCTGCCAACATCGATCGGAAGCTCATTTATTGGCGTGTTGGCGATGCATCTTGCCCTTACGGCTACAATCCGATCAGTCGGGTTCCAACGTCACATCGCCCCTTGGTCGCCTCAGGTTTCATCGAAACCTTGAAGAAGCAATGGCCCGACCGATGGGGCCCGCGCATGGAACATCTCTTGCGGCAAGCGGTCCTAGCTTTGCTGGATCAGCCTTCTTCAGACATGAGCGAGATCATGCGCATCTATGTCGACAAAGACTTCCGCCGCGAAGCGGTCAGGCGCTTGGTTGACCCGCAGTTGCGAGCGTTCTGGACGGTCGAGTTTCCGAGGATGAATTACCTGACTGCCAGCGACGGTGTGGCTCCCATCGCGAACAAGCTGGGCGCATTTCTCGCAAATCCCTCTGTTCGTCAATCGCTGTGCGAGCCGAAGAAGCCTTTGCGCTTTCGGCGGATCATGGACGAGGGACAGATTCTGCTAGTCAGCTTGGCAAAGGGTCGCGTCGGAGCTGATATCGCGAATGTCGTAGGCGGCTTGGTCATGACCAATCTGATCAATGCCGCGATGAGCCGTCACAATCTGCCGCAGCAAGAACGGCGGCCCTTCTTCGTTTACGCTGACGAGTTTCATGCCTTCACTACCGCGAGCGTAGCAGACTTGCTTTCAGAGACCCGCAAGTATGCACTGGGATTATGTGCATCGCATCAGCATCTGAGCCAAGCTGACCAAGCCGTTGTAGACGCTGTAATTGGGAATGCGGGTACCCTTGTCTCGCTGCGCATTGGTGCGAAGGACGCGGGGCTTATCGCTCGCCAATTCGGAGATATCGAACCGCGCTACTTTTCGCAGCTGCCAAATTATCGAGGCTTTGCCCAACTCATGGTCGATGGGCACAAGCGCAAAGCGTTCTCGTTCTCGACGCTGCCGCCGACCACGGATTTGGGGATTGGGAATGATAGCCGCACTATCCGATCCAACGGCGGCGGAAGTATCATTGCCGCATGAGTGAGCGAGACCACCTCGAAGAGTACTTCCAGCTTTGCAAACGCATCTACGAGCAGATGGAGCGTGATGGTACTTGGCCTTGGAAGACGGATTCGACGAAAATCAAAGATGTGATAGATTCAGAGAATAGTTCTGATGACTTATGAAGCGGTGCTACGGCTACATTCGCGTCTCGACTGTCAGACAAGGTGACGGCGTTTCGCTAGAGGCACAAAAGGAGGCAATCCGGGCCTTTGCGAGTCACAACGAAATTGAGATCATCGAATGGTTTGAGGAGCTCGAAACGGCGGCAAAAACTGGCCGTCCCGTCTTCAACCGTATGATCGCCAGCCTCAGAAAGTGTAAAGCTGAGGGTCTTGTCGTTCACAAAATCGATCGGTTTGCTCGAAACCTCACAGACTACAGCCGTGTCACTGAGCTTATGGACCTTGGGATTGCGATCTACACGGCAATCGAGAGCCTCGACTTCCAGTCTCGGGGCGGGCGCCTCGCTGCGGATGTACAGGCAGTTGTTGCAGCCGACTTTATCCGCAATCAGCGCCAGGAGACAATCAAAGGCCTTTATGGCCGTCTGGCGCAGGGCATCTATCCGTTTAAGGCGCCGATCGGCTATCTCGACAATGGCGCAGGCAAGCATAAAACACCTGATCCTGAGCGCGCACCCCTGATCCGAGAAGCCTTCGAACTCTATGCGAGTGGTGACTATTCACAGCTGGCTCTTCTTGATGTCATGAGAAAGCGCGGCCTGACTGGAGGGCGCGGCGCACCAATCTCGACAAGCACGCTTGAATCGATGTTGGCCAATCCCTTCTACGCGGGCATCATCGAGATCAAACGCAATGGGCGGACGTTTCAAGGCGGACATCAACCCCTCATTTCGCTTGCCACATTTGAAAGAGTGCAGGCGGTGAAAGCTGGCAAAGCGCTCAAGAAGACGACTGTCCACCAATACACCTATCGGCGGCTCTTTCGGTGCCGTCATTGCGATGGTGCAATGACGCCTGAGCGACAAAAGGGCACGGTATACTATCGTTGCCATACAACCGGGTGCGCCACAAAAAGCATCCGCGAAAATGATCTAGAAGACTGTGTCCATCAAAGCCTCAAGAAGGCCGCACTTTCTGATGAGCAAATCGAACGGCTTATGGCTTTGCTGCGTGGCTGGATGCGGGAGCGTCAGAAGCAGGTCAAGCAAGAGGCGATCCCACTCAAACTGAGCCAATTGGCTGAAAAACGTGAAAGGCTAACCGATGCATTGATTGATCGATTGATCACACGAGATGTGTTTGAGAAGCGCAACGCAGCGCTGCTGTTCGAGGAGCAGCGATTGCGGGAGCGAGAAGCCCATTTGAACAGCTCCAAGCAACCGGACCCAAAGAGAGCTCGAAAATTCTTCGAACTCGTAAAAAACCTTGCAGATATCTATATTTCAGCTTCACCAGCCCACCGTAGGGAATTGGTCGAAATCGCGACTTCGAACCGTTGGGTGGACGGGAAAAACGCATACGTTGAGCCGTCAAATTGGATCCGAAAGCTAGGACAAGTGGACCTTGCCCTGAATGGTGGGCATTACCCAGGTACTCTTCGAACCTCTGGGGCTAATTTCAACGATATATCTGAGCTATTGTGTTCAGAGCATGCAATGGGAATCGAGCGAATTTGCCAAGCATAGATGCGGGCAGCCGCCTGCCAATTCAGATTGTTAGAGTCGACAAGCATGCTCTTGCGGAGTTTCAAGCGGGGAAAGCGCCTCGTAAAAACTTGAATACTCCGTCATTATTGTTGCTTTCGGCTTGGTACTTGGAGGCACTCAATACATCTGGATGTGAGTTGGCCATAGCTACCGCAAGATCATATCTCTTGATGCAAGAAAGATCGTTTATGCCATCTCCGAAATACATAACGTCTGCGGCTGAAACTTTGTGCTCTTTCCGTATTAGTTCGCACGCTTTGAATTTGTCAGATCGGGAGGATACGATCTCCAATATCGAAGGACGGCCTGAGTAAAAGTGATTCAAATGAGAAAGCTGCGATTTCGCAAGGAAATCCAGAGCTATTGAAACATCTGCAGGTTCTCCACGAACCATTATCTTATAAATCTCAGTTGATTGTGAGCCTACAAATCTGGACATATCGGCAAACGAGGTCTCAATTGGATTGATACTGGTCCCTCGAACCTCTCGTTGAGTCCAGTAGCCTAAGTTGGAACTATACCAATCCTCTCGGCTGAAGACCGACAAAGTTAGATTGTTCCGCTCGACCATTGAAGCGAATGCGTCGAAGCCGTCTTTTTTGAGTGGGAATGATGCAGCCTGAGTGTCCTGCTGATTGAATACTAAGCCGCCATCAAAAGAGGCAAAGCTAGCATTCAATCCCAAGCGTCTTTGAATAAGCCGAACAGACTTCGGTGGTCGAGACGAGGCCAGAGCAAACGCTACGCCAAACTCCTGCTCCAACTTTGAAACAAGTCGGACGAGATTGTCAGAAACACGCTTGTCGTCGTCAATTATCGTCCCATCGATGTCGAAGATAACGAGCTTTGGTGATTTCGGACTAGCACTCATGCACTTTTGCACCCTGACTAATAATACCTTTAATAATCTGCCGTTCGGTATCGCTGGGTCGCCCAGTCACAATCTCAATTCCCTCATCAAAAGATGAGATTGTCACCGTCTGTTTTAGATTGAATTTTTGATGCTCCATCAAGAAGATTGGCCTCTTGGCGCGTTTTGCGGCCTCACGCTTGAATTCTATCATGCGTTCCGTAGCCATTCCAATTCCTGCACCATTGACGATCCCATTAGCCCCAATAATAGCCACGTCTATGGATTCGGGTAGGTAGCGGTCCAATCTCTCACCATCTGGTACGGTGCCTTGTGAACGTGGCCGACAAGGTCCGCCGATCACTGTGATCCGACAGACTTGAGTATCGTCCTGAAGGTTCAGGTCGTTAAGGGTGTCGATGAGCAAGTTGGCCGCAGGGATGGAGGTCGTATAGATATCAAGATTGCGTAGCGATCCAACTTTGATGCGTTTCGAAAGTTGTTCGCAAAATGCAAATGCCGTCGATCCTGTATCGATGACAATGCTAGAGTTTCGCTGGATCTCCTTCGCAGATTGTTTGCCAATGGCCTTTTTCTCACTGAGATTTAGCTTCATCTTGTCGCGCACATTCTCCAGCGACAGAAAAATCTCATCCTCATCAGCAAAGATGCCGTTAAGCATCCCTAGGCGTTGTAGACGATAAATCGATTGCATCATCTCTTCGGTGGAAGGGAAAACGATTGATTGGCTAGCAAGTTTAGCTGCCAGATCGTCAACCAAGAGTGGATTGTCTTCTCGATGGCTAAAGGTGACCGACCGAACCGCAGCACTCAGTTTAGCGTCTGGGTCATCCGAGTTCGAGCTTGCCGCTTGGTTGTTGTAGTATGCGATTCTCTTTGACCCGGCAGCAATGATGGCTGTCGTAATCTGCTGGGTTACTGCGTCTAGGGTTTCGTCAGAGAAGTCGTGGCACGTTATGTAGTTCCGATCCCGGATTTCAGGGTATTGAATGTTATCGAGGGCGTTCTTTTCGACTACCACAGGGATCAAAATACTGTGATCGAATGCCTTCTCGAGTGCCAAGCAATTTGAGATTTCACGCTTTACCCAGTCTGATCGCACTGAATTTTGCTCGATGAGAAGAATGAATGAGACAAGGTCTGTAGTAAAGGCGTCATCAATTGAATTCTGAATGTTCTCTCCGACGGAAATGTCTTTTTCGTCCAACCAGATGTTGAAGGCTTTAGGTAACCTGCGCACCAATTCACGTGCCAATAGCTTTTGCCGTGAACTATGGCTCAAGAACGTCTTCATCACTTAGCCCCCATTACCCTACTCTGTCGCTTTTCTGTATCAATTTAGCCAGATGGTCCACTCCGACATTAAGTCACGGCGTTTGTCTAAGCGATCAGATCGCTGATAGGCTCCAACCACTCCTGCATCGACGTGATGCCCCAGTGCAGCTTCCTTCACTTCAAAGGCAGCGTCGGTTTGCTCCTCGGCCCAGGTGCGAAACGTGGTTCTGAAGCCGTGTGGTCTGGCTTCGTATCCTTCTCTTTTCATGAAAGTCGACATAGCCATATCGGAGATTGGTTTGCCGCGTAGAGCCGGGAATAGAAAGTCGTTTGGCGACCGCCCGCGTGCGATGCCGACAATCGCTAGCGCCTCCGGAGTTAGTGGAACGCGATGTTCACGCCCAGTCTTTGTGCGTTCAGAAGCAAGGGTCCAGATACCATCTTTGATCTCATCAAAGGTGGCAAGGCGTACTTCGCTGGTCCTGGCCGCAGTTAGGATAAGAAAGCGCAATGCTAACGCGGCTGTGTGATCTTGGTCGCAAAGCCAGCGATAGAACTTTGGCGCATCGGCGTAAGGCATCGCAGGTATATGCTCTGTCTTATGTCGCTGTTTGCCGAGAAGTGCTCTAGCCTTCATTGTCGCTTGGAGATCTACCTCTAACCCGAGCGCGGCAGCGTATTTGAGCGTTTGCCCGATATGCCCGAGTGACTTTCGGGCAGTCTCAGATTTGCTGTGCCACAGCGGCTCAAGTGTCTTCTTGATCATGTGCTGGTCGATGTCTTCGACCGGGATGTTGCCAATCTTGGGAAGGACATGGTTTTCCAGGAGGCCGAGCCAGCGTTTGACCGCATTGGCATTCTTGAGCTCGGCTTTTTTGGCCTCGAAGCATCCTCGTGCAGCCTCTGAGAGAGTCACGACCTTTGGGGCCTGGCGCTGCTTTGCGCGCTCAACGATCGGGTCCAGGCCGTCCCGAACCGCTTTTCGGGCTTCAGCAGCCCGCTCACGCGCCTCTGCAATCGAAACATCGGGCCAGGGACCCAATCCCATCTCACGCCGTTTTCCGCGAATGACTAAGCGGACAATCCACTTGCCCGCGCCTTTAGAGCGCTTGATCAACCAAAGGCCTTGGCCATCAGCATGCTTGCCCGCATCAAGGTTCTTGGCCCGCATCTGAGTAAGAGCGTTAAGCTTCACAGCCCACCTTTTCGCATTTTGGGACTCGAACATGGGAGCCCACCCGATAGCCCACCTTTTGACATGCGAAATTGTGAAAATCAATGTTCAGCTATGTTACGGGCATTTCATGCATAGCATTGTGAAATAAAGAGAAAAAATTCCAATATGTTCAACTATGTGAAAATCGCTGTGAGTCCTCTTCTGGCACCATTTTTCAGATTTTAGAGCTGATCTTTCGAACAGTTGTCTTCAATCAACCTGGCTATACTCTCCTCGGTTCCGCCTCGCTTTCGAGCGATGGCGCGCTGTGCTCCTCGAAGTCGCCTACAATCGAAGTCCGCACCCTGATCGCTCGCAGTCAGAATAATCTCAGCACTTGCTTCGGCTGGCAAAGCTTGAACGCCGCGACTCAAGAAGACGCTATGCCACCGTTTTGCAGGCGCGAGTATCGCGGCGAATTGTTTCCTTGATGTATTCGTTCCCAAGGCGGGTGGGCCTAGCTCTTCGAGCAATGCTGCAGGCGTTTGCGGCTTCGCTGTCAGCGCGGCATATCGGCGTGCCGCTTCTCCGGAGTCACCTTTTTCAATCGCCAAGCGCAGCATCGTCTCCTGGATTATCGGATCGCGCCAACCGCGCCGGGCGGCAGTCTGGAGAGTGGCGAGACTCTGCTCTCTATTTCCAACCAGTGCTTCGGCAAGCGCGAGAGTGCGGAGGTGCTCGGCGGGCAGAGGGCGAAGTGTCACCAAACGACGTGCCTCAACGAGTGCTAGCTCCGGGTCGCCCTTACCCAAAGCCTCCCGTGCAATTCGCTCTTGCGCAAAGCCGCGCATGAAGGGAGGTACTGTCTCAGCCAAACTAGCGGTCACCCGCGATTGGCGATCCAGCTGCGCGCCTGTGGTGACAAGACCAGTGAGTATCAGTCCAGCAATCCAAAGTGCTTGCTTCATAATCGTTGCCGCCCGCTTGACGAGCCAAGATTCAACAAAATGATCAAGGCGAGTGCGGCAAAGCCGAGCATGCCCTGCGAGCGGAGCGGATAATCGACAAGCGATTGAGCGGCAGTGGCTATCAAGATGACGCTCCCGCTCCAAGCTGCCCAGCGGAAACCGGATCGCCTTGTCCGCCACGTCAGCCAGAGGACCATGCAAAGCCATCCCGCGATGAGAACTAGACCCGGCAAGCCAGCTTCTATGGCGACCTCGAGGTAATCGTTGTGAACGCGCCCAGCCCTACGCGCGGAGAGATTTTCGAGCGATTCATCGATCTGGAACACCTCATCGAAAGTCCCCATTCCGGCGCCGATAGGCCAATAGCGCTGAGCGGAATAGCTGGCATCGTCCCAAATCTCCTCGCGGGCATCGCTGCGCGCGTCGAACCGCTCAATGCTATCCGAAATTCGGCCGGGTGACAGTGCGATTACGGCGGCAAATCCAATCGCTAGAAGGGCGCTGGCGATCATACTTGGCTGTCTCAAACCGCGTCGATGGGCATCGGAGCGAGCGCTCAATACCAGCCTCACAGTCAGCAGGCCCACGGGCAGCGCAGCCAAGACGATGGCTGAGCGCGACCGGGTCAGCAAAACTGCCAGTAAGAGCACTGCGCACACGACCAAGCGAACGACCAATGTGGCGGGCAGCTCCCTCGGCGAGGGTAGTAATGAAGCGAGCGACAGGACACCAACAAAGAACAGTCCGGCCGAGTTGCGGTTTGCAAATGTGCCGAACAGCACACCGGGCATGGGGTTCTCTGGATAGAAGAGCCCGGTTTGGCCATCGCTCATGACCTGAATCACTCCGAGAAGGAAGCTAAGCAGGCTCAATCCAACCATCGCCCAGCCGACGTTGATGAGCTGCTCTTTAGACAGCATCCGTCCGATCGCCAAAATAGTAAGGGGAAGGATAAGGCCCGTCAGAGCAACAAGTGTGCGGGCAGGATCGACGCTGGCGGGGAACCAGTCATGCGCGCCTGCAATCGCTCGTCCCTCAAGCACCAGCTCTCGCCCTGACAGGGCTGAAAGTAGCGTTGTAGGCAGCGGAACGAGGTGCAAAATGGGCAAAAGTAAAGTGGCGGCGACGAGCAGGCGCAATGCGAGCGGGGCGTCACGCCAGAATTTCACGAATGCTTCACGGTGAAAGCCCAAGGCGACCAATGCTGTGATCTGTACCACGAGATTCGCCAAGCCGTAGCGAACACCGCCACCACCAACGATCACTGCCAGAGACAGGAGGGCCAGAAGTGTCCAGAATGGACGGGTCGATTTGCCGCTATCATCACGAGACGACACGTTATTCGCCCCGCTATAAAGTCTTAGTTGGCACCCGGCGATTGATTGAGGCCACCACCGCCACCGCCTTCCGATGACCCACCGCCTCCGCCGCCGGCAAGGACAAGACCAATCAGGGCGACAGCTCCGCCAAGAATTGCAAGCCAAAGCATTCCGACTTCCTCTTCTTCGCCGAACCAGAAACCTTCAGCGGTTTCGAATGCGGTCCCCTGCACGCTTGGAGCGGAGTAGGATGTCGAAAAATCACCTGCGCGGGTGTTCGCCTGTGCGGCAACGGGAGTAAATGCCAGCGCCGCGGCCGACATCGTAGTAATGACGCGAGTTGTAAAACTGTTCACTATCACAAGTCCCCATAGCGTTTATCGTGCGCCAGCATTAGCTGGCAGGCCAACCCTAAGCAAGAAAGCGTATTCGAGCATCGCCAGTCTTACTCGCATCTGAGTGCTGGAATTTCGTTAATATCAGTGCTTGTTCGCCTGCAGAATCGGCTCATAACGCGCGACATCGCCGCCAGTTACAATTTTTCCAGCACAAGTTAGCCATGCATGCGCGCCAAACTTGCTATCTTCAGGCTTCTCAACGCCTATTACGATTTCGCTGTCTAAGCCCACGCTGTGCAGCCACCGCTGCGCGGCAATTGCCTGCACTAGACAATCAGCACGCCAGGGCAGGCGGGACGCCAGGCGCGGGAGGATAAAGCTTATTCGATCAACAAGCTGGCTTTGTTTTGCAGTAAGTTCGACATTCTTGTGAGCATCGTGCGCGCCAAGCCCGTTCTTCTCGGCGATCTGCTTGGTCGTGAGGCGCGAGAATATGACGCGGCCTATGGCAAGCTCGACGAGCGCGCGCGCGACAAAGGTGACAAGCCACATACCTGCGCGCGTTTGTTGGCTCGAACTCGAATTCTGTTGCATAGGGGGTTGGGGTATGGCCATCGTTTGCCAGAATGCCATGCCCTTTCGCCAACTCCAAGCCCTCGGGCTGCGTCCGAGGCCCGGGCTTGTGCGAAGCGCTCGACGGATGTGATAGACCATGCGCTCTGAGAAAGTTCGCTCGATTTAGGGGTCGCCTAAAAAATTGACCGGGATCGCCGCCATCTACTGCTCTCAGGGAGTTGAACCCCGGGCATTGGCAGGAATGTGCAACACTATAGCTGAGCGGGGCAGGGACGGGTGCAACACGTGGTTTGCCGGCTCAGCAAGTGCTTTGGTAGCGCCGAGCAAGATAGGGCTTGGAGCTTGCCTGTTGCGCACAACCCCCGAAGCATTGGACGAAAGCCAGCCTCACACAAGTGAGGACGAGCAACTCGCTCTGGCGTTCGACGGCTATCTCACCAATTGGGAGGAGCTTCGTGCAACTCTGCTCGATCGCGGAGTGGCGTTGCGCAATCGGTCTGACGCCGAGCTGGTTTTGCGATCTTATCAGGAATGGGGGGGAGGTTGCGCGCGACATCTAGATGGCGAGTTTGCCTTTGTCATTGTCGACGTACGCAGAGGAGAGGTTTTCGCCGCGCGCGATCATCAAGGATTGCGCCCGCTCTTCTATCACTTCGACTCCGGACGCCTGACAGTCGCATCTGATATGGCTGCGATCGTCGAACAACTTGATCCCAAACCGAAGCCCGATCTCGACTACCTTGCCGGCGTGATGGCGGACAAATGGTTCAATCCGGAGGCGACTCCGTGGCAAGACATCAAACGGCTGTTGCCCGCACATTCCATGCTTTTCTCGGGCGACACTCTATCGTTTAACGAGCATTGGTCGCTCTCGACTGAAGTGAACATCCGCTATACTCGCGATGACGACTATTTCGAGCACTACCGAGAGCTTCTGACAGATTGCGTGCGGCGTACTTCACGTTCGCATATGCCTCTGGCAGTCAGCGTTAGTGGAGGGCTGGATTCTTCGGCGCTCTATTGTCTGGCACATGAACTGGCGCGCGATGGCAGGCTCCCGGCACCATCAATCAGGGGCTATACTCTCGCAGGTGAGGAAGGAACGCCCGCTTATGAATTACCCTATGCGCGCGCTGCAGCAGATCACGTAGGAGCATCTCTGGCGGAAGTGCCCCTCACAAAGCCAGCGCTTGATTGGTATACTGAGCAAGCCCGAAAGACGCGAGACATTCCTGTTCCAACCAACGGAGCTATGTCGATCGATCTTGAGCGGCAAGCTGCGACCGATGGGTGCCGCGCATTGATGGGAGGTGATGGCGGCGATGAGTGGCTACAGGGAAGCATCCACTACTACCGTGAGTTTGTGATTGACCGCGATGTAGGCGGTTTCAGCAATGCGCTTCGGCAGGATGCCGCAGGCGATGGCTGGCCCTCGATCAATCGCATCGCTGCCCGGCAGGCAATGGGCGCGCTCCTTCCCGAGAATGTCCGAATTCCCTTGCGCGATTTCCGGCGTCGTCGGCTGCGGGCCTCTCCAGATCATCTCTATTGGCTGAATGACAGGTTCAAACAACGTCTTGCCGAGCTTGAAGACACATACATCGCTTCCTTGCCGAGTGAACCGATCGCATGGAGTAAGCGCAATCTCGCGCGCTCGCCCGGCGCAGATATGGCAAATACGATGATGCAGGCGCAATATGCGAGGCAAGGGCTAGAGCCGCGCAGTCCGATGCTGACGAAGACCTTCATAGAGTTCTCGGCTGCGACGCCGGAACATATTCGAAGCCGCGCTGGTGAGAGCAAGTTTGTGCATCGGCGAGCGATGCGGGGAACGGTGCCCGATGTGATTCTCGAACGTGAAACGAAGGCGGATTTCCCTTCAGAGGAAATGGACCTTCACTTTGCCAAGTTCATTTCCGAAGCTGGTGCGCCATTGCTTGAAGAGATTTGTGATCCGGATGGATTGGTCCGATTGATAAGGCCAGATGCCTCGGCGCAGATTGACGATGATCGATCCTGGGAGGTATGGGGAGTGTATGCTTGTGCGGCATTTCTAAGGCATCACAAACAATGACCCAGTTGAGCGCTCTTTTGAAGTGCGAACAAGGCAGATTCCAGCGATGAGTAAGACAACGCAAAAGTCGAAATACGAAGCTCCGAAGCTCACAGAGTTCGGTTCTGTGCGGAATCTCACCGGTGGCAGCGGCGGCGCCATGATGGATGGCATGCTTATGATGTCTCTTCCGGGGGGGATGATGAATATGGGCATGGGCAACATGGGTATGGGCATGGGGTTTTTCTGACGAACGAGCTTGTCTGAAGTCGTGCAAGAAGTCCTCGCAGAACATCTCGAATATCTGACGCTTCCTGGCAGGTCAGAGCTATATATCGATGCCATCAATCATATCGTCAGCGATGGCGATCGCATTGCCGATCTTGGCTGCGGCGTTGGGGTGCTTGGCCTGTTTTGCCTAAACGCAGGAGCCGCTGAAGTCTGGGGTATTGATAGCAGCGATGCGATTCACCTAGCCCGCGAAACCTTTGAAAAGGTGGGCCTCGCTGATCGCTATCATTGTATCGCGCAATCCACATTCCACGCCCAGCTGCCTGATCGCGTTGACGTTATTATTTGCGATCATGTCGGCTTTTTTGGCTTTGACTACGGCATCATCGAAATGGTCCGCGATGCGCGAGAGCGATTTCTGAAGCCAGGCGGCAAAGTTATCCCGCAATCGATGGACCTGCACGTCGCGGCTGTTTCCAGTAATGTTTGTCGCGATAAAGTGGCATCATGGCTTGATCAGTCAATCCCAGCCGAATTCCGCTGGTTTGATGGCTATTATCGGAACGCAAAGCACCATCACAACTTCACATTCGATGAGCTGAACAGCCAGCCGGTAAGGCTCGGCCAGATCAAGCTAGACCAAGACAATCCCGAGATGTTCGCATTCGAAGCGAACCTATCAATTCAGCGAGCTGGCCGGTTTGATGGGTTTGCGGGATGGTTCGACTGCCTGCTCGGCGGCAACGTGCGGATGACAAACTCGCCGCTTGATCCCGCAACCATCAATCGACCGCAAGCCTTCTTCCCCGTCATTGACCCATTCCAGGTTGAGGCGGGCGACACGGTCAAACTCACAATTCGCTTTCGTCACGATGTTGGCATGATCGCATGGACATTCGAGCCACCTGGAGATGCTCCACGCCAGAAACTCTCCACATGGGAAGGCACAGTTCTGACACCGGCGGATCTGATAAAAACGTCTGATCGACCGATGTCGCTTAGCCAGATGGGGATGGCGCGTGCGTTTGTGCTAGAGCAAGTGGATGGGCAGCGAACGGCTGAGCAAATCGTTCAGATTGTTCTCTCCAAGCGGCCAGACCTACTCCCAAGCGATATCGCGATCCGGGACTTCGTCCACGCGGTTTTGGCGCAGGATTGCAACGTTTGACCGAGCTTCAGATTGAGCCAGCGCGGCCACAAAAACCACTACCCGATGAACCCTACGACAGATGGGTGTTGCCGGATGGCGAGGTAAAGGCCGAATTTCGCCGTGTGGAGCGGGGCTTCCATGTCAGATTCCCTAACGAGGCTGACTTCGAGATCCTTGAAGAATATCCTGCCCGAGTGACAGTTTGGCCTGCTCCAGACCAAACCGCAGAGTGGGCTGAAACACTCTATCGCAACGCCATTCTCCCACTCGTCGCCAATCATCACGGTGGCCTATGCTTGCATGGCAGCGCTGTAGCGCTGAATGGCTCAGCAATTGCCCTTATCGGACCGTCGAACAGCGGGAAGACAACTTTGGCTGGCGCATTAGCGAGGGCGGGCGCCCCTTATCTCACAGAAGATGTGCTGGAGTTGGTGCGGCAGGGCGAGTCATACTTTGTGCAGCCAAAGGAGCAGGCTCTGCGGTTATATCCCGACAGTGCAGAATACCTTTTAGGTCATAATCCTGATCGCGACGCCGAGGACGACAAGAGTGCAGTAAGTGAGCCCGAGAAAATACCGTTTTGTAACATCGCGCAACCGCTCGGAGCGCTGATTTTCCTCGGATCAGAGGCAGCAGCCGAAACACAGATCACACGTCTGGCTGCTAAGGATGCTCTTGCGCAGCTTATGCCAAACGCCTTCATTCTCGATGTTGAAGATAAGGATCGACTGGCTTCCCATTTTGATCGGTTGAGCGGCCTTGCGCAGAGAATGCCCAGCTTCGAGCTTGACTATCTTCGCCAGTTCTCTGAACTCGAGACTGTCATTGGGGCAATCAAGTTGGAGCTTGTCGCTGATCGTGAACATGGCTGACACAATTGCGGCGTCGGATGATGTTGTCTCGCGCATGGTCGGCGGTGAGATGGTTCTGCTCGACTTAGCCAGTGGCCTGTATTTCGGCCTGAATAAGGTGGGCAGCCGGGTATGGGAGTTGCTTGAGGAAGCGCCTCACTCAGGAACCCAGCTATGCGATGTTATCGAAGCTGAATTCGATGCCGAACGCGTTGACATTGAACGGGATGTGCTCGCGTTGCTTGGGGACTTGGAAGAGCGCAAGCTCGTTGTAAATGCCTCGACTCCCGCCTGAGTCGTTCAGGGATTAGGTGTTTCAGCGACCTTGTGATTGCTGACTTCGATCACACGTTTGGCCAACGCAAGACTAGCTTCACGGTGAGTAACGAGAAGAACTGTTCGCCCTTCGAGAGCTTGCTCGCATTCCGTGATAAAGGCAGCTTCGCCCTCCAGATCGAACATACTTGTAGCCTCGTCGAATATCAGGATTGGCGGGTCTGGCAGCAAGGCGCGGGCGAGTGCGATCCGCTGACGCTGCCCGCCTGAGAGCTGAACCCCATTATCGCCGATCTCGGTCTCCAGACCATGCGGTAGCTCTTCGATGAACTCGATAGCCTGAGCAAGCCGTGCGGCGGATCTAACCTCGCCGTCGCTAGCACTCGGGTTGCCGAGCGCTATGTTTTCCGCGACCGTTCCGCTGAAGAGCAGAGCGCGCTGCGGCACGTAGCCGAATTGTCGGCGCAGATCCTGTACCTGCAACTTGGCAATATCTGTTCCATCTAGCAGTACTCTGCCTCGATCGGGTTCGTAAAAGCGTAAGAGCAGCTTGATCAGTGTGGACTTTCCCGCCCCGTTCCTGCCGGTGAGTGCTAGAATTTCGCCCGGTACAATATCGAGATTCACCGAGTCGAGTACTCGTTCGCGGCCGTGATAGTGAAAACTGACACCCTCAAACGTTAGCGCACCAATTGCGCGGTTTAAGCTTTTACCGCCCGCGTATCCTGGCTCTGGCTGATGAGATAGGATGTCTTCCAGCCGCCTTACCGTGCCATTTGCAATCTGAAATTGGCCGTAGACGTCCACCAGGCCGCCGACCGGCTGGGTAAGAAGCGCGGCGTAGAGCAGAAAGGCGAACAATTCCCCCGGCTTGCTGGAGTCTTGTGAAAAACCATCGCCAGCCAGCAAGATAATCGCGATTGCAGCCAATGCTGAGATCAGCGCGACGATTGCGCCCGAAGTCTGCGTAATGCGGTCTTCGCGCAGAGACAGTTTACGTGATCGCTCGACTATCGCTCGATAGTTTTGGCGATGCTGATCTTCGGCAGCAAAGGCTTTGATTGCTGGAAGCATCTCTAGGTCACTATCCGCAACCCACATCATCTCTGCTTCCACTTCGCGCGCTTTCGTAGCGAGCGAGCGCAAACGCCGGCCAATCAGCTTCATGACTATGAAAAAGAGCGGCACGATAACCGGAACGATCAACGCCATGGCGGGATCTATGAGAAACAAGAGAATGACAGCGCCGCCAGCGGTAAAGATAATGGCTGGTATGCTGGCGATTGTTGAGGTCAGAAAGCCGCTGAGATTGTCGACCTCATAGGTCATTATTGCGAGCAGGTCGCCGCGCTTCTTCTGATCGTGAAATGCAATTGGGAGCAGCTGGATATGACGGTAGGCGTCAGCACGTAGTTGCGCGAGAATGCGTCCCGAAGTGGCGGCTGACATGATGCCGCCTGCAATATTGAGAACGCTCAAGACCACGAGCGCCAACGCCAGCAAGGCTGCAATCTTGTGCAGCTCTCCTGCGGCAGTGTCGAAAAGACTCCCGAGCAATTGTCCGGCCAGCCATGGCACGGCAAGCGTCGCGACCGAGCTCACCAGTGTGATGCCGCTGATCAATGCGAGTTCGCGCTTGAATTGTTTCGCGCGGCTCCAGAGAAAGCCCAGCTTCACTCCTGGAATCCCTTCTTCGCCAAACGACCAAGCGAGCGAACCATTCGCCGCAATTGCAGCGCAAAAGTTGGCCAGTGGGCTTTGTCCGGATACTTGGCTTCCAGATGTGCGCGATCTGACCATGCGTTGGCGCGGATCAGATGAGCTTTGGCACGAAGGGTTGGAAGTGACCGCAAGTCCGCTTTGAACTCCTGAATAAGGTCGGGGTATGTTAGATAGCGCAAAATGGTTTGATCTAGCGGAGTCTTCCCCAAGTTGGACATTGCTTCGGCGGGCAAAGGTGTATCGAACGCTTGATGAGCCGCCGCAAGCGCCCGCTCGACGATTGGGCCAATGTGCCGGTCGACGCAAATCTCCACCAGCATAGACCATTCTTCGCTTGAGAAACTGCGTCCAAGCAGGTCGCAATCCCGTGCCCAGATCAGCCGATTTCCGCCAACCACCTTTACATCACCCACCGCGAAGCCGCGCGAGCGATGCCATGCCTGATTTAGAGCAACTTGGATCAGCGTCATTATCGGAGAAGGGGCTTTGGCAGCTTCGCTAAGACGAGGAAGCGCTCGTGCGGAGCCAAAGAGCTCGTTATTGCGCAGGACAGTTTGAAGAATTGGGCGATCATTGGGCCGCCAATGCAAGTCGAGCTCGTGGATGAAATTTGCCCCTGTATCGAACATCCAGGTCTCCTGGAAAATCAGACCTTGCGGGCTTTCTCGCTTGATCCAGCCGCCACGAGCAAGCACTTCTCTTGCCGCGCGCAGATCGCCGGGCTGGATAAGCAAGTCTGTGTCACCGCGTCGTCGATACGAGGGATCTTCATAGTGCGAGTAAGCGAGAGCGGTCCCCTTCATGGCAACGCTTTCGATTCTCTCGCTTGAGAATATGTCTATCAACTCCGCAACACAGGCCCGATGCGTCTCCTCCCACAACCCGATAAGCCGCGCTTCCTCGCGAACCCTTTCAATCAAAGATGGCGGCCAATCTGCGTTCTGCGCAATGTGCGGCTGCAACGTGGCAGCAATTCCATGGAACTGAATTCTGGCCCAAGCTTCGTCGAGAAACGCTTCGTCGTTTGGCAGTTCTCCCCATGCTACAGGGGAGCCGCTCATGGCCGAAGCAAGCATTGCATCAAGGGTTGGTTTGCCTTTCAAATGCTTGCTTCTGTCTGATCACGCATAGATCTGCAGGATGGGCTAAAACGTAAGCAGATTCCAGAGTGACTTTCCCTTGCTTGGGGATGGAGCAGATTAGGAAGATTGCTCTTAATTCGGGTGTCCTGCGGCATTGACCATGCTCTCTCACGCTGCGATGCAATCGCCAAGCGGATGTCAGCGCTGTGCTGATCGCGTAGGAGCTGCCAAGCATGAGCACCAACCGCAAAGGCATTATCCTAGCAGGTGGGTCCGGTACGCGCCTTTACCCGCTCACTCGCGGCGTCTCGAAGCAGCTGATGCCAGTCTTTGACAAGCCGATGATCTATTATGCGCTCAGCACACTGATGCTGGCCGGAATTCGCGATATTTTGATCATCACCACGTCGCAAGATGCTGGGCAGTTTCAGCGTGTCTTGGGCGATGGGGCTGATTGGGGATTGTCTCTGGTTTACGCTGAGCAGTCAAAGCCCGAAGGCTTGGCACAAGCCTTTCACATTGGTGCAGACTTCGTTGGTAGCCACCCAAGCGCTTTGGTGCTCGGCGACAACATCTTCTATGGTCACGGTTTGCCCGAACTTTTGGTCAATGCCGATGCGCGCCCGAGCGGTGCAAGCGTGTTTGCGTATCGGGTGAATGATCCACAATCGTATGGTGTGGTTGACTTCGACCCCTCTGGCCGTGCGGTGTCGATAGAAGAGAAGCCGGTGGCACCAAAGTCGAACTATGCCGTCACCGGACTCTATTTCTATGACAATACGGTTGTTGATCGGGCCAAAGACTTGAAACCGTCAAAGCGTGGCGAGTTGGAGATTACCGATCTCAATCGGCTTTATCTTGAGGACAATGCCTTATCTGTAGAGCTGATGGGGCGAGGTTTTGCCTGGCTCGATACCGGGACCCATGCTTCGCTGCTCGACGCGGCCACTTTCGTGCGGATTACGGAAGAACGACAGGGACTCAAATTGTGCTGTCCCGAGGAAATCGCTTGGCGGCAGGGTTTTATCGATGACGCGAAGCTGGAGGAAATCGCCGAGCCACTTCGCCAATCTGGCTACGGTGTTTACCTTCAAGAATTGCTCAGCAACCCGGTGCAGCCGTGAAGCTCATCGAGCTGGATATTCCCGGTCCACTATTAATCGAGCCGCGAGTTTTGGGCGACGACCGTGGCTTCTTCATGGAGAGCTGGAATCAGGCCAGTTTCCGCGACGCAGGGCTTAATCTCGAATTTGTTCAGGACAACCACAGTCGATCGCAGCCTGGAGTCTTGCGGGGTTTGCATTTTCAAAACCCGACACCGCAGGGCAAGCTGGTCCGTGTGACAAGTGGCGCAGTGTTCGATGTTGCCGTCGATTTGAGGAGATCGTCAGCGCATTTTGGGGAATGGATTGGCGTTGAACTTTCGGCAACACACAGGCGGATGTTCTGGGTGCCTGAAGGGTTTGCGCACGGTTTCCTGACGCTCGAGCCAGACACTGATTTCCTATATAAATGTACCGCACCTTACGCGCCGGACCATGAGCACACTCTGGCTTGGGATGATCCTGCGGTCGGGGTGGATTGGCCGTTGGGTGACCTGAAACCGCTATTGTCAGACAAAGATCAGGCTGGGTCAGCGTTGTCTGATGTGCAGGCGTTTGCATGAGGGTTCTGATCACGGGAGCTAAGGGCCAACTGGGCTGTGCGCTATGCGAGACGGCGCCAGTCCACGCTCAAGTGAGGGCATTCGGGCGTGAGCATTTGGACCTCACGAATTCTTCTCTTGTGCGAGAAACGATCATGGAGGTGGCACCAGATTTGCTAATCAATGCCGCCGCATATACCGCAGTCGACAAGGCTGAGAGCGACGTGGCTCAAGCACGCGCAGTGAATGCCGAGGCTGTTGCCGAATTGGCTGGATCGATGCTTCATCTAGGTGGCCGCTTTGTGCATATCTCGACAGATTTCGTGTTCGATGGGATGTCCAAGCGGCCCTATCGACCAAGCGACCGACGCAATCCACTCTCGGTTTACGGGCAGACGAAAGCTGAAGGGGAAGATGGCGCCGGCGATGATGCACTGATTGTTCGCACGAGTTGGGTCTATGCAGCCGGCCACCGGAATTTCGTACGCACGATGCTGGACCTGATGCGACAGCGAGATGAGCTGCGCGTTGTTGCCGATCAAATCGGTGTGCCAACGTGGGCGGACAGTCTGGCTCGGACTGTTTGGTCTTTGATCAAGAACGAGGTTCAAGGTATCTATCACCACTGCGATGCGGGCGTGGCGAGTTGGTATGATTTTGCCGTTGCAATCAAGGAAGAAGCTTTGGCGCTTGGTATGATTGAACGCGACGTTCCGATCATTCCGATCACGACGAGCGATTATCCGACACCTGCTGTCCGTCCTTTATTCTCTGTCCTGGACTGCTCGGCGACGCGCGATTTGCTTGGCGATGGTCATACACATTGGCGTGCGAACCTTCGCAGGATGCTGCGTCAGGAGAAGGCTCTTGGCTAATCTGCTCATCACCGGCGGCGCCGGATTCATCGGCGGCAACTTTGTTCGCTATTGGAGCGAACATCATCCGGCAGATCAGCTGGTTGTGCTCGATGTACTCACCTATGCAGGCAATCGCTCGACAATAGCGGGCGTCGAGCAATGTGAGCTGGTCGTCGGCGATATTCGCGATACTCGGCTGGTCGAAAAGCTGCTTCGAGAGCGGCAAATTTCGTCGATCGTCCACTTTGCGGCTGAGAGCCATGTCGATCGCTCGATTACTGGACCTGATGCCTTCATCGACACCAATATCATTGGCACAAACAGCCTGTTGAAAGCTGCGCGCAGCGTGTGGCTGGATGATGGAAGTGGCCGCGAGCATCGCTTCCACCATATCTCGACAGACGAAGTTTTTGGGTCACTGGGCGAGGATGATCCTGCTTTCAGTGAGATCACACCTTACGCGCCCAATTCACCGTACTCGGCGTCGAAGGCAGCCTCCGATCACTTGGTGCGAGCCTATCATCACACTTATGGTTTGGACGTGACGACCAGCAATTGTTCGAACAATTATGGCTCTTATCAGTATCCGGAAAAGCTGATTCCCCTGTTTCTACTCAACGCATTGTCGGGCAAAGATCTTCCGATCTATGGCGATGGCATGAACGTGCGCGACTGGCTGCATGTGGAAGATCATTGTCGCGGGATCGAGGCCTGCCTCCAGCGCGGCCAGCCGGGTGAGACCTACAATATCGGAGGCGGGGCAGAGCTGCCGAACATGGCCGTGGTCGATGCAATCTGCACCGAGGTGGATCGCGCGTTTAGAGAGATCGACGGCCTGGCTGAGCGCTATCCTGATGCGCCTGCCGCAAAGGGACGGGCGACCGCTGAGCTCAAGACCTTTGTCGAGGATCGAGCGGGTCATGACCGTCGTTATGCGATTGACGAGGCTAAGGCTCGTAGCGAGTTGACTTATGCTCCGCAGCGCGATTTTGCGCAGGGGTTGGCGCAGACTCTGCGGTGGTACCTCGACAACGAGGCATGGTGGCGAGGGCTCGCGAAGCATTGAATGAAGATCAAGCTTCAAAAGGCGATCTGGGCCTGTCCGCAAGCGATTTCTGTGTGATCGCTGCGGTCGATAACGATGACATTCTTGAACGTTGTCTCGCTAGATCACCCGACATAGATTCCGGGCGTTTGTCGATTACTACGATACGCGGCGCGGCAAATATGGCCGAGGCCTACAATCGTGGATTGGAGCAAACCGATGTGAAGATTTGCGTCTTCGCTCACCAGGACGTCTACCTCCCGGCTGGTTGGCTAGACCGCGCGGTTGTGACACTCGAAGCGCTTGATCGGGCGGCGCCCGACTGGATGGTAGCTGGACCTTACGGAGTGCAAGCAAACGGCAATCACGCTGGGAGAGTCTGGGACGTTACCCTCGCCTGCGAATTGGGCGAGGCAGGCTTTCAGCGGGCGCCGGTCGGATCGCTTGATGAGCTGGTTCTTGTCTTGCGGCGGGAACCGGGGTTTCAGTTCGATTCTCAGCTTCCCCACTTCCATCTCTATGGCACCGATCTCGTGCAATCGGCCCTGGCAATGGGCCGCAGCGCCTGGGCAGTCGAACTGCCAGTAGTGCACAACAATCGGCCCATCGTGAGCCTCGGTGGCGGCTATCTCGCTGCATATCGCTATGCGCGTAGAAAATGGCGTTCGAAGCTGCCCATCCACACTTCGATCGGCGTGCTGAGTTATAACCCGCTACCACTGTGGCGAGCGCGCTGGCGCAGACGCAAAGTGAAGTCTCGCGGTGATATTTTGCAAGCCGATGCCGTCGAAGTTGCGAGGCTTGCAGGCTATGAGTGAGGCTGAAGGCGCATGATCTCAAACGCACGCCAGAGGCTAAGGCGCCGCGTCCTGCGAATTATGAGGCGATGGCCGACTGCTAGAGCTCGCCCTGCCAACGAAGACTATGCCATTGTGGTACCCTTCTCAGCTGTTGAGGGGCCCAAAAAAGCGCTTCGCTTGGCTGTGGTGGCACACATCTTTTTCGTCGACCTTGTTGGCGAAATGCGGCGCTATTTGAAGCATATTGCGAGACCCTGTGACCTACTCATCACTACCGATGATATGGGCAAGAAGCAGGCCATTGAGCAGGAGTTTTCGGGCTGGGAGTATGGGAAGGTCCGGGTCCGCCTAGTGTCCAATCGAGGTCGCGATATAGCACCTAAATTGACGGCGTTTTCTTCGGACTACGACCAATACGATCTGATATTGTTTGTCCACACAAAGAAGTCTGAAACGGTCGAGTGGGGGGATGATTGGCGTAAGCAAATCATGGCTTCGCTGTGTGGCAGTCAGGTCGTCGTAGCCTCCATTCTCGAGCTGTTTGATAAGAATTCAGAGCTAGGCATGCTCGCTCCAAAAAACTTTGAACGCTTGCATTCCTCGATCAGCTGGGGCGATTCGAAATCTGCTAGGCAGTTAGCCGAGACCATGAATATCGAGCTGCATTTCCATTCCATTCTCGATTTTCCCGCTGGTTCGATGTTTTGGGCAAGGCCAGCCGCGCTTCATCCTATGCTCGATTTGGGCCTCAAGTCAGAAAGCTTCGCCGCGGAGGCGGGTCAGACCGGGGATACGCTTGCTCACGCGATAGAGAGGCTGTTCTTTGTCAGTTGTGAGCTAGCCGGTCTTTATTGGTGCAAGGTGGTACCACGCGAACATGATGAAGATTACGAGGGCGTCATTGAAATCTCCGACGCGGCTGACTTGGCCGAACATCCGGCTATTCAGTCCATGGCTTTGAGAGGAGCCATGTATCGCAATCCCGGCGCGCACCATGGCTAAACCTGCTCTTGCTGTTTTGGGCATGCATCGCTCCTACACGTCGCTAGCGGCGAGGTGGCTTACAGAGTGTGGGATCGACATGGGTGAGAAGACACTGTCGGGCGGTATTGGCAATGAGGATGGCCATTTCGAGGACGTCGAATTCCTAGGCTTCCATACCAAAGTGCTGGTCGAACACGGCCTGCCGAGCAATGGGATGGCCGAACTCTCTGGTCCTGACTTCGACGTCGAAGCATATCGAGCGCTCTCGATACAGGGCCCTCTATGGGATGAAGGGAAAGCCCTAGCCGAGCGCAAAGCCAGCCATGGATTGCCCTTTGGATGGAAAGAACCACGCACCTGCCTATTCATGCCGTTCTACCGCGAAGTGCTCGACCCCTTTGCGCTCATATTGTTTCGTCCTTTTCAGCAAGTCGTGGATTCGCTGCTTTCCCGCGAGAAAAGGGTTTTACTAGAGCGGGTTTATCCAACGTGGCGAAGGCCTTTGTATTGGGTCAAGCGCTCTCGCTGGGACGAGCGGTTTGAGCGCCTACGCGCCAGCTATTTTGAAGCCTGGGCATTCTACAATAAGCGTCTGTTGGACTATATCGACAAGTGCGATCCTGACCGCTGCATGGTGCATGATTTGGGCAGCCTTATTGCGCAAGACCGAGCCATCATCGCCAAGCTTCATTCTTGGGGCTTCAGCTGCCAGTACAATAGCATCGGAGCACTAGTGCGTGAGACTGAGGCCAGGGACGTCATGGGTTTTAGCCGAGATCAAATCGAGCGCGGCGAGCAGATTGCCTCACGTTTTGAGCGGCTGATCGAGCGCTAGAGCATGTCTGTATCGCGGCGCATCCAAACAAACGCGGGCTGGTCGCTCATTTCACTCGCGGCAGTGGCAGTCTTTGGCTTCGCTTCGATGTATTTCAACGCCCGCGCGCTCGGGGTCGAAGGGCTTGGGATACTGGCTGGTTTGCTGGCCCTTTCCATGATGTTGGAGGCGCTTGCCGGGATGCAATCGTGGCAGGCGGTTTTGGCGCTGTCCGATGGACGAGAAAGCAGAATACTGGGCGCCGCCTTGCTCATAAACTTCGCTGCCACAGTTTTGGGCGTTGCGATTGGGTTGGGCGCGCTCTCACTGCTTGATTTCGGTGGTGGCTGGGCTGCGACCTTGCTGATTGGCTCTCAGTTTTTTCGAGTTTCCGATCCTCTGACCGGCATCTTGAGGAAACACGATCATTTTGGATTTCTGGCGTTCGTCCGATCCAGTACCGCGGCGGTCACATTCTTGATGGCGGTCACATTCTGGTATTTGGCCGCACCAATCTCGGCCTATCTTGTTTCTTTTGCGCTGATCTATCTCGCGAACAATGCGATTCTCTTTGCCAAGACCATGCAGATCTGTTGGCCAACTCGCCCTGCCGACGGCGAGATTTGGGAGGTTTTTGCATTCTCGCTTCCAACCGGCCTTTCGGGCGCGATTGGATCCATCCGTCAACGCGGCATCATCGTGCTCTTGGGTTTGGTCTCTGGGATCGGGGCGGTAGGGATGTACTCTGTTGCGGATAGGATCGCTTCACTGCTGCAGATGGCCTATCGCGCGGTTTTTGAGGCGGTGTTTCGCGAGATGCCAACGCTGTCTCGACCGTTTCGGCTTGTCGGCGGTATCGCGCTTGCAGCAACCGTGTTCTCATGCGTGGTGTTAGCTGCAACCTATTGGCTTGGCTTGCCTTTGATCACATTCGTGGCGGGTAGTGAATTTGCACCTGCCGCGCCGACGTTGACCCTTCTTGTTGCGGCTGTGTGCATCTCTCTGATTACTCTGGGCATACGAGCATGGACGATCGTGAAGATTGGCCCGCGAGCAATGTTGGGTTGCAATGTTTTTGCACTGCTCGGACTCGCGTGCGCGCCGTATCTGATCGGAACATTCGGCGTCGCAGGTGCCGGTGTGACGCAGATAGTTTTCGAGGCTCTCTGGGTATTTGCTTTGTTGGTCGTGCTGATGCGAAATCGACATCTGATTGCCGTGAAGAGCGATCAGGTGGAGCGGCCCGACGCAAACCCCACCCGATCTTGCTCAAACGAAGACTGATTTGCCGATCGCACCGGCCGCACCAAATGTTGTACGCTTCGCGCACCGCAGATCGTTGCGTAAAACTGGGCTGCGCCCTTCGTTTAGCAAGGCTCCGGTGGGGGCGAAGTCACCATGTGCCGTGTCAGCGTAGAGTGTAACCGCATCTCCACCTATGGTGGTGCCAGTCGAACCTGCGGGCGCGGATCCGCTCGCATGAACATGATTGCTGGCAATAGTGGGATCAGGGTCCGCCGCGCCACCCCAGCGAAGCTCCGCCGAACTGTTGTTGGCGATCAGACAATAGATGTCCGGATTGAACGTGCTGTCACTGCGCATGGCGATGAGCTGGCTTGAGAGAGTATTGTGCGCAAGAATGACGTGGCTATGTGCGGCGGTTAGCTGGCTTTGCGCGCCGCTGGTCAGCTTGTTGTCGAAGGCATTGTTGACGACAAGAGTGTCGTTACAGCCACCTGGGGAAGTGAGGAAAATGTTTTGCGCGTCCACCGCCCAAGCCTGGTTTTCGGCAATCACAATATTCTCAGCTCTCGCATTCCCGCTAAGCTGATAGATGTCTGCATGAATGTCGAATTTAGCATGCAGCGTGAGTGACGCGGTTTTGACGTCCTGCGGGCTGAAGGCAGCCTGTGGCGTCGTTCCGTCGAGGCATAGGGCGAACGCCGCGAAATCGTTGCTCAGGATGCTGGCCGACCAATTGGGCTGGGCGTTGATCCAGTCAGCGACATTTTGCACCGTGTAATTTGTGTCGGCGATAAAGGCTGATTTGGTCGTTTGCACGGTGAAGCTACCTATGGACGAACCGTCCTCGGCCAGCGTGAAGGTCTTCGGGCCGATCCCGCTTGCTGCGATCGTGGCGCTAGCTGCCGGGCCAGAATAGCTGACCGTTAGCGCTTCCATACCGTCGCGATAGAAACCGCCATCGAAGTCCTCAACGGTGTTTCCGATAAATGCATACGTCCCGTTGGCGAGGTCCGACCAGCATTGCGTGAAAGTGCAGCCGCGCACCAGGTGTTGGCCGGTGACTGCATTCCAGAGGCTGCTGAACGTGCATTCTGTCACCCAGTGTCGTCCGCGGAAAATCCAGGCGAGACCATTGCGTGGTTTCTTCAGGGGAGTGTCGTTGCGGCCATTGCTGTTTGTAAGGCTGCATCGGTCAAACCAATTATCGTGGTCCCAGCCGGGTTCGAAATAGTACTCGCTTGAAGTCGCAAAATCGAACTCGCATGTACGGAAGCAAACCGGTTCAAACCGAGGTCTGAAATAGGTGGGTGTGCCGTCAGCGTTGAGCGCTTGCGAGAAGCGGACCCCGGGCACGGTGCCTTCAATAACCAGCCATTCCGCGTCGCTACCACGGTTCCAGTTCCTATCGGTAAATGCGTAGTCGCCAGACTTCTCAATACGGATCCGCGCAGCGCCGGTCGCGCCTCGCAGTTTCAGAGCATTGATGGCTGGATTCACGCTGTGAAAATTGTTTCCAGCGAGCGGAAGATCCGGATTTACAGTGTAGTCGTAGTCCCACTCCAGCACATTTGGGTGGTATCGGTATGGCCCGATCACGCGGCTCTGCATGCTCGGATCAATCGGAACAGCTTCGAAGTAGACTTCGGCATTCCCGTCGCCAGTATACTCGAGGTCACACCACCAGCCCCAATAGCAGGCGTTTTGCCCTGCCGCGTTCGCGAAAGTACGGATTCCTGGTGCTATGATGTCGACTGTGTTGCCTTCGTAATGAACACGGACATAATCCAGACCATCACTGTCAAATAGAGAGCCTTGATTGTTGGCAGCTGCACGCACACCAATGGTTATTGTGTCTGAAAAGCGCTGTCTCGGCGGCGTGATCAAACGCATGACAGGCTTGGCGGTTACCCGCGCTGGATCGCTGGGAACGGAGCCGAAGCCGCTTCCTGCTGAACCATCCCAACTGGCGCTGGGTGTGATGGTTACGGCGGCAGGTATTGAGGCGGGGTTTGATAACCGGGCAGTCCCGCCAAACCCGAATCCAGAGCGCGGCATCAAGCCAATCCGATAATGTTCGTGGCGGTCGTGCCGCTAGCGCTGATTTTGCGGGCGCGGACATCGATTATGCTTCCTGAAGGCACACCGGTGAATACCACCGGATTGTCAGCGCGAACCGATGTCACAACCAAATCGCCGCCTTCGCCAATGTAGAGCGCTTTGGTCGCGCACATCAGTTCTGCGGTATCGCTAGGCGTAATCTCGAAGCAGAATTCAGCAGGGGCCATCGGGCTGTCAGCTTGGTTGCGGAACGGGTCTTGTTGCATGTTTTCATCCTAGACTGTGTTGGAGGGAATGAGATTGAGATTACAGATGAGAACATAAATAGAACAAGTAGGAAAGTGATTTGTCGCTTTGAATTGCAGATGAGCAAATGGAACTATGCTGATTTTCTATTTTGGCCGCAGCAAATGACGAATTGAGTTAAGCTCACTTCCGAACAGCTGGAGCCGTGTAAGCGGTATTGTTAGGGTGCGTTGATGGAAGCGACCGCAAATCAGGATGAAGTCCGTGAACAGCCGATTCGCGCGCCTTTGCAGGCGAATTGGCGGCTTTTTGGCGCGGTCGTGTTCTTTTACACCCTGTTGATCCCACTGCCGTTCAATTTTAGCGTCGGAACGCTGCTTTTGCCGCCGTACCGCGTTTTTTTGTTGGTCGCGGTCCTGCCTATCATGCTCGACCTTATGCGCGGGCGTCTTCGCCTTGGGCTTATCGATCTGGTCGTCGGCTTGTTTGCCTTTTGGCTCGTGGTTTCGTCGATCTGGACAATGGGCTTTGATCGCGCTTTGCAAGCCTCCGGGTCGCTGACGGTTGACATCGCTATCGCTTATCTTTGGATACGTGCGACGTTGAGCAATCTACAACAGGTCCGATTTTTCCTGATCATGATCGCCCCTGGATTGGTGGCGACTGGGTTGCTGATTGCGATAGAATCGATCACAAAGACTTATATTGCGATCCCAATTGCAACTGCAATCACAGGTCAAGCACACGATGTTTCGCCGGCGCTTAGGCTGGGCTTGATGCGGGCGCAGGGGCCATTTCCACACCCAATTCTTGCCGGCGTTTTCTTGGGTAGCTTGCTTCCACTGTATCTTTTGTCAGGCTTGAGAGGATGGCCGATCTGGGCAGGTGTGATAGGCTCTTTGTGCTGTATCTTTACGCTTTCTTCCGGAGCATTTCTCGTGCTTGCGGCAGGCCTCGGCTTGATCCTGGCGAATTGGATTGTGGAGCGAACCTCCTTTGTCAGTTGGAGGCTCGTTCTTGGAACGCTCTTTGCCATCGTTTTCTTCTTGGAAGTGGCCACTGAATCGGGTGTTGTTCGGCTGATCACGAGGTTTGCGGCGCTTAATAATCAGACTGCTTTTTTCCGCCTCTTGATTTGGGAAGAGGGTGTGAAAACGGTGCAGGAATTTCCGCTTTTCGGAATTGGATTCAATGACTGGAACAGACCCAGTTGGATGCCCCCATCCGTTGACAACTATTGGCTAGTCTTGGCTATGCGACACGGCGTCCTGGCACCAATCACCTCGTTGCTTGCAGTTGCCGCTGCCCTATTTGTCCTCGCGAAGAGGTCTGTCTTCTTGGAACTGGTCGATCAACGGATGATCCGTGGCGTCGCGATCTCGCTGGCGGTCACTTGCCTGAGCGTTTTCTCCGTAGCCTTGTGGCTCTCCCCACAGGTTTGGCTTTTTGTATTGCTGGCGATTGCTGTCTCAGCAGGGCAAGGTGGAGGCGCCGCTGACATCGTATCAAAGCCGGCTAAAATGCCCTCAGTCGCTTCGCCGTCGCAATCGTGAGCTCGCGCATCTGTCGGAGCGGATAAAGCAACAGCCTGTCGATCAATAGACTGGTCCAAGTTGGCCGACTTCCAGATAGCGTGGCATTGATAGCGAAAGCGTTGAGAGCATTTAGGCCTTCAATCTGTTTGCCTTTGATCCTGTTCGACACGTTGTCTTTGTGCACGACTTGCAGCCAAGCCGGCTCTACCAAGACCTGCTCAACCGGCCAGTGTTGATCGAGGCGTCTATGCTGTGCGTGCCAGATGGTACGGATGTCTTTCGAGCCTTCCAGCAAGGATGTGAATGGGCTCTTTCGGTCTTGTGCCTCGTAGAGTTTGCCACGGTTTAGCCCGAGGCCGTGCTTGAAATTGAAGACTATGTCACCCGATGCTTTGGCCGACACCTCATGCAGTTTGGCGACGAAGAAGCGTGCGATCGCATCATCATTGTCGAGCCGGGTCGTTAGCAGATGATCAGTCTGGAGATTAAGCCGTTTGGCTACATCCTGAGCGGCCATGCTTGGAGAAAAATTTTCTACAAAGAGCGGTTCGAAAGACCTCATCTTGCGCAAATGATCTATGCGCTCACGATATGGCTCGGGCGTGGCAGCGTCGAAGTAGATGAGCCAGCGGAAGTCTCGATTGGTTTGGCCAGCAACGCTAGGCAGGCAGTATCGTTCAAACAGTTCAAAGCGTCGATCAAGCCATCCGTCGCGCCGCCGAATACGCGCCTCTTTCCCTTCGCTGGAGATATTGAAACGCGTCAGAAAGAAGTGTTGAAGTGACACTTCAGGAGCCCTTGGCGGCGATCTCGCCACGGTCTAACTTCGCCTTAAGTCCGCGCTCTGTGTGATATCCGTATAGCCACATTTCAGGCCTCAATGCGACCAGCCGATAGCCTTTGCCGGTCGCTTCAAGAGGCGAGCCATTGCGTCCCCAGATGCTCCCGATAGCGAAACGATTGAACGCCCCGATCCAGATGAGACAGGCAGCGAGAACGCGAGCGGGCGCGGACCAATGCTTACGGAGAAATTCCATCATTCCTGCCGCCTGGTAAAGGCGTCGCTGCGATGACTGGAAGTTCCCATGTGCGATCTGGTGGATGGCACGCGCCGCAGCAATACGATGGAGAGTGTAGCCTGCGCGCTTCAAACGGACGGACAGGTCAACGTCCTCTCCATAGAGAAAGAACGACTCATCGAGTCCGTCAATCATGCTCCAAACATCTCGATCAATCATTAAGAAACCACCGGAAAGGATTTCCGCCTCCTGGTCTTGAGTGATGGCCGCCGGGATACTTCTTCCCGATCGAGGCCGACCGATTGCGACGGTCAAGAATTCAGTAAATGAGGGCAGAGGTATGGTATTGCCGAAGTCAGGTTTGCCGTCTGGGGTCAATGTCACGCCGCCCCATGCACCTGCGTCTGGATAGTTGCGTGTCGCCTGCAAAAGCGCGCCTATGGCATCAGGTTTCAGAAAAGCATCTGGATTGAGGAGCAACAGCCGCTTTCCGCGTGCATGTTTGGCGAGGCGATTGTTCGCGCGTGCAAAACCGACATTGCCCTCGCTGGGCATCACCGCGACATCGGGAAACTCAAACGTGATGAGCTCGCCGGTTCCGTCTTCGCCATTGTCGACAAGCAGTATTTCTACATCGGCATTTTGCGAGGCCTCCCGGATCGCTTGAATACAGCGAACAATACAGCCGCCGGAGTTGTACGTGACTATAAGCACCGAGATATCAGGCGTTTTTGAGATCATTTTTGTCGAGAGCTCTCATCACGAACCCATGAATGCTCGTTCCCTCGTAGCTTTCGCCAGCGCGACAAGAGAAGGGATGCAAACTTCATTCCGAGAAAGGCCGTAGCGTCCCAGGGTGAAGAACCATTGGCGAACGCAGATTTGACTAGCGAGGAGCCGCTGGCCTGCACAAGCTGTTGGTTTGGGAATTGCTGTCTTATCTGATCGGAGCCTAGGCGCCTGCGTGCCTCGACTTGGATCTGTTCCAGCATGGAAGATGGAGGGGTCACATAAGAGACTACCGAATTTCCATTCGAGTCTTTTGTCACCAGCATCCGTTGGTCATCGGCAACACGAGATAGTGCCCAGAAGTCGTCCGCTATGACCTCAGGAAATGGACCGATTTCCTCCAGCGCCTCTTTGGAAATTGCGAAACATCCAGACCCTCCAAGGACGCGTTTAGCGTAAGGTTGCCTAATCCAAACCCGATAATAGGCGCGCACTGGCCAACTTGCGCGTGACAGGTCGAACTGCGCAGGAAGCGAAGCCGCGTGCCCCTTTTCTTCACGCAAGGCCTCGCAAAGCGCACCGAGTGCTGCAAGACTGCATTCGACGTCAGCGTCCAAAAATACTTGCGGAAAGTATGACGCTCGCTCGCGCCCTGCGTTCATTGCCGATGTTTTGCTGCTGCGCTTTAGCTCAAGGATCGTGGCGAGCGGGGCAGCATTGCGAGCGACCTGCGCTGTGTCATCTGAGCACCCATTGGCGACCACAATCACTTCCGGATAATCGCCGGAAGGTTTGCCGCTATAGACTGCGTTTAGGCAGCGCGAGATCACATTTGCTTCATTATGCGCAGGGATGATGACCGAGAAGTTGTCCGTGCTCATGCCGGATTGAGTCACCCGCCGTCTTTGTCGTAATACCGATATTGGTAGTCGTAATTCTGACCGGCGGTAAGCGCACGGTACTTGGTCAGAACTATTCCAAAGACGTTTGCTCCGACCCCTTTTAATCGCTTGATTGCCGATCTGGCTTGGCCGAACTGAACTTTGTTGGCTTCAAGCACGAAGATCGTACCGTCGACATGGCGCGCCAATGTGGGTGCATCTGCAATCCCCATGATTGGCGAGGAGTCGATCAAGATAAGAGAATACGCCTTGCGCTGATCATCAAGCAGTTTCTTCATGTCCTGCGACGCCAGTGCTTCAACCGGATTTGGTGGGACGGAACCGACTGCCAGCACATCGAGATGCTCGACGGGGCCCTGAGTGATAGCTTCTTCTACTTTGGCATGCCCGCGCAGCACCTCCAACAATCCGACTTCCGGCGCCTCGATTCCCAACAGTTTTGCAATAGATGGCTTGCGCAGATCTGCATCGATCAAAAGTGTCTTGCGGCCCAATTGGGCGAACAGCTCAGCCAGCATCAAGGCACTTGTCGATTTGCCTTCACCGGGTTGGCTACTGGTTATCTGCAACACATTATGTTCGCGCGAAATCGCGAAATCGATCGTCGAACGGATTGAAGCGTAGGATTCCAATAGAGAGTCGAACTGATCAGAATCGTGATCGCTGAGTCCTTTGCGGTCGACGTAAGGCGTATGGCCCAAAAGCGGCAAGCCGAACCGCTCCTCAATATCGTCAAGTGAGCGCAGTCGATCATCGAACGTCTCGCGCAGAACGGTCAGGGTGCCTGCGAGCGCAAGACCGCCAACCAGTGCTATCAAAAGGTTTCTGGTCAGATTCGGGGAAACTGGGGAATAGGGAGTCTGGGCAGGATCGAGTTTGGTGATCGATCCACTCTGCACATTGGCCGCGGTGCTGATCGAGTTAAAGCGCTCCAGCAAAGCTGCTAGCTGTGTGCGAAGTGCTTCAGCTTCTCGCTCCAGGACGCCAAACTGAACCCGCCTGTCCTGCTCGTTGAGCGACGCGCTGGTGACCGACCGGAGCTCGTTATTCAGCGCCTGTTCCTGACGTTGTGCGATGAGGTACTCGCTGCGTATGCCAACTTTGATATCTGCGCCAGTTGACGCGATTTGGCGTTCTAGCTCAATCAGGCGAGCGTTGACTTCAGCTAGAGCCGGATAGTTGTCGTTGTACCGCTGCCTCAGATCGGTACGCTCTGCGATCAATTGAGATTTGGTCGCTTGCAAGCCCTGAATGACAGCGTTTCTCTGTACCTCAGGCAGCTGAGAGGCAGGGATTTCCGATACGGCCCGCCACCGCTGTTCCGCAGCGATCCGTGCAGCTTTTGCGGTTGCGACTGTTTGACTAATTGCGGCCAAGCTTGCGGCGGTCGTGGTCGTACTCGCTCCGTCACCGGCCGCTGAGGCCTGCGCGACAATCCCATTATTGCGGGCGTAGGCATTGGCAGCCTGCTCGGCATCGCGAAGGCGCTCGCGAGTTTCGGCGATCTGCTCTCTAAGGTAGGATTGCGCATATGCGTTGCTTTCCAAGCTGCGCCGCGCATCAGAGGTTACGAACGCATCAGCGTAGGCATTCGCGACTTCCGCTGCGAGCATCGGATCAGTCGACTGGAAGCTGATCGTTGCGATCCGGCTGTTATAGGGAATATCCGCGCTTACCCCTCCTTGAAGGATCGATGCAGCGGTTGTTTGCTGGCTCGCAAGCCATTCCTGGTTGCTTGTCTCGGCAGACTTTCCTTCGCTCAAGTCCGAACCCAACAGGTTTGAGAGGGCATCAAGCCTGAGGTTTTCAGCGACAACCAGCGCGAGATTGTAACTCTGGATCACGCTGACCTGCGTCGACATGTAGCTGGAGATCTCATTGTTGAAGACCTGCGGAGCCACGTCTTGGCCTTCTACGACATAAAGCCCTCGCGGCTCGACTCGTAAAGTCGTGCTTGCCTGATAAACCGGGTGCTGGATGATAGTAAGGATCAGGCCGACGAGGAGAGCGAGCGCGATAGCGCCAAAAATGATCCAGCGTTGCCGAAACAATACCCCCCTTAGCGCTGTGACATCGAATAGTGTGCGATGCGAGGAAGTTGCGCCCGACTTCGGCATGAATTGGTCATACCAGAGCGGTGCTCGCTCTGGTTCTGGCGCCTGTATATAAGAGCGTTCATTCATGACGTGCTCAATTTCCGACACTCGTAAAGACACCGATTGCAGGCAATGCCCTTAAAGTGTCCTGCCAGAATTGTGAAAGTGTGGAGGTGCCCACCACTACGCGGTCCCCGGGTTCCAGTACAGGGTCGAGCATCGTTCCGCGGCTGACTTGGCTGTAGTCGAAGCGCGCTGCATAAATCCCGTCTGGCCGTGTCCTGAAGATCGCTACTTGTTTCAATTCAGCCACCCTGCTCGGTCCTTTTGCAAGGGCAATGGCTGATGACAACCGCGCACCTGGCTGGAACGGGAAAACGCCAGATTCCGTCACTGCACCTTCGACTGTCACAAGATGCGATGCATAATCGGAGATATTCACGCTCACTTGAGGGTCTTTGAGGCCGACCTCGAATAATCTGCTAGCTAGCTCGGCTTCCACTTCGCCGGTCGTTTTCCCGCCTACCTCGTGCCCGCCAAGTAGTGGCAGTGAAACAATGCCATCTACGCCAACACGCGCCGTGTCCAAAGACAAATCTGGCTCGCGAAATACGGTGATCGAAATGATGTCTGCCGCACGCAGCTTATATGAAGACGGCTTTTGAAAAGTGTAGCCATCCTGACCGAGTTCCGACCTTGGGGTAGTCTCAGTGGCGCCGACGTTCGCAGGCGGAAGCGAGGCGCAGGCGCTGAGCGAGAGCAGTATGCTGATCGCCAATGCGGGCTGTCGCGACAGCTTGGAAAGCTCGCTTTTCCTTTTCACGGCATTTACACCTGTCGATCCACTGGGTGCCTATGCCTAGTGGTTCGCTGTTTACGGCGCAACACGTTGAGTCCTTCTAAACCGACAGGGTTGCACAATTTCTGGACGGGTCGTGCTTTAGCAGGACGAGATGTGACCGAGAGATCGCGTTGGTAGTGATTTTGGAGCACCTCGATAAAGAGCACTGATCGGACCCGTATATCCTGTGAAGATATGCCAAAGAATTGGAGGAGTGGACTGCAAGAAGTTTCTACCCTGAGCCTGCTTGGGGCAGGATTTTATGGTTTTGTTGCAGTAATTTGCGGCATTGCATGCTTCGTGTCCACCACATTTGGTCGACCTTCGTGGCATCGTTGGGCATGGGCGGCGCTATTCTGCTTTTTCTGTGTGCTTCTTGCTATGCGGGTGCTGGATCTTGAGGAGCTTTCTCGCGACCTCATGCGAGATCAGCTTAGGAGCCTGGGGGCCTACGAAGGACGGCGAGAGACTCAGTCATTGCTCGCTGTAGGCCTATCGATAGTCGTCATATCCTTGTCAGTGTTCGCCGTCCGTCGCGGTTGGCATAAGCCTTCTAGCAGGCTGGAGATATGCTTGAGGCTCGCTCTTCTTGCCGCATTCGTGATGGTAGCGCTTATTGGCCTAAGACTGATCTCACTGCATTCCATCGATGCGATCTTGTACGGGATGAGACTGAATTGGGTGATTGATTTGGGCAGCGCTACGACCGTTGCGATTTGCGGTATTGCATATGTCCGCTCCACTAAGTCTGCGAGTGCCTAAAGGTAAACTAGGCAATTCTCAGTGTGCCCGGGTCAGAATCTCGGCAATCCTTCGAGCAGCTTCGCCATCGCCATATGGGTTATGAGCTTGAGCCATGGCCCGATATGCGTTGGGGTCATCGAGTATCTTGTTGGCCTCAGCTAGAATTGAATTTGCCGATGCGCCGACCAGTTTTGCTGTGCCCGCCGCTACACCCTCAGGACGTTCTGTTGTATCGCGCATCACCAGCACAGGCTTCCCAAGGCTAGGCGCCTCTTCCTGTACTCCTCCAGAATCGGTCAGGATCAGCTCTGCAGCCTCCATCATTGCCACGAAATTCAAATAGTCGAGGGGTTCGATCAGCGCAACGCTTTGAAGGCCTTCCAAAGCTGGGCGCATTACATTCGTGACGTTTGGATTTGGGTGTACCGGGTAGACGATAGCAACGTCCTGGCGCTTCGAAAGATCGCGTAAAGCGGCAGCGATTTGATCCATACCTTCGCCGAAATTTTCACGGCGATGGGCTGTCACTGCAATGATCCTCTTGCCGTGGAATCTACGTCTAATCGGTTCGATCACATCAGCCAGATCTGGCTCTGCAGAGATTTTTGCTTTTGCCGTAAGCAGTGCGTCGATCACCGTGTTGCCCGTCACATGAATTGCTGTGTCAGCCACGTTCTCAGCTCGCAAAGCATCGGCAGCACTATGCGTTGGAGCGAAGTGTAAATCAGAGATTACACCTGTAACTTTGCGATTCACTTCTTCTGGCCAAGGAGAATAGATGTCGCCGCTTCGCAATCCAGCTTCAACGTGGCCCACGGGAATCCGACGAAAGTAGCACGAGAGGGTCGCCATCATTGTCGTCAGGGTGTCGCCGTGCACCAGGACGCGGTCGGGTTTTTCCGCATCAAGCGCCTCGCCAAATCGTTTAATTATCCGAGCCGCAAGGGTATCCAGAGACTGGCCGTGTTGCATCAGGTCAAGATCGATGTCTGGCTCGATCTCGGCGATCGCCATGACCTGATCGAGCATTTCCCGATGCTGGGCGGTTACCGCTACCCTTACATTGAATCCGTTGGTTTCGCGCAGGGCCTGGACGACAGGAAACATCTTTATGGCCTCTGGTCGAGTGCCAAAGGTGACCAGAATCTTTGCCCGGTCAGGCGTCTTGCTCATTTGCGAAGCATGCCGCGCGTATCGAAAACAATTTTTTCGGCCAGCTGACTACGTTCCAAGTGTTTGAAAGCGGAATGATCGACGAGCACGACAACAACTTCTGCCTGATCTAGAGCTGCGTCAAGCGAGGATAGGCTCGCGCCCGAACTTTCTAGGCTGCGCGGAAGTTCTTGAGTAAATGGCTCGACTATCAAAAGACGCTCGCCCAGATCGCTCGCTAATGCTCCTGCAATCTCAAGGGCGGGACTCTCGCGGAAATCGTCAATGTCGGGTTTGAAAGCAAGACCCAACAGGGCTATTTTGCTATCAGGCTGAGAAGCGATCAATGCGCGGATACGGTTTTCAGTATGCATAGCCTTATGATCGTTGACCTCTCGGGCCGTACGAACGAGCCTTGCCGAATTTGGTGCGCCGGCTACAAGGAACCATGGGTCAACGGCAATACAGTGACCGCCAACGCCTGGACCTGGTTGCAAGATGTTCACGCGGGGATGTCTATTGGCGAGATCGATGACATCCCAGACGTTGACACCAATTTCGTCGGCGATCATCGATAGCTCGTTTGCGAATGCGATGTTAACGTCCCGGAAGCTGTTCTCAACCAGCTTTACCGTCTCGGCGATCCGAGCTGTGGTTGTGAAGCAGTTACCGCGAACGAAGCTTTTGTAGAGTGCTGCAGCGTGTTCCGCGCAAGCATCCGTAATGCCGCCGACCACTCGATCATTCTCGACCAGTTCCGACACGATTTTGCCGGGCAGCACTCGCTCGGGGCAATATGCTAGCGAGATGTCGGCTGGTTTGCTTGGTTCAGCTGCACCATCCGTGGTCCGCGGAACGCATAGGTCCGGTCGCAACTCGGAAATGATCTCAGCCACACGCTCGGTCGTTCCGACTGGCGAAGTACTTTCAACGATTACGCAAGCCCCTGGATTTAGCTTTGGCGCGATTGCCCGCGCAGCTTGCTCAACAAAGCTGATGTCCGGCTTGTTCGTATCGCCCAAGGGTGTTGGCACGGCAATCATGTAAAAATAGGCTGATGGAACCGAAGTGGACGCAATGAGTCGACCAGCTTCCACCCCTTCTTTGACCAAGCGGTCAAGGTCGCGTTCTTCGATATGCACGCCGCCAGAATTGACCGTGTCGACTACCCTCGGCGAGATATCGATCCCACATACATCCCAGCCATAGCTGGCGAGTACAGCAGCGGTCGGCAGGCCTATGTAACCAAGGCCTAAGACAGCAACTTGGTGATCGAGCGCTGACCGTCCAGCGGCGTGCGGCCCGATTGCTGTCGCTGCGTCAAAAGGTGCATTCATGTGATCATGGTCCCAAGCTCTGGGTTTCCATGGCAAAAAAGGGCTTAAAATCAGGTTATGCTTGCCGAGATTTTTACCATTCCCGACAAGAAAGAGACTTTCAATTGAGGCCGAATGTCACACTCGACCAGTCTCGATGAAATTTGCGATGGTTTTCAGCAAACTCAGAGAAACGCTAGACGATTTCGTTTCTCGCGGGGAGATTGCAAGCGTTTTGATGATCGCTTTGGTCAAGTCGGTCTCTGTTTCGGCGACGGTGATGCCATCTCGTCCGCGCAATTGCCTGACCGTCGCCAGTTGGTGGTCGTTGCGATGCTCGCCTAGCTCTGCGCGCCGAGGGAACAGGACAATCGGAGTCTGAAACCTTTGTGCAGTTAGAACCGTCCCAATCCCCGCATGAGAGACAACGAGTTGTGCATATTGCACGAGATCTTCGAACTCGCCGGGCGCGATATTCCGGCGAACGCTCATATTTTGTGGCTGGTAAATGCCCTTACCAATCTGAGCTGTGATCGGAATGTTGAGATCAGGAGCAAGTCGGTCCATCGCCTCAATCAGGCGATCAAAGCCCAGTTGCATGCCAATCGTGACAAAGATCACAGGATGGACCCGGCGAAGACGGGACCTGGATCACCTGCAAGATGCTTCCATTGGGTCAGGCATTGATCGGAAACGCGAGCGGCCAACCGACCGGAGAGCGACAGTTTTTCCGCATTGGCAACGCTATCGATCCAAAGGGTTTTGGCACCGATCATCCGTCCGATTAGGATGCAGAAAAATCCTGGCGCAGCACCCGTTGAGATCACAACATCTGGCCTGTGTCTGATGACAAGCCTTATGGTACTCAGCAGGCAATGGGCCGCTCGCACCGGCTCGTTAAGGTTGCAATCTGGCAAAACTGAAGCGCCTTGGATGCCGTGAAGCTCAGCGCTTTCAAGAAGTGTCGTAACATAGTGGGTGTCGTGTGGATCGAAGGCTGGGCGCAGCATCATCAGCTGCTCCCAATGCCCCCCCGCAGAAGCCACCGCCAATACCTTTTTCACCGCTCACTCCCGCCAAGCTGCACTGCTCGTTCAATGCAACGTTCTTGATCTTCGAAACGGCACCTTGCCAGCGTTCGTAGGGCAGGCCAAGAGTGCACGGGAGAGAAGGAGATGCGCGAAATGAGGCAATCGAACGGGCCGCTAACGGGGCTCAAAGTGGTCGAGTTTACAGGGATCGGGCCCGGGCCCCATGTTGCGATGCTTCTCGCGGATTTGGGTGCGGAGATCGTTCGTGTAGAGCGTCCGGGCACGCAATTGACCAATCCAGTTGTCGAGCGAGCGCGTAACCGGGTCGTAGTGGACGTGAAGTCTGAGGAAGGTCGAGCGTTCTGCCTCGATACGCTGGCTCATGCAGATGTGCTGATTGAGGGTTTCCGCCCCGGAGTGATGGAACGGCTAGGCTTTGGCCCTGACGAGTTACTCAAGGGCAACGAGCGGCTGGTCTATGCCCGGATGACCGGTTGGGGCCAAGACGGTCCGTTGGCGAAGGCGGCCGGTCACGACATCAACTACATCGCCATCACTGGCGCGCTATCAGCCATTGGCAGAAGCGGCGAGCCAGCCATTCCGCCGCAAAACCTGCTCGGCGATTTTGGTGGCGGTTCAATGTATTGCGCATTCGGTATCATGGCGGCCTTGTTCGAACGTGAACGCTCTGGGAAAGGGCAGGTTGTCGACGCAGCCATAGTCGACGGTACCACCAGCCTTATGAGCTTCTTTTTCGGCGTGCGTGGACGCCCGTACCTTTCGACTGAGCGTGGCAAAGGCATGCTTGGCGGCGCGGCGCATTTCTATCGTTGCTTCGAATGCGCCGACGGGAAGGAAGTGTCAGTTGGCGCAATCGAGCCGCAGTTCTACGCTGAATTGCTTGCCAAATCAGGTGCGCCAGCCGAGTTGGCCGAGGCGCAAATGAACCCTGCGAATTGGGATGAGTATACCGATAAGCTCGCAGCTTTGTTCAAAACTAAAACTCAGTCGGAGTGGAGTGACCTTCTGGAGGGCTCTGACGCTTGCTTCGCGCCGGTCCTGTCGGTCGAAGAAGCTCGGGAGCACCCGCACCTTAAGGCGCGTCAATCCTATGTCGAGCAAGGTGGAGAGTGGCATACAGCGCCCGCGCCGCGTTTCAGCCGCACACCAGGCGTCATTCGCGACAGCGCAATGGACGGCGCTAAAGTCGCAGCGCGCTGGCAAAAGGAGGGCTGATCAATGGCGGGTAAATTCTTTGATCAATGGAAGGTCGGCGATCGGATCGAGCATGAGATCCGCCGCACGGTGACCGAGACCGACAATCTGCTGTTCTCCACCATGACGCACAATCCTCAGCCGCTGCATCTCGACATTGAAGCGGCCAAGGAAACCGGTTTTGGCCAAATACTGGTCAACTCGACTTTCACATTCTCGCTGTTGGTGGGACTTTCAGTCGGAGACACGACGCTTGGGACCTTGGTTGCCAATCTGGGATTTAACAGCGTGGTGACACCCAAGCCTGTCTTCATTGGTGACACCTTGCGCGCTGCGAGCGAAGTCAAAGAGTTGAGGGAAAGCAAGTCGCGACCCAAGGCTGGTATCGTGACCTTCATTCACGAAATGACAAACCAGCGCGACGAGATTGTTTGCCGGTGTGAGAGGACTGCCTTGTTGCAAAAGAGCCCCTAGATTTCTGCTCGCCGCTTGACGCACCATGGGGTGAAGGCGCACGTTGGGCGGGGTCGAAAAAATGCGGAGAGGGAACCATGCGCGGAACATGGCAGGCAGCATTGGCCGGAATGGCGAGTCTCATGCTCGTGGGATGCGACAGCTTCACGAGCGTTGACGAGGCACAAAGCGGCGATGGCGAGGGGACGATCGAGCTCGCCGAATTTCCCGATCGTCCCTATTGGGGAGACACCCACCTTCACACGGACAACTCCGTCGATGCGTTCGGCTTTGGCGTGAGGCTCGGACCCGAAGACGCTCTTCGATTTGCCAGTGGAGAAGAGGTGACCGCGACTACTGGGATGAGCGCGCAGCTCGCCCGGCCGCTCGATTTCCTTGTTATCGCCGACCATTCGGATGGGCTCGGCGCGACCCGGCGGCTGTATGACGCGCCACGTCTTGGTGTGGTCGCGATGGGTGATGACACGCTACTGCGCTGGTACGACATGATGCATGAGAGTCCGGAGCAGTCGCAGCTTGCCATCGCGGAGCTGATCACAGCGGCCGCCAACGGAAATTTGCCTGAAGCTCTGAGTGATCCCGAACGGCAGCTTGAAGCTACCACCGAAATCTGGGGTGCGCATCTCGAAACGCTCGATCGCTACAACAGGCCTGGCGAGTTCACCGCGCTAGCGGGGTTTGAATGGACGCTGATGCCGGATGGCAACAACCTGCATAGGGTCGTGATGTTTCGCGATGGCAGCGATCGCACCAGTCAAGTCTTACCATTTCCGGGGCTGAGCACAACGCCGGAGCAATTGTGGGACTATATGGCGGCCTATAGCGAGACGACAGGCGGACAGGCGCTGGCGATTCCACATAATTCGAACCTATCGAACGGCCTCATGTTTGAGATGACCATGCCTGACGGCAGCCCCATGACCGCCGAATATGCGGCCAAACGCGCCGCAGCTGAGCCGGTTGTGGAGGTTACGCAAATCAAAGGCGACAGTGAAACGCATCCGTTTCTGTCGCCGAATGATGAGATGTCTGGCTTCGGAGTTTCTGGATGGGAGCTCGGCAATCTGCCATTGACTGCGAAGACTGAGCCAGAGATGTTGGCAGGCGGCTATGTTCGCGAGGCGTTGAAGCGGGGGCTCTCGCTGGAAGAGCAGCTCGGTGCAAACCCATACGCCTTTGGCATGATCGGTTCGACGGATAGTCACACCTCTCTTGCAACAGGGGACGAAGACAATTTCTGGGGCAAACACACCGGCAACGAGCAAGCCAATCAGGACAGGGCAGTTGAGGCGCAAAATCTAGGCACACGTCAAGGCCGCTTCGGCTGGCACTATCTGGCAGGCGGCTATGCGGCAGCTTGGGCGCGTGGGAATACGCGCGCTGAAATCTTCGACGCTTTTGCGAGGCGCGAGGTCTATGCGACGACCGGACCGAGAATGTCGGTTCGGGTTTTCGGCGGCTTTGATTTCAGCGAAGACGATTGGGATGAAGACTGGGTGCGTGCTGGTTATACGCGCGGCGTGCCAATGGGTGGAGTGCTCACCGACAAGGGTGCAACGCCAAGCTTTATGATCTCAGCGCTTAAAGACCCGGATGGCGCAAATCTCGACCGGGTCCAGGTTGTCAAAGGCTGGCTCGACAGCTCGGGTGAGTTACAAGAACAAGTGTTCGATGTGGTCTGGAGTGATATGGACAGCCGTGCGCTATCTGGCGGCAAAGTACCTGCAGTTGGAGACACGGTCGACCGTTCGACCGCAACCTACACCAACGATATCGGAGCAGCTGAACTTCGCATTGTCTGGAGTGATCCCGACTATAGTGAAGGGCAGCGAGCCTTCTACTATGTCCGGGTCATAGAGATACCGACGCCGCGCTGGACCTTGTTCGATGCGGTCCGGTTCGGCATCACGCTTTCGGAGGATGCGATGGCCGATGCCGTGGCTCAAGAACGCGCATACACGTCTCCAATTTGGCTGCGGCCTGCACCGCCTGCAATTATGGAGGAAGGGTGAGCTGGTTCGAGGATTGGCCTGAGAACTGGCCCGATTGGACGCGCGAACCGCTTGTCCACTTTCTGCTCGCTGGAGCGCTCATTTTTGTTTTCTTCACCTGGCGTGGCGAACCGCTCGATCCGAACAGTCGCGCCATCCTGATTGATCGTGACGTCCAGGCCGAGTTGTCAGTGCGGTTCGAGCGCACGCTTGGCCGCTCCCCAACCGATGTGGAGCTTGACCAGCAGATTGCGCAGTATGTCCGCGATGAGGTGCTCTACCGTGAGGCATTGCGTCTTGGGCTGGATCAGGGCGACGCTGTTGTCAGAAGGCGGCTGGTGAACAAAATGGATTTGGCCGCCAGCGTGCAAGCAGAGGCGACAACACCATCTGAAGCCACCCTCCGTGAGTGGTTTGATGCGAATGCCGATCGCTATTCTGGCGCGCCGAAATTCACCTTTGATCAGCTGTATTTTTCGCAGGAACGTGATGCACTTTCCGCTTTAACCGAGCTGCCGGTTGCGGATGATTGGGCAGCGCTGGGAGAACCGATCAGCCTGCCAGCAACACTGGATCAAGTGACGCCGCGCGAGATAGAAGCGCGTTTTGGGGTAACCTTCGCGGAGCGCCTTGGCGCAATGCAGTCGGGCGAAGATTGGCAAGCACCCGTCCAATCGGGTTTCGGGTGGCATGTGGTGCGATTGCGCGAAAGAAGCGAAGACATAACACCGGCCATTGAAGACATCCGCGAGCAGGTGGAAAACGATTGGCGCAGTGCAACCATCGCTGCGCGCAAAGATGCGGCGTACCAGTTGCTGCGCGATGCCTATCGGATTGAGGTGAACGAGTGAAGTTTCTGAGGGTCGCGCTGTTTTTTGTGATCGCCGTGGTCACGATAGGCGTACCCTCCACGGTATTCGCGGACGAGTTGCGCCCTGCTGTTCTGGAGTTGTCTGAACAGGAGAGGGGGCGCTGGATGCTTGATTGGCGATTGCCGGTCACGGCGTCGCGATCAGGCTCAGCAGCGCTTCCGGTCGCGCGTCCCGTGGTGCCTGCAAATTGCGTATTTGAGAGCGATCCGGTCTTGCGCGCTGCGCCTTTGGCCATTCTAGGACATGCGAATTTGCGCTGCGATGGAAGTTTGGCTGGGCAGCGCGTCGGGCTACCGGAGCTGTTTGGAAATTCCGACGCATTGCTTAGGCTCATCCCGTTGGAAGAGGGGCCGCAAACCTTTCGCCTTACTGCCGCCGCGCCGACGGTGGTAATTGCTGCGAAGCCAAGCCGCTGGCAGGTGGTGGGCAGCTATTTTGGCATTGGTGTAGAACATATCCTCTTCGGTTGGGATCATCTGCTGTTCGTGATTGCCCTGGTCTTGTTGGTGAGGGCACCGTGGGCGGTCGTCAAAGCCGCCACCGCCTTCACCATCGCACATTCAATCACATTGGTTGCGACAACACTTGGCTACGCGGGTTTGCCTGGTCGACCGGTCGAGGTGCTGATCGCGCTGTCGATCGTGTTTCTCGCTGTAGAGCTAGCGAAGGCTTTGCACCAACCGGAACGGAGCACCTGGACGCGGCGAGTACCTTGGTTGGTCGCGTTGGCTTTCGGGTTGCTTCACGGCTTTGGATTTGCCGGTGCGCTGGCAGAGATCGGTTTGCCGACGGGAGAAGTCCCAGCCGCGCTCCTAGCGTTCAACATTGGCGTGGAGGCAGGGCAGTTGGCGATCATCTCAGCAATTCTCGCTTTGCGCGCGATGATCGTTCAGTTTGTCCCAAAGGTTGAGATGCCCGCGCTCAAACTTACAACTTATGTCATTGGCATAACCGCAAGCTTCTGGCTGTTTGATCGGTTGTTGACCTAGCCGCGAGGTTCTTGCGACGGCGCACCGCCGAGAGCTTGCCAGAGGAGCACTCGTGCTCTCTGCGCTTGGCCAGATGCAATGGCAGCACGCTCACCGCTCGCATCTGCTGCACGACGCGCTTCCAAAACAGTCAGAAAATCTGCGAGGCCAGCGCGATAGCGCGTGTCGGCGAGCCTAGCTGCGCGTTGCAACTCGTCTCGCTCCTGGGCGGCAAGATCGGCTTGGCGATCGATGGCCTCGATTAAGCCATAGGCGGTTTCCGCTTCGCCAAGAGCTTGAAAGACAGCGCCGCGATAAGCGGCAAAGGCGGCGCGCTTATTTGCGGCTGCGCCATCTATCTCGGCTTCGATCCGACCGAAGTCTATAAGAGGCGCGGCGAGTCCACCAGCCAAGGAGCCGACCACGGATTCTTCGTCGAACAGGTCGCCAATATTGAAAGCAAGCAGCCCTAGCGCACCCGATAGAGTAAGTTGCGGAAAGCGTTGCCGCGCAGTCGCAGCAAGATCCGCATCTGTCGCTGCCAGCTCGGCAGTTGCGGCCAGGACATCTGGCCGGTTGGCGAGTAGCTGGGAAGGCAGCGACGCGGGTGCCGCTGGACGCTGTTCAGCAAGCGGAACGCTCACCGAAAGCGCTTGATTGACTTCACCTGCAGTTTGTCCAGTGAGAGCTACCAGCCTACCGATAATCTGTGCGCGTTCATTCTCAAGTGCCGCAAGGCGAGAGCGTGAGGCGCTGGCGGCGGCTTCGGCGCGAACGCGGTCAAATCCCGGAGAGAGGCCTGCATCTTCCCGAGTTTTTGCCAAGCCCGCGAGTTGGCTCGCCGCAGCGACATCGCTTTGCAATTCGGTCTCTCTCGCACTCAAAGTGCGCCAATCGATCACGCTTGTTGCTATCTCGGAGATAAGAGCGAGCCGGACTGCATTGGCTGAAGCGCTTGCCGCATCGATACGAGCGATCGCGGCACGCTCGCGTGCTCTCAAGACACCGAACAGGTCGGTATCCCAACTTGCGACCAGGTTAGCACCATATTGCAACTGCTCTGTATCGATGAAGCCACCAGCACCGTCACCGAACTGATTAGGGTTGATGCGCGTCCCGGTCACCGTCGCGTCGCCAGATATGAGGGGCAGGCGCCGGGCGCCCGCACCGCGTGCACCTGCTCTTGCTGCATCAATCCGCGCTAGCGCTTCAGCAAGGCTCGGAGCGCCATCTAACGCGCTGTTGGATAGGGCTGTAAAGGCGGGGTCATCGCTTGGCAGCAATTGGTCCAAAGCTGCGCTGGTCGTTTCAGGCGGCGCGAAGAAATAGGCCCCCGGCAGGTCCGGCGCAGGTGTCGCAATTTCCGGAGGTGGTCCAGCAACGCATGCGCCGAGCGACGTCGTAAAAGCGATAAGCGTCAGGCGAGAGGTGAAAGCGCGCATCGACCTATTCCTCTGCCTCGCCAGCAGGCTCGTCAGCTTCCGGCTTTGCTCCTTTCGCCGGAATGAATGCGTCAACTTGCTGGCCAACCCGAAAGATATTATTCTGAGGCAATTCATAGATCACCTGCAATACGCGAACGTCCACGCGTTCGGCTGCGCTGTTGGTAAGCTGACGTTTCGGCACGACCTGCGGTTCCGCGCGTACGAACTTGGCCTTGACCTGTTCCTCCGCAGCGCCGCGAGGACTGACGGTCGCGGGAGCACCGATATCGAGCCGTACAGCTTCATTCTCGTCGACATCGATGCGAACGTGGAGCGGACGTGTTTCCCCCATCTGGATGAACGGCGTCGAGCTCCCCCCTTGGGTCGAGACAAACTCGCCGGGACGGATGTTCACTGCGAGAATTTCACCAGCTATCGGCGCGCGCACCGTCAGTCGTCCTAGCTCAGTGCGGGCACTGGATGCGCTTGCTTGAGCCGCGTTGAGACGCGCTCGCGCAAGTTCGAGCCGACTGGAAGCCGCAGCGGCTTCCCCTTCTGCTCGAATAACTTCTGATTGGCTGACCGCAGCAGCATCGTCGATATTGTTATAGAGAGCCAACTGGCGCTGGGCAGTGCTGCGCGCGGTTTGCGCCTCACTGATGGCCGCGCGCGCCTCTCCAACTGCAGCGTTGGCCTCTTGAAGACGAGAGCGTACCGCCCTGTCATCCACCACAAACAGTGGCTGGCCTTTCTCGACGAAGTCACCCGGCTGTACGCGTAAATCGGTGATCAGGCCGGATAGCGCGCTGCCGATATCAATGATCTCGCTCGATGGTTCGACCAGTCCTGCACCTGCGACGCGCGCCGAATTTGCCATCTCTCCGGATGCCTTTGCGGGTTGCCGCTCAGGTTCGGTGGTCTCACGATCGGGAAGCGAACTCCAGATAAAGAGCGCTGCTATAACCAAGCCGACTACGGCCAAGATGGGCAGGATTTTGCGGGAGAAGCTCAGATTGTCTGGAAGCAATGCCATATCAGGTTTCCATTCGCGCAGATCAGTGATCGTCCGGCATCTCGGTGCCGTCATGTGTGACCCGGCCATCCTCGAGAACTAAGATTCGGTCGGCGAGGTCGAAAATACGATTGTCGTGGGTCACGATTATGCATGCCCGGTCAGGAGCAACCGCGACTTCGCGGAGCAGATCCATGACCCGCCGACCGGAGCTTGCATCGAGTGCTGCAGTTGGTTCATCGCAGACCACCAGGCGAGGCTCGTGGACAAGCGCGCGCGCGATCGCGACGCGCTGCTGCTGGCCACCAGAAAGCTGGTTGGGCAGTTTGTTGGCCTGATCGCCTATGTTGAGTGCTTCGAGTAGCTCCGTTGCTTTTTCGCGAGCCTCGTCGATCCCCATGCCTTTTGCGATCAAGGGAACGGCGGCATTGGCCGCAGCGTCGATCGAAGGGATTAGATTGTACTGCTGGAAAATGAAGCCAATGTTCTCGAGACGGAAGTTGACCAGTTCGGTGTCTGAGAGGCTGTAAATATCGGTGCCAAAAACCCGCACTTCGCCCTCGGTCGGCCATAGTATGCCGCACATGATCGAAATGAGTGTGGTTTTTCCTGAGCCGCTTTCGCCGACGACGTAAGTCATTTCGCCCGGCTTGATGTCGGTGCTGATGCCGTAAAGCACGCGAATGGTCGTTTGGCCGGCTTCGAAATCGCGCACTATGTCGCGTGCGCAGATCGCCGCTTCCGGCGCGCAGCTGCCGATCTCGCTAGTGTCCATTTTCGTGCCGCTCATCTGAACACTGCCGCCGGTTCAGTGCGCAGTACGTTGCGCAAGGCGATAAAGCCGGTCAGCGCGAGAATTACGATCACCGCCACCAAACTAATGAGCGGGATCTGCCAGGGGATGTAAAACCCCTTGAAGAAAGGGTTGCCCGAAAACGCATAGATGAAGAGCACGGTGCCGATCACGCCTAGCGCATAACCGACCGAGCCAACCAGTCCTGCTTGCACCGCGACCATCTTGATGATCTTCGCATTGGTTACGCCGATCGCCTTCAGCGCTCCGAATTGCTTGATGTTATCACGAATGAACAGGCTAAAAGTCAGGCCAACAATCGCCACCCCAACGATAAAGCCGAGCACAACTGTGATGCCGAAATTGGTCGGAATTCCGGTGTTCTGGATGATGAAATCGACACCAGCCTGAGCGAACTCGTCGCGTGTCTCAGCCTTCAATCCCGTCTGTTCCTCGATCTGGTCTGCAACGCCTTCAGCCGTCAAACCATCGGATACGCCAACGAGCACGAAGCTCATGCGGTTTCTCGTGCCTGGCACATAATTCAGAGCCTGGCTGTATTTCGTGTAAAGCGTCACCTGGCTGGTGAAGCTGGGGATCGAGTCCGCCACTCCGCGAATAACGGCGCGTTGGTCGTTGAGTTCAAGGCGCTGCCCGATCGGATCATCGCCATTCTCAAATAGGTTGGTGATGCCGACATCGTCGATGATCACGGTGTCGGGCTGTGACAGGATCGTCTCAGTTCCTTCGACCATGCGTTCAGGCAGGCCAATCAGAGTCGCATCATCGACTCCGATTATCGCGACGCCTTCTAGGTCTCCCGTACGCGTTCGGACCGAGGCGATAGCCCGCAAATGCGGAACGGCCCATTCCACGCCCGGCACGGAACGCACTTCATCAAGAGCGGTCGACGGCATGGCGAAGTTGACGTCAGTGGTTCTGCTGACCGGGTCCATCACCCAGACTTCGGCTTCCGGTGCATTATAGACGCCACTTGCCCCGCGCTCGATCAGATTCACGAAGATCGTGAGCTGCTGTGTTATGAGTAGTGTCGAGAAGCCTATTCCGAACAGCAGCCCATAGAATTTCTGGGCATCGCCAGTCAGCATTCGAATCGCGATCCAAAGCACAGCGGGGAACCTTTTGGGCGAGAGGGGGTTGCGTCCTTGAGACGTCTATCTCATTATTGAACGGTCGCGTTTAATTGAACGGAGCCGTTCATTTTGTCAACCAGTTCTTCGAAAAACCTCGGTCGTCCCGTCGATACCGCCAAGCGACAGGCGATTGTCGAAGCTGCCGCTGCTTCGTTTTTCGATGTAGGATTCGCTGCCACCTCGATCGAAAAAATTGCTGCCGATGCGGGTGTCTCGAAAGTCACTATCTACAATCATTTCGGCGACAAGCACGCGCTGTTCACCGAGTCCGTAAGGCAGGAATGCCAGAAAATGCGTGGCTACTTCTCGCTTGATCCTTCGATTGGAGGGACCATACGCGAACGCTTGCAGGTGATCGGTGAGGCTATGTCTGATTTCCTCTCGCGGCCCGAAATGGTCCAGTTCGAACGGCGTATCGCGGCAGAAACCGAAGCTGAACCAGCGATCGGCAGAGCGTTCCTGGAAGCTGGACCTTGGCCAATGAAAGCGGCTTTCAGCGATTTTCTCGCACACGCTGATAGCCAAGGCGAATTGGCCGTTCCCGATCCCGATCTGGCCGCCGAGCAATTTGTTGCTATGTGCAAGGGCATGGGCGATCTTGAGCGGCGATTTGGCGAACAGATCTCAGACACAGTTAGTGACGCGCGAATCCAAGGGGCGGTAGAAGTGTTCTTGCGGGCCTATTTACCGAAATGATCCAGTCGTTTGCGATGCTAATCGCAAAATATGATCACGGCATTCGCAAATTCTCAGCATGATCGAGGTACGAACCTAGCTTGCCATTCATCCATGCTCTCCTACATATTTGGGTGCAAACAAGGAATTTGAGCGCATGAGCGACGAAAACAATCCGCAGGAAACCCCGCCTGAGAACCCAAACCCTTGGGTGAAGCAACTCATGATCTGGGGCGGCATCTTTATGGCGCTTCTTGTCGTGGTGTCGATGTTCGGGAATGCCGGTGCTGCTCCCGGGCAGCAGATGCGCTATTCCGAATTCCGCGAGGCGGTTAGCGAAGGTCGCGTGGCCGAAGTTCAGATCGCCCCCGACCTTATCACCGGCAAGCTCAAAAATAATGATGAGACATTCTCTACAGTTCCTGTACCGGGCGACGATCAGCTTACGCAGTTGCTCGATGAGAATGAGGTCAAGTATTCGGGCGAAGTTCCGGAGCAGATGAACATCCTCTGGGTGATTCTGATCCAGGCTCTCCCATTCATTCTCATTCTTGGGATTGCATTTTTTGCTCTACGCCAAGTGCAGAAAGGCGGCGGCGGCGGTGCCATGGGCTTTGGCAAGTCCAAGGCCAAGATGCTGACCGAGCGGCAGGGCCGCGTTACGTTTGAAGACGTTGCCGGCATTGATGAGGCGCGCGAAGAGCTGGAAGAGATTGTTGAGTTTCTGAAAGATCCTCAGCGCTTCTCCAAGCTCGGGGGCCAAATTCCCAAGGGCGCACTGCTGGTCGGTTCGCCCGGTACCGGTAAGACGCTTCTCGCGCGCGCGATTGCGGGTGAGGCGGGCGTGCCGTTCTTCACCATTTCCGGCTCCGATTTTGTCGAGATGTTTGTTGGTGTCGGCGCAAGCCGCGTGCGCGATATGTTCGAGCAGGCGAAAAAGAACGCGCCGTGCATCGTGTTCATTGATGAGATCGACGCTGTAGGCCGCTCGCGTGGTCACGGCCTTGGCAACTCGAACGATGAGCGTGAGCAGACACTCAACCAGCTCTTGGTCGAGATGGATGGTTTTGAAGCCAATGAAGGCATTATCATTATCGCTGCGACCAACCGCCCCGATGTGCTCGACCCGGCGTTGCTACGTCCGGGTCGGTTTGACCGTCAGGTCGTGGTTCCCATTCCCGACATTGACGGCCGTGAAAAAATCCTCGGCGTTCACATGAAGAAGGTGCCGCTCGCACCGGATGTGAACCCACGCACGATTGCTCGTGGTACGCCGGGCTTCTCGGGTGCCGATCTTGCCAACCTCGTGAATGAAGCGGCTCTGCTTGCGGCAAGGCGCAACAAGCGCCTTGTGGCCATGCAAGAGTTCGAAGATGCCAAGGACAAGGTAATGATGGGCGCGGAACGTCGTTCCATGGTCATGACCGAGGACGAGAAGAAGATGACCGCCTATCACGAGGCAGGCCATGCGATCGTCTCGGTCCATGAAGAGGCATCCGACCCTATTCACAAAGCGACCATCATTCCGCGCGGTCGCGCGTTGGGTATGGTGATGCGTCTTCCCGAGCGTGACAGCTATTCTTACCACCGCGATAAGATGCATGCGAACCTCTCGGTCAGCATGGGCGGCCGTGTCGCCGAAGAGCTGATCTTCGGACATGACAAGGTGAGCTCCGGTGCTTCGTCCGACATCCAATACGCGACCGACCTGGCTCGCAACATGGTCACCAAATGGGGCATGTCGGATAAACTGGGTCCGCTTCAATACGAGCAGAGCCAGGAAGGCTATCTCGGCATGGGTCAGACCGCGCGCACAATGGGCGGGGCCGAAACCAACAAACTGATCGATGCCGAGATCAAGGGCCTCGTTGAGGGCGCTCACAAACGTGCAACTGACCTACTGAAGAAGCACGAAGAAGAGCTGCACCTGCTCGCTCAGGCGATGCTCGAATATGAGACGCTGACGGGCGACGAGATCAAGCAGTTACTCGAAACCGGGAAGATGGATCGACCCGACGAGCCAAGGGGGCCGGCGGTCGTTCAGCCCTCGCACGGTTCGGCCATCCCGAAAGCGGGTAAACGCTTCGGTTCCAAAGACGATAAGGGTGGAGCGGCACCGCAAGGCGCGTGACTGATTAGCTCACCAAATAATGTAGGGCGTTTGGAGTGATCCAGGCGCCCTTTTTCATGGAAAGCGTCAGAACGCTCCAAGGATCAGCAGCGCCTGCAGGAACAGGAGCAGGACAACAAAGATGCACACCAACAACACCAGGAAACGCCAAATCGTCGAGAAACGCGACAGGTCGTAGGCATGTCTGAGGTGTTTGTAGAAATGCAACGGGGCAGCCGCCGCGAAGATCGTGAACGCCCACCCTCCAGTCCCATCGAGAGGACTCGCAGCAAGCAGTGAGATCGCAATGAACAGGAGTGACATGAAACTAAGCGAGTAAGTCACAAAGATGGCATGATCGTACGCCTTAAAGTGCCGCCGCCAGGCGAACGTCAGCCAAACGAACGGGATTGATAGCGGGATCAACAGCCAGCTGAACTTGTAGCCATTTGCTTGAAGTTTGTAGATCATCAGGCTGGGGTTTTTGTTCCACTTTTCGAGTAGGGAATCCAAAAAGCCGACTCCGGTCTCCGATACCTTCAGGGACCCATCTTCCGCCGTCACGAACGGGCTTGACTCTTCCAGCTGCTGCAGATTGGACAAGCCTTCTTCTGCGGATGCGATCTCGGCTGCAAGGTTGGCATGTTCGGAAGACCCTTCGGGCAAGATTTCCAGCCTTGCCTTTGCCTCGTTGATCTGGCTCTCGCCCGCTGTCTCCAGTTCGTCGAGAAACTCTGTTCCACCGGAGGTCAGGAACCGCATGAGATTTTGTCCGCGCGTTTCGAGAAGAGCGAGATCGGCTTCCAGCCTCTCGCGGCGAGTCTCAAGGGTAGCTCGTCGTGTTTCGTCAAGATTGAGCTTGGCCAGCTCTTCGTCGATTTCCGTGATTTGTGCCGTAACTGCGCGGCTCTCAGTTTCGACCATGTCGGTGACCTGTGCACGGGTGTCGCCGACGAGGTCGGTCGGTGCGGTCAGCCCGATCATCTGAAACACCGCGAACATCGCAAAAACGCTGAACAGGAACATAGCCATTGGACTGACGAACTTTGCGCGTTCGCCGTCGATGTAGCGCCGCGTTAGCTTACCCGGCCTTGCGATAAGCATCGGCAGTGTGCGCCACAGCTTGCCATCCAGGTGCAACACGCCGTGAATTATGTCGTGCCCGATAGCGGCAATGCTGCGGTGCACATGGGCCTTCTGACCGCATTGGTGGCAATGCTGTCCAACAAGCTGAATGCCGCAATTCTGGCAAACGCTGGAGTCTGGCTCTCCTTCGGGGCTTTGCCCGTGCGCAGGTTCCACTGCGCGACCAGCCATAGCCCCTTCAATCGCCGAACCGATACCTTCGGTTAAATCGCTCATATCCACCCCGCCTTCGGAGCATGCTTATAGCCAGCAGCTTGAGGCTGGCGAAAGGGCAAACGGTTTGCACTGTGCAGCTTATTTTTTGGCCAGCTTCCGTTCGATCGCCGTCCAAAGCTGCGCAAAGGCACGCGCTGCGGGGGAGCGCGGAGCGAAGGCTCCGACTGGGCGGCGCTGGACGGCGCATTGCTCGATTGCGCTGGCAAGCGGCACCACCGGCCATTTGGGATTGGCCTCCCTTGCTTCCCGGTGGAGGTTGCGGCGCATGTCGACCATCGACAGCACTGGCAGGATTGGAGGGTGACTTTTTCCGCTTCCGCGCACTTCCTCGACGACGAGGTCAAAAGCGCGCACCGATAGCGGCGAGGGCGGTAGCGGCACGATAACCAGGTCTGCTGCTCGCATCACCTGTGCACTGATCTCGTTCAGCACCGGGGGGCAATCGAAGATGATTCGGTCATAATCCTTGCCGAGTTGACCGACGATCTTCGCAAGGCGCTTCTTCTTATCCAGGCGGCTGAATTGCCGGTCGAGGGTTCGAATGCTTTCATCTGCCGGAAGCAGATGGAGGTTATCGATCTCCGTTTTGCGGATCAGCTTGCTGGGGTTGCGCTCTTGCGAAAACACGCTTCTGGCCGTGCGCTTCTTTTTCGGATCGACGTCAAGCAGGAACCCCGAACCATTGGCTGCATCCAAGTCCCATAGCAGCGTTTGGCGTCGCGAAATCGTCGCTGCACACCAAGCGAGATTGACGGCAAAAGTCGTTTTGCCGACACCGCCTTTGACGCTGTAAACCGCGATAGATGCCATTGATTGCCACCGATACTTCCAGACACGTGCAAACCCTGTGTCGTTTTGGTGACACGCGGGATAGTCAAAGGCAAGTTTGCCAACTAGCGGTCAGATAGCTGTCATGGCATACAAAAAGGGCTGCCCGCAGGCAGCCCTCTCATGCTTGGTGTTGGATCCAAGCCCAGTGATGCTTGGGCTATCAGCTGCCTTCGTAATCCGAACCGATCGATGTCGAGCGGGTCGGAGCCGAAGCGGTTATGCGTAGCGCCTCTGCCGATTGGCTCAGTGAACCAATTTCATCGGCGTCATCCTCGTCATCAGGCAGAATTTTCTGCAGTCCGGTGACCAGCGATTCGTGTAGCTCTTTGGGCTTGATGGTCTGCTCAGCCACCTCGCGCAGGGCCACAACCGGGTTTTTGTCACGGTCGCGATCAACGGTGAGTTCCGCACCGCCGGATATTTCGCGCGCGCGCTGCGCGGCAAGCAGGACGAGATCAAAACGGTTTGGAACCTTGTCGACGCAATCTTCAACGGTAACGCGTGCCATGCAGGCCTCTTAATTCTTGAATTTCGGAAAGAGCGCCGCAATTAGGCTTGGCGTCCGGCTGAGTCAAGAAATTGCAACCTTTAGCGCAGCGATGCATTGAAGGAGCGTGCCTACTGAAACCGCGCCCAATCCGGCTGAAACGTCCACCAGCGACTACAGCGATTCTCACAGCTTTCAAGTGGAAGCGCAGGGACACGCTTTTACGTTCTACCCGCGCGGTTCGGATCGTTTGGCGGCGTTGCTCGACCATATTGAAAAAGCCGAAGAATCGCTCGATCTCTTCTATTATATGTTTCAGGATGACGGTGCTGGCACCAAAGTCCGCGATGCTCTGCTAGACGCAGTTGTAAGGGGCGTTCGCGTTTATCTGATTATCGATGACTTTGGCAGCGATGCGCCGCCTGAGTTCTTTGAGCCTTTGGTTGAGGCCGGGGGCAAGTTTGCGGTCTTTTCGCCGCGTTTCGGTTTGCGATACCTGATCCGCAATCATCAGAAGTTCGCGATTGCTGACGGCGCGCGCGTGATGACCGGAGGATCAAACGTGTCGGACCACTATTTCGCTCCGCCTGAAGAGAACGGTTGGTGCGATTTGGGCGTGGCGATCGAAGGTCCAGTGGTCGCGCGTTTCAGCGAATGGTTTGCGCTAATTGGCGAATGGATTGAGAGCGGCGGCTCGCAGTTGCGTAAGATGCGCCGCATTTTACGCGAGTGGGACCCCGGCAACGATAGTGTGCAATTGACACTTGGTGGTCCAGTCGTTCGGGCGCCCAAGTGGGCCTATAAATTGAAGCGCGATCTGGCGAAGGCGCATCGACTTGATTTGGTCACAGCCTATTTTACCCCGCAGCGCAGCATTCAACGCCAGATCGCCCGAGTGGCACGGCGCGGTAAGGTCCGGATGATCACAGCGGGAAAATCAGATATTAGCGCGAGCATCGACGCGGCGCGATTGCTTTACAAAAGAGCTTTGCGAGCAGGAGCGCAGATCCATGAGTTTCAGCCCTGCAAGCTTCATATGAAGCTGCTTATCGTGGATGCCATCAGCTACTTCGGAAGCGCCAATATGGACCGCCGGTCTCTGCGGATTAACTTGGAGCTGATGGTGCGTGTCGAAGACGAGGCTTTGGCTGCTCGGCTGCGCGAGTTTGTCGATCACCTTCAAGACGCTAGCCTGCCGATCACATCGGAATGGTATCGTGAAAATGCAGGCCTTTGGCAGCGGTTGCGGTGGCGTGCTTCTCTCTGGCTTGGTGTGGCTGACGCGTGGCTGGCCCGGCGGCTAAATCCATAAATTGCCCTTGCCTGCATCCGCTTATTCGTAACCCCAGTCTGAATAGTCTTTCATGTTCGGAGACGTGAACTTGGTGAACTCGCTCTGGAAAAGCAGCGGCACATTGCCGGTCGAACCATGGCGCTGCTTGGCGATATTGACTGAGGCCTTGTTCTTCAACTCCTCGTATCTCTCCTCCCAGGCGCGATATTTCTCGACCGCCTCGGCGCTGCTGGTTTCCGTCGGGAAATCGGGCCGGATCGCCTCGAGATAGTAATCGTCGCGATAGACGAACCAGACCATGTCGGCGTCCTGCTCGATCGAGCCGGATTCGCGCAGGTCGGAGAGCATCGGCCGCTTGTCCTCGCGCTGTTCGACCGCACGGCTGAGCTGCGACAGTGCGATCACCGGAACACTGAGTTCCTTGGCGAGCGTCTTGAGACCGCGACTGATTTCCGAAATCTCGTTGACGCGGTTGTCATTGGCCCGACCCGAGCCTTGCAGCAATTGCAGATAGTCAACCACGATCAAGCCGATATCGTGCCGCCGTTTCAGCCGCCGCGCGCGCGTCCGCAGCGCCCCGATAGTGAGTGCCGGCGTATCGTCGATATAGAGCGGTAGTTCGGCAAGCCGCTGGCTGGCGAAGCTCAACTTCTGGAAATCCTCACGGCTCATCTTACCGCTACGCAGTGCCTCCGAGCTGATCTCGGCCTGCTCGGCCAGGATACGGGTTGCAAGCTGGTCCGCGCTCATTTCCAGACTGAAGAAGGCCGCGGGTGCGCCGTAGTTGAATTCGCCGCCATCGCGCTCCCAATCCAGATGGGCCTCTGCGCAGTTGAAGGCGATGTTGGTAGCGAGCGAGGTTTTTCCCATGCCTGGGCGTCCGGCGAGAATGATAAGGTCGGAATCGTGCAAGCCGGACGTCTTCTGGTCCATCGTCGAGAGACCGGTGGTCTTGCCCGATAACCCGCCGCCGGAATTCATCGCCGCTTCGGCCATTTTGATCGCGGTCAGCGCGGCGTCACGGAATGTTGAAGCCTCACTGCCGGTTGCGGCACCCTCAGCGACCTTGAACAGATCAGCTTCGGCCTGCGAAATGCGATCCATCGGGTCGACTTCTTCGCTCGTGTCGAGCGCGCCCTCGACCAAACCTCGCCCCACGCTGACGAGTTCACGAAGCAGGGCGAGGTCATAGATTTGCTGTGCCAATTCGCGCGGTGCTAGCAAACCAGCGCCATTGGCGGTCAATTGCGCGAGATAGCTTGTGCCGCCGAGTTCTTTAAGCGCCTCATCACTTTCGAAATACGGACGAAGCGTGACCGGGCTCGCAGTCGCATTGCGTTCGATCAGCGTAAGCACACGAGCGTAGATTCGATCATGCAATGGTTCGAAGAAATGGTCGGGTCGAAGCGGAGTTGATAGTTCCTCGATAACCCGGTTATCGATCAAGATAGCGCCCAGAAATGCTGCCTCGGCCTCAAGATTCGAGGGCAATTTGCGCGCTGGCGCGGTGTCAGAATCAACGGGCTTGAGAATCTCGGGTTCGGCCATGCGCGCCTCTTGCGCTTTCTACGTAGGCGCAGGCAAGGGGAAATGGCGGCAAATTCGCCTCACTCGGTTGTGGATAGCGGGGATGGCTTATCGAAGTGCTTGAATTGCGCCTATACGATCTGCGAAGGCGCTTCTTACGATGGGCAATCAGCCAACCGAATCTGCCGCGAACCCCGCTGGGGATTTTCGCATCGCGCATGTCGCGCTCGACGAGGAGACGATCCTCTGGCGCAATGCCGATGTCGAGCAGGAGCGGCGTGTTGCGATCTATGATCTGATCGAGGAAAACAGTTTCAAGCCGGTCCGAAGCGCGGAGCGAGGGGCGACTGGCCCCTATCGACTGCAACTCGCGGTTCGCGATGGCCGGTTGGCAATGGACATAAGCGACACCCAGGAGGAGCTGCTTGAGAGCCTGCTTATCGGCCTTGCGCGTTTTCGCCGCCCCATCCGCGAGTATTTCGCGATTTGCGACAGCTATTACCAAGCGATCCGTAAGGCGACCCCGTCCGAAATCGAAACGATCGACATGGCGCGCAGAGGCATTCACAACAATGCGGCTGAATTGTTGATGGAGCGGCTCGAAGGCAAAGCCGAAACCGATTTTGCGACCGCCCGGCGGTTGTTCACCCTGATCTGCGTTCTGCATATCAAGGGCTGAGGCACGCAGGGAATCTCCACCAATGGCGACCAAGACCAGAAGCAAGAACAGGGCGGCCAAACCGCGTGCAACCAGGCGAAAGCGTGGACGTCTTTATATATTGGCAACGCTCGTCCTGGCGTGCATCGTCTACGCTGCGTGGTTTTGGTGGGATATGCGCAGCTGGCGCCCGGACGAGGCCGCCTATCCAGAGCAAGGGGGCGTTATCGCGAGCGGAACTGCCAATGTTCGGTTCGAGACGATCAAAGCGTTGGGCGGACAGTTCGTCTATCTTGAGCTAGGCCGCGCGTCTGCCGCTCCGGACAAGGGTTTCGCGAAGCGACTCAGCGCAGCACAAAGGGCAGGGCTGCAAGTAGGCATGCTGCATGTTTTTGATCCGTGCAGTAGGGCGGATCCGCAGTCTGCGCGTTTTACGCGCATGGTCCCTCGCAATGGGAACTACCTGCCTCCTGCCATCGCGCTTTCCTCAACAGCAGAGAACTGTCCCGAACCGGTTAGCGATGCGGCCGTCGAAAGCGAATTGATGACGCTGATCAACCAGATTGAGCTGCATGCTGGCAGGCCCGTTGTGCTCAAAATCAGCAGCGATTTCGAGGAACGTCACGGCATTGCTCGGACGATCGAGCGTGACCTTTGGCTCGAGCGAGATCGCGCAAAGCCAAGCTATGCGGGGCGGCCTTGGCTGCTATGGAGCGCAAACAAGCAGTTGATCAGCGAAGCGGCGGAGGAGCCGATCGAATGGGTGGTGGTACAAAAATAGATGCGAACAGTCTGATCGGCGCGGCCCATAACGCTGCGTCAAAGTCATACTCGCCCTATTCAGGCTACGCTGTTGGTGCGGCGCTTTTGTTCGATGATGGCGCCGTCGTCACAGGAACCAATGTTGAGAATGCAAGCTACGGCCTGTCGCTTTGCGCCGAGACCATCGCTGTCTCTAAGGCGATGGCGGATGGCGTGCGGGGCGGTCTCGTCGCCGTCGCGGTAACTGGTCCGCAGGACAGCGGTGACGGCGAGCCTATCACGCCGTGCGGACGATGCCGTCAGGTGCTCAACGAACTCGCCCAGCTAGGCGAGACGGACCCCGAGATCCTGTGCGTAGGATCAGACGAAGTGCGCCGAATGCCGCTTTCTCAACTGCTGCCGAACGCATTCGGCCCAGCCCATCTGACTTGAATGCGTTGCTAGGGCCGTCGGCGCTTACTCAGTTTCAATCCATTCGAGCAAAGCCGCCAGGCAGTCGCGTGCCAGCAATTTGCAGCGCTCCGGCGACCAGCCTTGTTCTGGCTCAGGCGCATCGACCAAGTCCTTGTAAGGCATCTCAAGCGTCATCGCCGTGCAGCCAAACCGCTCAGCGACCTGATTGGTGCTGATGCCGAGATTAGCTTTGCCTTCTGGCGTTTTTGGGTAGCCGAGTTTGGTCTGGAAATCCGGTGTGCGCCGGTCGAGGATCCGCTCGTAGCGATAGAAGCTCTCGCCTTGCTGGTCGCTCCAAGACGGGATGCCTTCAAACGCTGCGAGGAAAACCGCAGGGATGGCTTCATCACCATGCACGTCCATCGCGAAATCGACACCGGTCTCGTCCATGTATTTGCGGATGGCGAGGACTTCGGGTGATTTCTCGGCGCTGGGTTCAGCCCATTCGCGGTTGAGGTTTGTGCCCACTGCATTGGTGCGCAGATGGCCGCGACGCGAACCGTCCGGATTGCAATTGGGCACTATGTGGAACCGACATTTTTGGCGCAGCGCTCGGGCAATCGGATCGGTTGGATCGGTGAGGCATTCAAGCGCGCCTTCCATCCACCATTCTGCCTGGGTCTCCCCGGGATGCTGGCGGGCATAGAGCCAAACGGTCAGATCGCCTTCGCCCATTTCGAGGCAATCGAGCGGTTGCCCATCAAGCGTTGTTGCAAGCCGCATCAGCTCGACGCCTTCGCAGGCTGCGGCCTCCGATACCAAGTCGTGATGCCGTTCCATCGAATAAGGTGCGAAGTAAGCGAACCAGGCAATATTACTTGCAGGCGTGTAGCGGATGGTCAGTGTGCCATCGGCTTCATCCTTGTCGAAGCTGCTTGTGGCCCGCGCCCAAAACTCACGATCTTCCGAAACGCAAGCGTCATAGTCAGGCCAACCTCCCGGATAGGCGCTCTTTTTTAGGCCTTTGATCTTCAGCGTCAGTTCTTCGCCCGCGCTGCAGGCGACCCGAAAGTGAAACCACTGCGCGAATTCGGACATATGATCCTTGGGGATCGCCAATTCCGCTGTATTGCCCGTGATCGACAGGACCTCGATATTACCGCTGTCAAACTCGGCGTCGATTGCAATGCTATTCACTTGGTCGTTCACTCGCTCGTCTCGATGTCTTTCAGCTCAACCGCCACGGTGTCGCCATTGCCTCCCGGGAACTCTCGGAACAAGGCCTTCGCCAAAATTGGTGCGATTGTTGCCGGATTTGCTTCGGGTGTTTCTTCGGTCACTTCGATTTGCGCGCGGCCTTCCCAAAGGTTTCGAGAGGTGCTGCCTTCCGCAGTGACCGGGCGCAGGGTAACGGACAGCTCCGTCCCGACACGTGGCCGATTGCTCCCGCCGCCCAGATTGATGCCGATTCCTAAACCCACGCCAGAGCCGTAAGAGCCGGTTCCTCCGCCAACGCCAACGCTCACTGGCCCGCGGCGGCCGCGATCACCTTGCGCCTGGAAACGCTCGACCGATACCTGAGCGATCGCATTTGCTTCGCTACGCGTGCCTTCTTGGTACCCCAGCGCCGCCAACTCGGCGGCAATCGCTGCCTTGTATGGAGCGAGCTCCAAACCGAGATCTTCGGAGCCCGGTGCGTTTTCGATGAACACGATGCCCGCGCCAATCTGGTCCAGTGTAGCGCTATCGTGAAAGCGTGTAACGGAAATTGGGCTTGGCGGAGGCACCGTCGCACATGCGGACAATGCAGCACCTGCGCCAATCGCAATAAGCCAGGAAGCGAGTCTTCTGTGGGGCTTGGCCATCGTCATTTCCTTTTCTGCGCGAGGCTCAGCATAGATTGCCGACCCGAACTATGAGGTGTTTGAACCCTTTGGCGCGATTGTGCAAAACCGCTTGCTTGGACGCGACATATTCACGCTTTTACACGTGATCCTTGCTAAGGCCTTACGCATGACTGAAATTCGCAAAACTCCGGTCCTTGTAACAGGTGGCGCAGGCTATATCGGAAGCCATGCCGTGTTAGCGCTGAAAGATGCCGGCTGGCCGGTCGCTGTGATCGACAATCTGACCACCGGTTTTCGCTTTGCAGTACCAGACGGCGTGCCTCTTTATGAGGGCGATATCGAGGATGGAGAGCTTCTCACGCGCATCTTTGCCGAGCAGGATACGCAAGCGATCATGCACTTTGCAGGCTCCATCATCGTGCCCGAAAGTGTTGAAAACCCTCTTAAGTACTACCACAACAATACGGCCAAGAGCCGCGTACTGATCGACGCGGCGACCAAGGCCGAGGTCAGGCATTTCATCTTTTCGTCGACCGCTGCGACCTACGGTATCCCTAAGCAGTCGCCAGTCACGGAGGATACGCCGCGCGCTCCGATCAATCCGTACGGGTGGTCGAAGCTGATGACAGAACAGATGCTGCGCGATGTTGCGAATGCGCATGATCTCAATTTCTGTGCTTTGCGATATTTCAATGTCGCGGGTGCCGATCCGGACCGGCGCAGCGGGCAATCGACCGCTGGTGCAACGCATCTTATCAAAGTCGCGGTCGAGGCCGCGCTTGGCAAACGCGAATCTGTAAGCGTTTTCGGAACAGACTATGACACTCCGGATGGCACAGGCGTGCGCGACTACATTCACGTAAGCGATCTTGCTGCGGCGCATGTTCTGGCGCTTGAGGCTCTTATCGAGCACCCGCAGCGCTCGCTGACGATGAATTGCGGATATGGCCGGGGTTTTTCGGTTCAAGAGGTGTTGGATGCTGTCGACCGCGTGACCAATCAGAAGATAAATCGTGTGATGGAGGGACGGCGCGCGGGCGATCCTGATTCGCTTGTTTCCGATCCGCAAAGAATCCGATCTACCCTGCCTTGGGAACCCAAACACGCGGATTTGGACACCATTATCGCCCACGCGCTCGCTTGGGAGCGAAAGCTCTCCGAAATCCGCGAGAATGCTTGACCTGGAAGGCGAGTATAGTTATCGGCCCTCATAGAAATTCCGCGCGTCGGGGCTGTCTCCGGCGCGCTTACCTTTTGGAAGACAGACATGAAAATCCGTAACAGCCTTAAGTCGCTGAAAAACCGTCACCGCGATTGCCGCGTCATTCGCCGTCGTGGTCGCACCTATGTTATCAACAAGACCAATCGCCGTTTCAAGGCTCGTCAGGGCTAATCGACCCTGTGATTGGATGATCGCTCGCATGGGCGATTGAGCAACTGTACCGGCCCGCCTCCGCATTGGAGAGCGGGCCGTTGCCGTGTTTGGCGCATTTATAATGAGCAGTTTCGCAAAGGCAGTCGTCTTTGATGTTGGCAGAGTGCTATTCCATTGGAACTTGCGTACTCTGTTCGCGAAGCTGATCGACGATCCTGTGGAACTCGACTGGTTTCTGACCGAAGTCGTCAGTGAGGGCTGGCATTTCCAGCATGATCGCGGGGTACCCCTGAGTGAAATGCTGCCCGCACGGATCGCGCAATTCCCCGATCAGGCCTTGCGGATCGCAGCCTATGCCGCGCGCTTCAATGAGACTGCGCGTCCTCCGGTTGAAGGTGTGCATGAGCTTGTCGGTCGACTCCACGCCGATGCTGTCCCGTTGTTCTGCTTGACCAACTTTGGCGATGAACTCTTCGCGCAGTTTCGCGCCGAACACGCGATCTTCGACCTCTTCGAAGACATTATCGTATCCGGCGAGGAGAAAATCGCAAAACCGGATCAGCGCATCTACGAGCTGGTCGAACAACGGAGCGGTTATTCTGCTTCTCAGCTGTTCTTCACTGACGACAACGCCGCCAACATTGAGGCGGCGCGTAAACGTGATTGGGATGCGCATCTGTTTACGGACGCGAACTCTCTAGAGTCGCAATTACAGCGAGCTGGACTCTTGCGGAGCTAAAAAAAGCCCCTTGGCGCAGATCGGGGAAGCGCCAAGGGGTCCGGATTGTCGTCCGAGATTGGAGAGTGTCGGACGAGAGGAGCTGGATTGTCGGCTTACTTGCCGTTGCACTTCGCCAGTTTGTCTTCGGCAAGCTGCTTGCCTTTGGCAGTGAAGTTCACGACTTCACCGAACTCACGCGCAATACCGCGACAGATGCGCATTGGACGCGACGTGCCCTTATTGGCAACGCAGGTCGTGCCTTGGCAACTCCAGGCGACACCCGATGCTACTGCGCGTTTGTCTTTCGCCGGTTCTGCGAGAGTGACAGTGTAATATGCGCCGTTCTGTGCGCTGACTGGTGCCGTCGCCACACCAAAGATGAGGCCAGTGTAAAGAAGCGCCATGGCAAAGATTGAGAGGCGGCTGGAACGGGTAAGGGAGAGGGTCATCGCTCAGTCCTTTTCAAAGTTCAGTTTCGGGCTACAAGGTTTCAATTCAAAACCAGTTGCGAATCACTACCTATGAGATTAAGTTTCTAGTTGCAACTAGAAACTTAAAATTTTTTGAGACCGAATGAAAAAGCCGCTAGATAGGTTGCGCGAAAGGGACTGAAATGGGCGATATACGCGAACCACTAAGAGAATTGATCGAATGCGGCCTGCCGCAAGCTCTTGAAGTTATGGGGGAACGCTGGTCCTTCATGATTCTACGTGCGAGCTTCAACGGCCTGCATCACTTCGAGGAATTCTTGAGTGAGCTAGGTATCGCGCGCAACATTCTGTCGAATCGCTTGGCGAAACTTGTCGAGCACGGAATTCTCAAACGCGAGCCGTGTGCCGATGACCGCCGCAAGATCGAGTACCGTCTGACTGCCAAAGGCTTCGATTTGCTTCCCGCAATGCTCGCCCTACGTCAGTGGGGCCAGAAATACGGCGTCGAGGTGGAAGAAAGCCCGGTCCTGGTGGATGAGCGTGATCGTCTTCCCATTGGCCCGGTTTCGATCCTTGCCCACGATGGCCGCATTCTGACTCATGAAGATTTGTGGCTGGTTGCTAGGGAAAATCTCGGTAAGCGTGCCGATGGGACCATCGCGGTCGCTGCGGGCGAATTGGTGAGCGGCGATGTTGTCGAACTCGGTAAGGCGAAAAAGGCCGCTGGTTGATCAGTCTGCTCAAACGCGGCGAAAATTCCAGACGGCGTTAATCACGAACATCGTGAGCCCTGCGATTACCGAAACCAATATCCGTGCAATCAAGTAGTTGATCGGGGTGTATTCGAGCAACACCGCCATCAATGCCATGGTCATCGCGAGCCCGAACAAACCGTTCAACACGAAAAAGGCGTATCCGCTCGCCAACTTGCGATCGGTGCCGCGGAATATCCAAGTGCGCGCCAAGGTGTAGTGAAGGGTGTTGGCCAACGCAAAGCCGATGCCAGACGCGATGACCTCATCTATTCCCGCGAATTCCACCAGCGCCCATAGGCAGGCAAGACCAATCAGAAACACAACTGTGCTGACCGCTGTGTTGCGCACCAGCATTGCCCCAACCCGCCATTTAAACAGGCGGGACAGCAGGTTCTCGTTCGAGTTACTGCCCCTGTCTGTCACGGTGATAGATGCCGCAGCTCAACGACGCGCTACACCTTCGCGAGGCCGCTTTTCACCTGATAACGATCAGGGTCGGTCTCGCCATCGTCGGACCAATCACGGCGGCGTTTGACCAACGGATTCAGAAACAAGATGGGTAGCTTCACGATCAGCAGTTCAGAATGGATAAAACTGTCGACCAACCGCTCCCACCATTTGGGATCGCGCTTCGCATGATCCTTTAGCCAGCGATCATAGGGAGCCCAATGGCTCGGCTCGTCGCGCTTGATCACTTCGAAGATGCGCACCAAGGCGGGATCCGACTTAACGAAACGATTGGCGAGCAGGATCTCCACCTGTTGGTAGCCACGTTGCTCGGTCAGAGAGATCACTCGGCATAGCCTTTCAAACAGGCGATCATCCTCGACAATGGCTTGAGTATCGAGACTATCGATTGGAGTGCGGAACATGATCTCGATGAAGCGGTCAATGTGGCCAAAGGTACGATCAACTGAGAGTGGCATTGTGCCGCGCAACTCAAACCAGCGCCTGAACATGACGTAGTGCTTTCGCTCATCGGCGCGGTGCTGCTCAATCGCGGCGATAAACTGGGTGTCGTCGGGAGAGCGTTGACGCACAGCTTCAAGCACCCGGTCAAGCGCTGTGTAGCCGCGATGTTCGTTATAGATGTAGATCGACCCAAGAAGGTCGAGATATTTCTCTCTAAGCCATGTGATCATGCGGGTCTCCTGTGCTGGACCCTGTTTCTGGCACTTGGCAGAGATGCTTTCCTGCACACTGCCAGCCCATCAGGAGCCTCAGCAACCTTTACTTTCGCTCGCGATCTGGTCGACGAGAGCGAAATTGTTCAACTAACCCTTCGCGTTCGAGTTTAGCTGAGCCTCTGAGAAAAATCGAGTGCGATCATTTCGGTCGGGCGCAATCGGCCCGAGCCTGCGCTCACATTCTCGCGGGCTGATGGCGATAGCTGAGCGCCTCGGCGATATGGACACGCCCGACCGACTGCGCTCCAGCGAGATCGGCGATAGTGCGCGCGACGCGCAGCATGCGAGTGTAGCCGCGCGCTGATAGACGCAGCTTTTCTGCCGCCTGCATCAACAATTCCTTGCCTGCGTCATCGGGCGAGGCAAAGTGCTCAAGCTTGTCGCCTTCTAGTTCAGCATTGGATCGCACACCGCGCGCTTCCTGAGCCTTGCGCGCAGTAGCAACCCGGACAGCAACCGCCTCGCTACCTTCGCTCGCAGCTGGAAGCGCCATATCCATCGCGCTTACCGCAGCCACTTCGACATGAAGGTCGATCCGGTCGAGCAATGGGCCGCTGATCCGGGCCTGGTATTCGCTGGCGCAGCGCGGTCCGCGCGCGCAGACATGGCCTGGCTCCCCCGCATGGCCGCAGCGGCATGGGTTCATGGCAGCGATCAATTGGACACGTGCAGGGAAGGTCACATGCGCATTGGCGCGCGCGACATCGACATGACCTGTTTCGAGCGGTTGTCGCAGCGAGTCGAGCACCGGTCGCTGAAACTCTGGCAATTCATCGAGGAACAACACGCCCAGATGCGCGAGGCTGACTTCGCCCGGGCGCACTTTGAGGCCACCGCCCGTGAGTGCCGCCATGCTGGCCGAATGGTGTGGTGCGCGAAATGGCCGAGATCGGCTGATCCGCCCGCTATCAAGCAGTCCGGCGACCGATTGCACCATTGAAACCTCCAGCGCCTCGGCTGGCGTTAACTCCGGCAAAATCCCCGGCAGGCACGAAGCGAGCAGACTCTTGCCCGAGCCTGGTGGGCCCATCATCAGCATATTGTGACCGCCACTGGCAGCAATCTCTAGCGCGCGTTTGGCGGTCTCCTGACCTTTTACCTGTTTGAGGTCGGCACTGATGGCCACTTTCTCGATCTCACCGCGAGCTGGTTCTGGCAGGGTCTGGGTGCCTTTGAGATGGTTAAGCAAGCTCACCAGATCCTTGGCGGCTAGAACAGGAATTCCGCTGGCCCATTTGGCCTCCGGCCCTTGTTCCGCTGGACAGATCAAGCCGATTTCATTCTCGCTCGCATGCAAGGCGGCAAGCAACGCACCGGGTGTCGCGACGATCCTTCCGTCTAGCGATAGTTCGCCCACTGCCAGCCAATCTCCCAATTGCTCGGCATCGGTCACCCCCATAGCTGCGAGCAAGGCAAGCGCTATCGGTAGGTCGTAATGCGAGCCGTCTTTGGGCAAATCGGCGGGAGAGAGGTTAATGGTGATACGCTTTGGCGGTAAAGCCAAGCCCATGGCTGCAAGCGCCGCTTGCACCCGCTCGCGGCTTTCGCTCACGGCCTTGTCTGGCAGGCCAACGACCGTAAAGCGCGGCAGGCCGGAGGCCACTTGGCACTGAACCTCCACGCTGCGCGCTTCCAACCCAAGATAAGCCACAGTCTTAACCAGTGCGACCACGCGACGACCCCCAATAATTCCCTGCAGAGCAGGCTATTAGCTCGGCTTAACAGTTTCTGCACCCAGCATAGGGGCGATACCGCAAGGTTTTTGCAAGCATAAAACTTTGTCATTCTTAAAACATGACGGCGCGATAAGCGCGACATGCAAAATCTCGGTCGGTTTCTTATTGCGCTTCTGAGCCTGCTCGCCCTGCCAAGCGTGGCTAGCGCGCAGGACGGCGCCGCTGTGCGTTCTGTTGCGATCGAGCGTTGGGTGGAAGAATGGGATCCAGCCACGCAGCGCTGGCTTCGTGTCGACACGGCGTCGGCCAGAGGCGGTGCAACTGCAGCTCAGCCAGCATTTGGAGTCACCGATAAAGTAATAACTGAATTCACATATATTGATCGCAATACCCCGCCGGCGACTGTCTATCCGGTTACGATGCGACCGGTCGAAACGGCGATCGCGCAATATGGGCCTTTCCAGGTGCTTGATAGCAACCGCGCTGCGATTGTAGGTGCAACGGGGCGCAGCAGCCCGCGTCACTTCGATACAATGCTGCGTGATTTTCCGGAGCTTGAGCTTCTAGAGTTTATTGAAGCGCCGGGCACCAGCGATGATCTTGCTAATCTGGCGGTGGGTCGCAAGATACGCGCAGCAGGTTTGACGACCCATGTGCCAGACGGTGGTTCGGTCCGCTCAGGGGCGGTCGAATTGTTTCTGGCAGGCTCTAAACGCACGATGGACAACGGTGCGGAATTCGCCGTGCATTCCTGGCTCGACAATTACGGCCGCGAACCAAAAGACTTCGCACCCGATGCACCGGAAAACCGGCTCTATCTCGATTATTACCGCGAAATGGGTATGGGTGCCGAGCATGCGCGCGAATTTTATGCGATGACCAATTCGGTCCCGCATCGCAGCGCAAAGTGGCTGGGCGCTGCTGAAATGCGTGTATGGTTGCGGCCCAAACAGCCTCAGCTTGCTCGCAAGCGCGCAATCGACCAGCATGCCACCGCGCCACATATTGCGATCTGGGCGGACAATGCGGTGAGTCAAATCCGCCTTGCATGGCTTGACTCAAGCCCAGCTTTCCCATAGTTGCGCGCGCTGATTGCGGTCGCCATCAGGCGGCCCTTTTTATTGGCGCTTTGACCGGGCATAGTTCGGCACTTGGCGCAGATTTGATTTCGAGGACGATATGAAGCGGACTTTCCAACCTAGTAACCTCGTGCGCGCTCGTCGCCACGGTTTCTTCGCCCGCAAGGCAACGCCGGGTGGCCGCAAGGTTCTTCGCGCACGTCGCAAGCGTGGCCGCAAGACCCTTTGCGCATAGGCTGATTCGCGTGTCGCACCTTCTGGTGCGTCGCTTATTGGTTTGCGATCTGAAGGTCGCATTGCAGCGGGCTCCCATTGGGAGCCCGTTCTGCGTATAGAACACTCAATGGCTCAGGTACTCACCAAGCGCGCTGATTTCCTCGCCGCCAATCGCGGATTACGAGTTGCGCGTCCGGGCTTCGTGTTGCTGGCGCGCCCAAATGATGGGCTGGGCCAGCGATATGGGATCACAGTCACCAAGAAGATTGGCAATGCGGTGGTGCGCAACCGCATGAAGCGGCGCTTTCGTGAGTTGCTGCGCGACGCGCTACCGGATAGCGGGCTTCCTGATCACGATCACGTCTTGATTGGCCGTGCGGGTGGGGTTGAGCGCGATTTTGAGCTGATGGTCCAGGAGCTGGAACGCGCATTGCAGCGTGCTCGCGACGGAAAGGGCGATCCGGCAAGAGGGCGCCGCCCGAGACGCGGAAAACGCGGGCCACAGCCAGCGCGAGGCGACAGGTGATGAAGCACGTTCTGATCTTCATCGCCAAGGCCTGGCAATGGGGTCCGAGTAGGGTCCTGCCACCGACATGTCGATATGCGCCCTCATGCTCGCAATATGCGATCCAGGCCCTGGGGAAATATGGCGCGATCAAGGGTGGATGGCTGGCGACTAAGCGGCTAATGCGCTGCCATCCTTGGGGCGGGCATGGATATGATCCGGTCCCTTAGGGTGTCATTCTTGGCCGTAGTACATATATAACACACCTGGGCCTTGGGGCGTAAACACGTAAACAGGATTTTCTCTTGGACAATCAGCGTAATCTGTTGCTGGCCGTAGCACTTTCTGGCTTGCTCATCCTTGGGTGGGACATGGCGATGCGAGTGTTCTATCCGCAGGCATCGATCTCCGCACCGACGGAGGAAGTTGAACCCGCCGCGGGTACCAGCGCAGCGGCTGCTCCCGGGACGAGCGTTGTTGCCGCCGACCTTCCTGAAGGCGTCGTTCCTGCCGCCGGTCCGGTGAACCTCGATGCCGCGCTGGAAAGTCCGTTGCGCGTTGCGATCGATGCGCCGCGTGTTGCTGGTTCGATAAACCTTGTCGGCGCGCGAATCGATGACATCGTCCTGAAGGATCACCGCCAGACGGTCGACGAGGAAAGCGGTCCTGTGCGCCTGTTCGCGCCTGACGGTACACCCGACCAATACTTTGCCGAATTTGGCTTTCTCGCCAATGCGGATCGTTTGCCAGCTGACACGTTGTGGGCAGCCGACAATCCTACGCTAACCGTTGATACGCCGGTCACGCTGACACACACGGATGCCAATGGTTTTGCTTACTCGATCAAGTTCTCGATCGATGAAAATTACATGATCAGCGCCGTCCAGACGGTGTCGAACACTGGCGAGAATGCCGCGGTCATCCAGCCATTCTCGCTGATCAACCGGACGAGCGCGAATGCGTCGAATGACGAATTCATCGTCCACGCCGGCCCGGTTGGCGTTTTTGGCGGTACCATCGACGAGGAAAACAATTACGACGATCTCGCTGAAATCTCCACCTACAAACCGGAAGGCGCCGCTTCGTGGTTGGGTTTCACCGACCGCTATTGGCTTTCGGCTCTGGTGCCCGGTGATGGGTCTGCTGATGCAAGCTTCCGCTCACTGGGCAATGATTTGTACCGCACGGATGTGATCTATGATGCGGTTACATTGCCGGCCGGTCAGGCGATCACGCAGACGACCAACCTGTTCGCCGGGGCAAAAGAAAGCGGCGTTCTCGATCAGTACGAGGACAGCGGCATCGACGATTTCGGTCTTGCCATTTCGTGGGGCTGGTTCTGGTTCCTCGAAAAACCGCTGCTGCTTTTGCTCAAGACTCTATTCGATTTTGTCGGCAATTTCGGCGTTGCGATCGTGTTGCTGACGTTGATCATTCGGGGACTCCTGTTCCCGATTGCTCAGAAGCAGTTTGCCAGCATGGCTGCAATGAAGGCGGTGCAGCCGAAGATGAAGGCGATCCAGGATCGCTACAAGGACGACAAGCAGAAACAGCAGCAAGAGATCATGAAGCTGTACAAGGACGAGAAGGTGAACCCTCTCGCCGGTTGTTTACCGCTGCTGATCCAGATCCCGATCTTCTTCGCACTCTACAAGGTGTTGATCCTCGCGATTGAAATGCGGCACAAGCCGCTGGTCGATTTCTGGATCAAAGACCTTTCTGCACCCGATCCTTGGACCATACTCAACCTGTTCGGCCTGCTGCCATTCGAGGTTTCCGGCTTCCTGGGCATCGGCGTGCTGGCGATCCTGCTGGGTGTGACGATGTGGCTGACCTTCAAGCTCAATCCGAGCGCGATGGATCCTGTCCAGCAGCAGATATTCAACTTCATGCCGTGGATACTGATGTTCGTTATGGCTCCGTTCGCAGCAGGCCTGCTGCTTTACTGGGTTACTTCGAACATCCTCACGCTTGCGCAGCAGAGCTACCTCTATTCCAAGCACCCGCAATTGCGGGCGGCGGCTGAGAAGGAAAAGGCGGAGAAGGAACGCGCTAAGGCACTCGAAGACCAGTCGAAAGGCGAGGCGTGACCCCAGAAGAACAGCGCGAGCAGGATTTGCGCGAGAGGCAAGCAGCCAAGCTGTTTTCCGGTCGCGTCGATTTCCTGCTTTCTGCGCCGCAGCTGAAGTTTCTGCCTGAACCGGATGTGCCGGAGGTCGCCTTTTGCGGTCGCTCCAACGTCGGGAAAAGCTCTCTCTTGAACGCGCTCACCGGCCGCAAGTCGATTGCGCGTACTTCGGTAACGCCGGGCCGTACGCAAGAGCTCAACATCTTCGAGGTTGGCGAGCCGACGCAATTCCGACTGGTCGACATGCCGGGCTATGGCTTTGCCAAGGCCCCGCCCAAGGTCGTCGAAACCTGGAAAAAGCTGGTGCGGCAGTATCTGCGCGGCCGTGTCGTGCTGGTGCGCAATCTTGTACTAGTCGATAGTCGCCACGGCCTCAAAGATGTCGATCGCGAGATGATGACCATGCTTGATGAAGCGGCGGTGGGTTACCGTGTGGTGCTCACCAAGGCCGACAAGATAAAGGCCAGCGCGCTTGAGAAGACCGCAGAGGCCGTCGCTGCCGAAGCGCGTAAGCATCCTGCCGCCTATCCCGAGCTACACATCACTAGCAGTGAGAAAGGCATGGGCATCGCGGCCCTGCGCGCTGCCGTAGTGCAGGATGCTTTGGGCTGAACTCTAACTCGCAAATAGTTGGGCCGGGTCGGCAAAGGCTTTCATCTCGATCGCATTGCCCGATGGATCGCGGAAAAACATCGTCGCCTGCTCGCCCGTTTGCCCTTTGAAGCGGATGGCGGGTTCGATCACAAAATCCACCTCGGCGGTTTTCAGATTTCTGGCCAACTCCTCCCAATCCTGCATTTTCATTACGAGGCCGAAGTGCGGGACCGGGACGCCGTGTCCATCCACGGGGTTGCGCGAGCTATCGCCCGCCGCTCCGGGTGCAAGATGCGCGACAATCTGGTGTCCGTGAAAGTCGAAATCGATCCACTCATCGCTGCTGCGGCCCTCGGCGCAGCCAAGAACAGCGCCATAGAAGCGGCGCGCCGCCGCGAGATCGTCGACTGGAAAGGCGAGGTGAAAAGGTGGCGAGTTCATATGCGGAGCGCTCCAAGGAAGAATCGCGCCATCGTAACCCGTTCAGCCTCGACAGCGAAACACTGAATATCTAGGGCAGAGCAAACGGAGGCGAAAGCGCGCCTCAATTCCTCTGGCTCGCAAGGTGGAGCACGGCCAATATGAAGCTGATCATCGGCAACAAGAATTACTCGAGTTGGTCGCTGCGCGCCTGGCTTGCAGCCAAGCAGTCTGGGTTATCTTTCGAAGAGCTGATCGTGCCGATCCTCGGCGAAGGCTGGGAAGAGCGCAAGCAGAACATGGGCGAGATGCAGCCCTCGCATGGCAAGGTTCCGATCCTGTGGGATGGCGACACCGTCATCTGGGACAGCCTCGCTATCCTCGAATATCTGGCGGACAAGGTTGGGCGCGATCGGTTCTGGCCCAAAGATGAAAGCGCGCGCGGAATGGCGCGGGCGATGGTTGCCGAGATGCATTCGTCCTACTCGGCCCTGCGCAGTGATTTGCCGATGAATGTGCGGCGTAGGATCGAGCTCAAGGAGGTTTCGGACCAGACGCGGGAAGATATTGTGCGGATCCTCACTCTCTGGGCCGAGGCACGGGCGCGCTTTGGCGGCAGCGGGCCGTTCCTGTTCGGGACGTTCGGCGCGGCAGACATATTCTATGCTCCGGTGGTTTCGCGCTTCAGGACGTATGGGATTGGCGTGCCGGGTTTTGCCGAAAGCTATATGGGCGCGCTGTGGGAGCATGCCTGGCTGCAGGAATGGATCGATGCATCCGAGAACGAGCAATGGGTGATCGAACAATATGAGAGCGTGAGCTGATGCTCCAAAAGGCGATGCTTGCATTCAGTGCGGCAATTCTCGCTTTGGCTCTTCCTACCCCAGTACATGCCTGGGGCTTTTACGCTCATAGCAAAACGGCGGAGATCGCGGAGGCGAATGTGTCTCCGCGGACGCGCGGCAAGATCGCGAGATTGCTACGGGCCGAGCCGCTACTTGGCACTCCCGATTGTAGTATCTCGACCCTGGACGAAGCATCGGTCTGGCCCGATTGCGTGCGACGCACACGCTGGAGGTGGGGCTACACAGCTGCCTGGCATTATCGCACTACCCCGATTTGCGAGGCGTACAATGCACGCGCGAATTGCTCTGGCGGGAATTGCGTGACCGCGCAGATTGAACGCAGCCACCGCCTTCTCGCCGATGAAAGCTTGCCCGATCACATTCGCTTGGAGGCGCTCGCCTTCATGGTGCATTTCGCCGGCGATATTCACATGCCGCTCCACTCGGGAGACAAGAACGATCGCGGCGGCAATGATCGCGAGACCGATTACGGGATTGTCCCGAGCCTCAACCTGCACTGGATTTGGGACGGGCCACTGGCGGAGCGTGCGATCACAACCGGAGATCGCCCGATTGTGAGGCGATATTCGAATGCCGAGCGGACCGATCTGGGCGGCGGAACGCCAGCCGATTGGGGGCGTGAAAGCTGGAAGATCAGCCGTGACATCGTCTATCCGACCGCTTTCGATACGCAGGATGTGTGCGGGCAAGATCTGCCGAACAAGACTGCCCTGTCGCAAGAGGATATCGTGCAGGGCGTGCCAATTGCTCGCCGCCGGGTGCAGCAGGCGGGCATACGGATCGCAAAATTGCTTGAAAGCGCCTTCGCGCCGGGGCCTTTGCAGCAAGAGGAACGCCAATGAGTCAGGTTTTGGACATAGCCAAGCGCCTGATCGCAACGCCGAGCGTCACGCCGGCCACCGGGACGGTGTTTGACGAGATGGAGGCGCTGCTCACGCCGCATGGCTTTGACGTACACCGCTTCAAGCGCGGCGATGGCGAAGAGGGTAGCGACGAAGCGCCGGTCGAGAACCTTTTCGCCTGTCGGCCCGGGCCTGAAGGCTCCAAACATTTTTCCTTTGCCGGACATCTCGATGTGGTTCCGCCGGGCGAGGGCTGGAGCAGCGCCCCGTTCGAACCGGAGATTCGGGGCGAGCTGCTCTATGGCCGCGGCGCAGTCGATATGAAGGGCGCGATTGCGGCGATGGTCGCGGCGTTGGCCGATATTCCGCAGGATGCTGGGACGATCAGTTTCATCATCACCGGCGATGAAGAAGGACCGGCGCTGCACGGCACGCGGGCTCTGATCGATTATATGAACGCTGAGGGCATTCAACCTGATCTGTGTCTTGTCGGGGAGCCGACGAGTGTAAACCAGCTCGGCGACACGATGAAGATCGGTCGACGCGGCTCGGTCAATATTTGGCTCAGTGTCGATGGGATGCAGGGGCATGTCGCCTATCCGCATCTCGCCGATAATCCGTTGCCCAAGCTGGTGGCGATGCTTGGCGAATTGGACGCGCTCACCCTCGACACCGGTACGGACTGGTTCCAGCCGAGCAATCTCGAGATCACAGATCTCACCGTTGGCAACAAAGCGCACAATGTGATTCCGGCAAAGGCCGAGGCGCGGATTTCGATCCGTTTCAACGATCTGCATACCGGTGCGAGCTTGTCGGAACGCGTCGGGTCAATTGCCGAGAATCACGGCGGTAGGGCGCTTCCAATCATTTCCGGCGAGCCCTTTCTGACTGAGCCGGGCGCATTCTCGCGAATTATTGCCGAAGCGGTTGAGGCCGAAACCGGCCTCAAACCGGAGGCCTCGACCAGCGGCGGCACCTCCGACGCACGCTTCCTGCGCAATGTCTGTCCGGTGATCGAATTTGGGCTTTGCAACGCAACCATGCATAAGCGTGACGAGGCGGTCGCTATCGCTGACCTTGATGCGTTAGCCCGAATCTACGCAAGCGTCGCAATTGCTGCGCTCAAGACAGAATAGACGGGGAGCGCCATATGCTGAAGGCCTGGTTCAACATTCCATTGTGGCAGCGCGTGATCGCGGCGCTGATCCTCGGTGGTATCGTCGGCTACATCTGGGGACCGGGCGCGGAAAGCATCAAGATCATCGGTGATGTCTTCATCGACTTCATCAAGATGCTGATCGTGCCGCTCATCTTCTTCAGTGTCGTGTCAGGAGTCGCGGCCATTGGCGATCTGGGCCGGCTCGGGAGCGTCGGTTGGCGTGCGATCTTGCTGTTCATCGTCACGGGTCAGATCGCGGTGATCCTCGGCCTGACCCTCGGCACGATTTTTCAGCCAGGCATGGGCGTCGACACATCGATGCTGCAAATGGGCAATGTGCCCGATCCGGCGCCATTCGACTGGCGCGAGATGCTCCGCAGCATGATCCCGGTCAGCCCGGTCGGCGTGATGGCAGAGGTGAAAGTCCTGCCGCTGATCGTCTTCGCCCTGCTGGTCGGCATCGGAATATTGCTTGCGGGCGATGAAGCTGGGCCGATCGCGAAAATCTTCGATGGCGGCACCGCAGTTATGCTCAAGATCACGGCGATCGTCATGGAGCTGACCCCGTTCGGTGTATTCGCGCTGATCGCATGGGTTGTGGGCACGCTCGGACTCGATGCGGTCACCGCGCTCGCGAAGCTGGTCGCGATGAACTATCTTGGCTGTCTGCTGATTATCGGCGTGATGTATGTCAGTATCCTCGCATTCGTGGCGCGGGTGTCGGTGATCGGTTTCTTCCGCGGCATGATTGACGCGATGGCGGTCGCTTATTCGACAGCGAGTTCCTCTGCGACCCTGCCCGTCACTTTGCGCTGCACCCAGCGCAATCTCGGCGTTAGCAAGCCGACTTCGAGCTTCGTGGTCTCGCTCGGCTCGACCATCAATATGGATGGCACGGCAATGTATCTTGGCCTTGCGACTTTGTTTGGCGCGCAGCTGTTTGGCGTGACGCTGGGGTGGGAAGACTATTTCATCATTGCGCTGCTCGCGACCGTCGGCTCGATCGGCGCGGCGGGCATTCCGGGAGGAGGCCTGGTGATGATGGGTGCCGTGTTCACCGCGGTCGGCGTGCCGCTGGAGACGATTGCCTTCGTCGCCGGGGTCGACCGGATCATGGACATGATGCGCACCGCGACCAATGTGACCGGCGATGCGACCGTGACGGTTACGACCGCCAGCATGCTCGGCGAGATCGACAAGGCGGAGCTGGCGAGTGCGGATGATGTTTGATCAGTTGGTTCGATAGAAGCCCCAACCGTCGGCTTTTCCGCTGTTAGACTGGGCCAATTGATCGAGAAGTTCTTCGACCCGAGTGATTTCTTCTGCGGTTGGTAATAGCGTGGCGTTCGCTGTGACGTTCCATTCGCCTTCTTCATTTAGCCAAACGTTCGTCGAATAGCCGTTCGCGCTCCCCAGGTTGGCAAACGCAAGTGCAGACTGCTCGTTAGGAAAAACATGCTCAAAATCGATCTGACGAGGCTCGGTAAGGTCGCTCCCTGCTTCCGCTATTTGAGCAAGCACGGCCCTGTTTTCATCTAGCAGACTCACGACCGCCCCTTCGGCTTCTCCAGCACCTTCTTTCTAAAGCTGCACAGATCCACGAGCTGACAGCGCCAGCATTCCGGCGTGCGCGCTTTGCAAACATAGCGCCCGTGCAGGATTAGCCAGTGATGTGCGTGCAGGCGGAACGGCTCCGGCACGCGCTTTTCCAGTTTCGCCTCGACCTGTTCGGGCGTTTTGCCCTTGGCAAGGCCCGTGCGATTTCCAACGCGCAGGATGTGCGTGTCGACTGCAAACGTCTCTTGCTTGAACCAGCAATTTAGAACGACATTGGCGGTCTTGCGACCCACGCCGGGTAGACGGACGAGATCTTCGCGCTTGTCCGGAACCTCGCCGCCATAATCGTCGATCAGCAATTGCGAGAGCGCGATGACGTTCTTGGCTTTGGAGTTGAACAGCCCGATTGTCTTGATGTGCTCGGTCAAGCCTTCCAGCCCCAGGTCGAGCATCTGCTGCGGTGTCTTCACCTTCGCAAACAGAGCGCGGGTTGCCTTGTTCACTCCCACATCGGTCGCTTGTGCCGACAGGGCCACCGCCACGACAAGCTGATAGGCATTGCCATATTCCAGCTCGGTCTCCGGCTCTGGATTGTCCTCTGCCAGTCGGCGGAAGAATTCGAAGATCTGGTCCTTGGTCATGTTCCTTGAGTCATCACTCTTCGATCACAATCCCAACACGTCGTTCATCGTGTACCGCCCGGCGGGCTTGCCGATCAGCCAGTGCGCTGCCTTCACCGCGCCGCGCGCGAAGATCATCCGGTTCTCTGCACTATGCGAAAGCGTGATCCGCTCTTCATTTCCGGCAAAGATTGCGCTGTGTTCTCCCGCGACCGTTCCGCCGCGCAAGGCGGCGAAGCCAATCGCGCCTTCTTTGCGAGCACCGGTGATGCCGTCGCGTCCACTTTCCGTATTGTCGGCCAGAGAGATGCCGCGACCTTCGGAGGCAGCGATGCCCAAGATTTTGGCAGTTCCCGATGGAGCGTCGACCTTGTGACGGTGATGCATCTCGAGGATCTCGATATCCCAGTCAGGCCCGAGCTTTTCGGCCGCGCGGTGCACCAGATGCGCGAGCAGGTTGACGCCCAGCGACGTGTTCCCAGTCTGCAGCACCGGGATCGCCTCTGCCGCATCATCGATCATCTGGTGATGCGCATCTTCGAGCCCCGTCGTCCCAATCAGGATGGGAACGCCTGCAACTCTCGCAGCACCGAGATTGGCCTCCAGCGCATCGGGCGCGGAAAAGTCCACCAGCACCTCGCATTGCGAGACGATCGGCCCCAGTTGCCCGCCGATATCGACTCCAATGGTCGCTTCATGGCCGCCCTCTTCGATGGCGGTGGCCAGCGCATGGCCCATGCGCCCCTTGTGTCCGATGATCCCGAATTGCGCCATTGCATTTACTCCGCTGGGCATGTCTCATGGCACTCATGCCAGACATTCAAAGCATCGTCATCCTGACGGGAGCAGGAATTTCCGCCGAGAGCGGGATCGATACGTTTCGCAGCGCGGGCGGCCTGTGGGAGCAGCACAAGGTGGAGGATGTCGCGACGCCAGAGGGCTTCGCCCGCGATCCCGATCTGGTGCTCGGCTTTTACGATATGCGGCGCGAGGCGCTGTCCAAAGTGGAGCCCAATCCCGCGCATCGCGCGCTGGCGAAACTGGAGCGGGAGTTTGCTGGCGAGCTCTTGCTGGTAACCCAGAACGTCGACGATCTGCATGAACGCGGCGGCGTCGAGGACGTGCTGCATATGCACGGGCAGTTGAAGAGTGCGCTGTGCCTTTCGTGCGAAATTCGCTCGCCATGGGATCGAACCATGTTTGACCGTCCGCCATGTCCGGTGTGTAAAGCACCGAGCCTGCGTCCTGATGTCGTCTGGTTCGGCGAGATGCCGTATCAGATGGATCGCATTTACGCGTCGCTGCTCACGGCGGACCTGTTTGTTAGCATCGGTACCAGCGGCGCGGTCTATCCTGCGGCGGGCTTCGTTCAGGAGGCGAGGGCGGCAGGAGCAAAGACGCTGGAGCTGAACCTGGAACCGAGCGAAGGCTCGCACCACTTTCACGAGGCGCGCCATGGCCCCGCCGGTGATCTGGTCCCGCAATGGGTGGATGAGGTGCTGGGCGGTGAAACTGGCTAAGTTGACACAATTGACAGTGTGTCGCCCTGCCATATGACCCATAAACCTTTGTAAAATTGCGATATTCGTCACAATATCGAAGTTGACACTTCTCCAACTCGACTCGGCTGTGCCTGGAACACATGCCGCGTTTTGAAAAGTGTGACTTTTCGCAATTTCACGTTAGCGAAAGCGGGATTTCGGCAAACCAAAGTGTGACCTTCCGCGAATAGGGTGTTCCAGACCGATTTGAGCGGCACTTTGCATTGACCGAGAATGCGCAGATCGGTGCAAAGTAGGAAAGCGCGGGGCCAACAAAGGTCGGCCAGGAGGCGGGAAGCTGACAGTTCAGGAACCCTCATATCTCCGCTGGACTGCCAGTAGCACGTGATGCCGCCCCGGCTCTCCAGCCAATCCACGCCGCCAGCGCACCAATAGCGAAAGCGCCAGACAGCGTCGCACTTGGTGGCCACTGGGCATAGGCGGCAAAGAACATTCGAAATCCTGGAATCAAATCAGGGTAGTAGGCAACCAGCGACTGCACGATGAGAAAGGCTGAAGCGATGAGCCATGGTGCGCCGTGCTTTCGGTCTGTCAGATAGAGAATAATTGCCATGACGATGGCGAACGCGTCGAGCACGGCGATGAAATCTCCGAACTCCTGGATCGGCGTGCGATTTGCGAATTGCGGCCAATCGAGAAACTGACTGGTGGCGCGGGCTGCCGGGGATTCGAACAGGATCAGTGGCATCGCTAGCATGTACCCGCCGTGCAGCCTTGCGTTTCGCCGGTGGCGCAGCGCCATGGCGTAAAGCACAAGATATGCCGCGATAGCGACAACAGTGATTGCGCCGATGGAAGGGTCGACCGAGGCAGGGTCGTTCACGTTTTCGAGGAAAAAGCCGGCTACGCGGTTCATGATCATGACCAGACCAAGGATCAGCAGAGGAAAAATCACAAAGCTGGCTTTGCCCACTGCCTTATGCAGGTCTTTCCGACCATGATGGATCGACCAACTCTGGAGCAATAGAAGTGCAAGCCAGAGGAGCGCGGTCAACGCGTGAACATGAAAGGCCAGAGGGACCCGAGCGAGCGCGGAAAAATAACTCTGCCAGAAACCCAGAAGCGTGACCCCGATAAAGAAGAGCACATAGGGAACGCTCCATTTGAACGGCATGCTAAGCTCCTAAGCAAATTCCTGTAGCGGCCCAACTCGTTCTGGTTTTCGTCTTTTGGTAGTATCTTATCTAGTGGTGGAAACAAAATCAGGCGTTCGCTTCATTCTCATTGAGAGAGGCGAGACATCCGCAAATGGGTCGCTAGCTGAGACCATCCCCGCACCCTTTACAAGCCGGGTCCTTGGCGATGTTAAGCGTCCGCATGCCGGGTTTCATTCCGTCGAGGATGTGCAGTTTGCCCCATCCCGGATCGCCGAAACTGCTTACTCCTTTGAGCAACACTCGCACCGCTTGCATCGCGGCGAAGCTGCCGGCCCATCCGGCCATCGCGCCTAGCATTCCGTCTTCCGCGCAAGTGTCGCAATCTTCCGCGTCAAAGGCATCGCCGACAAAGCAGCGATAGCAGGCATGGGCGGGCAGGTGCCCGGCGAAGGCTCCGACTTGGCCCTGAAAGCGCCCGACGGCGGCGCTGAGCAACGGCGCTCGCTCGGCAACGCAGGCATCGGACACGGCCAGACGTGTCGCGAAATTGTCGGTCCCGTCGAGCACGAGGTCGACCCCTTCGATCAGTTCCCCCGCATTGTCGACGCTGATGCGCGTATCGGAGATCGAAACGTCGAGCGCATCGTCGAAATTCGCGAGCCAGCGCCGCGCGGACGTTGCCTTGCCGTGGCCTACATCGCGCGCGGTAAAGATCGTCTGGCGCTGGAGGTTGCTGACATCGACCTCGTCATCATCAACCAAAGTAAAGCGCCCGATCCCGCTGGCGGCCAGATATTGGAGTGCAGGCGAGCCGATCCCGCCGAGACCGATGATCGCGACATGCTTCTGCGCGAGCGCGACCTGACCCGCACCGCCGATCTCAGGCAGCACGATGTGGCGCGCGAAGCGGTCCAGCCGGGCGGGAGAAAGCGCTGAAGAACCCATGGATAGGCTGTTTACTGCATGTGCCCAAGCTGTGAACAGCCTGTCGACAGGGCTGTTGATGACCCTGTCGAAAGACTGTTGGATTTTTGTGAGTTAGCTGTGCGCCGCTCTCAAAAAAGCTCAGCTTTCCAGCTGTCTCAACAGGCTGCGCACATCGCCATCCATGTCGGCATCACGAGTGCGCAGATCCTCGATCAGCCGCACGGCGTGGATAACCGTCGAATGATCGCGGCCGCCGAACTTGCGACCGATCTCTGGATAAGAGCGCGGCGTGAGCACTTTCGCGAGATACATTGCGACCTGGCGCGGGCGAACCACTGCGCGGGCGCGGCGTTTGGATGACATTTCGCTGCGGTCGATCCGGTAGAACTGGCAGACTGTGCGCTGGATCTCGTCAATCGTGATCCGTCGGCGATTGGCCGACAGGATGTCGGTGAGCTGTTCTTCCGCGAGATTGAGCGAAACCTCCTGGCCGGTCAGCTGGGCGTAAGCGATCAGCTTGTTGAGGCCGCCCACCAGCTCACGAACATTGCGCGTGATGGTGCGGGCGAGAAAATCGATTACATCGTCGGGCACGTTGAGCGGTGCAAAACGGGTGAGCTTGGATTCGAGGATTTTCTTGCGCAGCTCGATATCGGCAGCCTGAATGTCGGCGACCAGGCCCATAGACAGGCGGCTGAGCAGGCGCGGCTCGACACCGTCCAGTGCCTGCGGTGCGCGGTCGGCGGCAAACACGAGCCGCTTGCCCTCGGCGAGCAGCGCGTCGATCGTGTAGAGCAGCTCTTCCTGAGCGCTCGCCTTGCCAATAATAAATTGAATGTCGTCGACCAGAAGCAGATCGAAGCTGCGCAGGCGCGCCTTGAATTCGATCATCTGGTTGGCTTTGAGCGCCTGGACGAACTCGACCATGAAGCGCTCGGCCGAGCAATAGAAGATACGTGCACGCGGATGCGCCTGAAGGAAGGAGTGGCCGATGGCGTGCAGCAGATGCGTCTTACCCTGACCGGTGGCGGCCTTGAGATAGAGCGGCGAAAATTGCGGCTGCTCGGTTGCGGCCATGCGCTGCGCGGCATTACAGGCCAAGACGTTTGCCTCGCCGGTGACGAAGGCGGCAAAGGTCAGCGATGGGTCGAGACCGACGGAGCTGGTGAAGCCAGCATCGCCAATCGTGCCTGCCGCGACTGCGATCGCGCTGGAACCGGCATCATTTGCTGGACGGCGACCATTGTCGAGCCGCAGCTCTGGCAGCTGGCGGCGACCTGGGTGCACCTGGATACGCACATTGCGAACTTCACTGCGCGCGATCTTCCATGCGAGTTGCAACCGGTCGTGAAACCGGTCTTGCACCCAATTGGCAGAGAATTCCGTCGGCAGGAACAGGTCGAGCGTTCCACTCTCCTTATCGATGCCGCCAACCTGGATCGGCTTGATCCACTGGCTGTGCAACTGATGGCCCAGATCCTTTCGAAGCCCCTGACTAATATCGGCCCAATCGGCAGCGAGATTTACGGCTTCAGCATCTTCCATCAAATCGTCATCTGCTTTCCGACGCGTGGTCCGCGCCTTATCAATTTTGTGCACCATCAAACCCAATCCTCAACCGCCCCCAGAGTCGCGCTCCGAGATGCTTCCCCAAACTTGTGACAGGCAAAGCTTCGCCATGACCTGGAATCGCTTTTTCCAGGCTTCCCCCCGTCATCCAACTTGTAAAAACCCGGGCTGTCCCGCCCCGAGTACGAATGCGATTTATCTACGCATTTCGCCGACACGCAAGGGGGGAGAATGTAAAAAAAGAGAAATATTTGTGTTGACTCGGCTGCAACCCGCAGAGCTGCGTTCAACACTCTGATTTATCTTTAATTTCCGGTTCAGACCTTCGCGAATCGCGGGGAATCCGTGGTTCGCGTGTCATCAAATTGACGCTGTTCGCGACAAACAAAAAAGGCCGCGCCATTACGGCACGACCCCTATGTCTTTTGCTGCACAAACTTGCGCAGCATTTGGCTGCGAATCAGAGTGCCGCGACTCGCTTCGACAGGCGCGACATTTTCCGAGCGACAGTGTTCTTGTGCATCACGCCGCGTGCGACGCCGCGCGCCAATTCTGGCTGAGCAGCCTTGAGTGCATCGGCAGCAGCGGCCTTGTCGCCAGCTTCACATGCAGCTTCGACCTTCTTGACGAAGCCGCGGATGCGGCTGACGCGTGAGGTGTTGATCTCTGCGCGGCGATTGTTGCGGCGGATACGTTTGCGGGCTTGCGGCGTGTTGGCCATAATGTCTGTCTGTCTCGCGTTTTGTGCTGGCCATCAGGGATGACCGAATATCTATTTCGGTTGATCGAAGAATCGGCGGGCAGGAATGATCTTGCACACCGGAAAGCGCGCCACATAGGCAGGCGAAGCCCAATCGTCAATATATTTGACCTCTAGGCGCCGGAGGCGGCGCCCGCCGTGTTGTGCCATTCCAAGCTATTGGCTTGGTCGAGGAGCACGGTCGCCCCAGCGACCGCAAGGCCGACCGGCCGCCCGTAGCGGCGCGGACTTGTCCGCAAACAACATTCACCTCTGACACTTCGCGCAGAACCAGGTGCTGCGCCCACCCTGCGCGATACGCCGGATCACTCCGCCATCATCCCGGTGGCATGCCTCACCCGTCCGGTCGTAGACATCGAAGCGTGTGGCGAAATAGCCAAGCTCGCCATCGGGCTGCGCATAGTCGCGCAAGGTCGAGCCGCCATCGCGGATCGATGTTTCGAGCACATCGCGGATCGCCGGAACGAGCCGTGAGAGCTGCGGCTTTGTGACTTTGCCGCCCTGTTTGCGTGGATGGATGCCCGCGCGCCAAAGTGCCTCGCAGACATATATATTCCCGAGGCCAGCGATGATCCTCTGGTCGAGCAGGCACAGTTTGATAGCTTGCGTCTTGCCTTTGAGCGCGGCTTTGAGGTGCTCGACGCTGAGTCCGTCACCGAGCGGTTCCGGGCCGAGGCTGGCGAAGGGCGGCCACTGATCGAGTGCATCGGTGTTCACCAGATCGACCGACCCGAAGCGCCGCGGATCGCATAGCGCAAATTGATGTGCATCGGTCTCGATCACGAGATGGTCGTGCTTGTCGGCGTCGGTCGGATCGATCCGCCAGCGCCCGCTCATCCCAAGATGGAAGATCATCGACTGCCCGCGATCCATATCGATCAGGCCATATTTCGCCCGCCTGCCGAGGTTGACTATCCGCGCGCCAGTCATCACCTGGACCAGCTCCGGCGGAAAGGGGCGGCGCAGGTCCGGACGGTTAAGCTGTACGCGCGTAATCTGCTCGCCGAGCATAAAGCGTTCCAGCCCGCGCACAGTGGTTTCAACTTCTGGTAATTCAGGCATTATTCTTTGGCTCGCTGACACTCGCGAACCGTAGCCACCCGCTCCTTCCACCCGGAGCCTACCGGGATACCATCCGGGTGGAAGGAGCGGGTGGCTACGGCAGCTTTCGGCGGAAGCCGAAAGCATCGCAACAAACATACGCTCTAACAGCCTTTGCCCACGTCGCAATTCCCTCTAAGGCTCTGCGCCATGAGCGATAAGACAGTCTCCTTCGGCTATGAAGAAGTGGCCCCCGAAGAAAAGACCCGCCGCGTGGGCGATGTGTTTTCCAGCGTGGCTTCCAAATACGACATCATGAACGATGCGATGTCGGGCGGCATGCACCGTTTGTGGAAGGATCGATTCGTGCGGCGGGTGAAGCCTCAATCGGGCGAGACGATCCTCGACATGGCTGGCGGCACAGGCGACATCGCCTTTCGCATGGCGCCGAGCGGTGCGGCCATCACCGTGTGCGATATCAATCAGGACATGCTCGATGTCGGTGTTGAGCGGGCGATGAAGTGCGGTGGGCGCGATGATGAAGGCCCGCTGGTCTGGTCATGTCAGAACGCCGAGGAACTGAACTTCGCCTCCAGCAGCTTCGACGCCTACACTATAGTGTTCGGCATCCGGAACGTGACCGAAATTCCCAAGGCACTACGCGAGGCACACCGCGTGCTGAGGCCGGGAGGGCGATTCTTCTGCATGGAGTTTTCGACCACCGAATGGCCGGGCTTCAAAGAAGTCTATGATGTCTATTCCCACAAGGTAATGCCGAAGATGGGCAAGATCATCGCTCAGGACGAGGAGAGCTATCGCTATCTCGCCGAATCGATCCGTCGCTTTCCCAAGATGGCGGAATTCGAACAGATGATCCGCGATGCTGGTTTCGCCAACACCAAGGTTGAGCCGATCCTTGGCGGCGCGGTCGCAATTCACTCTGGGTGGAAAGTCTAAATGGCGTTTGTTCGCCGCAGGCGGTTCGGGCCGCTGGAGCAATCTGAGGCTTCAAACGTACACACAGCATGACCAGACCGATCACGCATATCTGGCGGCTCCTCAAATGGGGCCGGACGCTGGCCAAGCATGGCGCGTTGCGCGGGATTGAAAGCGATCCCAACACACCAACACCGGTCAAGCGGCTGGTCCGCCTGGCCCGGCTTGGAACTTTCCAGCCCAAGACGCCCAACTATGCAGAAGCCTTTCGGGCGATCGGCCCGGCAGCAATCAAATTGGGGCAATCGCTCGCGACACGGCCTGACCTTGTCGGGGATGAAGCGGCTAACAACTTGCTTAGCCTACAGGACGATCTGCCGCCGGTTCCTTTCACCGAGATTGAGGCGCAGATCGAAGCGAGCTTCGGACAGCCTATCGGCAGCCTGTTTAGCGAGATCGATCCCGATCCGGTTGGTGCGGCTTCTATTGCGCAGGTCCATAAGGGCCGGACGACGGATGGCCGCGAAGTTGCGATTAAGGTGCTACGCCCCGGCATTCGTGAAAAGTTTGCGCGCGACATCCAGACCTATGAATGGGCGGCGGCGCATCTGGAAGCGTTTGGCGGAGAGGCATCGCGGCTTCGTCCACGCCTGACCATTGCCAATTTCAAGCGCTGGACCAACAGCGAGCTCGATCTGCGGCGAGAGGCGGCTAGCGCCTCCGAACTCGCCGAAGGTATGGCCGCGGTTGAGGGCTATCGTATTCCCGAAATCGACTGGGACCGGACCAATGGCCGGGTGATGACGGTCGAGTGGATCGAAGCGATCAAGATCAGCAAGATCGAGGAATTGCAGGCCAAGGGCCATGACCTTCCCCATCTGGCCGAGCGGCTGGTCATCTCTTTCCTGACACAAGCGATCAGCGCCGGTTTCTTCCATGCCGATATGCACCAGGGCAATCTGTTCGTCGAAGACGACGGTACGATCGTGGCGATCGATTTCGGGATCATGGGCCGGATCGATCGACGCGCGCGGCAATGGTTGGCAGAAATCCTCTACGGCCTGACCACGGGCAATTACAAACGCGTCGCCGAAATCCATTTCGAGGCGCAATATGTGCCGAGCTATCACTCGGTCGGCGAATTCGCGACGGCTCTGCGCGCGGTTGGCGAGCCGATGCGCGGCAAACCGGTGAGCGAGCTCAGCGTGGGGCAAATGCTCGATGGGCTGTTCGCGATCACCCGCGATTTCGACATGCAGACCCAACCGCATCTGCTGTTGCTGCAAAAGACAATGGTGATGGTCGAGGGTATTGCGACGCAGCTCAACCCAGAGATCAATATGTGGGATGTCTCTGCGCCCTATGTGCGCGGGTGGATCCGCGATGAGCTGGGCCCGGAGGCTGCGGTCGCAGAACGTATCAGGGAGGATACGCAAACCTTTCTGCGCTTGCCGGACCTTATCCGCCGGATCGAAGAGCGCTTCCCGGCCAAGGGCGGCGCGCCCGAGCAACCGCCTTTGCCCGACGTGCCACTGGTCACTGATAGAAAGCCGCGAGAAGGAGCGGGCTTGCTCGGCTATCTGCTCGCCGGTGCAGTGGGCGCAGGCGCGATGTTCGGTGCCGTGGCGCTCGGCTGGCTAGGTTAGCGGCAGTTCGCTTACCTACTCTTCGTCAGCTGGGGTGAGCTTGTGATGCGGCAGCAGACGGCTGCCAAGCAAGGCCAGGATCGCGGTGATCGCCTCGATGATCATCGGCAGCATGAAGTCATCGTAAGTACCGTCAACATAGAGCGAGATCAGGCGTCCGAAGAATGTCACGCCCATCAGGGCAGCCGCGACCAACAAAGGGTCGCCATTGCGCGCCCAGGCGCCCCAGATCATGCAACCGCCCGAAACCCAGAAAAAGGCGGTAAAGTCTGCTCGAATCGTTGATAATCCCTGCACTCCCTGTGCCTGAACACCGAAATCGGCCCCTGCGACGCTCGGATCGAGCAGAAAGCTCGTTCCCAGAAGCACGAAAAATAGCCCGCCTGCCAGCAGGATTGCGCGCAATATCAAGATCACAGTTCGATCCCCTCTCTTAGGCGAGATTATGGCGCGTTTGGCCCGAAATAGGCAAGCTCGGCTCAACAAAACTTAACCATTGTAAGCCATGGAACCGGCTTGGACTTGGCCGAAGCGCACTGTAAGGCTAGGATTAACCATAAGTTGAGTGCGATTTGAGGGAATAGAGCAAGTTATGTGCTGCTGGCCGGCCCCTCTTGCGGGGTCTCAAAAATGACTGAAACGCGGCCGAAAATCCTGTTGGTCGTGGGCGGTGGAATCGCCGCTTATAAGGCTTGTGAGCTGGTCCGCCTGATCCGCAAAGGTGGGGGCGATGTCACCTGCGTTGTGACGAAAGGTGGTCAGCAATTCGTCACCCCAATGTCGCTTGCCGCGCTCAGCGAAAACCAGGTTTATACCAATCTCTGGGACCTCAAGAACGAGGTTGAGATGGGGCATATCGAGCTTAGCCGCGAGGCGGACCTTGTCGTGGTCTGCCCGGCGACCGCCGATCTGCTTGCCAAGATGTCATCCGGCATCGCCGACGATCTCGCCACGACCCTGATCCTGGCAACCGATAAGCCGGTGATGGCGGTGCCTGCCATGAATGTGCGGATGTGGGAGCACGAGGCGACGCAGCGCAACATCGAATGGCTGCGTCAGGCGGGCGTCAATGTGCTCGACCCCGATGAAGGCCCGATGGCTTGCGGCGAGTTTGGTTACGGTCGGCTGCCCGAACCCGATGCGATCTGGCGCGAAATCGCTGCCTATTTCGATATCGAGGTGGAAGAGGCAGCCCCTGCAGCAGCTCCGGTCGCGGTGGCCGCAAATGATGCGCAGGCCGAAGAAGAGTACGAAGTAGAAGCGCTCGAACCCGAAGAGGTCGAGGAAGACGAGGACACCGGCAAGGGTCTGGGCGGTCTGCTGTCGATGATCATTCCGCGTTCGACCGCCAAGCGCACGCACGAAGATATCGAGGCGGAATATATCGAAGCCGAAGAGGCTGGCGAGGATGCCGAAGCAGCTGAACTGTCTGAAGACGGTGACGCGATCGAAGAAACGCCCGAATTCAACCCGGACCTTGGCGGGCCATTGCTGGCCAAGAAGGGTGGGGCAGGGGCCGCACCGCCGATGGATCCCAGCGCGATCAATCACACGGTCGACAAGCGTAAATCTGCGCCTGAAGTAATCCCGGATGCGCCTCCGTCAGAGGAAGGTGTCGAGGCCGAGCTAGACGATGCACTGGGCGGCGGCGGGTTCGATGTTGATCCATCATACCGTCCGCTCGAGGGTCGCCATGTGCTGGTGACAGCCGGGCCGACCTGGGAATCGCTTGATCCGGTGCGTTACATCGCCAACCGTTCGAGCGGTAAGCAGGGCTTTGCCATTGCCGCTGCCGCTGCCGCGCTTGGCGCGAAGGTCACTCTGGTCGCCGGTCCGGTCGCGCTCAAGACGCCCGCCGGGGTTGATCGCGTGGACGTCGAAAGCGCGGAGCAAATGTCTGACGCAGTGAAACACGCACTACCAGCCGACGCTGCGGTAATGGTCGCTGCGGTCGCTGACTGGAAACCGAAGGATTACCTTTCCGAAAAGCTGAAGAAGCGCGGTTCTGCCCCGCCTGTGCTGATGCTGACGGAAAACCCCGATATTCTCACCAATCTCGCCGGCGGCAGCAATCGCCCCGAGCTGGTGGTTGGCTTTGCAGCCGAGACCGAAGACGTGCTCGAAAACGCGAAGAAGAAGCGCAAGCGCAAGGCGGCAGACTGGATCGTCGCGAACGATGTATCCGGCGATGTCATGGGTGGCGACAGCAACACCATCCACATCGTTTCGAGCGAAGGCGTCGAAAGCCTAGAGACGATGCACAAGCGCGAAGTCGCTCTCGTGCTGGCGCAGCGCATCGCTGACACGCTGACCGCCGAGGCGGCGGAATGAGCGGCGACGCCGCCGAGCGTTCGCTCGGTCTGGAAGGCGCGCAGACATCCGCTCCTGTCCCGGTAGAGGTCAAACGCCTGCCACATGGCGAGGGTCTGCCACTACCGGCCTATGCCACCAGCGGCGCGGCGGGCATGGATATTGTTTCTGCTGAAGATGTGATTATCGCGCCGGGTGCGCGGCATGCGGTCGCGACGGGACTCTCGGTGGCGATTCCGCAGGGCTTCGAAATTCAGGTGCGACCGCGATCTGGCCTGGCCTTGAAGCATGGGATCACCGTTCCCAACACTCCGGGCACGATCGATTCCGATTATCGCGGCGAGCTGAAAGTGATCATGATAAATCATGGTACGGACGACTTCGTCATCGCGCGCGGAGACCGGATCGCGCAGCTGGTGCTGGCTCCCGTCACACAGGGTGCATGGGTTGAAGTCGACGAGCTGGACGCGACCGATCGAGGCGCTGGCGGCTTTGGCTCAACCGGCGGGCATGAGAAGCTCTAGGCCAAGCTTGACCTGCGCTGGTACCAAAGCCTATTTGGTGGCCGATCCAATACAGGGTTTTATGTCAGAGATTGTGAACAACTGATCGCCGCTACCGCGCAGATTGTGCGGACCGGCAGTGTAGCGCCCGTGCCGCGAGATCGCCGCACGGCGCTGATCTGTTGCATATACAATCAGGACATTTTCAGTGAACATTTCGAAACGCGAACAGCGCGTTCTTCATGTGCTGGCGCAGGGCGGCATGATCCGCTTCGAACGCGCGGACAATGGTCGAGTGACCGTCGTCGACTGCTTTAACCGCGATGGCTTCCGGCTTGCCGATTGCACGCTCGAAACTTTCAGGCGGCTAAGGCGTCGACGGTTGATCCGCAGTCAATCCGGTAAACCCTACCAGATCACTCGAAGGGGGCTTGAAGCCGTTCGGGCGCAGCTCGACAACCGATAGGTTCAGGGCAACAAAAAAGGCGGTGCGGATCAAATGATCGGCACCGCCCTCTTATCCCGTCCAAGGATAATTCTTAGTCGTCTCGGCGGGCGACTTTGTCTTCTGGTTTGATCGTGATCCGCACCGTTTCGCCTGTGTTACCAGGGAAGTCGGTGAACATCGCCTCGACCAGATTTGGCACGAGGTAAGGCAAGCGGTTTGAGCGCGACACAGCCTGTGCCTTGCCTTCGAACAAGCGTTCGCCGGTCTCGGTGTTGTCGATCTTCATATCGATGCCGCTGGTATAGACGGTGAAGCTGCGAACTTCCGGACCGCCAAACCACGGATCATAGAAGCCATAGCCCCATGCGCCGCGGAACCGGCTGCGGTGGAAGCCGCGACCGCGATAGAAACCGCGTCGGCCAAATCCGCCATACCATGGGCTGAAATAGGGATCGTGAAAGCCGGTTGTGCGCACTTTTTCGCGACCATTGTCGACTCCGTAGTCAAACCGGACCAGCAGGTTGGCAGCTTCCGGCTCTGACTGAGTGTAGCCAAGCTCTTGCATCTCGGCTTCGACGAAGTCTGCATATTGCGCGAATTCAAGTCCGCCGGCGAGTTTAGGATCTTCGGCGACTACGGCAAAGGTCTTGCCATCGGGTGCGGGCAATTGTGTCTGGAAGCGTGACACATCCGCCTTGAACGGCGTCGCGCAGGCGGCAAGGCCCAGCATCAATAGCGGTACACTGGCGCGCTTGAGATAGCGGGCGCAGGATTTGAGAGGGTTGGTCATGGTATCACCTTTCGTATTCACACGGCCGTTTGTGCTCACGGCTAGTCGTGCGTCTCCCCTTCGGCCCAAAACCGGAATCATCCGGATCGAAACCTGACCTAAGACCGACAAGCTGTCATTAGCGCGCCTAAGTGTAAAGACGTGGTCTGAACACATTTTGAACGCGAGATGACCAAATGACCCGCTTTGGGACGCGAATGGGGCGCTCTGGCGTGTCTATCCGCGCACCAGGCCGAGCGCCTTGTAGGCCGCATCGAGCGTGGGTGTACTCTTCTCGCGGGCCTTGGCCGCACCTTGCGCGAGGATGGCATCGAGCGCTTCGCGATCCTGCATAAGCTCGCGAAACCGCTCCGTGATGGGAGCAAAACTCTCGACCAGCAATTCGCCGAGGGCCGGTTTGAACGCGCCGAAGCCTTGTCCGCCGAAGTCACTGACAACTTGTGATTTTTCCTGACCTGCAAGTGCGGCATAAATACCAACCAGATTGAGCGCTTCAGGGCGGTCTTCCAAGCCTTCAAGCTCACTTGGCAGCGGTTCGGGGTCGGTTTTGGCCTTCTTCACCTTCTTCATGATCGTGTCGGCATCGTCGGTCAGATTGATGCGACTCATTTCCGAAGGATCGGACTTGCTCATCTTCGCGGAGCCATCGCGCAGGCTCATGATCCGCGCGGCCTCTGGCGGAATGTAGGGATCGGGGAGAGTAAAGATCGGCGCATCTTCAGAAGCGAAATCATTGTTGAATTTCTGCGCAATGTCGCGTGCCAGCTCCAAATGCTGCTTCTGATCTTCGCCCACGGGCACGTGAGTCGCCTGATAGAGCAGTACGTCCGCCGCCTGCAAAACCGGATAGGTAAACAGCGCGATCGACTGGCCTTCGCGGTTCTTGCCCGCCTTGTCCTTCCATTGGGTCATGCGGTTGAGCCAGCCCATGCGTGCCGTGCCGCTCAGCAACCATTGCAGCTCCGCATGAGCGGGAACCTGTGCCTGATTGAACAGGATCGAGCGCGATGGATCGACGCCGCAAGCGACCAGCGCTGCTGTCATTTCGAGAGTCGTTCGCTTGAGCTCTGCGGGGTCGTGCGGCTGGGAAATCGCGTGCAGATCGGCCAAGAAAAACAGGCACTGACCGTCATCGCCAATATCGTCCTGCATCTTCACCCAATTGCGGATCGCCCCAAGGTAGTTGCCGAGGTGAAGATTGCCGGTTGGCTGAATGCCGGAGACGACTTGCATGAAATTTGGCTCTTTCTAATCAGGCGGACTTGCGGGTGAGCTTGGCGAGGCGGGTTCGGTCAATCGCTCCAAGCACAAAGGCGAGGGTGAAATAGACGATTGCGGCGGCACCTACCAGCACGGCGAGCGCAAACAGCCGTTCGAAGATGCCAGCGGAATAATAGTCTGTCAGCAGATCGCGCGCGTAGTAGAGCGCTGCGCCCATTGCGGCGGCGGCGATCATTTGCCGCGCTATGCGCCCGACCAGCGGCCATGTGACATGATAATGCCCGCGTACCACCAGCACGACATAGAGGATCGTCACATTGATCCACGCTCCGACTGCGCTGGCATAGGCGACACCGACCACGCCGAATCTATCGAGGAATAGGATGTTGTAAGTGATGAATACGAACAGCGCGACGAAAGCGGTGTAGACCGGCGTTTTGGTGTCAGCCCGCGCATAGAAGTTAGGCACCAGCACTTTGATCAGCACATAGGCGGGCAGACCGAGCACCAGAGCGGTGAGCACTGCCCCTGTCTGATTGGCGTCTTCGATGGCAAAGCGCCCGCCTTCGAAGATCATGGTGACGAATGGCACACCGCAAATGGCCAGCGCTACGGTCGCGGGCAGGGTGAGCAGCATGGCCAACTCGATAGCATCGGACTGGATGCGTGATGCGCCGGCATTGTCGTCGCTGCCGACGAATTTGGAGAGCGTCGGCAGGATCGCTGTCGATAAAGCAATGCCGATAATCCCGAGCGGCAGCTGGTTCAGCCGGTCGGCGTAATTCATGTAGCTGACCGCGCCGCTATCGAGCTGGTTGAGAAAATAGAGCTGCACCAGAGTGTTGATTTGATACGCGCCGCCGCCAATTGCTGCGGGTAGAGCGATGATGCCAAGCCGCTTCACCTCGGGCGTCAGGCGCGGCAGGCGCATCTTCACTTCGAAACCCTCGACCCGAACCCAGTAATAGAGCCATGCAAGCTGCATCACACCAGCACCGGTCACCGCCCAGGCAATGCCATAGGCTACCTGTTCCAGGCTCGCTCCCGTCGCTATCCAGCGTTCGCCGACCAGCAGCGCCGCGATCAGCACGAGGTTCAGGATAATCGGGAAGCTCGCCCCCGGCGCAAAGCGCGAGACAGAATTGAGCATGCCAGTGAAGAGCGTCACCAGGCTCACGAGCACGATATAAGGGAACATGATCCGCGCAAAATCGACCGCAATCGGATAGGTTTGCGGATCGATCGGCTTTTCTGACAGCAGCCAGATCACGCCCGGCATGGCGAGCAGCATCACCGCGCACAGGGCGATCAGCACCGGCAGGAATACGCTCAGAACATCGGCGCTGAACGAGCGGGCTTCTTCCATCCCGCCTTCACCGTGCAGGCGCTTGGAGAACATCGGCACGAAGGCAGCCGAAAACGCGCCTTCCGCAAACAGGCGGCGGAACACGTTGGGGATGATGAAGGCCTGAAACCAGGCGTCGGTAATCGCATTGGCGCCGAGGACGCGCGAGAAAATCATCTCGCGCACCATCCCGGCGACCCTGCTGGTGAGCGTCAGCCCACCGATCGTTCCGACATTTTTGAGCAGGCTCATCGCTCAGGCCCGCACTGCTACGTGCTTACGCTTCGCCGGCAGGCGCGCCGCCAGCGGCTGCTTCTTCCTGCTGCTTGCGGGCAAGCTGCTGCAGATAGAGGCCGTTGAAGTCGATCGGATCCATCATCAGCGGCGGGAAGCCGGCATCGCGAACGGCATCCGCCACCACGCGGCGAGCAAATGGGAAGAGCATCCGCGGAGCTTCTGCGAACAGGAAGGCATGCGTCTGGTCTTCCGGCAGGTTGCGCACACCGACGAGGCCGCAATAGGACAGCTCGACAAGATAGGCGCTGCCTTGCTCGGTCTTGGCGTCGAGATTGACCTTCAGCGTCACCTCGTGAACGTTTTCGTTCACCTGGTCGGCACCGATATTGAACTGCACATCAATCTGTGGCTGGTCCTGCCATTGATAAACATCGGGTGCGTTTGGATTCTCGACAGACAGGTCTTTGACATATTGCGTAATCAGGCCCGCCGTGGGCTGATTGTCGGCACCGTTTGCGCCTGCTGCTGGGTCATTGAGGTCGGTGAGAATGTCGCCTTCGTCGGCCATTGTTAAGTTCTTTCGATTACGAGTATGGTAATGCTCACATAAAGGGCGAGCGGATTGAGTCTTTGGATTGGCGGCGCGCCTAGCAGGCGTGAGCCGTGCTCGCAACCGGATGAGGCGCACGCAAAAACCGCGAGCGATAGAGTGAAAGGTCGTTGTCGAATTGTATTTAACGACTATTTAGGGCACGAAGGGGTGTTGGAAACCGGGTGCTGCGCTGGAGGGCGTGTCACCCAACGAACCGGGTACCACAATTGTGATTGTTGAAATTATTATTCTTGCCATGATCGCCGCATTTTTGGGGCTGCGCCTTTATTCGGTGCTGGGCCAGCGGGCTGAGCATGAAGAAGAGTCCATTCCGCACCGCTTTGATGCTGGCGCGAATCAGCCTGGTCAGTCGGCTCCGAAGCCTGCTGCGACGCCAACTCCTGCCAATCCTGCACCTCAGATCGTTGGCGTTCTGCCAGCTGTAGAGCGCGGCATTCGTGAGATTGCTGCCGCTGATAACCGGTTTGAGCTCAACGCTTTCATGGAGGGTGGTCGCGCCGCTTATGAAATGGTGCTTGAGGCATTTTGGAACGGCGACCGCGAAACGCTGCGCGAATTGTGCGATGACGATGTGTACGAGGGCTTCGTCGCGGCAATCGACGCGCGCGAGGCCGCTGGGCACAAGCTTGAGAACAAGCTGATCCGGGTCGAAGAGACCAAGATTCACTCGGCACAGCTAGATGGACGCATGGCGCGCATCGCAATGCTGTTTGTCGCAGATATCGCTGCGGTGACACGCGACAAGGATGGCAATGTGGTTGCCGGATCGCTCGATGATGCGGTTGAAAGCCGCGATATCTGGACCTTCTCGCGCAATGTCGGCGATTCCGATCCGAACTGGGTGCTCGACGAAACCGACGAAGGCTGATCGAGCCACTTTTCAGTACAGTCAGGGAGAGAAAAATGCGCGCAGGCTTGGTTCTGGCGATGGCTCTCCTGCTTTCGGCTTGTGTTCGACTGATCCCCGAAAGTGATGGGCCGCGCGGCCCGGTAACACCCGCGCCTCCTCCAGTGGTCACACCACCCGCTCCGACAGGCCCTGCTCCGACCAGCGCATTGATGGCGGGTGTCAGGCCGGGCCCTACTGTTTCCGGTCTCGGTTTTGCGCAAAGCGATGCGGAGGCGGCGCTGCGCTCTTTCATCGAAAGCTGCCCGTCCTTGCTGCGGCGCGAGGATACGACAGGCCTCACGCAAAGATCGGACTGGCAAGCGGCGTGTGACGCCGCGCCTGGCAATGTTGGCAGGGCAGACACTTTCTTTACCACCTATTTCGAAACTGCGATTGTGGGATCGGGTGAAGCTTTTGCGACGGGTTACTTTGAGCCAGAAATTCGCGCCAGCCGCACCCGTCGACCCGGTTTTGAGACCCCTGTCTACGCGCTGCCAAGCGATCTTGAGCGCGGCTGGACAGCGGAAATTCCGGAGGCCGAGCGAACAGGGCGTCCCCCGCTTGGCCGGCGTAACATGAATGGTGAATTCGTGCGCTATTATGAGCGCAGCGAGATCGAGGACGGCGCGCTTGACGGGCGGGTTCCAGTAATTGCCTGGGCAGCCGATCCGGTCGAACTTTTCTTCCTGCAAATCCAGGGCTCCGGCCGCCTGCGCACACCCGAGGGCGAAGTGATCCGCATCGGCTATGCCGGACAGAACGGCCGCGAATATGTCGGCATCGGCGGTGTCATGCGCGAGCGCGGACTGCTGGGTGAGGGTCCGGGCAAATATCCCGGCTCCATGCAGGGCATCATGGCCTATATCCGCGACAATCCGGAGGAGGGCCGCGAGCTGATGCGGCTCAACAAGAGCTGGGTGTTCTTCCGCGAGCTGACCGGCGACGGACCGCTTGGCTCGCTCGGCATACCGGTGCGGCGCGAAAGCTCGGTGGCGGTCGATCCGCGCTTCGTTCCCTATGGTGCGCCCGTCTGGCTCGATCTCGATCGCGACGAGGCCAATGGCTTGTGGATCGCGCAAGACACCGGCGGGGCGATCAAGGGCGCAAACCGCTTCGACACGTTCTGGGGCGCTGGCGAGGAAGCCCGCACCATCGCGGGCGGCATGAGCGGTCGTGGGCAGGCGCTGATCTTACTGCCCAAAGGTGCAGTTGAGCGCCTCAACAATCGATGAGTATTCCGCGCGGGCTTAGCGAAACCGAAGCGGTAGCGTGGGCGCACCTGGCGCGGAGCGTTACTCCGCTGGAGGGGCGCACTGTGCCCGTCATGCCGAGCGAGGCTGCGACCACCCTTCAGGCAAAACCAAAGGCGACGACAGGGGGTCGCAAATCCAACTCTGCAACGCCAGCGCGTGCGCCATCCAAAGCGAATACGCGTCCAACCGCGCCAAGGAGCATTGCCGATACCAGTCTCGATTCGCATTGGGATCGCAAGCTGAAGGCTGGTCGGATTGTGCCGGACTACACGCTTGATCTGCATGGCCATACGCTCGACAGCGCTTACACGCGGCTTTCAAGTGGGCTTGATCAGGCTCGGGCAATGGATGCGCGGGTTGTGCTGGTGATTGCGGGACGTTCACGGCCCGTAGATCCGGCCGACAGGGGCAGCAAGCGCGGCGCGATCCGGGCGAAACTGCTCGATTGGCTGGCCGCTGGCCCACATGCTGATGCGATTGCTGCCGTGCGCAAGGCGCATCGCGGCCATGGCGGAGAAGGCGCGCTCTACCTTGTACTTAAGCGCGCTCGCTAACCACCGACAGTCAGCTCGGCTCACCAGCCAAACAGCCAGACATTCATCAGCCGTCCGGGCAGCGCCATGCTGAAAATGCCGGGTATCATCAGCGCGCCAAGATAGAGGCTCAAAATCTCTTTCTTGTGGCCTTTCATGTCCCCACGGCGAGCGGTGGCGATAAGCTTGTAGGATGCCCACATGGTCATCGGCACGAAAATGTGGATGAAGCTGAACGTGCCGCTCGACTGGATGAAAATCGCCGAGGTGGCGGTGGTAACCATCAGGGCGACCCAGACCTTTCCCAGCATTTTGTGCCACTTCGTGCCTTTCGGAGCGAGCAGCAAGTAGCCTCCCAATGGTATCGCTGGGAGCACGGTCGCCACGTGCAGCATAACCACGAAGTCACGTGTCGCCGGATGGTCAGGGGCGAAGCCCAGCAGTCCGCGTATCACAGCGTAAAAGGCAACCAGCGTCATGCCGGTTCCGGCGATCGTCACCAGAGCGCGCTGAGTAGGAGTGAGGTCGAAAGCGTGGTGCTTTTTTTGTGGTGCGGTAGCGGCCTTATCGGCGGTAAGTGCGAAAGCGGTCATCGATCTGTTTCCCCTGTGTGTCTCTGTATGAGGTCACAATGCCGCGTGCCCATTCGCGGGCAATTGTGTCTGCGCTAGTTGGCGCAATCCTTCGCGAATTGGTCGACTTCCGCGCCGAAAACCCCCCGATTTGCGGTGCTTTGCCACTTTACGAAGCGCGAATGGGCGGTCAGAAAGCGCGATATGGAAGGCGGGGCAGGCAATCAGCGCAACCAATTCGCGCGCAAGATCGTGATCGACCTCTCGATCATGACGATAATCGGGATTGTGCTCGCCTTTATCGGTCCGTTTGGAAGCTTCGCAGAGCCGCTCGCCTATCGTCTGGTTAGCTGGGTGAGCTTCGCCTGGATTGGCTATGCGATTTACAGCCCTATGAATTGGTTGGTCGACCGGCTCTATGCCGCGCTTGAATTGCCGCGACCGGTATTGTGGGTGGTCGGGGTTGCGCTAGCGACCGTGCCGATGACCGCCATCGTCTGGTCGATGGGTTTTCTGCCGAACCCGGTGCGGATGCCCACCTTGGAAGAGGCGCTGACTTCTTACTTCTACGTATTTTTGGTTGGCGGCGGTATCACCGCGTTCTTCTATATGATCGAATCCCGCGCAAACGCAGCTAGAGCCGCGCAGGATCGCGCTGTCCCTGCTGAGCGAGAAACGAGTGTTCCATCATCTGCATCAGCACCTCAGCCCACCATGCCTGCGGCACCATCGTCGGCAAGCAACGCACCGCGTTTGTTGGAACGGCTACCCTCCGAACTCGGCAGCGAAATTATCGCGCTGGAAATGGAGGACCACTATGTGCGCGTCCACACGGCGCTTGGGTCGGAGTTGGCCCTGCTGCGGATGCGCGATGCGATAGCCGAGCTTGGCGAGCTAGACGGTCTGCAGGTCCATCGCAGCTGGTGGGTGGCGCGCGGTGCGGTGGAGGATGTGATCCGCGAAGGTCGTAATGTCCGACTGAAGCTGGAGCGCGATCTCGAAGCGCCGGTCAGCCGTGCGAATGTAAGCGTGCTTAAAGACGCTGGCTGGATCTGAGCTCAGGCACGAAAAAGCCCCCGACATTTCTGCCGAGGGCTCTCTTCATGCCTGAAGCTTTGAAGGGGGGACAGCTCAGGCGTGGTATTTGGCGTGCGTCACGTCGAACCGGTCTGCGTTCATGACCTTGTTCCACGCAGCCACAAAGTCGCTCACAAACTTCGCTTCATTGCCGCTCTCGGCATAGAACTCCGCTTGTGCACGCAGTTGCGAGTTGGAGCCGAAGACCAAGTCAGTGCGGGTCGCGCGGTAGCGCTCTTCGCCCGTCTTGCGATCCGTGCCGACATATTCCTCATCACCGCTGCCATCGACCGGCGTCCACTTGGTGCTCATGTCGAGCAGGTTGACGAAGAAGTCGGTGGTCAGCTGGCCCGGACGGTCGGTGAAAACGCCGTGCTTGGTGTTGCCAGTGTTCGCGCCCAAAGCACGCATCCCGCCAACCAGAACGGTCAGTTCAGGGATCGAGAGGCCCAGCAGATGCGCCTTGTCGATCAACATTTCCTCGGTGCGGACATTTGCTTTCGTCCTGAGGTAGTTGCGGAAACCGTCTGCAAACGGCTCCATCGGCTCGAAGCTGTCCGCATCGGTGTGCTCGTCGGTCGCGTCGCCGCGTCCGCCGGTGAACGGCACGCTAACACTGTGACCGGCATCGGCAGCCGCTTTCTCAACCGCAGCTGTCCCGGCGAGCACTATTGCGTCCGCCATCGACAGGTCGCCCCGCAGCTCGTCAATCTTGGCGAGCACCTTACCGAGCTCATCAGGATCATTCGCGGCCCAGCCTTTCTGCGGAGCCAGACGAACACGAGCGCCATTGGCACCGCCGCGATGGTCCGAGTTGCGGTAGGTCGAGGCCGAAGCCCAAGCCGCTTTCACCAGCTCGCTAGCCGTCAGACCGCTGCCAAGAATGGCCGACTTGAAGTCTGAAACCGCGCTATCCGAAGGCGTGCTGCCCTCTGGAACCGGGTCCATCCAGATCAGCGTCTCTTCGGGAACTTCCGGACCCATATAGCGGACCTTCGGACCCATATCGCGGTGGCACAGCTTGAACCATGCGCGCGCAAACGCGTCATCGAGTTGCTCGGGGTTTTCGTGGAAGCGTTCCGAAATCTTGCGATATTCCGGATCCATCTTCAGCGCCATATCGGCGGTGGTCATCATGGTCGGAACCTTCTTGTTCGGGTCCCGCGCATCAGGTGCCATGTCTTCCGGATCAGGGTTGATCGGCGTCCACTGCTTCGCACCGGCTGGGCTCTCGACCAGCTCGTATTCGTATTTGAAAAGCAGACGGAAGTAGTCGTGGCTCCAAGAGGTCGGGTTGTTGGACCACGATCCTTCGATGCCGGAGGTGGTGATATTGCCCTTGGCAATCTCTTCCTCGTCATTGAGCCAGCCGAAGCCTTGTAGTTCGAGCGTTTCGCTTTCAGGGGCGCCGCCGAATGTGTCGGCTGGATGCGCACCGTGCGCCTTGCCGAAGGCGTGACCACCAGCGGTGAGAGCGACGGTTTCCTCGTCATTCATCGCCATGCGTGCGAAGGTTTCGCGCATATCGCGGCCCGATTGCAGCGGGTCGGGATTGCCGCCCGGACCCTCCGGATTGACGTAGATGAGGCCCATCTGGATGGCAGCGAGCGGGTTTTCCAGTGCCTTGCCTTCGTCAGGGATGATGCGTGTTGCCACGCCTTCGTTCACCCATTGCTCTTCGGTGCCCCAATAGACACTTTCCGGTTCGAACACGTCGGCACGGCCACCGCCAAATCCGAAGACCGGGCCGCCCATGCTTTCAATCGCGACATTGCCCGTGAGGATGAACAGGTCGGCCCAGCTGATGTGCTTTCCGTATTTCTGCTTGATCGGCCAAAGCAGGCGGCGAGCCTTGTCGAGGTTGCCATTGTCCGGCCAGCTGTTGAGCGGGGCAAAGCGCTGCTGCCCGCTGCCTGCGCCGCCGCGGCCATCGCCGGTGCGGTAAGTGCCGGCGGCGTGCCACGCCATGCGGATGAAGAACGGGCCATAATGACCGTAGTCAGCTGGCCACCAGTCCTGGCTGTCCGTCATTAGCGCGGTCAGGTCCGCTTTCAGCGCGTTATAATCGATTGCGTTGAAGGCTTCTGCATAGTCGAAGTCTTCGCCTGCTGGATTGGCGCTCCGCCCTTCCTGCGTCAGAATGTCGAGCTGCGTGGCCTCGGGCCACCAATCGCGGTTCGTGCGACCCAGCAGCGAACGCATGCCACCATCACCGTGGAAGGGGCAGCCACCGCTCATATCACCAGTCTTCGCGTCCATGAAAATTCTCCTCTCCGGGTTTGAGACTCAGGCCTTTCGCCTGATTACCCGGAGAGAATGACGCTTTGAGTGCAATCTGTCTAATCGATTAATATGCGCTAATTGATCGATTTTCACGTTTAGTGGGGTTGGTCGCACACATGCGCCAATTCGCAGCAATTAGGCAGCGTTCGCGATGTCTTCGACCGGCTCGTTGCGGATGAGATAATCGAATGCGCCCAGGCCTGCTTTGGCCCCTTCGCCCATGGCCACGACAATCTGCTTGTCCGGCACTATGGTCGCATCGCCCGCCGCATAGATACCGGCAAGGTTGGTCGCGCCATGCTGGTCGATAACAATTTCGCCATATTGCGATAACTCGATGCCTGTATCGGCGAGCCATTCGGTGTTCGGCACAAGGCCGATCTGCACGAACACGCCTTCAAGCTCGATGGTGCGCTCGTCACCGCTTTCACGATCCTTGAGCACCAAACCGCTGACTTTCGAGCCATCGCCGAGGATTTCAGTTGTCTGACCGCTCGTGACGATTTCGACGTTAGACATAGAGCGTAGCTTGCGTTGCAGCACTTCGTCCGCGCGCAGTTTGTCGTCATATTCGATCAGCGTCACGTGACCGACAATCTTGGCAAGGTCGATTGCTGCCTCAACGCCGGAATTCCCGCCACCGATCACCGCGATGTTTTTGCCTTTGAACAAAGGCCCGTCGCAGTGAGGGCAATAGGCGACGCCCTTGTTGCGATATTCAGCCTCGCCCGGAACGCCGAGGTTCTTCCAACGCGCGCCCGTCGAAAGGATCAGCGAGCGCGCCTTGAGCACAGCGCCATTGGCCATGGTTACTTCGTGCATACCGCCCGCTTCGCCCGCAGGCTTGAGCTGGGTCGCACGCGCCAGATCCATCAGGTCGATCTCATTCTCAAGCGCCTGCTTCTTCAGCTGATCGCTGAGCTTCGGCCCTTCGGTGTAGAGCGTGCCGGGCAGGTTCTCGATTCCGAGCGTGTCTTGCAATTGTCCGCCGAAACGCTCTGCCGCGATGCCGGTGCGAAAACCCTTGCGAGCGGTGTAGACGGCCGAGGCTGCGCCAGCCGGACCGCCACCGATCACCAGCACGTCGAAGGGCTCCTTGGCAGACAGTTTCTCAGCGGACTTCTCATCGGCTCCGCTATCGAGCTTGGAAAGAATTTCAGCCAGTTCCATCTTGCCGTTGTAGAAACTCTCTCCATTCAGGAAGGTCGCGGGCACGGCCATTACGCCGCGTTCGTCGACCTCATTCTGGAACGTACCACCTTCGATCAGCGTCGCGGTGATGTGGGTGTTCTCCAGAGCCATCAGCGTCAGCGCCTGCACCACGTCGGGGCAATTGTGACAGCTGAGCGAGAAGAACATTTCGAAGTTATAGTCGCCTTCGAGCGCGCGGACCTGTTCGATCAGATCGGCGTCGACTTTCGGCGGGTGTCCACCGGCCCACAGCAGCGCTAGGACGAGCGAGGTGAATTCGTGACCCATCGGCAGGCCCGCAAAACGGACCCATTTATCCGCATCGCTCGCGCGGCGGGTGATAAAGCTGGGCTTACGCGTGTCTGTGCCGTCAAACTGGGCGCTGACCATGTCGTGCAGATCGGCAATTTCGCTTAGCAGCTCGCGGGTCTGCGCGGATTTCTCGCTCTCATCCAGAGATGCGACGAGCTCGATCGGCTCGCGCAAATTGGCGAGATATTGCTTGAGCTGGGTCTGCATATTTGCATCGAGCATGTCGAAATCCGTTTTTGAATGATCTTCGGAAAATTAGGCGGCGCCGCTTGAGGGAGGGGGAGGTCGCAACGCCGCCCGTTTTGAGGTGATCTCAGGTCGTGATGACTCGAGTTATCACCTTAGATCTTGCCGACGAGGTCGAGCGACGGGGCCAGCGTGTCGCTGCCTTCTTCCCATGCTGCGGGGCAAACCTGGCCTGGGTTGGCACGCACATATTGAGCGGCCTTGATCTTGCGCGTCAGTTCGTTGGCATTGCGGCCCACGCCTTCGCAGGTTTGCTCCATGATTTGGATTACGCCGTCGGGATCGACCACGAAGGTCGCGCGGTCCGCCAGGCCAGCGCCTTCACGCAGCACGTTGAAATTGCGCGCGAGCACGTGATTCTGGTCGCCAAGGAACGGGAAGTTCAGCTTGCCGATCTTCTCACTGGTATCGTGCCATGCCTTGTGGCTGAAGTGGGTGTCCGTGCTAACGGCGTACACTTCGACGTCCATGTCCCGAAGCATGTTGTACTTCTCGCCGAGGTCTTCGAGCTCGGTCGGACACACGAAGGTGAAGTCAGCGGGGTAGAAGAAGAAGACGGCCCACTTGCCTTTCACGTCTTCGTCGGTGACGTCGTAGAAATCTTCGCCAGCCTTGAATGCGGTGGCGGTGAACGGTTTGATTGTCGAGCCGATAATGCCCATTGGAAAATCCCCTTGATTTGAAACTGTTGGAAAAAAGCTTGCTTGCTTTCAACGAGCTTCAGATAGGGCTTGTTGCGCCGCACAAAAATTGATTTGTGCGATTGCGAAGATCGATTTTTTCAATCGAAGTTTTCCGGAACTTTTTGGATGGCTTCTGGTGCCAAGAAAGCGTGCAGGCTTGTGCCCGCACCGTCTCCCTTATCTCAGGCTGAGACGCGCTTCGCCTCGCGGAAACTTACCAGCCTGCGCCGGTCCTCATCATAAAGCGCCAGCAGAAACAGGCGCGGTGTCTGGCGCGCCGTGATCCGGTTCATTTCGCGCAGTTCAGGATAGGCCTTAAGCACGTCAGGCAGCCGGTAGAATGGGATGCGGCTCATCAGGTGATGAACGTGATGTATGCCGATATTGCCCGTGAACCAGCCTAGAACGGCAGGAAGCTCAAGATACGAACTGCCTGACAGCGCAAACTGGTGGTACGACCATCCTTCGCGATAGTCCCACTGCGCATTGTCGAACTGGTGCTGGACATAAAACAGCCAGACGCCCGTCGAGGCTGCGATCAAAAGGACGGGCAGGAATACGATGGCTGTTGTGGCGGCGCCAAAAGCAAAGCCGAGCCCGATCAGGATCACCGCCGTTACTGCGTTGGTGGCGATGGCGCTGATCCAGTAAATTGCGCCTGCCTTCATCAGGCCGATGGGAAGCCGGTGGCGCAGCAGGAACAGATAGGCCGGGCCTAGGCCCAGCAGCACGATCGGGTGCCGATACAGCCGATAGAACAGACGCTGCATCCGCCCGCGGCTCATATATTCGCGCACCGTCAGCGTATCGACATCGCCGAAACCGCGTGCATCAAGGTTGCCCGTGCTTGCGTGATGAAGCGCGTGTGAGCGTTGCCAGCAATCATAAGGTGTCAGTGTGAAGACTCCGATTGCGCGCCCGATCCACTTGTTGCCGTGACGGTTCTTCAGGAAGGCTTCGTGTCCGCAATCGTGCTGAATAATGAACAAGCGCAGCAACAACAGCCCAGCCAGCGGCGCTAACAGAAGGCTGATGTAATACCCGGCATCAACCGCAAACAGCATGGCTGCAAACACACACATGAACGGGACGAGCGTGGAGGCGAGTTCCCATCCGCTCCGGCTCAGGCGCGGTGTGCGGAAGGCGGCGAGCTTCTTCGTAAGCGCGCGCACATCGACAGAATTGTCCGCGACAGCGCTGGGCCGCGCATTTGCAGAGATACCCTGCGCCGCGATGGTGCTGTTTTCAGCGATGACATCACCTGTGTCGTTAGGGGGAGGAGGTTCGTTTGGAAACTTCATTACACATAATGATCGCATATAGGTCTGAACAGACCCTTGCGGACATTTCCGATGGTTTTGTGCGCTACTCGCCGCCCATTTGCATCCGGTGCATCAGCTTCTGATCGGCCAGCACAAGTGCCATCATCGCCTCGACGACAGGCGTGCCGCGAATGCCAACACAGGGATCGTGTCGACCCTTTGTCCGTACTTGGGTCGCTTCGCCATCGGAGGTGATCGAATCCACCGGCGTGAGGATTGAGCTGGTCGGCTTGAACGCGACGCGGCACACCACTGGTTGTCCGGTCGAGATCCCGCCCGCCGTGCCGCCTGCGTGGTTGGAGGCGTAGACTGGCTTGCCGTCTGGGCCGGGAGACATGGGATCGGCGTTTTGCTCGCCGGTCAGCCGCGCTGCCTCGAACCCGTCGCCGATTTCTACGCCCTTGGTTGCGTTGATCGTCATCATTGCAGCGGCCAACTCGCTGTCCAGCTTCGCATAGACCGGCGCGCCCCATCCGGCGGGTACACCCTCGGCGACGCACTCGACCACCGCGCCGAGTGACGAGCCGTCTTTGCGGGCCTTGTCCACTTTCTCTTCCCAGCGTTTCGCGGCCCAACTGTCCGGGCAGAAGAACGGGTTCTTGTCGATTTCGTCGTAATTGATCGCGTCGCGGTCTATCCGGTCGCCGCCCAATTCGCACACGAAGGCGGTGATTTTGACTTCAGGGATGATGAGCCGCGCGACTGCGCCCGCCGCCACCCGCGCGGCGGTTTCCCGCGCGCTGCTGCGCCCGCCGCCGCGATAATCGCGAATGCCGTATTTCGCGTCATAGGTGTAGTCGGCGTGACCGGGACGATAGCTTTTGGCGATCTCGGAGTAGTCTTTGGAACGCTGATCGGTGTTCTCGATCATCATCGAAATCGGCGTGCCGGTTGTCTTGCCTTCGAATGTGCCGGACAGGATGCGGACCAAGTCGGCTTCCTTGCGCTGGGTCGTGAACTTGTTCTGCCCCGGCTTGCGCGCGTCCATGAAGGGCTGGATGTCCTGCTCGCTCAGCGTCAGGCCGGGCGGGCATCCATCCAGCACCGCGCCCAGCGCCGGGCCGTGGCTCTCGCCCCAGGTGGTGAAGCGCAACGCGCGTCCGAAGGTGTTCCAGCTCATGCGCGCTTCAATAGCGCAATTGTTTTATATGGAAAGCGCCTGTTCGATGCCGGAGGCATCGCAAGGGCGACCGCCCGCCCGCAGCGCCCCGAGCTTCGCTCGCAAGGCGCGAGGATTTCGCGCGCCGGATGGCGTGCGGAAAACCAGAAACTGCGGGTAGCGTAGGAGATCACTTTCCTCCACAACCAGCTCATGATTGCAAAGCTATCGGGGCGGTTGGACGAGACGGGCGAGGACTGGGCCATCGTCGACGTGCAGGGCGTGGGCTATCTGGTGCACTGCTCGACCAAGACGCTCGCTGCGCTGGGCGAAGTGGGCGAGGCGTGCACGATTCACACCGATTTGCAGGTTAGCGAGAACGATATGCGCCTGCTTGGCTTTGCGGAAAGCGCGGAGCGCGACTGGTTCCGCCTGCTTACGACGGTGCAGGGCGTGGGTAGCAAGGTGGCACTTGCGATCCTCTCGGCATTGTCGACAGGCGAAGTGCGCGATGCCTGCGCTGGCGGCGATGCCGCGACGGTGGCGCGCGCGCAGGGCGTGGGGCCGAAGCTGGCGAGCCGGATCGTCAATGAGCTGAAGGACAAGGCTGGGGCGCTTCCCGGCGGCGGTATGGCTGGCGTGCCGGTCGGCGCGATATCGCAACCAGGCGGCGCGAGCGCCGATGCGGTGAGCGCGCTGGAGAACCTCGGGTTCAAACCCGCCGTTGCTGCGCAGGCCGTGGCCCGCGCGCAGGCCGAGCTGGGCGAGGACGCGAAAGAGGGCGACCTGATCCGCGTTGCGCTGAAAAAGGCGGCTGGGTGATGAATTTCGCCCAAACCATGCTCGCAGAACTCGGTCCGCGCGTTGCCGTGCCGGAGCCAATCCTAGCCTATTTCCGATGGATCGAAGCCAATGGGCTGGATCGTCATTTCGATGGCTCAGACGGGTACCGGCATGCTCTGCTCGATCCCGCGCTGGAAAACAGCTGTATGGGGATCATTCCGCCCGATCCTGACCATGCGCGTCTGTGGGTGGGCAGTGACAAGCCAGAAGTCAGCGAGCGATTGGTCCCCTTCTGCAAAACGGGCGGCGATGGCTCTTATGCCGCGTTCTGGGTGGATGATGCAGGGAGTACTCAGATCGTTCATATGGGGTCTGGTTCGGGATCAACCATGATCGGCGTAATGGTCAGCGATCCGGTTGATTTCCTGCGCCTGCTCGCGATTGGATATGATGAGCTGTGTTGGCCAGAAAACCACGAGAGCACACCTCTTGAAGCCCATGAAGAAGAACACCCGCGTGAAGATTATGAAGGCATGGAAGATGAGTGGCCCCAGCCGCTATCGGCGCCCATTGCATTGCGGGCGTGGGTGGCCGAGACGTTCGGCGTGGCAATACCCGACAGAGCATCGAAAATCATGCGCGATATGCCCGAGATGGACGATGAGAACAGCGATGATCCGTTTGTGAAGTGGCTGAATAAAGTGCAAGGCTAAATTGATGACCGAGCCTGTTCCGCTCCATACCCCAGATCGCCAACCAGACGATCCCGATGCGGCATTGCGTCCAAAGACGCTCAAGGAGTTTATCGGACAAGAAGGTGCGCGCGATAACCTGCGGGTTTTCATCCAATCCGCGAAATCGCGCGGCGAGGCGATGGACCACACGCTGTTTTTCGGCCCTCCTGGCCTCGGCAAGACCACGCTGGCGCAGATCGTCGCCAATGAGCTGGGCGTCGGCTTCCGCGCGACCTCCGGCCCGGTGATCGCCAAGGCGGGCGACCTTGCCGCGCTGCTGACCAATCTCGAACCGCATGACGTGCTGTTCATCGACGAGATCCACCGCCTCAATCCTGTGGTCGAGGAAGTTCTCTACCCGGCGATGGAAGACCGCGCGCTCGACATCATCATCGGCGAGGGGCCATCGGCGCGCAGTGTGCGGATCGACCTGCCGCCGTTCACGCTTATTGGGGCGACCACGCGCCAAGGCCTGCTGACGACGCCTTTGCGCGACCGGTTCGGCATTCCAGTGCGGCTCAATTTCTACACCCATGATGAGCTTGACCAAGTGGTCACGCGCGGCGCGCGCCTGCTCGGGCTTGAGATACAGGCGGACGGTGCGCGGGAGATTGCGCGGCGCAGCAGGGGCACGCCGCGAGTGGCCGGGCGCTTGCTGCGCCGGGTGCGCGACTTCGCCCATGTGGCAGGTGAGGCGACGGTGACGCGCGCGGGTGCGGATGATGCGCTGACCCGGCTCGAGATCGACCGGTTGGGACTCGATGCAATGGACCGCCGCTATCTTTCGATGATCGCGACCACCTACAAAGGCGGCCCGGTCGGCGTCGAAACGCTGGCGGCGGGTCTTGCCGAACCTCGTGACACGGTAGAGGACGTGGTTGAGCCTTACCTCATCCAGCTGGGCCTGTTGGCGCGCACCGCTCGTGGGCGAGTGCTCAACGATGCGGGCTGGGAGCATCTGGAAATGACTCCGCCCGCCAATGGTGGCAGCGCGAATGCGCAGAACGGCCTGTTTGACCGGGATGACTAACTCCGCGACTTACTAAGCGGTCAGATTCGGTGTCAAAACGGGACAGCACCCCTGAAAAACAACGCTTTTGCGAGGGTTTCGCGTGTTAGCCAACGTGATTCATGGTTAACCGCATTGAACGAACCGCCTGCCCGGCATCATGAGAGGATTGGATTTGGTGAAGGTGCGGATGAGCCGCTCCCTAGCTGCCATACGCAAACTTTAAGGTTCGGATCTCATGTCGATCAAACTTGCCGCTGCAAAGCTAGCTGCCACTGCCGCCGGGCTCGCCATTCTTCAGGGCGGTGCCGTTCGCGTGGCAGAAGATATGAACACGGATGATCCGCAGTTCACGACCAGCGAAGATGGCAAGTTGATTGAAGCGCGCCCGATTAAAGGCGAGCCGATCTACGTCAAAACACGTGAGCGGCAATTGCCACCGCCAGAGCAGCGTCGCCGCCGGATTGTTGAGCGCACGATCGAGTGCGAGCCAGTTCAACCCGGCGCGGTTGCGGGCGCTGGTGCGGTAGCCGCAAACGATGCGGGCCGCGTTGTGCAAACCTATTTCGATCCGGCCGAGTGTCCGCCCATCTCTCAGGTTGCCTATGCTCCGGCCCCACTTCCACCTCTGCCTCCCATTCGCGGCGGTGGAGGCGGCGGCCCGGTCGTAATCGGTGGTAGCGGCGGCTTCGGAGGCTTTGGCGGCGGTATCGTCGGCGGCTTCTTCGGTGGTGGCGGTTCGTCGTCGGGTGACGTTTCGGTGGTGAGTACAACGACCACTGGCGGCGAAGGCGTATCGTCTTCGGGCGAGATCATTATCGATATCGACAATTCGACCACGACCACATCGTCTTCGGGCGTCGTGACCTCGACCAGCTCTACCGGTCAGATCAGCTCGTCCACGGGTGAAGTCTCGACTTCCACTTCGACATCTTCGGGCAACGTCTCGACGTCGACCGGCCAGGTTTCGACCTCTACCGGTCAAGTGAGCACTTCGACAGGTCAGGTATCGACATCTACCGGCCAAGTTTCGAGTTCGTCGGGCGATGTCTCAAGCACATCATCGTCCTCCTCGTCCTCGAGCTCATCAAGTTCATCCAGCTCATCTTCGTCGTCTTCGAGCAGTTCCTCCGGCGGCTCCGGCGGTAAGCCGCCGCATCCTCCCGGCACAACCACCGGGGGCATGACATCGACCGGCGGGATGACTTCTACCGGTGGTAGCACCGGCGGATCGAGCAGCGGTTCGTCCTCAGGCTCTTCGTCAGGCAGCTCCTCAGGTTCCTCATCGGGCGGTAGCAGTTCGGGCAGCTCGTCCGGTTCGAGCAGCGGCTCGTCTTCGGGCTCAAGCTCCGGCGGTTCTAGCGGCGGCAGCTCAGGTGGCTCTAGCGGTGGCAGCTCTGGCGGTTCCTCGGGCAGCAGCTCGGGTGGTTCGTCCAGCTCATCATCCAGTAGCTCATCCTCTTCTTCGTCGAGCAGTTCCTCCTCTTCGGGCGGTTCTACAGGTTCGACGACCAGTGGGATGTCGACCAGCGGCGGCAGCACTTCGGGTGACATGACGAGCAGCACCAGCTCTTCGTCATCGTCTTCGGGCAGCTCGTCCAGCTCCAGCTCGTCATCCTCTGGCTCTTCGTCGGGTTCCTCTTCAGGTTCGTCCTCGTCGAGCAGTAGCTCTTCTTCGAGCTCCAGCTCGTCATCGAGCTCAAGCAGCTCCTCGGGCGGGACCAGCAGCGGCACTGAAGTGCCTGCGCCGCCGATGACAATCCTGTTCGGTATGGCTGCAGCAGCGATCCTCGGTCGCAAGAAGTTCCGGATTAAGCGCGGCGGCTAAGCCGCATCAGTCAAGTTCCTGGTGAAAAGGGCGGTTCCAGAAATGGAGCCGCTCTTTTTGTATCAACGCTGCGCTTCCAGCTGGGCGGCTTCCAGCTGGGCAAACAGTGGCTTTCCTGTCCAAGCAACCTCCGAGATCGGCATCACGCCATCAAGCTCCCAGACATTCTCGTAGCCGTAGCGGACCAAGTTGATGAAAGTGGGGATATTGAGCGCCAGCGGAGCGCTCTTGAGAGCGATGGGAAAGGCGTTGTCGCTGAAATTGTTGTTGCAATAGATGTAGATCGCGCGGTTTGGGTCTTCACCGATCGCATCGCGCAATTTGTCCGCTGTGAAATCGGAGAAGGGCAGATTGACCGCGCCCTCGATATGACCCGCCTCAAATGCTGCAGCGGATCGTGTGTCTAGCAGCAAAGCGCCCTCAGCCGCTGCTAGGCGGAAGAATTCGTCTTTTGCGAGCAAGCGTTGTTGGCGCAATGCGGCCACTTCGACCGTGAGCGCGACGAACCCGGAATAGTCGATCTGCGACGTCTGCCGTTCAACTGTGCTTGTGGTGTCCGGTACCTCGGCATGGACAGTTGTTGCAAAGGCCAAAGCTGGTGCGGCGATTAGAAATAGGCGCATCTCGGTGTCCCTCCATTTCGGAAGAACGTGCGCTTACGCGCATGACATTCGGCTGAACGCGCTGCTGATCGGCGGCGTTATCGGCTATCGGGCTACGGGATAACGACCGGCTGCTCTGCCTTACGCCAGGCGATGATACCGCCGGCGAGGTGCTTGGCTGTTTCGCCAGTATGTTCGGCAAGACGTTCGCCCGCAATTCCCGAACGTCGACCGGAGCGACAATAGAGCACCACCTCGCGGCCATCGCTCAGGTCCAGATTCGCTGGATCGAAATTACCGAGAGCAATGTGCTCAGCGCCAGGAATCACTCCTTCAGCTACCTCATCGTCGCGACGGACATCGATCAGGCGGATGTTGCCATCTGCTTGAAGCGCGACCAGCTCTTGGACGCTTAGATCCACTACGGAGCTCTCCGCAATCACATCGGTGGTCGAAGCTTCCGCTGTGCCTGTCGCTGCCTCAGACGTGCAACCGGCGAGGCACAGGCTCGCAGCCATAATTGAGATTATCGCTGTGCGAGCCTGCATCTGCCTGTTCCTTATGCTGCCAGTTTGCGCAGAACGTAGTGGAGGATGCCGCCATTGCGGTAATACTCCATTTCGTTCGCAGTATCGATCCGACAAAGAGCGGTGAAGCTGAACGTCGTGCCATCTGCGCGGGTGACGTCGATCTCGACATCCTGGCCTGGCGTCAGGTCAGCCAGCCCTCTGATCGAGAAAGTGTCATCCGATTTCAGGCTCAGTGTTTCGCGGGTATCTCCGCCTTTGAACTGCAGCGGAAGCACGCCCATGCCGACTAGGTTGGAGCGGTGGATACGCTCAAAACTCTCGACGATCACGGCGCGCACGCCCAGCAGGATTGTACCTTTCGCGGCCCAGTCGCGTGATGAGCCAGTGCCGTATTCCTTGCCGCCGACCACGATCAGCGGCGTGCCATCGGCCTTGTGTTTCATCGCCGCGTCGTAAATCGGCATACGCTCGCCATTGTAGGTGGTCTCGCCGCCTTCGACGCCCGGAACCATCTCGTTCTTGATGCGGATATTGGCGAAGGTGCCGCGCATCATCACGTCATGGTTGCCACGGCGCGAGCCGTAGGAGTTGAAGTCCTTCTTCGCGACCTGATTCGACTTTAGATACTCGCCAGCAGGGCTGTCTTCCTTGATCGCGCCAGCGGGCGAGATGTGGTCGGTCGTCACGGAATCACCGAGGATCGCGAGTGGCTTCGCGCCCTCAATGTCGGTGATCGGTGCCGGGGTCATTTCCATGCCCTCGAAATAAGGCGGATTGGCGACGTAAGTGCTGCCAGCGCGCCACTGATAGGTGTCGGATGGCTCAACGGTGATCGCCTGCCAGTGCTCATCGCCGTCATATACGTTGGCATAGCGGGTTTCGAACATGGAGCGGTCGATATTGGCCGCGCGGTGCTCCGCGATTTCGGCATTGCTTGGCCACAGATCGGCCAGCATCACGTCATTGCCGTCCTTGTCCTGACCCAGCGGCGTGGTGGTGATGTCTTCTGTCACCGTGCCCTTCAGCGCGTAGGCGACCACCAGTGGCGGCGATGCGAGGAAGTTGGCACGCACATCTTGGCTGACGCGGCCTTCAAAGTTGCGGTTACCCGACAAGACCGACGCAGCGACAATGTCATTGCCGTTGATCGCAGCCGAGATCGGCGGAGCGAGCGGGCCACTGTTGCCGATGCAGGTGGTGCAGCCATAACCAACCAGATCGAAACCGATCGCGTCGAGATCGTCTTGCAGACCGGATTTGACCAGATAGTCGGTCACAACCTGGCTGCCCGGGGCGAGCGAGGTCTTCACCCATGGCTTTGGCTTCATACCGCGCTCGTTTGCTTTCTTCGCCACCAGGCCGGCGGCGATCAACACGTCCGGGTTTGAGGTGTTGGTGCAGCTGGTGATCGCGGCAATCACAACGTCGCCATCGCCAATATCGTGATCCGTGTCGGCTACATCGACGCGAACCGGCGCGTCTTTCTTGTAAGTGGTCTTCAGGTCGCCGTTGAACAGCTCGTCCACCTCCGGAAGGATCACACGATCCTGCGGGCGCTTTGGCCCGGCAAGGCTAGGCACGACCGATGCAACGTCGAGTGAGAGCGTGTTCGAGAAGATCGGCTCATTCGCCGGATCGAACCACATGCCCTGTTCTTTCGAATAGGCTTCGACCAATGCAATCTCTTCTTCGCTGCGACCGGTAAGACGCATGTAATCAAGCGTCTTGTCGTCGATGCCGAAGAAACCGCAAGTTGCGCCGTATTCGGGAGCCATATTGGCGATGGTTGCGCGGTCGGCGAGGGTCAAATTGGCGACGCCTTCGCCGTAGAATTCGACGAAGCGACCCACCACGCCGACTTCGCGCAGCATTTGCACGCAGGTCAGAACAAGGTCAGTGGCGGTGATGCCTTCGGCCATCTTGCCAGTCAGTTTGAAGCCGACAACTTCTGGGATCAGCATGGAGATCGGCTGGCCGAGCATCGCGGCTTCCGCCTCGATCCCGCCGACACCCCAACCCAGTACGCCCAGGCCATTGATCATGGTGGTGTGGCTGTCCGTGCCGACGCAAGTGTCAGGATAGGCGACCATTGCGCCGCTTGGATCCTGGCTCGACCACACGCCCTTGGCAATGTGCTCAAGGTTCACCTGGTGGCAGATGCCAGTGCCCGGAGGAACAGCGGAGAAGTTCTCAAAGCTCTTCGAACCCCATTTGAGGAAGTCATAACGCTCTGCATTGCGCTCATACTCAAGCGCCATATTGGCTTCCATGGCTTTGGGATGGCCGAATTCATCGACCATGACAGAGTGATCGATCACCAGGTTGACGGGAACCTGAGGGTTGATCTTCTGTGTGTCACCGCCAAGCTCCTTGATCGCGTCGCGCATAGCGGCGAGGTCGACGACGCAAGGGACGCCGGTGAAGTCCTGCAGCAGCACGCGCGCAGGGCGGTACTGGATCTCGCTGCCGGTGACCGGGTTCTTCTGCCAGTCGACGATCGCCTGCGCGTGCTCGCGGCCAACCGTGAAACCGTCGTCTTCAAAGCGCAGCATGTTCTCAAGCAGCACTTTCAACGAATTGGGTAGCTTGGACACATCGCCCAATTGTTCGGCCGCTTTGGCGAGCGAATAATAGGCGTATTCTTTGCTGCCAACATTGAGGGTTGAGCGAGTTGCGAGCGTGTCCTTGCCGACCTGGGTCATCTAGGGGTTCCATCCTTCAAGTGGTGTGTCCCGGGCGATGTGCGCTCCGGGAGATAAATCTGTGTCAGCACCTGCTAATTCTTGCGCCCCAGGTCAAGGCCAGATGCCTCTTTGCGAGGCGTTCTCAATCAGGGCGCGATGACCGGTTCGCGTGTTCTGCGCGTCGCGATCCAGCACCCGATCACGATCAAGAGAGTCCCGGCAATCGTCGGTATCGTTACGGCTTCGCGGAAGAACAGCCAGCCGAAGATGCTGGCCCAGAGAAAGCCGGAATATTCGAACGGCACAAGAGCCTGTGCTTCTGCACGGGCATAGGCCCAGGCAATTGCCATCGCCCCGGTAACGGTAAGCGCGCTCGCGATAGAAATCGATCCAACAGAGTCGATATCGGGCGTCACCCACAGCAGCGGCGCGAATAACAGCAATACGAGCCCACCAACGCCGCTGTGAAAGGTCGCAACTTCGACCGGCCCGGCCAGCTGTGACTGCCGCCTGATAACAATGAAATTGTAGGCGTAGAGAAAGGCGGAGAACATCAGCGAGGCAAGGCCGAGCGCGAGATCGCGTGACATGTCCTCTCGTCCGATCTGCCCGCCAACGATCACCAAAGTGCCGATAAAGCCGAGAATGCTGGCATAGATCGCCTGCGGTCGGATCTCTTCACCAAGTAGAACGCGAGCGAAATAGAGTGCGATCAGCGGCGAGACGAAGCTGATTGCGATCGCTTCCGCCAGTGGCAGCTTGGTCAGCGCATAAAAGAAGCTCAAGGCCATGAAGGCGGAAATGATGCCGCGTTCCAGGTGCAGTTTCAGCACCTTCCGCTCTGGCCAGCGCAATCCCTGAGCAAGCCAGAAAGGCGCAATCATGGCGGCTCCGATCAGGGCGCGCAGCAAGGTGGCCGTATAGGCGCCGGCAGCAAGCGCTGCGCCCTTCATAAAGGCGTCCATCAGCGACAGCAGCCCGACGCCGGCAAGAGCGGCCAGATATGGCATGAGGCGGTGCGAGCTGTGCATCGCCGCGCCTTAAAGCGCGCGAGGAGGTGCGTCACGGATATTGTGCTGCGGTTTCAAAAAGGTGCAGCACAACGCTTGATTCAGGCCAGCGAAAGCCGATTTGAGTGAAACCCGAGCTTGAATCGGGGGCCTACAGGGCATTATACCTAATATTTGATGGCCGCTATGGTGCGAGCCGACCGGGATCTAAGAGACATTTATGCGTGAATTTGTTGGCAAAATTGCAGCTGGAGCGGCGTTGTCAGTGATTGCGGCGAGCGGTGCGTTCGCGCAGCAGGCCGAGCCCGAAGATTTGCTTCCTGATACTCAGGACGAGCGTGCGGAAGAGGCTGGCGATGCGCAAAGCTTCGATGAGGCGTTTCCGCAAGCGGTCTCAACTCCGGTCGTTCAAGGCGATCTCGATGTCGAGCTCAAGCCCAATGTGCGGCCCTGGAGCGCCGAGAATGCCGCCGCTTTGATTGCCGTTATCGAGGGCATCGCGGCGGAAGGCCTCGATCCGGGTGATTACGACTTGCAAGCGCTCAAGACTTCCCTCGCGTCTGGTCCATCGGCCGAGCTTGATGCGCTCGCATCCAAGAATTTCCGTTGGCTGGTCGAGGATATGCGCGATGGTCGAACGCCGATGGATGCACGCGAACAGTGGTTTGTTGTCGATCCCGACCGCGACAAATATCGCACGGCTGACTTGTTGGAGAAGGCCGTCGAGAGCGGCGATGTCGCTGGCACTTTGGCAGAACTCGCGCCAACGCACCCTGACTATGTGCGCCTTAAGGAAGAGCTCGCAAACACGCCTGCGAGCGAACCGGCCAAGCGCAAGCTGATCCGGGCCAATATGGATCGCTGGCGCTGGCTCGCTCGCGACCTCGGTAAGCAATATCTCATCACCAATGTGCCGGAATATCAGTTGCGTCTGACGGTGAATGACAAGATCATTTCAACCTATCGCACAGTGGTTGGCAAGCCGGGCCGCACCGCGACTCCGCAACTGGCCGAGACAGTTTCAGGCGTGGTGTTCAACCCGACCTGGACGGTGCCGCAATCGATCGTGAAGGGCGAAGGCCTTGGCAATAAGGTCTTGAGCAACCCCGCTTGGGCGCGGCGCAATGGATACAAAGCGACCAAGGGATCCAACGGCTGGATCACGGTGGTGCAGCAGCCGGGGCCGGGCAATTCGCTGGGCCGGATGAAGCTCGAAATGCCGAACCGGCATGCGATCTTCTTTCACGACACGCCTTCGCGCCATCTGTTCAAGAACGATAACCGCGCGCTGAGCCACGGCTGCATTCGCACCGAGCGCGCATTGGAGCTGGCCATCACGATGGCGATCCTGGGCAAGGGCGCGAGCAAGGAAGAGGCGGTCGAGATTGCGACTTCGGGCGAATACACGAAGGTTCCAATCAAGAAGGAAATGCCCGCTTACATCACTTATTTCACGATGGCGACGGACATTAATGGCGAGATGGCTACCTTCAAGGACATCTATGACCGCGATGCGCCGGTGCTTGCGAGCCTCGATAAGCCACGCGTCGACAATCGCAGCGGCGAAAGCGATGACGAGGTTATAGTAATCGAGAATGACCCTCGGGTTGGCGGTTAAGCCTCCAGCTAAGGCCTAAAACGTCCCCGGAGCGTAGCGCTGAACATCGTTTGGCCGCGCTGGTTGCAGTGGCTCGTACTGCGGACGTTGCGCGATACTGCCATCCTCCTGCAGGCCAAGGCTGTCCGCGAACAGCAGCCGTCCGCCTGAAAGGTTGAGCAGTGCGATCCGGAATTGCTCTTCGCCCAGCGCAAAGCAACCGTTCGAGCGCCCAAGCCGACCCCAGCGATCGATATGCGAGGGCTCAGCATATTTCGCGCGGTGCATCACGATATAGCGGCGCAGCGCAGCATCATTGGTTGGGTCGAGGCCGCCGAGCCGCACCGATGTGCCATAGCGCCCGACATACCATTCCCAAGTTACATAGGCGCCGCGGCTGGTCGCGTTCGAGCCTTCGACATTGGAATAATTGTTGAGCCAGCCGTCATGTTCAGGGTCGGAGCCGGTGCCATGGCTGACATGATAGGATTGGACCTCTTCGCGATCGAGATTGACGAAGTGGAACCGGCGGCTGGCAGAATGGACTCCAAAATCGGCTATGCCGACAATATCGCGCTTCCAGATGGCGCCGCCCGCTCGGTCCAGCTCTCGCTTGGCAATCTCGAACAATTTGCGGTCGCGGATAGAGCCGCGCTGCGGAGCGGCAGCCAAAGTTTTCGGAAGGGCCAGAGCCGCGCCTGCGGCAAGACCGGTTTTGATCAAATCACGCCGTTTCATATTAGCTAAACTAATAACCCAATTCTAACGTTTCCGTGAACAAAAAATCGCATCAACTGCCCCGTGGCGGCGCGCCATTGTGCTCGGCAAAGGCTTTCATGCCCAATTCCATGATTCCGGGCATGCATTCCTGCACGACTTTACCGATGTCAGCCACCGCAGCGAGTTTGGGGCTATTTTCTGCCATCATCTTGGCCACCGCAGGGCCGGTTGGATGCAGGCGGCTGCGCGCATTGAAAGCGCTTGTCTTCTCGTTGCCTGACAGAATTCCCGTGCTGCGCAGGTTGGAGAGGAAAGCCGCTGGATAGGTGCTTGGCGTGTCGGTCAGCGGTGCGGGAGGGACAAGGGCGTTCTTCTCATCGTCCGTGTCGAAGTTCGCCTCAATGAAAGCCGCTAGAGAGGCGCTGTATGGTACGAACGGAGACTGCGCCAGTTGCAGCGTTATCGTGTCGCCATCGAAGAAGGGGCGCTGGTTATAGCGAGCATCGAAGGGCACCGCCGAGGCGGTGCAATCGATGAACAAAGTGCCTTCCGGAACATCGACGACTTCATCAGCGAAATGCATCTTGCCCGGTTCGATCCGCTCGACCCGGCCTTGGCGATAGACATTCTTGATGCCGCGCAACATCTCGACTTCGCCTTCGGAAATCACTGCGAAGTGGAACATTTCCGGCTTGGTGTCAGGATCGATCCGCAGCATCAGGCCCTCTTCGCCGAGCTTCGCAAACATCTCATCGCCCGTTTGCGAAGCTGCCGCTGCGCGCATTTGCCGACGCTGAAAATCGACCAGCCGATCCAGATGATGTTCGGCCGGTTGCAGGAACTTGCGATTGAACATCCAGCTATCGCGAGGGCGCACCCAGCCAATTCGGTCGGCCGCAACGCCTGCCTCGAGCAGCCATACGGCAGTGTCCATCGCGGTCTTGCCAGCACCAAGGATCACGAAGTGCTCCGGCAGATTATCGGCATCCTTCCAAAGCGACGGCAGGTCGCCCGGAATAGTGAATGGCGTTCCGTCGGCGATCTCGTAACCAGGCTTATGCGTCGATGGGACGGAGGTCTGGAAGTAGGTGCCGTCGACCAGCTTGCGGCGCACTGTCACGCTCTGCTCCTTGCCCGACAGGATGCCTTTGATTTTGTGGTCCTCGCCTTCCTTCGCCACATATTCCGTCAGCGGGAAGTATTCGACCCGCCCACTGGGGATGAGGCGATCGCTCATCAGGCGCTCGTAATAAGCCAAGATTTCCGCATGTTTGGCGAGCGGATACATGCCCGCGTTGTGCCCATGCTGGTCAACGCGGTTGGTGCACAGTTCCATCGAATTGACGCCATAGGTCGCTGATGGCTGGTGCAGCGTCACGAAGGAATAGGCGTCGTTCCAGTGTCCGCCGGGCTTGGCGTGTTTGTCGACGATCGTGATGTGGCAATCGGGATCTTCATCTAGCAGCGTGTCTGCAAAGGCGAGGCCGACCGCGCCAGCGCCAATGATGAGGTAATCGGTTTCAAGTTCGGCCATGCCTCTGGTATCCCTTGCGCGATGATAAGATTGAAAAAAGCGTGGCGGCTTTCGCTCTATCATGCAAGGTTGTGCGAGTTGGGAGTGAGCGGATGATCGCGCGGATGTGGCGAGTTTTGGCATTGATTTCAGGCGCGGTGATGCTGGGCGGATGCCCGCCGCCTGATGGCTATGTTGTCTCCACACCCGCTCCCGCGGCCAAGCAAGAGCCGGTTACTGATCCGCCCGTTCAGGCGCATACGGAGCCAGAGGAACCCATCTCATCAGGCCCAATGCAGCTTCCAGCGCTCAGCGACATAGCGATCGTACGCAAGAATCTGGCGGAAGGGCCATCGGTCATCACGGTTGAGATGGTTGAGATTCCGGAAATGCCCACGAAGATCACCAATCAAGCCGGCGCTGAGCGACTGTTCGGCAACTCGGGAATAACACTGCAGTGGATCGGATGGGAGAAGCGCGGGCCGGTTCTTGTCCTCGTCGATGAAAACGATGTTTGGTGGCTGACCGCAGAGCATCGCGGGGCAGATGGCGCTGCCCTGAAGCTGGAGGGCCGGATCACGGAGATTGGCGCAGACCATTTTCTGTTCAATGGCGAAATCACCATCATGGGTACGCCTGATGTCGATCGTTTCTGCGACCAAAACAAGGAGTGGCGTTTCGCCGTTACGCAAAACCGAAAATACTATCGACTGCGTGAATTCGAATGGTGCGACGGCCTGACCGACCACATCGATATCTACTTCTGACAAATCAGCTGGCGAGGCTTATTCGGCGCTCATAACCATTCGGTTGTCGGCGATCTCGACCGCGCCAATTCGCGATAAGTATGATTGCCCGAGCAGCGAAATGCCGAGCCCTTCCGGGATGATCACGGCCTGGACGCTGCGCCTGACCATGCCGCCAATTTCCACCTCTTTGAGTCGGGTCGGAACGCCGTAAACTGCACCGCTGGCGCCTGCGCCAATATGCCGGACTTGAGATTCGTCCCATTGCAGGCCGGCGGCCAAGGCGTCGTCGGCGGTCAACGCGATCACGCTTGCGCCGGTGTCGACCATCATGCGCACATTGGCTCCATCCACATTTGCCAGAGCGTAGAAATGACCATCCGGTTGGCGGTCGAGCGTGTGCTCGCCCGCGAACCAGGCGGCGTTTGCCGCTGATGGAGCGGGAGCACTTTGTGTCGAGCCAAAGACACCCTTGGGATGGCTGTTCTCCTTATCGGCGTCCTCGTCGTCCGATGACGGCACAGCCATTGCGGCAAAGCCGCATACGGCGAGCGCGAAAAAGATAGAACGTCCCAACATGGAGTTCAGCCTAGAACGAGAGCATTAAGCCTCTCTAAATAGGGCTGAAGTTGCCGGGAATTCAGTGTTTTCCTTCGCCATGGCCAGCATGGATCGCGCGTGCCGAGCGCCAACTTCACGCTGATCATCGCCATATCCGCCGCCCAGCGCACTGGCGATGGGGAGGGCGCGTGCGCGCGCTTCCCGCACGACAAATCGGTCACGCGCGACAAGGCCGTCATCGCTTAATGACAAACGGCCAAGCTTGTCGTCGGTGTGGGGATCGACGCCCGCTTGGTAGAAGACGAAATCCGGCTCAAACTGAGCAAAGACATCGGGCAGATGCTTGGCGAGAGCCTCCATATAGCCATCATCGTCGACCCCGTCGGGCATCGCCACGTCCAGATTTGATCGCGCTTTCCTCACAGGGAAGTTCTTTTCGGCGTGCATGGAAAGCGTAAAAATGTCGTCGCGTGCAGCGGTGAGGCTAGCTGTGCCGTCACCCTGGTGCACATCGAGATCGACGATCAGGATGCGGCGTGCGTCCTCTTCGGCAATCAGGCGGTTGGCGGCAACGGCGAGGTCGTTGAACACGCAGTATCCTGCGCCGGTATCGTGCAGGGCATGGTGACTCCCTGCGGCGCTGTTTGCCGCATAGCCGTGCTTCATCGCGAGCTGCGCTGCGAGCCATGTGCCGCCATTGGTATGGCGCACGCGGCTGGCGATGTGCGGCGTTACAGGAAAGCCGATGCGACGCTCTTTCTCTCGCGGGACTTCGGCGCGGAAGACTTCGTCGACGTAGCTAGGATCGTGAACGGCCTCGAGCCATTTGCGGGGCATCGGGAAGGGAGCGTGCTCCGTCAGCGCGGCATTGCTCGCGCGCAGCGCCTCCATGACAAGGTAGTACTTGTCGAACTTGAACGTCCCACGCTCTGGACGCGGCGCCATGTAATCTGCGTGATGAACGACGTGGAGCAAAGCGCCCGCCGCTACTCCACCGCTTCGGCTGCATGCGGATCGAAAGCAGTCGCTTCGCCCGCTTCGATTTTCGCCGCTTTTTCTTCGACCAGCTTGACGATGTGATCGAGCATGTCCTCGCTTTGCACGGTATGATCGGTCACGCCCGAGAGGTAGACCATATGCTTGCCATTGCCGCCGCCGGTCAGGCCGATGTCGGTCTCGCGCGCCTCGCCCGGTCCGTTGACGACGCAGCCGAGCACAGACAGCGACATCGGCGTCTTGATATGCTCGAGCCGCTTCTCGAGCGTTTCGACCGTGCGGATTACGTCGAAGCCCTGGCGCGAGCAGCTGGGGCAAGAAACCACCCGCACACCGCGCGTGCGCAGGCCAAGTGCCTTGAGCATCTCGTATCCGACTTTGACTTCTTCTTCGGGCTCTGCGGACAGCGAGACACGGATCGTGTCGCCAATCCCGGCCCAAAGCAGTGAGCCCATGCCGATGGAGCTTTTGACCGTACCGCCGATCAGTCCGCCGGCCTCGGTAATGCCAAGGTGCAATGGACAATCCACCGCCTCAGCCAAGCCGTGATAAGCGGCTACGGCAAGAAATACGTCGGAAGCCTTCACCGCGACCTTGAATTCGTGGAAGTCGTGATCCTGGAGCAGCTTGATGTGATCGAGCGCGCTTTCAATCAACGCTTCGGGGCACGGCTCGCCGTACTTTTCGAGCAGGTCTTTCTCGAGGCTGCCCGCGTTTACACCGATGCGGATCGCGCAGCCATTGGCCTTGGCCGCGCGGACCACTTCTGCCACACGGTCGCTCGAGCCGATATTGCCGGGATTAATCCGTAGGCAGGCAGCACCTGCGTCAGCAGCTTCGAGCGCGCGTTTGTAGTGGAAATGGATATCGGCAACTATCGGAATGCGCGCGGCCTTGGTGATCTTGCCAAAGGCGGCGGTAGCCTCCTCTGTCGGACAAGAGACGCGGATAATATCGCACCCTACCTCTTCGCAGCGGCGAATCTGATCGATCGTCGCCACTGCATCTTCGGTTGGGGTGTTGGTCATGGTTTGCACGGTTATCGGCGCATCGCCGCCCACCGGCACATCGCCGACCATGATTTGGCGGCATTCCCGCCGTTCGATATCGCGCCAAGGCCTTACTGAGGACATGGGCGCGATATAGGCCTGATAGTATGAAGGGGCAATGACAGGCAGCGCCAAGTGCTGCATGACGTCTGAATGGATCAATTGGCAACCGATGCGACAGAGGGAATTGACCCGCTCATTTTCGGGCGTGTGCTCGATGGCAAAGGAGGAGGGCGCCCGATTGGGCGGACTGAAGTCGATAACTGGCAACCTCAGGCGCCGGGGGAGATATTATGGCTCCACCTTCGCCGCCAGGCTCACGAGGTGAAGCCCTGGCTTGTCGCCGATCTCGACATATCGCCCACGACTGCCGAATTGCTTGTGTCGGATTCCACTCGGCCACGGGCGCTGCGAGAAGGCAATGCGATTGTCGCCACCTTGCGCGGGATCAATTTCAATCCCAATGCTCAGCCGGAAGACATGATTTCGCTGCAGCTATGGTGTGACGGAACCCGTCTGATCACCTTGCGAAAGTTTCCGATGCAGACTCCGCGAGATATTCTTGCGCTGGTCGATGCCGGGAAGGGGCCAACCGACGCCGGAGCGGCGATCGTGCAGATCGTCGACCAGCTGGTGGTTCGCATGAACCAAACGATTGTCGATATGAACGACCAGATCGACATTCTCGAAGAGATGGATGTCGAAGAGGACTACGAGGATATCCTACCAAGAATTACGTCGATCCGGCGCAATTGTCTGGCTCTGAAGCGTCATATGTCGCCGCAGCATGAAGCATTGGAGCGAATTTCACGTGATGCGCCCCAATGGTTTGAGGGGCATGATCGGCGTGAAATCGCAGAATCGATCGAACGCCTCAGGCGGTATCTCGATGATATCGACATCAGCAAGGAAAGTGCGCTCGTCTTGCAAGACGAGCTGCGCGCCCGCAGCCTCGCATCGAACGAGCATGCGACCTACATGCTGACAATCGTGGCCGGCATATTCCTGCCGCTAGGTTTTTTGACCGGTCTGATGGGTATCAACGTAGGAGGTATGCCGGGGGTGGACGATGGCGATGCATTCTGGATTGTGGTCGCCATTTGCTTGGGCATTATGGCGCTCCAGCTGTTGCTCTTCTGGCGCTGGAAGTGGTTGTAGAACTCAACAGAGCAACTTAGCAAAAACGCCTTCCCTTGCTGAAGGGAAGGCGCAAATCCAATCAATTGGAATGTGTGGGTGGCGCAGTCTTACCAGCGGATCAGCGGGGGCACGACCAAGCGGGCGGCCACGGCTGCGATCCCGATTGGGGCAACATGCCACAGGCCCAGGTGCGAAACGGTGTCGAGCGGGCAGGTGATGCCATATGCGACCGTTCCTAGCGAGCCCGAGGCCAACCCGACCAGCCATGCCGAACGTTCTATCGACACGGGGGCGCTGCGACGCAGCCACATGACTGCTGCCAGGCCGACCAGAAGTGCAGCGGAAACCGAGGCTTTAGTGCACATCGCGGCGACTGGGTCGTTCAGCCCCTCGTGCACATGATTGGCTTCCCCGGTGAACAGGGCAATAATCGCAGCGATTGGCAGCACTGCCACCATGGCTGCGGACCAGCCCGGCGCATTCTCTCGCTGGCCGACGCGTGGCGATCCACCAAGGATCAGGGCAAGCGCGCTGGCGCAGCCGAGCAGCAGAACCAGGCCATTGGTCACCCAGAAAAATGCAGAAGCCTGTCCTTCGAGCATGCCGAACCAGAAATCGAACACGACCACCGACACACCGAATGCAACCAGTGTCGCAAACGCGAGCAACAGCAACCCGTCGCGCGGATTGATCCGGCGAACAGGCTGCAGGCCTTCTGCCAGTCCCGCTATCATGTTTTCACGGCTTGTATTCATCTTACTCAGCTTTCTCTACGAGCGTGGCCAGCTTCTTCAAGCCACGATGTATATTCACTTTGACCAGGCTCTCGCTCTGGCCGGTACGCTGCGAGGCTTCGCGGATCGAAAGCCCCTCAATCTTGACCAACTCAATGGCCGTTGCCTGTTTCTCGTTCAGATATCCGAACAACCGCTCCAGGCTGACGCGGGCGAGGGTGACCTCCTCGTCGCTATCCTCGATCGCATCGTCATCTTCGATCTCTTTGCTTTCATGCTTGTAGACCTTGCGAAGATGATCGACCCAGCGATACCGCGCGATTGCTGCCAGCCAAGGCAGAAACGGACGCGTCGGATCGTATGTCGCACGCTTGGCATGGATCGCAAGCAACACATCTTGCACCAGATCATCAAGCTGGGACGGTGGTACGCGCCGGCGATAATACCGTTCCAGCCACAGTCCCGCCTCTGACAGCAGCACATTGTAGGCGGCTTTGTCACCATCCTGTGCCGACGCCATGAGGCGGGAAAGAGTTGCTTCGTCTCCGATCATTGTACTTGGCCTTACTGGCCGCGAACTCTGGCAATCAACGCGTCGAGCGAGAACATACCAGGCCCGCGGCTGATCAGGATCAGGCCAAGGGCAATCGGCAACATGGCCCAGCCGAAAAAGTGCGCCGTAGTCGGGAACACGAACAGCTGGATAACAAGCGCCATAATCAGCAAGGCAAGTGCGGAGAAGCGCGTCGCAAGGCCGATCAAAAGCAAGATTGGAAAGAGGAACTCCGCATAGGTCGCGAGCGGCACTGCAAGCGATGAAGGCAGAGGCAGACCAGCAAACTCATTGTCAAAAATGAGATACTGCACTTCATCGATCTGAAGCCAGGTGCCTTCAACCACCTTCGTCTGGTATGAGCGCCAGAATATTCCAGCGAGCGCTATGCGGGAAAAGAGCAGCGCAATGCTCTCGAAAAACCGCCCTGACAGGGTGCCGACGAGGCGGTCGTATAGTGACAATACACTGCTCATTTCATTCCTCCTAGAATTCCTGCGCCTGTTAGCGCTTGACCGGCTTCAATGAGCCATTGCCCTTGGGCGTTTTGATCGTAACGCAAGTACCCTTGTCAACATAGGTCCATGCATTGCCTTGATAATCGCGCGTCGATGTACCGGCGCAGCTGGTGCCTGGGCCAGCTGCACAATCGTTCTTGCCGGCTTTCGAAACACCGTAACATCTTTCTTTCGAACTTTGTGCGGCAACTGGGGTGGTAGCGAGGCCAGCTGCGATACCTGCAGTAAGGGCAAGACCGGCGATATTGGCGATTGACTTGGCGTTCATGATATTTCTCCAAAAATCGTTAGGGGCTAATCCCGGCTTGTCGCCGGAACTGATTGTGAGTTCGCCGCACCCGCTCAGATGGTTACAGGCCGCCAGATTTTTTGCGTGTCCGCGCCTTCGGAAAAGAATTCTCTGCCACTGCTGTAACGCCGGGCAAAGAAGCCACGAACTTCTTCGCAAGAAGGAGATCGCGCCTCACGCGTAACGATCTTCGAATTCGGCGATCATCTGCTCGGGCTTGGCTTGCGTTCGGTGATCGCCTGGTGGCCCGGTGTATCGGAATCTTCGCGTGGATATGACCCCCCTTCGACGCGGGGAGACTGGTGCACCGGACTGCTGAAATTCTGCTATGGACATGCCGCGATGAGCAATTCGAATGACATGATTGAGCCATTTGGTGGCTTTGGGCTGGGCCTCAGGCGCACGCACTATGAGGATTTCCTGGAAGGCGACGTCCCCGTGGATTTCGTCGAGGTCATCTCGGAAAACTACATGATCGAAGGCGGACGCCAGCTGCGCATTCTTGAAGAAATACGAGAGAAGCATCCCGTCATCATCCATGGCGTCTCGATGTCGATTGGCTCGGCTGGCGGTCTGGACTCGGACTACCTCGACAAGCTCAAGCAATTGGAGCGGCGGATCGACCCGCTATGGGTGTCCGACCACCTCTGCTGGACCCGAACAAGCGCGCACAACAGCCATGATTTGCTGCCCCTGCCGCTGACAGGTGAGGCGCTGGATGTGGTCTGTGCGAATATCGACCGTGCGCGGGATCACCTTGGCAGGCCGATGCTGTTTGAAAACCCATCAAGCTACCTGACCTTCCCTGAGGACGAGCTGACCGAGTGGGAGTTTCTTTGCGAGATGGCGCGCCGCACGGGCTGCTATCTGCTGCTCGACGTGAACAATATCTATGTCAGCAGCCGGAACCACGGGTTCTCCGTCGATGAGTATTTATCTGGTCTACCATTAGAGCGTGTGCGTCAGATACACCTCGCTGGTCACACGCCGGGTGAGATCATCATCGACACGCATGACCGAGAGGTTTGTGACGACGTCTGGGCACTTTATGCCAAGGCGATGAAGGCGCTGCCTCAGCCGGTCGCGACCATGATCGAGCGCGACGACAAAATCCCTCCGCTGCCCGAATTGCTGAGCGAACTGGATCGGGCGCGAGGCATTGCAAGCGAAGCATGTGAAGCTGTGCTCGCATGAGTAGCACTGATCTGGCTGAGCGACAGGCTGTTTTCATGCAGCAGATCCTCGATGAGAATGCTCCGCTACCGCAAGGGTGGGGCAACTCCCAGGCTGCCGGGATGCAGGTCTACCGTGGCAATTATCGCTCCGCGCTCATGGATGCACTCGGCGAAACGTTTGAGCGCACCGCGCGATACGTTGGCGAAGGTCCGTTTCAACAGGTCGCTGCGCATCACGCGATCACGCATCCACCCGCGAGCTGGACAATCGACGATGCTGGCGCTGGGTTCGACGAGAGCTGCGCGCAATTGTTTGGCAACAATCCTGAGGTGGCGGAGCTGGCCTGGCTCGAATGGTCGATGCTGGGATTGGCGACCGCGCGCGATGCCGTGCCGCTTGATGGAGAAGCCTTCGCGGAGGAAACAGCTCGTTTCGGCGATACCGATTGGGCGGCAATGAAGCTCGTTCTCGCCCCGAGAGCTGTCAGCAAGCAGGTTGCGCATGACCTTACCGCGATGTGGAGTGCGCTTGGCGACGAGCCGTTCGAAATGGGCGATATCGCCTGTGATCGCCCGCGCGGGTGTCTGGTCTGGCGCGAGGGTGAGCGACCGACCTTCACAATGGTCGACGCAGAAGAGGCGCAAGCCTTTGGCGCCATTCAATCGGGAGCGACCTATGGCGAGGTTTGCATGCTGCTCGCGGGTGACAACGCCAGCGAGCAAGCAATCGGCGATGCCGCGATGCGCGCTGGCGCGATGTTAGGGCGCTGGCTTAATGAGGGGATGATTGTCGAGTTGGCCTAACGTGCTTGCAGTTCTCGCAAACTTGACTTCCGCTGTTGCTGCTTCAGTTTCCTCCGCAAAGGGAGATGACATGCTGAGTGACACTTCAATCGAGCTGCGCAGCGTAAAGCCGAGCCTGACGATGCGGCTCGTCAAGTGGATCATTTCGCGGCGAAAGCCCGTCTTTCCGCACGATGCGGCGGACCTCCAGCCTTACTTGGATTCGCGTAAGCCGCCCCAAGACGTGCCTATGCCCGCAAACTTCGAGCAGAAATTCATTGTCGAGCAGTGGGAGGCCGAGGGGCAGAAGCTCGTCACCCTTCACCCCAAATCGGGGCCTACCGAATGGCATATGCTCTATTTTCATGGAGGCGGGTTTGTTCTGCCGATGTTCAAGGAACACTGGCCGCTAGCCGAGGAACTGGTCAGGCAGGCAGGCGTCAGCATTACATTGCCGCTCTACAACGTGGTGCCTGAGAACCATTATTCCGCGGCCGACAAGCTGGCCGATGCTGCCTTTGCCAAACTTGCGGCAGATCATCACCCGGAAAAGATCGTCATCAATGGCGACAGCGCTGGCGGGCATATGGCGCTCAGTCTCGCCTTAAGATTGGCGAAAGCTGGTGGACCGCAGCCTGGCAAGCTGGTGCTGTTCGCACCATGGCTCGATATGACTATGGCCGACGATGCAATGCGCGAAGTGGAGCCGCATGACATCATGCTCAAGATCGCAACTTTGCGTAGCTGCGGCGCGATCTGGGCGGATGATCGCGATCCGGCTAGCGCGGAATGTAGCCCGCTTTATGCTGCGCCAGAGGAACTGGCCAAACTGCCGCCCACGCGGATTTTCACCGGGCGCCACGATCTCTTCATCATTGATAGTCGTACATTCACCCACAAATTGCGTGATGCTGGCGTGGATGCGAAACTGTATGAATACGAAGGCGCACCGCACGTCTATATGGCTGTGACTCCGACGCGTGAGGCCAAGGATACTTTCGCTCTAGTTCGGCAGTTCCTTGGAGATGGCTAGGCGGAAAAAGGCTCGCCGATCATTTCCTCACTAAGCTGCCAAAGCCGGTCTGCATTGGCCTTGTCGAGCGCATAGCTGCGCACCCCGCTGTTGCTCGATTGGTCGTCAATCTCGGCAACATGGCAATCCTCGCAATAGACGCCGCCTTTTCCAGCAAGTTCAGATGCGGTCGCCGCCCAAACCTGCGTCGCGGCGCCTTGGGGAATGCTCTTCCATTCGAAATCCGGATCGCTGGTTGTGACCCGCTCAATCAGAGCCTGCTCCTGTTCTTCGCTCAGATGGCGGCTCAGATTGGTGTTTATGCCTCCCGGATGGACCGCATAGGCATGGATCCCGCGCGCGGCGAAACGATCTTCCAACCCCACCGAAAACAGGACATTTGCGGTCTTCGATTGGCCGTAGCTGACCCACTCATTGTATTCGCGATTTTCGAAATGCGGATCATCTAGGTCCACCGGGCAGATATGGTGCCCGCGACTTGAAAGGTTGACGATACGCTTGTCCGATCCTGCCTCTATCAATGGCATCAAGCCCTTCGTCAGCTGAAAATGCCCGACGTGATTGGTGCCGAACTGGCGTTCGAATCCATCCTCCGTTCGCTCTTTGGGGCATGCCATCACACCGGCATTGTTGATGAGCACATCGATCTTGGCGAAGCGTTTGTTCGCCTCGTCGGTGCAAGCCCGTATGCTCGCTAATGAACCGAGGTCGCAAATGATCGTTTCGACCTCAGCGCCCGGACTCTCTTGTTTGATGGTTGCGACGGCCGCATCCAGTTTGTCTTGGCTCCGCCCGGCGAGAATGACGTGCGCACCTTGTGACGCCATTGCGCGCCCGCTCTCCTGACCCAGGCCGGAATTGCCACCTGTAATGAAAATCGTTTTGCCGGTCAGATCCTTGTCCGCCAGAACGTCATCGGTCGTCGACTGCGCTCCAAAACTGCTCATCTCTCGTCCTTCGAATGTCTCTGATTTCAGGTGACGCTAGCCCGACGCGAAACTTTGCGATAGGTCTTTGCCCATGAAACAGATGATCCGCTACGCGCTGCTTGCGCTTCTCGCTTTTTCTGCCCCGGCACATGCTCAAGAAGAGGAACCGAAGTGGTCGCTGGCGATCCATGGCGGGGCGGGCACGATCACTCCGGAACGCATCACGCCTGAATTGCGCGCGCAGTACGAAGCCGCGCTGCAAGAAGCGCTCGATGCGGGAACGCAGGTGCTGAAGGATGGCGGCAGCGCGATGGATGCGGTGAAGGCGGCCATTGTTCCTTTGGAGGACAATCCGTTGTTCAATGCTGGGCGCGGCGCTGTCTTTACCTGGGAAGGCGAGAACGAACTCGATGCCTCGATCATGGACGGCAGTGACCGCAGCGCAGGCGCGGTGACCGGCGTAAAAAGCATCAAGAACCCGATCCTGCTCGCGGACAAGGTTCGCACGGAAAGCCGACATGTGTTCTTGAGCGGAGCTGGCGCGGAAGAGTTTGCTGGCGAGCATGGGCTGGAAACCGCTGAACCGGAATGGTTCGCAACAGAGCGTCGTCGCAAGGCGCTGGAACGGATGAAGGCGCAGCAAACCAGCGCGCTTGAGGTTGATCACAAGTTCGGCACGGTCGGTGCTGTGGCACTTGATCTCAAAGGAAACCTTGCTGCGGGTACATCAACCGGCGGTATGACTGGGAAGCGCTGGGGGCGGATCGGTGACAGTCCCATGATCGGCTCCGGCAATTATGCCGACAATCGCAGTTGCGCGGTTTCCGCGACCGGATCGGGCGAGTATTTCATTCGCGTCGGCGTTGCGAAAGAGATCTGCACGCGGCTGCGTTACCGTTTCCGGATGGATATCGACAAGGCGCAGGCTGAAGTGCCGAAACGTCCAGATGGCTTCCCGCAATACATTATCCATGCTTACGAAATTCCCTTGAGCGCCGATGCTGCTCAGGAAGAGACCGATGCCGTAATGCAGGAAGTCGAGGAACTTGGAGGCAGTGGCGGAGTGATCCTCGTGACCAATGAAGGAGATGCGCTTTTCAGCTTCACGACCAGCGGAATGTATCGCGGCCGTGCGACCAGTGACGGCGTAAATGAAGTGGCCATCTTCGCCGATGAGTAGCCTGGTGAGAGCTAGGCTCCACACCGGACCAATCTAGCTCTCGTCGAACTTGTTTTGCTTGCGCTTGCCAAAGCGCATATCGCCTTCGAGCCTGGCCCTCAGCTGCGAATAAAACGCCTCGAGGAAGGCGCGTTCGTCGCCTGCGCCGGGGTCCCAACCGATCTTGTTGCAGATAGTGGTGTGTACCGCGGAGATTGCTTCATCGTGATTGTCGCGCAGCACGCGCTCCAGCGTTTGCAATTCGTGCTCGCCGTAGACCGACAGTTCCTCGTCCCCAAACTCATAACGTGCGCCGGTGAGCGTGCTTTCTCCGCTCGCTGCACCTTGGGTCGATAACGCTTCGGCAAGCTTGGTGCGTGGAGCCTCGACCACCCATGTGCCAGCGATGACATCGCCTGCACGCAGGGCATCCTTGTTGAAGAATGGGACGGCCATGAACACCATGAACCAGGCCAGCCCTGCGAGCCCGGCATTTCCCATCTCTCCGGTCGGCGCGAAGACGAGGAACACAAGTGGCATGAACAGCTCGATATCGCGCAGCAGATTGCGAGCGAGAACTGCTTCTGCCGTCAACCGGCCGCCGTCGCGAGCGGCTACGCGTATGCCAGTGGCGCGCTTACCCCACGTCGCCCCTCTCGGTCCAAGCTCGAAGCTGAGAAAATACCCATAGCGTGCTAGGAACACGATCAGGATGAAGACGATGTAGAGAAACTCGCCTGCGCCGGAGATTTGCTCTTCGGCAGCTCCCGCAATCTCGTCAAACAATCCCGAGAACATCCATCCCAACAGCAAGGCGAGCAGAAACAGGCCGACATATAGCAGCACGAAATCAAGGATTAGTGCTCCGACCCGCGAACCGCGCGAGGCGACCACGATCGGGACGGAGATTCCCTCTGGCGTGATAAGCGTGCGCTCGCGCTCATTGGTGTATCCGTAGCTGGCGGAGGCGGCGCTCATTCCGCGTCCTCCAAATTTTTCGGCTGGTAGGCGAAGAAGTAGGCCAGCCACATGGCCAGCATAGTACCGCCGATCAGGAAGCGGTTTTCCGATCCGCCAACAAGCTGGCGCGGGAAGGCTTCCAGTAGAGCTGCGACTACCATCATCAGCACTACACCCGCCATCACGACCGCGCCGCGCCGCCCGCTTTCAGCCGCTGCAGATAGAACCGATCGCTCGCCCGGGAACGCCATTGAGCGACCGATATGCAGACCAGCTGCTCCCGAAAGAAGGATGGCGAATAGCTCGGTGGTGCCATGTACGCTGAGCCACGCTGCGAACTCGACCGTCAAACCTTGACCCGCAAACAGCCACAGCATCGCTCCGAGGACGGCCATGTTGTAGACGAGCAGCATCAGTGAGGGGATCCCGAATGCGAACCCCAGAGCGAAGGCGAGGATCGCCACGCCTGCATTGTTGCTGAAAAGGCTGGCGGCAAAGACGGAAAGTCCGCTCGAACTCTCCTCAACAGCGAGCGTTTCAAGTAAGTCTTCTCGGCTGGCACCGGGGACACGGGCGTCGAGGAATTGCACTGGAACGAGGCGGAAGTACCATTCACGCTCTTGTGCGACGAGCAGCCACCCGACGACGGTCCCCGCGACCATCACGAAGAACGCGATGCAGATTTCCAGCCAGATGCCGCGCACGGCTCGGCTCCAGCCGCCCATCAAGAATGAGCGCAGCCAGCCGGCAAGGCCCTGACGCGGTCCATACACCTGAAACCACGCGCGCTGGACCAGGCTTTCAAGATAGCGCAGTGTTGCCGCGTCAAGCGAGGTTTCCCGCGCGACAGACAGGCTGGAAGCGGCTGTGCGATAGAGGGTGGGTAGCGCTAGCAAGTCCTCGTCGCTGATCCGTCTCAAGCCGCCACGCTCCATGCGCTTGAGGATGTCTTCAAGCCGGCGCCAGTCTCCCTCGCGCTCCAGTCGGAACTTGTCCGAGCGCAACGCTGCACTCTCGATATCAGCAGGCGCATCGATGTGAGTGCCGCCAAACCAGCTGGAGATGATTGGAGCCTTCATCCGATCGCCTCGCTGCTCTTGATGATGAAATAACGATCAATCAGCTGGTATCCGATCTGGTCCCATGGTGCTTCGATCACATCGACACCCATTCGGCGCAAACGCTGAAGCACCACTTCACGCTGATGAGCGAGCGTATCGGCGGTCACGCTTCGGGCCAGGACGGCCACATCGGTCGGTTCCTCGGCGATGAATTCCTCGAGTTCGCTATCCGCAATCGTCACGAACAGCACGAGGTGCCTCTCGACCAGGCGGCCAATGCTCTCGATCATCAATTCCGCCGCTGTCGGGTCAGTGAAGTCAGAGAATAGCACGATCAGAGAACGGCGTTGAAGTTTGGCTGTAAGAGTGGCGAGAGCGAGCGTGAAATTCGGTTCCGTGCTGGTGTAGTCTAGCGAGGCTGCCGCGCTTTGCAGGCGGTGAAATGCACGCGCATCGCCCACAAAAGGTGTCATGACCTGCGGTCTCTGATCGAAGCCGAACAAAGATACCCGATCCCCGCTTTTCAGCGCGACATAGGAGGCGGTGAGCGCTGCGGATACGGCTCGGTCAATCCTCGGCATACCGTCAACCGGCTCGCACATCGCTTGCCCGCAATCGAAAGCGAAGACGATCTGGTTGTTGCGCTCGCTCTCGTTCTCCCGGGCGTAAAGTTTGGTGTGGCGGGCGCTTGCCTTCCAGTCGATCCGGCGGCGATCCATCCCCGGCTCATATTCAGACAAAGCCTCGAACTGTGTGCCTTCGCCGCGAATGCGCCGGGCGATCAGGCCTGTCTGAGCGTCGCGCAGGAAGGTCTGCAGCTCCTTGCTGCGAACTGGCGAAAGGTCGGGCCAGATACGCACTTGCTCGTCCAACTCGCGATTGGCTTGCCTTGCACCTAGACCCAGCGGACCGGTCCAGCGTAGCCAGGCGCGTGGCACTTGCGCCGTCCCGCGCCGCTCCGGTTCAGCGTTGTAAGTGCCATTGTAATAATCGTGCTGCGAATGCTTGGGGAGAGCGAAACTCGCTCGTCCGCCATTGCCCAGCCTTGGATCGAATTCGAGCGCACCTTCGACCCTGGACCTCATCCCGCCTGCAAATTCGGCGAGCATGGATAGGGCAGTTGGCTGGCCAACCTCCGTATCGGCGGGCACGCGAATGTCCCAATTCCTGGCATTCCCGGCGAGACCCGCATCGAGCACGATCACAAGCAACAGCGCGACGACAGCGGCTGGTGCAGCGATCCACGCCCTAGGTGCGACCGCCGCTATCAGCAATGCGATGGGCGCAAAGCATGCGACCACCCATGCCGCGCGCTCGGTCGGGACGATAGGCAGGTTGGGAAGGTTTGGCAGCGGCAGACGCATTGGCTTAGCGAGGTGCCTCGGTGCTTTCGACCAGTTCAGCGACCAAGGCTTCCACATCGCGACCTTCGATTTCAGCAGCCGGGCTGAGCGTCAGCCGGTGCCGTAGAACGGGAATTGCCAGCGCCTTCACATCGTCCGGAATGGCATAGGCGCGACCGTTCAGCGCTGCTCTGGCGCGCGCCGCATTAGCCAGCATCACCGCGGCACGCGGGCTGGCTCCAACCGCCAGTTCCGCATGCTCGCGCGTTGCGCGAATTAGCCTGACGACGTAGCCGGTGATTTCTTCGGCAACCGTAACGTGCTCCAGCGCGCCGCTTGCTGCGACCAGTTTGGTGGTGTCGGCAACGGCGCTCACACCCAATTCTGCTGGGCGCATTGGACCTTGGCGTTGGCCGTAGCTCGTTACGATCTTCGTCTCTTCGCCCTCGTCGGGATAGGGTACAAGCAGCTTGAACAGGAAGCGATCGAGCTGCGCCTCTGGCAGCGGATAAACCCCCTGGTTCTCAATCGGGTTTTGCGTCGCAACCACCATAAAGCGGTCGGCTAAATGGTGCGTCTCTCCGTCCAGTGTCACGCAGCGTTCCTGCATCGCTTCGAGAAGCGCGGCCTGTGTTTTGGGCGGCGTGCGGTTGATCTCGTCGGCCAGCAGCAATTCGCAGAAGATGGGTCCGCGCGTGAGGGTGAAGGTGCTGGTCTGGAAGTTGAACAGGTTTGAACCGAGAATGTCGCCTGGTAGCAAATCTGGCGTGAACTGAATGCGGCCATAATCAAGGCCAAGTGCGGTGGCGAAACTCTGCGCCAGAAAAGTCTTTGCGGTTCCCGGAGGCCCCTCGAGCAGAACGTGCCCTTCGCTGATCATCGCCACCAGCAATTGGTCGATCATCTCATCCTGACCGACAATTGCCTTGGCGACTTCGGCGCGGATGGCATCGGCCAATTCGCGCAATTCTTCGAGGCTCATGCTCATGTCTTGAGTTTCCCTTCAAGGTCTTTGAGTGCGCGCGCGGCGCGCAAGATATCGGATGGTTTGCGGGCATTGCGCAATTGCGCGGCCCGAACGGAATAGGGTGGCTCTTCCGGCAGTCTGAGCCTGATCGCATCATCAATCGCTTGTGGCTCTGGCTTGCTGAGACCCAATCGGTTAGCGAGCCGTCGTGCGCTGAGCGCCGCATAAGGTTCCGCGAGCAGCCGTAGCCGCCGCGCGCGCAGGATCAGGCCAGCACCATTGGCAACCAGACGCCTTTTGCCGAACGCGATTTCCGGGCCGCTGGCAATTGGCGGACCAAAGCGTTTGAACGCTCGCCAGCCGACAATGAAGATCGCCATGATCAGGCACAAGGTCGCGGCCAGAAACGGCGGACGGAACGCCAGCGTGAGTAGGTTGGTCGTACCGCCGAAACCATTTAGCGTGAGGTCGAATACGATAGGGTATTCATAGCCGTAACTGGCATCGTCGATCAGCGCCAAAGCCAGCGCCGCACGGCCGCCATCGCCGAGCCCGTAATTGTTCATCAGATCGGGTTCGATTATAAAAGTGACGTTCTCTGTGTCGTCTGAATTCCCGAACTCGTCCTCGACATAGAACGACAGAGCCAGTGCGTTTCCCGCATGATCAATGACCAGTGGTTCGCCATTGCCGTTATCGGTGGCGGCAATGCTGGTCTCGCCTGGCAGCGTACCGCTTAAGTCGAAACCTGCCCAGCGACCCGGCCGCTTCTCATTATCCTGCAGCCCGGCCTCGACCGCATAGTGCTCGGGCAGGTTCTCCGACCAATCGAACGGGATCGCCCCGTTCAATTGGACCCATCCATCACGCACCTGATCGTCCACCTCATCCGGCAGGTTTGGCGGAAATTCACTGACAAACCATTTGGGAAGTATCACCAGAGTGGGCCCAGCATAGGCGCGCTTTTCGAGGATCTCACCGAGCTCTTCGGCGTCGAAATACGGCGGAGGTGTCAGCACAAGAAGGTTTGGTGTTTCGAGTGCCGAAGGCGATCGGGACGTCGAGACGTCTTCGCCTTCCAACTCGAGCAGCTCAACCAATCCGGAAAAGCCGTTCAGGCCATTGGCGGTCGCATGCGCTTGTCCATTGTTGCCGCGCCCCTGCGTGTCGCCAGCACCGATGAAGTAAAGCATGGCGATGAACGCGGCGAAGCCAAACAGGACGAGGCCGAGCACTGTAAACCTGCTAAAGCCGCCTCCGCTGCGGCGGTCAGATTGGCTTTGGATCGCTTCGCTCATGTCGCCGTCTCCCAGGCCGGTTGAGCGTCGATCAGGTCGCGTTTGTCACGGGCACTTTCAATCTTGGCGAGCGCGAAGTCGGCATATGCCTTGCGCGCCGCTTCCCAATCCTCGCTGTCGAGAGTGCGCAGCGCAAACAGGCTGCTTTCGACGCGCTCGGCGATGGTGCGAAACGCAGACCGAGCTGAATCGGACAATGCGGGGAGGGCGGCCAACTCTCTTGCTGTGCTGGAGGGCGCCACCCAATCTGGACGCGTACTCGCAATCTGGCCAACGCTTCTCTGCAATAGAAGGTGCACCGCCTCGCCATAGCGCCCTTCAGTGGCTAGCCGGTCGGCATCCTCAAGCAGTGCGAGCGACTGAGCTCGATCTGGCTGCCATTCGATCTCTTCCTCATCCGCCTGCTGTTTGGCCTGCAAACCTGCCAAAGGGCCGAACATGCGCCAGATAATGAAGAGCACAGCAGCGATCAGCAGCGCTAGCAAAACCCAGCGCAAGACTGGCCAGGAGTTTCCGAATAGGCCGCCAAGCGGGCTGAAGAACTCGCCAAGTGCTTCCAGCATCTTTTCAAACCAGCCCGGTTCGCGCGGTGGGAGAGGGGGAATCTCAACCGGTTCGAACTGGATGTCCTCGTCTGCACGCAGCTCGCGCCAGCTCGCAGGAGCATTGCTCGCAGCAGGGCTGTTGATTGAGGCGTCCACCGGCCCCGTATTGCTCCCCGCTACGCTCGTCATGCGCAGGCAGTGGTGGCATGCTGCGAAGCGCCGTGCAACACCTCAAATATGCCTAATGAACGCGAAATATCGTTTGCCCAGTTGCGGTTAACCGGCCGAGCCGCGTGTGCGGGCCTGAGCGTAGCTGCCCAGCACGCGCAATTCCTTGGAATGGAAAGCCAATTCTTCCAACGCACGGTCCACGGCAGGATCGCCGGGCGCGCCGATGATATCGGCGTAAAAGGCTGTGGCGGAGAAGCTTGTGCCCTTCTGATAGCTTTCCAGCTTGGTCATGTTGACGCCATTGGTCGCAAAGCCGCCCATCGCCTTGTAGAGCGCAGCCGGGATGTTCTTCACTTCGAAAACGAAGGTGGTGATCGCGTCCTTACCATTCAGGGTCGCCGGATCTTGCGGTTTATCGGCCAGAACCACAAAGCGCGTCATATTGTCGGCGCTGTCTTCCACGTTTTCTTCGATGATTTGTAGGTTGTACAACTCTGCAGCGATGGCGGGAGCAATTGCGCCGAGCTTTGGATCGCCTTTTTCCGAAACGAATGCTGCCGCGCCTGCGGTATCGGCATAGCTGAGGGGCACGATCCCGCGCTCGCGTAAGAAGAAACGCGACTGGCCGAGCGCTTGCGGATGACTGTAAGCGGCTTCGAATGGCCCCTTGCCGAGGCCCATCAGCGCGTGATGGATCGGCATGAAATATTCGCCGATGATCGACAGCCCGCTCTCTGGTAACAGGAAGTGGATGTCGGCGACCCGGCCATGCTGGGAATTCTCTATCGGAATGATCGCGCGCGAGGCGCGCCCGTCCTTTACCGCCTCCAGCGCATCTTCGAAGCTGAAGCATGGCAGCGGTAAGTGATCTGGTGCTGCTTCTGTGGCGGCCCGGTGCGAATTTGCACCCGGCGACCCTTGAAACGCGATAGCGCGTTGCGGCTCAGCGGCTGCTGCTGCCTGCATGGATTCGACGATTTTCTGGGCTGGTGCGGGAAAGCTATGCATAGCGCCAGACTGCTAGAGGCGGAGGTCCAACCTCGCAAGCCTGCTTGCAATTGATGCAATCGCTGATGTTCTGATCACTCTTGCGCGCGAGCGGATGCACGATTAGAGCGGGCGCGACTTTGACCTAGGCAAGCATTTTCGGATTTTCAATTCACCATGGATGATCGTTTTAACACCGTCGCCGGCTGGGTGCTGTTCGCAGGCATCATCGCGCTTGGCTTTGCGATTTTGAGCGGCAAGTTTTTCCACGCCGATAACCCTGAGCGCCCAGAGCAGCTCGGCTATGTTATCGAAGGCGTTGTTGAGGACACAGGCGGGCCGGCTGAAATGACCATGGCTGAAGCGCTCAATATGGCCGAGACCTCGGTTGATAAGGGCGCGCAGGTTTTCGCCAAGTGCCAGGCTTGTCACACGATGGAGCAGGGCGGTGCTAACGGTGTCGGCCCTAACCTGTACGGTATCATGGGCAAGGCGATTGGTGGCGGCGCTCCAGGTTTTGCTTATAGCGCAGCTCTTAGCGAGAAGGGCGGCAACTGGGATTGGGAGAGCATGAACGAATGGCTCAAGCGTCCGGCGGCCTTTGCCAATGGAACCAAGATGAGCTTCGCCGGTCTCTCAAAGATTGAAGATCGTGCAGCCGTCGCCCTCTACATGAACTCTTATGGCTCGAACCTGCCGGTTCCGGAATATGTCGAGGCGGTTGCCGAAGGCAGCGGCGAAGACACAGTTGACGCCGAAGAAGAAGCGGATGCAGCGGCTGAAGGTGAAGCAGCGGTCGAGCAAGACGCAGCGGCTGAAGAGAACGAAGGCGGCGCATAAGACGCTTTCTCGCCGCTGAAGGCCCGCTTAGTTGGCGGGCTTGAACCCTTGAGCAACGACGTACCATTCCGATGAGCCCTTGCGGCTTGCGGGTGGTTTTGCATGTTTGACGCTCTTGAAATGCTTCTTGAGCAGCGTCAGCAGATCGGTGTCCGTACCGCCCGCCAACACTTTGGCAATGAAAGCTCCGCCTTCCTCAAGGTTTTCAGCTGCAAACCATGCCGCCGCCTCGACGAGGCCCATCGTGCGTAGATGATCGGTTTGTTTGTGGCCCACCGTGTTCGCCGCCATATCTGACATGACCAAGTCGGGTTTGCCGTCCAGCTCCGCTTCCAGAGCGGCAGGTGCGGCGTCATCCATGAAGTCCATTTCCAGGATAACCACACCTTCGATTGGCTCGGTTGGCAACAGATCAATCCCGACGATCGCCGCCTTCGGAGCGCGTTTGCGCACGACCTGGCTCCAACCTCCCGGCGCAATGCCGAGGTCGACCACCCGCTTGGCTCCGCGGATTAGATTGAAACGCTCATCAAGTTCGATCAGCTTGTAAGCCGCACGGCTGCGATAGCCGTCGGCCTTGGCCTGCTTTACGTATGGGTCATTGAGTTGCCGCTCCAGCCAGCGTGTGGAGGAGGCTGTACGTTTCTTCGCCGTGCGGACTCGGCGATCCGGATTGCGACCTGATCGGCTCATGGCTTAGCTGCGAGCTTCGCGGTGGGTGGAATCGCTCTCGCCCTCGCGCAGCTTCTGCAAGGCCTGGATCGAACGCTCGCCCTGGCGTTCCGCTGCCATCAGGCTGCGCAGAATGCCTTCGCGAATACCGCGATCGGCGACGCCCAGACGGTCGGACGGCCACAGGTCGAGTATTGATTCGAGTATCGCACAACCAGCGACCACCAGATCGGCCCGATCATTGCCGATACAGGGCAGCTCGCTGCGCTCTTCTGGGGACATGCCGGAAAGACGTGTGCTGATCTCGCGCATCGAGTGCGATGGCACGATTAGGCCGTCGACAGCCTTGCGGTCATAGTGCGGCAATTCGAGGTGCAGGCTGGCCAATGTCGTCACCGTCCCGCTGGTGCCGAGCAAGCGAATGTCGTCCTGCTTTGCAGCATCGCTAATGCGCTCGGAAAATGGAGCGAAGCTTTCTGACACCAACCGGCGCATTTCGCGATAGCGCTCCAGCCTGCTTTCCCGGTCACCGCCAGTTTTGCCGACGGTATCGGTTAGCGAAACGACGCCCCAGGGCACGCTTTGCCAGTCGATGATGCGCGGGATCTTGTCGCCGGGTTGAAGCAGAACGAGTTCGGTTGATCCTCCACCGATGTCGAAGATCACTGCCGGGCCGCTCCCTTCCTCAAGCAGGATGTGACATCCCAGCACCGCCAGGCGGGCCTCTTCTTCGGCGCTGATGATATCGAGAACAATACCGGTTTCTCTATGCACCCGCTCGATAAAATCATCGCCGTTGCTTGCCCTGCGGCATGCCTCTGTTGCCACCGAACGAGCCAGGCGAACATTGCGGCGGCGTAGCTTATCGGCGCAGACGGCGAGCGCGCCTAACGCCCGGTCCATTGCCTCATCCGAGAGGCGGCCAGTGCTCGCCAAATCCTCGCCCAGCTTTACGACACGGCTGAATGCGTCGATGACGGTAAAGTCCTTGCCGGAAGGGCGCGCGATAAGCAGGCGGCAATTGTTCGTGCCGAGGTCGAGCGCTGCATAAGCTTGATTGGGTCGATGCGGGCGGTGAGCGTGAGGTGCGCTTCGGCCAGCTGAGTTTGATGAGCCGTTGTTTGTGCGCGAATGCCCTTGCCCCCGCGTCTTGGGAGAGCCATTCTTGTCGTTGGACTGGTGGGCGCGCTTGTAGCGAAAATCGGCTACTTTGCCGGACTTGCGGCCCCTCTTGCTGCCAGCCTTTTTATATCCGTCCGGCGGAGAAATGTCCGCCATTACAAACTCTTTCTTCTCCTCCCGCACCGCGATGGCCCGGGGACTTGCTTGCAGAGTTACCGGATCAAGTGGGTTTGAGCAAGCGGTGCGGCTGTCACGGAGATGCGATGGGCCGGTTAGATTTGCGGCGAGCATGATCGTATGTCAGTCTTGACCTGCCTTGCTCGCGCACCTAGATGCGCGCTTCTCTTCGACCAGATGCCTCTCTTTGTTGGCCCATTTCGAAGAATTGCCCCGTCGTCTAATGGTAAGACTACGGACTCTGACTCCGTCAATTGAGGTTCGAATCCTCACGGGGCATCCACTTCAGCGGTATTTCAGCAATAAGGCTGGAGATGCTCAGCGTCTGGGCGGTTCATGCTCAATGTCAGAACGATTAAGCGAGGGCGTGTGCCTCCCGGAGACATCGGCGTCACTCTGATTCTGCTGAGGTAATTGGTAACGCACGCTAGGTGTTGCTACTCAAGCGCTCTGGATCGAATAAGACGGACTGAGATTCGCGGAATATGAATAAAGCGGCACAAAAGGCCAAAATACAGCGACGCTTCTCGCCGGAAGTGCGACGCTCAATGATCCTTGATAGCGCCGCAGCGCTGGTCGAAAATGAAGGCATCTCCCAAGCCTCGATGGAACGCGTCGCCAAACATGCTGAGATAAGCAAATCCCTGATATATAAATACTTTGATAACATAACGGAAATCTTGCGGGAGCTTTTGGATCGGGAGCTTTCGGGCTTGCGCCGCGCCCAGTTCTTTGCTGCCGAGGAAGCGAGCACGTTCGAAGACCTGGTGCGCGGTGTGACCAAAGTCTATCTGCGCTATATCGAGAAACGCGGTCTTTTGATTGAGCGATTGCAATCTGATCCTGCCATTTCCGAGAGCAGCGATCCCACTGCGTTCGATCGTCAGACGGCTGTCGAATACTTCGCCGAGATCGTACATCATAATTTCGCCATTCCGATGGAGACGGCGCGCGCGGTCACGGATATATCCTTTGGCGTGCCGGCCTCAGCAGGATCTTACCTGCTTCGGCACGATGTCGATATGGACGAGCTGGAAGACATTACCGTTTCCATGATCATTGGCACAATCAACGGCGTACGCGATGACTATATGGTCCGGAAACGGCCGATCAAGCGCTAAGGAGAGGGAGGAATCGGCGTTTGCTCACCGCCCGCGCTTTCGATCAATTCCGCAATCGCCGCCGTCACTTGATCTGCGCGCTCAGCGTGAGGCCAATGGCCGGTATCGGGCAGTTTCCGGATTCGCAGATCATCGGCGATCCTCAATAGCCCCTCATCGTAAGATGCAACGAAAATGGGATCGTCCTCGCCCCAGATCATCTGCGCAGGCATGGTGATCCGGGCATCGCGCGATGGCCAGAAATCGCTTTCCTTCAATGCATCGGGTGATGGGATATTGGCGCGATACCAATTGATATGCGCGTCGATCCGGCGCGGATTGCCGGTCGCCTCGCGAAAGAGTTTGCCCTTCGCTGCACTCATATGACCTGCCTTGACGAGCGGTTCATAGGCCCCCGCCCAGACACGCTTGTGCCCGCCTGTCAGCACGACCAGCATTGCATTCGCGCTCTTCAGGCGCTCGATATAGCCCGCGCGCTCGCGCGATACGGGATCGCTTTCCAGGCTTGAGAGCATCACATTGAGCGGCGGCGCTGCGATGCCTGTCACACTGGAGACGTGCTGCGGGTGGCGCTGTGCAATGCCGAACGCAAAAACCGAACCCCAGTCGTGGCCAACCAGATGAACTTTTTTTGCTTCCAGATGACCGAGCAGCGCGATGACATGGGCCGACATGCGCTCAAGTTCGTACTCTTCTTTCTCCAAGGGGGCATCCGATCGCCCGGCACCAAGTCCGTCTATTGCGACCACGCGGTAGCGATCCTTGAGCGCTTGCATCTGCGTGGATAGAGAAAGCCAATAGGACGGGAAGCCGTGCAGGAAGAGGATCATCTCCTCACCCGCGCCCGCCTCGACATAGTGAAGCCGGTTGCCGTCGTGCTCGAAATACGCCTCTCGAAACTCTGCTCCCGACGGCTCCTGCGCGTTCAAATAAGCAACTGCTGGATCTGGCTGGCCAACGTCGATGGCAACCCGCGTGTTCGACCAGATAAGGCCAACCACAAATGCGACCACCAAGAACGCTAGCAGGCCGCCCGCAAACTTGATCGCCAATTTCATAATGTCGGCCCCCTAACACGTTTCGCCAAAGAAAGATGGCCCGACCGTCGAAGCGGCCGAGCCATCAGGAGAGAGCACTCTGATTTGCTCTGAACTTGCAACGCGCCGACCTAGAAGCGGAACGTTGCCTCTACCCCGTATGTGCGCGGTTCGAGGATTACGACTTCCCGGAAACGGCCAACCAGTCGGCCGGCCGGCAGGACACGCGTGATGTCGTCGTTGTCGAATACGTTCTTCACATAGCCACGGATTTCGAACGGCCCGTCATCTGGCGCAAGAAGAAGCTTGAGATCGGTTTGGCTGTAACCTTCGAAGCGGTCGATCGGTTTGTTGAAGGCTGAGCTGACAAACTCGCTTTGCAGATAGTGATCCACGCGCGGCGTAATCGTCCAACTGCCCGCTGGAATCTCCCACTGTGCGCCAATCGCTACTTTGATATCGGGAGAGAATGGTAGCGGGTTGCCATCGGCGTTCTTGATGACGCCCGCGGGGGTTGGTGCTACCGGTACAGTGCCGGGAGCGACGCCGAAAGGATCGGTCTCGTCGATTGACTCAAATCCAACGATCTCCGTGTTAAGATAGGAGAAGCTGCCATCAACCTGGAAACGATCGGTTGGACGCAGCGCAAACTCCGCTTCCGCACCCCACACTTTCGCATCGGAATTGACCGTTAGCGCAGATGTCGGGGTGGTTTGACCCAATTGTAGGCCAGCGTAGTCGTAGTAGAAGCCTGCCACGCTGGCGACTAGCGAGCCGTCCGAGCTGCCACCTTTCAGGCCGACTTCAAACGCGTCGACAAATTCCGGATCAAAGCCGCGGACATCCGCACCGGCCTCACCGGGGTTGATACCGCCGGCTTTGTAGCCGCGCGAATAGCTGGCATAGCCCAGCAGGTCGTCAGAAAAGCGGTGGTCGATCACGACCCGTCCGGTGAAGACCCCGCGCTCGAACTCGCCAAAGGTAAAGTCCGGCACACTGCCATCGGCTTGCGGATTGAAGAACACCTGGCGGGTTAAAATGGTCTTGTCGTCCTGCGAATAGCGCAAGCCGCCGGTGAGGCGGGTGCGGTCCGAAAGGTCGAAATAGACCTCGCCAAAGATGCCGAAACTCTTTGTTGTCGTAGGATCGGATTCGATAGTCAGCGAGTCGAACTCGGCGCTAAGGCCGGTGACTTGCTGGCGCGCAGCGAAAATCACGCTGGTGAAGTCTGAGATCCCCGAGCTGCGGCGATCATAATAGTTGCCGCCGAGGATGAAGTTGAACGCACCATCAAAGTCCGATGCGAGCCGCAACTCTTGGTAGTATTCGCGCGCTTCGCTCTGATCGCGTCGTCCAGCCAGAATAGACGTCGTCGTAATCGAGCTGCCATCTGCGAAGAAATCGAAGGTGACCGGGATCGGGAGGCTCGCGGTCGGCACAAAGCGGTCGAAGTCACGGAAGCTGTCGCGCTCAATCTCTGTGTAACCCGACAGCGAAGTTAGAGTAAGATCGCCAAAATCGTGCGTGATCTCGAGCGAGGCCTGCCATTCTTCGACGAAGTATGACGGATCGACATCTTCGTTCAGCAGCCGGGTATCCGACGGATTGAGGCTTCCTGCGAAATAGTTTGAGCCCGGTGCAATCAGCCCAAGTGCGGTCCCGACAGCGGTAAAGACAGTCGAACGGGCGTCGGGTGTTTCGAAGCCGGTCGCGAGCGGCGAGCAGCCCAGAACCGCATCGGCCACGCATTGAACCTTGGTCCGCAGGTGCCGCTTGTCATCTTCGCGGAAGTAGGAAACGACGAGATCGGCGCGGGTATCGCCAAATTCGAACTTCGTGCTGCTGCGAATGCCGAACATTTCGCGGTCATCGACATCGTTGCCGGTGAACAGGTTCGTCGCGTAACCGTCACGGTCGAGAAAGAAGCCAGCGACGCGCGTCGAGATATTGTCAGACAACGGGACGTTGATCGCACCGCGCAATTTGATCGTATTGAAATTGCCATAGCCAGCCGTGACGTATCCTTCGAATTCGTCGGTCGCCTTCTGGGTGATGACATTGAGCACGCCAGCGGTGGTGTTGCGGCCGTAGAGTGTTCCCTGAGGGCCACGCAGAACCTCAATCCGCTCGAGGTCGTAGAACTCCGCTTCGGTCGCTGGCGAACCGAGATAGACGCCATTGACGTGATAGCCCAGGCCAGCCTCTGACGTTGATGAAATGGCGAGATTTCCCACCCCGCGCAACGATGCGCCGAACTGATCGACCGTCAGGTTAGGGACAGAAAAGCTTAGGTCGACTGCATCATCGATAACTTTGTCGTCGATCGTACCGGCATCGAATGCGGAGATCGCGATTGGCACATCCTGAATATCTTCGGAGCGCTTTTGCGCGGTTACCAAGATGACATTGCCATCGCCGCTATTGGCATCAGCAGATGCATCGTCCGAATCCTGTGCGGCGACCGGCGCTGCATACGCAGCGAGTGACAGAGCTGCGGCCCCTGCAAGTAGCGAAAATCTAGCCGTTTTCCCGACTGATGCGGACATTTCCCTCTCCCGTAATAAATAGACTTATTGTCTTTCTCTGGTGTTTAATAAGTCAATTTCCGCTAACATCCAAGCTTTTAATTTGACTTATTGTCTATTTAAGATCAGCTATAGTCAAGATCGGGCTGAATACAGACTCGTTCAGCGGAGAGGGATATGACCAGAAAACGTAAGGTTATCGCGGCTGTGGCGGGGCTTTGCCTCGCGCTTGTGATTGGCGTGCTATGGCTGGGCTACACCGTCATGACCAGCGCTACGCCACGCGAGGTCGAACCCGATTCCGTAATTCAGGGGGTCAATTTCGTCGGCGTCCATGTCGATGATGTCGATGCAGCAGAGGCCTATTATGCAAGCTCGGTCGATACCGAGACGGTGGACTCTCCTGAGCTCATCCCTTCCGCACTGCTGGCAGGTTTCGTCGCCCAGGGCGCCGAAGGTGACGAAGCTTTGATATCGTCCAAGCTTATCCGAAGCAGCAATGCACAATTGCTGCTGATGAGCGCAGCCAATCGTTCGGATTCAGGCACCCGGGCAAAGGCGGTACCTGTCAACGGGACGGGTATTGCCCATATCTGTTTTCAAGTCGCACGCGAAACCGATGCGCATCGCCGGATGCTTGCTGCGGGAGGTGTGCCGGTCGGTGAGCCCGATCTGATCCATCTCAACCCGGCCAACCCCGTCTACTACGGCTATGTCGCCGATCCACATGGCATCATAACTGAAATAGAAGAGGTGGACGTGGCCTCGCTGGATCTGCCGGAGCCGCCCAAGAACCAATATCGCATTCGCCACGTTTCGCTCGCCACGCCGGACATCGACGCGATGATCGAATTCTATTCTGCGCTTCTCGGCGGTCAGGAGCCTCGCCATGTCGGTTGGCTGTCACTGGTATCGGGCGAGAATGTCGACAAGGTTTCAGGCCTAAAAGACAGCGAGCTGGAGATGGCCTGGTTCCAGATTCGCAATCTCGAACTTGAGATATTCCAGTATCACAGCCACCTGCCCGAACCAGTGGCCGAGCCACGCCCGCTCGATGCGCCCGGATACAACATGATTGTTCTCGATGTATCCGATCTCGATTTGGCGCGCGAGCGGCTGATCGAGGCGGGCGGCGAAATGGTTTCAGGTCCGGAGAGCTTTGCCGGTGGAGAGGCAATCTTTGGCCGTGATCCGGATGGCAATCTGCTGGTCCTGCACAAAGTCGCAGCGACCTCCCCATTTTCAGCAAAGAATTTCGCCGACAATGGTATTTAACTCACTTCAGGAGATGAAATGTTCGATCTGACGAACAAGGTCGCACTGGTCACAGGCGGCAATGGAGGACTGGGCCTCGCCTATGCGCGCGGACTGGTGAAATGCGGGGCCAAGGTCGCGGTTTGGGGACGTAACACGGACAAAAACGCGTCCGCCATCGCGGAATTGCGCGATATGGGCGGCGATGTTGAAGCCTTTGCTTGCGATGTGACGGACGAAGACCAGATCGCCGAGGCTTTCAACGCGACGATCGAGCGGTTCGAGAAAGTAGATAGCTGCTTCGCCAATGCTGGCGGCGGCGGCTTTCGCGGTATGTCGCACATGACCAGCCGTGAAGACTGGCTGAGCGCGATCGATCTCAACCTGATGAGTGTGGTGCAGACCTGGAAGCCGATAACCGAGCATTTGCTTGCGCGCGGCGAAGGCGGGCGCCTGATCGTCACATCCTCGGTTGCGGCGCTGGTCGGCACCGGCGGTGCTGCCGGCTATTCGACCACAAAGGCTGCGGTAATTGGCCTGGTCCAGGCGCTGGCGCTGGAGCTTGGACAGGCGGGAATTCGCGTGAACGCGATCCTGCCCGGCTTTATCGAAACCGAAATGTCACTCAATACCAGCGAGGCTTTTCAGGAGGCCACGCGGCGGCGTTCGGCCATCGGTCGGATCGGCACCTTGGAAGACATGGAAGGGCCAGCGGTTTTCCTCGCGTCTGACCATAGCGACTTCATGACGGGCCGGTGCATGATTCTTGATGGTGGTCACACGATCCACCCAATGTAGGCAGATGTGAGCCGTTGATTGCATTTTGAGCGTTTGCGGCTGAGTGGAGAGAGAATGAAACTGCGAGCCATCGCCCATTGGGCTTACGCGATCTTGCTGATCCTTATCGGCCTGCTGCTGACCGTCCCCGGCGGCATTCTCGTCTATCTCGGCGGTAGCCCATATTATGTGCTTGCTGGCCTGGCAACGATCGCAACGGCAGTATTCGTCATTCGGCGATCGCAACGCGCGATAGCGGTCTATGGCGTGATCCTAGCAGTGACAGTCATCTGGTCCGTTTTTGAGGCTGGACTGGATCTGTTCGCCTTGCTGCCACGACTGGCGGCATGGCTGGTGGTGGGGCTGTATTTCCTGACTCCGTGGTATCGCCAATCCCTGTACGCACGCGGCGAGGATGCGGGCAGCGCGGAACCGCGGACGCCCAATCGCTGGATGATCGGCGCCCCCTCTCTTGCTGCTATTGCCCTGATGCTGGTTGCGAGCATTCCCAACTACATCCAAAACAGCACTGGGACCGGCACCGTACGCGAAGATATTGCCGACCTAGCCTCCGATTGGCGCCACTATGGCAACAGTCCGGGTGGCACGCGCTTTGCCGCGCTGGGCGAGATCACGCCTGAGACGGTCGGCGGCCTGACGGAAATCTGGCGCTATCGCACCGGCAGCGAGGAAGACTTCAAGGCCACGCCGCTGCAAGTCGGCGACAAGCTCTACTTTTGTGCCGCAGCCAATGTCGTTATCGCGCTTGATGCTGAAACGGGCGTGGAAGCGTGGCGCTACGATCCTGAGATCACCCCGCCAGCAGATCACCAATACGCCATCACGTGTCGCGGCGTCGCCTATCACGAAGCGGGCCAAGGTTATGCTGGCCAGTGCCCAGCCCGGATCGTCACGGCAACCGTCGATGCGAGCCTGATCGCGCTCGATGCCGAAACCGGCGCATTGTGCGAAGACTTTGGTGAAGGCGGCATCGTCGACCTGCGCGCAGGCATGGGGCCGCACGAGCGCAAGGAGTACTACCATACCTCTCCGCCGACCGTCGCGGGGGACAATCTCGTGGTAGGCGGGCTAGTCCTCGACTCCCAGAAGCTTGGCCTGCCGTCCGGCGTGGTCCGCGCATTCGATGCGATGTCTGGCGAGTTTTCATGGGCGTGGGATGTCGGCAATCCCGGCTACTATGGCGAGCCTGAGGAGGGTGAGACCTACACGCCCGGAACACCCAATGTCTGGTCGGTGATGAGCTACGATCCCGAACTCGATCTGGTTTACCTGCCGACCGGCAATGCCAACCCCGATTACTATGGTGGTGAGCGCCGCTCCTTCGATGATGAATGGTCGTCTGCCATCGTCGCGCTCGATGGCCGGACAGGCGAGCCTCGCTGGAAGTATCAGACAGTGCATCACGATGTGTGGGACTATGATGCGCCAGCGCAGCCGGTTCTTGTTGACGTGACACGTGATGGCGCGATCGTACCGTCCGTTGCCGTGCCCACCAAGATGGGTTCGATCTTTCTGCTTGATCGCCGTGACGGAACGCCGGTCCACCCGATCCCGGAAGTCGAAGCTCCGCAGAGTCCCGAATTGGGCGACTACCTTTCGCCGACCCAGCCGCAATCACCGCTACCCAACTTCCATCCCTATCGTCATGAGAAGGACATGTGGGGACTAACACCTATCGATCAGATGGTGTGTCGGATCGAATATCGCATGATGCGCTATGAGGGCATGTTTACGCCTCCGACCAAGGGCGGCACGCTGCTCGCGCCCGGCAATTTCGGTGGCTTCAATTGGGGCAGCGTATCGGTAGATGCCGACAAGGGTTTGCTGGTCGCAGCACCCATGCTGCTTGCGCACCGCGTGCTGTTAGCCACTCCCGAGCAGGTTCAGGCGTTCGGTCCCGGTGCCGCGGCGGTTCTGGGCGAAGATCACCCAGCCGTTCGCATGGACGAAAACGCTCCGATCACCGACCTGCCCGAAGTCGATGAGAGCGATCCCTACGATCAAATGCGGGTGAAATACTTCGGCATCCCGATGCCCTTCATGTCGCGGCTTGGAACAGCGGTTCCGTGTTTTGAACCGCCGTGGGCGCGCATTGCCGTGATCGATCTCAACACCAAGGAATTGCTGTGGAGTCGCCCTGTCGGAGACATGAGCGATGCCGGGCCGTTCAATCTGCGCTCCGGTCTGCCGATTGATGTCGGTACGGCAGTGCGTGCGGGAACTCTTACGACCCGTGGGGGGCTGACCTTCATCAGTTCAACCATGGATGCCAAGGTGCGCGCCTACAATGTCCGAACAGGCGCGGAGGAATGGGTCGCCGATCTTCCAGGAAATGGACAGGCGACGCCGATGTCTTACCGCGCGCCGAAATCAGGGAAGCAGGTATTGATCGTCACGGTCCCCAATCCAACGTGGCGCTATCCACGCGATCCAGCGACCAACGAGTATCTGGATTCTCAGAGCGTGCGCGACGGTAAAGGTGGTTACGTCATCGCCTACGCGCTTGATGGGGCGGAATGATGAGCTCAGCGATTGCCGAGTTGATAATCATATAGCGACGGAATGCTGGTGATCTCCTGATTTAGCACTTCGATATAAGGATCAGGTGTGAAGTCGTGTGTGATCGCGCGGTTGCCGTGTAGGCTGATGACACGCGCGTCCGGCCTTCCGATCCGGCCAAGAAGCGGTTGATCGGGTGGGAAATTGCCGTCGGTGATCACCTGCAAGTTCCACGTTGTGTTGAATCGGCCACGGCCAGGGCTCCGGTTACCAGCCCCGCTGACTTTAAAGAGATCGTACATCGCTTTGCCGTCATAACTCGTCTGATCAGCAACGACATGGGCCGTAGTGCGGTCATGAAGGTTTTGGTGATTGGCCCCTGCATGTTGATCCAGTGTCGGCTGATGCCATGCAACAGAGTCCTTATAGACCGATCTTGTCGCTTGGGCGTTGAAGCTGAACGTGTGCTCGGTTGGGGTGAAAACCGTCAGGCCGTCGACCAGTAATTGTGCACGCCGGTGAAGTATATCCCGTTGTAGCCCGCCTCGTTGTGGTGCCCGAAATACGGGTTCTCGGGAAATGCCAGGGCGAGGCCCTGAATGCCGCCATCGGTCAGATGATCGAGATATGCGGGAAGCTCAGCGTTGATATCGTGCAGCAGCGGATAGCCGATCTAGTCCTTCAATCGCACGCTGGATTGCGCGATTAGCTTCCATGCTCCAGCGCGCATTCGCCAGAATTGAGTCACGCGGAAGGCGACCTCGCCAAGTTCCAGTCCGGTGCGTGTGCGGTTGTTGATGAAGCTTGCGACTGCGGTTCCATCGTCCGCACGGATGGTAACGTCTTCATTGCGCCAGGTGTCGAAACCGTTGGCCAGATCGAACAATGCCGCATCGCGACCATAGACTTTGCCTGATTGGGACACGAGCAAAAGGTCATGCGCAAAGATGTCTTGCACAAGCTCGACGTCGCCTTGAAGCGCGGCTGTGCGGATCGTCGCCAGATGCTGCTCAATCGGGTGAGGCTGACTTTCACGCGCGGATAGAGGCGTCGTCACCAGCATCGCTCCGATCACAGCCAAAACGACCAATCGGCTCAGTCCCGCAAGCATGTCTCTGCCTTTCCCTGATAAAGTCGCGTTAATCTACTCATACGGTTACGGATCGGACAAACGAAGAGGGCCCCGACTTATGCCGAGACCCTCCGTTTCATTGAAAATGTGACGCCATCAAGCGATCAGAACGTGCCCGCTACCGTAATACCGAACTGACGACGCTCGGGCGGCGTAATCGCAAAGGCACGGGGACGCTCGCCGTTGATCCGCGGCGCGGAGAAGTCGAGGTAACGAAGAATGCCACGAGGCGTCTCGTCCTGGAATGCATTCTTCACCCAAAGACGAACCGTAACGTCGCCGTTCTGCACGCCAGCGGCGAAATTGACTTTCGTCGAGTCTCCTGTTTCCGCCAGATTGTGAATCTGCGCAAAGAACGACGAGCGATAAATCAGATCACCGCGGGCAAAGACGCTCCAGTCGCTATCCCCAAGGGGAATATCGAGCGCTGTCGAGAACGTACCTTGATGCTTCGACACGAGCGGCGCGCGTTGGCCGGAGATATCGGCGAAGGTGGAACAAGGCGTCGGGCCGGTTGTAAGCGTCCCGTCTCCGAGTAGCTGACCAGCATCCAGCGTCGCGGCTGGGTTGGAACAGCCATTGGTGGTCACGACCGTTGCACCCGGATTGTCGGGGTCCGGTGCCGTGCCAGTGCCGGCAGTGCCGCCAAGCAGCGCCCCTTGATCTCCATTCAAACCCCTCACGATTTCTGCATCGATAAATGCATAGGTTGCGGACAGGGTCAGGAAATCATTGACCTGCCACGAGGCATCGGCCTCAAGGCCCCAGATTTCCGTGTCACCGACGTTGTCGCTAAACGAGTTCACGCCACCAGTGGAGGTTGTGAAGTTACTGGTAAGGACCTGGTCGGAGTATTCGTTGAAGAAGCCAGCGACGTTGAAGATCAGACCGGGCAATAGCGATGATTTGAAGCCCACTTCGTAGTTCTTAAGGCGCTCTTCATCAAAGGTCGTTCGCGGCGCATCCACTGCGTTGAAACCACCCGGCGAGTTTCCTTCCGAATACTTCGCGTAGATGAGTAAGTCGGGACTCACTTCGTAGTCGACTGTGATACGCGGTAGAACGGAGTTGAAGACCGCTTTGCGAAGGGCACCAGATCCGGCGATTATGCGGTCCGGGTCCGCTACACCGGTGAACAGATCACCAAGGCGATAGTCAGCGCCCGGGCGGGTGCGGATCTCATCGCGCGCAACACGCAATTCGCCGCCAATGGTAAGCCGGTCGGTCACGTCGAATTCGATCGAACCGAACGCCGCGAGATTGTTCACGGCATCGGTCTCGGCAACGCTGCCAAAGCCAAACTCGGTTTGCTTACGGCCATAAGTTGTGCCGCGTGTTTCGTCGTCGAAGAAGAACCCGCCGACTTCCACCCGGATTGGACGGTCTTGAGGAGATGCGAACCGCAGTTCCGTCGAAATTGCCTCACGCTTTGTTTCGCTGTCTGTGTTGAAGGCACTTACACCGAAAGCGCAATCAGCAATGAAGTTGCCGCAAACGAAGGCAGAAAAGAACAGGGCGTTCTGATCATCGAAGCTCTGATCGGTGCCTACTCGTTCGGTGATCGAGGAGTAGCCAAACAACGCCGTGGCCGTGAAGCCGGAATCGCCGAGATCGGCGGTCGCCGTTGCGATAAACCGGTCAGCCTTACGCTCAAGGCCAGGATTGATCAGTTCATCGGTGTTAAGTCCGATTGGACCGCGAAGCTCAACCTCACCCTGGAAATACCCGCGACTGCCGGCGGTGAAGACATTGTTAAACGATGCATCCTGCAATGCGATTGCATAGTGATCGTCATCGTCTTCAGTGCGCAGATAGATGATACTCGCTTCAAAATCATCGGCTTCATAATTGAGGCCTGCAGCGATTGTCGTGCTTTCCTGTCCCAGTCTATTGCCGGTCACCGAGTTCGTGTAGTCACCGCCGAAAGAGCTGTATTTGCCTGAGATGAAGCCGCTAAGACCTTCAGCCAGGGGGCCCGAAACGCGAACAAAAGCTTCGTAATCGTCATGTGTCGCGGCAGTCGCCTCGAACTCTACTGTCAGTTCGTCCGGTGCGCGCTTAGAGACATAGTTCACCGCCCCTGACAGCGTGCCGCGACCGAATACGGCGCTCTGCGGTCCCTTGATGACCTCAATTCGTGAGAAGTTTTCAAGGTCGAGTGCTGTCGCAGCTCCTACGAAAGGTACGCCATCGACGAAGAAGCCAACCTTGCCTTCTGCGATCAGAATGTTCGACGCACCGCGAATGACCGGGCGATCGGCGTTGCGACCAAAGGCCGACTGGAGTTGGAAACCTGGGGTGAAATCGGAAATCTCTGACAGGCCAGCGATGTTCGCATCATCGATCAACTGCTCGCCAAAGACGCTCACGGCGACGGGAACATCCTGCAGATTTTCTTCACGCTTACGAGCCGTGACGATGATCTCAGTGCCTATGGTGGTGGCTCCGTCATCGGTCTCAGCATCACTATCCTGCGCCAGCACTACGCCAGGCGTCAGTAAGGTCGCAGCCAGCAAAGCAGACTTAATCAAGCGGTTCATCAATTTTCCTCCCTATTCAGCGGTTGCTCAACCGCCCAACCGATAAGATGCACTTGTCCAGACAAATTTGTCCAGACAAATTTTACTATCTTGCACAGGTGATATCGAAGACGGTGCGGATGTTGCGTTACGGCAACGATTGAGACCCACTAATTTCGTGAGAATGCCTGCTTGCCCAGCCATCCCCGTGCCCCTAGGGCGACTTCATGACAGAAAAAGACCTTACAGACCGCAAGTTCTACCGCGCGGAACAGGAAACCCGCTTCGCCGAGGAAGCGCCCGACCGAACCCCCCAGACAGACCATCCCGCATATAAGCTTGCGTTTCGCGACGTGGATTTCATGCTCCGCGATGAGCTGCGTCCGGTTCGTTTCCAGCTCGAACTTCTGAAGCCGGAAATGCTGCTTGATGAGGCGCGGGTTGGCTCGACGCTGGTTATGTATGGTTCCGCGCGCATTCCTTCGCCAGAGGAGGCCGATGCGAAGATCGAAGCGGCGAAGAACGGCAGCGAGTACGATCAGAAGGTCGCAGCAAACCTGGCCGCCAAGGCGAAATATTACACCGAGGCGCATACACTTGCGAAAATGGTCTCCGAAAAGGCGATCATCGAAGAAGGAAAGCGGCAGTTTGTTGTTTGCTCTGGTGGCGGCCCGTCGATCATGGAGGCGGCCAATCGCGGCGCATCGGATGCCGGTGCGGAGTCCATTGGCCTCAACATCATCCTGCCGCATGAACAGGCACCAAATTCATACGTGACGCCGTATCTGTCGCTCAATTTCCACTATTTTGCGCTGCGCAAGATGCACTTCTTGCTGCGCGCTCGCGCTGTTGCAGTCTTCCCCGGTGGATTCGGCACGTTCGATGAGTTCTTCGAGCTGCTCACCCTGATCCAGACCGGCAAGATGAAACCGATCCCGATCCTGCTATTCGGCAAGGACTTCTGGAGCCGTGTTGTCAACTTCGAAGCGATCGCCGAGGAAGGCACGATCTCGAAGAAGGACCTCGACCTGTTCCACTGGTGCGAAACCGCCGATGAGGCGTGGGAACACATCGCCGAGTTTTACGAACTGGACCGCTAGGCTTCTTGGTTTAGCAACCTAGCCACCCGCACCCTCCGTTACGAAAGATCGCGCACCGCTTGGTGACCTAACGGGCCGCTGTGCGAGCCATATCCTGGGGCTTGCAGGATCGCTTGGCGGACAAAACCGCGTGCGAGCCTGACTGCGTGCTCGAGTGACAAGCCATAACCAAGGAATGTCGCAATCGCGCTAGACAACGTGCAGCCTGTGCCATGCGTGTGGCGGGTCTCAATACGGGTATCGGTGAAACTGGCCTGAAGCCCTCCGCTATCAAACAGATAATCGGTCAGTTGTTCCCCGTTTCCGTGTCCGCCCTTGGCCAACACCGAGCAGCCATATCGGTCGACAATGCATGCCGCCGCTGCTTCGATCTGTGCCTCGTCGCCGCAAGGCAAGCCCGTCAGCGCCTCCAGCTCTGGCAGATTGGGTGTCACTACGGTGGCGAAGCTCATCAAGCGGCCGAATGCCGCGCGGGTTTCTTCATCGGCGAGCGCCGCGCCGCTGGTCGCGACCATGACGGGATCGAGCACAATGTTCTCGGTCGCATCGACCAGAACTCGCTCGATCGCAAAGGCCGTTTTCGCACTGCCAACCATCCCGATCTTGATCGCATCGGCACCGATATCGTTTAGGCAGCTCTTGATCTGCTCCACCACCAGGTCTGTCGGAAGCACCTCAACCGCTTGCACACCTTGTGTGTTTTGCGCGGTGACAGCTGTGATGGCGGTCATCGCATAACCGCTGAGCATGGTTATCGTCTTGATATCCGCCTGGATGCCCGCGCCGCCGGAGGAATCCGAACCGGCAATCGCGAGAATGCGAGGAGGTTTTTTGTCTCCGCTCATCCTGAGCCCGTCGAGGGGTTGAACTTTCGCTCGGTCGAAGGTGGGTATTTTTCGTGCAACGCCTTGGCGCGGGTGGGTCGGTCCATCAACTCGCCGCCGCAATTGGGGCATTGATCATCCAGCTGCTCTGCACAATCCGCGCAGAAGGTGCATTCAAAGCTGCAAATAAAAGCGCCTGGTGCCTCGGCTGTCAGGTCCGATCCGCAGCGTTCGCAATCTGGGCGCATTTCCAACATCTTTGTGCTCCCCTATGTCAGGCTGCGGCGCGCACCGCATCGCAGATCCGGTCGACCACCGTCTCGACCTGCGCGCTGTCGTCTCCCTCCGCCATGACGCGAATGACAGGCTCTGTGCCGGACGGTCTTATGACCAGCCGGCCATGACCTTTCAGCTCTTCTTCAGCCTCGCCGATCACCTGTTTGACATTGCTGTTCTCGAGCGGCTTCCCGCCTGAATAGCGCACATTTTTGAGCAATTGCGGGACCGGGTCGAAGACGTGCAGCAACTCGCTGGCGGGCTTGTTCGAGCGAACCAGGCTGGACAGCACGCGCAAAGCGGCGACCGAGCCATCGCCCGTTGTCGCGTGGTCTAGCAGAATCATATGGCCGGATTGTTCGCCGCCGACATTGAACCCGCCCTCTTTCATGCGTTCCAAGACGTAGCGGTCGCCCACCTTGGTGCGTTCGAGCGTCAGGCCAAGCGACTCAAGATGACGCTCAAGCCCGAGATTGGACATCACTGTCGCCACCACACCGCCTCCAGTCAAAGCGCCCTTTTCGTGCATGCGCCCAGCGATCAGGGCCATGATCTGGTCGCCATCGACCGCCTTGCCTTTCTCGTCGACCACGATCAGGCGATCCGCATCGCCATCAAGCGCGATACCAATATCCGCCTTCTCTTCGACGACCTTTGCCTGCAGCGCTTCGATTGCGGTTGAACCGACACCATCATTGATGTTGGTGCCGTTCGGGTTGACGCCGACGGTGATTACCTCCGCGCCCAGTTCCCATATCGCCGATGGAGCAACCTCGTAAGCGGCACCATTGGCGCAATCGACCACCACTTTGAGCCCATCGAAGCGGGTTTCGTCAGACACCGATTGCTTGATCGCGTGAATATAGCGTCCGCGCGCATCTTCGATCCTTCGGGCGCGACCAATCTGCGACGCATCGACCAGAGCTGGCTGGAGATCGAGCAGCTTTTCGATCTCCATCTCGTCCTGATCCGAGAGCTTGAATCCATCGGGCCCGAACAGTTTGATGCCGTTATCCTCATAAGGGTTGTGGCTGGCTGAAATCATAACGCCTAGGTCGGCGCGCATCTCGCGGGTGAGCAGTGCAATGGCGGGCGTCGGGATCGGACCAGTCATGATCACATCCATACCGACACTGGTGAAACCGGCGACCAGCGCGCTCTCGATCATGTAGCCCGACAGGCGAGTATCCTTGCCGATCACCACCCGGTGGCGGTGCTCGCCGCGCATGAAATGACCGCCCGCCGACTGGCCGACCTTCATCGCCATTTCCGATGTCATTACTTCACTGTTGGTGCGGCCCCGAATGCCATCTGTACCGAAAAATTTGCGTCCCATGACGGTGTCTTTGGTCTCCATTGTATCACCAGCACAACGTCGCTTGGCGATCAGGCTCAATTGTCAGGCGCTTCTGGCGCGGTTATCGCGCGAATGGAAGGGCGCAGCGCGCAAAAGGGAACAGAATTTGACCGATACAATAGAGGCTGGGCCGGAAGCGATTGATAGCCAACGCTTTGCACTCACTCCGATCAAGTTACCGGTGCTGCTCACATTCGCAGGCCTTATCGGCGGCCTGGCGTTCGGAATGGTCTTTTCTGGAGCCGATCTGACGAGTTGGGTGCAGCAATCGATTGCGCTGGTCGGGTCGCTATGGCTGCGTGCATTACAGATGACGATTATACCGCTGGTCGCAGCCTTGCTGGTGCTGGGGATTGCGCAAATGGCGGAGGCCGCGCGGGCGGGCGCAGCGGCGCGGCGTTTTCTTACGCTAGTGTTCACTGTGCTGATTGCAGGCGGGATTTTTACTGCGGTCTTCCTGCCTTGGTTGCTTGAACTGTCACCGATCCCACAAGGCGCAAGCGCATTTCTTGCCGATGCGCCGGAGAGTGCCGGAGAGGTGCCCGACATATTCGCTTTTCTCTCGTCACTAATCGCACCCAATGTCATCTCGGCAGCGGCCGAGACCGCCATGTTGCCGCTGACAATATTCTTCGCTCTGTTCGCTATTGCCGTTACGCGCTTGCCTCATGCGCAAGAGGAGCGGATGCTCGGCTTCTTCCATGCGCTGGCCAACACCATGCTGATGATCATCGGTTGGGTGCTGTGGATTGCGCCGGTCGGTGTGTTTGCGCTTGCCTTCGGCGTCGGCTTGAAGAGCGGCGGCGGTGCTTTTGCAGCTTTGGTGCACTATATTCTCGTGGTGTCAGCGATGGGCGGCTTCATCCTCCTGCTCGCCTATATGGTCGCTTGGCTGCTGGGCGGAGTGAACCCAGTCAAGTTTGCCAAGGCGGTCTTACCCGCGCAGGCCGTGGCCGTTTCGACGCAGAGCTCGCTCGCGAGCCTTCCGGCCATGCTCGACAGCGCCAACCGCCTCAAACTGCGCGAGCGGACCAGCGAATTTGTGCTGCCATTGGCCGTCGCGATTTTCCGCGCGACCAGTCCGGCAATGAACATGGCGGTGGCGCTTTATGTAGCCTCGCTCGCCGGGGTGGAGATTACGCCCGGAGTGGCCGCTGCTGGCATTGCGGTTGCGCTGATCATCAGTGTCGGGTCGGTCAGCCTGCCCGGTTCGATCAGTTTCGTCGTCTCGATTGGCCCGATTGCGCTGGCAATGGGTGTCCCGATCGAGCCGCTTGCGCTGCTGGTCGCTGTCGAGATGCTGCCTGACATCATGCGGACATTGGCGAATGTTACGATGAATGTTGCGGTGACGAGCGTTGTCGATCGAAGCGAACAATGAAGACTAGTTAGCTTTTGTTCGTCTCACCATTGCCGGCTGCCACCTCATCCAATTCTTCGAGAATGGCGCGGTGCGCCGTGTCGTCGTCGATTGAGCGTTGAGGGATGTTCCCTTCCGCCAGCATATCGTTAAGCGTCGCCCGCGCACGTCCGACCCGGCTTTTGATCGTACCGACCGCGCAACCACAGATTTGCGCCGCTTCTTCATAAGAAAAACCGCCAGCGCCAACCAAGAGCAGAGCCTCGCGGCGCTCCGGCGGCAGGGTTAGCAATGCGCGGTGCATGTCGGACAGGTGAATCGGTTCCTCCTGCCCTGCTGGTGCAGTGAGAATACGCTCGGCCACGGTCTCATCATAGTCGCCGCGAAAGCGGTTTCGCCGCATATCGGTGAGATAGGCGTTGCGCAGAATAACAAATGTCCAGGCCCGCATCGACGTACCCGGCTCAAACCGTGCTTGCGCTGCCCACGCTTTCAGCAAAGCCTCCTGCACCAAGTCGTCGGCCATATCTGGACGACCACACAGACCGCGTGCGAACGCACGAAGATGCGGTACAACTTCTGTTAGCTCTCGCTTGAAGTCAGCTTTTTCAGCGGCTGTACGCTCCCCTTCGGCCATCAGCCGAGGTCGCCCTTGCTGGCTTCGTCCGGTCCATCATCATAGTCCAGCTTGGAGAGCAAATCTTTGAAGCTATCCGGAAGCGGTTCGTCGACCACAGAGTCGTACAACTGCTTCAGGCCGTTCGCCCATTCCGGTTGCTCACCAGACTTGTCTTTTGCGTGCTTAGATGCCGACGCGTCTTCGCTGGGTGAGTTTTTCTCTGCGGCCATGGAATGTCCTGATAACCTCTGATCAAACAGCTGGAAACCGCTGCTTGGCGCCAATTTGGTGATATCTTTTTGGTTCGAAAATGGGAACGATACTGCCCATCTTTTGTTCCCTGCGATGTACCAATCAAGAACTGGGATCAATGCACGCAAAGGCATCAAGATACAGCAGCGGAAAGGCTATCGGGCGTGTGCGGCATTGGTTGCTCAGCTACCCGAAAGCTATTCCTGCGGCCATCTTTCTTGCTGTTGCCGTGATCAGCGTTCTGAGTGTGTATGCAATCGAGAGCAATGCACGCCAGAGCGAGCGGGCGCAGCTTCGCGAAGTGGCAGTATCCATCGCTGCGTCTTTGAGCCACGAGGCCAAGGACTCCGTTGCCTATCTTCGAGCCGGAGCTGCTCTGTTCAGCAGCAGAGATGCGATTGAAGTGTCGTTATTCCGTCAGTTTGCGCGGGAGTTGGATATCGATCCCTCTTCTCAAAGCGCACAAGGCGTCGGCTGGGCGCAAGTTGATGACAGCGACGAACAGGCGCTAGTTACTGGGTTCGTTCCGGAAACGGGCCAGCGTGATGAAGGTGCTGGTTTCGATCTCTATTCAGATCCTGTGCGCCGCGCAGCCATGATCGAAGCCACGCGAGAGCGAAGCCCTACCGCTTCCGGTACCGTGCAACTGGCATATGGCAGCGATCCGGCAGCACGCGGCTTCGCTATCTTCATGCCGGTGCTAGCGGAAGGTAATGGAGCAGACGTACCCGCAAGCTTTCTTTTCATTCCCTTTCACGCCGCCAAACTTCTTGATGTCGCGAGCGAGCAAGTACCAGATAAAGAAATCAGCGTGCGCCTCTATGATGGAGAAGCGGCGCCTGCGAATCTGCTTGCCAGCCATTCTTCTTTAGCTGCGGGCGGGGTGAGCGTGACCGAGCCAATCGAGCTTGCCAATCGCCAGTTTGCGCTGGTTGTCGACGCGCCACGTTCGGGATTCCTTACGCCCATGTCATACGTCGCGCTGCTGTTTGGCTTGGCGGTTGCAAGCTTGTTGATGCTGCTGGCGCGATTGCTCGCCAGCCAGGCTGCAGAGGACCAGGCGCGCATCGACTTTTTTGAAGAGCAATATTCGATCCGCAACTCGCTCACCCGGGAGCTCAACCACCGAGTAAAGAATACGCTCGCCAATGTGCTATCGATCCTGTCGCTGACGCGCCGCCGGGCTAACGACATCGATGAGTTCACCGAAGGGTTCGAAGGGCGGATCAGAGCGCTATCCGCCACGCATGATCTGCTCACCCATTCGCAGTGGGGCACGACCGCGATCAGCGCCATAATTGAAGCCGAGCTCGCTCACGTCAGCGCCGCGCAGGAGCACACGGTGGAATTCGAAGGTCCTCCGGTCGAGCTTGCGCCCAATGATGCGTTGACCTTTGGTCAGGCGATCCATGAACTTGCCACCAACGCGGCCAAGTTTGGTGCACTAAGCGGGCAGGACGGCAAGGTTTCAATAAACTGGCGCTTGATCGAACCGCATTTGGCCGAGGTGGAATGGCGTGAAACCGGTGGCCCGCCGGTGAATCAAACGCGCGGGCGCGGGTTTGGCACGGAGCTGATAGAAAAGATCGTAGCACACGAATTGCGGCAGCCGGTCGCGCTCGAATTCGAGCAAGATGGCGTGCGCTGCGTGCTGCGAGTAGCCGTGCGTCGCCGCGAAGACTTCAGAATTCGCGAACAGTACTAGGGACTCTGCTTGGACGAACGCGAGTTCGCAGCCAGCCTTAGTCGATTGGGCGACTGGATCCGAAAAACAGCGCCTGACTGATCGCGGCGCGGACTGTGCGTTCCTCAAACGGTTTTGTCACTAGATAGGTCGGCTCCGGCCGATCACCGGTCAGCAGCCGTTCGGGATAGGCGGTGATGAAGATCACCGGCACATCGCCAATCGCCAGTATGTCGTCGACCGCATCGAGACCCGATGAGCCATCTGCCAATTGGATATCGGCGAGGACCAGGCCAGGCGTTTTCTCGCTGACCACTTCCTGCGCTTGTGTACGCGTGGCCGCTGTGCCGCAGATTGTATGGCCCAAAGATGTGACCAGATCTTCCAGCTGCATCGAGATTAGCGGCTCGTCTTCGATAATAAGAACACTGGTCGCGGACTCGCGGTCGATTTCCTCGATCGCCTCCTGAACGAGCTTTTCGACATCGCCTGTGTCAAGCTCCATGATTTTGGCGGCTTGCGCTGGCGTGAAATCCTCCAGAGTGGTGAGCAGTAGTGCCTGCCGGTTGAGCGGTGTGATCGTACCGAGCCGGGCATGGGCAGCTGCCTCGTGCTCGCCTGCCGGTGCATCATCCTTGGCCACTTCCAGATAAGCGCTCGACCACAATTTGTTGAATGCCGCGTAGAGCGCGACCCGACCATCTTCGAGTGATCGCTTCAGTTCCTCATCTGCCAACGCCGCTTCCAGCGTAGCGCGAACAAAGGCGTCGCCGGTGTTTTGCGATCCTGTAAGTGCGCGCGCATAGCGTCGAAGATATGGCAGGTTGGCGGCGACTTCTTGACCCAATGACATTCAAATACTCCCGTTCGCGCGTTCTCGATCGGCGCGCTACCATTTAATGGCTATAGGCGTCGCTGGTTCCAGCATTTTCACGTCCTGCCTGGCATAGTTTTCGAAACCAGGTGTTAAGCGTTGTGCGCTCCCGGCAGCTTCACCTCTTCTCCAATCTCGAACAAATGCCAACCGGTTTTCATCCGGAATGGAGCAAAAAAAGCAAAAAATTTGCATGCCTTGGGAACCGCCCCGCGAATTGCGCATTTTCCTTGTATCACCGCCGAGACCCCCCTCCCGTCCAAGCGGCTGGTGATACGATCCCAAGGCCTTCACTCTCTGGAGTGAAGGCCTTTTTTCTGACGGTTTGCAAAGAGGTGACCGCAGTCCAGCCGTCGGTCAGCCGAGCTTTTTCTCATAAATCCCATATTCGCGATTGATCTTGCTGCCGATGGTATCGGCAATCGCCACCATCCCCTGATTGTCTTCCAATATCCAACCAATTTCGGCCCGTTTGGAGGCAAAGGTCGTATAGGCGCTTTCACGAATCTCGTTGATCATCATGAAGGCAAGCTGGCTCGCGAGACGAGAGTTATGCAATTCCTTCAGGACGCCCATCAAAGGTACTCGCATACCCGAGCCGCGCGGTCCGCGAAGCCAGCGCAGCATATGGAACCAGCCGAACGGGAACAACTTGCCGTCAATCCGGGCGAGAACATCGTTGATGTCTGGCCAGGTCAGCATGAACGCGACAGGCTTGCCATCAACTTCGGCAATCATATTGAGCGGCTCGAAAATGATGGTTTTCAGTTTCTTGCCTGCGTAGGCCACTTCTTCGGGCGTGAATGGTGTGAAACCCCAATTGTCGGACCATGCATCGTTGAGGATCGATAGAACGATCGCTGCATCCCGATCCCAATTGGATTTGTCTACACGGCGAATTGTGATCCGCTCGTTGCGATGGCCAGATTTCACGATCCTCTGCACCAACGGCGGAAAGTCTTCCGTGATATCGAGATCGTAAGTGTAGAGCGTTTTTGCTCGCTCGTAGCCTGAGCTTTCAATCCAGCCTGCATATTCGGCTGGGTGATGCCCCATCATTATCATCGGCGCGTGATCCTGGCCGCGCACCAACAGACCGGGTTCTTCCCACATCGCGAGTGAGATCGGCCCCACCGCCCGGGTCATACCCTGCTCGCGAAGCCAGTCTTCGGCGCGTTTGAGCAGAGCGTTACCGACCTGCTGATCGACCGCATCGAAATAGCCGAAATTGCCCGTGCCGGGGCCAAATCCCTGCTCGGGCGGCATTGAGAGCGCCAATTCGTCATAGTGGGCGGATATCCGTCCAACCGCCTCAGACCCGCGATAGGCGATAAACAGCTGCGCTTTGCCATGGCCAAAGAACGGATTTTTATCCGGATTGACCAGTTCGAGCAACTCAGAGCGCAGTTGTGGGACCGAATTTGGCACTTTCGCGGCGAATTCTCGGCCCAAATCGACGAATTGCGCTCGTCCACGCTTGCCGCTCACCGCTTCGATACTTATTTGGGTTCCGGTCACGTGGACGCCTCTTGCAGCCTTAAGCAATGGTCCATGTTTGTCGCTGCATTGGCAAACGCGCAAGAGAATCGATCACTCTTGCCAACAGGATGCGTTTGTCCTCCCCCTCGAAATTCCCTAAAAGCCATTCCCTAGACCGCTATGACCATGATTGATCCGCCTCTTGCTCCTGCCGCCGATGCGCCCAAAAGTGCGCCGGTCAAGGCTACGCGCGCGCAGTTCCAGACCGAAGACGACAAAGTCATGCTGCGCGCCGCACGCGATCTGACCAAGGATCTGGGCGAGGCGAAGGCCGGAATTTACTGGCCTGACATGCTCATTTCGACCGGCGTTGGTTATGCCGGGATTGCTGCTGCGATCCTGACGAGCAATATGGCCCTGACGGTCCTATTCGGACTGATTGCGGCTTTGGCGCTCTATCGCTCGCTGATGTTCATTCACGAGCTGACGCATATCCACCGGGATGCACTGCCCGGTTTCCGGCTGGGGTGGAACCTGCTGGTCGGCATTCCGCTTCTTACGCCCAGCTTCATGTATGAAGGCGTGCACACGATCCACCACACGCGAACACGTTACGGCACAATCGAAGATCCGGAATATCTCCCGCTGGCGCTTATGAAGCCCTGGAGCCTGCCGCTGTTCGTGCTCGTCGCACTGCTGGCTCCAATCGCTTTGATTGTTCGCGCAGTGATCCTTGTTCCGCTGGGTGCTATCTTTCCGCCAGTGCGTGAGTTTGTGTGGCAGCGTTTCTCATCGCTCTCGATCAATCCTGACTTCCGCCGCAAGCTTCCGACAGGCGAGTTGGCCAAGCGTGTGCGCTGGCAGGAAGCGGGCGTGTTCGTTTGGTCGGCGACCTTGCTAGCGAGCACGCAGGTACTGGGCTGGCGACCGCTTCTGATTGCACTGGCGATCCTGTCACTCACCGCGACACTCAACCAGTTGCGTACACTGGTGGCGCATTTGTGGGAAAATGAAGGCGAACCGATGACAGTGACCGCGCAATTCCTCGACAGCGTCAATGTCCCGCCACCTGGGCCAGTTGCCGAGATTTGGGCGCCCGTTGGCCTGCGCTATCACGCCCTGCACCACCTGATGCCGTCGATGCCCTATCATGACTTGCCTGAAGCGCATCGCCGCCTGAAGAGCGAGCTAGGCGAAGGGTCGACCTATGAGGGTGCGAACCATCCTGGCATGCTCAATCTTGTTGGGCGCATTGCTCGCAGTACCATGATGCGCGGTAAATAGCGCCGCTTTAGGAGTAGTGCTGGGGAAGCGACTCTGCCGAGCTATTCAATCGGGTCCATTCTCTGTAGTTTTGAGGCTTTGCCGCCCGGCGCGGCTTTGCTCTGACCGCGGATCATAGTGTCTGCCGAGCCAGAGCGATCCGGGCCGCTGCTTGTGGAGGAGGTGGAGCCTGAGGCTATGCCGTTAGAGCCAGATCCGCTGGCGTCATCTGATTGAGCCAGGCCAGCATCTTTCAACTCATCTTCGTCAAGACTGTCCTCGCGGTTAAGGGCGATAAGCTCGCTATCGTCGAGGGCAGCGCCGTCCGATGCGCCATTGGCAGCTTCGTCACTGCGGTTATTACATGCGCTGAGCGCCAGCGCCGCGGCGAATACGCTCAGGATAGAGGTTGCTCTCATTCTGGTTCTCCTCAGCCCAGCATAGGCCCGTGGCCTACAACCGACAAATGCACCTGAGACGGGCTGAGCCCGCGCTGGGACGCGCGAGGCTTCTCTCAGTCAATAAAGTGTATCATCGCGCAGCGTCGATCGCGTGGCAGGCCAAACTCGACGGCTGCATCCTGCCCAGCTGCTAGCCGAGGGTAGGCGGTCAAATCTTCAATTATCACAAAGCCATGGCGCGCGTAGAACGGTGCGTTCCAAGGGATGTCTCGATAGGTATGCAAGGTGATGGCTCTGACGCCGCTGTTGTTCGCGTCGATCTTGAGCGCATTGAGCAGAGTGGCGCCAATACGCTTGCGTTGGAAATCACGCGCTACGCTCAATTCATGCAGATGCAGTTCGCGGCCAATCCGGTGCGCCGCTGCAAAGCCAACTACTCTTTCTCCACTGGTAGCTGCAAGGCAATGGCGCCCACCGATCATGGTGCGGTATTCATCCGCACTTCGACTTGGCGGAACAGGTATCCCGGCAAGACTCGGCTCTTCTATGAGTAATTGCGCAGCGTCTTCTTCGACTGAGTGAAACGCCTCGGCATCTTCGCTTCGCGCCAGGCGCAGGCTCCAATCGCTCACTCTTCGGTCCGGATCAAGACTGTTTCACCGACCAGAAGAAACAGCAGGAACGGTGCCCACGCGGCCAGGAAAGGCGGATAGCCGCCGAAACTACCCATCGCCAATGCGGCGTTGTCGACTACGAAATAGGCAAAGCCCAATGCCATGCCGATAATCGCGCGAATGAAGAGCTGGCCGGAACGTGCCAAGCCAAAAGCGGCAATGGCGCCGAGGAGCGGCATAAGGAATGCAGAAAGTGGACCTGAAAGCTTGTGCCACCATTTGGCCCGCATTTCCGATGTTCTGCGCCCAGCCGCATCATAGGCATCGATCGTGCTGGCGAGCTCGCCAAACGATAGCGCGTCCGTGTCGACCGACTGCAAATCGATCCGCTCCGGCGTCAGGCCTTGGCCAACCACTATCGTTTCGAGCGGCCTGCTCTCTGCGCTGCCGACATCAAAGATGACAGGGCTTTCGAGCTTCCAACCCGGACTTGCATAAGTCGCACTGGCGGCGCGGATTTGCTGACGAATGATCCCGCCCGGCGCACGCTCATACCAGGTGACATTGCGCATGGTGATCTGACTGCCCGATCCGCTCACGGTTGCGGCTGACAGGATGCTGTTGCCATCGGTCAGATAGACGTTGGCCTTCACGTTCGATTCTTCCGGGATCGGGCCGTAATCGGCCGCTTCCCAGGCTTTCAGCGTGCCGGTCGCCCGGGTGACGACCCACTCGTTGAAGACAAAGCTAGTGACAGATACGAAGGCAGCGGTGAGCAGCAGCGGTGCCAGCACTTGATGCGCGGAGAGGCCTGCGGCCTTCATCGCGACAACCTCACTGTTCTGGTTCAGCGTCACCAGAGTGATGAGCGTCGCCAGCAGCACCGAATAAGGCAGGAAGCGCGAGACCAATTGCGGCACGCGCAGGCTCACATACTTCCACACTTCGCTATCGCCATTACCCGGAACCGCCAGGATTTCGCCGGTATTCGACAGCAGATCGAGCATCATCAGCACCAGCACCAGCATCACCAATACGGCGAAAATCCGCACGATAAACGTTTTTGCCAGATACAGGGTCAGTGTGCGCGAGGGGAAAAAGTCGAGCTGCATAAATGGGTGCTGCCTTGCCTATTCCGCTGGAGAGGCTTGCAAGTCGGGATCAGGCCCACGCAATTTGTGCGGCTTTCGCCGTGCAAACAGTTTGCGCACTGCCTTGCCGATCTTGGCTGTGACGGTTTCGAGCGCGCCGATTGCCTGCCCGCCGGGAACGTGAGCGACGCGGTAATACATCCAGAGGATGAGCGCCGCGAACAGCACGAACGGTCCCCATAGAGCGATGATTGGATCTATTCGTCCAAGCGCGGCGATGTCCTCCCCGTATTGATTGATCTTGTGATAGGCGACCACCATCACGATGGAGACGAACACGCCAAGCGCGCTGGTCGATCGTTTGGGCGGTATCGCGAGCGAGACCGCTAGCAGTGGCATGAGGAACATCATCACCACCTCGACCAGGCGGAAATGGAAGCTTGCCTGACTGGCGTCGCGCTTCACCTCCTCCTCATTGTCGGACCAGCCGATCCTGAGTAATTCGGGCAAAATGTATTCGCGTTCGGCATCGCCGCGCGCGCGAAACTCCTCGACGGCAGGCAAGTCTATCGGCAGATCATGACGGCTGAAGGAGAGCACCCGCGGTGTCTTGCTGCCCGTGTCTTGCACGATGGTACCTTCACTCAGACGCAGGATGATCGTGTCGGGATCATCGCTGGTTGCTAGGAAGGATCCTTCGCGGGCGCTGATCGAAAGCACCTGGCCTTTGGTGTTTGAAACGCGGGCAAAGATACCGATCAACCGGCGCCCCTCATCCTCGCTTTCCTCGATACGCAGCGCCATCCGGTCAGCCAGTGTCGTAAATTCGCCGACCTTGATGGAGGCACCAAGCGCGCCAGAGCGCAGATCATATTCCATCTGCTCATAGTAATATCGGCTGATCGGCTGGATGTAGAAGACGAGCGCGACATTGATCGCCACCAGCACGCAAGTGATCGCGTAGGGAACGCGCAGCAATCGCCAATAGCTGAGGCCCACCGCGCGCATCACATCAAGCTCGCTCGACGTCGCAAGTTTCCGGAATGCCAGGAGGATACCGAGCAGCAGGCCGAGCGGGATTGCGAGGCTGGCATATTCAGGGATCAGTGCACCCAGCATCTTGAAAACGATGTCGATCGGGCCGCCTTCGACTGCGACGAAATCGAACAGGCGCAGCATCTTGTCGAGCATCAACAGCGATGCCGCGAGCGCAAACACGCCCAGCATCGGGAAAATCACCAGCCGAAAAATGTACCGGTCAATACTGGGAAAGGCGTTGAGCACGTGAGTCTAGCTGGCCTTGGCTTCTGTCGGTTTCAAGTGGCTCTGCGCGGCGGTGAGGCTGAGCAGTGCCGGTTCTAAGTTCAGGTCATAGCGCGGTTTTTGCATCTGGTCATGGGTGGTGTGCGCTGCCCGGTCGCGGCTGTCCCCAGCGGAGAGCCACCGGTTCCCTTGTAGAACGACAATTACCAGAAGCGACTACCGGGCACACCCTTGAACGGACCCGCCTCATATTGACTGATCCAGCCGCCGTAGAAATCGCCGGGCTGCGGGGTGATTTGTTCACCATCGACCAGGCATTGGTCGAAAGGTGAGGGATAGAAGGCGATATGTCCGGCAATCGCTGCAAACGCTGGAGTGGGCGATGGGTAGTGCCATGCGACAGCCTCCAGCCGCTCATCGCCGATCACCACGTCCCAATAATGCGCCTGCCCTTTCCATTCGCACAACGACCGACGCGGATTACCCTTCAAGTGCTCCATCGCGATGTCGGACTGCGGGATGTAATAGGTTGGCGGGTGGCTGGTTTCGAGCGTGCGATAGGCAGCAGTCGTGTCGGCCAGCGTGACCCCGCGATGGGTGATCGCGATCCTGCGCGCTGTCGACTCGGCAATCGCTGGTCGCGGATAGTCCCACACGCTTTCCTGGTTGGGTCCGACCGGGTCTGGCTCAGGATGATGCGGTTGACGCATCAGTTCAGCGCTCGAAAGCCCGGCGGATCACGCCTTTTCAAGCGTGCATTGCAGCGGATGCTGGTTCTGCTTGGCGAAGTCCATCACCTGGTTCACCTTGGTCTCGGCGACTTCGTATGGGAAGATCCCGCAAACGCCGACGCCCTTCTGATGAACATGCAGCATCACCCGGGTCGCCTGCTCAAGATCCATTGAGAAGAAGCGCTTGAGCACCATCACCACGAATTCCATCGGGGTGTAGTCGTCGTTCAGCAACAGCACTTTGTACTGGCTCGGCTTCTTCGGCTTGGTGCGGGTCTTCGTTGCGACGCCAACTTCACTCTCGCTGCCATCATCCGCGCCCTCGTCATTATCCGCCGATTGCGGACGCAGGGTTAGCGCAGGTGCTGAGCTCGAAAGGGATGGCGTTTGCTGATTCATGTCGGACTGCAATATCGGAAAGCTTTGCTTAATCGCAAGATGCCTCGCGCCGCGTTAAGGCTTTGCAAAGCCGATTTATCGTTCCGCCCGGCAATTCCGCGTGACGGAAGCCGGAAATAGAAAGGGCCGGACAAACTATCTAGTCTGTCCAGCCCTCGCGCTATTCGCGCGTTTTCGAGAGCCGGTTGGGAGAGAGGAGAGGCCGGCTCTGAAATTTCAAATGCGATTAGGCGGCTTTCGAGATCTTCTCGGCAGCAACGCTAACGCGGTTGGAGATTGGAGCGAAAGCGTCGTTGTAGAGCTTCACCCAAGCTTCGGTGCGCTTCGAGCCGTAAGAAACAACTGCGTCGAAGTTGCGACGAGCGAGTTCGCCCTGCATCTGCATAAGTTCGGTTGGTGACTTGACGCCAGCCATCTTCTTCACGTCCTCGGTAACGGTTTCGACAACGGTCTTGCCGGTCTCGACCTGTTCACGACCCATGTCCTGCACGCCAGCGAACAGGATCTTGCCTGATTCAACCACAGCTTCGACGTTGGCCTTGTTGAAGTCGTTTACTTCGCTGGCGAACTCGCCACCCTTGGCAGCGGCAGTCTTCACGCGTTCTTGCACGTCAGCAGCCATTTCCTTGGCGGTTGCGGTGAAATCGGTGTTCTTTGCGGTGGCCATGATGTTGTCCTTCAGTTTGATGACTGGGTTTGTCTTGGTATTCTTCGCAGCTGCCTTAGCCGGTGCCTTCTTCGCGACTGGCTTCTTCGCTGCGGTCTTTTTCGGGGCAGCCTTCTTGGGCGCAGCTTTCTTTACAGCAGGCTTTTTAGCTGCTGGCTTGGCTGCGGCCTTCTTGGCGACTGGCTTCTTTGCAGGAGCCTTCTTCGCAGTTGCCTTCTTGGCTGGAGCAGCTTTCTTAGCAGCAGGAGCGGCAACAGCCTTCTTCACTGCGGCAGGCTTGACTGCTGGCTTCGGGGCGTCAGCTTCCACTGCCTTTTCGACAGCTTTCTCGCTTACGTTCTTTTTTGCAGCTGCTTCGGCGTATGCTTTCTCAGCAGCGGCATCAATCTTCGATGTGGCGTTGGTAGCCATAATGACCTCACTTTATGTTGCACTGCACAAAATAGTGATTGCAACTGCGAAGTCAAGCATTTTTTGTGCACTGCACAATAACCAGAAAACCTCCTTCTGCAGAGTGCTTTATCGGGTTTTAACGTAGCGACCTGGCGCGTCTTCGATCACTTTATCACTACGTCCACCGGGCTTTCGTTTGCCGGTTGCGGGCACTTTCTCCGACGCTTGCCCCTCAAGCCATTGCAGCCAATGCGGCCACCAGCTGCCCGGATGCTCCTCCGCGCTTTCGACGAACGCTTTGAGCGATCCCGCTTCGCTATCACCTAGCCAATATTGGTATTTGTTCGCGGCGGGTGGGTTGACCACGCCAGCAATATGGCCGGACCCGGCGAGAAGGAATTCAAGAGGGCCGTTAAAGTGGTTGGTGATCCGCCATACGCTTTCCGCTGGCGCGATATGGTCTTCGCGCCCAGCCTGAACGAAGCTTGGCGTCTTGACCTGCGTGAGATCGATCGGCGTTCCATCCGCTTCCAAAGCATCGCGTACGACCAGCTTGTTGTCGCGATAAAGGTCGCGAAGATAATCATTGTGCCATTTGGACGGCAGATTGGTGACATCACCATTCCAGTGGAGCAGGTCGAAGGCCGGGTAGTCCTCACCAAGCAGGTAGTTGTTGACGACGTAGTTCCAGATCAGGTCCTTCCCGCGCAACGCGTTGAAGGTTGCGGCCAGATATCGTCCGTCGAGGTAACCCTTGGGCGACAATTGGCCGATCATCTCCAGCTGGCTGTCTTCGATAAAGTGTTTCAGCTCGCCGCTCTTTTCAAAGTCGACTTGCGCGGTAAAGAAGGTCGCGCTCTTGACCTTGTCGGCCTCGCCGCGCCGCGCGAGAATGGCGAGCGTCGCCGCGAGGGTCGTGCCCGCGACACAATAACCGATCGTGTGCACCGACGGCGCTTTCAATCGCTCGCGCACACGGTCAATCGCTTCGATCTGCGAGCGGATGTAATCGTCCCACACCACTTCTCCCATCGTGTCATCGGCCGACTTCCAGCTGACGACAAACACAGTGAGCCCCTGATCTACCGCCCACTTGATGAAGCTCTTCTTGGGTGTGAGGTCGAGGATATAAAATCGGTTGATCCATGGCGGGAAGACCACCAGCGGCACTTCGTACACGTCCTTGGTCGATGGGCTGTATTGGATCAGCTGAAACAAAGGCGTTTCGTGAACGACCTTGCCCGGACTCGCGGCAAGGTTCTCACCCAGTGTGAAGGCGTTGGCATCAGTATGGGTTAGCTGCCCGCGCTTTAGATCGGTGATGAGATGTTTCATCCCTCGAACCAGGTTTTGCCCGCGGGTCTCCATCGTGCGTTTCAGCACGACCGGATTCGTCAGCAGGAAGTTGTCCGGGCTCATCGCCTCGACCAACGCTGTGACCGCAAATTCGAGCTGCCTGCGCTTTTCCTTGTCGATCCCATCCATCGATTTGACCGAGCGCTGGAAATACTCGGCCAGCATGAGATAGGTTTGGTGAAGCAGGGCGAAGGCAGGATGCTCGCGCCAGGCGGGATCTGCAAACCGCCTGTCCTTGCGCGGCAGGCTATCCTGATCGTCCAAAGTTGAAGCCGCGCCCGGCATGGCTGTACCTGTGAACTTGCCGAGCACGCCTTGCCACAATTGCAGCGATTCCTGAGCCAGCTTTGCCGGTGCCTGAAGCGCATCGGTCGGCGCTTGCTTGAGCAGGCTTTGCGTCATCAACATCCATTGCGCCGGGTCGAGCGGGTTGCTGCCTTGCGTGACCTTCTTCGCGACTTCGCCCGCCTGATACGCGGCGAATTCTAGCCACATCCTTTGTAGGTCAGCGCCAGCTTTGGCCCATTCCGCCAGCTCTGCCGCATTGGGAGCATTGCCCATCAGTGCTGCCGCAGCATCACCCGGGCCAGCTCCGTCGCCGGACATACTCTGCGAAAACAGCTCGCGCATGGCTTCACCCTGCATGTCGAAAAATGCGCGGAACGGTTCATCGCTCATCGACGAGGTGCTCGAGGTGTCGTCTTGTGCCATATCTGCCTTGATGCTCCGATCCTTAGCCCAGTCTAGTGGATATACCTTAGCTTTAGACTCATCTGATTGGGAGAATAGCGAAATTGCCTTCCCACTTCGACCGATAATCCCCTAGACTGATTCGTGCGCAGGCAGCTACGTTGATTGCGCAAAACTGGGCGGAATAGGTAATGAATGACCAATTTTATCGGATGAAGCGACTTCCACCCTACGTAATCGCGGAAGTCAACGCGATGCGTCATGAAGCGCGATCCGCAGGCAAGGACATAATCGATCTCGGTATGGGCAACCCGGATCAACCCCCGCCGCAGCACGTGATTGACAAATTGTGCGAGGTGGCGCGCAAGCCGGATGCGCACGGTTATTCTCAATCGAAAGGCATTCCTGGCCTAAGACGGGCTCAGGCCAATTATTATGGCCGACGGTTTGGCGTCGATCTCGATCCCGAAAGCGAAGTGGTCGTGACCATGGGTTCCAAGGAAGGGCTGGCGAGCCTTGCCAATGCAATAACCGCTCCGGGCGATGTGGTACTTGCGCCCAACCCATCCTATCCGATCCACACGTTCGGTTTCATTATTGCAGGGGCGACCATTCGCGCCGTACCAACGACGCCGAACGAGGATTATTGGCGCTCGCTCGAAAGCGCGATGAACTTCACCGTCCCGCGGCCCAGTGTGCTGGTGGTGAGCTATCCATCCAACCCTACCGCTGAAGTGGTCGACCTTGAGTTTTACGAGCGACTGGTTTCGTGGGCGCGGGAAAACAAGGTCTGGGTTCTGTCGGACCTGGCCTATTCAGAGCTCTATTATGACGACAATCCGACCCCTTCGATCATGCAGGTCAAGGGTGCAAAGGACGTCGCGGTCGAATTCACCAGCATGTCCAAGACCTATTCCATGGCCGGCTGGCGGATGGGTTTTGCGGTCGGGAATAAGCATCTGATCGCTGCGCTCACCAGGGTGAAATCTTATCTGGACTATGGTGCCTTCACGCCGATCCAGGCGGCAGCCTGTGCCGCGCTGAACGGCCCGCAAGATATCGTCGAAAGCAACCGTCAGCTTTATCAAAAGCGGCGAGATGTTATGGTCGAGGCCTTCGGCCGCGCAGGTTGGGATGTACCGCCGCCACCCGCCTCAATGTTTGCGTGGGCACCGCTACCGCCAGCATTGGCGGACATGGGAAGTCTGGAGTTCTCGAAGCAATTGTTAACGAAAGCGGAAGTGGCAGTCGCGCCAGGCGTCGGCTACGGTGAAGAAGGGGAGGGGTTCGTGAGAATTGCCATGGTCGAAAATGAGCAGCGACTTAGGCAGGCTGCGAGAAATATAAAAAAATACTTTGTTTCTCTGGGTCTTAACAGCTCCTCGATTTAGTTTTGCTCAAAAAGGGTCGGATTATTTGATCCATTTCGGAGCATAATTGCTTGATGTGAGTTGAATGGCAAAGTGATAAAGGCGTTAAGGAGGGTCCAATGCCGCCCGCCAATTCGCGACCGCTGACTGAAAGGCAGCAGGCCGTGATGGAGCGAATTGATCGGCGCGTGCCGATTAAAGTGATCGCGCAGGAGCTCGGTGTTTCCGAGACGCGCATCAATCAACATATTCGCGCTCTAAAAGATGTGTTCGATGTCGACAGCTTGAACGAGCTCGTCGAACAATATCGTGCGTCCCGAGCGAGCGCGAAAAAGGCCGAACCGCCAGCTGTCGACGAGCAAGTGGAAACATTTGCCGATGCAGCTTCCGTCAAGCCCTTAAGTGAATCTGTATACACGAAAAATCAGCTGCCAGAAAAAGAGGAAAGGACACAGGAGAGCTCTCGGGTCGACCCGGGTGAGATCGTTTTCAATGACGTCTTGCCAGTGACTGGACAGGCGCCATGGATGCGTCCTGAAGAGCCAAAGGTCGTCCCCGGAGTGCTCGATGGCGAACACGCTATCCTGTTACGTCTGGCGGCAATAGTCGGGATCGCTTTTGGCGTCTTGGCGGCTGTGGTTCTTACCGTAACCGCAGCGATTGCGATCAGCGAGGCTTTGGATGGTCGTGCAACCGTCTCCGTGGATGAAGAAGGCTTGGCCTCTTGAGCAAGGGTCGGGATGGAGACCATTTATGACTGACCGTATCGTCGCCGACGCCCACAATCTGAAGAAATTGATTCGCGAAGCTGAGGCACTTGCTGACGAATCTATGCTCGCCTTTGCCAGGCTGAAACAGGCGATGCTGACTGCCAGACAAAATCCTGGCGTCGAAGTCGACGCTGGTCAACGTGCATTGATGCGTCTCAACCAAGCCGAAGGCCAGGCGATGGCTATGTCGACGAGCCTCCTTCGCGTACATGACGAGTTGAGCAAGGTTGCTCGCGAAAAAATGGGGCCGGATAGCGGCGTCCCCACCGACCTTGAAGAGGCATCTTTAGAAGCCGCCGATCTGCTTGACGCCTGATCGGTCGTCTGAATGCTTGAACTGCTCGCTTCGGAATATCGCGCCATCACCCAGGATATTCTGGCATGGTCAATATGCTCGGCCGCACTCCTTTGGGGTGGCGGGCCGGAGCGGGCAGTAGCAGTCACATGGCTGGTTCTCTTTGAAGTTACCGGTTGGATTTACAACCTTGTATTGGGCGCTGGGGTGTTGTTGACCGATGTTGACTATTTTCTTGCAACTATCGACGTTTTGGCAGCGGCGATCTGGATCACGATCGCGCTATATGCCAACCGGAACTACACGCTTTGGATAGCGGGCATGCAAGTGCTTGCAATGACAGCGCATCTGGCTCGAGGTCTCGCCGAGACGATTTCTCCCATCGCATACATCACTATGGTGGTGGCTCCTGGTTGGTTCCAGCTCATCTTTCTTGCTATTGGTCTGATCCGGCACATCTCCAGAAAAAGACGCTTTGGCGAGTATCGAGATTGGCGTCTGGTGATGCCGCCTCGGCTTGTTTCTCTGCTGGGTAGAGGCCTGCAATGATCGCAGGGGCAAACGGAGAATTACCCGGTGGTGTTGCCAGTTGCGCCGGCAACGGTCTTGGGCACGTGCATTCCACTTTGAACTATCTTCAAAAGGTTTTGATAGATGCCCAAAAACCTGTTGAGCGGTGTCATGCGATCTTTCTTGATCGAGATAGACGTTATCTCGCCGACATCTCGATCGGCACGGGAAATTTCTGCAGACTCTCTCTGCGAATGAGAGAGCTTTTTGGCAAAGCTCTGGGGGTTGGCGCTGCTGGCATAATCGTCGCTCACAATCACCCATCGGGCATTTGCCGTCCCAGTCGCAAGGATATCGAAGAGACGCACCGTCTCGCCGATGTCGGCAGGGCGCTTGATATCGAACTTATCGATCATCTCATTTTCACAGAACGCGCCGCCTATTCGATGCGCGCCGGAGGCAAATTGTGAATTCAATTGCGGCCTATAATTTAGTGCCTGACGAAGACGCTCTTATTCCAAGATTTCGCGAAGCAGGGGATATTACGCTTGATTTGTTTCATCGCGATGGACGTGTTGCGGATCGCTGGCTCGGATTGCACCCGCGCGAGTTCGGACTGCTTTGGCGGCTGTCGGAACAACCGGGCGTGCCAATGTCGCGCCGACAATTGCTGGCCGATGTCTGGCGGATCACCATCGAACCGGAAACCAACAGTGTTGCCGTTCATGTTGCGCGAGTACGTGCCAAGCTTCAGGCTTTCGACCTCCAAGCCATTCTCGTGACTCATCCGGATGGCGGTTATCTCCTCGACGTGCCGAGCGATCCAGACGCGTTCCGGTTTTCGAGATCCGATCCAGGATGACACTCGGTATCTGGCGGTTCCTATGGACTTGCGCGCAGGCTTGCGGCACTCATCAGGCCGACCGCTCTGGCGTATCAAACCATATCTGAGGAAACCGAAGCATGTCTCAACCCGCTGTGATGCCTGCCAATGATCGCGTGGCGATTGAACTGGGTGACGATGGCGTAGCTCAGGTACGCCTGACCCGCGGGGACAAGATGAATGCGCTCGACCCGGAAATGTTCGCACGGATCATTGAGGCGGGCAGCGTGCTGCAAAAGATGAAGGGCTTGCGCGCTGTCGTTCTATCTGGCGAAGGTCCGGCCTTCTGCGCGGGGCTCGACACGTCCAGCTTTGAGCGTACGCCAAGCCCCGACGAGCCGGAGCTGACCGAGCGCACCTATGGCAATTCAAACAAGTTTCAGCAGGTCGCGATGCAGTGGCGCAAATTGCCGGTTCCGGTGATTGCGGCGGTCCACGGGGTCTGCTTTGGCGGCGGGCTACAGATCGCGAGCGGCGCGGATATTCGAGTCACCCACCCCGATACGCGTATGGCGATTATGGAACTGAAATGGGGACTGGTGCCGGACATGGGCGGTTACGCCTTGTGGCGTGGGCTGGTTCGTGACGATGTGCTGCGCGAGCTGGTCTACACAAATCGCGAATTCACCGGAGAGCAAGCGCAGGAATACGGCCTGGCGACCCATGTCGATGATGATCCGCTTGTTCGTGCAACCGCGATCGCAAGCGAGATCGCCAGCCGCAACCCTCACGCGATCCGCGCGGCCAAGCGGTTGCAGGCGGGGATGATCGAGCGCGATACAGACGCTATTCTGCTTGAGGAAAGCATCGAACAGAACGCCATCATGCGCAGCAAGAATCAGGTGGAAGCGGTGATGGCCGGCATGCAGAAACGCGCGGCCAATTTCGAAGACGTCTAAGCGAGGTCGGCCAGCACCTTAGCCAAAGATCGCGACACATTGCAGGCCGTCCAGCATTTGGCGGCCTTCGCTATCCCACATACGCAAACGCTCCGAGGAATAGCCATTGTCAGCATGCTGGCTGGCATTTTCAGCGAGGAACCAGCCATCTTTGCTCTTCGCTTCGGGCTCCAGCACATTGAAAGACCAGTTGATCGAACTGATAGGCCCCATGCGTTGCATGATCCGCATTGCGCCGGGTGGCATCACGTCGCCCATTAGGACAAGCTGGCTTACCGTATCGAGGCTGTGATCTTCGCTTAATCGAGCCCAGCGGCGAATGGTCGCCCCGTGATCTTCGCCTTTGGCCTGGCCGAACCGAACCTCGAAATTGTTCTCGATGAAGGCGGGTGCTTGCCCAGTCCGCATGGCAATCTGCGCCTCTTCGGGGCCGCCGGGCCAGTTTTCGGGACGATCCGATGCGCGCTTGGAATTGGCGTCGCGGCCAGTGCCAAATAACCAGAAGGCGGTGAGCGCAGGCTTGCCATCGCTCAGAATCTCGCTCCGCACCTGAGTGACATTGCGGCCCTGACGCACGATCTGTGCGGTCAGTTCGATTTCCTTGCCAATCGGCGCGACAAACCCGATCTGGGCTGAGCGTAGTGGCGGCAGATCAGTGAAGGCGCGCGTCGCCATCGTGAAAGCGATTAGTGCTGAGGCTCCGCCGTATAGCGTGCGCCCTTGCATCCAATCGTCCGCATGTTCGAGGCGTGCGGGACCGGACTTACCGGTGATCGGATCGAGCAGGCTGGATATCGTCATGGCGACAGCTCCTGCCGCGCTAATGCGCCTGCGTCCAGATTGTCGTTACGTAAAGTCTTCGCCTGCGCATAAGACACATTGCCAATGCGCCCTCGAATCGCTAGTGCGCGCGCTCCGTTGGTCGTGAAGACCTAAGGGGTGGCCCGATGGCGGAGTGGTGACGCAGCGGATTGCAAATCCGTGTACGCCGGTTCGATTCCGGCTCGGGCCTCCATTCCTGCGGATGCGTCTTGCCTGGCCTGGCGATGAGCAGGCTAGAGATCGCAAGTCGCGGAAGTGGAAATGCCGCTTTAGCTCAGTTGGTAGAGCACATCATTCGTAATGATGGGGTCACGTGTTCGAGTCACGTAAGCGGCACCAGAGCTTTCTCCCAAATCGTCCCGAAACCGTTGATTTTCAGCGGTTTTTGGGGTATTTGTAACTTTCTGATGTTCCCGCTTTGTCCCGCGTCATGCCCCCACGTCTATCACCATTTGGGGGCATGAAAGGGGGCATAACGCCAATCAGAAAGGTCATGCCCCCAAATGCCGATTTTAGCGCAAGAAATCCGTAAGTTACGCCCGAAAAACGTGTCATTTCGGAAAACCGACTCAAAAGGCCTCTATTTGGAGGTGTTTCCGAACGGCTCGAAGCTCTGGCGATACAAGTTTCGCATCGCCGGAAGGGAAAAGCGGATGGCCTTGGGTGCATGGCCGGACATCTCCCTCGCCGATGCGCGCAAGCGGAGGGACGTGGCGCGGCTCAAGGTTCTCGATGGAATCGATCCCACGCTTGAACGCAAACGGAAGAAGCGTCAGGCACGGATGAATGCCGGGAATAGCTTCAAGAGCGTCGCCGAAGACTTCATCAAGGTGCGTATGGAGGACAGTGGGAAGGCGGCATCAACCATCCGCAAAGCGCGGTGGTATGTCTCGCTACTTGAGCCCGACATCGGGCGGCGCCCGATCAACGATATCGAGCCGGTCGAGGTGCTCGAAAGCCTCAAGAAGATCGAACGAAGAGGGCACCGCGAGAGCGCCAACCGGACACGTGCATTGGCCAGCAGGGTGTTCCGGCACGGGATCGCCTGTTCGCTCTGCAAGAGTGATCCAGCGGCCCATCTGGGCGACGCTTTGGCCACCCCGATCGTGACCCATCGCGCAGCCATTCTTGACCCCGACAAGTTCGGTCAGCTGCTACGCGATATCGACGAGTTTACGGGTACGCCCTTGGTCCGCATTGCCATGCAGATACTGCCCCACATCATGACCCGTCCTGGCGAGATGCGAATGGGGCAATGGTCCGAGATCGACTGGGGTCAGCGCATTTGGAACATTCCCGCCGAGCGGACTAAGCTGCGTCGCCTTCATGCGGTGCCCTTGTCGGACCAAGTGATGCTCCTACTACGCGAGCTGCACTGCCACACAGGCGGCTTCGAGAAGATGTTCCCCGCCCAGCAATCGCACTTGAAATACATGAGCGACAACTCGATCAACCAGGCAATGCGCCGGATGGGCTACGGCCCCGACGTGGTGACCGCACACGGCTTCCGCTCGACCGCTTCAACCTTCCTCAACGAAAGCGGGAAGTGGCACCCAGACGCTATTGAGCGTGCACTCGCGCACGGCGATAGCAATGCGATCAGAGGCATCTACAATCGCGGCAACTATTGGGACGAGCGCGTGCAGATGGCCCAATGGTGGAGCGACTATTTGGATGACCTGAAGGCAGGGGCGAAGGTTTTGCCATTTACTCAACTGGTAATGATGGGAAGGCCGACCTGAAGTGCAGGGGCTTTAGAATTTTCACGGTCCTGGTTTTGCCATGCGCACATGTGGCGAAGATCAAATGGTCTAATCGCTTTGCGATGGCTTCTCAGCGTCAAAGCGCTCGACCGGTTTGCGCCCCAATCTTGGACACTAGCGCCGGCCATTTGTAGTCCCGATAGCGGTCAAGCCGCCAAACTCTCCATACGAATCGATTCTCCTGGTCTATCGAGATGGCCATTCGTCAGGAACCAACTTGTTCCCCTCTCGCCAGCGCTCGATAACACTGTCCTGAAACCAATCTTCTTTCTCATCGGCGTGGTCGAGCACGATAGTTTGAAAGGGCCGATCCATTTGGCCTTTTTCGTGCATGAATCTGAACAAGCGAACTACCGATTGTCGATCATCATCATCAACATCGGTGAGATCTTCGAGTTCGGGCGGATAATGCGCTTTTGAGGGTTGGTCGAAAACAACAAAGGCCGGGACGGGCCTATCTTTGGACCTGAACCAATTGTGCAATGCGATGTGCGAAATTACGTGACAGCCAACCCAATTGTCACCGCTACCCATATCCTCAAGTGGGATCGAGCCGTAGCGCGTTTCCGACACTACCGTAAGCCGACGAGTATCAAGCCGAGTTTGTCCGTCCGAATGTTCAAGTTGAAGTTCGCGTGCGTACTTTGACATTAACCGCTCGAGATTTGCCTCTGCATTTCGAAGTCGCGCATAGAAGTCGTCACCATCAATGTTGGACTCGATCTGCGCAATGGACCGTCTCAGTTCCTCCGCCTTCAGTTCCAGTTCGTCGTGTTCCTCTGAGGAGCTCTGCTGTTCGAGAAACGCACTTATCCGACCTTGAACGCGCGCGCGTCTTGCTTGCAGGTCGCGTATCTCGCGAAGTTGCTCTGCTTGCGACAAAATCCCATTGATCTGGGCCTGACTGCTCGAAATTCGCTCACGCAGTTCCGTTTGTCGTGTTTCCAAGCGCGAGATATGGGCTTGGAGCCGTGGACCGTGCACCTGAAGCTCAGCGATTCTATCGGATACGTCAGAAATTTCGCCGTTGAGAAGGGCAAGCAGCTCTTCGCTGTCTTGGTCTACTTTGTGGCAAAGAGGACAAACCACGGTTTCGTCACCGGTCTCTGGCAAGAGCGAGAGACGTACGCGCTGTTCAAGAAGCTCAGTTCCGTATTCTTTTCGGCTGACCGAAAGGCTCAGTGCATCATCGATGCGCCTGCCAACAGCGAAATACTCGTCCCTCAGTCCATCTCGCTCATCTTCCAGTTTTTCGAGTTCGTCATCCATGTCCATGAATTCCGGATCTTCGAGCGTCATGAACGGAACTTCAGTTAGCAACTCGAACACAGCGTCCGGTAGTACAGGACGTTGTTCTGGCGCTATGAGTCGCACTTGGCGCGCCTCGGCAAGGAATGATTGCGCACGATCTATCGCTGCGTCCTGCCAGCTAATTGCAATCGCAAGCTGCTTCTCGAGCTGCTTCAATCGCCTTTTCATGTTTGTTAGGCGATTTTGGTTGAGCAACTCGTCTTGATCCACCGCTCCGAGGAAATACGGTAGCGTATCGCGAATAGCCAACTCGACGAAGGACTCGTTCTGGCCGTAGAAGAGCTGGTTCTTGTTGTCGATCAGGCTCTGGTCCTGGAAGCTATAAATGATCGCGTGACGAAAGTTTGCTTCGAGCGGATCGCGTGTCTGCCCCTCTGCTGGCACATGCAGATTCTCATCGATCCCTACAGCCGACGCAAGAAGACCGCGCAAACCTTCCAAGTTCGCGTTGGCTTCGAGCTGCTCGTGTGAAATAGGGACAGTGTCAGGTTCGGTATCAAGGAAAATCTCATGCGAGGTCTTCTTGCCGCCATCAGGGTTCTTACGCGCAATGAACAGCTCGCCGTCGTCAAGTATTAGTTTGACCGCATACCAAGCCACTTTTTCTCTGATTATGCCGAGCGGCACATGGCAATTCTTCGACCCGAGGCAGTAGTCGAGAATGTGGATGATCGCTGATTTTCCTGACTTGGATTCGCCGGTGATGATGTTCAGCCCACTCGCAGAAAAGCTGATCTTACGTCATTGGCCGTTGTAGCTGTAAACGAGGATTTCACCGATGCGCATATCAGAAGCCAATACCTAGGATGCTAAGGACCGTTGGTTGGTTGCCTGAAACAGAAAGCCACCGCCCCATGAATTGACTCTTCTTCATGATATCCTTGACCTCATCCGAATGTTTCAGTTCTTTCTGGGCTGATCTGGGATTGAATTGCGATCCGACACGTATCCGAGCAGTATCATCGAACTTGATGATGTCGAAATGTGTGCCGATCATTATCGCGCTCCTGACAGCAGCCTGCAGTTCGCGTGTATGGTCTGGCAAGAATGCCAATTCAGCCGAGTTTTTGTGCGCCCAATCTGGAAGTTTTGATGTGATCATTTTCGGCAGGACGACACGCGTATCTTTGTGAAGGACCAGCGGCGGAATAATGAACGCCATAGCGAAGGGGAGCGCTTGATCTTTGTGCTCGACATATCCAGCCGCTGCGTGACCAATCACGGTGGCCAAGAAAGCCGGATTCAGGAGACGAAGGGTTTCCGGTGTCATTTGTCACTACCAAACAGATCGGAGAAATCCGGATGCCATCCGACGGCTAGGGCATCAGCCAATGCATGATATGAGCCGCTGGTGAGGTAGACGCTTCGAGTTGACCTAATTGGCACTTCGTTCGTCTCGGCCCATCGCAAAACAGATCTGCCCACTTCGATCTTGTCGTCAGATGTGGCTCCAGACGAAAGCAAGTCGCATTCGCTAGCGTGATGAGCTTCCCATCTGTCTCGCAATTCGTTGTCGAAACCTTCGAGTTCAGTCGGATCAATACGATGCTCGCGCACCCATTTCGACCTTTGCACTTTGGCACGCAGAAACGCTTTTTGCGCATTGCGCAATCGACGTTCGCTTTCAGTTACCGCGCGGACCTGCTTAATGAAGACGCTGTCTTCCATCAGATCTTCGCAATCCTGTTCCGGCACATCAAGCGGGAGTTCACTCAGCTTGTAGCGTTCCTTTAAGAAGCTCACTTGCGTGCCAAGCTCCTCAAGCTCGATTTGCGCACCGCCATCAGCAACCCATTTGTCGAACACGCGTCCGATCCACCAACCTTCTAGATCCCTACGAAAACTTGCGACTTGTTCCCCTTCGCAGGCGTAGCGAATTTGTTGTTCGATATCGGTTGCGATTGCTTCAAGATTTGGCTTGGTGTCGGCAAGCCGAATGCGCCGCACTAACGACAGCTTCTCTCCATCTGAAGCCTCCAAAAAGGCCAAGCGGTCGTTCGAGGTGGTTGCGCTCGAAGAGCTTGTTGCTGCCTCTTCCAATCCTTGGAGCGCCGCATTGACATCGAGATCGGTTGGCACGGGGCGAAGGTGATGCAACGGATTTTCATCGTCGACCTCAGCGGTCGTGATGAAATGGAATTCGTGATGGTCGTCCACACCCTGACGCAAGCGGCCAAGCCAGATTGCAAGCGTCCGCCAGATCGCAGGGCTGAATTTCGAGATCTTTTTGTTGGGGTCGATACTATGCTTGAGCTGGCTATCGACTGTCAGACTAGCGCCAGCTATTGAGACATCATCTAGAGTTTCGATAGAAATGATCGACGTCGGATTCTTTGGGAAGTGCTCAAGTGCGCGCAGCAAACCGTATCGCAGCTGATAGAAGTAGCCAGCTGCTGGGCCAACCGCTGAACTACTGGATATCTCTGCCTCCTCTGTCATCGCCTGAACAGAGTGCAGAAGTAATTTCTTGTCAAGAACTTGCCCCCACTTTGATTAGGACTGTAGCGATCAAGAACATGCTGCTGCGAGTCAAAGCTCAATCTTCTTCGCAACGTCAGAGCGGGTCCTCTATATCGGCTCAGACGAGTGAGTGATCTTCGCTAAGTAATTCGAGTCTGCACCGATAAGATAAAATTTGGTTGGGTCTTGACTGGCAGGTTTCCAACTAAACTGGCGACTGATCGCTACAAGCAAAAGAATGGAAGCGGCCTATTCGGAGGTTGATAAGGCTTTTCATCAAATTTTTTCTCGAGAAGGTGAACGATGCCAATAACACCAACCGGGCAGGCGGTAATCAAAAGCAAGGATGATGGGCAAAGTTACGTCGTCAAAGCAAATGATCTAGACTGGAATCAGGTCAGCGCTGACGAGCGCAACATGGGGTCTGAAATCCAATACCTTGGGCATGTTGAGCATCCAGAGTTAGGCACGCTGTCATGGTCGGCGTGGGAGTATCCCGTCGGCATGTTCAATGACTCTGACCAGGACATCAACGGCCACGAGCTTGAGACCAACTTCACGTTCGAAACCGGTTTCGAGCCCGACGAGAATTGGGATCGCCTCGAAGATCATGCAGATCTGCCTGACTTCATAGCTGATCAGCTACGGGCACTCTCAACGGAGAAGCAGCTAGAATACATCATAGCGTGGTTCCACTCCCAGTTCTGGGATCCGGCACAGGAAACCCCCTATGACGGCCGAGAAGGCGGCTACCAATATGTTCATGGAGGCCCATATGAAACGAGAGGCGAGCTTGAAGATAAATTCGGCGGCATCGTCGCCGAAGAGATTATTGAAAGTGCGGTCGACGAAATAGAAATTGACGGTACATTCGAATGGGCACCTTCGCCAGCTCATCCCGATCAGCTGCGCGCTGCCGAGGAATATTATGAAAGCTTCGGTCCTCAGACGCTGCAAGAGATTGACGATGCACTGAAGAGTGGGGCGAGCACAGTTCTCGAAACTCCGGCAGCACTATCTGCGGCGGCAGAGCTAAAACAAGCCGTACAGGATCTTATCGCGGCGATCGATTCTCGACAGCCCGAACACGGCGGCATGGGCCATAACGGCCCGGCCCTGGATGACGAAGGCAACCCACTTCCGGATGGTTTTGAAGATGAACTCCGCGAAACTACGGTTGTGCTTTCTGAGCAAATGGACGCCGATTCACCGGATCCTAGTGTGGTCGTCGAAGCGGCAACACGCCTGCAGCGTTTCAGGGCGTGGTTGATGCCGAAGATCGATCTGGCGACCCATGAATTTGCCAAAGCAATTGGAAAGACGGCTGGGACAGCGACGGCAATTGGGTTCGGAACACTTATTTTGACTACAATCGTTCCGGGACTAGACGCAGCCATTGCAGCCGCATTGAAGTGGCTACAGACCATCCTGATTTGATCGAAGCTGCCACGAGGTGGAAAGAATTCTGCCTGCTTAAGCCCTTGGACCGCAATGCTGGATCATTCGCAATGGCCAAACTGCAATAAGGCAGCTTTCGAACTAGACCATCTAAAACCGGACTGACCGGTTCCGGCCCAAATTGTTTGAAATGATTATTGTTCATCGGCAATTTTGAGGGTGAACGCCGACCGTTTGCTCGATTGTTCCAACCGGGGCGGCGACGTCAAGAATGCGTACCTTGACTATTTCTGCCGGTGAAGCGGCTTGCGGAGCATGGACACAAAGCCCAGCAAGGCTCGACCAGTCACATTGAGCAAGTGTGCGGCTGACACGGGCGAGTACCGAGGCCTAGTCCCGGAGCTCGACGAACTTGGAAAAGACCGGGCCACGGCGCTCGCAATGGGGCTTGTCGCTAGCCGCATGGACATCATCTACGACGTCCAGCAGCTCATACTCGTCTATCTGCACGGCAAATCGTGGACGTCGCGCAAATGTGGGTAGGTCAAATTCAAGCTCCCAGACAAGACCATCGACCGCGTTCTTCTTGTATGCGGGATATTTCTCTTCAGAAAGTCTGATCGCGTGGTGAACTATTTCGCGGCCCGAGATCGAGACCGGGAACCAGGCCGTCCGGGTACTAGGATAAGGGGCCGCCCTCTTGAGTTCGAGCAGCCTGACTTCAAGTTCGGAATCGAAAATTTCTGGCCTGGGACGCGAGATTTGTCCCCTGATCTCGATGCGCACTTTTTGAATGCCAATCCGGCGCACCGTTCCGTGACGGTAAGGCAGGACCTGAATAGTCTTTGGCGCGACATGGGACAGTCGGCAGTCGACATCCGGCTCACAGTCAACACCCACTGCATGTTCAAGGGCGTGTTCCTGATAGCGCGCAAGGCCTAGGGTAACGAATGGCATGTAACCCTTTTCGAAATTGTCGAGATGTGTGTCCTTCTCCGCCCGATCGCGCGAAGGCGGCTGGTCGGGATCGCCGATCTCGACATCGCAATATAGCCCTAGTTCCGGATCTAGGACCGGCTCGAGGATCGCCGCATCGACCACCGCATAGGGAACGACAGGCTTAGCCTTCGAGGGCGATGTGCCATTCATCTTGGTTTCGGTATAGAGCTTGAGGTCTGTTATAATCTTGGCCCCGCGAATATGTCGCGGACGCAGGTTCTTGGTGCCCGATGGGGCGGTATCCTGAACAGGATCGCGACCCCAACGGGTTAACAGGCGAGCGAACCGGCTGATCGGGTTGGCTTCGTCGAAATATTCGCAAGGGTTGCGGTCGCTCTTGTGGTCGAACACCAATGCCAGCTTTTCGCCCTCGCCCGAATGGAACCAGCCCTTGCTCGCCTCAGGCCCCTGTTTCGAGCGGCCGTGGAGAAAGATCCGGATGGCGCTGCGCCGGGCAAAAGTGGTCGTGCGCCTTTCCGACCTGTTCTCGGCATTGAAGAAGACCGGGAGGAGGCGGTCGATGCTGGGTGCGTCCGGGCGAAAACCGCACTTCACCCAATGCACCTCGGTCTCGCCGCCGACTTCGGTGGACGCCAGCTTTCCGGTAGGGCGTTGACCATCAAGTCCGTCCTCTCCCGGGTAGAAGTCTGAAAAGCGTGACGCGGCCACCGGTCGCAGTTCCAGCCTACGCGCACGGTTGTCAGGGAAAGAATAATGAGTCCCACGCGGATTGGACTGGGGATCGATTGCCAGATCAAGATCATCTTCATCATGGTCCGGTTCGACCTCGAACAGCTGCGCGATTTGAGGAGTCGGAGCCTCTACCCACAAACCTGTTTGCTCGTCCTGCCTTATCGTGTCCGGGCCGAAGTCGCGCCAGGAAGCATCGATTCGCAGCTTGGAGGTGGTGCGACCGTTCAGATGGATGCGACCAATGAAGAGCGTCTGCGCACCTCCCTCCTGTCCGTCGGTTGATGCTAGCGCCTCGGCGAGCGAGAAACGACTTTCCCGGGGCTCGGACACGGCACCGACCGCCTCACCTTCTTCGATATGTAAGGTGTAAGGCCGCGAATCGATGAACCGGATCTGCGGTGGCACGATGGGCTGCCGGACCGGGTGGACCAGCCGGAGAACCCGAGTGTGGACTAGCTGCGGGATCGGGATGTGCTCACTGTTGTCGAGCTTTTCGAGGGGATAGGCAGCGCCATGCGCCGTGGCAATGCCCTCGTTGTCGGCTCTCGTGAAGATTTCCAGATCGACTATCTCGCCCGGTCCCAGATCGACTGAGATGTTGTCGATCTCGATCGGGCGGCTCGTACCGGGAACGCGGATCCGGACCGGCGCGGGATCTCCAATTCTCGCCCCCTTGATATTTCTATTGGCGCGCAGTTCGATCTGGACCGGCTTGGCGCTACGCTGACTCGAAGCATCGTCTCTTGGCCAGAAGTAGAACTGCCTCTGACCATTACTGACCGAGAAGCCCTCGACCGGCTTCAGGCGAGCGACCATCTGCCGCGACCAGGCATCGGGATAATAGCGTGGTTGAGGAACGTGGTCGTCGTTCTTCAGCCTATACATAGCCTTGCGCTGCTCACCTGCGAACCTCGCATCGGGAAGGAATACCGCGCCTCTCGGGGAGCTTCCGTCAGGAACGTGGGGTCTGCCTGTGGGGGTCCCGTCATATTCCATGTACGATTTGCCGACCTGATAGATGATCTTCCCTCCGCGTGCCTCGGGCAGCACGCCGCCTTCTCCACAAAGGGCAATCTGTATGTCCTGCTCGAAAGCGCCCTCAGGTACCTCTGGGTCGCCACTCCATTCTCGATCGTGCTGACCTTGCTGCTCGGCCTCGTCGAGCGCGAGCCGCGGTGGGATCAAGATCCGGCGGTCGCCGGGCCAGCGCCAGTCATCACCTGCCACCATCAGTTCGGGCGAGGGTCTGACCTCGGCGGCCACAGCGATTTCGGCGCGAGCGGGCTGGGCGTCTTGCATGGTCACCAGCGGGCTGTCCCAAGGAAGAAGGACCGGCGGCGCGCCGATTGCCTCATGGCGATGATAGATGAAGTCGTTGTTCGTAGAGAACTGGGGAAAGGCATGAGCGTCGCGCCACGAGGCTTGTTCCGCATCATCAAAGGTGAGGCCACAGCCCATCGGCAGCGCGGCGCGGGCACGCAGTCGATAGGCTCTCCCCAGCCGGAGCGGCGGACAACAGGCTGTCGGATTGACCGCACTGTCCGGCAGGGAGATCGTGATACTAATTGGGACATCGTCCTTCGTGAGGGGAATGGGCTCTTGCGGTGAGGGTGCGGCCATGCTGCTCCCACCCCAGATGAATTCCTCCTCCCACACCCAATCCTCCACTTCGCCGGCGACGGTTTTTTCCTCGGGCGGGGCGGTGACAATCGCATTGTCGCGATAGTTTAGCCGTGCCACCATTGGGTTATTCAGAAAGCGCTGGTCGATATCTTCCTTTGCGTATCTGACGAAGCGTTCCGTCAAGGGACGCCAGCGGGTCTCGTCGGGCGATCCCTTGGGACCATCCGATCCGATCGCATCGAGGTGCACGTCGACCCGCATCCCTTGGAAGAGGTCCTGCGCGTAGGATACCTTCAGTTCGCTGAACGCATTCACCGCTTCTGCCGCCTTACGTGAGATCTGATCGGCCTTCTTGTTCTTGTAGTAGAGGACCATACCCCGGGTGGACTTGGCCGGCAGCGGGATCGGGTCCTCCGGATTCATCCTCCCCGTTGCGATACGCTCACTCACCAGCCGCGCCTTTTCGTCAAGGCGCGCAAGAGTGTGCGGCGTGCCGTTTGTACTGAGCTTGTATGCGGGCAATCCGATCGCCAACTGCTCGTTCAGGTCGACCATCCCGACGTCAATTTTCCTTTCCCGAAATTGCCGATTTGAAGATTGCGGGACAAAGAATAATTCGCCCGCCTGCGTGCGTTCCAGTCGAAAAGCGGTCCATGCGAGTTCGTCGTCCCTGGCTTGCGCGCCGCTTTCACTGATGATCTCAACGGCAAGCACAGCGTTGTCGATTCCTAAAAGGCTATCGGGGGAGAAGGTGATGTCCGCACACATCCCGAAATATTTCGCAATGGTCGGAAAGGAAAGGATGGTTCCGAGCTTGCGCTGACCGAACTCCTCTGGCTCGCCATCGGAATCCTCCGGCGCTTTCTGGTTTGGGTCGGGATTGTCAGTGCCAAGCAGCGCCTGCGAGAATTCATCCAGCGCGGTAGTGGACTCGCTCAACTCCATGGCCTTCTCAAGGAGCGCGTCAAGGGCATCCTTGGCTGTGAGAGGCTCCTCGTTGCGATCAAAAAAGCGGTCGAGCGTGACGCGAGCCTGCACCGCGTTTTCGACTGCCGCTTCCATTTGCGCAATTAGCGCGGTCCGGCTGGCACCTGCAGGAGCCTGTTTGGCATCGACGAGGGTGGCATAAGACTCGCGTCTGGTGAAGACGCAGTGATCGCGCCGTTCTTCAAGTCGCAGCGCAGTAGCAAGATCGCGCCAGGGAAAGAGCGTCTTGTGTGTCGGACGGTAGATCCCTCTCCCAAAGTCAAGGCTCTTAAGAGTTTGGACTCGGTCAATCTCGTCATCGACTACGACCTGCTGTGCGGTCTTGTAGAGCCGTTCGAGTAGTTCTTCGATGACCGTGCCTGGAGGGCTGAAGACAGACGGTTCTTGGCGCATAAACAGGGCCTCGAGCGCCCCTTCTCCATTGCCAATTGCCATATCGCCCAGGATTTTCGACCAGGGATCACCATTGGTGCCGCCCAAAAAGGTCTCGCGCCACTTAGAATTGGCGCGCTCTAGCAAGCCGGAACTGCCTGATTGCCCCTGCGCCGGGCCAAAGATTTCGGCGAGATCGGTCTGGCAATCGACAGCCTTCAAGCGACTTACCCGGCCGTCCTCGCCCAGCGAACCGACGTGCAGCCGAACTTTCTTTACCCTCTTGTTGATCTCCCTCGGCCAGTTGTTTGCGTCGATCACCCCGGCATGCGTCTGTTTCATAGTCGGGACGAGTTGAATCGCGATGCGGCACTTCCCGTCTTCGTCGACACGATCGGGGATGGCCAGCGCATCTATATGGACTTCACTGGGCACGAATTGGCTCCTGTCAGATTAGCGCCTTGTCGATGTGCGACTGGTTGGCCGTGTAGTTGACGTTCTTCGCGATAATGGATGTCGAATAGGTCTGCGCGATCAGTTCGGGCTGGTCGTCTTGGCTCGCCAAAATTCTCTCCGGCCCGGCACCGTTGGATTCGCGATATTTCGCGCGGACGCGGTAGCGATATTTCGCAAAGGCGACCTTGAAAGTGAAGTTGAACGTCGCAGTGCCGTACATCTGGCCATCGGAATAGTGGTAGGCGATCACCCTCAACGACACCGAGATCGAGAAGCAGGCGATCGATCCTTCGCCGACTGCCTCGAACAGCGCTTTGATGGTGTGCCCGCCATTCCAGGTCCGCACCCCAAAGCCGATTACAATACGGCCCTGGCCGTTGAGCGGCCCGAACTTGATCGCGGTTACCGCGCCGAACAGGAAAGATAAATCGAGATCGGTCCGCGCACCATTCTTGCTTGATCCGGGTTCGGCGATTAGCGCGACGTAGCCTCCGCCTCCGTAAGGAGGGTTGGAAATGAGAAATGGCCTTTCCTCTGACGCGAAAGAGAATGTGAACTGCGCCGGCTTGTTGGTGAAAGGCAGGAAGGCGGAGACCCGCAAATAGACGTTCTGGAACGCCAGCGAGCCGACTTGGATCAGGTCCTTGCCGAACTGGAATCCGGCTTCGATCCCCGGACCCTTTTCCCCGCCAAACACCGGTCGAATGAAGAAGCCGTTGCCGCTCGGCGCCATCCATTCGCGAAGCGGCTCAAGGAAGGTGAGCATTTCCCCGATCTCGACGTGGCGCACCTTCACGTCGAACTTGGGCGATGATCCATTAACTGATGTGAACGTCAGTGGCTCGAAAATGATCGTGGCCATGTGTGCACGTGGCAGAAGCATAAGCTGGAAGGCTTCAAGCTTACCCTTGGTTACTACCGTGCGCGTGTCGCGCAGCAGATCGATCGACACTCGCACCGAAATCGACAGATCCTTGGGCTCTTTATCGTCGGACATGGGCCAGGTATCGAATTCTTGGCCATCTCCGTGGTTGTTGCGAACCATCGAGAACACATCGGTGTCCTCGATCTTGGTATTCCACGTGTAACCGTCCTCGATCGAGGTCGGGACCAGCTCGGCGATGAAGTCCTCGAGAAGCGTCTTGTACTCCTCGAAGATCTTCTTCAGCCTGCTCAGCAAGGCATCGCCGAGATGCCCGCTGAGGAAATCACCGGCAAATTCACTCAATTGGCCAGCGAGCCGTTGGATTGCCGGGCCCTGCCCCTTCCAGCCTAGCACGAGCGTCTTAGCGGCCGCGATCTCGTCGAAATTGGGCTGAGGCGCGGAAGCAATACGGTCAAGTTGCTCCTGTTCGGCAGCCACGGCCTCGAAGCCGACCCTGAGGTCCTCCCACCTGGCCTTGCCGATGACGAACTCGAAGAAGGTCTCTATTTCGTCTTTGGACAAAACCTCGTAGAGCCCGGCCGCACCGCCTGCCAAATAAGAATGGACGAGGTTGAGCGCGGTTGCGCCTCGGCTCACCGTGCCCGACAGAGAGGAAATCCATTCCCCTGCCTGGGCCTCGGTCAGGGCGACCGATTGCAGCAGGATCGGCATCGTTTCACGGATCACGTCTGCAGCATAGATCGCAAGAACCTCGTTGACCTTCACAATCTCGGAAGCGGCCTGCGCGTTTTGCAGGATGGCGCGCAGAGCGGCGGACTGTTCCGCGACCTGAGCAATTATGTTGTCAAGCGCTTTGCGGTAGGGCTCTTCGTCGGGCAGCTTGCTCGCGAGGTTTCGAAAGGCTGCCGTGATATCTTCCGTCGCGTGCTTCTCGAGGACCAGCGCTCCGTTCAGAAATTTCTTGAGGCTCCCCAGAGCGGCGAGCAGCTGCGTCTTTAGGTTGTCGCAGGTCGGGCGATTGCCGCACTCGACCTGTTCGACGGTCCGCGCGAACTTCGAGAAGCGGTCGATAACTACGGCGATCTGGAGCGCCAGTTCTTCGCGCGCGTTGGCGACTTTTTGCGCACTACCGAGGATCTTAGCCATGTCGGTTTTACGAGCGAAGGCTTCCCGGCTCGAGCCTGCCAGTTTCAGCGCCTTGACATGGTGGTCGATCGTCAGTGACTGAGCGCGGGCGGTTGCGATCTGCTGGATCATCTCGGCGCGCGCCACCTTAGCGGTGGCCGTGAGTTTGGGATCGGGGATCGCGTCGAGTTTGATATCCAGGGCCGCATCGACCAGCTTATCGAGCATGGCAGCCGTTTGACCGTCCTTCGGATAATGCTCCACGGTGAACTTCAGCGTCGTTGCAACAACCTCGTCGTGCCATGTCGAGATCTTTTGCGCCATCCGCGCTATACGGCTGAATTCATGGACTTCGATGGTGTTCGCGAGGACCTTGACCGCAACTTCGCCAAGGTATCCGAGCAGATCGATCGGCGACGCCTGCTCAAACCGCTGGAGGAGCCGAACGACGCGATCCGCTTCGCCGACGACATTCGTGATCGCGGTTTCGGCGAGCGCGCCAACGACGCGTTGCTTGATCAGCGCCTTTACCGCCTCGACATCCAGGTGCGACGTGTCCGAAATCGGCAGCTTGCCATCCAGGTTATCGACCTCGGCGGCGATCCGCTCAGCGATCTTCCCGGCGACGTAACGTGCTACGGCCTCGGGATCGGCCTGGCTGTCGTTGCCCTCATTGAGCAGCGCCTCGGCGGAACGGGCCACATTGCGGGCGAAAAGGATCTGGTGCTCTAGCGCGCGGATATCCTCGTCCTCGATGACGGGGACCAGATGGATGGAGACCTCGTTTGCCGCGATCTCGATCATCTCCAGGGCCCTGCGGCGAAAGTACTCGCCAGAAAAGGCGACCCGTTCTGTGGCTATGGTTTCCAGGTCGGTCGCGATCTCGAACAACTGCGCCATCGGACCAGCCAACTGCTCGCCGAGCATGGCTTGTCCTCGTGCTTGCTGAAAGCTGCGAGGGTCTCGGAGCAGGTCAGCGCAATGCGTTGCTTCACTGACTCCCAACAGCGCCGTCGCCAGTTGCGGATCTGCAATTATCTCGCAAATCCGGTCCTCTAGGCGAGACCGTATGTCGGCGAGGATGCGTTCAGCTAGGTCCTTCCATGCGTTTCTCAGGCCTCCGCCGAGCACCTCTACCATTGCTTTGAAACCGGAGACGATTTCGTCGGCAATAGCGGGAATAGGATTTCGAGCAACCTTGGCCATTTCCCGTATCAGCGGCCGTCCGACCCTGATGATCTTTTGGGTATGGGCCAGCATGTTCGATAGAGTTTCGGCCTTTGCGATCTCGTTGAAATCTTCTCCGATGTCTTTGGCTGCCTTGATGCGGGCGCCCAGTTCGGGGTACAGCTTGTCGATGCCCAGCCCCAGCTCGGAATTGCTGAGCTGCTCATCGATCTTCTCGTATTCTTTGAAGAAAGCGATCGAGAGATCCTTGGCGGTGAGCGCCATTGCCTTGATACGGTCGAGACCGCCGTTTTCCTCCAGCGCGCCGTAGCCGATCTGCTCGACCAGCTTGGGAGCCTTGTTGAGGGCGCCGCTGGCGTCGATGACGTCCTTGAGGCTGAGGACGCCTAGCAATTTGGCGTCGCCAAGCCCGAAGAACTCAGACGGATCGAAATTGTTCGCTTCCGCCTTACTGAAGTCGAACCCGCTTTCGCTTTCGCTCACCAACGGATCGGTCAGGCCCGAGGACGCGATCGCACGTGCGGTTTTTGGCATGCCGCCGACAATGCCTGTGCGCCGCGAGAGCGCCGCCACCAGCGTGTTGGGAGTCGCGACGCCGCCGGTCGTGTTCGAACGCGAGGACACGTCCAGTTTGATCGCTGGCTTCAGGACCTTGAGATAGATTTCGGGCGCATTGCCCAGCGCTCCGAAACCGTATTTGCGATAGGCGTCGTGATAGCTCACCTCGATCAGGCCCTGCGGTTTTCCGAGCAGGCGATCGAGCGGGTGGATCACGATTCGGCCCCTATCCATCCACGGATAAAATGGAGGCTGATCGTCGCCTTCCATTCGGCCATCCATGCTGAACACTTCGTGGCCGTCGGCATTTTCCGGGTCGGATCCGTCGGGGTTTGCGAGCAAGTGACCGCGCGCCTTCATCTCCCAGCTGTCGGTGTCGAACTGGGTTTCGCCCTCGTCTTCTTCAGCTGCATAACGCTGGCGCGCGCCAAAGAATTGCGCAGTTCGCAAGCCCCCGGCAGGCAGTGTGTTGTAGTATCCCTTCACCAGCGCCCGCATAGTCTTCGGGCTGCCGACGTAATTGTTATCCACCCAGATCAGCGGCGAGCTAACCAGCGCCCCGCTGTCGGTCCGCCACTGAAACTTCAGGGTCGACCGATCCGAGCCCAGCGCCTGCGGCCAGAAGATGTGGACACCCTCAGGCAATGTGAGTGTCGGGTCGAATTCAATTAGCCTGTCCTTAATCGACTGACAATTCGCTTCGTCCGGGTCACACTCCGCGTCGGGATCGATCAGGTCCGGGGTCTGATAGGTCTCCATCGTGATTGTCGAGGTCGGAAAATCGTTACCCGAATAGGGCTGGTTGAATCCGGGGTAAGGTTTGGGCGTCTGTCGACACTCGATGAAGCGGCGTTTCATCTCGAAGGACGTGACGCCTCCCTCGTTATTCGGATCGGGCAGAAAGTAACGCTCAACCAGGGTCGTGAACGACGCTCGCACGCCGAGCGGAAAGAGAAAGCCTTTGCGGATTGCGATTACGCGCACGTCGCGTCCGAGCGCCGTTTCGTAAGCAAACTGCTCCAGTGCGTAGCCGTCGGGCGGGCGTTTCGGTCGCGGCTGGTCCAATGTCGGTCGCAGGCGGACTGGATCGCGGCTCCAGCGAGCGTCGAATATCGCGCCCAGCGACGTCAGCGTGATGTCCGCATCGTCGAGGGTTGATGGGATCGCAATTCCGACTTCGATCGGATTCTTTGAAAGTTTTGTCGAATTCAGGAATTGATATGGTTTCGACGGCCTGATCACCTCGGTCCTTGGGATCTTTCGCAGTTCTTCTCCAAGATCGCTACCGGCATCCTTCGGGTCGATGCGCCGCAGCGCCGGCATGCCGTAGAAGGAGGTCTGGGCCACGATCTCGATCGAATTGACCGGATCAAGCGGCCGATCCTTTTCCTTGGGCAGGTCTGCCGCGTGCGTAAAACGACCCTCGACAAGGTAATCGGACCAGATCGCCCGGACATTCTTGCGTCCGTGACGATCAAGCCGCACGTTCCACAAGGGCGTGCCGGGGGCGGAACCTTTGCTCTGCGGCACGAATCGGACGGGTGTGTTCTCAGGCGATTGTGATGCTGCCGGCGTCTCTGCCGCCACCAGTGGGAAGCCCTTGATCTTGCCCGGCGTTACGGAGGCGGGATCGGCGGGCGGGCTCGCAGACCTGAGGACTCCTTTGCTCACGCTTTCGGACGGAGAGAAAGTCAATCGATCGGCGAGCACCAGCGCGGTCGTGTCTGAGGCCGGCTTTCGGATCTTGTCCGTCACGGCATCAAACAAATCGTTGAGCGTCGAATCCCTGTCAAGCCGGAGAAAGCCTTGCAACTGGTCATCGAGCGGTTCTTGCCGCTCGAGCTTGGCGCGATCGTCTACCACCAGCTCCAGCGCGCTCCAGTCGAGCAGATTCTCGAGCGTCAGCCTCATTCGAGACCAGCTGTTCCCGACTGGCCTCAAGACGATGCGCGACCTTCTTGACATCGCCGCTTTCGCATATTCCTTGGGGCTCTCGCAGCTAGCCGGCTTGTCAAACACCGTCTCCCAGATGTGCTGGGGCTGGAATTCTACGATTATGCGGGCCTCCGCCTCTGAGGACGTGCGACGCAAATAGGGCCGCGCCCTATTCCAGCTGCGCAACTCAAATCCCACGAATCTGAACCTCAAGTTCAGCAGATCGCTGCTGCGCCGCACGACCACTAATGCGTTTTCGAGAGGGAGCGGTGTCTCGCCGTTGAAAAAGGCGTCGGATTCGGGGCCACGCGTATCGTCGAGCACCCGTTCGCGTGATCCCGGCAAGTCCTCAATCCGATAATAGTCTGCCTCGCTAGTCTCGCCTTTGCCGCCCGCGCCGCGCGAAGGCGAGACAGTACCGGCTCCTACTGAGCCGCTATTCGAGGTGAATTGCCCCGGATTGTCCGCCGGAAAGATCAGCTCGGTCGAGGTTTCGACAGACGGCAAACCGATTGCAGCGATCGCCACGGGCCGCTCGGAATCGACCATAGTTCCGCGATCGAAATGAGCAACAAGAGTTCCGCTCCGTTGAGGATGAACGCGCATGATTGCACTGTTGGAACGGATCAACTGGCCACCTACCGGCGTCCCGACGACACTGCTCCTCTCAGGGGTCAAAAGCGCGACCGCTCGATCTAGTTCGATCCCGCCTAAACCCGTCCAGGCTGCGCTGGACGCGAAATTTCCGCTCCCTTCGATCAGGAGGGCGGATTGTCGGCGCAATCCTGAGCCGAATACCTCGGCTCGCAAGGCGCAAATCGCATCAGGTCGGAACTGCGCGCCATTTGGACTGAGTTGGACAGCACATTCCTCGCTCAGCAGTGGATCGTGGATCAATACATTCGAGAAAGGACGACGGGTCAGGCCAGCGACGCTGGTCAGCGAGCCTTCCTCCAGCTGGCAGCCGGGCGAGATGGTCATCGAGCGGCAGTGACATGAAACGCGTCCACCTACTTTGATGTCATTGCCAGCAAGTTTGAGCGTCAGGCAATTTGCAGGAGTGAAGGTCGCGGTTCCGCCAGGAAAAGCGAGTACTTGATCGCCTAGCTGGATCCGGCGCCTACCGAGCGGCCGTGTGATGCTCTGACCGGTCATCCACTCCATGAGCGAGGAGGACATCTCGATCTTGAGATGGCGGAATCGGATCGTCAAATTCCAGCCAGAGATTGTTGGCCTGAGCAACGCATGGAGATCGACGCGAAGATTGGTTCCGGGAAAGTAAGCCGACCGCAATCCGAAATAAGCTCCATCATCGCGTAGGTCCAAATAGGGTCTCGCAGATCGGCCAAAACGTTGCCCGTCCAGATGCCAGACGTGTTGACCGAAAACGATCGACAAGATTGATCCACGCAGACTGACTTGCGGGGTGGTCGTGAATTTCGCGAGAGCTTCGACGGGTGTCGCAAGCAGTCCGGCGCCAAACAGGAAGTTCCGGCGATTGACTCCGTACCTGAAGAGGTCGGGCCGTTCGGCATCCGCGAGCTGCGAAAACAGCAGGTGCTCAATCTCGTCGTGACGCATTCCGCTTCTCCCCCCAACGGAACCCGGACTGGCCCCCTACTTCAAATGATCGCCCACCGTGTGTCATCAACCCCGCGTATGGACCGAAGTCATCGGGCTTGGCCATTGCCATCGATTGGCAACAGGAGTGTTAGTAAGGGCACCGCGGATCTTCGTAGCGACCCTTCCGCTCGCCGGTGTAGCTGACCTCAAGCTCGATTCGCCGACCATATTGTCGCAGCCGCTCAAAGAAGGCCTCTTCCTCGCGATCATCATTGATCTCGATGCAGCCAATTGTGCCAAGGTTGGATCCGCCGTGAATGTACATGTTGGTCCGGACGAGCTTGAAGCAATCGAGCATGCGGTCGACGGTCGAGCGATAAGGTTCGAGCGGGACCCGCCACCTTCCCCAAGCTGATTCCGGAGCCGGCGATTCCTGGATCCGGCTGGGCTCAAGAGCGAACTTGCCTTGCGGAACGGGCCCTTGGTCCTTAGCTGACTCTCTGGCAGATTCGTCAGGCAGTCCCGAGAAAGCCACATAGGATGCGGATACCCCTCCGCTCCAAATCAATCGATAACCATCGAAACTGAGTCTTGCGACAACCAAGTCGTCAGTTTTGTCGGCGACTACTTCGCCGATCGACAAATCACCTATTGTCATAAGCGCCTCCCTGAAGCCCGATTCAATTGTCTGCCAAGCTAATCTCGCACAGCTCGAGGAGATGCTATTTCCCCTTGGCCAGTATTGTCCGTCTTGCAATATGCATAACAGATTTTTCTCAATTTTGGGAAGTGCTACGCTACTAGTAAATGTTCCATATCCCGTTCAACTTATCGAGTTCTCGTGCTGTATCGAGCATCTGGTAGTCTCAAAACCACTTGAGGGCACGAAGCAGACTGAAATCAACCAGAATGCGACCCCGAATGGCGCTTTGCACTGTGGTCGTTCCTGCACATGTTCGGGTCCGCCCCCGACCTCGACGTGGCGTTCGAGAACGAGGAAAACCGGGAAGCAGCCCGCAACTTCATGGATCTCCTGGCGGCATCTGAAGGCGATGGGGTAGGCTGATTGCATCGGGGCCTTGGCAACTTCAGTCCCGCACCCGATACCCATCCGGCTTTCTTCGCGAACAGTCCTGAATCAGGTCAGCTGAGGAGCCACAACCCGTTCCTTTCCGGCCGTGTTGGCAGCTGCGCTGCCTGCCCGCACCACCCGTCATGAACAGGTTTCCCTTCGGCCTTTCAGGCCTGCGGTGCAGTCCTCCCATGCCCTGCTTCTTTGGCAAGTTCGCAAGCCGGAGATGGTCTCCGGTTTGAGGAACTGAAGGAACTTTCATCATGACCAATATCGCAATCCTCACCGGCCGCATCGCCCGCGATCCCGATACCCGCGAGACCAGGGGCGGCACCAACGTTACTGGGATCACCGTCGTCACCGATCGCCCTGCGCGCGATAAGGACGGCAAGACATACAAGGACGAGAACGGCTACACTGCCAAGGAAAGCGAGTTCCACCGGGTGACCTGCTTCAACGGCCTCGCCAAGACCGTCGGGCAGTACTGCACCAAGGGCCAGCTGGTCAGCGTTCAGGGTCGCATCCACTACACCCAGTGGGAAGACAAGGACGGGGTCACGCGCTACGGCACCGAGATCCTCGCCGACAAGGTCGACTTCCTCTCACGCGGCAACGGTTCGAGCGAGAACGACGACAATAAGGATGCTCACGAGATCGACTGAACTCTCCCGTCGATCTCCCTCCCGAAGGGGTCCTGTCCGAACCGGACAGGACCCCTACTTGCTGCCAACAAGGGGATAAAATGGAGCGGGGCTGGGGACGCACTCTGTCCCGCGCAACCTTTGGTTGTGCTCCTGAGGGTGCGGTGATTTTGGTCATGGGTCCCGCGCGCACTCCCGATCGGCAGAGGGTCGGAGCGGCGCGAAGCTGCGGAACCGACAAGTGCCGGTTCCTGGCATCGCACGCGCTCCATTGCCGCCGCCTTATCGGGGGTGCAGTTCTTGTCTGGGAGGATCATTTTCAACCAATCGTCGGGAGCACTTGCGCCGCAGGACTGCTGCTCACGCTCCGATCATGAAGCGCGCAAATGCTTCCCTAGATCAGTCAGCGTATGACGCTGGCACTGCCCGCGCACATTGGAACTTGACAAGCACACCGTACGCAGCGGTAGCTGCATGGAATGGCAAAAAAGCGAGAAGATACAGAGACCTCGCTTGTCCAAAAGGGCAAGCAATCAGGTGGTAGCCAAGGCGCAGGAGTAGCCCGTCGCAGGCAGTCCCACCGCCTCAAACTGACCGGCTTTGTTGCGCGGCGAAAGTCGCTTCCAGTTGGCATTACATGGGATACAGAGCTACCCGGCTTCGGACTTCGCAAGCGAAAGTCGGGACACCTAACCTGGATTGTGAAGCACAGGCCGCGAGGCGTTCAGCGAATGGTGACGCTGGGAAGCGCAGGAGTGGCGGCAGGTGCGCTGAGCGCTCCCGCCGCGCGCGCTGCCGCGCGCAGATTGCTCATCAAGGCGACGCTAGCCGATCTTCCTGCCGCTCCGGAGAGGCAAAAGGCTCCGCTCTTTGCAGACTTCGCCGAGGAATTCTGGCTCGACTATTCGCCGCATTGGAAGCCTTCGACGCGCGATGCATCGAGGGCGTACATCGACAAGCGGCTGATCCCACGGTTTGGTGAGCTTTCCGTAGATGCGATTAAACGGGCTGACATCAATCGTTGGCGAGACAGCATGGCTGACGTGGGAGGTGCCTTCAATCGCAGCATCCCGATCATGTCAGTGACGATGCAGTATGCCGAGAAACTTGGATACCGCGAGAAGAACACCAATCCTTGTCGCGGCGTCTCTCGCTTCAAGCGAGACCTACCGGAACGCTATCTGTCAGCCGATGAATATCGAAGGCTCGGTAAGGTTCTGGCAGAACACGACGGTGCCAATGCGTTCGTGGTCCCAGCTCTCCTGATGCTGATCTATACAGGCGCACGGGTTTCAGAGATTACGACGTTGCGCTGGCGCTACGTCCAGATACCGCGCCTCGCATTGCCTGACAGCAAGACCGGCCCGAAAACGATCTACCTCAACCCGCAGGCAGTCGATGTGCTCAATGGGCTGCAACGGCGCGGAGACGATCAACTCGTATTCCCGGCAATGTATCGCGAGGTGCCGATCAACCTGGGCCAACACTGGGAGAAGATCAGGCGCAAGGCGGCCTTGCCCGATGTCCGGCTCCACGACTTGCGTCACAGCTTTGCTTCGGTGGCCATAGCGAAGGGCATACCGCTTGCGACGATTGGCAAGCTGCTTGGCCATGCGCTTCCTGAAACGACGGCACGATACGCGCACCTCGCCGACGAGGTGATTTCGGAAAGCGCCGACCGCATCTGTTCTAGCCTCGCAAGCTCAATGGGGATGACCGCATGACCAGCTATGACCTCAAGCGTATCCTTGCCGAAGAGCTAGCGCGCGTTGTTCCTGGCGATGCTGGAAAGCGCCGCACGAGGTTCGACTACGTCCTTCCAGGCTTTGGAGAGCGTATCCATCCGTCCGGCAGGAAGAGCTACGTCTTGCAGCGCACGATGGGCGGCAAGCAGAGGCTCATCACAATCGGCGATGCGGCCATTCTGACCGAGCGGATCGCCAAGGATGTTGCACGCCGCCTCATCTTGAGGATCGAACTGGGCCAAAATGCTGCGTACGAAAGGCAACGCGCTAAGAAGACACCTACTTATGATTCTTTTCTTCGGCACTATTGGGAGGTGGCAGCTCCGACCTGGAAGCCGTCCACGCTTGAGATACATGACATCTACCGGCGAACGCACTTGGAACATGCGTTCACCGGAAAGTTCATCGACGAGATTTGCCATGCTGATGCGGTGCGCTGGCATGCAACGCTGACGCGCTCGGCAGGGCCGGGCGCGGCAAACCGCGCTATGGAAATCCTGAAAGCCATGTTCGGCAAGGCGGAGGCATGGGGCTATCTCCCCGAACACTCCAATCCCTTTCGTGGCGTGAAGCGCAACAAAGGGAGAAAAATTGAGCGCTTCTTGAGCCAATCCGAATTGGTCCGTCTCGGAGACGCGCTTGCGCGGTATCGGGCCGTCAAACCGAACGAGGTTGCGGTCATTTCGCTTCTCGCTTTGACCGGATGTCGGCGTGGCGAAATTCTCAATCTCACTTGGGGCGAGGTTCAGGGCCGTAAGCTCAAGCTGACCGATACAAAGACTGGGCCACGTGTCGTATGGCTTGGCCAAGAGGCGAGGGCAGTCATTGATCGCTTGCAGCGAAGAAGAAGCCATGAGCGCGTCTTCCAGTTCGATGTGCTGCCCGTCTCTGCAATCGAATGGTTCTGGCGCATGCTGAGGGTGGAAGCGGGCATCGAGGATGTGAGATTGCACGACCTTCGCCACAACTATGCGAGCCTCGGCGTTCGTTCATCCGAGACGCTGCCAATGATCGGCAATCTGCTTGGGCACAAGAACTATTCAACGACTGCCCGCTACGCTCATTTAGATGACAAGACACTTCAAGATACCGCTGCCTTGCTCGGAGACAGGATCGAACAACTATTCAATGAAATTCAATAATAGCCACTATAATCTCCATCAAAGCCGCCACGTTCAGCCAAGTCATCAAGCACGCCAATCGTGCTTCTAAGCAAGACCTTCATTCGGTCAGGATCGGTCCAACCATCACCCCCGTGCTTTCCACCATGGAACAGGTTGTTTCTCACAGTTTGAGCATGTGCGATTACGCGATCCAACGTGTCGATGTTCTCGGCTAATTGTTGATGCACAAATTGCAGTTGCCCGTTTTCACCTATCACCTGAATCTTTGGGAGCGAAGCAATCAAGGTTTTTGCTGACGAATTTGCTTGGTATGTAGACCTGTGCTCAGCGGCAAACTTTTGCCAGCTCGGCCACGCACGTGCCCCGGCGTCAGTCCATCGCCGATAACCATTCTCCTTCAATGCTGACTCAAACCGCGCAAAGCGGAAGAAGAAATCAAACACGAGCTCTCGCATGTCTTCATCAACTTGTTCGATCTGCATCGAACTACCTCGCTACATGTAGAAGCTGAATCGGGGAGCGATTTCTTGCTCGTCGGGCACATATTTTAACACTTCGCCTACCTGCCGCGCGGCCGCGATCGTAATGGGCATCCCGTTGTCGAACTGCGTATTGTTCCAGTTCATTTTGGTCAGAGCGAGCATCTCTCCTGCAACGTAATGCAGAGGTTGGCCAAGTGCCTGACAGCGTAACATAAGGGGTCTAGGTACATACATGCCCGGATATGTCCGGAAAAAGTCCACGCTGCCTCGGGTGTATAGAAGAGCTTGATCTCTATCGAAGCGTAAGAGGGATCCCCGCAGAGGCGGATAAACACCCAGTCGATATAGTCGGGTCATAGACTTCTGAACCCAAATGAAATCAGCATAGTCGATATCACGTTCGTCGATCGCTTTGTGGAAGCCCGCCAACTCGTTTCGATCAAATCGGGACGTTTTGTGAAGCACCACACGCGCGGGATAGTGGCCATGCTGTTGCCGAAAAACTTTCAATGAGTTTCGAAGTAGCAAATAGGCGTCTTCATCCGTTAGATGCGGTCTACGATCCTCATCACTCTCGACCATTCTGCCGCCACGAAGGATTAGCCCCTCGCCTCGCTCGTCGAACATTTGTGCTGTACTGGTGTGAACATGTTCGCCATCGATGGAACGATAGAAGCTGAGGCCTACGAAGGATGTCCGCAATTGTCTCGCATCCCTCGCTAGACGCCAGGGCAGACCTCCCGCTTTGTAATAAAGTGCAGTCAGTAGATTCCACGCAATGGTCGCGGGATCTTGCGTTCTACGGTCGCTACTTTCCTTTAGTTTTCGAGGGATCTTGAAGCTCGGATCGAAGGTTGATGGCCACAGTAGTTGAATGGGCAGACGCAGCCGCATGCATGAGGCTTTCAGCATACCGCGAAAGTCCAGATCAGGGCCGTTCTGATCACCGCTGCTTTCGTCTTCACCTTCGGAGTTTGTCGCCGCGGTTGCGTTGTACGTTCGCTGTATTATTTCGATCGGCAGCGCCACCAGCACTACATCCGGTTTGGTCGTTCGTTCGGCGAGCACACCAATTTCGTCGGAAATGCTTTCTACTACTGCCCTCGTCATCTCTCTCTGACTGGGAACGGCTACCAGCCTTGCGATCTCTTTCGGCGGCAAAATGCGTTGCAGCTCCTGGGTAGAAATAAACTCGCAGCGGAATGTCTCTTCAAAGGATAGCCCTGGGAAAGGCGGGAAAAGGTTCGGCTGACGGCTAGACTTGGCCTCGAAACCGGATCGACACTTTTCCAACCACCGAGCGGCACCTTCGACGGTCTCCGCGCTTCCAACAATACCGACCTTGATCCGTTTTGGCGCGCTCTCCAAATCAGCGTCAAATGGCCCATAGTCCATCAATCCAAACCGAATATCGACATGCCGCATCGCTCCACCGAATTCGAGAGCAGGCTCAGTCAGGTGACTAAGCTTCACGTTGCCGATTCCGCTTGTGCCCAATCGAAAAGAGGCGAATCCGGGTTTGTTTCTTGAGACTTCCAGAGTTCATCAGGGACGCCAACATCAAGGTGCAGCAAGTCGGGAGTTGCAAAACCGAGAAAAGGATAAGTGTCTTCGTAGAGCGTCGCCTCACCATATGTGATAAGGAAGTGACGCCACATGATAAATTGGCCCATGACTGCAGCGTTATTTTCGAACTCCTTTATCTTCTTCAAACGGTCTCCACCGAAGAGTTCGTCGGATTTATAACCGTTGCGGGTAAAATGGTAAGTTGGCGTGATCTCTGCATACCATTTGTCACCGAGCTTCACGAACCGATGGAGAAACGCTGAGTGGCGAAAGTACGCTGGGAGCGAGGGATCGTCGCGCCGCTTCCCGTACCGTTTGACAACGTCCCTGGGCACAAAGCTCTTAAGGCTCTTATAAGCATACCGCAGCTTGTCGCGATCACGAGGTTTCCGAAAGTAATAGGCCCCGCTGTTGCGATCATGCCATAGCTCTGGCTTCACAAATTCGCTGATCGCGCGATTGAGAAGCGCCACAAAGTCTCTTTGCCGATCTTCGTCATCGCTTTCCGACCATTCGTCGGACCCGAACTCTTCCATTGCCCCGTTCTCGCAGAGTTCGTTCCAAGGCCACTCGTTTAGGTCGTGAAATGACAAGACGGATTTGCTTCGAACAATCCATTCTCCCGGTGCGTGCGGGTCAATTTCGCGAAGTGCAGCGCCGAAGCTCTTGTCGCTACTATGGTTCGTTGGAGCCCAATAGAGCGCTTTAGCGAATGACACCTCAACGAGATTGACCAGCAAATCTTCCTCAATCCGGCTATTCGGTGCTACAGCGCCCGGAGCGGTAGCCAATGCGACCTCCGCGATCGCCTCTTTCGCATCGCGGTTGAAAACATCTCTAGTCTTGTCGAAAATGACCTTCCGTGATTTGAGGCGCTCCGGATCCCGAAACCATTCCTTGATCGATTTCCAATAGGCTACGCCACGCTCAGGCAGCACTATGATCAGCAATACCGGTGCGGTGCCGTGCAGCCAGTATGAGATATCGTTCTCTGAGCAGGGAAACTCGAAGCTTTCGTCAGTCTCAGCTTGAAGACGTTGTCGTTCGCTCGACTTGCCCTGCACTTGCAAGAGAAGGTTGCTGACTACATCCGTTTCCTCGTCTCGAAGTTCAATATAGCCATCGATTCCAGCCTCCATCCCGCCCGTTGGGTAGAAGACATAGCCCATCGCGTGAACCACGCCATCGATATAGGCCATACCGCGTTGGCCAATGATATCGCTCTTCCCGATCCTTTTCATTCATCCTCCGGTCGGCACAGATGTTCGCTATAGGTTCTATAGCGATCCTGAACCAACCGAGGATCTACTGGAAGGCTTTGCAACCTATTCTCAGTGCTTGTCCCCAATTTCGGCTTCATGATCTTGGCATCACTTCCATTGGTAACTGAACTACCAACAGAGATTACTACGCAAGAATCAGATCACGCTAACGCTTCACTTATCGCCGCCGCTACAATTTCGGGTGATGCCTTGAACCATTCTGTTGCTGCGAAGCTTCTACCGTCAGGGCCAACTACGCGAAGCTCAACATGGTAGGCGCGCAGCGCCCGATGGATACGATCTTCCGCTTCTTTCGCTGAGTGGCCAAAAAACTCGTAAGTTTCGACGATTTCTACTGGCGCAAATAAGAAAGTTGATTGGCTCTCTGCACGCGCAATACGGTCCTTTACGGACCCAGCGGTCGTGCCAACTTTGAGTAGGCCATTGGTTTCCGGCCGTTCCGAATAGGATCGGAGCACATAGACATTCCCAGTCGGGGCGCCTGCAAACAACGGCCCAGCTTCTACGGTACCGATGCGCCGAGCTTCCTTGTCTTCATAAAGACGCCGCACAAGAGATGACATCAGTAAGTCGGATTCTGTGCCGTTATCGAAAATGACCCGGAGTCGTGCATCATTTTTACCGGAGGGACGCTTCTCGTCGCGCACATCGGCAACATGGACCAACTGTCCTTTCAGAACGAAGAACTCTCCGAGATCCACACGTTCTTGGCGGAACGGTTGAGGCTTTCGGGTGCCAGCCTCAACTTCTTTGCGAATTCGATCAAAATGAGGCTCGAAGCGCTCGAAATCTTCGCAAGTTTGCCTATCGGCAACGTAGTCTGGCTTCGCAATTGGTTTCAACTCATCGGCAACATCGAAAATGTCGACTCCATCAGCCAACAACGGATCCCCTACGGGGTCGAGCTCGACAGTGCTTGCAAATACCAATCTGCGCTCATCGATGGCTTCCAGACCTGCCAATTCAGCGCGGGATGCCCGCAAACCAGCCAATTCATTCGCCAACATACGCTCGCGCACGTCTCGCCCTTGCTCAGAGATTGGCTCCCTTTCATACTCCTCAACAAACTCGTAAATCCTGGCCAATACCTCGGCAGCACGATCGATTATCGGAGTGCGCTCAGCTTTCGGCTTAGCATCCTCAGTGAGCAAGAGCTCATCGTTCAGGTAATCGATGTTTGTTTCTGTTTCAGCCATCGGTGCCACCTGCTGACCCAAACCCATCGCTCTGCGACATCTCAGCACGCTTCTGCCGCGAAATCTTTCGGAGGAAAGCTAGCGCCTCTGCTAATCGCATTTCGCGACCGTTCGGGGCATTCAGGTTGGGTTCGCGGCCCTCTCGCTGAATGAATTCTTTCACGCGAGGATAGAGCATCTCGGCTTCTTCCTGCGACATATTCACCCGAAGTGCTCGGACCTCGCCATGAAGCCGAGCGAGAAGTTCTTCAGACAGCTCCTTTGAGAGCAACTCATAGGCATCTTCGAAGTCTCGACGTCCACCTAGAAGATCGACTTGAAGGTCCTTCACGTTGATGAACTTCTTGGCTTGTTGAACGAACCGGTCGCCAGCATTTGTCCCTTCGGACGATCCGTCACCGATCCGAGATTCGTTTTCGAACCCTTCAAAGAGCGCCCGTTCCTCGCCGACGATATTCGAAGTCTGCACAATACTCGGATCTTTGGCCAACTCCCGGCCGAGCCCAGCCCGCACCCCGAAGAGGCCGACTGCATCCTTCACCTGCTCATCGGAAAACTCGGGATAGCGCTTTTTGACGACATCGGTCACGACCAGGTCATACATGATATCGGTATGATGATCGTCAGGATTTATCATCACTGTGAGCGTACGTGGGTCGCTCTGGACGTCAGCAAAGAGGTCATTGAAGTCTGTTTCGATGACCTCGATCGCTTTCACGTCGATCTCAGGCATTCCCACGATTTCGATCTCGCCAGCATTGGTAACTGGTCCTGCATCGGGCTCGTCGCCGGGAGAGCCATCGAACTCGTCCGCACCTTTCTGAGTCCGAAACTTGAAAACCGGCGCCATCACCTGCTCCATCAACAGCGACACCGAAATGGCTTTCAACATATCGTTTACCGCGCGGCTGACGGCCTCATCCTTTGCGAACGGCGCGGACACAAGATTGGTGAACATTGCGTCGGTTTTACCTGGCGCGTCCCGTGTGGCACGACCGATAATCTGCACCACTTCCGTAAGAGAGCCACGGTAGCCCACAGTGAGCACATGTTCACACCAAACCCAGTCGAAACCTTCCTTTGCCATACCAAGCGCGATGATGATGTCGACATCGTCGCGATCCTCGACGGCCCGAAGCGAACTTAGGACTTTGTCGCGATCCGCGCTGTCATCGACTAGGTTGGCAATACGCAGTGTCTTTCCGGCAGCCTCTAGGATTACGAAGCCTGTCTCGGGATCGATGGATGTCTTTGCATTCTCGCCAACGCGATCGCCGATGGCATCTACGATAGCATCGACGGCAAACATCTTGTGCACGCCGCTGCCCTCGGCTGAGCCCACATGCGGTATGTGTATGATCGTCTTGAGACCGGGATCGAGCGCCTCACCAATCGCTCCAAGATACTTTCCCTGATAGAACCGGAAATTGATGTGCAAAGTTTTCAGATGCTCGTAGCCATTGAGCTGTTCGTAATAGGTGTAGATTACCCGCTCGAAGCGCGCCTCGTCTTCAGGATGCAAAACCGCAGTGCCATCGCCGCGGAAATAGGAACCCGTCATGGCGAGGATATGGGCAGCATCTTGGCCAACCTCACCCGCGCGATCGATCAGGCCGCGCAACAGGTTTCCGAGGCGGCTGTTCTCGTCCGCAGACGCATGGTGCAGCTCATCGACGCAAACTAGGCACTTGTCGAAGATCGTGACGTCATCGGTCTTCGCATAAGCGGAGCGCAACGTAGAATGAGTGCATAAAGCGGTGCGGCCCTCGTCGGCCGCGAGGAAATTGATAAGCTCATCAACCTTGCGGCCTGTTTCGGAACCTACCGTGCAAAGATCGAGATCGAGGTTCCAGTCCGAATGAAAACCGTGTTCCTTCAGGGAGGTGTCGCGAAACGAGGCGCCGATCGAGCGTTCGGGCACCGCGACAACAACTTTACGTACTTCAGATGTCCGCAGCTTCTCCAATCCCACGAACATGGCCGCACGCGATTTGCCCGATGCGGGTGGCGATTTGACTAGGAGATGCTGCGCATCGACCTTGTCCCAAACACGCGCCTGCATGGCGCGCATACCCAGCTCGTTCGTGGCTTTAGACGCCCCTGTTGCTTCATAGTTGAGTGTCGTCGATCCGAGGCTGTTGCCGCTTTGATTGACCTTGTCTGCGCTCATGCAGGTGTCCTTTTCTTCTTTTTCTTCGCGGCCTTTGCTTCTGCCTCTTTGCGCGCTTCCTCAGCGATCATTCTTTCGTAGAGCTGCAGCATATGCTCGATCCGATCGGCATCTGAGCGATATCGCCTAGACCCGAAGATAGTCTCCATCGTAGCGTCGAGGTTTTCATGGGCTCGGCGCAGTACATCCGGAACGTCCTTAGAGCGATAAAGCCCCGCCAAGCTTTTCTTTAGCCCAGCCTCTTTTCTAGCGAGATCAATGTCCCACCAGTGTTCCTCTAACTCAGCTTTTCGTCGATCCGACAGATGCGGAAGCGGAAAAGTGTTCCACACGAGCGTATTGGAGTATCTGGGGTCCTCTTTGAGACGACCACCTACCGTTTCAAGCCACAGTCTGTGCAACCGCGATGAAAGAACTGCAGCCTGCCAGACGGCCCCATCGAAGATACCAAACGCAAGATTGGATATGATATCTCGCGCGGGCCTTACATCGACAGGAAGCCAAAAGCGATCGAGGCTAGCAGCACCGGGAACAATGATTGTGTGTGATACAGCTTCATTCTGTTCCCTGAAGGACCACGGGGACGCGGCAGCCTTTAACATATCCGCGCCTGCGTCGTCCCCAGTCCTCACACGTTCAGACAGCTGAAAACGGCTCAAGAGCGGCGGTATTTTTTCAGCCTCGGCTAGTCGCTCTGCGCGCACCCAAATGCACCAAACGTCCTTGTTGTCTAAAAGCTCATCAGATCCAAAAACAGGCCGCAAGAAATCTGCAGCCTCTGGATACCGAGAGATGATCTCGTCACGATCTACGCGACTCATCCGCAGACATTTTTCAGATCTGCCATCTAGTGGCATATTACCAAAAACCATGGATTCAAAATCGGGGGCTAACGCTCCTTTCGATCGTGTTCGGGAGGTTACGATTGTCGTGATGTTTGCAGCGAGATAAGGCCCGATTAACGTCACGTCCCTACGCGCATCGCCATCGTAAAGACTTTTTGGTTTTTCGTTCGGCGGACCCAAACCGACGATTACGCATGTGACCGCTGCCTTATTCGTGGCCAAATTTGACCATTTAAAGGATCGGTGCGCGAACCAGATCTCGAGGTTTTCGAGTAAGCGGGGCCAGAGCGTAGGAACAGATGACCCTTGAACAATAGAGTTAGTAGATACCAATGCGAACGGACTGCCGGTCGCCTCAGCATAAACGGTCGCTTTGAAGAACCAGATGGCAACGTAGTCTAACTCTTTGAAGCTTGCGATCTGACCCTTAAAGACATTGGTCATGTCGCTTCTTTGCTGCTTGCTTTGTGTCTTTGAGCCCTTGAATTGGGGATTTCCGACTACCACCGTCTCAGTATGTTGGTCCACGGGACAAACATCTAACCACTCGACGAGCGCCGCATTTCCACGCTTGATTACTCCAGCTTTCTGGAGCGGCAGGAAGTCGGTGCGCTGACCAAGATCGAGTTCTAACTGCTGATCACACTGATATTTCGCGATCCAAAGACCGAGTCTTGCTGCTTGGCAGGCAAAATCGTCGATCTCAATGCCGTAGAATTGTTCGAGCTGAATTGCTGAAAGCCGTACTTCAGCAAGACGCTGGAGGGCCGCCACTTCGAGCGCGCGCATTTCCTTATAAGCGAGGATCAAGAAATTGCCTGATCCGCACGCCGGGTCAAACACGCGGATGCGCCCCAAACGCGCCAAGAACTCCTTTAGTTTCGCTTTGTTTTTTCCTGCTCGCTCTAAATCAGCTTTCAGGTCATTGAGCAGGATCGGTTCCAGCACCTTCATGATGTTCGTGGGGCTGGTGTAATGCATCCCCAGCTCGCCGCGCTTCTCAACGTCGACAACCGCTTGAAGCATCGATCCGAAAATGTCCGGGTTAATGAGACGCCAATTCAAGCCTGCGCAATTCAACAAAAGTTTGCGGCATGTGCTGTCGAGCGAAGGCATTGATGCTTTGTCTTCGAAAAGCGTGCCATTCACATATTTGAGCTTGGACCAGCCTCGGGTCTCCGATGGGCGCTCGTCAGGGTGCGTGTCCATATGACGGAATGCGCCGGCTAGAAACTCGGCAAGGTCGGATCCATCCGCTTTCGTCGAGTTGCGCACTGACTTCTCGAACACATCCTTTTCGAAGATACCGACATCGTCCGCGAAGAGGCAAAACAGGATGCGCGCCATAAAAATATTCAAGGCATAGCGATCTTCAGCAGTCGTCCAGGTCGGATTGGCGTCTCGGACAGCATCGTGGAAACGCGAGATAAATCTGGTGGCACGAACATCCGCCAGCTTCTCCTTCGCGGGCACGTAGCGCTCGTGACCGCCGAGCGGGAACAGCACGTCGCCTTCAAGTGAAAGCATGTCCAAAGGGACATAAAGGGGCGGATCGGCAATACGCGTATCGTACGCGCCGACATTTTCGCCGTCATAGGTGAGCAGAATGCGCGGCCTACGGCTTTTCGGGGAGGCCTCCGCTTCTACGATCAGGTCGTGCAGGGCTCTGTCCGCCTGCCCGTGGTCTACCGCTTCGAAGCGAAGCATCCGTGTCCAGGTGAAAGAGCCGTCAGCGGCTTTTTCGGTGAGCTTGGTGATCGTGGAACGCGGAGCGCCGACTGCCTCCATTAAGGCAAGGCCGAAATCGCCGCCTGAAGGGGGATCGGACGCTAAATCGTCAAGATTCGAATAAATTTCCCCAGGTGTCAGCATGCAATTTCATAATTCTTTTCACTAATTCTCAACCGTAGCCAAACCGCTGCATTCCGCAAGATGACGATTGTCCCCGAGCTGCGCCCTTACGCGCCTAAACGGGCATGAGGCTAGTGGGGCCAAATCAAAATAGCGTGTTCGAAAAGCCGCTCGCTCCGGTCCCATATCGAACCTTCATGCCATGTTTCCGGTGGATCATTCCGGAGCCACGCATTCAGGCGCAAATCGCTATCTTCAACAATTGCGGGCACCTTTTTCGACCAAACACCGTTTGAAACTGAGGAGTTGAGAGGACCGGTCAGAAGTGTGAGGTTGCCGACTGTGTGCATCATGTCCTCGCGACCCTCCTCAATTGTCTCGTCCTCATCGCGCTCATACTCCTCGTCCGGCGCGTAGGGATAGTCGGAAAGAGCACCGTTCTGAGGAAGCAGGTGTTCGACGGTCAAACCGCTCGGCAGCGAAACATTTTCGTTCTTTGTGTTACGCATCGCTAATTCGAGCGCCGACAGTATCATTACCGCCCGATCTGGTCGCGATTGCACGTATAGTTTGCGCCAACACCACCCCTCCTCGAATTCGTCATCGTTGGGCCACCGGGCAGTGTCTTCTTTCGACCTAGTCAGTTCGTCGCGAATTGCATCTGCGACCGAAGCATTTTCTGCTCGATAGGCTTCTTTCGCGTGCTTCAGCACTCCAAGAAAGAACCGATTGTAGTTTTTGGGGGTCAGCTCGCACATGAAGCGCCGGATCAAAAAGCTCTCGAGATACCCTATTGCACGATTCACCTCGGCATCTTTGCCTGGCTTTTTTTCAATAGAAGCGAGAAAAAGTAGGAGAGGATGAACCGTGCTCGTATCCAAGGACCGTAGCCGCCGAGCGAACGCGCCCAATCGAGTACTTCCATCTGGTTCGATGATCCGTCTGAAGTGCCCGCTCATCTGCTTCAAGTCGATCAGGAGTTGCTCGTTGCTGTCTGCCGAGTCAGCGTGCCAGTCCCGAAATTCGCGGAACAGATGCCCGATGCGGATGTCCTTTTCCGTTCGCATCGTGAGATAGTGAAAAATGAAAAGATCGATGCGCTGTCGCGTCAAGCGCCCTTGCCGTTCTTCTATGTGCCAGAACCTGTTCTCGCCTTTGTCATCAGGCTCTTCAGCACGATCATCATCAAAGTGATGCCAGTACTCGCCGTAGAGCCGATTATTCTCCTCACCAGTTGCCTGCATGAAGATGAGGTTGCGGATTAAGTCAGAGGGAAGAAGAGGTTGACCCCGCGCGTTCAGGGTCTCGAAAATCATCTGCGGGTCGTCGCCCGGCTCTAGGTGGATCGCGACGAGTTGCAGGGAACCGCGAATGGCCATCGCGATTGCGCCGAAGCGGTCATCCGCCTCATCTTCACCGGCGGCGATGAACGACCTAACTGCGTCAGCGAAGAAGAGGTATGCGCGAGCCAAAGGCGGCTCAAAACCCCACGTCGAACAGAGTTCCTGCACAGCCGCAACGGAACTAGCGCTCATGACCCTGCGAAAGACATCCTGGTCCGAATTGGTTGGCCAAACCTTGAAGCTATCCCGTGACCCATCTTCGCTGCCGGGATTACGGGTCAGCCTTTCAAGTATGCCTCGCACTTGTTCAGGTGCTTGAAGCTCTGTACCCAAATCTCGAGTGGCGGCCAAGAAGATCTGTAAAGTTGTCAGCCGCTGCTGGCCGTCAATCACATCGGACTGAGTGACACCTAGCCCCTTTGTCGTTTCCACATTGAGCACTACCGCGCCCAGAAAATGTGAGCGCGGATCTCCTGCGACACCAGCAGCTGTATGCCGCAAGTGATCACGAGCTCTGCCTTCAATGTCCTCCCAAAGTGGAGCCCACTGATCTTCCTCGTTCCATACGTATTTTCGTTGGAAGAGTGGGATTACAAAGCAACGCTCGTTTTGAAAGATTCCTGCAACGGTCTGTTTGTCTGGTTTCACTTAGTTGGTCCCCTCATCAAATTGAACTAGCGGCAAGTGTATCCTTCGCCAAGGTCAGATCGTTGAGTAAATCGCATCAAAGTTCTTGTAAAATATGGGACTCGCTCAGGCGAGAATCCGCTTTTCAGACTCGCACCTGATACCCATCCGGCTTTCTTCGCGAACAGTCCTGAATCAGGTCAGCTGAGCACGGCAACCCGTTCCTTTGACGGCCGTGTTGTCGCGCTTCGCGCGCCTGCCCGCACCACCCGTCATGAACAGGTTTCCCTTGGAGCTTCGCTCCTGCGGTGCAGTCCTCCCATGCCCTGCTTCTTTTGGATGTTCGCAAGCCGGAGATGGTCTCCGGTTTGAGGAACTGAAGGAACTTACATCATGACCAATATCGCAATCCTCACCGGCCGCATCGCCCGCGAGCCCGACACCCGCGAGACCAAGGGCGGCACCAACGTTACCGGGATCACCGTCGTCACCGATCGCCCCGCACGCGACAAGGACGGCAAGACCTACAAGGACGAGAACGGCTACACCGCCAAGGAAAGCGAGTTCCACCGGGTGACCTGCTTCAACGGCCTCGCCAAGACGGTCGGCCAGTACTGCACTAAGGGCCAATTGGTCAGCGTTCAGGGCCGCATCCACTACACCCAGTGGGACGACAAAGATGGGGTTACGCGCTACGGTACCGAGATCCTCGCCGACAAGGTCGACTTCCTGTCAAAGGGTAACGGCTCAAGCGAAGACGAGAATGGAGACGACAACCGCGACGCTCCCGAGATCGACTGACTTCTCCCCAGCCGATCTTACCTGAAGGGGTCTTGTCCTAACCGACAGGGCCTCTTCTCTGTGTTTGAAATAGCTCAAGTCTTTTAGTATTCGTTTGCAACAACACTGCTATGTTGCGTGCGATGAACGATCAGACCTTCGCTTCCTATCCAGGTGAATCTGCAACCCCTGCCGAGATATTGGCTTTCGCTGATGAGTATAGGTCAGCCGCCTTGCTAATATTGCAGAACGGGCGCCCGAAGGTGCCGCAATCACGGGCCCCTTTTCGGATGGTCGCTATCCATTCGATCGAACTGTACCTGAACGCTTTCCTTCTCCGCTGTGGACATGGTGCGGCGCAAATCCGGGGCCTTCAACATAACCTCGCAGCAAGAGCCGAACTTGCCGTGGGAGCCGGGCTCATATTGAGGAAACGCACCCGTGAGCATCTCCACACCATGTCGCAAACGCGCGAGTTTCTGATCACCCGGTATGAACCTGGCGGGACAAGTCTGTCGGAGATCAATCGCCTTCAAGCAACGTTGAATGAAGTTGCTGAGAAAGCATCTGCCGCAATTTAGTTGAGTACCGGATGGGAAGGGGGTCTTGCTCACGTAAGTCCGATCATGATGGGCATGCGACCGGCGCGTCAAGGACGGCGGGGCCCCACCATTTTGCCTCCCCTTCGCTTGCGCTACGGTCCAACAAAATTGTTACCCCCAACGCCGCTTCGCGGTCGCCCGTTGGGCGATCCCTGACCCGCCGGCCGCACGCCCATCCGTCCTGCTCCTGCCGTCAACGGCAGACATCAGGAGGATTCAATGGCTTCAATTGCTCAGCTTCATTCGAACTCGGAACGCTACTTTGCCGCGCTTGCTACTGCAGAGCGTAGGGCACTGCACAGCTTCTTCGATCAGCACATCGTCGAAGACCGGGAGCTAGGGTATTTCGCTCTAGACGAGGGTGACTACAATGCTCTTCCGGCGCATCTGGCAGCGCGTGTGGTTCACACCGTGCATGGTGCAATGCTCGATGAGTTCTGACTGCGCGACGAGGGTAGGGACCGGCAACGGTTCCTGCCCTTTTTTCTTGCTCGCAGGGACAGAGCGATAATCCCTTTGGTTGCTTAAGCATCTCGGCAATCGGTGTCCGATTATAAGCAGCCGTGATGGCTATTTGGTCCCTATGGAGTGACTTCAATTTGCATGGCTTTGGAATTTCCTTGGAGTTTTCCGAGATGGATCTTGATTGCCAAGCGCGATTGATTTTCAGCAACGCCAGTAAGAGGTTCTGCCACCAAGGGTGCTTCCCAATCTGGTTCCGGAGAATGGCCATTTGTTACCAAACTAAGGCCAGTTGGTAGCCCAGAGCGTTTTTGCCGATATTCTTGCGTTGTCTCGAAAAAACCCGCCTGCTCTCGCTCCGAAAATAAGGTAGTAAATTCAGATCATTGAAGGGAACTTGGGAGATGCTGGAAACGCCTCCGCACTTTGGAACTTGACAGCACACCGTACGCAGTAGCACTGCTGTGTTTTGGGAAAAAGTGCAATAAAATCAGTGCGCGAAACGCTTAAGGTGCTCGGCAAAGAGAGCGCTGTTGAATGCCGCCCGGTCCCCGCAAATGACAGTATTTCCAAGGGTTCTGGGGGCAGTCTGGACAAGGGCGAATGCCATATGGTCCCCAAACGTCAAAGGTCTGCCCGTAGAGCACTTCTCGATGGCAATTTTGCCCGCCGCAAACTGCCGCTGCGCGAACGCGAATACTGCATCTGGGATACCGAACTTGCAGGCTTCGGCCTGCGCGTAAGGCCGAGCGGGAATTACTTCTGGTTCGTTCGCTTGCGCCATCGCGGCAAGCATCGCCGTATCAGCCTTGGTCGGACCGACGAGCTTGAGGCGGGGTTGGCAAGGGCGCAGGCCCGCCGCATCCTTGCCGAAGCAGCGCTCGATGGATTGCCGAAGCGCACCGTGGTCAAAGCCACACCGACAATGAACGATTTCGTCGAAGCCTATTGGGGCGACCTTTCGCGCGTATGGAAGCCCTCGACCACTAAGCGGAACTGGGACGCGTGGCGGCTCACAATCAAACCTACGTTTGGCGACACGCGCGTGGCCGACATCCTTCCACCCGACATCCACCGCTGGCGCGATGGATGCGCGGGAGAGAGCGAGATGAAGTTCAACCGCGCCGTGCCCGTGCTGTCCGCGCTGTTCAAATATGCCGAAGCGCTCAAGATGCGTCGGCCAGGTTCGAACCCTTGCCGAGGGATGCCACGATACAAGCGGCAAAGCGTCGAGCGCTATTTGACGCCAGCGGAGTATCGCCGGATCGGAGCGGCATTGCGTGAGGCGGAGGCAGATGAACCGGCACAGGTCGCAATCGCTCGCCTGCTCTTGTTTACCGGCGCGCGCGTTGGCGAAATCAAAAACTTGCGCTGGGAGTGGGTGAAGCCGCCTCGACTGCTGCTGCCAGACAGCAAGACCGGCCCCAAGGTGATTTGGCTCAACACGCAGGCGCAGGATGTCCTTGCGGGGATCGAGCGGCGCAAGGATAGCGAGCTGGTTTTCCCGAACAGGACTGGAAAACGCCCGTTGAACTTCGACCAGTGGTGGTTCGTCTTCCGGCGGCGCTGCGCTTTGCCCGACGTTCGCATCCATGATCTGCGCCACAGCTTCGCTTCAACCGCGATCATGGACAATGTGCCGCTATCGACCATGGGCAAGCTGCTTGGCCACAAGCTGGTCGAGACGACCGCTAAATATGCCCACCTGTCCGATGACGTGATTGGCGAAGCCGCCGAGCGGGTATCCGGCTCGCTGGCGCAAGCGATTGGTCTCAGGCCATGACTGCCGCCAGTCTCAAGCGGATCGTCGAGGAGGCGCTTGCCGAGGTCGGTGCAACCGTCAACTTCAAGCTCGTTCCCAAAGGCAAGGCGCGGACCACGACCTGGCTTGGTGTCGAGCACGGCTTCGGGATCCGGCATTATCCGAGCGGTCGAAACGTTTACATCGTGCAGACGCGCATGGCAGGCCGTATGCGCACGGTCACAATCGGGCCTGCATCGGTCCTCACTCGTTACCAGGCCCAGATGGTCGCGCGCCGCGTCATCGCTTATGCGCAGGTCGGTCGCGATCCGGCGACCGAACGTCAGCGCATCCGGTCCGCGCCTAGCTTCGCCGACTTCGTGGCCGAATATTGGGATCGCTGGGCGCCACGCTGGAAAGCATCGACGCTGGAAACGCACACCGGATACCGCCGCCGCTATCTCGATGACGCCTTTGTTGGCGTCTACATCGACGAACTGAACGAAGGACATGTGACGAGCTGGTTCGCGGACCTCAACAATCGGACCGGGCCGGGAGCATCGAACCGGACCTTCGAAATCCTCAAGCATATGCTGAACAAGGCGGAGGAGTGGGGTTACCGGCTCGAAAACACCAACCCGTGCCGGTCGGTCAAGCCCAACCGGAAGCGCCAGTGCGAGCGCTTCCTCACAAACGAAGAACTTGCCCGCTTGGGTGTCGAGCTTGGAAAGCTGCGTGCGTCAGAGGATCGTACCAAGCAATGTGCGGGTGCAGCCATCACTCTCCTGCTGCTGACAGGTTGCCGGAAGAGCGAAATCCTCACGCTCGAATGGACCGACATCAAGGGCAACCGTTTGCACTTACGGGACAGCAAGACCGGGCCGCGAACGGTATGGCTCGGACGGGCAGCGCGCGAGGTGATCGCAGAACTACCTCGCTTCGAGAGGATTCCATATCCGTTCTGGAGCTACAGCTACCGCAAGCCGCTTCGCTGCGTGAATGGTTTCTGGCGCAGGCTCCGAGACGAAGCAGGACTACCCGGCGTTCGCATCCACGATTTACGCCATACATTCGCCAGCCACGCGGCGATGAACAAGGAAACGCTGCCGATGATCGGGCGCCTGCTCGGGCATGCCAACGTGCAGACCACGGCCCGGTATGCTCACTTGGATGACGGCCATCTGATTGAGGCGGTTCAAGAGATCGGGGATGCAATCGAGAAGATGATTGCAATGTGAACAAAAAGAGAACATAAAATGAAGGTTCTCTTTGCCCGCAAATTCGCTAATCAAGTGCAAAGGAGGGACTTTTGACGTCAATTTCGGCACAAAAACTGAACCCGGTCGAACGTGCCGATCAATCGCTTTTACTTGAATCGAAGCGAAGTGAGCTGGCTCGTGCGCGTACAGTCGCACGCGCTTGGGCGCAAACCCTCCATGACCAGTACCGAGCTCGACTTGCTGCCGATTTCTCGCACGTTGCAATGGGTTCATTCGCCCAGAAAATCGCTCCAAGCTTAGATATTACCGGCCAACTGGCTGGTAAGAGCCACTCTCTGGACACGACAACCGAACAGCTTGCTCGGTCAATCGGGATTGAGGCCGCATCGCTTCCATTGCTCGAAGGATGCCACTTCCTGACGAGCCTTTACACAACGCTCCTTCCTTCCAAGCAAAGGAGCGATCTCGGAGCCTTCTACACACCTGCATCGCTAAACAAGCGGCTACTCGATCTTGCAGAAGAGGGCGGCATCGATTGGGCGACTGCGCGTGTGCTCGACCCGGCAAGTGGTGGCGGGGCTTTCCTGCTTGAAGCTGCTTCGCGGATGCGCAGCGCGCTTGATGGTAGCGAACCGGCGTTCGTTTTGGCGCAGCTCGGGGCGCGCCTTTCCGGTATGGAAATCGATGCGAATGCGGCAGCTCTTTCGCAGGTTGCGCTTGAGATATTTCTTTCCGATCTGATCGAAGCGAGCGGTCGTCCAGCACCAAGGTTTGTCGAAGTCTGCGATACACTCGATGTTACGCCATCGCCCAAATTCGATTTGGTGGTCGGCAATCCGCCCTATGGCCGCGTGCGCCTCTCGGCTGAGCAGCGAGAGCGCTTCGCGCGAAGCCTCTACGGCCACGCAAATCTCTATGGACTGTTTACCGACGTTGCTCTGCGTTGGACCAAGCCTGAAGGTGTCATTGCCTACCTTACCCCGACCAGCGTCCTCGGCGGACAATACTTTACAGCCCTGCGCCGATTGCTCGCCAGCGAGGCACCGCCAGAAGCCATTGATTTCGTCCACGCACGCCGGGGCGTCTTCGAAGATGTGATGCAGGAAACTCTGCTTGCCCTCTATCGCAAGGGCGGTGAGCAAAGGCCTTTCCAGGTTCACTACCTGAATGTCGACAATGAGCGGGAAGCTCGATTGACGAAGAACGGAAAGGTCACGCTACCCGATGACTCTTCGACACCCTGGCTGGCACCACGGCAACCCGAGCACGTTGACATTATCAAAGCCGCAGCGAGGATGCCCGCTCGTCTATCTGATTGGGGTTATCGCGTTTCGACTGGTCCGCTGGTCTGGAACAGGTTCAAGCCACAGTTGCGTGAGCGGGCTGTCCGAGGAGCGTTGCCGCTGGTCTGGGCCGAGGCGGTAACGGCAGATGGTCGGTTTATCTTCCGCGCGGAGAAGAAGAACCACGCTCCCTATTTCAAGGTTGAGGCTCGGGATGATTGGCTCGTTGTCGATAAACCTTCGGTCCTTGTTCAGCGAACCACAGCGAAGGAACAGCCCAGACGCTTGATTGCTGCGGAGCTTCCTCAGGAGTTCGTCGATAAACACGGCGGCGTGGTTGTCGAAAATCACTTGAACATGGTTCGGCCAACCTCATCAGCTAAAGTCAGCGTCGCCGCAGTGGCCGCTGTCCTAAACAGCGACGTGATCGATCAACTCTTTCGCTGCATCAGCGGAAGTGTGGCAGTTTCCGCGTTCGAGCTAGAGGCCATTCCTTTGCCCTCCGTCTCGGATATGAAGAGCATTGAACGACTGGTTTCTAAGAGGGCAACTCGCTCCACGCTGGAAAAAGCACTGCGACAGATTTATGGCCTCTAATCATGAGCCTACCGCCACTAACTCCCTGGGATGAAATTCACCGCCGACTTCCACTGATTTTCCCTGAGGGTTCGCCGAACCGCGAGCATTCGATTTGGGAGATCGCGGCAAAGACCATATTTGTCATGCTCTACGTGGGGGCTGTCGAAGGCGCGGGGCGCTGGGTTCGGCCCGACCAGGTCACGAGGATGACCGACGCACAGGCCTTGCTAACCAGTCAAGGGCAGCGCGAGCAGTGGATCAAGGACTCGATGAAACCCAACAAGGCCGATGTGCCTGGACGCTGGTATGCGGGAAATACGCGTGAATCCATTCGGGACGACACGATCAGGTATGCGCTCATTGAGAATGGGGCGGTCGTGGAACGCGAGGGCTTGGCCACGACATCGCCAGCTCCACGGTACGCGTTGCAGGCTGACTTTGCTGACTTGTTCGCCCCCGTGCAAACCGAAGCAGTTCTCCAAACCAAAGTGACCGCTTGGCACAAGAAGCATCTCAACGCCGGCGCGCTAGCACGGATTGCTATTGTGCGCCGCGGCGCGGCGGGAGGAGGAGATCACCAGTTGGTCACTTTCCCGAATGGCGAAACGCGACGAATGTCCACCGGGCCAAGTTCCGATATTTCCAAAGCCGTCATTGAGGTATTTGCACCCACATTCCTAGAAAAACCGGGGGTCATTACGCTCAGCGAAAGCGGCAATAAAGTTGTCGCGCGGGATGACGAATTGGCGAAGGCAATCGGATTGACCATCCCCGCAGACAAGAGCTTGCCGGATATCGTCTTGGTCGATCTCGGCCCAGCTCACCCCCTACTGGTTTTCGTCGAGGTGGTTCACACAGATGGCCCGGTCAACGACGCGCGCAAGGCCGCATTGCTAAAGCTCGCTGAAAAGGCAGGGTTTGCATCTCAAAATGTGGCGTTTGTAACGGCGTTTCTGGATCGCGGGTCGGCAACTTTCCGAAAGACCGTGGGAACGTTGGCTTGGGGCAGCTACGCATGGTTCGCTTCCGAGCCGGAGCGCCTGATCCAATTCAACGAAAAGGCCTCACGCATCGAGGGGGCTTAAGCGCCACCGCAGTCTTCGTTCCTAGAGTAGCGGGGCGCGATACAAGTAGCTCGCTAGCATTACATGCTTTTTCGCTGCATTGATGCCATATTACTTTAGGGGGCGACCAACCGCGATGCGCGAAAACGAATTTCAGGATTGGCTCCGGTGGCGAGGGGCTACGAGCGACGGTGCTATCAAGACCCGCACTTTTGCTGTCCGCAAGATCGAAGAGAATCTCGCCTCTTTGGGTTCCTCGAACACAAGTCTCGAAGAGGAATACGAAGGAGATGGCTTTGCCAGCCTTCGAGAGCGGCTCAAGGAAATTCGTGAAGATGCGCAGTCTGGCGGTCAGGATTACCGCGTTCTTATGCCGGACTCGGAAAACCCGCATAACCGGCTGGTTCAATGGCGCAGCTGGTTAGGCCAGTATGGGCAATTCCTCGCTGACCGTGATGAACCGGAAACCAATGACGCATTCGATCAAACGATGGAACAGCTTCACGCTACATTTCTTGAGCGGATGGATCAGTTCGACAATCTCGCTTCCGAGGATGGCACTTTCTGGGAGGTCGAGAAGTCATACAAACAGGATGCGCGCGGCGCAGTTGTTGCAGCGAATGCAGACCCGCAGAGTTCACCTGCCGAGAGAGGCAAAGCCATCTATGAGCGGCTGTGCCAGAACGCGGGGCAGGGGCTACCTCTAAGCTGGCGAACCAAGGGAGAAGTGTTCGCCGCCTCATCAGACGTGCAAACCAAATTTTTCGAAACAATTGCCAGCCTCGCCTCACCAGATGAAGATGCCAGTGTGCTCGCCGAACAGGCCGCACGGTCACTGGAGGCGCTACGCGACGAGGGAATTCCCGGCCTCAAGCGTGGCGAAGTACTCAATATCGTCCTGTCTGTGTTGGGCACATTTCGGCCAAAAGACGCTTGCTGGTTCAAGAGCCGACTATTTGACCAAGCGGCCCGTTTCCTATCCCATCCTCGCCCGTTCCCCAGCTATCATTTCGAACTCGACGAGTTTGAGCAGTTCCAGTCGTTCATGCTCAAGATCCAGTCGTGGCTGGATGATCGCGGAATGAAGCCGGAAAACTTCGAAGATGTTCAAGGCTTTCTCTGGGTAGCTTTGGCGAAGGACTGGGAAGATGAGAATCTTGTCGTCGAGGGACTGACGCGCGCCGCTGTCGAAGCCGCGATGGATGAATTCGACGAAATTGGGCTGAATGGCTTCAAGACGAAGTACGGATACGGAAAGCCACAGCGCTATTGGGTGCAGCGTCCCTCTAACGACGACCTCTATCCGGCCAAAGCCATCGCTGGCGTCGCATACGGTCATGTAGAGGGCGGTCAGCCAAAGTCCGTACAGGAATTCTACGCCGGATACGGCGAGCAGCAAGCCAACGGTATTCTCGCCAAGCTTGGCTATGAAATTGTTGAGAAGGGATCAGAGCGACCATTCGTCCTTTTCGATACCGAAGGCCAAGAATATCAACCAACGCGTACTTACAATCGACAAACCGGTGCATCCGCGTTTCGATTGCAACGACCGGGTACGAGTAACCGCACCAACGACGCCGAAGAGGTTGAGGACATTATCGATGTCGCACGTGCAATGCTGCTCGAAGGTCGCTTGGCTCGGGTAAAGCGGACCGACGGAACAGGACCGGCAAATTATATCGGATACGGCAAAACGAAGCTCGTCCGATATCGGCTTGATGCCGAACTTGCACGACAACTTGGCGTCCCTGAGCAACACGGTTCGGATGCGGACAAAATTCGCCACTATGCTCTGCATCACTACATCAAACCTGCCCAAAATGCGGGCAAGGCGACCGTCGAAATTCTTGTCCGTGATGTGAATGAAGCTCTTGGACTGAACCAAGCTTGGCCCAACATTTGCCAAGCACTCGCGGGGAAGAAGTTTCAGCAGATGACAGGGCTGCCCGCCCCTTCGCGTATCGGTGCCGACATGAGTTCGGCCACGATCTTCAAATTTCGGTTATCCGGCGAGAGTAAATCCATGTCGCAGCCAATTAGCCCAACAAACCTGATTCTCTACGGACCTCCCGGCACGGGAAAGACGTTCAACACCGCCCAAGAGGCGGTGCAGCTCTGTGACGGACAGGTGCCATCGGACCGAGAGGCACTTATGGCACGCTACCAAGAGTTGGTTTCTGCCAAGCGTATTGGCTTCGTTACTTTCCATCAGAATTTCAGCTACGAGGACTTCGTTGAAGGATTGCGTCCCGCTCCCATCGATACGGACGAAGGAGGCGCGGCAGGTTTTCAGCTTCAACCCGAACCCGGAAGCTTTCGCCGAATAGCCGAACAGGCCCAAACCTCCGGACTATCGAAGGATGGCGAGAACCTCGATCTTGAGCGCCGCACGATTTTCAAGATGTCGCTTGGCGAGGTCGGTAAGTCCGAGTTCGACTATGTATTCCGGGACTCTATCGATGGCGGGTTCGCCATGTTCGGGTTCCGGGACGTGGATTGGTCGGATGAAAAGTTCGAAGATCGGGAGGAAATCCTGTCTGCCCTGCGACAGAGATTTCCAGATGAGGACATTACGCTCAATAAGGGGCTAGTCCGCTCACCCGATATGTTCCGCAATCAGTTACAAGTGGGCGACATTCTTATTGTGCCGAAAGGCAATTCGCTCTTCCGTGCCATCGGGATCGTCGAGGGGGAGTATGAATATGCTCCACGCGCTGATGGTCGCTACAGTCATCGCCGCAAAGTCAGGTGGCTTTGGTCCGATCCTGACGGGCGCGATGTGAGCGAGATTTACTCGACGAAGTTCCAGATGAATACGATCTATCGGATGAAGCCGGGTGAACTGGACCTTCCAGCAATTGCGGCTTTGATCTCAGGAGACGGGGCGGAGGTCACCAAGGCCGATCCGCTGCCACATGTCCTCATTATTGACGAGATAAACCGAGCGAACATTTCCAAGGTGTTTGGCGAACTCATCACCTTGCTTGAACCCGACAAACGTCTCGGGATGCCGAACGCGCTCAGCGTCACGCTGCCATACTCGAAGAAGTCGTTTGGTGTCCCGGCTAACTTGCACGTGATCGGGACCATGAACACCGCGGACCGATCCATCGCTTTGCTCGACACCGCATTGAGGCGGCGTTTCCGGTTCAAGGAATTGGCCCCTGACACCAGCGTGCAAGCATTCAAGGATTCAGTGCAAGCGACCGCTCTGCCGCTCGACTCCATTCTCGATACAATCAACGATCGCATCGAATACTTGATCGATCGGGAGCACCGGATCGGACACGCATTCTTCATAGGTTGCGAGGACTCAAACGATGTAAAAGTGGTCATGCGAGACAAGGTCATACCGCTGCTTCAAGAATATTTTTTCGAGGATTGGAGCCGCATTCACGCGGTGCTCGGAGATGGCTTCATTGGGAAGCGCGCGTTGCAGCCCCCGCCCGGCATTGATGGCGACAATGTCGATAGTTGGTACGTGCAACCCAAATTCGCGCCAGACGCCTTCGAGCATCTGTTAGATGCACCCAAAATTGAGGAGGCATGATGAGGCACGGCATACAAATCGCTGATGCGTTGGCACCGCTCAAAGCAAGATCGGCTCGCGAAGCTCCTGAGCGAGAAATCCTTCGCGTCGTAGGGCACATTCCCGCAAACGAAGATCAAGATCATTTCGCCATCGCAAGAGATGAGGTGTTGAAGTGGGCTAGTAAAAGGGCTGGCGGGACTCTCCCCGATGGTGCGTGGCAAGGCGAACCTTTTGAGAGCTTATCTGCTGGCCGCACCACAATGTGTGTGGCCGTGGAAACGGGCGGAGGAAACATCTGGTCCATTCGCGGCGACGATCCAGATAAGTCTGTCGCAGGCCGAGTATGGTCAACCGAGATCACACTTGGCCTAAAGCCAGATGGCGAGACGCTCGTTAGTGTCCGACTGTTGATGCACAGTGTGGAACCTTCGCCAAGTTTTACTCCTGCAACGCCCGGTGTCGTACAACAGATCGCAGAAGCGTGCGGACTGGATGATGCCGGAATTTGGGTTCGAGCAGCTCCGTTTGTTATCACAAACGAGAAGGATGCTGCGCGACTAGTTGAATGGCTAAGTTCCACTGAGCGGAAATTACCAGCCATTCTGCTTTCGGGTGACGAAAGATCCAGCACACCCGAAGCGCCGCTCCTCGATGGTGACACTTTAGCAAAGGCGTTGTGCGGGTTGGCCCATGTGGTCGTTGTTCCTGCGCAACATACCTATTTGTTGAGTGACGCATTCGGGAAATCGCTATCTGCTTTCCACGGTGCAGTTCGCATCTGCAACCCAGGATTTGACGAACTATCCGATCCCTTTGACCATCGACTTTATCTTGCTGAGGTTATCAGAAGTGATCCGGAAAAGGTTGCTTCGGAGATTCGAGCTTCATTGGCTCGTGAGAGCCTAACTTGATCTCGTTTAGGTCGAGATGTTGTTCCTTTTGCAACCACCCGAAGCGTCGCCCTTCGAGTTGAACAAGAAAAGAAAATCCAGCAGGGAGCTGACGATACTGAGCAGTTAACATCGGCGCGAAACAGGATCGATGCGCTCGAGAATGAGAATCAAACCTTAGCTGATCAGGCCGATCAGTCTATGACGCTCGCCGAAGCGGAATCAGATCGGGCAGACTTAGCTGAGAAACAACTTCATGCGGCGTGGGCGAGGGTTGAGCAACTAGAAGCGGCAGTTCTTAAAAGGGGCGATGACGTTGATGCAGGGATCACTATCCCCGATGCTTGGGATGATTTCGCGCAGTGGTGCGAAAGCAATTTCTCTGGGCGTTTGTCACTAGCGCCTTCGGCAAGGAAAGGCGTCAAGAAGCCCGCATTTCAGGACATCCGTAAGGCAGCAGAATGCATCCAATGGCTAGCCAACGAGGCGCGAAATCGATTCCTGGAAGGGGGCGGTGCTTTGGCAAATATTACCTTGGGCGACGGCATCATGAACGCACCATGTGGCAACGATGAATATACCTTTGAATTTCAAGGTAGGCGGTTACTTGCCTCTTGGCACATCAAGAGTGGGGGGAACACTAGACAGCCTGAACGTTGTTTGAGAATCTACTACGCGTTTGACGATCAAACGCGGCAAATTATCGTTTCTGATATGCCAGCACATCTCCGCACGGCGGCGTCATGACAGCATTAGGCTCTCTGTGACCCATCTGTCTGTACGTGAATGGAACCGCGTTCCCGTCCACAACCAAAGTGGGCCAGTCCCCGCAGGTCATTTTTCCCGAAAGCAGGCCAACGCGCTAACGTCCACCGCCCGCGATCATACACTGGGCGGCGACGAAGGTACTGGCATCCTGAGGGATCACTACCAGCACCTCACCGCCCAACAGATGGTTGGCGTGATAGCAGCCGACGGGTGCAGCCTGGAAATCCTTCCCAAGATCGAAGTGGAAGGCTGTGGCGACGAAACGCAGGTGCGCCGTCGGCTAGTGCATATGCTCAATGTAGCGCTCGGCCTGGACATCGGCGAAGGCGCGACGACGAGCATGGCGCGACAAAACGAAACGCTCCTCGACGTTCTCATTCGTAGCTTCTCCGAGCGCTTGTTGGCTCAAGCGCGGACGGGTTTGCCACGCGAATATGTTGCATGTGAAGCCGACCTCCCGCACCTCAGAGGACGCCTAGATGTGCTGCGGCAATTCACTGCAAATGCAGTCAGGCCAGACCGCCTTGCATGTCGCTTTGACGCCCTCTCTCCTGACGTAGCACTCATGCAGGTTATGAAGGCTTGCGTAGTTTTCCTCCGGCGATTTGCGCGCGCGCCTGCGATCCAGAGGCAGTTAGACGAGCTTCGCTTTCTCTTCTCCGATGTGTCTGACGTTCGACCCCGCGACCTACCTTGGGAACGCGTAAGAATTGATCGCACAAGCAGGCGATGGGAGGTGTTGTATAGGCTCGCTCGGCTGTTCCTGCAGCGCGAGTGGCAAGCTACACACCACTCTTCGGAGAGTGCCGAAGGCGTCACTCTCCTGTTCCCGATGAACGACCTCTTTGAAGCATATGTCGCGGCCCAATTGTCGCGGTCACTGCGCGGTACTGATCTATCGGTTCAGTCCCAAGGCGGTCGGTTGTATTGCTTGCTTGAGGATGGGGCGCAGGGCAAATCGCGCTTCCAGACGAAGCCCGATCTACTGATTAAACGTGGAGCCGAAGTGGTCGCTGTGGCGGACACGAAGTGGAAGCGTTTGTCGCCAGAAGGCGATGACCCCAAGCGGGGAATTTCTCAAGCAGATGTCTACCAGATGATGGCCTATGGCCGTCTTTATTCGTGCTCCAATCTCGTCCTGATCTATCCTTTCCATGATGGGCTTGGTCCAGCTGAAATCGAAGCTGGATATGCCATCACTAACACCGACGACCGGCTGCGGGTGGCATCGATCAACATTGCTACTGACCAACGCAATGTGCAGCGGAGATTGCGAAACCTAGTCCTTTCTCAGCCCCAATTGGCAGGCTGACTTTGCTTTGGGAATCGCTCAGGCAGATGTGGCGGTGGTGTTGGCTATTTGGTCCCCATTCCGGAACAAAGAGCGAAATTCCCGGCTAATTCGTAACAAGAGCTTTCTATAAAATTAGGCGCTCGATTGTCGCGCGCCGCCGCCTATCCTACTTGAAATTCAACCATTTTCTGCAGGATTCTTTCAGGCAAATTTCCTGGTCACTGACGCGCACTTGAGAATGGGCTTGACCCAGCACACCGTACGCAGCGGTGCCGCCGAGATTTCTTGTTGATTATCATGACTTTGGACGTCAATTTCGGGGTTCGGATCTTCTAACTTGAACGTGATTTACGATTTGGATTCGCAAGTCACTTGCAAGTCAGAGACGTGTAGGCTGCTGAAATTACTGCCGAACTTTTCGTTTTCCTACAGGCAGGCGGTGACTTACATTGGTCGTCGCCTTCCGAAGGGTGAGCCAGGTTCTTTGAACACAAGGAGCTTGGATTAAATGAAAAGGAATCATTGTTTACAGACATACGTTACCGCTCAAGTTGACGACTGGATAAAGGCCAAAGCGCGCGAGCGCGGGGTCAGCTCAAGCATCGTGGTTGGCGACTGCATTCACGATGCATGGCTGCGCGATATGGAGGCAGACTTACGCACGCCTGCCACCGATCCGGTGCGTCAGAATATCTTCATCACGGTCGCGCTGGATGCGTTGCTCACGTACCATCCCGAAACCGATCTGCGCGAGCGAGTGGTCGATGCCTATGAACGCCTTGGCCTTGTCGCACCCCGTCCGAAGGGAGGCGACCATGCCGAATGAGATCGAGCAATTGTCGATGCCGTTTCTTGCCGACGCGGATCACGGGTGCTCCCAGAGGCCCAAGATCAATCGGTTCCTCAGGCTTCGAGAGGTCCTGCATCGCACCGGCTTGGGCAGGTCCACAGTCTATCGCTGGATGGACGAAGGCAGGTTCCCGAAGTCGGTTCGCCTGGGCGGTCGTTCGGTCGCTTGGATCGAACACGAGATCGACGAATGGCTTCAGGATCGTTGCCGATGAGGTCAGCTCCGGATTGCCTGACAGGGACGGAAATTTCGTGTTCCCTTTCGGCGAATCCGGTGCATAAAGGGGCTCCAAAATACCCTGTTCGAGTCACTATGCCGGACTCACATTTCCACAAATTTTGGTGGGGGCATGGCTGGGGGCATGAACAAATGGCACTCGTTGAACCTACTGATTTATCAGTATTTTAGACGAGAAATGTGGGTCCCGTAAGCGCACCATTCCAATCCCTTCGCCTCAGAACTCGCCTGCGATGCCTGCGCGTACGCTGGTGGAATGGCCGCCTGCGTAGGTAACACCCGCTGTAATGGCGAAGTCGCCTTCGCAGCGGTGCTGCGTGATCCGGAATCGTGACCAGGCCGATGCGTGAGGAAGGCAAAGGGATTGTTTGCGATCACATCAAATCACGTAACGGCTGCAGCTGCCTTGATGCCCTCTTCCAAGTGATCTGCACGACCTATCCCAGAAGCTCCGCTGCAGCTTCGATTGTCTTGCGAAAGTTCCGCGGGATCATCGACCCTACAACGGTCTCGACGGCAGACACGGCCGCTCCGCGCAAACTCGCCGGAACTTTCGTCAGCGCAGCTGCATCGACCTCAAACTCGCCTGAGAAAATCGCCTTGGTTCCCCGGCCACCCATCGCTGGTTCGAAGCGCGTCGTGCCAGCACAGTGGATCGCGCCCGGCATGAAGAACGGCTCGATCCGCCAGACGCATTCGATAAGGTCCGCAGTCCAGACGGCATGATCGTTCCATCCAAGCATATCCTGTGAAATCGCCTGCTTCACCGGACCAGGCAGTTTCGGATCCACGCGCCACTCATTGACAAGTTGCGCGCTGCCGTCCGCGCGGTCTTCTCGCTGGATCACCACGATGCTGCTCACATCGGTCAGGGCAGGGGCGATGTCTGCAAGCCTGTCACGGACCGTTGCGGCAAGATCGGGAAGCGGTTTCCTGACGCCGACAATCGTTTGGAACGGTTTCACGCTGCGATCTTCTCCAGGGCTTGCTCCGACGCGGCCCGGGCTGCGCGGGCGGTATGAACTTTGCGGTCGATGCGCATGTTGATCCGCGTTTCGCGCGATACGTGCGGCCCCGCAGCGAGCCAAGCGATTGCGCCAGCCAGCGCGTCCTCCGCCGAGCGAGGAGCGTAACCCAGCGCAGCGGCGGCGGCGTGGCTGTACCAGTAATGGCGTCCGACCATGCCGGCCTGTTTTCGGGTGGCCAATGGCGGTGTGCCAGTGACAAGCGCACGCAGCTCTTCGGTCACCGCGATGCCTTGGCAGGTCAGCTTGCCAACCACCGCTTTGGGCGGATCGACGCCAGCCAGTCGAGCAATCAGCGCATGGATCGCAGGCCATGTCAGATTTTCCGAACCTAGCACATAGCGCATACCGGCCTCTCCTCGTTCCGCCAACAGCACATGGCCGTCGGCGACATCCTCGACCGCGACGATATTGCAGCCGCCGGGCCAGCTGAGTTTGAAAGGATCGGCAAGATAGCTGGTGATGACACCATTGCTCGGGCCAAGCGAGCTGCCGAAGGCGCCCACGCTCATGGTTGGCAAGGCAAACAGGATCTCGACGCCTGCCTCGCGCGCAAACTCTGCAGCGCGCTCCTCCTGCTCGATCTTCGTGGCGACGTAACCGCCTTCCTCTGTGTCCTCGGTGCCGGCGTGGCTCGTCTCGTCGCGGATCACCGGATCCCGGTCGGCACCTAGCGCTACGCTCGAAGAGGTCACGACCACCCGCCGGACACCAGTTTCACGCGCGGCCGTGATGACGTTGCGGGTTCCCTCGAGCGCAGTTGTATGCAGATCGGACTGATCATGCCCCCAATAGCTGAAGTGAACCGCGGTATGAAAAACGACCTCGCAACCAGCCATCGGCTCCATCAGGGTTTCGACACCCCGGACATCGCCGAGCGAAAGCTGCACCGGCAATTGCGAGATGTGCGTCACATCCGACGTTGCGCGCACCAGGCCCGTTGCCTGATGTCCCTGTCGGACCAGCGATCGCATCAGGTTGGCTCCGATCAACCCGTTAGCCCCGGTGACAAGCGCTTTCATCCGTGTCGGCCCAACTCTGCGGCAAGCGCGCGAGACACGTCATCCAGCAACCAGGGACGAAGAACAGGTCGATCCGAAACTGGGGCCTTTTGCCGTGCCGTCGGCTTGAAGTGCTGGAACCCATCCGCGTCGACACGATCCGGCACCGGTTGGTCGCTGCGGTTCCAGTCGAAGCGACCGCGCAGGCCCTCGATCCAGTCGTCCGGCAGTTCGTCGCGCAGTCGCTCCGCAAGCGTCAGGAGCCCGTCGATCGGCAACGGTTCGTCGATGTCCACCTCCGCAGCCGGCTTTCCGATACGCACGTCGCGGCCCTCGAGCACAGCTTCCAGATTCGCGAACGTTCGGCTGGCGAAGCGACGATAGGCATCGGTGATCAGCCAGGCGTGCAGGTCGGGGAGGAGCGTCAGATCGAATGCCTCAACCAGTGGCGGTTGGCGGAAATGCTGCCGCGCGAAGATCGTCACCACCGTATCCTCGCCAACTTCGGCGAACTCGACCATTCCATCGTCGGCAAGAGCAGAATCATTGGCACTGAAAAGGGTCTGCCACGCCATCGCCTGACGGTCGGTCCCATAGGACACCGTCTCGATCTTGGTCACGTCGATGACATCGCCGCCTAGCAGTGCGGTGAAGTTCGGTTGCGGCAGGTAGAGGTTGCGCTCCAGCTGGCGTGTTACCCGTCCGGAGTCGTCGCTTGCGACCGTCACTGCCTCGCCGCCGATATAGTCGTTCATGAACTGGATCGTCCGATGGATCGGAACTGCAGCGGCGAAAGCGTCCAGCGACACCGGGTACCGGCGTATGCAATCGAACAACACCGCGCCGTCCACCATCCGCCAGCGCAAACCTTCGGCATCTGCGGTGCATCCGTTCAACAGCGCACGCTGGCTAGCGATCGCTGGCGCGACTTTCGGCCATTCGGCTTCATCAATATCGTGCGGGCTCACGTTCAGCGCGGCGGGCTTGTGGGCAATAGCATCCTTGGCGAACATGATCTGCCATGCCGACCGCGCTTCCGCCAACTGCGCCAGGACCATTTCCAGAAAAGCGAAGGTTTCGCGCCCAGAGGCAATGTCTTCCATCGACAGAAATGAACTCAGCCATTCGTTGAGCCGCGCGTTGGCCTCGTTGCGCAAAGGAAACAACGAGGTGTCGACCTGCTGCAGCAACGGCCCGACGCTGCGATCGAGCGCGGCATCCTTCTGTCGCCGCCGCACAGCATCGCGAGCTGCAGGAGTGACATTGATCCAACCCTCATAGGGCAACAGTGAACCACTTGTGCGCGTCTCGTCGCTGGCGGGCGGCGCGTACCACAGACGGGACACTTGCGGATCGAGTCCCATCTTGAGCGCACCAGCCTGGTCGGCGACTCGTGGATCGTTTGCAGCGACGATCGTGCGGGTTTCGATCGACAGCGGGCGTGCACTTCCCCCGTGGCCATGACTGCTGACCACTGCGTCGATGAAGGCCACATCGACCGGCGTTGCAGAAAGCAGCGCATGAACGACCGCCCCGGGGTCGCGCTGACGCACGTACAGGCTCTCCTTGTCGCGACCCGGCAGGACCGACAACAGCGTATGCAGCGCCAACGCGTATCCATCTGCCGCGTCGGTTCGGTTGGCTGCGAAGACCACTCGCAGTGCGGCCTCCCGCCAGGTTGTGGACAGCGGGATCCCGGCAAGTGCGCTATCCGCTGCAAACGGCGAATCCTCTGCATCATCGGACAGATCGACGATGTCGTAATCCCTCCCGGCGGGCGTAACGTAGCGATAGCCGAGCAGGTCCGCGCGCATGAACACATCGCGATTCTCCGCCCAGAGCGCGTCACTGCCCTCGGTTGTACCCAGCACAACCGATTTCGCGCCGAGGTCGTACAATAGATCGATCAAATGCTCGACCAGTGCCGGGTCCGCGATGGTCGGAGAGCCAGCGGCAAAACCGTCAATGGCCGGCACGACAACTGCCTGGCCGTTGCTGCCTGTTTTGCTGAATGCCTGCTCTATGCTGGAGGCGAACCCAATAGCCGTTGCTGCACTATCGAGCAGATCGGCGGGGTTTGCCGCAGCATCGGTGACAATGGCAAGGCTGGGCGCTGCGGACGTCAAGCGGGGTCCACGGCCAAATTCAGGCGTAGGACCATCTCATCGAAGCCATCGACGATCGCCTGTGCGGTGTAGTTCTCGCCCGCCTTTAGCGTGCGACCGTCCAGCTTGACGGAAATCACCACCTTCTGCTCGCTGCCTGGAGCCATGGTACAGCTTGCGGGATCGAAGGACGGTGACACCTTTGTGACCCGCGCATCATTGGAAAAGGCGGTCGTAGCGAAGCCGAGGCCGACTTCCACGTCGCGCGGGTTCTCGATCATGATGTCGGCGGTTGCGGTTTCCCCGATCTTTCCGGATAGCATCAGGTCATGCACGGCTCGCTGGGTGCCAGGCTGGCTGTCGGCACGCGCACCGGTCGCTGCGAGCCCAGCCATGCGCGCCAGCCCGCTGGCATATTCGGACGCCAGATCCATCAGCTCGCCGGGATACTTGATCGTCTCTTCCGCTGTCAGGCGCGCGACCGCGCTTGCCGTCGTCTGGCTGTCGACCTGGCCGGTTCCGTAGTCGGCAAGAATCTGTCGATACCCGTTGAGCGCGTTCACTCTGCGCCCGGCCCAGCGGCGCGCCAGCTGGCTCAACAATTCACCCACTTCGGTGATCGATTCCGCGGCTCGGTTTTCGGCACCAGTCCGTGCCTGCTGGCTGCGCTTGTCCATCAGCAGCACGCCTGGCAGCAATCGACACGGTAGGCCCCGCAATCGCAGGGTAGCACGGCAACCGCTATTCGGATCGGTCGGATGTCGCACCCCTTGATCCGAAGATCGGCATAGCAAACCACGCAGGTCTCGACGTCCTTTGGAACCCGCCCCGTCTTGCCGGTGGGATCGTTCGATCCGCCGCGACCGCCGATGGAGATGATCAACATCAGCTTGTGCTCACCGCATGGCTCGATCATGAACTTGAGCGGGTCGACGATCTTACCGTCGATCTGGAGATCGCAGTCGCCGCAGTGCCAATCGGACAGCTGAACTTCTATTTCTCGCCGGCGGCGCCATTTGTTCTCGATGACGATTGGAACGACGCGCTGTTCGCCAACTCTCGCTTCGACGACCAGATCGCTGTCTGCGACACAGCAACTGCACTGACATTCGTCACGCTGGCAGTCATCTTCCGGGCAGCGACAGCCGCAGCCATCGCGCGACCGCGCCATCGTGCCGGAACGCGCCATCATTTCCTCGACGCCGCCACGCCAGCTGTCGAACGCATCGGCCCACGGACGGACGACGTCGCGGGCCAGTGTTTCCATTGCGGCCATCGTGTCCGCACCGGTGGATATGGGTGACTGCCTGATGATCTGGGTAGGCATGGCTCAGCTCCTTTTCTTTTTTCCGCCTGCTGCAGGGGCGGGTTTGTCGGCCTCGGGCTTAATCGCGGCGACGATGGCGATCTCCAGTTCGGAGGCGAATACGGGTATGAAGGCGCGATATCGTCGCACTGGGTCGAGCTTCACGGTCGAACTCATGGCGATACGGCAGGTGTGGGTCGTGCCGGGTGCCAGCGTGAATGGTTCGTCGGGCATGGAGATGCTGACGATGCCGACTTCGGTCAACACAGCGGGCGCCCGATTGAGCGCTGCCGTCAAGACGGAAAGCACAGACTCGGTGTCCGACACTTCCGCTGCAAGTGGCTCCTCAAGCCCGAGGGGATAGTCGCCCCGGACGTCGATCGGCAGCGGAATGTTGCCGCGATTCTCGAAGCTGACCGAAGCCTCGTTCACGCGCGCCCGGGTGGTGTCGATGACCACCGGAGACGGGCGAATACGTAACGAGGTGTCTTCGGCAACATCGAAAATCACATCCCTTGCAAGCCCCGCGATTTCCAGCGACGCGACATATTGGCCGGGCGGCATGTTGCGATCCAGCTTCAGCGACACTTCGCCGGCCATTGTCTCGCCTTCGTCCCGCAGAACCAGCGGTGCCGCATTGGCGCCAAAGGCTGCCTTTCCTGCACCGCGGCCTCCGGTTGGCTTCACGCCTTTCACCAGAACGGCCTGAGCGTGCGGGACATAGGCGGCAGTGCTGGCCTTCATCCTGAGGGGAAATGTCAGCGCTCTGCGCCGCGCGGTCGCCGCAACCGGAGCCTTCTCCGGCCAGTCGACCAGTTCGAGGTCTTTGGTCGCCATGGACCTATTCACCCAGCCTGACGCGCAGGCTGTCCTCCTTATGTTGCTTGGGTTTGGCCAACTTTACGAACGACGCCTTAGGCAGGTCGGTCACGTCCACACGCGCCTCGCCTTCCAGCGCAAGCCCTATGACCTCGACACCGAACACACTCAGGGACACACGCTGACGGCTGGGCAGGCAGATTCTGGTTGGTGGCAGGGGCGCCAGCGAGAGCCGTAGGCACTGATCCAGCACAACCGGCTGCAAATCGACATTGGCGTTGACGTCCGATTTGGTGGTCAGTTCAGATGCACTGTCGAGACGGATTTTGCTGTCGGTCTTGATCGGGTCGGGGATGCGCAGTCTGAGCTCTGCATCGACATCGGAATCCGTCTGGATTGGATCAGGGTAACGGATGCGGATATCGTCGAGCCCGTTGATGCCGACCGTAACGGGACCGCTATTCACCGTGATCGGGTCATAATTTACATCGATATCCGCCATATCTTTCCTCCGGAAATACCCGTGTCAGGTCAGCATTCTTTTCTTCCCATTCCTGGCCTATGCCTTCATCCGAACCCGATCTGCGCAGCGACAATTGGCATCGCCGTAAGAGCTCCAAGCATGCCGCCGCCTGCCAGATCGCTGGGATAGTGATGTCCGGCTGCCAGCCGCGCCCAGCCGACGATCAGCAATATCGCGATCGCGCCCGGCACCATTGCCGGGACCGCGACGCAAAGCGGGATTGTAACCGCCACGCAACTCATCATGTGTCCGCTCGGAAAGCTGTGGTCGTCGAGCGGCGGCAGGAGAGAGGGTACTGACCGGTCGAACTGGAACGGCCGGCGACGGCGATAATGCCGCTTGATCACCGGATACACTGTGTGACCGAGAGCTAGCGCGGCCGCAGCGGCTAGAACGGCGCTAGCCACGCCAAAGGCGAGCCAGAATAGCACCCCGATCAGAACATATAGGATGCCGTTCGACAGGCGGTTGATCACGAGCGCGAAGGGCCGAACGCCTGCCCGGTCGAGTTGCCGGGTGAACCAGCGGACTTTTTCGATCTCTCGCGCATTGCCGCTCTCGCGTAATCGCGCGAGCGAACCGCGACCGGTCTCCAACCGCCCGCGGACCCTGCCAGCGAGTCCTGACAATTCCCTCGATTTTTCCATGCTGCCACCTCGAAAAAGGGGGTATTCATTCACGCAAGAACAACAGCTATGTATGCGGTCACCATAACAGAAAAGAATCGCGGTGTCAGTGGTCCGTCGGTAGAACACTCGGTCACACAGACTTCATCTCATCCTTTTCCAGGAGCGGCCTGCTAGCGATGCGTGACTACCCTCTTGCCTTTTATGTCGCGCTCGATGGCAACGGGGTGAATGGGCTCGAGGGGATGGCAGGGATGTGCTTGTTCCTGTTCGATCCGGCGGATGACAGTTACGCATGGAAAATCGTTTATTATGATGGAATTGCTGCTGGGCACGCCTGCGCAATCAATCCTTCGGCGACGACCGGCTTTCTCGGCAACGCGGGACAGCACCTTCTGTTCTTTGACACCGCGACACTGGAGGAAAAGGCTCGTATCTCGACGCTGCGGTTCGAAACGCCACGAACCTCCCTGCACGGCAGCACGCACCTTGCCTGGTTGAACGACGAAGAGTTCATCACGGCCATCGGCGCGCATTTCTATCGCTTTTCGCTGGCAAGGCTTGAGGAACCCAAACGACTCGAGCAGCACGGCGTGAAACTGCCGCATGCGATGAAGCTTACAAGGTCGGGGCGCCATTTATGCTACGGCTCGATGGACAGTCCTGCAGATGGTCGTCGCGGAGAAGCCTGCCATGTCGGCGTCCGCGACATGGAAAGCGGGGAAATCCGTATCGTACCCCTGCCTGCCACATGCTGGCACGTGCTGCCGCACAAGAAGAAGGAGTTGTTCTACGCCATCTCCTTCCGCGTCGCGCCGCAGGACCACCAGGATTATCATGAATGGGGCATGGCCTATCTGAAAGAATATGTCTTTGAGATCGACCCTGCGAAGGGTCAGGTCGTGCGGCATTGGGCGACGGGACGAGAGACGCCTGCGCATATCAATTCCGACATCACCATGTCGGACAGCGAACTGATTTTCTGCAACGGCGGAAGCCAGTCGGTGGTCTTCCTCGATCTGGAAAGCCTCGCCGACTGGCGCATCATCGACGAGCGCGCCGGTCTGGCTGAGCTCGGTTCGCGTCCGCGCGAGGTCGCGACGCAGGTCTATGACACATTCGCGCGCGGGAACGTGTTCGGCAATTCGCAATACTTTCTCGGTGCCTTGCGCATCAGCCGCGGCTCGCTCCTCGACAGCATCTACGCCTGCCAATTGTCTTCGGACCAGCGACTGCTGTTCACTGCCAATCGCGGCCTCAACCACATCAGCATTTACAATTATCCTGACAACAGCCTGCGCCTGCGCGTGCCCATGCCTGACCTGCAGGAGTTCGTGCCATTCCTGTCGGCGAATGCCGATCCCAGGCTGGGCTTTCACCATGCCGCACTCGTCGGCTGAGGTTTCTTGGGGGCTTGATGGTCAAGAGCCTAATGGTCGAACCAACGACAGAATGAGGCTCGCCGGCTAGAGGAGGGAAAATTGAGGGTGAGCAGCGCGCGCTCGTTTAGGACAGATCATCCGGGTCGATTGTAGAAGACGTGCGTTTTTTCGACCTTTGATTGCCCCTTGGCATCGACGCTGATCATGCGCACTTCAAGCACGTCTTGCTCGATACTGAGATACGCAAAGCCCCATTGATCGCCATCGGCCCAGATATGGTTCAGCTGGGGGTATTGTGTTTGCTGCCAGGCTTGAAACGGCAGATCGAGCGCGCGTTGCTTGGCTCCGGCACCGCTGACGATATGAGCGAGCGGCTTGGTGCTGCTATCGGCAGCTTCGCCCGTACAGCTGTCGCTGTGCAGTTCCAGCGTGTGCTGATGTCCGGCAACATAGGCATCGGCATGGGCACATAACGCTGGCATCAGCATTTCGCGGAGGCGGATCGACTGCCGGTATTTCGAATCCGCCCGCGATTGCCACAGCGGATGATGGCCCAAAACGATTTTCCATTTGGCATCAGAGCTCTTCAGAGCATCGGTCAGCCAGGCGACTTGCCGCCGCTCCGCATTGGTTGTGGGTATCGCCGCCTCTTCGCCGCCCCTCTTCGTCTTGCCATTGGGGATCATCTCGCCATTCGGACCTTCATCGAAGTCCGGCAGCCTTTCGGGTGCGAGCAACATCTCGGTGTCGACGATGAACAGCTCAACCTCGCCGTCCATGCCTGCGGGTGTTGCGCGGTAAAACAGGCCATCCATGTAGAATGGGCGGGTGGTCTCATGAAAACTGACTTGAGCCAGCGCGCCTTTGCGCGAGGTGTACCAGTCATGGTTGCCGAGCCCGACATAGATGCGAAAATCTTCCCCGAGAGCGGACAGTGGCCCGTAGGGTTCGACAAAGCGGCTTTGGAACATCGCTGCGTCGCCATCATCGCCTGCAGCACCATCCGGGTAGATATTGTCGCCCGTCATCATGCCAAAATTGCACAGGGCCGTTTGGCAATAAAATGCGATGGCATTTGCAACTTTGGTTATGCCACTTTGATCAGAGATGTATCCCGTATCGCCGACCACGAAGAAGCCCACATCCTCGGTTGCGCCAGGAGCAGATGCAGCCGGTGTCACAGCCTTTTCACTCACTGAGTTGCTTGCACAAGCCGAGAGCGCCAGGGCAAACGCGCAGGCTGTGACGAGCTTTATCTCTGGGAATCGCATTGAGATCCTTTCCTGCGTCGGTGCCAAGTCTAGATCAAGAAGGGGAAGTGCGGCAAAACCAGGCTCCCCTTCTCACTCCGTTTCGGCGCGCTTGAGGCGTTCGGTTCTAGAACCTGGTCAGGAGTCCGAAGCGGAACTCGCGACCATTATACCCGGCATTTCTGTACGGGCCAGTCGTGCCAACTCTTTGTGCGCCCGTCGGCTTACGGCCGCCGTCGGTAATATCGGGCACTTCAAAGAATATTTGTGCCTTGTCGAAAAAGCCAAGATTGTCGAACGTATAACCGACAAAAAGATCGATAAATCGGCACCCAATGAGATCTCTATAGGAGCTAAAGACTAGGCGATTTCAGCGATCCAGCTTTGTCTGGCATGGACTGCAAAAATCTGCCACAAGAATATCGGAAACACACGTTTCTGCATCAAGAGATGGGCCTTTCACTGGCCCACGCCAACCTGCCGGACCGGCAAGGTGGCGGTCCAACCGGACGATGCGGCCAATTGGCAAACCGGTCTATCACGGTTTCTTTTTGACCTATTCGTTCCGCACAAGCGAGTAGGAAGTAGAAGATGAAAGCCCTCGTCAAAGCGCATTCAAAACCAGGAATTTGGTTGCAGGATGTCCCCGAACCCGAAACCGGCATCAACGATGTCCTGATCAGGGTTATGCGTACCGCAATCTGCGGCACCGATATGCATATCTACAAATGGGACGAATGGGCACAGAACACAATTCCCGTTCCAATGGTCGTCGGCCACGAATTCGTTGGTGAGATCGTAGAGCTTGGCAGCAATGTGAGCGGCTTTGAAGTCGGTCAGATCGTCTCTGGCGAAGGTCATGTCGTTTGCGGCAGATGTCGCAATTGTATGGCGGGCCGTCGCCACATGTGCGCTCATACCGAAGGAGTCGGAGTGAATCGTCCCGGAGCCTTTGCCGAGTATCTCTCCATCCCGGCAGCGAACGTGTGGTTGCACCATCAGAAAATCGATCTGGATGTCGCGTCGTTGTTCGACCCGTTCGGCAATGCCGTTCACACCGCACTGCAATTCGATGTGCTGGGCGAAGACGTCTTGATAGTCGGTGCGGGTCCGATCGGTATCATGGCTGCCGCTGTATGTCGGCACGCCGGCGCGCGGCATGTGGTGGTATCCGACCTGAACGACGGGCGTTTGGAAATGGCGAGACGGATGGGAGCGACAAGCACTGTAAACGTGGCTCGTGAAACGATTGAGAATATGCAGGCCCAGCTGGGAATGCAGGAAGGTTTCGATGTCGGCTTGGAAATGTCGGGCAGCGAGGCGGGGTTCGCATCGTTGATCGACAATATGTGCCACGGCGGCAAGATCGCCATCTTGGGCTTGCCAGAGAAGAGCCCCATGATTGACTGGAACAAGGTGATCTTCAACATGCTCACGCTCAAAGGCGTTTACGGCCGTGAGATTTTCGAAACCTGGTACAAGATGTCCGTATTCATCGAGTCAGGGCTGGATCTGGCACCGATCATCACGCATCGGCTGCCCTTTGCGGATTACGAAGAAGGCTTTGAGGCGATGCTTTCGGGTGACGCCTGCAAGGTAGTGCTGAATTGGGAAGGCTGAACCATGTACGGTGCATTTCAAGACCATTTGAAGGGCGAACTCGACCAGATCCGGGCTGACAGCCTGTATAAGGACGAGCGCCTGATCGCCTCGCCGCAAGGTGTGGTAGTCACGTTGAAGGACCGCGAAGTCATCAACTTGTGCGCAAACAACTATCTCGGGCTTGCGCAGGATGAGACGGTCAATGCCGCGGCCAAGCAAGGCATCGATGACTGGGGCTACGGCATGGCATCGGTTCGGTTTATCTGCGGCACGCAGCGCCAGCACAAGGAGTTGGAGGATCGGCTCTCTGCCTTTCTCGGCATGGACGATACAATACTCTATCCGTCCTGCTTCGATGCCAATGGCGGACTTTTCGAGACCCTGCTCGGTCCCGAAGATGCGGTGATTTCCGACGAGCTCAACCATGCCAGCATCATTGACGGCATCCGCCTCAGCAAGGCCAAGCGGTTCCGCTACAAAAACAACGATATGGCCGATCTTGAGGCCCAGTTGGTCGCCGCCGAAGAGCAAGGCGCGCGCTTCAAGATGATCACCACCGATGGCGTGTTCTCAATGGACGGAACCATTGCCCAGCTCGACAAGATTTGCGATCTGGCAGAAAAATATGGCGCGCTGGTTCACTTCGACGATTGCCATGCCACGGGTTTCGTCGGCGAGAATGGACGCGGTACGCACGAATATTGCGACTGTATGGATCGCGTCGACATCACCACCGGAACGCTTGGTAAGGCCCTGGGCGGTGCCAGCGGCGGCTACACCAGCGCCAAGCGCGAGATCGTTGAGCTGCTGCGCCAGCGATCGCGACCATACCTGTTCTCCAACACGGTCGCGCCGCCGGTGGTGAGCGGTGCCATCGCGGCGCTGGACGCGGTGGAAAAGCAACCGCATCGGATCGCGCAATTGCGGGAGAATACGGCGCATTTCCGCTCTGCAATGGACAAGCTTGGGTTCGACCTGCTTCCCGGCGAGCACCCCATTGTTCCGGTAATGCTGTATGATGCACGGATTGCGAAGGAGTTCGCCGATGAGATGCTCAAGGAAGGCGTCTATGTTGTCGCCTTCTCGTATCCGGTGGTTCCGAAAGGAAAAGCGCGGATCAGGACGCAAATGTCCGCCGCACTGAGCCAGCAGGATATTGAAAGCGCGGTTGAAGCGTTTGCCCGAGTAAAAGAGCGGATGAAGATCTGAAGCAGGGACGATAGTAACGTATCGAATGCCTTGCCCAGCGCCTCTGGAGAGTGCCGCAGCTTGAGCCGAGCGACGAAGCTGCGACAAGATTGATTGCACATCAGGCAGTCTTTCGATCGGCCCCGGCTTCGGACTGCTGATCAAGCCTTTCCAGCTCTTCCAGAATCCATGGAGTCACATCGCGGTGCGCGTTGCGGCCGATAAAAAGATCCATGTGGCCATAATCGGGAATGATCCGCTGGCGATACAGGGAATTGCCGTTGTGCTCTGACAGCCAGACGCGGGTGCGCTGGCCGCTTTCGGGATAGAAGATCTGATTGGTGGCACCCGACAGGAAGGTGATTGGCATCGCCAAGCGGCAGGCAGCGTTATCATCTGTATAAACAGATTGTCCATCCGCATTCACGGCCAATCCCTTTCGCATGATCGTCTGCAATTGTTTGAACGGCGACAGCGATACGCGGCTGAACATGCTGCCAAGCGCAAGATGCGTGTCATGGCCAAGCTGGCGATGGTCCCAGCTGGGGCCAAAAACGCCGAATACACGGCGGCAAGTCGGGCTTTTGCACTCCTGGCCTTCGGGGACGGGAATCTGATACGCGACAGCATCGATTTCGTAATCGGTTTCGGTGCCCTGGCTCACGAAATCCATATGCCCATCCAGTAGTGAAATTTCGCCAAGCATCCCCGCCACACCCAGATCGGACTTCATGTAATTGAGCCAATCGGTCACGGGATGGAGAGTGAGTTGGGAGCTGATCAGCGATCGAACATGGGTGACCCAACCTGCGCCTATCCCCATCAGCAAGCTCATTGAGCCAACACAATGCGCGAGGGCCTGAACGCTGTCGACCCCGGTCACTGCGCGAATTTTCGCGACTGCCGCAGGCCAGTCATAGCGGGCGATATCGTCAATGGTGAACTCTGGCGGATGCTCGGTATCGTTGCCCGCATCCGCGCTGGCCCGATAATCGAACAGCCACACATCATAGCCTTGCGCAACAAGGCTCTCAGTGAGATTTTCGTCCACGGTGGGGGTGGCGAAGCTTGATGCGCGCACGGAAAAGCCCGGCGCCAGGACAAGCGGACCGCGCGGCCCGCCGCGATAGCGGGTCAGGCCGATATTCACACCGTCGCCAGTCGGCACGATATGGCGTTCGGCTGGCGGGAGGTGCACATCGCGCAGCGACAAGTCTGCCGCATCCTTGCCCGCAAAGTCATTGAGCGTGGCGAGCATTCCACCATAGGATCGGAACACAGTCATCGCGAAGAAGCCTGCATATTTGGCCTGGAAATAGGTCTCGATCGCCGTGCGGGCTTTCGGGATCAGATTGACGATGTGGCCCACCAGCGTGTCCGAATCGTGGACGGTGATGGTGGTCAGCTGGCGCATGAACTCATCGATGCCGAGCTTGAGCACCCCGCGCCCGATCAAATCGCCGCTCTCATTGTCGCCGTGGCGCAAAGTGACGAACAGCGTCGTCAGATCGGTCCATGGGTCAGACTTGCCTTTCCCTTGGCCGCGCTGTTCCAGCGTTTTGAAGCCATGGAAATGGATTGGACCGTCCGGCCCTTCCAGCACCATGTCGTAGAGCATTTTCCAGCTCTCTGCCTTGTCCGGATTGGCAACCAGCAAGCGGAAAGTGCCCTCACGTACCGGCAACGGATCGGGAGAAATCGCACGGACCAGCACGTCCCCAGTAATCCGCGAGCGGTGCTCAGGCTCGTCGATCATGTGGTGGAGATTGTCCGTCGTGACAGTCAGTTTGAAGCTGCAAACGCCGTCTTCCGACCGTCCCCAAGCTGCACCGTTGACGTAGTCGTCGCGAATGCGCTCCACATGGCCGCAGGGGCGATGGTGACAACCGGTGGCGCTGATATGGCCGGCCATGGTCTCAGTGAAGGCCAAACCCGGGCTCATGGCTTCGGGATGGTCTTTCACCAGCTGGCGGATAGCGGCCTTGCCCTCTTCGATAGCGCCGCTTTCGAAATACTTGGCCGCATGTGTTACCGCATCGGCGACTGGCCCGATGGCATGGCCGCCCACCCATTTTGCGATAGACAGTTTCAGGCTGTCGCCATGCGGAACCAATTGCGGCTCAACGGCCGCCTCGACTTCCGCAGGCGCCTCTTGCTGCAGAGGTGATTCCTCGCCGAGCGTATAATCGATGGTCCAGCCTTCGCGCTGCGCGAGCTTTTCAACCGCACGTTCGGCCACTGCCGTGATTGTCAGAAGCGGATTGACGCCCACTGCGCCTGGGATCGCGGCGCCGTCACAAACATAGAGGCCCGGGTGGACCTCGGTGCCGCTAGTGCCCGCGAAGACACGGCAGCTATCGTCGACAACGCCAGAAGCGGCGTCATCACCCATGCCGCATCCGCCGATCGGATGCACCGTGATAAGCTTGCGGCCCAATGGTTCGGACCACAGCGGATCGGAGAAATACTGCGCCTCAATCGCTTCGGCCGCTTCGCGCATCTTGTCGTCATCGCGGCGGAAGGTTCGCTGTTCGCCCGCCTTCGACCAATGAATGGCGATGCGATCATCCTCCAGCGCAAGCGAGCCACCGGAATCGTCCACGCTCATCACCAGATAGGTCTGCGTCCGCGCCATCGGACCTTTGTAGGCCCAATCCGCGATGCTGCCGGGATCGGTCTGCACCGCTTCTCCCATCGCCTTCGCATCCAGCAAACGCGGTTTGACTTGGTCGAGACCGAAACGGGTAAATCCGTCTGCCAACGCCTCACCGAAGAAGAAAGCCGGGGCAAGCGCGGTTGCGAGGATACCGGGAGCAACACCTTCCTCGATCACCAGCCCCTTAGTGGGATCGTCATTGTCGCGCATGTCGATGACGCCGGTAATGCATGGGCCGGGATAAGCTTCTTCGCCGACATCCGACGTGCCGATGCCCATGGCATAGATCGGCTCGGCGGTGACGTCGTCACCGTCCTTCTCTGATTTGAAGTAGCTGTCATAGGCAAAGCCCAGCGCATCGCCATTGCCCGAGAAGCGTGTGCCAAGATGGTCGGATAGAGACAGCCCTTTCTCGCGCGATCTGAGCAGGATCTCGGTCGAGCCGAGCGTGCCTGCGCCGAGCACCACGTGATCGGCAGTAATGGTCAACGGCGCGTCGGATGCGCCCTCGTCATTGCGCTGGACATGAATGCGCCAGACATCGCCCCCATTACCTTTGGCACGCTCGATCCATAGGACCTTGGCCTGCGTGAATATCTCCGCGCCATGATTTGCCGCATCGGGCAAATAGTTCATCAGCGTTGTGTTCTTCGCGCCAACATTACAGCCTGAAGTACAGTCACCGCAATTCGTGCAGGCTGGCTGCGGCACGCCAAATCTGTTGGTCTTGTCCTCGAAATTGACGTTGATCGGAGTTTTGTAAAAACGCTTACCCATAGTGTTGGCTGAGTGTTCAAGCGCCTCGAGCTTACCCAGCGTCGGGTGCGTGTCAGGATAGGCGTTCGGCGAGAGCATCTCCCGTGCGCGCTCGTAGTACGTATCAATGGCATGAGGATCGTCGCGGAAGACGGCGGGCCAATGCTCCTGATCGAGCAAGCGTTTGTCGAGTTCCAGCGATACGTTGGCGTTGATCAACGATGTGCCGCCGAGGCCACATCCGACGAGCGCATATTGGTCGTCGTTCACATGCACTTCGAACAGCGCGTCTGGCGATCCGATCCGTCCGCCTTTGACGTTGAACTGCATGGCTTCTTGTGCGTCCGCCAGCTTGTTCGGATATTCGCCGGGAAGCATTTCCTTGCCGCGTTCGAGGATACAGACATCTTGTCCGGCCCGCGCCAGTCTTGAAGCGGCGACACCAGCGCCATAGCCTGAACCAACTACAAGAACGGTATAGTGTGACTTCGCCTGATCCAGGCTGCGCGCGATACGTTTTTGCCCAAATGGATTTTTCATGGTCATTCTGCTGCCTCCCTCAGCTCTGCGTTAGATCGCTCAAGCATGTCGCGGACGCGTTTATCGGCTTCCTCCACAATGCGAGTGTGCACAATGCACGAGAAGTCCGCCCAATGGGCGGAAGCCCGCTCCACCGCTTCAGCCGTATCGTCGACCAGACGGTTCAAACGACCGCTGCCCTCGACGCGCACCGGCGCGATCGTGCCGTCGGTCGGATCGTTGAACAGCCGCAACGATGCGACTTCCAACTCATCGGATACCAACATCGCCGCGCAACCTTGCACCGGCATCAGGGTTGGCTCGTCCAGCACCCAGCCACCTGTGTTGAAGATGCCGACCGGAACGTCGTAGCCATCAACCAGCAACTCATCCTGAAACGGCTTGTGCGTGTGGCCAAAAATAAAGGACAATTCGCGCGGCATGTCTGCCAGCTCCTGCCGCATTTCGTGCGCAAGGGGTGTGCCAAGATACCAGCCAAGATCCTCGATTTCGTCTTCGCCTAGCACATGTCCGTAACCGTCGCGTTGGCGCTCTGCCGCGCGGCCCGCTGTCAAATCGACGGCGGCACGGATCAAATTATCAAGCGTCACCCCATATTTGAGGGGCATTTTCGGATTGATGCCGAGCTTTGCATGTAGGCCTCCGGTGATCCGCCGCGCAATACCTTCGGCAAAATCATGGCTCGCGCCTGCGCTCAACATCACTTCATAAAGGGAGCCAGCCTCGCTGCCGATTTCACCTGCACTGCCGAGGTCCGACCACAGGAAATCGATCCACGGACCGTTCTCCTGCTCCAGCTGACGCATTGTGGCGGGGCGCGGGTCACCATCGCCCAGAAATCCGCGTACGTTGGAAAGCGCACGGTACATCCCATCGAGATAGTGCCCGTGATGCATAACCACGGCGCGCTTCGTCCCGCTGTCCGACACCCCCCAATTCGGGTAGGCAATCTTGACCGAGGCATCGCGCAAATGCGGCCGGTGTGCGAACAGCGATTCCATCAAGCGGCAGCGATGCGATGGCGTGCCGAAGATGCGTGTCACGGCATCCAGATCGCCTGGAATTTGCCCGCTTTCCAGCGCCGACAAGAAGCCATTGTCCTGCGCGATGCGCCACAGGTGATGATCGTGATTGCCTGCTATATAGATGATCTCGCGGTCGAACAGATCGGGCCCGCCAACTGGGTAGAAAGCGTCCAGAAGTTGGAGGAAGCTCTTCGAGACATCTCCAAAAGGCGACAGTCCAAGATCCAGGGCATCGCCCAGCAGAACTAGCTGCGGCTTCTCCTGATCGGCCAGCGTTTCACGAAGGCCATTGGCAAAAGCAGCCAGCACCTCCGAAGGGCCATCAGCGATCTCGCCGCTGCCATGCACATGCGTCAGCAGACTGTCGCGCGCGCCAAGGTGGAGATCGGATAAAACGACGTGGCGAATGCTCATGAGCGGTTCTCCAGACATGTATAAAAGGCATCGCGGACCATTTTCTCGCGGGGATCGTCCCACTTGCCGGTGCCGAGCTTGTTGGTGATCCAGGCGTAGGCGACGCCATCCTCAGGATCGCAAAAGGCGAGCGAACCGCCGACTGCGAAGCTGCCAAAAGCGCTTCGAGTGCGGGCATATTCCCACTCGCTGAACGGCTTTTCGAAGCCATAGGAATAATACATGTTGGCAGTAAGGACCTGATCCTTCAGCCCTTTGCGTGGGAAGGGATGGCCCTTGATGAGAGTGGCCATAACCTCGGGCGTGATGCCCAACTTTTCGCCGCCCTCGGCAAAGGCGTTGTACAGCGCGGCCAATCCGCGAGCCGACGCCATGCCGCCAGCTGCACCCTGCCCGACGCGCCAGAACGCTTCGCGATCGAGTGCCCCCGGACCTTCGAGCACCAGAGGATTGTTCAGCGTGCGGAAGGCAAGAGTGCCCGGCAGGCACATCTTGAATGTCAGCGGCCAAGGCATCGTGGTGTGATGGATGAAGAGGTCCTGCATCCCGAAGCCTTCGATCCGGGCGATACGATCGCGGTCGAAGGTGTCGGGCAGGCCGACGAAAACATCGGCACCGAGCGGACCGGCAATTTCCTCAGCAAAGAACATTGGCAAGCGCCGTCCCTCGGGGTCGCGGCGGTGGATCAACTCGCTGGCAATCCAACCGAGCGTGTAGGCGTGGTTCCCGGAATGGTCGCCCGGCGTCCAATTGGGTTTCTGGCGAGCGATAGCATCGCAGATCGCCGCTTCATCGCCGATATTCTCGAGGTTGAGCTTGTAGTCGATCGCTGCAAGACCCGCCTGTTCGGACAGCACCTCGGCCACGGTGATTGCTTCTTTTCCGTGCGCGGCAAACTCGGGCCAGATATCAGAGACACGCTCGTCATAAGCGAAGAGCCCTCGCGAGACGGCAACGGCCGCGGCCATTCCGGTTAGGCCCTTGGTCAACGAATAGACCAGAGCAATATCATCGCCGTTCCATAGAGCCTCTCGCGATCGGTCCTTCCGCCCGCCATGCAAGTCCACCAGGGTTTCACCGCGATGTATTATTGTGCACGCCGCACCGAGCGCCTGGCCTGATAGGATTGATGCTTGAAACGCATGCGCGACCGGCTCAAAGCCGTCAGCGACATAGCCGCCCGTCAACTCGTCTGACTCCGCACTTTGCGCTCCCACCTGCGAAGGCGAAAGACCCCGTATCTGCATTGTGATGCCCCCTTTTCGCGCTTCGGCAATAGACCTCGCGCTCCGACCGCTGGGCTACGGAAAAATGGTTAATGTCATGTTAGTGGCAGAGAAACTGCATTCGCGAACCATTTTACTTGATGTATTATTACCTGCCTTTAATAATATGATGCACGAATACTTCTAGCTGTAATTAACTCTACTTGAGGAAATCGGAGCAAACTCGCCACAGATTGTTTGCATGCTCGTCCTTCGTAGATCAAATTTGAGGGGACATTGGTTGCGTAGATGGGTGTCGGATAAGGCAGGGCGTGGCGGGTTCGCCGAACTGAACAATGGTGCGTGATAGGTCAAAAAACCGTCGATCAAGTGCGATCCCTAAAGGTGCCCTTAACCTTATTCGCCTATCGCAACCCAAAGGGAGCACAACGGGTCGATGCAAACACAAATTCTCGGACTTTTGACGCCGCTGATGGCGCTGGGTTTCGCTGCGACATTCGCAGCGCTTTGGCGGGCAGGGAGACTGAAACGTCACGTGCTCGGCTTTGCGATCGCCTATGTCCTGTTTGCAACCGGATACCTTGTCACCCATCTGCTGCCTGGAGATGCGTTCTATCTATTTCACACGACACAGGCGTTTTACAGCCTAGGTGTCGTGGTGTTTCTGGCATCGGTTTGCGATCGGGTCGGGCAGCGGCTTCACCTGCCCAGCTTTTTTGCAATTTATGTGATCACCGCCTTGGTGTTGGGACTGGCAATCACCCTTTCTGATGATGTCGGCCCGCGTCTGATCATCGTCAATAACGGTTACGGGGCCATGTTCGCTTTTGGCGTGGGGACGCTCATCAACGCACGGCGACGTAGCTGGATCGATGTCTTGATTATCGCAATCATGGCGGTTCAGGCCGCCGATTTCCTGATCAGGCCGAACATGACCCTGCTGTTCGAGCAGTCGATTCCGGCGGCAGATTATCAACAGTCGGTCTACTACTCCCTGATCGGGCTTGTGCTCGGAGTGAAATCTGTTGCCACCGCCATGACCTTGATCTGTGCGACGATTGTTGACTGGATGAATGCCGTGCGTGAAAGCGGTGAGCGTGATGCTCTGACCGGCCTACACAACCGGGGTTCGTTTGAACAATCGGTGCGAAACCTTCTCCCACGGGCGCAGACCGAAGGGCATCCGCTCAGTCTCGTGGTGGCCGATATCGACCACTTCAAGCAGGTCAACGACATTTGGGGGCACCAGGCGGGCGACCTGGCGATCTCGAGCTTTGGCGAACTCATCGCAAATACTGTGCGTGGATGTGACACTGCGGGCAGGATCGGCGGGGAAGAATTCTGCATCGCGGTCTGGAATTGCGAGAATGATCCCGCTCATCGGTTGGCCGAACGCATCAGGCAGGCTTTTGCGCGTCTCGAACATTCCGGGGTCAGCGATGATGTCCGCCTGACCGCAAGTTTTGGCGTGGCTACTGCGCGCGAAGGCGAGACCTATAAGCAGCTGTTCGCAAGGGCTGATGAGGCGCTTTACCGTGCCAAATCGAGTGGCCGAGACCGGGTGGAAAATGCAGAGCGTGTGCGTCTGGACGACGCGACGCCCATGCCAAATCCAGAGCTGATCGAATTGAAACACGCCGCAGCTGATCGATAGTCCGCTGGACACTACGCGAACCGCCAAGGGCAATCTGGTTGGTTGCTGTGGTCGCCGAATTGATGCCGGTTGCCTGAGAGCCATGCGCCAGAGCGGTTGAGTTCAATCCGCTCGCCAGCGCGTTCTGACCCACAGCGGTCGCCCAGCGCCACAGAGCCCACCCCGGCTGCTACCGAGTTGGTTGCCAGCGACTTGGCTTGCTGTACTTTTTAGGGTCATCCTCACGGGCAGCAATGTGAGGGCTATGGCGCGAGCGTGAATGTCCGCTTCCGTTTTTGATTGAGCGACCGCACCCTCGCATAGACGTGATATCGGACGGGCTGCGCAAGCAAGGGGGCCCTTGAAGGTGACGCTGACCTACTGATGCTGCTCGTTCAGTCGCCGGGACGACAGTTCGCTTACCCGAATCATTTCAATAGTTGTCATGAACTGTGGTGAACATCACAGCACCGATTCGTCGAAATTCATCAAATTAGATGCAAACTTTCCCTGCTTTGTTGGCTCTACAATAAGTTATAGTTGTATGGAACCGACAAATCAGTTTGTATGGATACGACAATTGTTTGTTGATTTGCAGGGAAGGGCTCTTTTTCAGTCGACTTCCGGCTAACGAGAAAGCCCCTTTAAGTCGCTAAAAATACGGATGGAAAGAGGCCTTTTGTGGCCAGCTTTGGTTCAAGAGTTAGGCGAGATTAGCACGCATTCTGGCGAAAGATCGAAACGCGTTGAAAAATATTAATTTGTAATCAATATCTTACTAGGAGAAAATTCGCAAATTGCGGCGTAAGTCGCGATTATGGTCCTTGCAAATCCTGTCGATCTGGAAAATATTAACCCTACCTCGGATCGACAATATCCGGAACACCATAACAAAAATTTGGTCGCAAGTTCATTTCAGAATCGTCGCGCAACGACGTGACGGCAGGAGGCTTGCGTGAAGACTTTTACTCGAGGGGTTGTGCTCGCTTGCGGCACAATAACGATCAGTTTGACAGGGGCCACGAGCGCTTCGGCATCCGATCTCACTTTTCAATTCACCAATCCGTCATTTGGCGGAAATCCATTCAATTCGGCGCATCTGCTCGCAATAGCGAATGCGCAGAATAATGAGACAGACCCGAACGAGGTCGATCGAAGCGATCCCGCTCAGCAGTTCTTGCGAACGCTCAACAGCCGCTTGTTGTCAGCTGTTGCCACTCAGATAACCGATCTGATCTTTGGCGATGATGCGCAAGATTCAGGTACTATTCGATTTGGTGATCAGGAAGTTTCCTTCGTCAGAGGCGTCGATAGCGTCACACTGACGATAACAAACTTTGCCGATGGTTCGGTCACCGAAATCGTCGTGCCGTTCCTCCAATCATAATGCCCTAGTGCAGAAAAACGGGAGGAAGAAATGCGGAAAGTTCGCGCTCTTGTAGCGGCAGCATCACTGCTCGGCTTGCTCGGCGGATGTGCGGCGCACAATCCAAAGGTCTGGGAAACGGCCAAGTATCCCAAGGCAACGCCAATCACCAGTAAACTCAATGCCTTGCCGCCATCGGGCCAACGGGCAGCGGTTGCGGTCTACAATTTCACAGACCAGACCGGTCAGTTCAAACCGACCGATGGCGCGCAGACCCTATCACGGGCGGTTACGCAAGGTGCGACGTCGATCCTGGTCAAGTCCCTGCACGAGGCGGGCAACCGCCAATGGTTCACCGTGATCGAACGTGAGAAGCTCGACAACGTCTTGCGTGAGCGGGCGGTCATCCGTGAAATGCGCGCGAGCTATCTCGGCGAGAAGACGATCAATCCTCAAGCCTTGCCTCCGCTGCTATTTGCCGGCGTGCTGCTCGAAGGCGGGATTATCGGCTACGACTCTAACACCAAAACAGGCGGTTCAGGTGCCCGGCTGCTCGGGATAGGCGGAAGCACTCAATATCGTGAGGACACGGTCACTGTTTATCTGCGCGCAGTCAGCGTGAAGACAGGTGAGGTGTTGACCTCGGTTAGTTCGCGCAAGTCGATCGCTTCAGTTGCGATTGGCGCTGACGCGTTTCAATTCGTGGCCTTCCGCGAACTGCTCGAGCTGGAAGCGGGCATCACCTACAATGAGCCGGACGAGCTGGCTTTGCGCCAGGCGATCGAAGCGGTTGTCTACGCGCTGATTATGGAAGGTGCGATGCAGGATCTGTGGTGCTTCAACGCACCGGCAGAGGAAGTGACCCCGCTACTGACCGAATACATTTCCGATCGCGACAGTGTGTCGAAATCGGAAGTCGTGCTGCATGCGTCACGCGAAGGTGCCCCCGCTGCGGGCGTGTGCAGCACGCAAAAAGTTGCGCAGCAGGGCAATCGCATTCCGCAGCAGATTTCCGCTGCTCAGCGGTTGCGCCAGAATTCCCAGCAAAACCTTGCGGCAAAGCCGACCTATTCGCCGCCGCCTGCTACTTTGGCGCGTCCGCGTAACCAATCGGTTGCGCCGCCAGCAAAGCCGCATGGCCAGCAGCCAGCGCCGCGATCGGAGCCCGACGTGCAGGCTCCGGCGGCCAGCACATCGCTGAGCATGCAGGTGCCACAGGCGTATCTCAATCTTTCTGGGACCGACAAAGCGCCATCATACAGCTCTTTCACGCTTGTCGATGACGGCAAGCGTCAGGATCAAACCTTCGAACAGGAGAAAGGCAAGGAGATGCAGAATTTCTTGCACCGCTCATAGAGCGCCGCGCGTAACGCGCGGTGTCTCGAACTACGTGGAGCAGGATCAGGGTGGCCCACCAGCGAAAGTGATTGGCGTCAGATCACTGGCGGGCCGGATCAGGACAGGTTCACGGGGAACACTGCCCAGGTTGCGAACCTAAGCCCGCGCCATTTCGTATGGCCCTTGGTCATATGCTTGGCAAGGTCAGGCCCGTGCGGTCGCCGCAAGCGATACACGGATCGCAACTTCCCAAAATCTCCCGTCACGCGCGGTCAAACCGGCAGCTGCGCGTGGATTTTGTGCCGGTGGGGTGTCGGGCAGGCGAGCTTTGTCTGCCCGATCGGGACGCAAGATCAGCGCGTTTGGCATGGTGCCGGATGCGTGACTTTTGAGGAGTGAAGGTAATGAAAAAGCTACTACTAACCGCTGCGTCGGTGAGTGCACTGGCGATCGCCGGTCCTGCATTGGCAAGCAATTCGAACAGCATCGTCAACCAGACCAATGTCGGCAACACCGCCGCCGTTGACCAATCGCTTTCGACCACCGGAAGTGACTCGCTTGTCGATCAGTCCGGCGCAAACAACGCCGCGACAGTGAACCAGGCGGATCTGGCAACCGGCACGGCTCCGGTCAACAACTCGAATGTTGATCAGGATGGCGATGACAATATCGCGACCGTCGATCAGACGTATGACGATTCCTTCGTGGCCATCAATGCGACGAACAATTCGGACATCCTGCAGACAGGCAACATGAACGAAGCCAACGTCACGCAGGTCGGTTCGAACCAGTCATCGACTGTGATCCAATCGTCGGACAACAACCTGGCCAATGTGGATCAAGGCAGCGGCGCAACCCGTCCAGAAGGTAACAGCTCGCTGGTGCTTCAGGGACCGGGCGGCAACAACACTGCCAATGTCACGATGAACGGCTATGACGGTTCGAGCACGGTTGACCAACAGGGCGAATTCAACGTCGCCAATGTCACTCAGGATGACGGTGCTGGTCGCAACATCAGCAACGTGACCCAGCTGGGCGATCGCAACACTGCATCGGTCAACACGCAGGGCATTGGTGCGTTCGGTGTGTTCGATGAGGACAACCTCAGCAACATCCTGCAAACCGGCAGCGACAACATCGCTCAGGTCGATCAGGATGGTAACAATAACACCAGCAACATCGATCAAAGCGGTGACTTCAACTTTGCCGATGTAAGCCAGTCGGGCGGCGGAGATCTCTCCAATGTCAACCAGACCGGCTTTGGCGGTGAAGTGTTCGTCAGTCAGACCGGTCCTGCTACCAGCCTGAATGTCTCGAATGTCAATCAGGCGGGCACAGACAACTTTGCATCTGTCAGCCAGGATGGCAGCAACAATGACTCGCTGATCAACCAGAACGGCAATGACAGCATCATCACCGTTGCGCAGACCGGCGATGGCAACGATTCCGATGTGGATCAGACCGCTTCATTCTCGAGCGTGGCTGTCAACCAGACCGGTAACGACAACATCTCGGATGTTGATCAGCTGGCTGCAGCCTCGACGGTGACGGTTGACCAGACAGGCGATCGTAACCAGTCCAATGTGACTCAGGTCACAGGCCTTGCCATCATCGATGTCGACCAGAACGGTCAGGACAACACTTCCAACATCGGCCAGTTCGGCGCGATTGAAGGTGTGTTTGTCGATCAGGACGGCATCAACAACACGTCCAATGTGTTCCAGGCTGGCCTGGGCGCGTTGATCACTGTTGAGCAGGACGGCACCGACAACACTTCGAACATTATCGAAGTGGGCGCATTGGCTGCAATTGCTGTCGACCAAGATGGTGAGCGCAACCTCTCGCAGGTTGGCCAACTTGGCGCGGGTGCTGTGGTGACTGTCGACCAGTTGGGCGATGACAACGTTTCGAACGTTGGCCAGCTCAATGGCTTTGGCGGCGACTTCGGTCTCGTCACGGTCAGCCAAATCGGCGACATGAACGACTCGCTGGTTTTGCAAGCTGGTGGCAATGTCGAAGCCAACGTCAATCAGGGTATTGCAGGCGATCCGGGCTTCCGGAACACTTCGCTGATCATCCAGGCTGGCGACGCTCTGCTGGCGAATGCCACGCAGACTGGCGATGACAACAGCTCGATCATCGATCAGACCGGTGACAACAACACGGCATCGCTGTTTGCAAGCGGCAATGGCAACTTGTCCGAGATCTTCCAGTCGGGCTCGTCAAACACAGCGACTGTCACTCAGCTTACCGATGGCAACACCTCTCTGGTCACCCAGAGCGGCATCGGCAACACCGCTACGGTTACCCAGTAATCCGGCGGACGGGTTTGGGGGCGGCGCGTGCCGTCCCCATACACCTCTTCAGCGAATTCCCCAAAGGAGGCTGGCCTCTAGACAGCCAGACAGAACATGATTGCACGAACAGCCTTAGCCCTTGTGATCGCCGCTGTGCCGTTGTCGGCATTTGCGCAGGCGACTGTGACCATCGACAGCGACGGGCAAGGCCAGCAGATCATCGTCGATCAGAGCGCAGCAGGACTCGATAACCGGGTCTCTGTGGATCAGATAGGCATAAGCAACACAATGAGCGTGTTGCAGCGAGGCGACGCCAATTCCGCCGATATTGTCGCGGATGGCACGGACAACAGACAGACCGTCATACAATCCGGCAATGCTGAAAACGTGCTGCTGCTCGACACATTGGGCAGCGACAACAGCGCAACTGTGAACCAAAGCGGTGACGGCGGCGGCGCAAATGATGCTAGTGTCATTCAGACAGGAAATGGCAATATGGCGGAGATCAATCAGAACGCGCTGGTGGGCGCGCTCAACCTGATCACGCTTAGCCAATCGGGTGATAACAACGAGGCGCTGCTCTCCCAAGATGGGTCGGGTAACAATTTGACTCTGACCCAGAACGGCAATGACAATTCTGCCGAGCTTGGACAGACCGGCACCGGACTTGAGCTTTCCATCAAGCAGACTGGCGGCGCCAGCGTGATCATCAATCAGACCGATTTCTGATTGTGATAATGTGCATCTGACGGTTCGACCATGAGCAAACGAGAAATGCGATGCTTCATATCCTGCTTTCAAGCGTAGCCCTTTCACTCGGTCCCACCGCCGTGCCTGCGGAAATTGGCATCGCGCCGACAGTGAGTTTTTTGCAGGAGGCTGAGGAAAGTGCGAAAGGCGAGGGGAAGACAAAGCGCAAAGATCGCGAGAAACCGCAATCAAGCAGCCTGAGCGTCGAGCAAATCCCGACCGGCAAGGCAGATGGCGACGAGGACAGTTTCCAGATTGCAATCAAAGGCTCGGATGAAACCGGCGAGGCGAATGTCGGCCAGTTGCCCGGCGATCTGGAATTGGCCGATGATGAGAGTGGCCCTGAACAGGCGATCTCCAAGCCTTACGTCTCACCCGAAGCGGCGCTGTACGGCCAGGTGGCCGAGGCTTGGCAAGTCATTCGCCAGCGCGGACAACAGCCGACCCCAGAATTGATTGCGCGCGAAATAGGGCCCGATACGCTTGCCAGATTTCTTGACCAGAACCCGGCGGCCGGCGATATCTTTGGCCAAGACAGTGACGATCTGCCCGTGGATGAGCCGGGGCCAGAACAATTACCGGAAGGTGGGATTTTCATCCTGCCGCCTGGAGGAGGGTGATGCATAATGATGGACTCTGCCAACGCTTCGAAAAGCGTTTCATTTGTGCGTTTGATTGGCCCCATTTTAGGCTTGTCAGGAGTTGCTCTTGCGGCGTCGATAGGCAGCGCGTCGGAGGCTGACATGAGCGATCCCAAACACGTCTTGCAACTGCATGTTGATGAAAGCGGTGATACTGCCGAAATTATCGTTATCGGGCAGAGCGAAGTGCCTGTGCGGGTCAGATACACGCTCAATGTGACGGGCAGCTCGTCGACCAGTCATGCCGGTCGGACAAGTCTGAGCGGCGGCGCGAGCCAGACACTTTCTCGCGTCAAGATCAACAAGGATGGCGGCTGGTGTGCCAAGCTAGATGTCGAACAAAGCGACGGTACAAGCTATCGTCTGACCGAGGGCGACTGCTAAAGCCTTATCGCGGCGAGTTCAGTATAGACCCATCAAACTTGCTTCTCGGCCAGATAATAACGGCTGGCCCAGAAATAGATTACACCGGCCATCAGGAACACGGTTGATGCCAGCACCGAGGCCCAGCGCATTCCGTATGCCTTCGCTTCCAGGCAGCCTGTGCGGAGCTCCACGCTGAGCGCTGAATCGCTGGGATTGCAGGTGACTGAGAGCACTTGATCTAGACCGACGGCATCCAATCGCATCCCGGTGATGAGATCGGCCGCCGCTCCCACTGCAGGAGGTCCCGCTCCATATCCCACCAGATTGATAATGAAGAGCAAGATCGCGATGGCTGTGGCCCGCGCGCGCAGATCGACGATCGACTGCACCACACTGTATGATGCGCCGATGTAGAAGTACTGGAACACGCCGGCCGCCAGGAACGCGATCAGCATCATTTCCAGGCTGCCGACGACGAAACCGAGCATGAGCAAAGGGGCGCTTAGAATGAAGCCGATTGCCGGAACCCAGATCGAGGCCAGTTTGAAGCGCGGCGTGTAGCGCTGGATCAGAAAGCCTGCGAGCGGTGCGCCGATGGCTCCGGCAAGGCTGATCGGGGCCATGTATTGGATTGCCGCGTTGCCCGGCGTCAGACCAAAGTTGTACTGGATATAAAGCGATTTGAAGCTAGTCAGGCCATAGCCGCCGAACGTCGCCATCGACATGCCCAAAGCGATAAACCAGAAGGTTTTAGAGCTCGCGATCTCGTTGAATGCTTCACGCAGAGTGGCTTTTTCCGTGCGTTTAGCACCTGGTGGATCGGAATAACCGCGCGGTGGCTCTTTCACCGTCATCATCAGCAATATGCCGATCGCGACGCCCGGCGCACCGACATAGATAAACGCTTCGCGCCAAGAGAAAACATTGAGGATGTATCCGCCTGCCAGCTGTGCGAGCACGCCGCCAAGCATCACACCCATTGCGTAAATGCCGAGTGCCCACGGGCGGGCGTCGGGCTTGAAGTAATCGCTGATCAGCGAGTTGGCGGGAGGGGTGCAACCCGCTTCGCCCACGCCGACGGCAAGGCGGGCAAGTAACAGCGTGACGAAACCGATTGTGTAGCCGCACAGTACCGTCGCCACTGACCACAGGATCACACAAACGCCGACAATGCGCACCCGGCTCATCCGTTCGGAAAGCCGCGCAATCGGAATACCCAGCGCGGTGTAGAACAGGACGAACCCGATACCGGTCAGGATGCCGAACTGGAAATTGGTCAGGCTGAATTCGTCGATGATGGGCCGCCCGACCACGCTGATCAGGATGCGATCGACGAAATTGAGCGTGTAGATCAAGGTCAGCGATCCGAGGACATAAGCTCTGTAGCCCGGACTGCTGTAACTCTCGCCCGTATTTGTAACGGGCTGCGCCGCTGTTGCCAAAGTTCGTATCCTCTCCAGTTCACGAGCTCAGCTGGACCAGTCTGGTGCCGGGCCTATGTCGGAGCTGGCAAGGGCATAGCTCGAATTATTGGCTTGGGACAGGCGGATTTACAATCGCTTGCTCAGCTAGCCTGCTAGCTCAGGAGATGCGGGGGTCTGATTTGGCCAGACCCGCCGCCTTTGGTTCAATCCTCAGAACTCTCCTGCGATGCCTGCGCGTATGCTGGTGGAATTGCCGCCTGCGTAGGTAACACCGGCGGTGATGGCGAAGTCGCCTTCGAAGCGGTGCATCAGCCCGGCTGAAAAACCAACCTCACCGCGATAGGTCGCGACATTGCTGGCATAGCTGGTCTTGCCCGCTTCGCTGGGGAAATGCGGTGCAGCCTGCGCAGCAATCGAAGCAATGCCGCGCTGAGCGTCGCGGTCGATCGTGTCGGTGAGGTCAAACAGAGTGCTGACCCGTCCGCTGAGCGCATCGAACTGCGCGGTGGAGACTTGCGCAACACTGTTGAGCGCGACGCGGACATTGTCGACCGAAGCAGCGGTGGCGACTTGCTGCTTGCCCAGCACACCGTTGGCATCCACCGTCACCGCATCCACCGGGCCTTGCTGTGCTGCTGTGCTCGCATCGATATCGCCGATGCGTACCGCACTGCCCGTGCCCCCCAGTGCGACCTGGTTGGCTGCCGTGGTCGCAGCGTTGGTGCCGATCGCGACCGCGTTGGTCTGGGCGGCATTGGCCGCAAAGCCAATCGCCACCGAGCCGCTGCCACTCGCGCTGGCATTGACCGAGATCGCGGTCGCATT
>CANMSD010000001.1 GCA_947500645.1 uncultured Erythrobacter sp. | reverse complement strand
GTGAAGAGAAGGGCCGAGCCGCTTGAGCCAATCTGAGCAAAGCGAGCAAAAATCGCCTCGGTTGCCGTTGCGTCACCCTTTTCAGTCCCTCGCAGTGATGCCACTATCACCTGCGTGGGACCGATCAGGAGTGAGAGAGCATGAATCTGGAGTTTAGCCCCGAAGAGCTGGCGTTTCGCGACGAAGTGCGCGCCTTTATCGAAGAGAATTACCCCAAGCAGCTTGAGGGATTGACTCAGCGAGACGATCTTGATCCGGAAGATATGGTCGCGTGGCACAAGGTACTGGGCGAGAAGGGCTGGTCAGTTCCAGCTTGGCCGGTCGAATATGGCGGCACGGGCTGGACGCCGACACAGCGCTATATCTGGTCCGAAGAGAATGCGAGGGCGAACGCGGTTATGCCGCTGCCATTCGGTGTCTCGATGGTCGGCCCCGTGATCTACACATTCGGAAATGACGCTCAGAAAGAGCAGCACTTGCCCGGGATCCGCAGCGGCGATGTCTGGTGGTGTCAGGGCTATAGCGAGCCGGGCGCCGGTTCGGATCTTGCCTCGCTAAAGACCACAGCCGTGCGCGATGGCGATCACTATGTGATCAACGGTCAGAAGACCTGGACCACACTGGCCCAGCACGCCGATTGGGGCTTCTTCCTGTGCCGCACCGATCCAGATGCGGCTAAACCGCAGCAAGGCATCAGTTTCATTCTGGTCGATATGAAATCGCCGGGCATTGAAGTGCGTCCGATCAAGCTGATCGACGGCGGATATGAGGTCAATGAAACCTGGCTCACCGATGTTCGAGTTCCGGTCGAAAATCTCGTCGGGCAAGAGAACATGGGCTGGACCTACGCCAAATTCCTGCTCGCGCATGAGCGCAGCGGTATTGCCGGCGTTGCTCGCTCCAAACGCGGCGTTGAGCAGCTCCGCGATATTGCCAAGTCAGAGCAGATGGACGGCGCGCCGCTGATGAGCGATTTCGATTTCGCGCGCAAAGTCAGCCAGCTGGAAATTGACCTTTCCGCGCTGGAAATCACGGAGCTGCGCACGCTGGCCGGTGAACAGGCGGGTAAGGGCCCGGGTCCGGAAAGCTCGATCCTCAAGATCAAGGGTACCGAGATTCAGCAGCGCCTGACCGAACTCACTCTCGAAGCGGTCGGCCATTATGGCACCCCGTTCTATCCGAGTGTGTCCGATGCCGGATCGAACGAATATCCGGTTGGCCCCGCCTATGCGGAGCATTCCGCTGCGAGCTATTTCAATATGCGCAAAACCTCGATCTACGGGGGATCGAACGAGATCCAGCGCAACATTATCACCAAGATGATCTTGGGCCTTTAAGGTCTCAGGACACGCGGGAGACATTACGTGGATTTCAACTTCACTGAAGAACAAGACATGGTGCGCGACAGCCTGAACCGGCTGGTGCGCGAGAATTACGATTGGGAAACGCGGCAGAAGGCGATCACCAGCGAAAGCGGATGGCAGCCAGAGATATGGGCGCAGCTCGCTGAGCTGGGCCTGCTCGGTATGCCATTTGCGGAGGCCGATGGCGGCTTTGGCGGCGGCGCGGTCGATGCTATGATCGTGATGGAAGAATTCGGCAAGGGCCTGGTGGTGGAGCCGTTTGTTCCAACCGTGGTGTGCGCTGGCGGGTTCCTGAAGCACGCGGGCACTGACGCGCAAAAGGAAGAGCACATTGGCGGGATCGTCGATGGCAGCCGCATCTTTGCCTTTGCCTATGCAGAGCCGCGCGGGCGCTATGATTATGCAAACCTAGAGACCACGGCGAAGAAGGACGGCTCTGGCTATGTCCTCAACGGCCACAAGGCGGTTGTGATAGGCGCGCCCTGGGCGACGCATCTAGTGGTCACTGCGCGCACATCGGGCGACCTCACCGACAGCGAGGGCGTGTCTGTCTTCGTGATCAACAAGAGCGCAGATGGCGTGGTGACGCGCGATTATGCCACGGTTGATGGCCGCCGCGCGTCGGAAGTGTTCTTTGAGAACGCCAGCATCCCAGTCGAGGCGTTGATCGGCGAAGAGGGAAATGGCTTACCGCTAATCGAACTCGTCACAGACGAAGCGATAGCTGCGCAGTCCGCAGAAATATGCGGCGCGATGAAAGTCGCGCACACCATGACCGTCGATTACTCGCGTGAGCGCAAGCAGTTTGGCGTGCCAATCGGATCGTTCCAAGTGCTGCAACATCGCATGGTCGACATGTACACAGAGTATGAGCAAGCCGTCTCAATGACCTATCTGGCGACACTTAACCTCGATGCGGATGAGCGGGAGCGTAAGCTCGCTGTCTCTGCGGCGAAGGTGCGGATCGGCCAAGCGGCGCATCATATCGGGCAGGAAGCGATCCAGATTCATGGCGGCAATGGTATGACCGATGAATATGCCATTGGGCATTACTTCAAGCGTCTGACGATCTTCGACAATGAGTTCGGCAACATTGATCATCACATGAAGCGGCATATCGCGCTCGCCAACACGTGACGCGGCTCAAAAAAAACCAGCAAAAAGGGAGGGGCTCTGCGGCGCTGCGCTGAGTCCCTCTCTTTTTGCATTAGGTAGTCTGCATGAATCCGAGGTCGGGGCTTGCAAAACGGCCAATGTTAGGCGCGATAGAAGGTAGCTCAGATGAGCTCACGCCAAACCATTGCGCCAGGGTTGACGAATACTCATCAACCGACGCGGTCGGCAGCAAGCGCCCGCGGCCGACCTGATCGTCACTGTCCACCGAGACTTGCGGTGCCGTTCCGTAGAAGCGTCCGCCATTCACACCGCCACCCACGATGAAGTGGTGGCTGCCCCAGCCATGGTCGGAGCCGTCCCCATTCGAAGCCAACGTGCGGCCAAAATCGGAAGCGGTGAAAGTTGCCACCTGTTCTGAGATGCCGAGGTCGAGCGTCGCCTGGTAAAAGGCATCAAGCGCAAAATCGACTTGGTCCAACAAACCGTCATGTCGCCCGATCAATCCATCGTGGTTGTCGAAGCCGCCCATGCCAACCATGAATACCTGGCGTGTCACGCCCAGGCGATTTCGTGCCGCAATGAGCCGGGCAACCACGGAGAGTTGATCGGCCAAGCGATTCCCCTGACCAAAATCAGTGCTGACGGTGGTGTTCTCAAGAGCGTCGCTGATGAAACCGCCGTACTCGATAGAGCGGGCGTTAATCATCGAATAGTCGGCTTCCAGCACGTTTCCATTGCTTGCGCGGAGCAGGCTGTCGAGAGCGGCGGATGCCGATTGGGAGCGATAGACGCGACCGCGATCCAGGCCGCGGAACAGTGTCGCACCATTATTCGAAACTTTGTATGGGGCGGCAGTCTCGCCAGTCATAAAGACGGCATTGCCAGTCGCATTCATCAGGGTGAACATCGAGTTGGTGTTGCTCGACTGAGCTAGATCACCCATTCGGCCACCCCAGCCGGTTACCGATCCTTCCGGTTGCGAACTTTGCCACGTCGATTGCTGGTCGTTGTGCGAGAAGAGCTTCGCCGGACGCGGGAAGGACGCATTGTTGCGGCTATCATATTGCGCGCGCGTGAGCGGAACAATGAGTGGGCCGACGTTCAACAGAGGAGCCATAGCGCCTTGGTCAAAGCGTGCTTTAAGCCGAGGCATTGTAGGCGCAAGCGCATACTGGATGTCGTCGGTTAGGGTCTGATTGCCCGACGGGTTCAGCACGGTCGGCGCTAGGTTCGCACGCGGAATGGCAATCCCACCGCCTTGCTGACCCTGGCCGCCGCGAATGGCCGCATAGCGATCATAGTTAGCCGTGTCGTACGGGATTAGCGTATTGCCATGATCGTTGCCTCCATAAAGGAAAACGCAGACCAGCGCCTTATAGCCGCCAGCGGACGAGAAAGCGGCTGCTTCTCCGATGCCGGCGAGACCGAGTGCGTATGATGAAGCCACGCCTGCACCTGCAAGCTGGCCGGAGCGACGCATGAATGCGCGGCGCGAGAGTTCGTTGCCTTTGCCAATATACATTTTGCGCCCCTTATTTTTGTACGAGATAGTCATTTGACGCCATGATCAGCAGAACCGCTAGGTGAATACGGCTGAGTTTGGTGTCATTATCGCTGGTGGCGGTCACGTCGATCTCGTCCAGGACCGGCTGGATGATCGAGCGTGTGTTGTCGCTCAATTGACCAGCCGTCAGGAGCAGATCTAGCCGGTCGAGCAATGCAGTGCTGTTGTCAGCTATATCGAGTTCGGCAGTGTACTGCGGCTGCAAATCGCGAGCCCAGTTCGTACCGGCAATGACGCCCTCCATCTGGTTGACGTAGCCAGCCACGGATGTCTCGTTCACGAGCTGAAATTCGGGAGCAAGCAGATTGCGATCGGCCGCTTGGGATCCAGCAGGAACGTAGCCGGGACGGAAGAAGTTGAACACCGAAGGCGAGCGTAGCGGAGCCTGGCCGATGCGATTGACGGTGTCTGACGTATTTCCGATGTCGAAGTTGCCCGATGTCGATTGGACACCGAAGGTTCGTCCCCATTGGGTAAGACGCAGCATGGGCTCACGAAGCTTACCAAAGTTAGCATTTGTTATGTTGACGCTTGAGAGCGCCACATCGTCCAGCAGGATTGCCTTAAACACTGCACGCAGATCGCCGCGCACGCCGCTGCCATTGTCGTTAAAGACGCTTGCGACGCGGTTCACGTAAGATGGAGAAGGATTGCTGGTAACCAGCCGCTGGATCATTTGTTTGCCGAAAAACGGACCGACGTTCGGATGGTTGAACAGAGTGTCTAGCGCGACCCGCAGCGACTCCTCAGGTCCGGTATTGGCTGGGATTGTGATCCCGAGGAAGCTTTTCTCCGCGTCAGAGTGCAGGCTGTCGTTGCGCGGCCTCCGCCAACGCGACGGATCCGCCGTCATCGGTTGACGGGTGTAATCGGGGTCGGGAATTTGACCACTGCCCCTGGTCTCCGGCGTGAAGTCGATCCCGTTGTAGTCGTAATCGTAACCGGTGAAGACCTTCGAGATACCCGTTACATCGTCATTGTCATAGGTCTCGATGGGTTGTCCGCCGTTGGTCCTCACAGTCCCGTCATTGTTGAGCTCAAACAATCCGATCGTGAACAATTGCATGATCTCGCGGCCAAAATTTTCATCTGGTACGCGCCCAGTATTTGGGTCTGCTTTGCGATTGCCTAACGTGTTGAGATATAGGCCCATCGCCGGGTTGAGAGTGATCGCCTCAAGCAATTCGCGGAAATTGCCAAAAGCGTTTTCGTTCAGGATATCCCAGTATTCGCCCATAGCCTGGCTGCGCCAGACATTGTTTATGCTGTTGAGCGAGACGACGAAGAATTCTGACAATGCCAGTGCGGCACGTTTGCGAACCGGGCTACCGCCGTCGAGCAATTGGCTCCAGATCATGTTGTCGCCGATGCGCGAATTGAAATAGTACCGTTCATCGTTGACTTGATCAAAGCCGCGAGAACTAAAATACTCACGTGCGCTTTGATCGTTGTTTCGGCTCATCTGGCGGTCCAACCAGGGCTCGAAGCCTTCGGAGCGCAACGACGATATCTCGGCAGTCGATGCGGACAGAGATGCTTGAAGCAAAAAGCGTGCAGCCTCTTGATCGGTCTGCGGCGCGACAACAACGGGTGGGGGAGTTCCACCTCCACCACCAGTAGGAGGCGCACCGCCTCCGCCGCCGTTGCTTCCGCCGCCACCGCCGCCGCATGCCGCGGTTGCGACCGCGAGCGTTGAGACGAGGCCGATCTTGCTGGCCTGGGACGCGGCGGATTTGCCCGCGCCGTCAGTTTCATCCGTTTGTGGCCTGACATTGTCCTGTCCAAGCTGCACCGGGGCGTCGATAACGTCTTCACTCATACTGGTCTGGCTCCAGAATCGCCGCCTGATTGGCGGGGTGTGTGTAGGTCGACCACTTCGCTAACAGGAGCGATGCAACCAGTTCCTAATCATAAAGGCTAACGCGGTTTTCATTACTTCAGGAGGAGGTAACTACCGCGATTGTCCGAACAAATTGTCAATTGTCACTAGGCTCCAAACTCACCTCATCGCGCTTCGCACACCGAGTGACCGAAGAGTTGTGGGTGGCGGGAACCATTTTGGATGTCGGCCACCACGGTTTCGCAAGCCCGCTCTGCGAAATAGGTTAGCTAACAAAACACTAACTAAGCCTTACTTGCGATGAGATGAGTGTTTCAGCCACCACTGGCTTCGAGTCGCTGACCTACTTGATGGCTCGTTCGACATGGGAACCGACAGGGCGCCGTGACGCAGATGGAGGAGCAAATGGGTGGGATTTCTGCGCAAAGCGATGCTAGGGATGCAGCACAAGAGATAGGCTGAATACCAAAGTGCAAGAACTTCATATCTTCGATGAGCCGCCGCAAGGCGCAGCTGCGGACTGGTCCGTGCCGCAAGATTGGGACGATTTCACGCAGAATGAGCATTCTCGCTGGCGTGATCTGGTCACCCGTCAATCAAAAGCGCTCCAGGGTTTGGCATCCGAGGCATTTCTCGATGGTCTCTCCACACTAGGGCTCGCCGATGGCGGGATCCCCGACTACAGCGAATTCAATCCGCGCTTCCTTGCTGCAACCGGCTGGCAGGCTATTGCCGTCACCGGCGTCATACCCAACGATGCGTTTTTCAAACATCTGTCCGAGCGCCGCTTTCCGGTCGCGAACTTTCTGCGTCAGCATTCATCGCTCGACTACAATGACGAGCCGGACATGTTTCACGACGTCTTTGGCCATTTGCCGATGTTCGTCGATCGCACCTTTGGCGATTTCATGGCCGCCTATGGCCGAGCAGGCCTGCGAGCGCATAATCAGGGTATGGCGGACCTATTGGGGCGCCTTTACCTGCACACGGTCGAATTTGGCCTGATCCGCGAAGGGGTGGGCGTGAAGGCTTATGGCGCCGGCCTGCTGTCGAGTTACGCCGAAACCGTCCATGCTATTACCAGCGAAAAGGCCCATCGGCTCCATTTTGATCTGCCGCGGATGATGCGCACGGATTATCTGTTCGACAAATTCCAGCCCACCTATTTTGTCATCGACAGCTTCGCCTCGCTCTTGGAAGAAATGGAAACAACCAGTCTCTCCTCGATCTACAAAAGCCTCGAGGGGTTGCCCTTGTTGGCTCCGGGTGAGAGCCATGAGGACGACAGGGTGTTTGTAAATGGTGGCCAGTGAGCGATAGTAAACTGCCTGATGATGGTCCGATCCGTCGCCGTATCGAAGACGGGGTCGAGACCTTTGAGGCGACCATCGATGGCGAAACAATCCAATGGGATGCCGGCCTTACCTACAGTCGCCATCTACAGACAGAGCAGCTGCTCACCAGCCAAGCTCCGGTGTCGGACAAACCGGACGAGATGCTGTTCATCATCATGCATCAGACCATGGAGTTGTGGATCAAGCTGATGCTGCACGAGGTGCGCGAAGCGATGGCGGCCCTTCGCGAGGACAAGTTGGGTAGAGCGGGGAAAACGCTCGATCGCATCGCCACGATCATGCGCCATATGATCCATAGCTGGGAGGTTCTGGCGACGCTGAGCCCGCATGATTTCATGACCTTTCGCGGCTTCCTGCGCAAAGCCTCGGGATTTCAGTCGCATCAATATCGCGAGCTTGAATTCCTGCTCGGTCTGAAACGCGCTGATCTTATCCTAGTCCACGAAAGCAATCATGAAGCGAAAGAACGGCTGACCAAGGTGCTTGGCGAGGCGTCGCTATATGATGAGGTATTAGCGGTGCTCGCGCGTGCGGGTCACGAAATCCCTCAGAACAAGCTCACGCGCGACTGGTCGCAGCCTTACGAGGCGAGCGAAGCGGTCGAGCAAGCGTGGCTTGCGATCTACACCAATCCGGAAGAGCACTGGGGTCTCTACATGCTTGGCGAGAAGGTCACCGCGCTCGAATACTATTTTCAGGAATGGCGCTTCAAACACATGAAGACTGTATCGCGTGTGATCGGCCACAAGCACGGGACCGGCGGTTCATCGGGTGTCAATTACCTCGTTAAGGCGCTGGATCTGAGCTTCTTCCCCGAACTGTGGGCAATGAGAACGCGGATGACTGCGCCGAAGGAAGGCGGTGACTATTCGGAGTGCCCACATTCATGAGGGCTCGCCGCATCTGGGATATTTCGCAACGGATCCATCCCGACATTCCACTCTGGCCGGGCGAGCCTCCCGTAGAGGTCAGCCGCCATGCAGAAATGGGGCCGGACTGCCCAGTCAATATCGGCGCGATGTCGTTGCCGCTACACACGGGCACACATGGCGATGCGCCGCTCCATTATGATCCGGCGGGGATTGCCAGCGATCAATGCGAACTTGAGCCGTATCTGGGGCCCTGCATAGTGGTCGACGCCCGACACGCGGGTGACAGCGTACGGGAGAACGATCTCGATTGGGCCGCGATTGAGGGAGCGCGCCGCGTTGTCATTCGCACATATGAGCGCTTCCCACATGAAGAATGGGACTCCGATTTCACGGCCATCTCGGCGTCAGTAATTGCACGGCTGCGCGATGAGGGCGTGCAGTTGATTGGTACGGATGCGCCATCGCTAGATCCGGAAACATCGAAGACGATGGATGCACATCACGAGGTGAAGGCGGGTGATATGCGCATTCTGGAAGGCCTGGTACTCGATGATGTGCCGCCGGGTGAGTACGAGCTTATCGCCCTCCCGCTGGCGATTGCGGGTGCAGATGCAAGCCCGGTGCGCGCTATCCTGCGTGAGCTTACGACATGACGGCGTTGGCGGACCAGGCGGCTCAGATGGATGCGCAGGATCCTTTGCGGGATTTTCGTGACCAGTTCGAGCTGCGCGACGGGCTGATTTATCTCGACGGCAACTCGCTGGGCACTTTGCCCAAGGCGACTGTTGCGGCAATGCAGGATGCGGTTCGCGAACAATGGGGCGAGGGACTCATTACCTCGTGGCTTGGGGCGGATTGGGTCAACGCACCAAGGCGGATCGGGGACAAGATCGCTGGATTGATTGGCGCAGAGCCGGGCGAAGTGATCGCCGCCGACAGCACGTCAGTAAACATCTTCAAGGCATTAGGTGCGGCGCTTTCCTTGCAAGATGGGCGCTCCATCATCCTGACCGAGCAGGGCAATTTCCCAACCGATCACTACATGATGCAAGGGTTGGAACGGTTGAGTGGTGGCAAGACGCGCGCGGTTGCAGTGCCGGGCGATGAAGTGCTTGATCACCTAAATGAGGATGTCGCCGTCCTGTTGCTGACGCAGGTGCACTACAAGAGCGGAGCAATGCGTGACATGGCCGCGATCAACCGCGCCGCGCATGCAAACGGCGTGTTGGTGATCTGGGATTTGAGCCATTCGACCGGGGCGATCGAGGTTGATCTTAACGGAACGGGCGCGGACTTCGCGATTGGCTGCGGCTACAAATTTCTGAACGGTGGGCCTGGGGCGCCAGCATATCTTTACGTTGCCGAGCGCCATCAGCATGCCGAAGCGGTGTTGGCCGGTTGGTTTGGCCATGCCCGTCCGTTCGATTTTGAAGAGGACTACGTAGCCGCGCCGGGCATCGAACGGTTTCTGTGCGGCACACCGCCAGTGCTGGGGATGGTCGCGTTGGAGGCTGGAGTCGACCTGATTGCCAAGGCAGAAATGCGTGATGTGCGTGCCAAATCAGTTCAGTTATCTGAATTGCTGGTCGAGTGTATGGAGCCGCTATGTGCTGAGTTCGGATTTGAACTCGCCAGCCCTTTGGATCGCGCAACTTGCGGGAGCCACGTCTCCTATGCGCATCCCTATGCTTATGCGATCACCCAGGCCTTGAAAGAGCGCGAGGTGATCGGTGATTTCCGCGCACCCGATGTGCTGCGGCTCGGGATTACGCCGCTGTATTTGCGCCATTCCGATATCGTCGAGGCGGTCGCGCGATTGTATCAGATTTGCGCTGAAAAAGCCTGGGACAAGCCTGAATATCACGAGATTGCCGCCGTGACTTAGCCTGATTGGGTGATCAAATTCGGCAATGTCCCCCAGTTAGCCGTCCAGCTAACGTTTACCACTTCTTGCCGCCTTAAAGCCCTGCAATCACGAGGTTTAATGTTAACCAGAGATTACCGACTGGTCGGAAATAAGCCCCTATCCGTCGCTTGCGTCTCGCGACTAATCTGTTCCAGTATGATACTGTTTTTATAGCAAATGGTCTGGTTCTGGTCGCGACTCGGTCCCGGTTTGAATTGTTGGCCGCAAGTTGGGGAATAGGCCGGGTATGCCAGACAAGCAGGCTGCAAGCCGTCACATCATCGCACTCGAACCGCGGATGATGTTTGATGGAGCGGGGGTTGTAACGGCTGTCACAACGGACATAGCCCCAATGGCAGTCGCGCCCGGCGAGTTCACCTTCCAAGAAACAAGCATTGCTCCCATTGCTCTGGACGGGCGTCACGACCTTTCGCAGGTCGCGGGCATTGATTTCGGTTCGAGCTATTCCGGTCAAATGCAAGCTCTCTTCCCGGGTGAAGGGGGCGAGCGCAGCGGCAACTCCTCGAATTCCGGTGCAGGCGACGATAGCGCTTCGCAGCAGGTCGCGGTCAATGAAATGCAGGGTGACCGCGCGACCGACTTTGTGGGCACAGATCGCGCTCTTTTGAGCGATCTCGATGCGGACCTCGCTGAGCCAGCGGCAGCCGCTTCGACCAACGATTACATCTTCATCGACACAAATGTTGAGAACTACCAGGAGCTGGTCGCGACCTGGCAGGATCGCGGCACCATCGTGCTTATCGATGGCAACAGTGATGGCGTTGATCAGGTGCTCGCCGCGCTTGCTGGAAAGAGCGATATTGGTGCGATCCACATCGTCAGCCACGGCGAAGATGGCATGTTCTGGCTTGGCGATACGCGGATCGACAACACTTCACTGACGGGTGAATTGGCGTCGGCCTTTGCGTCGATCGGCGCCAAGCTCTCCGCTGATGGCGACATCCTGATTTATGGCTGCGAAGTCGGCAAAGATGCGGTCGGGCAGGAGTTGCTCAACAATCTGGCTGCAATCACTGGTGCAGACATCGCCGCGTCCATCGACGATACTGGAAGCATTTCCCGTGGCGGCGACTGGACGCTGGAAAGTCGCCTCGGCACAATCGAGGCCGCTTCGCTAGTCGCTGAGAACTGGGAAGGTTTGCTTGCTCCAGCCGCGCTCGTGTCCGGCTCGTACGACGTATTCGATGAGAACGGCACTCAGGTTGCGGACAATACCCGCGTTACCACGGTTGGATCGTCCGCTGTCTGGTTCAATGTTGCCACTGTGAACGGGCAACAGATCAGCGTCCGCGCGACGATCACCTCGCTCTCGGCTGGCGAGAATGTTGAGTTTAGTGCGCCCGGCGACGATTTTGGCATATTCCTTCGCAAGGACGGCGGTGGTGCTGGGTTGGGCACTGTCGAGATTCGCTGGGACCTCTTTTTCACGGCCACTGGCGCTCCAGCCAATGTTGATGTGAATTTCACCGTTGCAGATATTGACGGCAATGGCGGTCCGGAAACGCGCGAGTTTTTGGTAATCGATACGGATACCCTTTCGTCTTTTGAGGCGGCGAACGGGTCCCGCGTGCTGTTTGATACTTCCGTTCCCGGTCAAGTGACAGCGTCCGGTTCTGCGGATGAGAATAGCGGTGTTCCTTCGGCGGCGCGGTTCAACTGGCTCGATACCAACAGCTTCACGATCGAATACAATCTGGCCAACGGATTTAACGGTGCCTTTTTCCGCCACGATGGCGACGCTGACTTCAATCTGGGGAATGGCGGAACGACTGTTTCAATTCCACGCCTAGATCTTGATGGTAATGACAGCACTGCGTCCGGCTCGGGCTACATGGCAACTTACGTCGAGAACGGAGCAGGCGTGGGGATTGTCGACAGTGATGTCGATATCACAAACCCGCGCGGGACGGTGCGCGAAGCGACAATTACTCTAACCAACGCACAGGCGGGTGATGAGCTACTGGTCAATGGCTCGAATGCTGCGTCTGGTTCACTTGGCGGCTCGCTCAGCTACACGCGCACCGCAACTGAGATCATCATAACCGGATCTGGTAATGCCGCCGCTTATGAAAACGCGCTTAAGGCGATTACCTTCGTTACTGCCGGAGAGCGCCCAAGCGAAGTTGATCGGACGATCAACATCAGCTTCGAGAATGCCACGCTCAGTTCGAACGTCGCGACCTCGACAATCAAGGTTGTCGAGGTCAACGATCCACCGACTGCGGTAAATGACGCACAACTTTCCACGGACGAAGACATTCCGCTACTGAATATCGATGTTCTCGGAAATGATTTCGACGGCGATGGCGACACGCTAAGCGTGATCAGCGCGAATGCGAACAACGGTACGGTCATCATCAACGGCGATGGCACGCTGGCATACGTGCCGAATGCGAACTTCACTGGCAATGACACGATCACCTACACAATCAGCGATGGCCGTGGGGGTACTTCGACCGCGATCGTTCCAATTGTTGTCGGCCCGGTAAACGATCAGCCTACGACAGTTGGCAACTTACCTTCTCAGGCAAACGTGGATGCTCAGCAAGGCATCTTTGTCAATGCTGCCTCCGCATTTACCGATACGGAAGACCCCAACAACCTGACATTCGGCGCGACCGGCCTTCCGGCTGGTTTATCGATTGATCCCAGCACGGGTTTCATCACCGGCAATATCGATAACTCGGCAAGTCTGGGCGGTACTGGCGGCGTCTATAGTGTGGTTGTGACAGCAACGGATTCCGGCGGGCTCAGCGCAACGCAAAGCTTCGCCTGGACGGTCACGAACCCCGCTCCTCAGGCCAACAACGATGGCGGTGCGGGCGTAGAAGACACGCCAATCACGCTCGATGTGATCAGCAACGATCAAGACCCTGATGGCGATGACATCAATGTCGTTTCTGCGAGTGCGAACAACGGCACTGTTGTCGTCAACCCAGACAATACGCTGACCTACACGCCGAACCCGAATTTTAGCGGCCCCGATGTCATCACTTACACGATCAGCGACGGTGAGGGTGGCACTGACAGCGCCGTCTTCAATATCTTCGTGAACGAGCAGAATGATCCGCCGATCGCGAATGATGATACGGCTTCGACCACTGGCACCACGCCGGTCAATGTCGATGTTCTGGCCAACGATACTGACGTGGAGGGCAACCCGCTTCGGGTCACCGGGGCGACTTCTCCGGACGGAACTGTCACGATCAACCCGGATGGGTCGATCAACTTCGTTGCCAATGATGGCTTTGCCGGGCCAGCCACGGTTACCTACACCATTACGGATGACCGCGGCGGCACAGCTACCGCGACTGTCACAATCAACGTGGCTGAATCGATCATCCCCCCATTCGTCGATCTAAATGGTCCCGAACCTGAGGGCACAGCCGTAGGCTGGGAGCACAATAACCCCGCCAACACGACGGATGCTGGGCGCTTTGACAATGGGACGGTTGCGAGCGGTGAGCCCGAAATTATCGGCCCCGGAATCTCTGGAACTTACAGCAATACACGAGTCGTGGTTTCAGGGGCGGACGAAGCGACTTTCGAAGCTGCCAAGGCGGCTGACGATTATTTCGAATATCGCTTCACTACGGCGAACGACATTTCGCCGGATACGGTCATATCGGGCCTTTATAACGCCGATTGGGATGCGAGCGGCCCGTACAAGATCGCGGTCGAGATCTCGGCTGACAATTTTGCAACGGCAACCGTGCTCACGCGCGACTTCCAGGCGGTTCAAGCGGGCGGGCCGGTCTACGATCCGACCGTTAATGATATTCCCGATGACTTCACGCTGGAGCCAGGCACTGATTATCAGGTTCGCGTCTACATTTACGATGCGAGCGGTGCGCCGCCGATCTTCGATGATTTTCAGATTTTCACGATTGAGCGCGATACCAGCTTTGCCAACACCTTCACCGAAAATGGTCCAGCGGTTGCGATTGCCGACACGGATGCCTTCGTTTCCGATACCGACGATGTGAATATGGAATCGGCCCGCATATCGCTGACCAACGCGATGTCGGGAGACGAATTGCTGGTGAATGGATCGAACGCAACGACTGGCACTCTGCCGGGCGGAATTTCCTACACCAATAACGGTCAAACCATCACGCTCAGCGGAACGGCGAGCGAAGCCGACTATGCCGCCGCGATCCGGGCAATCCAGTTCAACAACACCAATGACACGCCGGATACGACACCTCGCACGATCGAGGTCACGGTTAATGATGGTCAATCGGATTCCAACACTGCTATTGCGACAATCGACGTTATTCCCGTTGATGATGCGCCGGTTGCAGTTGCGATTGATCCGCAGACAAATGCCGATGCGGATAGTGGGATCTCGGTCGATGTCTCCGGTTCGTTCAGCGATCCCGAAGGCGGTGTGCTTACGTTCAGCGCAACTGACCTACCTCCAGGACTCACGATTGACAGTGCGACCGGCATCATTTCCGGCACGATTGACAATTCCGCGAGCCAGGGCGGTACGGGCGGTGTCTACAACGTCGTTGTGACCGCCAGCGACCCCGGCGGTCAGTCAGTCGACCAGAGCTTCGCGTGGACTGTGACCAATCCTGCACCTGTGGCGGTTGATGATACCGCGACGACAGATGAGGATACACCCGTCCTTATCGATGTCCTGCCTAACGACAGCGATCCGGATGGCGATGTGATCACCGTGATCTCCGCCTTCTCTTCGGTGGGTCAGGCGACGCTCGTCGGCAACCAAATCAACTTTGTCCCGCCGCCTAATTTCAGCGGTACGGCGACGATTAACTACACGATCAGCGACGGTGAAGGCGGTACTTCGGACGCGGTCGTCACCGTCACAGTTGATCCCGTTAATGACGCGCCGACGTCAACGGTTATTCCGGCTGAAGATGTGGTCGATGGAGAGACAGTTGCGGTCCCGGTTGCCGATTTCTTCGACGATGTTGAAGGCGATACACTGACATTCAGCGCCGCCGATCTCCCTCCCGGCCTGACGATCGATCCCGATACGGGTGTCATTTCCGGTACGATCACATCCGATGCCAGCCAGACCAATGGCGGCGTCTACACGGCGACGATCACAGTCGACGATGGCAATGGCGGCACGACGACCGAGACGATCACATTCAACGTTGTGAACCCTCCACCAGAGGCGGTGAATGACAACGCCTCGACCGATGAGGACGTGGCGGTCACCATCGATGTGCTTGGCAATGACAGTGATCCGGACGGGGATCCGCTGACGGTCACATCTGCCGACGCCCAAAACGGCACCACGGTGATCAACGCCGATGGCACGGTCACTTACACGCCAAATCCGGGCTTTAACGGCACGGACTCCATCACTTACGAGATTTCGGACGGCAATGGCGGCACGTCGATTGCGACCGTCACTGTCACGGTGAACGACATCAACGATGTGCCTGTCACCAGTGGCTCGATTGGCGATCAGACCAACTTGGACGCACAAGATATCAATCTGCCGGTGGCCGGCGCGTTCAGCGATCCCGATGGCGATGCGCTGAGATTTACTGCAACGGGTCTACCCGCCGGGCTGACAATTGATCCCGATACGGGCGTGATTTCGGGCACTATCGATAACAGCGCGAGCCAGGTCGGCGGCGGTGTCTACGATATCACCGTGCTAGCTGATGATGGCCGCGGCGGCACGATCTCACAGGCTTTCGCCTGGACGGTCACCAACCCGGCGCCGATAGCCACCAATGATGCCGTGACGACGGATGAGGATACCCCGGTGAATGTTCCGGTGCTTGCCAATGACGTCGATCCCGATGGCGATGATCTGACCATTATCGAGGCTGAGGCAGGCAACGGTACGGTGACGATCAATGCCGACGGTACGCTGGTTTACACGCCTAATCCCGACTTCAACGGCACGGATACGATCGTCTATACGATCAGCGATGGCGAGGGCGGATTGTCCTCGGCCAGCGTCGATGTAACCGTTACGCCTGTCAACGATGCGCCGACCACGGTAGGTTTACCGAACCAGGATGGCGAAGACGGTCAGACGGTTTCCATCCCAACCGCCAGCGCCTTCAACGATGTGGATGGCGATGATCTGACCTTCAGCGCTGACGGTCTGCCGCCTTCGCTCGCGATCGATCCTGATACTGGCCTGATTACCGGCACCTTGGCCTCTGATTCATCGCAGAATGGCCCATTCGTGGTGACGGTAACAGCGACCGATCCCTCGGGTGAAGAGGTCAGCACGACCTTTATCTACTCAATCCAGAATGTGCCTCCGATTGCACAAAACGATACGGCTACAACGCCGGAAGATACGCCCGTTACCGTGGCAGTGCTTGCGAATGACAGCGATCCGGATGGCGATCCGCTTACCATCACCAGCGCGAGCGCGGACAATGGCACGGTTGTCGTCAACCCAGACGGCACACTTACTTTCACGCCCGACCCCGACTTCAACGGCGAAGCGAACGTCACCTATACTGTCAGCGATGGCCAAGGTGGTGTCGCGACGGCTACGCTGACCGTAACAGTCGATCCGGTGAACGATGCGCCTGAAGCGGTCGACATCCCTGATGTGACTAATGAAGACAATCAGTCGGTTTCCATCGCAACAGAGAGCTTCTTTAGCGACATTGACGGCGATGATCTGACGATCACAGCGGCTGGCCTGCCGCCAGGTCTCTCGATTGATCCAGCGACCGGCATTATCTCCGGCACGCTCGACATTGATGCAAGCCAGGGCAGCCCATACACCGTCACGCTTACTGCGGATGATGGCAATGGCGGCACAGTGTCGCAAGACTTCGTCTGGACCGTCACCAACCCGGCTCCAACTGCCGTCAATGACAACGCGAGCGTTGATGAAGACAGCAGCGTCAATGTCGATGTGCTCGGCAATGACAATGATCCCGATGGCGATCCGCTGACCGTGACCAGCGCGAGTGCGCCAAATGGCACCGTGGTGATCGAGGCCGATGGCACGCTGACCTACACGCCGAACCCTGATTTCAACGGCGAAGACACGATCACTTACACGATCGATGATGGCAATGGCGGCACATCGACCGCAGCGGTTATCGTCACCGTCAATCCGATCAATGATGATCCGGTGGCTGTCGATGATGCGGTCACCACCGATGAAGACACGCCGGTCACCATCGGCGTGCTGGGCAATGACAGCGATGTTGATGGCGATGATCTGACCGTCACGACCGCAACCTCGCCCGATGGCACGGTTACGATCAATCCAGACGGCACGCTGGAGTTCACGCCCAATCCGAACTTCAACGGCACTACCACGATCTCTTACGAGATTTCGGACGGCAATGGCGGCACAGCCACTGCAACTGTCACGGTTACGGTCAACCCGATCAACGATCCGCCGGTTGCGAACCCTGATGCGGCGACCACCGATGAAGACACGCCGGTTAATGTACCGCTGATCGCGAATGACACCGATGCCGATGGTGACGCGCTGACTGTGACCGCTGCAACAGCGGCCAACGGCACGGTCGTGATCAACCCGGATGGCAGCGTTGATTACACGCCGAACCAGGACTTTAACGGCACAGATACAATCACTTACACCATCAGTGATGGCAATGGCGGGTTCTCAACTTCCACCGCCACGATCACTGTCAATCCGGTCAATGACGACCCGGCCACCACGCCGATTGCACCGCAAACCAATAATGACAGCACTCCTGCGACGCTCGATGTGTCCGGCAATTTCAGCGATGTCGACGGCGATGACCTGACATTCAGTGCGACCGGCTTACCACCAGGCCTCAGCATCGATGCCAACGGTAATATCACCGGCACGATCACGTCCGACGCTTCGCAGGGCGGGCCGGCAGGAGATGGCGTCTACGAAGTCACTGTGACTGCTGATGACGGCAATGGTGGAACGGTCACCAACACCTTCTCTTGGACAGTGAACAATCCGCCACCAGTGGCGAGCGATGATGCGGTCACGACTGACGAAGACACCCCAGTCAACATTCCTGTGCTCGACAATGACAACGACCCGGATGGCGATGCGCTGACGGTCACCTCTGCGACCGCGCAGAACGGCACGGTTGTGATTGAGGCTGATGGCACTGTTACGTACACGCCCGATCCGGACTTCAACGGTGCCGATACTATCACCTACCAGATCAGTGACGGGAATGGCGGCACATCGACCGCTGTGGTCCTGGTGACAGTCGAACCGGTCAATGACGACGCGGTTGCGTCACCCATTGCGGACCAGAGCAATATCGACAGTTCGACCGCGAGCCTCGATGTGTCTGGCAATTTCAGCGATGTCGACGGTGACACGCTAACCTTTAGCGCAACCGATCTGCCACCGGGCCTGACGATCGATCCGGATACGGGTGTGATCTCGGGCACACTCACCGCTGACGCCAGCCAAGGCGGAGTGGGCGGCGTCTACACCGTAACTGTGACCGCTGACGATGGCGCGGGCGGCGCCGTATCGAGCACGTTCGCATGGACAGTAACCAACCCGCCGCCAGTCGCAGCTGATGACACGGCAGCGACGGACGAAGATACGCCAGTGAACGTGGATGTGCTGGAGAATGACAATGATCCGGATGGCGATCCGTTGACAGTAACCTCGGCGACCGCGCCCAATGGCACCGTTGTGATCGAGGCTGATGGCACGCTGACCTACACGCCGGATGCCGATTTCAACGGCACCGATACGATCACTTATGCGATCAGCGACGGCAATGGCGGTACCTCAACCGCGACGGTCACGGTGACGGTCGACCCAGTCAATGACGATCCGGAGGTCGATACGCCGCTTGCAAACCTAGCGAATGCCGACAACACGACTGTCGACGTGCCTGTCGGGGGCAATTTCAGCGACCTTGATGGCGACAATCTGACCTTTACCGCAATAGGTCTGCCGCCTGGCCTCAGCATCGATGCTGACGGTAATATCACCGGTACGATCGATCCGTCTGCATCGCAGGGCGGACCTGCTGGCGACGGTATCTACACCGTCACGGTTACCGCTGACGACGGCAGCGGAGGCACGGTGTCGTCCAGTTTTGCCTGGACGGTGACGAACCCGCCACCCATTGCAGCCGATGATGCCGCGACCACCGATGAAGACACGCCGGTTAACATTGATGTGCTCGTCAACGACAATGATTCCGATGGCGACGCACTAAGCGTCGTATCCGCCACCGCCACCAATGGCACGGTTGTGATCGAGGCGGACGGTACTGTCACTTATACGCCAAATGACGATTTCAACGGCACCGACACGATCACCTATCAGATCAGCGATGGCGAGGGTGGAACCGATACAGCCACCGTCACGGTCACCGTTAATCCAGTGAATGACGATCCGGTCGCCGATCCACAATTGATCAACCAGACCGACGATGATGCCGATGTCATCTCGCTCGACGTCTCAGGCAATTTCAGCGATGTCGATGGCGACATGCTGGTCTTCAGCGCGACAGGGCTTCCGACTGGCCTCAGCATTGATGCCAATGGCCTGATCACAGGCACGATCGACCCATCTGCCTCGCAAGGTGGCCCTGACAGCAATGGCCTCTACACCGTCACGGTCACTGCCGATGATGGCAACGGAGGCACCACGAGTTCGACTTTCGTATGGACCGTGAATAATCCTGCGCCGACGGCTGCGCCGGACACCGCGACCACTGATGAGGATGTTCCGGTCACGGTAACAGTCCTTGCCAATGACAGCGATCCGGATGGGGATGCGCTGAGCGTGATCTCCGCGAGCGCGCCCAATGGCTCTGTCCTGATCAATGCCGATGGAACGATCACCTACACGCCGGATGCCGATTTCAACGGTACGGACACGGTGATCTACACGATCAGCGATGGCGAAGGCGGCACGGCGACTTCGACCGTTACCATCACGGTCAACCCGCTGAACGATGCGCCGGTCACGGTCGGCCTGCCAGATCTTACAGATGGAAACAATGAAGTCATCAGCGTACCGCTTGCACCCGCGTTCAGCGATGCAGAGAGTGACACGCTGACCTTCAGCGCGACCGGCCTGCCCGATGGCCTTTCGATCGATCCAGCCACGGGCGAAGTTACGGGCACCACGACCGCAACTGCGTCTACCGGTGGCCCGCTGGGTGATGGTGTCTACACCGTCACCGTCACAGCCGATGATGGCAATGGCGGCATGGTTGATACGACCTTCACCTGGACTATTAACAATGAGCCGCCGACGGCGGTCAATGACAGCTTCACGGGCACTGAAGACACGCCAATCGTGCTCGATGTTCTCGCCAACGATATCGATCCCGATGGAGACCCGTTGACCCCAATAGTCATTATCGACACGCAGGCGACCAACGGAACGGCGGTGGTCGAAGCAGATGGCACGATCACCTTTACGCCAGATGACGACTTCAACGGTGTCGCGACGGTCACCTACACGATCGAAGACGCCAATGGCGATCCGGCGACTGCTGTTGCGACCATCACGATTGCGCCGGTGAATGACGCACCGGACGCGGCGGCTTTGCCAGACAGGGGCGATGAAGACGGCGATGCCGTGTCGATTGACGCGGGTGTTCTGTTCTCGGATCCTGAAGGCGATACACTCACTTTCAGTGCGACCAATCTGCCAGCCGGGCTGACGATCGATACCGCCACAGGAGTGGTGAGCGGCACGATCGATCCTGACGCGAGCCAAGTGAACAACGGCATCTACCAGACGACGATCACAGCCGATGATGGCAATGGCGGCACGACCGATGTGACCTTCGTATGGACGGTCACCAATCCCGGCCCGACGGCGACGGATGACACGGCGATCGCCACGGAAGACACGCCACTTACTGCGATCGACGTGCTTGCAAACGATGTCGATCCTGATGGCGATAACCTGACGGTTGTTTCAGCGAGCGCGCCAAACGGCACGGTTGCCATCAATGGCGATGGCACGTTGACCTACACGCCTGATCCGAATTTTAATGGCACCGACACGATCACCTATCAGATCAGTGATGGGCAGGGCGGCACTTCGACAGCAATTGTTACCGTCGCTGTTGGTGCCGCGAATGACGATCCAACCGCGCCTGCATTGCCTGCGATCAGCAATTCCGATGCGGACACCGTCGCGCTCGACGTCTCGCCAGGCTTTGACGACGTGGACGGCGACACGCTGACTTTCAGCGCGACTGGGCTGCCAACCGGGCTTGGCATCGATGCGGCTGGCAATATCACCGGCACGATCGATCCCGCCGCTTCGCAAGGCGGGCCAGCAGGTGACGGCATTTACGAAGTCACCATCACTGCCGATGACGGCAATGGCGGCACCGTCTCGACCACCTTCGCCTGGACCGTTGGCAACCCAGCGCCGCTCGCGGTGGATGACACGGCGACGACCGACGAAGATACGGCGGTGAATATTCCAGTGCTGGGCAATGACAATGACCCAGACGGCGATCCGCTGACTGTCACCCAGGCAAGCGCTGGCAATGGCACGGTCGTGATCGAGGCCGATGGCACGGTCACCTATACGCCGGACCTTGATTTCAACGGCACCGACACGATCACTTACGAGATTTCGGACGGCAATGGCGGCACCTCGACCGCCACTGTCACCGTCACGGTTGGTCCGGTGAATGACGATCCGGTTGCCGATCCGCTGCCCGCGCTCAACAATGTCGATAGCGCGGTGGTCAATGTGCCGGTTGCGGACAGCTTCAGTGATGTGGACGGCGATCCGCTGACATTTGCAGCGACAGGCCTGCCAACGGGCCTGACTATCGATCCCACTACAGGGGTGATTTCGGGAACGATCGATCCTGCGGCCTCGCAAGGCGGGACTCTAGGCGATGGTGTATATTCGGTCACGGTGACTGCGGATGATGGCAATGGCGGCACCGTCCCGACCACCTTCGCCTGGACGGTCACCAACCCCGCTCCGGTCGCGGTCGATGATACAGCGTCGACCACCGAAGACACGCCGACCAATATCAATGTACTCGCCAATGACAGCGATCCGGACGGTGACATTCTCAGCGTCGTTTCTGCATCGGCAGCGAATGGCACGGTCACGATCCTGCCCGATGGCACAATAGATTATACGCCTAACCCGAACTTCAACGGCACGGACACGATTTCCTACACTATCAGCGATGGCAATGGCGGCACTGCCACGGCCAGCGTCACGGTAACGGTCGATCCTGCGAATGATCCGCCTGTGGCTGTCGATGATACGGTCACCACAAACGAAGATACGCCGGTTACGGTCCCGCTGCTCGACAACGATAGCGATGTGGATGGCGATGATCTGACCGTAACGGATGCGACCGCGCCGAATGGCACGGTGACGATCAACCCTGATGGCACTGTCACCTATACGCCGGATCCCGACTTCAACGGCACCGATACGATCACTTACACCATCGACGACGGCAATGGCGGCACCGATACAGCGATTATCACGGTGATTGTCGCGCCGGTGAACGATGCTCCGGTGGCGGTTGCTGATACTGCGACGACGGATGAAGACACGCCGGTCACCATTCCGGTGCTCGGCAACGATAGCGATGTGGACGGCGATCCGTTGATGGTCACCGATGCGACTTCGCCTGATGGCACAGTGACGATCAATCCGGATGGCACAGTCACTTTTGAGCCGAACCCGGACTTCAACGGTCCGACAACCATCACCTACACCATCGACGACGGCAACGGTGGCACTGCGACCACGACGGTTACCGTCACAGTCACGCCGGTCAACGATCCGCCGGTCGCCGAAAATGACAATGCGACCACAGACGAAGACACGCCGGTCACTGTCCCAGTGCTGGCGAATGATAGCGATGCCGATGGCGATCCGCTGACCATTACCGATGCCACTGCACCAAATGGTACGGTGACGATTAATCCCGATGGCACAGTCACTTACACGCCGGACCCGAATTTCAACGGCACGGACACGATTACCTACACGATCAGCGATAGCAATGGCGGCACCGACACCGCAACGCTGACGGTGACGGTTGATCCGGTGAACGACGTTCCGGTTGCCGAGGACGACACGGCAACTGGTACCGAGGACCAGCCGCTGACCATTCCGGTGCTGGCGAATGACAGCGATGCCGATGGCGATCCGCTGACCATTACCGATGCGACCTCGCCCGACGGCACGGTCACGATCAATCCGGACGGCACGATCACTTTCGTTCCGAACCCGAACTTCAACGGGCCGACAACCATCACCTACACGGTCGATGATGGAATGGGTGGCACCGCGACTGCGACCGTCAACGTCACCATCGCACCTGTAAACGATCCGCCTGTGGGCTCGCCCGATCCAGCGGTGACCGATGAGGATACGTCGATCACCATACCAGTGCTGGCGAATGACAATGATGTCGACGGCGATCCGCTGACGGTGGTCTCGGCCAATGCGCCAAATGGTACGGTCACGATCAATCCTGACGGCACGATCACCTACACGCCGAACCCGAACTTCAACGGCACGGACACTATCACCTATCAGGTGAGTGATGGCATGGGCGGCTTCGACACGGTGACGTCGACCGTCACCGTCAATCCGGTCAATGATCCTCCGATTGCCAACGATGACGTGTCGAGCGTGAATGAGGACTCGCAAGTCACCATTCCGGTGCTCGTAAACGACACTGATGCCGATGGCGATCCGCTGACTGTTACAGGTGCGAGCGCATCCAACGGCACGGTCACGGTCAACCCGGATGGCACGATCACTTATGCGCCGAACCCCGATTTCTTCGGGACTGATACGATCACCTACACCATCAGCGACGGTAATGGCGGCACCGCGACTGCGACCGTCACTGTCGAGGTGATCAACACCAACGAGCCGCCCGTGGATGAACCGGAGGATGTGACCGTGATCAGCGGCACGGACACGATCATCAATGTGCTCGACAATGCGACCGATCCAGAGGGCGATCCTCTCGAAGTGATCATTGCCTTCGTCGATGTGGGCGAGGTCATCATCAACCCCGACGGCACCCTAACTTACAGCGCACCGGCGGACTTCTTTGGCGAGGCATTGATCCGCTACTTCATCTCCGACGGTCAGGGCGGGTTCGTTGAGAGCTTCGCGAGGATCACTGTGGTTGAGGCCGCGGCGGATATCAGTTTCCTCCTCGGCGATGATCCCGACACGGGTATTCCTGATGCTTATCCAGTGGACGAAGTGCTCGATCAATCTGATAAGTTTATCACCGCGCCGCTCATCATCGTCGACACGGTCAACGATTTCCGCTCTCTGGGCGGTACGGGCACACTCAACGTCGACCAGCCATTGCTGTCGGCAGTGAATGGCTTGCGTTCGCTGAACGGCATTGGCGGCTTCGATGCAAATGGCAGCCCGATCGACGATGTGGTCGCCTATATCGACCATATTCGCGATCTGCGCTTCGGCCTGGACAGCCTCTTCGATCCGCGTTTCGGTGACTTCCTGCCAGACGCGCTGACTGGCTTCTCTGTCCGACAGCTCGATACCGGCACCGATCAGGTGATGATCGAAAGCATCTCACGTGACCGTGTGGTCTACATCGAAATGCGCGATATTGGCGCTGAGGATGCTCCGCGTGTTGTCGAGTATCAGCTGGTGTCGCGCGATGGTTCACCGCTGCCCGATTGGGTCCGAATGGATTCTCGCGGCCTCGCAATCATTGAGCGTCCGGTCGATGCAGAGACCATCAGACTGATCGTTCGCGCCATTCGCGCCGATGGCGAGGTGGTCGAGATTCCTGTGGTGATTCAGGGTGCTACCGGTGAAATCCAGCTCGATGAGGCCATCGACCAAGCGGCCGCTCGGGCAGAGACTCTCGATACGATGATGGCACGCGTCAGTGCCGAAGCAGATGATGAGGCAAGTAAGTTGCTTGCCGCGTTTACATGAACACGAAAGAACGGATGAAGGTGAGCCAATGAATAAGGGACTTGCACTGGTTAGCGCTTCGACACTCTTCCTGGGTGCCTGCGCAACTGTACCCGAGCCGTTCACGGCGAGTGAGCTGAACGAGGCCGCAACCAGCAACTTCGAGCGGGTTGATGTCGATCAGGAGCCAGTAACCGCACCGATTGACCTGTATGAGGCGATGGCGCGAGCTCTCAAATACAATCTCGATTACAAGGTTGAGCTGATGGAGATCGCCCTGCGCGATCGCGAGCTCGATCTTCAGCGCTATGATATGCTGCCGCAATTGGTTGCGAGCGCTGGCTATGCCGGGCGCAACAACTTCTCCGGTGCCAGCTCGCTGTCGCTGATCACCCGCCGGCAATCGCTGGAACCATCCACTTCGCAAGAGCGCGACCTGTTCACTGCGGACCTTGCGCTGAGTTGGGATGTGCTCGACTTTGGTCTGTCCTATGTGCGTGCAAAACAGGGCGCCGACGAGATCCTGATCGCGCAGGAGCGCCGCCGCAAGGTTGCCAACCGCGTGATCGAGGATGTGCGCTCATCGTACTGGCGCGCCGTCAGTGCAGAGCGTCTGCTTACCAAGCTACAGGAGTTGGAAAGCTCGGTTTCGACTACGCTCGATAACTCGGAGCGTCTGGCAGAGCGTCGACTTTCTGCACCACTGACTGCGCTCACCTATCAGCGCGAGTTGCTCGAGATTCAGGCCGACATCCGCAAGCTCCAGCGCGAGCTGGTGGTGGCCAAGGCTCAATTGGCGGCGCTCATGAATTTGCGCCCTGGCACCGAGTTTTCGCTTGCTCTGCCGGATCGCACCGACAAGCTTCCTGCCGTCAACTACGACGGCGAAGACATGATGATGACTGCGCTGCTCAATCGCCCTGAGCTGCGCGAGGTAAGTTATCGCCAGCGGATAAACTCGCGAGAGCTCGATGCGGCGCTGCTGTCCGCATTGCCCAGTTTCCGGGGCGTGTTGGGCGTGAATGTCGATTCAAACGACTTCCTGTTCAACAATGACTGGATCAACTACGGTGCCCGGGCGAGCTGGAACGTTCTGAATCTGTTCCGTCTGCCTGCGCACAAGAAGGCCGTGCGTGCTCAGGAAGACCTGCTGGAGCAGCGCGAGCTGGCCCTAACCATGGCGGTGATGACGCAGGTTCACGTCTCTCGCGCGCGCTTCGGCCATCTCAGTCAGGAACTCGACACGGCCGCGCGCCAGATGGGTGTTCAGGACAAGATTCTCGATCAGATCCGTTCAGGTCATAAGGCCGGTGCGATGAGTCGGCAGACGTTGCTGCGCGAGGAAATGAACACACTTGCGGCAGAGGTGAAGTACGATATCGCTTATGCCGAGGCGCAAAATGCCTATGCCAGCCTGTTCGCATCCATGGGTATCGACGAATTCAGCCCAGATGTGACCGGCCGTGAAGATGTTGCTACATTGCGCGCGTCACTCGAGAAATTGTGGCAGGATCGCGAAGCTGCGGTAAGGCTATCTGGGCAGTAAAGAATGAACGAAATGGATGAGGCGGACGAAATCGGGCCGCCAGAACAGACCGACAATCGCAAGGTCTGGATCGGCGGCGGGGCGTTGCTTGCGGCTGCGGCCGTAGCTGGCTTCGCTTATGCCAATAGCGGCGATACCCAATGGTCCGATAATCAGTCTATCGTCGACGGTGATGCGGCGGAGGTGGCGTCCAGCGAAGACGTCTCGCCCGAGCCAGAGCCGGAACCCATACTCGAAGCGCGCGGGGTAATAGCGGCGAAAAACGAGTCCACCGTCGCTTCGCGGATGACCGCGCGGATCACAGCCATGCCGGTTCGCGAGGGACGCAGCTTTCGCAAAGGCGCTTTGCTGGCCCGGTTCGACTGTTCGACCATCAGTGCGGAATTGTCTGCGGCACGGGCAGCAACGACCGCATACGAAAAAACTTACGAAACAAATGTCGAGCTCGACAGCTATGAAGCGGTTGGCAAGAACGAAGTGGCCGTGTCGCGCGCCAATCTTGGTCGTGCAAGGGCCGAAGCCAATGCGATTGCTGCACAGTTGAAGGATTGCGCGGTCTATGCGCCGTTCGCCGGAACGGTGGTGGAGGAAATCGCCAGTCGCGGTGAAGTCGCAGCCAGTGGTCAGCCGCTGCTTCGCATTCAGAGTGGCGGCGATTTGGAGGCCGACCTGATCGTGCCAAGCAATTGGCTGACGTGGCTTCGCCCAGGCGCTGCGTTCGACTTCGTTATCGACGAGACGGGCGCGACGATCACCGGCGCTGTAACTCAGCTTGGAGCATCCGTAGATCCGGTCAGCAAGACGATCCGCGTGGCGGCCGATATCGATCGCGGGGACGCGCTGGTCCTGCCAGGCATGAGCGGCACAGCGACTTTTGAAGAGCCTAGCGACGAACCGGTTGAAGAGGAAGGTGAGGCTGCGGAGGAGGGCGCTTCTGGCACCACGTCGACCGAAACAACCACGGAAGGGGCCAACACCAATGGCAGCCAGCCGTCCTGATCCGATCGAGGCAGCACCATCGGTCAAGGTGAGTCCGCTTGCACAATCTGGCGCCAAGCCGGACGCAGCGAAACTCGCCGCACTACTGCAATTTGAAGCGGATATTCGCCGACAGGAAACGGTTGAAGAACTGCAATATTTCGTCGCTAATGAAGCGCGGCAGGTGCTTCCCTACGGCCAGGCATTTATCCTGCGTCAGTCACGCATAGGCGAGGGGTTTGAGGTGCAATGCGCCTCTTCGCTGGCGACGGTGGATCGCAATACGCCGCTGATCCACGCGCTTGAGAAAAACGTCACGCTGCTCGCCCAGGATCACGGCCTCGATCAGCCGCGCGATTTCGATGCCAATGCTGTCAGGCCGGACGAGGCCTTTGACGAGTATCCCTATTCGCAGCTCTATTGGCAGCCGCTGCTTGGCAAAGATGGCGCCGCGTTTGGCGGGCTGTTGTTTGCTTGCGAAGAACCCCTGCGCGAGGGCGAGAAGTACCGTGCTGCACGCATTGCCGAGACTGCCGCACATTCATGGCTGGCGCTGAGCGGCGGCAAGCCGGTTCGCCGCTTGTCAGTCATCGACAGCACCAAGAAAAAATGGATCGCTGCAGCCATTGCGGTTGTCCTGCTATTTCCCGTTCGCCTCACTGCGCTTGCGCCTGCCGAGGTTGTGGCGGAGCGTCCCTACATCGTCGCTGCGCCTTTCTCTGGGCGGATTGCATCAATCGAGGTGATGCCCAATGCGCCGGTTAAGGCAGGTCAGGTGTTGTTGCGCTTCGACGATGTCCGCCTCGAAAACGAGCTGGAACTGGCCGAGGAAAAGCTCGCCGTTGCCCGCTCTCGGCTGGAGCGTTCGACCAGTTCGGCTTTCGGCGAGAAGGACGAGACCTCCGACATCGCGATTATGCGGGCCGAAGTCGAAGTCGCGCAAGCGGAGTACTATTACGCCAAGGAGCTGGCCGGACAATCCGCGATCACCGCGCAGCGCGATGGCATGGCGCTGTTCAGCGACCGCCGCGATTGGGAAGGGCGCGCGGTCAATGTTGGCGACCCGATCATGCAGGTGGTCAACCCCGATCAGGTGATGCTGCGCATCGACCTGCCAGCGGCGGAGCAGATGTCGCTGGAGAAGGGCGGCAAGGTGAAGATGTGGCTCGATTCCCAGCCGCTGTGGGCGGTGGATGCGACGCTGGAGACCGCCAGCTATCAGGCGCGGCAGACGCCGGAGGGAGTGCTTGCCTTTGCGCTAACTGCCAAGCTGGACGGAGACAATCCGCGCATCGGATCGCGCGGGACGGCGCAGGTTTATGGCCGTTGGGTTCCGTTCGTCTATTCACTGCTGCGTCGGCCGATTGCTGCGCTGCGCCAATTTGTCGGACTATGACCTCCGCGGCGATCCCGATTGACCTGCCCGAGGTACCGAAGCCGCCGCCGCTCCCGGCTCTGCGACAGGAATTGCGGATCGAACCGGGGGCACCGCTTGTCAATGGCGCGCCAAGCTGGACGCTCTTCGATCCGGTGCGCCACGCCTTTTTTCAGCTCGGCCAGATCGAATTTGTCATCCTCTCGCATTGGGCCAGTGGTGACCTTGCACGGATCGGAGCCGATCTGGAACGGCGCGGCGTTAGCGGCGACGAGGCCAACGAAGCTTTCAACACGGTGGTCGAATTTGCAGCGAGCAACGGCCTGACCATCGGCCCCGTCGGGCGTGACAGCGTCGCAGCCTTCATGGAACAACGTGCGAGCAACAAAAAGGCAGCATGGAAATGGCTACTCGATAACTACCTTTTCATCCGTATTCCGCTGGTAAAGCCCGCGGGCTTCCTCGACCGGACGATTGAGCATGTGCGTCCACTGTGGTCGGTTTACAGCCTCATATTCTTTGCTGCCCTCGCGGTGCTCAGCCTGTTTCTCGTTTCACGCCAGTGGGATGCCTTCATGGCGTCATTTCTCTACTTCTTCAGCTGGCAGGGGCTGATCGCTTACGGGGCGGGCCTGTTCTTCGTTAAGATCCTGCATGAGCTTGGCCATGCCTACACGGCAACGCGCTATGGCTGCCGCGTGCCGACAATGGGCGTGAGTTTTCTGGTGATGATGCCGGTGCTCTACACCGATACGAGCTCCGCCTGGCGGCTGACATCGCGCAAACAGCGTTTGGCGATCGATTGTGCGGGCGTTGCGGCGGAGCTGATGGTGGCGAGCATTGCGACGATGGCGTGGGTCATCCTGCCCGATGGTACAGCGCGCAGTGTCGCCTTTATCCTCGCGACGACCAGCTGGATTATGAGTCTTGCGATCAACCTCAATCCGTTCATGCGGTTTGATGGGTATTACGTGCTCGCCGATTTTCTCAACGTGCCGAACCTGCAGCCGCGCGCCTTCGCACTAGGTAAGTGGCGGCTGCGAGAAGCGCTGTTTTCGCTAGGTGAACCCGTGCCAGAGTCGGTGCCGACCAAGCTGCGCCGAGGTATGATCATATATGCCTACGCCACCTGGATTTACCGCTTCTTCCTGTTCACCGGGATCGCGATCCTGGTCTACAATTTGTTCTTTCAGCCGCTTGGCCTGATCCTGGCGGTAGTCGAGCTGGCGGTGTTCATCGGGCGTCCGGTACTTGCTGAAATGCGCGAATGGGCGAGGATGCGAGAGCAGATCTTAGGCACGCGCCGGGGCAAGACGTGGCTCTGGATTACTGGCGGACTGTTGCTAGCGGGATTCTTGCCGATGGACCGCCATGTCAGCGGGTACGCCGTGCTGAGCCCGGTCGGGGCGTCTCCAATCGTGTCAGGCGAACCCGCGCGGGTTGTGAGGGTGATCGCAGAGAATGGCCAGACTGTTGCAGCTGGCGATCCGATTATCGAGCTCGACGCGCCGGAACTCGCGGCAGAAGCCGCCTCCACAAAGGTGCGAATTGCGCAGCTCGACCTACAGTTAGGTCGATCTGTTGCCGACACGCGCGACCGCTCCAACCGCGCGGTGATCGAGCGCGAACTGGCTAGGGAGCGCAACAAGTTGGCAGGACTCGAACGGCGCGCGGACAGGCTGATCCTGCGAGCGTCCGGACCCGGCACGGTTTCCGGCCTCACGCCCGACATGCATCCCGGGCGCTGGATCGGCGGGGAGGAGGTCATCGCCCACGTCGTGACACCCAGCGATTATGATGTGCAGGCCTATGTGCCGGAGGATGACATTTGGCGACTGGAACAAGGCGCGCTGGGCACGTTTGTGGCCTCGGATGCAGGCGGGCCATCACGCTCTGCCAAGCTGGTCGAGATTTCCTCCAGCGCGATCTCACGGCTCGAACAGCCGATCCTTGCCTCTACCAATGGTGGTCCGATTGCGGTCGACAAGGATGGGGAGGAATTGGCCCCGCGAGAGGCGCTCTATCGAATTCGCATGATTGCGGAAAAGGGTGCAGTCAGCGGCGAGGACTACCAGATCCAGCTCGTTCCTGGCGCGGTCCAGATCCGCACCGATGGACGCTCCTTCGCGCAATGGGCGACGACGCAGCTTGCGCGCATGTTCCGCCGGATTTTCTAGCACTACGGGCGCGGCTCGTCGGCGGACGCTTTGACACGGCGATGGTAACAGGCAATCACGACAAGGATGGACGCGCCCGGGCCAACAATGCTGCTGATTGGAGGCGGGCACGCGCATCTCGCGGTGCTGGCTGACTGGATCAGGAATGGTCTGCCGACCCCGCACGCCGCTATCCTCACGCCGTCAAAACATTTGAGATATTCGGGCATGGTCCCCGGTTGGATTTCGGGCGAGTATTCGTCCGATGCCGGCCTTGTCGACGTGGAGGCGCTGGCGCGGAAGGCTGGCGCGGAGTTCATTCAGGACCGCTGCGTCTCGATGGATCCTTTCACCAACCAGGTGCTAACGGCAGAGGGAAGGGTGCTCTCATTCGACCTCTGCTCTATCGACACGGGCGGGGTTGGCAGAGCTGGGCGTATACTGGGTGCTGATCCGCGTATTCTGGACGTCCGTCCGATCGATGGTTTTGTAAAGCGGCTGCATCAGCGGCTTGGTGAAGGTCGTGTGCAGCGTATCGCGGTGATCGGCGGAGGCGCAGGCGGGGTAGAGCTTGCATTTGCGCTCCGGAATATGCGCGAGCCTCAAGCGCGGACGGAAGTTGTATTGGTTGAGGGCTCGGAGGGTCTCTTGCCCTCCTTTAGCGGGCGCGTTCGCAAACTGGTGGCGACAGAACTCGCCGTGCAAGGCATCACTATAGCTACCGATGGCGCACGACTGGTCGATGGCGAGCTTCTTGCGGGCGATCAGTCGCTTGAGCCGGTTGATATGATCGTTACGACTTTAGGTAGCGCGGCCCCGGATTGGCCCAAAGCAAGCGGGCTTCAGACCGATGCGGAAGGTTTTATCGCGGTTGACCGGCATCAGCGCTCACTCTCCCACAACCATATCTTCGCTGTGGGTGATGTTGCGAGCCGCCAGGACACGCATGTTTCGCGCTCAGGTGTGCATGCGGTCCATGCAGGGCCGCTGCTCGCGGCCAATCTGCGCGCGGCCTGCAATAATGAAGGACCGCACAAATCCTATCGCCCGCGACCAGCCAGCCTTTACCTGCTTTCGACCGCCAACGGGTCGGCCATCGCGAGCTATGGCCCTTTGGCGGGGCAAGGGCGCTGGGCGGCAAAACTCAAACGTTGGATCGACAAACGCTGGGTCGCCTCCTACGCGGAACTGGCGCGGGATTTGTAACTGCTGGCTTGGCGCATCCGAATAGGCGGAAAAGACAGGGACATTATGAAGAAAATCGTCATCATCCTCGCATTGGTCGCGCTTGTCGCCGCGTACTTTGTGTTCGATCTCGGCCAGTATCTCTCGATTGAACGGATCAAGGAGGAAGCTGCCAGTATCGACGCTTTCTATCAGGAAAATCCCGCACTGGTGATCGGTGTATTCTTCCTGGTCTACGTCGCTGTTACGGCTGCCTCTTTACCGGGCGCAGCGATCATGACGGTTGCAGCTGGTGCGTTTTTTGGCCTTGTGGTTGGCACAATTGTCGTCTCTTTTGCTTCCACCTTGGGTGCGACGCTTGCATTTCTCGCCTCGCGCTATGTGCTGCGCGATACCATAGAGGCGCGCTTTGGCGACCGGTTGAAGGCGGTGAACAAGGGGCTAAAGCGGGACGGCGCGTTCTACCTCTTCACCATCCGCATGATCCCGGCGATCCCGTTCTTCGTCGTCAATCTGGTCATGGGCCTCACCCGGATCAAAACTTTCACTTTCGCTTGGGTCAGCCAGATCGGCATGCTGCTCGCCACCGCCGTGTTTGTTAACGCCGGCACACAGCTCGCGCAGATCGACAGTCTGGACGGTATCTTGTCGCCTGGCGTCCTCGGTTCGTTTGTCCTACTCGCGATTGTACCTTGGCTGGCAAAGCTGATCATCGGCTGGATCAAGCGCCGCAAAGTCTATACCGACTTCAAGCGTCCCAAGAGCTTTGATCGCAATCTCATTGTGATCGGCGCTGGCTCTGCCGGGCTCGTCTCCGCGCTGATCGCCTCCACGGTGAAAGCCAAGGTCACACTGATCGAAGCGAACAAGATGGGCGGCGATTGCCTCAACACCGGCTGCGTTCCCTCCAAGGCGCTTATCAAGAGTGCAAAGGTCGCGGCAACGATGCGCCATGCCGACAAGTATGGGTTGAAAGCGCACGAACCCGAAGTGCCGTTCAAGCACACGATCGAGCGCGTTATGGGTGCGATCAAAGCAATCGAGCCGCATGACAGCGTCGAGCGCTATACCGGTCTTGGTGTCGATGTGATCGAGGGATATGGCAAGGTGATCGACCCGTGGACGGTTGAGATCGCACGCAATGACGGCGGCACAGATCGCCTGACGACGCGCAGCATTGTGATCGCAGCGGGCGCAGAGCCCTTTGTCCCGCCGCTCGAAGGGTTGGAGGGCAGCGGATACCTTACGTCGGATACGATGTGGGATGCTTTTGCCGAAATGGAGAAAGCGCCCGCGCGCGTCGCGGTGCTGGGCGGCGGCCCGATTGGCTGCGAAATCAGCCAGGCGTTGGCTCGGCTTGGCTCGAAAGTCACTCAGATCGAGATGGCCGACCGGGTGCTGGGCCGCGAGGATGAAGAGGTCTCCGAACTGGCGCAGCAATCGCTGGAGGAAGCGGGTGTTGAGGTGCTCACCTCGCACAAGGCTTTGCGCGTCGCGGACGGCACAATCATCGCCGAACACGAGGGCGCTGAAAAGCCGATTGCCTATGACGTTCTGATCGTTGCTGTGGGCCGTGCGGCGCGGCTGAAGGGCTATGGCCTCGAAGATATCGGGATCGACACCAACAAGACGGTGGTGACCGATGAGTTTCTGGCCACAAAATTCCCAAATATCTACGCCGCTGGCGATGTCGCCGGCCCCTACCAATTCACCCATACCGCCAGCCATCAGGCATGGTTTGCCAGCGTCAACGCGCTGTTTGGTCAATTCAAACGGTTCAAGGCCGATTATCGGGTAATCCCGGCGGTCACTTTCCTCGATCCGGAAGTTGCGCGGGTCGGTCTGAATGAGATCGAGGCGAAGGAACAGGACGTCAAATACGAAGTCACCCGCTATGACCTCGACGACCTCGACCGGGCCATCGCGGAAAGCGAAACCAAGGGCTTCGTCAAAGTGCTTACCCCGCCGGGTGGCAAGGACACGATCCTGGGCGCGACGATTGTCGGCTCACACGCAGGCGAATTGCTGGCCGAATACACGCTGGCGATGAAGCACAAGCTGGGCCTCAACAAGATCCTCGGCACGGTGCATCCGTACCCAACCATGGCGGAGGCGAACAAGTTTGCTGCCGGCAACTGGAAGAAGGCGAACAAGCCTGAGAAGCTGCTCGATATCGTCGAGAAATATCATAACTGGCGGCGCGGTTGAGCGGTTTGGAAGTCTTCGATCAGTTTCGCGGGCTTCTGGGTCTGATAGTGCTTGTCGCTATCGCATGGGGCCTGTCCGAAAATCGCGCCAATCGCCCGAGCTGGCAATGGATTGTCGGCGCGCTCGTACTGCAGGGCGCGCTTGCTTTGGCAATTGTCCGCGTCCCTTTCATCTGGAGCGTGATGCAATATGCCAACCGAGGCGTTTCCGCGATTGAGAAGGCGACGCTGGATGGCTCATCCTACATGTTCGGTTATCTCGGCGGTGCGCCGCTGCCCTTTGAACTGAAAGAGGGTGTGGATGCGCCGCTGATAGTGGCCTTTCAGATATTGCCGCTGGTGATCGTGCTGTCCGCTATTGCTGCGCTGCTGTGGCACTGGGGCGTGTTGCGCTGGCTGGTGAATGGCCTTTCTTACCTGTTGCGGCGCGCCCTGAAGGTGAGCGGCGTAGTCGGCCTGGCGGGCGGGGCGAACATGTTCCTTGGTGTGGTGGAAAGCCCACTCGTCATCCGCGCCTATTTTGCCAAAATGAGCAGGGCAGAGCTGTTCCAGGTCATGGTGCTGGCCATGTCGACAATCAGCGGGGCTGTGCTGGTGCTCTATGCCTCGACGCTGTCCGAGACCGTTCCCGACGCCGTCGGACACATGATTTCCGCCTCGTTGGTATCCTTGCCCGCAGCGTTGCTGATCGCGAAGCTGATGGTGCCGGGCGCTGCAGACGACAAGACCGCGACGGAAGTCGACCGCGAAGATCCGAGCCTGAAATATGAAGGCAGCATCGACGCCATCGTCAAAGGCACGATGGATGGCATGCAGCTGTTCTTGGCGGTGATCGCTGTGATTATCGTGGTGTTTGCGCTGGTCTCGCTGGTGGATCAGTTTCTCGCTTTATTGCCCTTGGTAGGCGGCGAGACGCTTACCTTGGGACGCATCTTCGGTTGGCTGTTTTCTCCGCTTATGTGGATCATTGGAGTGCCTTGGGATCAGTCGCAGGATGCGGGCGGATTGATGGGAACCAAGGCGATCCTTAACGAATATGTCGCATTCCTGCAGCTTGCCGAGTTATCATCCGATACGTTCGATCCGCGCAGCCTGCTGATAGTCACCTATGCCTTGTGCGGGTTCGCAAACCTGGCGAGCATCGGTCTGCTGGTCTCGACCATTGGCACGCTTTGCCCTGAACGCAGGGCCGAGGCAGCGGGACTGGGCATCAAGAGCTGGATTGCGGGCAATCTTGCCACCGCGATGACAGGCGCTTGGATTGGCCTCGTGACCTTCGGAGCTTAGAGGTCGGGCGATGTTCGATGCCAAACTGCGCCCCTTGATCGATCCGCCCCTTAACCGGGCGGGTTTGGCGCTCGCTCGGATGGGTGTGAGCGCGAATATGCTCACCTTTACGGGGCTCGCACTGGGACTGGGCGGAGCGGTCGCCATCGGTTTTGGAGAGCTTTGGCTAGGCCTTGCCTTGATCGTCGCCAATCGCTTGGCTGACGGGTTGGACGGAGCAGTCGCCCGCGCAACCACTCCGACCGACCTTGGCGGTTATTTCGATATCGTTGCGGACTTCGCCTTCTACGTCTCGATCCCCGTCGGTTTCGGGGTGCTCGTTCCCGCCAATACCTTGCCAGCGCTTGTGCTCGTCGCCGCCTTTGTTTTGACCGGCACCAGCTTCCTCGCGTTTGCGACAATCGCGGGAAAGCGCGGAGAAGAAACACAGGCGCATGGACGCAAGAGCTTCTTCTACTCGACAGGATTGGCAGAGGGCGCAGAAACCATTGCCGTCTTCATCGCCATGGCGCTGTTTCCGGCATGGTTCGGCGTCATCGCCTATGCTTATGCAGCCCTATGCGTGCTGACAGTGATCCAGCGCAGCGCGCTGGCGGTGTATCAGTTCAGGGAATAACGCATGCTGTTACAGCCGAGCTGCAACGTTTGCGCGTAGTTCCTCAATCCGCTCGGCATTCTTGCCTAGGTCGCTCAGGCCCACGCGGCTGATGGAACGGAAGTCGATCTGCGTTTCGCTAACGCGAGCGGTGACATCGTCCTTGAAGCCGAACCAGAACGTCTCGGATACGCCATCGACACGGCCCGCCTCGACATCGGCTACGACATTGTCGAAGCCCATATCCTCCATCGCAGCGGCGACTGCGGCAACTGCATCCGCTTTGCTCGCGCCGCCCAATGGCAAGGGAGCAAGGTCGGCGTAGGCGCTCGTGATAATCTGCGCATGGGATTTTGATGTCAGCTCAGGATCGCCGTCTTTCCATGGCTCAAGCTCGCCCAGTGGCGTCTGATAATCGTTGATCGGGTTCGCACCGCTCTCCTCGCGCGCTGCCATTGCAGCCGCCGAGAGACCCGGAGGGTTTGCGGTGTCGGTTGAAATATCGTGGATCGCCGGGACAGCGCCCGCTTGGCTGCGCACCATCGCGAGCAGGAGAAAGGCGGTAATTGGTACGAACAATGCGATGACCGACAGGAACCAACCTTTGCGCGGTTTCTTGAGCGCGGCAATGACCAGCGAGATCAGCGCGGCAAAGGCGACGACACCCAATAGGATCGGACCAACCTTGGCGATCAGCGTGCCAAGCCCCGTCTGCCAACTCCACAGGCCGAACTTTGTGCCGAGCGCGGCACTGGCGAAATAGACCGGCAGAAGCAGGGCGAGGATCAGGACGAGTCGGCTGTGCCAGGGAGTTTTGTTCATGCGCGATTGTTTAGCGCCGCATGCGAAAGCTGCAAATAGCCGGTCGCGCGATCGACGAGCGGTTGTTGATAGATTGGCTCAAAGCTTCACCTTTTCAGAATCTTGCAGGATTTGCATTGATATTTCCGAAATTGGAATTTGAAGTAGGTCGCTGAATGATTCTTCTTCCACGTCGGGGTGGGAGCATGGCGAGCGTGTATGTCGAAGGGGCAAGATAATGATCAACCATAAAAGATCAGGCACGCGGTTGCCTAAGGCCTATTCGAACTTAGTGACCGCTGCGTTGATCGCCTGTCTGTTGAGTGCAGCGCCGGTCCTCGCTCAGGACGCGGGTGGCGATACGGGATCGGTTCTGGAGGAGCTTCCGACCGCTCCGCAATCGCTGCCTGATCCGCAACCGATCAATCCTGTCGCCTTTGTCGAAATTCCGCGAGCCTTGGGCCTGTCGGCCTCTGATGATGGCCGTTTCGTAAGCTATCTCGTCGCCACCACGGATTGGGAAGAAAATGAGCGCCGAGACCGCCTGTATGTGCGCCAATGCAACACCTCTACCTGCGTAGATGCGCCGACCCCCGGGATCGGAGGTGAGCCGAAAAGTGAGGCAATCTGGCGTCCGGGCGAAGTGAACGAATTCCTCATTCTGCTGGATGACAAGAAGACGAAGAACCAGCAGGTAAATCTGTACGACATGACCTCCAGTGAGCTGCGCCAGCTGACCCGTCATCACGACGATGTCGAGGACCTGGAATGGTTGCCTGACGGCTCCGGCTTTCTGTTCAGCAGCGACACATTGCAAGACAATGAGTTGTCGCGCAAATGGCGCATAGAGGCATTTGGCAGCTCAGCTTCGGACACGATCTATCGCCATGATCTCGCGAGTGGAGAGACCGACCCGATCTTTCCCGGCGCCGGCGTGATCGAGGGCTTCTCGATTGCTGCAGATGGTGCTTCGATAATCGTACGACAGCGCGGCCTCGAAAATCCTGAAGATCGCAATGCAGCCGAGCTCTGGCTCGTCGATCTGGCAGATGGCAAAAGCGAGCGGCTGACCAACAATCGCTATCGCGAAATCGCTCCGCAGTTGTCTCCAGACAACACACGCTTCGCCTATATCGCGACGGTCAATGAGGATGGCGAAGCGTACTACGAAGACAATCTGTTCGTTCACATTATTGGCGAAGACAAGCCGCGCCTTTTGATCCCCGATGAGCCACTCGAGGTGCTGGAATTCCGCTGGGATGCCTCAAGCGAAGGATTGTGGCTGCTCGGCAATAGCGGACTTCGCACCCAGCTCTACTTCGTCACCTTGGAAACGGGCAAGTTGCGTGCCGTTACAGAGGGCGATCACGCGATCCGTGATTGGCATTTCGACAGCAGGACAAGCGGTCATTTCCTCCAGATTGCGAGTGCTACCAGCCCGGGTGACATTGTTGGCCTGAAAGATGACGGCGAGACCATGCAGCCGATCGTTGACCTCTATGCTGATTGGTCAGAGCGCTTTCGTTTGCCCGATCAGGAGGCTTTCGCCTGGCGCGGTGAGGACGGGCAGGCGCTGGAAGGATTGCTGGTCTATCCGGTGGGCTACAAGCAAGGCGAGGCCTATCCGCTGGTGACCATCACCCATGGTGGTCCGCGCTCCTCTGCGCAATTCGGCTCATGGAGCACTTCCCGTTATGTCTCGGTTCTGGCCGGACAGGGTTATGCGGTGTTCCTGCCCAACCACCGCGGTGGTACAGGCTATGGCGATGCGTTCATGCGCGATATGGTCGGTAATTATTTCCGCAACGCGCACAAGGATGTGCTGACCGGCATCGACGCACTGATCGCCGCCGGGATTGCGGACCCCGACAAGTTGATCAAGATGGGTTGGAGCGCTGGCGGTCATATGACCAACAAGCTTGTGACGCTCACCCCGCGTTTTCGGGCTGCCTCTTCAGGAGCGGGCGTTGCCGATTGGGTCTCGCTCTATGGTGAGAGTGACCGGCGGGCTGGGCGCACGCCGTGGTTTGGTGGCACTCCATGGGAGAGGGACGCGCCGATCAGATCCTACCGCTCGCAATCGCCTATCTTTGACGCCTGGCGGGTGACCACTCCAACACTGTTCTGGAATGGTGGCAACGATCGCCGCGTGCCGCCGACGCAGGCGATCATGATACACCGTGCGGTTCGCGATACGGGTACTCCAACCGCACTCTATCTTGGCCGGAACGAACCACACAATTTTCGCAGACCCAGCAACATTTTGTTCAAAATCAACCGCGAACTGGCGTGGTACGCCGAGCATCTCGGACGGGATGAATACGTGCCTGATCTGCCCGATATTGCGTTCGCCCAACCGGAAATGGACGAAGAGTCGGAGACAGAGGAAGCAGCCGACCAATAGTTGCGGACGATCGTTTTCCGCCGCTGACTTGCAGCAGTGTTGCCGCAGAACTTTTGGTCAAGGCCTCACTGGATACGTATTTTATTGGCGCATCGCGCAGGTGCGGGGTTATGGGATGTGAGTATTCAGTAAAGCGCGTTGTCGCGGAAAGGCTTTCCATGTCCACCGAACTGTCGTCCCGTCTTGCCGCTGCGCCAGTCGTTCCCCTGATCGGCGAGAATGATCCGGCGGTCGCGGTCAAGACAGCCGAGGCGTTAGCCGAGGGTGGGCTGAGCGTGATCGAAGTCGTCATGCGTAGCGACGCCGCGCAGCAAGGGATGGAAGCGATCATTGCTGAAACCGAGGGGTTGATCGTTGGCGCGGGCACCGTCTTGACGGTGGATCAGGCGAAGTCGGTGCGCGATAGCGGCGCGCAATTTATCGTATCACCGGGCCTGGTTGACGAGATCGCAGTCTATTGCCGAGATGAGGGTATTCCCTTCTTTCCGGGCACGATGACAGCGGGCGAAGTGCAGCGCGCCTATGCGCTTGGTCTGCGCGAAGTGAAGTTTTTCCCCGCCAGCCTTGCTGGCGGTGTGCCTATGCTCAAGGCACTCGGTTCGGTGTTTCGCGAGATGCGCTTTATGCCGACAGGCGGCGTTTCGGCGAGCAATCTAGCCGAGTTTCTCGCGCTTGATCATGTGCTTGCCTGCGGTGGCAGCTGGCTGACCCCGAGCGAGGCGATCGAGCGCGGCGACTACGGTGCTATCACGAAGCTTGCGAGCGAGGCCGTGGCCATCGCCAATGGGTGACTTGCCAACCTGGTCAGGCTCGCCCACACCACGCCATCTTTGGTTTTGACGGTGTTCGCTGAGGTGAGATGGACGGGGCGACAGGCTGGCAGTTCTGGATAGACCGCGGTGGCACATTCACCGATATCGTCGCCCGTGCGCCCAATGGCGCGCTGACCACGCGCAAGTATCTCTCAGATAATCCCGAGCACTATGATGACGCGGCGCTGCACGGCATTCGCGCGATCCTGAGGCTGGAGGATGACGCGCCGATCCCGCTTGAGAGCATCGCCGCGATCAAGATGGGCACAACCATCGCCACCAACGCTCTTCTGGAGCGCGAGGGTGAAGACACGCTGTTCGTTACGACCCGCGGTCTGGGTGATGTGATCGAGATTGGCTATCAGGCGCGGCCCGATACATTCGCACTGAATATCGAGAAAGCGCATCTGCTCTATCGCGAAGTGGCCGAGATAGACGAACGGGTTCTGGCGGATGGGACGGTAGAGCTTCCGCTGGATGTCGAGCAGGCTCGCGATGCCTTGCAAGCGGGCTTCGATACGGGTCTGCGCAGCGTGTCGATTGCGCTGATGCATGCTTACAAATACCCTAGACATGAGCGGCAGATTACTGAAATCGCGCGTGAAATCGGGTTCGCGCAAGTCTCCGCCAGCCATGATGTGAGCCCGCTTAGCAAGATCGTGCCGCGCGGCGAGACGACGATTGTCGATGCCTATCTCACACCGATCTTGCGTCGCTACGTCGACCGTGTTTCCACTGCCTTTGGGGCTGAGCAAAAGCCGGGGCAATTGCTGTTCATGCAAAGCTCCGGCGGGTTGGTCGATGCAGGACAGTTTCGCGGGCGCGATGCGATCCTGTCGGGACCAGCTGGCGGTATCGTCGGCTGCGTGCAGACCGCGCGATTGGCTGGATACGACAGGGTTATCGGCTTCGACATGGGCGGAACGTCGACGGATGTTTCGCACTACGCCGGTGAGTATGAGAAGGTCTACGAGACCAAAGTCGCGGGCGTGCAGATGCGCGTGCCGATGCTGAATATCCATACCGTGGCGGCTGGCGGTGGCTCGGTCGTCCGCTACGAGGACGGTCGGCTACGAGTGGGACCGCAATCGGCCGGTGCCGACCCGGGGCCAGTCAGCTATCGGCGTGGCGGGCCACTTACAGTCACGGACATCAACGTCTGCCTCGGCAAATTGCAGCCGGAACACTTTCCGAAGATTTTCGGCCCGCAGCAGGATCAACCGCTGGACCGCGAAGCAGCACGCGCCGGGTTTGCCGCCATTGCCAGTGAGATTGGCGACGACCGCAGCGCAGAGCAGGTCGCGGAGGGCTTTCTCGACATTGCAGTTGAGCACATGGCGCAGGCAATCAAGAAGATCTCGATTGCGCGCGGCTACGACGTGCAGAACTACGCGCTCAATTGCTTTGGCGGGGCGGGTGGACAGCATGCCTGCCTCGTGGCCGAACGGCTCGGCATTCGTTCGATCATGCTGCATCCGTTTGCGGGTGTTCTCTCCGCTTATGGCATGGGACTGGCTGCTGTCGAGACCGAGCGGCAGCGGGTGATTGAGCGTGATCTGTGCGGTGAGCTGGCTCAGGAACTGGCGCCTGTCATCGCTGAGTTGCAGGCAGAGAATGCTGACGAACTGATGGCGCAAGGCGTGGAGGATGAGGCGTTGCAGCACCATGTCGCCGCGCTGATGCGATATCGCGGGACAGACACGGTGATCAGGGTCGCCTTCGCGCGCGAAGCGGATATGCGCGAAAGCTTCGAACAGGATCACCGCCGCCAGTTCGGATTTCTTGCGCCTGGTAAAGAGGTGATGCTCGATACGCTCGTGGTCGAAACGCGGGTTGAGGGTGCTGAGCTCCACGAGCGCAGGCTGGCCGCATGGGGTGGCGACGTGTTGGAACCGATCGACAAGGTCGAGATATTCACCAAGGGCGAGCATCGCGCTGCGCCGATCTACGGCATCGCTAGCCTTGCGCCGGGCCATGAGATCAGCGGTCCCGCAATTATCACAGAGCCGACCGGTACAGTAATTGTCGAACCCGGTTGGCGCGCAGCTCTCAACCCCTTAGGGCACTTGATTCTGATCGCGGAGAAGGTCGAGGAACAGGTGGCAACCGGCGATGCTCAACCCGTGCGATATGACCCGGTCACGCTTGAGATATTCAACAATCTCTTCATGTCCATCGCCGAGCAGATGGGCATCGTCCTGCGCAACACATCGCAATCGGTGAACGTGAAGGAGCGGCTCGATTTCTCCTGCGCGATATTCGATGCCGCAGGCAATCTGGTCGCCAACGCGCCCCATGTCCCGGTCCATCTCGGCTCGATGGATGCCTGCGTTAAAACCATCATCGACAGCGAGCAGAGTATCAACCGAGGCGACGCGTTCGTACATAACAACCCTCACAAGGGTGGCTCGCATCTCCCTGATATCACTGTCGTAACACCTGTGTTCGACCGCGCGAAGGATGCACCAATCTTCTTCGTCGCTTCGCGCGCGCATCACGAGGATGTAGGCGGGATCGCGCCCGGCTCAATGTCGCCGCTGGGCCGCACGATCCATGAAGAGGGGATCGTCCTCGACAATGTGAAGCTGGTCGAAGGCGGCGAGTTCATGATCGGAAGGATCGAAGAGGCGCTGGCGAGCGAACCCTATCCTGCGCGCAATATTGGCCAGAATGTCGCGGACCTGATGGCGCAGGTAGCGGCCAACAATTCGGGCGCGAATGAGCTGGCCAAGCTGGTGCAAAGCTACGGCCTGCCGACCGTGCACGCTTATATGCGCTATATCCAGGATGCAGCCGAAGCGGCGGTGAAACGCGTGATCGCCCAGCTAGAGGACGGCGAATTCACGCTCGAATTGGATAGCGGTGCGGTTATCAAAGTCGCAGTGCGTGCGGACAAAGCAGCAGGTCGCGCGACCGTGGATTTCACCGGCACCAGCGTGCAGATGGAGAACGCTTTCAACGCACCGCGCGCGGTCACCAACGCCGCGATCCTCTACGTCTTCCGTTGTCTCATCGACGATGAAATTCCGCTCAATGCCGGGTGCATGAAACCGCTGGAGGTGATCATCCCCGAGGGCTCGTTACTCAACCCCGCTTTCCCGGCGGCGGTCGTCGCGGGTAATGTCGAGACCAGCCAGGCAGTCACCGATGCCCTGTTCGCTGCGCTGGGCCGTCTCGGCACGGGGCAGGGCACGATGAACAACCTCACCTTCGGCAACGCTCGACTGCAATACTACGAAACGATTTGTTCCGGCGCGCCTGCAGGACCTGGTTTCGACGGCGCATCGGCGGTGCACACGCATATGACCAACACTCGCATGACCGACCCTGAAGTGCTCGAGCATCGCTACCCGGTCGTGCTCGACGAGTTTCGGATTGAGCGCGGATCGGGAGGCAAAGGACAGCGGAATGCCGGCGATGGCGTGCGGCGCGTGATCCGCTTCCGTGAAGATATGGACTGCGCGATCCTGTCTGAACGACGCCGCATTCCGGCTCCCGGTCTCAAAGGCGGCGGAGAAGGGCGTCTCGGCCGCAATCTCGCCGAACGCGCTGATGGCACGAGCGAAGACCTGGGCGGCTGCGCGCAAACGCATATGGCGAGCGGAGAGCGGATCGTTATCGAGACGCCGACTGGTGGCGGATTCGGCCGGCGGACAAGCGCGAAGGGGCACACTGAGAATGATTAGCCGGATACGCAATATCGGGCCGGGCGCGCTCGTGACGGCGGCCTTCATCGGGCCGGGCACGGTCACCGCCTGCACTATTGCCGGCGCGAGTTTCGGCTATGCACTGCTTTGGGCGCTGGTCTTCGCAACCTTGGCGACGATCATCCTGCAAGAGATGTCCGCGCGGTTGGGCGTAGTCACGCAGCGGGGATTGGGCGAGACGCTCGCCGATCTGCTCAGCGTATCGATCTTTAGATGGCCGCTGATCGCGCTGGTCGGCCTTGCGCTGTACCTCGGCAATGCCGCGTATGAGGCGGGCAATCTCTCGGGCGCGGCGCTCGGCATTTCCGCGATCGCAGGCGAGAGCGATGCGGTATTCAAAGGCGCAGTGCTGGCCATTGCCGTGCTGGCGGCGGGTTTGCTGCTCGCTGGCTCGTACAAGCAGATCGAGCGGGCATTGCTAAGCCTGGTCGCGATCATGGCGCTAGCCTTCGCTGCGACATTCGCGATCGTACGCCCGGATTTCGGCTCGATGCTTGCTGGCATGCTCGTGCCCAGGATTCCTGCCGATGCACTGCTAACTGTGATTGCACTGATTGGTACAACCGTCGTGCCATACAACCTCTTCCTGCACGCCTCGGCAGCAAAGGCGCGTTGGAACGGCGCTGAGGATCTGAGCGAAGCGCGGGCGGACACCAGTATCGCGATCGGCATTGGCGGGATCATCGCGATCCTGATCGTCTCGACCGCTGCAGCGAGCCTGTTTGCCGCTGGGATCTCGGTTGAAAGCGCTGCTGAAATGGCAGGGCAGTTCGAGCCGCTATTCGGTTCATCTTCCAAGCACTTGCTCGGTATAGGTTTATTCGCGGCAGGCCTGACCAGTGCGATCACCGCGCCGCTTGCCACCGCCTTTGCAATGACCGAAATTCTCCGTCTGGAAGGTGGCCAGAAATCGTTCGTCTTCAGGGCAATTTCGCTCAGCGTGATCGTGATTGGTGCGGGCGTCGCGCTGGCGGGGATCAGACCGATCCAGGTGATTGTCACCGCACAATTTGCCAATGGGTTGCTGCTGCCGATTGTCGCCGCCTTTCTCCTTTATGTGATGAATCAGGAGTCCGTCTTGGGCCGCTATGCCAATGGCGCTTTGGCCAATGTGCTTGGTTTTGGCGTGCTGCTGATTGCAGCCGGGTTGGGGTTACGCTTAGTGCTGCGCGCTGCGGGCCTCATGTGACGCTCAGCTCGTGCGCGGTAGGTCTGCAGGGACATCGATATCGGCAAGCTGCGCTGGCGGACAGGGAACGATCTCTGCTTCGCGGAGCAAATGCCCGGCCCCGCGATCTCCATCCAATTGTGAGAGCGCCGTTAAGTGATCCGACCCGAATAGGGCGGGCGGGGTCGGAGCCTCGCCATTGTGCGAGGCCAAAAGCGCGTCTTTCGAGACACGCGCCGCGAGCGCTTGGAAATGCTCCGCCGTCACGAAAGGCATGTCGGCGAGCGCGACGAGCAATGTGCCCGCGCCCGCGTCCAGTGCAAGTTGTGCAGCCAGAGCCACCGAAGTTCCCATACCTTGCGCTGCTTGCGGATTGACCGCGAGATCGAAGCCTGCCTCGCACCAGCTATCTGCGCAGGGGTGATCCGGGCCAGAGACGATAACCCAGCGGTGTGCAGACGGGAGCTCGACAAGGGCATCGCTGGCATGCAGTCCGAGCATGCGACCGTCCAAATCTGTCGCCAGTTTGTCTTCATCGCCAAAACGGCGCGAACTTCCAGCGGCCAGCAGCGCAATCACAAGGCCACCAGTCTCAGTCACGCGCGTCCCTGAAATCGCTTGTCTGATAGGCGCTCATGATCTCGCTCATAGCAGAGAGCGCCAGTGTTTCGGGATCGCGCGAGGAATGAAACAGGCCGATGGGGGCATGGATCGAGGCGATGCTTGCATCGCTCACACCAGCTGCGGCGAGTGCTTCACTGCGCCAGCTATGTGCCTTGCGGCCTCCCATCGCGCCAAAATAGAAATGCGGTAGGTCGAGCGCGTGCTTCATCAGCTGCACCTCCCAATCGTGATCGTGAAACAGGAAAACGAAGGCTGTCCAAGGGTCGCTTTTAAGCAGGTGTGTGTCGCTGGTCCGCTCAAGTTTTTGCACCGCGACACCACCTGCGCGCAACCGCTCGCAAATCGTGGTGTCGGGCGTCCACACATGGCTGGAAATATCCATTGCCCCGGCCAATCGCACCAGTGCCTCAACGCTTGCGCCGTGGCCCACAATCGCCAATTGAGGAAGCGGCCAATGGCCGAACTTACCGGTCGCTGCGGTGACATTGGCCGCGAGCGGTTTCCAGCCATTCACAAAGGCAATTCCGTCTGCCGTGATCTCGGCGGTAAACGGGCGGCGCACATAAATCGCCGCGCAGCATTGGTCGATGAAATCCGTGCCCGTCAGCGGTTGGAAATGCACGTCGATCCCGCCGCCGCACGGCAGGGTGATGTCGATAAAGGGCGAGCCTGCACCGTATCGCACCACCCGTGCGGCTCCTTCGCGCAAAGCCTCTTGGGCCTCTGAAACGACAGCGTTTTCGATGCAGCCGCCTGAGAGTGAGCCGATGAAAGTGCCGTCCTCGCAAACACCCATGTGCGTTCCGGGATTGCGGATTGAGGAGCCTTCGACCGCCATCACGGTAACGAGCACGCAGGCGCGGCCTTCATCGAGGCGCGACTTCAGGAAAGCGAAGACCCGATCGCGGTCCATTGTAAAGCGCTATTCGCTGGCTTGTTCGGGATCGGATGCGGTCTGCGCGGGCTCATCGGCACCGGGATAGGAGGCGGCCTCACCCGGCTCAGCGACGACAATCTGCTCGACCGGTTCCTGCACATCGGAGCCGCCGCAAGCGCTAAGTGTGAGCGTCGCCAGCGCAGCGGCCGGGATTGCGAATACGCGCATGTCGGTCCTTCTCATCCCGGCGCTCAAGCGAACTGTTTCCCGAATGGCATTTCGCGCAGACGCTTGCCGGTCGCCGCGAAGATCGCATTGGCAAGCGCAGGGGCAGCAGGCGGAGTGCCCGGTTCGCCTGCACCGCCTACCGGCACTGTGCCACTATTGATGATGGCCACCTCGATCGCCGGTGTCTCATTCATGCGCAGCATCTTGTAATCGTGGAAATTGCTCTGCTTGGCGGCGCCGCCGACAATGTCGATCTCGCCGTAGAGCGCTGCGGTCAGGCCGAAGACAATTCCGCCCTCGATCTGATTGCGGAAGCCATCAGGGTTCATGACATAGCCTGCATCGGTGGCGGCCCAGACATTGAGCAGTTTCGGTTTGCCGGAGGTCATGTCGACTTCGATCACTTCTGCCGCGACCGTGCCAAAGCTCTCGACGATGGCGACGCCCTTGCCGATCCCTTCAGCGCCGGGTGCACTCCAATTGCTCAGCTGTGCGACTTTCTCCAGCACGCCTCTGTGACGCTCGGTGTTCGCGCCGAGCATGTTCAGGCGATATTCGAGCGGGTCTGCTCCAGCAGCATGCGCCGCTTCGTCGATAAAGCTCTCGATGAAGAAGCCCTGCTGCGAATGGTCGACCGAGCGCCATGCGGAGAAGGGCAGGTGCAGGTCCGCCTCGGCCACGCGGATCGAAGTGTTCGGAATGTCGTAAATGCCCGGCACGCTGGCTTCAGCCGGGTCGTGGCGCTGGGTGAAGACGTTGTTGTAAGCGATCAACTTGCCACCTGCATCCAGCCCGCCTTTGAAACGGCTGAGGTCGGCCGGGCGGTAGAGCGCCTTTTGCGTGTCCTCTTCGCGGCTCCAGATCATCTTGACCGGATAGCTGGTAGCCTTGGCGATGCGCACGGCCATGGTGACATAGTCGTTCTCCAGCCGCCGCCCGAATGCGCCGCCCAGAAACGGGTGGTGCACGGTGATGGCATCGGCATCCATGCCGAGCGCCTTCGCCGCCGCGCTGCGCGCCATCAGCGGCACTTGCGTGCTTGTCCAGATGTCGCATTTTCCATCCTTGACGGATGCGGTGCAATTGATTGGTTCCATCGGCGCATGGGCTAGGAAGGGAGCCTTGTATTCTGCCTCGATCTTGGTTGCCGCCTCGGCATAAGCACTCTGCGCGTTGCCTCTGCCCGCTGCCTTTTCCCCGCCGTCATCGCCCGCCGCGTCGAGCGCGTTGGCAAAGGCTGCGAACTGGTCCGCAGTGCTTTTGATCGGACTTTCGGAATCGCTGTATTCCGCAGTGATCGTGTTCAACGCCTGCTGCGCATTCCAATAGCCGTCGGCGACGACCGCGATAAAACTGCCCATGTTGAGGATCTGCTGCACCCCAGGCATGCCCTTGGCGGTTTCTGCATCCATCGAGACGACACTCGTCCCGGGAATTGGCGGACGCCGCACAGCGGCATAGGAAAGATCGGATGGCTCCATGCCTGGTATCTTCGCATCGATGCCGAAATCGGCCGTTCCGTTCACCTTCGCGGGGATGTCCGTACGGCGCTTGCTCTTGCCCATCAGGCGATAGTCTTTGGGGTCTTTCAGCTTGGGCGAGTGATCCATTGGCTGCTCTGCGGCAGCTGCGGCGAACTCCGAATATGGCGCGGAGTTGCCGCTCGCCTCATGGATCAACGTGCTGTCGCGGGTCACGATTTCGCTGGCGGGAACGCCCCATTCGTCAGCCGCCGCACCGACCAGCATCTTGCGAGCCGCGGCCCCGGCGACGCGCATCTGATATTGCCCGGTCGATCGGATGGAGGAAGAACCACCGGTGATCATCACATCGGCAAACCGGCCGATCTGGGTGAAGAGGCCTTCCCAGGTTGGCTCGATCCAGTCGGCCGCATTCATTGTAAACGGCGCCACGAACATGCGCGCGGTGTCGCTCACCACATAGCTGCCGTCGGTCGGGGCCTGCATCACTTCGACCTGCGACCAATCGGCATCAAGCTCATCGGCGAGCATTTGCGCCAGCACCGAATGTGCGCCCTGGCCCATCTCGCAATGCGGGATGATCGCAGTGACGATATTGTCCGCCCCGATCTTGACCCAGCTGTTGACCAGTTCTTCGCCGGTTCCGCCAGCCACCAGCGGCGAGAGTTTGCCGACCGGATTGCCCGGGCGCACGCCAACGCCGATCAACAACGCGCCGCCGGCGAGTACGCCTGCACCTATGAAACCGCGGCGGCTCCATTTGGCGGCTCGGCTTCGCTCTGGCTTGGCTGTTTCGTCAGCGGTTTCAGGGGCGACTTCAGGGATGTCAGTCTGCTCGCTCATGCTGCCGTCTCCTCGTCAGTCGCCTGCTCGATCCCGGCGGCTACCTTGATTGCCTGACGGATGCGTTTGTAGGTTCCACAGCGGCAGATATTGCCGCTCATCGCAGCGTCGATATCCTCATCGGTCGGCGCAGGATTGTCCCGCAGCAAGGCCGTTGCGGCCATGATCTGACCGGATTGGCAATATCCGCATTGCGGAACCTGCTCGCTGATCCAGGCTTGCTGCACCGCGTTCAGCTCTCCATCTTCGCCCGACACGCCTTCGATCGTGGTGATCGCGCGCCCTTCAGCCGCACCAAGTGGCATGGAGCAACTGCGGATCGGCTCTCCATCGAGATGCACCGTGCAAGCGCCACATTGCGCGATCCCGCAGCCGAACTTGGTGCCGGTCATGCCCAGCTTTTCCCGCACGACCCAAAGGATCGGCATGGCTGGATCGGCATCGACCCTTTCGGTTTTGCCGTTGATGGTAAAGGTGATCATTCGCTTTGCTCCAGGGGACTAGGGAACGGCGTAAAGGACCGCGTCCAAATCAGTTGCGGATGACTACCAAATTTTTGAAGTTTACGAAACTGCGCATTGTCCAATGGACTCGCTCGGATGAGCGCCGAGGCTCGCTATGACATTTGCGGCGCGGCGCAATTGCGCGCGATATAGTCAGCATGGGTCGGCAGGGTACCGACCGCTCGCTCGATAATCGTCCGCAGATTGCTTAGGAATTCGCTCAATTGCTGGTCGGTGATGGCGTCCGCCATCGGGTCATAGGTCGCTGGCGTGATGCCCTGACCCAGCATGACCTGCACCCAGCTCGCCTCGCGGAACAGGTCGTCGACATCGCGGCCCAATCGCCCGCTGGATGCAAACAGCTCGCGTTTGTGGTTCAGGCTATCGGGCACTTCCATGTTCTTGCAATAGCACCAGAATTCGGAATCCTCACGCTCGGTCTGGTGATAGTGGAGCACCAGGAAATCGCGGATTTGCTCGAATTCAGCGGCGCAGCGGCGATTGTATTCGTCGCGCTCGGCATCGGCATTCTTTCCGCGAGGGAACAGCTGGATTAGGCGGCTTACCTGCGACTGGATCAGGTGGATGCTGGTCGATTCCAGAGGTTCCAGGAAGCCGCTCGAAAGCCCCAGCGCGGCGCAATTGTGCGACCAGAACTGCTCGCGCCGCCCCGTGGTGAAGCGGATCGGTCGCGGGTCGTCTAGGGCCTTGGTGTCGAGCCCGGCGAGCAGTACTTCACCCGCTTCATCGTCGGAAATGAAGCCGCTCGAATAGACATGACCATTACCGGTGCGATGCTGAAGCGGAATGCGCCATTGCCACCCTGCGCTCTTGGCGGTTGCGCGCGTATAAGGTGGAAGCGTCTCCAGCCGCTCGCTGGGCACAGCCTGCGCCCGGTCGCAGGGCAGCCATTTCGACCAGTCCTGATAGCCGACGCCCAACTCCCCACCTAGCAGGATCGAGCGGAAGCCGGTGCAATCGATGAAGAAGTCACCTGAGACGGTCGTACCATTGTCGAGCGTGATTTCGGTGATATCGCCGCTTTCCCCGTCGCGCTCTACCGATCCAACAATGCCTTCTGTGCGGGTGACGCCGCGTTCTTCCGAATAGGCGCGCAAATACTTCGCATAGAGACTGGCGTCGAAATGATAGGCATAGGCGAGACCCGTCATGGCCGTATTGCCGACGCGATCGAGCTTCGCGAACTTTTCCTCATTTGCGGCCAACTGGTGCAGCGAATAATGCCATAGGCTGTTGTCGCCGTCAGATTGCGCCTGCCGTCGCCAATAGTGGTGGAAGGGGACGTTGGCGAGGTTCAGCCCGGTATCGCCGAACGTGTGTAGATAACTTGTACCTTGCTTGCCCCAATCGACGAATTCGATGCCAAGCTTGAACGTGCCGTAAGTGTGTTTGAGGAAGTCGTTCTCGTCGAAGCCCAGGATAGTGTTTAGCCGGATGATCTGCGGAATTGTGGCCTCGCCGACACCAACAGTGCCGATCGCGTCGGATTCGACCAGCTCTATCGTCAGGCTGGGGCCGAGCAGGCGGGCAAAAGCGGCAGCTGTGATCCAGCCAGCGGTTCCGCCGCCCACGATCACCAGTTTCTGTATTGCCCGCTCGCTCATCATACGTCTCTTATAGGAAAGCTGGTCGGGATCGATACCGCGATCATTGCACGTCTCAAGAGGTTGGCCGGAAGAAAGCGTTGATCGTCAGTCGTCCGGTCGCCGGATCGGCGGGCAGCGGGGTCGCATTGTCGATCACTCCGCTGTGCAGAATATTCCCACGATACAGCACGGCTTGATTGAACATACCCGGCACGGTGTGAGTACGCTCGAAATGCGGCGCGCCATCGGTAGCGTAAGCGGCGGGCGGCAGGCCGGTGCGCGCGACATCCTGCTGCAAGGCGGCACCATAACGCGGATAGGTCTCCGCAGTCAGCGTCTCCAGCCCAGTCGACTTGTGACGGAAGAATGCTGTGCCGCCGTGTGGCGTACGGTTGAGGTAAAGCATCAGCGCGATCTGGTTTGGATCCGTGCCGTCCACATGCGGCAGACGCTGGATCGGCTGCAACTGTTGGGGCGGAGTGGTGACGATCGAGTACCATCCCTGCATTTCCCAGCCCTTGGCGCTCTTGCCAAATGTGTCATCGAGCAGCGGCGCGAGCTCGCCAAGCCAGCTGGCGCAAAGATCGGGATCGAGCGGCGCGCGCACCCCGGGATATTGCGGTGTGATCTTTGCAAAATTTTGCAAAGATGCAGTTTGAATTGCAATTTCAGGATCAGAGAGAATCGCATAAATTTTGATAAGCTTATGATTTTCTGATGAAAATCTCTCAATATGAGTGCTTGCAAGTGAAATCGACTGGTCTTGCATCGCTACCTGAGGTTCTCTGGTGACTGCTGAAAAGGTTGATTGAGGCTAACAAATCGGTCACGGGACGCCAATTGCAATCAATTAAATAACAGATTTCATTAGATAAAAATGTATAAACTTCCCGTGAGGACCTTTGAGGTTGTTCAGTAACGATCTGTTCAGACTCGCGTGTTGCGTCTTATGCATGACAAGTGTGACCGGCGTGCCACAACCTGTTGAAATGTCGGCCAGCCAGGAATTGAAAGGTCACATGAAATTGGAGTAAATATTTATAAAATAGATAGTTATACTCTTTGAAACCCTGAAATACGTTCCGGAGATTGGGCGTTTACCTACGCAAAAACATGCGCTATGAAAAATATTGCAAACGCCGGGGATCGCAAACGGCGTTAGGGGAGATGAATAATGGTATTTAAGCGTAATTCGGCGAATGCTCGCCTGCTTTGTGGTGCAGCGACGGGTCTGGCCATGATGGCGGCAGCGATGCCGGTCGCAGCACAAGATACGGCCACGGACGTTGCCGAGAACGAAGCTGAAGAGGGCACGATTGTTGTCACCGGCATTCGCAGCGCAATCGAAAGCTCGCTTGAAGCGAAACGTGAAAGCACGAGCATCGTTGAAGTCATATCGGCTGAGGATGTCGGTAAGCTTCCCGACCTCTCAATCGCTGACGCTCTCGCGCGCCTTCCTGGCGTTACCGCGCAGCGTGTTCGTGGTCGTTCGCAGCAGATTTCGATCCGTGGCCTTGGTCCTGACTTCTCGCTGGCATTGCTCAATGGTCGCGAAGTCGTTTCCGCAGGCAACAATCGCGGCATTGAGTTCGACCAATTCCCATCAGAGTTGATTGCGCAGGGGGTAGTCTACAAGACTGCCGACGCGACGCTCGCAGCTACCGGTATTGCCGGTGCGGTCGACCTCCGCACAATCCGTCCGCTCGACTTTAACGAAACCAAGCTCAACGTCTCGGCCCGCTACGTCGTAAATGACAGCGGCGAGTTGAACCCTGATTTCAGCAACCAGGGCTATCGCTTCTTCGGTTCGTACATCGGCCAGAATGCGGATGGCACGGTCGGCTGGTCGCTCGGTGTGACTCATCAGTCGAACCCGACACAGTTCCTCTCGCGTGAACTCAAGACCAACCAGAACCAGGTTTCGACCGACGCGAATGGTCTGATCTACCCATCGGATAACCCGCGCCAGGGTGTCGTTTCGCGCGACTTCGAGCGCACATCAATCGCTGGTGCTCTACAGTTTGAGCCGAGCGATAACTTCACGCTCGCTCTTGATGCGTTTTACACCGACACGCAGGATTCGGGTATCTTTCGCGGTACGGAAACACCGATCGCTTCGTGGAGCGGTGCAAGCTTCGACGGTGCAACCGGAAATGGTCCTTTTGCGGACACCGCCACCTATTCGGCTGTCGTTCCAATTCTTCGCACTGATACCGAGGGTAACGAAGCACAGATATTTGCTGCCGGTGCAAACCTCGAATGGGGTGTGACCGACAACCTGACGCTTGAACTCGATTATGGCTATTCGACGCTTGATCGCGACGATATCGACTACGAATCCTATGCTGGTACAGGTTTTGCTCGCGGCGGCGCGCAGGACACGCTGACGTTCACGTTCCCAAGAAACGGCCGCTACAGCGTCGATACGCAGCTTGATTACACCGATCCGGGCACGGTTCTGCTGACCGACCCAGGCGGTTGGGGCCAAGTCGGCTTCATCAAGGAGCCTGAGATCAATGACGAACTGCATCAGTTGCGGGCTGAAGCGGACTATGCCTTTGATGGTGGTTTCTTCTCCAGCATTACGGTCGGGTGGATTTACACAGACCGCGAGAAAGACTTCGATTCCAACGAGGCCTTCTTGCGCGAGACTGCAGCCTTCACCAATGGCGCACTGGCGGTCCCGACAGATTCGATCCTCGGAAGCACTGACACGGGCGGTCTCAATTTCGATATCATCGCTTATGATCCATCGAGCTTCCTGACCGACGGTACCTATCTGGTCGAAAAGGCTACTTTCGATACCGAATGGGTTGTGTCCGAAGAGGTGCACAACTTCTACGCGCAGGCCAACATCGACACTATGCTCGGTTCGGTTCCACTGCGCGGTAATCTCGGCATCAAATATGTCGACACCACGCAGTCTTCGACCGGCACGATCGGCGGCGGTTTGGTCAATACTGTGACCGAAAGCTACGATGACTGGCTGCCAAGCGTTAACCTCAGCTTCGAAGTGGCCGATGACACTTTCATCAAGCTGGCCTTTGCCCGCACGATCACTCGTGCGCGGCTAGATCAGCTGGCGGCGAACCAGAACATCACCGTCAATCCACTTAGTTGTACGGATACCGATGGCGATCAGGTCCCCGATACGGTTATCGGCTTCAACCCGCCTCAGCTGGTATGCTTCAACCTCAGTGGTGGTAACCCGGCGCTCCAGCCTTACTCCTCGACTTCGTATGACATCTCGTTCGAGAAATACTTCTCCCGCGGCACGGCGCTGGTTGTGGCGGTCTTTCATAAAGACCTGTCCGACTGGGTCATCGATTTCAACGATACGATCGATCTCGAACAGCAGATTAACAATGCTGGCTTTGGCTCGATTCTGACTGGAGCCCCGGAGCTCGCAACCGGTTCCTTCAGCGGTCCGGTGAACTTCGGCGACGGTTCGATCACCGGTATTGAAGGCACTTTGCGGGTTGATTTCGTTGACCTAAGCGAGGGCCTTGATGGTTTCGGTGGCAGCTTCAGCTTCACTTACGCCGATGCGGAAGTCGAAGACACAACGGAGAACTTGCTGGACATTCCGGGATACTCCGAAACGGTCTGGTCAGGCGATCTGTTCTACGAAAAGAACGGCTTCCAGGCCAAGCTCAGCGCTCGTCATCGCAGCGGCTTCCTGTCCGAAGTCCAAAACTTCGACGGCAGCCTCAGCGGTGCAGATGCGCGCAGCGAGACCATTCTAGACGGCCAGATCGGCTACACGTTCGAAGAAGCCAGCGGTTTCCTCGAAGGCGTCGGTGTGCAGTTCGAGGTGTTCAACATCACCAACGAGCCATTCGTGACGCAGAATGACCTTTTCGATCCTGCTGGCAACCAAATCGGGACCTTCCCAAGCCGTCACGAACTCTACGGTCGGACCTACAACTTCACGATCAAGAAAGAATTCTAAGCTTTCTTGAGGGTTGCAAATGAAGGGGCTGCCAGAAATGGCGGCCCCTTTTTCTATGGCTGGGATCGCTGATTGGCTAGTCTTGGATCGAGTGGCCGCAATCCATGAGCAAAGTTCAGGTAATCGGCGAGTCGCAGTGCTTAGCGAGGAAGTCCGAGTGGCTCGGCATCGTTGCAACCGCTTCGCTCATTGCGCTTGAAATGGCGCTCATCCGTTGTGCGACCGGCACCGCCTCGCCGCGCATGGCGGCAATCGCTGGCGCTCGGCGTGGGACGATGTTCTGGCCGAGGTAGACCGCGATCCAGCTCGGGTTCTTGAACAGCTCGCGCTCATCCGCGACAAGCAATCCGTAATTGCGGAAATGGTCGATCTTGTATTGCAGGCTGTCCGGAATCTCCATCGCCGCGCAATAGCACCACAGTTCGGAATCGTCGCGTTCCGTGGCTTTGTAATGAAGGATCAGGAAGTCGCGGATCCGCTCATATTCAGCAGCCGTCTGCGCATTGTACTCTTGCGCGAGCAGCGGTGACATTTCGCGATCGGGGAACAGCGCGAGCAATCGCAGGATGCCATATTGGATCAGGTGCAAGCTTGTTGATTCCAGCGGCTCCATGAAGCCGGCCGACAGCCCGATCGCCACACAGTTCTTGTGCCAGAATTTGCGCCGCCGCCCCGTGACGAAGCGCAGCATTCTCGGTTCGGCCAGAGGATTGCCCTCGAGCGAGCTGACGAGCGTGTCGGTAGCCTCATCTTCGCTGACATATCCGCTACAGTGAACATAACCGTTGCCGGTGCGGTGTTGTAGCGGGATGCGCCATTGCCAGCCTGCTGTTTTGGCGGTTGAGCGCGTGTAGGGGGCGATGGCGGCTTGCTTGGGGCTCGGTGCGGCGACCGCACGGTCGCAGGGGAGCCAGTGCTGCCAGTTTTCGTATCCCGCCTCTAGCGCACCTTCGATCAGCAACCCGCGAAAGCCGCTGCAATCGACGAAGAACTCGGCTTCCAGAGTTTCGCCGTTCTCCAATTGAACGCTGCGAATGTCGCCACTCTCGCTGTCCAGTACCGCATCGACCACGCGCCCCTCGACCCGCTTCACGCCGCGAGCCTCGGCATACTTGCGCAAGAATCCGGCGTAGAGCACCGCGTCGAAATGATAGGCGTAATCGTAGGTGGACTGGATTTGCCGCCGGTCGGGCAGGGGATGGGCGAACTTGCCCGCTTTCGCCATCGCCCAGGCCATCGAGAAATCGTCGATCGGGCCGTCGACGCGGCCCGCCAGGCTTTCCTGCATCCAGAAATGGTAGAATGGGACGCTATCAAATTCCGCGCCGTGTTGCCCGAACGGGTGGAAGTAGGAATGGCCCTTGCGGGTCCAATCGACGAATTCGATACCAAGCTTATAGGATCCGGCGGTTTCTTTGACGAAGGTTGCTTCGTCGATTCCGAGCCGCTGGTTGAAGTGCCGGATCGGCGGAATGGTTGCTTCGCCAACGCCGACCGTACCAATCATCTCGGATTCGATCAGCGTAATCTCGCAAGTCTTGCCAAGAGTGTTGGAGAGCGCAGCTGCAGTCATCCAGCCCGCGCTTCCGCCGCCGACGATGATGATCTTTTCGAGCGGTGAGAATACGTCTGCCACCAGCCTATCCGCCGCAGCTATCCCTGATCGTCAGACTGGTTTCGAGCCGGTCCGATGTTGCTCGACCGCCCTTCGTGTCGATCAGCTTGGAGACCAGCATACGTCCGGCAAGGTTTGCATCCTGATCGATCGTTGTGAGCCGCGGTGTGACGAGCCGCGAGGCAGGAATGTTGTCATAGCCTACAACTGAGACATCGCCTGGCACGCTGCGCCCGGCGCGGGCGAGCGCGCGCATAGCGCCAATGGCAATAAGGTCGCTCGCCGCGAAAATTCCGTCAAACTCGATGCCTTGGTCGATGGCCGATCGCGCGACGGCCTCTCCTGATTGTACATCGAAATGTGCTGGCATCAGAAGTTCGTCTCGCAAGTCTAGCCCCGCGTTTTCATGCGCCTGCCGATATCCGCGATAGCGCTGCTCGGCTTCCGGTGCTTCGGTGTCGCCCAGGAACAGGATGCGCTTGCGACCAAGTCGGATCAGGTGAGAGGCAGCGCGTCGTCCACCGGCGACATTGTCCGACCCGACCGAGCAATAGGCGGCATCGGGAAACTCCGCGCCCCACACAACGAAACGGCTGTCGCGTTCGGTAAGGTCGTTGAAGGCATTATGCAGCGAGCTTTGCCCGATGAAGATCACCCCCGTCGCGCGGCTCGTATTCATCGCATATTCGAGGTCTTCGGCCGAGTTCGGCGTGAGATGGCTGATAACCAAGTCGGCGTTGCGAGTGCGCGCGGCCTCGGCGATCCCGGCGAGCAGCTCGAGGAAGAACGGGTCGGCAACCCGCGTCTCGCGCGCTTGCGGAGCGGGCACCACCACAGCGATGGTCGCCTCTGCGCCAATCGGGGCATTAGGCATCGTACTGCGGAAATCGTAATCGTGTGCGCGGGCGATCTTCCAGATCGCCTGCTTTGTTCGCCGTTTAACCGCCGGATTATCGTTGAGGGCGCGCGAAACGGTCGAGATTGAGACACCCGCTTCACGCGCAATATCTTCGAGCCGGGCCGATTTCTTGGCCTTATCGTCCTGCCCGTCGATCATTATCCGCGCTCATCTGCCCCTGATGCCCAATATCCTGACCACGGCTTCATAGCGGCAGAAATACCTTCGAGTGAAGCCACTTGGCATTCATTCGCAACGATTTTTGCATTTTCGAACTCAGCTGGCGGCGTCCATTCGCATGGATCGTCCGACAGGTTGAAGGCGCATAGAACCTTGCCAGTTTCGTCGATGCGGACAAAGGCAACGATCTGATCGGGCGTATCGAGCAGTTCGAGATCGCCTTGTACAACCGCTGACAATGCCTGACGCTGCGCGAGCAGGTCGCGCGTGTAGCTGGCCATGGATTGCGGATCTTGTCGCTGCGTATCGATGGCCAATTCTGCGTGCGCCTGATCGAGCTTGAGCCATGTTCGATTGGCTTTTGAGAAGCCGGCTTGCGGCGCATTTGCGGCCCAAGGCATTGGTGTGCGCGCTCCATCGCGGCCCAAAGTGTGAGGCCAATTGGTAATCGCTTCCGGGTCCTGCAGGTCCTCGAATGCGACGTGTCCCTGCGGCAGACCTAATTCCTCGCCCTGATAAATGATCGGATTGCCGCGCAATGCCGTCAGCAGCAGCATGGAGAGCCGGGCGATCTGCGCCTGACTGGTGCTGCCCGACGTCCAGCGCGTGATCGCGCGCGGTGCGTCGTGGTTGGAGAAAGCCCATGATGGCCAACCTTCACCCGGCTCGCCGGGCCATTGCGAGAGGGAGCTGCTAACAGCGGGCGCACTCAGTTTTGGCGCATAGAGAAAGTCGAAATTGTAGGCGGAATCGAGCCGTTTGCCGTCTGCGGTGAAGGCCTTCATCTCGGCGAGCGGATCAGGTCCGCCAACTTCGGCAACGGTGAAACGTCCGGGGTACCGGTCGATCGTCTGCCTGATCCGCTCAATGAAAAGCGGGATGTCCGCATGCGATTGGTTGTACTGTTTGATCTGCATGTCGAACGGCCGCGTGATCTCTTCAAGCGGTGCATTCGAAGGCGGATTGTCGCGAAACTCCGGGTCGTGCATCGCAAAATTGAGCGCATCGATGCGGAAACCGTCGACACCGCGATCGAGCCAGAACTTCGTCACTTCAAGCAGGGCGTCCTGAACCTCGCGGTTATGGACATTAAGGTCGGGCTGAGAGGCCAGGAAATTGTGCAGGTAATACTGCTTGCGCGGGCCGTCCCACTGCCAGGCAGAGCCGCCAAACACCGATTGCCAATTTGATGGCGGCGAACCATCGGGCTTTGCATCGGCCCAGACATACCAATCGGCCTTGTCGTTGGTCCGATCCTTGCGGCTCTCGACGAACCACGCATGCTCGTCCGAGGTGTGTGAATAGACCTGGTCGATAATAACCTTGAGGCCAAGCCGGTGCGCTTCCTCGATGATGCGGTCGAAATCGTCGAAATCGCCGAAGCTTGGATCGATTCCGCAATAATCGGAGACATCATAGCCAAAGTCTTTCATTGGCGAGGTGAAGAAGGGCGATATCCAGATCCCGTCTACACCAAGCGACGCGATGTATTCGAGCCCATCGGCAATACCGCGAAGGTCGCCGATCCCGTCGCCATTGGTGTCGCGGAAACTGCGCGGATAGATCTGGTAGATCACCGCACCGCGCCACCAGTCGTCGGTCTGGGAAGAGGGATTCTCGCTATTCACAGGTCGCATCTCGTTCATTGCGCTATCTCGGAAACCTTGGCGATGCACCAGCCAAACGGTGCAAGTTCTACCGCTACGCTGCCTGGAGCAGCGACTTCGCTGGCACATGTGCCGCTAAGTGTTTCCAATTTGCGCGCGGTGTAGCCGATGACTGAGTGAGTGTTGATGGCTTCTGCCGATGTGTTGAAAGCCAGCAGGTATTCTTCGCCAGTTTTAGGGTCGAAGCGCGAGAAGCTGATGAGGCCCGGTGCTGTTTCGTTATAGGTTCGCGCGATTTGCTTACCCCGGCGCAGTGTCGGATGTTCGGCGCGCAATGCGGAAAGCCTGCTGATAAGCTGATAAAACTCATGATCAGTGTCGAAGTTTTCGTCTGCTGTCGTCGCGTCGGTTCGAAGCAAGTCGTTATCGTTATAGCTGTCGGTCTGGCTCGCGAACATATCCTCGCGCGCGGCCTGGTCATTGCCATCGCCGACAAACCCCTGCTCATCGCCATAATAGATCACCGGTGTGCCGCGAAGGGTCATCAACATTACATGACCAAGCCTGACCCGCGCCGCGAGTTCTTCCTGCGAGATGCCAGGATTGTCGGCCTTCACCAGTGTCGAGAACCGTCCCATATCGTGATTGCCAAGGAAGGTCGGCATCGCACGCGCTGCCTCTTCGCCGCCTTCATAGTTCACGTCGCCATCGAACATTTCGAGCAAGACGCCAGCATGTAGGTTGCGTCCCAATGCGTCACGAACCGCAGTCTGAAATGCGAAATCGAGCACAGTTGGAAAACCATCGCGGCGGGTAAACCGGGCAAGGAAGCCGCTGTTGCGTTCGTCCGAGTAGACTTCCCCGAAGATGTGAAAATTCGGAATGCCTTCCGCTTTGGCCGTCTCTAGCATTGCTGGCACGAAAGCTTGCCAGAATTCCGGGTTTACGTGCTTGGCGGTGTCGATCCGAAACCCGTCAACGCCAAAGCGCGTGATCCAGCTCTGATAGATTTCGATCATACCGTGGAGCACACGCGGATGCTCCGTGTAGAGGTCGTCGAGCCCCGCAAAATCACCATACCGACTGCTCTCCCCCTCAAAGGTCGAGCTACCGCGATTGTGATAGTAGATCGGGTCGTTAAGCCATGCAGGCTTTTTCACCTCGCGTTCGGCTTCTGGAACTGTCGGCGTGTAGGCGAAATCCGATGCCGTTAGTTTGGCGAAGTTCTCCGCGCTCTGATCGTCGTCGCCCAGGAAACCTTCGTTGATCGCTTCATCATCGGGGCCGCCGCGCGTCGAATATGGGTAATCTGCGAGGCTGCGATAGGCGTATCCGGTCGCCTCGCCTTCGGAATAGCCGATCACATCAGCGGTGTGATTGGTGATGATGTCCATGTAGACCTTCATCCCGCGCGCGTGGGCTGCGTCGACAAAGGCCTTGAACTCGGCGTTCGTGCCGAAATGCGGATCGATGCTGGTGAAGTCGGTGACCCAGTATCCATGGTATCCAGCGCTCTCTTGACCAGAAGCACCTTGAACCGGCTTGTTCTTGAAGATGGGCGCGAACCAGATCGCTGTCACACCCATCCCCTGAATGTAGTCGAGCTTTGCGGTCAGGCCCTTCAGATCACCGCCGTGATAGAAGCCTTTGTGCGTCGGATCATACCCGTGCGCGAGTCGATCACCGGATATGCCGCCGCGATCATTGCCTCTATCGCCGTTTTCAAACCGATCCGGCAGTACGAAATAGACAACCTCGTCCTCTGGCGCGCGTTCTTGCGGAGTCGCGACAGAAGTATGCGCCATTGCAGGCGTGCTCAAAGCGCCAATTGCCGCGAGAATCAGAGTCAGATATCGTCCCATATTCAGGCCCCTCCGAAGTCTTGGATGCCATCAATCCGCAAATTTTGCAAATCTTTGTAGAAAATCTTTTTCCGCACTGGTCGGGCTTATATTTGTATTTAAAACAGGTATATCAGAGATAATCTGCCACTTTCTCGGGCAGAAATTTCCATCCAGATAGAAAGTTTCTTGCAAATTTTTGCAGTCCGTTCAGACTGTGCGCTTGAGGAGTCATTGTGAATGCGCCGCCGAAGGTGCAGCACTATGGCAAGATCAGCCTCGGGTCGCGGCGATTTTCAAAGCCAGATAAATGACCGGGGCGGGCGAGGGTGAGAGGCATATATCATGAGCGACGTAGCCATAGGGGCAGGGCAAGATGTGACGCAATCGTCAGCCCGCAAGCCGGTGATGGATCCAGCGCAGATCTGGAACATGAGCTTCGGCTTTCTCGGCATCCAAATCGGGTTCGACCTGCAAAACGGCAATGTCAGCCGCATCTTCCAGACCCTTGGCGCGGAGGTAAGCGAGCTGGCGATCCTCTGGATTGCCGCACCGATGACCGGCCTGTTGGTGCAGCCGATAATCGGCCATCTCTCGGATAACACCTGGGGCCGATTTGGACGGCGCCGTCCCTATTTTCTGATCGGTGCGCTGCTCGCCAGCCTTGCGCTGTTCGTCATGCCAAACTCGCCGACCTTGTGGGTTGCGGCCGGCATGCTTTGGATCATGGACGCCTCGCTCAATATCACGATGGAGCCATTCCGCGCCTTTGTGGGTGACAATTTGCCCGATCGACAGAGGACCAAGGGCTATGCAATGCAAAGCTTCTTCATCGGGGTCGGTGCGGTGATAGCAGGCGCGCTGCCGTGGGTGATGACCAATTGGATGGGGCTGAGCAACGTTGCGCCAGCGGGTGAGATACCCGAGACCGTTCAATGGGCATTCTACATCGGCGGAGCGGCGTTGTTCGCCGCTGTTGCGTGGACCGTTTTCAGCACCAAAGAATACAGCCCGGAACAGCTCGCGGCATTCGAGGCCGCGCGGCACAAGGCGCTCGGTATCACGGCCAAACAGGATGACGGCATCCGTCGAAGCGCCAGCCAGTTCAACACAGGCGGGCTGATCTGGATTGCGATTGGTGCATTGTTCGCGGCTTTTGTATTCTACGCGCGTCAGAACCCGAAACCGGCATGGCTTGGAACGGTCGAGATCGCGCAAGAGCTCTACGTTTTGGCGGGTTTGATTGCTGCGTTCGGGGTGATCCAACTGGTCGCAGGCACGCTGCGCAAGGGCGGAAATGACAAGAACGGCTTCATGGAGGTCGTGAATGACCTCTTCGCGATGCCAAAGACGATGCGGCAGCTCGCAGTGGTGCAATTCTTCAGCTGGTTCGCGATGTTCGCGATGTGGATTTACGGCACTCCCGCAGTCGCCGAATATCATTTTAGCGCGCCCGATCCAGCGACGCAGGGATATCAGGACGCCGCCGATTGGTGGGCGCTACTCGGTTCCGTGCGCAACGGCATTGCCGCAGCGGCGGCGCTCGCCTTTATCTGGATCGCTACCAAGCTCGATCGCAAGCGGTTGCACAGCGCTAACCTGGCGATTGGCGCGATCGGTTTTCTCGGAATGTTGCTGATCACCGATCCGGGTCTGTTGTGGGTGCCCATGGTCGGCGTGGGCATTGCCTGGGCCTCGATCGTGTCGTTGCCTTACGCGATCCTCGCCGGGTCGGTGCCCGCGCGAAAGATGGGCATTTACATGGGCATCTTTAACATCTTCATCGTCGTACCTCAGCTTATTGCCGCGACCTTGCTCGGATTCCTGCTTACCACTTTCTTCAATGGGGCGCCGATCTATGCGCTGATGATTGCAGCGATTTCATTCGCGCTCGCGGCCATTGCTACGCTCTTCGTTGATGATCGCAACGCCGCGCAGCCTGTCGGAGAGATAGCGGGAGAGCCGGCATGATGGGGCGGACTGGTACCGCTTTCGCGGGGATCATAGCGCTGGCGGCTTGCAGCGAAGTCGCGCAGGATGCGGCCGCGAACTATGAGCCCGAACCTTACGTGCAGTTCGAAAATGCCGAGTGGACCCGTGATGCGGTGATTTACCAGCTCAACACCAGGCAGTTCACCACTGAAGGCACTTTTGCAGCGACAGAGGCACAATTACCGCGATTGGCCGATATGGGCGTCGATATCATCTGGCTCATGCCGATCCACCCAATCGGCGAAGTGAACCGCAAGGGTGAGATGGGCAGTCCCTATGCCGTGCGCGATTACCGCGCGGTCAATCCGGATCTCGGCACGGAAGAAGAGTTTCGCGCTTTCGTCGACGAAGCGCATCGCTTGGGACTCAAGGTGATCCTAGACTGGGTCGCAAACCATTCGGCCTGGGACAACCCGCTGACCGAGCAGCATCCTGATTGGTACACACGCACACCAGAAGGCGAGCTGATGCCGCCGCAAGGCACGGATTGGGTCGACACAGTCGACTTCGATTACTCGCAGCCGGCCCTGCGCGAGTACATGACCGAGAGCCTCGCCTATTGGGTGCGTGAATTTGATATCGACGGCTATCGTGCCGATGTTGCCGGATATGTTCCGCTCGACTTTTGGGAGACGGCGCGTGCGGAGCTCAATGCGATCAAGCCCGTCTTCATGCTGGCGGAATGGCAGACCCGCGACCTGCACCGAAACGCCTTCGATGCAACCTATGCCTGGGGCTGGAAAGAGGCGATGCAGGAATTGGTCGCCAATGGCAGCGGCGCAGGCCCCATTCGCGGATATTACGCAGCGCAAGCAACCACCTGGCCTTCCGCCGCCTATCGGATGGTCTACACTGACAATCACGACCAGAATTCGTGGGACGGCGTCGCCTCAGATATCTACGGCCCAGCCTATGAGGCGGCCATCGCGCTCTCATTCGTCGGCAACGGCATACCGCTGATCTACAATGGACAAGAGGCCGATCTCGACCGCCAGCTCGAATTCTTCAAGAAAGACGAAATCGAATGGCGAGAGGGCAGATATGACAACCTGTTTCGCCAGCTGATCGCTCTCAAGACGCAGGAACGCGCTCTTTGGAATGGCCGCTATGGCGCGCCGATGATTGAGGTGCCCAACAGCGCCAGCGACAAGGTCTTCAGCTTCGTACGTGGCGAACGGGGAGAGCGCATATTAGCGGTTTTCAACCTTTCGGGCGAAGCGCAGGATATCGAGTTTTCGCTTGCCCGCCACACTGGCAGCTACACCGACGCGCTGTCGGGCGAAGAAGCGGTGTTTGGCGAAAGCGAGGGCGAAGCATACGGCATCTCGCTGGACCCATGGGGATACCGAATTTTCCGCGAACGGCGATGATCGCCGGATACTCGCCCATGACCGAAGCAAGGGCTGTCAGGATCAAACCAGGAGGAAATATGTTCGTTAGGTGCGCACAAATTGTAGCAATGATGGCCGGGGCGATGCTTATCGCTCTACCGCTGCGTGCAGAAACGCTGCAAGCCACTTCACCAGATGGAGCGATCACGCTCACCGTCAGCGATGAGCGCGGCCTTGCGACCTATTCAGTCAGTTATGGCGATGATCAGGTCATCGCGGCGTCGAAACTTGGCATGCTCTTCCGCGATCATCACGGATTTGATCGCGACCTCACAATCAGCGGATCGACCACAACCTCACGCGATGAAACGTGGGAGCAGCCTTGGGGAGAACGCAGGCTCGTTCGCGATCAGCATAGTGAGCTGGCTGTCACTTTCGCTGCGCAAACCGGTCCAGCGCGCAATATCACTGTGCGTTTCCGCATCTTCGATACTGGACTCGGCTTTCGCTATGAGCTTGCCGAGCAAGAGGCGTTCTCCGGCGACATCAACATTATTGACGAACTGACACAGTTCGGTGTCGGTGAGCAGACCATGACCTGGTACACGCCCAGCGACGAGTTCAACCGCTACGAATACATCTATCGCACCGGTGCGGCGGGCAAGGTCGACGATGCGCACACCCCGGTCACCTTCCGTAACCCGGCCGGCATCCATTTCAGCATCCACGAAGCGGCGCTGGTCAATTATTCGGGTATGTCATTGGAAGCGTTGCGCCCCGGTAGTTTCGAAGCGCGTCTGCGCCCCTGGTCGGACGGGATCCGGGTCAAGACGTCCGCTCCGTTCAAGACGCCTTGGCGCACGATCCAGATCGCGCCGGACGCGGTCGGACTGATCAATTCGGACATCATCCTGAACCTAAATGAGACTAATGCAATGGGCGATGTGTCGTGGGTGGAGCCGGGCAAATATGTCGGCATTTGGTGGGCGATGCATATTCGCGAGCGTACCTGGGGTAATGACGGCATTCATGGTGCGACCACCGAGGAGACGAAGCGCTACATTGATTTCGCCGCCGAGCACGGCTTTGCCGGTGTGCTGGTCGAAGGTTGGAACATTGGCTGGGATGGCGACTGGTTCAATAATGGTGCGCTGTTCAAATTCACCGAGAGCTATCCAGATTTCGATATCGAGGAAGTGGGGCGTTATGCCCGGTCGAAAGGTGTCCGTCTGATCGGGCATCATGAAACTTCCGCCGATGTGTCGAACTATGAAAGCCAGATGGAGGCGGCGTTCGACCTATATCAATCGGTCGGGGTCGCGCAGGTTAAAACCGGATATGTCGCCGATGCAGGCGATATCTCGCGGATCGATGAAAACGGCATTCAAAAATTCGAATGGCATGACAGCCAGTTCATGGTGGACCACCACTTGCGCGTGGTCGAAGCTGCGGCAAAACGTCAGATTTCGATCAATGCCCACGAGCCGGTGAAGGATACTGGATTGCGCCGGACCTATCCTAACTGGATGACGCGCGAGGGCGCACGCGGCATGGAGTTTAATGCGTGGGGCACGCCGCCTAATCCGACCGAGCATATCTCCACGCTGGCCTTCACCCGCATGCTGGCTGGGCCGATGGATTACACCCCTGGTATCTTTGACCTGAAGCCGAATGAGCGCCCGCCAGTGCGCGAGGACATGCGGCGCGGCGATCCATCCAACCGCCCGCAGACGACCTTGGCAAAACAGCTCGCGCTCTATGTAGTGCTTTACTCACCGCTGCAGATGGCGGCTGACCTACCTGAAAATTATGAGAAGCGGATGGATGCGTTTCAGTTTATCAAGGACGTACCTGCCGATTGGGAAGAGAGCATCGCGCTGGCCGGTGAAGTCGGCGAATATGTCGCTATTGCACGGCAAGAGCGGGGCGGAACCGACTGGTTCCTGGGCGCGGTCACCGACGGAACTCCGCGTACGATAGAGGTTACCCTCGATTTCTTGGAGCCGGGCAAAACCTACACTGCACAATTCTATCGCGACGGTGAGGACGCGCATTGGGAAACAAATCCCTACTCCATCGTTATCGAGGCGCGTGACGTGAAAGGGGGCGAAACAATATCCCTTCCACTCGCGTCATCTGGCGGTGCTGCGGTGCGCCTCATCGCGAAAGGCGATTAGGGCGCTATTCGATCATCGCTTAGTTGGGTTTTATGAATGCGCGAAGGGTCTGAAAAGGCCGGAGAAAGCGTGTGTGTCTGTTGCGGCTTACCGCCATACTAGGCATTGCTGTCAAACTCGTCTAAGTCCCTCTTATTGGGATCAGAAGTGAAGCGATAGAGAGGAAATCGTACTATGAAGCGTAATGCACTCTTGGGCTCTCTGGCCCTGGTGAGTCTTCTGGCCGTTTCGGCATGTGGAGGCCGCGAGGCGGACGACACCGCTGCTCCTGCTGAAGCTGAAGTTGCCGCTCCGGTAGAAGCGGAAACCGCTGCTGCCGAGTCCACACCGCCTGCTGATCCGGAAGTGGAACCAAACGGCACCGTCATCGAAATTCAGATGTATACTCGCGACCCCGACAATCCAACCGGCATGCAGGTGTTCAAGCCGAAGCTGGTCACCGCTCAAGTTGGCGATACCGTCAAGTTCGTTCCGACCGATCCGACCCACCAGTCGTCGTCGATTGAGGGCATGATCCCTGAGGGCACACGCGGCTGGGAAGGTGAGATCAACCAAGAGGTCTCTTACGTCCTGCCGAAACCCGGTGTGTATGGCTATCAGTGCGTACCGCACTACGCAGCTGGCATGGTCGGCATGATCATCGTTGAAGGCGAAGGTCAGGATGCGAATGTCGCAGCCGCCAAGGAAGTGAGCCATCCAGGTCTTGCTGGCCGCGTGTTTGAGGAAATCTTCACCGAAGCTGGCCTCTAAACCGCCAGGGCACAATCAAAGAAAAGGGCGGCGTGGTGGATTGCCACGCCGCCCTTTTTATATGCGCGCTTGAGATCGACCGAAGCGCTCGCGCCTGATCTGTTCAGGCGGCGACAGCCATGCGTGCCAGCTCGCATTGCGACCAGATTTCGCTCAGCGCCTCGACCAGGCGATCGATGTCGTCATCGCTGTGTACAGGCGAAGGTGTGAGCCTCAGCCGCTCCGTTCCCACCGGCACGGTCGGATAATTGATCGGCTGCACATAGATGCCGTGATTGTCCATCAGCCAGTCGCTGATCATTTTGCACTTCTTCGCATCGCCAACCATCACCGGGATGATGTGACTGGGATTGTCGAGATGCGGAATGCCGAGCATATCGAGCCTGCGCCGAACTTGAGCAACGCGTTCCTTCTGAGTCTCGCGTTCTTTGTTACTGGTTTTGAGGTGTCGGATGCTCGCTGCTGCGCCCGCCGCTACAGCAGGGGGCAGGGCGGTTGAAAAGATGAAACCGCTGGCGAAGCTGCGCACGAAATCGACCAGATTGCTACTGGCTGCGATGTAACCGCCCATCACTCCGAAGGCTTTGCCGAGCGTGCCTTCGATCACGGTGATGCGGTCCATCAGTCCTTCGCGCTCGGCGATGCCGCCGCCGCGCGGACCATACAAGCCGACCGCGTGGACTTCATCGATATAGCTCATCGCGCCATGTTTCTCGCACACGTCGAGAATCTCCGCGATCGGCGCGATGTCGCCATCCATCGAATAGACACTTTCGAATGCGACTAGCTTAGGCACGTCCGGCCCGAAGTCTGACAGTAGCCGGTCCAGATCTTCTGGATCATTGTGCTTCCAGATCTTGTACGGCGCACGGCTGTGCCGAATACCTTCGATCATTGAGGCGTGGTTGAGCGCGTCCGAGAACACCACGCAATCGGGAATCTTGTTGGCGAGAGTTCCAAGGCCGGCCCAGTTCGAGACATAGCCACTGGTGAAGAGCAGCGCCGCCTCTTTCCCGTGGAGGTCGGCCAATTCGCGTTCCAGTTCCACGTGATAGTGATTGGTGCCGGAGATATTGCGCGTGCCACCTGCGCCTGCGCCGCATTCCTCCAGGCAATCATGCATCGCCTCGATCACATCAGGGTGCTGACCCATCCCGAGATAGTCGTTCGAGCACCACACTGTGACAGGGCGGGTTTCGTCATCGACAAAGCGCGTCGCGTGCGGAAAGGAGCCCTTGTGCCGCTTGATGTCCGTGAACACGCGGTAGCGACCTTCTTCGCGAACGCTGTCCAGTTCGTTCTTGAAATAGGCTTCATAATCCATGGGCTGAATTCCCTGTCTTTATGGTGTTGTGGTCGTTTGAAATAGGTGTCGATCGGGCGCGGTTGGGTAAGGCCCAGCCCCACAGCACGCCGTCGCGAAACGGCAGGGCGAGAAAGACGTGTTCGATCGCGCCTAGCAGGCACAATGCGAACAGCAGGCTCGCGCCGATCATCGCAGCGCTGCCAGTGGGTGCGGCTATAGCGAGTGAGGCAAACCACGCGGCGATTGCAGCGATCGCGATGGCCGAAAAGGCAAGCATTGCCGTCATCCGGTTGCGACCGAAATAGCTCTTCAGATAGGCGAGATGCGGCGGCAGGATTTCAAGGCTGGTGTTCGGCACGCCGACATACATGTTGAGCTTGGTCGACAGCCGCATGATGAACAGCAGTACAAAAACGGTCGCTCCGATCTGGTTGGGTGCATTCCAGCTGAGCGAGATCAAAGTTAGTGCCGTGAGTGCAAGCGCAATCTCGTGGTAAATCACGGTGGCGCTAGCCTGCGTAAACCGGTCAAGCCCGCGCAATTCCGGGTCGCAGGGCTCGCGCCGAGGGCCAGCCACCGCACCGGTGAGGAAGCCGACCTCGTGCCATCCCCACACCATTAGCGCTCCAGCAAAGGCGAGATATATCGAAAATGCGGAGGTCGATTGCGAGGATACGAAGATCGCGATCAGACCAGCAATACCAACCCCGCCAGCGACTATCAGGCTGGTGGTGAACGTCGCGCGGTCGCGGTTATCCGCCCATGCGATCAATCCGGTTGCAAAGAACCAGATCAACAAAGTCACCGCGAGCGGGACGATATGGCCGCTCCAGCTCACCATGCAGGCTGAAGCCGGACGGTTTGCGGGAGCTCATTCGATTTGGTGCGGTGGAAATACATCTTGGCAAAGTTCCAGCCTGCACCAGCCACGCCGCTGATGCGCTTGGCCATGCCGCCAAGGCCGCCCTGCGCCTTGCCTTCTTCGATCCGCAAGGCTGCTTGACGCAGCGCTTCCATATTGGCGCGGAAGGCTGGGCTATCGATGTCGAGTTCGACCGGGAAGACTTGCCGGCTGATCTGATTGCAGACCTTGAAGACCTGATAGTCATATTCGGTCGGGTCAACACCCAGCGCTTTATGGAATACAGGGCGCGCATGGTCGCGCACATACATTGTCGCGTAAACCGAGAGCAGGAAGAACCGGATCCAAAGCTTGTTGTATCCTTTCAGCAGTTTTGGATCCGCATGCATCAACATGGCGAACGCCTCGCCATGACGGAACTCGTCATTGCACCATTCTTCGAACCAGTCGAAGATCGGGTGGAACTTGTTTTGCGGGTTGGCCGCTAAATGCCGGTAGATCGTGATGTAACGCGCGTATCCAATTTTCTCCGATAGATAGACCGCGTACCAGATGAATTTCGGTTTGAAGTAGGTGTACTTCTTGGTCTTGGTCAGAAAGCTAAGATCGACGCCGATCCCCGCATCTTTCAGCGACTCATTGATGAAACCGGCATGGCGGCTCTCATCGCGGGCGAGCAGTTTGAACAGCTGTTTCACATCGGGGTTCTTGGTGCGCCGCGCGATCTCGGCATAGAGGATGCAGCCCGAAAATTCCGACGTCATGGAGCTCACCAGGAAGTCGGTAAATTCTGCCCGCAATTCCGGCTCAAGATTCTCGATGATGCCGGTGAAGCTGTCATTATGCTTGAAATGCTTCTTGTTCGGATCACCGACCATGTCGGCGATCAACTGGTCCCATTCCTCGCGCACGAGCGAAACATCAATCGCGTCCAGGGCATCGAAATTTGTGGTGTAGAAACGCGGGGTGAGGATCGTGTCCTGCGTCGCGATTTCCATCGCCTCTTTGCTGGTGATCGGGGCGTGAGCGTTCATTTGATCCTCCCGGGGTTGAAGCTGACCTCGTAGAGCTCTTTGAGGTCGAAATAGGCCGCGAGGCGCGTGATCGCGCGCTCTAGCGGGCCTGCGCGGGTGACGGTCGCCGCGCGCTCAAAAACGGCGCTATGGCCGAAAGGGATCTGGATCGGGTCGCCATGCACGCGCACTTTGTCGCCCGGCTCGATGGCGTATTCGCCCTCAAGCTCGACATGGGCGTGGAAGTGCTCTGAGCTTTGCTCGACCGATATGCGGCACGGCGTCTCGAATGAATTGAGTGGCATTAGCTTTGATCCCTTTCCAGCAATGCGGCGAAAACGGCGCGGTTGGTCGCGCCAAATGATCCCAGCTCCACGCTTTTTCCCGTGGTGCTGTCTGTTAGCGAAAGCGAACCATCGTTCCATTGAGTTAGATCAAATGGCGGCCGCGCTCCGATGCCGCGTATCTGGCGGGCATGAGCGAGGCTGCGCACTGTGGAGCGGATGAAACCGCCTGTGCCAGGTTCGTAGCGAGCGATCTCTGCACCACTATCGGCATCGACAATGCTAACCGCGCCGCCTTCGGCGTCGAAGAAGTTGAGCTGGCGGCTAGCGGTGGCTTGCGTGCCCGCCTCGGCACGCACTTCACTGGGCACAGCGACGCGGTCGAGAAAACCGAGACTAACTGAAGCGGTCAACGCAACGGAAATCGCCATCACCGCGCCCATCATGATGATCGGAGCCTTGTGAACATCGCCATGCTCATGGTCGTATTCGTAATGGGCGGGGGCGCTCATGCGGTGGCTCCGGTAAGGCCAGCGCTGGTCGCGTTGTCCTGTTGCGCGAAATCGCCGCGTTCGATCGCGTTGAACTTGGCCGACGCATTGGCCAGCGCGCTCGCCACTTGATCGACTTCCGCAATCGCGCGCAGCATCGGTTGCGGGCGAGAGATCTGCCATGGGCGCGCATGCGGCCACAGCAACAGATAGCCGAGCACCGTCCGGTCACCGCCCAGCTCCAGCGCGATATCGCCATAGCCCTTGCCGCGCGGGGCAAGATGCGCGGCGGTCACTTTCTTGAGCGGAATGTTGATCCGTTTGTCGACCGCCATGCCAACTCGCATCATCACGCGCGCATCGGTGATGATATAGAGCGTGTTGCGCACGGTCAGCCACGCGGCGGCATAGAGCAGTGCGAGCACAAAGGCACCGAAGCCGACGATCAGAGCGGCGCTATCGGCGCTGCCCATCGCCAGCGCGATTATTGTCAGCACACCAAAGTAGATTCCGATGGTCCGCGTATGAAAGGCGGTGCGGGCCAGCACTCGCAGGTCTGGTCTGCCCTGCCACAACACCCTTTCATCGTCGGCGGGTGTGCCCATCGGATCGTCATGCGCAGGCGGATAGGCCGGCAGTTCGGTGTTTTGCAGTTCGGTATCGGGGCTCATATCCAAGGCTCCGCCCGTTCAGGCTTGGCATAGAGATAGCCGCCGCCATAATAGGCCGAGACACGCTCTTCCTCATCGCGGGTGATCTGGCCGGGTGTCGACAGCGTCGGCACGTCGTCGAATTGCTCGGCAGTGATCGCGTCAATGTCGATCAACGGCTTGAGATCACCCAGTAGGCCAGGTGTTTGCACCTTCGCCATTGGCATTGGTGCGAGCACTTGTTTGCCTGAATTGGTCGTCACCTCCAGATAACGGATAATGTGCTCCGACTGGTCGACCCAGACGTCGCTGACCTTCCCGGCAAGCTTCTTGTTTGCGTCATAGACCGGAAGGCCGACGGGGTTCTCGTCCTTGGGAGCGATGGCGATCTCATGCGCTGAGCCAATCGGCACGATGCGCGGGCGGCCATCGGCGGTGAGGTCGGGATAGGTGGCGCGTTTCGCATAGGCTCCGGGACCCATGCCCGATTTCATCGCGTCTCCATCAGGAGCATAGGGCGCGCCAGCGGAGCCGAAAGTCCGCGTGCCTGGTACGTCGACTGCATCGCGCGGAACTGCCTCAGGAATGTATTCGCCGCGGCCGTGCGGCAGCTTGAACACTTTGTCGGGTCCGTCGCTCAGCTTCTTGCCCGAGGGATCGACCCTGCCGCCCAGTTCTTCCTCAAGCGGATAGCCTTCACGGCGACTTTCGCGGTTAAGGTAGATCACGAGCCCGATGAAGAACACGAAGAAGATCAAGAAGACCAACTCGGCCACGTCGAACGTGCCCACTATGTATGTCGCATTCATCTTACACTCCTCTCATTCAAATTCAGGTCGGAAATTCGCGCAGCTCGAACGGAGCAGGCGCGTTTGTCCCGGTTTTGCGGTGGCGACCAACCAGCGGCCCGATGGCGATCAGGCCAATCAGGAGCAGCAGGATTTCAATGGAATAGACGGCGGCATAGCCAGTTGCTCGAGCAGCTTCGGATCCGCCGGAAGCAAAGGCGGCGATGTCGCGAATTGCGCCGCCTAGAGCGACAGCCAGCCCCGCGCAGCTCGCTTGCACCGCGCCCCATGCCCCAAGCGCAAGGCCAGCGGTTTCGCTTTTAGCGATGCTCATGGCCTCGATCAGCGTGCCAACCGAGAACAGGCCCAGGCCCAGGCCAATGGCAAAGGCTCCGCCATAGAGCATGACGACCGAGTTAAAGGGCGACGCGAACAGGATCATAAGGAATGCCGCGACGCCGGCGACCAAGCCTGCACCGGCAACACGCAGGGGATCGTCGCCGCGAGACAGGGATCTGCCGGACAATACAAACCCGAAAAGCGCGCCTGCCGCCCAGGCGCCGGTCAGCGCGGTGGTCGCGCCGACAGACAGGCCTAGAATTTCGCCGCCGTAGGGCTCCAGCAAGACATCTTGCATCGCAAAGCCTGCAGCTCCGATGCCAATTGCGGTGAGCAGCCGTGCATTGCGCCCATCGCGCACAAAGGCGCGCCATAGCTCTCCAAAGGCGGGTGTCTCGCGATCCGGCGCGGTCAGCTCCTTGTTGCGTGCTTCCTGCTTCCAAAGTGCGACGACGTTGAGCCAGAGGGTCAAAACAGCGGCGCCTTGGATCACTTGGACCAGGCGGGTGGCGGAAAAATCAACCAGCAGACCGCCAATCACGAAAGCAGACAGCATCATGCCGACCAGCAGCATGACGTAAAGCAGCGCGACCGCGCTCGGGCGCTTCTCTTCAGGGGCAAGGTCCGTGGCGAGTGCAAGGCCGGCGGTTTGCGTCGTGTGGATGCCTCCGCCGGTTAGCAGGAAGGCGACCGCTGCGCTGACTAGACCTAGCGTAAAGGTCTCTGGCTTACCGAGCAGCAGCAGAGCGAACGGCATGATTGCAAGGCCGCCAAATTGCGCCATCGTCCCGAACCAGATGTAAGGTACGCGCCGCCATCCGAGTACGGAGCGATGCGTGTCGGATCTATGCCCGATAAGCGCGCGGAATGGCGCGATCAGCAGCGGAACGGCAATCAGCACCGCGATCACCCATGCCGGTGTTCCCAGTTCGACGATCAACACGCGGTTGAGCGTGCCATTGAGCAGCACCATCGCCATACCAACGCTGACCTGAAACAGCGCGAGGCGCAGCAAGCGCGATAGAGGCAGGTCGGCACTCGCCGCATCCGCAAATGGCAGCCAAGCGGCAGCCGCTTGGATCCATTTGACAGAAGGGGAGGCGGGTTTGCTCATCAGGCTTTCACCAGCTCCATTGCTTGCGAGGTGTAGAACCCGCTGGAAACGCGATGCGTACGGCCAATGCGCCAGCCTTCAAGCTCGCCGAGGCGTGCGCGTAGCTCTTCCTCATTGACCGGCACGATGGCCGGGGAACGATCACTCTTGGGGAAGAACTTGCCGACCTTATGCATCGCGCCGAGCAGGCGTGTGTGCGGCGCAAAGGTGAACACTATCGAGGTGCTGCACTGCTCGCCGAGCTGTTCGAGTGCGGTAACGAGGTCGCCTGCCGGATAGTGGATCAGCGAGTCCATCGCGACCACATGGGCGAACTCGCCCAGAGCGGGGTCCAGCATATCGCCCGCGCGCCAGTCGATCCGGCCGTGACCGATAAAGCTGGGGGTGCGTTCGCGTGCGACTTCGACGAGGCCAACTGCAACATCGATACCGGTCACCTCTGCACCGCGGCAGGCCGCATCGATACTCAGCGCCCCTGTCCCGCAACCCGCATCGAGCAGGCGGGTGCGGCGTAGGTCGGCTGGCAGCCAACCGAGCAGGGTTTTGCGCATTTCCTCGCGGCCCGCGCGAACGGTCGCGCGAATGCCGCTGACCTTTGCATCGGACGTAAGATCGATCCACGCCTTGCGTGCAGTGCTGTCGAAATAAGTCGCGAGCTGGTCGCGCTGCATATCGTAGGAAGTGGGTGAGCGTGTTGCCATCATTCAAACCCCAGAAAGTCAAAGATGTCGCGGTCTTTCATCGGCTGTGCGGTCGATGGGTCGACACCGGCCCAAAGCATCGCGGCAAGACGCAGATATTCGTCCTGAGCCGCTATCACGTCAGGTGCGTCTTCCATTTCGAACAATGTGCATTTCTTCAGGCGCGAGCGGCGGATCGCATCGACATCCTGGAAGTGCGCGAGCCGCTCCATTCCGATCTTTTCGCAGAAGCGGTCAATCTCGTCGGTTTCGCGGCTGCGATTGGCGACGACGCCCGCCAGCCGCACGTCGTAGTTCTTTGCCTTCGCTCCGATCGCCGCGACAATCCGGTTCATTGCAAAGATGCTGTCGAAGTCGTTCGCAGCCACCACCAGCGCGCGCTCGGCATGTTGCAACGGAGCGGCAAACCCGCCGCAGACCACGTCGCCCAGCACGTCGAAGATCACGACATCGGTGTCTTCGAGCAGGTGGTGCTGTTTCAGCAATTTGACGGTCTGGCCGACCACGTAGCCGCCGCAGCCTGTGCCCGCAGGCGGACCGCCAGCTTCGACGCACATCACGCCGTTATAACCTTCGAACATGTAATCTTCGGGCCGCAATTCCTCGGAGTGAAATTCAACCGTCTCGAGCACGTCGATCACAGTCGGCATCAGCTTCTTGGTCAGAGTGAAGGTGCTGTCATGCTTCGGGTCACAGCCGATTTGCAGCACGCGGTGGCCAAGCTTTGAGAAGGCGGCCGAAAGGTTGGAGGAGGTCGTCGATTTGCCGATCCCGCCTTTGCCGTAAACGGCGAACACCTTCGCGCCCTTGATCTGGTCGCGCGGGTCGAGCTGCACCTGCACCGAGCCTTCGCCATCAGGTGCGCTGAAACGGGTCTTTGGGTCGAGCAGGTTCATAGTTTCATTGTCCTCATCACATCACTCCGCCGCGAACACGCCTTCGAGCCGGTCTTCAAGCTCGTCGCTGGCTTCGCGCAGGGCGGCGAGTGTTTCGTCATCGGGCTGCCACAGCTGGCGGTCGCATGCTTCAAGCAGGCGATTGGCCACGCGGGCGGAGCTTTTCGGGTTGAGATCGGAGAGGCGGCGGCGCATCTCTTCATCGAGCACGAATGTTTCGCTGATCTTCTGATAGACCCACGGTGCAACTTGTCCGGTCGTTGCCGACCAGCCCATCGTGTTGGTCACGTGGCCTTCGATATGGCGGACGCCCTCATATCCATGGTCGAGCATGCCCTCGTACCATTTCGGGTTGAGCGTGCGGCTGCGTGTTTCCAGGTCGATCTGTTCGGCGAGCGTGCGGACCTTTGCGTTGCCGCGCGTCGCATCGAGGATGTAGACTGGAGCGTCCTTGCCCTTGGCTTTCGCAACCGAGCGGCTGACCCCGCCAAGCCCATCAACATATTGATCGAGATCGGTAACGCCGACTTCGATGCTTTCGAGGTTCTGATAGGTGAATTCGACTTCGGCGAGTGCGCTTTGCAGCAGTTCGCGGCGCTGCACCGGCTCGCCTTTGACGCCGTAGGCGTACCCCTTGTGGGTCTCGAACGCATTGGCGAGCTCATCTGGGTCTGCCCAGACACCGCCTTCGATCATCTGATTGACGTTCGCGCCGTATGCGCCCTCCGCATTGGAGAAGACCCGTAGCGATGCGGTTTCGAGATCGCATCCGTGCGCTGCCTGATGCGCGAGCGTGTGCTTGCGGACGAAATTGGCTTCAATCGGTTCATCAGCCTGGCTGGCGAGCAGCGCGGCTTCTGCCAGCATGCGGGTTTGCAGCGGCAGCAGATCGCGGAAAATGCCTGAAAGTGTCGCAACAACGTCGATGCGCGGGCGGCCCAGTTCTTCCAGCGGGATCAGCTCAGCGCCGCACAGACGGCCATAGCCGTCGCGCCTGGGCCGGGCACCGATCAGCGTGAGGGCCTGCGCGATCTGCACCCCTTCGCTTTTCATGTTGTCGGTGCCCCAAAGCACCATAGCCAGGCTCTCGGGGAAGGGCGCACCGCCATTCACATGTCGCGCGATCAGCTCTTCGGCCTGCATCCGGCCCTGCTCGCAAGCAAAGGCGCTTGGAATGCAGAAGGGGTCGAAGCCGTAGATGTTGCGGCCCGTGGGTAGCACATCGGGATTGGCGACCACATCGCCGCCCGGAGCAGGCTTCATATAGCCGCCATCAAGGGCGTGGATCAGCGCACTGAGTTCGTCGCAAGCATCGAGTTTCTCGCCGAGCGCATCGCGATCCGCATCATCGCCTGCGGCCTCAACCATCGCGTCGAGCATTTCCTCGCGCGCGCTGCCTGCTGGCGGTTGGCCGAGCACGTGCAGGCCATGCGGGATAAGCGTCTGCTCCAGCTCATAAAGGTGGCTCGCCAGCTTACCGATATCGGTGCAGTCAATGTCGAGCGCATCGCATTGGTCTGCGATCAGTTGTTCAAGATCCGCGCGCTCTTCACCCTCGGCGGCGCTGCGCCAGCGCTCGACCGTCTGCTTAAGCTCGATAAAGCCTTTGTAGAGGCCAGCCTGTGCAAGCGGCGGAGTCAGATAGCTTACCAGCGTGGCAGCGGAACGACGCTTAGCGAGAATGCCCTCGGATGGATTGTTCGCGGCGTAGAGATAGTAATTGGGCAGATCGCCGATCAGCCGCTCGGGCCAGCAATCGCCCGTCATTCCGGCCTGCTTGCCCGGCATGAATTCGAGCGCGCCGTGCGTGCCGAAGTGTAGCACGGAATGCGCGCCGAAATCTTCGCGGATCCAGCGATAGAAGGCGCTGAAGGCGTGGGTTGGTGCGAAGGTCCCCTCAAACAGCAACCGCATCGGGTCGCCTTCATAGCCAAAGGCTGGCTGCACGCCGACAAAGACATTCCCGAACTGCGCGCCGAGCACCTGAATGTTCGCGCCATCGCTTTGCGCTTTGCCGGGAGCGGGGCCCCATTGCGCTTCGATCTCGGCGAGATGCGGCTCGCGGCGAACATGCTCATCGGCTGGTATGCGCGCGGCGACATTGGCATCGCTACCGTATCGCGCGGAGTTCCCCTCTATGATGGCGTCGCGCAGCGCATCGACGCTTTCGGGAACCTCGACATCATAGCCTTCGCTCGCAAGCCGACCCAGAGTTGCATAGAGCGATTCAAACACTGACAGGAAGGCGGCCGTGCCCATCGCGCCGGCATTGGGCGGGAAGTTGAACAGGACCACGGCGAGTTTGCGCTGTGCGCGCTTGGCCTTGCGCAGCTGGATCAGCTTGACGGTTTTCTCAGCGAGCGCCTCAGCCCGCTCCGGGCAACCCATCATCGCACGAACATTTTGCGTCTTGGGTTGCTCGCAATGACGTGCGCAGCCCTGACAGGCCTTGCTCGCTCCGGCCCGTCCGCCGAAAACGCTGGGCGCAATCGCACCGTCGAGTTCGGGCAAAGCTACCATCATCGTCGCTTCGAGCGGCAGCAGGCCTTGGTCGCGCCCGCGCCATTCTTCGAGCGTCTGAAACTCTATGGCGTGCGCGGCGAGATAGGGGATGTCGAGCTCCGCGAGCGTCTCAATCGCCGCCTCGCTGTCGTTGTAGGCAGGGCCGCCGACAAGCGAGAAACCGGTGAGGTTCACGATTGCGTCGACCGTGGGCTCGCCGCGTTCCATGAAGAATTTTTCGATGGCTGGGCGTGCATCCAGACCGCTCGCAAAGGCTGGGATGACCTTCAGGCCAGCGGCTTCAAACGCGGCAATCGCGCCATCATAGTGGCCCGTGTCGCGCCCGAGCAGATAAGAGCGCAGCAGCAGCAATCCGACTGTGCCGTGCTTTCCCTTCTTGCGCGGGAGCAGTCGCAGCCCTTCCGAAATCAGCTGGTCGGTGGCCGGGTGATAGACTCCGACCTCGGGATATTCGCGCGGCGGCTCTGCAGGGGTTTCGCCGCGCCGTGCCTCGCGTTCGCCAGCGGCGTAGCGGTCGATCAGGCCGCGCACCATGGCGATGACATTCTCATCCGAACCGGCAAGCCAATATTGGAGCGTCAGGAAGTAAGCGCGTACATCCTGCGCCGTGCCGGGAATGAAACGCAAAATCTTTGGCAGGCGGCGCAGCATCTTCATCTGCCCCGCGCCCGAGCTTGCGTTCTTCTTGGGCGAGCCGCGCAGCTTCTTGAGCAGTGCAAGCGGGCCTTTGGCGGGTGCATCCATCCGGTATCCGCCGAGCCGCGTCAGCTTCACGATTTCGCCCGCCGACATAAGGCCGAGCATCGCGTCGCAGGCCTCGCGGCGCTCCTCCAGAGCTGGAAGGATTGCGTGCACATGATCATCGAGGAACAGCATCGTTGCGATGACGATATCGGCCTCGGCAATGGCGGCCTTGGTTGTGTCGAGATGGCTTGCGTCGCGGTCCCAATCCGCCGCCGCGTGGAGGCTCAGGGATATGTTCTCTTTCGCCAATTCGTCGCCAGCGCGCTCAACCGCCCCTTTCAGGTGATTGTCGAGCGTGACGATCGCCACACGGACGGAAGGGGCAGCGCTACCGGGCATAATGCGCCTTCGCATCATAGAGCGTGTCGAGGTCGATTTCAGCGCGGCCGTGATCCGACGCGAATGTCTCGGTGTTGCGGCGCGCCTTGCCGCGCACGAAGAAAGGTATCTTCTTCAGCTCGCGCTCTGCTTCGGCAGTCCAGATCGATCCGCTATCTGCAGGCACGACTGGTTCTTCAGGAACGTCCGCGTCGATGGTAGGCGCGCGTGCTTGCGACATTTTGGGCGCATGAGCCGCGTGGTGCGACGGTCCGTTCTCATCGGAAAACTCAAAGTCGTCGCGGAACATGGTGAGCAGGTGCTCTTCCAGGCCCATCACCAGCGGATGGACCCATGTGTCGAAGATCACATTCGCGCCTTCAAAGCCCATTTGCGGGCTATGACGCGCAGGGAAATCCTGAACATGGACGGGCGCGGAAATCACCGCACAGGGCATGCCAAGCCGCTTGGCGATATGCCGCTCCATCTGCGTGCCCAGCACCATTTCAGGCTGTGCAGCGATGATCGCATCTTCAACTTCCATATGGTCGTCGGTGATGAGCGGCTCGACGCCATATTCGCGTGCCGCTGCGCGCACATCGCGCGCAAACTCGCGGTTGTAACAGCCAAGGCCGCAGACCTCGAAGCCTAGTTCCTCATGCGCGATCCGGGCGGCAGCGACAGCATGGGTTGCATCGCCGAAGATGAAAACCCGTTTGCCGGTCAGGTAATTGGAATCGACCGAGCGGCTCCACCACGGCATCCGGGAGGAATTGTCGCCGAGCGCAGAAGTGGGATCAACCTCTGCTAACTCGGCGACCTCCTCGATAAACGTGCGTGTTGCGCTTACGCCTATCGGGACCGTGCGAATGGCAGGCTGCTTGAACTCGCGCTCAAGCCAGCGTGCCGCTTCATCTCCAATTTCGGGGTAAAGAACGATGTTGAAATCGGCCGCGCCGATGTGTGTGATGTCTTGTGGGCTTGCACCGAGCGGCGCGACCAGATGCACATCGACGCCCAATTCGTCGAGGATCTTGCGGATCTCGACCAGATCGTCGCGGTGGCGAAAGCCGAGCGCGGTCGGGCCAAGGATGTTGACGAGCGGACGGCGGCCTTCGCGTGGTGCGCGCTCTATATTGCGGTCGGCCAGAACCCGGACAATCTGGTAAAAGCTCTCCGCCGCGCCCCAGTTTTCCTTACGCTGATAGCTTGGCAGTTCGAGTGGAATGACTGGGCAGGGCAGGTCCATCGCCTCTGATAGTCCGGCGGGATCATCCTGGATCAATTCCGCGGTGCAAGACGCACCGACCATCATCGCTTGCGGCTGGAAGCGCTCCGCGGCATCGCGCGCGGCGTCTTGAAACAGTTGCGCCGTATCCTTGCCCAGATCGCGCGCTTCGAATGTGGTGTAGGTGACCGGCGGACGCTTGCCGCGCCGCTCGATCATCGTGAACAGCAGGTCGGCATAGGTGTCGCCTTGCGGGGCGTGCAGCAGATAATGCATACCCTCCATCGCGGTGGCGACCCGCATGGCCCCGACATGGGGCGGTCCTTCATAGGTCCAGACGGATAGCTGCATCGCCTAAACCCTCAACACATCGCGGCGCCGAAGCGGCCGGGCAAAGAGTTCAGCAAGATCACCCGCCTGCTCAAACCCGTGAATGGGTGAGAAGACCAGCTCGATCGCCCATTTGGTGGCGAAGCCCTCGGCCTCCAGCGGGTTGGCAAGACCCAGGCCGCATACGGTCAGGTCAGGCCTGTCTTCGCGCACCCGGTCCAGCTGCTTGTCGACATGTTGCCCTTCGGAAAGGCGCGCGGTTTCTGGCAGCAGCTCCAGCTCACGAGCGAGATGCGTGCGGTGCAGATAGGGCGTGCCGATTTCGACCGGCTCCATCCCAAGCTCTTGCGTCAGGAACCGTGCCAGAGGGACTTCGAGCTGCGAGTCGGGCAGGAAGCTGATGCGCTTTCCGCCGAGCATCTCGCGGCTGTGCTCAATCGCGCGCTTTGCTCGTTTGCGCGGTCCAGCGACGACGCTGTTAAAGTGCATTTCGTCAATACCGAATTCCGTGGCCGCTGCGCGCAGCCAGGCGGTTGTTCCCTCCGCGCCAAACGGGAAAAGCGCGTCGAGCCGCTGTGCGCCACGATTCTCGAGCGCCATTGCCGTATCGCTGAGGAAAGGTTGTGCGAGCAGATAGCGCGTTTGCGGGCCGACGGCGGGCAAGTCGCAAGCATTGCGTGCAGGCAGCATGCCGACGCGTTCAATACCCAGTTGTTTGAACAGCCGCAGGAATTGGTCCTCAACAATATCCGGCAGCGATCCGACGATCAGCAGCTCTTTCGCGCCATCGGAATCGCCCGCAGGCATTTCAGGCACAAGCGAGGCGAGGCACGCGTCTTCGCCTTGGGTGAAGGTCGTCTCAATCCCGCTGCCCGAATAATTGAGGATGCGCACATCCCCTGCATGTTTCGCACCGAGGCGTTCGGCAGCTTTTGCGAGGTCGAGCTTGATCACCTCAGATGGGCAAGAGCCGACAAGGAACAGAGTGTTGATATCGGGGCGGCGTTGCAGCAGCTTGCCGACCACTCGGTCCAGCTCCTCCTGAGCATCGACCATGCCGGCCAGATCGCGCTCTTCCATGATGGCCGTGGCAAAACGCGGCTCAGCGAAAATCATCACGCCTGCCGCCGATTGCAGCAGATGCGCGCAGGTGCGCGAGCCGACCACCAGAAAGAAGGCGTCCTGCATCTTGCGATGAAGCCAGATGATCCCGGTCAGTCCGCAAAAGACTTCGCGCTGGCCGCGTTCTCGCAACACTGGCGCGCGCTCACTTGGCCGCTCCTTCAGCGCTAGCTCTGACGCGCAGCCGCTCGAGGGAGGCAGAGCGTTCATACGGTCAACGCCGTGGCGCCAGGTGCTTCGAGTCTTGCGGCGCGCAGCTTGAGCAGAAACTGTCCGGCGTTGATCACGTAAGCCGCATAGGCCGCCAGCGCGACCATCATCCGCGTTTCGACCGATCCAATCGCACCGAAGAGCATCACCAGATAAAGCGTGTGCAGTGCCAGCACGAGCATTGAGAACACGTCTTCCCAGAAGAAAGCAGGTGCGAACAGCCAGCGTCCAAACACCACCTTCTCCCAGATCGAGCCGGTGATCATGATCGTGTAGAGCGTGAGTGTTTTAATGACGATTGAGGCGTCGGCTGCGAATGCGCCTTCACCGCTCGCTAAGAAGCGGATGACGAGGCCGAAGCTGACGAGGAAGACCAGAAATTGCAGTGGAGCGAGGACGCCCTGGATGATCGTCCAGACCGAGTCGTCACGGCGGCGGCGCTCTTCCGCAGTGTAGAGCGCCCCTGATTTCCCACTCGGAAATACGCTGTTTCGTCTCTGGGTATCCCGTCCCATTCGTTGCGAAATGCCTCCGCTGTCAGAAACGAAACCTACGACGAGTCGATATCAGGTGTCAATCAATCTGGACGACAATTATGATTGACACATTTCCGGCCGTTCATTTGCCAGCAAGCATAAAAACGCGTACCCACAATGCCGCTGGTGATTCCGAGTCGCAAAAGCGGCCACCCCCTTCCGCCAGCGATGACGCAATCCGCGCCGCATTCGGGTCTAGGTCGGCCTGACAGACTGGGAGAGTCTGGAAATGGCATTTGTGATTGGCACTGGGTCAGCTGCTTTACGCAAAGTGATCGGCGATCCCTTCTCGCGCCTGAAGCGACGAGGTCGCCTGCATAGCGATGGAAGCCCTGGGTCGCTCGAAAACGAATCGATCAGTACGATCATCGAGGGCGAGATTATCCCCCGATTGTTGATGGCGCATTCGGCTGAGCCGACCGAGCGGCTGAAACCTCGCACGAGTGAGATCGATCCGTTCGATGCCAATCGGTTTGCTGCGTTACCGCTGCATGCAGAGGCAGCGGAGCTGCTCGAGGTTGTGCAAACCTATCTCGACGATGGCGCGAGCGTCGATGCGATCTACATCGATGTGATCGCTCCTGCGGCACGCAAGTTGGGCGAGTTGTGGGAAGCAGACGAGTGTGATTTTGTCGATGTAACAATGGGTTTGTGGCGACTGCAGGAAGTGATGCGGGAAGTTGCTGTGCGCTCTCCCCCGGTCGTTTCCGCGATGTCCTCACCCCGCTCTATTCTCATCTCACCGCTACCCGGCGATCAGCACAGTTTCGGTGCGACCATGCTTGAAGACATCTTTGCGCGAGCTGGCTGGTGCAGCGAAGTCATGGTGGAGCCAGGACGCGGGGATTTGCTGAAGCGCGTCGGCGAGAAGTCCTTCGATGTCGTAGGATTGACCATATCTCGCGATTGTCCTAGCGCCGCGATCTCTCATATCATCAGTGCACTTCGTAGTGTTGCTGCCAACCCGAATACGCGGGTTATGATTGGTGGCCGTGTGGTCAATGAAAACCCCGACTTGGTCGCAGAGGTCGGAGCTGACGGAACCGCGCAGGACGCCAGCGCGGCCGTTCAAATGGCGGAAGTTCTTGTTCAGAATGCTTTGTCGAGTATTCATTGCACGCGTTAGGGTGCACTGCGGATGTTAACCCGTAAACACAGTATCGAAGGAAAAAACCCGTTCGGTCAGGCGGCTGAGTTGTTCGACTCGCTGGACGCCGACGCGGCGATGAAACTGGCCATGGTGGCTGGCGACATCACGCTGATCCTCGATGATACCGGCACCATTCTTGATGCGGCGTATGACCCGGATCACTATCCGGGCCTGGACACTCTGGCAGGGCAAAACTGGATCGACACCGTAACGGTCGAGAGCCGTCCGAAGATCATGGAAATGTTGGCCGCCGCCCGTCGCGGCGAGGTCCAACACTGGCGGCAGGTCAATCACACCGCCGGTGAAGGCGATGTGCCGATCCGCTACGTCGTCGTGACGGTGAATGGCGGCGAACATCGCATTGCCTTTGGTCGCGACCTTCGCGAGGCGGCCAAGTTGCAGCAGCGTTTGCTTCAGGTTCAGCAATCGCTCGAGCGTGACTACCTACGGCTGCGCCAGCTCGAGACGCGCTATCGCATGCTGTTCGAGGCATCGAGCGAGCCCGTGATGATCGTCGATGCGGCAACGCATCGTGTGCGCGAGGCCAATCCGGCGGCGCATCAATTGTTCGCTGCTCGGCAGGGCAGCCTTGTTGGCAAGAAACTGATTTCCCTGTTTAATCGCGGCGATCGCGATGACGTGATGGCACTGCTGGGCGGCGCACTTGCCTCAGAGAGTGTGTCTCCGCTTGAGGTCTCGGTTGGCAAGGGAGACAGTGCCACATCGTTTTCCGCCTCCGGCTTCACGCAAGACCGGGCGCAGTACATTTTGATGCGCGGTTCGGCCGTTGGTGCGACGCGCGATGAGAGCCAGCCTTCGAAACTTTCTGACCTTGTCGAAAACATGCCAGACGCCTTTGTCGTGGCCGATAAGGACATGTTGCTGGTAAGCGCCAATGCCGCCTTTGCCGAGTTGGTGCAGGCCGGCGGCGTCGATCAATTGCGCGGGCGGCACTTGTCTGACTGGATTGGGCGACCGGGAATTGATCTGGAGCTGATCCAGGGGCAACTCGATCAGAATGGATCTGCCCGCAATGTCAGCACGCTTGTGCGCACCAGATACGAAGAAGGCGGGGAGCAGGTGGAGCTGTCAGCTGTGGCGAGCGGATCGGACGAGCCGGTCTATGGTTTCGTCATCCGTCCGATCGGGCGACGCCTTCGTGACCTACCCCCTGGCTCGGAAGATCTGCCGCGTTCGGTCGAGCAGCTCACCGATCTGGTCGGGCGCATGTCGCTGAAGGATATTGTCCGCGAGAGTACCGATCTGATCGAGCGACTCTGCATTGAAGCAGCGCTCTCCTACACGTCAGATAATCGCGCCTCTGCAGCAGAGATTCTCGGCCTGTCGCGGCAGAGTCTCTATTCCAAATTGCACCGCCATGGATTGGGCAATCTGACCGGCGAAAACGACTGAGTTGGTGCAAAATTCGCAAGTGACAGATTAAAGTGTCAAAATAATTTGACGCATGTAAGTGTCAGGCATAGCCTACCTCCATGCAGCGTTCTGCGGTCTCGACTCAAGCGGTGCCGATTCCGGCGTTCCGCGACGTTGTTCAACTCCTCAAACCGATCACCTGGTTCCCACCGATGTGGGCCTTCATGTGCGGCGCTGTCTCTTCCGGTGCGAGCCTAGACGGGCGCTGGTTGTTTGTTGCTGCAGGGATCCTGCTTGCAGGACCTTTGGTATGCGGCACCAGCCAGGCGGTGAACGACTGGTTCGATCGCCATGTCGATGCGATCAATGAACCGGATCGTCCGATACCCTCCGGCCGGATAGCGGGGCGTTGGGGACTCTACATCGCTCTGATCGGTACGGCGGTTTCCGCGCTCGTTGCCGGATTGCTTGGGCCGTGGGTACTCGCTGCGGGGATCGTTGGCCTTGCGCTGGCCTGGGCTTACAGCGCGCCGCCATTCCGCTTCAAAACGAGCGGTTGGGTGGGCCCGGCAGTGGTCGGCCTGACCTATGAAGGACTAAGCTGGTTCACTGGCGCAAGCGTGATGACCGGAGCGCTTCCGTCGACCGAAATTCTGATCGTACTGGTGCTCTACAGCGTGGGCGCACACGGCATTATGACGCTCAACGACTTTAAGGCGGTGGAGGGGGACCGCGAGACAGGGCTAAAGTCCCTGCCGGTCACACTCGGTGTGAAAAACGCCGCTCGCCTGGCCTGCGCCGTGATGGCTGCGGCGCAAGTGATTGTCATCGCTCTGCTATGGCAGTGGGAGCTGACAACATCCGCGCTCATAGTACTTGGCCTGTTGATCGCGCAGTGCGCGGCCATGCCTCGTTTGCTGCGCGATCCGGCGAAGTATGCCCCTTGGTACAATGCCGTCGGCGTGCTGCTCTATGTGCTGGGAATGCTCGCCGCGGCTCTCGGACTGGGGGGCTATATCTGATGGTTGGCCACGCGATGGACTCAAAAGGACTTGGCTGGTTTGCGATAGCGCGCATCGGGCTGGTTCAGGCATCAATCGGCGCGATTGTGATGCTAGCCACCTCGCTGCTCAATCGGGTGATGGTGGTCGAATATGCTTTGGCCGCCGCCATACCGGCGGGGCTGGTTGCTTGGCATTATACAGTTCAGTTGGGGCGACCGATTTGGGGGCACGGGTCGGACAAGGGCCGCAAACGCACACCGTGGATCCTCGGCGGAATCGCCGTGCTTGCTGGCGGCGCTTTGCTTGCGGTGCAAGCCACGGTGATGGTCGATGAAGCGCGGATGGCGGGAATTGCGCTCGCAATCTTCGCCTTTACGCTGATCGGAATTGGCGTTGGGGCCAGCGGCACATCGGCGCTTGCTCTGCTCGCATCCGGGGTTGCGCCGGGCCGCAGGGCCGCAGCCGCAGCGGTAACCTGGATCATGATGGTCGCCGGGATCGTGATTTCCGCAGCCACTGCCGGGGCTTTGCTCAAACCGGCCTATGCAGGCGAACCGTTTTCTCCCGACCGTCTGGTTAGCGTAGCGAGTGGTGTTGCCATTGCCGCCGTTCTTATCACTGCGCTGGCGGTGTTCCGGCTGGAGCGTGGCGAGCAGGTTTTCGCTGAGACCGCAAAGACCGGACCAGCGCCTGATTTCGGTGCGGCCCTACGCGAGATTCTGCATGAGAAAGAGGCGCGCCGTTTCACGATTTTCATCTTTGTCTCGATGCTCGCCTACAGCATGCAGGATCTCATCCTGGAGCCGTTTGCGGGCCTCGTCTTCAATATGCCCGTCGGTGAATCGACCCAGCTTGCAGGTCTGCAACATGGTGGTGTGCTGATCGGAATGATCATCGCCGGCATAGGCGGAAGTGCCTTTGCGGGGCGGATGCCAGTCGATCTCAGGCTCTGGATAGTGGCCGGTTGTATCGGGTCAGCATTGGCCCTCGCCGGGCTCGCGGCTGCTGCAGTTTACGGCCCGGGCTGGCCGCTTGCTGCGAACGTCTTTGCGCTCGGTTTTTGCAATGGCTTGTTCGCGGTCGCCGCAATTGGCGCGATGATGGGACTGGCCGGCGCGGGAGAGAAAACCCGCGAGGGCGTGCGCATGGGCGTGTGGGGCGCAAGCCAGGCGATCGCCTTTGGCCTCGGGGGTCTGCTCGGCGCGCTGGGTGTCGATTTCGCCCGCCGCGCCAGTCAAGCTGACGGCAGCGCGTTCCAGCTGATCTTCGCGCTTGAGGCTGCCCTATTCGTAATCGCCGCCGCGCTCGCTGTACGGGCCACGCGCCGGACATCCCCCTCTCAAAAACAGGTGTTTGCATGAGTGAGACAATCTACGATGTCGCCGTGATCGGCGGAGGACCTACAGGGGCGACGGCGGCAACAGATTTGGCTCGGGCGGGACATTCCGTCTTGCTGATTGAGCGGGGTGGACGGATCAAGCCGTGCGGCGGAGCGGTTCCACCACGATTGATGGAAGACTTCGAAATTCCGCAAAGCCTGTTGGTCGCGCGTGCCCGTTCAGCGCGCATGATCGCGCCTTCGAACCGCGCCGTGGATATGCCGGTTGGCGAGATTGGCTATGTCGGCATGGTCGATCGCGAGGAGTTTGACGAATGGCTGCGCAAGCGGGCCGAGGCAAATGGCGCAAAGCGCCTGACCGCAACATTTGAGCGTATCGAGCGCGACGATCACGAGGGCGCGATCATCTGCTTTCGGCGCAAGCGCGGCGGCGACATCGAACAGGTGCGCGCCAAGCTGGTGATCGGGGCCGACGGAGCGCGCTCCGCCGTGGCGAAGCAAAACATTCCCGGTGCCGAAAAGACGCCGTGCGTCTTCGCCTATCACGAAATTATCGAGTCCCCTGACGTTGTCAGCGACAACTATGACCCGTCACGCTGCGATGTGTTCTATCAAGGCAAGCTCTCACCCGATTTCTACGCCTGGGTATTCCCGCACGGGAAGACAGCGAGCATCGGGGTCGGCAGCGCGAACAAGGGCTTCTCACTGCGCGGTGCGGTCAGCACGATGCGCGATGAGCTGGATTTGACGAAGTGCGAGACTGTCCGCCGCGAGGGCGCGCCGATCCCTCTGAAACCGCTAAAGCGCTGGGACAATGGACGCGACGTCATCGTTGCAGGTGATGCGGCAGGCATCGTAGCGCCGGCCTCTGGCGAAGGCATCTACTACGCGATGATCGGTGGACGCTTTGTGGCTGAAGCTGCCCAGAAATTCCTTGTAACTGGTGAGGCAAAGGCTTTGCGTGCCGCGCGCAAGCGCTTCATGAAAGAGCATGGCAAGGTATTCTGGGTCCTGGGGATGATGCAGTATTTCTGGTATTCCAGCGACAAGCGCCGCGAGCGATTCGTGACAATGTGCGATGACAAGGACGTGCAGCAACTCACCTGGCAGGCTTACATGAACAAGCGATTGGTGAGGGCGAAGCCGATGGCGCATATCAAGATATTCCTGAAGGATTGTGCGCACCTACTCGGACTGAGAGCTACCGCCTAATGGGCAAATACTGGGTTTTACCGGTCGTCATTGCCAGCATCGCTGCGATTGCGGTGGCCATGCTGGGAGCGACGATCACCGATCTGGGGCCGTGGTATCAATCGCTTGAGAAGCCGAGCTGGAACCCGCCAGATCAGCTATTTCCAATTGCCTGGACGATCATCTTTGCGTTTGCGACAGCATCGGCTGTGACGGCTTGGCTCGCCGCGCCAACTCGGCGGGTATCCGACATTCTGATCTGCCTGTTCTCATTGAATGCGTTCCTCAACATCACCTGGAGCCTGATCTTCTTCCGCATCCAGCGTCCCGATCTCGCGTTTATAGAGCTGCTTCTGCTGTGGCTCTCGATCCTCGCGCTGATCGTCTATTCTTACCGTTATTCCAAGGCGGCAAGCCTGCTGTTGGTACCCTATCTGATCTGGGTGACGATCGCCGGTGCGCTTAATTGGCAAGTCGTTGAGATCAACGGTCCGTTTGGGTGATCTGAGCGACATTCTATGATGCTGGATGCGCTATTCCAATCGGGACATGCCGCCGACATCATTCTGGCGGTGCTTGCGGGCGAGGCCGTATGGCTGAAGCTGCGCGGATGGCGCTGGCTTGCTATTGTCGGCCTGCTAGGCCCGGCCGCGCTGCTGGTGCTGGGCTTGAGAGCGGCATTGGTTGATGCGGCATGGCATTGGATTGCCTTGCCACTCGCACTTTCCCTGCCGCTTCATCTGCTCGACTTGCGCGAACGCTTCCGACATTCCGAAGACTGACTTTTACTCAAGAAAAACCCGGTCCCATTGCTGGGAACCGGGTTTCTGCTTGGCGTGCTCAGCCTGCTGGGAAGGGAAGGGCACAGGGGCACGCCCGACGAAGCGCTGATCCTAGCTTGGTGCGTAGTGATGCTCCTGAGCCCACACATACCAGTTGTCGACCACAGTTCCGGTCAGGAGAATACCGATGCCTCCCGTCAGAGTGGTCAGAACGGCGAACCACCATGCCCAACGGTGGATCGACTCCATCGTCGCGTTGAAGCCCATGGTCCAGCGCCAGAACAACGCTGCACGTTCCGATGCCGTGCCGCGGTCGGTGATCTGCTCGATCTCGCGCTCACCGCCGTAGCGCCCAACCGCCAGGATCGTCGCGCCGTGCATGGCGAACAGCAAGGCTGAGCCATAGAGGAAGGCGATCGAGAGCGCGTGGAACGGATTATAGAACAGGTTCCCGTAGATCAGCGAGAAGTTGTTCGTCCAATCGAGGTGAGAGAACACGCCGTAGGGCACGGCCTCTGCCCAACTGCCAAGCAGCAAGGGACGAATAAAGCCGAGCACCAGGAACAGCCAGATCGCACTCGCGAACGCCCAGGGAATGTGCATCCCCATGCCGAGCGATTTTGCTCGCATGTAAGTGCGCACCCACCAGCACAGAACCGAGATGGTGAGGAACGCGCCGGTCAGGATGAACCAGCCGCCCTCATTCAGCGGCACGAACGGGCTAAAGCCATATTCTGGGCCAGGTGGATCGAGCGAGAGCCAAAAGAACTCTCGCATGAAAGTCTGCGGACTCCATCCCGCTTGCGCCCAGAAATTCAGGCCGATGATCATGATCGCCGCCGCACCGAATGCGAGCGAGATCATGCCCAGCCAGCCCAGATAGAACGGCCCGATCTGCGCCTGGCCGATCTTGCCCGCCCAATAGCTGTAGAAGGTCGAATTGATCCGATCCTCATCGCCCGCGGGCAGGGCAATGCCCATTTCGGGCTCCGCCTTGAGCTGGATTTGAGTGAAGATGTTTTGATAGCGTAGCATTGCCAGTTACTCCCTCACGACCAGATCGGAATGGCTTTCCAGAATTCCCAGAATTCTGGCCAGCTGCCGACGAAAAGTGGACCGGATATGACGATGCATGCGGCGCTCCAGAACCCGGCATTGAGCGCCAGGATCAGGCCGACCCTGTGGATGCCCAAAGTGCCGACGGAATAGCCGATGAAGTCGCGGAAATAGGTGTCTTCGTATTCCGGAGATCGGACTTCGGCATCCTTGCCGGGATTGACCGCGGAAAGCACGAGGCCGCCGTGCAATGCGAGCGCGAGACACGTCGTAAAGAAGAACGTGATCGCGATCATGTGCAGCGGGTTGTAGTGGAAGTTCACATATTGATAGCCCACGTTGGACACCCAATCGAGGTGGGTCCAGATGCCATAGGGAAATCCATGGCCCCAAGCGCCCATCAGCACCGGGCGGATCACCACCAAGGTCACATAGGCGAGGATCGCAAAGCTGAAAGCGAAGGGAACATGCAGCCCCATGCCCAGCTTGCGCGATATTTCCACCTGGCGCAGCGCCCACGAACCGAACGCGACAATCGCGCAGCCCGTAATCACCTGCCAATAGCCGCCTTCATTCAGCGGCATGAATTTAAGGCCAGCTTCAATCGCTGGCGGGTCGATAGAGATAAGCCACGGGTTCAGGGTTGGTCCCTGAGCCGCCGCCGCGAAGATCAACATTGTCCCCATCAGCGCGGCAATCGCAGCTGTGACCCCGAAGAAACCAACGTAGAATGGCCCGACCCAGAAATCGAAGAGATCCCCTCCGACCAAGGTGCCGCCACGCACGCGGTATTTGCGCTCGAAACTAAGGAGCATAAGTCCATCCTCCCCGCCAGCTAGGGCAGGTTATTCTCGTTACAGAACAAGTTGTTGGAGGCAGGCGAACCTGCCCCCACTCACTTATCAGGCTCGGCTAGCCGGAGGCTTCCGAACTCTCGATCACTGCAGCTGCTTGTGACGTGCCGGCGCTTGGCCCATCGAGCCAATTGTAGCGGTCCGTGCTGAGCAGGATGAAGTGGATGGTAAAGGCCAGCACTGCCAGCCCGACGTGCAGGGCAACAAGCACCCGGCGCACATCAAATTGATGCCAAATTCTCCACATAGGTAATTCCTATCTTTTGAGGATCAGAGGATCGGAAGCCAGGGCTTGTTGGCCCAAAGCAGCAAGTGAGCGACGACCGCAATGCCAACGTAAAGTGCAAAGGTGCCCATAAATGCTTTATGGATCTCCTTGGCCTCCTCGTCGGTCAGATACGTGCCAACGCTCGGGCGATCAGCCGGATCGTTCATCGGTATTCTCCGTATTCCGTTGATGGAGTGAGGGCGAAATTGCCCCCGACGATATCCCCGCGTGATCCCCCACGTGGATGATGGAGCCCGTTTCCGGGCAATCTCGTAAACTGGTTTGATGGCCGCCGGTCATGCGCCTTCCCCTTCCAGGATGGCGTCGGCGAGGCAGTCGGCTGTGACCATCGCGTCGCCGCGCTTACGCGCCACGCGTTCGGCGGCATCGCGCAGCCGCTTGGCCGCGGAAATTCGAATGAGAACGGGTTGTGCTTCGACCAATGCGTCAAGTTTTGTCTTGGCTTCGTCGTCCCAGCTCAATTCGGCCAGATCGCGCGCTGGCGTGGCCGGTACTTTGTCGAGATCCGTGCCAAGCGGCAGGATATTGAACAGCGCATCGAACAGTGCATTACACACTTCCTGCACCAGATATGTTGCGCCGGAATAACCCATGAAGGGTGTGCCGGTATGGCGGCGAATCGCGGCGCCCGGGAAACTCGCCGGGATGTAGATACCCCGTGGGCCAAACCCGCTACCGGCGCTTTCGGCCATATACATGCGCTCATTATAGCTGCCGAACACCACCAGCGGCGCTTTCTCGGCGATGTCGGCGCGCACTTGCTCGTTGTCGGGTTTAATCCCCGCGCTGCGCGAATGGGCGAAGGCGCAGGGCAGGCCCATGTCGCCTTCGAGGAAATTCCGCACGCCGCGCGCATAGGTCTCGTTCGCGACGATGCCGAAATTGGCCGTGCCGAAGAAGTCCTGTGTGACGGAGCGCCACAAATCCCATAGCGGCTTGATCGTCGTGTGTTTCTCGCGCTCGATAAACGGCTCTGGGTCAAGGCCCAGCTCTTCGCCCAAGGCGCGCAGGAATTTGGTGGTGGAGGTGAGGCCGACCGGCGCTTGATAGTATGGCCGCTCCAGCGTCTCGCACAAATTGCGGCCGAACTCGCGGTACATGCAGATGTTGGCATCTGCCATCCCCAGTTGCCGAATATCGGCGAGGTGGCAGCCGAGCGGGAACACCACGCCCACTTCCGCGCCGATTCCTTCGACCAGGCGGCGGATTTCAGCCAGATCGCTGGCCATGTTGAACATGCCGTAGGATGGGCCGATGATATTGACGCGCGGCTTTTCACCTTCCCGGCGCTCGCGCTGCTTGGGCATCTTCTTCGGCCCGAACTCGGTCCAAAGCCAGGTGAGAGCGCGGTCCGCGCTTTCCCACTGATCTTCGTCGATTGTGCGCGGCAGGAAGCGCTTGATGTTCGTGCCTTCGGGCGTGACCCCGCCGCCGATCATCTCGGCGATGGAACCGGTGACAACGACCGCTGGAAGTTCTGGATCAAGCGTTTCCCACGCGCGCTTCATCGCGCCTTCGGTTCCGGTCTTGCCCAGCTCTTCCTCGCCAAGCCCCGTCACCACGATGGGGAGTTCATGCGGCGGAAGACCGTCTGTGTAGTGCAGCACGCTGGTCACCGGCAGGTTTTCGCAACCCACCGGGCCGTCGATGATGACTTGCAGGCCCTTGACCGCCGTGAAGACGTAGGTTGCGCCCCAATATCCGCCCGCGCGATCATGGTCGAGGATCAGCGTCATGTGCCCACCGCCTCAGCCGCCTTGCGAGCCGCTTCATTCAGAGCCGCATATTTCTTGCGGAATTTCGGTCGATCGACGGGGGTGTCTTCCCACACGCCTGCGGTGTGCTCTGCTCCGACCCCTTCGAAGAAGTCGCGCATTTTGTCGAACCGATCCTTGTTCGCCATGGCCGCGTTGATCACTGTCGCGAGGCTGCCTGCGCCGGCTGGCCCCATCAAAGGACGGGCGGAAATGAGGTTGGTGAAATAGAGCGCCGGAATCGCTTTCGCCTTCGCGTGCTGCACAACAGGGGTTGTGCCAATCGCAAGGTCTGGGCCGTATTCCTCGACCGCCGCGATGTCTTCTTCAAGGCTCGCGCGGAAGTTCACTTTGACGCCGCGTGCTTCGAGCCATTCGCGGTCCGGATCGGACCAGCGCGTCTGCGGGCAGGCGCTGCCGACATAGGGCACATCCGCGCCGCTTTCGATCAGCAGGCGCGCGACCAGCAGTTCGGATCCTTCATATCCAGACACAGTGATGCGGCCTGAAATCGGCTGAGCAGCTAGCGCGCCTTGGATTGCGCCAATCATCGCGTTCTTGACACTGTCGACTTGCGCTTGGGGGAGTCCGAGGGTGTCGCCGATCGATTGGAGCCAGGCGGCGGTGCCGTCTGCGCCTACCGGGGCCGAGCCGATCACGGGACGGCCAGCCGTCTCAAACTCGCGAATGCTCGCGGTGTAAAACGGATGGATTGCGGCGGCGATCGAGCAATCGAGCGCCGAATACAGCTCCCGCCATTCGCGTGTCGGCACGACCGGACCAGCTGCTAAGCCCAGCGGTTCAAGCATCTGGCCAATCACGACAGGGTCGGCCGGAAACATCTCGCCGAGCAAGGTAACAGTCGGCTTGTCCGAGCGTTCGGCGGGCGCCGCAACAGGGCCAGCAGTGACTTCTTCGCGAGCATATTTCAGCATCGCGCCGGCCAGAACGTCTTTCGCCTCGGCATGGGTGGGGATGCCGAAACCCGGCACATCAATGCCGACAATCCGCACACCATTGATCTGATCTGGCAGCAGCCTGAGCGGCACGCCGCTGGCGGTCGGAACGCATAGGTTGGTCACGATGATGGTGTCGTAGTTTTCAGGATCGGCGAGCCCTTCGACCGCCTCCTTGATATCTTCAAACAGCTTGCCGGTAACGAGCGTCTCCGAAGAGAATGGCACGTAGCCAACCGTGCGCCGCGCACCATAGAAATGAGACGTGAAGGTCAGGCCGTAAACGCAGCATGCGCTGCCAGAAAGCACGGTCGCTGTGCGGCGCATGCGAAGGCCCACTCGGAGCGACCCGAAGGCTGGGCACATCGATTGCGGCTGGTCGTGTGGTCCGACCGGATAGTCCGCGGCGTATTGATCGAGAATGTCGCTCTTGCCCGCCGCGCGCGCCGCTTCTTCCATCGTCGCACTGCTCGAACACGCACCGCCCTCGGCGGCTCCGAGGTCGAGCTGGTCGCGTGTGCGTTCAGAGGCGTGCAGATCGGTCAGTTCATACCTCGTCGTAAATCACTTCCAGAGACGGCTTTTCTTCAAACACGCCGCCGCGCATGTCGGCCTGTGTGGCTGGCACCAGCTGAATGTCGCCGCCGGTATCTTCGGGGCTGAACAGGCCGAGCAGGCCATCCTGATCGAGCGGGGCGGGTTGTTTTGGAGGTGCCTCAGCAACATTGGTCGCCAGTGTCTCAAACAGGCTCGCCCATTCGCCGCCCGGCTTACCGATGATCTGATAATTGGCCGACTTGCGGCGGATATCTTCGTCCGCAGGAATGGCGGTGAGCACCGGAATGTCGACAGCTTCGGCAAATGCTTGCGCTTCGCCGGTTCCATCATCCTTGTTCACGATCATGCCCGCAACGCCGACATTGCCGCCCATCTTGCGGAAATACTCGACCGCGTGGCAGACATTGTTGGCGACATAGAGCGATTGCAGGTCGTTCGATCCGACCACGATCACTTTCTGGCACATGTCGCGCGCAATCGGCAGGCCGAAGCCGCCGCACACCACATCGCCTAGGAAATCGAGCAGGACGTAATCAAAGCCCCATTCGTGGAAACCCAGCTTTTCGAGCAGCTCGAAGCCGTGAATGATGCCTCGTCCGCCGCAGCCGCGACCGACTTCTGGACCGCCAAGTTCCATCGCGAACACACCGTCACGCTGGAAACACACGTCTTCGATCGTGACTTCCTCACCGGCCAGTTTCTTCTTCGAGGACGTCTCGATGATGGTCGGGCAGGACTTGCCGCCGAACAGCAGGCTGGTGGTGTCCGACTTTGGATCGCAGCCGATCAGCAGCACGCGCTTGCCCTGCTGAGCCATCATGTAGCTGAGGTTGGACAGCGCGAAGCTCTTGCCCGAGCCGCCTTTGCCGTAGATCGCGATGACCTGCGTTTCGCTGGTTACTTCACCGGTGTGGACCGGATCAGGCTCTTGGCTCGCCTCGTCACGCAGCGCATCCGTCTGAATATCAAGCATGCTCATGCGCAGCCCCTCCAATCGAGAACCATTTTAAGGCAATCGGGATCGCCGAATGCATGTGGGTAGGCAGAGGTTGCCTCCTCGGCTGGCCGCCGGTCGCTTATCAATCCGCCCAAGTCGAGCTTGCCGGATTCAATCAGCGTGTTGGTTTGCGCGAGATCTTCCGGCTGCCATTCGGCGGCGATGCGCAAGCGCACCTCTTTCATAAAGGCGGGCGCGAAATCGAAGCCCAAACGCTGTGAGTAAAAGCCCGCCAAAGTAATCTCTCCGCCTTTGGCCAAGCGGGGGACTAAAGTGTCGATCAGCTCGGCGTCGCCGCTGGCGTCAAAGATCGATACGTAGTCGCGACGCTCATCCGCATCAGGCGCGGTGACTGTGTAGCCTTGCGCGCCGGTGCGCCTGCTTGCTTGCGTCTCCCAAACGGTCGGCGCGGGTGCGCCCAGCGCGATGGTGAGGCGAGCCAGCAATCTGCCAAGCACGCCGTGGCCGACAATAAGTTCAGGTGGTCTGCCGCCGTTGATTGCGTGAAGCGCGGTTGCGGCCAAAGCGAACAACACGCCGTTTTCTTCCAGCGACTCGGAGACGGGCAGAGCGCGCGTAGATGGCACGACGAGCCGCTGCGATGTCCCTCCGAACAATCCTCGCGCAGATTTGTAGCAATTGGCCCCGGGCACAAAGACCCAGTCACCGAGTCGTTCGCGCGCTTCTGGGCCGGTATCGACCACGCGGCCCACCGATTCGTATCCGGGTACCAGGGGATAACCCATTCCGGGAAACTCGGGCATCTCTCCCGTCCACAGCAGCTTTTCGGTGCCGCCGCTAATTCCGCTGAACGCTGTTTCTACAAGGACATCAGAGGCTTCCGGCGCGCGTAGCTCGAGTTGCCGGAGCGCTAAACGCTCGGGCCCTTCGAGTATCACGGCCAATGCTTCCATCTCTCGTCCTCAGCCCCTTCGCCGCATTGATGCGGTCACTCATCAAGGAGAAATTCCCACATGTGAACTACGCCTTACATCGATGAGTGTCAAATAAAGCAGACACTCAATTGTCAGGCTGTCGCGACGATCATGCTGGCGACGACAGGTTGCGGTGTCGGGATGACGCGCGAGTGCGCAAATCCGGCCTCGCTCAGCATGGCTTTGATTTCCTCTGGACTGCGCGGACGCCCCGATCCCATCGCCCATAGGTAGAGCCCGAAAAATGCGTCTCCCATGGCCTCCGCTCCGCGCACTCCAGCCATCGGCTCAGCGATCAGCAGGCGTTTGCCGGGTGCGAGCGCCTTGTGGATATTTCGCAGCAGGTTGAGTGCTGGATCGTCGTCATGGTCGTGGAGGATGCGGCTCAGCGTGATCAGATCGTAACCAGTCGGAATCGGGTCGCTGAAGAAGTTGCCGCCATGGGTGGTGACCCGGTGTGCGCCCAATTCGCTTTCGAGTGTGGCGCGCGCATTGTCCGCGACTTCCGGAAGGTCGAATAGGCCGAGGGTAAGGGCGGCATGAGTCGCGCCAATGGCTTTCAGGAATGCGCCGTGCCCCCCGCCCACATCAAGCACCGAACCGATCCCGCTGAACGAGAATGTCGATAGCACTTGCTCCGCCACAAAGTGCTGCGACGTCGCCATCAACTCCGAATATTCGCGGGTCTCCTCGCCGCGTTCGGCATGACCGTACAGCGCGCCAGCGTAGGACCAATATTGCGACAACTCGGTCGGCTCGGCGCGGTTGCGACGCAGCAGGTCAAGCGGGTCGGTAAGATCGCGATAGAGCAGGCGATGGTGGCGGATCATCGCTTTGGCGCCCGCATTGCTGTGCAGGGCCGCGCCTTGCTCCCCTAGCATCCAGCGCGCGGGTGCTATCTCTTCGGTCAGATCGAGCGCGGTGGCGGCGCGCATCAGGCGCTCGGCGGCCGCCTCGGACAGGTCGGCGGCCTGCGCGATGTCTGGCAGGTCCCTTGCACCCTGAGCCAGAAAGTCGATCAGATCGCTCTCGACCATGGCGAACAGCACCTTGGAATAGGCGAAGCCCGCGATCAGGTCGAACATTCCCGACGCCCGCCTTCTCGCTACCCCACGCATAAAGGGAATGCGTGAAGCCCAATGCTGAAATTTCGCGCTGCCGATCACGGCGTTGCGCCGCGTTACCCATCGCTCTTTCCAGCTGGCGGATCCCGTCACTTCTGAAGTCTACTGCAGTGCATATGTCCAAAAGATTGGACATATCGAGTGTAAACGTCAATCATCTTGGGCGGGAGATACGCCTTTGAGTGCGCGAGTCGCAATTATTGGAAGCGGGATTGGCGGGCTGGCCAGCGCCGCTCTGCTCGCGGCGCGCGGTCATGATGTCACCGTCTTTGAAAAAGAAGCCTGGACCGGCGGGAAAGCGCGCCGGGTCGAAGTCGACGGACAAGCGATCGACGCCGGGCCGACCGTTTTCACCATGCGCGATGTGTTTGACGGCATTTTCCACGAATGCGGCGCGAAGCTTGACGATTATATCACCGCGCGGCGAGCCGAAGTGCTGGCGCGTCACGCCTGGAATGACGAGGTACATCTCGATCTGTTTGCCGATCCGCTGCGTAGCGAAGAGGCCATCGGCGATTTCGCCGGGGCAGAGGCGGCCCAGGGCTTTCGCAGTTTTCGCGCGGAGGCCGCGCGTATTTACAATGTGCTCAACGAGCCGTTTATGCGCGGGGCCAAGGCGAGCACGCCGCTGCCGCTGATGGCGCGCATCGGCCTGACGCGTCTTCCCGAAATGGCGGCGATGAAACCATTCGAAAGCATGTGGCACGCGCTGGGCAAGCATTTTTCAGACCCGCGTTTGCAGCAATTGTTCGGTCGCTATTCGACCTATTGCGGATCATCTCCGTTCGAAGCGCCCGCGACGTTGATGTTGATCGCGCATGTCGAGGCGACCGGCGTGTGGCTGATCGATGGAGGGATGAACGCGCTCGCCAATGCGCTGCGCAGGCTGGGCGAGAGCAAAGGCGCGACTTTCCGCTTTGAGACGCCAGTTGCAGAAATCCTGACGGGCGACGGCGCGGTCAGTGGGGTACGCCTCATTTCAGGAGAGCAATTCGCTGCGGACCGAGTGGTCTGCAACGCCGATCCCGCCGCGTTGGCACAGGGTAAGTTTGGACATCAGGCCGCGCGATCCGTGCCGCACATGCCGCCGCACAAACGCTCGCTTTCCGCCTTTGTCTGGTTCGCCCACGCCAAGACATCGGGCTTTCCGCTGCAGCATCACAACGTGTTCTTCTCGCCCGATTACGCCCGCGAGTTTGATCAGATCGCAGCGGGCGACATGCCAAGCGACCCTACAACCTACGTCTGCGCGCAGGATCGCAGCGCCTCGGCACGGGCTGGCGCACCGTCGGACGAAAGAGAACGCATCCAGATCATCGTCAACGCGCCCGCCAATGGCGACAACCACAGCTACACCCCAGAGGAGATCGCCCAATGCACCGATCAGATGAGAAACAGCCTGACGCGCTGCGGCCTGATGTTGGAAGATCCGATGCCTCACAAGCTGGCAACGCCAGAGGACTGGGCGAGCCTGTTCCCGTCCACGGGCGGAGCGCTGTACGGTCGGGCATCGCACGGGTGGGCGGCATCGTTTCAGCGCCAGGGGCCGAAGACCAAGATACCCGGGCTCTATTGCGCGGGCGGGGCGACGCACCCGGGCGCGGGCGTGCCCATGGCCGCATTAAGCGGGCAACTTGCTGCGAACACACTATGCTCGGACCTCGCTTCGATGCGGCGGTTCCACCGGGTGGGTATTCGTGGTGGTACATTGACGCGATCAGCGACGACGGAAAACACGGCCTGACGATCATCGCCTTTTTGGGCAGTGTCTTTTCGCCCTATTACAAGGCCAGTGGGCGCGGGCAGCCTGAAGATCACAGCTCGCTCAATGTCGCGCTTTATGGCCCGCAGGCGCGCTGGACTATGACCGAACGCCCTGCCGAGAACCTGTCGCGCGATGCCAAGACCTTGGCCATCGGGCCGAGCGCCGTACGCTGGACCGGCGAGGCGCTGGAAATCGACATTGTCGAGCGTGACAAGAGGCTCGGCATTCCCTGGCGCAGGCCGGTGCGCGGGCGCGTTCGTGTCGTGCCGGAAATGCTCAACCCCGTAGGCTTTGCTCTCGACCCGCAAGAAAAGCACATCTGGCATTGTCTTGCGCCGCGCGCGCGGATTGTGGTCGAGATGAACGAGCCCGATCTTTCATGGAGCGGCAGCGGATACATCGATCACAATCGCGGCACGGAATCGCTCGAAGAGGGCTTTCGATCCTGGCACTGGTCGCGTGCGCATCTCTCGGATGGGGCAGTGGTTTCTTATGAAGGGGAACGCGCCGATGGATCGCGCTTTGCCAGCGCCATCCGCTTTGACCACGCCGGGGTTCCGCAGCATCACGAACTGCCGATGGTGGCGCCACTACCGCATAGCAAATGGCGCGTCGCGCGGCGCACGCGGGCGGATCGTGGCGATGCCAAGGTGGCGAAGACATGGGAGGATACGCCATTTTATGCGCGCTCCACCGTATCCTCACGCATCTATGGAGAGCCGGTGATCGCGGTGCAGGAAAGCCTCGATCTGCGACGGTTCGCATCGCGTCCCGTGCAGTTCATGCTGCCGTTTCGGATGCCGCGCCGAACGTTTTAGGCTGTAACTACATTCAGCCCTGATGGCCTGCAAATGGCGGAATTCCGCGCTTCCGGTGCTCACGACCAACAAGGTCGCTGCGCTCCGGGTCGCGCAAGTCCAACATTTTCGTCACATCATCATCTGAATGTAGTTACGGCCTAGAGCCTTGGTGTTAGGTCTCTTCTTCCCCGCTCTCAGCAGCGGCTTCTTCCGCTTCCTTGGCGCGTCGTTTGGCGCGGTCTTCTTCCAGCGATTTGCTGACCGACCAATATTGCCAACCCGCAAAGCCGAGGGCGATGCCATAGAAGAACACGATTTCAATCCACCCGAAATTGTGGCTCTCCATCCGCGTCCTCCTTACCGCTCTCTGCCCGCAGCATGAAGGTCAGCAAAGGCTGTAATCAGGCGTGCGGCGTTTCTCGGGTCTTCCTCATGCGCCAGATGGCCTAGCGCCGGCAGCTCTTCCAACTGAGCATTGGGTAGAACTTCTGCTGCTTCGCGCGCGGCGCTAACCGGCACGGCCTTGTCGCGCGCCGAATGCACCAGCAACACCGGATTGGTGACTGTCGGCAGGCGCGATTGCAGCGCGGGCAAATCCCAATTGGCCATCATCGCCAGCGCGCCTTTCGTATGGCGACTGTTGGCGAACAGCGTCGCGTAGCATTGCATGCCAGCGTCATCGATGCGTGAGTTGGTTGCGCGGGTTAGAAATTTCTCTGCATCCTCGCGCCGCGAGACACTCTTGGAAAAAAGTCGCGGCACCAGCGGGTTGACGAACAGCAGTTTGGCGAAGGCGGGAAAGAGCTGCGCCGCGAGGCCCGGGAAGGGGCGAAGAGCTGCGTTGAAACCGGCAATCGGCACCTTCAGTCTGCGATCCAGCGCCATTTGCAAGGCGAGCGCTGCGCCTGCTGAATGGCCGACGATCATCGCAGGTTCGACCTCAAGCGTATCGAGCAATTGGCCAAGCGCTCGCGCCATGGCGGGCAGCGACATTGCCTCTGGCGGATGGCCAGTGGTGAAGGCGTGGCGCGGCAGGTCGGGCGCGATCACAGTGAAGCGCTCGGCCAGTGGCGGCATGACGTCGCGCCAGGAATGGCACGATGCGCCCGTGCCATGCAGCAACAGGATTGGTGGCCCTTCGCCCATGCTCTGAACATGCCAATTTGTGTGACCAACTCGCTCGAATTCACTGGCCTCGCGATGCGGCCAGATCAGGCCTTCTCGCTGCCAATCGAGCGGGCGGCTCATGCTGCGGCTTGGCTGGTGTGCGAGGTTGCGGCGGCAACGGCCGCATGCAGCATCTTTGCATCGGCCATCGGCAGGGCGAGGAAGCGTGCACCCATACTGGTCGCAAGTTCGGGTGCATGCGGGCCGGGGCGGGCAGCTATGTCGATCACCAAAGCCTCATGTCCCGCGCGGTGGATCGCTTTCGCAGCAGCTTCTGCGTCTTCGGCCGCCTGTTTGCGTCCGGGTGAGCCATCGGCGGCGATATTGCCGCGCCCATCGGTCAGGATGACGAGGCTGGGCGTGCGACCACGCGCGGCGATCATATCGGCCAGATCGCGCGCCATGTTGAGCCCGCTGGCGAGCGGGGTTCCGCCACCGCCGGGCAATTCAGCCAAGGCGCGGCGTGCACGGGTGAGTGAGCGAGTGGGCGGCAGCAGCAGTTCAGCGCCTTCGCTGCGAAAGGCGATCAGCGCCACTTCGCTGCGGGTGACATAGACCTGCGCCAGCATCAGCTCGACCGCGCCCTTGGCCTCGGCCAGCCGCGCAGCTGCGGCCGAGCCAGACGCATCGACGCAGAAGATCGTGACGCGGCCCATCCGCTCCTCAAAGCGTTTCACTCGCAGGTCTTCCTTGCGCATGATGATCTGATGGGTCTGGGTATCTCCGGCGAGTTCGCGCCTTCGCAAAGGCTGCCACGGCACGGCAGCGCGCAGGCTATCGATCAGGGCAAGGCGCGCACCGCCGCGCGGAAGGCCGGGGCGAGTGCCAAGTGGTTTTCCGCGTAGCGCCGATTTGCGCTTCTGCCCCGCTCCGCTGCTTTGCGCCTGTCGTCTGACCTTGCCGCCGGAAAGTTGGGCGAGGAGGTCCGCCGGGATTGCCGCCTGAACGGCCTCGACCAGCACGTCTTCGAGCGCTCGCTCGCCGGGATTGGAATTATCGGTTGGTTCCTGATCGGGCGAGCTGTTCTCGGCGGGCGGGGGAGGCTCGGGCGCGTCTTCCTCCAGTTGGGGTATCTGTGTGGCTCGGGGCGCAAGCACGAGGCGGACCGCTACTCTCAAATCTTCTTCGGTGCAGTTTGAGCGCTGATGCAAGGCGGCATGCGCACATGCGGCCCCTTGCGCGAAGATCAGCGGGCGCAGGCCGTGTATGCCCAGCGCGGCGGCGGTGTTGGCGAGTGCAGTCAGCGCTTCTCTATCGAGCGGAGCGGTCTGGCTCGTATCCATCGCGGCACCTGTATTGGGGAGGGCGGCCGCATCGGCATGTTCGGCCTGAGACAGATCACAATGAAACGCGGTGCGTTCGAGCAGGGAGGCGGGTGGTTCTTCCTCCGGGTCGATCCCGTCATCGAGCAGGATCCAGCTAAGCTTGCAAGCATCGTCCTCCATGGCCTGTATCAATCGCCCGGCCAATGCATCCGACATCCGCTCCGCCATTGGGATCAGCAGGATCGCCTCATCGCGGGCCGCTTCGGTCAAAATGCCGGTCTGATACACCGCGCGGCCAGAGGCGAGGCTGGCTGCAATGTCGACGCCGCCAAGCAGGCGCTCATCATCGACATGGCTGGGTACGCGGCGCATTTTCACCCCGGCGTTGCGCATCGCAGCAATCACCGTCTCCCGAGCCGGGCCAGCACCGCGCAGGCGGATGCCGCCAAGCGTGCCGGGGGAAGTCAGGAGCAGCCGAGCCGCAAGCAGCGCGTCCGCAGCAGGATCGCTGGCCGACGCGGCGCCGGTCATCCGAACAGTTCGTCAATCGCGCGGGCGATGCGCACAGTTGAGCCGGTTTCGTCGAGCACGTCGCGCCGCAATCTGTGGCGCAAGGCCGACGGGGCGACAGCGATAAGATGCTCGCGACGCACGGTCTTCGCACCCGCCAATGCCGCCTGCGCCCGCGCCGCCCGCATCAGAGTCAGCTCCCCGCGCAGCCCATCTGCACCCACGGCGAGGCACAATTCCGCCGCGTCCTGCATGATCGCATCGGGCGTTTCCAACTTCGCAAGCTTGGTCTTGCCGCGCGCGACCTGACGCAGAATTTTTACCTCTTCCTTGGCCCAGCTTTCCGCAAAGGCCGCCGGATCACGCTCCTGCTCTCCGCACCGCCGCATGATTTCGACGCGCTGATCGATTTCGGTTGGTGTGCGCACCTCGACCGAAAGACCGAAGCGGTCGAGCAATTGCGGACGCAACTCTCCTTCTTCGGGATTGCCGCTGCCGATCAGCACGAATTTGGCGCGGTGGCGGACCGAGAGGCCTTCGCGCTCTACGACGTTCTCCCCCGACGCCGCGACATCGAGCAGCAGGTCGACCAGATGATCTTCGAGCAGGTTGATCTCGTCGATATAGAGAAACCCGCGATGCGCCTTTGCCAGCAAGCCGGGTTCGAAAGATTTCTCGCCCGCGCGCAATGCCTTTTCCAGATCGAGCGCGCCAATCACCCGGTCTTCGGTCGCGCCGAGCGGCAGGTCGACGAAGGGCACGGGGCGTTTGCGAATACGCTTCGAACTGCACGGGTCAGGGCATGTGCCACGTTCCTCTGCGACGCAGCCATATCGGCAATCCTCCACCGCCGAGATCGGCGGCAGCAGGCTGGCAAGCGCGCGTGCGGCGGTGGACTTGCCCGTCCCGCGATCGCCGAACACCATGACCCCGCCGATGGCTGGCTCTATCGCCGCGATCAGCAGCGCCTGCTTCATTTCGTCTTGCCCGACGATGGCGGAGAACGGAAACCGTGCCATATGAATGGCTTTGTGGACGAGGCGAGCGCCTTGGACAAGTCAAAGTGACCATTTCACCTGACAGTTTTGACGGCCGCCCGACTAGTCAGTGTTTGGCGGCGCGATTGAGCAGCAGGACTGGGAGCAAGCCTGCGGCAAGGATGATCAGACTGGCGGTCGATGCCTCGGCCAGTTTCTCATCGCTCGCGAGCCGGTACACACGCGTCGCCAGCGTCTCCAGGTTGAAGGGCCTCAGGATCAGAGTCGCGGGCAGCTCTCGCAGAGTATCTATGAAAACGAGCGCGGCGGCTGCGGCGATACTAGGCGTAAGCAGCGGAATATGGATGCGGCGCATGATCGCCCCGGGACTCGCCCCCAGGGACCGTGCGGCGGCATCGAGCGACGGGGGCACTTTTGCAAATCCGCCGCTGACCGAATTAAACGCAACCGTCAGGAACCGCACTGCCAGGGCGTAGATGAGGATCGCGCTGGTCCCCGCCAACAACAGCCCGTGATCAAAGCCGAAGGTGTCGCGCGAAAAGCGGGTAATCGCCTGGTCGAACACGCCGAGCGGGGCGAGCAGACCCACCGCCAGCAACGCTCCGGGCAGGGCATAGCCGAGCGTCGCCAGGCGGATCGCGATGCGGGTTGTCCGGCTGGTCGAGCGCCGCTGAGCAAAGGCCAGCAAGAGCGCGGCGATGACGCAGACGATTGCTGCGGAAAGGCCCAACCACAGGCTGCTGCGTGTGTAGTCCCACAGCTCCGCCGTGCTACGCTGATCGCCGATATCGAGCGCGAGCAGGCCGAGGTGCAGCGCCGGAATTGCAAAGCCGAGCAGTACCGGAAGCGTGCAGGCAATTGTCGCGAAGCCTTGCTGCAAAGGCGTGAGTGTAATCAGCGTATCTGCGCCTCTCACGCCGTCCTTGCTGTCGGTTCGCCCGCGCCGGCTCGATGCCTCCAGCGCGACCAGCGCGATTACGAAGAGCAGCATGAAGGCGGCCAGCTTCAGCGCCAATTGCTTGTCGCCCATCGCCAGCCAGCTTCGAAAAATCCCGGTGCTGAAGGTGGGGATGGCGAAATATTCCGCGACGCCGAAATCTGCGAGCGTCTCCATCAGGACCAGCGCCAGCCCGCCCGCAATGGCCGGACGCGCGGCGGGCAGGGCAATGCGGGTGAAGGCGCGCATTGGGGTTGCACCTAGGCTGCGCGCGGCCTGAAACTGTCCCAGGCTTTGCGCGGCGAAAGCGGCGCGGGAGAGCAGGTAGACGTAAGGATAAAGCACGAGGCCGAGGATAAGCGCCGCGCCGGGTAGAGAGCGGACTTGCGGAAAGTTATATGCGCCGATCCGCCAGCCTGTCACTGCGCGCAGGCCTTCTTGCACGGGGCCGGTAACGCTAAGCAGATCGGCGTAAATATAGGCGGCAATATAGGCTGGGACTGCGAGCGGTAGGACGAGCGCCCAAGCCAGTGCTTTGCGCCCGGGGAAGCGCGCTGCGCTGACCAGCCATGCGGTTCCGACGCCGAGCACTCCAGCGATCAATCCGGTCAGCAGCATCAGGACGCTGGTGTTGATCAGATATTGCGGCAAGATGCTGCTCGCCAGCTCGGCGAGCGTTTCCATCCCCCCGCTCGGCGCCGAGACGAGGATAGTGACAATCGGGATCGCTGCCAGCGCTGCGATCACCCATGCCGCCACAGTCCAGCGGTCGACGCCGGATGCGCTCGCGACGAACGCGTTGCCATCGCGCTTCGCGGTTGCGCGCGGCAGAGCATTGAGCCTAAGGCGGCTCAACACAATTGGCCCGGAACTGAGATTTGAGCCTCGAATTTCGCCATATCGCCCATGCTTACGGTCACAACAGGGCGTTAAAAGACATCAGCTTCACAGCGCCCCAAGGAGAGATCACGTGTCTGCTTGGATCGTCGGGCTGTGGCAAGTCCACATTGCTAAATCTCACCGCTGGATTGATCCCGGTACAGCACGGCAGCATCCATATCGGAGAGCAATTGCTGGCCGATGAGAGCGCGTCGCCGCCTCCGGAAAAGCGTCCGGTTGGGCTGGTGTTTCAGGACGGCGCATTGTTTCCGCATATAACGATTGCGCAGAATGTCGCCTTTGGCCTGCCGAAGGGGGCAGGACGCGATCAGGTGATCGAAGAATGGCTTGAGCGGGTCGGGCTTGCCGGGCTGGGCGGGCGCTATCCACATCAGCTTTCCGGAGGGCAGCAACAGCGCGCCGCCCTGGCGCGCGCGATGGCTCCGGAGCCGCAAGTGCTGCTGATGGATGAGCCCTTTGCGAGCGTCGATATCGTGCTGCGGCGTAGCCTTCGGCGCGAATGTCGCGCTCTGCTCAAAGCACGCGGGGCGACGGTGATCCTCGTGACCCATGACCCGGAAGAAGCGCTCGATATCGGAGACCGGATTGCGGTGATGGATCGCGGCGAAATCGCGCAGTTCGGCACGCCGCATGATCTGTATCACACGCCAGGCAGCGCCTCTGTCGGGGCGATGTTCGGAGGCGCTCAGGTGATCGCCGCGGAGCGGGTTGAGAGCGGCCTCAAGACCGAGTTCGGATTGTGGCCGCTGGAAGCTCTGGCGGGCGATCCGCCGGATAGTTTATATCTCGAATTGCTGTTGCGAGCGGATGGATTCGAGCTGGCTGACGCGGCTGGTTCCGATGCGTTGGTGGTGCGCGATATACGGCGCAAAGGCGCACTGGAGCAACTGGTGCTCGCCAATGATGGCGGCAACGAATTGCAAGTGGAATTGTCGGATGCGAGCGGTTTTGCGATCGACCAGCGGGTCGAGGCGAAACCGCGTAGGTCCAGCATTCTCGCATTTCCGACCGCCCCGACGCCAGAATAGTTTGTTCTCAAGCGACATCATGAGTGGGCTATCTATCCAGCTTGCAATCAAAAATAATAATGCTAATCACTCGCAATAAGATATTTCAAGGATCGATTATGAAGATGGCAATTGCGCGTGGTGCGCTCCCAGCGTTTCTGGCTGGGGTATTGGCGGCATGCTCACCCGCAGCGGATGAGAGCGGCACGGAAGGCGTCGAGATCACCGGTGAGGTGAATCTCTATTCCTCGCGGCACTATGACACCGATCTAGCGCTGTATGAGGACTTCACCAAGGAAACCGGCATTCGTGTCAACAGGATCGAAGCCGGGGCCGACGCCTTGATTGAGCGGGTGGTGAGCGAAGGCGAGTTTTCGCCTGCCGATTTGCTTGTCACCGTCGATGCGGGACGGCTGTGGCGCGCAGAAGAGGCGGGCATTCTCTCGCCGGTTGATTCCGATTTGCTCGAAGCGCGCCTGCCCGAATATCTGCGGCATCCAGATGGTCTTTGGTTCGGTCTTTCGACCCGCGCGCGGGTGATCATCTACAACAAGGCGGCTGGCGAGCCAGCGGGCCTTGCGAGCTATGAAGACCTCACTGATCCTTCCTTGCGCGGAGCGATTTGTGTGCGCTCATCCTCGAACATCTACAATATCTCGCTGCTCTCCAGCATTATCGCCAATCGCGGTTCGGATGCGGCGGAGGCTTGGGCGAGGGGCGTCGTCGCGAACTTCGCGCGGCCGCCGCAGGGCAATGATACCGCCAATATCGAAGCGGTCGCTTCGGGTGAGTGCCGCATCTCGATCGTCAATTCCTATTACCTCGCGCGCTACGCTGCGGAGGGAGCGGAGAACCCTGAACTGCTCGATGCAATCGGTGTGATCTTCCCTAATCAGGAAACGACCGGCACCCACATCAACATCAGCGGAGCGGGCGTGCTTGTTAATGCACCGAACCGCGAGAATGCGATCCGTTTCCTCGAATATCTGACCGAAGAGCAGGCGCAGCGATATTTCGCCAACGGCAATAACGAGTATCCGGCGGTCGCGAGCGTCGAGGCCTCATCTGCGGTGGAAAGCCTGGGCAGGTTCAATCCCGACACGATCAACGCGGCGGAGATTGGCAAGGGTCAAGCTGAAGCGGTGCGGATTTTCGATCGCGCAGGCTGGAACTAGGGTAGCGGCGTCGTGAACGCGTTCGTCTAAGGCCGGGCCCACATCCGCAGCAGGTTGGCGATGCTCTTGTCGAGTGTCAGCGACAGCCCCGGGTCGGTGTTCGGATCGGCGCGCAGGGTCGCGCGCACATTGTCGAGGTCGAACAGCATCTCGCGCTGCGCACCGTCGGCTATCAGGCTCTCGATCCAGCCGACACAGACATGCCGCTCGCCCGAAGTAACCGGGCGAACCTCATGAATGCTGGTTGAGGGATAAAGCACCAGCTGGCCCATTTCTCCCGGGACTTCCTGCGACGTGCCGGTCCCGTGGATCACCAGCTCGCCGCCTTCGTAGCTCTCGCGGGGTGACAGGAAGAGCGTGAAGGAGAGGTCGCTGCGCATCCGCGCGTCACCCGCGCCCATCATCGCATTGTCGACGTGCGAGCCGTAGCACCCGCCATTGGCGGTCTTGCTGACCATGAAGTGCGAGAAACGGCGCGGGCGGGCAGCCGACAGCAGAACGGGGTTCTGTGTGATCACCGGGAGCAAGGTCTGGCGCAGCGCCTGGCCCGCCTCGTCCTGCATCACGGCCTGTTGATTGTCTTTGACCGTCTTTGCGGTCGCACCCGCTGTCGTCCGGCCATCCTGCCATGTCAGCGCCGCCAGTTGCTTGGCGATTGTGTCGAGAGTCTCAGCGTCTGTAATCGCAGAAATTGGCAGGATCATTTGATTGGTTCGTCCAGTATCGAAGGGTCGCAATCGAGCGATACAGTTGGCCCAGTCGGGGCAATCACGCAAGCGTTCCACAAGGCCGCCTTTCAGCAATGAACACTAAACTGTCTTGAAGAAAGTGGGCGAAACCGCCAAATGCGCCGCCAAGACGTAGTGGCGCGCCGTGCGCCGTGGCCGCGCCAAACTGGCGGTCGGCCAAACCCAGATGATTTGACCGAGGCCTGTTTTGACCGAGCTAATTCTTGACCGCGACCAGTTCACCGAAAGCGGCGCCCTGTCGGTGGAAACCGTGACCTATGTCCATCACTGGACGGACAGCCTCTTCACACTGCGGATCACCCGGCCGTCATCTTTCCGCTTCCGCTCGGGCGAGTTCATCATGATCGGTCTGCCGGGCGACAATGGCAAGCCGCTGCTGCGCGCCTATTCCATGGCGAGCCCAAGCTATGCCGAAGAGCTCGAGTTTCTCTCGATCAAGGTTCAGGACGGCCCGCTTACCTCGCGGCTCCAGCACATCAAGGTCGGCGATCCGATCTATCTGGGCAAGAAGCCAACCGGCACTTTGGTGACCGACGCATTGCTGCCTGGCAAACGTCTGTTCATGCTCTCGACCGGAACGGGACTTGCTCCGTTCATGAGCCTCGTGCGCGATCCCGAAATCTACAATCTCTACGATGAGATATTTATCGTGCATTCTGTGCGTCAGGTTGAGGAACTCGCCTATCGCGAACTGCTCGAAAGCCAGCTCGAGGGCGATCCGCTGCTGGAAGACGAAGACCGCGCGCGCTTCCATTACGTGCCGACCGTTACGCGTGAGGATTTCCATACGACCGGTCGCATCGGAACTCTGATCGACAATGGCAAGCTGTTCGAGAAGAGCAAAGGCCCCAAGCACTTCGTGCCGGATGAGGACCGCGTGATGCTGTGCGGCAGCATGGCGATGATCAAGGATCATGCCGCCGATCTGGAACAGCGCGGCTTTACCGAAGGCAGCAATTCGCAGCCCAACCAGTTTGTGATTGAGCGAGCCTTCGTGGGCTAATTCGAAACGCTGGCCGCAGGCGCTAGTCCGCCATCAGGCCGCGATAGCGCCCCCGGTAATAGAGCAGTGGCTCATGCTCCTGCGTGAACCGGACGCGGGTGATCTCGCCTACCAGAATCAAGTGATCGCCGCCTTCGTGGACGGCGTGTGTCCGGCATTCGAAATTCGCCAACGCATCGTGCAGGATCGGTACACCATGATCGCAGGTGTCAAAGGCGATTTCAGAGAAGCGGTCGGTCCCCTTGGTCGCAAACAGGGTGGAGATATATTCCTGATCGCTGCGCAGAACATTGACAGCAAAGTGCTCGCATTTCTCCAGCGCTGCGGTGGTCGACGCGCTGCGGGCCGGGCAAACCAGCAATAGCGGCGGGTCCAGGCTGACCGAGGTGAAGCTGTTCGCAGTTAGGCCGACCGGCTCGCCTTCGTCGCCCAGCGAGGTGACCACAGTTACACCGGTTGCGAAGGTGCCCAGCGCGTTGCGCAAGATACGCGGGTCCGATCCGGAGCGATATTCGGTGTGAGAACGCGATTGCATGTTCGCCGCATGTGCGTTCGGACTACGTATTTTGCAAGCACCCACAGCATGTCATGCGCATTTCGCAAGCCACTTGTGGAATTGCGGCCTTTACAAAAGGCGGTTGTGCGGCATGAATTGCAAAAGACAACTTGAATTTTGATCCGGAGAGAATTCCCCATGCTCGATACGTCTTATCGCACTGCCTATAACGAAGATCACGAGGCGTTTCGCGATACCGTCCGCAAGGTGCTTGCCGAGCATATGGTGCCTTATCTCGACCAGCACGAGGCAGAGGGGATCGTGCCGCGTGAGGCCTGGAAAGCTTTAGGTGAGGCGGGTATGCTGTGCCCGACCGTGTCTGAAGAGAATGGCGGGCTGGGGCTGGATTTTGGCTTCAACTGCGTGCTCGCAGAAGAGCTGGCCTATATCGGGACCTCGGGCGGTTTTACGCTGCAAAACGACATCACGGTCAATTACTTCGAGCGTCTGGGCAGCGACGAGCAGCGCGCAAAATACCTGCCCGGCATGATTTCCGGCGACATTATCACCGCAATCGCGATGACGGAGCCCGGAACTGGGTCTGACCTGCAAGGCATTCGCACCACGGCGGCCGAGGATGGAAATCACCTCGTTATCAATGGCTCGAAGACCTACATTACCAACGGCCAGAATGCGGATGTAGTCATCGTCGTCGCCAAAACCGATCCGAGCATGGGCGCGAAGGGCACCTCGCTGGTACTGGTCGATGCCAATACGCCGGGCTTCGAGCGCGGGCGCAATCTCGACAAGATCGGGCAGCATTCGGCCGACACTTCCGAGTTGTTTTTCAGCGACTGCCGCGTTCCCAAGACGAACATCCTGGGCGGCGAAGGTCGCGGTTTCATCCATCTGATGGAAGAACTGCCACAAGAACGCCTGAGCATTGCGGTCTCGGCTCAGGGCGGGGCGCAGCGTGCATTCGATGAAGCGGTGAAGTTCACGAAGGATCGCAAAGCCTTTGGCCAGACCGTCTTCGACTTCCAGAACACCAAATTCACTTTGGCCGATTTGCAGGCCAAGCTGCAGGTCGGCTGGGCGCATCTGGATTGGGCGATCAAGCGTCATCTGGCGGGCGAACTGACCACCGACGAGGCCAGCTCTGCCAAGCTGTGGCATACGGAAATGCAGTGGGAATGCGTAGATGCCGCTCTGCAACTGCATGGCGGGGCGGGCTATATGAACGAGTACGCCATCGCCCGGCTGTGGCGCGATGCCCGGGTGCAGCGCATCTATGGCGGCACCAGCGAGATCATGAAGGAAGTGATTTCTCGCTCTATCTAGGGCGCGCAATTTGAGGGAGTAACCGCCATGACTGATCCGCTCGATTTTGCCAATAAACGCGTGCTTGTGATCGGCGGATCCAGCGGGATCGGCAATGGCATTGCGCAGGGCTTTCGTGCGCGTGGTGCCGAGGTGCATGTGACCGGGACGCGCCCCGATGAAGGCGACTATCTCGAAGCGGAAGACAGCGACTTCACCGGGCTGATTTACCATCAACTCGATGTGACCGATCGCAATGCGGTGAGCGACCTGCCCGACGCGATGCTGGAGCCGCACGTATTGATTCAGTGTCAGGGCACCGTGCGCTATGGTCGCGAGGAGTTTGGTCGCAAGGGCTGGGACGACGTGATCGACGTCAATCTCAATTCGGTGATGGATGTGGCGAGGGCCTTCCATGCGGCCTTGGCGGATACAGGTGGATCGATGATCATCATCAGCTCGGTCGCTGCGTTCCAGGCGGCAATGGGCAACCCCGCCTATGCCGCGTCGAAGGCTGGCGCTGCCAGCATGGTAAAGTCACTGGGCGAGGCATGGGCGCGCGATGGCATACGTGTGAATGGCATTGCACCGGGTCTGGTGCCGACCAAGCTCACTACCGTGACGACCGAGAACCCAGAACGGCGTGAAGGTGTGCTCAAATCCATCCCCTTGCGGCGGATGGGCACACCGGAGGATATGGCGGGCGCTGCACTGTTCCTCTCTTCGCCACTGTCAAGCTACATGACGGGTCAGACCCTAGTGGTGGATGGCGGGCTGACATTGTCTTGAGTGGGCATTCCTAAGGGAGCGGGCGAGGGGTGCCGCCTTTCCTACAATGCCGTTTTCATGCGACAGCGCTGCTATGGAAAAAGTTTAGGCAAGCGCGCTTTGTGTTGGAGAAGTGTCAAGTTCGTCCAGAAGCCCATTCTTGTTTGTATAACAGAAATTTACGCCAGATTTTCTTGCCTGACAGGGTGTCAATTGTGTCAACTTCGTTGGAAATAATCTGACGCTCTCACGCACGTTTAGGAGTTCGAAATGAAGTTCACCCGCCTCGGAAATTCCGGCCTGATGGTTTCGCAGCTGTGCCTCGGCTGCATGACCTATGGCGACAAAAGCAAAGGCTGGCATGGCGACTGGCTGCTTGACGAGGATGAGAGTCGCCCATTCTTCCGACATGCGCTGGAGGCTGGCATCAATTTTTTCGACACCGCCAACATCTATGCGGGCGGCACATCGGAGGAGATCACGGGCAAGCTGCTGCGCGAAATGGCTCGGCATGACGAAATCGTGGTGGCGACCAAGGCGTTCGGGCCGTGGCGCAATGCGCCCAATACGGGTGGGCTTTCACGCAAAAGCCTGTTCCAGGCGATTGATGACAGTTTGACGCGGCTTGGCATGGACTACGTCGACTTGTTTCAGATCCACCGGTGGGACGACAACGTGCCGATTGAAGAGGTAATGGAGGCGCTGCACGACATCGTGAAGGCGGGCAAGGCGCGCTATATCGGTGCTTCGACCATGTATGCGTGGCAGTTCGCCAAGGCGCAGGAAACCGCGCGAGCGAATGGCTGGACGCAGTTTATCTCGATGCAGAACCAGCTCAATCTGATCTACCGTGAGGAAGAGCGCGAGATGCTGCCGCTGTGCGAGGATGAGGGCGTCGGCGTGATCCCATGGAGCCCGCTTGCGCGAGGGCGTCTGGCGCGCCCGGCTGGCGAGGAGACCGTGCGCAGCCAGACCGATGGTGTCGGAAAGCGCATCTATGATGATGAGGACAAGGTCGATCATGCGATAATCGATGCGGTGGAGGCCGTCGCGGAGGCTCGCGGTGCGAAGATGGCGAGTGTGGGGCTGGCGTGGCACTTTACCAAACCGGCGGTGACGGCTCCGATTATCGGCGCGACCAAGCCGCACCATATCGATGATGCCGTGGCGGCGCTCGACATCGAATTGTCAGATGATGAGATCGCTTCGCTCGAAGGTCCGTATCGACCGAAATTCCCGACCGCGATGGGTATGCCATCTCCGCCCATGAATCAGGTTTCCGTGCGCTCCGAGTGAATTTCTGGCGCTAATGTGACAAGACGGCTGTGTTGGACGCAAACGCGTCATGAACTCGTCACAAGCTCGGGTCATCCCACTCAGGTAACGGAGTGGGGCGGCCATGAACGTCATCAATATTTTCCTGACCAGCGAGCTGGGCGAAACGCTGGACGATTTCGTCCATGACGATCGGCGCTTCACTTTTGACCGGCTGACATCTGACGGCCCGAAGCGTTTGGTAGAGGGTCCGATGTGGGCCTTTATCGACTGGGTGATGGACGATCTCGCTGGCCTCGAAATGTGTCGCCGCCTGCGCGCTGATCCGAGAACGCGGGACGCACATGTGACGATGGTTCTGGAAGAGGCTGACGACGAGGATCGGCGCCGCGCTTTACGAGCTGGGGCGCATGACTACATCGTTGGGCCGCTGGACCGCACCATCGTCCTCGACCGGGTACTGGCCTTGCAATCTAGCCAGAACGAGCGGCACGCCACGCGCCTGTTTGAAGTGGGCGAGTTGTCGATCGATATGGCCGCCTTGCAAGCACGCTGGTCTGGGGAGCCGATCAGCCTGCGACCAAATGAGTTTCGCTTGCTGCGCTTTTTTGCCGAAAATCCGAACCGGGTGCTCAGCCGCGACGATCTGATCAATGGGTTGGGCAAGCGTGAGCCGCCGATTGACGAGCGCACAGTCGATGTCTGGGTGGGACGTCTGCGCCGCGCAATCAAGGTCGCGGGCGGAGGCAATCCGCTGCGCACCGTGCGATCGATGGGATACGTCTTCGATCTGCCCTGAGGTCGTACTCAACCAGTTCTGCAACATAAAAGGCCGCCCCATTTTGCTTGGAGCGGCCTTTCGTTTGTCCTGCGTGGCCGGGAGAGGTGGCCAGCAGGACCGTGTGTTAGAACTCGGTCTTGATCCCAATCGAGAAAGACGTGCCGACATCGTAACTATTGATGTCAATCCGGTTGTTCTCGTTCTCCTGAAACTCGAAGTTATCGCGGCCAAAGATGTTGCGCGCTTCGAACTCGATCTCGAACGGCTGGCCGAACAGACCCACTTCCGAGCGCGCGACAATGTCTACAGTCAGCCCGGGATCTTCGACAATGTCCGGGCGCTGAAACCCGCGCGTGGTCACGCGCTCGCTGGCATAGTTGAAGAGCACCGTGAATTGCTGGGTCTTTTCGGTGTCCTCAATACCGACCGAGAAGTTGGCGATGTGGTCCGACTGACCCACCAGGGGATCGCCATCATCGAACAGCAGTGAGGCATTGGTCGCGCCGCCCGGCGGCACAAACGTCACATCGCCGTCAGCAACCGAGATTTCCGACTGTGTGTAGGTGTAGTTCGCAATGAACAGCAGCTGCTTGGTTTCAAAGAAGCTGCCGCCAAAATCGTAGAGGTCGATTCCATAAACGAGATCAAGCTCAGCGCCGTACAGCTCAGCTGTCGGTGCATTGGCGAAGCTGGTGACGAGATCGCCTGCGGTTGAGAAGATGAACGCCTCGATTGGGTTGTCTATTTCCTTGTAGAACCCGGCGAGACTGATGCGGCTTGGCCCGCCGAGATAGTATTCCGCCCGTGCTTCGAAGTTAAGCAATTCGCTATCGGTCAAGAATGGGTTGCCGCGAAATTCGCGGTTCGATTCCGGATCGAAATAGGTTTGCTCCACCAGCTCACGAAACTGCGGACGAGCTATGGTTTTCGATGCCGACAGGCGCAGTTGCAGGTCATCGATCGGCTCCCATGTGATGGTGCCAGCGGGAAGGAAATAGTCCTCCGTCAGATCGGTCGGTGTCGCTCCGACAATTGGTGTATCGAAGATAGTCTGATCAAGCGCGACGGTTTGCGTCGCATCTTCATAACGAACGCCGACTTCCATCGTCAGGCGGTCGGTCGGCAGGAAACGGACAATCCCATAGCCCGCCTGCGTTTCCAGCGCCGCGTCAAAGATCGGGAACGGGCTTGTTTCATCCAGGCGAACATTGAAGCCGGCAAGAGTCGCACCGTTGATGATATCCCCCGGACGGCGTAGGCCAAGAACGGGCACTAGGCTGTCGTCCAGCACATCGCCCTCGATCAGCGGGCTGAACTCGCGGCTCGATGACCGGCGATCCGTTTCACTATAGGCATAGCCGACGGTCAGTTGGAGCGTGTCGGTCAACTGGTAGGAGAGATCCAGGCTGCCGAACAACAACTCTTCCTGCAGGTCGTCGAACGCAATCGTCGTCAGTCCGGTATCGGACAGGCGATTTAGGTAGGCGACAAAGAATTCGCCCAACGGGTCCTCCGTGAAATTGGTCCGCGTGTAGCGTACGTTGGCGTTGAACGGAGCCTCGCGATCGGTGCGTGCATATCCAGCGCGTACGTCAAACTCGAGCCGGTCAAATTCGAACTCGCCGACAAATTGGGTGTCGATCAATTGCCGTTCGAACCAGGCCGTCTGCTGGTTGGCGAAATCAAAGCCGTCCTCGCCGAAGATGAAGTTCGTGCCTTGCTCAAGACGGGCGGTCTTGAGCGTGTCGCGGATGTAGAGGTTGGTCCAGCGCAATGTGTGCGGCCCAAGGTCGAGACCGAAACTGAGCAGGCCGTTCACCAGCACATTGTTGTCGGTGATGAAGGTGTTGAAGTCCTCTGTCACAGTCGCAAGGTCGGGCGTCGCAAACTGGCTGCGCACGGAGCGGTTTCGCCAATTGTTCTTGATCGAAGCGGTAGCGATGATGCCGAGATAGTTCTCTCCGCCCAGCTCGAACGATGCACCTCCCGTTATGGAGGCGGAGAAGTTGGCTGGTAGCGTGTCGTCGCGCTGTAAGGTCACCAGATTGGTCGGCAGCAATTGCCCGGCAATGCCCTCCTGGACCTCAATCGGCGTGTCTTCGATCCTCAGGCCGCTGTTGAAAAATGCAGCGAGGTTTGATGGGACGTCGCGATTGCCATTGTCGAAACCGAACGGATCGAGGTCCGATCCGAAATAGGTTAGGCCGTTCTGGAAGGTGGTCTCAGTGTCACCGCCGGTGCTGATGCTGAGGCTGAGAAAGTCTTCGGCCGGCACCGCACGCGTGGTGAGGTTGATAACGCCGCCGCCAAACTCACCGGGAAAGTTGGCTGAGTAGGTCTTCTGAACCAGCGAGGAGGCGACCACATTGGTCGGGAATATGTCCAGGGGCACCACGCGGCTCAGCGGTTCCGGGCTGGGAAGTGGCAGACCGTTGAGCAGCGCCAGCGAGTAGCGATCACCGAGACCGCGCACGAACACGCGGCCATCACCGACCACTGAGAGGCCGGTTACGCGGCTCAACGCGCCGGCAATATCGCCTTCGCCGGTGCGCGCGATGTCCTCTTCCGACAAGACGCTGAGCACCTGGGTCGAGGAGCGCTGCGGATCGCGGTTGCGACGTCCGGTAACAACAATGCCGCCGCCTGGGACGGAGATATCCGGCTGTTCGGCCTCGGCATCTGAATTTTCCAAATCTTCAGCGTCATCTTGGACGCTGTCGCTTGCCGGTTCTTCATCCGCTGGCGGCACGCTGGTTTCCTGCGCAGCTGCAAAAGCCGGTAGCGTCAGCGAGGTGGTGAAGAGCAACAACCCTGCAAGGCGTTTGCCAGTCGACATAATGTTAGACCCCCTCATGAGTTCAGGTCTTGTGTTGGGTGAGCCCGCAATCGGGCCGATACATATGGCGAAGGGAGGCGCCGCAGATCGCAGCGCCTCCCTTCAATTCGAGAAGCGCGATCAGTAAACTGGCAGCGAGGTGCAAGCGCCGGTGCTGCTACCAAAATCGAGCGTCGAGGAGTTGCAGGTCCAGTTGCCGAAGCGGGTGTCGGCCGCATCCGGAACCGCGCCGATAAACGTCTCGGCAGTAAAGAAGCTCGACAAGGCTGTCGGATCGAACGCAGCCACGCCGCTTTCGTTGGTGCCGTTCACAACACCGGTCAGCGAGATCACAAAGGCAAGGTTGTTGTTGGTGCCTCCATCCACGATCGTCTGAACTTCGGCGTCGGTCACGCCGGCATCGCCGCGAACCGGGCGGGCCGCATCGCAATCGCCGACCACCGAATTGAATGTCGGCGGTACATCGCGAGTGAAGGTCTCATCGATACGAATGCAGGTCTCGTCATTGGTGTCGATCACACCGTTGGCGAGATTGAGCGCCGCACCGCCGCGAGCACGTACGGCTTGCGAGTTTGAGCCAGAGCGTTCGAGGAAAGTGAAATTCACCACGTTGAGAACTGTGCGGGGGCGCGCGTTTACCGAGAAGTCTGCGTCAGGCGAGTCGAGCTCGATCAGGCTATCGCCGCCGCCAGTGCGCTGGGCGACGACAACGGACTGAAGGTTTGCCTGCGCGCCAGTGTCGACATCGAGCGAGTCATCGTCTGCGCCGACGGCCACGACATTACGCATGTTCACGCTGCCGCCGAAGAATTCCATGCCATCGTCAGAGCTGTTGAACGACATGAAGTTATCAAGCGTGGTGCCTGAGCCTATGCCGCCGGTGGTGAGCGATTGAAGTTCATCGCCTGGTGCCAGGCTGAAACCCGAGTAGCGGATTTGGTTGTAGCTCATCGTGCCTGAGCTGTCGGTGCTGTCTGCGCCCCCAAAGTTGGTTGCGACTGTGGTGCCTTCCAGCGATTGCTCGCATGTCGGGTTCGCATTGGGGTTTGCGTCCGTGTTGAAAACGCCGGTTGCGCAGTCGGACACTGGAGCTCTGCCGAGCAGGACGACGCCTCCCCACTGGCCGGTCGAGCTATCATCGCTGAGGCCGAGGACGTTGTCGCGGCTGGTCCAGACGATTGGGCGATCTGCTGTGCCGACAGCTTCTAGCGTGTTACCGCGGTTGACGACGAGGAAAGAGCGACCGGTCGAGCCGAAGACGATCACACCGTCTGCAACGGTTAGTGTCACATCTGTGCCGGTGCTCGCAAAGCCTTGGTCCGTGCCGACGTCGACGCGGCCGGGGAGGGCATAAAGAAGGCCGCTAACGAAGGGCAACGAGTCGTCAGAGTCGATGAGCGCTGGCAGTTCGCAGACGCGATACTCACCGGTCGGACCTGCTATCGTCCCAGCATCGGTGAGTCCGCCGGTTGAGTTGATGGTTGGGCAACCTGCCGCCGGAGTGACTGTGCCGGCTCCACCGGTTGGAGTTGGCGTCGGCGTCGGGGTTGGCGACGGATTGTTGATGATGATGTCGCCCGAAGTGCCGGGCGAGACAATTTCGTCTCCACCACAAGCGGCCAGCGCCGTCATACTGCAGCCAAGAACGAGTGTACGATGAATGTTTCTCACAGCGAGCGGTCCCCTCAAAAAAACCGAGAATCGATTGAGCGCGGGAAGAGCGCTCGAGGAGTCCGCTAGGGTTCGCCTATGACAGATTTGCTTCCCAAATTACGGTCGAATTACGGATTAATGGCAATTGCGTTACTATGACTGAAGGGTGACAAATGTGACCGTCTCTTGGGGCTGTATTCTGCAATAATGCCGTTTTGTTACAATCGTGAAATGCAGCAAAAACAATCCACTGCTGACATTACGCTACCAAAAAATGACAATGCTACAGTTTTGTTGCAGCTGAAAAAATCATGCGGCATTATCTCCTCAAGATATAGGGAGAGTATCGATGCTCATCGTCACCGCAGTTTCAGCCGCATTGCTTGCGACATCGCCTGTCGGCTCGGGATCTGCAGCAATGCAGGCAGAGGCAGATTTGGGCGCGGAGACACTCGCGCAAGGTCGCAACGCCGATGCGATTGCCGAGCTTGAGGCGCGGCGCGCTCACGATCCGGCACAACTGATAAATCTCGGCATTGCCTATGCGCGCGAAGGGGATGCGGAGCGGGCTCGCTATCTATTCAACGCCGCACTCACCAGGAATAGTCCGATGGAGCTTGAGACGGCAGACGGGCAATTGACCGACTCGCGCCGGCTTGCTCGCAAGGCTCTCCGGATGCTTGATCAAGGCGAATTTTCGGCGCAACCGACCATGCGCACCGCCAATCGCGTCACATTGCGGCGCTAGGGGCGCATTCAGGGCGGTGTAGCTCACCCATTTAATCAAACGTTTCGGCGCAATTCCTCCGCTCCCAATGGGCGCGGGGGTGCACCAGATTTGCAGTAAACCCTACAATCGGCTTAATCATACGCATTAACTTTAACTGCTATGCAATACTTCGGCGTCATGCGTGTAGGTTGAGCGTAATGTCACCCACTTGTCATTTAGGATAAGCAAGGGGGCCTGAACGGAGGGTTCAATGATTCTCGTGCGCACGGGATTTGGCGGTGTCATTGCCATGGCAGCTTTGCTTGCCTGCCCGGTAAAGGCTGACGTCATGGAAGTGGATGCTGATGGTGCGCGCTGGATTGCGGGTGAGCAGGCGCTCGCCGTCACTCCGGTTACGGGCGCGCAAGGCGCCGCCGAAATCGTTGAACTCGATGGCATGATCGTACCGGAAGAGATCGTTGGCGATCCTGCGCAACATGCCGCGGGCGTACCGGAAGTTTACGCAGCGAAGATCCAGGAATTGTCCGTTCGTTTCGACCTTAGCCCTTCGTTGCTGGAGGCGCTCGTCTGGCAGGAAAGCCGCTGGCGCGCGAACGCAGTTTCGCATGCTGGCGCGCGCGGGCTGGCTCAGTTGATGCCTGGCACCGCGCGATATCTTGGCGTCGATCCCGATGATCCGTTGCAAAACCTGGAAGGCGGCGCACGCTATTTGCGTGAACAGCTAGATCGTTTTGACGGCGATCTGGAGAAGGCTCTGGCGGCGTACAACGCCGGGCCAGGCCGGGTTCAGCGCGCCAACGGCATTCCGAACATCCGCGAGACCAAGCAATATGTGGCGGCCATCATGGGCCGTCTGGCTGGTCATTCTCGCCCGGCGGCGCAACCTTATGTGCAATAGCGCCGTATTCAGATATCTTGGACACTAAGTAGAACATCAATGGGAATTTCAATGTCGTCACTTTTTCGAATGCCTGCTCTGATGATGGCCCGGATCGCCGCATTCTTTGCAGTGCTGATGGCACCGGTTGCTGCGAACGCGCAGCAGGCCGATCCGCAAGGGTCTGGCCCGATTGTGGCGGCGCTCGGCTGGCTGCAAGGTACGCTGCTGGGTAACGTGGCGACTGCAATCGCTGTGATGGCGGTTGCGGCTGTCGGTTTCATGATGTTGACGGGCCGGATGAACTGGCGCTTTGGCGCGACCGTGATCATCGGCGTCTTCATCCTGTTCGGTGCCTCGACCATCGTTGCCGGCATTCAATCGGCTGCGGCCTAAGGTAAGACAATGAGCAATCTCGTTCGCCATCCGGTTCATCGCGCACTGACCCGTCCACAAATGTTTGCGGGCGTGACGATGAATTTCTTCATCATCAATCTGATGGTGACGACGATTGCGTTTCTGATTCTGAAAAACTGGTGGATCATGATCGTGCCGCTCGTCGTGCACGTAATCGGCTATTTTTCGTCGCTGCGAGAGCCGCGCATTTTCGATCTCTGGATTACCAAAGTGTCCAAATGTCCGCGCGTGCGGAATTACAAGCGGTGGGGCTGTAACAGCTACGCCGTCTAAGGCCTGCTAAGGAGGGCCTGATATGGTCAAATGGATTGGAGCAGCAAGCTGGAGCGCGAAGGAAGCGCTTGCTGGCGATCGGCTGCCCTATGCGCGGCTGGTTGACGAAAGCACCGTGCTGCTGCGCGATGGCTCGGTGATGACTGCAATCCAGGTTCCCGGCCTGCTGTTCGAAACCGAGGATTCCGACGCGCTCAACGCCCATGCGGCCACCCGCGAGGTTATGCTGCGCTCGACGCTCGATGCGCGCTTCGTGCTCTATCATCATGTCATCCGCCGCCAGGTCGAGGTTGATCTGGACGCAGAATTTGACGATCCGCTTTCACGCCACATCGACGCGCGCTGGAAAGAGCGTCTTGCTGGCGGCTCGCTGTTCATCAACGACCAGTTCGTGACTCTCATCCGCCGCCCGGCGCGCGGCAAGGCCGGTCTGGCTGAGCGTTTTTCCAAGATGTGGAGCCGCACCGGGCAAAGAGAGCTGGAAGCCGACCCCAAGGATGTACGCAGCCTCAAATCGGCGGCCACCGGCCTCGTTGCCTCGCTGTCGGCCTACGGTGCGAGCGTCCTGGCGGATTACGATGTGCCTGACAGCGACGGCACGAATTCTGAAATGCTCGAGCTGCTTTCCGCGCTCTACAATGGCGAGATGCGCCCGGTTCGCCGTCCGCATGAAGATACTGATATCGGCCATATGCTGCCCTATCGCCGCGCCAGCTTTGGCATCGATGCGATGGAGCAGCGCGGGTCGGGTCAGCCCGATTTCTCCGCGATCCTGGGTCTGAAGGACTATCCCGAAGCGACTTCTCCCGGTCTACTCGATGGGCTGCTGCGCCTGCCCTACGAGATGATCGTGACGGAAAGCTACGCGCCGAACGAGCGCACCACCGCGCGCGAGCGGATTGATCTCGCTCTACGGCGTTCGCGTTCGGTTGACGAGGATGCCGCAGCGGAGCGAGCCGATATGTTGGCTGCTCGCGATGCGCTCGGTAACGGCGCAGTCGGCTTTGGCGATCATCACCTGACAGTGTTGGTGCGCGAGCGCAGCCTAGACCGGTTGGACGAGGCGACGGCTGCTTGTGGCGCGGCTCTGGCCGATACCGGTGCGATTGCCGTGCGCGAGGACACCAATCTCGAACCAGCCTTCTGGGCACAATTTCCTGGCAATGAGGAATACATCGTGCGCCGCGCGCTGATTTCCTCCGCCAATATGGCGAGCTTCGGCAGCTTCCATGGCTTTGCTCTGGGGCAGGCCAGCGGCAACCATTGGGGCGATGCCGTCACCTTGCTGGAGACGACCAGCGCGACCCCATTTTTCTTCAATTTCCACCACGGCGATCTGGGCAATTTCTCGGTCATCGGACCATCGGGTTCGGGTAAGACCGTGGTGATGAATTTCCTTGCGGCTCAGGCGCAGAAGTTCAGCCCTCGCACCATCCTGTTCGACAAGGATCGCGGCGCGGAGCTGTTCGTGCGCGGCATTGGCGGGCGCTACGATCGGATCAGCGCGGGCGAGCCGACGGGCTTCAACCCGCTATCTCTGCCTGACACGCCGACCAACAAGGCATTTCTGCGCGATTGGCTGGCGGTATTGCTCAACGCGGACGGGCCTGAAGAATTTGCGACCATCAGCGCCGCTGTCGATGCCGCTTATTCGAATGACGCAGGCCTGCGTCGTCTTCGCCATTTCAAGGAGTTGCTCGCTGGAGCCAAACGACCTGAACCGGGCGATCTTGCAGACCGGCTTTCGGCTTGGATCGGTACGAGTGGCGAGCAGGGCGGTGAATATGCCTGGCTGTTCGACAATGAGCAGGACAAGCTTGACCTTGGACAGCGTGTGCTCGGCTTCGACATGACCGCTCTGCTTGAGAACCCTCGGCTGCGCACGCCGACAATGATGTATCTGTTCCACCGCATCGATGAGCGTCTGGACGGTCAGCCGACCATGATCCTGATCGACGAGGGATGGAAGGCGCTCGACGATGAGGTCTTTGCCGCGCGCATCCGCGACTGGCTGAAGACTTTGCGTAAACGCAATGCGCTGGTCGGGTTTGCCACACAATCCGCCGCCGATGCGCTCGAAAGCCGCATTTCGACCGCTCTGGTTGAACAAACCGCGACGATGATTTTTATGCCCAATAGCCGCGCGCGGCCAGAGGATTATTGCGATGGCTTCGGTCTGACCGATCATGAGCTCGCGCTGATCCGCACTCTGCCTGCGCATTCGCGCTGCTTCCTTGTGCGGCAGCCCGATGCCAGCGTTGTGGTGCGCCTCGATCTTTCCGGTGCACCGGAAGTGCTGACTGTTCTCTCGGGCCGCGAAGGTTCGGTGCGTCGGCTCGATCTGCTGCGTGAGGCGGTGGGTGACAGGCCGGCGGACTGGTTCCCCGCGCTCACCAATCGTCCTTGGCCCGATGCCGTTGGCGAGGTTGACGAAGACGGCATTCCGCTCCCGGTATGGCAGGCGGCTGAATGACCGCCAATTGCGATCTTGTTGCCGAAGAACTGGGCACTGGCGTCGCCGCCGCTCTGACGGCGGTGGATTGCATTGCGACCGAAGTGACCGGCGATGCATTCAATCGCCTGTTTGCCTCTGGCGGATCGCTGGCGACTGTGCTGACGATCCTGCTGACGCTCTACGTAGCGTTCTTCGGGATCAGCTTGCTTATCGGCCGATCCAACCTGAGCATTCGCGCGCTCACACCGCGCATTTTGACAGTGGGGCTGGTGCTGACCTTTGTGACCAGCTGGGTCGCATATCAAAGCGTGGTCTGGAATCTGGCCGTTGGAGGGCCTGACTGGCTTGCAGGTGTGCTCACGGGTAGCGATGGCTCTGCTACCCAGACCTTTGCCGCGAAGCTCGATATCGTTTTCCTTGCGGTGCAAGAGGCAAGCACCGGTCAAACTGATATTGACGCATTCTCTCCATCCGGGATGATGTGGCTGGGCGCTATGCTGCTGCTACTCGGAACTGTTGGCTTGCTGGTGACAGCTCGTATCGGTCTGGCATTGTTGGTGGCGCTTGGCCCGATTTTCGTCGTGATGGCGCTGTTCAATGGAACGCGCGGACTGTTTGTTGGCTGGCTAAAGGGTCTTGTCATGTTGGCTCTGACCCCGCTTTTCGCGGTGCTTGGCGGCTCGATCATGCTCGAACTTGCGGTGCCGATCCTGTCCGCTTTGGTCGCCGTTCCCAATCAGATCGACCAGCAGGCGGCGATGGCATTTTTCCTCGTAGGCGCGGTCCATGTCGCATTGATGTTCATGGTGTTGAAGGTCGCTTCCAGCATGGTCGCCGGTTGGCAGGTGTTCGGTTTCGCTCAGACCAAGGAAGACAGCAGAGGCGTGGATACCGCCGTGCCGCCCGCTGCGCCTGCGCAGGCCGCCGTGGTGGACAATCGCGCGGCTCAAACGTCGCCGGTGGCAACGCAGCGCCGGATCGACATGCCGACTATCACTACGGTGACAGCGGCGAACGATATCGGACCCGCGAGCGGCGGTGGCACCGTGCGCCAGACAAAGGTGTTCGCAACCAGTTCAGGCGGCGGCGCGCAAACTGCGCCGCTTGGCCCATCAACTTCACGCACGCGCGGGATCGGTAATCGCTTCCGACCCGCAGGTTCGCGTAAAACGGAGACACGAAAATGACCCGCGCGCCGAATATCCGGCTCCCGCTCGCTGCCTTGGTACTGGCCCTCAGCGCACCTGCAATGGCGCAGGATTCGCGTCTGGTGACCGTTGTCTATGACGAGGCGCAAGTTGTCCGCATCGACGGCAAGCCCAAGGTGCAGGCGACGATCAAATTCCGCGAAGACGAGTCGATAGAGAACGTAGCAATCGGCGATAGTCAGGCTTGGCAGGTGACGCCGAACAAGCGTGCGAACCTGCTGTTCGTGAAGCCGCTCACGCCCACTGCTTCGACCAATATGACCGTGGTGACGAACAAGCGGACCTATTTGTTCGATCTCGTCTCCAGCCCAAGGAACAAGCCGCTCTACGTGTTGCAATTCAGCTATCCCAAGGCAGAGGCTGCCGAGGAAGCGGAGCGGCTCGCTAGGGCAGAAGAGGAGGCTCGCGAACGCGCCAATGCGACCGAGCTTGCCGCCGCCAACGATCCATTTGCCGTCGCCGATCCTGACAAGCTCAATTTCTCCTGGGCGACCGAGGGCGACAAAGAGCTTATTCCGCAGCGCACTTATGACGATGGTGAAACGACCTTCCTGACCTGGGCATCGGGAACGACAATCCCGGTTATCCTCGTATCCAACCACAAGGGCGATTTGGGCCCCGTCAATTTCACTGTTCGCGGCGACACGGTGCTGGTTGAAGGCGTTCCCACGCAGATAATCTTACGCTCGGGGAGAGAGTCCGCGACGTTGACCAATACCGGGCCGATCCGCTCGGTCAGTCTTGATCCCAGCAGCGGCGACGCTGCCCGTAGAAACCTTGTTGCCAAAACGGAGGTGAAGTGATGCGCCTAGCCATGCGTATGCCGCCCAAGAAGGGTGCCGCTAGTTCCACCGATGAAGGCGATCCGCGTGAGCGCGAATCCGCCGAGATCATCGATCTTGCGAGCCGCAATGGCTTCCCGGCCGTGGTCGATCGCAAAACAAAGTCCGATGGGCTGGGCCTCGCTGCTGGCGTGGCGATTGTCTTCGGCCTTGGAGCGGTCACGCTGTGGAGCATGAATGCGGCCCGCGTCGCGCCATCCGACTCGGTCGGCAATGCAGCTGTTACGCCGCCACCGGCTGCTGCGCCCGCTCCAGCGACCCCCGTTAACGTCGCGCAGGTCGAGCCGGCTACAGCTCCTCGCCCAGATCCCGCACCCGCGCCGATCTATTCGACCAATCCCAACCGTGTAGTGGGCCCGGCGACCAACCCTTATGCCAGCCCGACAATGGTGTTCGATGCGAGCACTGCGGCGGGTGGAGCGCTCGCTACTGGTCCGGCAATGGCAGCGGCCGTTACATCGGCTGCCAACACCAATCCAAGCGGGGCCGGCGGCTCTGCCAATGACTTTGCCACCCGCGTCGGCGGCGTCGGCGGCGCTCCGGCGCGCGCTCAGGCGATGGTCAATCCGACCACGACTGTCACGCAAGGCACTTTGATTCCTGCAATTCTCGAAACCGCTATCGATACGGACGTTCCGGGTTTTGTCCGCGCGGTCGTGAGTCAGGACGTGCGCAGCTTCGACGGGACGAAGGTTCTCGTCCCGCGCAGCTCGCGTCTGGTTGGCCAGTACCAGTCCGGCGTGCAGCAAGGCCAGAAGCGCGCCTATGTGATCTGGACCCGCCTGATCCGTCCGGATGGAGCTTCGGTCAACATCGCGTCCCCTGCGGTAGCCTTTGACGGCACGACCGGGCTTGAGGGCGATGTGAACAACCACTTCTTCCGCCGCTTCGGTTCGGCCATGCTGCTGTCCGTCGTTGGCGGTCTGTCCGCTATCGGTACTGGCGGAGCATCGGTTGTGCTCGGGGGAGCAGGGCAGAGCGCTGCCAGCATCGCCGCGCAGCAGGACGGCAATATCAGCCCGACGATCCGAGTAAAAATGGGCGAGCCGATCCGTGTGTTCACTGCGCGCGATCTCGATTTCAGCCAGGTAAACTGAGCCCGCTAGCAGACTGGATATGAGCGCCGACATTCACCCTCTGACCAGCGATACGCCGCCCGCGCCTGCTAGAGAAGGTGCGTCGGATGCCGCGATCACGGGTGAGCGCAGCGTCTATCTCGACGCCTATCTCGCGCCGTTCCGTCGCTGGCTCGACCGCGATACGGTGACCGAAATCATGGTCAACCAGCCGGGCGAGATCTGGGTGGAGGATGCTTCCGATCCGGGCATGAAGCGGATCGAGACTGGCGACATTGACGACAGGCTTGTCCAGCGCCTGGCGGAGCAGGTCGCTCGCGTCAGTCATCAAGGCATCAACCGCGAGCATCCGCTGCTCGGTGCGACCTTGCCCGACGGCGCGCGTATCCAATTCTGCGGTCCGCCCGCCTCGCGCAAGCATTGGGTCATGGCAATTCGCCGTCACCGCCGGCTCGATCTGCCGCTCGATGCCTATGACACCGGTCCACTTCAGGGCGAGCGCGAAGTGCCGATGCCGGACGCCCAGAACGAGCCGATCGCGTATTTGCGTGAGGCGATCCGCAATCGTCGCACGATCCTCATCTCTGGCGGAACCAGCACCGGCAAGACGACCTTCCTCAACGCCATGCTCGGCGAAATCCCAAGCGAAGAGCGCGTCGTGCTCGTTGAAGATACGCCGGAACTGAAATTTCCCGGCGAGAATGCGGTCGGCTTGGTCGCGGTTAAAGGTGAACTCGGCGAAGCCAAAGTGACCGCCAATGAATTGCTACAAGCGGCCTTGCGCCTGCGGCCCGACCGCATTGTGTTAGGCGAATTGCGCGGCGCGGAAAGCGTATCCTTCCTGCGCGCTATCAATACCGGGCATCCTGGCAGCTTCTCGACAATCCACGCCAACAGCCTGACTGGCGCTCTCGAGCAGCTGTCTCTGATGGTGATGCAGACCGGGATCGGCCTCTCGCGTGCCGATACGATTGCTTACGCGGCAAGTGTGATCGATGTGATCGTGCAGCTTGGCCGTGACGACAATGGCAAACGCGGCATCACGCAGATCGCCGATTGCCGTTCGCTCGTCTGAACGCACTTCACACCACTTGCATCTATCGCTCTCAGGGCATTGCCTCTGAACGATTTCTTGGCGACAGTGTGACAAGCAGCCGCGCGTGATTTACACGCTGCTGCAAGCGGAACATGGAACGGACCTAAGGCATACAGTCTTTGACATCGTTCCAATTTCGAGTGGATGGTAACACGATGATCAGTCGACCGATCGCGAGCAATGATGAGGTGCCGCCCGATCACGGGCCGGACGGCGCACCATCATCGCGTGGGGGTGAAGCTTATTTCAATCGCGAACTGTCTTGGTTGAGCTTTAACGAACGCGTGCTGGCGGAGGCCTGCAACCCGAAATACCCCTTGTTGGAACGGCTGCATTTCCTGTCCATTTCCGGAAGCAATCTCGACGAGTTCATGATGATCCGCGTCGCCGGCTTGGTTGGCCAGGTGCAGCGCGGCATTAATCGGCCTTCGATTGATGGTCGTACACCGTCGCAGCAACTGGCGGCGATCCGCGACCAGTTGGAGACGATTTCCGCTTGGCAGCAGAACGCGTGGCGCAAATTACACGGCCTGCTCAATGATGCGGATATTTTCGTCGCCGATGATCACCGCTTGAAGCCCGCCGCGCATGACTGGCTCAAAGCCTATTTCCTCGACGAAATTCTGCCGGTGATCACGCCGCAGGCGCTTGATCCCGCGCATCCTTTTCCGTTTATCGCGAACGAAGGAACAGGCCTGCTCTTTACTTTGCGGCGCGATGCAGATCGGGAACAGATCATTGAGATGATCCTGATCCCGAGTGCGCTACCACGCTTTGTGCGCGTGCCCGGTGATGAGGCGATATACATCTCCATCTCAAGCCTGATCCAGCGCTATGCGGATAAGCTGTTCCCGGGCTTTACGGTGGTAGGTGACGGGCTGTTCCGTGTTCTGCGCGACAGCGATATCGAGGTGGAAGAAGAGGCAGAGGATCTCGTGCGTTACTTCCGCAGCGCGATACAGCGGCGCAGGCGCGGGCAAGTGATCCAGTTGGAGATCGAGGAGGATTTCGACCCTCAGGCCGAGCAGATATTGCTCGAACAGCTGGGTATTCACGAAGCGGCGGTGATCAAAACCGACGGGATGATCGGGATCGATGGGCTCGCCGAGATTGTCGAAGAAGATCGCCCAGACCTCAAATTCGACAGTTACAGCCCACGCTATCCCGAGCGCATCCGCGAGCATGATGGCGACGCTTTCTCCGCCATCCGCGAAAAAGACATCATTATCCATCACCCCTATGAAAGCTTCGAAGTGGTGGTTGATTTCATCCGTCAGGCCGCGGCCGATCCGGATGTGGTGGCGATCAAGCAGACGCTCTATCGCGCGGGCTCACAATCGGCGGTAATTAATGCGCTGATCGCGGCGGCGGAGGCTGGCAAATCGGTTACCGCAGTTGTCGAGCTGAAGGCCCGGTTCGATGAAGAGCAGAACCTGATGTGGGCCAACAAGCTGGAGCGCGCGGGGGTCCAGGTGATCTATGGCTTCGTCGACTGGAAGACACACGCCAAGATCGCGATGGTCGTGCGCCGCGAAGAGGATGGCTTTCGCACCTATTGCCACTTCGGCACCGGCAATTACCACCCGATCACCGCGAAGATTTACACCGACCTGTCGTTCTTCACCGCCGACCCGCGACTGGTCCGCGATGCGGCTAAGATGTTCAACTTCGTCACCGGCTACGTTGAGCCGTCCGGATTGGAAGAGATTGCAATTGCGCCGCTCAATCTGCGCGAGACGATATACGACCGGATCGATGCAGAGATCGCAAATGCTGGGGCTGGAAAGCCAGCGGCAATCTGGCTCAAATGCAACCAGATCACCGATCAGGGGGTGATCGATCGGCTCTATGCAGCCAGCGAAGCGGGTGTGACGGTCGAGCTGGTCGTGCGTGGGATTTGCTGTTTGAAGCCAGGCGTTCCGGGTATGAGTGAGAACATCCGCGTAAAGTCGATCATTGGACGCTTTCTGGAACACAGCCGGATCTATGCATTTGCCAATGGCAAACCGATGCCAAGTGCAGAATCGATCGTATACATCTCCTCCGCCGATCTGATGGGGCGCAATCTGGATCGCCGGGTGGAATCGCTTATTCCGATCAATAATCGCACTGTGCACGATCAGGTGCTGCAACAGGTGTTGCTCGCCAACATGCTCGACACAGAGCAGAGCTGGTGGCTCCATTCCGATGGTTCATATGAGCGCGTAGGATCGCAGGATAAGCCCTTTAACTGCCATCGCTATTTCATGACGAACCCGTCTCTGTCTGGACGTGGTGGATCGCTTCAGGCAGGCGGTGTGCCGAAGCTGTCATTGCGCAAGGGACGCTCTGGATGAATCTGCGCGCGAAGCGAAGCGACCGGGAAGGGGCCTTTTCCGGCAACAAGGCAGAACGCGCGATCATCGATATCGGATCAAACACGGTTCGGATGGTCGTCTATGGCGGGACGATGCGTGCACCGACCGTGCTGCTGAACGAGAAGGTCACCGCACGTCTTGGCCGCGAGATAGCGGAAACAGGGAGACTGGCCGAAGATTCGGTCGAACTGGCTATGCGAGGCCTCAAACGCTTTGTTCTGCTACTCGATGATCTCGGCATCGACGACATTGAAACGGTCGCCACGGCGGCTGTGCGGGACGCGAAGAACGGTCCCGACTTTGTCGACGATGTGCGCGCGTTGGGTCTCGATCCGCAGGTCATTTCCGGCGAAGAAGAAGCCCGGCTGAGCGCGCATGGCGTGCTCGGTGCCTTTCCCGGTGCGGAAGGCAGCGTGGCCGACTTGGGCGGGGGTAGTCTTGAGTTGGTGAATATTGCCGATGGGGAAGCAGGCGAGGCCACATCCCTTCCGCTCGGCACATTGCGACTACCCGAATATCGCGGCGAGAAGACGTCCGAAATGCGCAAATCCATTGAGAAGGCGCTCAAGAAAGGCGGATGGGGCAAGCCGCTTGATGGCCCGCTCTATCTGGTCGGTGGGACTTGGCGCACCATGGCTGTTTACGCGATGCAGGAGCAAGGTCATCCACTCAGTGATCCGCATGGGTTCGAGCTCTCGCTCAAAGAGGCGACAGCTCTTGCGGATGGTCTCGCAAAAGAGACACCGGAAGACCTGAAGGCGCGCGACCGGATATCGACCATGCGCGCAGAGAAGCTGCCCGATGCGGCCGTTTTGCTGCAGGCTATGCTTTCAAAACTCAAACCGGAACGACTGGTCTTTTCATCTTGGGGCCTGAGGGAAGGGCTGCTGTTCGATCGCCTCTCACCCCACGCCAAGGCACAGGATCCGCTGCTCGCGGGCGTGGCGGTTTTCGCGGCTCAACGCGGTGCTCCACCCACGCTCGCGACACGCATCGCCGGTTGGACGTCCGATGTCGCACCCGTCGGCAAGCACGGGTCTGAGCGGCTGAGACTGGCGGCAACGATGCTGGCGCTGGCAAGCATGCAGATCGAGCCCAATTTGCGGCTTCCGCTGGCGGTGGATTGGGCCATGCACAAGCGCTGGATCGCGATCGATGCTCAGGGCCGCGCGATGATGGCGGCGGCCAGCATGGCCAATGGCAATCACTGTGATCTGCCAGAGGAATTGACTTCGCTCGCTAGCAAGCACGCTTTGGAAGAAGCGATCTGCTGGGGCCTTGCCATCCGGCTTGCCCGTCGGGTCGGAGCGCGCTCTCGTCGCTCGCTGCAGGTGAGTCGTCTGTCGCTGGGCGAAGAGGGCATGGTCCTGAGGCTCGCGAAGAGCCATCAAGACCTGTTCGGTATCCCGACCGAGAAAGACATGAAGCTGCTCGCCGGTCGGCTGGGCGTCGATTTCGCGGTGGAGATCGTCGCGGATAGCGAGCTGCACGAGGTCGACGTTGATACGCCGACAGTCGAGGACGAGAAGCAAAAGTCGGCGAAGGGCTAAGCTTGTCTCTTTTCGCTCGCGAAGGGCGAGAAATTGGTTTCCGTGTCGAACAGGTCGACCCCTTCCGCTTTTTTCAAACGGTTCACGACAAAATAAGTGACCGGCGTAAGCAACGCCTCCCACAGGACCTTGAGCAGCCAATTGGTGATCATCACTGTGATCACCGCCTCGGTCGTCCAGATACCGTAGAATGCGATCGGGTAGAAGATCAGGCTGTCGACGCCCTGGCCCACGACGGTAGAACCAATCGTGCGGGTCCAAAGCGCCTTGCCCTTGGTCCAGACCTTCATCTTCGCCATGACGTAGGAATTGACGAACTCGCCCGCCCAGAAGGCTACGATCGAAGCGATCACGATGCGCCATGTACTGCCGAATACGGATTCGTATGTCTGCTGGCATATGTCGCCGGGGGAGGCGCTGCCATCGCCGGTCATCTGCAAGGTCGCGCTCGCGGCACACTCCCAGCCGCCGAAGGCGGGCAGGCCGACGACTACAAAGCTCATAAAGGCGAGGAAGATCATCGCGGCAAAGCCGGTCCAGATGACGCGCCGCGCACGGGCGAAGCCGTAAATCTCGGTCAGGATATCGCCGATGACATAGCCAAGCGGAAAGAAAAGGATGCCTGCGCCATAGATAAAGACGCCATCGGGTGCGGGCCACATCCCGTCCGGCCAGAACGGCACCTCCAGGAATGTCAGCTTTGCTGCGCCAATGATGTTGGATAGCAGCAGGATCGCCACGAACGACGCCATGACCAGGTCATAATAGCGAAAGCTTGGCGGCGGGGTGCTGGTGGCTTGCGGTATCAATGATGCGGCAGTTTCACGATTATTCATAGGTTACGGGCCTAACGTGATTTTACAGCACCGCAAAGCACGCTATTGGGCGTGTCTAACGCGAAAGCGTGCGCGCCCGTAGCTCATCTGGATAGAGCGCGAGACTTCTAATCTTGAGGCAGCAGGTTCGAGTCCTGCCGGGCGCGCCAGCCACAAGGCATCCCGCAGGGTGCGTTGTGGCTGCTGTGCTCGCAGGCGCGAACCGTCAGAGGTTCGGAGTCGGAGGCGGCTTAGCCGCCGGAGACGAACGAGCCGCGCAGCGCGGCGAGGACAGTCCTGCTTTGCTTGTTCCATTCACGCTTCATCGCTCTCAAAGCACATACCGGACGCTTAATCGTCAAACGTGCCCGTCAGAACCACACATGAAACCTGCCGTTCAGCTTCGCATAGTCACTTTCCGCTTCTGACTTTTCAGAAGGAGACCTCTCATGATGCGCGTGACTTTTGCTTCGATTGCCATTGCTGGTTCCATGATTGCGGCCCCGGTGGTCGCTCACGATTCCGATATTGTGGTGCGCGGATACAAGGCTCCGTTGTCGCCGAACAACGACAGCAACAAATGGTGGCTCGATTACAAGACCGACATCAGCGAGGCCAAGCGCGAGCTTGAGAGCGACCTTCGGCGCGCGACCGACGAAGAGGATCGCCGCGACGCCTATGAGGAATATGATCAGGAAATCCGCGATGCGCGGTATGATTATCGCAAGGAAATGGCAGAGCGTGGCTATCGCGTTGCGAACTTCCGCGAAAACAACAGGCGTCTAGCGCGAAGATAAGATCAACTTCGCTGACGTTCCTCGCCACCCGCGCCCTCCACCCTTCCACCCAGATGGTATCCCGGTAGGCTCCGGGTGGAAGGGTGGAGGGCGCGGGTGGCGAGGGCGTCGTTGACTAGCAAATCTATCCCCGCGCTACCGTTTCCAGCAATTCGGCGGTGATGGGATAGCCAGCTTCTTCCATGATCCGTAGCATCGGCTGGTCGCCGGTCGTGTCGATCTGAGGGACGATGGTTTTGACCGGGATCGCTTCGGCCTGCGTGCGCGCTTCTTCGTAGCTTGTGAACAGGGCCAGGCGTTCAAGATTGCGGCGGGTGGGGAAGATCAGCTTGATATCGCCTTGGTCCGCCATATCGAGCGCCCCTTGCGCGCTGACCCAGAAGAGCCGCGTATTCTCGGACTCGTCGGCTGAGACCTCGACATCGCCCGTGCCCAAATTGGCAAGGTAAAATCGAGTATCATAGACGCGCGGAATATTCTCGTTCTTGGGATACCAGCGGGCGAAAGGTGTGATCTGGTCCAGATCGAGCGCCCAATCGAATGCTTCCAGTACGGGAGCAAGAGCGCCCCGATCGTGGAGCATGGACCGGGCTCTCGTGGCTCGCTCCGCAGTGAGATCGCCTGAAAGCCCAAGTGCCAGACCTGTCTCTTCCAGCGTTTCTCGCACGGCAGCAATCTGGTGCGCGATTTCGTCAATTGGCGCATCGCCGCCGGTCGCACGGGCCAGATCGAAGTCGGCTTCGTCCACTCTGCCACCGGGAAACACCGCCATACCGCCGGCGAAGGCCATGTTGCGTGAGCGGATCGTCATCAGCACTTCGGGTGCGCCGCCAGAAGGCGCATTTCGGAATATGACGATGGTCGCTGCGGGTATGCCCTCGGGCGATTGTGTCGGTTTATCTGCCATTGCGATCTGTGATGCCGGGGTGAGGGGCGCTTGCCAACAGCCAATTGTCCCATGACTGTCGGTATCTCTTACAATTGGGCGCATGGTTAATTCATCGAAACCATCTAAACTTCTGTAAGGTATGCTGAAGTCATTTTTGGCACGCGGGGTGCATAGGGTTGGATACCCCGTGTGGTCTTCGATAAAGAGGTGAGGCTTTTTTGGTCTCTAGTTTCACCTCCCCGAAATATGAAAAAGCCGCCTCGTTTGGTTCACGAGGCGGCTTTTTCTTTGATTTTTATCGATGCGATCTTCAGGTCGCGTGAGTGAGGATATCGCGTGCCAGATGGCGCTCGAAAATCAAGAAGCCGCCTTTGCGACCTGCTTCTCGTCGAGCATTTGCTGCAGCTCGCCAGCCTCGAACATTTCCATCATAATGTCGCTACCGCCGACAAATTCGCCCTTCACATAGAGTTGCGGGATGGTCGGCCAGTCAGAGAACGTCTTGATGCCTTGGCGCACTTCCATGTCCTGCAGCACGTCGACGCTCTCATAGGCGACGCCGCAATGGTCGAGGATCGCGACCGCTCGGCTGGAAAAGCCGCATTGCGGGAACAGCGGGGTGCCCTTCATAAACAGGACGACGTCATTATCGCCAACGATGCCGGTGATGCGCGTGTTGATGTCAGACATATGTGCCTTGGCCTTTGAAAGCTGAAATTCTGTAATGCTCAATTTTAGGTGGGGACCACGGTGGTCACTTGCAAGGCGTGCAGCTCGCCGCCCATTCTCTCGCCGAGCGCCGCATAGACCATCTTGTGCTGTTGCACGCGGTTTTTGCCCGCGAATTGCGGTGCCGTGACGACTGCGGCCCAATGGTCGTTATCGCCGGCAAGATCGCGCATTTCGACGGTGGCGCCGGGCAGAGCGGCGACGATCAACGCCTCGATATCGGCAGCTGCCATCGGCATGGATCAGTTCTCGCTCATATACTGGCGCTTGGCCTCGATGGTCATTTCTTCCAGCTTGGCGCGAATGTCATCTTCGCTAACATCGCATTCGGCAGCGGTCAGGTCGCCCAACAGCTTACGGATCACGTCCTCATCGCCAGCCTCTTCGAAATCGGCCTGCACGACAGCTTTCTTGTAAGCGTCGGTTTCTTCCTGTGTCAGGTTCATCAGGCCAGCGGCCCATTCGCCCAGCAAGCGGTTGCGGCGTGCGGCAACTTTGAAAGCGGTTTCTTCATCCATGGCGAACTTGGCTTCTTCGGCGCGTTCGCGGTCTTTGAAATCGGTCATGTGAATCCCCTCGGCCAGCGGCCCAAGTGTTTGAAACGTGTGTCTATGAAATAGGGCTAGCCGCGCGTTGCGACAAGCGGCGTTTGCGCGCCGTTAAAATCAATCCATCGTGACGACAAGTTTGCCAACCGCCTCGCGGCTTTCCAGCTTTGCGATTGCCTCGCCTGCACGCTCCAGCGGGAATGTCTCGGAGACGAGTGGGTCGATCTTGCCCGCTTTCATCAGTTCGAACAGTTCCTTCACTTGAGCAACGAACTTTTCCGGTTCGCGCGCAGTGAATGCACCCCAGAACACGCCGCAGATATCGCAGGATTTCAGCAGGGTCAGGTTCAAAGGCATTTTCGCAATGCCCGCTGGGAAGCCGACCACAAGGAAGCGGCCCTCCCAAGCGATAGAGCGCAAGGCAGGCTCCGAATACTGCCCGCCGACGATGTCATAGACGATGTTGGCGCCGTTGGGTCCGCAGGCGGCCTTGAAAGCGTTGGCGAGTTCCTTCGACGCGGCCTTGTCCATTTCCTCGCGCGGATAGATGACGACTTCGTCCGCGCCCGCTTTTTTAGCCACCTCACCTTTGGCTTCGCTGGAAACGGCGGCGACGACGCGTGCGCCGAATGCCTTGGACAGTTCGATTGCGGAAAGACCAACGCCGCCCGCTGCGCCGAGGATCAGAACCGTGTCGCCTTCCTTGATATGGCCGCGATCTTTCAGACCATGAATGGTCGTGCCGTATGTCATCAGCAGCGAAGCGGCTTTTTCGAACGGCACACCTTCAGGCACAGGGAACATCCGGCCTGCTGGCACCACGACCTTCTCGGCCAAGCCGCCATTGCCGATCCCGGCCATCACCGTATCGCCGACCGAATAGCCTTCGACACCTTCACCAATTGCCTCGATCACGCCAGCGATTTCGCCGCCGGGTGAATACGGCCGCTCGGGCTTGAACTGATAGAGATCGCGGATCATCAATGTGTCGGGATAGTTGATCGCGCAGGCCTTCACATCGATCAGCACTTCACCCTTGCCGGGGCTTGGCACTTCGACTTCGTCGAGTGTCAGCGTTTCCGGGCCGCCAACTTCGTGGGTGCGTAGGGCTTTCATGCGTGTGTCTCCGTTATGTTTCCCGTTTTCGGGGTCAGCCAGCCACGCGTTTTGGCGCGCTGGCTCTCATATGCTTGAATTTCAGTCTGGCGCGCCAGTGTCAGAGCGACTTCATCGAGACCGTTCAGCAGGCAATGCTTGCGAAATGGATCGATGTCGAATGTGAAGCGGTCCTGGAAAGGCGTGGTCACGCTCTGCGTTTCGAGATCGACGTCGATCTGTTCACCCTGCTGTGCGACCTCCATCAGCCGGTCGATGGCCTCTTGGGGCAGGACGATCGGCAGGATGCCGTTCTTAACCGCATTACCTGAGAAAATGTCGGAATAGCTGGGTGCGATGACCGCGCGGATGCCGAGATCGAGGATCGCCCATGCGGCGTGCTCGCGGCTCGACCCGCAGCCGAAATTGTCGCCCGCGATCAGGATTGGCGCGCCTGCATAGGCTGGATCGTCAAAGACATTGCCTTCTTGTGCGCGGATCGTCTCGAAAGCGCCTTCGCCAAGCCCTTCGCGGCTGATCGTCTTCAGCCATTTGGCAGGAATGATGATGTCAGTGTCGACATTCTTCGCGCCAAACGGAATGGCACGGCCAGCAACGCGCGCGACCGGATCCATTAATCGGTTTCCGGTTTTTCGCCAGAAGGGATCGGACCGGGCTGCGTCGGCTCGTTCTTCTTCTTGCCGCGCTTGTTGGCGTAAAGAAGCGCCGCCGCGATGGCCGCAGAGCCGATCGCACCGGCGGCGATGGCAACTTTGTTTTTGTTGTCCTTGGTCATGTCTTTCTCATGGGGAGGGGAAGGGGGATTGGCAAGAGATCACGCGATCAAAGGAACACATCGTATCCCAGTTTGCCTGGGGGCCTGCGATGTTCAGCTTCGCTGTCACCAGACCAGTTTCGACCATCGAGTGTGCGTGCCTCAATGCCGGTAAGTTCGCCGGGTTCGAAGATACGCATGTTCACGCCCACGCGGTCGCTGTCGTAATGTTCGGTTAGCACCCAATGTGTGGTCGTTCCGCAATTTTGGCAGAACCGCATTTCCACCGCTGGCTTGTCGTAATCTGCGCGGCGATAGGCCTTTGTTTGGCCTTCAACGTTGACCTGGTCACCGGCAAAATAGCCCCATGCACCGCCCGACTTCGCGCACAGAGAGCAATCGCAGAGGTTGATGTAATCGGGCTTGTTCTCGAGCGTGATATTAACCCGGCCGCAGTGGCACGCGCCGTCTATCATGTCAGTTCGCGCACATCGGCCAAGTGGCCCTTCACAGCGGCAGCTGCAGCCATGGCGGGTGAGAGCAGATGTGTGCGCGCGCCCGGTCCTTGGCGGCCGACGAAATTGCGGTTCGAGGTTGAGGCGCAGCGTTCGCCTGCTGGCACCTTGTCTGGATTCATGCCCAGGCACGCGGAGCATCCCGGCTCGCGCCATTCAAAGCCTGCGTCCGTGAAGATGCGGTCGAGACCCTCCTCCTCCGCCTGCATTTTGACGAGGCCCGATCCCGGCACAACGATGGCCCAGCGCACATTGCTCGCTTTCTTGCGGCCCTTGAGCACTTCAGCTGCGGATCGCAAATCCTCGATCCGGCTGTTGGTGCAGCTGCCGATAAAGACATTCTCGATCGGCACTTGGGTCATCGGAGTGCCCGCTGCCAGCCCCATGTAGTCGAGGCTTTTTTGCGCTGCGACGCGCTTGGACTCATCGGCGAAGCTATCAGGCGAGGGGACTGCGCCACCAATGGCTACAACATCTTCTGGACTGGTGCCCCAAGTTACGGTCGGCTCGACATCGCCGGCGGCGATCACCACAGATTTGTCGAACTCGGCACCTGGATCGCTATGCAGTGTGCGCCAGTACGCTAACGCTTCATCCCAATCCGCGCCTTGCGGAGCCATTGGGCGACCCTTGAGATAGTTGAAAACCACATCGTCCGGCGCGATCAGGCCGGCACGTGCGCCAGCCTCGATGCTCATGTTGCAGACAGTCAGGCGCTGCTCGACGCTCATCTGCTCGAACACGGGTCCGCGATACTCGATTACATAGCCGGTACCGCCAGCCGCGCCGATCACGCCGATGATGTGCAGGATCAGATCCTTGGCGGTGACGCCGGGGCCGAGCTGGCCCTCGACCTTGATTTCCATCGACTTGGACTTCTGCAGCAGCAAAGTCTGCGTGGCGAGCACATGTTCCACCTCACTGGTGCCTATGCCAAAGGCGAGCGCGCCGAGGCCGCCATGGCTCGCAGTATGTGAATCGCCGCAGACAATAGTGGTGCCAGGCAGCGAGAAGCCTTGCTCCGGACCGACCACGTGGACGATCCCCTGCTCGGCGTCAGCATCGCCGATATAGCGGATGCCGAACTCAGGCGCGTTTTTCTCCAGCGCGGCAAGCTGAGCTGCGCTTTGCGGATCGGCGATCGGTATCTTGCCGCCGCTCGCATCGCGTCGGGCGGTGGTTGGCAGGTTGTGATCGGGTACGGCCAGGGTCAATTCGGGGCGACGCACCGGGCGACCAGCCAAACGCAGAGCATCGAAGGCCTGCGGGCTGGTCACTTCGTGGACCAGATGCCGATCGATGTAGATCAGCGAGGTGCCATCGTCGCGGGTTTCGACCACATGATCGTCCCAGATTTTTTCGTAGAGTGTGCGCGGTTTGCTAGCCATGAGCGTCGATTAGCGGCCAATGCGCAACACTGGCAAGCTGGATCGAGGCTACGCATGATCTTAGTCATGGAAACGCAATCTTTTTCAGGCTAACTTACATTTATGTCAGCAATCCCATTCACGTTCCCGATAAAGGTTCTGCCCGAAGATATCGACTTCATGGGACACGTGAACAATGCGCGCTACCTCAACTGGGTGCAGGACGCCGTTCTGGCGCATTGGAACAAGCTGGCCCCGGCAGAAGACGTGGCGACAAAGGCTTGGGTCGCTTTGAAGCACGAGATCACCTATCGCCGCCCTGCCTTCCTCGAAGACGATGTGATCGCGAGGACGGTGCTTGAGCGCTACAACGGGGCACGGGCATTCTACCGCACGGTCATTTCGCGCGGTGAGGAGGTGCTGGCAGAGGTGCAATCGAGCTGGTGCTGTATCGACGCCAAGACGCTGCGCCCGGCACGCATCGGCGAGCATATGCGTGAGTTCTTCTTTCCAGACGGCGATTGATGGCGCAATCGGGCGCAAGCCTTTGTGCACCTGTCGCAATTGCTCTGTTCAGCGGAGACTGTATACGAAGCCGCAATGACGTCGCTTGCGTATCTTCTGCAATATGAGCGCTGAACTCTCTCTTCCTGACCGTGGTCGCCAACGGATGATTGGCCTTGCGCTGGCGACGTTGATCGCAGGCGGCTGGCTCGGGCTGCACCTTTATTCGATGTTCGTATTTGAGCTCAGCTGGACGAGCCTGCCACAGGCGCTCATCATGGCGGCGATCCTGTGCTGGTTGTCGGTTGGCGTGTTCATTGTCAGCCATGACGCGATGCACGGCACGCTCGCCCCCGGCCATCCGCGTCTCAATTCCGCTATCGGCAGCTTGCTGCTGTTTCTCTATGCCGGCTTCGCTTGGAGGCGGATGCGCGATGCGCATTTCGAGCATCACAAGCTCGCAGGTCATGCCGGAGACCCTGATTTCGACGAGAACAATCCGACCAGTTTCTGGCGCTGGTACGGCACGTTTTTCCGGCGCTATTTCAGCTGGCAATCGTTGGTGTTTGTCCATACAGTCGTCGGTATCTATCTGTTTGTTTTCGGTATTCCGTTCATGCAGATCTTCGTGCTTTACGGTGCACCCGCGCTTCTATCCTCTCTGCAGCTGTTCTATTTCGGCACTTACCGCCCGCATCGTCATGCCGCCGAGGATTTTCCGGACGATCACAACGCGCGTAGCGATCATTTCTCAACTCTGGCTAGCCTCGCGTCTTGCTTCCATTTCGGCTATCATCTGGAGCATCACCGCCGCCCGGATGTGCCTTGGTGGGCTTTGCCGAGTGCGAAGAAGGCGGGAATTGGTGCAGGAGTGGCTGCATGAGCTGGTTGGAAGTTTTCCTGGTCGTCATGTCGGCCCTGATCGGCATGGAATTGTTCGCGTGGTACGCGCACAAATACATCATGCATGGTTGGGGCTGGGGTTGGCACCGCGACCATCATGAGCCGCACGACAATGTTCTAGAGAAAAACGACCTGTTCGCGGTTGTCTTCGGCACTATCAATGCCGCGATGTATATCTACGGCGCGCTCTATTGGGATGCGCTGTGGTGGTTTGCGGTCGGCATCACGCTCTACGGCGTGATCTACACTCTTGTGCACGACGGCCTGGTGCATCAGCGTTATTTCAAATGGGTTCCCAAACGCGGCTATGCCAAGAGGCTGGTGCAGGCGCACAAACTCCACCATGCGACTATCGGTAAGGAGGGCGGCGTCAGCTTCGGCTTTGTGTTTGCGCGCGATCCGGCGAAGCTAAAGGCCGAGCTGAAGGAGCAGCGCGAGGCGGGAATCGCCGTCGTTCGCGACAGCGTCAATTAGATCGCAAAAGCGCTACTCGGCGCGTGTCGCAATCCAAGTGCCGGCGATAATCAGGATCGCAACCGAAATCCAAACCCAGGGCTCCCCAAGCGTGTACCAGGTCACGGCCGCGCCGGTCGTCATTGCACCGATTGCGAGCACTTTGGCCCGTCGGCTGATCGCGCGCCGTTCTTGCCAGTCGCGCACCTGCGGACCCCAGACGGGGTGGTCAAGGATACGCTGTTCCCATTCCGGATTGCTGCGCGCGAAACAGAACACCGCGACGAGTAGAAACGGAACAGTTGGCATGATCGGCAGGAAAGCACCGATTGCGCCCATTCCAACGAACAACAGGCCAGCGGCAAGATAGAGCCGCCTCACGATCTAAGCCGCTGCCAGCCGGCTGGCATGCTCCTGAACCAGCGCAATCATGTTAGGCACGCCTTGCGTGCGATTTGAGCTTAGCTGGCTTTTCAGATCGAATGGCGCGAGCGCTTCGGCCACATCCATCTGTGCGACTTCGCTGGCCGGCTTATCCTGCACGGCGGCAATTACCAGCGCGACGATCCCCTTGGTGATCGCGGCATTGCTGTCGGCCAGAAAATGGAGCTTGTCCGTCTGTTCGGTCGGATAGACCCACACAGCAGCTGAACATCCGCGTACCAGTGTCGCATCAGTCTTCAGCGCATTGGGCATGTCCTCAAGCTCTCGACCGAGCTCGATTAGCAGACGATAACGCTCGTCGCCTTCGAGAAATTCATACTCTTCAAGGATGTCGGAAAGGTCTCGCATGGCGCGCTAGATAGGGGCGCGTGCGGCGTTGTCCAACCCGGTCACTGTTCGTGGCGGTTGAGTAAGCGCTTTTTCGCCATTTGCACAAAGGCATATATGCCGAGGACGACCGGCACGACTAACGCGGCCATGACCAGCTCCTCGTCGAGCGTAGGGAAGAACGGCTGCAGCCCGCTGATCGCATATCCTATGATGCCGAGCGCGTAGTAACTTGCTGCGACAATGGAGAGGCCTTCCACCAATCGCTGCAGGCGCAGTTGCATATCGGCGTTGCGGTCCATCGAGCGCAGCAGACGCGCATTCTGGTTTTCGATCCGCGTTTCGATCCTTGCGCGCAGGAGCGACGCAAGCTGGCTGGCCCGTTCGGAGAGTTCGCGCTGGCGATCCGTCACGGCTTGGCAGAAACGCACTGCCGGTGCGAAGCGGCGCTGCGTGAAATAGCCGAGCGAGGCAAAGCCTTCGATCCTTCGGTTATCTAGTTCTTCAAGGCGTTCTTCGACGAGGCTGCCATAGGCAGCGGTCGCGCTCATGCGGAAGCTCGTCTCGGTCACGCCTTTGGTCAGGCTGACCGATAGCTCGGAGATTTCCTGCATCAATTGGTCGTCGGTATCTGCGCCTTCAGCGATCCGGCGTGCGAGGTCAGTCAGTCGTTCCTCTGCCTCGTTGAGCGAAGGCCAGACCTTTTGCGCAACTGGCAGGCCCAGTAGCGCGCGATTGCGATAATTTCCCAGCTCCTGCAGGCGTTGCACGAGCCGGGTGAGGTCGGCAGGCTCGGTACCATTGGAGGCGATAACCATTGCGCCAAAGCCATCGGGCTTCAACCGGAAGTCGGACCAGATGCGTGCAGATTGTCCAATATGGCAGGACACCAGCTCATGCAGTTCGAACCCGATCTGCGGGACGATGTCTTCCGCTTCCTTTTCCGTGCCGACAATTAGAGCGCGAGTGGCTCTCAAGACGGCGCCCGGCAGGCTCTCGACCCAATCGATCGCGGCCGCAATCTCGGCATTGTCCTTTGGGTTCAGGAACGTCTCGGCGGAACCGTGATCGACAAACAGGCTGATAGTGCTGCCTTCGCTATGGCGCTCCCAGGTGAAAGCGACATGTTCGCTTAGGCGGCCAGAGCGGTGAGGCTTGCCATTGCCGGACGTAACAGTGCCGAAACGCGCTTCGATCGCGGCCACTTCGGCTTCGCGCTCGCCCTCCTCATGCAGGACTACCCACTGGAAATAAAGGCATGGGACGCACAGCATCTCCCACCGACGCAAATGCATTTCGGTGACGACCTGGGTGCGTAGCTCGTGTTGGCGCATGCGGTCCTAACGGCTGATCCGAGATTTCGGTTCCGTAGGGGCTTTGCGGTGCGGCTGCAAACTTATGCCGCTCGCGGGGGCTTAGAGTTCAACTCCGCTGGCGATTGCTTCCAGCTTTTTGATGCGTTCCTTGAGGTCAGCCATCTCGATCCGTGCCGCGCCGATCGAGGCGTTTCCTTCGATTTCGCGCGGGGCGTCTTCGAGCCGATCAAGTTCTGTGCGCTTCAGTTCAAGCCAGCCTTGCCAACCGCGCAGCAAGGCGAAAGCGACCACGCAAAGACCAACCAGGCAGGTTCCGGCAATAACGAGGTAGGGGTCGAAAACTGTATCGATCATTCGCTCATATCCTCCGTATTCTTTCCGTGCCCTCTGCCTTCCTCGCGGCGTAGGCTTTCGATTTCCTGAGCCAGTTGCTTGGTTTTCTTGGCATCTGGCGTGTTTTCATCGGTGACGATCCGCTCGAGTACCTGCACTCGTTCGCGCAGCTCGTCGCGCTCCCGCTCGGCCTCGATCAGCGCTTGCCGCGCCTGGCTATCGTCACTCCCGCCGCTCCGACGGCGGCGCTGTGCCAAGCCCCAGATCACGAGCGCTATGATCGCCAGGATCAGCCAACCCTGCATCAGGCGTTCCTTCCCACTTCTGCTTGGTGCGGTATGTTTGAGTCGCGCAATTGCTCGATCTGGGTTGCAAGGTCAGGCGAGTTGTCGGTTGCAATCCGCTCCAGCACCCGGACGCGATCTTCGATCATATCGGTGCGAGCGGAGAGTTCGCTAGTGCGATTGGTCAGTTGATCGGGCTGCTCGGCGCGCAGCGATCGTTTGTAGTCGAGCACTTTGGACACGATACCGTTCACGCTGATGCCGATAACGATCAGAGCGACGATTATTCCGGAAAAGATAATGGCAAGTTCTGGCATCAGGCGTTCCCTTCATCCTTGCGGTGTTCAAGCGAGTGTTCGCGGGCAGAATCTCTCAGTGCATCGATTTCCGAACCAAGCGCATAGCCGCCATCCGTCACAATCCGCTCGACATTGACCAACCGATCTTTGACCGAGCCCAATTCCGCACGCAGCTCGGCATTCTCCTGTGTGAGCAGAGTGATGCGCTGCTTGGCCTCCTCGCCCACTCCGGGTTTGAGACTCTGGCCCCACATGCCTTCGAGCGGATATCCGTGCTTGATCTTTAGCCGGGTTGTGTGAATCCAGCCGAAGGTTCCAACCACTCCGATTGTCAGAGCTGCGCCGATAATCCAGGGAACGTGAGGGACGATGATCGCTGCTGCGTCCATGATCAGGCTTCTTTCTTTGCGTTAATGTCGAGCGGCACACCGCTGTCTGCATTGGTCTTGCTAGGCAGGTCGCGCAGCGCTTCGATTTCATCGGAGAGGGTGTAGCCGCGATCAGTCACGATCTTTTCGAGCACGATCATACGATCCTGCATCATGTCGAGCTTCTCATTGAGCTCGCTATTCTCTTCGCGCAGGCGCTTGGTTTCGGCGTTCGCTTCTGGGCTGCCACCCTTCTTCGACTTACCGCCCCACTCGTCCTCAAGCTCGTATCCGTGTTTGGCGCGGATCCAGTTGTTTACCAGCCAGGCACCGTATGAGACGGCGATGATGGCGATCACAAAGCTGGGACTTCCCCAATCCATTACACTTTCTCCTGCTGGTTGACGTTGAGCGGGACGCCGCTGCCTGCCTGCTCAACTTCGCGGGTGTCGCGCAAAGCTTCGATCTGGGTGGCGATGTCGTATCCGCGATCGGTCACGATCCGTTCAAGCACCTGAACCCGATCCTCAAGCTTCTGGATCTGGCTGGCATATTGCGCAGCCTTCTCCGCGGTTTGTTCGGCAGTTGCTCCGACTTGCATCTCGGCCATCTTCTGCTGGTGCTTGGTCCAGAGAGCGACGACGGGTATCGAAACCCCGATGATCGGGATCATAAGGGCGAGTATTCCAGCGTCCATTATCCAGTCCTCCCTGTATTCTGTTGTTTAGCGCAGACGCTCGATTTCGGCGGTGAGGCGCGGATTGCTGGTGACGTAGTGGGTTTCCACTTCGGCCAGGCGGCGATCGATATCGCGGAATTTCGAGCGAATTTCGCGCGCGGTCCGTTGCGGGCTTTGGCGCACGCCCTGCCAGTACCTCTGCTCCTCAGGGTCGGCGTAGAGATGCGGCGGCTTCTTGTTCAGCAGCAGGCCGGCAATGAAGTATGCCGGGATGGTCACGCCAGCCAATCCAGAAATTGTCAGCATGATGGCGATGAAGCGAACCCAGAACACATTCGTGCCGGTGTAATCCGCAATCCCCGAACACACGCCCATCAGTTTGGCATTGTGCTTGTCGCGATACAAAGTGGTGCGGGGGGTATTCATTGCGGGGTTCCTTTCTTCTCGGCCATCATGCGATCAAGCTCGCGGAGTTTCTGGTTGTCGACGTCTTTATCGTGCATCAGACGGCGAGTGCTGGGGGTGAATGAGGGGTCGTCGGAAGCAACCAGGCGCTCCACAGTGTCCATCCGTTCGTCCAGGCGCTTGGCCAGGGAATAAAGTTCTTCCAGCAGATCCTCGTCATCGGTGGTGATCGTCGCTGCCGTCTTCCACTTGGTCACATAGTGCAAAATCAACCAGGGCAGTCCGATGAAAAACAGTGGGATGAAGATAAATTCGGGTTCCATCGGGGTCAGTCCTTCTTACTCGCGCTATCTTTGCCCAGCGCCTTTTTCATTTGTTCAAGTTCATCATCGATCGCATCGGCGCCTTCGAGCGCCGCAATCTCATCGGATAGCGACGGCGTGCCTTTCTGATCGGCGATGCTCAGCGCTTCTGCCCGGCCTTCGGCGTAATCGACGCGGCGTTCGAGCTGGTCGAACTTTGCCAGCGCCTCATCCGTGCGCTCGGTGCTCATCAGCGTGCGCAGCTTGACGCGGTTCTCTGCGCTTTCGAGGCGCGCAGCGATTTGCGTCTGACGGCTGCGTGCTTCACGCAGGCGGTGCTGCAGCTTCTGAATGTCTTCCTCATAGGCCCGCAGAGCATCGTCGAGTACCGCAATCTCGCCGCGCAGCTGAGTGCCCATGTCGGACGCTTTCTTCTTCTCGACCAGCGCCGCGCGGGCGAGGTCTTCGCGATCCTTCGACAGCGCCAGCTGTGCTTTCTCAGCCCAGTCAGCCTCGAGCGTGTCGAGCTTCACAACGTGGCGGTGCATTTCCTTTTGGTCGGCAATCGTCCGCGCCGCACTTGCCCGCACTTCCACCAAAGTCTCTTCCATCTCGAGGATGATCATGCGGATCATCTTGGCCGGATCATCGGCCTTATCGAGCATATCGTTGAAGTTGGCGGCGACAATATCGCGAGTGCGGCTAAAAATGCCCATAAAGGCTACTCCATCTAAAAATGAATTGTCGCGCTTGCTTATACCACCATCGTCATGGCTGTGCGCGCGATTTTGTGTTGTCGTTGGGGCGCGGCGCAGGCGCTCGATTTCTGCATCGAGGCGCGAGACCCGCTTGCCCGGCGGAATTTCTCCAACTTTCGGACCAAGCTCTGGCTCAAGCTTGGCTTTTGCTTTTGGTTTCTCTTCAGTGGGGCGGGCCGGAGCTTCGCAGCTAGCAGTCGCATCCGCGTCTGCAGGGGTACTCGCATTGGGGGGACTGCCAATGCCGGTTGAGCGCTCCGGCCCTAAACTCTTAGATTTGCGTGGGCGGTTCATGCGATTTCGATCAGGTGTGCATTGCCGTTCGGTCCAAACGCGATCATTGGATCGGCCTGCATCTGAGTGGACAGTGCAATCAGTGCAGTCATCGCGGCGATGCTGGCGAGTGAGGCTTGGCCCAACTTGCTCTGAAAGAAGCTGCGATCGTACATGGCTTGGTTCCTTTGGCTTACGCGGGATGTGATGTGCATCCCGTGTGGTTCATGATCTTGTTCACCTATCAGCAAGCTGCGTGCCAAAACTTGTAAAATATTGATTTAAAGGATTTTATGGAAAACCCTCCATTTTCTTAATGGCGACTATTGCCAAACATTGGGAATTTTCACTATAGGTTGGTGTGTGGAACGGGAAAATCAATTTATCGGCCAATCCGGGGCTTTCCTAGATGCGGTCGAGCGTGCCTCGCGCGCGGCACCTATGAGCCGCCCCGTACTGGTCATTGGCGAACGCGGAACGGGCAAGGAATTGATTGCCGAACGTCTGCATCGCCTGTCCACCCGCTGGGACGAACCGCTGGTTACGATGAATTGTGCGGCTCTTCCCGAATCCCTGATCGAAGCGGAACTCTTCGGTCATGAAGCGGGTGCGTTCACTGGTGCTACCAAAGCGCGCGCGGGAAGGTTTGAAGAAGCCGACAAGGGCACGTTATTTCTCGACGAACTGGGCACTTTGTCGATGGGCGCGCAGGAGCGACTGTTGCGAGCGGTCGAATATGGCGAAGTTACCCGAATTGGTGCCTCGCGCCCGGTACGCGTCGATGTACGGATTGTCGCGGCAACCAATGACGATCTGCCTCAGCTTGCCAAGACTGGTGAGTTTCGTGCCGATCTGCTCGACCGATTGAGCTTCGAGGTCATCACTCTGCCGCCGCTGCGGGTGCGCGATGGCGATGTAATGGTGCTGGCCGAATACTTCGCCCGGCGCATGGCGGCCGAGCTGGATTGGCATGATTGGCCCGGATTTGCTGATCATGTCATGCGCGAGATGGAAAACTATGCCTGGCCCGGCAACGTTCGCGAGTTGCGCAACGTGGTGGAGCGCGCGGTCTATCGCTGGGATGATCCAGCGGAGCCGATCTCGCACGTTCAATTCGACCCGTTTGAAAGTCCATGGAAGCCGGCAGCGCCGCCGCATCGCAAGGATGGTGGTGCAGGAATGATTGCGCCTGCAGGCAAGACGGCATCGGTCAATGCTTCAGATTTTGCCTCTAGTGCTCCTTGTTTCGACGAGATCGAGGATTTGCGCGGCGCGGTCGATGCGCATGAGCGCGCGATCGTCGAACACGCCCTCGGAAGGCATCGCTGGAATCAGCGGCAAACCGCCAAAGCGCTTGGCCTGAGCTATGATCAGCTGCGCCATTGCATCAAGAAGCACGCGCTGATGGAAGAGGCTGAATAGGATCTACACCCGTCCCTAACGGCTTGTTTACGCACATCCCGTAAGCTTCGAATTCAAGCAGAATTTTTCGGGGCAGGGGTATGCAGACGCTCGCAGATATTATCGGTAACGTTATGGGGAGCATCCGCTTCCTCTTTCTGCTGTTCTTTTGCGCAATCATGGGCATTGGCCTGTTGCTGACTGCCGGAACATCCTATGTCGCTCCGCAGGTTGCCGAGAACGTCGCCGATCGCGCTGAGAGGGTTACCAATCGCGCAATCGAAGCGGCTGAAGAAGCACACCGCAACGAGCAACTCGCCCAAGAGGGCTGGGGCTATGGCGCGGGAAACGATTCCAGTTCCAGCGATGATGACTGGGGTGCTTCGAAGTAACGTCGCAACCCGCTTACGCCATCACAGACTAGTCGATTTCACTTAGGGTCGGCTTCGGCCAAAACTCAGCCGCGGGCGATATGGCGCACTGGCTGTGTTTCTCGAACTTTCCAAACCGAGCCTGCTGGCTCGCCTTGATCCGTTCAACAAGACGGGTCGGCGTGGAGCTGCCCGCCTGCGCCTGTCCGTGCCTGCTCGTCTGGTGTCGCTCTATGATACGAGGCGCTGCCTATTGCTCGACCTTTCGCGCAGCGGCGCGCGGGTCGCTATGGAAAGACCCCTGCCGATGGGCGATGGGGCCTTCTTGCAGGTGAACACAATTGACCATTTCGCCGGCGTGGTGCGGCGCGACGAAGGCCTGAACGGCTTGGAGTTCGAAACGCCGTTGGCTCAAGATCAAGTACTGGCCATGCGCCAATTCGCCGAAGGCTTTGCTGAAGCGGAAAAGCGCGAATTGCGCGAATCCGTGCGGGCCTGGGTCACTGGCACTTCCTAGCTCTTCGATTACGTAAATTCTGCTTTCCAAGTGGATTGGGGAGAACCCTCTTGCCATTGAGGTAGAGCACGCCTATCTGAGCCGCATCCCGACATTGTCGAGACAAACTTCAAGTTGGCGCCTTCGGGGGCCGGCCCGAAACGGGTTTGTCAAATGCGATGTCTACATTGGAGACCTGATGGCCGATCTGGCACGCCTTTATGAAGTGATCGAACCCGAAGCGCAGGCGCTTGGGTTTGAGCTCGTGCGCGTGAAGATGATGCCATCTGAGGCCGGCGATGGCGGTGAAGCGCTGCAAATCATGGCGGAAGACCCGGCGACCGGCCAGTTGGTGATTGAGCAATGCGCCGCGCTAAGCCGCCGCGTGTCCGACGCTATGGATGCGCGCGAAGAGGCGGGCGAAGTTCTGATCGAAGGCGCCTACCACCTTGAAGTGTCTTCGCCGGGTATCGACCGTCCGCTGACACGGCCCAAGGATTTCACCGATTGGGTCGGGCATGAGGCCAAGATATCGATGGTCAAAGGCTTTGACGGTCAGCGTAATCTGCGCGGCTCGCTGATCGGCATCGAAGGTGATACAGTGATTATTGAAGACGCGAAATCGGGCGAGACCCGCATTCCGCGCAGCGAAATCCATTCGGCAAAACTCATCCTGACAGATGCGCTCATTGCCGCTACCAAGCCGCTCGATACGAGTGGTGCAGAAGACATTCTAGAAGAAGAGAAGGCAGACGACTGATGGCCAGTGCCATTTCCGCCAACAAGGCTGAATTGCTCGCAATCGCAAACGCGGTCGCATCGGAGAAGATGATCGACAAGAGCATCGTCATCGAGGCGATGGAAGAGGCGATCCAGAAGAGTGCCCGCAACCGCTATGGTGCGGAGAACGATATTCGTGCCAAGCTTGACCCGCAGACCGGCGACCTGACGCTGTGGCGCGTTGTTGAAGTGGTCGAGGAAGTCGAAGATTACTTCAAGCAGGTCGATCTGAAGCAGGCGCAAAAGCTGCAGGACGGCGCAAGCGTTGGCGACTTCATTGTCGATCCTCTGCCTCCGGTTGATCTGGGCCGCATCGATGCGCAATCGGCCAAGCAGGTGATCTTCCAGAAGGTTCGCGATGCTGAGCGTGAGCGCCAGTTTGAAGAATTCAAGGACCGCGCCGATGAAGTGATTACCGGCGTGATCAAATCGGTCGAGTTCGGCCATGTGATCGTCAATCTTGGCCGCGCGGAAGGCGTCATCCGCCGCGATCAGCAGATCCCGCGTGAAGCGGCTCGTGTTGGCGAGCGCGTTCGCGCGCTCATCACCAAAGTCGAGCGCAACAATCGCGGTCCGCAAATCTTCCTCAGCCGCGCAGCGCCCGATTTTATGCGCAAGCTGTTCGCCCAGGAAGTGCCGGAAATTTACGACGGTATTATCGAGATCAAGGCTGCCGCTCGCGATCCGGGCAGCCGCGCCAAGATCGGTGTGATCAGCCACGACAGCTCGATCGATCCGGTCGGCGCTTGTGTCGGCATGAAGGGTAGCCGCGTTCAGGCCGTCGTGCAGGAATTGCAGGGCGAGAAGATCGACATCATCCCGTGGAGCGATGACATCGCCACCTTCGTGGTGAACGCGCTCCAGCCAGCCACCGTTGCGCGCGTCGTCCTCGACGAGGAAGAAGGCCGTATCGAAGTCGTTGTACCCGACGATCAGCTTTCGCTGGCCATTGGTCGCCGCGGTCAGAACGTCCGCCTCGCCAGCCAGCTCACCGGTCACCAGATCGACATCATGACCGAGGAAGAGGCGTCCGAGAAGCGCTCGAAGGAATTCGCCGAACGCTCCAAGATGTTCGAAGAAGAGCTCGACGTGGATGAGACTCTGTCGCAGCTGCTCGTGGCTGAAGGCTTTGCCGAGCTCGAAGAAGTCGCTTACGTGCCGCTGGAAGAGCTGGCAGCGATCGAAGGCTTCGATGAAGAGCTGGCCGAAGAATTGCAGAACCGCGCCAAGGAAGCGCTTGAACGCCAGGAAGAAGGGCACCGTGAAACGCGCCGTGAACTGGGCGTTGAGGACGCGCTTGCTGACATGCCGCACCTCAGTGAAGCGATGCTGGTTGTGCTGGGCAAGGGCGGGATCAAGACGCTCGACGATCTGGCCGATCTTGCGACCGACGAACTGATCGCGAAAAAGCGCGAAGCACCGCGTCGCCGCAACAATTCCGATGGCCCTCCCGTTCGCCGCCCTCAGCGCGAACAGGACAAAGGCGGAGTTTTGGGTGAGTTTGGCCTGACCGAAGAGCAGGGCAACGAGATCATCATGGCTGCCCGTGCGCACTGGTTTGAAGACGAAGACGACGCAGCACCCGCTGCGGCCGAGGCGACAACACAGGAGGCCGCGAATGCGGACTCCGACCAATGAGCGCGTAGCGTCCGACATCGCTGATGCCGGCGCGGGAGCTGGCAAGGGTCGAAGCGCTGCTTCTGGCTCCGAATGGTCCTGCGCGGCGAAACCCTCTGGCAAGCACGGTAAGAAGGTTCCAGAGCGTCGTTGCATTCTGACCGGCAATTCCGGTTCGCAGGACGAGCTGCTGCGGCTTGCTATCTCGCCCGACGGCGAGGTCTTGCCCGACCCTTCTGCAAAGGCACCGGGACGCGGTGTGTGGATCACTCTGGATCGGCCTGCCCTTGAAGCCGCGATGGCCAATGGCCAGCTTAAAGGGGCATTAGCGCGCGGTTTTAAAGGCGCGAAGCTTTCCTACAGCGATGATTTGCCCCAGCAGATCGAATCTGCGCTGCGACGTTCGCTGTTGGACCGGTTTGGGCTGGAGCTGCGCTCGGGACAGCTTGTGATGGGCTCCGGCCGTATCGAGGATAAAGCGCGTTCAGGCGCTCTGCACATGCTGCTCCACGCGAGCGACAGCAGTGAAGACGGACGCAAGAAGTTGGATCAAGCCTGGCGCGTGGGGCGCGAGGCGGAAGGAAGCGGAGAGCGCGGGATGGTCTTGCCACTGGACCGCGCGGCTCTGTCTGTGGCATTGGGCCGCGATAATGTCGTCCATCTCGCTATCAGCGGGAAAGGCGGAGCGGATCGCATGGGGCGGGCACTATCCCGTTACATGGCTTTCTCAGGGGCTGCCCAGACCAGCTGCGATGGCAGCGACAAAGCACAATCCGGTTTGGCGGTGCCGAGCCAGGACGACATAGAAGAATACGCGAAGGACTAACGAGCTAGAATGAGCGACGAAGAGAAAAAACCTGCCCGTAAACCGCTTGGCCTGAAACGGTCGGTCGATGCTGGCGAGGTCAAGCAGACCTTCAGCCATGGCCGCACCAACAAGGTTGCGGTTGAGGTTAAGCGGCGCCGCAAGCTCTTGAAGCCGGGCGAGACGCCCGCGCCTACACCTGCGCCTGAGCCCGCACCGGAGCCTGTGGCCGAAGCGCCTGCGCCAAAGCCAGAGAAGAAGGCGCCTGCGAAAAAGGCTGCCGCTGCTGAGACTCCGCAAGAGCGCGTGAAGCGGCTCGAGCGCGAAGCTGAGGAGCAGCGCCTGAAACTCGCGGAAGATGCGCGCAAGCGTGATGATCGGAAGGCGAAAGAGGCGGCTGCTGACGAGAAGAAGCGCGCCGAGGACAACCGCAAGGCCGAAGAAGAGGCTGAGAAGCAGGCCGCTGAGGAAACCAAGGCGGCAGCAGCCGAAACGGAAGCAGCGCCGGTGGATGCCAGCGCAGCTGCCAGTGACGATGCGCCAGCAGCCAAGAAGGACTCAACGCCTACTCCAAGTGCGCGCAAGTTCACGCCGGTAGCTCGGCCAGAGCCGAAACGTCCTGAAAAGAAGAAGGAAGAGAAGAAGCGCGGGGCCGAACGCCCTGATAAGCGCCGCTCTGGCAAGCTGACTGTGACCAAGGCGCTTAACGAGGACGAGGGCCGCCGTGCCCGTTCGCTCGCAGCGCTCAAACGTGCGCGTGAGAAAGAACGCCGCGCCCAAGGAGGCCCGGCCAAGCCCCGCGAGAAGCAAGTCCGTGACGTGATTGTGCCCGAAGCCATCACCGTAGGTGAACTCGCCAAGCGTATGGGTGAGAAGGGCGCTGACCTGGTCAAGGAACTGTTCAATCTCGACATGATGGTCACGGTCAACCAGACCATCGATCAGGATACGGCAGAGCTGCTGGTCGAACAATTTGGCCACAACATCCAGAAGGTTTCCGAGGCCGATGTCGATATCGACACGACCGAGGATACCGATCCGGAAGAAACGCTGAAACCGCGTCCGCCGGTCGTCACGATCATGGGCCACGTCGATCACGGCAAGACCTCGCTGCTTGATGCCCTGCGCGGAACGAATGTGACCAAGGGCGAAGCTGGCGGTATCACACAGCATATCGGCAGCTATCAGATCACCACCAAGGACAAGCAGAAGATCACCTTCCTGGACACGCCAGGCCACGCCGCATTCACTGAAATGCGCGCGCGCGGTGCGAATGTGACTGACATCGTGGTGCTGGTTGTCGCTGCGGACGATGGCATCATGCCGCAGACGATTGAGGCGATTAATCACACCAAGGCATCCGGCGTTCCGATGATCGTTGCGATCAACAAGATGGATAAGCCGGAAGCCAATGCCGACAATATCCGTAACCGTCTGCTCGAACACGAAGTGATCGTCGAGAGCCTTTCCGGTGACGTGCAGGATGTCGAGATTTCGGCGCTCAAGGGCGATGGCCTTGACGAACTGCTCGAGAAAATCGCGCTGCAGGCCGAATTGCTCGAGTTGAAAGCGCGCCCGGATCGCGATGCAGACGCGACCGTGATCGAAGCGCAGCTTGACAAGGGCCGCGGCCCGGTCGCGACCGTGCTGGTTACACGCGGTACGCTGAAGCGCGGCGACACCTTTGTCGTCGGCACGGAGAGCGGCAAGGTTCGCGCGATCGTCAACGATCAGGGCAAGCAGATCAAGGAAGCTGGTCCTTCCATGCCGGTCGAGGTCCTGGGCCTTGGCGGCGTGCCATCGGCTGGCGACATGCTGACCGTGGTAGAGAACGAGCAGCGCGCCCGCGAAGTGGCGGAATATCGTCAGGAAAAAGCGACCGAGCAGCGCACCGCGCTTGCTCCGACCAGCTTCGATACGATGTTCAACAACCTCCAGAGCGAAGTCATCGAATTCCCTGTGTTGGTGAAGGCCGACGTGCAGGGCAGTGTAGAGGCTATCAACAACGCGCTGCACAACCTTTCCAATGACGACATCAAGGTTCGCGTTTTGCACGCGGGCGTTGGTGCGATCACGGAGAGCGACGTGACGCTGGCAGCAGCATCCAACGCTCCGATCCTTGGCTTCAATGTGCGCCCCAATGCGAAGGCGCGCCAGCTGGTCGAGAAGGAAAAGGTGCGGATGATGTATTACGACGTCATCTATCACCTGACCGAAGAGATCGCGAAGGAAATGGCCGGCGAGCTTGGTCCGGAAAAGATCGAGCACGTGGTTGGCCGCGCGGAAGTCAAAGAGGTCTTCAAGTCCGGCAAGAAGGACAAGGCGGCGGGTCTGCTCGTCACCGAAGGCGCCATTCGCAAGGGCCTCCACGCACGTCTCACCCGCGAAGACGTTATCGTGTCAGCGACCACCATCGCCTCACTGCGCCGCTTCAAGGACGATGTCGACGAAGTGCGCTCGGGCCTCGAATGCGGTGTGGTTCTGGAAGACACGAACGATATCCAGCCGGGTGACAGCCTCGAAGTCTTCGAAATCGAGGAGCGTGAACGGACGCTGTGAGCTTCAAAACCCCTCGCTTCCGTGAGCAAACATACAAAGCTCTCAAATGGGCTGAGGAAAATACCGAGCTTAGCCTCGAAGAACACTCGTATTATACCGAGTACGAAGTTCTCAAGAGGTGGTTTGCAAGGCGGGGAGTCTGGAAGGTCGAAGATGTTCGGCTGGCTGGTTTGGCCATCTATGGATGGATGCCAACCATTTTGCGCGCAGAAGGACGAAACAAAAAGCCGAGCAAAATAAACTTTGCCTCGATAGCTGAGAGACTTAACAGAGGCGACTTGCCACCAGAGTACTGGAATTTCTTGAACAACTCATATGTTGGCACAAGCAAGTTTCTGCATTTCTGGAATCCTAATCGATTTGCGGTTTGGGATAGTCGTATTCACGGTGTTTTTTACGAAAAGGGCTCTGCTGAGAATTTGCAAAGGATCACTGACTACCAGGACGATATGCGAGCGTTTGGACAGGATTTGCGCGAGACAGAGTTCGCTTTGTTTCGTTACGCTAAATCGGATGCTTCAAAATGACTAAAATCTACGAAGGCCAGCGTTCACCCTCCGCCGAGTTGATGGGCAGTGAATTTGTGTCGTTCGATCCTGAAAAGGGCGAGCTGACCACGCGCTTCACGCCGCCTGCCAGCTTCGCCTCACCCAGAGGCGCGGTGCAGGGCGGGTTGATCGCAGGTTTCCTTGACGAGGTGATGGGCGGCGCGCTGCTGGCCGTGACCGAGGGCAGCGAACATGGCACCAAACTGCCGCTCAATCTCGACATGAACTTGACCTTCGTCTCCATGGTCCCGCTTGCGCCGATCATCGCCAGGGGCCGTGTGGTGAAACATGGCCGGCGCGTGGCGTTTCTCGAAGGAGAACTGTTCGACGAGGCTGGTGCGCTGCTTGCCCGCGCGACATCGACCGCAATCCCCACCGATGTACCGGAGAGTTTCTGATGGCTCGTTTGCTCGCCCTATTGGGCAGCATCAATATCGGGGGCAATCGCGTCAAGATGGTCGACTTGAAGGCCGCTCTTGCTGACGAAGGCTTTCGCCATGTTGAAACCGTCGCGGCGAGCGGGAATGTCGTGTTCACGAGCAAAGCAGGGATCCCGAAGCTGGAGGCACAGCTTGAGAAAATCGTCGCCGATCGTTTTGGCTTTGCCAGCTGCGCGATGATCCGCACCCGTGACGAGGTGCGTGCGGCCATCACCGACAATCCGTTTCACGGTACTGGCCCCGAACACGGCTCTGACAAGATGGTGCATTCTATCTTTCTCAGCGGTCAGCCTGAACCAAAGCGTTTCGATGCCTTGCTAGAGGAGTACAAAGGCAAGGGGAGCGAACGGCTCGCGCTCGGTGATCGGGTGCTCTATCTCGACTACGTTCACGGCGTGGGCGTGTCCGATCTCTCAAGCAAATTCCTTGAGCGGAGACTTGATTGTCGCGGTACCGCGCGCAACATGAACTCTCTGAAAAATATCCTCGCGAAGATGGACTGATACGATGGCGCGCCGCCAAGAATTTACTGCAGAACAGCATTCGGTCCGCGTTCTCAAAGTGGGTGAGCGCGTGCGCCATATCCTGTCCGAGCTGCTCGCGCGGCAGGAAGTGCATGATGATGTGGTGAGCGCGTCCAACATTGCTGTGACCGAAGTGCGCATGACGCCCGACCTGCGCAATGCTACTGCCTATGTGAAGCCACTGCTGGGCGCGGAGGAGGATGAGGTGGTGAAAGCGCTGCGGCAGAACACCGCCTTTCTCCAGCGCGAAGTGGCCAAGCGGTTGGGACTTAAATTCGCCCCCAAGCTCAAGTTCCGCGCCGATGAGGGCTTTGACGAGGCGGATCGGATCGAAACTCTGCTGCGCGATCCCAAAGTCGCGCGCGATCTCGATAGCGAATGTGAAGCAGAGCCTGATCAGTAGGTCGCTGCTCGCCGCAGCGCCGACATTTTTTGACAACGATTCTTGTATCTAGCCGCCCTGGCGGACGCTGGCTGCTGCATCATCTCAATAGTTGACATTGGCAACTAATATTCTAGCCTCGAGCTATGACGCCAGCAATCGAACAGGCCGTGCCGCAATTGCGCGCATTCAACCGCGACTTCTCGCGACTGATGGGACTGTTGGAACCGCGCTACATGGGCGGCGATCTTACGCTAGTGGAAGCGCGTGTGGTCTACGAGATTCGCGAAAGGCAGCCGGTGCTTGCGCGCGACATCGCGCACGTGCTGGACCTTGATCCCGGCTATCTCAGCCGGACTGTCGCGGCTCTGGTTCGCCGCGGCTGGGTTGAACGCGGCACCGGAAAAGATGCCCGTCAAAGACCGCTTTCCCTGACAACACTAGGGCGACGCGAGTTCGAAGCGCTCGATCAGGTGACAGCGGCCAAGACAGCCAGCATGCTCGGCGAACTCGATCAGGACAGCGCCGTCCGATTGCAATCGGCCCTGTCACAGGCTGGCGATCTTCTGTTCGAAAATACTGAGCGCGATTGGAGCATGCGCACCTTCCGACCCGGCGACATGGGTATGGTCTCCGCCCGTCAGGCGATCATCTACAGCGAAGGCTATGGGTGGGGCGATAAGCTCGAAGCGCTCATCCTGGAAATCGCGGCCAACTTCCTGCGTGATTTCAAGCCGGGCCGCGAACAATGCTGGATTGCCGAACGCGGCAGCCGCATGCTCGGCTCAGTCTTTCTGGTCGAGGAGGACGAGCGCACCGCACGCCTGCGCCTGCTCTATGTCGAAGCGGAGGCGCGGGGCCTCGGTATAGGCGCAGCTCTTGTGCGGCAATGCAGCGAGTTTGCGCGGCAGGCGGGGTATGAGCGGATCGTCCTATGGACCCACGCCGTGTTACACAGCGCGCGCTCTATCTACGCCAAGGAAGGCTACAAGGTCATCGAGACCGAGGTTCAGAACGAATTCGGTAAGGAAGAGACGAGCGAGCACTGGCTGCTCGAATTGTGAGCCTTACCTTAGCGCGGCAGCATCCGTGCGCGCAGGCTGATCTTCACCTTCTTGCCGACGATCAACTGATACGATTTCATGCCGTAATTGCGCCGGTCGATCGTCATCGCGCCGGTTAGATTGATCGCCTGACCGGCGGGTGCGCTTTGCGGCGGTGTATCGAAGGTCACGTTCAGCGTCTCATCGCGGGTCACGCCGCGTGCGGTCAGCCTGCCTTTGACCACGCCTTTGGTCGCGCTCGTCATGTTAAGCTCGCGCCCGACAAAGCGGATGGTCGGATATTTCTCGACCCAGAAGAACTTCTCGCCGCGCAGGCGATTAAGAGTGACCTTATCCGGTGCTTCAATCGATGCTGCATCGAACGTCACGTCAACCACGGCCGCCTGCGGGCGATCGGGCACGATGGTGACGCGGCCCTCCATCCGGGGGAACTTGGCGGTTTTGCTGGACAGACCGAAGAACGGCACCTTCGCAGACACGCTGCTGGCACTCGCATCGAGCACGTAATTGAGCGGCGCGGATGAATTGGCGAGCGCAAAGAACGCCAGCAGTGGAATCAGCAGCGCCTTGGGCACGGTCACACTTGGAAAGCGGGCACAGTGGGTCGTCATAGGTATCTCTCCCATTCTCTAACCCTTCCGCCGCAGGTCATAGTTACGCCGGGCCTAACCTGCAATGAACCATCTGTGCGGACGCTTCGTTCCGGCTAGCTTGCGACCGCAGGATCGACCGGAACCGTGGTCGGTATGTCGATGAACACGCTTGCACCCGGGCCAAGCGGCAGGTCGAGCACGACCCAGCCAATGGTCAGCGCGAGGCCGGAGATCATCAGCCCGATCGAGAACGGCAGCATGATCGCCGCCAGACTGCCGAGGCCGAAATTCTTGTCCCAGCGCTGGCAGAAGATCAGGATCAACGGGAAGTAGACCATCAACGGCGTGATGATATTGGTCGCGCCATCGCCCACACGGTAGGCGGCGGTGGCCATCTCGGGCGAAATGCCGAGCAGCATCAGCATCGGCACCATGACCGGCGAAAGCAGCGCCCATTTCGCGCTGGCGGAGCCGACGAACAGGTTGAGCAGGCCGGAAACGAGGATGATCGCGGCGAGCAGTGCCCAGGCTGGTAGGCCGGTGCTTCCAAGAAAGTCTGCACCGTTCACTGCCAAGATCAGACCTAGGTTCGACCATGTAAACATCGCTACAAAGTGCGCGGCAGCGAAGGCGAGCACGAGATAGTAGGCGAGATCCTCCATCGCGCCCGACATCATTTTTACGAGGTCGCGGTGATCATTGATCGTGCCCGCGCCCTTACCATAGGCCCATGCGGCGAGCAGGAAGAGCAGGAAAAAGCCACCGACCAGGCTCTGGTAGAACGGGTTCAACTGCGCTTCGGCGCTGGCGGTCTCATCAATCAGAGGCGTGCCCGGACCGAAGGTGAAGCCCAGCCACAGCGCGATCACGCCCAAAATGGCCAGGCCCGCATTGCGCAGACCCTTGCGCTCGCCGTCGGAAAGCGGGCGGTCGCTTTCCTCATCATCAGCCGGGCGACCCGCATTCGCGGCGTTCCATGTGCCGAGGCGCGGCTCGATGACCTTGTCCGTAACGTACCAGATCACCGGCAGGAAGACGAAGGTCATCGCCGCGATGAAGTACCAATTGCCCGCAATGTTGGCGGTGAAATCGCCGAAGACAGTTTCAACCGCCGCCTCGGTAATGCCGAACAGAAGGGCGTCGAGTTGGCCAGGGACGAGGTTTGCCGAGAAACCGCCTGACACCCCGGCAAAGGTCGCGGCAATTCCTGCGACCGGATGCCGCCCCGCAGCATGGAAGATGATCCCAGCCAGCGGAATCAGCACGACATAGGCCGCATCTGCCGCGAGGTTTCCGAGCATTCCGACCAGAACGACAATTGGCGTCAAAAGCGCCTTTGGCGCATTGCGCACACCCGCACGCATGGCGGTTCCAAACAGGCCGGCGCGTTCGGCTACACCTGCACCGAGCATCACCACCAGCACATATCCGAGCGGGTGGAAGTGGGTGAAGGTCTTGGGCATCTCCACCCAGAGTTTCTGAATGTTTTCAGCGCTGAACAGGCTGGTGGCAGAGATAACTCTCGCTGCGCCCGTGTCCGGATCGATCTCTGTCGGGTGCGCAGCGGAAAGGTCCATCGCGCTTGCGACGATTGAGATCACTACGAGGATCGCGATCAGCCAGAAGAACAGGAAAACCGGATCAGGCAGCTTGTTGCCGCTACGCTCGATCCAGCCCAGAAATCCGCCCATGCCTTGGTTTTGATCGGGTGCCGGAGCCGCGCTTGCCATGGATAAATGTCCCCAAGAGAATGTCGTTATCTGGTTGTGATGGCTAGCATTGCGGTTCGCACCTGTCTGCCCTGTTAATGAGCTCTAGCCACAGCTGGCGTGGCGCGCGCAACCGGGCTAGCTTCTTGCGCGATGGCGAAGCTCTACTTCTATTTTGCGAGCATGAATGCGGGCAAGAGCAGCACGCTGCTGCAAACCGCGTTCAATTACGGCGAGCAGGGGATGCGGGTGTCGCTGTGGACGGCGGCGATCGATGACCGGCCCGGTTTCGGTGCAATCAGCAGCCGGATCGGACTGGCGAGCGATGCGCGACGGTTTGACGGCGAGACCGATATCGAGAGTCATGTTGTGGAGGAGCATGCCGAGAAGCCAATTGGCTGCGTGCTGCTCGATGAGGCGCAATTCCTTACCAAAGCGCAGGTGTGGCAGCTTGCACGGTTGGCCGACGCGCATGGAATTCCCGTGCTATGTTACGGCCTGCGCACCGATTTTCAGGGCGAGTTGTTCCCCGGATCCGCCGCGTTGCTCGGCATTGCGGATGCTTTGGTCGAGCTGAAGGCGGTGTGCCATTGTGGGCGCAAAGCGACGATGAACCTGCGCGTCGACGAAGCGGGCAAGGCAGTGAAGGAAGGCGCGCAGACCGAGATCGGCGGCAACGACCGCTATCTGGCGCTGTGCCGCAAGCATTTCAGCGAGGCTCTGGCGGGTTAGGCTGCCAACACCTACTTACCTCGAATGTCAGATACCCTAACTCTCGCGGCCCTGCTGATCCCATCGCTCATCATCGCTATCGTGTTTCACGAGGTGGCGCATGGCTATGCCGCGCTGCTGCTGGGTGATCCAACCGCGCAGGAGAAGAAGCGGTTGAGCCTCAATCCGCTGCGCCATGTCGATCCGGTCGGTACATTGCTGGTCCCGGGCGGGCTGGCGCTGGCCGGTGCGCCGGTATTCGGCTGGGCCAAGCCAGTGCCGGTGCGGCCATGGCGGCTCAACAATCCGCGTTTTGGGATGATGGCGGTAGCGGCAGCCGGGCCTGCGACGAATTTCGTGTTGGCCTTCGTCGGTGCGATATTGCTGGGCCTTTTCGCCGGAGACTTAAACGCAGGCGCTAGTCTGGAAGAGCCGAGCCTGGCCGTGCAAGGGTTGTTCTACTTCATTCTGATCAATGTCTTCCTTGGCCTGTTCAACCTGCTGCCAATCCCGCCATTCGACGGCTCGCATATTCTTGAGGGGTTGCTGCCGCGCAAGCTGGTGCCATTCTACGCGAAGCTGCGTCCGTTCGGGATGCTGCTGTTTATCGGCTTGATCGCTGTGACCTGGTTCGCGCCTGAATGGGGTGTACTTGAAAACACCGTTGGGCCAGCGGTCGATTGGACGATGAAGCAATATCTGTCGCTTACGACAAGCATCGCGGGTTGATCGGCCTTAGTCCGCTCCGCCGACCGCATCGATAAAACGGCTGCTGGGATGTTTTTCCAGCAATGCCGCAAGCCAGTCCTCGCGCGTGCCTTTCTCAATGCATGCGACGATGCAACCGCCAAAGCCGCCGCCGGTTAGCCGCGCGCCGACCGCGCCCAATTCAACTGCGCTGGCGACAAGAGCATCAATCTCGGGCAGCGACATTTCGAACAGGTCGCGCATCGATACATGGCTGTCATTCATGGCCTTGCCCAGCGCCGCGATATCGCCAGCCTTAAGCGCATCGATTGCAGTCCAGACGCGCGCATTCTCGGTCACGCAATGCAGCGCGCGCTTCTTTGGCGTCTCATCGAGATCGGCCTGTTCGACCTGCTCTAAACCGAGCAGGCACAGATCATTGGTGCCGAAATGCGCCTTCGCGGCGTCGCATTCGACCTTGCGAGCTGCATAGCGACCGTCGGTCAGCTTGCGGGTCAGGCCCGAGTGGATGACCACCAGTTCGTGGCTGGTAGGCAGCGCGACAAGATCGAATTCCAGATGCTTGGTGTCGAGCGCCATTGCGGTGCCGGGCGTGGCGAGGGCGACCGCCATTTGGTCCATGATCCCGCATGGTACGCCCATAAATTCGTTTTCTACACGGCGCGCGTCTTGGGCAATCTTCACATCATTGCGCGACTTAAAGCGATCGGTTGCCAAGGCCTTGAGTATTGCAACGATCAACGCCGCCGACGATGAAAGCCCCGCTCCCGGTGGGATGTTCGAAACAATCGCGACATCAGCACTTGTCTGGGAGCCATCGATCAGGCCGACTTTTTTCGCTTCTTGCAACGCTCCAACAACCGGATCCGACCAATGACCGGACATCTCATCATTGATGTTTCGCATCGCCGGTTCATCGAATTGAGAGGAGAGAACATGGATTTTCTCGTCACACCGGCTCATGACTTCGACGCGCAGTCCCACAGACAGCGCTGCGGGCAGCACCATGCCGCCATTATAGTCCGTGTGCTCGCCGATCAGATTCACCCGGCCCGGCGCGGTCGCTTCAAGCTTAGACATCGCGCAAAGCTTCCACCGCGCCTTCCGGCATCACATCGACGGTGAATGTGCCAGTGTGCTGCTCGACTGAGGCGAGATATTTGACCCGGCCCTTCGCGCGCAGCAGCGGGTAGAACTGCACGGTAAAGTGATAGCCATCGGACCCGCTGCGAGGTGCCGCGTGGAATGCCATCATGGTAGCCGCAGGCTGCTCGAACAGGGCGTCATAGCGGCGTGTTATCTCGCCCAGCCAATATGCGAGTCCGTCCAGCTCCTCATCGGCGCAGTCCCACGGCCCAGCGCGGCGGATGCGCGGCGCGAGCCACACTTCATAAGGGAAGCGTGCATAGCGCGGGACAAAAGCTGCGACGCCGCCTTCTTCGCCCAGACCATAGTTCGGCATAGCGGCGGTGATCTCTGCCGCGAGATCATATCCGCCAGCGAAGGCATCGATCGCGCGTTGCTGAATTTCCGGGACACGGCCAAAGCCGTAGATCTGGCCGTGTGGATGGTGCAGGGTCACGCCCACCTCATCGCCGCGATTTTCAAACGGCAGCACATATTCGCAGCCCGCATCGAACAGCGTTTGATAGCGGTCGAGCAGCGCGGCGATCAGCACCCGCCGGCGGTCTTGCCCGATGGTGTGCAGGCTACCCTTGCCCTCAGGCGAATAGACCACCACGTCGCACGCGCCCTTGGCCGGTTCGCTGGCGATCCCGTCAAGCGCGGCGGCATTGGCGGCGCTGGGATGAAACGCCGCAAACTTGTTTTCGAAGATAGCGAGTTCGAAATCCGCGAACGGTATTTCGGTTTCGGGACCGCCCGGAAGTGTTGGGGCCAGCGGGTCTTCGGAGGCGGCAGGTTTGAATGTACGGTTTTGCCGATGCGCGGCGTAGACGTTCCACTCATTGCGCAAAGGGTGATGGCGAAGCTCGCCGCCCTGCGCGATCTCGTCTGCACTTTCGGATTGCACTGCCTCGTCATGCGGGACGAGACCATAGAGCTGGAGCATGCGCCCATCCGCCTTGCGGTGATCGCGGCGATAGACGGTCTTCCCGCCCAATGCGCGGGGCAGCGCGATGTTCTCGCTCATAGTGCGCTGGCCTTCGGGGCTTTCTCGGCCGCGAACCAATCCAGCACACGCTGCCGCTCAGCCTTGTCGAGATGCAGGCCAAGCTTGCTGCGCCGCCAAAGCACGTCGTCTGCGGTACGGGCGAATTCGTGTTTGACCAGATATTCGAGCTCGCGCGCGTAAAGGTCCCCGCCCAGATGAACGCCCATATCGTTGAGACCCTGCGCACCGTTAAGGACTGCCTCCACCCGCGTGCCATAGGCCCGCGCGAGCCGTAGAGCAGCACCATCGGGCAGCCATGGATTGCGCGCTGCGAGGTCGCTGACAAAGGCTTCGAAGCGCTCTGGATCGATATCGCCGCCGGGCAAATGCGCATCGACTGTCCAGCCTTCATCGCCTTGGCCCAACCGTTTCAGAGCGTGTTCCGCCAGCTTGCGATAGGTGGTGATCTTGCCGCCAAAAATCGACAGGATAGGCGGAGCTTTGTCGCCGTTTTCGTCCTTGTCCTCCAGCTCGAACACATAATCGCGCGTCACGGTCGAATTGCTGGCCGCCTTGTCGTCATAGAGCGGACGCACCCCGGCATAGCTCGATACAGCTTGCTCGGGCGCGATGTCGGTGCGCAAATATTCGTTGGCCGCGTCGCAGATATAGTCAGCCTCTTCCGGTGAAATCTTGATGCCCGACGGATCGCCTTCAAACCCTTGATCGGTGGTGCCGACCAGCGTGAACTCCCGCTCATAGGGGATCGCGAAGATGATCCGGTCATCCTTGTTCTGGAAGATGTAGCAATGATCGCCCTCGAACAGCTTGGGGAAGATCAGATGGCTGCCTTTGACCAGGCGCAGGTTTTCGTGCGTGTCGCGCGGAATTGCCCGGCCCAGCACTTTGTCGACCCACGGCCCGGCGGCGTTTACCACCATGCGGGCGCTCACCTCATACTGGCCATCAGCGTCTTGCAAGATTGCTGCCCATCCGTCCTCGCCACGATCCAATCCGACACATTCGGTTCGTGTGCGTATCTCCGCACCGCGTTCGGCTGCATCCACGCAGTTTAGCACGACGAGCCGGGAATCTTCGACCCAACAATCGGAATACTCGAACCCTTTGACCAGGCGGTCTTCCAGAATTTGCCAGTGCGGAGCGTTGCGCAAGTTGATCGTGCGGGTTGGGGGCAGCAGTTTTCGTCCGCCCAGATGGTCATACATGAACAGGCCGAGCCGCAGCATCCAGCTGGGCCGCAAGCCCTTGTCATGTGGAAGCACGAAACGCAGCGGCCAGACGATATGCGGTGCAATCTTTAGCAGTCGTTCCCGCTCGATCAGGCTTTCGCGAACGAGCTTGAACTCAAGATGTTCGAGATAGCGCAGGCCGCCATGGATCAGCTTGGTCGATGCGCTCGATGTATGACTGGCAAGGTCATCCTTCTCGACCAGGCATACTTTCAGCCCGCGTCCCGCCGCATCGCGGGCAATTCCCGCACCATTGATCCCTCCGCCGATCACCAGCAGATCGAACGTGGCCGTATCCGGCTCGCCAGTACTATTTGCGATGGCGTTCATGGAGTTAGTCGGTCGCTTCCAGGTGATAGATCAGACATGTGTCGGGGAATATAAGTGGTGGCTGAATGCCATGCCCCATCAATGCCGCACCTGAAAAGACTGTTCCACCCTCAAGCAGCTTGGCCGCATCGACGATCGATGGCGTGCTGAGCGATGGGTTTTGGGTCGGCCAAACCATACGCACGCGGTATTGGCGTGCCGGATCAAGCCCGCTGAACATGATGCGATCGGGCAGAGTACGCAGCTCGCTTTCGAGCTTGGCATAGGAAAACAGGCCCTCGCTCTTATCGCGGGCAACGCAGCCAATGAAATTGGTGGTGCTAGTCGATTTGAGGCGCAGGAAGCGCCCGCCATGGATCAGCTCGCGATGCTGTTTGTGCAGGGCGATGCCCGCCTTGAGCACTTCTAGATCGGCCTCTCGCTCGGCGCGCAGGTCCAGCTCCATGCCCATGTGGCCGAAGATCGCGCTGGCTACCCGGAAATGCATGGTGAACTTGCGCCCGGTGATGTGGCAGCGCCGTGGCCCAACGTGGTTGCCGAGCACGCGCAGAGGCAGGAAATGGCTCCCGCCGCGCATGATCTGGTGCCGAGTGCGCGCGTCATTATTATCCGATGTCCAGATTCGATCGGCATAGCGCATGATGCCGAAGTCGGCGCGCCCGCCGCCTGACGAACAGCTTTCGATCTCGAGTTCGGGATGCGCTTCGCGTAGCCGCTCCATCAGGCGATAGACGGCTTTGGTCTGGGCGTGCATCGCTCCGCGACCGCCGCTGCCGGGGTAATTGGTGTCGCGGTTCATGTCCCACTTGATGTAGGCAATGCCGTATTCGCTCACCAAATTCGTGATCTTGTCGAACAGGTAATCGAACACCTCGACGCGCGTCAGGTCGAGCGTGTGCTGGCCACGGAATGGTACGGCATCGACGCCGTCCGCACCGAGCACCCAATCGGGATGCGCGCGGAACAGATCGCTGTCCGGATTGACCATTTCCGGCTCGAACCACAGGCCAAATTCCATGCCGAGCTCTTTGACTCGCGAGACAAGGCGATGGAGGCCATCGGGGTAGACGTCTTCGGACACCCACCAGTCGCCAAGCCCGGCGTCTTCGTGGCGACGACCGCCGAACCAGCCATCGTCGAGCACATATCGTTCCGCGCCAACGGCAGCCGCATGTTCCGCAAGGGCGATCAGCGTTTCGTCGTCATGGTTGAAATAAACCGCTTCCCATGTGTTGTAGTGTACCGGGCGCGGCTTTGCGAAACTGCGGCGGTCGAGCACCTGGTCGCAAAGGTAGTCGTGAAAGCGGTGCGACACGTCATTGAAGCCGTCTTGCGACCAGACAGCGATCAGGTCGGGCGTCTGATAACGCTGTCCACGTTCAAGCCGGATTTCGCCGGGAAATGACATCTCGCCGATCTGGATCAGTGAACGTCCATCGCTGTGCCGGTCGACCCGCAGACGGCTGTTGCCGCTCCATGCAAGGTGAAAGCCTGCGGCCAAGCCGCTTTCCTCATTTGTTGTCGGCGTACCGGCAAAGGCGCCGGGGAAGACATCGTGGCTGGTGCGCCCGGCCTTGTTCTCACGCACGATACTGCCTTGGAAAGTGTCGATTTCCTCGATCGCAAACTCGCCCGACCAACGCCCGGTAAAGCTGTAGATCTTCTCCATCCGCTGATCGAGTGGCAGACACAAGGCGGCGCACCAGTCGAGCTCGAGGTCCGCATCGGCTAGATTCTCTATCGACGTGCTGCTGGTGAGCACACCGGTCGCCGGATCGATCGACAGATCGTGGCATACGGCAACGGCGGTGTTGGCATCCTTGCAGCAGATCGAGACGGCATGCGGTCCGCGCTGTTCGACCTGTTCCAACCGCAGGTCGATCGCCCAATCCTGGCCTCCGCGATGCGCGACCAGTCCGGAAGGGCCAGAGATACCCGTGCCAATCTCGTTGATCATTGAGCCGCGCAGGGGAACTGCGGCAGTGCCCGGCGCGTGCTGGCGCGTGGCCAGAGTAGCCAGTTCTGCGGGTTCGACGCCCGGCATGTCCGGCCCGGCGTAAAGGATAATGGGACGCGCACCGACCGTCGCTTCGATTGCAACGAAGGTGCCGCCGCCTCGCAGCGCAACAAACTGATGATCGCCGGCAGGGTTGTCGGCTGGATCCTTCGCGGGGGCAGGGCCATGATGATGGATCGCCAGATCCTCGCTCACGTCGCCAGCCTGCCCGTTTGGAGCGCCACCACCATTGCCGTTGCGGCCGGTAAATCCGGTGTCAATTTCGGCGTCATCCGCCATCCAAGCTATCCATCCTCTCTCGCAAGGCGCCAGTCCCGCGCGCTACCCCGGCTGGCATTGTTGCCAACACAGCAAGTTTGTGAAGTGGGTTTTTGGACAGTCATGAATTTTTTGGTATCCGGATCGGAATGGAGTGATTAGGCAAGCGGAATGTGGGAAGAGAAGGTATATAAACAGAACCTCCACCTGTCGCCAATCGGCGGGATAAAGCTCGCCTGTTTCCTCAACAAGGGCGTCGGCGTGCTGACCGCGCGGCGCACATTGCCACACTTTACGCTGGTCTATGTGACGCGCGGGCAGGGCCGCTATCACGACGAACGGGGTATCGAAATGTCGGTGACGGCGGGCGATGCGATCCTTGTCTTCCCCGGAGTAGAGCATTGGTACGGTCCGCCGCGCGGGGAAAGCTGGGATGAGTTCTATCTCGTCTTTGAAGGTCCGGTGTTCGATATGTGGCGTGAGAGCGGGTGTTTCGAGCGCGATCGCCCGGTTATTCCTCTGCGCCCGATGGATTTCTGGCGCGACCGGATCCTCTCGATTATCAACGGCCCAGCGGCGCAAACCGAGAATGAGCTGCTGCGCGAATCCATCCGCCTGCAGGAATTGCTCGCCGATATCACGCAGGCCGGTGAAGAGGATTTGGGCGGAGATATCGCCTGGCTTGAGCGGGCCAAGGCTGCCATTGCCGCGCAGATGGAGGTCCGCGAAGCCGCGCGGGAGATGGGGCAGTCTTACGAGGCATTTCGCAAGAGATTTCGCAAGCTGTCAGGGCGATCCCCCGGTCGATATCGCACCAGCCTGTTGATGGAACGTGCCTGTCAGCGTCTGCGCGAGCCTGGCGTGTTGTTGCGCGATATCGCCGATGAACTGGGCTATTGCGACGAATATCATTTCAGTCGGCAATTCAGCAAAACGGTTGGCTGGTCTCCGTCCGAATACCGCACACGAATTGGCCGCGATCCGGGCAGATTTGAGAATTTGGGAAGTCAAACGGACTAACCCGGAGTTTACCGATTCTCGCGTCACCAGGATCGTTGCAAATTTATTACAGTGCATTCCCGACTACCTTATCCGCTGTGGATGAATCCCAAAAAGTTCATGCTAGTCCAATCCACCCATGGCTTTGCATACTTACGCGCGGCAGTTTTTTCGTGTTGGCTGGAGTTTAGTGCCACAACCGAGACGCCTCCTGACCGCTTGATTGGTCGAAAATAGAGAGGGCTCGGCGGGAGAAGGAGGAAGCCACTCGCGTGACGAGACGGGTTTGTACATCGATGCAACGCGGCCCGCTGGGTCTGTGTCCCAGTGGCAAACTCTTTGCATTTTCAAATAGTTTTCAATCACGATTTTCATCGCACGGACATTCGCATTCCCCTGCGGAAGTGCGCGCGGCGAGGCTAAGGGAGATAAAGCCATGAGAATTTCGAAGCGGGCCATCTGGGCTCAATCTGCTGCGATCGCAGCGATCACCATATCGGCTCCGGCATTCGCGCAGGATGAACAAGCTGCATCGGCGGAGGACGATGAGAACGTCATCGTCGTCACCGGCTTTAAAAAGAGCCTCCAGGACTCAATCAATCTCAAGCGCGACAGCGCCGTCGTGGTCGATGCAATTTCGGCCGAGGATGTCGGTAAGTTCCCCGATCAAAACGTCGCAGAAGCGCTCCAGCGCATTACCGGCGTGGCGATTGATCGTTCGGGTGGTGAGGGCCAGTCGATCACAGTTCGTGGTCTCGGGCCGGAATTCAATGCGGTCCTTTTAAACGGTCGCACGCTCGCAACCGACAACCCGGGCCGTGAGTTCTCGTTTGATGTGCTGTCGGCAGACATCATTCAGTCTGCAGAAGTCTACAAATCGTCACAGCCCGGCCTTCAATCGGGCGGCATTGGCGCGGTTGTGAATATTACGACGGCCAAGCCGCTTGATCGACCGGGCTTTAACGTCTCGATTTCTACCGCCGCGATCTACGAGAATCTGAGCGAAGATTTCGGTGCAGACGTCTCCGGTGTGATTTCCTGGTCGAGTGACACTTTCGGCGCCTTGCTGGGTGCTTCGTATCAGCGCCGTAATGCGCAGATCGACCGTAACCTAACTGGCGGGTATGCGCTGCGTTCTGGTGATCCGGCGATCTTCGCGCCTGAGACGTCGACCGGCCTTCAAGCGACCGATATCGGTGCGTTGCCGGACGGTGCCCGGGTTCAGCAACAGGTGATTTTCAGCCGAGATGTTCAAGATCGCGATCGCCTGACTCTCAACGGTGCTCTGCAGTTCGCCCCTTCCGACAGCTTTACGGCAACTTTTGATGGGCTTTATTCAAAGCTTGAGATCGACTCATTCGATCAGCAGTTCTCCGGCTTTTTCAGCCCGCCATTCCTCGATCCGCAGATCGATGCAAATGGTACGGTGACCTCTTTCAGTCGCCCCAGCATCGATTTCGGTATCCGCAATCCGGACATCGCAGCTGCGGTAGGTCTGTCACAGAACGACAACGTTCTGACTTCCAACAACCGCGAAGCTGAAACACTCGCATTCGGTGGTAACTTGGAGTTCCAGGCATCCGACAGCCTGACCTTCGTGGCTGATGTGTCGTGGTCGCGGGCAACCCGTGACGGTACCAATCCGTTTGTGGTGCTGGGCGCGCTCGCGCCGACATCGCCGTTGATCGAGTCGGTAAATACGAGCGGTATCTCGACCATTACCAACATCAACGCCGCTGACTTCGTCGACCGCGATATTCAGCGTTTGCACTTCGTCAACGTCAACCGCACGCAGGTTGAAGACGAAGTGTTCGAAATTCGTCTCGATGGCGAGTGGGAAGTGGACGCTGGGCCACTGCAAAGCATTGCTTTTGGCGGGATCCACACAGATCGAGAGAAAGTCCAGAACGTCTTTGACAACTTTGCCGATCCGGGTTTTGGTAGCCTGACTGCGGCCAATATCTTCTGCGCTTATTGCGGATATACGGTGCCGTTTGACACTTCGATCCTCAGCGAGTTTTCGTTCGATAACTTCCTGAGCGGTGTGCAAGGGGCGGACACCGTCCCCGCAAACATTCTGACGGCAAGCTTCGCAGATGCATTTGCGCAACTCAACAACGTGGCAAACATCAACGATCCGAACCGCAGCGGTGGGAACACTGCCGACCTGCTAGCTTACCTAAACAGCGGCGGGCTCGATCCGGTGCTTGGTATCTACACGCCATCCTTCAACCCAGGCAGCAGCTTCGCGGTTGAAGAGCAGATTTATGCTGTGCACTTCAACACGGAATGGGGCGGCGATTTTGGCGGTGAACTGCCATGGTCGGCCAACATCGGTTTCCGCATTGCGTTCACCGATGTCATCTCAAGCGGCATTGATCAGCCTGTGATCGAATTCCGCGAGACTCCTGGCGATACCCAGCTTGTCACGGTTTTCGGCCCCGCCACCAATATCACGGTGCCGAATGACTATGTGAACTTCCTGCCTTCGGCGAACGTCAAGGTTGAGCCGACTGAAGACACCGTCTTGCGTCTCAGCTATGCCAAAACGGTGACCCGTCCAACGCTGACGGCGCTGGGTGTTTCCAACACATTTGGCGGACGTTCAAACGCTCCACTAAGTGGCGGCGGTAACCCACTGCTCGAAGCGTTCGAAGCGGACAATTTTGACGTGTCGTTCGAATGGTATTTTGAGCCGCTCAGCTATTTCAGCATCGCCGGCTTCCACAAGGAACTGGACGGTTTCCTTGAGGAATCGACCTTGCCCGTGCCGGGAGTGGTGATCATTCCGGCGGGCAATGGCGGACTGACGGTTGATACCCCGACCAACGTCACTTTCCTCGACACACGTCAGCGCAATGGCTTGTCGGGCAGCATTAGTGGTGCTGAAATCGCCTTTCAGAAGACGTTCGACAACGGCTTTGGCGGTATCATCAACTACACCTATGTGAACTCGAGCCAAGACGATGCGCCTGCGGGCGATCTGGGCTTTAACGGCTTCACGCCGCACACGGTCAACGTCACCGGGTTCTACGAAAACGGGCCATTCTCGGCGCGCGTTTCGTACAATTACCGCGATGGTTTCCTGGTGCAGGAAAACGCCGATCAGAGTGAGCCGCGCCAGCGTGAGAGCTTCGGTCAGGTGGACTTCTCGGCCAGCTACGAACTGACTGATCAGTTCCAGGTCTTTGTCGAAGGCCTGAATATCCTGAACGAAGATACGCGGGACTTCTCTCGCTTCCGCAACCGGATCCTGACTTATGAACGGACCGGTGCGCGTTACACGGCGGGTGTACGGGCCAAGTTCTAAGCCTGCATCGGCCGCTAAGCATCGCGTCGCGCGATGGGTCCGACAGGGCCGGGGGACAGGCGGGCATTCCAATTGAGGAGTGTCCGCCTTCGTCATTTTGCCACGGAGTTTACGCCATGCTCACTCCCTACCTTCGTCTTTTTGCCTTCGTTGCCATTGCCATCGGCGTAGGATCGCCAGCCGCCGCGCAAAAGTTTGAGGGGCTGGCTCAAACTCCGCCTATGGGCTGGAACAGCTGGAACAAATTCGATTGCGATATTGACGAGCAGCTCGTCCGCGAAACCGCAGACGCACTTGTCAGCACGGGCCTTCGCGACGCCGGATACGTGTACGTTAATCTAGACGATTGCTGGCATGGTGAACGCGACGAGGATGGTTTTATCCAGCCTGATCGCGAACGCTTTCCTTCCGGGATGAAAGCGCTTGGCGACTATATTCATGCGCGCGGGCTCAAATTCGGAATATACTCGGATGCCGGTGAATACACATGTCAGAAGCGTCCCGGCAGCCAAGGCTATGAATATCAAGACGCCTTGCAATACGCGCGTTGGGGTGTCGATTATCTCAAATACGATTGGTGCTACACTGGAGAGGGCGATGCCCAGCGCAACCCGATCGAGGCCTACACCACTATGCGTGATGCCATGCACGCAGCGGGCCGTCCGATGGTCTTTTCGATCTGCGAGTGGGGCGAAAGCGAACCGTGGACCTGGGCAAAAGACGTTGGACATCTCTGGCGCACAACGGGCGACATTATCAATTGTTGGGACTGTACGGTCGATCACGGGACGTGGAAATCGTACGGCATCATGCAGATACTCGACATGCAAGACGGCAAGCGACAGGCAGCCGGCGCCGGGCACTGGAATGACCCGGACATGCTTGAGTTCGGTAATCTCGCGAGCTTGGGAGAGAACCGCGCGCACTTTGCCATGTGGGCGATGCTCGCAGCGCCGCTGATCCTGGGCACAGATATCAGGAAGCTCGACGAGGCAGAGCTCGCCGTGCTGAAGAACAGGGAGCTGCTTGCCGTCGCGCTGGACCCAAAGGGCATCCAGGGTTACCCCATACGCAAAGGAGATGGCCTCGAAGTCTGGGTTCGTCCGCTGGCAGGGGGCGACTTTGCGCTGGCGTTTCTCAATCGCGGCAACCAACCACTAAGTGAAAACTACGCTTGGCCTGAAGATGGTTTGAAAGACAATTTCAGTGGTTTTGAAGTCGATTTTGGAAGCGACGCGTTCAATATCCGCAATGTCTGGAGTGGCGCAGATGCGGGCGATACGAGTTCCCCGCTATCGGTAACCGTTGGTGCACGTGATGTCGCAGTCTATCGGTTATCTCGGTAGATAGAGAGTTTGGGAGAGTTACTTAAATGAATGCAGTCCAGATCGCTGTCTTCTTTGGCATCACAGCGTTGATCGCCTTTGCGACCTATATGCATTGCCGCGGCAAGCTTGGCTCGGGCCATGACAGCGAGAAGGACTACTTCCTCGCGAATGGCGGGCTGAAATGGTACTTTATCGCCGGCTCGATCACGCTCACCAACCTGTCGACCGACCAGCTGATCGGGATGAATGGCAATCAGATGGCTCTGCTTGCATGGTGGGAATTTGCCGCTGTCGCCGGCCTGTTGATCCTGACGTTTGTGTTCCTGCCAGTTTATTACAAAAACAACTGCACTACGACGACAGAGCTGTTGCAGAAGAAATACAACGACAAGCACATTCGCGCACTGATCAGCGTGCTGTTCCTGTTTGGCAATCTGTTCATTTTCCTCCCCGCGATCCTTTATGGTGGCTCGCTGTTTCTGCTCTCGATGGTGGGGCTGGATACCGATCTCGACAATATCCTGATCGTAGCGGTGATCCTCGCCTGCGTCGGTGCCGCCTATGCGATTTTCGGCGGTCTGCGCGCGGTCGCCGTGTCGGACACTTATTCCGGCGTGCTGATCCTTGGTCTCGCTTTGCTGGTCGTCTATCTCGCGCTGCAGGCGATCGATTTCGACCTCACGGGCATTCCAGCGGATCGTCTTACGCTGATTGGGGCGAATGACAGTCCAATCCCGTGGCACACGCTGTTGACCGGCATGATCTTTATTCAGACCTTCTACTGGTCGACCAATCAGACGATCACGCAGCGGGCAATGGCTGCGCCCAATATCAAGGAAGCGCAAAAGGGCGTGCTGACCGCAGCGGCAATCCGCCTGCTGATCGTGCCTGCGATTGTGGTGATCCCAGGCATCGTTTCCTACAAGCTATACGGGGATATTGGCGATGCCGCCTATGGCCGGATCGTTGGCGACGTCCTGCCGGTATGGCTGTCTGGGGCGTTCGCTGCGGCTCTGGCTGCGGCAGTGCTCACGACCTTCAACTCCATCCTTAACGCTTCAGCCGCGCTCTACGTCTGCGACATTCACGAGGCCTATGTCGAAAAGCCGAAATCGGTTGGCAAGCTTAGCGCCATCGTTTCGATCGCGATGTCGGTGCTCGCACTCTTGCTCGTGCCGTTCTTCGCCAGTCAGGAAAGCCTGATCAACACCGTGCAAGAGCTTTACGGATTGCTCTCCATGCCGATCCTAAGCGCCTTCGTGGTGTGCCTCTTGTTCAAGAATGTGAAGGCAGGCGCGGCGATGATCGGCGTGGTCACAGGCGTCGTGTTCTACGGCTTCTGGAGCATGGTGTGGGAGCCTGCGCATTACATCCACGGCATGGCGGTTACCTTGCTGCTGTCGGTTCTCACAGCACTGGTGATGAACAAGCTGGTCTATGGCGAAACGCCGATCTTCTCGCTCGGCGGAGCGGACACAGCGCCCGAACCAGCTTGAGGTAAAACCATTGGCGCCCTAGCAGGCGCGCATGAGCAAACGGCCAGACCCTAAGTATCCGGCGCCGCATGGCTGGCTAATCCTCGACAAGCCGCGCGGGCTTGGCTCGACACAAGCGGTCGCGGCGGTGAAGCGCAATTTGCGCGAGGGACTATATGCCAAGACCAAGGTCGGGCATGGCGGAACGCTCGATCCGCTGGCGGAGGGGGTTTTGCCAATTGCCTTGGGTGAGGCGACTAAGCTGGCGGGCCGGATGCTGGATGCCAGCAAGATTTACGATTTCACGATCCTCTTTGGTGAGGAGACCGACACGCTCGATACTGAGGGCGAGGTGATAGAGCGCAGCAATGTCATGCCTTCACTCGAACAGGTCGAGGCGGTGTTGACGCAATTCACCGGGCCAATCGAGCAAGTCCCGCCAGCCTATTCCGCGCTGAAAGTGGATGGCAAGCGCGCTTATGATCGAGCGAGGGCGGGTGAGACGGTCGAACTGAAGATGCGCACAGTCACGGTGCATGCTTTGACCATCGCGGATAGTGCGAAAACGCCCAGGGAAATCACCCTCACAGCCCATGTTTCCAAGGGCACATATATCCGATCGCTCGCCCGTGATATCGCCCGCGCCCTTGGAACCTGCGGTCACGTTACCTATTTATGGCGTACAAAGGCGGGTCCCTTCAGCGAAAACCACGCGATTTCGCTGGACAAACTCAACGAAATTGGTAACGGGGCGCCACTTAATGACCTACTCCTGCCGCTCGAGGCGGGGCTGGACGACATCCCGGCCTTAAATCTCGATCAGACTAGTGCGCAGGCGGTCCGCCAGGGCCGGGTCCTGTCTGAACTGCCCCAAAGCGATGGGCTCTACTGCGCGATGCTGGATAATGTTCCGGTAGCGCTAGTGGAACTTGTTGGCGGCACGAGCAAGATCGTGCGGGGCTTCAACCTTCCCGATGTCGCTGAGTAAGAGAGAATATCATGTCGGTAACCGCCGAAGAAAAAGCCAAGATCATCAAGGACAACGCCCAGGGTAAGAACGACACTGGCAGTCCCGAAGTACAGGTCGCGATCCTGACCCAGCGTATCCGCAACCTCACCGATCACTTTAAAGGCAATCACAAAGACAACCATTCGCGCCGCGGCCTTCTGATGATGGTCAACAAGCGTCGCAACCTGCTCGCCTATCTCAAGAAGAAAGACGTCGAGCGCTATAACGCCCTGATCCAGAAACTGGGTCTTCGTAAGTAAGAGTTTCGCGAGCGGCTCCCATCACGGGGGCCGTTTTGCTTTGGGCTGCCGTGCAACGATGCGCTACAGCCGACAAATCGGCACTGGCCGCAATTCGGCGGCTGAGCCTTTGGGGTATAGAAAAAACCCCGCACCGGACCGGGACGGTATCCCCGGCACATGTAGGCCCCGTGCACGCAATATGGCGGCGCGGGTTCAAAAGGAAAATCAATGTTCGACACGAAAACCGTATCGCTGGAGTGGGGCGGGAAAACCCTCACTCTGGAAACCGGCCGTATTGCCCGTCAAGCCGACGGCGCTGTTCTGGCCACCTATGGCGAAACCGTGGTGCTGTGCGCAGTCACCGCCGCCAAATCTGTGAAGGAAGGCCAGGATTTCTTCCCGCTAACCGTTCACTATCAAGAAAAATTCTCAGCAGCTGGCCGGATCCCGGGCGGCTTCTTCAAGCGCGAAGGCCGCGCGACCGAAAAGGAAACGCTGACCAGCCGTCTTATCGACCGCCCATGTCGCCCGCTGTTCCCCGAAGGTTTTTACAACGAAATCAACGTAATTTGTCAGGTTCTCTCCTATGATGGCGAGACGGAGCCAGACATCGTTGCGATGATTGCGGCATCAGCTGCTCTGACCATTTCCGGTCTGCCATTCATGGGCCCAATCGGTGCGGCACGCGTTGGCTTCAACAATGAAGGCGAATACGTTCTCAACCCAACCATCACCGATGCGCTGGGCGAAGATGGCAATCTCGACCTCGTGGTCGCTGCGACGCAAGACGCGGTGATGATGGTCGAATCCGAAGCGAAAGAACTGACCGAAGAGCAAATGCTCGGCGCGGTGATGTTCGCACACGAGGAAAGCCGCAAGGTTATCGGTGCGATCATCGATCTCGCTGAACAGGCTGCAAAGGATCCGTGGGAACTCGATCCGGTCGAAGACAAGACCGCTGCTCTCGAAGAGTTGCGCGGTGTCATCGGTGATGATCTGGCAGCTGCCTACAAGATCACCGACAAGTCTGCCCGTCAGGACGCAGTGAACGCAGCGCGTGAAAAGGCACGCGATCACTACGCTGACCTCGCTGAGAGCGATCCGGCCGAATATATGGGCCGCCTCAAGCTCGTGAAGAAGCTGGAAAGCGACATCGTTCGCAAGGCGATCCTCAAGGATGGTCAGCGCATCGATGGCCGTAAGACCGACGAAGTTCGCCCGATCGAGGCGATGGTTGGCCTGCTGCCACGCACCCACGGTTCGGCGCTGTTCACACGCGGTGAAACGCAGGCGATCTGCACCACCACGCTCGGCACCAAAGACGCTGAGCAGATGATCGACGGGCTGGAAGGCCTCTCGTACAACAACTTCATGCTGCACTATAACTTCCCGCCCTACTCGGTCGGCGAAGTTGGTCGCTTCGGCTTCACCAGCCGTCGTGAGACTGGCCACGGCAAGCTCGCTTACCGCGCGCTGCACCCGGTTCTGCCCGATACGGAAGAATTCCCGTACACGATCCGCGTTCTGTCAGACATCACCGAGTCCAACGGCTCGTCGTCGATGGCGACCGTTTGTGGTGGCAGCCTGTCGATGATGGATGCTGGCGTTCCGCTGAAGCGTCCGGTTTCCGGCATTGCCATGGGTCTGATCCTTGAAGGTGAAGACTTCACCGTCCTGTCAGACATTCTGGGTGACGAAGATCACCTGGGCGACATGGACTTTAAGGTGGCTGGTTCTGAAGAAGGCATCACGTCCTTGCAAATGGACATCAAGGTCGCCGGCATCACGCAGGAAATCATGACCCAGGCGCTCGAGCAGGCGAAAGCCGGCCGTGCGCACATCCTGGGCAAGATGACCGAAGCACTCGGTGCATCGCGCGGCGAAGTGTCCAAGCACGCACCGCGCATCGAAACCATGCAGATCGACAAGTCGAAGATCCGCGACGTTATCGGCACGGGCGGCAAGGTCATCCGTGAGATCGTCGCTGAGACCGGTGCCAAGGTCGACATCGACGATGAAGGCACGATCAAGATCTCGTCTTCTAACGCTGACGAGATCGCAGCCGCCAAGGCTTGGATCGAAGGCATCGTGGAAGAGGCCGAAGTCGGCAAGATCTACAACGGCAAGGTCGTCAACATCGTCGACTTTGGCGCATTCGTGAACTTCATGGGCGGCAAGGACGGTCTGGTCCACGTCTCCGAAATGAAGAACGAGCGCGTCGAGAAGGTCACCGATGTTGTTTCCGAAGGCCAGGAAGTAAAGGTCAAGGTCCTCGAGATCGACAATCGCGGCAAGGTCCGCCTGTCGATGCGTGTGGTCGACCAGGAAACCGGCGAAGAGCTGGAAGACACCCGTCCGCCGCGCGAAAACAAGCCGCGCGGTGATCGCGGTCCTCGTGGCGGCGGCGATCGTCGCGGTGGCCGTGGTCGCGGTCCGCGCCGTGATGGCGGCGAAGGCGGCGGTGACAAGGGCGGCAATGACGGCCCAGCGTCGATGCCGGACTTCCTGAAGGACTAAGTTCTTCTCGCAAGATCAAGATGGGCCGCTTGGGGAAACCTGAGCGGCCCTTTTTGTGTCGCTTTGCTGTCTGACCCGCTCTCTTTTCTGGTGCGCGCGCGAAACGGTTGGAGTAAACAAGGTGCCTCACAAACGCTTTCTTTCGGAAAGATATCTTCGAATTGGTCAAATCCCCTTCTGTCCAGCCGTTTGAATTCGGCGGTCATCTCGTTGAACCGGGCTCCAGCGAAACCATCGACATCCCGGTCAGCCGACTTTCGACCGCGACAGAGATTTCCATGCGGGTTCGCGTCATCCACGGATTGAAGCCGGGGCCGGTGATGTTCGTCAGCGGCAGCGTGCATGGCGACGAGATTATCGGGGTCGAGATCTGCCGCCGTTTGATCAATGCCGTTTCGGCCAAGCGGCTCGCGGGAACACTGCTCTGCATTCCGATCGTCAACGCCTATGGTTTCGTCCAGCACCAACGCTACCTACCCGACCGGCGCGATCTGAACCGCTGCTTTCCGGGCTCAGCCAAGGGGTCGCTTGCGGCTCAGCTGGCCTATCATTTCACTGAGCAGATCATCGCGCGTTGCAGCATCGGCATTGACCTGCATTCGGCCGGTTTGCACCGTGAAAACTTGCCGCAAATCCGCATCAGCAAGGACCGTCCCAAGGCGGCCGAGCTGGCCGATGTGTTCGGCGCGCCTGCTATCATCGTTTCCAGCCTGCGCGAGGGCTCGCTGCGACAAACTGCTGCCGATCATGATTGCGACGTCTTGCTGATGGAGGCAGGCGAGGCCCTGCGCTTCGACGAGCTCAGCATGCGCGTGGGAGTGCAGGGAATTCTGCGCGTCATGGCGCATCTCGGCATGAACGTGAAACTGCCGCGCAAGGTGGGCGCGAAACCGATCCGCAGCCACAGGACAAGCTGGCTGCGCGCGCCAGCTGGCGGGATATTCCGCGCCACCAAAACGAACGGCGCGGTGGTCGAAAAAGGGGAAGCCGTTGGTTTCCTCGCCGATCCGTTTGGCGACATGGACGAACCCGTGGAGGCGCATATCTCCGGCGTCATCATTGGCCGCACCAACCTGCCGGTGGTGAACCAGGGCGACGCGTTGATACACATTGCCGAGGTTGAGCGTGCGGCAACTGCGGAAGACCGGCTGAGCGATATCGAGGACGCGGCCTTTGCCGATGGCCTGTTCGACGAAGACGAAATCGTCTAACCGCGCGGCATGCTGAAACGCGAACTTATCGACACGGTTGAAATCCCCGATGGGGAGGTGTTGGAGCTGTACAGCCACGGGCGCGATTTCATGATCGTGCTGGGCTATAATGAGCTGATGAGCACGCGGATGCGCTTCTCCGAGGAGCAGCTCGCGGAGCTCACTTTCGATCGCTTAGCTCATGACAATCCGCGCATGCTGATCGGTGGCTATGGCATGGGCTTCACCTATCGCGCGGCGCTCGCGCGGATGGGAGAGAAGGGTCAGGCGGTCGTCGCGGAGATATCGCACAAGATCATCGAATGGGCGGAAGGCCCCATGGCAGAGCTGACGGGGGACTCGCTGTCCGATCCGCGGCTCGATCTCAAGATCTGCGATGTCGCGGCAATGATCGACGATGCGAACGACGGGACGTGCGAGAAGTTCGACGCGATCCTGCTCGACGTCGACAATGGCCCGGACGGAATGGTGCGGGCGGACAACAATCGCATCTACTCGCGCACGGGGCTGGCCAAGGCGCGCGATGCTCTCACGCCCAACGGGGTGCTGGCCGTGTGGTCCGCTGCGCCGGACCATGGCTTTCGCAGGCGCTTGCAAGAGGCGCGGCTGAATGTGGAGGAGCTGCGCGTCCGTTCCCGTCCCAACAACAAAGGCGCACACCACACGATCTGGTTCGCCCGGCCAAAGTTTTAGTTTGATAGCAACGGGTTGACGTCGAGCAGTTGCGCGCTTCTCACGAGATCGAAAAATTGTGGTACCCTGCTTGTTCGCGCGCTGAGTCGCGCCAATGACAAAAAATAGCACTGGGTCGTTTCAATTCGGATTGAGGAGAGCGATCATGAGCGGTGCTGAAAGCACATTTGACGAAGCAAAACTGGAAGCACTGGCTGGCAAGGTGATCGGCGATGTGGCGGGCGCGCTGAGCCTCTACATGGCCTATCTCGGCGACCAGGCCGGTGTCTTCGATGCATTGGACGGCGAAGACCCGATGACGCTGGATCAGCTGGCGGCCAAGACCGGGCAGAACCCAAAATACCTTCACGAATGGCTCGGATCGGTCTGCGCTGCGGGCTATGTTACATATGACGCCGAAACTGAAACCTTCTCTCTCAGCGAAGAGCAGGCGCTCGTGCTGGGCCGCGAGGGGCAGCCTGCCTGCATGCAGGGCTTCATTCAGGCGGTCGTGTCACAATATGAGGAAAACGAGAAGTCGGTCGAAATCTTCAAGTCGGGCAAGGGGAGGCCGTGGGGCGATCACTCGCAATGCCTGTTTTGCGGGACCGATCGGTTCTTCCGCCCCGGCTATGAGGCGAACCTGATCGAACAGTGGATCCCTGCGCTCGGCGGCGTGAAGGACAAGCTGGAGGCGGGTGCAAAAGTCGCCGATGTCGGCTGCGGCCACGGTTCATCGACGATCCTGATGGCCAAGGCCTATCCGCAATCGCACTTCGTCGGGATCGACTTCCACGAGCCGTCGATCGAGGAGGCACAGCGCAAGGCGTGCGAAGCGGGTCTCACCAATGTCGAGTTCGCTGTCGCGACAGCGCAGGATTATCCGGGTGATGGCTTTGACTTCGCCTGCATCTTCGATGCGTTGCACGATATGGGCGACCCGGTTGGCGCGGCGCGGCATGTGCGCGAGAGCATGAAACCGGATGGCACATTCATGCTGGTCGAGCCGATGGCGGGCGACAGCATGGCCGAGAACATGCACCCGCTCGGCCAGATCTTCTATGCCTTCTCCACTACGGTCTGCACGCCGAACTCGCTGAGCCAGGATGTCGGCTTGGGGTTGGGCGCACAGGCTGGACAGAAGCGGTTGACCGAAGTGCTTCAGGAGGCTGGCTGGAAGGATGTTCGCCGTGCCGCCGAGACGCCGACCAATATGGTGCTCGAAGCGACAGCCTAGGGTCGAGGGGCCATAGCAGGGAGCGCGCTTGATCAAAGCGCTCCCGGTTTGCCTGTCATCACTCGTCGTCTTTGCGGTCGATGAGAGCCCTTAGCCACGCGGAAACCGGCTCGACGAATAATTCGGGCCGCGCCTCGCCGCCCTCGAATTTGTAAGCTGCGTATTGATCGGGATAGACCCTCAGGCCGTGTCCTGCGCGCGGAATCTCCAGCCAGCTGGCAGTGCCGGGGCGGAGTCGATTTACGGTATCGACGATCACACGATGACCGTGACGGCTCTCGAACTGCTCATATTCTCCATAAACGACCATCACTGGGGCTTCTATCGAGGTCCAAGCCGCAAGCCAGTTCTTCTCTGCTGCTTGCCAGTGCCACGCAAAGGGGCGTCCATAGTGCGGGGCTGCATCCGTCCCGCGTAGCGTTGCCCAGATATCGGCGAGATCGGGGCGTTGTTTCGCAATTTGATCGGGTGTCATTCGATCGTGTAGATAGAGCCGCTGGAACTCCATTCGTCGGCGCATTTCGATATCGATCCGGTCTGGTTTGAAGTCCCCTTCGCGCTCAAGTTGGATACGATCGAAATGCAGCATCCTTTCGAGATAGGTTAGCGCTCCTGCGCCTTGCACGGCGACACCCAATATGGGTTTGCCCTGCGCGACAAGGGGAGCGGTGGTTGAGCCCAGGCTGCTGCCGATTACGACTACGCGCTTGTCATCGATCCATGGATGCGCGGCAAGCTGGTCAAAGGCCTCTCGATAATGACGCACCTCGGTATCGTAATCGAGTTGATCGCAGCCCGGTCCCTCGCTTTCTCCGGAACCGGCTCGGTCGACCCGGATGAGGGCGAACTCCGCCGAGAGCGCCAGCCGTTCATGAAGACTCAGTCTTTCTGGGCTGGGGGCTATGGAGCCGCAGGAGACCCATTGGGTCAGAAAGATCGCCGGCAGTTTTCTTTTTGCCGTGGATGGCCGCGATACATACGCAGAAAGAGCGAGCCCTTCTGAGGTGGCAACGCGCACATGATCATGCTCCAAGGCCGTGCGTTCTAACCCCGGTTCTGCCGAAGCCATGGCAGCGCAGCCGATAAGGGTCAGGAAAATCGATCGAATGGAAATGCGGTGTTTCATGCCCTGCAGTTCGACGATTTTGGTCCCTAATCTCAAACAGTTTGGGATGAAGGGACGAATTGTATCTGTCTTGAAAGTCGGTTGCGAAATCGATCCCCGATTGGGAGCCGGGTTCCATCGGTGAGCAGCACGTTGGAACGCTCGATACGGTGGATCGCCTCGGGTGAAACCGCATATTGTCGATGAACCCTGATCAGCTTCGATCCCGCTGCTTCAGCCACCCGCGAAAGCGTTCCTCGGATCAACCTTGTCGATCCATTGGACGCACGAAGCTCGACGTAATTGCCCGCGGACCGCGCCCAGACACAGTTCAGATCGTGAGTCCCTAAATCGCTCTCATTCGTCTTTGACGAGATGCGCTTACAAAAAAGGGATATCCCAGCCAGAATCGCGATTGAAGTGACAGCGCCGGGGATCCGTCGGACGAGATCGAATGCCGACGGGGCTTTAAAGTAGACCGACACCTCCAGCGCCAGAGAGAGCATGATCGCCGCGATTAACAGTGCTGCAATACGCCACCTTGATTCCAGAGAGCGGCCAAGCTCGATCGCCGCAATCCATGGCGCGATGTTGATGACACCCCAGGAGAATGCCTCGAACAAGGTTGCCGGATTCCCGGAGGCATAACGGTAGGTCAGACAATAGACCGCGTTGAGCACGATTGCGGCACCGATGGTGAGCGATAGCCGAGTCTTGAGTGAATGGCGTGTATAGGATTGAAGGATCGCTTGCATGTCAGCCCAGAATACTAACCTTTGGACAAAGGCCAAGCGTTCCCGTTTCCGCGCCATCCGTCTGCATGCGATCAGAACCTTAAAAATCGTAGATGAAGGTTACTCGGCTCTGCGTATCTGTTTCGACCGAGCCAGGCGGAGGGTTGCTGTTATATTCGACGGCGTAGGAAATCCGCGCGGATAGGTTATCGCTGACCTTTGCGTTAAGGCCCGTCACCAGATCTACACTCGTGTTGCTTGAATCGATGATCACCGTTGCAGAACCACCGGTTTCGGCGGTGGCATTGGTGTCATGTGTTAACTTGAGCCGGTCGGTGATGCTCCAGTCGAAGTCGACTCCGAACAATGCAGCTATCCGGCTTTCGCTCCTGCCGTCGACGAATTCGGTCACGCGATAGGCGGGGCCAGCTTTGACCGAGAGTGTGATGTCGTCTTCGGTAATCACGTCATAACCAAGCCCGCCGGAGACCGCATAGCGCGCGGAAAAGCCTTGGAACTGGTCACGCTCGTATTGCGCAAGAGCATAGGCAAACAACCGGTCATTGATCAGCCAGTTGGGTTCATATGCGGCCTGGAAACGCTCGCGCGTCGTCACGCCGTTGGAGCGCTGATAATCAGCGCGCCCCGTCAGCTTGTGGCGCCAGTCGATGCCGGTGCGTGTGAGCGCGAGGCCAGCGGTGACGCCCGTGTTGGCGGAATTGCCGGTCGATCGGAACGCGCCAAACTCTCCTTTGCCAGACCAGTTTTCGAACAGGCCCGCTGTGCGAATGGCTTCTTGCTTGGCGGCCGCTTCCGCCGCTGCGATTTCGGCTTGCGAGGCGTCAAACTCGCTCTGGATCGCGTCCAGGGCCTCCGCATCATCCGGATTGGTTTGCTTGGCGAGATCGATCACAGTGGCAACCTTTTTGGGGTCGCCGCTCGCAATCGCCGCATCGATCATCGCGCGCACCGGATCTGGGATGTCAGCATGGGCGGTGGCGGGGAGGGTAAGCGCAGCGCTCGCCAGCATGGCCGTGGCAAAGGTCTTCTTCATTGGGTTCCTCATGGCATCTTGATGCGAACGGCGCCGGTGAAGTCACGCTTGCCGATCTGTACGCCCAGCATTCTCAAGATGTCGTAAGCGGTGGCCGCATGGAAATAGAAATTGGGCTGGGCAAAGCTGAGAAGGAAATTCTCGGCGGTGAAGTCCATCTTCATGTCTTTGAATTCGAACCGCATATCCTGCCCAATGAACGCTTCGAGGTCGTCGACGCTGAGCGCCTTAAGGGCGGTTTCTGCGGTGTCGAGCTTGGCGTGGAGCTCGGCAAAGCTTGCGGGCGGTGGGTTGAGGTCTGGGCTGTATATGCCCTTTTTTACGGCGGCAAGCGCGCCTGCCGTGTGCTCTGCAACGCACTTAACCTGATAGGTAAAGGGCAGCATGTCCTCGATCAGCCGCGCGCCGATAACCTCGGAGTGATCCTTACCCTGTTCATCGCACCACGCCTCGCCCTTGTTCGTCAGATGGCGGGCAGTGCCGATCATCTGCAAGGCGCTGGGAATGAAAGCGGCGTGGAGCGAAAGAGGCATGGGATTCTCCAAGTTTTGATTTGCTTGGAGATCGATGGCGACGGCTGGAAGCGAATACAAGTCCGACTGTGCTGGGTCGCTCAGCTGATTGGCGATGAAAGCGCTTTCCTACTGACGGCCGGTTCGGCCAAACCGTGTGGATGGCCGTCTTCTGCAACAATTTGTCGTTGAGGGGGGTGATCGTATTTTTCGATTATTCGCGGATCGTTGATCGATTGGCTTTAAACGCCAGGACTGTGTTCCATGTGTTCCAAACGTGCATGAAGAGCGACGAACCGAGTGCCTGCCAGTCGATGCTGGGCGCACACGATTACCCGATCGAAGGCGCACTTCAATCGGCCAGTGCTTCACTGAATGGCGTTGATGGTCAGGTCAGACGAGCCGACCTGCCGAGGTTAGCGGACCCGCGGGCCGCCAAATGGCAAAGGTGGAGGGGGTCTGCGCGCACCGCGAGGCAGCTGTGCCTGGTAGGCCCGGCCACAATGCTCGACGCAATAGGGAAAGCCCGGGTTCACGGCTTCACCGCAGAAGTGGAAGTCGGGCTCGCCTGGGTGGCCCATGGGCCAGCGACACACCTTCTCCGACAGGTCGAGCAGGCTCGTCTTGTCGGCGATCTCCGGGCTTGGCTTGGCTGGAACCAAGCGGCGCGGCGGTGCTGGTGGGATCGGGGCCTGTTGGTCGCCCGGCCCCTGACGCAGGAAGCCGCCGGGGCCAACCGATACGATCTTGGGCAAGTCGGGCCGTGGATCGGGGAGCGGTTGCGATGGAATGCCGCTTGCCGCCGAACCGCTTGCGGCCGGTGCCGGCGAGGCGCCCGCGTCCTTCTTGGCAGCGGGTTTGGCTGCTGGCTTGGCCGCCCTTGGAGGCGCCTTCTTCGCGACAGGTTTTGGCGCCGCCTTCTTCGCGGCCTTCTTCTTGTCGTTTGCTTTCACCGGGGAAGGGCGCGATTTGAGCCCCAGACGGTGCGCTTTGCCGATCACGGCATTGCGACTGACTCCGCCCAGCTCCTCGGCGATCTGGCTGGCTGTCGAGCCGCCTTCCCACAATTTCTTGAGCGTAGCGATGCGCTCATCGGTCCAAGCCATTGAAACTCCATTCCGTCTTTATCGCGCGGTTTGCGCGGAGGCCGCTCGCATTTGCGGGCAACCCCTTAAATTCTCATCCCCGGTCATCTTCATGCGCGCTCAAGGCCGCACTTGCATGCCGTTCACCATCGCCCTAACCGCACCGCATATGGCCGATCAAGTACAATCCAGCGCCGAAATCAGCGCAACCCAAGAGGGAAAGTCATCGAGCGGCACTGGCAGCGCCTCCGCCGTTCAATTCCCGCCGCGCGGAACCCCGATCATTACCGGGATCAATCGCGTGGGCGTGTGGAGCCTCTATATTAAGGAGGTTCGCCGGTTTCTCAAGGTGCAGACGCAGACAGTTTGGGCCCCGGCGGTCACAACTCTGCTGTTTCTGGTGATCTTTACGGTCGCTTTGGGCAGGGAAGGGCGCGAAGTGCTGGGCGTGCCGTTTGCAAGCTTCGTCGCGCCGGGCCTGATCGTGATGGGCATGATGCAGAATGCATTTGCCAATTCGTCCTTCTCCCTGTTGTCGGGCAAAATCCAGGGGACGATCATCGACCTGCTGATGCCCCCTCTATCTCCTGGCGAGCTAATGAGCGGAATCGTGATGGCTGCAGTAACGCGTGCGATTGCGGTTGGCGCCACTGTTTCGCTCGCGATGATGCTGTGGCCGGGCGTATCGCTCGCACCGGAGCATTGGTGGGCGGTGATCTGGTTTGGCCTGATGGGATCGATCATGTTGGCGATCCTCGGGCTTGCCACTTCGATCTGGGCCGAGAAGTTCGACCACAACGCGGCGATCAGCAATTTCGTTATCGCGCCTCTCTCGTTGCTCTCAGGCACGTTCTACGTGATCGACAACCTCGCACCGACATTTCAGGCTATCAGCCGTGCAAACCCGTTCTTCTATGTGATTTCGGGTTTCCGCTATGGCTTTCTGGGGCGTAGCGATATCGGCTCCGACAGTGCAGTGATGTGGGCAGCGATCGGGATTGCTGTTCTGAATCTGGTGATGGGCGCGGTGGTTTACGCCGTGCTCAAGTCGGGCTGGAAGCTGAAGAGTTGAGTGGGCAACGTAGCGATAGCTCGCTGAACTAGTGCGTCAGCGCGCGGCGCATCAGGTATCGCCCGTCCTTGAAGTCCTCAAACAGCTGAGGAACGGTAGGATGGTCAACCGGTCCGCCGTCTGCATCATCGAGCAGATTTTGCTGACTGACATAGGCAACGTAGCTGGACTCGTCGCTCTCGGCGAGAAGGTGATAGAACGGTTGGTCGCGGCGTGGTCGAATTTCCTCCGGGATCGACTCGTACCATTCTTCGCTGTTGGCAAAGACCGGGTCGATATCGAACACGACGCCGCGGAAGTCGAACATACGGTGGCAAACGACATCGCCAATGCCGAAACGGGCACGAATCTGGCGCGGCGCAGTAATTGTGCGGCCTGCCTGACTGGAGAAGAACTGAGCGCTTTCCATATCGCAAATATGGCCCTTCGCAGCTGCAAAACAAGCTGCGCGTGCATTCGCTCCCCAGATTTGGTGCGGGCTGCGGCAATTTTGCCGACAAACAGTCTTGGCAAGCGACAGGGGCTGCGCTAACGCGCGCCCTCCCGAAAGGGCCACAGCGCTACAAGGCGCTTAATTCCGAAAAAGTGCTTTTCGTTGCGGAGAGGTGCCGGAGTGGTCGAACGGGGCAGTCTCGAAAACTGTTGTGCCTTCTGGGTACCGTGGGTTCGAATCCCACCCTCTCCGCCACTTAGTCTTGCCCGTCCAGGGAATTCCGAAGCCAGTGCCCCGAAGCCCCGCATTCTGCGGGCTTTGCGCGTGCTCGTAGCACCGCTGAGACCGCGGATGTCGGTCTCATTTGGCCAATTCTTGCGAAAGTCTCAGAATGAAGTTTCGCCGGTGCTGAGAGGTCATCAACTGGGATTTCTGCAAATTTCATGCCCCTGATCGTAGTCAGCTTCGATAAACTCCCGCAAATACGGCGAATTCATTGAATTTCCGGGTTCCATATCAAGGGATTCAATTTTGCGTATCAGGGAATTCATCCCTGTAGATCAGGGTCTTTATTGCGCCGAACAGGAAATTTGATTTCCCTGTTCGAGTATGAGTGATTCCTGCGCTGTCCAGCATAGGGGCAGCTGCGAGGTGATGATCCGTTGTAGGGAGTTCAATAGTGCTTGCTGCAGCGCTGGATCGCGGTTGGTGACCTTTGCGCCGTAGACGAGCTCAAGCTCATGTTCGCGCTTCACCAACTTGATATCGAAGCGGGCTGCTAGCAATTCTTCTGATCGCAGCACATAGCCAAGCTCCGCTTCCACCTTGGCCTGCGATAGCTGAAACTCGATATCGGTCTCTTTCAGCTTTATGGTGCTTTCAGACCAACTGTACCTGATTGACGGGTGAGGCGGTGAGTGCAGGGCGATTGATGCTCAGACGTTGCGAACCAGCAAGTCCGTTCAAACGCTTCAACTCATCGCCCGAGGTCATCCGCTTCGTCGTGATTAGGTGCGTTCGATTTTCGTTAAGCTTGCGGAACGTCGACGGCCTGCTCGACGGCACGGTCACCAACATCAGCCGCGATGCAATTGATCAGGCGCAGCAGCCCGCGGGCAGCGTACGTGACGAGTACGGTCGCCCGATCCAGCCAGGCCTGGTCTATGCTGCGCGCATCGAACTGTCCTGCGAGCCCGACAATCCAGAGCGCCACGCTCTATGCGACCGCATTCAACCCGGCATGTCGGTCTAGGCCGAAATCAAGACCGGCAAACGCCGCATCATCCAATACCTCCTCTCACTCGTAAGCCAGGCAGTGAACGAAGCAGGGCGGGAGCGGTGAGATCGAGCCGTCAGCCAAAGCTCCCCAAGAAAAAGGGCGCGCTGCAAATACAACGCGCCCATATTTCTTCGCGAGATAAGTATTGGCTTAGTTGACCGTTTCGCCTTCAGGCACTTTCGCCGGAGCTGGCTCGCCATCGCTGGTGGCTTTGCTCGCGCCCATGCCTTTCAGCGTTTCCTCATCCACCAGACGCGTGATCAGCGGGTGCAGTTTCAGGCTGCCTTCCTTCACGACCTGTCGGAAATTGGCGATTACGCTGGCGGTTGCCTTCTTGTCTGCGGCGATAACATCGATCAGCCAGTTGTTCTGACCTGAATTCCAGTCATCCGCCTTCAGTCGCAGCGGCCAGACACCGCCCGCAATCTGATCGCGCAGGCGGCCTTCTGCCTCGTCTGACAGGCTCGCCCAGATCGCCACGCCTGCCACGTCATATGAGGCCGCCTCTTCACCCGCACGCTGGGCAATCGCAACGCGGTCGCGGATCAGCGGCTCAAGCACGAGGTGCTGCAAATCGCTCAGCGTCTGATGGCGATAGCGCGGCAGCATCATCATGCTCATCACGACCTTGCCAAAACTCTCGCGCACATGGCTGCGCAAATTGGAGATCTTTTCCGCGACCTCCGGATCGAGCTGCGCCGGCGTATTTGCGGTTTGATCAGCGGAGCCCTGCGCCTTCCTACTAGTCTTGTTCGTGCGACCCTTACCCTTTGCCACTTTGTCGAATCCCCTATGTTCTGAGTGGTTGTGTTGAGGCGCGATTGGATAGGCAACGGCCAGTGTCTGTCAACTGCGCGCAGCGTGAGGTGGGTCGTATTCGCGCCGTGCGATTACTTTGGCGCTTTGAATAGAGGTGTTTTGTGGGCGATCTGTTGCTGCAATGCACCCAAATTGGACCATAGTGACATCGCGCGCAGAGCCGCGACGCGGGGCCGCAAAGTACGAAATGCCTGAAATACTGGGCCTCGAATGGTTTACAGAGTCAAAGCGCTGTTTTGTCCCGTAGTTTTCCCGGAAATTTTACTTGAAGGCCGGTTGCTTTCTCGTTTCCTTATGGCATTGTGTCTGCGGGATCGATCAGGGGGAATCGGATGGGGTCGCAGCCGCATTCTGAAAATCTATGGATATTTGTGACAGCGCTTCCGCGAGGGGGTGCTGCATGAACGTGTCGCGTATCTTGCCAGCCTTGGGTGTGCTCGCGGTATTCCTGTTTTTGGCAGGTTTGGCGCTGAATGGCCCGATGGGCGACGTGGTGGGACGGCATGAGCGCTTCTTTGCGCTCATCATCAACGGGATGATTGAGCAATTTGGCACAATGGGATCGGCGGGTATTTTTGCAGGCCTTGGCCTCGCTTTGGGCGGGTTTACGCTTTTCGGCGGGCAAAGGCGCTGAGGGTTTTGAAGAAAGTGAAGAGATGAGTGACTATATTTGGCTTTCAAGGTCATTAGGCCATGTTGAGAACTTCCGTGATTTGACGAGTGATCAGCTTGAGCGTGATCGCGATGAGGCGATTGAGTGCGGCCGCCGCAATATGGCTGGAGAGTCTCTGGGGCCGGAGTGTTTTCCTACAGAAATCTGGCCAGTGGCTGGTGCTGCTAAGAGCGAAGCTTCGGCGTCGGCAGACTTCTTCAAGGGTGCATCGCACTGGATCGTATCGGGCCGGTTTGCGGACTTGCTGCGGCAATTTGAGATGGGTGATGCACATCTTTACCCGGTGAAGTTCCTGCAAGCTGATCGCCAGACCCCGGTCAAAGGTCAATGGTTCTGCCTCAATTTTGGCAATGTGAAGAAGGCCCTTGTTCCGGGCGATTTGGAGGGGCTCGATAAGCCTTCTCGACGGACTGAAAAATATTTGATTTTAGGCGCCAAGGATATGGAGTTGCGCTTTTCGCAGCAAGCTAATGATGGTGCAGCCATTTGGATCGATCCAACGCTGATGCTTGTAGTTTGTTTAAGTGGAGCGCTTGGAGATGCCATGCGCGAAAAGGGTATCACCAAGGGTTTCAAGGGGCTTGGTGATATGCTGCGAGGCCGCGTGGTCTGAAGTCGATCAACTAACAATTTTATGATGACTGCGAAAGGCCGGAATACGGCGGGGGCGCGCAATGACTGACGAAACAACCGATGTGATCGAAGGCTTTAACGACGTTGTCTGGGGCTTTGAGGGCGAGCACATTTTTGCACAACAGCTCTGGCAAGATCCGGAGATGGCCGCATTTTTGACTTCTTTGGGTTACGAGCGCGACATGCTCGGCAATCTCATGGGGTTGTTTGCCGATTCTGATACGGTAGCGCGGTTACAGGCCTTGCCTGCTCAGCATCCGCTGCGCCTTGCGTTAATGGATCCCAATTCAGGCTTTGGCTTAACCTGGCATAAAGGGGGAAACGGCCCAGGGGCGGGCGGCTTTCAAAGAGCAAAGAACGACTTCTTGTTCGAGCAATTGGAGGCAATTCGCAATGCGGAGCACACGTTGCCCGATGGTTCTAGGGTAGAAGTCAGTGAGGCTGCGAAACAGGCAGCAGTAAACAATCTGTTCGATTGGACCTGGCGGTTGGCGAAAGGCGAGATTGTCGACGCCGATGGTCGTCCACTTGGAGTGATGGGAGATGATGACGCCTTCAGGGTCGTGCTTACTCAAGCATTCCGCGAGAGTCGAATTGCTGCAGCAGATGTCGACGCTCTAAACCCAGACCACCCCAGCTACGATCCAGAATTCGCAGCATCGCCCGAGGCTGATGCTGTACGCGCTGCTGTCCAGCGAGGTTCGGATCGCTTTGCGTCTTTAGACACAAATGTGACTAACTCGGAAACGGGCCAGGATTATTCAAAGTCCCCCCACCGCCGCGGTGCACTGGCGGCCCTTCTCATCGATCATTTGATCGCTTCAACCAATGATCCGGAGACTCTCAAAGGGTTGCAAGATGCCAAGACCAATTTGGCATCAGGCAGAACAGGTGAGAAAGTCAGAAATGCGGTCATTCAGGCAATGACCGTCGCTGCCAAGGATGCCGGTAACTTCTCAATGCTGACGGAAGACGGTATTTCGCAGCGAGTCGTTGCAGAGTACCTGGCTTCACTTGTCGACAGTAGGACCATCGACGAGCTCAGCGCCTCGCAGATCCAGGAGCAGATCGACGCGATCACGGAATGGATGCGTACGGCGAATGAAGAGCCTACGAATCTGCCTGACAAATTCCCGGCATCGACCCGCGATGCGGGCGGCACACCAAATTACTCGGACGAGACGAAGGACTCACTCGATCGCGCAGCGGCGGCGGCGGGTATCAACGATTATGCTCAGCGACTCGCCTCTGGCGGCTTGGCGGGCAACGCGGGTGACGTGGCAGAGGTGCTGAATGCTCTGTACGAACCAGGCTTGAAGGGTGTGCGCACGGGCGATTGGAGTGACGCAATCAGCACCGCCATCAACGTCGGTGCCGATATGGCGTTGTTCTCTATGGCCGCGTCAATAGGGATCAGTGCTCTCAGCAAGATCCCAAAAATCGGTGCTCCTGTTGCCTTGGTGTCGGGCGCAGCACTTGGTGGACTATCAGTATTTGGCTTTATAGTTGGCACGGCCGAGTTATTGAAGAAAATCGGCAACGATGTCGCTGAGGTGATTGTCGGCGATGGCTTCTTTCCTAATGAGGAAGATAGCAATGGGATCTATAGTCTTCAGCTCGTTCAAGATCTGATTGAGGCGGCTCGTGCTGGGCGGCTCGGTGAGCAACTGCTTCCAACTTCAGGTGTCGGCTACCTGGTCACCGATCAAGACCCGACCAAACCGGCCACTCTTACTGGTAGCGTCGAAGGAGAACTTATTTACGGCGACGCCTTAGGCAAAATCTATGGTCAAGGCGGGAATGATGAAATCTATCATAGCGGATATGGCGAAGCTCATGGTGGCGAGGCCGATGACCTTGTAGTAGGAATAGCTGGCGAGGTCTTAAGGAAAGACAGCCCACTCTACCCAGAAATGCAAGCAGCTGCGGATGCGCGTCGAGCGGAAAACGCAGCTCGTGCCGCTCAAGGCCTCGATCTGCTTCCGGAACTGCCGGATTCTCCAAAAGCGCTAGATGACATCCGGCTAATCCTTAACGGGGGTGAGGGCAACGATGCAGTACTTGCTCTGCTCCGCGGCGATGAGGTTATCACGATAGGGGGCGTCGGCCGAGATTGGATATTCAATACCTCAGCCGGGGGTGAGCTTTATGGGGATACCATAGACGGGCTCGACAACGGCTTCGTGGTCCAAGACTCCCCGGAAAACTCGGACAATTTCTGGTATTGGCCGGACACTACTATCATGGATGCGCAGCACAATGATGTGCTGTCATTCTATGGACTGCCGCTGACCGGCGGGAACGCGTCGGGCGGAGCAATCCTGGCTGGACTGACCGGCGGAATGAGCGTTGCTGCGTTCGGGCTGGCGGCGTTAGACAACTCCGAAGATCCGAATTCGGGCCGCTACGACCCTGCTCGCGGGATGTGGTACGACAATCTCCTGCCGGGGATGGTTTACGTGACCATCAAGAACCAGGATGGCGGATACGACCTCTACGTCACGGACTTGTTTGCGAACGCATTCCTCGAACTGTTTGGTGGCCCCGATGCCAACGCAACCTATGAGCCTATCACTGGCGGCGCCGATGTCCCCGGTTGGATGCGGATCAACAATGTCGACATTGTTGGCAGCTTCAATGGGGCTCAGCAATTCGGTCTCGACAACAAAGGCACGTTCGGAATGGTCTTCAAGCAGGCCAATCCGATCCACACTCTGCTGGCGATGCTCCCACCGACGTTCATCACGTTGGCCGCTTCCGCTGGCGGGCCACTGGTTGACGAAGCGTTCACGCTCGTTGCCGCTACGGCCAGATTCGCGAAGCGAATTCGTTGGGCGACAGATGCCGACCCCCTGATCATCGATTTGGACGGGGATGGCATTGAAACTCTGCCCATGCAGGAGAACGAGGTCTATTTTGACGTTGACGGCGATCTCTTTGCCGAGCGCACGGGGTGGCTTAAGGGCGACGATGGCTTCCTCGTTCTCGACGCCAATGGCAATGGCCGGATCGACGATGTCTCCGAAATGTTCGGCGGGGTCGGGCAATCGGGCTTTGCCGAGCTTGCGACGCTCGACAGCGACGGCGATGGCAAGATTACAATCGCCGATGTCGCCTGGAGCGAGTTGCAGGTCTGGCAGGATTATAACCGTGACGGCATAACCGATGCTGGCGAGCTCAAAACGCTGGATGAGCTTGGAATAGTGAGCCTCGATGCTGTCGCGCAGCAGCTCGACGCGACCACTCCGCAGGGCACGCGCCTGACCGGATTTGGCGATGTCGTGTTCGAAGACGGTGCACGCCGCCGCATGTTCGACGCGATCCTCGCCTCTAACGATATCGATACAAAGTATGCCGGCGAAAGCGGTGCGGCGGACTGGCAGGCAGGTCAGTCGCTCGATGCCAAGGGCTTTGGCCGGATCACCGACCTCTCGGTCGCCATGGCGAACGACATTGCGCTCGAAGAACTGGCGACAACCACCGCTGCGGCGATGACTGCGCCCAACCTGCGCGAACTGGTGGCGCAGGCGGGCGAAGTGCTGGGCAAATGGGGAGCAGGCCAAGAGCTCACGCGTGAGCTGACGCCTGTTCTCGTCGGCACGGACACTGACGGTAACGCGGTGTTGGTCGATCGCGGAGTCTATGTCGAGGACGCAAGCGGCGGATATTGGACGCTGGCAAGCGGCGCGGCCGTGCTTGATGCTCAAGGTGCGTCTATCGACCGTCCGACGCTCGAAGATGTGATGGCGCAAACCGGCGGCTGGCGCCTTGAGCAGCAATGGTCTCCGTCCGATCGCGCATCGGAGCTGGAACACCGCGAAGCCGCGCCATATCTGACCCAGATCGTAGATGGCCGCGCGGTCATCTTGGATTATGGTGTCGAGCAGGCTGATGGCAGCTGGGCGCTGGCCTCTGATCCGGCGACCACCTATGCGACACGCGCGGATATTCTCAATCTGGCTCACGCCGACGGCACGGAATGGCGCACCGAAGAACTCGGCTTCAACTCGCTCGCGGCATTGCCGGTCGAGCGCATCGGTGTTCGCTTCACTGACGGCCAGGTGGTCGACTACACTGTTGAAGTCAACGACCGTGATGGCAGTTTTTATGTGTGGGCGCGCAATCTTGATCGGGCGATCGAGCTCGAATGGAAGACCGGCGATTACCGCGAGTTCAACTTGCGGAACTACGCGATCGATTTCGACAATCTCGACGAGGTCAACTCGACCGACGATTCCACCTATCGAGTGGAAATGCTCACGCCTTCGCAATTCCACTTTGCGACGTCTTTGGGCGGGATCGACTTCCGTCCGGAAATGCTCAGTGCGACGCTGAATTACGATGCTGGTACTATTGATTATGCGGTTGGTCCAAGCGGCAGTGCCAACCTCTCGGATGATCCTGCTCGCTACGTCTCTGGCATTGCAGTGATGATCGAGATGCTCGGGCCAGTCATGTCCCAGTACATCACCACAAGTCGCAGGTTCGCCGTTCGACTGGCCTTGCAGGGCGGGCTGTCGGACTATGCGGCAGGGTTTGAGTATGACGTCGCGCAAGACGCCTACGTGCCGACGGCCGCGCGCCAGCTCGCGCCGTTGTTCGAGGCAATTTTCGCAGATGCGCCTGCCTCGAACGACAATGATGCGGTTCTCGATTACCTGACGGACTGGAACGAGATTCTCTGGCAGATTTACCCTGATTATCGCCCAAGCGGTGAAGGGAATCTGCTGGGTGGCTCGGTGTCGATCGACCAAGCCTTCATCATGCAGATGTTGCTGCCAGCTTTTGAAAATGTCGGCATCGATCTCGATATTCGCGGCGTTGCGCACGCTCTGTCGATCAACGAAGAGCGGATTATCGATCACGACGCGACGGCCACTCAGGTCGATGGCACGTCAGGTACGGATTTCTTCCATCTCACATCGGGCGACCAGCAGATTACTGGCGGAGAAGGTGCTGACTTCTATTTCGTCGGCAAGGATGCCGGCAACGATGTAATCTATGATCGCGACGATGGCGATGCGGACGAGTTGCGCTTTTCGGACGTCCTTTCGACGCAGGTTAATGCGATCCGCGATGGACAGGACTTGATCCTTGAGATCGAAGGCCGTCCCAATGTCATCCGACTGACCGATCAGTTTCTCGGTGAGCTCAATCCCTATTTGAGCAATGGCAAACAGCTGCAGACCGGGGTTACCTCTATTGTCTTTGCCGACGGCGTGGTTTGGGATCGCTTCCGTATGTCGATGGAAGTCGTCGACCGGGAGCGGGCCGAGGGTGACTTCAACGACAGCCTATTGGGCTCCGGCGATATCGACATTCTGTGGGGCGGTCGCGGCAACGACTATATGTCTGGCGGCGCTGGCGGTGACTTTTACATCTTTGAGGCCGGTGACGGTCAGGATGTAATCGACGACCAAGGCGCGTTTTCGTTTGGTCCGGTCAAGGCCGGGATCGATTTCCTTCGTTTCCGCGGAGATATCTCGGCAGATGATATTCGGCTGATCCGTGATGGGGCGAGCAAAAATCTCAAGATCGTGGTTCTCGACAGCGATGGGAACGAGACGGGCGATTCCATCGAGATCGTGGGACAATTTGACGGTATTCGCACTAACCTCGGGCTCTTCTCCGAGATTCTCGAAAGCGGTGATGGGTTAGAGTATGTCGCTCCGAATTTGATCGAAAGGTTCATCTTCGAGGATGGCACCAGCCTCGAGTTCACCCAAATCGTCGAACGCGTCCTTGAGAACGCAAGGACCGAAAATGACGATGCGATTTACGGCTTTATCAATGACAACCGGCTCGATGGTGGGGCAGGTGATGACTTCCTGACCGGCCTTGAAGGCGGCGACACCTATATCTTCGGTCGCGGCTATGGCCATGATGTCGTTGAAGATGCGGATTTCAGCTTCAACCTCTTCGGCGGACCGGGAACCGACCGGCTCGAGTTTGTCGATGACATCCGCTGGACGGACCTCGATTTCCTGCGCGAGGGTGCTTCCGACACGCTGACCATGCGGATCAGTGGAACCGACGATCAGATCACGCTTACCAACCTGCTCGAACACGTTCCGTTCATCGGGTTCGTCAACCTGATCGAGAGCATCGAGTTTGGCGATGGGACTGAATGGTCGTCCTACAAACTCCTGCAGCACTATGTCGACATAGCAAGCACGGATGGCGACGATACGGTCTATGGCTTTAGCCGTATCTCCGATACGCTCGATGGCGGCTTGGGCGATGACCGACTTGAAGGTTTCAGTGGGAATGACCGTTACCTGCTCGGGCGCGGTAAGGGCAGCGATACGGTCGCAGATACCGGCGGAACCGACCGCATTGTGCTCGATGGCCTTTCGAGCCTTGATGTCGATATTGAGCGCACCCCGCTTGATTTGATCTTTGTCGTTCGCGCGACTGGCGAGCGCATCACCTTCGAGAACCAATATGTCCGCGAAGGCAAGCAGGGTCAGGCGGTTGAATTCTTCGAGTTTACCGACCGGACTGTGGACTTCAGGGAGCTAAACCCAGAACAAGTCGATGTAGTCGGCACGAGCGCTGATGAAACGCTAACTGGCTCTAACTTCGGCGAAACATTGGATGGCCGCGCTGGCGACGATACACTGATCGGCGGCGATGGTGGCGACATCTACAAATTCGATGTCGGATATGGTCAGGACACGATCATTGACCGGCGGGTGCGCTCGCGATGGACAGACCGCTCTGGCGTGCATGTTGGCGTCAACGATACGATTGAATTTGGCGGTGATATCACGCGCGACAACATCGTGTTTACTAAGGACGGCGACGACCTGCTGATTTCGGTCACAGGTCGGACGGATACGTTGCGTGTCCGCAACCAGTTCCGTTCGCCCGAAGACGAGATAGAGCTTTTCAAATTCTTTGACGGCTCCGTCATTAAGATATCAGACGTTGAAGAACTGCTTCAGATCGCCGGTGGAAACCGCGGCGACAATGTCATCGAAGGTACGCTGGACGCGCCGAACACGCTCGACGGGCGGCAAGGTGATGACACGTTGATCGGCGGCAATCTGGCCGACACATATGCTTTCACTTCCGGCTACGGATTTGACCGGATCGAAGAGAAGGCCGACGCGGGGAATGTAGTCGACCGAGTGATCTTCGGCGCATCTGTGCGTCGGGAAGACCTGGTCATCTTGCGCCAAGGCAATGATTTGCTGATTAGCCTTGGCAACGGCCTCGACGCGCTGACGATTGTTGGCGGACTGGCCTCGACCTCCGTCGAAAGTTTCGAGTTCGCTGATGGCACGATCCTGTCACTCAATGACGTGATCGACCGGATGCTCACCGGCGGTGAGGAAGACGAACAACTCACCGGTTTCGATCATCGTGATGACACCATTTCTGGAGGTGCTGGCTCTGACGCGCTGGCCGGTGGTAGAGGTAACGACACCTACCGCTTCGGATTGGGCGATGGCAGCGATTCCGTAGCCGATACCGGCGGGGTCGATCGCGTAGTCTTCGGTGATCAGATCACTCAAGAAGCGGTGAAATTTGAAGAAATCGATGGTGACTTGCTCATCACACTGGGGACCGGCGAAGATCGCCTGATCATCTTCGGTGGTTATAAGACTGCCCCGGTTGAGAGCTTTGAGTTCTTCGACGGAACCTCGCTTTCGCTCGCTGACGTGCGGGCAATCATCTTTGAAGAGCGCAGCGCTGACGCGCAGGAACTGGTCGATCTGCGCGACCTTCCGCTGGATCGCGAATATCGTCCGGCAGGCGGCAATGACCGTATTATTCTCGCTCAGGGATCGCGTCTTGTCATAGGCGCTGGCGATGGCATCGACCGCGTGGAGATGCCTGGCGGTGTCACGGACGCCACGGTGGTTCTCGAACAGCAGTCGGTTGGCAGCGTTGAAGTGCGGGCTGCAGGTGTCAATTCCAACGATCTGATCATCGCATCGCTCTCAACCGGCGACCAATTGATCGTTAAGGGCGCGCTCGGTACCGGCGCGATTCCGATCATCGAGTTCGGCGATGGAACGACCTGGAATGGCACTGAACTGGTCCAGGCCTACGTCGACGCACAGGCGAATGCAGGCGACAATCGCATCCAGGGCAGCAACCGCGACGATTTGCTCATCGGAGGAGACGGCGATGACCGGATCGAAGGTCGCGCCGGCAATGACCGCTTTGCCTTCACACGCGGTGATGGTCGCGACGTACTGAGCGACAGTTCCGGCACGGATGTATTGCAAATTTTCGGCTATCGTCCCGACGAGCTGGAAGTGGCGCGCGCTGACGCCAGCCGCAACGAGCTGGTCCTTACCTTCACGGACAGCGATGACGAAATCGTCCTGTCCTATGGTTCGTCCTGGCAAGGTATCGACAATGTCGAGTTCTCAGACGGAACGGTTATCACGCGCCAGCAATTGCTCGACCGTGTCGCGCTTACCGCGACCGATCGCGATGATCGCCTGGTCGGAACATCCTCTGCGGATGTGATCGCTGGACTTGGCGGTGACGATGTGCTCATCGGCAATGGCGGTGCGGATATCTTCCGCTTTGGTCGCGGCGATGGACAAGACCGCATCGAGGCCGCCGGCGCTGCCGATGGCCTTGCTGAGCTGCATTTCGCAGAAACGATTGCCTTGGAAGACGTGTCGGCGAGCCTTGATCGGGACGGCAATCTGGTGCTTTCGCTCGCTGGCAGTGCCGACAGCGTGACTTTGGTCACGCCGCCATCTGGCAGCGATCCTGTTGTCGATCTTGTCAGATTTTCAGACGGACGCACCGTTTCATTCGGCGAATTGGTCGCGACAATTCCCCTCGGCGACGGCGACGATATAGTCGATGCTCGCGGTTCTGCACCTGCCTCGCTTGCAGGCTTTGCCGGCAATGATCAGCTCTCGGGTGGTGACGCTGGTGACACGCTTGCGGGCAATACCGGCGATGATGTGCTGCGCGGTCGCAGCGGCGGTGATGTCTATATCTTCGAACTTGGCGATGGCCAGGATACGATCGACGATGTTGAGACCGTGGACCCTGCGGCAGTCGACATCTTGCGCTTCGGCGTTGGGATTGCCGCTACAGACCTCATGTTCCTGGAAGTTGGGCCGAGCGATATTCTTATCGGTATCCAAGGCACAAATGACCGCGTTCTCCTGAAGGACATGCTGCGCGGCGGCAACGCGACGACCGATTACGGCATCGAGCGGGTCGAGTTCACCGATGGCAGTTTCTGGGACCTCGGCGAGTTTCTGAGTCGTGCCTTCGCTGGTTCCACGGGTGACGACAAGATCGATCTCGGCTCCTCTCTCGATGTGACTGCTGCCATTGCCAACGGAGCCGGCGATGATGTGCAGGCGGGCGGCATTGGCGATACAACATACGATTTCGCACGTGGTGATGGACGCGACACAATCATCGAAGGCAATTGGAGCGGGTCATACGACCGAATCCGATTGGCGGCTGATATCTCGGCGGATGATCTGGTCGTGCAAATCGACGGCAACGACCTCATCCTTCGGATTAAGGGTGACGAAGCACGGCTACGGCTTGTCGATCAGCGCGCGTCAGGTGCTGCACGCATTGATGCGGTTGTATTTGGCGATGGAACCGAGTGGGACGCTGCTCAGCTAGCGGGTGCCGCTCTTCCCGCCTCCGATGCTGAAGCGATGTTGAGTCCGTCTACGCCGATCAATCCTGCTGACTCAGGCGTTACCGAGTTTGGCACGATCTTCAACATCGCGGACGATCCGCTCGCTGAGCCTGATCCAACTGGGGAAGGTCGCGTCGCCGAGCTTGCTCCCGACGGATCGGGGGCATTCCTGATTGGCGATGTGGCCGACATTGGTAGCGGGCTGCACGCACGCCGTATCTCTGGCGTTGAGGCGACAAATACTTTTCGCGTTTTCGTTCCGCTGACCGATCTCGGATCAGGCATTGATACCATCGTCGACTTCGCTGCCGGACAGGGTGGAGACCGGCTGGACATTTTGCCAGCCGAGGGACTCGCGGGTGATGTCGTTGTCCAGGCGGATGGCGCTGACTCTGTGGTTTATTGGGTGCCAGAAGGCGCGACCAGCCTCGATCAGGGGCGAGCATTGGTGCGAATTGAAGGCGTTGCTCCTGCTGCGCTGACTGGCAGCAACTTCTCTGGCAACCCGTATGAGGTCGTCACAAATCTCGACCTACGTGGAAACGGTGCAAGCCGGACCTTCCAGGGCGGCTTCGGCAATGATTCCATCAATGCCGGGGTCAGCATTGACCGGCATATCGGCAGCGATGTTCTGATCGGCGGCGGCGGCAATGACTGGTTGCGCGGCGGCGGCGGAAACGACGTCTACAAGTTCAGCGCTGGGTTCGGGCGCGACACGATCAGTGAAGGCCTGAACTGGCGTCGGATGGGCTACGATGCGATCGAGTTCGACGACACGATCCAGGCTGGCGATATCGAACTGTCCCGCTCGGCTAACGGGAATGACTTGATCCTCTCGGTCAAGGACAGTGATGATCAAATATTCATTTCCTACGGCATCGGCAATGGCGGCCGCAACACCAACACTGGTCGCATCGAAGAAGTCCGTTTTGCGGACGGCACGAAATGGACGTGGGCGCAAATGGTCGCTTGGACCGATCCAGCGACCTCGGGCGATGACACGATTTACGGCATCCTCGACTACAATCTCGCGATCAACGGTCTCGATGGTAACGATACCATCTATTTCGGCCGCAACATGCAGTATGACGAGTCCCGCGATACGATCACAGGTGGCGGCGGCAACGACTTCCTTCGCGGCGGCGAGGGTAGCGACATATATCGGTTCAGCGCCGGTTTCGGTCAGGATCAGATCAGCGAAGGTCCTCGAGCAGCAGGTAGCGACCGCATCGAATTCGACGCGACAATATCTGCTAGCGATGTCGAGATCATCCGCGACCCGGTCGGAAACAATACACTCATCCTGCAAGTTAAAGGCAGCGGCGATCGGATATCGATTATCGGTGGGATCGGGATCAGTCGCGACAACGATGATTACAGGATCGAGACGGTAGCATTCGCCGACGGCACGACCTGGACCTATGAGCAAATGGTCTCGATTGCGCTTGCACCAACGCTGGGCGACGATGTCATCTACGGTGCGTTTGCTCGCAACAATACCCTCTTTGGTGGTGCTGGCAACGACACGTTATACTTCGGCACAAACCTTGAATATACAGCGAGAAATGACATTCTCGACGGCGGATCTGGCAATGACTGGATGCGTGGCGGTCGTGGTAACGATACTTATCGCTTCAGCGCGGGCTTTGGGCGTGACACGATCAACGAGGGCTATGTCTGGCGTGGGATGGGCACTGATGCGCTCGAATTTGACGCGACAATAGCGCGCGATCAGCTCGAGTTCTTCGTTGCGGCAAATGGCAACGATTTGATCATCCGGGTGACTGGTGCCGAAGATCAAATCACCATCGTCAACGGCGCCTATAACAGCCATTATCGCATCGAAAGCGCTCGTTTCGCCGATGGTACGGTAATGACATATGCCGAGATGATCGCGGCGGCGGTTCCCGATCCCGGCAATCCGGCTGACGAATCTTTCACGGGCACGGTTGCTGACGAGACTTTCGATGGTGGGGCGGGCCGTGACACCATCGTTGCAGGTGAGGGCAATGACACTCTGCTCGGCGGTACGGGCGATGACACGCTAGAAGGCGGGCTCGGCGATGACATTTTTGAAGGTGGCGAAGATATTGACTCGCTCACCGATGCCGGCGGCAACGACACTTACCGCTTCTCGCTCGGCGATGGCCAAGACACGATAAGCGATGCGTCCGGTATTGACCGGATAGATTTGGGCGCTGGGATCACCACCGATGATGTGTCCATGCGCTTGGGTTCCGATGGAACCACTCTGGAAATCTGGATCGGCAGTGAGGGCGACCGGATCGAAGTGCGTAATGGGCACTTTGAAGGCGCTGGCCTGATCGAGACGATAGCATTTGCAGACGGAACTGAGTGGACCGCAGCTGACCAACTCGCACGTTACAATGCGGCTAGCGATCATTGGGGCAATTTGCTGGGGACCCAAGCGGTCGAGACGCTCGATGGTGGACGCGGCGACGACACAATTCGGGCAGTTGGCGATGGCGACACGCTGATTGGTGGAGAGGGCAATGACACGTTGCTCGGCACGACCGGTTCGGAAACGCTGGACGGCGGTCTAGGAGATGACCGTCTTGAGGGCGGTCTCGGCGACGATACTTACCTTTGGACGCCGGGTGACGGCCAAGACTTGCTGGTCGATACGGGCGGTCTAGACACGATCGAGATCGGCGTGGGCATCACGCCGGACATGCTGCGTGTCGTGCGCAGCGGCAACAGCCTTCGTCTCCAGTCACTCGATTCAAACCATCGCTTAACGATCGAGAACGCGCTCTCCGATAGCGCCAGGATGGTCGAGACCGTTCGTTTCGCGGATGGCTCCACATGGGATGCAGTCGAGCTCATCCGTCGCAGCTGGCTGTTTGGCGATCTCGCGAACACCGTAACGGGAACAGGCGCATCGGAAACGATAGATGCGGCGGGCGGTAATGACGCGGTCAATGCGGGTGCCGGCGATGATACTGTTGACGGTGGAACCGGGCGAGACAGCCTGAGCGGCGGAACGGGTGGTGACACCTATCTCTATGAGGCCGGTGACGGCTACGACACGATCAATGAGCAAGGCGATGATACGCCTGATGCCATCCGTGTGAGTGGGTATACGCCTTCCGATCTCATGGTCTTCGTTACCGGCGAGGCACTAGATGATCTTGTGCTGCGGTTTGGCACCAGCGGCGACAAGATTCTGATCCAAGGCGGTTTCTCAGGCGATGTGGCGCGCTCGATTGAGCAGCTTATCTTCGAGGATGCAGGGATCACACTGGGTTTGAATGACCTGCGCGATCTGGCTGTTCCGGATGGCAGCGGCGACGGGCTTCGGATCAATGGCACCGCTGGTGACGATACGCTTGTCGGTAGCGATGCCGACGATGTTTTGAGTGGAGGCGACGGTGTCGATTCCGTTTCCGGCGGCTCTGGTCGTGATATCTTCCTCGATCTCGGCGCAGATGCGTCTGCAGACACTTACACTGGCGGCGAAGGCCGTGATGTATACATCGGTATTCCCGCTGGTCGACTACCGTCCAACTACGTCGCCGACACGATAACCGATTTCAGCGCAGGTGAAGACGGCGATGTGATCCGCGTCGGTTTTGGCGCGACGAATCCGTTTCTCGCTGGCGAATTGCGGATTGATCAGGATGGCGCGGATTCCATAGTCGTTCGCGTTGCGGACGATGGCTCTACAACGGTCATGCTCCGTCTTGCGAACGTTGATGCCACGACTTTGACGAGCGCAAACTTCGATGGCCTCCCGCTATCGGAAGACCCAGCACGAGCAATCGTCGACAATGATCTTGGCAATGCGATTGAAGGCACCCCGAACGCCGATGTCGTGTTTGGCAATGGCGGTGACGACAGCATTGACGGGTATGCCGGGAATGATCGCCTCGCTGGCGGCGGCGGCAATGACACGATCCGAGGCGGTTTTGGCCAAGACCGACTTGCCGGGCAGGAAGGCAATGATCTGCTGGTCGGCGGAGAAGGCTCTGATCTTCTTGATGGCGGTGCGGGCGACGACGAACTCATCGGCCACGACAGCGATAGCGCACCAGGCGACCGCGACCTCTTTGTTGGTGGCCGCGGCGATGACACACTGCGTGGAGGAAGCGGTGACGATGTGTATCGCTTCGAACTGGGTGATGGCCGTGATCGGATCGTCGATCTCGGTGGTTCGGACAGGCTGGAGCTTGGCGCGGGCATTGCAGAAGACGACGTCAGTATCGTTCAGGTGGATGGTCGGCATCTTGAGCTACGTATTGGCGATGCCAACGGCAGCGCCGGACGTATCCTGCTCGAAGATGCTCTGATTGATTCGGATGGCCGAATTGAGGCGATAGTTTTCGCAGACGGTGGGACGCTTGTCTGGAACGACATTCTATCCTTGTCTTTGACGCCGACTGACGAAGATCAAGTTCTTTCTCTCCCCTCAGCTAATGCACCGGTAAGCGGCAGCATCGATGGTGCTGGTGGGAACGACACCCTTTCTGGCAGCGATGCGGATGACACGCTTATTGGCGGAACGGGTAATGACTATCTCGCTGGCGGCGTTGGAGACGACACTTATCGTTTCGATCTTGGCGACGGTCAGGACCAGATTAGCGACACAAGCGGCGCAAATCGCCTTGTCTTTGGCGCTGGGATCGATGCCTCCATGATCGAAGCAGTGCCGGGCGAAAACAACCTTGTACTGCGGATCACCGGCACTGACGACCGTATTGACCTGGGCACTCCGGCACAGGCTGGAATGGGTGTCGGTATTGTCGAATTTGCTGACGGCACGGCCTGGAATGAAGCGACACTGATTGCGCTTGCTGCCGTCGCCGATGAACAGACCGGAAGGCTTGTGGGCGACGCTTCGGCCAACACGCTCACAGGTGGCTCAAGCGATGAGCTCATTCAGGGCCTTGCGGGGACTGATGTCCTTGATGGTGGAGCAGGCAATGATCGCCTTGAAGGTGGCGCGGATAATGACCTCTATCGCTTCTCCCGCGACGGCGGGCACGACCGAATCGCCGACGCATCAGGCGCTGACGCGCTTGAATTCGCTGCCGATATCACGCCGGACGATGTTGCGGTTGAGCAAAGCAGCGATGGCAGCGTGTTCGTGCTGCGCATCAAAGGTACCGAAGCCCGGATTGCGATTGAAAACGCCTTGGGCTCCGGGGCGGTCGAAGAAGTACGCTTTGAAGATGGCACGGTATGGGGGACGCAGGACCTTGTCGCTCGCGCAGGCACGTTCTCTGGCGATGTGATCACCGGTGATGCTCAGGATAACACCATCGAAGGTGGTCTGGGTAATGACACCTTGGCTGGCAAGGGTGGCAATGACACTTACCGTTTCACCTTGGGTGATGGCAGCGATACGATTATCGAAGGCGCGTCTTCAACTGGCGACCGGCTTGAGATCGTCGGCTACACGCTAACCGACCTGCGCTTTACGCGCCGCGGCGAAGACGATCTCGTTATTCGCTTCAACGGTACCACTGATCAGATCGCTATTGTTGGTGGTTTGCTGGCCAATGCCGGTATTGAGACGATCGCCTTGTCTGACGGCACCGAGTTGGTGCTCGCCGACATTCAGGCTGCGCTGGTCGCTAGCGAAGCCACGGACGGCAACGATGTGCTTGTCGGGACAGATGGCGATGACACCATTGATGGCGGTCTTGGCAACGATCTCGGAGACGGCGGGCTCGGTGCGGACAGTTACAATTATGCGGCAGGCGACGGCGATGACCGGTTCGAGTCCTTGGCCGGCGGCAGCGATGTACTGGTTCTGGCGGACTACAACATCAGCGACGTGATCTCCGTCGCTCGCGGCGGGCCTGACAACCTCGATCTGGTCTTGACCTTCACCACTCCTGGTGACCGTGTGTCGCTGGTTGGTGCTCTCTCGTCAGCAAATAGCGGTAGTCGTACCGTAGCGGTGCAGTTTGCCGATGGCACGACTTGGAACCGCGATGCGATGCGCGCAGCCACTCTCGATGCGGGCGATGGCTCGGGCGATGAAAATGTGTTCGGCTTCGATGGAGCCGACAGTTTTGCAGCACGTGCAGGCAATGATTTGCTTATCGGTCTTGGCGGCTCGGACGCCTACGCATTCGAAACCGGGGCAGGGCACGATCGGATTGACGATCGTTCGAATAGTGGCGGCGACAGTGTCACTTTCCTTGATATCAACTCGACAGATGTTTCCGTCGAGCGTCTCGCACGCGGTAGCGATACGGTCGTCTTCCGCGTTGCAGGAAACGCGGATGATAGCCTGACTGTCACGCGCGCTCTATCGGACGGTGGCACAGGGATCGAGCTGTACACCTTCGCAGACGGCATTAGCTGGACAGCTGATACGATCCGCGACCGACTGGCCAACCGCGCACCGAACGCGTCGGCTGACGGGACCTTCTCTGTCATCACCGGTAGTGAGCTGACTATCAGCGCTGCTACACTGCTCGCTAACGACTTCGATGCAGACGGAGATACGCTGCGTATCGTGGCAGTCGATGGCGGCGAGAATGGTGTCGCGATGATCGACACGAACGGCGATGTACGTTTCACGGCCATTGGCGGCTATTACGGCCCGGTCACGCTGTCCTACACGCTCGCTGATGGGCGCAATGGGTTTGATGAAAGCACCATCGAAGTGCGTGTGCGTCCGGTCGCAACCGCCTTCGACGATGATGGCTTTACTGTCGCTGAAGACGGTAGCGTTGTCATCCGTGTAGAGCGCTTGTTGTCCAACGACCTCGATGGCGACCGCATGGTCGTCGGTGATGTATTTGATGCCGTCAATGGCAGCGTCGCGCTGTCGAGCGATGGCAATATCAGCTTCACTCCGGATGCGAACTTTAATGGCCGCGCCGAGTTCAGCTACGTGGCCAACACGCCGGAGGGTGGTCGCGCCGAAGCCAAGGTCTTTATCGACGTCACGCCCGTCAATGACGCGCCAGTCGCACGCAATGATGGTGTGCCAGCGGTGGCCGAGGGAACGGCCTTCTCGATTGATCCACGCATTCTTACTTCGAATGATAACGATATCGATGGCGATACGCTCACTATCCAGTCGGTGACGTCCAACGCCAACGTCCAAGTCGAGATCGGCGATGACGGCCTGATTACCGTAACCCCGACCGACTACTACTGGGGCGCTGCTTACTTTGATTATACGGTCAGCGACGGTGCGGGTGGCACGTCAAGCGGACGGGTCAGCTTTACCATAACGCCGGTCAACGACGCGCCCGACCTGACCGATGATCGCTTTGAGACAAACCAGGACGGTAGCCCGATCCTGGAAGACAACCCGATTGTCATCTCTGCCGACCAACTGCTTGCCAATGACATCGAACGCGATGGCGATCCGATGACGGTTACCGCCGTTGGCCAGGATTTCGGTGGCCGTGCCCGCTTGCTCGACAATGGCACGGTGCTGTTCGAGCCATCCGCAAACTTCAACGGCGAGGCGTGGTTCAACTATCAGGTCTCGGACGGGCAGGGCGGTGTCTCCTGGGCACGCGCGACCGTCGTCTATCAGCCGGTCAATGACCGGCCCGTGGCGCGCGACGACAGCTACGCCAGCGATCAGCTGCCGATCTTGCGCGGTACCGAAGACACAGTGATGGTCATCCCGATCGTCGAGCTGCTTAAGAACGATTACGACATCGAAGGCTTCGCGGTCACGTTTGAAGAAGCGACCGATGCGGTGAACGGCGACCTCGTCGTCGAAAACGGCAATATCATCTTCACGCCAGATCCGGATTTCTGGGGCGAAGCGACATTCGGCTATAGCGTCACCGATCCAGAGGGTCTGGTTGACGGCGGCCGCGTTACCTTGTGGTTCGAGAACGTTGGTGATGCGCCGCCGGTTGTCGAACCTGACACAATTTACATCTACGAAGACGTGCCAACCGTCATAGAGATCGACTCGCTACTCGCGAACGACACCGATATCGATCGCGATCCGCTGACGTTCCTCGGGTGGTACCTTGGTAACTTTGATGGTCCGCTCAACGGCACACTTGAATATGATGCGGACGGCAATCTGCTGTTCACACCCAACAATGATGCGACCACCTCAGGTGGTTTCCGTTATCGGATAACCGACGGGGCCGATGGAGAAGCTCAGGGCAAGGTGGATATCGTCATCGTCCCCTCGAACGACGACCCCACAGTGTCCGACGATTTCGGTTTCGTCACGCCGCAAGATGCACCATTGGTCATCCGGGTCAGCGATCTGCTCGCAAATGACTTCGATATCGAGCAGATCGATACGGACGGCGATGGTGTGCCTAACGTTGATCTCGACAACCCGTCCCGGCCTCGGCCGAGCTTTGTCGGCGTGGACGCCGTCCTTGCCTACGATCCGTTGCAACTGGGCGATCGTGTCGAGATCGGCGAAGTCGAGATTGTCGACTGGGCAGGCGAGCAGTTCGTTGTGGTCCGCTTCGACGAGGGCTTCAGTGGTCAGATCGCAATCGAATATCGTATCGCCGACACCGATGGTGCCGAAGACACTGGCTTTGCTTTTGCCAATGTCGCCGATTTCTATGCTGGTGTGCTAAATGGCACTCCAGACGCGGACTACATCGAAGGCACCCCGGGAGCCGACTTGATCAAGGGTCTGTCACAGAACGACAGGATACTCGGCAAGCACGGCGACGATACGATCCTCTCCTATCTGGGAGATGACTGGGTCGAAGCTGGCGAAGGCGACGACATTATTGACGGCGGCGATGGTGCCGACCGGCTCGATGGCGGTGCGGGCTACGATACTGTCACCTTCGAAGGTTCCGACATCGGTATCCGAGCCGATCTGGAATCGCGCGTTGGCCAGGGCGGCTTTGCGCAAGGTGACGTCTACATCGGCATCGAAGCCCTGATCGGGACAGTCTGGAACGACCAGCTCGGCGGTGATGCTGCAGACAACCGCCTCGAAGGTCGCGAAGGTCGCGACATCCTTGAAGGACGCGGCGGCGCAGACACCCTGATCGGGGGCGAGGGCGACGACACCATCTCCGGCGGTGAAGGCGCCGACGCAATCGACGGCGGCGAAGGCGATGATACCGCCGTCTACGAATTCTCCACTGCAGGTGTAGCGATCTCCCTGCTGGCGGGCACGGCACTCGGCGGCGAGGCAGAGGGCGATGTGCTGGTCAGCATTGAGAACCTGATCGGTTCCGATTTGGCTGACACGCTAGAAGGCGATGCGGGTGATAACCTGCTTTCCGGCAAGCGCGGCGACGATACGTTGATCGGTGGCGCAGGTGACGATGTCCTGATCGGTGGCCGTGGTGCTGACGTGCTGCAGGGCGGCGAAGGCATCGACATTGCCGACTACACGCTTTCGGTCGAAGGTGTGACGATCGACATGGCCGACGGCAGCGCAGGTGGCGGAGACGCACTGGGCGACACATTCAGCGATATCGAGATCATTCAAGGGTCCTATCACGATGATACGATCCGCGGCGATGCTGCCGATAACCGCATTCGCGGTGGTCGCGGCGCAGATGTGATCGATGGCCGCGAAGGCTTCGACATTGCCGACTACAGCGTTGCTGATGAGGCGGTCGAAATCGACCTGGATCAGGGTATCGGACTTGCCGGCGAAGCGCTTGGCGACACTTTGCTCAACATCGAGATGCTGGTTGGTTCGGTCTACGATGATAGGTTCACTGGCAGCGCGGCAGACGAGACTTTCGAAGGTGGCTTCGGCAAGGACGTCATTGCCGGCGGGTTCGGTTCGGACAGTTACGTGTTCGGGATTGAAGGCGATGAAGATACAATCAACGAGCTTGGCGATATAGCCGATACTGACCGTATTGTGTTGAATTCGACCGTCGCTCCGAAGGATGTTTCCATTCTTCGCGATGGTGACGACCTCTTCCTCGAGTTTGAGCGTGATGATGGCTTCCTGATCGACACTATCCGCGTGACTGATCATTTCCTCGGACGTGAAACGGGCATCGAAGAAATTGTCTTCGGCAATGGCACGATTTGGGATCGCGATACGATCGACACGCTCCAGCGTGTGGGACGCTTCAACGCAGCGGACGATATCGTTCGGTTCGCGAGAGAAGATGAGCCGATCCTCATTGATCCGGCACAGCTGATCGCGAACGATGCTGATGACGTATCGACGCTTTCCTTCCTCGGAATCGATCGCAGCATCGACGGCACTGCGACCGTCAATGACGATGGGATGATCGAATTCCTCGGCGCGCCCAACCACAATGGCGACGCCTTCTTCTACTATGTCGTTCGTGACGAGTTCGGGCGCGAGAGCGACGCACGTGTCGAAGTCAACCTCGCACCGGTCAATGATGCGCCGACCGCAGTCGACGACGACCTGCAATATGCAACCGAAGACCAGATCTTCCGGGTCCGCATCGACACCCTTCTGGCCAACGATTTCGATATCGACGGACCGGCAGATGTCGAGAATCTACGCATTGTCGGAATCCGGCCGCTCGAGAATTTCCAAGGTGGCGATATCGATCGCTTCAAGCACGTTGACTATCGTTTTTCTGCCTCGAACATGAGCGGCTCGATCAAGGGCGACTATCTCGAGTTCAAGCTGCGCGGTGACTACTTCGGCACTGCCGGATTCCAATACATACTCGCCGATGGCGATGGCGCCACGTCGGTGGCAACGGTTGAAGTGTACGTATCGCCGGTAAACGATGGACCGCGCGCAGACGACGCCGTGCACAAGGTCCGTCTCAGTTCGGTCCAGCGTATCACCGAAGCCGATTTGCTCGCCAACAGCTACGACGTCGAAGGCGACGCGATCAGCTTTGTCGGCCTGTTCCCAGGCGCGGACGACAATCCCGCGACAAATGGCACAATCACTATCGACGATGCGACAGGTGATTTCCTGTTCACGGCGGATGCCTTGGGCTCGGCATACATCGAATATCAGGTCATCGATGAACGCGGCGCGGCTTCAACACTAAGATACAAGCTATTCGTGAAGCCGGACAATGACGCGCCTGTGGCTCGCAACGACTACGGTTTCCGGACGTTGGAAGATCAGATCCTGGTGATCGATCCGGCGCAATTGCTGGCCAATGACAGCGATGAGAATGGCGATGCTCTGACGCTGGAAAGCCTTTCTCGCTTCGCCACTAATGGCAAAGTTCGCGTCAATGACGATGGGCTGATAGAGTTCGCTCCGAAGGCCGACTTCAACGGTTCGGCTGGGTTCGAATACACCATCAGCGATGGTCGCGGCGGCTTTGACACCGCTTGGGTGGGCCTGACCATCCTTCCGCGCAACGAATCCGCGATCCTGCGGAACGATCTCGTGTCAGGTCTCGAAGACGGACCGCAATTTGTTATTCCGGCGGAAGCATTCGGCAACGATATCGAGCCAGATGGCGACGTACTGTTCTTCGAGCGCGCCCGTGTGCTCGGAGTGGTCGAACACAAATGGCTCTCCGCCGACTTTGAAGTCAGTGCACGGATGGCTGACGGCTCTGTTCTGGCCGATACGCTAGTGTTCGACGCGGCAACCATGACATTCTCTGGCACCCTTCCTGCCGATGCGGATGGCTCCGTCAGTGTCGATGTCTGGGTCGAAGATCCGGCGAACGGACGTATCTTCAACAAGCGTTTCGCTCTTGAACAGGCTGACCTTGATGGGGGCGTTGACGTCCGCAGCAATGTGCTGTCCGGCTTCCGCGTCCGTGAAGACCACTCAACAAATCTGGAATTCGACGCGCTGCATGTCGATGGCGATACGGTTGTCACAGCGACGCTCACCGATGGATCCGATCTGCCAGCTTGGCTTGTCTTCGATGCGACGTCACTCAGCTTCAGCGGCACCGCTCCACAAGATGTGACGGCGCCGTTCGACGTCGCGCTCAGCTTTGTGCGGACCGATTCGGATACCGGAGAAGAATTCACATTTGGCGACGCGCTTTCTATCGATCCGGCTGCGCTGGTGAGTGGTCCAGTCGCCTACGATAGCGATGTCGCACTTTTCGATCTTGTAGGGGCAAGCATCGCCGCGCAGTTGAATGGTGGCCGCCCGCTGCCAGACTGGCTCGAATTTGATGTCGAAACGCGTTCGCTCGCTCTGACTGGTTTCGAACCCGATGTGGATGCAGAGCCTGTCCGTCTGCAGGTGGTCTTCACTCCGCCGAAACGTACGTTGCCCAATGGCACTTTGGCATCGAGCGATAGAGGCTTCACACTGGAGTTCGTTATCGATCCTGCCACTGGCATTGATCCTGCAATCAATGCCATTCTTGCAGGCGATCCGTTCTTCGCTTCCCAAGGTCTGTTTGCGCTCGATCTGGGCGAAGCGGTAGGGCTCGCAGCATCTCGCGAGAGCGGCGCTCCACTCAATGATTGGCTCAGTTTTGACGCTGACACCCTCTCCTTTGCCGGCACACCACCGCCAGAGTTCGTCGGTGCACTACCGGTGCGGATCGATGTCACTGGCAACGGGACCGACCTGCCGACCATGTCGGTCATCACCGAAGTTGTCGTTGACGACACTGTCGATGTGAGTGGGATTAATGGTCTCGGCTTGCGTGTACAGGACGAACGTATCGATCTTGTCACGCCGACGGACTTCAACGGCACCGTTGTCTTTTCTTACGACGCGAGCGATGAGAAAGGCGCGGTTTCGGACGAGCCAGCGCTCATCTTCTTCAACGTCCGCCCGACGCGAGAGCGGCCTGATGCGGGCAGTGATGCCCTTGCGCTCGATGAAGGGGATTCGATCCGTTTCGAAGTCGCTTCGCTCCTTGCGAACGATTTCGACCGCGATGGCGATGATATCCGGGTGACCGCGCTTGGCGCGGCGGCATCAGGCGTTATCGTCCTTGAACTTGCAACGGTTTCGATTGATCCGCCGGCAGGTCTTGAAGCCGTCAGTGGTGCCGTGTTCTCCGCAACACTCGCAGATGGCTCAGAACTTCCGACATGGCTTGCAATCGATACCGAAACCGGTGTGATTTCGGGCGAAGTGCCGCTCGATATCCTCGCTACGCTCAACATCACCGTTTCGCGCGATGTTGCCGGTGCAGTCGACACGGCCACCATCGCCCATGATTTTGACGGCAATGTAGGTGCATTCGCGATCTACACGCCGGACGCTGCTTTTAGCGGCCAAGATGGCTTTAGCTACACCATCACCGACGACCTTGAAGGTACGCGCGATGGACGCGTGAATGTGACCGTGAATCCGGTGGAGGATCCGCCTGTTGCGGTGGCCGACACTGTTGCGGCGATTGAGGACACGCCTCTGCTGATCGATCCAGCGAGCTTGCTGGCCAATGATTTCGATGTTGACGGCGACCCAATCCGCTTCCTCGACGTGAGTAACGCTTCGCGCGGCACGGTCGAGTTTGACGGCACGAACATTGTCTTTACGCCGGATGCGAACTTCTCGGGCAAGGGGAGCTTCGAATACACCGTTACCGATGACCGCCATGGCGTTTCAACCGGCGAGGTGACGGTCAATGTCGCCTCGACAAACCGGGCGCCTACACTTGGCGCAGATGTGTTCGCCGCCGAAGAGGATGTGCCTTTCACCTTCAGTATTGATGATCTGATGGCGAACGACAGCGATCCGGATGGCGATGACCTCCGCTTCCAGTCGTTGCAGCGCTCCGTCGAGGGTGGTCGAATTCAAGAGCTTCCAGGCGGACGATTCCAGTTCGTACCAGACGAGAACGTTAACGGGCCGATCACCTTCCGCTACTCGGTTACCGACGGCCGCAAGACTTCGGTCGAGACCGTCACGTTCGACATCGCGGCGGTCAATGATGCGCCGATTGCCAATGATGACTTCGGATTTGTCGGTGATGTCGATCAGCCAGTCGTTATCGACTTCGCGGCACTTCTTGCCAACGATCGCGATGTGGAAGGCGACAGCTTTGAGATTGTCGAAGTGTTCGATGGCGATCAGGGATTTGTCGTTCAGGACGGACAGACGGCTGTCTTCAACCCCGATGGTGGCTATTTCGGCGATGCTGGTTTCCACTATCGCGTGACTGATGAGCATGGCCAGTCAAGCATCGGCTATGTCAATTTGACGATCTATCCCGACTTCCCGCTGCCGGTAGCGTCGTCGGATAGCGGCCTCGAAATGCTTGAGGATGGCTATATTGACATCGATCCTGCCGTTCTGATGGCGAACGATACGGCACCGGACGGGAGCACGCTTGAGTTCGTCACGCTTGAAGGCGCGCAGCTCCTCGATAATGGACAATATCGCTACACGTCGGAGCCGAACTTCTTTGGCGAAGTAACACTGCGCTACGCGATTCAGAACGAACAGGGCTTCCCGGTTTGGACCACGGTCACGATCAATGTCCTGCCGGTTGAAGATGCGCCTGTTGCACGGGACGACACCTTCGAGACGATCGAAGATCTGCCGCTTGTCATCTTTGCCGATGCGCTTCTCGCCAATGACAGCGATGCCGATCCGCAGGCCTTGTTCATCTCTGGCTATGGCGAAACCAATGGCCTGACCATTGAAGAACTTGGCAATGGTCAGATCACGATCACTCCTGATGAGAACTTCAACGGCGCGGCTTGGTTCGACTATGAAATGAGCGATAGCTCCGGTCTTACGGACACTGCGCGCGTGCATGTGTGGGTTGAGCCAGAGAACGATCCGCCCGTCATTGATTTGGTGCCGATCATGCGTGGCCTCGAAGATGAGGCATTCAACGCGGCATTGCCTGCTGGATTCGCAACTGATCCCGATGGCGACATTCTGACTGTGGAAGTGCGCGGAAAAGATGGCTCGGCTCTGCCGACATGGCTCACATATGACGCCGCCAACCGCACGCTTAGCGGGCAGCCACCGCAAGACTTCAACGGCGCGGTTGCTCTGGAAGTCGCTGCCTTCGACGGACAGGTTGAGACCGTGCGCGAATTGCTGGTCTCGATTGAAGCCGTCAATGACGCACCGGAGGTGAGTAGCGGTATCGACGACCTCGCTAGTGCGGAGGACAATGCCTTCAGCATGGCTCTGCGCAGTGACGCGTTTACCGACGTGGACGGCGATACACTTGATCTGACGCTGACCATGTCTGATGGCACGGCGACGCCTGATTGGGTGCGCTTCGAGAATGGTGTGCTGGAAGGCACTCCGCCGCAAGACTTCAACGGTGCGCTTGATCTGCTGGTCTCCGCAAGTGATGGTGCCCTGTCGGTCAGCGAAGCCTTCACGCTCAACATCACTCCGGTGAATGATGCGCCGATTGTGAACGTCGACTTGGGTGATGTGATTTACGACGAAGACACCGCCATTGCGGTCGAACTTCCGCAGGATGCGTTCGTCGATATCGATGGAGACGCGCTGACGCTGTCGGCGACGCTTTCCGATGGTACCGCGTTGCCCACTTGGCTGGACTTTGATGGTTCGCGCTTCACCGGTACGCCGCCGCAGGATTTCAACGGGGAATTCGATCTGCTCGTCACCGCAAGTGATGGCGAGTTGGAAGCAAGCGCTGGCTTCACTCTCACAATCGCAGCTGTGAACGATGCGCCGGCGGTATTGGTGCCGCTTGGTGATCTTGCCAGCGCGGAAGACGAAGCCTTCAGCATTACTCTACCCAGGGATGGGATTGCCGATGTCGATGGGGATGCGCTCACCTTTGCCGTGAAACTCGCGGACGGCAGCGATCTTCCATCATGGATCAGCTTCAACGGCACCCGTCTCGAGGGCACGCCTCCGGCTGACTTCAATGGTGTGCTTGAGCTCCAACTGATTGCCGATGACGGCGAACTTAGCGTGGCCGATACGTTTGCGCTGGTCATCTCGCCCGTCAATGATGCGCCGGTTCTGCTGTCAGCGCTTGATCCGCTGACAAGCGCCGAGGATCAGGCATTCGCCTTCACCTTGCCGCTTGATCGTATTGCCGATGTTGATGGCGACGCGCTTGGCTATTCGTTGAGCCTGGCCGACGGTTCAGGAGTCCCGGCTTGGGTCGAATTCGATGCGGCGACGGGAGAGGTCAGCGGAACACCGCCGCAAGACTTCAACGGTGCACTCGACTTGATGTTGACAGCAAGCGATGGTGAATTCGCTGTCAACGCTCCGCTTCGTCTGACGATCGACGCAGTCAATGACGCGCCGGTCCTGCTGGCTGCTCTGCCTGATGTAACGGGCATCGAAGACGAACCGCTCACCTTCTCGATCGATCCGAACACTTTCGGCGATGTCGATGGCGATGCGCTTTCGGTCACGGCAGGGCTGGTAAATGGTGCTGCACTGCCGGATTGGCTGCAATTCGAAAACGGTAGCTTCACCGCCAATCCGCCACAAGATTACAATGGTGTCCTGGCAGTGACAGTTTCTGCCAGCGATGGCGAATTCGAGGTAAGCGACACATTCTCGCTAACCTTTGCCGCAGTGAATGACGGACCGATCCTGTTGTCCGACTTTGCCGACACAACCAGCGACGAAGATGCCGCCTTTGATGTCACTTTGGATCTTGCGAAATTTATCGACGTCGATAGCGACCCTCTGTCCATAACGCTGTTGCAGGCTGACGGTTCGGCCTTGCCGGACTGGTTGCAGTTCGATGGAGCACGCATCCACGGTGCGCCGCCGAGCGACTTCAACGGTAGTTTTGCGCTTACTATCTCTGCGAGCGATGGCGAATTCACTGCTAGCGATACGTTCAACTTCACCATCTTGCCCGTCAATGATGCTCCGGTTCTGCTCGACTGGTTTGCTGGCGACGTTCACTCGGCTGAGGATGCGGCGATCGACGTGCCTTTGCCCGACGGTGCGTTTGCCGATGTCGATGGCGATGTTCTTACGCTCTCGGCTGAGCTGGAATCGGGCGATCCATTGCCGAGCTGGCTTGGTTTTGACGGAACTCGCTTTACCGGCACCCCGCCGCAAGATTTTAGCGGCCAACTCGATATTGTAGTTGAGGCAAGCGATGGGTTGGAAACTGCCACTGCAGGCTTCTCTCTTGTGATCGATCCAGTCAACGATGCACCAGTTGTTCTCACGCCTCTGGCCGATGTTGAAAGCGCGGAAGATACTGCCATCAGTATCGACGTACCGCTTGCCAATTTTGCCGATATTGACGGCGATTCTCTCACGCTAACAGCTAGCTTGCGTGGTGGCGCGGCCTTGCCAGTATGGCTCGCATTTGACGGCACCACACTTAGCGGCACACCGCCACAGGACTTCAACGGCGAACTTGATATCGAGATCATGGCTGACGACGGATTGCTCGGGGTTAGTGACACATTCCGTCTAACAATCTCACCGGTGAACGACGCGCCGTTCGTGCTGACGCCGATTGCAGATCTGCTTACGGCAGAGGATCGCACGATCGACTTGCCATTGCCGACGGACGGCTTTGGCGATGTCGACGGTGATGCACTGACGTTCGCACTGACGATGGCGGATGGCACCGCGTTGCCTGCCTGGCTCAGCTTCAATGGCGAGCGCTTAAGCGGAACACCGCCACAGGATTTCAACGGCATTCTCTCGCTCCAGATGACCGCAAGCGATGGCGAGCAATTGGTTTCCGATCCGTTCGATCTTACAATTCTGGCCGTCAATGACGCACCGGTAGTCGTCACGCCGCTGGCGAACGTTGGCGGTATCGAGGACGAGGCTTTCGCTTTTGTGATTGATCCGGCGAGCTTTGCCGATGTCGATGGTGACACGCTAACTTTGTCGGCTCGACTGGCTGACGGTACGGGACTGCCAGTATGGATGCAGTTCGACGGGATGACTTTGTCGGGCACGCCGCCGCAGGATTTCAACGGCACGCTCGAACTGGAAGTGTTCGCGAATGACGGCCTACTGGCTACGAGCAGCACGTTCACCTTCACCATTGACCCGGTCAACGACAGTCCGGTGCTGCTTGCACAGCTGTCTGATCAGGTTAGCGTGGAAGATACAGACTTCTCGTTCGTCCTGCCGAGTGGCACATTCGGTGACGTTGACGGCGACGCGCTCATTTACACCGCGGCGTTGGATGGTGGAAATCCGCTTCCGGGATGGCTCAACTTCGATGGCTCAGCCTTTACAGGAGCACCGCCCGCTGATTTCAACGGTACGTTGCAGATCACAGTGACCGCTGGCGATGGCGAATATGCCGCTGAAGGCAGATTCGCGCTGACGATAACTCCGGTTAACGATGCGCCAGTGCTTATCGCGCCGCTGTCTGCGCAGAGCTTTGATGAAGACACGCCTGTGTCTTTTGCTCTCGAAACCGCAAACTTCGCTGACGTTGATGACGATGCCCTGACCTTCTCTGCCCAGCTGGAAAGCGGCGATCCTTTGCCAAGTTGGCTGGCGTTCGATGGCATCAACTTTACCGGCACTCCGCCGCAAGACTTCAACGGCTCGCTGCGAGTATCGGTGACCGCGACGGACAGCGAGTACAGCGTTTCCGACGCATTCGACTTGACCATCGCGCCGGTCAATGACGCGCCTGTTCTGGTGCAGCCAATCGCCGATCTTGCTGCGCTCGGCGGCGAGAGCGTATCGATCGTCATCCCTGCCGGCGCTTTTGCCGATGTCGATGGCGATACTCTGACCTATTCGGCGACGCTCGCCGATGGTTCTGCCTTGCCGAGCTGGCTCGCCTTCGATCCAGCGACGTTGTCCTTTAGTGGCGTGGCGCCCAATACTGATGAGGCACTTGATATTCGCGTGATCACCTCGGACGGCGAACTGTCTGTTTCAGATGATTTTGCTCTCACAATCGAGGCGCAAGATACAGGCGGTGATACGGAAGGCTTCAGTTTTGCGAGCCTCAACAGCTGGTACAATCCGGCCTACGGAGGCGGCTACAATGTGACCTTCGATTATGAGGTTCAGCCTGAAGCAATTGCCGAAGGTGAACTCAAAGCATGGGATATCTTCGCGACATATGATGGTCCGGGCACGATCACTGGCGGTTGGGTTAGCGGGTTTCCTGGGCCAGCGAGCTTCGAGATCACGGCGGAAGGCGCGACCTTCTCAACCGATGGTCAAGACTATCAGCCTGAGCTGGCCGAGGGACAGACCTTCCAGATCACGCTACAAATCGATGGCGCGCCATACACGGCAGGCGAGTTTGCGTTCGAAATCTTCGATCGCGATCCTGAGTTCAACCTAGCTGACGATCAGGACACGGCTCTTACGGTGGCGTCGACCAATGATTGGGGCGGTGGACTGACTCAGAACGTGTCGTTCAGCAACACAAGTGATGCGACTATCAATGATTGGCAGATGGTGCTGAACGTTCCCGATGGTGTGGACCTTACGATCACCAATGTATCTGGCGCGAGCGTTACCAAGCTAACTGATGGCAATTTCCTGTTTGAAGCGCTGGACTGGAACGAAGAAGTCGCGCCGGGTGGCCAGGCCAGCTTTGGCTTCACCGCAAACTACTCGGGCGCGAGCAGTCTGACCTTCGGTTCGGACGATTTCAGCTTCACCGATAGCGATGCGCGCCAGTTCGATGTGGTAGTGGACTCGTTGGGCGCAGCTGGTGCGAACGCTGATTGGACATATGGTACGGCGAGCAATGACAATTTGAGTGGTGACGCTGGGGCGGTCAATCGCCTCTTCGGGGCAGTGGGCGACGATACACTTACCGGCGGTGCTCTGGCCGACTGGCTGGCTGGCGGCTCAGGCGATGATAGCCTCTACGGGCTGGATGGCGATGACACGCTTTGGGGCGGACACGGCAATGATCTGCTCTATGGCGGTTTGGGCTTCGACACTGTTCAATTGCTGGGTCAGATCGACAGTTACTCGGTAGTCACCCAAGGCGGCAATCTTGGCGTTCAGATCAATGATCTGTCTGCGATCGCGCATGGCGATGACGGCATGGATCAGCTTTCGTCGATCGAGCAATTGTCGTTCCGTGGTGGCGAGACGCTCAACATCGCTTCTCCGATCATTCTTGATCTGGCCGGGGATGGCATCGAAACCGTGAGCGCCGAGGACAGCGATGCGCGGTTTGATCTCGATGGGGATGGCTTGGCCGATGACACCAGTTGGATCGGATCGGGCGATGCCTTCTTGTATCTGGACCGCGATGGCAACGGCACCATGTCTGGCGTCGAGGAGATTAGCTTCGTTGACGACGTCCCGAATGCCGCGACCGATCTTGCCGGTCTCGCAGCTTTCGACAGCAATGGTGACGGCGTTCTGGATGCCGATGATGAGCGCTTTGCGGAGTTCGGCGTATGGGCCGACGCAGATGGCGATGGCGCGGTTGACGAAGGCGAAACGGCAAGCCTGACGACGGTTGGTATCCGTTCGATCGATCTCACCGGTACCGCTGTCGATGGCGTCACCCGGTTTGGCGAGGTTGCAATCGCCAACACTGGTAGCTTCACGCTGATTAATGGCGTGACCCGCGAGTTTGCGGATGCGGCGCTAACATACTTCTCGGCAGCGACCAATGTCCCTGAGCTGACCGCAGCGCATTATGATTTCGATCGCAAGTCGAAGAAATATCGCTTGAGCGTTGCTGGCGGAGCTGTGTCGGTTGTGCCGAAGAAAACCCGCCGCGGCTTTGATCCGCTGGCAGGACGGCTGGGCGCAAACACGATCCTGACCTTCAAGAACCGTACGCACGGAATGTTTGCGCCGGTTGCGCTCGATCTTGATGGTGATGGCGTTGAGCTGGTCAAGCGCAAGAAGTCAGGCGCTATGTTTGACTTCAATGGCGACGGCGCGCGCGATGACACTGGCTGGCTGAAGGGCGATGATGGCTTCCTGGTGATCGACCGCAACAATGATGGACTGATTACTGAGGCAGCGGAACTGTCGCTTGCCAGCGAAGACGAGGACGCTCGTAGCGGCCTTCAGGGCCTCGCGCGGCTCGACAGTAATCGCGATGGTGTTGTCGATACGAATGATGCTCGTTTTGGCGAGCTGCGTGTCTGGCAGGATCGCAACGCCAATGGACGTAGCGATGCTGGCGAACTGCGTACACTCGAGGAGGTGGGCATCGTGTCGATCCGCTTGGATGCAGTCACCGCGAATGAGCGCCGCTTGAAGTTGGGCCGCAATGCCATCGTTGCAACGACCAGCTTCGTACGCAGAGACGGGACCACCAGCACAGCGGCGGATATCTCGCTCGCTTATCGTCCGGGCACCGCACCGGCGGCTGGCCCTGTGACAGATCTTGCTAGAGGTGTGTTCTCACCGTTTGACGATGTGGTGCTGCCACAGGGTTCTTCAAACACGGCTGACGTGCCGAGTATGGCAGAATTGTTCGACCTGCTGCGCTCTCAAAGCGCGAATACCGGACCCGAGCTGTTCAATCGGATCGAAGCGGCCAATGGTAGCGGTTCGCAGCGCGAGTTTAGCCGTCGGTTCGATGTATCCGTGGCTCGTACGGCAGCGCCTGAGCTGGCACGCCGTGCATTTGACCCTGCCTCTACCTACTTTGCGATGATTGCTCCGTATCAAAGGATGCCGTGGTTCGACGAGGCGTCAGAACGCTTTGCATCGCAAGTACAACTAGAAGCCGCAGGAGTTGCAGGCGCTTCAAACGGATATGATAGGCAAAGCGAGTCGGCTCAGCATTTGCATGTCATGCCGGGGCAGCGCGTCCTGCTCGAAGAAGTGGACGAAGCGAAAGAGCAAGACGGCAAGAATACCGTTGTTGGGACACTCACCGATCCGGAGCTGGCTCGCAAGATCGCTATCCTGCGCCAGGATATGGGAGCATTCGGAGCCCAAGGCGCAGCGGAGCAGGGCCGTATGCACATCCTCAACCCGGAGCATTTCCAGCTTTACGCTTAGTCCGGTTTGGTTCCGATAGGCAGAAATCGATGGAGTGGATGTACAGCTTCCATCTCATTTCGCTTCTTGGGTCTAAAGCAGGCCATCGGTTGCTTGCAAATTGTGAAAGCTTGGGCGGTTGATCAGCTCACCGCCCAAGCCTTCACAATCGCCGGCATGCCAGTTCACAGGTCAAGTTAGATAGCAGAACTGAACCGCCGCATTGTGATATCACGATAAGTATCGAACAGGGATGCGATTACACGCGCATAGGGCAAGCCGCCGGGCGTGATCTTCAAGGTAAGGCCTTCGATCGTTGCCAGCTGTCGCTCGACGAACGGTCTTAGTTCGATGCTTGCCGAGTGCAGAAGACATGGCGAAAGCCTCGCTAAGCCTTGGCACAACAACTGTTTGATCACCTTGCCGCGAAGCTGGTCTTCTGCTGATCGGGCAATTCCAAGCGTCGCAGACAACCGACCTTGCGACGAGAGCATCCGGTAGCGGCCACTGTTCTTCTCGTTTTGCGCGAGCAGTTCGGGAAATGAACTGATGGACGAACTGCCAAGCCCGATGATTGTCGTCGATGGGTCGTCGGTGAAGCCCTGGAAATTGCGTCTCAGCGCACCAGAACGAGTGGCCTTGGCTAGCGAATCGTCGGGTAGCGCGAAGTGGTCGAAGCCGACTGGCAGATATCCCTCGCGTACCAAATAGGAGTGACCGACCGCCGCCATTTCAAAGCGCTCGTCCTTGCCGGGCAGCGCGCTCGCATCGATCATACGCTGGCGCGGAACCATGTGCGGAACATGAGCGTAACCGAACAGGGCGATCCGGTCCGCGCCCAGCAATTTGGCGTATTCCAGACTGTCGCTCAGATTCTCTTTGCTCTGCCGCGGTAGGCCGTACATCAGGTCGAAATTGAGCGAGGTAACACCGGCGTCGCGAAGCCAATCGGTGCTGCGACAGATGAGTGCATCGTCTTGCTCACGCCCGATTGCCCTCTGGCAATGCGCCGCGAACGTTTGCACACCCATGCTGGCGCGCGTCACCCCTGCTTCGGCAATTGCATTGCCCCATTCGCTCGTCATAGTGCGCGGATCGAGCTCAATCGAATACTCGGCACCAGAGCACCTAAAGTGACGGTGTAGCGCATCGATCAGGTCGAGAAACTCGCTTGGCTTTATCGCGTTTGGGCTGCCACCGCCAAAGGCGATGCGACGCACACGGCTGGTCGAGGGTAGCAGAGTGGCAACTGTCTCGATCTCGCGGTGCAATGCCTCGAGATATGATTCGAGCCGCTGTCTGCGCCCGGATGCGGCGGTATTACAACCGCAATAGAAGCAGATTTTCTCGCAAAACGGGATGTGCAGATAGAGCGAGACATCGCCGGTTGCTCCTTCGATTGCGTGGGTCAGGCTGCTGGTTTCGATCTTTCCGAAATCTGCCGCGGTTGGATAGCTGGTGTAACGCGGCACGGGCGTTTCCAGCAATTCAGGATGATAAGGCCACATGCGAGTGGCTTGCCTGTCATTCGCCGGTCGGTCTTTGTCCCAGATCAAATCGCGGACGGCAGTTTCCAGCGTGGCAGGCCTTGTTACCAGGGCAATGCTGAGAGGGTTCGTCTTCGCCTTCGTCATCCAAGGTGATCGTAATTTCGCCGCCATCGCACAGCTGCATGACGAGAGAGCGCTCGCCGGTTGATTGTACGCCCGGTCCGAGCGGTTCTGCAGCCAACAAAATCACCGCGGTCCAGGCGAGGACGGAGCCGCTCATTGTTCGTCCTCGGTAAGTTCATCCTCGTCGATCAGGATGCGGTTGGCCGCGCCGTCCATGTCCTCGAACTGGCCATCACGCATCGCCCAGAAGAACACCGCAAGTCCGAATGCCCCCATGCCGAGTGCGATTGGGATCAGGAATGTAAGCCCTGTCATTTGGCGGCTCCCGCAAGGCGCAGCGAGTTTGCGACCACCACCAACGAGCTGACCGACATGGCGATTGCAGCGATAAGCGGGGTAACAAATCCGAACAGGGCGAGCGGCACCGCGAGCAGATTATAGCCGATGGCAAAGACGAAATTCTGTCGGACGACTCTCATTGTCCTGCGCGCAACGCGCACAGCCAGCGCGACCGGCATCAGCTTCTCACCGATAAAGACCGCATCGGCCGCTTGCTGGCTAACGTCGCTGGCAGTGCCGGGCGCAATCGAGGCGTGAGCGGCTGCAAGTGCAGGTCCATCGTTAAGGCCATCCCCGATCATCAACGGTTTCGCTCCGTCTGCCTTCATCGCTTCGAGCACAGCCAGCTTACCCAGCGGGGTGATGCCGGCCTGAGCGTGCAGTCCAAGCACTTGCGCTGCTTCACCCACAGCGTGGCTTCTGTCGCCGGAAAGAATCCGACTTTCGAGGCCAAGCTCGTCCAGCGAGTCGATTGCGTCTTTGGCATCGGAACGCAAAGGATCGCTAAAATGCAGGATTGTCTGGCGCTCGCCAATGCTCAGTTGCGCTGCAAGCGCGCCCTCGCGGCTGTCAGGGCGCTCTAGCGCTACCCGCATGCCCCGATACTCACCGACCACTCCGACGCCCGAGACTTCGGCGAGTTGATCGATTTGGGCTGGCTCGACACCCTGTTTGCGGAGCGTGTCTGCTAGGCCTTTGCTGAGGGGATGGCGGCTCGATTGTGCGAGGCCAAGCGCGATGGCGTGCTCACCGTCCGGCACGTCGCCGAGATCGGGGCGTGGCATGCCGAGCGTTAGCGTACCGGTTTTGTCGAACAGCGCGATATCGGTCTCAGCCAGGCGTTCCAGCGCGCTTCCATCTTTCACTAGCAGGCCGCGTTTAAGCAGCGCGCCGGAAGCGACGACCTGCGCTGTCGGCACCGCCAAACCCATGGCGCAAGGGCAGGTGATGATTAGCACCGCGATCGCAATCACCAGCGATTGGTGCCAGCCTGCGCCTGCAATCATCCATCCGATGAAGGCGAGCGCTGCGAGCGAGTGCACCAGCGGCGCATAGGCGCGAGAGGCTCTGTCGGCGATGCGCACATAGCGACTGCGCGATTGGCCGGCTTCATCCATCAGGCGGGCAATTTCGGCGATCGCCGTGTCGCTTGCCACCGCCGTCAGTCGTAACCGCAAAGGGTCTGTGAGATTGATCGCGCCAGCGTGGACTGCGCTGCCGACTGCAACCGCTTCGGGGGTGCTTTCACCGGTGAGCATCGAATTATCGATTGCTCCGCTGCCTTCTTCGATCACCCCATCGGCGGCGAGCGATTCCCCGGCAGCAACCAGCACCAGCATGCCGGGCTCGAGCTGCTCAGCCTTCAGGCGGGTAGCGGCGCCGTCAAGTCCTATTACGCTTGCACTTTTTCCCATACGGCTCAGCAATGCGCCGATGCCTGCCCGTGTCCGCCCACGCATCGCCGCATCCAGCGCGCGACCACACAGCAGGAAGAACAGCAACATCACTGCGCTCTCGAAATAGGCATGCTCGCCGCCCGTGATGGTCTCATAGAGGCTGAGTGCGGTGGCGAGCAGCACGCCGATAGAGATCGGCACGTCCATATTGGTGCGGCGATAGCGCAATGCCATGAGGGCCGAAGCGAAAAAGGGCCGTCCGGCATAGGCGATAGTCGGCAGGGCGATCAGCGCCGAAAGCCAGTGAAACAACTCCCTCGTGGTGCCAGCGGCACCGGCCCAAACACTGACCGAGAGCAGCATTATGTTCATCATGCCAAAGCCCGCGACAGCGAGCGCTCGCATCAGGTGTTTGGCTTCGATCTCGTCCGCGCCCAGCGGATTGTCGGCAACTGGCTGGCTCTCAAAGCCAAGCTCCAAGAGAGCGAGAGCAAGCGTGGTCTCGTCCAGCGCCGGATCATGGCTGATCGCGACCCTCTTGGCCGAGAAATTGACCCGCGCGCTTCTGATACCGGCGATCGTGGGCAGTTCGCGCTCAATCTTGGCGATGCAGCCGGCGCAGCGAATGCGCGGTACCGTGAAACGGGTGTCTACGGCATCGTCGCTCGTTGAGGCGTTCAGGGCGATAGGCGCATTCATGGAATGCGTTGCTCATCGATCCAGGATTGTCCGCCCGCTGTTACAGATAGCCGAGCAATCCAGCGCCCGGTCGGAATCGCTTCAGTTGAACGGAAGGAGCCGTCTTCACCTCGCGCGAAAGTCAGGCTGGCAAATTCATGCTCACCCAGCGGTCGGCGCAATTCGGCGGTCATGGTCGCGCCAGCCGGCAGGCCTGTTGTGCTGGCGATGACATGACCTTGAGCATCGCGTGAAAGATCCGCCTCCCACCCGAGAGCGCGCACTTTCTCGGCATCTTCCAGCCAGCCATTGAACTTCTGGCTGGCGACATAGGTGTTGTCGACAACGACCCCGTGGAACCCGCCAGTAGCGAGGCTCGCCATGTAGAAATTCACGGCGACCACCACGCCAAATCCACCGACCATCACCATCAGCATATGACGACCGGTGAACTCGCGGGCTGCGGTCTTCTTGCTCATCGTTCGTCTCCTGGAGCGGTGAAAGTGATGGTCTCTGCGTCCTGCTCGCGCTGCTCATCGAGCGAGGTAAGCTGGAACTGGAATTCCCGGCCATTTGTGCCGCTTGGCACGGTCACATAGGCGCGCACGGTGCGGGTCTCGTCCGCCGGGACGGTGACCACTTGGGTGGGCGCAGCGGCATCGCGCCCGATCCTGTCGGTCCACATTTGCGCACCGGGCAGGCCGAGCACTGCGATCTCCATCTCGCGAGGACGGCTTTCCATATTGCGCAGGCGCAGGGTGAAGGCGTTGCGAACCGATCCATCCTTCATCAGCATGAAGGGCGGGCTTCGGTCGGGCGATACGGTTAGGTCCGTATGGGTACGGGTGCCCAGCGCGAACAGCATGGCGAGGCCGATACCGCCCCACACCAGCGAGTAGATCACGGTTCGCGGACGCAATAACTGCTTCAAGATCGGCATGGGCGCTTCACCCGCCGCTTCTTTCTCGCACCCTTCAAGGGTTGCATAGTCGATCAATCCGCGCGGGCGGTCTATATCCTCCATGACCCGGTCGCAGGCGTCGATGCAAAGCGCACAGGTGATGCAGCCGATCTGTGTGCCTTCGCGAATGTCGATCCCGGTCGGACAGACTGCGACGCATTGCAGGCAATCGATGCAGTCGCCGTAGACATCAGGGTTCTTCTTCGCTTTCTTGAGACTGCCGCGCTGTTCTCCGCGCCAATCCTTATACGTGACGATGAGCGATTTTTCGTCGAGCATCGCCGTCTGGATGCGCGGCCACGGGCACATATAGACGCACACCTGTTCGCGCATGAAACCGCCGAGCCAGAAGGTCGTGAAAGTCAGGATCGCGACTGTTGCATAGGCGACGACGGCAGCTTCGCCGGTGAAGAAGTCAACGAATAGCGTGGGAGCGTCGGCGAAGTAGAGAATCCATGCCCCACCAGTCACGAAACTGATGAGCAAGTAGACAGTCCATTTCGAGGCTCTGCGCGCGACCTTGCTCGGTCCCCAGGGCGCTTTGTCCAGACGAATGCGGGCGTTGCGATCGCCATCGAACAAGCGGTCGACATGCTGGAATAGGTCGGTCCAGACCGTCTGCGGGCAGGCGTAGCCGCACCATGCCCGACCCACTGCACTGGTTACCAGAAACAGGCCAATCCCGGCCATGATAAGCAATCCGGCAACGAAATAGAATTCGTGCGGCCAGATCTCGATATTGAACATGTAGAATCGGCGATTGGCGAGATCGACCAGAACAGCCTGATCGGGCGCGAAAGGTCCGCGATCCCAGCGAATCCACGGCGTGATGTAATAGATCGCCAGAGTGACGACCATGACGAACCACTTGAAACGACGAAACGGCCCGTCGATCCGCTGGTTGTGAACTGTCTTCTGCTTTGCATAGAGCTCGGTCGGCGGAGGTCCACCGGAAGCGGATCGAGCACGATCACTGCCAGACCGCCTGGACACGGATACTGACTTGGACTTTTCAGCCGTCAGTGCTCCTTCCCAGTCCCGACCGGGATCTGGAGGAGGCGGTGGTTCAGGGTTGGTCATCGCCCTCTACCGCTGGAGCATCGGAGGCGTCCGCCATCGTCGCAATTGACTCAGGGTTGTCCTCTTCGGGTGCGGTCTCGGCAGGCGCTTCCCCGCCGCCGCGCGAATGGACGTAGGCGGCCAGCATCTTGATCGTCACCGGATCGAGGCGCTCACCCCAGCCGGGCATTACGCCGTGCTTCGGATTGAGGATTTGCTGACGGATTAGCGCGCGATCATCGCCATAGAGCCAGATCGCATCATTAAGGGCAGGCGAACCCATCAACTGGCTGCCTTCGCCCGCAGGCTGGTGGCAGGACGAGCAATTGTTGGTGTAGAGCTCGGCACCTGCGGCGCTCGACTGACCATTGCCAGAGAGCGAGAGAACGTGATCGACAACACTGTCGAGTTCCTGATCGCTCAATATACCTTCGAATGCCGGCATATAGTTGACGCGGGTCTGGTTCGAACCCTCCCAGCGAATGCCGTGGACGAGCGTGTATTCGATATCGCTCAGCGTGCCGCCCCAGATCCAGTCATCGTCGTTGAGGTTGGGGTATCCGTACTCCTCAAAGCCTGCTGCGGCAGCACCATGACACTGTACGCAATTGACCTTGAACGCGGCCGATCCCCCGGCAATTGCCTGCTGCATCAGTTCGGGCGAAGCGGGCAGCTTCTCGATATCGGTCGCCGCAATCTGCTCATAGACCGATTGACGAGCCAGATCGGCCAGCGCCATCTCCTCCGCCAGTTCGCCGCGGCTTGACCAGCCCAGCACGCCTTCGGTGCCTTTCTCGATCAGCGGCCATGCAGGGTAGAGCACAACATAGACGACGCCCCAGATCACAGTCGCATAAAAGGTCCAAAGCCACCAGCGCGGCAGCGGCGTATTCAGCTCTTCGATGCCGTCCCATTCATGGCCGACAAACTCGGTTCCCGTGGGTTGATCGACCCGCTTGTCGTTGGTGTCAGCCATGATCACTGTCCTCGAAAATCGAATTGGCGGCGTTCTCGTTGCGCAATTTGGAGCCGGGGCGGAAAGCCCAACCGCACAGCAGCAGATAGAGTGCAAAAATGAGCGTCAGGCCGTAGCTGTCGGCAAAGTGACGGAAGATTTCGTAGAAGCTCATCGACCGGTCTCCTCAGCCAATTCCTGCTGTGCGGCGGCGCTGTCCACATCGACCAGTGTTCCCAGCATTTGCAGGTATGCGACCAGCGCATCCATCTCGGTCACACGGTCCGGATCGCCATCGAAATCACGCACCTGCGCCTTGGGATAGCGTTCCTCCAGATCGCCAGTATCGAGGTCTGGATCGGCCTGAGCGAACAGGTCCGTCTCGGCCATCTCAATGTCGGTGTCGGAATAGGGCACGCCGACCGTGCTGAGCGCGGCCAGATTGGCGGACGGATCGGCGACCTTAAGCGGCGTTTCGGCCAGGAAGCTGTATGATGGCATGATGCTTTGCGGCACCACGCTTTGCGGATCCTTCAGATGCTGCACATGCCATTCATCCGAATAGCGATCGCCAACTCGGGCAAGGTCTGGCCCGGTGCGTTTCGAGCCCCACTGGAACGGGTGGTCGTACATGCTTTCCGCTGCCAGCGAGTAATGGCCATAGCGCTCCACCTCGTCGCGGAACGGCCGGATCATCTGGCTGTGGCAGGTGTAGCAGCCTTCTCGGATATAGATGTCGCGCCCTGCCTGTTCGAGCGGAGTGTAAGGACGCATGCCTTCCACTTCCTCGATCGTGTTATCGATCCAGAAAAGGGGTGCGATCTCGACAATCCCGCCAATCGCGACTGTCACCAGAGTGGCCGCAGCAAGGATCGTGACATTGCGCTCAATGGTCTTGTGGCTGGCGAACGGTTCTTTTTTCTCGGTCATCGTTTCGGGTCCTATTCGGCCGGCTCAGCGACAATGGGACGGTCGGCGGCTTCGTCGTGGCGGGTCTCGCCCATCGGCGCTTCCTCACGCAGCCTGCCTGCGATGGTCATCCAGACATTGTAGGTCATAATGATCGCACCGCTGAGGTAGAGCAGGCCGCCAAAGGCACGCATCAGGTACATCGGGTGAAGCGCGGCGACGGTGTCGACGAAGCTGTTCACAAGGAAGCCATCGGAGCCATACTCGCGCCACATCAGGCCCTGCGTGATCCCGGCGACCCACATACTGGCGGCGTAGAAAACGATGCCGAGCGTCGCGAGCCAGAAGTGCCAGTTGATCATTCGCATCGAATAAAGCCGCTCGCGGTTCCACAAGCGCGGAACCAGGTAGTAGACGCAGGCGAAGGTGATCATGCCGTTCCATCCGAGTGCGCCGGAGTGAACATGGCCGATGGTCCAGTCGGTGTAGTGTGACAGACTGTTCACCGCCTTGATCGACAGCATCGGCCCTTCAAACGTGCTCATCCCGTAGAAAGCGAGCGCCATCACCATCATGCGGATGATCGGGTCGGTGCGAACCTTGTCCCATGCTCCGTTGAGCGTCATCAGGCCGTTGATCATACCGCCCCAGCTCGGCATCCACAGGACGATCGAGAACACCATGCCGAGCGTTTGCGCCCAGTCTGGCAGTGCGGTGTAATGGAGATGGTGCGGACCCGCCCAGATGTAGAGGAAGATCAGCGACCAGAAGTGAATGATCGAGAGACGATAGCTGTAGATCGGTCGCTCGGCCTGCTTGGGCACGAAGTAGTACATCATTGCCAGGAATCCGGCCGTCAGGAAGAACCCGACCGCGTTATGGCCGTACCACCACTGGGTCAGCGCGTCCTGAACACCGGCGAATGCGCTGTAGCTGCGCGAACCCAGCATGCTCACTGGCACCGCGAGGTTGTTCACCACGTGCAGCATTGCCACCGTGATGATGAAGGCCAGGAAGAACCAGTTGGCGACGTAGATATGCGGTTCGTGGCGGCGAACGATCGTGCCGACGAAGACGGCGAGATAGGCAAGCCAGACGATCGTCAACCACAGATCGACATACCACTCAGGTTCGGCATATTCTTTCGACTGGGTGATGCCGAGCAAGTAGCCGGTCGCGGCCAGGACAATGAAAAGCTGGTAGCCCCAGAACACGAACCGGGCGAGCGTCGGAAAGGCGAGTTGCGTGCGGCAAGTGCGCTGCACAACATAGAAACTGGTCGCGATCAGCGCGTTGCCGCCAAATGCGAAAACCACCGCAGACGTGTGCAGTGGGCGCACTCTGCCGAAGCTGAGATAGGGCTCAAAATTGAGTTCGGGAAAGGCCATCTGCAAGGCGATGAAAAGCCCCGCGAGGAAGCCCGCCATGCCCCAGAAAACGGTAGCAATGACGCCCCAGCGAATGACATCGTCATCATAGCGAGAAGGCCCCGTTGGCATCTTGAAGATGCTTTGCGCCTTGCCGACCGGGTCGTAATTGCGGGCGGTAACGATCATCAGGATGAGCGCGACCGCAGCTATGATCCCCATATGTACCGCGAAGCCGGAATCCTGTGCTCCTGCAATAGCTGCAATGGCGACAAGCAGGACAAGAGCCCAGATGCCAAGCCTACCAACGACTGCTTCCATGATGAATTTCCCTTCCGTTGCCGCTCTCGCTACCGCGGCTCGAATTGGCGGTATTTGATCGAGATCAAATTTCGTGAATTTTGCTGCTTTTCTACTGACCTGCCTCGGTTGATAGGGCTCGTAGATCGGGTATCCGCACCCCCGAGCGGCCTGTTGTTTCGATCAGGCCGAGCTCTCTCAGTTCGGTAAATTGTCGGCTGACGGTCTCGATGGTGAGGCCAAGGCTTTCACCGATGTCGCGGCGGCTCATGGGCAGTTCGAGCTCGCATTGACCCTTGGTCGCATCGTGCATGCGCTCCGCCATCGAATGGAGAAAATCGGCGACCCGCTGACGCGCTGTCTTGTGTCCCAGCCGCATCATCTTCGTCCGGCTTCGCTCAAGGGCCTGGAGTGAAATGGCGATAACCGAGCGCAGCATTTTCGGATCCGCCTGTGCCACGTCGAGGAATTCGTCGGCACTAAACACCACCAACTCCAGGTCGCTCAGGGCGGCGAGACGAAAGTCCCCGTCACTTTGGCAAAGCAGAGACACGATTTCGCCGGTAAAATGGAAGGCGAGGACATGGTGATTTGCGACGAGCTTTGCCGAACCACCCGCTATGAACACCAGCCTGTCCTCATTTGATTGCGCGGTAAGCTCAGCTCTGGGAGCCAGCTTACAAAATCGCCCAATCTCGCAAAGCCGGTCGGTTACGCTGGTCGGACGCTTCCCGCAGGGAATTGCCGCGAGGAATGAAACCATACTGTCGTGGTCACGAGAAAGGCTGAGCGATGCCATTGTGCGAAAGCATTTGCCCCGTCTTTTCCTGAGCGTCTTTGATCAGGATCAATGAAGCGAAATTGAATTCGTGAGTATTCGCAAGTCCGAGGCAGCAAACATCCTAGGCCGTGAAGGGCGGTCACTGCAGCCTCTGAAGGAATGCGAAGATGAAAGAGTTTTATGTTGCTGTGTGTGCTGCGACGGCATTGGCAGCAAGTCCGGCGATGGCAGAAGATCGCGCCGGAGACGTGCAAGTCAAGGTGCTGGCGACTGGTGTGCTGCCCGATGGCGAGATCGATCAGGTGAATGTCGACCTGGTCGGCCTGCCTGCCGGAACCGACACCAAGGCAAACGACAATTTCGTACCGACCATCGCGATCGAGTACTTCGTGACGGACAGCTTCTCAATCGAGACAATCGCGGGCACGACCCAGCATGATGTCGATACAATCAGCGGCTTTCCCGCAGGGAATGAATTGGTTTCCGATGGACTGCTCTTGCCCGCCACGGTGACTGCCAAGCTGCATTTCGATGTGGGCGGCGTGAAGCCATATGTCGGAGCGGGGCCAGCCTATTTTATCTGGTTGAGCGACAAGCCTGGTGCCGCAACCATACCGCTGGGTGTGACTGATACCGATCTTTCGGATGAATTCGGTTTCGCGCTTCAGGCGGGGTTTGATGTGCCTGTTGGCGATGATGGTTTTGGTATCACGGTGGATGCCAAGCGCTATTTCATTGGCACCACCGCGCGATGGTTTGCTGGCGACACTCTTGTCATCGAAACCGAGCACAATCTCGATCCCTGGGTCGTTAGCGCTGGTGTATCTTACCGTTTCTAGGACCTTGAGCGGATTGATGCGCGCTGAAGCCATGAAGGAGGAGATTTGACCAAGGATAAGTCAGCACCCAGCGAACAGATTGCGATCGCAGACAATCTCGAATTGCGGGATCTGACTGCGGCGCTGGCTGCTGGCTGGGCCGATTTCCGGGCTCAGCCTGTCTATGGGCTATTCTTCGCGGCGATCTTTGTCGTCGCGGGGATATTGCTTTCCTACGTGCTTTTTACGCGCGGAGAGTTGACCTGGCTGATCCCGGCAGCGGCGGGCTTTCCGATCCTGGCACCTTTTACCGCAGTAGGGCTTTACGAGGTCAGTCGCCGCAGTGAGGCTGGATTGCCGCTAAGTTGGAGCAGCATTCTTGGCGCTGTCAGAGGGCGCGGTGACGAGCAGATACTCAGCATGGGCGTGATCATATTCGTCGCGTTTGGATTCTGGGTTATCGTCGCCCATGTGGTCTTTTCCGTCGCATTGGTTGAGGCGGGCGCGGGATCGGAATCGCTCGCTTTCCTTCTGACCGAAACAGGCATCATCATGCTGCTTGTCGGAAGTGCGATCGGCGGGATCATGGCGTTGGCTTTTTATGCGATTACCCTGGTGAGCCTACCGATGTTGGTTGATCGCGAGGTCGACTTCCTCACTGCAATTATCGCAAGCTTGAGAGCATTCAAGAGCAACAAGGTCATATTGCTCGCATGGGCCTGCTTCATTGCCATTTCACTGTTTCTGGCGATGCTTCCTGGTTTGCTCGGCCTTTTCATAATCTTGCCAGTCCTCGGTCATGCCACCTGGCATCTGTATCGCCGTCTCGTCGGATAAGGCTGTCGGGTTATGACAGGTGATTTTCTGTTCCCCACCTATATTCGGTTACTAGGGTTGGGACGGAACTCAGGAAGAATCTTAACGTCCATTGCGCCACGTCCAGGATGGGGAAATCTCCCAATGATCTAGGAAAGCATCTGCCAGTGGTTCTTCCAAACGATTGATCAGTTGCCGGGCTGATCTTTCCTCGTGCAGACTACTCTCTCCCGCCTGACCGGCCTTAACCGTCTCACTGCGCTCGAACCAGAGGTGCGACCCTCAAGTATGGGCTCGCAATCCACTCGGCGCTAGTGGATTGATCGCGTGGTGTGCGGCGTTAAGGTCGGAGATTACACGGACGCTTCGCAAAGGATGCATCATGAAATCGACTTTGAAGGTTTGGACTGGCCTGGGCCTGGCCACGGCGCTTGCGGGAACAGGCCTGGCAGGATGCGCAGGCGAAGCTGGCGAAGGCGGCGAGAGTGGAGCTACCGCGCAAGCTGGTGAGGCTGGAGAAGGTGGCGCGGGCGAAGCTGGACCACCCGGTGAAGGTGGATCAGGCGAAGCGGGCGAAGGTGAGGGCGGCGAAAGCGGCGCTGCCGGTGCGCTGGCCCTGCCTCAGCGCGTAGCCTTTATGTCGGGCCATGTTGAGGCTGGTATAGCGCTTTACCGCGCAGGCGATGCCAAGGCCGCGGCTCCGCACTTGCTCCATCCTGTGTCGGAAACTCATGCAGCTGAACGGATCGGTCTGGAAGAGCTGGGATTCGATCCAGCGCCCTTTGAAGCAGTTTCGGCTGCACTTGATGCGGGCCGACCTGCTGCGGAAATCGAACCGCAGCTCGAAGCCGCCGAGGAAAACCTTCGCGACGTGCGTGACAAGGCTGGCGGTGATCCGGTCGAACTGATCCGTTTCCTGATGGATACTACGGTCGAGGAGTACACGATTGCGGTGCCTGATGGCACGGTGACCGATCCCGGCGAGTATCAAGATGCTTGGGGTTTCGTACGGGTCGCGCGCGAATTGGCCAACGATCTCGACACATCGCGTGCAGATGATGTTCGCCGCGAGTTGGACGCCATGCTCGCGCTATGGCCAGATGCCGCGCCGGTACCGCCCGCTGAACCTGCGCCTTTGGGTCAGGTTTCAGCTCTTGCGTCGCGAGTTGGATTGGCGCTGCCTCAGCCCAATTAGGCAGCGGCGCTCGCCTTGGATCTTTTCTCAAGGCCGACGCGGCCAATGAAACTGTGCCATTCCATCGGCTTGCCGATCTGCCAGCCTTGGGCAAAGTCGCAACCGAAGCCGTCGAGCGCATCTAGTGTCGCCTGATCCTCGACACCTTCGGCAACAATCTCGAATGAGAGGGCGTGCGCAAGGTCGATGGTGGATTGCACCATGATGCGATCCGCGCGGTTTTCGATCAGGTTGCGGACGAAGCTCTGATCGAGCTTGATCTCTTCTGCCGGAAAGCCTTGCAGGTAGTTGAGTGTGGCTTGGCCGGTCCCGTAATCATCGATCGAAATTCGCGCTCCCGCATCGCACAATTGGCCGAGGGCCCGCTTTGCCAGCTCTGGATCGTCGAGCGGTGCGCTCTCGGTGACTTCCAGAGTGATGCCCTCTGCGCCTTTGATTTGGGCTTCGGTTAGCATCTTTGTCGCGGTGTTGATGAACTCCGCATCTGACAGCAATTGCGCCGAAACGTTCACCGCCAGTTGCACGGGTTGCCCGATACGATGCGCCTCGCGGCTGCGTTCCAGCGCTTGCCCCAAAACGAATATCGTGAGTTCGCTGACTTGGTCTTTTGCCTCAAGAATGGGAATGAAGTCTGCTGGCGAAATCGATCCCAGCGTCGGACTGTTCCAGCGCACCAGGCACTCCGCACCATAGATACTCTGGTCTGACAGTCTGAGCTTTGGCTGGAACAGCACATGCATGGCGCCTGATTTCAGCGCATCGTCCAGCTCTCCTAGAACCTTTTGCTGGAACTGCGCTTCATCCTCCAGAGCGATGGCCGTCGATGACCAATTGATCGACTGACGCCGGGCGTACTCAGCTGCCGATGCCGCCTTGGTGATGGAATTTGCCGAACTGCCATAATACGCTTTGATCTTGAGGCGTTTTTCATCAAGCTCAACCGGAGAATTGAAGACAGCGCGCGCGGTTGTGAAGTGACTCTCCAGATCGTCGACCTGCTCCGGTGGAACGAACCATGCGAACACGGCCCGGTCGATCCGGTAAACCGGTTCTGACCCGGCCAATAGGCCCAATCGCACGGCGATCTTGCGCTCGAGCCGTGGCAGGTCGGTGCTGGCGACAATCGCCTCCATCTGTTCGAAATCATCGATCTTTGCCACGGCGATGACCGGGTCGGTCAGCTTTGCACGAACAGCCGACATGGCTCGGCGGTTGGGTAGTTCGGATGCTCCATCGGTGAGGCGTGCGCGTTGCAATGCGCGCGCAGACGCTGCGATCCGGTCAATGCTCAAAAAGGTGCCCAGCAAGATTCCGGCTGAGGTAAGCTGGATATACGGGCCGGCGATTTGATCAAGCGCAAGAGAAACCACGATGGCTATCGCTGCAATACCAGCGCCAATCTGGATCATCTTCAGGCGCTTTGTCCGTACCCATGCCAGCGCCAACAGCAAGATGGCCATCACCGCTAGAGGTAACCAGGGGCCGCTGTCGCTGCGTGCTCGATCTTGAATGAGCGTTTCGGCAGCTTGCGCCTGGATGACGACGCCGGGCTTTACGCCAAACAGCGCCGTGGGATAGCGATCGCCCAACTCAATCGCGGTCGCGCCGACAAGGATGCGCTTGCCGTTCACTTGGTTGCGCGTGACCCGCCCTTCGAGGAGGTCGACAAATGATATTCTATCAATTGTTGCAGGATCGATAGCCTGGTCGATGCGGAAGAACTCATTGATCCGGCCCGCCTTGGCGGCGAGCATGCTGGCGAGCGACGGGCGAGAAACACCATTGGTCGACACGCCGAAAGAGTAGCGATCAATCCTTCCATCCGCGCTCGGGAAGACGTTGACCGACGCCAAGAAGGAATGCTCCTGGAATTCCGGTAAGGGCAGCGCTTCAGTAACATCTTGATCTCCGCCTGCCAGGTTTTCCTGGCGGAATGTGGGGAGAATAACGTTGCCCTCTCGGGCGGCCAAAGCTTTCGCGACCTGCGCATCTTCCGCAGGATTGGAGCGAGAAGAGAAATCGACATCGAAGGCAATCTGCGCGGCTCCAAGCCGGTCAAGTTCCAAGATTGCGTCGGCATAGTGGCTGCGCGGCCAAGGCCATTGTTCCAATGCTTGAATGGAGCGCCCGTCAATTTCGAGAATGACGATTTCACCCGAAGCAGGCGCTTTGCGCAGGTGATCGCGTGCGTCCCGCAGGTCTACTTCGACACTGCCGGAGACGCCACTAACGATCGCGGCGAGCGCAATGAGGAGGGCGAGCGTAAAAGACAACGCGCGAACGGCCTGATCCTGCACTTTGGCAGAGGCCTTGGTTAGCCACATGCGATTTCTCCTGCCGTGCGGCGAATGCCGCTGCGAAGCGAAAATTCGTAGCAGGAAAGGGTTTATGCGAGGTTTCGCATGATTGTTTTGCGACTACGCAATCTGAGAAGATACCTAAGGAGGGTTCGCTAACTCACTGAAATATTGAAAAAGTGGGATTAGTCGTTTCCGCCACCATTGCCATTGCCATTGCCATTGCCATTGCCATTGCCATTGCCATTGCCGTTGCCGTTGCCGTTGCCGTTGCCGTTGCCGTTGCCGTTGCCGTTGCCGCCTTCGCCGTCTTCACCGCCTTCGCCATCCTCGCCGGACTCACCGTCTTCACCTGACTCGCCACCTTCACCAGGCTCATCGTCCAGGTCGAGACCTAGGTCGACACCGAGTTCGATATCGGTTCCGCCATCAGAGCCGCCAAGATCGATGTCTAGGTCAGCGCCAGGCTCATCTTCATTGCCGGAGTTGCTTCCGCCGTTGCCGTTACCATTGCCGTTGTTTCCGTTGCCGTTTCCGCCGCCATTGCCGTTTCCGACGCCGAAGGCATTGCCGTTATTGCCGTTGGCATTGCCGCCTCCGTTGCCATTGCCGTTATTGCCCTCCCCAAGGCCGAGATCGGCACCAACGTCAATGTCAGCGCCGTCGCCGGAGTCGCCCAGATCGATCTCTTGGGTGTCATCGCCATTGCCGTCTTCGCTGGCGACGTCGCCGGCCTCGCCATTGTCGTTCGGTCCTACCTCAGGCCCACTCGCGCTGCCGCCGCCTGCGTTGCCAAAGCCAAGATCGGCACCAATATCGACGTCTAGGTCGTCATCGCCAGAGTTGCTTCCGCCGTTGCCGTTGCCATTGCCGTTGTTTCCGTTACCGTTTCCGCCGCCATTGCCGTTTCCGACGCCAAAAGCGTTGCCGTTATTGCCGTTGGCATTGCCGCCAGCGTTCGGACTAGCGTTTCCACCACCAAGGTTGAGATCGGCACCTAGATCGATGTCGGCTCCATTCTCGCTCGGATTTGCAGCGCCGGGCGAGTCACCTGCGCCGGGGCCGCTTCCATTGCCCAGATCTTGGCCAACGCCTTGATCGATTGCATTGCCAGCATCAATGCCGTCGCCGTTGTTGGTCGGGCTGAGTATGTCATCAATGCCGGTTGAGCCGGTGCCGTTTCCGCCACCATTTCCACCGCCGTTGCCATTTCCGTTTCCGTTCTCGGCTCCGCCACCTTGGCCCTTGCCTTTGCCGTTATTGCCGTTCTCGGAGCCGCCGCCGTTGCCGTTTCCAGCTCCGCGGCCATTTCCGTTACCGTTGCCATTTCCAGCGCCCGGCGTGTTCTCGACAATACCCTCGCCAATGACGAAGTCCTGCTCGCCAATACCGCCAGCTCGATTGCCGTTGTTTGCGAGTTGGACTGGTTGACCGCCCGCAGCGACCTCAGCTTGTTCATTCACATCGTTCGCAGAAGTAATCGCAACTTCGCTGACCACTGCCGCAGGTTTCGCGTTTTGCACCCCATTGCCGCGATTGGCGTTGTTCTCGCTGACTTCGACCGCACGCGTATTGGATGCGCCTGGAGAGGAGCGAAGCTGCGCCACGAAGCTGGGAGTGCCGCGAACCGTCGCTTGTGACGCAGCGGCAGAATCGTCGCTTGAGATCACGATCAGATCGCCGGCGTTGTCTGCTTCGACCAGGCCAACCAGACCCGGCGTCAACAAGGCGGCTTCAAGCTCGTCTCCGGTGGTCACCTCAACAGAGCCTTCGGTCACCTGCACACTCGTGCCTTGATCCGTAACAGAGACGTTGAAGGTCGTGCCCTTAACAACAGCGGCCATATATGGCGTTTCGACGCCAAAATGCGGTGTGCTCTTCTTTTCGATCTTGAACAGAACGTTGCCCAGATACTGGAAGATCTGCGTTACCGGACCGGCTTTCTTGGGCTCTGCAATGCGAATGTGTGCCTTGGGAGAGACCACAACATATTCCTCGCCGCGTACCAGAACAGCGCGGCTCGCGCTGCCAGTACGAACAACGTCACCGGCGCGTAAGGCTGTGCTCTTGCTGGCGGAGATAACTGTTTCGCCGCGCGTCACGGTAACCTGACCGCTCGCCTCCGAGACGGTCCAGCCATTCCCGGCATAGACGCTGGTGCTGGCTAGCAGCGCAGCAACGAAAGCAGATTTTTTTGCAATTCTAAACATGTTCAAGCCTGAAAGTTCTATGTGTGCACGATCAGGCTTTTGCACGCGGGCGTATAAAAGAGTGTTGAATCTGACTAGCTAACAAGAGCTTAAAATGGCCTGTGTGTAAGGTTTTCTTAGGTCGGCGAGGTTAACGAGCGCATCTTTCCAGGAGGTTTGAATGCGTTTCGTCAAAGCAGTTACGTTGGGTGCATGTCTATGCATCGCGGCGCCTGCCTTGAATGCGCAGGAGGCCGATAGGTCGCCGCGCATCGCCATGCTTTCGGTAATGCAAAGCGGAGACGAGGTCTTTGCGAACGCGCCGCCCAGTACCGCGTCGAGTGCCCAGGAAAGCGCCGATCAAATCGGGGCCGTTGTGATCCTCGGCAATGAAGCGATCGATGACGCGCGCTATCAGGCGGTGGTCGAAGACTTCTTTGGCGAACCGCGTAGCGAAGAAGTGCTCGCTCGGCTTACGAAGGAGATCGCCGATCTCGCCCGTGAAGAGGGATACCAATATGTCCGGGCCGATGTTCTGGACGACGCCAATGGCTTTGGCGTGGTGCAAGTGTCTGTTGATGAAGGGCGCATCGATAGTCTCGAAATCCAGGGTTACGACAACGATCAGGCCCGGCGCATCCTAAGCCGTTTGATCGGTCGGCCCGCCAAGAAGAGCGAGCTTGAAGCAGCGCTGCTGCTCGTCACCGACATTCCCGCAGTCGCTTTGAAAGACGCAAAGATAAGCCGCCGCGATGGCGAAGGCGTGCTCGTGGTGACGCTTGAGAAGAAAGGCGCACGCTACCGGATCGAGGCCGACAATTACGGCACCCGCTCATTCGGGCCCGTGCGCGCAATTGCATCGACCCGACAAACCGACGTCCTTGCCTCGTCTGATCAGCTTTATGTCGCTGTCCGCGCCAATCCGGTCGAGCTTGATGAGCTGCTGTTCGTATCGGCATCCTATCAATCGCAGATTGCGACAAATGGTCTGACCGCGGGTGTTAGCGGGTCGATCGGCACGACTTCGCCCGGTGGTCCCTTTGGGGATGGCGATGTTAGTGGAGACTCGCTGCGTGCCGGGTTGTTTCTTAGCCAACCAATCATCCGGTCGAAGGATTTCAGCCTATGGGCCAATGCCAACGGGGCGTACATCACGATCGAGCAGGATGACCTTGGGCAAATCTTGCGCGACGATACGGTGGTGACTGCCTCTCTGGGTCTTGCGACCCAATGGGCGGTCGCGGGTGGAAGGTTGCGCGCGGGCATCACACATGAGCGCGGCCTCGGCATTCTTGGCGCCACGCGGCGCGGCAGCGCCTTCGCCTCGCGCAGCGATGGTGATGGGGTCTATTCCAAGGTTCAGTTCTGGAGTGACCTGCGTGTGCCCATCGCAAAGCGGTTCGATATCTTCCTCGCGGGAGGCGGACAGATCGCTGATCGTCCACTTCTGGCCAGCGAAGAAATGGCGCTAGGCGGCCCCTACCGCACTCGCGGCTATGACTTTAGCGAAGTTCTGGGCGACGAAGGCATCTATGGTCTTGCCGAATTGCGCTATCGTTTCGCTACAGAGACGCTGCCGTTCGATTTTCTCCAGCTCTACGCATTTGTCGATGGCGGCTATGTCTCCGATCTTGGTGCGGGCTTCGGCGAAGGATCGCTCTTCTCTGCCGGGCCAGGTGTTCGTGGGCGCATCGGACCGGTCGGCTTTGAAGTGGAAGGCGGCTTCCCACTTGGCGGCAGCGCAGAGCGCGGCGACAACAATTCGCCAGAGTTGAATGTTCGTGCCGGGATCAATTTCTAGCGCCCCAGCGGCGTTGTTGTCGATTTTGCCGCTGCGCTAGCCAGAATCGCTCACCAAAAATTGGTTGCCTGAATTGCGGCTTCGTCCCAAGCTTGCGCATAATCAGATGCGTGGGAGAGAGTGATCGTGAGCTATTTCGGGGCGATGCAAAACGAGATTTACAACGCCGGTTTGCAAGGCGTGCTGCCGCAATTCCCGGTTGATTTCGCCACGCTGGAAAAGCGCGCGCATGAGGCGCTCGGTCCCTCGATGACCAACTATGTCGCGGGTGGTTGCGGCGATGAGCACACGCAAGACACGAATTCCTCCGCGTTTCATCACTGGGGCATGATCCCGCGCATGATGGTTGATGCGCAGGAGCGGGACCTGTCGATTGATCTGTTCGGGCTGAAGCTTCCAACCCCGCTGTTCATGGCTCCCATCGGCCTGACTGGCGAAGCGACGCAGGACAAGCACGGCGATATTGCCGCGGCCCAGGCCTCGGCGGCAACAGGCGTGCCGCTTTGCGCGTCTACGCTGGCCAATGACAGTATGGAGGACGTGCACGAGGCTTGCGGTGATACCCCTGCATTCTTCCAGCTCTATACACCGCGTCACAAGGGTCTCGCGGAAAGCCTGATCGGACGCGCGGAGGCGGCGGGGTACAAGGCGCTGGTGGTCACGCTCGACACGTGGGTCACCGGCTGGCGCCCGCGCGATCTCAACGCGTCGAACTTCCCGCAATTGCGCGGCAAGGTGCTGCACAACTACTTCTGTGATCCGGTGTTTCGCTCGCTCTTGGCCAAGCCGCCGGAGGACGATCCGCAGGCCGCCATCCTAACCTGGGCGGCAACATTCGGGCAGGTTCTGACCTGGGACGATATGAAATGGCTCAAGTCGGTCACCAAGCTGCCGATTGTGCTCAAGGGCATTTGCCATCCTGACGATGCCAGGAAGGCTGTCGATACGGGAGCGGACGGGATTTACTGCTCAAACCACGGTGGGCGTCAGGCCAATGGCGGCATCGCGACAATCGACTTACTGGAAGATGTGGTGAAAGCTGCTGGCGATGTGCCCGTCCTGTTCGACAGCGGCATCCGCTCGGGCACGGATGCGGTGAAGGCGCTTGCATTGGGCGCGACGGCTGTCGGTGTTGGACGACCCTATACGTATGGTCTGGCGCTGGGCGGAGCGAAGGGTGCAGAATTCGTTCTGCGCTCGATTTTGGCCGAGGCGGACCTGCTGATGGCCGTTAACGGCTACCCCACGCTTGCGGATGTTCGCGCGGCCGGAGCTCAGAGAACCGATTGAGCACTCCGACCGCACATGTCCGTAGCTAGGGGCAGGCTACGGACATCTCTCGCCGGTCCACTGACCAGCCTTGTCTCCACGAGCGCACATGTTCTGGCTCCACAATCCTGCAACCATCCACTTGCCATTTTCATCCTGACGCATCTCGGCGAAGAAACGTCCGCCTGAAACGGAATCGTCGAGGTAGCCATGCTGCGTGATTGTTACCGCGATGAAGGGATCGGTGTTGATCACGGGTGTGCGATAGCCGGGTTCACGCCGCCAGCGCTTCTTTTCGACGGTGATTTCAGCACTTGCGCGACCTTCCATGCCTTCTGGATGGCTATCTAGGACAGGTGACAGCGCATCATACACGCTATCGCCGCGCCATTCATTCCAGCCCTCAACAGGATCGGCATTCCAAACCTTGAAAGAACTTCGCATCGCCAGATCGCTATCTTTGAAATGCCGGTATGTTGGGCTGAGGCACTTGTCCGGCTTGGCTTGTTCCATCATGTCCAGCGTAGCCAGATATTGACCCTCGTATGTCAGAGTATAGCGGCGCGGTTTGATACCCTCTGCGCTTAGCGTTACATCCTGCCTGCCCATGCAGTCCGCCGTTTGGATCATCCCGCCGCCAAATTTCATATCGCCGGTGACATGGATTGATGCGGTGCTTTGGTCGACCTTCAACGCCAGATCTTGGCTGATCAAGCGCGCCGATGAACTGGTGCAGCCCGAGTCCACGCGAACGGAGAGCTCGCCCGTCGCTTTGTTCAATTCCGGGCAGATATAGCCGATCCGTGCCTGGGCTGCCTGCGCTTGTGTGGCGAGAGCAATCATTGCTGCGCCAGCCAGCACTCGATGCGATGGTCGCAAATTCATATCAGTTCTCCCTGTCGTGTTTATCCGTCTAACACACTCAATCTGCGCGGATTTGACTATTCGGACTATGGGGCTGATACCCCATGTTAGAACAGGGACGGGGGACAACGATGGGGAATCCACCCCATGCCTCCAACATATCGGGTCGCGTAGCTTTCCAGCATTGAAATCGAACCTTGAGGGGGGAAGTCATGCTTAAGATGCGCATCGCATTGGCACTATGTGCAACCGCAATCACCGGTGCAGGAATTTATGCTGTGAATCAGTATCTTGCGTTCGATTCTGTCGGTGAGAATGAACCAATCGAACTGGCGGTTACGGATGTACTTGCTCAAGAAGCGCAGGCGACAGATTGCGGACTAAAGAACAACGCTGATGCGCAACGTGAGGACAAGTATACCGCCCTCGCGATTAGCGTCAGCCGCGCACGGGTTATCGCCTCGGAACCGATTCCAGCTGACGCCGATGTCGATGTCCTTGTCCAAGCGGGGGATTGCCGCCTACGCATCGATGGAGTGTGGGTTGAGGATATGCCGCTGGCGCTCGACAAGAGCGTGACGCCGGAGGAATTCAGCGATTTCGACAATCGCATGGGCGACCCCGACCTGATGCATTCCACCTATGTCACGCCAGAGGTGATGTTGATTGACGCCTCCGACGATGGCCAGTCACTGAACATTCGCAATGGCCGCGGCAATGGCGAGATTATGATCGCGGAAGCGGTAAACACCAATCCGCTCACGGACATTTTCAAGAGCGCCGGGCAGGTGAAGGAATACCGCCTTGCTGGGATAAGCCCCAATGACGATGCAGGACTGATCGAGGTCGACATGCCAATCGCTGGCACAGTTCGCATTCGCATTGGCAATAGCAATTTCTACCGGCCCGCACCCAAAGACCTGAATCCAGAAGAGGTGAGCAGCAACGATCCCTGGATGATTGACCGTGCAATCATGAATCTCGGTTCGACCCGCCAAGGGTATAACATTGTTACTCAGGATATGTGGAATCTAGGTAACAACGGCCTGAGCGATATCTTCGATATGCCCAACGCTTCTGACTATGCAATTGAAGAAGCGCGCGTCGTCCCGGTTGGGTATCGGCTGCTGCCAGAGATCATCAGTGGGACATTGGTGACCAGTTCCATTATGCGCTCACAACAGGAGTTCCAGCGTACAGTCAGCTGGTCCGTCGGCGCAAAGGTTGGTGGCGGTCAAGATAAGGCGACCGGCATTAACAAACCGGGAGTCGGCGCGAAATATACGCAAAGCCAAACAAAGGGGATGATGAGCGCGCATGCCAACTCTGTGATGCATGGTCTGACGCGGCACAAATCCTTTACAGTCGTGCTTGATGAGCCCTTCGTTCGGCTGTCGAAAGAGTTCGTCATCGCGGTTGAAGATGCACGACGGCGCGGGCGTTATGACGAGTTGATCGAGCGGTTCGGCACGCATTATCCCTATGCCATCGCTTATGGGTCTGCGGGCCTCGCGATCACCGAATTCAGCGAAGAAACTGTCAGCGACTGGCAAGCCAAATCGCAGGGTGTGAGCGCCAATGCGCAAGCGGCTATCAAAGGTGTCAATGTTGGCCTGAGCGGTGGTCGGCAGGTGAGCGAGTCAGAATCGCAAACCTACCTCCAGCAATCCTCCTACTCGGATTGGCGGGCGGTTGGCGGCACAGGTGGGACTTCGATCGATGGTCATTCGACAGGCACTCCGGCTCCGATCTTGGCGGACCTGCGCCCGATCTATGAATTGCTCAATCCACTCAACTTTCCGGGCGAACCAGAAATCTACACCGACGTACGCGAGCAGTTGCGTACCAAGATCGACGTCTACATGGCGCAAGCGCAAGCTGAATTGAGTCAGCGGCGGGCCAAGATGAATCGCAAGTTCAAGGTTACGCCGACACGGATATCTTGCACTCGGACAAAGAGAGAAAAGCGACTCGACCTATATGGCTGGATCGATTTTCGTCACTGGGGCCCGCAAGGACGAATTGGCAACAAGACGTTGGCAAAGTGGGAAGATAAAGTCGGCAAACGCTTCAAGCTCGATTGTGATAAGGGCACGAAGAGCTGGAAAGCGCTGCCCGGAAAGGTGCCCACCTACACAGTTGAAAAGCACCCGGATGAGATCAACGACTACTCTTTTTACTATCGGTCTTCGTTACGCGACAATGACGCCAACCGGGACGATCAGATGATCAAACGGCAGTCGAGCGGGTCGATCAAAGTGTCCGAGCAGATACCAGTCTGTGCCACTCGCAAGGAGACGGTGCAGTTTGAGGATCAAAGCGATATCTATGACTTCTTTATCGAAACCGAGATTCAGCGATTGCCGCTGACCGGTCGATGCGACGGCAATAACTGGGTGCGCGCTGCGACGTGAGGGGCTGGACACGCGTTGTTCATGTAAGTGGGTAATTATATGAACATCCGCATGTGGGCGGTGCATCAACCGGGTTGCTTGATGCGGTAAGGACAAGGGAACGGCGAAAACGCTGACCGAGTGTTCAGATCAGGGAGTGGGTTATGAGCTGGAAACGTATTGGACTCGCATTGGGCGCGACCGCAATCACGGGCGCCGCTGTTTATGCAGGCAACGAGTATCTGACCGGGGCCGGAAACGAGAGCGGGGAGCCTGTGACGCTTGCCGAACAGTCTGAACTGGTGGCTGAAGCGATCAGCACGGATTGCGGCCTTGCCAACGCTAGTGGCGACACAACCGCCAAAGCCGGTGTGGTCAGCGCTAGTGTAACACGCGCAAGGGTAACCGCGTCGCAAAATGTCGATGCCAGTGATGACGTCGCCGCGGCTATTGAGGCAGGGGACTGCCGCTACCGGCTGGATGGGGTTTGGATCCAGGATGTGCCGCTCGCGCTCGATCAAACAGTAGTGATCGATGGCTTTGAGAGCGGGTCGGGCGCTACACTTGATCAGTCGCTGCTCCACGGCACTTTCGTGACGCCGCGCATGTATCTGATCGAAGCTAGCGAGGATGGCGCACGATTAACTCTAACGGACGCAGCTGATCCGGGAGCCGAATTGATTGCGAGAGTCCGGGACGACACCCCCTTTGCCGAGGTTTTCAAACCGGGTGGCGAGCGCAAGAGCTATGAGATTGAAAATAGTCCTGATCGCGCGATTGAAGTCGATGTCACGCGCACAGGCAGAGTGCGGTTGCGGATTGATGGAACAAACTTCTACCGTCCTCAGGCGGATGCCTTGGGCGAGCGCGATGTCGCCTCATCTGACGCCTGGATGATAGAGCGCAACCTCGACAACGTGGATGCCAGCCTAAAAGGTTATGATGCCTATGCGCAGGATCTGTTTCGGCTAAATCAAAATCCAAAGGCGCGGGTGTTCCAGGCAGCAGACCCGAACGCCTACACCGTGACTGAAAAGCGCACTGTCCCGCTCGGGCTCAAACTCGTTCCGGAAGGCGCGCAGGGATCGGTCACGAACTCGAACCTGATCCGCACTGAACGCGAATACCAGCGCACGGTCACAAACAGCATCGGAGCAAAGGTCGGTTTCGAAGGGGAAGACTCTGCTGGAGGGATCGGCGCAGACTACACAGAAAGCAATACGACCGGCATGCGCGAAGGTGCGGCTCACTCAATCGCAGCCGGTTTTGCCCGCCACAAGATCTACGCCCTTGTGTTGGACAAGCCATTCGTGCGGTTGTCTGACGAGTTCGTCGATGCGGTCGAAGATGCGCGCAGGTATGACCGTTTCGATGAGCTGATCGAACGGTTTGGCACGCATTATCCCTATGCCGTGACCTATGGTTCTGCGGCAAAAATGACAGCCGAGTTCACCGAGAATACGGTTGCGAGTTGGGAACAGGCATCGCAGGACGTTAACACCAACGCGGGCCTTGCGATTGGAGGGTTCGGCGCTTCCATCTCTGCGGGTCGATTTGAGGAAAACCGCGAGCAGAATGAGCAGTTGCAGCGGGCTGAGTCGACCAATTTCGAAGCGGTTGGCGGCACAGGTAGTTTCAGCCAGGAAGGGATGGCTAGCGGAACTCCCTATCCAATTCTGGCTGATTTGCGGCCTTTGCATGAGTTGCTGAGCCCGCTTAATTTTCCGGGTGAGCCCGAGGTCTACACCGAAGTACGCTCTAAACTGCGCGAGGCAATTGCGAGTTATCTTGCTCAATACGGTCAGGAACTCACCGATGTGCGGCCCGAGATAGAACGGCACTATACAGTGACCCCCACTCTGATCCGCTGCGAGCGGGACATGAATGGAGCGCTTCCTTCAGACAACGGCAAGGTGACACTCAAAGGATCCATCGTGCTGACCCATGCAGGCGGGAAATCGCCAACTGGCGGCAGCACCATTCGCCATGCGCTCCCATGGAGCGGCAGGGAATTTGTCCTCAATTGCAAGAGCGGCCTGCAGTATTCGAACTTTCCGGTTCGCTCTCTCACTATCAAGGGCAAACGGTCGGAACTTGGCGGCACGCGCTTCAGTTGGGTCGGAGATGTGGACGGCACACGTCATGTCATCTTTGCCGGGACAGACGACTACGCCACCGGTGGGATAGGCAACTTTAGCCTGCCCATCGATCTGGCGGTCGGCAAAACTTGGGACCACAAGGCCTACGTCGTCAATAAGTCCAACTACCCGAAAATTGCGGTAGTCGCTCAGGTGAGGCGTGTGCGTTGACCAGTATCGCACAAGCCAAATAATTCCATACAGGGGAGACGTTATGTCCAAGACCAAATCAGTAATGGCTAGCGCGATGCTGGGCATCGCCATCGTCACTCTAGGCGCGTGCGGCGGAGGTCTGGAAACCGACATGGTGGAAGCCGAAGGCGGTTATGAGATCGATATCCTGAAGCTAGACGGCTCTGAGACTTTAGCGTTCGATCCAGATCCCAAACTGGCACCGAACGAACAATCGACCATCGAGTTCTGGGTGCAACCGCAATGGAATGAGGTGCCAGACTTCGATCCTGTTGTCCTTTCCAACTACGGTACTGAAGGGGCATCATATCTGATCGCGATATCGGCTGAACGTGACGGAATCCTGATAGCATCAGATGACATGCTGGAAGCGGCGCCATTCGATTTCACCGATGACGAGCTGCATCATGTGGCGCTCGTCGATTACGGCGACTCAGTTCGCCTTCTGGTCGATCTTGAATATGTCGCGGACTTGCCGATCACTTTTGAAAGCCTGCCGTCCAACGGACTTTACATCGGTTCGGCCGACGATAGCGGCGATGCGTTCACTGGGCTGATCGGTGGCTTGAGAATCTGGAGCGTCGCGGTTGAAGATGCTTCCCTCGCTCAATTCGCGCGGCGCGATGTGGCAGACGAGCCGGCTCATCCCGATGTCGATGCGCTAAAGCTCATTAGCGACTTCATCAATCGCACGGTGATTATAGGCGAGTGACCGCACGGAGATGTTCGTTCTGATCGAACGAGCCCATAAGAAAAGGGACGAGCCGTTACGACCCGTCCCTTGTTCTTTGTACGAATTGCGAAAGGGAAGGTGATCAGGAGTTGCCATCGCCTTTGCCGCGATCTTTCCGGGCAAGGTTGCCCCGATCTATTGCGCCTTTGCTGACGCTGGCGCCGCCGGACCCTCCGCCGCCGAAAAAGCCGAGCAAGTTGTTTACAATGCCGGGAGGCGGTTGGCTATCGCGACGTCCGGATGTCGAAGCGAACGGGTTGCTGCGACCGATAACGTCAGACGCTTTTGCTTTACGATTGGTGGCAGCATTGCCGCCTGATCCACCGAACGCCTGCGTCGCGGTTGCATTGCGGTTTGATGGCCCAGCCTGTGCCGAGTTCGATCCGCCGGAAGTACTGGCAAACGGGTTGCTACCGCTCGGCATGGTTTGCGATGCAGTCGCCTCACGTTGTCGCCCTTGGCCGCCGAAAACATTGCCGGCGTTTACTAAACGCTCTTTGCCCTTGATGCTGGTGGTGTATCCGCTCTGAGCGTTTGAACCCACCTTTGGCGCCTTGCTGGAATTCTTCGTGCGTTTCTTGGGCGAAGCGGCACGGCTGGTGCTCGCCTTAACTTTGCCTTTGCCCTTCGTGTTGTTCGTGTTCGCCTTGCCGCTTGCCGAGCCTTTTGAGCTGCCGCTGTTTCGACCTGCGTCAGCCGGTGTGGAGGTGACGACCATCGCTCCTGCCAACAGTGCCGCACTCATCATCTTGAAGCTATTGCTCATGATCACTTCCCCATTCAGTGGATCAGACGATTGTGTCTGTCCTCCTGCGACCTGTTTGCGTTTTAAGCAGGGTAACATGTATGGGGCGAATACCCCAATGTCTGGGTGTGTTCATCTTCAGGGCGGGAAGTATGAATGATGGAATTTAGGGCTATCATTGCTGATGACCATGCGATCGTTCGCCGCTCGCTGGCCGACATCTTAGGGGCAATCAGCACGGTCGAGCTGGTTGCTGAGGCTGAGAACGGGATCGAGACGATCGCGTTGGTTAAGGAGCACAAGCCAGACCTGCTGCTACTCGATGCTGCCATGCCGCTCGCGCGCGGGGTGCAAGTCTATGGTGAGGTGCGGCGCTGGTCGCCCGATACAAAGGTCGCGGTTGTAACGGGCTTTACCGCGACCGGAATGCTGGCGGACTGGCTTGCCGCGGGCGTCGATGGCCTATTCCTGAAGAGCGCCGAGCCTGAAGAGATGCAGCGCGGCTTCACGGAGATTTTGGCTGGCGGTAAATTTGTCGCGCAGGAGGTGTTGGACAAGCTCGAAGCAGAGCCTGACCGCGAACAACTGACCGCGCGCGAACGCGAAGTCCTGGCGCTGATTGCTGCTGGTCACCAGAATGTGGCGATTGGTGAGAAGCTATTCATTAGTCCGAAGACAGTTGAGAAGCATCGTGCGAGCCTGATGGCGAAATTGGGTGTGAATTCGGTTTCGGCTTTGCTGGTTCATGCGTTGCGCGAGGGCTTGCTTGATGAGCATTCGCAATTGTGAGGGTGTGTGCGGAGCTCCTGTCAAAACCTTGCGCGAGGATGAATGGGGGATCGACCCCATATTGGGGCGGACGGGCGCAGCGTAGTTTGTGCGCATGACTTTCGGAGGCTCTCTTTCGCGCGCTTTGAGCTGCGCAATTCTCGCACTGTTCGCTTGCGTCATGGCTCTGGCTTCGGGCGAATTGGTATTTGCCCAAACACAGTCGAGCGCTCAGATCGAACCCGTCGCAGGCGAGCACGTGATCGTTCTTCCGCACGGCAACAATCACGCGCAAACTTTTGGCAATATTCAATACCTGATCACCGACGAGCAAAATCTGAACGCGGAAGCTGCGCTTAAACGGCGCGATGAATTCCAGGCAGTGACCAACGCTTGGATCGACTTTGGCGAGCTGGATGGATCGCTTTGGTTGCTGACCAACGTGCGCAACGACAGCGGGCGAGCGGGCGAGTGGATGATCGATGTCCAGCGCCCCTTCGTTGACGAATTGCTGGTCGCGAAAGTGGGTAGTGCGACCATTTCCCAGACATTGCTAAGCGCCGATGGAGAGATACCGTTCGATGCGCGCCCGGTGGTTAGCCAATATCTTGTCGCACCACTTGAGATGGAGGCTGGCGAAACTGCCGAAATCCTGGTCGGCATGCGTTCGTCGACAGGGACCTGGTTGCCGCTGACGTTCGCGACGCCGGAGCGGATGCGGACAGCGCATATGCAAGAGGCGCGGTTCAATTGGACGATCAATGGCGCGATCCTGGCGCTAGCATTGGTGGCGCTCGTCATGGGACGGCTTGTCGGGCGGAGGCTCGCGCTTGGGTTCGCCGCATATGCGTTCACCGGCGCGATGTTTGTCGCCAACAACGAGGGCTATTTGCACCGCTTCGTTTTTCCGGAAGCGGCTTGGCTCTATCAGCCGTTGAACTTCGTCCTTCTGCCCGTGATGGCGATTGCGGCTCTGCATTTTGCAAAGCTCTTTGCCGAGTTGCCGCACCGTAGACCAAAGCTGGCGCGCTCGATCAGCGCCTTGCAGGCTTTGCTCGGAGTGCTGGCGATTGCCGCTGCGTTTTTCTGGCGCAATTCGGGACCGCAGACGATGATCGTTGGCGCTGTCCCGATTGCGGCACTCGCATACGTTGTCGTTGGCATCGGAGCATGGCGCGATCGAGTCCTGGGCGCGCTGCCATTCCTGCTGGGCACTCTGGCATTGGCGACCACGATCGCCTTTATGGCCGCGGTCTTGGCGTTTCCCGGATCGCTCGCGCTGACGGTTGCACTCGATTACTTCCATGCCACCTTGCTGTTCGAAGCGCTCGCCTTCTTCATTGCAATCCTGGTGCGTATGCTGGCGATGCAGCGTGACCTCAACCGATCACTTGAGGCTGAGGTGGCCGTGACGCGAGAGAAGCTCCAACTCGCTGAACAGCTCCAGCAAAGCCGCTCTCGCTATGACGCAGCGCGAGACAAGGCAGAGGCGATGCGCGCACGATTGGCCTCGACCACGCACGACCTTCAACAACCGATGATATCGCTGCGGCAGGGCCTCCAGCGGCTCGCAAGCAGCGATGATGAGGCGTCGGGCAAACTCGCCGCCGCGCTGGACTATCTTGAGGCGGTCACGGCGACAGGATTGGCCGAAAGCACACCCGAGGATAGGGCGCTCGCGGGCGAGAAGCCGGATGAGGGAGCCGAAAGCTTCCCTGCTTCGGTGGTTCTCGACAATTGCGCCGCCATGTTCCGCACTGAGGCGGAATCTAGAGAGGTAGAGCTGCGCATTCGGCCGAGCGATGTTCAGGTTTATACCGATCCCGTCGCGCTGATGCGTGCGGTCAGCAATCTGGTTTCCAATGCGCTTAAACATGCTTCGCCACGCAAGGTTATGATCGCGGCTCAAGCACGCAAAGATCATGTCATCATGCGAGTGATCGATGACGGGACCGGAATGCGCGAGGAGCAACTCGCAACGCTGACCCGCGCCTATGCCAAAGGCGACGACAGCGAAGGGCAAGGACTTGGCTTGGCGCTGGTGCAGGAGTTCGCAGCATCGCCTGGACACGATCTGGCAATCCGGTCGCAGCCAGGCAAGGGCACCTGCTTCGCGCTGAAAGTGCCGCGCCCGAACTAGCAAGACGGGATGGGGAATCCGCCCCATACTGCCCGACCTCGGACCAGCGTATCTCCACATGATCACAACGGAGAACCGAGATGACAAAGCCATTTTCAAAATTTGCCGCATTAGCCTTCACCGGAGCAATTGGTCTCACGCTGGCCGGATGCGTAAGCACACCTCAAGCTGCCACTGTCGAAGCCCCAGTGCCCGTTGCGGATCCTAGTCCCGCTGATATCGAACGAGCTCAGATTGAGAAAGCAAAGATCGAGTTTCTCAATGCGCTGTGTGACCCCGGCGAAGAGGTCGCCTTCGTCGGCTCGGTCGACGATGATTTCGGCATCGGTCTCGCCGTATGCATGCTAGAAGCCACTGCGGACCAGGAAGCACGTATCACTGCGGTATGGGAAGGCGAGGGCGGACGCAGCCGCACGTCATGCTTTGTCTCAGAATGCGGGGATGTTCTCCAATTCCGCCGCTATACGCGATATCGCTACACCACCCTTACTTTGGCGTGGGAGGCATTTGGGCAAACACATATTATCGACGAAACTCTCGATGCCGAGGACTTGAATGCACCAGCCAACTCTTATGCGACGTACACATGGTCGTCGCCGGAATTGCTGGAAAGTACCGGCGAGCCTTTGATGTATCCTATTGAAGTTAGCAGCCAGTCTCTCGGCCTGCTTAAGGTTGAACGCCTGCTTGGCCAGGCAATCTCGGAAGAGGCCCGCACCTGCCCGCCCGACCGTCTTGATCCTGACCATGCCGACGGCTGCGACTGGCCCGATGTGGAAGTCCACGAGGCGGTGGCTGAATAGCGCACTCCACAAGCATTTTCGGAACGCTAGATTCGCTCTCTTGCCTCGGACGGTTCTAAAGCGGATCTGGCCGTCAATAGCATCGCAAGAGTTTGGACTCAGTTTCCGGCAGCATCGGTGGTAACCAGTAATTAGGCAAAATATGCGATTCGGACCGAGAAGAGTCCAAACGGGGAAGTGACGCATGGAAATTCCGACGATCAGATCGAGCGGTCCGGACTGTCTGGGGCGGACAGTTCAGCAGAAGGACGAGAGTTCGCGCCGTGCGCGCTATGGCCGGATCAGGCCGATGGAATCGCAGAACCCGATCAGCCGCGTTCTGTCCAAAGTAATCTCGCGCTAACTCAGCCGCCCGACTTGGCGACTGTTATCAGCTTGGTCTCGGTGTAGCCGAGATACCCCTCCTCGCCGCTTTCCGAACCAAACCCGCTGTCGCCAACTCCGCCAAACGGCGTTTCCGGCGAAGATACAGCAAGATGGTTGATCGCCACCATCCCCGCACGCAATTTTTGACCGAGGTAGTAACTTTCATCGAGCGATCCGGTGAAGGCATAAGCGGCCAAACCATAGCGCAGGGCGTTGGCGGTCTCGACTGCGTCTTCGATCGTATCATAGGGAACAATTCCCGCGATCGGGCCGAACGGCTCTTCTGTCATTAACCGGCTATCCATTGACGGGTTCGCGACAACAGTGGGCTGGTAAAAGAAGCCGCTGCCCTCGATGGCGGAGCCACCGGCTACGATCTCGCCCTTCGCCCCGCCCAAATCCTCAAGCACATGCGCCATGGCGGGCAGACGTCGTTCATGCGCGAGCGGCCCCATCTCGACGCTTTCATCTGCGCCCGCATCGCCGATCTTGATTTGCTGGCTCCGCGCCGCGAATTCGCTGACGAACTTGTCATAGATGCCGCGCGCCACGATGAAGCGGGTGGGCGACACGCAAACCTGCCCGGCATTGCGGAACTTGCCAGCTACACAGGCTGCCAATGTGCGCTCAAAGTCCGCGCTCTCGCCGACTATTACCGGAGCATGCCCGCCAAGCTCGGGCGTGAAGCGCTTCATGCCTTGCGCGGCGAGCGCACCCAAATGCTTGCCAACGGCGGTGGAGCCGGTGAAGCTGACCTTGCGGATCACTGGCGAGGCGATCAGATGCTCGGACACCGGGCCGGGATCGCCATAGACGAGGTTGATCACACCCTTTGGCAGGCCGCCATCGACAAGAGCCTCCACCAGCATTTGCGCAGAGGCAGGAGTGTCTTCGGCAGGTTTCAGGATGAGTGAGCATCCAGCTGCGAGCGCGCCGCCCAGCTTGCGCGCCGCAAGGTTCACCGGGAAATTCCAAGGTGTAAGCAGGACGCACGGCCCGACCGGCTCGTGCATTACCTGCTGCGAAAGCAGATTGTGATTGCGCGGCGGAACCAGACGACCGCCCTTTCGCTTTGCCTCTTCCGCAAGAAAGTCGATCACATCGCCAGACACGGTCACTTCAGGCAGGGCCTGCGCGCGCGGTTTGCCCATTTCGGCGGTGATGATATCGGCGATCTCCGGTGCGCGTTCGCGAAGGATTTCTGCACCACGACGCAGGATATTGTAGCGCTCGATCCCCGGGGTGTTGCTCCACCCCTTGAACGCCTCATCCGCCGCCGCGAGTGCCGCGTCGAGCTGTTCGATTGAAGCTTTCGGGCACTGGCCCAGCACATCTTCGGTCGCTGGATTGATGACGGGCATCGTGCCTTCGCCGCCGTCCGCTATCCACTCTCCGCCGATCAACATCTTCAATTGAGGGTAGGTCGTCATTGAAAGGCTCCTTGGACCGGCAAAGTTGACACTGCGTCACTCACCATTTTCCGGCTTAATTGTTTGAAATATAGAAGCTTCTCCAAGAATTTCAAAGTTGACACTTGTGGAACTCCAATTGCAATCCGGGCTTCTTTGATATCGTCTGCGATTGGCATAGAATGCCAACAGTAGGAAAGATACGGGCACCCAATCCCACGATTCCCGCCCGAGAAACTGTGCTCACGATTGTAACTTTGTTGCGCATTGTCTAGCGGGGGGCAATCCCCAATCGCAGGAGCGAATCATGCTTGTCGGCGTTCCAAAAGAAATCAAAACCCACGAATATCGGGTCGGTCTCACCCCTGAGGCGGCGCGCGAATATGTTTCTGCTGGCCATGAGGTCATCATCGAGACTGGCGCGGGAATGGGCATCAGCAAGACCGACGACGACTATGTCAAAGTGGGCGCGCGGATTGTTGACAGCGCCGCAGAAGTCTTCGCTCAGGCTGAAATGGTGGTGAAGGTCAAAGAGCCGCAAGCCAATGAATGGGTGCAGCTGCGCGAAGGGCAGATTCTTTTCACCTATCTCCACCTCGCTCCCGATCCTGATCAGGCGCGTGGATTGATGGAATCCGGCGTCTCTGCGGTCGCTTATGAAACCGTAACGGCCCCGGATGGCTCGCTGCCATTGCTTGCCCCGATGAGCGAAGTTGCCGGGCGGCTCTCGATCGAGGCGAGCGCGCATGCCAGCCACGCCAACAATGGTGGGCGCGGCATCTTGATGGGCGGCGTGCCCGGCGTTTTGCCGGCGAAGGTCGTGGTGATCGGCGGCGGCGTGGTCGGCACGCATGCGGCGCGTATGGCGGTTGGGCTTGGGGCGAATGTGGAAATTCTCGATCGATCCCTCCCACGCATTCGTGAACTCGACGAGATGTTCCAAGGGCGCGCGACAACCCGCTATTCGAATGCTGGTACCATCGAACAAGCGATCACCGATGCCGATATTGTGATTGGCGCTGTGCTCGTCCCCGGAGCCAGTGCGCCGCGTCTAATCACGCGAGACATGCTGTCACTGATGCAGCCGCGAGCGGTGCTGGTCGATGTCGCTATCGATCAGGGCGGTTGTTTCGAAACCTCCAAGCCGACTACGCATGAAGAGCCGACCTATCTGGTCGATAATGTCATTCATTATTGCGTCGCCAATATGCCGGGCGCAGTGCCGCACACGTCCAGTTATGCGTTGAATAATGCGACCCTGCCATTTGGTCTGGCGCTGGCGAACAAGGGTGTCGCAGCATGCGAGGATGACCCGCATCTCGCGCTTGGCCTGAACGTTCACCAGGGCAAGATCGTGAACCAGGCGGTGCAGGATAGTCTCGGTTTCTAGGCGAGGCTTGGCTTAAACCCCGCTGCGCGTCAGGCAGGCTCAGGCTGCCACATCTTCACCTTTGCCGGTGGCGGCGAGGGATTGAATTCTGTCTCGTCCAGAGCGGCTAGGGCGCGCTCTCGATCTGCCTCGGTGAATTCACCAGAGGTCAGACAAAACTCGACTGCATTCCCGCTGGGGTCGGTGGTGTAGATCGACTTGCACCAATTGTGGTCGATCTCGAACACGCTGAGACCGGCCGCCTGCCATTTCTCACGCCACTCGGTCAGCTCTTCGTCAGAGCTCACGCCGAAAGCATAGTGATTGGTCATCGGCGGCAGCTTGGCCGCCTTGTTGAGGTCGAAGATATAGTCCTCGGCGCCGGGTCCGTCGTGCAATTCCCAAAAGGCGATAAAACAACTGTCATCGCCGCGGATCCGATAGAAGAAGTGCTTGCCCCATCCACCGCTCGGCACGGGAGCCACTTCGACTTTGACCAGCTCGAAACCCATGATCCCCTCGTAGAAATCATGCGTCGCCTTCATATCTTTCGCCGCGAGCGCGAGGTGGTGATATGCCATCAATCCTTCTCCTGCTCGTCGACCATTGCCATGACATCGGCGGAATTGCCATCAGGCGAGTTGTCATCTGGCATTGGCACTTCGACCACGCGCTCATCGACGTCATCATATTCCAGCCGCAGCGCGCGGCTCATGACGGCATGCATCATGTAAGTGCAGGTGATGTACGTCAGCTCGAGAATCTCCTCATCGCTTAGATGCTCTTTGAGCACCGCGAAAACCTGGTCGGGAACACGGCCCTGCTGAAGCACCAGCGCATCGGTGTAGGCGAGCACAGCGCGTTCTATCGGACTGAAGCAATCCGCCACCGACCAGGCCGGGATCGCCTTGATCTGCTCTTCGGTCAGGCCTACGTCACGCGATGCCTTGCAATGCTGCGAGAAGACGAATTGCGACCCGATGGCGAATCCGGCGCGCGTCTGCCCGAGTTCGCGCAGCTTCGGGTCGATCTTGCGCTCGGGCGACCGGTAGAACTGGAACCCTTCGGTTGTGTGCTTGAACGCATCGGGCACAATGTTGAAGACCGTCCACCAATTGCCCGGAGTGCCTGTCGCTGTGCCCGGTTCCTCGACCGGGTCACGCTCGCCAAACAGCAGGTTGAAGATTTGATTGGCAAAGAGGTTTTCTGCCTCGCGGCCAGCTTGTTTGAGACGGGGCATTGCGAAGCTCTCCTTTGCTCTGAATGGCTTAGTGTACGCAACTCGAGCGTTCTCTCAAGCGCCTGCTTGGGCTTGGCACTTGATGGCCGGACAAGCGCTTTTCCGATGTTGCAAAAAACCGCACATATGCTGCCGAGAATCCGATTTTGTTGCGGATCATATGCGCCAAATATGCGTTGGAAGAATAAGGGTAGTGAAATGACTCACCGCCCGGTCTGAACGCCAAAGCGGAGATGTTAGGTGAAACACGCCGATACAAAGCCAATGGTTCGGCAAGTCAATTTCGACGCCGACCTGACCGCGCATGTCGCGCCGGTTTCGGTAAGCGACAAGATCGCCTTCGCCTTCGTGAAAATGCTGCGTTTCTTCGCCGATACCTTCTTTTCCTCGCGCTATGGCCACCGCGCGGTCGTGCTCGAAACCGTTGCCGCCGTGCCGGGCATGGTTGGCGGCCTGTGGCTGCACCTCAAGGCGCTGCGCTACATGCGTGATGACGAGGGTTGGATCCGCACTCTGCTGGATGAAGCGGAGAATGAACGGATGCACCTGATGACCTTCATCAAGATCGCTGATCCAAGCCGGTTTGAGCGTGCGCTTATCGTTGCAGTGCAGCTGGTGTTCTACAATTTCTACTTCTTCCTCTACCTGTTTGCGCCGCGCACTGCGCACCGTGTGGTCGGCTATTTCGAGGAAGAAGCCGTGATCAGCTACACCCAGTATCTGGCCGAGGTGGATGCAGGGCGACATGAGAATATTCCTGCGCCGCAGATTGCCATCGACTATTGGCAATTGTCGCAGGACGCGCGGCTGCGCGACGTAATTATCGCTGTGCGCGCTGACGAAGCGGAGCATCGCGATGTCAATCACGGCATGGTCGCCCAGATCGACGACAAGCGTGCGGAGTAGCTTGATCGCTTGACGCGCGGCGCTTGCTGGTGTTGCCCTCTCGCCGAACGGATTGAGGGAGACGCCCAGTGAAGACACGTGCCGCCGTTGCATTCGAAGCCAAGCAGCCGCTTGAAATAGTCGAGCTCGATCTCGAAGGGCCCAAGGCGGGCGAAGTGCTGGTTGAGATCATGGCGACCGGCATTTGCCACACCGATGCCTACACGCTCGACGGGCTCGATAGTGAAGGCCTGTTTCCAAGCATTCTCGGCCATGAAGGTGCCGGGATCGTGCGCGAGGTCGGTGAGGGCGTCACGTCGGTTAGCGAGGGCGATCACGTCATCCCGCTCTACACGCCGGAATGTCGTCAGTGTAAGATGTGCCTGTCGGGAAAGACCAATCTGTGTAGCGCGATCCGCGAGACGCAAGGCAAGGGGCTAATGCCCGATGGCACCTCGCGCTTCAGCTATAAAGGCGAGACGATTTACCACTACATGGGCTGTTCGACCTTCTCGAACTTTACCGTTCTGCCAGAGATAGCGGTCGCGAAGATTCGCACCGATGCGCCGTTTGAAAGCGCATGTTATGTCGGCTGCGGCGTGACGACAGGCGTGGGCGCGGTAACCAACACCGCGAAAGTACAGCCGGGCGACAATGTGGTTGTGTTCGGACTCGGCGGGATCGGGCTTAACGTGATCCAGGGCGCAAAGATGGCCGGAGCTGACCGGATTGTCGGGGTCGATATCAATCCGGCCAAGCGCGAGTGGGGCGAAAAGTTCGGCATGACCGATTTCGTAAATCCGCGCGAGACCAAGGACGTGGTCGGCCATCTGGTCGAGATGCTCGATGGAGGCGCGGATTATTCTTTCGATTGTACCGGCAACGTGCAGGTGATGCGCGACGCGCTCGAATGCTGCCACAAGGGGTGGGGCACCTCGATCATAATCGGCGTGGCCGAGGCAGGACGCGAGATATCGACCCGTCCGTTTCAGCTTGTGACAGGCCGCAATTGGCGCGGCACTGCTTTTGGCGGCGCGAAGGGTCGTACGGACGTGCCCAAGATCGTCGACTGGTATATGAATGGCAAGATCGCGATTGATCCAATGATCACGCACACGCTAACTTTGGAAGAGATTAACAAGGGATTTGACCTGATGCATTCGGGCGAAAGCATCCGCAGCGTGGTGGTGTACTGATGACCGACAACGCTCCTTCCAAAGTCAATCTTGCGGAAAAGTTCACAACCTTTTCAGAGCATTGGGCTCCGCGACTGGCTGCGCGCTACAATGGCAATGAAGTTCGCCTCGCCAAGGTCGAAGGCGAGTTTCACTGGCACAAGCATGACGAGACTGATGAGCTTTTCCTGGTGATTGAGGGCGAGCTCGACATGGAGTTTCGCGACAGGACCGAGCGCATGTCGGCAGGCGACTTGATCGTAGTGCCAAGAGGAACCGAGCATCGCCCCTGCGCGCGCTCAGGCGAGGTCAAGCTGGTGGTGATGGATGCCGACGGCACGCCCAACACTGGCGACCCTGAAACCGCGTTCAAGCCGGTCGAGGTCTGAATTATTTGAGGAGCTTGATCGGTGGAACTTGTTGGCAATGCATTTCAGTCAAGGATGCAGGCGGTCGCGGATAAACTTAGGAACGGCAGTCATCACTTGGTCCACTACACGAGTGGTGAGAATGCGCTCAATATTATCAACAGACGAGAGTTCTGGCTGCGTAATGTGAGATGCATGAACGACTACCGTGAAGTTGATCATGGAATTGAAACTCTTATACAAATACTTAGCAGAGAAAACGGAGCGGCGAGGCGAGAGCGACTGATCGCTGCCATAGATCGAATAGCGCCAGGCGTTGCTAAGAAAGCGATCGATGATTTTGACGCTTGGTCACATACTCTGAGAAATCAAACATACATAGGGTGCCTATCGCTAATTCCGGTCGACGACAACCTAGGTCGGCTCTCGATGTGGAGGGCGTACTGCCCAAATGATGCGGGAGTGGCACTAGTCATGAAAGCTACTCCATTTCTTGCGGAAACTGATATCCTCAATGCATATTCCATTCCAGTTTCGTACCTAAGCAACGAAGAGTTTTCTGCCGATATCGATCAAACGATCTCGTTAGTTGAGAGTCAGGTCGCAAGTTTGAAACCTATTCCAGAGGAGAAATGGGATGACTTAAAAAGTAATATTCTTTGGCTCTTTATTTCAATAGCTCTGGGGCTCAAGCATCCTGCATTTGCGGAGGAGGAAGAATGGAGAGTCTTCTTTATCCCAACAATGTTTCCGTCTGGCACCATCATTGAAGGCGTGACCTCCGTGAGAGGGATTCCGCAGATCGTTCAAAAGATCCCTCTTCTCAATGACGAAAGCAAGGGATTGCATGGGGCAGATATTCCGAGTTTGATCGAGAGAGTTATCGTAGGGCCAACTGAGTATCCATTGGTAATTCGTGATGCTTTATCCGCTGCGCTATTTGGCGCAGGTGTCGAGAATCCTGATGCGAAGATATTCTTTTCGAATATACCGCTCCGGGCTTAGCCTCCTTCAAACCGCAACCACATTCTGCTCGATCGCACCGAATATCGAGTGATTGTCACGATCGCGCATCTCGACCTTCACGCTATCACCGGGTTGCATGAAGCGGGTGGTCGCCTCGCCATTGGCAATGGTTTCGATCATGCGGATTTCCGCGATGCAGGAATAGCCGAGCCCGCCTTCGGACACCGGCTTGCCCGGGCCGCCATCTGCACCTTTGTTTGAGACCGTGCCCGAACCGATGATCGAGCCTGCACACAGATTGCGTGTCTTGGCCGCATGAGCGACCAGCTGCGCGAGATTGAACGTTGCGTCTTCGCCGGCCTGGGCCCGGCCGAAAGCCTCGCCATTGTAATCGACCATCAGCGGCAGGTGGATCAAGCTGTCCTTCCACGCATCGCCGAGTTCGTCTGGCGTCACCGCGACAGGTGAGAAGGCGCTGGATGGCTTGGACTGGAAGAAGCCGAAGCCCTTTGCCAGCTCACCCGGGATCAGGCCGCGCAGCGACACATCATTGACCAGCATAACCAGCTTGATGTGGCCCGCCGCGTCCTCAGCTGAGACGCCCATTGGCACATCATCGGTAATGACCGCGACTTCCCCTTCCATATCGCAGCCCCAGGCGACATCGCCCAAGGGGATGTCGGCGCGTGGCGGCAGGAACGTGTCAGAGCCGCCCTGATACATCAGCGGATCGTGATAGAAGCTCTCCGGCACTTCAGCATTGCGCGCTTTGCGCACCAGCTCAACGTGATTGATATAGGCTGAGCCATCGGCCCATTGGTAGGCGCGCGGCAACGGTGAGTGTGCTTCACGCTCGTGAAAACGCTCACAAGGCACGGCCTGATGCTCAACATCCACGGCGAGCACTTCGAGCTGAGGCGCAATACGCTCCCAATCATCGAGCGCTGCTTGCATTGTTGGCGCTATATAACCCGCCGCGCAGCAGCGCGTGAGGTCTTTGGAAACGACGACCAGTTTGCCATCGCGCGTGCCATCGTTGAGTGTCGCTAGCTTCATGTGTTTGTCTCCTGAGCCTCAGGCTGATTGTCGGGATGGGCGCGCTGGAATGCGGGCAGGGCGAGGCATGCTGCCTCGATCCGCGCCATGTGAGGGTGTACGTCGACATCGTATTTGAACCGGCGCGCGTTGTAGACCTGCGGCAGCAACACAGCCTCGAACAGACCCGGCGCATCGAGCAGGAAGTCGCCTGTATTGAGCTGCGCCAAGCGTGCCTCGACTGGCTTCAGCGTCCTCGCGAGCCAATGGCGATACCAGGTGTCGACCTCTTCCTGCGACTTGCCGTATTCGTTCTTGAGGTACTTTAGCACTGGCAGGTTGAGCGGTGCGTGCAGCTCCGTCGCTATGGCATAAGTCAATTCGCGCACTGTGTAGCGCGCTTCGATATCGGTAGGGAGCAGCGGCTTGTCCGGATATGCCTCATCCAGCCATTCGAGCAGGGCCATTGATTGTGCGCGGTCGCGTCCGTCGGCCTCCAGCATCGGCACCGAGGCAAACGGGTTGCGGCTGGTGAAGGCCTCACCCTTTTGCTCGCTCTCAAGCAGGTTGACGGGCACATTTTTGAACTCCAGCCCTTTAAGCTCGAGCGCGATGCGAAGGCGATACGAGGTCGAGCTCCGAAAGTAGCCGTAGAGTTTCATTTGTGAGCGCTCCCGGCCGGCCCGCACCCCCCGCCCTTCCGCCCGGACAGTTTCCGGTAGGCTCCTGGTGGAAGGGCGGAGGGTGCGGGCGGTCTAGGCATGATCAGACAAGACACCAAAATCAAAACGCCGCGATGCCTGTGATCGCGCGGCCCAGGATCAGCGCGTGAACATCATGCGTGCCCTCATAGGTGTTCACCGTTTCGAGGTTCACAGCATGGCGGATCACCTGATATTCCTCGGAAATACCGTTGCCGCCATGCATGTCGCGCGCCTGGCGTGCGATGTCCAAAGCTTTGCCGACGTTGTTGCGTTTCACGATGCTGATCATGTCGGGCGCAAACCGGCCTTCATCCATCAATCGGCCCACACGAAGGCTTGCCTGTAGCCCGAGTGCAATATCGCTCATCATGTCGGCGAGCTTCTTCTGAAACAGCTGCGTCGCGGCGAGCGGACGCCCGAACTGCTTGCGGTCCAGGCCATATTGGCGAGCGGCATGCATGCAGAACTCGGCTGCGCCCATGCTGCCCCAGCTGATGCCATAGCGCGCGCGGTTGAGGCAGCCGAAAGGCCCCTTCAGCCCTTGGACGTCGGGAAGCAATGCATCGGCAGGCAATTTCACATCGTCCATCATGATCATGCCTGTGGTGGACGCGCGTAGCGAAATTTTGCCTTCGATCTTGGGCGCAGAAAGGCCTTCCATTCCTTTTTCGAGGATGAAGCCGCGAATGCCGCCGCCATGCTCTTCGGACTTGGCCCAGACGACAAACACGTCGGCAAAAGGCGAGTTGGAAATCCAGGTCTTTGAGCCGCTGATGCGGTAACCATCACCGTCCTTCTTTGCGACGGTCTTCATGCCGGCAGGGTCGGATCCTGCGTCCGGCTCGGTGAGGCCGAAACAGCCGATCAACTCGCCGGAGGAGAGACCGGGTAGGTACTTGCGGCGTTGCTCTTCGGAGCCGTAGGCGTGGATCGGGTGCATCACGAGGCTGGATTGCACCGACGCCATTGAGCGATAGCCGCTGTCCACACGCTCGATCTCGCGCGCGATCAGACCGTAAGCGACATAGCTCGCGCCGACGCCGCCATATTCTTCAGGGATAGTCGCGCCGAGCAGACCCGCTTGCCCCATCAATGGGAACAATTCAGGCGCGTCGACTTCATCGCGGAAGGCGTCAATCACGCGCGGCTGCAATTCGCTCTGTGCAAAGGCCTTGGCCGTGTCCCGGATCATCCGCTCGTCCTCGGTCAATTGGGTTTCGAGGTCGAAGGGATCTTCCCAGTTGAATGGCACTATTTCTGCCAATTTAGTTACTCCTGAAACTAATTGCTGCGTCTCTCGCAGTTGTGAGCGTGTCTTTCAACCCTCAATTGACGGGCCTGTTAGCGACGAGATCATCGACCACACTGGGATCGGCAAGGGTCGAGGTGTCGCCAAGATTCGACATGTCGTTCTCCGCGATCTTGCGCAGGATGCGGCGCATGATCTTGCCCGAGCGGGTCTTGGGCAGGCCCGGTGCAAATTGCAGCACGTCGGGCGTCGCGATAGGCCCGATTTCCTTGCGCACCCATTGCACGAGTTCCTTGCGCAAATCCTCGCTGTCGTCGGTTCCGGCATTGGTGGTGACATAGGCGTAGATGCCTTGCCCTTTCACTTCGTGCGGCATGCCGACAACGGCAGCTTCTGCGACGAGTTCGTGCTCGACCAGCGCGCTTTCGACCTCGGCTGTGCCCATGCGGTGGCCTGAGACATTTATCACATCGTCGATCCGTCCGGTGATCCAGTAATACTCGTCTTCATCGCGGCGGCAGCCATCGCCGGTGAAGTAATAGCCGGGATATTGGCTGAAATAGGTGTCGAAGAAGCGCTGGTGATCGCCATAGACTGTGCGCATCTGGCCAGGCCAGCTGTCGGTGATGACGAGCGCGCCGGAGGCTGCTCCATCCAGCAGCGTACCCTTTTCCGCGTCGACCAGCGCAGGCTTCACACCGAACATTGGCCGCGTTGCGCTGCCCGGTTTGAGCGCAGTCGCGCCGGGAAGGGGCGTGATCATGGCCCCGCCGGTCTCGGTCTGCCACCAAGTGTCGACGATTGGGCAGCGACGCTCTCCCACGACGCGATGATACCAGTCCCACGCCTCCGGGTTGATCGGCTCGCCGACGCTGCCGAGCACGCGTAAGGAGGAACGATCCGTCTTGGTCACCCACTGATCGCCCTCGCGCATCAACGCCCGCAGAGCGGTAGGCGCAGCGTAGAAAATCTCGACCTTGTGCTTTTCTATCACGTCCCAAAAGCGTGAGAAATCTGGATAGTTCGGCACGCCTTCGAACATCACCTGTGTTGCGCCGTTTAACAGCGGTCCGTAGACGACATAGGAATGCCCGGTGACCCAGCCGACGTCCGCCGCGCACCAGTAAATCTGGCCCGGATTGTGGTCGAATACATACTCATGCGTCATGCTCGTCCACACGGCATAACCGCCAGTGGTATGCAGCACGCCCTTGGGCTTGCCGGTTGAGCCGGAGGTGTAGAGAATGAACAGAGGGTCTTCCGCATCCATTACCTCTGGTTCGCAATAATCGCCCGCCTGCGAGATCGCGTCATGCCACCACACATCGCGGCCTTCCTTGAAACCGACATCTGCACCGGTATGCTTGAGCATGATGACTCTGCTGACTGATGCCTTCTCAAGCGCGGCATCGACGTTGGCCTTGAGCGGGACGGTCTTGCCACCGCGCAAGCCTTCGTCGGCGGTTAGGACAATATCGGATTGGCAGTCCGATATGCGGCCCGCGAGCGCATCTGGAGAGAAACCCGCAAACACGACCGAATGCACCGCGCCGATCCTCGCGCAGGCGAGCATGGCGATGGCCGCCTCGGGAACCATCGGCAGGTAGATCGTGACCCGATCGCCCTTTTGCACGCCTTGCGCCTTAAGGACATTGGCGAACTTACAGACTTCGGAATGCAGCTCGCGATAGGTGAGCGTACGGCCCGGTGTGCTCGGATCGTCGGGCTCCCAGATTATCGCGGGGGTGTCGCCGCGCGTTTCCAGATGCCGGTCGAGCGCATTGGCGCAGATATTGAGCTTGCCACCGAGGAACCAGCCGATGCGAAAATCCTCGGCATTGTAGCTGACATCCTTGACCGTCTCGAAGGGTTCAACCCAATCTATCCGCTGCGCTTCCTCGCGCCAGAAACCGTCCGGGTCGGAGACCGAGCGGGCATAATGCGCGCGGTATTTCTGATCGTCGAATTTTGCGCTTGCGGCCCAATCATCAGGCACCGGAAACAGGTCTTGACTCACGTATGGCTCTCCATCTCTATCGAGAGAGGGATAAGCGAAGCGAGGGCGCGTGGGAAGCGCCGCGTTTCAAGCAATTTGCGTGCGATCAATCGGTCGCAAATGTGCGGAGCGGACTACTACGCCTGGAGCACCTTGGTAACCGCTTCCAGCATTTCGTTTGGTGGACACGGCTTCATCAAGGTCGTCGCCTCTGGGAAGCGCTCCGCCACTTCCTGACGGGTGAATTGACCCGAATGGAAGATGATAGGCACGTCTTCATCGGCCAGTTTCTCTGCCAGCGGGTATACGATGCCATCATCCAGCTTCACATCAAGGATCGCCAGATCGGGTTTATCCTTTTGAAAAGAAAGCATTGCCGAAGATATGTCGCGATGCGGACCAACCACTTCGAACCCTGCTTCTTCCACCGTTTCGCACAGGTCAAAGCCGACAATTAGCTCGTCTTCAGCGACCAAGATTCGCGCCTGACTCATCACTCTCTCCTGCCTTACATATTGCTATGTAACACAGAATGGACAATTTAACTGCAATTATTTCAACCGTTTTGACCAAACTTGTCGGAAAAGCCCGCCTGATCACCAGCGGCGAGCAATTTTGCCTGCTCAACCCAGCTGTCGCGGCGAATGCGCCCCTGGAAGCGGTCGAGCTGCGCGTCGATCCGGTCGATCTCGGCATCGTCCCAGGCGGCAATCTGGCTGTACGAGGTTACGCCAAGGCTGTTGAGCAGCTTTGCAAGCTTGGGCCCTAGGCCTTTGATGACGGTAAGGTCATCGCCGCCCATCGTCGTAGCGGCGACTGGCGCTGGGTCGGGTTTGGGAGCAGGCGCGGGTACTGGCTCAGGCGATGGTTCCTGTGGCGCGGCGCCCAATACCGGCGGTGCTGGATCCTCGTCTATCAGCGGAGCGGCTGGCGCTGGAGCAGGAGCGGAAACAGGCGAGGGCTCAGGTGCCGGTTCAGGCTCTGGTGCAGGCGTATCCTTGATCGCCGCCCGGGGTGCATCGATCAGCGCCTGATTGCGTTGTGCCGGGGCTGCTCCTTCATCGAGCACATCTCGCTTGTCTTCCGACTTCACCGAGGTGGTGCGATTGGCAGCCAGCCAGAAGAACGCCAGCACCAACACGACCAGCAGTACAATCAGGATAAAAGGCCAATTGGCTTCGAAGAATTCGGGCGTCATTTCGCTAGTCCTCAGATGCGTTATTCGGCGAGGCCATAGCAGCGGGGCGTGTGCCTTTCCAAGCGCTTATCCAGGGGCGGGCGGGGGACGAACTGATCCACTCATCATAGCCAGCCAGCCATCCAGTTCGATACGGTGTCAGCCGCCTTTCATGCTGCCCGCAAGGGCATTTAGCCGCAGGAATTCCTGTCGCCAGAAATCGTCCTGCTGGCCCGCGAGCTGACTAATGTCCTCGTGGTCGAAATCCATCATCAGCGTATCCCCGCGCAGCAATTGACCATAAGCGGCGACCGACGCGGCAAAGGCGAAATCGCCCGATGGCGCCTGCGCGCGTCGCAACTGCGCATTCGTAACAACATAGTCGATCAGCTTCGACTTATCGCCATTGGGAAGCTTGTAGCGCAATTTCACATGCGCGGCCTCAGCCATCCTGTTCGTCGCCGCACTGGCCGGCGCGTTTTCGTAGCGGCGCGATGGAATCCAGCCGATGCGTCCGGTGGGCACAACTTCATAGATCGCGGTCACCTGATGCCCGGCGCCGATGTCGCCCGCATCGACGGCGTCATTGTTGAAGTCCTCCTCGCGCAGGATACGGTTTTCATAGCCGACCAAGCGATATTGGCTGATTACAGCCGGGTTGAATTCAACCTGGATTTTTACATCCTTGGCGATGGTGAACAGAGTGCTGCTCATCTCTTCGCCCAGCACTTTTTTGGCTTCCAGAGCGCTGTCGATATAGGCGTAATTGCCGTTACCGTGATTGGCGATCTGCTCCATCATCGCTTCGTTGTAATTGCCCTGGCCAAAGCCGAGCGTGGTCAACGTAATGCCGCTGTCGCGCTTTTCTTCGATCAGTTCGACAAGTGCATCGCGGTTGGAGACGCCGACATTAAAATCGCCATCGGTGGCGAGGATCACGCGGTTGACGCCCCCTTTGATGAAATTGTCCTCGGCAATGTTGTAAGCGAGCTGCAGACCTGCACCACCAGCGGTCGAGCCGCCCGCGTTCAATTTGTCGAGCGCGCGGCGGATTTTCTTGGTGTCGCTGGTCGGTTCGAGCACCATTCCAGCGGCCCCGGCGTAGACCACAATCGAGACGCGATCCTGATCGGAAAGCTCACCGGCGAGACCCGATAGCGCCGTTTTCACAAGCGGCAACTTGTCGGGGCTGCCCATTGAACCCGACACATCCATCAGAAAGACGAGGTTCGCTGGCGGACGTTCGCTGCGCGGCAGATCGTATCCACGCAGGCCGATCCGCATCAGATAGGTTTTCGCGTTCCACGGCGTCTTGGCGATATCGGTATTGACCGTGAACGGCTGCGAGCGATCTTCCGGCCGCGCATAATCATAGCGGAAGTAATTGATCATTTCCTCGGTACGCACGGCGGCGCGCGGTGGCATTTGACCTTGCGTCAGGAAGCGACGCGCATTGGCGTAGGCGCCGGTATCGACATCGACCGAGAAGGTGGAGACCGGCTCGCTCGCGACCAGCTTAACCGGCGAGACTTCCTCGCCGTCATATTGCTCACGGCCAGGATCGGTCGGGACACGCACAGGCGGTATGTAGTTTTCGCCGCTTACCGTAGTTACTGGACTAACAGACGCCAAGCTCTGACTCTGGATGCGCGATCCGGTAACGATGATCGAACTGGCATCGGCTTCAGCCACGGGCGCGGGCGGTGGTGGAGGAGGAGGTGGTGGCGGTGGCGGAGCCTCTGCTACCCGCTCATTGGCCTCTCCGGTGGAGGCGACATCGCCGCCATATCCTTGTGCACAGCCGGCGATAACCAAGCTCACCGCACACACACCCATGAGCTTCGATTTGAGCTTCAACTGACGCATTGTTGCTTCTCCCCACTACATAACCCGTCGGTAAAGCTCCGCTTTTGCCCGTTAATCGCGACTGAACGCGCCTGAGGTGAGATCAGATGCCGTGAGCAAGCGCGATCAGAACTTAGCCTGCTGTGGTCGCGTCGCCGCCGACGTTCTTGCGAAACAGCAGGCGGTCTTCCTCACCAAATCCGCGCTTCCAGATGACCCAGCCAAAGGTCAGCAGGATAGCCGGGATGCCGAACAGCAGTTCCGCCCATTCGGGCAGCCATGTCGCCGCATAGCCGACCACTACCGCAGGAGCTGCCGCCCAGACCAGCGCCCAGCGCCAATTGCTGACCGGCGCCTTCAAGAGCTTCTTGAGCAGCAGAGCTTTTACCAGGCTGGCGCAAGCGAGTGCGATCAGCAAAGCAAGAGCTGCGCCTGCCGCCTTGAACGGCTCACCATAGCCCAGGTGTTCAACCGCTCGGATAATGCCGATGGTGAGCGCGGCCTGCAAAGCAATGGTGCCGATGGAGATTGTCAGATTCCGTTTGCGGGCGATGTAGACCAGCACGCTTTCCGAAACGACCGCCATCGCTGCCGCTACCTCTGCCGCAAGCAGGAAGGCGAGCGCGCCTGTGCCGCCGACGTATTGCGGTCCGATCAGGCCCATTACCCCTTCGCCCGGCACTCCAAGGGCCAGAGCAATTGCTGCTTGTGCGGCGATGATCCAGAAGCCGACCTGGCGCACTTGCGCGGCAATCGCGGTGTAATTCTTGGCCTTGAGGTTCTTGGTGATGACCGGGCCAAGCACAGGCTCAAAACTGGTTTTGAGCTTTTGGGGCAGGCTCGCGATCTGCTGCGCCATATAATAGACCGCGACGGCGGCGGGCGAAGCGAAGAAGCCGAGGATGAAAATGTCGACCCGGCGCGTGCCCCATTCCACCGCATCTGCGCCCATCAATGGCAGCGCGCGTGCCGTCATTTTCCACATATAGACCGGGTGCGGACGCCACCCTTTGGGCGGGCCATAGGTGCGAACGAATGACCAGGCTGCGGTCAAAAGACCGGCATAGATCGAGGCTATGAATGCAAAGGCGAGGCCCGCCTCGCGAAATTCCATTACGCCCGTGTAGGCGGGAAGATAGAAGAATACGCCGGCCATGATCGATATCGTCCATGGCTCCACGATGGCGCGGGCACGGACGGTTGTGGCGATATCGTATTTATAGGCTTGAGCGGCGAGCAGAATCTCCGTCAGCGCAAAGGCCGGGATCGCCGCGATCAGCCATATGTCGAGCGGGCTGTTCATCCCGTTCGGGAACATGACCACGGGAAAGAGGAACAGGAACAGCGCAGCAATGGCCGACAGGATCAACGCTAGCAACATGCCGTCGAAGACAAGATTGACCTTGGCCTCGCCATCCTCATCCGCGCCTTCGGTCAGCCGCTGTGCCAGGCCGCGCTTTTCACCAAGCGAGCAGACGAGTCCGAGAATCTCGATCAGGACAAGAGCCGATGCGAACCGGCCAACCGCATCAATCCCGTACAGCCGTCCTGCGATAAACAGGAAAGGAAGACGGGCGACCAACCTCAGGATGAAGCCAAAGAAATTGGTCCGGCCACCTTTGGCCAGCGCCTGCATATCGGAATTGTCGTCGCCCGGATTTCCGCCAGATGCGCCAACGCCTCCGCCAACGGGCGGGGCTGATCCTGATGGCGTCTGGCTCAAGCTTGCGGGTCTCCGTTGTTGCCCTCTTGCTCCGCCTTTAGCGGACGAGCGAGCAAAGTCGCGACCACTGCGCGCGGACTTTCCCCCGCGAGGATTTCATTGACCGCGAGCACAATGGGCATTGTCAGCCCATGCTCTTCGGCCAAACGTCTGAGCACAGGAGCGGTATGTGCACCTTCGGCAACTGTGCGGCGGTCGGCCATCAGATCGGCGGCGGATTGCCCTTCACCCAATGCCTTGCCGAGTGAGAAATTGCGGCTGGAAGTCGACGAGCAGGTGAGCACCAGATCGCCCAGGCCGCACAGACCGGCTAGCGTTTCCGCTTCCGCACCGAGCGCTTCGCCGAAGCGCAGCATCTCGGCATAGCCGCGCGCGATCAGGGAAGCGCGGGCGTTCTGGCCGAGCGCCAACCCGTCGACCACGCCGCAGGCGATGGCGAGCACGTTCTTGATTGCACCACCGATTTCTGCCCCGGTTACGTCACCGGTGTAATAGGGGCGGAAGGCGGGTCGCGCGATTTCGGGTGAGAGCCGGTCCCATTGCTCGCGTCCCCCGCTGCAGGCGAGTGTCACCGCGGTTGGCAGGCCATCGGCCACTTCATGCGCGAAGGTTGGGCCGGAAAGGACCGCGACATCACTTTCGGGGCATGCGCCCTTGGCGACCTCGTTCATCAGCTGACCCGTGGCTGCGTCGATCCCTTTGGAACACAGCACCAGGTCGCGCGGATCGCTGGAAAGCTGTGAAAGAACCGTGCCGAGGTTTTGCGCGGGTGTGACCGCGAGCACTGTCTTGAGCGAAGCCAGATTGGCAAGGTCGTTTGTCGCGCGGATGTTGGGCGATAGCTCGGCCGAGGGCAGGTACGGCGCGTTGCGATGCTCGGCATTGATCGCGTCGACGAGGTCGGCCTCGTAGGCCCAGAGCAACACTTCGCGCCCGTCGGAGCTGAGCATTTGCGCGAGCGCCGTGCCCCACGCTCCGGCGCCAATCACGCCAATAGTCTGTTGGCTCATGCTTTTACTCCTGCCCCCCGGACTGTGTCCGCCTCTGGATCAAGCGGCCAGCGCGGGCGCGCCTTGAAATCGAACGGATCGGATTGACCCAAAGGCAGTCGTTCGCAACCCGCCCAGGCGATCATCGCCGCATTGTCAGTGCACAGCGCCAATGGCGGCGCGGCAAAGCGCATTTGGTGGGTTTCCGCAAAGGCTTCAAGCGCAGCGCGTATCCGAGTGTTGGCCGCAACGCCCCCCGCGACGACCAGCGCGGGTGGGACTTCGGTCCGGCTCAGAGCATGGCCGAGACGGTCGATCAGACAGTCGATCGCGGCCTGCTGGAAACTGGCAGCGATGTCTTCGGGTCGATATTTGCCGCTTTCATGCGCGCGCAATACCGCGCTCTTGAGGCCAGCGAAGGAAAAATGCGGTTCCTTCGAACCTTTCAGTGGTCGTGGTAGCGCAACAGCCTTCGGATCACCGGAAAGGGCAAGCTTTTCGACCTTCGGCCCCCCGGGATAGCCGAGTCCGAGAATCTTCGCGGTCTTGTCGAAGGCTTCACCCAACGCATCGTCGATCGTAGTCGCAAGACGGCGATATTCGCCGACAGCTTCGACCAGCAGGATCTGGCAATGCCCGCCCGATACGAGCAGCAGCAGATAGGGAAACTCAAGCTCTGGATTGGCGAGGCGGGGGGAGAGCGCGTGACCCTCAAGGTGGTTGATGGCCATCAACGGTTTGCCCGATGCCATCGCCAACGCCTTAGCGCTGACCAGCCCGACCATGACCCCGCCGATCAGGCCTGGACCAGCGGTTGCGGCAATCGCATCGACGTCTTCGAGAGACATTCCGGCATCATCCATAACCGCTTCGAGCATAGGGGCTAGCCGTTCTGCATGCGCGCGCGCCGCGATTTCGGGCACGACGCCGCCATAGGGCGCATGTTCCGCTTCCTGGCTGGCGATCCGCTCGGCCAGGATCGTCCGGTCGGTGCGAACCAGCGCCACAGCGGTCTCATCGCAGCTGGACTCAATGCCCAGCACGATCTTCGATCTGTCGGAGGTTGGCGGCAATTCGCTCATGCGACTTTCCCTTAGAGACTCCGCAAGCTAGAGCAAGCGCGCCTATGAGCCAGCCAGACCATAATGAGAGCGGCGCGCACGCCGGAAATGACATTCGCATGCGCTTAGGAACGCGCGAATCCCCGCTTGCCATGGCGCAGGCCTATGAAACGCGAAGGCGGCTGTGCGAAGCGCATGGCTGGACCGAGGAGCAGGTCGAGCTGGTGCCTGTGCGTGCAAGCGGCGACAAAATCCAGGATCGCCCGCTCGCAGAGATTGGCGGTAAGGCCCTGTGGACCAAGGAATTGGATCAATGGCTTGGGGAAGGGCGTATCGATGCGGCTGTTCACTCGCTGAAAGATGTCGAGACGATCCGCCCCGATGCGTTTGCCATGGCCGCTATTCTGCCGCGCGCGGACAAGCGGGACGTTTTGATCGGGGCGGATAGTATTGCGGCTATTCCTGCAGGTGCGAAAGTTGGGACAAGCGCGCCGCGTCGTGCCGCGCAATTGCTCAACCAGCGGCCCGATCTAGAAGTGGTGATGTTTCGCGGTAATGTCGCGACCCGGTTGGCGAAATTACAGGCGGGCGAGGCGGATGCGACCTTCCTTGCGGCGGCGGGACTTGAGCGCTTGGGCGAGAAAGGGATTGGCATGCCGCTAGAACATGCGGACTGGATTCCGGCGGCTTCGCAAGGCGCGATCGGCATCGAATGCGCTTTAGAGAACAAGGAAGCTGTCGCGGCAGTCGCAGCGATAGATCACGCTCCCTCGCGGGCCGAAGTGCTGGCGGAGCGTACCTTGCTTGAGGCGCTAGGCGGCACCTGCCACAGTCCGGTTGCGGTGCTGTGTGAGGCTGATGACGATACGCTTTCAATGCGCGCAGCGCTTTACAGCCCCGACGGCGCGGAAAAGGTCGAAGGCGATGTTCGTTTCGCAATCGGCAATATGGACGCACCTAAGATGCTGGCCGCGCGCCTGCTCTCCAGCGCCAGCCCAGGCATTCTGACGCACTTCGGCGGCGCTGGCTGAACGTATGGCTAAAGCGATCATCGCGATCCGTCCTCAACCGGGCTTGTCTGCGACCATCGATGCGGGCGCGGAGCTTGGTCTAAAGATACAGGGGATCCCGCTTTCGCAGACAGAGCCTGTGGCTTGGGAATTGCCCGATCTGAAGGGGATCGACGCTTTACTGGTGGGCAGTGCGAACGTTTTTCGCCATGCGGGTCAGGCGCTAGACAGACTTACGCGCCTGCCAGTTCACGCAGTTGGTCAAACCACAGCCGCTGCAGCAAGCCAAGCAGGGTTTGAGCTAGCCGACATAGGTGAAGGCGGTTTGCAAAACCTGCTCGATGAACATTCGGCTTCACCCAAGCACTTCCTTCGCCTTGCGGGAGAAGAGCGCATCAGCCTGCATCCGCCCGAAGGCACCACTATTATCGAAAAAGTGGTCTACCGCGTGCGCAATCTGCCGCTCGAAGATGCTCAAAAGGCGGCTTTTGATGACGCGATCGTGCTGCTCCATTCCGCCTCTTCAGCCCAGCATTTCGCCAATGAATGCGAGCGTTTAGGCCTGGATAGATCGCGCATCGTGCTTGCCGCGCTCGGCCCTCGTATCCTTGCCGCTGCCGGTTCGGGCTGGGCCAGCGCAAAAGCGGCCTCCAAGCCTTCGGATAGCGAACTGCTAGCCATGGCAAAAGACATGTGGCAATAGACGGCAAATATCCGCGCGGGGCTAAACCTGCGCATAACGGATCGCAGAACGGACACCAATGGAATCGAAATACGGCAGTCGCCGCAAAAGCGGCTCATCCAAAGGCATTTGGCTCGCCGCGCTTACCTCCTTTGCTGCTGGCGGAGTGCTGATCGGATACATCGTCTGGTATAATGCCACCAATGAGGAAGCACCCGCGGCAGTCGAGACTCAAAGCGAGCCTCTGGCAGCGGCCACGGCCACCGAAACACCAGAAGCTGAATTGCCTGCGTTGCCGACGCCGACTAGCGAGGCCAGTGAAGCTGCAATTGAAGAGCAGGTGGAAGCGGTTGAAGGTCTTGCCGAGCAGCAGGGCGGCCTTGACCAGCGTTTGGCAGCGGCAGAGCAGCGTCTTGCGCGGCTCGACCTCCAGGCTCAGGCTGCTGCGGGTAATGCCGCGCGCGCCGAAGGCTTGCTGATTGCCTTTGCCACACGCCGTGCCATCGAGCGCGGGGCGGAACTTGGCTTCCTGGCCGACCAGCTGCGCCTGCGCTTTGGCGACAATTGGCCGAACGCCGTGCGGACCGTTATCTCATTCTCGCGCCGTCCGATCACGCTCGATCAATTGCTGGCGCGCCTTGAAGGGTTAGGCCCCGAATTGTCCGAAGGTGACGAGATTTCATCCTGGGCCGATATTCGCCGCGAGATTGGCGAGATGTTCGTGATCCGCCGCGAAGACACACCATCGCCTCAGCCGGAACGGCGCCTCGACCGGGCCCGCCTGTTCCTAGAGAGCGGTCGCATCGATGCAGCTATTGCAGAGGTCCAGAACTTGCCCGGCGCGGCTCGCGCGGAAAACTGGATCGCCGATGCAACGCGCTACAACAATGCGATGGATGCGTTGCAAACGCTCGAAACGGCCGCCGTTCTTGAACCGCGGCGTCTGCGTGATGGCGCTGGCAATCCGGTCGAACAGCTGAGCCCGGTTGAAGGGCCGACGGACGAGTAGCGTCAGGAGCGCAGCAACTCGGGCAAGTCGCCTGAGACGCCGCGCGCCTCATCCATAAACCAATGTTTGAGAGCGCCGCTGCGTTGCACCGCGCCCATGCCAAAGCGCCGCACTGCAGATGCGGTTTTGCCCTTTACGCCGAACAGGCGGGTAAGAGTGTCGGTTGCGCCTGCAACCATGAAGGCATCGAGCCCGCGCCAATTCTCATAGCGCATCAGCAGCTGGTGATCGCCGGGATCGAGACCGATCCTGCGTCCTTCCTCCAGCACTTCGACCAAAGTGGCCGCATCGCGCAGGCCAAGGTTGAGCCCCTGTCCGGCAATCGGGTGAATGCCGTGCGCGGCATCACCAACCAGCGCGAGGCGTTCATCGGTGATTTTCGCAGTATGGTGGAAACCGAGCGGCCATGAGGAGCGCACGCCAACGCTGGTAACTTCGCCGTAAATGCCGCCCATGCGCTTTTCCACTTCGGCCAAGAACGCGCGGTCGCCCAGCTTCGTTACACCCGCTCCATCTTCTTCCGACACAGTCCAGACCAGCGAGGAGCGATGCCGCCCTTGTTCATCGTCGAGCATCGGCAGCAGCGCGAACGGACCGGCGGGATAAAAGATTTCCCAAGCGACATTCTCATGCGGCTTCTCATGCGTCAGCCCGGCGATCACCGCGCGGTGGCTGTAATCCCAATTGGCGACCACCAGACCAGCTTCTTTGCGTGTGGGCGACTGACGTCCCTCCGCCGCGACCATCAGCCGGGCGTTGAGCTTGGTTCCGTCGGCCAACACAGCCGCAACGCCATATTCGCTGCGCTGCCGCTCGTTCACTTCGGCCTTGGACACCCAATTGATCAGCGGTTCGTCGACGGCGGCTTCAAACAGAGCGAGGCGAAGGCGGCGATTGGGGAACATCCGGCCAAGCGATCCCTCATGCGGTTCGGGCTGGAAATCGATCCGGCCCGGCTTCTGCTGATCGGTGACGGCAATCTTGGCGATGGGGCAGGCGAATTCCTCCAACCCCTCGGCCAGGCCGATATTGCGGAACAGGTGCCAACTCGCGGTCGAGATCGCGGTTGCACGGTCGTCAAATCCTTCGGCAGTCAATTCGGCCGGATCGGCGCGGTCAACCACATGGCTGGAAAAGCCCTTGCGCGCAGCAGTCAGCGCCAGCGTCATGCCAACCAGCCCGCCGCCCAGGATCAGAAGGTCGCGTGTCTCTTCGCTCATTATTTCGATGCCTTGTGCAACCTTATTCGCGCCGATTGCGAATACTCATCTGCGCTCCTAAAGGTTTCGCCGTGATTGAGGCAAGAATGTTCCCACGCATAACGCTATGGTTTGCTGCACTGCTGCTTGCGCTGGCCGCAACCATTGGGACGTTTTCTCCTGCATCGGCGCAGGATGGCTCGACTCCGATCCCTGTCCAGGAGGTGTTCGGCGACCAGAACATCTCGGTGGAATTGCTTGCCGATGGCATGCCGGTTGCTGGCGAGGAATGGATGCTGGCGCTGCGCTTCACGCCTGACCCGGCGAGCAGCGAGGAATGGCACGGATATTGGTCCAATCCCGGCGATGCGGGGCAGGGCATGCTGTTGCAGCTCGACCTGCCGGATGGCTGGGAGATGGGTGAGCCGCTCTATCCCGTACCTCAGCGCTTCGTGCAGGAGCTGGAGAGCGGCGACCTGATGAACCACATATACAAGGGTGCCTACACGGTCCTGGTTCCGGTTACGGTCGGCGATAATGTCGATAACACCACCCGCGAGCCGGTGGGTGGTTTTGTCCAGTATCTCGCCTGCACTGACGAAATTTGCGTGCCGCAGGATGCTGTATTGCGCGAAAGCCAAGGCGGCGATTTTGCCCGTTGGCGAGCGGAGATTGCGCCGCTGCTCGACGCCGAGGCGAGTTTTGAGATTGCGGACCAGAAACTGCGTGTTGCGATCCCATTGCCGCAATCAGTGAAACTGACCGGCCCACATGTTTTTGTCGCGAACGAACGGCTGGTTTCTTACTCCGCCGTTCAGACATTTATGCGCGATGGCGACATGCTGGTTGCGGAAATACCGCTAGATGAATTCGGCATGGGCGAAGCACAGGCGCTGTCTGGTATCCTCGCTTTTGGCGACGGTTCTGGTGTTCGCTTCGAAGCGGAACCGGGCGATGTGCCAACCGGCGGCGAAATCATCGCTGGGCCCGTCGGAATGGGCTCTCCGTCGCTCTGGACATTGTTTTTGGGTGCGCTCGTGGGTGGCCTGATTCTAAACATCATGCCCTGTGTCTTCCCGATCCTGAGCCTCAAGGCGATTTCGTTGGCGCGGGCTGGCGAAAGCGATGCTCAGGCGCGCAGCGAGGGGCTGGCTTACACAGCTGGCGTCGTACTCGCTTGTGTTGCCCTTGGCGGTCTGATGCTGGCCCTGCGCGCGGCCGGTGAGCAGGTCGGCTGGGCATTCCAATTGCAGGAACCGGGCGTCGTCATCGCACTGCTGGTGCTAGCCAGCGTGATCACCGCCAACTTCGCTGGGCTGTTCGAACTGCCATCGCTCTCGATCACTCGCGGCGGCGAACCGGCCAGCGCCTTTGCTACGGGCTTGCTGGCGGCTTTCGCAGCTACCCCGTGCACCGGGCCGTTCATGGCGGCGGCATTGGGGGCAGCCTTGCTGTTGCCGATTGCGCCAGCATTGCTGTTGTTTGCAGCGCTCGGTCTCGGCCTGGCTCTGCCGTTCCTGTCGATTGGTTTCGTGCCCGCTGTGCGCAAGATGCTACCCAAGCCGGGTCCGTGGATGGAGCGTTTCCGCCGGATCATGGCAATCCCAATGGGGCTGACTGCCCTCGCGCTCATATGGCTGACCGTGCAGCTTGGCGGGCGCGGCTTCGCGATGTTCGCGCTGGTCATGGTGTTTGGCGTTATCCTGGCGCTGGCCGTGGTCGGGAAACTGCAGCAACGCAGCAAAATGGCTTGGCCTGCCTTTGGCCTGATCGCCGCACCGTTCCTGATTTTTGGAGCCTTTGCTTTGCCCGCAAGTTATGCGGCTCAGAGCGCAGATCTCTCGAATTCACTGCTCAAACCGCAGGCGTTCAGCCAAGCGGCATTGACCGAAGCGCGAGCGAGCGGAAAGCCGGTTTTCCTGTGGTTTACCGCTGATTGGTGCGTGACCTGCAAAGTCAATGAAAGCGTCGCGATCGAGCGAGAGACGACGCGGGAGGCTTTCGAAGAGGCGGGTGTGATTGCAATGGTCGGCGACTGGACTCAGCGCGACGAGGAAATCACCATGTTTCTGAGCGATCAGGGCGCGGCGGGCGTGCCGCTCTACGTTTGGTACGAACCGGATGCGGAGGGCGAGCAACTGCCGCAAGTGCTCACGCCCGACATGCTCATTCAGCGGGCTCAGGCTCGCTAGGCCCTTCCTCGGGTTCCAAATCAGCTTCCGGCTCCGGCCCGACCTTCCCGCCGCGGCAGCCAACCACGAGGTCGCGCGCCAGATCGCTCGAATTCAGTGTCACCATGCCTGCGCCCGGTACGGTCAGCGTTAGACTGCGCGGGCCAGTCAGCGGCTCCCAATCATTGTCGACGGCGGGGTCTTCGCCCTGCCAGACGATCGCGCCGTTCACTTTCGTCGCATCCACCTTCATCCGGCCGATATGGCCGTTGCCGACAAAGGCCAGCATCGCGCCTGTATCCTCGTCTGCTGGAGCATAACGGGTTACGCGCAGCACCGTCTCGGGTCCTTCATCTAGGCATGCCAACGCCACAAGCGGCGGCTCACCAGCTTTGCCGTAGATGATCCGCCAAGGCGTCGAACTCGCGGCCCAGATCGCACCTTCGACATCGGGCGAGTCCAGCGGCTCGGATGGTCCTTGCAACTCGTCGGCGGGCATGTCGCGCGCCATATCCGCGTCGGTTGGCGGCGGCTTGCATGCGGCGAGGGAAAGGACGACTGACGCGGCGAGAGCAACTGCAAACCTCACGGCTTTCCGCCCATGCGTTTGTAGCGCGTCTTGCCATAGCGGGTCTTGCGCGTGCCGGGACGGCCAGCATCGGAGCGGCCGACCTTGGGCGCTTTCTTCTCACCATCGGGCAGGCCCAACTCGTCATTTTCAAGCCGCCGGATTTCGTCGCGCAGGCGACCGGCTTCTTCGAATTCGAGGTTCGCGGCGGCGTCGCGCATCCGCTTCTCGAGGTCTTCAATATAGGCCCGCAGATTGTGACCGACCAGGTTGTTGACCTCATTGTCTCCGGTGTCGACGACAACGCCATCCTGACTGGCAGTGTGAGCGACGATGTCGGCGATGTCGCGCTTGATGGTTGTCGGGGTGATGCCGTGTTCGTCGTTGTAAGCGCGCTGCTTCTCGCGTCGTCGCTCAGTTTCAGCCATGGCGCGTTCCATACTTCCCGTCACACGGTCGGCATAGAGGATCACCTTGCCGTCGACATTGCGTGCCGCGCGGCCGATCGTCTGGATCAGCGAGGTTTCCGAACGCAGGAAGCCCTCCTTGTCGGCATCAAGGATCGCGACGAGGCCACATTCGGGAATGTCTAGCCCTTCGCGCAGAAGGTTGATCCCGATCAGCACATCATAAACGCCCAGCCGCAAATCGCGGATCAGCTCGATGCGCTCCAGCGTCTCGACGTCGGAGTGCATGTAACGGACCTTTACGCCCGCCTCGTGCATGAATTCGGTCAGGTCTTCCGCCATCCGCTTGGTCAGGGTGGTGACAAGTGTGCGATAGCCCTTCTTCGCGGTGGCAAGACATTCCTGAATACAATCCTGCACCTGATCCTCGACCGGGCGAATCTCGACTGGCGGATCGATCAGGCCGGTTGGGCGGATGACCTGTTCGGCGAACACGCCGCCGGTTTGTTCCATCTCCCAGCCGCCCGGCGTGGCTGAAACGGCAAAGGTCTGCGGGCGCATCGCATCCCACTCGTTGAAACGCAGTGGGCGGTTGTCGATGCAGCTTGGCAAGCGGAAGCCATATTCGGCGAGCGTAATCTTGCGCCTGTGGTCGCCTTTCGACATCGCGCCGATCTGCGGCACGGTCTGGTGGCTCTCATCGACGAAGAGTAGCGCGTTTTCGGGCAAGTATTCGAACAGGGTTGGCGGCGGCTCTCCGGGTAAGCGACCAGTGAGAAAGCGCGAATAATTCTCGATCCCCGCGCAGCTTCCGGTCGCGGCAATCATCTCAAGGTCGAAATTGGTGCGTTGTTCCAGCCGCTGCGCCTCGAGCAATTGCCCCTCTTCCTGAAGTTCTTTGAGGCGGTGCTCCAGCTCGAATTTGATCGCCTCGGTCGCCTGTTTCATCGTCGGGCCGGGCGTCACATAGTGCGAGTTCGCATAGACGCGCACCTTTTCGAGCGACGCGCCTTTCTTGCCGGTCAGCGGATCGAATTCGCTGATTTCCTCGATCTCGTCACCGAAGAAGCTGATGCGCCAGGCCATGTCTTCGTAGTGGCTGGGGAACAGTTCAAGATTGTCGCCGCGCACGCGGAATGTGCCGCGCTGAAAAGCAGCGTCATTGCGCTTGTATTGTAGCGCGACGAGCTTGCGGATCAGCTCGCGCTGATCGACCGTCTCGTCCTTCTTGATATCGAAGATCATCGCCGAATAGGTCTCGACCGAGCCGATACCGTAGAGGCATGAAACGGATGCGACGATAATCACATCATCGCGTTCAAGCAGTGCGCGCGTGGCCGAATGGCGCATCCGGTCGATCGCCTCGTTTACGCTCGACTCTTTCTCGATGTAGGTGTCAGAGCGCGGCACGTAGGCTTCAGGCTGGTAATAGTCGTAATAGCTGACGAAATACTCGACCGCATTTTCCGGGAAAAAGCTTTTGAACTCTCCATAGAGCTGCGCGGCGAGGATCTTGTTCGGCGCAAGCACCAGCGCGGGGCGCTGCAATTCCTCGATCACCTTCGCCATAGTGAAGGTCTTGCCCGACCCGGTCACGCCCAGAAGGGTCTGCGTTTTCTCACCTTCTTTTGCGCCGGCGACAAGCTCGACAATTGCGGTCGGTTGGTCGCCCGCTGGCTGGTAATCGGAGACAAGTTTGAACGCTTTGCCGCCATCGCTCTTTTCCGGGCGATTGGGGCGGTGCGGGGTAAACTCGTCGGATGTGTCAGGCTCTTCGAGGCCTCTGCGGATCACCAATTCTGACATGCGAGAACATATGAAGGCCAAACGGGTGGATCGCAACGTGCAATCGGGCGATTAGCACAAATGAAAGCGTTCGAGGTCTAGCTTGCGCTGCAAGGAAGGGGACCTGACCATGGATTTGCGCCCGATCTGCGTCGCTCTATCGGCTGTATGGCTTGCCGCCTGCGCGGGCGACAATCCGAACAATGTTCCGCTCTATGGCGAGTGGGAGATGACTACAAAGCTCGATAGCGTTTCGATCGACGGTATGCCGATTATGGCCGCTGATCTGCCCAATTCCTTCAAGCAGCTAGAGAGCGTCGAGAAGGTATGCGGCGAACCGATGTTCATCGACCGCGATTGGCAGGAAGACGACATCAATCGCCGCGTCAACGCCGACTGCACGATCGAGTCCTTCAATCACTCTCCGCGCCGTATGACCGCCGCTGGCGTCTGTACTCTCGTCGATCCGAAGGCAGACTATAGCCCGAAATTCGATGTTTCCGTGGCCCAAGCCGAGAATAAATACCGTGCGGTCGTGACGCTGGATGGCAGCGCTAAGGTACAGGGGTTAGATGGACGGCACCGGGTCAAGGCAATCGCGGTGCAAAACGGCAAGCGCCTCGGCGATTGTTGAGATAAATTAGCGAAATATGATGTCTTCGCTTGTGCACTCCCTCGCACAGCGATAACCGCACCTCGCGGGGCATTTCAGTCGCGCTTTCACTGCGATGCAAGATGAGGGAAATTCAATGAAACCAATTATGTGTGCTGCGGCTCTTGCCGTTCTTGTTGCTGGCTGTTCGGGTGGAACAGAAGTCGATGCTGATGGCGATGGCACGATCAGCAGCGACGAAGCAGCAGAAGCTGCGGCAAATTTCGACGAGTCTGTACGCCCCGAGGCCGGACAGTATCGCGCCAGCATCGAAGTGCTGGAAGTCGATATTCCTGGCGCGCCTCCTCAAGTGGCCGAGATGATGAAAAGCTCGATGAGCAGCACGACCAGCGAGTTCTGCCTCACGGAAGAGCAGGCTGCGCGCGGCTTCGAGGAAATGGCGCAGCAAGGTCAGGAAGACTGCACCTATGAAAAGTTCGAAGTCGATGGCGGCAGCATTGATGCGGCCATGACCTGCAAACAGGCCGGAAACGAAGTGAAGATGACCGTGGTCGGCACGGGCGGTCGCACTTCTTCGGAAATGACCATGACCATGACCGGCGATTTCGCTGGAATGGGCGAGGGCACGATGAAGATGAAGACCTCCCAAGAACGGATTGGCGATTGCAGCTGAAGGCTGCTCGCCTTCCCGCGAAAGGTGCATAATTCGAGACGACAGTAATCCGACAAGACAGCAAGAGAGCTTGCTTCATTTGGTGTTCACCGCTTGGACCTAGTGTGACAGTCTGAATTGACTGTTTCGGTTTTGTTGCATTGTTGGACCTAGTCTCGAATTATGGCCTCTCGCGCTTCCCTTTCTGAACTCACATCTTCGCTTTGGACGAAGAATGAGTTGGCACGCCGTGTTGCGCTGGCCCGAGAGCCAGTGGAGGACACGGCGCCGCGTCCGCCACTGCTGCGGTTCCTCGGCGAAGCGGAAATCCTGACCGAAGTTTACAAGCGGCCCCGTCGCAAGATTGAAGTCGCGAAGACCAAACATCCGCGCACGGTGATGGTGCTGCCCGGCTTCATGACGCATCCGGTCAGGATGCGCTTTATGGCGAAGCATCTGGAGCGCGCCGGCCACACCGCAAAGCGATGGGGCCTGGGCTTCAATCTTGGCCCAACCGAAGAGAATGTCGCCAAGCTGGAAGAGCGCCTGCTCGACCTTTACGATCAGGCCGGAGAGCCGATTGTCCTGCTCGGCTGGAGTCTTGGCGGATTATTCGCGCGCGAACTTGCGAAGCGTCAGCCACATGCCATCGCCAAGGTTATCACAATGGGTTCACCGTTCTCCGGTGATCCCCGATCGAATAATGTCTGGCGAGTGTATCAGTTCGTCACGGGACACAGCGTTGATGCGGTGCCGGTCGGGCAGGATATTGCTGTCAAACCTCCAGTTGAAACGATTGCTCTGTGGAGTCCGCGCGATGGCATGATCTCGGCCCGCGCCGCTTGTGGCCAGCCCGAAGAGCGCGACCGTGCCATCGCCCTGCGCTGCACGCATATCGGCTTTTCCTACTCGACTGAAGCGATCCAAACGGTTCTTTCGGAACTAGAACGCGACTGAGCCTTTCTTTGTGGGTATGGGTGTTATTCCTTAGCATCCGAGCGTGTTGCGCAATCCATGGGGTAAGTGGTCCTGTCGACCTCCAATTTTGATGAAATGTACGATGCGGCTGGGGGTATCCGTCCGGCCTATGAGGACTATTGCGCCTGGTATGACGAGCAGCAGACCGACCTGCTGAAGCGCAAGGCCAAGGATGCGGATGAGAGCTTTCGCCGCACCGGCATCACTTTCAACGTCTATGGTGAGGATGAGGCGGAGGAACGCCTGATCCCGTTCGACATGGTGCCGCGCATCATCACCGCAAATGAATGGCGCAAGCTGACGCGCGGGATCGAACAGCGGGTGCGGGCGCTCAACGCTTTCCTCTACGACCTTTGCCACCGGCAGGAGATTATTCGCGCGGGCCGCCTGCCTGAACGCCTGCTGCGCAACAACGATGCTTGGCTGCCCAATATGGTTGGCTTCACTCCGCCGGGCGGGATTTACACGCATATCGTCGGAATCGACTTGGTGCGCACCGGGCCGGACGAGTTCTTTGTGCTGGAAGACAATGCCCGCACGCCATCGGGCGTCTCTTACATGCTCGAAAACCGCGAAACGATGATGTCGATGTTCCCCGACCTCTTCTCGCGCATCGGGGTAGAAAGCGTCTCCAACTATCCGCGTCGCCTTGCGCGTAGTTTGGCCGCCTGCGCGCCCGAAGGAACTGCGGGGAAGCCGTGCGTCGCTGTGCTGACGCCGGGCATCTACAATTCCGCCTATTTCGAGCACGCTTTCCTCGCCGATCAGATGGGAGCGGTGCTGGTCGAGGCGAGCGATTTGCGCGTGGTCGATGGGAAGGTGCAGATGCGCTGTACCGATGGCTACACTCCGGTCGATGTAATCTATCGCCGGGTCGATGACGACTACCTCGATCCGCTGACCTTCAATCCTGATAGTGTGCTTGGCATTCCCGGCATCATGGACGTTTATCGCGCTGGCAATGTCACTATCGCCAATGCGCCGGGCACAGGCGTGTCGGATGACAAGGCGATCTACAGCTTCATGCCTGAGATCGTCGAATTCTACACCGGCGAGAAGCCGCTGCTGCCCAATGTGGAGACCTGGCGCTGTGCGGATGATGACAGCCTTGCCCACGTACTCGACAACCTCGACGAGCTGGTTGTGAAGGAAGTTCACGGCTCGGGTGGCTATGGCATGCTGATCGGGCCGACTGCGTCTAAACGCGAGATTGCCAAGTTCCGCAAGAAGCTGGAAGCGAGCCCTGAAAACTATATCGCACAGCCCACGCTTTCGCTCTCGACCTGTCCAATTTTCACCAAGAAGGGGCTGGCTCCGCGTCATCTGGACTTGCGCCCGTTTGTACTGGTCTCGCCCGATGGCATCGACATTACGCCCGGTGGTCTGACGCGCGTTGCACTCAAAGAAGGCTCGCTCGTGGTCAATTCGAGCCAAGGTGGCGGCACAAAAGACACTTGGGTGTTGAAGGACTGATGGTGGCGGCATGTTAGGACGCACAGCCAACGGCCTGTTCTGGATGTTCCGCTATCTTGAGCGCGCGGAGAACACTGCGCGCTTGCTTGATGCGGGGCTTCGCATGGCGCTGACCCGAGACTCTGCGACCGCAGAAGAGGAATGGCGATCGGTGATCGCGACCTCTGGACAGCGCGGTGCCTATGAAGCGGAACATGACGATTATTCCGGCCAACAAGCCTGGAACTTCATCCTGCGTGATAAGAACAACCCGGCGAGTGTGCGCGAGATGTTCGGCGCGGTCCGCACCAACGCTCGAATGGCCCGAACCAATATCTCAAGTGAGGTTTGGGTTGCGGTCAACGAAAGCTGGATGGAACTCGACAAGGTTCTCTCGCGGCCCGTTGGCGCAAATGCGGTGGGCGATGTGATCAGCATGGTTCGCCGCGCTGGCACGCTGGTGCACGGTGCGTTCGATGGCTCGATGTTGCGCAATGAGGGCTATCACTTTGCTCGCGCCGGCACATACATAGAGCGCGCCGAAAGCACGGCGCGTATCCTTGACATGAAATATTTTCTGCTGCTCCCAAGCTTGCGACATGTCGGTTCAAGTCTCGACACTGGGCAATGGGATCAGGTGCTACGTTCGGTGGCGGGCGCGAGCGCCTATAGCTGGCTTAACGCCGGGCAGATCGAGGCGCGCGGAATTGTTGAATTCCTGGTGCTCGATGATCGCTTCCCGCGCAGCCTTGCCTTCTGCCGCAACGCTTTGCGTACTCATCTCGCTGCCTTGGCGCGAATTCACGGGCAAGAGGGCGAGTGCAATGAGCTGATGCGGCAGGCCGACATGGAGATCAACGAGCTGACGGTCGAGGATATTTTCGAGCAGGGTCTCCATGAATTCTTGCTCGACTACATCGGCCGCAACGCTGCCATCGGCACGGCGATTGGTGAAGACTACAGGTTCCTCGCATGAGATTGTCTATCCGCCACACCACCAATTACACCTTCTCCGAGCCAGTCGTGCACGCGCTCCAGCGTCTCCGGCTGACGCCCAAGGAAACGCAAGGTCAAAAGATTCTCGATTGGCGGATGGAATATGAGAACGCCGATCCAGAGCTTGAATACGAAGACCAGCATTTCAACACAACCACACTCATAGCGATCGAGCCTGGTATCAATGAAGTGACGGTCACGTGCCGCGGCACGGTGCAAACGGAAGATAGCGCCGGCGTGATTGGACGGCATTCGGGTCACATGCCGCTGTGGAGTTTCCTCGGCCAGACCCCGCTAACCAAGCCGGGGCCAAAGCTCCGCGCGTTTGTGCGCGATCTCTCCGCAAACGGCGGTGCCGATCAGGACAGCAAGCTCGACTATCTCCATGCTCTGTCGGCCAAGATCCGCTCAGAGGTTGCCTATCGCACCGGCACTACCGGCGTTTCTACGGCTGCCGAGGAGGCGGTCGATGCGGGTGAGGGCGTTTGTCAGGACCACACCCATATCTTTCTGTCGGCGGCGCGTATGGCGGATATCCCCGCACGCTATGTTAGCGGCTATCTGATGATGAACGACCGGATCGATCAGGACGCGACGCACGCCTGGGCAGAAGCGCATATTGACGGGCTTGGTTGGGTCGGCTTCGATATCTCCAACGGGATTAGCCCCGACCCGCGTTATGTCCGGGTCGCAACGGGCCGCGATTATCGCGATGCCGCGCCTGTCACCGGCATCAGCTTCGGCTCATCGGAACAGGTTTTGACCGTCAAGGTCGCTGTGGAGCAGCAGCATCAGCAATAAGGTGGAGCGCGGGCGAGGGTTTCTTTTGAAAAGATAACATCTTTCTTTCCGCTCCTAACCAATTCCGCTAATTGCCCGCTCCCATTACTGGCAGAGAATCATATGACTTATTGTGTTGGCATGGTGCTTGATCGCGGGCTTGTCTTGATGAGCGATACGCGCACCAATTCAGGCGTCGACAACATCTCGGTGTTCCGCAAGATGTTCCATTGGAATGTACCGGGGGAGCGGATCATCACCGTGATGACGGCCGGAAATCTCGCGACGACACAGGCGGTTGTCGGCCAGTTGGAAGAACGCACCAAGGCTCCTGACGAGCGTGAGAACACTTTGTTCAAGGCGCCGACCATGTTTCAGGTCGCTTCGGATATCGGCAAGTTGCTGCGCTCAACCATCGAGCAGCGACAAGCGGCCAATGGCGATCGCGGTAAGGGTCGCTTTACCGCTTCGATTATCGTTGCAGGACAGATCGCGGGAATGGAGCCGCGCCTGTTCATGATCTATCCGGAAGGCAATTTCATCGAGGCGAGCCTAGACACGCCGTTCTTCCAGATTGGTGAGACCAAGTACGGCCGCCCGATCATCCTGCGCGGTTATGATCGGGACATGAGCTTCGAAGATGCCGTTAAACTGCTGATGGTGTCGTTCGATTCCACCCTGAAAGCGAACCTCTCGGTGGGCTTGCCGCTCGACCTGATGGTGATCGCGCGGGATGAGTTCGCGCCAACCCACCTGCACCGCGTGACGCAGGATGATCCATATTTCGATTCCATCTCGTCGAGCTGGGGCGATGCGCTGAAATCGGCATTTCATTCGCTGCCGGACTACAGTTTTGACGAGAAGTAGATGATTGAGATACGCCCTCGTTACATCTTCACGGCATTTAATAAGTCTATCACATCCGATTTGGACTAAAAGCCTCCGAACTATCCCATAGCTTTACCTTAATCTTACCGATTTATTGATCGAGATCGGTCCAAACCTCACGTGTAATTGCTCAATTTCCTGCGCATTCATTATGCATGGAACCGAAAGCAATCCTTCACTTCATTGACTCATCGAGCCGCCATCGCGCCGAATTGTCACGTGCGGGCTTTGCCCTGGGCCACCATTGTGAGGTGTATGGCGACCTCAACGATCTGGCGGTTCACCCCCCTCGCGAAGGCATTATCGTTGCGCGTGACGCGGTCGAGGAGGGCGGCGTCGCCGTAATCCTCGAGCGGCTTAGCAAGCTGGGCGTATGGCTACCATTAATCGCAGTGGAGGAGCAGCCGCGTCCTGGCCGCATCGTTGAAGCGATCAAAGCAGGTGCGCTCGACTATCTCTCCATGCCGCTTGATCCGGAACGTTTCGCACGGTGCCTGACGCGGATCGAGAAAGAGGCCGAGATATTTGGCGCTGCCCGTCGGCGCATGATCGAGGCCCGCAGCCGTATATCGAGCCTCTCCAACCGCGAGCGTGAAGTGCTCGACTGGCTGGCTGAAGGCAGCAGTAACAAGGTAATCGCTCGCCAACTGGATATCAGTCCGAGAACGGTCGAAATCCATCGCGCGAATATGATGACAAAGCTTGGCGCGCGTCATGCCGCCGAAGCTGTCCGTTTGAAGCTTGAAGCCAAGCTCGAAGCGGAAATGCCCGCCGCATAGTCGCGGGCCTGTGAAGAGGCCTTTGGGTCGGCCTTAAATCTGGTGGCGCGTGCCTAGCCGCGCACGCCTATCGGCAGAAGTCGCTGCCGGTACTTTCGACGTGGAAGTGATCTTCATGCGCACGATTGTAATTCGGGCCAAGCACGGTTCCGAAGCGCTTGCAGGCGCTCTTGTGCACGACACGCAGGAACTCTCGCTCTGCGGCGCTGCCGCCAGACCAATCATCACGCACGCTGACCCGTCGGCCATCTTTCAGAACGAATGCGGCGATGTCGATTGCTTCTGCGCGAGCATGAGCCGAACGGCGCGAAGTGCCCGCGACATTACGACAAGAATAGGATCCCATTGTCTCGATCCGCTCAAGCGGGCTGCCCAAAATCTGGCGCGCTGCACGATCGACACCGAAACGCGCCCAACCACTGAAAGCGGTGGCCGTGCGGCATTGGACCGGCCCGATATTGCTTATCCCGAAACTGGAGCGGTCTCCAGCAAGGGCGGACAATTGCACCGTGCCAAGCTTGTTGCAGCCGGGCGCGGGATAGGCGTCTGGCAGCGGCGCAAAGCGCGCGCCGGCTGCGCTCAGTTCAGTAAAACAGGTGCGATCGGCTGGGCGCTGGGAGATGCTGCCTTGAGCTGAGGATACACGCGGCTTTGCATCGGATCGCTGTGAGGACGTGCTCGGTCCGCTTGAGGATGGCAAGATGCTACAACCGGCCAGCGCGATTGCGCCAACGGCAAGGGGTAAGATCCGAAGTGATGCGCCGAGTGACATATTCCAGCATGCATGGCGCATCTATGGTTAACAACGGGCTAAGGATATTTTCGTTCGCTGCAACTGGTCAGCGCCAACCCGTCGTCTCGCCGCAAATTATGGCAATTCCTCCGCCACTTGCTCCCACAATTCGATCTTGATCCCATTGGGGTCGAGTAACCAGGCAAACTTGCCGTAACCTTCGTCGGCCTCGCCGAGAATTTCGACCTTCTTGGCTTTGAGCTTGGCGACAAAGCCGTCCAGGTCATTGACCCGCAGATTGATCATGAAGCCGTTCTTACCCGGCTTGATATATTGGTCATCGGGGAAATGGCTGATCAGCGAGTATGGGTTTTTCTTGGGCTCGTCGGCCCAGGCCAGTTGCGGACCGTATTCGCCATCAACTCCCAGAATGTCGCGATACCATTCCCGCGTGGCCGCCGGGTCTTTCGCAACGTAAAACACGCCGCCCAAACCGGTGATGCGTGGTTCGTTTGAATTTGCCAATGTGTCCTCCCGTTCAACTCTTGATTTCGACCCATCCGGCAAGATGGACGAGTTGAGGTCAGGAGGGAAGGGGGTGCCGCGGCATGGATCCTCGAACACTCAAAACCGTGTTGTGAACTCGATCAGGCCCTGAGGTAGCGCATCGAGCAACGCAATTTCGATCACCTTGTCAAAGCCGGTCAACACCATAAGGCCGACGACAAGCAGTGTCGCTCCAAATAGCGGCTTACCGTACTTTGCCAGCGTCATCATCGTCTTGCGCCGTTCGCCAATGGCTTTGCGCGAGCCATAAGCGAAGGCGAGGATCGATGTCGCAACGCCTAGTCCGAAGATCAGAAAGATGACGAAGCTGGCGAGCAGATCCTGGCCCTGACTGGCCGCTGCGATAGCGACGCCTAAGGTTGGACCAACACACGGTGCCCAGACGATCCCGAGCAGCAGACCAATGGCAAACTGCCCGCCTGCACCGTCTCCGCTTAGCTTAGACAGACGCTGATTGCCGAAATTGGCGACGGGTGAAGCAGCGGCGCTTAGCGCAGCTTGAGCCTGCGGTATCAGCAGCACGCCCCCTGCCAGCGCCAGCAATGCGCCCGCGAACAGTCGTACGGCTTGTTCATTGATCCCGATCGAATATCCGAACGCGATCACGGTGAAGCCGAATAGGGTAAAGCTAGTGATCAGCCCGCCTGCAAGGGCCAGCGGGCCGAACTTACTTTTGCCCAGTGCCGAAGCGACCAGGATCGGCACCAGCGGCAACACGCAAGGGTTCAGGATCGTCACCAGGCCGGCGACGAAGGAAAGGAGCGTGCTACCAAGCATCAGCTGATACGGTGTTCGACCTTGCCGTCAGATGGCCAAGACGCGCTTAGAGCGCGCCCAGTACCACATTGCGAAGGCGGTTGCGGTTGGTCTCGGCGATCGAACGAGCGACTTCCTTCTTGCCCTTGAATACCAGCACGGTCGACTGACGCGGGATGCGGTGCTGGCGCAGGAAGGTCTTCTCATCATCGAAGTTCACTTTGACGAATTGGACGTCGCCAGAGGCTTTCTCGGTTCGCAGTTGATCAAGAATCGGAGCTTGTGCGCGGCAGGTCGGGCACCAATCGGCATAGACATCGACGACAATGGTCTTGCCCTTGTTTTGCGCCATGGTGAATTCGGCAGCGTCATAGGTTTGCCAGCCTGCCGTATCGGCTTTGGCGGAAAGCTGCATTGCGCCGATCACAACGGCGCCGATGACAGCAATAAGAGCGAAAATTCGAAGCATTGGGATGAACTCCAGCATTTGGGATCGGCTAGGTGCCGACAGTCTCTGCTGTGTGTTCGCTCAGACGCGACGTGGGGTTACAGATGCGAGGCATTTTTTCGGACTTTTGTCGCCGTAGCCCCTTCGCCCAGAACGTACACCTCAAAGCAAAGCCCCGAGCGCTTTCGCACCCGGGGCCTTGGTCTTTCTTGTCAGCCTGAAAACGCTCAGGCCTGAAAGTACGCTTTAGAACTCTCCGGTGAGACCGACTGTCAGCAGCGCGCCGCGAGGGTCGGCAACCCGGCTGTCGAAGCCGCCATTGGTCGCAACCCGTGGTGGCCGCACGTCAAAGACGTTGCGGACGCCCGCGGTCAGCTGAAGCAGCTTGTCGCGATCGAACAGCTCGTTGATCGCGAGGCTGTATTGAACATCGACGCGGAAATCGTCTTCGATCTCCGCATTGCCATTCTGATCGTCGAGATAGCTATCGATGTAGCGACCGAAGACGTTGAACGAATGCGCGCCGGTTTCGAATTGCAGACCGGCGTTGAAGCGCAGTTCCGGAGCCGGCGAGCCGAAATTCGTGAAGTTGCGGTTGCCCACACCATCGATTTCCGGACCGCCAACGGATTCCTGCAGATCGTAGCTGAGCACGTAGTTGCCTTCGAAGCTCGGTGTGATCGTGCCGAAAGCCGCGTCGATGATGTAACGGATCGAGAAATCGATACCGGATGTCTCGACGTTCGCCGCATTTGCATAGCTGTTGTTGACCTGAATGATCGTACCAGCGGGGCTGCGGATGATGTCCGGCCCATTTGGATCGGCATTCACCAGAGCCTGAGCCGAGGTCTGAACGATCGCATTGTCGAATGCGAAGTTGTAATAGTCGGCGCTGATCTCAAGACCGCCAAATGGCTGGAGCGTGAAGCCGAGGTTGTAGGCGGTCGAGTCCTCTGGAACGAGGTCTGGGTTGCCGACTGCGCGAACCGCGACAAAGGCATTGCCAGCGAGCGGATCAGTGACCTGCTGAAGGGTTGTCGACTGACCTTGCTGTTGGAAGGTCGATGGTGCCCGGAACGAAGTCGAGAACGAACCACGCAGCGAAATCCAGTCTGTCGGACGAAGGAGCAGCGCGATTTTTGGATCGAGCGTGTCGCCGCCGTCCGTGCCATAGTCCTCAAAACGCAATGCGAGTTGAAGGTCGGCCCATTCCGTCACCGGCACGGCAAGTTCGCCGAAGATTGCGTAGACGTCTTGCGCGCCGGAGAAGGCCTGCTCACCAATAAGGAAGGCAAAGCCATCGTTGTTCGAGATATCATCGAACGTCGCGGAGATGCGCTGTTCGCGATATTGCACGCCGATTGCGATACCGACCGGACCGGCCGGAAGCTCCAACAGATCGCCAGAAATAAAGCCCTCTGCAACGAACAGCTCGGCATCACGGTTCGAGACCGCGAATTCGGTGATATAGTCGAGCAGCGCGGCGTTGGCATTCGTCCCGCCAGCAAGAGCCGTGGCGAACGGATTGAAGAATGTGCCGTCAGCCGGGATAGTCGCGCCATTTGCGGTCAGGAACGGGTTGCTTGCTGTACAATCAAGCCCGGTCGCCGCGTTGAAGGCAGGGCTCGCATTGAAGCCCCGCAGAGCGCATGCAAAGCGATCGCGAACTGTGTCTTCAGTGTTTCCGGTGAAGTCATTGTCAGCGAAGGTCACGCTGACGTTCCAAAGACCGTTACTGAGCAATCCGTCGAAATCGCCTTCCAGCGTGGAAGAGAGGCGTAGCGTCTGAGATTCGAACAGGGCTGGCGAGACTTCCCCGCCATTGCCGCTAGCGCGACCGAAGAAAACGACGTTAGCCCCGAAAATGTTGTTCGGGTTGAAGTCCGGAACGACCGCCTGCCCGAGTTGCAGGAAGGGGAAGGTTGGAGAGTTGCCGCGCCGCGCGGTATTGTCCGAGTAGCCGACTTCAGCCTTGAACCGCACCGAGTCCGAAAGATCAGCCTTGGCCGATACGAATGCCGTTAGGCGCTCTTCTTCAGGGACAAGGTTGAAGAACTCACCAAAGTCGAAGCCGCAAAATCCGATGCCGGCTGGCAGAAGCGGTGCTGCAGCAGCGCTGGCAGGCAATGGAAATCCGCCAGCATCTGCGCAGCCCGGATCGAGCGTCGGTGCACCGGCAGGAGCGCCTGGCACGCCAAAGAATGCCCCGGGGTTACCCAGCGCGGAAGTGTCATCTGCAGGCACAGACAGGCGCCGCTCTGCAGTGGTGAGCGGCGAGCGATCAACGTAGCTGATTGCGCCGACGAGATTGAGGTCACCGAACTGAGCGCCGGCCAGAGCCTGGACGTTGTATTCGCTGTAATCGCCGAAGCCGAGATGTTCGGTATACTCGCCCGAGACGAGCAGACCTTCATAGTCATCGCGCGTGATGAAGTTTACGACGCCTGCAACCGCGTCGGAACCATACAGCGACGATGCGCCATCTTTGAGAATCTCGACCCGCTCAACAGCGATCAGTGGAACGAGCGAGCTGGTGTCGACAAAGTTTATTCCGTCATTGGTCGGGGAGGCCGACAGTGTCTGACGCTTACCGTTCAGCAGGATCAGAGTCGATGCGACGCCTAGTCCGCGAAGGTTGATATTCGAGGTGCCGGTGGTGCCGCCTTGCGTAAACGCATCGGGGTTGTTCTGAGCGCCGCTGTTAATGGTTAGCGATTGTGTGATTTCGCCAATGTTTTGCGCACCGATATCGTTGATCGCGCCCGCATCGACCGTGGCGAGTGGGGAGGCAAGATCAGCCTGCGATTGGCGGCGAATGAACGAGCCGGTGACGACGATGACATTCTCGTCTTCGGCTTCTGCAGCCGTATCGCTGTCGCCACTGGCATCCTGATCTTGAGCCAGGACTGGTGAAGCGAATGCGAACGCGGCAGCCGCGCAAGACAATTTGCATGCAATCTTAATGCATTTCATAGGGGGTACTCCTCTCTCTCAACCTCTTTATTAGTCAGAGATTTTGCGAAAGAAAGAGGCAGCGGCCAACTTCGCGAAAGTTGGCTCCGCAAACGAATGCATGGAATCAGTTTCAGTAGTGAAACCTATATGTAAAATTATTATATTTCAGCGCATTGAATGAAATTTCGTGCGCCCATTCGTGTTGTAGCAAAACTGCAACAGCTTATGCGGCATCTTTTTTGCGCTTCGCCTTCTTGCGTTCGTGAGGGCACAAGAGAGTCTTGCGCAGGCGGATCGATTGCGGGGTCACTTCAACCATTTCGTCGTCGTCGATATAAGCGATCGACTGCTCGAGGCTCATGCGGCGTGGCGGCGTGAGGCGGATCGCGTCATCCTTGCCCGACGAACGCACATTGGAAAGCTGCTTCGCCTTCATCGGGTTCACTTCGAGATCGTCTGGCTTCGCGTTCTCGCCGATGACCATGCCTTCATAGACCTTGACCGTGGCACCCACGAACAACTCGCCGCGTTCCTCTAGCATGTTGAGCGCATAGGCATTGGTTTCACCATCGCCATTTGAGATCAGCACGCCATTGTTCCGACCGCCGACAGCGCCTTTGTACGGGCCATACTTCTCGAACAGGCGGTTCATGATGCCGGTGCCGCGTGTGTCGGACAGGAATTCACCGTGATAGCCGATCAGACCGCGCGATGGGGCGGAGAAGGTGATGCGGGTCTTGCCCTGACCAGAAGGGCGCATTTCGTTGAGGTCTGCTTTGCGCTTTTGCATCTTCTCGACGACCGTGCCGGAATGCTCATCATCCACATCGATGACGACGGTTTCGTATGGCTCCATGCGCTGACCGTCTTCTTCGCGGAACAGCACCTTGGGACGAGAGATGCCGAGCTCGAACCCTTCGCGGCGCATTGTCTCGATCAGAACGCCGAGTTGCAATTCACCGCGGCCTGCTACTTCAAAGCTATCCTTGTCGGCGCTTTCGGTGATGCGGATCGCGACATTGGTTTCGGCTTCACGGTTGAGACGATCGCGGATCATGCGACTTGTTACCTTATCGCCTTCGCGGCCAGCAAGCGGACTGTCATTGACCGAGAAGCTCATCGCCAGCGTTGGTGGATCGATTGGCTGTGCGGCGATCGGCTCTGTCACTGCCGGATCGGCAATAGTGTTCGAAACGGTGGCTTTTTCCAGACCGGCGAGAGCGATGATGTCGCCTGCGCTGGCGCTATCAACTGGGATGCGCTCGAGACCGTCGAACGACATCAGCTTGGTCGCGCGGCCAACTTCAACGACATTGCCGTCGACGTCGATGGCGTGAATTGGATCGTTGACCTTGAGCGTGCCGGACTGAACGCGGCCGGTCAGCACACGGCCCATGAAGTTGTCGCGATCCAGCAAAGTCGCCAGGAAGCTGAATGGCCCCTCCGTATCGAGCTCAGGTGCAGGCACATGCTTTGTGATCAGTTCGAACAATGGCTCCAATGAACCATCGCGCGCGTTCTCATCAGCGCTTGCATAGCCATCGCGTCCACTGGCGAAGAGCGAGGGGAAGTCGAGCTGCTCATCGCTCGCATCCAGGCTGGCGAACAGGTCAAACACTTCGTCGAGCACTTCCTGCGGGCGGCCATCCGGGCGGTCGATCTTGTTGACGACGACAATCGGGCGGAGGCCCAGCGCGAGCGCCTTGCCTGTCACAAATTTGGTTTGCGGCATTGCGCCTTCCGCGCTGTCGACCAGCAGGATGACCCCATCGACCATGCTGAGAATGCGCTCGACCTCGGCACCGAAATCGGCGTGACCTGGTGTATCGACAATGTTGATCCGCGTCGTTTCGCCATTCGCGCCGTCCCATTCGACACTGGTACATTTCGCAAGGATGGTGATGCCGCGCTCTTTTTCCAGATCGCCGGAATCCATAGCGCGTTCTTCGACCCGTTGGTTGTCGCGGAATGTGCCGGATTGGCGAAATAGCTGGTCGACCAGAGTGGTCTTACCGTGGTCGACGTGCGCGATAATGGCGATGTTGCGCAATGCGCGGGATTGGGAGGCGGACATCAAAAACGCTTTCAAACAGGGCGGGCCGGCTGGGCCGGGCGGCATGAATTACAAAAGATTGGCACTGAAGATGGCACTGAATTTTCCCCAGCACCCCTTGCTGCGTTGCAGCATCGCTGGCGCGCCTAGCGCAGCGTCGCCGCTACGGCAAGCGATTGACGCGGGAAAAGCCGTTGCAGTGCAGCAATTCAACACTGTGTCAGTGATGCAACACTGACCTCGTTTGCCCACGTGGGACGGGGCTTTGTTGCTTGTAGCAGCACTGCCACTCGCTTAATGGAGAGCACAACCAGCTCGGGCGAAAACGCATTTGGAGATGCGGTCTGGCTGATAAAACTATGGAGAGGAGATTCCATGCGTTCGATTCACACCGGTTCTGCCGGCATTCAACGATTCACCCTGCTTTCTGGTGCTGCAGCCGTAGCGCTCAGCATGCCCAGCTTGGCTTTGGCGCAAGACGCCGACGTGCCAGAAGCTGAAGACGAATTCAGCGGCAACACCATTGTTGTTACGGCAACCAAGCGTGAGCAAACGCTGCAAGAGACCCCGGTTTCAGTCTCGGTTACGACCGGTGAGACGCTAGAACAGGCGCAGATTCGTGACGTTCTCGACCTCCAGTCGGTCACTCCCTCGCTGCGCGTGAGCCAGCTGCAGACCTCTTCAGCGTCGACTTTCATTATTCGCGGTTTCGGTAACGGCGATAACAACTTCGGCATTGAGCCGTCGGTTGGCGTATTTATCGACGGCGTGTTCCGCTCACGTTCGGCTGCAGCTCTTTCCGACCTTCCAAACGTGCAGCGCATCGAAGTGCTGAATGGCCCGCAATCGACGCTGTTCGGCAAGAACGCATCGGCAGGTGTCATCTCGGTTGTTACGCGTGAGCCACAGTTTGAATTTGGCGGCGCGGTCGAGGCAACATACGGCAATTTCAACGCGATCACAGTGAAAGCCGACGTTACTGGCCCTCTCACCGAAACGATCGCTTTCTCAATCGACGGAAACTATAACCGCCGCGATGGTTACGCGACGATCGTGAACCTCGATGAAGAGCAGAACGATCGTAACCGTTGGGGCGTTCGCGGCCAGTTGTTGTTTGAGCCAACCCCGGATTTGCGCATTCGTGCGATCGGCGACTATTCGCGCATTGACGAAGTCTGCTGCCAGGTAACGACTCTTGTCGCGGGCCCAACTGCTGCGGGTATCGCTGCAGTGGGTGGTCAGCTCAGCACTGACATTTTTAGCTACGATGCGTTTTTAAACTTCGTTCCTACCAACGAAGTCGACAATTACGGCGGTTCGATCCAGGCCGATTGGGATATTGGCTCGATTTCTGTGACTTCGATCACTTCGTACCGTGAGCTGAAGAACTTCTTCCTTTCGGATATCGACTACACCAGTGCCTCGATCGCAACAGAGACTCGCGATCAAGACGTTGAGACGTTCACTCAGGAAATCCGGATCAGCTCTGATTTCGATGGGCCGATCAACTTCCTGCTTGGCGGCTACTATTTCGACGAGTCCATCTCGCAAGACAGCGCCATTCAGAACGGCACCGATATTCGGAACTTCTTCGAGATTCTTGCAGGCGAAGATCCGGTGGCGGTGCTGACTGGACAGCCGACCCTGTTTAACGGACTTGAGGCGAGTTTCGGCTTCCCTCAGGAAAGCATCTTTAACACGCCGTTGTTGACTGAAGAAACTTTCGCGATGGACAACACATCGTGGTCGATCTTCGGCACGGTCGACTTCGAGCCGATTGATGGCCTGATCTTTACCGGCGGGTTTAACTATACCGACGATGAGAAGACCTTTGCGCTAAGTCAGACAAGCTTCGATCCGTTAGCGCAGGTAAACTTTGTTGATGCGTTCATTACGGGTGCGACAGCGGGTGCAGTGACAACGCGCGATCAGTTCCAGGCGCTGCCCGCTGCGAACCAAGCAGCGTTGCTTGCGGTTGCGACCACTCCGTGCTCTGCGGCTGCGCCACCGCCTAACTGCAACCAGCTCCTTCCGCTTGCTGGTTTTCAGTTCCAGCCGCCGTTTCTGGCTATTCCGAACGCGGTTGAGCCCGGCCAAACGAACGACGATAAGTTCACTTATCTTCTGCGTGCAGCTTATGAAATTTCACCAGAGGTGAATGTCTATGCGAGCTATGCGACTGGCTTCAAGGCGAGTTCGGTCAACCTGTCGCGCGACAGCCGTCCAGCGAATACAGACTTTCTTGCTGGTCCCGGTGCTTCGACTTTCGCGGCTCCGGATTCGCCGATCGTCAACGCCGGCCTGGCTCTGCCGAACCTTGTTTCCGGTTCGCGTTTTGCGGGTCCTGAGGAGGCAGAGGTCTATGAAATCGGCCTGAAAGCCCAGTTCGATGGTTTCGGGTTCAACCTGGCGGTGTTCGACCAGACCATTGAGGGCTTCCAGAGCTTTGCCTTCACAGGCACCGGCTTTGCACTGCGCAATGCGGGTCAGCAGTCGGTTCAAGGCTTCGAACTTGATGCGACGATCAATCCTACCGATGGCCTGGTGCTCACCTTTGCGGCGACGCACCTTGATCCCCTGTTCGATGACTTCCCCGGCAGTGTGCTTGGTGATCTCACCGGCGAACGTCCCGGAGGAATTCCGTCATGGTCAATCGCTACCTCGGCGACATATACGCATGAGTGGGATAGCGGTACGCGCCTGATCAGCCGTGTCGACTACAACCACGAGAGCAATACCGACATCAACAATGGTCTGCCGGAGTTCAACACCGCGCTTGGAAACACCGAGATTTTCCGCCGCGAGGTTAACCTGGTGAACGCCTCGATGACGCTCGCCCTCAACAACGGACTTGAAGTTGGCGTTTGGGGCCGGAACCTGACCGATGATCAGCGTATCCTAACCGTTTTCGACGGTGTTGCGCAATCCGGGACGGTTTCTGGCTACCCGAGCCAGCCCCGTACCTATGGCGGCGTAGTACGCTTCAAGTTCTGATCCACTTAGAACTTGAAACACAGAATTCGGGGCTCGCAGCAATGCGGGCCCCTTTTTCGTTGGGGGTATAATGGCTTGGTTGGCGCTCGAGCCATTGTAGATTTGCGCGGATTGTGATGGGCTGCCCCTTCTTGCAATGAATGGAGGGATTGGGACGATGCAATATGGCGGTTTTTGGATACGGCTTGGGGCGTATCTGATCGATTTTGTGATCATGATACCGGTAGCGTTTATCATCTTTGCGGTTACCGGCACTTCGTTCAGTGAAGCGGCTGCGGGCGCGAGCACTTCTGTGACGGATCTTCTGAACTTCGTTGTAGGGATTGCCTATTTTGTCGGCTTTGAGTCCTCGTCCTGGCAAGCAACGCCGGGCAAGAAAGCGCTCGGTTTGATAGTCACCGACTCTAACGGATCGCGGATTACCGTGCCGCGGGCGATTGGTCGCTATTTCGCCAAGATCCTGTCAGCTCTCATCTTGTTGATCGGCTTCATCATGGTCGCCTTCACCGATCGCAAACAGGGTCTGCATGACATGATCGCAGGCACGCTGGTGGTAAAGGGTCAGCCTGGCATGGCTGGCGTCGATACAGGCGTGTTTGAGTAAGGCGCCGCGCGAGGGAGCTCTTCTCTTAGAGCTCCCTCAGCGCTTGCGCAGGTTTGGCCCGCAGTAGCGGCAGCGATCCGCCGAGCGCAAAGGCCAGCACCATGACGAGGCCCAGGCCCAGCACGGCGAGCACTTCGCCCCATGCGGGCAGCCAGTCAAATTCGAACAATTGGGTGATGATCACCCAGGCCAGTCCTGAGCCAAGGCCTAGCGCGACAAGTGCCAGCAACGCGGCGATCAGACCGTACTCGGCAAGCTGCATCAGCAGTATCTGACGGCGGCTCGCGCCCAATACTCGCAGCACAACCGTGTCATACATGCGCGCGGCGCGGGCGGCGGCAATCGCCCCCATCAGCACGGCCAGCCCCGCCAAGACTGCCACTGCGGCAGCGGCAAGCGTGGCAAGGCCAACTTGGCGTAGGATCGTGCGCGCCTCGCCAAGAATTTGACCAACTTCGACCATGGAGCTGGATGGGAATTCGCGCACCATCTCGCGCAGCAATTCGCCGCGTTGTTCGGTGTCGACTTCATCGGGCAGGTCAATCGTCGCCGATAGGTTGTGCGGCGCGTCGGCAATCGCGTTGCGGGAGAACACCATGGTAAAGTTGAAGCCCATATTCTCCCAATCGATCTCGCGGATATTGGCGATACGCGTTTTGCGCTCGATCCCGAGCACACCGATCGTGAGATAGTCTCCGATGCCCAAGCCAGCGGCTTCTGCCAGCTGCGCGTCGATCGACACAAGTGGCTCGCCGGAATGATCGGCATCCCACCATTCGCCGTCGGTTAGGCGATTGCCCTGAGGAACCTCGTTAGCATAGGTGATGCCGCGCTCGCCGCGTAGCGCCCACGCGCCTTCGGGAATTTCTTCCAGCTCGGCGACACGTTGCATATCGTCCTCTGGACCGAAAGCGAGCACCGCTCCGCGCAGTGTTGGCACAGAACGGATCGCAGCATCTGGGAAGCGATTCTCAACCAGCTCGTAAAAGCGTTCTTCCTCGGCCACTGGCACATCCAGCACAAAATAGTCGGGCGCCTCTTGCGGCACTCGGCTTTCGATGTTGCCTTCGATCGCGCTCTGAACACCGGCGAGCAGCACGAATGCGGCTAGGCCAAAGCCGAGTGCGGTTACAAGCGCGCTGGTCGGTGCACCGGGACGGTGGAGATTCGCAAGCGCGCTGCGCAGCAATGGATTGCTTGGTCGCGGCAGGCTGTATGCGAGTTTCTGGATGCCGAGGCCTAGCGCAGCGAGCCCGATCAATGCTCCCCCCGCGCCGAGCAGGAACCCGCCCGATAACAGTGGCTGTGCTGTTGTGATAAGTGCGAGCGCGCAGATCGCGACGATGCCAGCAGCTGTCCAGCCAATCGCCCGCCAATCTCGTGTCAGTGGCATTATGCCGGAACGCATCAGCGCCATTGCCGGGAATGTCCTAGCGCGCAGTAGAGGCGTGGCGGCAAAGGCGAAGGCGACCAACAGACCATAAGTGGCTGCGAGGACCAGCGGAGCGGGCTCGATCACGAAACCGGCTTCGACTGGGAGCAGCCCTTCAAGCGCGGCACCAAGCACCGGAGTGACTAGCACTCCGACAGCGAGGCCCGCCGCGCTGCCGACTAAAGCGGCAACTGCGATTTGCAGGGCGTAGACGCGGACGATGTCCGCCGAAGAGGCGCCGAGCACCTTGAGGGTCGCGATGCTGCCCCTGCGCGCGTCGAGATAGGACGACACGCCGCCTGCAATGCCGATCCCCGCAATCACCAGCGCGGCGAGGCCAACCAGCGTCAGGAAATCGCTCATCTGCCGTACAAATCGGTCAGCACCGGGCGATGCGCGGTCGCGTGAGCGAAAGTCGAAGCCGGAGTTGGGGAAAGCTTCGGTCAGCTCCTCCTCGACGTTCTCAGGGGAACGGCTCTGGTTTTCGAATGCGATCCGATATTTGCTCTCATAGAGTGAGCCAGGTTCGAGCAATCCAGCGCGGCCCGGCACGTCTTCGGCTACGATCACGGTGGGGCCGAGCTGGAAGCCTTCGGAAAGGCGGTCGGGCTCGTTCTGGATAACTCCCGCAGCAACCAGCTCCACTGTGCCAACCTTGAACGTATCACCAACTTCGATGTCGAGCCGGTCGATCGCCCCTTGGCCAAGCCAGGCATCATTGCCGGTTGGCGCGCCTGTTTCGCGGCCATCGGTGAGGGTGAGCGTGCCATAGAGCGGCCAATTGCTATCGACGGCCTTTAGTTCGACCGGCGCGGCGCTGTCGTCGCTGTTGGCCATGGCCTGTAGGCGCGTGCCGCCCGAAACCTGACCGTACTCGGACATAGCGGCGAGTTCTTCGTCACTCAGCCCGCGCTGCCAAATCTCTACTTCAAGATCGCCGCCCAGAAGGACCTGTCCATTGGACTGCAACTCGCGCTCAATTGCGGCGGTCAGCGTGCCAATTGCGGCCAAGGCAGCTGTACCCAGGAATATGCAGACAAGCAGCAGCCGCAGGCCGCGAAAACGCGCGTTGAGATCGCGCTTCGCGATGCGCCAGGCGCCGCTCCAGGAAAGCGCACTCGAGGATGCGGGGGTGCTCACTCGGCGGCCACCTTTACGCCGGTCTTTGCGGTGTCGGAGGCGATCACACCGTCCGCCATTGTGATTACCCGGTCGCAGCGTTCGGCAAGCTCGGGATCATGCGTAATGATCAGCAGGGTTGCGCCAGTTTCTGCACGCCTATCAAACAGCAATTCGATGATCTCGTGGCCAGTCGCCGCATCGAGGTTACCCGTTGGTTCATCGGCGAAGATCAGACCGGGGCGTGGGGCAATCGCGCGAGCAATTGCCACACGCTGCTGTTCGCCGCCGGAAAGCTGAGTGGGATAGTGACCGATCCTGTGGCCGAGCCCGACTGCTTTCAATTCTGCCTCGGCCCGGCTGCGCGGGTTTTCGCCACCGGAAAGCTCCATCGGTGTCGCGACGTTTTCCGCCGCGGTCATGGTCGGCAACAAGTGGAAGGCTTGCAGCACGATGCCAATCCGGCCGCGACGTGCTTTCGCGAGGCCGTCTTCATCGAGGCTGGCAAAGTTTTCGCCCGCAACTTGCAAAGTGCCGCTGGTGGCGCGCTCCAGACCCGAAAGCACGGCCATCAGCGAGCTCTTGCCCGAACCCGAAGGGCCGAGCAGGGCGACGACTTCTCCCTCGGCAATATCGAGGTCGATACCTCGCAGGATCTCAACCGGCGCTTGGTTCGAGCCGAGAGTGAGTGTGAGGTTGCGAGCGGAGATCGCAGGGGCGAGTGCAAAAGAAGTGTTTGTCACGAGTTCCAAATGGCATAGGGGTGGGTTGCAAACAAGATACCGAAGTCGGAGGCTCATAGATGCGCATAGGCGTTTGGTCGAAGAAACCCCTGATCGCTTTTACATCGGCGATGGCATTGGCCTTGGCGGCTTGTGGTGGCGAAACTCCGGCAGCTGATCCGCAGCGCAGCGGAAATGGCGATATCACCACTTCAAACCCCTCAGTATCCGCTCCGGTTCCCGTGGAAGGGCCAGAACGGCGCTTGATTGCTTTCGGAGACAGTCTGTTTGCAGGCTACAATGTCGCGCCGGAGGATAGCTATCCGGCGAAATTGCAGGATGCATTGCGCGAAAGCGGGATCAACGCGTTTGTCGTGAATGCGGGAATTTCAGGCGACACGAGTGCCGCTGGTCGCCAGCGTTTGGCCTTCACATTGGACGCGCAAGAGGAGAAGCCCGACCTCTTCATTCTCGAACTCGGTGGAAACGACCTGCTGCGCGGTCTATCGCCGGACGAGACGCGTGCTAACTTTGTCGCAATGCTCGATGAGTTGAAGGCGCGAGAGATTCCCGTTTTGATCATGGGAATGCGCGCTCCGCCGAACTATGGGCCCGAATACCAGCAGGCATTTGACGGGCTTTATGGCGACTTGGCGCGTGAATATGGTGCGGCCTACATCCCCTTTTGGCTTGAGGAGATATATCAGGAGCCGGAGCTGTTCCAGTCGGACCGCATTCACCCGACCGAGGAGGGTATCGAGCGCTTGGTTGCGGCCACAGTGGAGCGAGTTTCGGCTGCTTTGCCGCAAGACGACGAGAGCAACGCGGCTGCGAACTAGAGACGCTCCAACGTCCCAACGCTTACTCGCCATATAGCGGCTTCGCTCGCGATCTCGTCAAACGGCGAAAGCTCGGTTCCCGTCATCCAGACTTGTGCACGGCCTCGGCTAAGCCGTTCGAATAGCGCCTTGCGCCGGACCGGATCGAGATGAGCGGCCACTTCGTCGAGCAGTAGCACAGATGGGCGTCCTTCGGCGGCGAGCACACTATGCGCCAGAGTGATCGCGATCAGCATCGCTTTCTGCTCTCCGGTCGAACAGGAAGCCGCTGCTTGCCCCGATCCCGCCATCACAACATCCAACTCGTCGCGATGTGGACCGGTGAGCGCGCGGCCAGCAGCCCGGTCACGTGCGCGCTGTCGGCCGAGTTCATCACGCAAGGCTTCAGGTTCGGTCGGACCACCGGGGCGATAGGTGAGCACAGGCTTTGCGAATGGCTGAGCGGGCAGGGCGGATAGTTCCACACTGAGCGCTTCCATTGACCCGGCACGATTGGCGGCGACCGTCGCGCCGTGCTGCGCGGCTTGTGCTTCGATCGCATCGAGCCAGCGGGCATCGCCGCGTTCTTCCAGCAGTCGATTGCGCTCGCGTAGGGCCGTTTCCAGCTGTGAGACAGACTTGGCATGGCTCGGCTCAATCGCGAGCGTCATACGGTCGACAAAGCGCCGCCGTGCGCCTGCGGAATCCATGAACAGGCCATCCATCGCCGGGGTTAGCCACGAAATCGCGAGCCATTCGCTCAAGGAAGTGGCGCTCGCTTCTGTACCATTGATACGCACCAAGCGGCGGCGCGGCTGATCTGCCTCGACATAGGTGCCGATGCGGGCGCTTACCTGTCCCTGCTCGACCAGACTTGCTCCAATGGCAAATCCGCCCGCTGCAACGCCCGGTTCCGATTGGCGAGGGAGATCGGAAAGGCTCGCCCTCCTGATGCCGCGCCCCGGACTCAGAAGCGATAGCGCCTCGAGCACGTTGGTTTTGCCCGCGCCGTTCTCCCCGACCAAGAGATTGAACTTGGCGGTTTGAGAGAGTTCGCTGGCCGCGTGATTGCGGAAATTTTCGAGGGAAATCTTCTCGAGCGCCATAGGCGCGCATCGGTAGCAGGCGGGTCGATAATGGCCAGTCATAACAAGAGTGAAATCGCCAATCCCAATAGATAGTAAAATTTACCAATCTTTCGGAATAGTGAACAAGGAGTTTATGAACGAATGTTCAGGAAGCCGCAGAATTCTGCCATTTCTCGAGTTTGGCACGGCTCCTGCAATGTGTTGGGCATCCAGTGAGGCAAGCAGAAAGCAAGGCTCACAAGAAATGAAACAGACCAAACAAGGAGATGATCAATGACTGCAATCGATACTTCAAACCGCCTCTTCGCCGCTGCCTTCTCGCTCGCCATTTCGGCTGCGTTCCTGGCCACTGCGATCCTCCCAGCCAGCCCTCAACTGTTCGCTTAATCGCTAACAGCCCCCGTTTTGAAAGGACCCCACATGTTTAGCAACGAATTCGGATCTCGCTTGTTTGCCGCCGCTTTCTCGGTCGCAATCTCAGCTATCGTAATGGCCACCGCGATCATCCCAGGCTCACCTGGCCTCGTCGCCTAATCCACATTCACTCAAATCAAGCAAAGGAAACCAAACGAATGTTCGCTTCAATTGATCTTAGCAGCCGCGTGATGGCAGCCGTCTCGGCTCTCGCGATTTCGGCTGTATTCATGGCCACCGCGATTATCCCTGCTACTCCCGGCCTCGGAGTGATGGCATGAGCAATCTGACCAACACCAACAATGGCAAGCCACCACGCGCTGGCTTCCACCTTGATAAACGCAATGGCAAAGTCTTCGGCGTCAGCGCAGGACTGGCGAACTATCTCGGCACCGATCCAATGTGGGTTCGCATCGGATTTGTCGCAGCAACCCTGCTCGGCTTCGGACTGACCATTCCGATCTATCTTGCAATCGCACTGATTGCGGACTGAAGGCGCGGCGAGACTAAAGCTGTCCCGGTTTTATGGGCAGCCGCGCCTTACCAGATTTGAAAACCGGGAGGGGCCATTTGGCCCCTCTTCTTTTTGTACCGAATGAGCCAAACTCACATCGCCGAAATACCGCCGTCAAGCTTGATCTCTGCTCCGGTCATGAAACGGCTCTCATCACTGGCCAGATAAACCACAGCATTTGCGATATCGTTAGGCTCGCCAACGAAGTTGAGCGGGATTTGGCGCGCCAGTTTGTCCATCAAGACGCTCTTATCAATATTGTGATGCTCTGCCGTGCCATCGAGGATTGGCGTGTCGACAAAGGTCGGGTGCACCGAATTGCAGCGGATTTGCATGTTGTTCTTCGCACAATGGAGCGCAATTGACTTGGACAGCATCCACACACTCGCTTTTGAGGCGTTATATGCCGGCATGGTGTCACTCGCGATCAGGCCCGCGATTGAGCTGATGTTCACGATCGAACCCGGTGCGTGTTCGCGCATAAGTGGCAAAGCCTTTTGGCAACCATGAAAGATGGAATCGACGTTGATCGCAAAGCAACGCTTCCAATCGTCGAAATCGCAGGTTTCGATATTCCCGGCTACGCCGATGCCAGCGTTGTTGACGAGCACGTTGAGGCCGCCCATCTGCTCGCGGGCAACATCGACTGCGGCTTCCCATCCTTGTGGATCGGTCACATCATGCTGAGCGGAGAAGGCCGTGCCATCGCCCATTTCGGCATTGACGATCGCAGCCGTTTCCGCAGCACCTTCGCCATTGATATCGGTTGCAAGCACACGCGCCCCCTCTTGCGCTAGCCGGATGCAATGCGCGCGGCCAAGACCTTGCGCTCCGCCCGTTACGAGCGCGAGCTTGCCTGCAACGCGTCCTGATCCTGTGGCTGCCATAGTCTTAATCCTCTCTAATAAATCCTGATGTCAGTAGCATCGCGATGCGCACATCAACCGCGTGCCCCAGCTCGCGCCATTGGGCAACAAACTCCGGCAATTCATTGAGCGCCACGCGGTGGACGACGATGTTCTCGCTGTCGGTCCCGCCGCCATCGCTGACTTTCTTGAGGCCATGTGCGCGCAGCAGAGTGAAGCTCTCGCTCACCATGCCTGGCGAGGAGTAGAACTGGCCCAGATCTTCCATCCGCTCGGCAGTGTAGCCAGTTTCCTCTTCAAGCTCGCGCAGGGCCGCGTCCTCGGCGGCTTCACCGGCCTTGCCTTCATCGTCGCCCACTAGACCAGCGGGGATTTCAAGGCTGAAACAGCCGAGAGGTACGCGATATTGGCTAACCAAGATGACATGCCGCCTGCCGTCAGGATCACTGTCGATGGCGAGGATGGCGGCGGCGCGAATGCCGCGCGAGCGCCCGACATATTCCCATCGCCCGCGACGCTTGGCGTTGATGAAACGTCCTTCCCACATCATCTCTTCGGGCTTGTCGGCGTCGATATCGCGGACAAGATCGGCGGCGTTGGGAGGTTCGAATCCGGTGCGGTCAGCGCTCATGGCTGAGGTGCTTAGACTTCGATCAACCGGTCGGGAAGCTCGTTTTCATCAGTATCGTCGCGCGGGAAGTGTTCGGACAGGACCTGCCCGACATCGCGCACGCCAGCGGCCATGCCTTCGGCGATGTGACCTTGCTTAATCTCGGACAGCATATCGGCCATTGCCTCGCCCCATATTTCGGCAGAGACCTTTGCTGCAATCGGCTCGTCCGCTACAATTTCTGCACGGTGTTCGCTCATGGAGAGGTAGATCAGAATGCCGGTGCGGCCATGCGTGCGACGTTCTGCGCCTACTTTGAAATGTTTCACAGCTTGTTCGTGAACTCTTGAAGTCTTGACGAGCGAAGGGATCAGCGCAAAGCGCAAAGGATCCCAAAGTTGCACGGCCCACGTTGCGACGAATGCTATCAGCCCAAGCGCAATGGTCATGCTGGCAAGCTGCCCCGTGCTCCAATCATTGCCCCAACCGCCAGAGAGACTGTCCCAGAAATCGAGAAAGGGTTGGGGCAGAGCGGCAAACAGGCTCATGGCAGTGAACGAAACCGCTGCGGCCCAGAATAGTGAGATATCGGAATAACCGTCCGAGCGGTCGGCCAGCACGGTCAGGATCTCGCCCGAGGTTTGCAGCTCCGCTTCGCCCACTGCGTCGGATACGATCTTATGCTGCTCTTCCGAAAGATAGCTCATCTACCAGCCTCCAGAGGCGCCACCGCCTCCAAATGAACCACCGCCGCCGGAAAAACCGCCACCGAAGCCGCCGCCTCCGCCACCGCCCCAGGAACTGCCTCCGCCGCTCATCGCGCCTCGCGCAATGGCTGAGCCGACTTCCCACAGGATGATGTCACCTGCAGTGTCTTTCCAATCGCGGTCACCGCCGCGCCGGCCCCACGGGCCTTTGCCTTTCTTGGCACGGTATTTCCGACGCCGTCCGCGTCCGCGCATGATGGGCAGGATGAAAAAGAAGAACACAAAGCCGAGCCAAATTAGTGTGCCGACCGGAAAGCCGCCTTCGCGTGATTGTTGCTGGCGTGTCTGGCTGGCCTGCTGGGCAATTCTTGCCGCTTCGTCTGGCGGGAGTTGCAATTGTTGAACGATAGAATCGGTGCCTGCTACTATGCCGCCTGGATAGTCATTGGCTTTGAATCGGGGGATGATCTGGTTCTGGATGATGAGCGACGAGAGCGCATCGGTGAGGTAGCCTTCAAGACCATAGCCAACCTCAATCCGCACCTTACGCTCGTTGGGCGCTACCAGCAGCAGGGCGCCATCATTGCGCTCCGCATCGCCAAGGCCCCACTCGCGACCGAGCTGGTAGCCATAGTCGCTGATGTCATAGCCTTGGAGGTCGGGCACAGTAGCCACGACCAATTGCCGCTGTGATTGGGTTTCGAGCGCTTCCAATTGTGCGATCAATTGTGCTTCGACATCAGCAGGAATGATGTCAGCTTCATCGACCACGCGCCCGGTAAGCGTGGGAAATTCCGGCTGAGCAGCCAGCGGCGCTGCAAGCAGCGCGAAGAGCGCCGCCATGGCGGTGATGAGGGAGCGCGGCACCTTGCTCAGTTTGACGTCATGTCAAGCTGGGGAGCTTCTTCAGCGCCTTCTGTCGTGGCTGAGTACGGCACAAGCGGTTCTGCGCCGTGGATGATGTTCGCGCCGATTGTGTCGGGGAAGGTGCGGATCGTTGTGTTATACTGGCGGACCGCTTCATTGTAGTCGCGCAGCGCCACCGCAATGCGGTTCTCTGTGCCCTCGAGCTGGCTTTGCAGCGTGATATAGCCCTGGGTCGAGGTGATCTGCGGATAGGCTTCGAAGCTCGCGAGCAAACGGCCAATGCCAGCACTCATCTGCGACTGAGCGGCGGCAAAGTCTTCCATCTTAGCCGCATCGCCAAGGTCATCTGCTGTTACCTGCACGCTGGTGGCCTTGGCGCGGGCCTCCGTCACCTCGGTCAGGATCGCGCGCTCATTCTCAGCCGCTCCTTGAGCGACTTCGGCGAGGTTGGGGATAAGGTTCGCACGGCGTTGGAACTGTGCTTCTACATCGGCCCATTTGGCCTTGGCGTTTTCTTCGGCAGCAGGGACCGAGTTGATCCCGCAGGCGGCCAGACCAAGCGAAGCCGCTGCAACCAATGCAAAGCGGCGAATATTTTTGAAATTCATGAAAATCCCTCTTCCCGTGACGCTTTGCGCAGTTTGCGCGCATTGAGTGCGCCGCGCAAATCCAACCTGTATTGTTAATATAGCACACCAAAGCCCGCTTTCAAGCGGTGGACCGTACCTCGGCAGCGCTTGGCAAGCGCTGAAATTGCTGCAAGATTGCCGATGGTTGAGGGAATATGAGGAGGACTGGCCGTGCTTACAGAGTTCAAGGAATTTATTGCCAAGGGTAATGTGATGGAGCTGGCCGTTGCGGTCATTATCGCGGGCGCTTTTGCCGTGATCGTCGCATCCATGACTGACGACCTGATCATGCCTATCGTGGGAATGATCTTCGGCGATGTAGATTTTAGCAACAAGTACACCGTGCTTTCCGGCGCTGAGCTGATTACGGAAGGCATGTCGCTTGAAGCTGCGCGCGAAGCTGGCGCAAATGTGCTGGCCTGGGGTGCATTCGTCACCTCGGTGATCAACTTCCTGATCCTCGCTTTCATCATCTTCCTGCTGGTCCGCTACGCCAACAAGGTGAAAGCACGCTTTGATGAGCCCGCAGAGGAAGCGGCACCAGCGGGTCCAACCGAGATCGAGTTGCTCACGGAAATCCGCGACGCGCTGAAAAAGTAATGTCTGCGCGGGTGGGCTCGGGATATTCGTCCCGAGCCTACTTCGGCTTGCCTAGCCATCCTGCACGCATAAACCTCTGCTCACTTCCCATTAAGCTCAAACGCACTATATAGGGCGCGTCGGTTTCGGCCGACTATGGCGATAAATTGCTGCGTGCAATAGATGCAACGGACCCGGGGGCAGTACCCGGCGGCTCCACCATAACTCTCTGTTTTACAGAGGTTTCTGACGGGGCCGAACTAGGATCGACGTGTGTTGAAAAGCGTAGTTTTTGCTCGGGCTGAGTAACCCGTAATAGGCTCATACACACAAGTGCCAATGATAATGAAGCACTCGCAGTTGCAGCGTAATGTGATGGCCTAACGGCCTGAATTTACAAAGCTAAAGCGCGGTTGGACCCACCGGGCAACAGAAGCGGATTCCGGGGGCCTGGAGGAGCCTAGCAACAGAATCCTCCACTTTCACCTTTGAGAGTGTGCAACGTGTCGGTTTGGTAAGACGGTCCTCCGCCTCGTTTTTGGGAAACTTTGAGGGTGGCTAGTAACAGAAACCCTCATCCTATCTCGAGATATCAGTCGGCAAACGGCTCAGTTGTTGGCTGCTTGCACTCTGGATCCGCATGCATGGGCTCTTAGGTTGCACCATTTACTGCGCTATCTGAATGGACTTTTGTGTTTGGAGCTGTGCTAGCTATCATTTCCGCGCCAGCGGGAGTTGTAGATAATTGGTCAGCTTTCGGCTTGTTCAGTCTGATGCGGAGATACTTCTCGCATCGCTTCAAGCTCTTTCTTCGCTTTCAAACCATCAAGGATTGCTGCGCCGCCGAGAAAAACCGCGCCGGTGGTCGCCAGGAACAGCAATTGCCCACCCCAGCCAGGATATTGTTCGAGATAGGCCGCGCCGCGCGATGTCGCGCCCAGAGCCAGCGCGTAGATGATCACGAAGGCTTCGAACCTTGTCTTGATGACAAACAGCCTTCCGATCTTTCGCAGCATGGTTTCTCCGCCGTTAAACACTTCGCCAAATGAGTAGCAAGTGCCGTGCCAGCAACGCTTTTTTGCGCAGCTGATTGGTTAACGATGGGAGAAGTGTAAGCGCAGCCGACGAGACCGCCAAGAGCGTTAACTTTGTTTAACCGAGCTCGGTGAGTTCAAGCGCGGTGAGCAGTGCATTGCGCGCGGCGATCACCGTGTTGGCGAGGCTCTCCGTGCCGATGTCGACCGGATCGATCTGTTCGGGCCAATTGCCCTCGATCACGCTCGCCATCACGTCCGCTTTCGCATTGCTTAGCAGGAAGCGTGGGTCGACGGTCGTTGGCTCGCAGACAACGCGCAGGCGAAGGCAGGCGGGGCCGCCGCCATTGGCCATGCTCTGGCGCACATCGACAGGAATGACTTCGCGGATCGGGCCGTTGCTGGCGAGCATGCTTTCACACCACGCCCACACGCTCGCGCTTTCGCGGCATTCTTCCGGCACGATCAGCGCCATCCCGCCCGAGGGTTGTGTTACGAGTTGCGCGTTGAAGAGGTATGTCCGGATCGCTTCTTCGATGCTCACCGCATCGCTCGGCACCTCCACCACCTCCAGCGCAGGGAACGCAGCGCGCATCGCGTCATAGGCGCCCAGCTGATCGGCGAACGCTTCGGCATGAGTGAAGAGCACATGCTCATTCGCAACTGCGACAACATCATTGTGGAAAGCGCCGGCTTCGATCGCGGTCGGGTTCTGTTCGATGAACACGCACTTCGCCGGATCGAGGCGATGAAGGCGCGCAACGGCGCGGCTGGCCTGTTCATGCTGGCGCGCGGGGAACTTGCCACCCGGGCGACCATAGACGAACACTTCAACGCCCTGACTGCCGTGGCCTTCGCAGAGGCGCATATGGTTTGCCGCACCTTCATCGCCAAAACTGGGCGGGATCGCATCATGCACCGCGAAATGCTCGCTATCGCCGAATGCAATTTCGAGCATGCGTTTGGTATCGGGCCATTCCTGCCCGCGATGCAGCATTGTGACGAGATTGGCCGGGGTCAGATGGCAACGGCCATCATTCGTATCCGGAGCCGGGCTCACGGTGGCGGCGTTGGCGGTCCACATGCTGGAGGCCGACCATGCAGCGGCGAGAAGCTGACGCGGGGTGGCCTCGTCAACTGCCAACCGCCTGAGAAGAGCGTTGTTGGGGCGCGGCGGTGGCAAAAGGAAACCCTGATGCCCGAAGCGCGCAAGATTGCCGCGCATCTTTTCGAGCCCTTGCAGCGCCGCTGCGCGTGGATAGGAGACGTCTCCGCCGTGACTGGCGCTGGCGATATTGCCGAGGCTGAGACCGGCGTAATTGTGGCTCGGGCCGACAATACCGTCGAAATTGATCTCGACCAGGTTGGTCATCGCGCGACGCTCCACACGGTGTCGCCAACGGACAGGTCGAGTGTGTCGGCGGCCATGGAATCGATTGCGATTGTACCATCGTCATTGATGGCGCGCGCGCCGTAACAGGCTCTGAAATCGATCAACCGCCCAGTCGCAATCAGCGCTTTTTCGCCTTCGATTTGCTCGATCCCGCTGATTTTCGCCGAGGTGGAACCGGCGACGCTTTTCACCTGATCGGTCTTGGCGATCATGGTCGGCCCACCATCGAAAATGTCGACGTAGCCCTCGTAGGCGAAGCCCTCCTTTTCAAGCATCCGCATTGCCGCGCGGCCTGTGGGGTGGGGCAGTCCGATCACTTTCTTCGCCTCCTCATCCAGCATGGCGACATAGACCGGGTGCTTGGGCATCAGGTCGGCGATGAACTGGTTGCCATTGATTGCGTTGAAATAGTCGGCTTCCTGAAAGCCCATGCCGAAGAAACGCCCGGCAACTCCGTCCCAGAAGGGAGAGCCGCCGCGCTCGTCTATGATCCCGCGCAGCTCGGCCAGCACGCGGTCGGCAAAGCGTTTTCGGTGCATAGCGATGAAAAGATAGCGGCTGCGCGCGAGCAGTAGGCCGAGACCACCAGCACGCTCATTGGGATGCAAGAACAGGCCGCCGACTTCGCTTGAACCCTCTAGGTCTGTGACGAGGCTGAGAAGCTCGGCCCGCACAGTGCGATCCAGTTCTTGTGAATACTGTGTCAGCGTGTTGAGGCGATAGGAATAAAATGGCCATTGCTGGCCGACTTGGGTCATCAACTGGCAGGTTCCGCGCACTGCGCCGGTCGCCGCATCTTCCAGCACCAGCACGAATGTTTCGGCAGTCAATTCGTCGTCGGTGTTAGCGAAAGCCTTGGCCGATATCTCAAGCTTGCCAGCGAGTGCATCGCGGTCCGCGGGCAGATTGGTGAAACCGCCGCCGGTCAGCTTCGCCATCTCATAAAGATGCTCAAGATCGGAAGTGCGCGAGGCGCGCATGCGAAAGGTCAATGCATGTCTCCAGCGGCAATGCGGGATAGGACGAGAGCGGACAGCGCGGCGCGCTCTGCCAGGCTCGATACGATCAGGAATTCGTCGGGCGAATGAATGCTGCCACCGCGTACGCCCATTGTGTCGACAACCGGCACTCCGCAGGCGGCGATATTGTTGCCATCGCATACGCCGCCGGTAGATTTCCAGCAAATATCCTGCCCCAGCTCAGCGCCGCATTTTTGCACAAGATCGAACAGCTTTTGCGCCTGATCGTCGACCGGCTTTGGCGGTCGAGTGACGCCGCCATGGCGATGCGTCGAGACCTCATGTTGCGCCTCTATGCTGCGCAGCAAAGCGTTGAGATCGCTGTCAAAGCCGTCCATCGCTTCAGTGCTCTTCGGTCGGATATTGAAGCGCAATACGGCATGGTCGGGCACGACATTGTTGGCGGCGCCGCCTTCCAGCTTTGCCGGGTTCACCGTGATGTCTTCGCGCTCCATTTGCTTGAGGCGCAGGATCAGATCAGCGGCAGCGACAATTGCATTACGACCCTCATGCGGATTGCGACCGGCATGAGCGGATTTACCGGTGATCACGATTGAGTAATTGCCGGTCCCACCACGCGCATGGGCGAGCGTGCCGTCGGGAAGGGCGGCTGGCTCGTAGGTGAGCGCAGCTAGCTTTCCGCGAGCCATCTCCGCGATTAGCGCAGAGCTGGCCAGCGATCCGGTTTCTTCGTCGGAATTGATCAGCACATCATATCCGAGCGAACCCGCAGATGCGCTTTGTTCGAACGCCATCAACGCATTAAGGATCACGGAAATGCCGCCCTTCATATCGGCAACGCCGGGGCCATTAAGCACATCATCTTCCAGCCAAGTGAGCTGCTGAAACGAGTGATCTTTTGGAAACACCGTGTCCATATGACCCGTGAGCAAGATGCGCGCATTGGCCTGTGGGCGAACGCGCAGGATCAGGTGCTGGCCATTGAGCTTGTCGAACTCCTTGCCATCTGAACCCATCGCGGTGACGGGCGCAGCGTCGACCAATTCGACATCGCCGGGAAGCGCGGAAAACGCATCGGCAAGCGCGTTTGCCTGACGCGCCAATCCATCGAGATTGCCGGTGCCGGTGTTGATTGCACACCAATCCTGCACCTGGCCCAGCATCGCCGCGGCATCGAAATTGTCGATCGTCACATTGTCCATTGGGTCAATGCTCTAGCCCGGTGCGCACAATCATCCAACCCACTGACGCGAATGGATGTGAACACGCCCGTTGCAATCGCCCAAGGCTTTGGCCATAGGCTGAGGCGTCCTCCTCCCCAGGACCCATTTTTTGGTTTCACGAGGACAATAATGAGCATGAATGTTAAGCGCGCCGGCCTGTCGGTGGATGAGCGGCTGGCGGTTTTCCTTGAGCGCGAAGTGCTGGCCCCGCTGGGCCGCGACGTGGCGACGTTTTGGCAGGGTTTCTCCGACCTGCTCACTGAATTTGCCCCACGAAATGCCGCGTTGCTAGCTAAGCGCGAAGACCTGCAGTCTCAGATCGACGCTTGGCATGATGCGCGAAAGGGCCAGCCGCATGATGCGGATGCCTACAAGGCGTTCCTGCAAGATATTGGCTATCTCGTCCCAGAGCCGGGCGATTTCACCATCGGCACACAGAATGTCGATGCGGAAATCGCCACGATGGCGGGGCCGCAGCTTGTGGTGCCGATCCTTAATGCGCGCTTCCTGCTGAATGCCGCCAATGCGCGCTGGGGCAGCCTGTATGACGCCTTCTATGGCACCGATGCGCTTGACGCGCCGCCCGCAAAATCAGGCGGTTACGACAAGGCTCGCGGCGACGCCGTTATCGCGCGCGGACGCGAGTTTCTCGATCAGGCTGTGCCGCTTGCGCAAGGCAGCTGGGCGGACCTCACGGATGTCACAAAAGGCATCAAGATTGCGGATGAAAGCCAATATGTTGGGCAGACCGGGAAGGGGCGCCTCTTCGTAAACAACGACCTGCATATTGAGGTCGTTTTCGATGGCAACCATCCGGTCGGGCGCGAAGACAAGATCCATATTGCAGACATCAATATTGAGGCTGCGCTGACGACGATTGCCGATTGCGAGGATTCGGTCGCGGCGGTCGATGCCGAAGATAAGCTGCTCGCCTACACCAACTGGCTCGGTGTAATCCGGGGCGATCTGGAAGAGAGCTTTGAGAAGGGCGGTAAGACGCTGACCCGCACGCTTGCGGGCGACAAGACGTACGAAGACGGCCAGGGCAACGAGCACAGCCTCTCAGGCCGCAGCCTTATGTTCGTGCGGAACGTCGGCCATCTAATGACCAATCCTGCGATCCATCTGCCCGACGGCAGCGAGATACCCGAAGGCATCATGGACGCGGTTTTCACCAGCGCCATCAGCACGTTGGATGTCGAGGGACATGCGAAGTACGGCAACTCGAAACATGGCAGCATCTATATCGTAAAGCCCAAGATGCACGGGCCGGAAGAATGCGCCTTCACCAACGATCTGTTCGATGCGGTTGAGGATTTGCTCGGCCTGCCACGCCACACGATCAAGGTTGGCGTGATGGATGAGGAGCGCCGCACCAGCGCTAATCTCGGTGCCTGCATTCATGCAGTTCGCGATCGGATCGTCTTCATCAACACCGGATTTCTTGATCGCACTGGCGATGAAATTCACACCAGCATGCGCGCTGGCCCGATGATGCGCAAAGGCGCGATGAAGGGATCGGATTGGCTGACCGCCTATGAAGCGCGCAATGTTGGCATTGGTCTGAAGCACGGGCTTTCCGGCAAAGCTCAGATCGGCAAAGGTATGTGGGCCGCGCCCGACTTGATGGGTCAGATGATGGAAGAGAAGATCGGCCATCTGCGCGCGGGCGCGAACACGGCGTGGGTTCCTTCGCCAACCGCCGCCACGCTGCATGCGCTGCACTATCATCAGGAAAATGTGTTCGAGATCCAGCAAGGGTTGGGCGAAATACCGTCGGTCGACATGTTGCTGCGGATTCCGCTCGCGGACGGTGCAAACTGGTCGGAAGATGAGCTGCGCGACGAGCTCGACAACAATTGCCAAGGCCTGCTCGGCTATGTTGTGCGCTGGATCGACGCCGGTGTAGGGTGCTCCAAGGTGCCGGACATCAACGATGTTGGCCTGATGGAAGATCGCGCGACACTGCGTATCTCATCACAGCATATCGCCAATTGGCTGCATCACGGTGTCGTAAGCGAGGCGCAGGTGCTCGACAGCCTGACGCGCATGGCGGCCAAGGTCGACGCGCAGAATACAGGTGATCCGGGCTACACCCCGCTTACAGGAAACGAAGGCGGTGCGGCCTTCTGCGCAGCCAAAGACCTGATCTTCAAAGGCGTTGAGCAGCCGAGCGGCTATACCGAGCCGCTGCTGCACACGTGGCGATTGCGCAAGAAAGCTGGGTGAGGGCTAGCTAGTAACCAACCGCCCGCGCTTGCGGCCCATCTGGATGTTCCCGGCGTTGGCCACCGGACCGGCGTTGCGTACTTGCTCACCGGCAATCTCGACCAGGGCATCCTCGCCGATATTGCGCTCAAACTCGATGCCGCAAGCGCCATCGTTCGACCAGATAACGGTGCAATAGACCTCCTGCTCGCCTAGGATCAGCATCCCTGACACGCCTTGAGCGGGCGGCGATGCGGTTTCGAGTTTCGCACCATTGTCGGAGATATTAGCCATGCGGCATTCGCGATCACCGCTGATTGTGCGAAAGATTGCTGGTATTTGGACAGCAAACCGGCCTGAGCGGCGCTGATCAGTCTGCGCAGCTTGTTGACGTGTTTCGAGAAAGCTCATGGCGACTCTTATGTTTTGCCCGGATGGTTGGTCCGGATGCGGCCTCGTGAGAGAATTGCTATCCCAAGAGGGTGCTCAAAGGTGTTCGCAAGCTTGGTTACTCCAAATTAACCAAGCGCCTTGGCGATCGAAACGAACTCATCGACACTGATCGTCTCGGCCCGGCGGGTTGGATCGATGCCAAGTTTTTCAAGCGCTTCCAATGCGCCCGGAACGCCTTTGAGGCTTTGACGCAACATCTTTCGACGTTGTCCAAAAGCCGCCTCGGTGAGGCGCTCCAATGTCCGGGGCGAGACGCCCTCGGGTGCTTCTTGCGGTTCGATATGCACAATCGCGCTCATGACCTTTGGGGGCGGGGTGAAGGCGCTGCGATGCACTTTGAGCGCTAGTTTCGCAGAACTGCGCCATTGTGAGAGCACCGCCAGCCGCCCGTAAGCTGATCCGCCGCAGGGGGCGACGATGCGCTGCGCAACTTCCTGCTGAAACATCAGCGTGAGCGAGGACCATTGCGGCGGCCAGGTGTTGTTTCCCTTTGATCCGCCGAGCCAGTTCACGAACAACGCCGTCCCGACATTATAGGGCAGGTTGGCGACGACAGCGAAGGGCTTGCCGTTCATCAACTCGCCATGATCGAGCTTCATCGCGTCGCCTTCGAAGACAGTGAGTTGGCCGGGAAACACTTCGGTCAGTTCGGCCAAAGCGGGTAGGCAGCGCGTATCCATTTCGATCGCTGTGACATTCGCGCCCGCGCGCAGCAGGGCGCGGGTCAAGCCGCCAGGGCCGGGGCCGATTTCCAGCACATTTTTGCCTGTGAGTTCGCCGGGTATGGCCGCGATCCGATCCAGCAATTGCTCGTCGAACAGGAAATTCTGACCCAGCTTCTTGGAGGCTGACAGGCCGTGGCGCGCGATGACCTCACGCAGAGGTGGCAGGTCAGGCATTTGCAGTGCTGGCCGCACGATTGGCTGCACATGTCGCCGCCATGCGGATCGCTGCGATCATCGCTCCCGGATCGGCTATGCCCTTGCCTGCGATATCGAAAGCTGTCCCGTGATCGGGCGACGTTCGGATGATCGGCAGGCCGAGCGTGACATTAACGCCCTCGTCGAACTCGAGAGCTTTCAAAGGGATCAGCGCCTGATCATGATACATGCACAGCGCTGCATCGTATCCAGCACGGGCGCGCGGCGTGAACAGAGCGTCGCCGGGGTGCGGCCCGCTAACGTCCAAGCCACTTTCCCGCAAAGCCTCAATTGCCGGCGCGATAACGCGCGATTCTTCGTCGCCAAACCGGCCGTCTTCGCCCGCGTGCGGATTGAGGCCTGCAATTGCGAGATGTGGGTGAGATAAGCCAAAGTCGCGCTTCAGACCCTCGGCCACGATCCGCGCCTTGTGCTGGATCAAGTCAGCCGACAACACGGCGGATACATCGCTCAGCGCGATATGAACGGTGATCGGTACAGTGCGGAGAGACGGCCCTGCGAGCATCATCACCGCATCATCGGAGTGCATTCCGCAGGCGGTCGCGAGGAATTCTGTCTGGCCGGGAAATTCGAAGCCAATCTTGGTCAATTGCGATTTCGCGACTGGTGCCGTCACCAGCCCAGATGCAGTGCCCAAAAGAGCCATCCGTGTCGCCTCGGCCAGAGAATGGAGCGACAGCGCCGCGCCTTGCTCGTCGGGTTCGGCAGGGCGGTATTCGCAGTCTTCGCCGACAAGTACTGGCAGACCTTTCGAAAAGGCCTCGGGCGCTTCGGCAATGTCAGCAATTGCAATCACCGGGCATGCAATTCCGCAACGCTGCGCGGCTTCGCGCAGCACGTCGAACCCGCCGACAACGAAGAAGGGCACGAGTTCAGCCGCTTCTCGCCGCGACCAGGCCGTAGCGATGATCTCTGGCCCGATCCCCGCCGGATCACCAATCGAAACGGCGAGGGGAGCCATGGCCTGCGTCAATTGTACTCGATGTATGCGTCGTTACGGAGGTCGCGCAGGTAGCGCTGAGCGCGCTTGTTGATCCGCTCATCTTCGATTTGCGCCATCATTGTCTCAACGGTCGGACCGCTGTCGACCTGCGGATCGTCACGACCGCACAGCATCAGCACACGCACACCGTCTTCGATCGATCCGAAGGGTGGGGTGGTTTGCCCGACTTGCAGGTCGAGAATGATGTTCTGCAATTGCTGCGGAAGCTGTCTTGCTGGGATCTGCTCGTTTGAGACAACTGTAGCACCGACAGCCGTGCGCGCGGTTTCTGCGTCTGCACAGCCGCGAAGCCCTTGCACGAACGTGCCGAACTGTTCGACCTTGGCGGCGGCATCGGCTTCGCTCATACCCGGCTCGAACGAGATGGATATCTGCTTCAGGCTGAGCAATGCCTCGAGCGGATCGGCTGTCAAAACCTGCCGTTTTTCGATCAAATACATGATCGTGAAACCGCCCGGAATCTCAAGTGGACCGACCAGTTGACCGGGCTGCATTTGGCGAGCTGCTTCGGACATTGTGTCGGGCAGAGTCGCGAGCCGCAGAAAGCCAGTGTCGCCGCCCACTACAGCCGTTGTTGCTTCCGAATATTGCCGCGCATAGGCAACGAAGCTGCCGCCTTGCTGCAATTGCTCGACGATCTGCTGCGCGTTCTGGCGCACTGCATCGCGGTTCTCGGTTGTGGCCGAAAGGTAGATTTCGCCGAGACGATATTCTTCCGAACCTCGCGAAGCTTCGAGCCGTTCGATCAGCTCCTTCACTTCCTCTTCCGACACGTTGATGAACGGGGTGACATTGCGGCGCAGAACGCGTTGCCACGCAAGCTCGCCCGTGATCTGGCGCTTGAGCGATTGGGGCGAGGAACCAATTGATCTCAGATAGGAGTCCATCGCGCCCGGGTCTTGCCCGAAGTTTTGCGCAGCCAACTGAGCATAGGTCTGATCGACCTCTGCCTGATCGACCGGCAATTCGAGGTTTTCTGCCTCCTGAATTTGGAGGGTCTCATCAATGAGATTGCGCAGAACTTGCCGGCGAAGGCGATTAAGCTCTTCTTCTGACACTTGGTTCTCGGCTGCTGCCGTAACCAGGGCAACGCGTTGGTCGATGTCCGTGCCAGTTATGACGAAGTCGTTCACAATCGCGGTCGCGGTGCGCACATTGGGATTGGAGCTTCCAAAGATCGTCACGCTGTCCGGAATGCCAAATGGGTTGGCCGGCGCTGACGCTTGAGCCAGCAAGGTAGCCGGAACTGCGGCAAGACCTGCCAAAGCCGCCGGAGCGATAAATTTCGACAAAATTTTGCGTGTCACGTATAAATCCCAAATATAATCAATATTCTAACCGGCTTCGCCGACTGCCTTAGAGCATGCCCTTTAATCGAAGCCATTTCGCCACACCCTTGTCAGGTGTTGGCTTAACCCTCGCTGAGTAAGACCCTCTGCCTGTCTCAACGCCCTGTCCGTTAACCGCTCGGATAGCGCCTTTTTATATCCATGCCAACTTGCGTTACGCGCTCCCCGCCCGCCTAGCGGAAACCCAGATTCCTGAGCGAGAAGAATAGCTGGAAGGTGTTGCCGCGCTGTGCGTCGCCAGCGGTGATGTAGTCGCGGCGCCATGTCAGGCCAAACTCAAGCTGTTCGTCCTGATAGGCGACGCCCAGACGCGTACGGATCGGCTCGAACCCGTCGGGCGTAAAGGTCGGGTCTTCGTCCTCATTAGTGAGGTTGAACACGCCGGAGCCAAAGACGGACCATTTGCGATCAATCGCCACACGCACGGCGGCACGCGCTTCCTCACGGTCCTGCAAATCCTCAAGGTCCTGAATATTGCGGTTGAGCCGGAGATAACCCAGCTCCACGTATGTGCGCTGCGAACCGACGGTCGCATCGACTTCGTTACGGCGGACGGCGAAGTTGTCCTTGTCCAACCGGAAACGGTGCGTGAACTTCACGAAATCGCGGAAACGAACCTCGGTGCGGCCAACAAAGTCGGACACCCGTTCTGACAATCCGGTGCCGTCGGGGAAAATCTCACGTGCGGCGTCGAAGCGATAGGATTGACCCACAGTGGACTTGATTCGCCAGTTTGGTCGCAGCAACTCCCAGTCGACGCCCCAGGTCACGCGGACACCGTCTTCTACCCGATCATAGCCGGGGAAGCGATTGAGCGCGAAGAGGTTGGAGTCTTCAAGGTCGATCGCGCGCGAGTCTTCATTCGGCACGGCCAGATTGCGGATGGCAGGGCTGGCGACCAACTGGACGCGCGGCTTGAGTACTTGAGTGCCGCCAAATGCCTCGCCAACAAATGGCCACTCTATATCAACCGCTGCGGTAGCAATGGCGCGCGCGTTCCACCCGGGTTCGCCGCGATAAATCTCTGTTGCTGTAAATTGCGTGCCATCGGTATGGTAGACATCGCCGCGCACCAACGCACTGAACGTCACGACCTGACCGAGGTCCGTCAACCGGCGCAAATCCCAGCGAGCCCCAGCGAAGGCGCGCTGTGTGTCCTGACCATCCTTGCGCAGTAGGGCGAGCGAATTGACCTGGAGTTCCAGCTCTCCGCCAGCGATCGGATCGGCGATGCGGCGGCGATAATCGATCACGGGCAGAGCGAGTGGCACTTGCCCCTGATCCGCGCCGAGCCGCAAGGTCTGCGTCGCCCAACCTGCAATCGAGAGGTAGGATTTCTCGTCGATACGCTCCAGATTGATGGTCGAGCGCAACCGGTCATCGCGGCTTATGTCATAGCGACGCAGGAAGGTGCGATCGCTTGCAAGGCGGATCGACCCGGTCAGGCTCCATTCGGGCGTGAATTGGAACTTGCCATTGGCATCGAGATAGCCACGCGGATCGCTTTGTGCGGCGCGTGTTCCCGTGGTGTCGACAATCCGGCGCGAATGGGTCGCGTAGCCTGTAATCTGGTAGGCACCCTTGCCGGTCAGATGCCGCCACTCGGCCGATACCATGGGTGCGACATCGGTGTAGACGAAGCCGCCTAAGGTCAGATCCTTGTTGTCGTCGATCCGCCAGTAGTAGCGTCCCGATAACTCCAGCCCATTGCTCTCCGAAATCCGTACGTCGGGGACGAGGAAGCCAGAAACGGCCTGTCCGTCTGTGCGGATCGCGAGGCCGGGCAAAGGCAGGATGCGCGCGCCGAACAATTCGAGCACTGCTCCATTGAAGCGCACACGGCTGTCTTCCGGATCATAGGTCACCCTGTCGGCGGTGATCCGCCAGCTTGGATTGTTGGCGCATTCTTCCTGATAGGCGACCGCGCACGCAGTGTAGGCGGCATCGGTGAGAATAACGGTGCCATCATCACCGCGACCGCCAGATCGTGCAGCCAGCCTTCCGCCTGCACGCAATGCTAGGAGCAAGTCTTCCATAGCGCCCGCTTCGAACGTGTCGGTCAGCTCGACGCTTTCGGTAAACAGCTGGTTTCCGCGTTCATCGACGACACGAACATTGCCGGTGGCGAGGATCGAACCGGCCTTCCTGTCCCAGCGAACCTCATCAGCGCGAACAGAGCGGTCCTGATTGCGCAGGATGACATTGCCGCGCGCGGTCACGACATCGTTTACATTGTCATAGGAGAGTTCCGCCGCTTCGAAGTCGATTCTGTCATCGCTGTCCTGCTCTCGGACCTCGTCGACCTGTAAGGGCGTGTCGCGCAGCGAATCACGTGGGACACGGCTCGCTTCCAACTGTTCGCGCGTTTCCAGATCGTCGATTGTAAGCGGGCGAATGGCTTCGGGTATCGGCTGCTCCGAAGGGTCGGCACCTCTGTGCGCCTCCATCGTCTCGTTCCAGGCCTCTTCCTGTTCTTCGGCGGTCAGTTCCCGTTCCTGCGCCAGCACAGGTGCGCTCAAGGCAAGCGGCATCGCCGCCAACAGCGCGATGGCCGCTGGACGCTTGCAGTGTAGCCCCTGAGTTGAAGCAGCGGCGCGTTCGCCGTACCTGGAACCTCCCGACATGGCTTGCCTATCGCACCGCTCACGCCTAATCGCAATCGCCATTCCGCCACCTGTCGATCACAGACTTCGTTTGGTGGCTCAACTGGTCCAGAAAACCGGCTTTGACCGGCGAAACTCCCGGAGTTGTTATGCAAATCGAATTCAGCGCGTCACCCCCTTCCAATGTCCGGCTGATTGCCCGGATAGTAAATCAGGGTGATGACCTGAGCGATCTTGATGCGGCGCTAGTTGATGGGGCGAAGGCTGCTCGGTTTAACGGACGTGCCGGTCAGGTGTTCGAAGGTTTCGCGATGGACGACGGCTCGCTGCGCCGCGTCGCTCTGTCTGGAGCAGGCGAAAGCTCCAGTGACGCGCGCCACACGCATGTGGAGCGAGCAGGTGCTGCCTTGATGGCAAAGTACATCGCCTCAGGTGAGAATGAGATGGTGCTTGACCTCGGCCATGCCGACCTTTCTGGCGAAGAAGCGGCTGCCGCTCTACTTGGCTTGCGTCTTCGCGCCTGGCGGCACGACAAATATCGCACCAAACTGGCCAAGGAAAAGAAGGCATCGCTAACCAAAGTCACGGTGATTGGCGCACCGGAAGGCACCGAAGCGGCATGGGCGACGGCTGAGGCAGTCGCCAAGGGCACCGAGTTCACGCGCATGCTTGTGGCTGAGCCCGCCAATGTTGTTTATCCGGAGAGCTTCGTTGCCCTTTGCGAGGAAGCGTTCAAGGGCACTGGCGCTGAGCTGACCGTGCTTGACGAAGCTGAGATGACCAAACTCGGAATGGGCGCGCTGCTGGGCGTTGGGCAAGGATCCGAGCGGGAATCGCGCATCCTCGCGATCCGTTGGAATGGTGGCAAGGCCGATGAGAAACCGACGGTGTTTGTAGGGAAAGGTGTAACGTTCGACACGGGCGGCATCTCCCTTAAGCCTCCGGCAGGCATGGAAGATATGAAGTGGGATATGGGCGGTGCAGGCGCAGTCGCCGGCGGCATGCTCGCTTTGGTCAGTCGCAAGGCTAAAGCCAATGTCATCGGCGTGCTCGGCCTGGTTGAAAACATGCCCGATGGCAAAGCGCAGCGTCCGGGCGATGTCGTGACCACAATGAATGGTCAGACGGTCGAAGTGATCAACACCGATGCGGAAGGGCGCTTGGTTCTGTGCGATGCTCTCCACTGGGCGCAGGAAGAATATGACCCCGCACAGATCGTCGACTTCGCGACACTGACCGGAGCGATGATTATCTCGCTCGGCCATGAGCATGGCGGCGTGTTCGCCAATGATGATGACCTGGCTGACAAGCTGCTTGCGGCAGGCAAGACCAGTGGTGACAAATTATGGCGCATGCCGATTGGCCCTGCTTACGACAAGCTGATCGACAGCCCGATTGCCGATATAAAGAACGTCGGTCCGCGTCCGGCTGGTTCGATCACCGCTGCGCAGTTTCTTCACCGGTTCATCAAGAAGGGCACCCCGTGGGCGCATTGCGATATTGCCGGAATGGTGTGGGCAGACAAGCCAGGGCACAGCTGGGACAAGGGGGCGACGGGGTTTGGCGCTCGCCTGATCGATCAATTCGTAGCCGATAACCTCGAGGGTTAGGAGCACCGCCCATCCCAAAGATGCGCAAGAAATCCGACTTGCCCAGCAAGATTTGCGAGGCTTGCGGCTTGCCCTTCACCTGGCGCAAGAAGTGGGAGCGCGATTGGGACAATGTGCGCTATTGCTCGGAGCGGTGCAGACGAAACAAGGGAAGCGCCTAGTGGCCTCAAGTAGCGAAGCGATAGGCCGAGCAAAGGCCTCAAGTAGCGAAGCGATAGGCCAAGCAAAGGCCTCAAGTAGCGAAGCGATTGGTCGCGGCAAATGAAAGCTGATTTCTGGCAGCTTTCGCGCGATCCGGTCGAGAAGGTCGTCGCCATGATCGCCGGGCGCGTCTTGGGGGAGGGTGAGCGCTTGCTAGTCGTCGCTGCCGATTCCGATCAACGGAAGGCGATTTCGCGAGAGCTGTGGCAAGCTGGACCGGAGAGTTTTCTTGCCAACGGCGAAGCGTCTGCCACCAACCCTGAAAGCCAGCCAATCCTGCTGTCCGACAATTGCAAGGCAGTGAACGGCGCGAGCCATGTGATATTTGCCGACGGTGAGTGGCGCGCGCCCGATGGCTTCGACAGGGCGTTCCTGTTGTTTGGCGAAGCTACCCTGGAAACTGCACGTGCAACCTGGCGTTCACTTGATGGCACGGACAATCTTGAGCGCGCATTCTTCCGTCAGGAGGACGGCAAATGGGTTAAAGTCGCCTGATCACTTGCCTTGCAGGTCACTTGCCGGGATGATGCACCGATAATCAGGAGGGATTTATGCGTCGTTTTGCTTTGGTACTTGCATCCAGCGCTCTGCTCGCCGCGTGCGGATCTGAGACTTCGGGCACAATCGAAGGCGAGGATGGTGAAGTCGGTGAATACACGATCGACAGTGAAACGGGTGAGACGACCGCGACTATTACAAGCGAAGACGGTACTACCGTCTTGCGTTCAGGCGAGAATATCGAGGTCGACTTGCCTGCGGGATTTTCCGCGTATCCGGGTGCGAAAGTGGTGCACAACACCAGTGTAAACCAAGGTGAAACCAGCGGAGCGATGGTGATAATGGAGAGCGACGACAGCGCTGAAGACATTGTCACCTTTTACCGCAAGCAGGCCGATGATGCTGGCATCAAGGTCGAGTTTGAAATGAACATGGAAGATGGCCGGATGCTCGGCGGGAAGAATGATGAGGGCGAGACATTTACTCTCAACGCCGTGGACGAAGGGGATCGCCGGACGATCCAGCTGATGGTTGGGAAAGATCCGCAAATGGCAGGCGAGTAGGCCGCAGTAAAATTGCCGCCCGCGCAACACGCGGCACTAGAATTATTCGCGAATGCTTAGCGGGGTTGCAGCATGGCAACGCCAGCGCTAGGGCGCGCGCCAGAAATCAATGGCGAAACCTGATGTTTCGTTCACTCTCCCTGGCGAGCTTAGCAAGCGCGCACTATCATCAAGGATCATTACCATGGCGGTCACCCGCACTTTTTCGATCATCAAGCCAGACGCCACGCGTCGCAACCTCACCGGTGCCGTCACCAAGATGCTGGAAGAGGCCGGCCTGCGCGTTGTCGCGTCAAAGCGCATCCACATGAGCAAGGAACAAGCCGAGGGCTTTTATGCAGTCCACAAGGACCGCCCATTCTTCGGTGAGCTCGTCGAGTTCATGATGAGCGAACCCGTTGTCGTCCAAGTGCTCGAAGGCGAAGACGCCGTGAAGCGCAATCGCGACATAATGGGCGCGACCAATCCGGCTGAAGCCGACGCTGGCACGATCCGCAAGGAGCACGCGCTGTCGATCGGCGAGAACACGGTTCACGGTTCGGACAGCGACGAGAACGCGAAGATCGAAATCGACTTCTTCTTCAAGCCTGAAGAGATTGTCGGCTGAATTTAGCGCTTATCTCCCGCCCCACCTCCCCGCCCGGCCACCAACAGTAGCCAGTTAGTCTTGGTGGCCGGGCGGGGAGGTGGGGCGGGAGGTATGACCGCAGCAAAAAACTGTGGCCCTTTTCTTTTGGCCTAGTTGGCTGCGCTTTGCGCAAATCTGGCCAGCTGGTCGGCATGGCCGGTGTGATGCGCGGTATCATTGTCCGCCATTTCGCGCCGCATGGCTAGCAGCGCTTCCCCGGTCAGTTCGATTCCGAGCGCTTGATAGGTTCGCGCGATTTCGGCTTCCCAATCCTCCCCAAGGGCCGCGAACTGCAGATGCGCAATCGGCCCGCTCCAGTCTTCGAGCGCGTCTTTCATCCGCTGGTCACGCAAGGCCAGCTTGCGCCGCCATTCCTGTTCGATCCAGTCGAGGTCGCAATCGTCGCACTGAATCGCCATCTGGTTCGCGACCAATGACACGGCGCTCTTGAGCACGTCCTCACTCTCCCTTTGCGCGACGACCAGCCGCGCATCCGGAAACTGCTCAAGCAAGCTTGGCAGATCTTCGGAGAATTGCGGCACCTTCATTACGCGCGGACGATCGGCATTGCGGCGATGGGCCGCATCTGTGCGCAGGATTCGCGCAAATTCGCGATAGACAGGGGCGGGATCGCGCGCTTCGCTCCATTCGCTGTAGCTCGGGATGTGCCACTGCGTTTGATAGGTCGAATGGTTGAGTGCGTTGGCAAGCCAGCCGAGCTCTTCCTCAACGCGTGCGCTGGCCATCGGATGGATAGAATCGATCCACGGATTGATCTTGCGCATGATCATTAGGTCGACGCCGCCGCGCAAAGTTCGCACCGCGGGCCAACTCGGTACAGGATGCCATGCGTCGCAAAAACGCGTTGCAGAATGAGCCGGATCAGCAGCGAGCAGCCGGTGAACGCGGGTCGTGCCCGAGCGCATATGGCCGACGACGATGATCGGCGGGGCAAGCTTTGTGGCGAGCACCTGCGGCTTTGCGTTCCAGAACGCGCCGAGGCCCAGCCGCTGCTTAATGACGCGGACCAATTGTCCGTGTGCCATAGCGCGGCCCAGTGGGTTAAGCCGAGCCTCAGCCTGAATGCTCTCGGTTAGCTTGGCGAGACGTGATCTGAAGTCTTCAACATCCTCCGGACGACGCCCTGCCATCTCCGGCTCTCGCGCCATATCGCCATAGGGCTTCGCCGCCTTGTCCCACAGTTCGTGCGGATCAAGTGGCGGATCGGGGAGCCAGCCCTTCTCCCAGGCCTGACCGAGAAACGCGCTTGAGCGATCTACCAGCGAGGCGCGAGAGAGTGGGTGGGTGCGAGGCTTCATCTAACTTTCTGGTTTCGCGCTAGAACATGTCGGCTGCATCTTGCAGCTTGGTGAGGCGAGCGGGGGCGACACTGCGCCAGCTGCGTGTGAGCCAGTCGCCCACATTGTCCCAATCTACACCGGGTCGGTTAAGGATTATACCAACCCATCCGCTCGCCCCGTAATAGGCGGGCTTGAAATAGATTTCGGGTTGCGCTTCGACGAGGTTCATCAGCTCGTCCATCCCGCTGGTCTTGACCAGCGCGGCGATATGCTCGCTGCCGTGGTGCTGATTGTTGAAATGAGCGAAGAATTTGCCGGACTTCTCGCTGCCAACGCGAAATCCGGGGGCGCCGTGGCTTTCACGCTCCGAAGTTTCAGGTAGGGCGAGCGCGAGATTGCGAACACGATCAAGTAGATAGTCCGCATCGTAGTCGCGCGACAGGTAGTCGGCGACTGCACGGGGGTAGAGCTGGTGCTCGGCAAGCTTGACCCGCTCGCCGAGGGTTTCCGGTGTGTCATCGGTTGCGATTGCGACCTGGGCTTGCGCCAGAACCTCGCCCGCATCGAGCTCCGGCACGACCAGATGAACGCTGGCCCCGCCATGGCTATCTCCCGCTTCGATCGCGCGTTTGTGCGTCTGGAGACCTTTGTATTTGGGCAGCAGCGAAGGGTGAATGTTGATGATCCGGCCCTCCCAGCGGGCGACGAACTCATCGGAGAGGATGCGCATGTAGCCTGCCAGCACAATCGTGTCGGCACCCGCATCCACCACGGCTTCCTCCATCACCGCGTCGTGGTCTTCGCGGGTCATGCCTTTGTGAGATTGGGCGAAAGTCGCAACACCTTCCAGTGCGGCGAGTTCCAGGCCGCCCGCGTCGACTTTGTTGCTGGCTACCAGCACGACGTCGTAGGGAGAGTTCTCGAGGCGGCTGGCATAAAGCAAGGCGGCCATGTTGGTGCCGCCGCCAGAGATGAAGATCGCAATTTTGGCTTTTTCAGCCACTATGTGTTGCTTCCCAATCGGTTTTGGCTGACCAGGTCCCCGCGCTGCCGGTCACGGTGCAGCCGCGCGGGCCGCCTGCGATTTCGCCCACTTGCACGACGGTTTCCCCGGCCTCTTCAAGACGCTCGGTCACATCGGCGGCTTCATCGGCACCCACCGCCAGGACCATGCCGACCCCACAGTTGAAGGTGCGCGCCATTTCCGCCGGCTCGATATTACCCTGCGCTTGCAAGAACGCCATCAGGCGCGGCTGATCCCACGCATCGGCATTGACCATCGCATGCGCGCCCTCCGGCAGGATACGCGGAATGTTCTCTAGCAAGCCGCCACCGGTGATGTGGGCAAGGCCATTGATCAGGCCTTCGCGAACCAATGGAAGCAAGCTTGCGACATAAATGCGGGTTGGCTCGATCAAAGCGTCGATCAGCAGGCGATCCTGATCGAACACGGCAGGTCGGTCGAGTTTCCATCCGAAGTCTTCGGCCAGCCGCCTAACCAGTGAATAGCCGTTCGAATGCACGCCGGAACTGGCAAGACCCAGCAGGACATCACCCGGCGCGACTCTCTCGCCGGTCAATTGTTCGCCGCGCTCAACCGCGCCAACGCAAAAGCCAGCAAGATCGTAATCGCCATCGGCATACATGCCGGGCATTTCAGCGGTCTCGCCGCCGATCAGCGCGCAACCTGCCTGTTTGCAGCCATCGGCGATGCCCGCGACGACGCGTTCGGCCACGCCATTATCCAGCTTTCCCGTGGCGAAGTAATCGAGGAAGAACAGCGGTTCCGCGCCTTGCACGATCAGATCGTTGACGCACATGGCGACCAGATCGATCCCGACGCTGTCATGCCGGTCATGCTCGATGGCGAGCTTCAGTTTTGTCCCGACGCCATCGTTGGCCGCGACCAGCAAAGGATCTTCGTATCCCGCCGCCTTCGGGTCAAAGAACCCGCCAAAGCCGCCCAATTCGCTGGTCGCACCGGGCCTGGCGGTTGCCTTTGCCAAGGGGCCGATTGCTTTGACCAGAGCATTGCCCTCGGCGATGGAGACGCCTGCCTGCTCGTAAGTATATGGGGAATTCTTGCCACGCATGATGCGGGTTTAGCCTTTCGCGCTTGGAATTCCACTCGCCTTTGGGCAAAAGGCTCTCCGTTTTCCCCGATGGTAGCGATTTTCTCTTCGAACGGCCCTGCGCCAACCTTGCCAAAGTGGCGCTTGGGCCGCGGTTTTCCGCGCCTTCTGGCCGCGCTGGGCGTGTTTGCTCTGCTAAGCATCGGCTTGGCGATCGCTCTTGCACAGGTCACCGGGAATCGCGGAATCTCCCCAACTGCCTCGTCCAGCGACATCGATGTGCGGGGTATCGAGGTGGATGTAAGAGCCGATACGGGTGAAGAAGCCCGGCAAAAGGCGTGGCGAGACGCGCAGCGCCTCGCTTGGGACAAGGTCAACGGCCCCTCGGTATCCGACAGTCAGCTCGATGCGATGGTCTCGGCGATTGTAATCGAGCGCGAACGCATTGGACCCAAACGCTATATCGCTACGCTTGGCGTGATTTTCGACCGACAGCGGGCCGGGCGCTATCTGGGTGGGCAGGCGCGACAGCGCAGCTCCGCTCCGATGCTGGTTATGCCGGTTACGGCGAGCGCGGGCGCATACACGATTTTCGAAGTGCGCAATCCATGGCAGCGTGCTTGGGCGGAATACAATCCTGGTACGAGCCGGGTCGATTACGTTCGGCCGAGCGGGGCAGGGGGCGATTCGCTTCTGCTCAATTATGGTCAGGTAAGCCGTCGCAGTCGCGCTTGGTGGCGCGCGGTGCTCGATCAATACAGCGCAGCAGACGTGTTGATCCCCATCGCCAGCCTGACGCACCAATATCCAGGTGGCCCGATCTCCGGCACGTTCACCGCGCGATATGGCCCGGACAACACGTATCTCGACAGTTTCGAGCTCAATGCCGCCAATCCCCGAGAGCTTCCCACAATGCTGTCTGAAGCGGTCGAGCGATTTGACGAAATTTTCGAACAAGCACTCGTCGATGGCAAATTGCGTCCTGATCCAACCTTGCGGGTTGGCGGATCGGGACAGATCGATCCTGCCCTGCAACGACTGATCGAAATTGGCCGTGCGATCCGTGCGCGAGAAGCTGCTGCAGCCGCCGCTGCTAATGATCCTGGCGCCGGTGATACACCGACCGATGCTCCGACCGACGCGCCTGCGGTTGTGCGTAGCTTCGTGGTCCAGTTTGCGACCCCCGATGCGGGTAGCTTTGACGCAACCATCGGCGCCGTTCGCGGTACTGCTGGCGTGCGCGGCACAGCCGTCACCAGCACAGCGATTGGCGGTACGTCGGTGATGAGCGTGAGCTATGGCGGCTCACTCAGTGAATTGGCGGCTGCTCTCAGGGCACGCGGATTCAACGTTCGGCAGGGTTCGAACGCGCTCGCCATCAGTCGCTAGGGCGACGGTCGCTGTTCGATGTCACAAATCGCTCTTCCATTGGAATCGCGCAGTCGCGGCGGTCCGGCAAGGATAGTGGTCGGCAATGCCAACTCGTCCGTCGTCGATGCGCTGCGTGATCCAGGGAGTTGGCCGTTTCGCACCGCAGTGCTGACTGGTCCGGAGCGTTCCGGTAAATCATTGCTGGGCCTTTGGGCCGCGACGCAGGGCGTGCGCGTTATCGATGGCGCTGACGGACAGGAAGAGACCGAGCTGTTCCATCGCTGGAACGCTGCTCAGGAGAGTGGCACGCCGCTGTTGCTGATTGCGGATAAACAGCCGTGGGTGATCGCGCTGCCTGATCTTCGTTCGCGTCTTGGCGGCTCGCTTCAGCTCGAAATCGGCGAGCCCGACGATGAAATGACAGCGCAACTGATTGAGGCCATCGCGGAACAGCGCAGTCTCTCGCTGGCCGATGGAGCGAGCGATTATCTGGTTCCGCGCGCGACCCGCAGTTTTGCCGCGATAGAGCGACTTGTCGTTGCAATTGATCGGATCAGCCTTGAACGTAAGGTCCCCGCCACCATGTCGGTATGGCGCGACGCGTTGGAGGCAACCCACGGGCCGGAGCAGCAAAGCCTGCTCTAGCGCCATTTGCAAAATGCGGGCGTTTCGTGGAAGGAGAATAGCATGTTCGACCGGCTGAAATCCTATCTGGACTCGATCCACGCACGCGATCCCGCACCCCGGTCTCGTTGGGAAATCTTACTATATCCAGGCGTTTGGGCGCTGTTCTTCCACCGAATTGCAAGCTGGATGTTCGAAGCCAAGCTCTACTTCCTCGCGCGGTTCGTGAACCATTTTTCGCGCTTCTTGACGGCGATCGACATTCATCCTGGGGCCCGGATCGGGAAAAATTTCTTCATCGACCATGGTTTCACCGTTATCGGTGAGACTGCCGAGATTGGCGATAACGTCACGATTTATCAGTGTGTCACGTTGGGCGGTACCAACCCGACCAATGGTGAAGGGGGCAAGCGCCACCCGACTTTGCGCGACAATGTGATCATCGGCTCAGGCGCACAAATCATCGGCCCGATCACGGTTGGTGAACGCGCGCGCGTGGGCGCCAATGCTGTTGTGATGGAGGATGTTCCTGACGGTGCGACAATGGTCGGGTTCAAGGCACGCTCGACGCTTGTCCCGGCAGAAGAGTGGATCAAGGAATTCATTCCCTATGGCACCACACCAGAATGCGAGGATGCGGAAGGCAACCGCGTCGATTGTATCGAGAAGATCGAACACGAGCTTGTAGCGCTTAAGGCTGAGGTCGCAGCGATGAGAAGTGGTGCACCGCTTCGCACAGAAGATGCGCCGGTTGAGCCAGAGCCGATTGCCAAACGTAGAGGCACTGGCGACGCATGAACTCAGGCGGCGGTGTTGGGGCAAATGGCTCGGTCATCGCTTTTCCGGGCCGCGTTCAGGGACAGATCGGTTTCGAACGCGAAGAATTGCAGCGCATTCTCGATCTATATGGACGGATGGTCGCAGCCGGAGAATGGCGCGATTATGCGATGGATTTCGACAAGCAGGCCGCAACGTTCTCCGCTTTTCGCAGAGCCGCTGAGCGACCACAAACGCGTATCGAGAAACGTCCAAGTCTGCGCGCTAAACAGGGCATGTGGACCCTATTTGGCGAGCACGGGCAGACGCTCAAGCGCGGGCATGATCTCGCGAACGTGCTAGCCCCTGTCGAACGCCGCCTTGTGAAGGCGGTGGACGACTAGACGGCTATTGATCAGGCAAAGACTTCTTCTAGACCGAGACCCTGCTCTTGCGCGGCCGTGATCTCGCGAATGATGCCAATCAAGTAATATGCACCGAAGATCGACAGGACACTGCCGATTGCACCTAGAATCAAGCTTATCTGATATGCACCCAGATCGCTGTCCAATGACAATCATGCGCTCTGCCAGTTCGCAATATTTCCAACTATCCAGCAACCCCACCAGACCTTCAGGTCGAAAGGTGCCTCGCCGCCGAAGTCGTTGGTCAATCCGAAGCTTGTGTTCCACAATTCCTTCATCGCCTGAAACGGTTTGAAGAGGTTGGCTATTGGAATGAAATACCAGCCAACCGCCCATCCGGGTGTGAACTCGAGATCGCTATGACCAGCCTCGAGCAGGCTTGCGTGAGCGCGGTGAATCCACATTGCCACTATCACGATACAGCCGATGACGACCGGCAATTGCGCGACGTATAGGAATGCGAAGATCGTCGTCAGCGTGGATAGCTGCAATGCGTTCATATCGATCACGCCAGCGAGTTCGAGTATCTCGCCTAAGCAAAAGACCGCCGTCGCCGCCAGATAGATGTAAAGTGCGATAACCGCGCGTTGTTTCCGAGCTGCAAGCGCGCCCAAACCTTGACTGGATTCCATGAAGTCCCCCTGATGCCTTACAGGGTGCGTGGAACTCCCTTAAATTTCAAGCAAAGCAACCGGATTTCTGTGGCTTATCGCGACCTCGCGTCCGGATCGTACCTTGTTGTTCAACTCGACTGGGCGGGGGCGGCAATCGCTTCTGCGTATTCCGTCGATGGCAGCTTGGCCTGCAGGTCAGCGGGCAGGGCGCTCACCACCGCGCGGCGGATGGGCATCCAGAATGCTGACAGGCTCAGCAAGGCGGATCCGATCACCAGCGCTGTAAGTGCGAAGTTCAACTCCACCGCGCCAAAGCGATCAAACAGGAAGGTTAGGGCCGCCAGCACATAGGCGAGGGCGGACACGAGCATTGCGCGTCGGTCGACCGCAAGCGCGACCAGGCCAAACACAACGTAAATGGCCAGCACGCTCACCGCGCTTCCAATACCGATGTTCGATCCATCCGTTACGCCCAGAGCCGCGAACACAGGATGTGCAATCAGCGGTGCCGCTAGCAGATGCAGCCAGAACGCCACATCGCTGCGCCGCGTGGTCCGGCCTCGATCGGACATGTCCCACCGCATTGCGACCGCAAATACGGCCAGGCCGGCGACAAAAACGAGTCCGAGCATGATATTTTCTTGGATCAGATCTGGTCCCAGTCCAGCCGCAATCAAAGCGATCACGGTGGCAGCCACCGCAGCCGCACCGGCAGCGACGGTTATCGGCACCATGAAGCGACGCCAATGGAGCCATGCCGCACCGGCGGCGACGAGCGCTGATATGGAGATGGCAATCGCGCCTAAGCGCTCGTTGCCGTTTTCTACAAAGCCGACGCCGATGCCTAGAATGACGGCGAACACACCGCCGACGAATGCGAGCAGAAGCAGGATCGATGGGAGTGCCATTCGCCGCTTGCCGGTGAAGAATTCCGCGAGTGGCCACGATGCGGCGGCGACCAGCGCACCTGCAAGGGATATCTGAAGGGCCTGTTGAAGATCCGACGTTTCACGCCAGGCGCGCAAGTCCGCCTCTGATGGGTTGGTATCCAGCAATGTGAAATAGTCACCCACGGGTATGATCGCACCGGCTATCGCAATACCAATCGCACCCACTGCGAGCAGCAGGATTACGACGCCAATGCTCACAAAGATGTCGTTGAAGCTATTGATTAGCCGAAAGTTCTCTTCCGAACCGCGCGGCAAGGCGCGAACCTGGCTCATGTGATTTCGGAAACTCTGCGCAGCCTCGGCGCTCAACGCACCTGATGCCACGGCCGAATTGATATCGTCTTCGCTATACATTGCGGCTCTCCCACCTGCTTGTGGCGAGATTACGCAAGGTGTATTACTGTGTCAATACGGCAGGGTCATTCGAAGGTGGAGGTCATGTTACCGCCATTCAGTTGATCGGCAGTAATCGTGCTGACCACACGAATTAAAAAACCACGCCGAGCCCGCCATGAGGACAAGAGATAAGATAGTCAGTATTTGATTGGCCCAGAATGGCGTAGTCACGAAAAAGCCGGGGATCGCGTCAATCGAGGCACTAATCGACACGATTGTGCCGAAGAAAACCGCTCCTAGGAAGCAGGCCCACCAATTGCCAACTTCCTCTACGCTCGACTCTGCCAGTTCTTCCGGTTCGCCGGCACTGCGATTTGCCAGTTCACGCATTGCTCTGAACGGGATCACCCAGTTTACGAACGGTATGAAGTAACTGATCACCACCCATGCTTTATTGTACCGCAAGCCACCGATGCCAGCCCTTTCCAGATTCCCGTGTGCCAAATAGATCCAGATCAAAACAGGGATTACGGACAGCAGATAAGCCACAACATATCCCACAGATGCTAGCCCCGCTATGACCAACACTATGGCTGACTCGACCATCTGTGAGTAAGTCGCCAGCCAGATTGCCTGAAGAACTCCGGACGTGAGGGCCAACGCAAAGACACCCCAAGCCAGGATCTTTATCAGTGTTGCCAAACCTCGAAGATTGTCTGCCTTCATTTTTCGTGCCCCTAAACGAATAACCCCCGCCCATTTCTGAGCGAGGGTCATGATATTGCAAGCGCTCCAACGAACTTATCTTCGGTTGGGCCGCATGATTTGCGGAGGGTTAGCCGCGGGCGCTGTCTGGTCCGGTGCCAGTTACCTTCTGCATTGCAGTCAGGATCGCGCCGGATTGCTCGGAGCCGCTCTGCGGCGCCTTCAGGTTCGAGAACTCGCTGATCTTGTCCCAATTGGCCGCGAAGCCTTCGACGGTGCGCTCACCATCGGGCAGCCAGACGGCGTCGTTCATCACAGTCCAGGCTGAGTGGAAACCACCAGCACCAGCGCCGACGATGGCGTTGGTTGGCGCGTCTTCGCTGACCAGGAACAGCGCGGCTGGAACAACATTCACCGGGTCGAACAGCTTGAAGGCTTCTTCAGGGAACAGGTCTTCGGTCATGCGCGTTCCGGCGACCGGCGAGAGCGAGTTGACCTTGATGTTGTATTTCGCGCCTTCGAGCTGCAGCGTCTTCGTGAGACCGGCGAGACCAAGCTTGGCCGCGCCATAGTTGGCCTGACCAAAGTTGCCGAACAGTCCGGTCGACGATGCGGTCATCAGGATGCGGCCATAGGCCTGCTCGCGGAAGGTCTCCCAGCATGCCTTGGTGACGAAGGCCGAGCCGGTGAGGTGAACCTTGAGCACGAACTCGAAGTCTTCCGGGCTCATCTTGGCGAAGGTCTTGTCGCGCAGCACGCCGGCGTTGTTGATGAGGACGTGGACGCCGCCCCACTTCTGCTTGGCGTCGGCGACCATCTTTTCCATCTGGTCATATTCGGTGACGCTGCCGCCGTTGGAGACCGCTTCGCCGCCCATTTTTTCGATTTCTTCGACAACCTGAAGCGCCATGTCGGAATGGCCCGTGCCATCGCGTGAGCCGCCCAGATCGTTGACCACGACCTTTGCGCCGCGACGGGCAAGTTCCAGCGCGTATTCGCGACCGAGACCGCCGCCAGCGCCGGTAACAATGGCGACCTTATCTTTGAAATCGATGCTCATGGAAAATGTCTCCTGCGAGTTATATGGCGCGGTTTACGCGCGCGTAAAGTTATGACGTGGCGCTGCTTGGCACTTTCTTTGGTGCGCTGCAACAGGGGATTACCCGACGTTGCGCGTCGTAGCGGCGGCGTATGTCTCTTAGAGCGATTCCAAGGCGGAAATCAGGCCATCGAACGAATCGATTACTGCATCGCCGCCCAGTTCATGCGGGGGCTTGTCGCAATAGCCATAGGCGGCGACGATCACGGGTACGCTAGCTGCCTTGGCGGCCGCAACATCGTATGAGCTGTCGCCCACGAAGGCGAAGCGCACACCTCCGCATGCCTCTCGCGCTGCGATCACGGGGTCCGGGTGCGGTTTGGACAGGTACTTGCCATCCGCGCCTTTGCCCATGCTGTCGCCGCCAATGATCCTCGCGAAGCGGTCCGTCAGCCCGAGAGTGGTCAGGATGTTGGTCGCGAAGTCCTCGAACTTGTTGGTGACGACCGCCATGGTCGCGCCGCGCGAGGCCAGTTCATCCAAGGTTTCGATCACGCCAGGATAGGGCTGCGAATACACCGCATTATGCTCTGAATAATATCGCAGCATCGCCTTGTAGAGCTTTCGGAACTCGTCATCCGGCATGCCGCCCTGCGCATCGACCGCCTTGGCCAGCATGATCTTCGCGCCGCCACCAATCAGGTCTTTCGAGCTGTCGACCGGCACAGGATCGAACCCGCCCAACTCCAGCGCATGGTTCACCGCCGTGCCTAGATCGCGAAACGTATCGAGCAATGTGCCGTCAAGGTCGAAACCCACGGCGTCGAAGGGAAAATCAGTCATTTGAGCTCCGGTGGCTGAACGGTCTTCAAACCGCAAGCATTTGCTGGCAAGGCCCGCTCAAACTAAGAGAGATGCCATGACCGAGTTTGCCGCCATCGTTCTTGCCGCGGGCAAGGGAACCCGCATGAAATCCGATCTGCACAAGGTGCTGCACCCAATTGCGGGTCGGGCCATGCTCGATCACCTTCTTGCCTCGGTAGATGAACTTAGTCCCGCACGCCGCGTCGTTGTGGTCGGCGCTGGCCGCGAGCAGATCGAGGCGGCGGTTGAGGACCGCGCAGACACATGCCTGCAAGAGCCGCAGTATGGCACGGGCCATGCGGTTCAACAGGCGGAGGCTCCGCTCGACGGTTTCGAAGGCGATGTGCTGGTGCTCTACGGCGATGTCCCCTTTGTGCGGGCTGAGACCATGCGCGCGATGCTTGATCGGCTGCATGCTGACGACGCGCCGGCCGTCGTAGTGCTCGGCTTCGAGCCTGATGATCCCGGGCATTATGGGCGTGTGATCTCTGACGATGATGGGCAGATCATCAAGATGGTCGAGTATAAGGATGCCGATGAGGGCGAGCGCGCCTGCCACCTTTGCAATTCAGGCCTGATGGCGGCGAGTGCGAAGGATATGTTCGCGCTTCTCCGCCGCGTGGGTAACGACAACGCTCAGGGCGAGTATTATCTCCCCGACATCGTAAACATCGCGATCGCCGATGGCCGGGTCTGCGCTTCGGTCACTACCGATGACGCGAACGAAGTCGCAGGGATCAATTCGCGCAGCGAGCTCGCGCGCGCCGAGGCTCAATGGCAGGAATTCCGCCGCGAAGAGGCAATGGCTGAGGGCGCAACCTTGCGCGCCCCTGAGACTGTCTATTTCAGCTGGGACACCAAGCTGGGCCGCGACGTTACTATCGACCCGCATGTCGTCTTCGGCCCCGGTGTGACCGTAGCCGATGGCGCACATATCAAGGCATTCAGCCATGTCGAAGGCGCCACTTTGGGTCTCAATACTCAAATCGGTCCGTTCGCGCGCCTACGCCCCGGAGCGGTGCTGGAAGAGGGCGCATTCGTCGGCAATTTCGTCGAGATGAAGAAGGCGACGCTCGGTCCGGGTGCCAAGGCCAGTCACCTGACCTATCTGGGCGATGCAACCGTCGGCGCCAATGCCAATATCGGCGCGGGCACGATCACCTGCAATTACGACGGCTATTTCAAATATCAGACGGTGATCGGCGAGCGGGCCTTCATCGGATCGAACAGCGCGCTGGTCGCCCCGGTCAAAATCGGCGCGGACGCAATTGTCGCTGCAGGTAGCGCAGTGACCCGCGATGTCGGCGATGGTGAGCTGCGCATGGTGCGCGGCGAACAGCTGGTGAAGCCGGGCTGGGCGGATCGCTTTCACGATACGATGAAAAAGAAGAAGGCAGCGGAAAAGAAGGGGTGAGAGCGGCCATTGGCCAACGATGATCTGACCTGCTGGCTTTGCCAAAGGCCATTCGAAACGTTGATCCAGTGGCATCACCCCGTTCCAAAGTCGAAGAAGGGACGCGGGACCGTTCCGGTTCATCCGATTTGCCACCGTACAATCCACGCCAATTTCACCAACGCCGAGCTGGCCCGAATTGGCGAACAGGTGGAGGTTGTTCGCGCTCAGCCAAAGGTCGCCACGTTTATCAATTGGGTGAAAGATAAACCGCCTGACTTCCACGCCCCTACGCGCTGACGACATTTTACCTGTCGCGCTTACGTGAAAATTAACCACGGTTGGCTACCACCCAAAGCATGACCGACCAGAGTGCCCATCACAACCGCGCGCGCGAGCTCGTCCAACAGGTGTTGAGCAATGCGCAGCGTGTGAATTCCGCGTCGCGCGAACGCTCGACCTTTGTCGAGCGATTGACCGATCGTTCGCGTTCGATTGGGCAGGATATCGCCGCCCTGCGCGAGCAGACCGATGGCGCACGAGAAGCTCTGAGTACTGCCGCCCAGGCCACGTCGAGCACGTCGGGTGAGGTGGATACCATCGTCTCGACGCTCGATGAGGCGCTCAAGCAGATTGCGGATCTGTCAGATAGTCTCTCGCAATTTCAGGACCGCTTTGCCGAGGTCGAAGGCGTATCGGCCGCGATCAGCGAAGTCGCAGACCGGACCAAAGTCCTATCGCTCAACGCCTTGATCGAAGCGGCTCGCGCGGGCGATCAAGGGCACGGTTTCGGTGTTGTGGCCAAGGAAGTTCGCGAGCTTGCCGATCTGACCGCGACCAGTGCCGAGAAGATTTCGAGCACGATCTCAGAGCTCAGCTCCGACGTGAACTCGTTGGTTAGCAATTGCTCCGAGATGGAGACCAAGGTCGAGCACAGTGCACAAAGCGGCAAACAAAGCATGGAAGTGCTCAGCACACTTCAGCGCAGCCTCGATAGCTCGGTTTCTATGGCTGATTCAAACCGCGCAGCAACCTCTGAGCACCTCTCTCAACTCTCAGGCATCACCGATGATATGGTGAAGCTGAAGCAGGATACGGAGGCCGCAATCGATGGGTCGGCCGAGAATATTCGTATTTCACAAGAGTTGGCGGCCTGCATCGAAGAGATGAAAGCGGAATGGGTGGATCGCGCCGACAGCACTGCATTGTCTGCCTAAACCAACGCAAGTAAAGCCTGCCTCGGCAATTCAAAAGGGCATCTCGACGCGATCCGGTTCTCATCCGGGAACCAAAGCTGTGCGTAGCTGCTGAGTAAATAAGTATACTCAGGAGCACCGCGATGAGCGCAATGAAATGGTTTGGGATTGGGTTTGGAATTGCCGCACTGGGTGCGGCAGCGGCCTATGCCCAGTATCGCGATACGGAAGAACCAGCCTTCGAGATCGTGAAAACTGACGAGGCCTTCGAACTGCGCGACTACGAGCCGATGATCGTCGCTGAGGTGACTCACACCGGAGATCAGCGCCGCACGCGCGGAGCAGGCTTTCGTCGCTTGGCAGCGTACATTTTCGGTCAGGATCGACCAGCCGGTGGAGAGGACATCTCTATGACCGCACCGGTTCTGCAAGATCGCCCGGTAGATCAGAACGAAGCGATTGCGATGACCGCTCCGGTCTTGCGGGATACACCAGGCGAAAGCCAATGGCGCACGCGTTTTGTGATGCCGGCCAAATACACGCTTGAAACTTTACCCAAGGCACCTGCCGATATCACCCTGACAGAGGTCCCAGCGCGGCGAATGGCGACCGTGATGTTCAATGGATATGCGCGCCCAGACGAATTGGCCTTGATGGAGCGCAAGCTTAGCGAGTGGGTGGAGTCAGAGGGCCTCACGCCAACTGGCGGGTTCGAACACGCATTCTATGACGCGCCGATGGTTCCCGGACCGATGCGGCGTAATGAGGTGATGGTTGAGGTTGCGGCGGAATAGGGGGCTCCGCCGCAACGCACAATACCGGGTCAATCAGGCGCTTTCGAGCATCGGAATGCGGTAGACGTTGCCGCCCGTTTCACGTTCCCATTGCTCAAACTCGGCGCGGCTGAGCAGATAGCGCTCACGAGCCTCGTTAAAGCTGATGACGTCTTCGCGCACAGCGCGGACTACATCGGCCTTGCGTGCCTTTGACCAGTGCACCCGGTGTGAGTGGGGCAAGCCTGCACGCTTGATTGCTTCAGCGATAGATATGTCGCGGGGATAAGCCATAATTCAATCTCCTTTTTCCGCCCCCGGTAGGAGAAAGCTGGGTTTTCAGACTTAATTTGGTCTTTCCAAACATGGTTAATTTCGTGTTTAGGGCACCATATGTTCTGTCCTCGCGACGAACCGATTGCAAAGTGTCGGATGCGTTTACAGCGGCCCAAATAAAAAGGGCAACTGACGCAAATTTTGCATCAGTTGCCCGTTAGTTAACTCTTGAAATTACTAAAGAATCAGCCGCCAGTTTGCGAGTCCCCTTCAGTTTCGGCATCGCCCATCAGCTGCTGCATCAGATACACATATTGCAGCGCCTGAAGCTTCGCGCGCTGCTCGTTATCGACGCCGCCTGAATGGCCGCCGGTCATATCCTCGAAATAGAAGTATGGTTGGCCCAATTGTTTGAGGCGTGCGGCCCCTTTACGGGCGTGAGCGGGGTGTGTGCGGTCATCGGCGGTTGAGGCCCAAAGGAACGGGGTGGGGTAGTCCACGCCCTCGACGATCTTTTGATACGGCGAATAGCCTTCGATCCAGGCACGCTGTTCTGGAATGCGCGGATCGCCATACTCGCCGATCCAGGAAGCCCCGCGACCGATCAGGTGATAGCGCAGCATGTCGAACAGCGGGATTTGCACGATTGCCCCGCCGAACAGATCAGGGCGCTGGGTAAAGGCCGTGCCGACCAGCAGGCCGCCTTGAGAGCCGCCCTGGATTCCGAGATGTTCTGCTGAGGTAAAGCCCTTAGCCACGAGATCCTCACCCACAGCGATGAAGTCGTCCCAGGTGCGCTGCTTGTTCTCGCGGATGGCGGTCTGGTGCCAGCCAGGGCCGAACTCACCGCCGCCGCGTAGGTTCGCCAGCACGTACGCACCGCCGTTCTCCAGCCATAGCTTACCGGTCGTGCCAAGATAGCCGGGCAGGCGGGGGATTTGGAAACCACCATATCCGGTCATCAGCGTGGCCGTATCGCCGTTCATCTCCATGCCCTTCGGCTTGACGATGAAGTACGGAATCTTCGTCCCGTCCTTGCTGGTGGCTTCGTGCTGCTCAACCTCCATTCCGGCCTTGTCGAACCGGCTCGGAGAGGTCTTCAGCACGCGCGGTGCATCGCCGTCAGAGTAGTAAAGCGTTGTCGGATTGAGGAAATCCGTAACCGTGAACATGATCTGGTCGGTTTCGTCCGACGCAGTCGCGATGCCGAGCGTTGTGTTGTCCGGCAGGTCGACAGGTTCGCTGACCCATTCCCCATCCCGGAAATTGAACTGCAGCACTTTGCCGACGACATTGTCGAGCATGGTCACGAACAGGGCATTGCCAGTGATCGCACCGCCGCGCTTGGTCTGCCGCTCGCCCGGTGCCCAGACGAGCGTCTTGGTCGCGCCATTGGGATCGGCTTTCCATGCCTCCAGATCGACCGCGATCAGGCTGTCTGCTGGGAAGGTCTGTCCGTCCACTTCCCAATCGACATCGGTCGAATAGAGCAAGTGATCGTCAACGATCCCATAGGGCGACGCCTTTAGCGGGATGTCGAGCCGCAGCCATTCGCCATCCTTCTCCACGAAGTACTGTGTCTCGTGAAAGCTTACGCCGCGAAAGGCGGTGCGGGCGTGGATCGTGCCGGTGTTGTCACGAAGCAGGCTTGCACCCGCCCACACGTCCGATTTCTCACCGCGGAAGATTTCCTCTGCGTCGTCAATGCTTTCTCCGCGTTTCCACACGCGAGTGGTGAAGGGGTATTCGCTATCGGTGGTGGTGGACTCGTCGAAATTGCGGCCGACGAGAAGCGTGTCGTCGTCGACCCACTGGATGCCGCCCTGGCTCTTCTGATCGAGTTCGAACCCGCCTTCGACGAAACTCTTCGTGGTCATGTCGAATTCGCGCAGGATGGTCGCATCCTCGCCGCCATCGGACAGCGCGATCATGCACTTCCTCAGATCAGGCGGAAGGCAGGTAGAGCCCTTATAGACCCACTCTTTGTCTTCTGCGGCAGCGAGCGCATCGACATCTAGGATGATCTCCCATTCCGGCTCATCGGTCTGATAGCTTTCCAGCGTCGTCCGGCGCAGCAGCCCCTTGGGGTTCTCCTTGTCCTGCCAGAAATTGTACAAGCCATCAGGACGGAACGACACGTAGGGAATGCGGTCTTCGCTATCGTAGATGGCGAGTGCTTCGGCCTTCAGTTCCTCGAAACGGGGATCAGCTTGCATATGCGCAAGCGTCCGCTCGTTCTCGGCCTCGACCCAGGCGAGCGCTTCGGGGCTGCGCGCTTCTTCGAGCCAGATAAACGGATCCTGCTCGGGGCCGGGTATGCCATCGGCTGTGGCTGTGGCGTCGGCGGTGTGATCACCGTGTCCGTCTGCGGCGGCAGGGGTGGCAGCGGTCATAGCGATCGCGCCTGCGATTGCGAGTTGGGAAACAAGTTTCAAGTGTCCTCTCCAATGGGGAAATCTCGTGGGATTTTCTGCTGCTACGATTGCTGCAAAACCGCCGAAAGGGAAGAGGAAATCGGTCCTAGCCAGCGACGCCCGGAAACACGCTGAAATAGTCGCGATAGTTCGCGGGAAGTTCGATCTCGTATAACAATCCGGCATAGGCGGCGACGATCACCATTCCCACCAGTGGTCCAACGACCAGAGCAGGGGCGTGCCAGGCTCTGGCCCCGCGAAAATGCAATGCGGCGAGCAGATGACTGAACAGCGCTGTCACCGCCAGGAAGTAATAAGGCGCAAATCCGTATTTCAGTGGGCTCAAAACCAGCGTCCCTGCCGCCCAATAGAAATTCGTGTCGAGGTCGACAATCAGACGGGTCGTCAGCGCTGCGGCAGTGTGGGCAATGATGAAATAGGCGAGGTAGCAGGCGCTCGCGAACTGAACCTTGTGCCAAGCGTCTTTGCGTTTGCGCGCTCTGATCCCGCGCAGCAGCCTGATCCCGAGCACAACTTGAGCCGTCAGCGCGAGGACGAGGGCGATTTCAAACAGCGGGAATTGATAGAGCGTTCGGCTCCATTGCATCGCGGTGTTTTGTGCGCCGATTCCAAAGGCCGCGGCGAAATGCGTCGCAAGATGTATCGCGAGGAAGATGCCAATGAAGCCGGCGAGATTGCGATGCGCTTGTTTCGCGGCCCGGTTGATGGCATTTCTCCTTAATCGGACATTTAATATCCGGATAAAATATATCCGATTAAGGAGTCAAGCGTGCAACTGGGTAAAGGCGTCGAATGGACCACGCATATCTGCACCATGCTTGCATTGCTGCGCGAAGGGCAGGGGTTGAGTGTCGATGCCCTTGCGGAGTTCTTCGAAGTGCCTTCCGCTTACCTTTCGAAGCAAATGCAATTGCTTAGGCGGGCGGGGATCGTTGAGTCCGTGCGCGGGAAGGGCGGCGGCTATCGGTTGGCCCGCTCTGTCGATGAGATAACTCTGCTCGATATTGTCATCGCGATCGAAGGACCGATGCTCGCCTTTCGCTGTACAGAAATCCGGCAGAACGGTCCGTGCGGCCTGAAGCGAAAGGACTGCAAGCGACCGTGTGAGATCGCTTCGGCCTTCGCTGTGGCGGAGCAAACCTATCGTGACGCGCTTGCAGCCAAGACTCTTGCGTCGATCATGCAGGAAGCCGCAGCGAACTCTACGCCAGAGCATATGCTGGATATCGCCAATTGGGTTAGCGAGCAGGTGAGTTAGCTTTCTTCGAATGCCTGAACAACTGCACCAACGAAAAAGGGCGACCAGATGGCCGCCCTTTCGGTTTTTCGTTTTGAAGAGCCGGATCAGGCTTCGACATGCTCCGCCAGAACCGTCAAGCCGTTCTCGCCAACTTCGGCAAAGCCGCCTTTGACCTCGATGGTCTCCGGCTCAGCGCCTTCGCTCTTGTAGACCTGCACCGCGCCGTCGCGGATGGTCGACATGAAAGGCGCGTGGCCTTCGAGTACGCCGAATTCACCTTCGGTCCCGGGGACGACCACCATGTGGACTTCTTCCGAGCGGACCTGCTTGGCCGGGGTTACAAGTTCGAAGTGAAGTGGCATCTCAATAACCTTCTGGAATTTCCACATGGGGTGGAATTCGATTGATCGTGGCAAGCAGACGAATATCAGAATCTGGAACCGTTGGCATAATCAGGTTGAGAATGAACGAATCGCCAGCTTCGCTGCGCAGAAAATAGCTCTTCTTCTTGACTGATGACCCCGGTTTACTGTCCGCAAATGGGAGCTCTCGCCAAGGTGGATCCGCTGCCGAAAGCGAGGCATCGACTCGATCCGCCAAGCCTTCTTGGTCTTCGCTGAGTAGTATCACTTTGCAACCTGGCAGAGCACCGCCGACAGCTAAGACAATAGCGTCCTCGCCCGCTTTCCGATTTCCCATGACCGCGCGATTGAGGATGCCAGATCCCTGGACACCGAAGCGGTCATAGATTTCGCGATTTACACCGTAAGCCAAACCGAAGGACTCTATGACCTTCCGGTCTTCCTCGGCAGAAACGGAACTCAGTGAGCTCGACCCATCAGCCAACGACAAACAAGCGGCGTTTGTCGTAGCAACGAAAGCGTCGGTCGTCTCCGAACCTACGCTCTCGAGCACATCTTCCGCTCCTAGTGGAGCGGCGAGCAATGCCGCGACCAGGGCAAATACAAACTTCACTTGGATTACGCGTCCTCAGCCATTTCAGCGGCCTTCTTGACCACGTCTTCGATGCCGCCAACCATGTAGAACGCCTGCTCTGGCAGGTGGTCGTATTCGCCGTCGACAACTGCCTTGAACGAAGCAACCGTGTCTTCCAGCTGCACGAAGCAGCCGGGGATGCCGGTGAAGACCTCGGCAACGTGGAATGGCTGCGACAGGAACTTCTGGATCTTACGCGCACGGGCAACGGTGAGCTTATCTTCTTCGGAAAGCTCATCCATGCCGAGAATGGCGATGATATCCTGCAGCGACTTGTACTTCTGCAGCGTTTCCTGAACCTTACGAGCGGTTTCATAGTGCTCTTGGCCGACAACGCGCGGTTCGAGAACGCGGCTGGTGGAATCGAGCGGGTCAACCGCCGGGTAAATGCCCAGCTCTGAAATCGCGCGGTTCAGCGTGGTCGTTGCGTCCAAGTGGGCGAACGAGGTTGCTGGCGCAGGGTCGGTAAGGTCATCGGCAGGGACGTAGATGGCCTGAACCGAAGTGATCGAACCCTTGGTGGTCGAGGTGATGCGTTCCTGCAGGTTGCCCATATCGGTCGAAAGGGTCGGCTGATAGCCCACAGCCGAAGGGATACGGCCGAGCAGAGCTGACACTTCCGAACCCGCCTGCGTGAAGCGGAAGATGTTGTCGACGAAGAACAGCACGTCCTGACCTTCTTCATCGCGGAAATATTCAGCCATGGTCAGACCCGACAGAGCAACACGGGCACGCGCGCCGGGAGGCTCGTTCATCTGGCCGAAGACCAGCGCCACTTTCGAACCTTCCGGTGTCGCGACACCGTTTTCGTCCTTTTTGATGACCTCTGCGTCGAGGAACTCGTGATAGAGATCGTTACCTTCGCGGGTACGTTCACCGACACCGGCGAACACCGACACGCCGCCGTGACCCTTGGCGATGTTGTTGATCAGTTCCTGGATCAGCACGGTCTTGCCCACACCGGCACCGCCGAACAGGCCGATCTTGCCGCCTTTCGCATACGGGGCGAGCAGGTCGATCACCTTGATGCCGGTGACCAGGATCGCCGCTTCGGTCGACTGGTCGATGAAGGGAGGGGCTTCGGCGTGGATCGGCATGGACTTTTCCGCGCCGACCGGGCCGAGCTCGTCGATCGGCTCACCGATCACGTTCATAATGCGGCCAAGCGTCCTCGGACCCACAGGGACCGAGATTTGCTTGCCGGTGTTGATCACTTCGCTGCCGCGCGTGAGACCTTCGGTTGCGTCCATAGCGATGGTGCGAACGGTGTTCTCACCGAGGTGCTGCGCGACCTCAAGAACCAGCGTGTTATCGCCATTCTTGGTTTCGAGCGCGGTCAGAATGGCGGGCAGTTCGCCGGGAAACTGCACGTCGACGACGGCGCCGATGACCTGGGCGATAGTGCCGTTCGTGGTCTGGTTAAGTACTGGTGCGGTAGCCATGATTGGGTTCCTGCTAGGTGTTTCTGCTAAATCTTATTGAGCGCAGACGGTTTCTGGATCGTCGAGCACGTAGCCGTCTTCGCCTTGCGAAACGACGCCTTTGTGACGGAGATATTCGTCATCGCCGAGGCCGTATTCACACAGGAAGCTGTCGCTGCCCATGCCCATAGCCTGACAGCTCGCATTGTTGACCGGCTCCGCAGCTGGGCATGCGGCTGCAAAAGCGGCGGCGAAAGAATCGCGATCGGCGGGTGGAAGCGAGTCCTCTTCTGGTGCCACCACTTCGGCGGTCTCTGCTGGAGCCGGTGCTTCTGGCTCGGCAGCGCTATCGCCGCAGCCGGCGAGTGCGAGAGTTGCGATTGGGAGGAGGATGACTGCGAGTTTTGTCATAGTGCTTCTGCGCCTGCGATAATTTCAATGAGTTCAGTGGTGATAGCGGCCTGACGGCTGCGGTTATACTGGATGGTCAGCTTGTTGATGAGATCGCCAGCATTGCGGGTCGCATTGTCCATGGCGGTCATCGAAGCGCCTTGCTCGGATGCCTCACGCTCCAGCAGCGCGCCGAACAGCTGCGTTTTCACATAACGCGGGAGCAGCTCTTCGAGGATTTCCTCCTCGCCTGGCTCATATTCAACCACGGCGTCGCTGTCTTCGCTGGCCTCAGGCGAGGGCACAGGGATCAGCTGTGTCGTGGTCGGATTCTGAACCAGAGCGGACTGGAATTCCGGGCGGATAAGATGCGCGACGTCGAACTGGTCGGCGTCGAACATCTCAATCAGTTCTGCGGCGATCGCATCGGCTTCTTCAAAACCGGGCGTGCGCACAGTGGATGTATCGAAATGTTTGGCAATGTCGTTCGGATATTCGCGCTTGATCGGCGCGCGGCCTTTCTTCCCGACGAGGTAGAACGAGACGTCCTTGCCCTCGGCAATCAGCTTTTTGGCTTGGGCCTTCGCCTCTTTCACGAGGTTGGAATTCAAGCCGCCGCACAAGCCCTTGTCGGTGTTGACCAGAACGAGCAGATGCCGCTTGTCCGAGCCAGTGCCAGCCAGCAGCTTGGGAGCGCTATCACCACTAACCTTGCCCGCGAGCGAGCCCATCACCGCGCTCAGACGCTCGGCATAGGGACGCGCGGCTTCGGCAGCGGCCTGCGCACGGCGCAATTTTGCCGCGGCGACCATCTGCTTGGCCTTGGTGATCTTCTGAGTCGATTTAACCGACCCGATCCGATCTTTCAGTTCTTTGAGACTTGCCATCTCTTCAGCTTTCTAACGACTTCATTTCGACAAGAACTGGCTCGCTTTCGAGCCAATCTTCATACTTGGCGAAGACGTCTTTGGTGTAGTCTTGGGCGTGATGAAAATCGAACGCTGCGCGATCTTCCCACTCTTCGAAAATTGTAATCGTGCTTGAACCGTCTGCCGCGCGGCGAGGTTCAAACGCTACGCAACCTGCTTCGCCGCGGGTGGCTGGAACTATTGAAGAGACAGCCTGACAGGCGTCCTCCATATGCTCCGGCTTAACCGAGATTGTGGCGAGGTAGGTCAACGTCATTGTCTCTTATGCGAACTGCTTGGCGAAGGTTTCGAGCGCTGCGACAGTCTTGTCTTTCACGTCACCTTCGAACTTGCCGCTCTCGCGAATGTCCTTGAGAACATCGGCGTGTTCGCCGCGGAAGAACGCGAGCATTTGCTCTTCATATTCGGTCACGCGGTTCACATCGACGCTATCGAGGAAACCGTTTGTACCGGCGAAGATCGACACGGTCTGCTCTTCGAATGGCATTGGCGAGAACTGAGCTTGCTTGAGCAGCTCGGTCAGGCGCGCACCGCGGTTGAGAAGCTTCTGAGTTGAGGCATCAAGGTCCGAGCCGAACTGCGCGAAGGCCGCCATTTCGCGGTACTGCGCAAGGTCCAGCTTCATCGAACCGGAAACCTTCTTCATCGCCTTGGTCTGAGCGGCACCACCAACACGGCTAACCGAGAGACCCACGTTAATGGCGGGGCGGATGCCCTGGAAGAACAGGTCGGTTTCAAGGAAGATCTGACCGTCCGTGATCGAAATCACGTTGGTTGGAATATAGGCCGACACGTCACCGGCTTGTGTTTCAATGATCGGCAGCGCGGTAAGCGAGCCAGAGCCATTGTCCGGGTTCATCTTCGCGGCGCGCTCAAGCAGACGGCTGTGGAGATAGAAAACGTCGCCCGGATAGGCTTCACGGCCTGGAGGACGACGAAGCAGCAACGACATCTGACGATAGGCGACTGCCTGCTTGGAAAGGTCATCGTAAACGATGACGGCGTGCATGCCGTTGTCGCGGAAGAACTCGCCCATCGCGCAGCCGGTGTAAGGTGCGAGGTACTGCAGCGGAGCAGGCTCCGAAGCGGTCGCGGCGATAACGATGGAATATTCCATCGCGCCGTTTTCTTCGAGCTGCTTCACGATCTGCGCAACGGTCGAGCGCTTCTGGCCAACGGCGACATAGACGCAATAAAGCTTCTTCTTCTCGTCGTCGCCCTGGTTGACCGTCTTCTGGTTGATGAAGGTATCGATGGCGACAGCGGTCTTGCCTGTCTGACGGTCACCAATGATCAGCTCACGCTGGCCGCGACCAACGGGGACGAGGGCGTCAACAGCCTTAAGGCCGGTCTGCACTGGTTCGCTAACCGATTCGCGCGGGATAATGCCCGGGGCTTTGACTTCAACGCGCTGGCGCTCGACATTTTCGATCGGGCCCTTGCCGTCGATCGGGTTACCCAGAGCGTCGACCACGCGGCCCAGCAGGCCCTTGCCAACCGGAACGTCCACAATGGTGCCGGTCCGCTTGACGCTGTCGCCTTCCTTGATCTCGGCGTCAGAGCCGAAGATCACCACACCGACATTGTCGGCTTCGAGGTTCAGAGCCATGCCCTGAACGCCGTTGGCGAATTCAACCATCTCACCAGCCTGAACCTTGTCGAGGCCGTGGATACGGGCGATACCATCGCCAACGCTCAGAACGGAGCCGACTTCGCTGACTTCAGCTTCGGTGCCGAAATTGGCGATCTGGTCCTTGATGACCTTGGAGATTTCTGCGGCGCGGATTTCCATGTTCGTAGTCCTTTAAGCCTTCATGGCCTGGGCAAGTGAATTAAGACGGGTGCGGATCGAGCCATCAATGCGCTGCGATCCAATGGTGACGACAAGCCCGCCAAGAAGGTCGGGATCGACGCTAGGGTTTACTTTGACAGTGCGCCCCTCGCGTGCGGTCAGCTTGTCTTTGAGTGCGGTAAGCTGCTCGTCGCTCAGCGGGTGAGCGCTGGCAACGTCAGCGGTGACCTCGCCGCGCTGTGCGGCGGCAATCATCTGAAAGGCGCGGATAATATCGGGCAGGGCCGACAAGCGGCGATTGCCGGCGAGCACGCCGAGAAATTTTTGAGTAAGTTCGTTCAGACCAAGGTGCGAGGCAACGCCGTCAATCGCGGCTGCCTGCTGACTGCGCGAAAGCTCAGGATTGGTGGTGACTTCGCGAAGCTCCGGCGAATCGGAGAGTGCTGCAGAGAGGCCTTCGAGGTCGCTCTCAACCGCAGTCACGGTGCCATTTTCGGCGGCCAGCTCGAACAATGCCGAAGCGTAGCGCCCTGCTAGGCTAGCCTGAATACCGGCGGAAATTTCCACGCGTTTGACGTCCTTCTGGATCTATCGAGATAACGATGCATCGCCTTGTGAGTTCCGCACCCGAAAGCGGGTGTCCGGCAAAGCTGGCGCGCGCCTAGCATCGGGTGTGAGGGGATGCAAGGTGAGTCCGGCGCGTTTTGTGGGATAGGTGTTTCGCTCAGTGCACTCTTCACCGGCATCGACATTCTATCGGCAGCTTACATCGCTTTCCTTTTCGCGAGAAACACCGCCAGCATCGCAAGCCCAGCGGGGACAGACTGGACCAGTGCGATTCTGGGCGAGACCGTGAAGGCGCCAAAAACTCCAGCGATGGCAACGAAAATCAGAAAGCAATACGCGATATTCGCCCGCCATTTTCGATCCCTTATTAGCAATGACCAGATCAGGCCCGCAGCCAGGAAGGCATTATAGAGCCCTTGGTTAGCGGCCATTGCAGTGGTTTGCGGGAACAGTTCTGTGGGGAAAGCGGAGAAGACGACCGGTCCACGTTCAACCCACGCGAAGATCTCAAACCATGCGATGTAAAGATGCAGGACGGCGATCAGGCCGATCAATGTGTTCGCGACTACACGCATGTTTTCGTTCCTCTGATCGTTGAGCGCCCGGGCATACATGGGTCATGGCGAGTGCGAAATGGTTTGGCTGGTTCGAGCGATCAGACTTGCACGCTTTGCCATTTCTCTCATAATTGCGGTCGGGGAGAGATAATATGCAACTGACACCTATGGCTCCGAAGTGCGGAGTGGAAATCTCCGGCGTATCGCTCGCAAGCTGCAGCGATGCCGAGATGCAGGACATCAAGCAGGCGATCTACGAACACGGCGTCGCGGTTTTTCGCGATCAGGAGTTTTCGCCGGAAGATCATATCAAGTTCGGTCGCCGCTGGGGCGGGATCGATGTGAACAATTACTTCCCGCTGCAGGACGACTTCAACGAGATCGCGGTGGTGAAGAAAGAAGCCGATCAGCAGACCAACATTGGCGGAGCGTGGCACACCGATCATTCCTATGACCAGATCCCGGCCATGGGATCGGTACTTGTCGCGCGCGAGCTTCCACCGAGCGGAGGTGACACCGAATGGGCGCATATGGGCGCGGCCTACGACGCGCTGCCCGATGACTTAAAGGCAGAGATTGAAGGCTTGGAAGCCTATCACACCGCCGATCACGTCTATGAAGAGGGCGGCCTTTATGCGCAGACCGACATGGGCGACAGCCTGCGCGGGCAGGACCTCAAGACCGGCGCGATCCACCCGGTTGTGATCCGCCACCCGCATACCGGGCGCAAGCTGCTCTATGTAAACACGGCCTTCACGATCCACTTCGTCGGCAAGAGCCGAGAGGAGAGCCTGCCGCTGCTGCAGCGGCTTTGCGACGCTGCGCTGACCGATGACAATCAGTGCCGCCTGCAATGGAAGCCCGGGACGATTGCTATCTGGGATAACCGCACGACCTGGCACAATGCGATCAACGACTATCAGGGACACCGGCGCGAAATGCACCGGATCACGCTTAGCGGAGAGGCGCTGGCGGCTTGAGAACGGAGGGGGTCAGTCTTTCTCGCGACTGAATGCTTCTAATAACTCGCCTGGAACCTCCAAGGTCATGAGCTTTGAGTCGCACTCGCTCAATTGTGAGTTGACTTGACCTGCAAGGGCAACCAACCGGTCCTCTTCGTCTTGCTCCCCAATCTCGTTTGGACTGGCGGTAATCTTGAGAAACTCATCCGCCAATCGGCTTTGCAGACTTAAGGCAGCCTTGCATTTGCCGAAAACGTCTTGTTGCTGTTCGTCAAGGTCCAGTTGTGCGCCTTCCATCGCGCCAACCTGTTCATCGCAAATTTCCTTGGTTGCGGTGGACTGCTCCGAAAGATCGCTGACTTTGATTTCGCTTCTTTGAGCCAAATTTCTAAGGTCATATGCGCTATCGAAACACGGCTCCACAAATTCTCGGAGCTTAGCAACCTTCGCGATCTCTTCCTCTCGAAAGGCGGGGTCGTCCGCGATAATTTGCTCAGCGCTCTTCTTCTCTTTGCCTAAAGAACTTCGATCCCAGAGATTTGTACCAACGAAATAAAGGGAAGCTCCCAGCAACCCGATGGCTCCCCCGTAGAGTATGTGGTTGCGCTTCTCTGACATCACTCATCCCCGCCGGTTGTCCCAACCGAGGCGGCGCGGGCTTCGCACGAATAAACCAGCCGTTCATTAGGGCGATCGGGCAGGATGCCGAGGACGGCCGATTGCTGTTCACCCAATTGCGTCGCCGCATCTGTCACCCCGCATGATGGCGGCTTGTACTGGGAACGTGCCTCGCGCGCTTCCTGCATCTTGCCTCGCCTCAGCAGATAGCGATCGGTCTGGAAGGTGCGCGTATCGGGGTTATACGAGTTCACCGACACGGCAGCCTCATCATTGGGCACGAACACGCGCGACCATGTTCCGCCCGCCATGCCATATTGGGTGCGACCATTGACGCAGCCATCCGCGGCCCAGTCGAACTCGACATCGTCGGTTCGCGAACCCGTGACCCGGCTGCGCTCTGGCAGGAACGTGCAGAGCAAGGTTCCATCGCCAGCCAGAGCCGAAGGATTGTCGGGCGAGGGCGTTTCCGCCTCTTCCATCGCCGCTGCTACGCGTTCCTGGATTTCGGAAAAGGCAGGACGGGTAACCCAGACCAGGATCGCTCCGATCAGTGCGGTTCCCCCGACACCGGCCGCGATCATCACCTTGTTGCTCGCGTCCCCATTCTTGCGTGCATTGAACGCAAAATAGCCGCCACCGATCGCCAGAATGGACAGGAGCATCGCCAGCGCCATCGCATTGTCGCGCTCTTCCATGACCTCAAACTGGGCCTGGATCATCGCTTCGGAACGCTTTTGCGCCAGCTCTGCTTCGCGGGCTTCGACCAGTTCACGAGCCTCGGCGCGTTGCTGTTCAAACCGCGCGCGTTCGGCTGCATTGAGTTCGTCAATGGAGCGGCATGGCAAGGCGCTGGTGCGCGGTTCGACATTATTCTCGCGTAGGAAGGGCAGCAGCTCGCGCAGTGAAACGGCGAAATAGAACTCTGCATCAGAACCGTCCGAATCCGCGCCAAAGCTGTTGACGCCGAGAACCCGGCCACAGCCATCGAGCAGTGGGCCGCCTGAATTGCCGCGCGCAATGGGAGCGGTGTGCAGTATCGTGTCGAATTGGCGGCTGGGCCGCTCACCAGACAGGAACCCGCGGCTTTTGACGGGAGGTTGAGCCTTGAAGATGTCGCTGAACTCGAGGCCCTGCGCCAGATCGACATTCATCGGATAGCCGACTGCAGAGACCTCGCCCATGTCGCCGCTCACCGCACCGGCCAAAGTTAGTGGAGGCAAGCGAAGCGAACTGTCAGAGAGCTCGATCAGAGCGAGATCATTGCGCGGGCTGACCGCAACCGGTTTGCCAAATGCGCCCTCATCCCCTTCGCTCGGCACGATGCCGATCCGCAGCGTGTCGTCCTGCAATGCTTCGCGGACCACATGGGCGTTGGTGATGATCATGGTCGGACTGACCGCAAACCCCGTACCGTGGCTGACCGGGAATACCTCATCGCCGTTGCTGCCCATGATGACGACGCGGACTACTCCGCGAGCAGCGGCATCGACATCGCCGGAGTCGGCGTGAACGATCTGAGGGAAAACAAGTGCAAATAGGCCGATCAGGCCAGCAAGAATGCGAGTCATGCTATGGTGTTTGACGAGCAATGACTTTGATCGCAAGCTTTGGGATGTGACAAACTGCGCATTGCCCTAGTGCGGACGACATGAGCAATTTGAAACTTACAACTGATGAAGCCTGGGCCGCGGTCCAGCGTCGCGACCGTTCGTTTGACGGGCGATTTGTCACCGGCGTGCTGACCACGGGCATTTATTGCCGCCCATCATGTGCTGCACGCCATCCATCGCGTGACAATGTGCGCTTCTTCGCGACCGGGGCAGAAGCGCGTGAATCCGGCCTCAGGGCCTGCAAGCGCTGTCTGCCGGACGATGTCGGGCGGGACGAAGCGGCGGTGCTGGCGGCGATCGACGAGATCAAGTCCAGCGAAGGACGGCCGACCCTTGATGAACTCGCGTCGCTGACCGGTTATTCGCCGACGCATTTCCAACGCGTGTTCAAGCGGGCGACGGGGCTGTCCCCGGCAGCCTATGCACGGGCGCTACGCGAGGAGCGAGCGAAGGATGCACTGGAAGGGGCCTCGCGCGTTACCGACGCGATCTATGATGCGGGCTACGAAGCGCCCTCGCGTTTTTATGAGGATACGAAAGGCAGGCTGGGTATGGCTGCGAAAGACTGGAGAGATGGCGGTAAGGATCGCGTCATCCATTGGAGCGTGATCGATACAAGCCTGGGCGCGATGCTGGTTGCGGCCACCGAGAAGGGCGTGTGCTGCCTTTCCTTCGGCGAAGGCGAAGAGGAATTGCGAGCGCGCTTTCCAAAGGCTGAGTTGGCCGAAGGAGGCGCAGAGTTTCGCGACCTTTTCGAACAAGTCACCAGGGCCGTCGAAGACCCCAGCGCCAATGTCGCGCATATTCCGCTCGATGTGAAAGGCACCGCCTTTCAGCAGCGGGTGTGGCAAGCCTTGCGGGAAATCCCAACGGGCGAAACGCGTTCGTACGGCGAGCTCGCCGCCGAGCTTGGCAATCCCAATGCCAGCCGCGCAGTGGGCGGAGCAAATGGTGCAAACAACATCGCCGTACTGATCCCCTGCCACAGGGTCGTGCAAGCCGATGGCTCGCTAGGCGGCTATGCCTATGGAACCAAGATCAAGGCCGAACTGCTCAAGCGCGAAGGCGCTGGCGATGACTCAAACGAACCGGAACTCTTTTGATATGACCAAATCCGACTTTGCTTCGCTCCATACCGGCGGCAGCCCGCTGGTTCTCTACAACATCTGGGACGCAGGCAGCGCGCAGGCTGTGGCGAATGCTGGAGCAAAGGTTATCGCAACCGGCAGCCATTCGCTTGCCGGAGCGCAGGGGTACGAGGATGGCGAGCACATTCCCTTTCCCCGACTGCTCGAAACTGCTGCGCAGATCGCCCAAGCCGTCGATTTGCCGATCACAGTCGACATGGAATCGGGCTACGCGTCCAATATCGAAGAGCTCGCCCGCAACGCTTCAGAGCTAAGAGATGTCGGCGTTATTGGCTGCAATCTGGAGGATCGCCTGATCCGCGCTGGCGGCCTTCGCGCGATCGACGAGCAGGCCGAGCGCATCGCGGCGGTCAACGATGCTGGATTGTTTGTGAATGCGCGGACCGATATCTTTCTCGGGCCGCTGATGGCGGGCGAAGACCCCAACAGAGGCGAATTGGTCGAGGCGGCGATTGAGCGTGCGGCGTCTTATCGCAGGGCAGGAGCGGGGTGCTTCTTCGTACCTGGCCTGAGCGACCCGGAATTGATCAAGCAGGTCTGCGATCGGATCGACATGCCAGTGAATGTGATGCGACTCCCTGACATGGTCAGCAACGCCGACCTGACTGAGCTCGGTGTGGCCAGGATCAGCTATGGCGGTGCTCCATGGCGCGAAGCGATGGCGGGTGTTGAAGCGGCGGCGAAAGAGGTGTTTGCTTGAGCTAGTCGACGGCCGACTTCTGATTTGTAAACAACCACCTCGAACACCCATTTCAACTCAAATATACCCCGATCCGTGCCGCTGTTCATTCCGGCTAGTTGAGTATCCGAATGCCGGAAGGTATCTCCTGAATTGATAGGAGATCAGGGATGCGGTTTGGCTTTATACTTTCTTTGGCGCTGCCGCTTTCTCTCGCCGCTTGCGGCGGTTCCGATAACGACGAAGCGTCAGAGCTTGAGATTCCCGACCTGAATGATGCCAATTCGGGCGCAAGTGCAGAGGCGCGCACCCTGTTCGCGCGATATATCGAAGAGGAGGGAGAGGACTTTGAAGGCTGTTTTGGCGATCTTCCGAGAATAGATGCCGATCCAGCCAATGCGCAGTTCAGGGACGGCAGTGAAATGCCGGGCTCGGCCGCGGTCAATCGCGTTGTCATCGCCATCGACGCATCGGGTTCGATGGCCGGCCGAGTTGGCGGGCAGACCAAGATGAGCGCTGCCCGAGCGGCGGCGGAGAGCTTCATTGCGAGCTTGCCCGACAATGTCGAAGTGGGATTGCTGGCCTTTGGCCATCGCGGGGACAATACAGAGAGTGGGCGCGAGCGAAGTTGCGCCGCCGTCGATACGATTTATCCGTTAGGTGCTGTGAACCGCGATCGCATCGCGAACGCAATGCAAGGCTTCGAAGCGACTGGCTGGACGCCGCTGGCCTCCGCCATCAATAAAGCTGGCGGGTCGTTTTCGTCCAGCGACTCTCCCGGTAGCCAAGTCGTGTATGTCGTATCCGACGGGGAAGAGACCTGTGGCGGCGATCCCGTTTCGGCTGCGCGCGCGCTTAACGAGAGCGATGTGCAGGCGGTTGTCAACATTATCGGATTTGATTTGAAGGCTAGTGATCGGGCGCAATTGCGGGCGGTCGCCAAGGCAGGTGGCGGAGAATTCGTCGAGGCTAATACGCCTTCCGAACTTCAAAAAATGTTGAGGGAGGCGGCGCGTCGCCGCGACAACAACGTCGCAATGGGCAAAACCAATGTCCGGAACAACACCCAAGCCGGTGGCAATGCGATCCGGACGAATTTGGCGATGTCCAAACTCTCGACCTGTCTCAGCAGGTCTTGGAGCAGCGAAAAACGGGGTTTGCGCGATTGGCTCAAGACGCGCGATGCCGACAACGACACGGCAAGAGAAATTCGCGCTTTGATCGATCAGCGGCGTGACCGTTATCGCGCGAGGGCGGACGAGTATGGGCGTGTCGCGCGGCAACGCCAGCAGGATGCTCGCGATATACTGGATGCGGACACCGATCGAGCGCGCGACGAATATGAAGAAGTGCAGCGCAACTAAGCGGCATTTCTTGCCAAGTTGGAGAGGCACGGCTGACTGCGAGGACGGGCTGCTGCATTTCCTACAACGAGGGCGTTGGGTAAGGAGTGGGTGAGAATTTGATCCGCTCTTTGAAATCGTCAGTCGCCGCCTAAACGCGAAAGCGAGTTGGAAAAGTGTCAACTTCGCAATTTCGCGTTTTACTACTTTATTTCAGTATCTTAAACGAATTTCCTCGCTTGACAGGGCGTCAGGTATGTCAACTTCGTAGGAAATTATCGAACCGCTGTACGCATCAATCGAGCTTTGGTGGGAAGCCCGGTTCGGCCTTGGCCATCGCGGTTTGGTAGGCTTCGCGCGCGCCAATCCTTTGCAGGTACGTTTTCAGGTTCGGCAGGTGATCGATCGCCATATTGTTGAAGGCGCGAGAAGTGGTGAGCTGAAAGCACATCATGATATCAGCCGTCGTAAGCTGCGAACCACCGAAATACTCCGCTTCGCCCAGACGCCGTTCGATCTGCTCCCAGGCATTGGTAACGCGCTTCATCAGAGGTGGAGGCATGTCCGCGCCGACCGCATTCACCGCGATCTGCATCATTCCATTGGTCATGAAAGTCGCATTGGCGAAGTGAAACCAATAGAGATGATCAGCGAAATTCGGATGATCGGGGCCAGGCACCAGATCGGTATCGGGCGCGTATTTGCCGATGATGTATTCGACGATCGCACCGCTTTCGCCGAGCACCAAATCATCGTCGGTGATGACAGGCGCGACCTCCATCGGGTGAAGCGCTTTCAATTCAGGTGGAGCCAACCGAGTGTCGGGATCGCGATTATAGAGCTTGAGCTCGTAATCGAGCTCCAACTCCTCGCACAGCCAAACGATGCGCTCTGATTGCGAAATGCGCAGGTGATGAATCGTCAGCATAGCTCGGTATTCTCCCATTGGTCTTGCGCAACTCCTTGCGGCTCCCAGATGGAATGTCGAGCGATTTGTGATCCTTCTCAAGCACGGGAAAGCGCAGTAATATGATGGCCATGACAGCCACCGACCTCGCCGAGAAATTGTTCAGCGCACTGCAGAACAACGATCTGGAGCACGCACGAGAATGCTGCGCCGAGCACTTCCGTGGATCGCAGAATGGCGGCCCCACCATGGACCGCGACACCCTGCTCAAGTTCACTGCGGCGGTAAATGCGACCGTGCCCGATTTCGGTTATGAGGACACTGTACGTTCAGCAACCGCAACAGGCTTTGTCGAAGAACATCGGGTGCGAGGCACGCTGCCGAATGGCAAACAGTTGGACCTGATGGTGTGCGTGGTTGGAGAAGTCAGAGAAGAAAAGATCACGGCCTTGCGCGAATATGTCGATACGCAAGCGGCGGTCGGCTTGCTGGAGGCACTTGGCTCGCGCTAGTCGCGCGCCCAACCTTTGCCGGCTGGTTCCAAGGAGTCGAGAAACGCGTTGGCACTGTCGAGGTAATCCTGCTTCTTGGCCGCATCCATTCGGTCCCAGTTGGAATAGATGCGACCGATCCTGTGGTTGCTCTTCAGGCGATCGCGGTGACGGTCCATGAAATGCCAGTAGAGAGGATTGAACGGGCATGCGCCTTCGCCGGATTTCTTGGAGACCGAATACTCGCATTCCTTGCAGTAATCGGACATCTTGTTGATGTAATTCCCGCTCGCGGCATAGGGCTTGGTGGCAAGGTTGCCGCCGTCGGCATAGAGGATCATCGCGCTGACATTAGGCAGTTCGACCCACTGATAGGCATCAGCATAAACTGCTAGATACCAGTCCTGAACATCGCGCGGATTGATCCCGGCGAGCAGGCAAAAATTGCCGAGCACCATCAGGCGCTGAATGTGGTGTGCGTGGGCGTTTTCGCGGGTCGAGCGGATGCAATCGGCGAGGCACCGCATGTCGGTTTCGCCGGTCCAGAAGAACTCGGGCAATGCGTGCTGAGCATTGAGTTTGTTGTCGCTTTCGAGCCCCGGCATGTGGAGCCAGTAGAACCCACGGATATACTCTCGCCAGCCGATGATCTGGCGAATGAAGCCCTCGACCGAATTGAGCGGCGCCTTGCCGTCCTTGTAAGCCTTTTCGGCGCGTTTGCAGAGCTCCAATGGGTCGAGCAGGCCGCAATTAATACTGGTCGACAGCATTGAGTGATACATGTCGTCCGACCCGTGGACCATCGCGTCCTGGTAGGGGCCGAATTTTTCGATGCGTTCCTTGAAGAAAGCGTCAGCGGCCTTCTCCGTTTCGTCCGAGGTAACGGGCCAGCCGAACGGTTCGAGTTCGCCGAAGTGGTCGGAGAACTTCTCGCCAACGAGTTCGATCACCTCGCGGGTGATGCCGTCCGGTTCGAATCTGGGAACGTCCGGTGGATTCATCTTATCCTTGGGCGGTTCGCGATTATCCTTGTCATAGTTCCAGTCGCCGCCCTCGGGCTTTCCGTCGTCGGTCATCAACAGGCCGGTCTTGCGACGCATCTCACGATAGAAATGCTCCATGGTCAGATGTTTGCGATCCTCGGCCCATTCTTCGAATTCGCTATGCGAGCAAAGAAAGCGGTCGTCGGCCAGGATTTCGACTTCGCAGGCGAACTTGTCAGGCCATTCCTCGATCGCCTGCTGGACGCGCCATTCGCCCGCCTCGACAACGTGGATTTCGCGCGGATCGTGGCGCTCGATAGCGTGCACGACTTCGCCGGTGAAGCTGCCAGAATTGTCCGCATCGGTCAGCTTGATGTAGTCGACCGTCCACCCGGCGCTGCGCAGTTCTTCCGCGAAATGGCGCATGGCGGAAAAGATCAGCACGATCTTCTGCTTGTGATGTTTGACGTAGGTCGCCTCGTCCCAAACCTCCATCATCAGGATGACGGTGTCGTCTTTGGTCCGGCCACGCAGTGAAGCGAGCGTTCGGGTCAACTGGTCGCCGAGGATAGGAACGAGAATTGGATTTGAGGCCATGTCGCATCAATGATTTGAAGCGCGATTGGTGCCCTCAAACGAAACTATAGGGGTCGATATCGATCCCGACGCGCAGGCCTGGCGGGAAATCATGCGCGTCGAGCCACTGGCGCAAGACCTTCTGCAAATCGGCCGAACGCCGCGCGTTTACGAGGAAGCGATAGCGGTATCGGCCGCGCAGCAGTGCTAGCGGTGCCGGGGCCGGGCCCAGGATGTAGAGATCGTCTTGGGAGGGACGCGTATCGCCTAGCCGCACGGCAGCAGCGCGCGCTTCCTTTTCATCCTCACTCGACAGGATGATCGCAGCCCAGCGCCCAAATGGTGGTGCTCCGGCATCGCGGCGCGCCTCGGTTTCTGCCTCGTAAAACGCATCGCGATCCCCTGCTTCCAGAGCAGCGATAACGGGAGCGTCGGTGTGCCGCGTCTGGATGAGAACTTCGCCCGGCTTTGCGCCGCGACCGGCACGGCCCGCTACCTGCGCAACCTGCTGATAGGTGCGCTCGGCAGCGCGCAAATCGCCGCCTTCGAGGCCGAGATCGGCATCAACCACACCCACCAATGTAAGCTCGGGAAAGTGGAAGCCTTTGGTCACCAATTGCGTGCCGACAATCACGTCAATCGCCCCGCTTTCCGCTTGCGCGATAAAGTTTGCCGCCCGTTCTGGCGAGCCAAGCGTGTCGGAGGTGGCGACTGCGACGCGTGCTTCTGGAAACAGCTCTGCGACCTCATCTGCGATCCGCTCCACACCCGGTCCGCAGGCAACCAGGCAATCTGGTTCCCCACATTCCGCACATTCGGCGGGCACTCCGGTTTCGTGTCCACAATGGTGGCATGCGAGGCGAGCGGACAGCCGATGCTCCACCATCCAAGCGCTGCAATTGGGGCATTGATAACGATGCCCGCAATTGCGGCACAAAGTAAGCGGAGCAAAGCCTCGGCGGTTGAGGAACAGCAGCGATTGCTCGCCCTTCGCCAGCCGATCTTCGAGCGCCGCGACCAACGGCGGGGCGAGCCACCGACCGCTCCCCGGTTTCTCCTGCGTCAGGTCGATCAGGCGAATATCGGGCAAGGTCGCACCGCCAAACCGGCTCGGCAATTCCAGCCGCTCATATGTCCCGGTCGAGGCCATATGCAGGCTTTCCAGCGCGGGCGTAGCGCTGGCCAGGACGACCGGAATATTCTCGAAGCGCGCGCGCATTACGGATACATCGCGGGCGTTGTAGCGCACGCCCTCGTCCTGCTTGAAACTGACCTCATGCGCTTCATCTACGACAATCAGGCCGAGCTTGGCATAGGGCAGGAACAGCGCGGAGCGAGCGCCGACAATAACTTGCGCGGTTCCTTCGCTGATCGCGCGCCACGCGCGGCGGCGTTCAGTTGATTTGAGCGAGGAATGCCACAGCACTGGCGGTGTGCCGAAGCGCTGCTCGAACCTGACCAGGAAGTTCTCCGTCAGCGCGATTTCCGGCAACAGAACCAGCACTTGCCGGCCCCGCCTGATAGCCTCGGCTATCGGCTCGAAATAGGTCTCGGTCTTGCCCGATCCGGTCACCCCGTCGAGCAGGAAGGGGGCGTATTCGCCAGCCGCGACCGCTGCGACCAGCCTGTCGGAGACTTCGCGCTGATCATCCGACAGGTCCGGTATCCAGTGCTCGGGATCGGTGGCGGGAAAAGGCCGGTCAATCGCGACGGTGACTGGTTCGATCAGCCCCGCATTGACCATTCCGCGCAGAACTCCTTCGGAAACACCAGCAGTGCCCGCAAGCTCGCGGATCGTGCCTTGCTCGCCGACGAGTTTTTCCAACGCCTGTTTGCGTTGCGGGGTCATGCGGCCGCTCCCCTCCGCGCCACTTAGGCGGTATTCGGTCATGGTTGCCGGGCCGCCCAAAGCGCCGCCGCTGGAAAGGACCATGCGTGCTACGCTGGCTAACGCCGCGCAATAATAGTCGGCTGTCCATTCGATCAGCCTTCGCAAAGGCTTCGAAAGCGGGGGAACAGGAACGACTTCCAGGATTGCGCGCAGCTTGCCTGGATCGAAATCACGCCCGGGCAGGCGCCCTTCGTCCCAGACGATCCCCGTCACCTTGCGCGGGCCGAGCGGCGCAATCACTACCGTCCCGGCAGGTGCGCTCACCCCGTCTGGCAGCTTGTAATCCAGCGGGCCAAGGGCAGCGTTGAGGATGAGAAGGCGAACACGGTTCATGATTGGCTCGTAATATGGGATAGAGGTGCAAGGAATAACAAGCAGAGGGCCAACGATATGAACGCCGAAGATCGCAGCCGGGTGAGTCGCCGCATGATCATGAGAGGCGGAGCCGCGACCGCGGTGGTCATTGCTCTTCCGGCCTGTTCGACCATTCCAGGCTTCAGCTTTACCGATGCCATCCGCCGCCTGCTGCTGATCTCGAGCGAGCGTGCCTTTGCACGGCTTACTGCTCCGGGTGGCTTCTGGGACGGAGAGGTCGCGAGGCTGGGGTTGGGGCAGCTGCTCGGAACGCGCGGCGATGTGCTTTCCAGTATTTTGACCTCGGCCCTGTTCAAAAGGCGGCTCGAAGGCGAGTTTGCGAAGATCGCAGTTGAGGGCTCGGAACGCGCCGCGCCAATCGTTGCCGATACAGTGCGCGTCATAGGCATCGCAAATGCTGCGGCTTTGGTTCGCGGCGGACCGCGCGCCGCGACAGATTTCCTGCGCGGCGAGATGGGGGGTCAGCTGATCGAGGCGATGGTTCCGGAGTTGGGCCGCGCGATAGAAATTGCATCGGACCCGCTTGTTGGTCAGCTGATTGATGCGGCGGCTGGCACCAACGTCAGTGGCATCGCCCAGCGCCTCGCCGGCAACGTCAACGATGCGATTTGGCAGGAGATCGGCATTGAAGAGCAGGGCATTCGCGACAATCCGCGCGCGACCAATGATCCGCTGTTGATCGGGGTATTCGGAGCGGGCCGCGTACTCTGACGCACTCGCTCTTGCGCACCGGCCTATAAACAGGATCGCATCGCACCTTGCTGTGCGGCTGGTTTCGGTCGCTTCACTGTGCCAATCAGTTCATTCGATTCGAACGCCAAATTTTGACCCGATTGGGAGCCTGAAAGACCAATGAAATTCTTCGCTGACACTGCCGAGATCGATGACATCAAAGAACTGGCTGCAACCGGCCTGCTCGATGGCGTGACGACCAACCCCTCGCTGATCCACAAATCGGGCCGCGACTTCATGGAAGTGACGAAGGAGATTTGCGGTATTACCGATGGTCCCGTGTCGGCCGAAGTTGTCGCGCTTGATCACGAAACCATGATGCGTGAGGCTGAAGTACTGCGCAAAATCGCCGACAATGTCTGCATTAAGGTTCCGCTGACAATCGACGGGCTGAAGACCTGTAAAGCGCTGACCGGCGATGGCACCATGGTGAATGTCACGCTCTGCTTCTCGGCCAATCAGGCGCTGCTCGCGGCGAAAGCCGGTGCGACCTTCATCAGCCCGTTCGTCGGTCGCCATGACGACAATGGCTTTGACGGGATGGATCTGATCGAAGACATCCGCCTGATCTACGACAATTATATGTACGAGACCGAGATACTCGTTGCCAGTGTGCGTCATGTGACTCACGTGCTCGAAAGCGCAAAGATCGGCGCAGACGTCATGACGGCACCGCCAAAGGTGATCAAGGCGCTGTTCAATCATACGCTGACGGACAAGGGCATCGCTGCGTTTTTGGCCGATTGGGAAAAGACCGGGCAAAAGATTGTAGATTAATGCGAATCCCCGCGAAGGCGGGATCTCCAGCCACCAGTACATAGCTCGTGGCAGGAGGCTCCCGCCTTCGCGGGAGCGCATAGCAGGAACAGAATGGCCGAAGAATCCCCTCTCGATAAGTTCAAGCACGCGCTGACCGGCGCGAGCCGTGCGATTGCGCGCGATCCAGAGGTCGAGGTGGCTTGGAGCGCGGATGTGCCGGGTTCCGCCGGAAATCGCTTTCGCGTGCCTTTGCCGGGCCGCGATCTGCCGTCAGAGCAAGTCAGCGAAGCGCGCGGCTTTGCGGACAGTTTTTCGCTGAAATTGCGGCACCATAATGTTGGTTTGCACGAACGCGGCGCTCCGCCGGAGCCAGTGGCAAGGGCTTGCTATGATGCGGTCGAGCAAGTGCGATACGAGGCGCTTGGCTCGAACGATTATGAAGGGATGCGCGACAATCTGGACGCGGCCCTGATGATGCGGGTCGGCAGCGATCCGATCACTCGTGCGCAGAATGAGAGCGAAGTGCCGGTTCAAGGCGCGCTCAGCCTGATCCTGCGCGAAAAACTGACCGGACAGCCCGTGCCAGAGGCTGCCGCAACTGGCGTGAATATGGTCCGCGAATGGATCGAAGACAAAATCGGTGCCAGCGTGGATGATCTCGCTAGCTCACTCGATGACCAGAAGGCCTTCCAGGAGCTTGCGCTGGACTTGCTGCGCGATCTGGATCTCACCCGTCCGCAAGATGCACCTGACGAAGCCGACAATGAAGACGGCGATGACGAGGAAGGTCCTGACGAAGAGCAGGAAGGCGACGAGCAGGAAGAAGGCGACGTCGATCCGCAGGCCAGCGAAATGGCCGGTGAAATGGCGGAGGGCGACGGCGATGGCGACGCCGACACAGAGCTGTCCGGCGAAGAGGAAATGCAGGATGGCGAGCCCGGCGAAGATGGCGATGCCAGCAATGCGCCGGTCCGACCCAACCGACCACAAGCCGACATTCCCGAAGGACTCGATTACAAGGCTTTCACCGAGAAATTCGACGAGGAAATCGAAGCGCCGGAGTTGTGCGACGCCGAGGAGCTCGACCGGCTGCGGGCCTATCTCGATAGCCAGCTGACGGGACTGCAAGGTGTCGTCACGCGACTCGCCAACCGGCTTCAGCGCCGGTTGATGGCGCAGCAGAACCGCAGCTGGGATTTCGATCAGGAAGAAGGCGTGCTTGATGCGGCGCGATTAGCCCGCGTGGTGATCTCTCCCGGAACGGCGCTCAGCTACAAGGTCGAGCGCGACATCGAGTTTCGCGATACGGTCGTTACACTGTTGATAGACAATTCGGGTTCGATGCGCGGGCGGCCGATTTCGATCGCCGCGATAAGCGCGGACATTCTGGCGCGCACTCTGGAGCGCTGCGGGGTCAAAACCGAGATCCTCGGCTTCACCACCCGCGCGTGGAAGGGCGGGCAGTCGCGCGAGGCGTGGCTCGCCGATGGCAAGCCTCAGGGGCCGGGCCGGCTCAATGATTTGCGCCACATCATTTACAAGCAGGCCGATGAGCCGTGGCGCCGCGCGCGGCGCAATCTCGGCCTGATGATGCGCGAAGGCCTGCTCAAGGAAAACATCGACGGCGAGGCGCTGATGTGGGCGCATTCGCGCCTGATGTATCGGCCTGAAGAACGCCGGATCATGATGGTGATTTCCGATGGCGCGCCGGTTGATGATAGCACTCTGAGCGTGAACTCCGCCGGCTATCTCGAAGCGCATTTGCGCGGCGTGATCGAGTGGATCGAGAATGTCTCACCTGTGCAATTGGTCGCGATCGGGATCGGCCACGATGTGACGCGATACTATCGCCGCGCGGTGACGATCATGGACGTCGAACAACTCGGCGGCACGATCATGGAGCAGCTTGCGGAACTGTTCGAGGATGAGAAGGGACCCAGGGGGCGGCGTTAGCTTTCGCGGTCGAAGTCGGTGTGCGCGGCTTTGCCATTCTCATACGTGACTGTGAATCGCCAGTAGCGAGAAGGGAGATAGAACTGCAAACTCCAGTTTGGCAGGGTTTCCGGATAGTCCCAGATTAGGATAGCCGACGGCTCTATGTCCTTTGGCGCCAAGTTAGGGTTGAGTTCCTCAAGCCAGCCTTTCAAGAAGGGAAATGCGTCTTCGCGAAGCTGCTTGAGATTGTCGACGATTTCCAGCCAGAGGTTGACCTGCCGAGGGGTCGGCCCTTCGGCTCCAGCTTGGAACTCAAGTGCGAGCGCGCCTATTGGCGTGTCGATTGGGTTGGCAGTTTCCCACGAACAGATTTGTCCATTGAGCGAATGTGACCCGATAAGCGTTCCAAAGAGCAAGTGCTCAATTGGCTCGGGTGGCGGCGACGCTTTGAAGAGGTTGGCAAGCCATTTCATAATCGCGAGAATAGGCTGAAAGAATTAAGGAATATCTACATGAACGTAACCGAAGCCGTCACCACCCGCCGTTCTGTCCGCCAGTTCACCGACAAACAAGTTGACCGAGAAATCCTCACTCGCGTGCTGGAAAAGGCGCAGCGCGCGCCATCGGGCGGCAATACCCAGCCGTGGCATGCTCTGGCGCTAACTGGCGAACCGATGCAGCAGCTTTTTGCGCGGATCGCGCAGGAATTTCCCAAGGGCCGCGAAGCGCACAAACCAGAATACCACATCTATCCGCCTGAGCTCGACGGTGCCTATGAGGAGCGCCGTTTTGGCGTTGGCGAAGCGCTCTACGCCTCGCTTGAAATTTCGCGCGAGGAAAAGGGCAAGCGGCTGATGTGGTTCGCGCAGAATTTCCGCGCTTTCGATGCTTCCGTACTGATGATGATCCACACACCCAAATATATGGGGCCGCCGCAATGGTCCGACATCGGCATGTGGTTGCAGACGATAGCGCTGCTGCTGCGGGAGGAAGGGCTCGATTGCTGCTTCCAGGAAGCCTGGGCGGTCTATTCCGAGCAAATCCGCGAAGTGATCGACATTCCCGATGACCATATCTTTTTCTGCGGCGCCGCCATCGGGTATCGCGACGCTGACGCGCCGGTGAACAATTTCGAAGTGCCGCGCGCACCATTGGATGAAACGATCCGCTGGCAAGGTTGGGATTGACCGCGCGGCGCGGGCCTAGCAAAGCGCGCGATATGACTGACGTTGCGCCTCTCAAACTGTTCAATTCGCTCACCCGTGAGCTAGAAACCTTCCAGCCGATCCATGAAGGTGAGGCGCGCGTCTATACCTGCGGGCCGACGGTCTACAATTACCAGCATATCGGCAATATGCGCGCCTATATCTTCGCGGATACTTTGGGCCGGACGCTGAGCCATCTCGGCTACAAGCTCAGCCATGTCATCAACATCACCGATGTCGGACACCTGACCAGCGATGCCGATGCGGGCGATGACAAGATGGAGAAGGCCGCCGCTGCGCAAGGCAAGAGCGCATGGGACATTGCGCGCTACTATCAGGAAGTTTTCGAGGCCGATCTGGATCGCCTGAACGTGCGCAAACCGGCTCACCCGCGCGCCACCGACTATGTCGAGAGTATGATCGAATGGGGCAAGCAAATGCAGGACAAGCACTGCTATAAGCTCGACAGCGGGCTCTATTTCGACGTCTCGACCGTGCCCGAATACGGACGGCTTGCGCGTGCCGTCACCGAGGATGGGGAAGGCCGGATCGACGAGGTCGAAGGCAAGCGCAACGCCGCCGATTTCGCGATTTGGCGCAAGACGCCTCAGGGCGAGACGCGGCAGATGGAATGGGATTCCCCTTGGGGCAAAGGTGCGCCGGGCTGGCATCTCGAATGCTCGGTGATGAGCGCCGAATTGCTTGGCCACCCGTTTGACATTCACACGGGCGGGATCGACCACCGGGAGATCCACCATCCGAATGAGATTGCGCAAAATCAGGCGCATAATTGTTCGTCAGACAGCGCGGCTTCGATCTGGATGCACAACAACTTCCTGATCGACCGGCGCGGCAAGATGTCGAAATCGACTGGCGAATTTCTGGTCCTGCAGACACTGGTCGATCGCGGCTACCACCCGCTCGCCTACAGGACGCTGTGCCTACAGGCGCACTATCGCAGCGAACTGGAGTTCAGTTGGGAGGGGCTGCAAGCGGCGCTCACTCGGCTCAAGCGGATTGTGATGTTGGTGGAGCGGATTGCCGATGCGCCGTCCGGCGAGGCAACCGATCACCCTAAGTTCGCGCCTGTGCTCGAAAAGTTCGAGACGGCGATTGCGGACGACTTGAACACAGCAGTAGCACTCACGGCGCTCGAAGATGCGCTCGCGACCAAGAAGGTAGATGCGGGTATCAAGCGTGCTGTGGTCGAACGGATCGATGCTGTTCTGGGGCTGGGACTGTTTGACCTGGCCCGTACTGATCTTTGCATTCGTCCCAAGATCGCTACCATTACCGAAGCAGAGATCGACGACGCCTTTGCTCGCCGCAAAGCCGCTCGTGCGGAAAAGGACTTTGCCGCGTCCGATGCGATCCGCGATGAGCTGGCCGAACGCGGCGTGGAGGTGATGGACGGCGATCCGATGGGCTGGGAGTGGAAACTGTAATGACCACACTCGCGATATCCGGCCTGATCCGTCCGCTGCTCGAACCCCGTTTGCCAGACGATTTGGACGTCCGCTGGTTTATGACCAAGGAAGAAGCGCTTGAGGCCGTGCCAGAGGCCGAGATTGGCTGGTTCGACATGTATGAGCAGGAGGCGATGGCGGATACGCTCCGCGCCGCGACCAAGCTCAAATGGCTGAACTCCATCTATGCGGGCCTGGATTTCCTGCCGATGGATGTGCTGATTGATCGCGGTATCACGGTCACCAATGGCGCGGGGATCAACGCGATCACCATCGCTGAATATGTCGTGATGGGCATGCTCAACATCGCGAAGGGATATCGCGATGTGATGCGCGCGGCCGAGCGGCGCGAGTGGCTGACCGACAGCCCAGGCAAGCGCGAGCTGTCTGGCTCGAAGGCACTCCTGCTTGGCTATGGCGCGATAGGCAAGCTGATCAAGCCGCGCCTTGAAGCCTTCGATGTCGACGTCACCGTAGTGCGCAGATCGGGCGGAGAGGGCGTGCTCACGCCAGATGAATGGCGCGCCAAACTGGGTGAGTTCGACTGGATCATTCTCGCCGTACCGGCGACACCTGAAACCGACGGAATGATCGGAGCAGACGAGCTAACCTCGATGAAATCCGATGCCGTCATCGTGAACATCGCGCGCGGCGCCGTGATCGACCAGCCGGCCTTGATCGAGGCGCTGCAAGCGAAGACAATCGGCGGCGCATTTCTGGACGTGACCACGCCCGAACCGCTGCCCGCAGATCATTTACTCTGGACGCTCGACAATGCGCATATATCCATGCACCTGTCTGGCCGTGCGCAGGACAAGATGTTTATCCGCAGCGCCGAGCGCTTCCTGGACAATCTCGACAAATACCGCCGGGGAGAGCCGGTCGCGCCGATATTCGATCCAGTAAGGGGGTACTGATCCGGCGCAAACGTAACTTTCGTCTTCTTTGCGCGAACCATTTGACGACTGAGCCATTGGATTTGCAATGGCAGCACAAGGAGACGTCTAAGATGTCCGACACCAAGAAAGCCTCCGATCTGTTTATCGAATGTCTGGAGGAGGAGGGTGTTGAATACATCTTCGGCGTGCCCGGCGAGGAAAATCTCGACTTTCTAGAGAGCCTGTCCAACTCCGATCAGATCAAGCTGGTGCTGACCCGGCACGAGCAAGGCGCAGGCTTCATGGCGGCGACCTATGGACGGCACACTGGTAAGACCGGCGTGTTTCTGGCGACCTTGGGCCCGGGCGCGACCAATATGGTCACCGCGATCGCCTATTCACAGCTCGGCGGGATGCCCACGCTGGCGATCACCGGGCAAAAGCCGATCAAGAAATCCAAACAGGGCCGGTTTCAAATCCTCGACGTGGTCGACATGATGGGGCCGATCACAAAATACGCTTATCAGCTGCACGCGGGCGACAATATTCCCAGCCGCGTGCGCGAGGCATTTCGTCTGGCCGAAGAGGAAAAGCCCGGCGCGACGCATCTCGAATTGCCTGAGGATATTGCCGAGGAGCCGACCGATTCTGTGCCAATCGCTCGCTCTGTCGCGCGCCGGCCATCGGCGGAGATCAAAGCCGTGCGCATGGCGGTGGAGGCATTGGATGCCGCACAGCGCCCGGTGCTGGTGATCGGAGCCGGGGCCAATCGCAAGATGACCAGCAATATGCTGGGCGAGTTTATCGAGAAAGTGCAAATCCCCTTTGTCACCACGCAAATGGGCAAAGGCGTGATTGATGAGCGGCATCCGCTGTTCCTCGGCTGTGCCGCCTTGTCCGCCGGTGATTTCTGCCACCGCGCGATCGAAGACGCGGACCTCATTATCAATGTCGGCCATGATGTAATCGAAAAGCCGCCGTTCTTCATGAATGACAGCAGCGCGACCGTGATCCATGTCTCGACCAAGACCGCTGAGGTCGATCCGGTCTATTTCCCACAGATCGAGGTGATCGGCGATATTGCCAATGCGATCTGGCAGATCAAAGAAGGCGCCAAAAAGCGCGATGGTTGCTTATGCGATCGCATGCTGGAATATCGGGCGGCAGAGGTCGCCCATTCAAAGCCGCTTGAGGCGGACAATCGCTTCCCGATCTTTCCGCCGCATCTGGTGCGCCAAGTGCGTGAGTGCATGCCCAATGATGGCATCATCTGCCTGGATAACGGGGTCTACAAGATCTGGTTTGCGCGCAATTACACCGCTTACCTGCCGAACACCGTCCTGCTCGACAATGCGCTGGCGACAATGGGGGCTGGGCTGCCCTCCGCCATGATGAGCGCGATGCTTTACCCGGAGCGCAAGGTCATGGCGATCTGCGGCGATGGCGGCTTTATGATGAACAGCCAGGAGATGGAAACGGCGGTCCGTTTGGGCCTCAACATGACCGTGTTGATCCTGCGCGACGACGCTTATGGCATGATCCGCTGGAAACAAAGCAATATGGGCTTTGACGATTATGGCCTCACCTTCGGCAATCCCGACTTCGTAAAATACGCGGAGAGTTATGGCGCGCATGGTCATCGTGTGACCAGCAGTGAGCATCTGACCGATGTGCTCGCGCATACGCGCGACACGCCCGGCGTGCATGTGATCGACTGCCCGGTCGATTATTCCGAAAATGACCACATACTAAATCACGAGATCAAGGAACTAAGCGCGAAGCTCTGAGATTGAGAGCTTAAGGAGATTTCGAGATGCCCACGCTCAAAGACACCTATCCGCTTTACCTCAACAACAAGGCTGTGCAGCCCAACACCGACCTTGCGGTGACCGATAAGTACACTGGCGAGGTGGCGTTCCGCACCGCGCTCGCGTCGCCGGAGATCATCGACGAAGCAATTGCTGGCACGGTCAATGCGGCAGAGCCGATGTCGCGCCTTGCAAGCTATGAAAAACAGGACGTGCTGATGCACTGCGTCGCGCGGTTCAAGGAGCGGTTTGATGAGCTAGCCTATGCCCTGTGCGTGGAGGCAGGCAAGCCGATCAACGACAGCGAGGGCGAAGTTACCCGCCTGATCGATACCTTCCGCATTGCAGCCGAGGAATCGGTGCGCAATTACGGCGAGGTTATGCCGCTCGATATCTCGGCGCGGGCCAAGGGCTATCAGGCGATGTGGAAGCGCGTGCCAATCGGTCCTTGCAGCTTTATCTCGCCGTTCAACTTTCCGCTCAATCTCGCTGCGCATAAGATTGCGCCCGCCATCGCGATGGGCTGTCCATTCGTGATGAAGCCCGCGAGCAAAACGCCGCTTGGCGCGATCATCATGGGCGAGGTTTTGGCAGAATGCGATGTGCTGCCCGAAGGGGCGTTTTCGATCCTCCCGGCCAGCCGCGATGGCGCAGACCTGTTCACGACCGATGAGCGATTGAAACTGCTCAGCTTTACCGGTTCTCCAGGCGTCGGCTGGGATTTGAAGGCTAAGGCCGGCAAGAAGCAGGTTATCCTGGAGCTCGGCGGAAATGCCGCAGTGGTGGTCGATCACGATGCTGATCTGGATGATGCGCTGGAGCGGATAATTTTCGGCGCGTTTTACCAATCCGGGCAAAGCTGCATCGGCGTGCAGCGGATCATCATTCACGTCGATGTCTATGACCGCTTCAAAGACATGCTGGTCGCTAAGACCAAGACGTTGGTCGCGGGCGATCCGAAAGACCGCGATACGTTTATTGGCCCAATGATTTCGGAAGGAGAGGCGACGCGGCTAAAAGGCTGGATCGACGATGCGGTTGATGGCGGGGCGGGCTTGCTCACCGGTGGCAGGTTGTCGAACGGCAATATGCTCGAGGCCACGCTGCTAGAAAACGTCCATCCCGATGCCGCCGCGATCAACGAAGAGGCTTTCGGCCCGCTCGCAATCCTGCAGAAGTTCACCGATTTCGATGCCGCGCTCGACGAAGTGAATCGCTCCAAATTCGGCCTGCAAGCGGGCATCTTCACCCGCGACCTGTTCAAGATGTTCGACAGTTGGGACAGGCTTGATGTTGGCGGCATCGTCATCAACGACGTGCCGAGTTACCGCGTCGACAACATGCCTTATGGCGGTGTGAAAGATTCAGGCCTTGGCCGCGAAGGTATCCGGTTCGCCATGGAGGACATGAGCGAAATCCGGAACCTTGTCGTGCGGAGGACGTGAGCCTGGCGGTCAAACGTCCTCAAGCAATAGCAACACAGCTGTCACCGCCATGCGCGGATCGGGTGTGTAATTGCTCTCAACACTTGTGATTGTAGCATCGGCGACCAGTTGGCCTGGAATCGCAAATTCGTGATCGGGCAGATCGGCAACGAATTGCTCGCCAATCTTGCAAGCTGAAATCCCGTCGAAACTCAGCACCAATTCGTGCCGCGATCCAGAAAAGGTGATCGAAGCCCATGGCTTTTCCTGATGGGTCAGCACTTGCGCCTGTCCTTCAGCCATCACCATCAACGCGTCGCGAACCCGGTCGGAGAGTGTCCGTCGCGGTCGATATCGCCGCGCGCGGTGGCTCCTTTGAGGCCTTGACGCTTCGACCGTATCATCCGGCACTTCAATCTCGTGCGTGGCAGCGGATTTCGTTTCAATAAGCATGAGCAAATTCCTGAGCGAGCGCAGCGCCGAATGTGGTGGGATACGAGAGTTGGGCTGCGCGTTTCGGTTGCCCGAATGCTGAGGGTATGGCCTTGTATTCTAGTGCCGGCACCTTCTCGGTCGTCTGCGCAGCGACATACTCGGCCATCCATTGGCGCGTTCGCGCCTCGGTTGCGGCCCGCGGAATGCGACCCATGCGCAGATCGAGCACAAAGCGCGGGTCGTGAGCGGCGAGACGCCCAAACTTTGTGGCTGGCATATCGTGTTCGCGCAGGAATTTTTCGATTGATCGGATGAGCATGTATTTCCCCTTCGGCTTGGTCCTGACCGACCGTTTCGCGACCCTGCGACTCGTCCGGTGTTCCTAAAATGTTCCATGTGAAATCCTACTTGTCTAGGAAAAATCTTGCGTGTAGGAAGGAAAAATGAGGAACACAGAACAGAACGACCTTCCGGACCCGCGTGAGCGACTGCTCGAATTGGCGCAATCGCGCGAGGTAAGTCTCGCAAATCTATCGAAATTACTGGGGCGGAATACCAGTTACCTCCAGCAGTTCATCAAGAAGGGCTCACCCCGCAAGCTGGAGGAGCAGGACCGCCGCACTCTGGCGCGATTTTTTGGTGTAGATGAGGTGCAGTTGGGTGGTGCAAAGGAAAAATCCTACATCGCAGGTTCTTGGACTTCTACCGAGTCGCAACAGGAGTGGGTCGAGGTGCCGCGGCTCGATATCGGGGCTTCTGCAGGTCCAGGCGCACTGCCGGGTGCGGAGGAGGCGTTCGATACGTTCCGCTTCTCGCATCGCTGGCTGAATGAGCAGGGGCTCGAGGGAGCGCAGCTGTCCGCGATCGCGGTGGCGGGCGATTCGATGGAGCCGCTGTTGAATGACGGAGATGAGATACTGATCGACCAGACACCGCGAGCATTCCGTGACGGTGTGCATGTAGTACGGTTGGGCGATACTCTGATGGTTAAACGCGTCGCCAGCTCTGGGGCAGGGCGCTTCTCGCTGCTTTCGCAGAACCTTGCCTATCCGCCGATTGATGTGACAGCAGACGAGGTGGAGATTGTCGGCCGCGTGGTGTGGAAGAGCGGACGGATTTAGTCGTCAGCGGCAGGGTGATGGCTTGAGGCGCAATATCCCGCCTTTCTGTTCGGCTGCGATCGTGTCGCCAACCCGGCATCCTTCAACGCTTTCGGGGGCCACATTGCCATAGCCAATCGCGCCATCTTCGGTTTGCGCATAGACCATGATGCTCGCAGGGACGCCACCATACTGAGTGCCAGCACCGAAGCTGGTAATCTCAGCCTTTACCGGGCGATAAGTGTCATCTGTTTCCGCTTCCAATTGGGTCTGGAATACGAAGATGAGCGCGAGCGTGCCAAGCACCGCTAGGATCGACAAGACAATTGTATGCTTCATATCTGCCGATATCTGCTCAAATTTCAGATTCACAAGTGTGGCCAGACATGACAAAGCTGTAGGATAAATGACTATCCCCTTGAACGCTGAGATATGACCGACAAACCAACTCCTCCGATGAAGGCCGCAATCCTGCCAGTGACGCCACTGCAGCAGAATTGCTCGCTGATCTGGTGCACCAAGACAATGCGCGGCGCGCTGGTCGATCCGGGCGGCGATCTTGATAAGCTCAAGGCGGGTGTCGCCAAGGCTGGGGTTACGCTGGAAAAGCTTCTGATCACCCACGGTCATCTCGATCATTGCGGGCAGGCGGGCATATTGGCGGACGAGCTGAGCTTGCCCATCGAAGGGCCGCACAAGGATGACCTGTTCTGGATCGAGCAACTTGATGACGATGGCGCGCGCTGGGGTATGGAAGCCAAGACGTTCGAGCCGACCCGATGGCTTGAGCACGGCGACACGGTCACTGTCGGCGAACTGACGCTGGATGTGATCCACTGCCCGGGGCACACACCAGGTCACGTTGTTTTCTTCCACGAGCCGAGCCGCTTTGCGATTGTCGGCGATGTGCTGTTTCAGGGTTCAATCGGCCGGACCGATTTCCCGCGCGGCAATCATCAGGACTTGCTCGATTCGATAACGCAGCGCCTATGGCCGTTGGGTGAGGACGTGCTGTTCATTCCAGGCCACGGCCCGACCAGCACCTTTGGCCAGGAACGCAAGACCAATCAGTTTGTAAGCGATTACGCGTTGTCTTGATCGCTTTCGCCCAGCGATTTGCTCTCACGCTTCAGTGGTCGTGAGACCGGGCAAACCTCCTGCACATAGCCGTTGAGCGTGTTGACGAGGTTCGCCTCTACAATGCGATAGTGCACATATTGTCCGCGCTTTTCGCTTTCCACCAGCCCGGCGTTCTGCAGAACGCCAAGATGCTGAGAAACGGCCGGCTTCGAGATTTCGAACCGCTCCGCGATCTGACCTGCGGTTAGGTCAGCCTCGGACAGATAGGCAAGAATTTTGCGACGCACCGTCGAGGAAAGGGCTTCGAACACTTTTTGCATAAACCGCTACATAAGTGCTTGCTTAACTGCTTACCAGTCCGTATCAGTAATTAAGTAATTCATTAAATACCTGATGGAGACTGATATGAGTCGGGACAGGTGCGAAGTGAACTGGATTGTCGAAACCCCGGACGCTGACGCCGTGACGGGCAAGGTCCGCTGGGATGTTGCTCACAGCATCTGGAATGGAGGCATGCTCATCTTATCACTCGCCCTAGTTCCATTTTTCACGACGCCTGCAGCGATAATCGTCGGCTTGGGTCTCACAGGCGCGATGTTGCTGTTGGGCCATTCGGTGGGATTTCATCGGCTTTTGATCCACGGCAGCTTCGAGACAACGCCCGCCTTGCGCCGCTTCCTGATCTGGTGCGGCACAGTTGCCGGGATGAGCGGACCGATCTGGATTGTGAAAACCCATGATCTGCGAGACTGGGCGCAGCGGCAACCGAAGTGCCATGACTATCTCGCTCACCGCCGCCCGATGCTTCACGATGCATGGTGGCAACTTCATTGCCGGCTCGATCTTGACCATCCTCCTGAATACGACCTTGCACGGCTGGAGCAGAGCCGCTTCATCCGCTGGCTCGAAAAGACATGGATGTTGCAGCAGCTTCCGATCGCGGCGGTGCTTTATTTGCTGGGCGGAATCCCGTTTGTTGTGTGGGGCGTGTTTGTGCGCGTAGCGCTAACGGTGCACGGCCATTGGTTCATTGGACACTTGGCTCACCGTCGTGGTCCGCAATCGTGGCTGGTGCGTGAGGCTGGAGTGCAAGCTCACGACGTTCCGTGGGCAGGTTTGGTCACCATGGGAGAGGCCTGGCACAACAATCACCACGCCTATCCGGGTAGCGCCCGTATTGGGCTGTATCCGGGGCAGAGTGACTGGGGTTATCGCTTCTTGCAGGTGTTAGAGCGCTTGGGCCTCGCCTGGAATATCTGCCTTACGCAGGATATGTCGGGAAGGGCGGACAAGTTAAAGCCCGCTTCCAACTCCTCTAAATCGCGCCCATCACCACCAGCACCGCAGCGATCGCAAGTCCCAGCTGAGTGAGCAGGGTGATGATCGTTCCGATCATACGGCCCTTGGCGAGCGAGCCGCCGTCCATGCCAAATCCATGCGCGACGCGGCCCAGCATATACAGGCCAGCGACATAGGCGAGCCAGGGCTGTCCGCGGCCCGAGAGTTCGATTGCCGCGATCAGGATAAGCACAAAGGCGGTATTCTCGACGAAGTTGAGCTGCGCGCGCATGCGGCGCTGGACCTGCTCGTTCCCACCATCGCCTACGAACACTTGCGTGGCGTTGCGCACCGCGCCGATACGGATCGAAAGCCAGATGTTAAGTATGGCTGCGGCCGCCGCAGCGGTCAGCGTGACCGGTAAAACAATCATCGTGAAGATCCCCTCAAAGTTCAAATAAGGGTGCTAGGCGGGCTACGGGCAGCTTGCAACGCGCGAATTTTGCGCTATAGCGCGCGGCTCCCCGCCAGTGCTGGCATGGATTCTCGCGCGAGGTAAGAGCTTGTGCGGTATTCCTGCTTGTCCTACAGCGGCTCCATATATTCGCGTAAATTTGCGCAAACACACGGTTTATTTGAGGAACAGGTGCCGAGATGGCTGTCCCAAAGAGAAAAGTATCCCCACATCGCCGCGGCAATCGCCGCGCTCACGATTCGCTGAAAGTTGAAGCGCATCATGAATGCAACAATTGTGGCGAGCTGAAGCGCCCGCACAATCTGTGCCCGCATTGCGGCTACTATAATGGGCGTGAGGTTGTCGCGGTCGGCCTCTAAGGCTTTTCAGCGACTTTGACGGAGAACCAGCCATGAACCTGCCGCGTATCGCTGTTGATGCGATGGGCGGCGATGAGGGCGTGCGCGTGATGATCGAGGGCGCAGCGCTGGCACGCCGTCGTCACGATGATTTCGAATTTTTGCTGGTTGGCGATCAGGCGCGCATCGAAAGCGCGCTTGAGGCGCATCCGGCTTTGCGTGCTGCCTCCGAGATTCTTCATTGCGACGATGTGATCGGCGGTGACGAATTGCCGAGCCGAGCAATCCGCCGGGCCAAGACCACTTCCATGGGTCTTGCGGTGAATGCCGTTAAGGCAGGCGATGCTGGCGCAGCGGTCAGCGCGGGTAACACCGGCGCATTGATGGCGATGAGCAAGCTCGCCTTACGGACCATGCCAGGGATCGGTCGGCCTGCGCTCGCGGCCCTGTTGCCCACTCTGGAAGAGCACGATGTGGTCATGCTCGACCTCGGCGCAAATACCGAAGCAAATGCTCGCAATCTCGTACAATATGCGGTGATGGGTGCCGCCTATTCGCGCATTGTGAACGGCTTCGAACGCCCACGTGTGCGGCTCCTCAATATCGGTACCGAAGAGATAAAGGGGACCGATGCGCTGCGCGATGCGGCAGCTCGCTTGCAGCAAGCAAGCGAAGATAGCGATGGGGGATTGGCGCTCCAGTTCGATGGCTTCGTCGAATCCGACAAGATCAATCGCGGTGAGACGCATGTTGTCGTGACCGATGGTTTCTCAGGCAATATCGCGCTCAAGGCGATCGAGGGTTCGGCGCGCTTTGTCACCGATCTGCTGCGCAACGCCTTCACCAGTTCGCTGCGTTCAAAGATCGGTTTTTTGGTCTCGCGCCCAGCGACGGAGCTGCTGCGCCATCATCTCGATCCAAACAACCACAACGGCGCCGTTTTCCTCGGCCTCAACGGTGTGGTCGTAAAGAGCCATGGTAGCGCCAACGCAGCCGGTGTCGCCAACGCCGTAGCGGTTACCGCCAGCCTGCTTGAGAACAATCTGACCCAGCGTATCTCGCAGGGCCTCGCCGAATTGGGCGAAGATGCACTCAAGGAAAACGGCGCGACCACCTCTGGAAGCGAGGAAGCCGCGTGACCCGTTCGCGCCTGCGCGGAACCGGCTCGGCGCTGCCAGCCAAAGTTGTCACCAATGCCGAATTGGCTGAACGTGTTGATACCAGCGATGAGTGGATCGTCGAACGCACTGGTATTCGGCAACGCTATATCGCCGGGGAAGGGGAGACGACCGCTTCGCTCGCGATAGAAGCATCCCGCTCTGCGCTTGACGATGCGGGCATGGATGCGAGCGAGATTGATCTGATCGTGCTGGCGACGGCGACCCCAGACAATACGTTTCCCGCTACCGCGACCAAGGTCCAGGATGCGCTTGGATGCAATGGCGGCATCGCTTTCGATGTCGCGGCGGTTTGCTCAGGCTTCCTTTACGCAGTCGCTACCGCCGATTCGATGCTGAAAACAGGCATGGCCAAGCGGGCATTGGTGATCGGGGCCGAGACGTTTAGTCGCATTCTGAACTGGGAAGATCGCACCACCTGCGTCCTGTTCGGCGATGGCGCGGGCGCAATTGTGCTCGAGCGCGAAGATACGTCCGATAACGAAAATGCGGCTGGGATTATTGCGACACGGCTGCATGCCGATGGTGCACAACATGACCTACTTTATGTCGATGGTGGTCCCTCGACCACGCAAACTGTCGGGCATCTGCGCATGCGCGGTCCAGAGGTGTTTCGCCATGCCGTGGTGAATCTCACCAGCGTACTCAACGAAGTGCTCGAAGATGCTGGTGTTTCAGCCGAAGATATCGATTGGGTCGTGCCGCATCAGGCAAACGCTCGCATTCTGGATGCGACCGCGCGCAAGCTTCGCATTCCGGCTGAGCGGATCGTGGTCACGGTAGACCAGCATGCGAATACTTCGGCTGCTTCGGTGCCGCTCGCGCTCGACACGGCGCGCCGCGATGGACGGATCAAAGCCGGCGATCTCATAATGCTGGAAGCAATGGGTGGTGGCTTCACCTGGGGCGCATGCCTGATGCGCGTTTAGCACCTGTCGGCGTAGATCGCGCACGGAATGTGCACAATTTTGCAGCATTGCAGTGGTCAAGTTGCGAAAATCGCGCGATATCTCTATTGAGAAATCAGCTTTGTGGTCGCACCTGCAAAGGAGGACATGGACTATGCGTTCAGTGGGCACGCTTACACGCGCCGATCTAGCCGAGACAATCAACCGCCGGATGGGCTTCAGCCGCGCTGAGTCGCTTGATCTCGTTGAGGCCATTCTCGATCAGATGTGCGACGCTCTGGCTAACGGTCAGAACGTGAAGATTTCCGGATTTGGCAGCTTTGTCCTGCGCGACAAGCGTGAGCGCATTGGCCGCAATCCCAAGACCGGCATTGAGGTTCCAATTACACCGCGTCGGGTGATGACTTTCCGCGCGAGCCAATTGCTGAAAGAGCAGATCGCGAAAGGCGGATAATGCATGACTGACTTCGACGATGGAAAAGACGAAGGGGCACTTCGCACTATCGGGGAGGTCAGCGAAGGGCTGGGCATCAAGCCACATGTGCTGCGCTATTGGGAGCAGCAATTTTCCGCGCTTAAGCCCCTGAAACGAAGCGGCGGGCGCCGATACTATCGTCCGGAAGACGTTGAACTGGTTGAAGAAATTAATCGACTGGTCAATGAAGAAGGCTACACGCTGAAGGGCGCGCAAGCTGCTCTACGTGCAAACAATCAGGCAGGTGCTGATCGTCGCGCTGGCGATCGCCGTGCGGGTGATCGTCGGGCGGGTGCGGGAGATGGTACAAGCGAGGTTGTGGCTGCTCCCGCGAAAGATTTCAGTGAAGCGGTTGCGCAATTGAAATCGATCCGCGCGCGTTTGGCGACTGCAATCGAAGCCTGATCCGAACCAGTTTTAGCGATGCATACGGTGTAGTCGTTCAGACTATTCGGCTGCCATCAGAGCTGCTTCGCCAAGATCCACACTGACGAGGCGCGAAACGCCTTTTTCCGCCATTGTGACACCGAAGAGCCGGTGCATACGGCTCATCGTCACCGCATTGTGTGTCACAATGAGGTAGCGTGTCTGAGTATTGCGGACCATCGAATCGAGCAGGTCACAGAATCGCTCGATGTTCGCGTCGTCCAGCGGCGCATCGACCTCGTCGAGCACGCAGATCGGGGCTGGGTTGGTCAGGAATAGCGCGAAGATGAGCGCGGTTGCGGTAAGGGCCTGCTCGCCGCCAGATAGCAGAGATAGCGATTGCAAACGCTTGCCCGGTGGCTGGGCATATATCTCCAGACCCGCTTCGAGCGGATCATCGCTGTCAATGAGCGCGAGATGGGCCTGCCCGCCTTCGAACAGGCGCGTGAACAGGTCGCGGAAATGGCCGTCCACTTCCTCGAACGCCGCTTTCAGGCGCTCCCGACCCTCACGGTTGAGATTGCCGATCGAGCCGCGCAGGCGGTTGACCGCTTCGGTCAATTCAGCCTGTTCGCTGGCGCTGCTGCCGTGTTCTTCTTCTAGTTTCTCAAGCTCTTCGGCAGCGACCAGATTGACCGGGCCTATGCGTTCGCGGCTTGCGGTCAGCCGGTCCATCTCGTCGCTTTCGGCAGTGGCGTCGAGCACCTGCTCCGCATCGAATTCGAACCGCTCGGCAAGCATGGGCGGCGGACACTGAAAGCGCTCGCCAGAGATGCGCGCCATTTCTCCGCGACGCGCTTCCTGGCTTTCCGCCCGTGCCGCCAGGGTCGCTCGACCTTCGCGCGCAACCGTCAGAGCTTCGCCCGCTTCCGCAAGTCTGCTGTCGGCTGCGTTCGCTTCGGCCTGGCATTCGGACAGCGTCGCTTCGGCAACGGCCAGCTCTTCGCCAAGGCGTTGACGCAGCGCATCACCTTGCTCGATTTCCTCCATCAGCGCAGCGGGCTTTTCCGCGACCACCTTGCGCTCTTGCTCGATCTCTTCGAGCCGGCTTCCCGCTTCTGCGCGGCGTCGAGCCGCTTCACCCGAGCGGGCTTCCCAATTGGCGTGATCGGCCTGCTGCGCGGCATTGCGTTCGCGCGTGACGGCCAGCGCCTGATCATGCGCGGCCAGCTCTGCCATCGCAGCCTGCACTGCAGAGCGAGCCGCCTCATGCTTGGCCTGCGCCGCTTCTAGACTGGCGCGCCCAGCATCAGGAGCAGGAAGGGCCGCGAGCTTCTCCTTAGCGGCGGCGATCTCCTGGTCCGCAAGCGCCGATTGCTCGCCGAGTTCATCGCGGGCAATCGCCAGTTCTTCCAGACGACGAGCAACACGCTCCTTGGCCGCTTCCGCCTGATCGAGTGCGCGCAGTGCGTGACGTTCGTCTTCTATTGCTCCGGCGATAGCGCGTTCCTGCGCGACAAGATCGGATTGCAACGCGCTCAATTCTTCGCGGGCCGTGCGCTCGCTTGTCTCAGCCCGTTCAGCCCCGTCGCGAAGTGCGGGAAGCACTTGTTCCAACTCAGCCAGACGGTTTGCCGCTTCCAGCTTCGCCGCTTCCGCTGCGCCTTCGCCGCGCGCGACAAACCCGTCCCACCGGCGCAAATGCCCTGCTTCAGTGACAAGCCATTCGCCGGGAGCAAGATCGCGGCCATCATCCCGCGCGGCATAGTGCACTAGCGACAGACGCGCGCGAAGCTCATCCGGGCATGACTTCACATGCGATAGCAGACTGTCGGCGACAGGTTTTGGTGCTGCGCCGCCCGACCAGAAACGACCATCTTTGCCGTCCTCTGGCGAACCAAGCGGCGATTTAGAGTCACGCCCCAGCACCGCTGCCATGGCCCGTTCATAGCCGCGCTCAACGCTTACCTTTTCGAGGGCCTGCGGCAGACCAGCGCTATCCTTCGCGCGCTTGGCACGGGCATCGCGATCGCGCGCGAGCGCTGAATATTCGCGCTCTATTCCGGCGAGCTCTGCCTTTGCCGTTGCGAGAGCTGCCGCCGCTTCGTCTCGCGCATTTTGCAGATCGACCTTGCGTGCTTGATCCTGCTCCAGTGTCGTGCGCAGTTCGGCCAGTGTGTTGCTTGTAGACTCGGCGTGGGAGCGCGCGGCGGCGACCTGATCGTCCGGATCGCCGCCTTCGTTCAGTTCGGTCTGCTGTCGATCAAGCCGTTCGCGTTCGTTCGCAAGTCGCGCAACCCGCGCTTCGGCTTGCTCGATCGCGGCCTCGGCGACGCGCCACTCCGCTTCGACTCCGGCATGATCAGCGGTGGCTTTGGCCAGGGCCAGTTCGGCGGCGCGGCTGGCTCGCTCGCTATCTTCGGATTTCGCCGCTAGCGCCGGGCGTAATTCTTCGTCCCGCGTCAGAGCATTGCCACTCGCCGCCATTTCGCGGGTCAGCCGCTCCAGAGCTTCTGCCGCATCGCGCGTCATTCGATCGGCATCGCCGCGGTCTTCTTCCAGCCGAACACGCTGGCGTTCGAGATCGGCGAGACGTTGCTCTGCGGCTTCGAGTTTTTCGGACAGAGCTGCCATACGGTGGCCATGCGCGCTGGCATCATCACGCCGATCAGCGAGCTCCTCGCGCGCTTCGGCCAGTTTCGCCGCCAATTCCGCCTGTACCTTTTGCGCTTCGCTCACGGCGGCTTTCGCCACTTCGACCCGTTCATCCGCGCCCTTGGCTGCTTCGCGGGCTTCCTCAGCGGCATGAGCCGCGTCGCGCCAACGGGCGAACACCAAGCGCGCCTCTGCAAGTTGGATCTGGTCCGTCAGCTTCTTGTAGCGCTCGGCCTGCTTCGCTTGCCGGCGGAGCGAGGCCATCTGAGTGTCCAGACCTGCCATGAGGTCTTCGAGACGTTCGAGGTTCTTCTCGGTTGAACGCAGTTTGCTCTCAGCATCCTTGCGGCGCACGTGAAGACCGGCGATCCCGGCCGCTTCCTCCAGCATTTGCCTGCGCTCGGTAGGCTTGGCGGCAATCACCTGCGCAATCTTGCCCTGGCTGACGAGAGCGGGTGAGTGCGCACCAGTCGCGGCATCCGCGAAGGTGAGTGAGACGTCTTTGGCGCGCACATCACGGCCATTCACGCGATAGGCGCTGCCCGCACCGCGCTCGATGCGGCGGGTTACGATGAGTTCTTCACTGTCATCGTCGGCGGCGTGGAGGACCACCTCGGCAAAATCGCGCGGTGGGCGAGTGGATGTGCCTGCGAAGATCACATCTTCCATGCCGCCCGAGCGCATGGATTTAGGCGAATTTTCGCCCATGACCCAGCGGATCGCCTCGAGCAGATTGGATTTTCCGCAGCCGTTCGGACCCACGACACCGGTCAGGCCGGGTTCCACGCGCAGTTCAGCCGGCTCTACGAAACTCTTGAAACCACTGAGTTTTAGCCGATTAATCTGCATAGGCTATGCGCGTCCCCCCGTGTGCTCGCTTAGCGAGCCCCAGCGCGTTGTAGCGCAGGTTCGAGCTGGTCCCAGCCGAGTGCATCGACACGAGCGCCATTGAGGAAGAAGGTCGGAGTTGCGTTGACGTCCAGTTCTTCGGCCTGTTCGGCGGAGGCGTTGGCAATGCCTTCGATGCGAGCCCCGTCCGCAAGGCAGGTCCGCGCCTGATCAGCGCTGAGACCGCGAGCCGAGAAAAAGTCGATCAGGCCAGCGGCCTCGGCAATGCCGATAAAGCGCTGATCCAGCGGCATCTGACCAGCTGCTTGGTAGGCCGCATTGTTCGTTTGCACATTGCCGATGATGTCGTTGAGCGAAGCCCAGGCCTGATCGGCCAACGGGATCATATTTTCCTTCTGACCGCAGCGAACCATGGCCGCGATGGTAAGGTCGATCGGGTCGCGCACAAGGTTGCGTAGTTCGAAGCTGACGACACCGCTGGTGACATACTTTTCCTTGAGCGGGGTAACGCCAGTCGCCGCAAAATTGGCGCAGGCACCGCATGTGTGCGATGCGAACTCGATCAGTTTTAGCGGAGCTTCCGGGTTGCCAACCTGATAGCCGCCTGCCTCGGTGACGGTGACAATATCCGTCCATTCCTGGCCGTCCGGAGCTGGGATGGCGGCGATTGGCTCACCTGTCAGTGCACTTTCTGGATCATCCGAGCTGCCACAGGCCGCGAGGGTCAAGGCGAGCGGGGCGATAAATCCGGCTGCGAGAATTCGGCGAGATACGGTCATCGTGATTGAGTCCTTTGGTCTTGAAGGCGACGCTATACCAAGGCGGTGGGCCGGGAAAGCGGGTGCGCTTTGCTTGTTCACAAATGTGTCGGTGAGTAGTGGATTACGAGCGAAATTGCGGCCCTTTTGTCCCGAATTCGGACAATCCAGGACAGGACTGGCCTAAGGGTTGAACTGGCTTTCTCCGAGCTGCGGTTCTCCGTCGCCGTCCCTTTGCGCCTGAAAGTGCGCCGTAAGGGCAGGGTATAGAGCGCGCCAGCCATGCACATCGGTCAGCACTTCGCCGTTGATTGCAAATGTCGGCGTGCCCCGCTCGTGAACTGCGAATTCTGTGGCGGCAGCTCGGGTGTTGGCCATCAATTGCTGTGCCTTAGCGTCGTCGCCCAAGCAGGCGTTGACCTCTATAAGGGAAAGCCCGCGCTGCTTGGTCATCTTGTCGGTCAAGCCAAGCGCGCTAGCCATGTTGACCCGTGCCGCACGATCGCCGCGTCCCCAGATCGCCTTTTGCGATTGCGGTGCGTCGATCGCCTTTTGCAGCCACTCGCTTTGCGAACGCAGGAACATCGCATGGTTGCCCTTGAACCGTTTGGGGTCACCGCATGCGACCAGCATGGACGTCGTCAGGTCCAATGCGTTGCGAATGTAAGATCTTACTTCAAAGCGCAGCTTGCCATTTGAAATGAAAGCAATGTCGAGCGCCGGATCGCCTTCCACCGCGAACCGGGCGCAGGTGGAACAGGTGTAGCTTACGAATTCGGTTAAGACGGTGTCTGCGTCGGGATCGCCGACGATGTGACCTGTTCCGGTCACTTCGACCGTGTTGTGCCATGGTCCCGTCTTGGGCACCAATTCTTGCGCGGCGAGGGGTGCAGAAACGAGAGCCAGTGCAATACTTGCCCCCGCGAACTTCAACAATTTCACGTCTACTCTTTCCCTTGTTCTTCGCCATCACCCAAACTGCGAGCGAGCGATTCCAGGACGGTACGCAGCTCTGGATCGCCGATATCGCGCAGGGAATCTCCCAGCTCCATCGGGATGGGCTTCAACGATGGTGGTGCTTTCGCTGTCTCTTGAGCATGCGTTGGCTTAACCGCGCCTTGCCGCAGTTTGATCCGCGAGACCGCCTGATAGCCGAAAAAGCGGTTTACCCGTTCGATAATCTCCGGGATGACCTGCTGGATCAGAGGAGCATGCGCGGGCACGACGACCAATTGCAGGATACCGTCGGCTTTCTCACCCGGCGGGAAGCGCAAAGCCTCCGGACTGCAAACCTTTGCATGATGCGGGCCGACGATCTCTGGCCAGCGTGTGACGACAGAGCTTTGGACGAAGCCAAAGCGACGAAAGGCGGTGCGGCCGATTTCAGGCATCAGTTCGCCGATGGATCTGGCGCCCATTCCGCGTTTTCGCTGATAAGGACGTGCGCGCCTGGGTTTAGCGCTGCCTGCACGTTTCCCCGGTTTTTTGCCGTCTGATGATGCGTCTTTGCTCAATGGCCATTCCGATCCTCGCCAGCATTTGCCATAGCTCGGGCGTGACCGCTAGCGACAAGCACATCTCATCCACTTTGCTCGAATGGTATGGCAAATATGCACGCAGCCTGCCGTGGCGTGTTTTGCCCGGTGAGAAGCGACCGAGCGATCCCGCGTGGCCTTATCGCGTATGGCTATCCGAAGTGATGCTGCAACAGACAACTGTCGCGGCGGTGAAGCCCTACTTTGCGAAATTCACAAACACTTGGCCGAATGTCGATGCGCTTGCCGATGCAAGTGAAGAAGATGTCATGGCGGCATGGGCGGGGCTGGGCTATTACTCGCGGGCTCGCAATCTGGTGAAATGCGCACTCGAAGTTGCTGAGCGCGGCGGTTTCCCCGAAACCGAAGCGGAGCTACGCGAACTGCCCGGTCTCGGCGCTTACACGGCGGCGGCGATCGCAGCGATTGCTTTTGGCAAGCGGGCGGTGGTGGTCGATGCCAATGTCGAGCGTGTGGTGACGCGCCTGTTCAATATCACGGAGCCATTGCCGGGAGCGCGCAAGGCCATTCGCGAGGCTGCCGAACGGATCACGCCGGATGAAAGAACTGGCGACTTTGCGCAGGCGATGATGGATCTGGGATCAAGCATTTGCACCAATAAAGCACCGAGATGTCTGCTGTGCCCTCTGAGTGATGACTGTGCTGGCCGAAAGACTGGCGAGCCGGAACGCTTGCCGGTCAAACCGGCGAAGAAGGCCAAGCCGGAGCGCGTTGGCACTGCATACTGGATCGAGCGTGAGCACGAAGGAGCGCGCGAGGTCTGGCTCGTCAAACGACCGGGTACGGGAATGCTTGGCGGAATGCGGGCACTGCCCGACGATGGCTGGTCGGCGCGGGAGGATGGCTCAGGCGAAGGGCCTTATGACGGGAACTGGAAGATGATCGGCGCTGTGCGGCATACTTTCACCCACGCGCATCTGACGCTTTCGGTGAAGCGATACGAAGAGACCACAGAGCCAGATGGGGAGGGCAAGTGGTGGCCAATCGCGCAGCTGGAAGACGCAGGGCTACCCACGCTCTATGCCAAGGCTGCGCGGCTCGTACTCGCCGAAGACTAGATGATCCCGCCACCAAGCATCAGTCGTACCGCCGCGATCAGCAGTACGATCAGACAGAAGTTTCGCCCGCTATCGCTGGACGACAGCGCGCCCAATACAACTCCGATCACGATGATCGGCAGAGCGAGCCAGTTGCCCCAGCCAAACAATGGGATGGTTGATGGAATGACGATCACCAGCGAGATGATCCCGAACAGGAACGAAAGGAGATTCAGCATGTGTGTTATATGGGCAACGCACCTCGGCTTTGCAAGATAAAACAAGTCCTGATTGACCACTTACCGCTTCTGCCCCAAACACCAGTTCACATAAGACTCATGGCCAGGTCCCTAGCGCTCCTCCCTCGGACGATCCGGACCTGTAAGACATCAGAGAGGCAATTCATGGCATTTCGCGAATTTCATTCTGCTCCCACCTCACGTCGTGCGTTGCTGCGCGGCGGCGCATATCTTGTTGCGGGCAGCGCACTTGCGACGATGCCGCTGGGGCGGATGGCTCTGGCCCATGATGTTAGCGAAAGCTGGCCCAATGTCGCGGCGATGATCAAAAACTATGTCGACACGCGCAAGGTCGCCAACATGATGGTCACCCTGGGCAAGGGGCAGGAAGATCACGCGCACACTGTCGGCGGTGGAACCTTGTCGCTGCAAAGCGCGAAATCAGTCGACGAAAACTCGCTCTACCGCATCTATTCGATGACCAAGCCGATCACCGGCATGGCGATTATGATGCTGATCGACGAGGGCAAGTTGGGGCTGGATCAGCCGCTTGGCGAGATCATGCCGAAATTTGCCAATATGCAGGTGCTGAAGGATCCCGAGGGGGCGCTTGATGATACCGTACCCGCAGAGCGTCCGATCACCATCCGCCACCTGCTCACACATACGGCTGGCATTGGCTATCTGATCACCAGCAAGGGACCGCTGCTTGAGGCCTATCGCGAAGCGGGGCTGGTTGGCGGGCGCGTCAGCCGCTTGCCTATTCCTGGAATTCCGCCGGTGACGCCAGCGCCGAACCTGGAAGTCTGGGCCGATCGCTTGGCTGAGCTGCCCTTGATGGCGCAGCCGGGTAGGAAGTGGATCTATTCGGCGAGCATCGACCTGCTCGGCCGCGTGATCGAAGTTGTGTCGGGGCAGTCGTTCGAAGACTTTTTGCAGGAGCGGATTTTCACGCCATGCGGCATGGAAAGCACGTTCTTCACTCTGCCCGAAAGTGAGATTCCGCGCACGACCGACAATTACGGCATCGCAGGCGGCTTTCCGCTGCCGATCGATCCAGCGAGCAGTTCGATCTATCTCGATCCGCCAAAGATTCCGTCGGGCGGCGGCGGGCTGATCAGCTCGCCCAAGGATTATGACCGGTTCCTGCGCATGCTGCTTGGCTACGGAACACTCGATGGCATTAAGGTCATGAGCGAAGAGGCAGTGCGCATCGGCACGTCGAACCTGCTGCCGGAAACCGTCGACATGACAGGTTCATGGATGGAAGGGCAGGGCCATGGCGCGGGCGGACGTTCGGTCGGCACGCAATTCGGCTGGGGCGGTGCGGCTGGCACGCTCGCGAGCATCGACTTCGACCGCAACATCCGGGTTGCGTTGTGGACGCAATATATGCCGACAGAGGCTTATCCGATCCGCGATGAATTCCTTGCCGCGCTCGAGAAAGACCTGCCCAACGTGGCGGGCGGCTGACGGGCGTGCGTAATCCGACAGATGCGCCGAGCGTAGGATCGACCGGTCCGATTGCCTTTGCCGGATCACCAATCGATCGTGCTGACCTTATCCGTGTGGATCGCGATGCTTTGGCGGAACGGATGGATTGGCGGGCGAAGGTTTTACTGCTCGATGGCTTGCTGCCGCAGATCGATGAGTACGGCGCGCTGAAATGGGGCACTTTGGCCGACGTTCCGCAGGAGGCTGAACTGGTCTTTCTCGGTTTGATGGACGACAAGGCGTGCTTTGCGGCCGTGCCAGACCAAGGCGCGACCGGACCCGCTTATGCAATGCCGCGCGCATGGCAGGCGATCCAGCAGCTTTCACCGCCCGACCTTGCGATCTATGGCGGAGCGCGCAGCTTGGTTGACTGGCATGCACGGCACCGCTTTTGTGCAAACTGCGGTCAATCGACGAAGCCTGCGAAGGGCGGCTGGCAACGCAATTGCGCTGAGCCGGAGGAGGGCGGATGCGGCGCTCAGCATTTCCCACGCACTGATCCTGTTACGATCATGCTGGTTGAGAACGAAGGACGGTTGTTGCTCGGTCGCCAGCCGCGTTTTCCCCCGCGCAATTTCTCCGCGCTGGCGGGGTTTGTCGAACCGGGTGAAACTATCGAAGAAGCCGTCGCGCGCGAAGTTCATGAAGAAGCTGGCCTGCGCGTGCGCGATGTCGAATACATTGCAACCCAGCCATGGCCTTTCCCCAGCCAGTTGATGATCGGATGCTATGCGCAAACCGATGAAACCGAGATCACGCTCGATGTCGAAGAGCTGGAGGAGGCGCGCTGGTTCACCCGCGACGAAGTTCAGCAGGCGATAGATACGATCGGCCGCAACGAAGAGGGCCCGTTTAACGCGCCGCCACCCGCGGCCATTGCGCATAGCCTGCTAAAATGGTGGTTGGAGAAAACCGCATGAGCACTCCCGAGACGCTGACGATCGACATTTACTCAGATGTCATGTGCCCGTGGTGCGCGATCGGATATGGCCAATTGACCAAAGCGCTCACCGAGTTGGACGGCGAGATCGAAGCGGAAATCCGCTGGCGTCCGTTCGAGCTCAATCCAGACATGCCTGAACAGGGCGAGGAGCAGGAAGCTCATCTTCAGCGCAAGTATGGTCGCTCGGCAGAAGAAGGTGCGAAAGTGCGCGGGCAAATGAAGGAGATCGCGGCAAGCGCGGGCGTCTCTTTGGCTTATGAAGGTGACAAAGACGAAAATGGCGAAGCGCCGCCGCCGATGATATGGAACACCCGCGATGCGCACAAGCTGCTCGGCTGGGCGCTGCAACAGGCTGGGCCAGAAGTGCAGACTGAGCTGAAACTTGCGCTGTTCAAGGCGCATTTCAACGAACGCCGTCGGATCGGCGACCGTGACGTACTGCTGGACATAGCGGCGAGCGTTGGCCTGCATCGTGAGGCTGCGAAGGAGGCATTGGAGGATGATAGGCTCACCGCTGCCGTAGTGGCCGAAGAACGCCAAGCTTGGGATCTCAATATCTCTGGCGTCCCGGCAATGATCGTGAATGGCAAGTTCCTGATCCCTGGTGCGCAGGCACCAGAAGTGTACGTCAATGCTCTGCGCCGGGTCGTGGAGAAAGGTCGGACTTCTTGAATGGCCTTGGCCGAGACGAGCAAAACAGCGGAACAGGGATAATCCTCATCCGTTAGGGGGCCTATGAAAAGCATTCTTGTCGTTATTTTCGTCAGCGCTTTTGCGCTTGGCTTTGCCTATTTTGCAGGGGAAAACAGCGTCGACCTGTTCGGCCGTTCTGCGTTTTTCATCTGTGCGATCATCGCTTTGCTGGTGAACTGGCTGGCGTTCATACCATCGGCAATTGCTCAATCAGACAAGTTCTATGACACCGTCGGGGCCCTGACCTATCTCTCGACAACCGTCGTTGCTTGTTTGGCGGCATGGCCGCTCGATACGCGCGGTATCGTTATTGCGGCGATGGTGGCGATCTGGTGCATCCGGCTGGGCACATTCCTGTATATTCGTATTCACGCCATGGGCGGCAGTGATTCTCGTTTCGAGAAGATCAAGACCAAGCCTGTGCGCTTTCTGGCGGCATGGACGCTTCAAGCGCTGTGGGTAATCCTGACGGCTTCGGCAGCGCTGGTCGCGATCACAACGACCGAGCGTGCACCTATCGGACTTTTCTTCTGGGCCGGAACGCTGATCTGGTTGGTCGGCATTACGTTCGAGGCAGTGGCGGACGCACAGAAAAGCGCTTTCAAGAACGACCCCAACAACAAGGGCGACTTTATTGATGTGGGCCTGTGGAAGTGGTCGCGCCATCCGAACTATTTTGGCGAGATCACGCTGTGGACCGGTATCCTCGTCATGGCCTTGCCGGTCTTGTCGGGCTGGTCGTGGCTAGTAGTCATTTCGCCGATCTTCGTCACTCTGTTACTGACCAAGATCAGCGGCATCAATTTGCAGGAAAAGCAGGCGAAAGAGCGCTGGGGAGACGATCCCGAATATCAGAAGTACCGCAAGAACACCCCGGTGCTGATCCCGATGCCGCCAAGCAGCTGACGAGCGACTAGATCAGCCCCAGCTTCTCAAGCTTGCCTGCCAGTTTCCCCGGCAGCACGTCGCCGATATCCTCGCCCTCTTCGAGATCGCGCGGAGCCTTGTCTTCGGTCAGATACCGCCAGCCCTGATGCGCCCGCTTGGGCTGCGGATGGGTGCGAATCAGCTTAGGCTCCAGCACAATATGCCAGCGCCCGTCCTCAGTCTTGGAAAAGCCCTGTATTTCCGAGCGCCCGACCAGTGCGTGGTTCAGTATCCAGTAGAGCGAGCCGCCCACCATCTCTTCATGTCGTTTGGGCAGGTAACGTGTGGTGAGCCGCTTGGGCTCGCTCGCATTGCGATACCATCCAGCCAGGTCATCCCAACTCTTCGCACCAAAGGCGATCTTGGTCATGTGAAGCGGCATCGCAGCTAAGATAGTGCCACGCGCGTCATCCTCAACCCAGCGGCACCAATCCGCTCACAACTGCGAGGCCAAGGAAGGCCAGAAAGCCCATGCTGTCGGTGATCATCGTCACAAAGACTGAGGACGCCACTGCAGGGTCTTGATTGAGGCGCTCGAAGATAACCGGCACCAGCACGCCGGCAAGCCCCGCAACCGCGATGTTGATGACCATGGCCAGAGCGATAACTACGCCCATCATGGGTGAGAACAGCAGGCCCGCAGCGATTCCGATCAGGACAGCGATAGTTGCCCCATTGAGCAGCGCAACGCGGAACTCTTTCCAAAGGATGCGCCAGGTGTTGGCGCGGGTCAGCTGGTTGGTTGCAATCGCGCGTACGGCAACCGCCATGGTCTGCGTGCCTGCATTGCCGCCAATGCTCGCGACGATCGGCATCAGCACAGCAAGCGCGACCAGTTTCTCGATCGCGGCGCCAAAGAATGCGATGATCGCCGACGCAACCACAGCAGTGCCAAGATTTGCGACGAGCCAGCGCACCCGGCTTGAGAAAGCCTCTCTGATCGGCTCGTTAATGTCGCCATCGCCCGCACCGGAAAGCAGCAACGCATCTTCGCCTGCCTCTTCGGAGATGATGTGGACGATATCATCCACCGTCACCTGACCGACCAAGCGTCCGCTTTCGTCTACCACTGCGGCAGAGATCAGCGCATACTTCTGGAACATCAGCGCGACTTCTTCCTGATCCATCGTCACCGGGATTAGTGTTTGGTCGCGCTTCATCAGGTCGGTCAGCTTGATGTTGCGCGGGGTGGTGAGGATCCAGTTTAGGGCGCATGTGCCGACCGGGTGGTGACGCTGATCCACCACGAAGACTTCCCAGAAATCGTGCTCCAGATCGCCGGTTTCGCGCAGGAAATCGATCAAATCGCCGACGGTCATGTGTTCCGGCACCGCCATAAAGTGACGGTTCATGAGCCGCCCGGCGGTTTCCTCCGGATAGGCGAGCGCGCTGGTGACGGCAGCCTGCGTTTCGGGCTCCAGCTCGGCGATAATCGCGCGCTGATCGTCTTCGTCGAGGTCTTCGAGCAGCTGCACTGCGTCATCGGTTTCGAGCTGCTCGGCGATGGTCGCGACTGCCTCTGGCTCAAGCGCTTCCATCATATCCTCGCGGACGTGATCGTTGAGCTCGGCAACAACCTCGCTCGACATCAGGTCGCTCAGCGCGCCCGCCAGCCCCTGTCGCTCGTCGGAATCGAACAATTCGAGCAAGTCGGCGACGTCGGCCGGGTGCAGCGGCTCGACCAGTTCCTGCACGGCATTCGCATCGCCGCCCTCAAACGCTTCGCGCACCGATTTGACGAAGCGCGGCTTCAGCCGGTTTTCCTCATCGTGCCGCTCATCGTCGATCCGGTCGTCCGGGCGCGCGCCATCCTCCGGCGTCGTAGCCAGCACGGTTTCGTCTTCGATGGGCGCTTCATCCGACATCAGGGTCGGTCTAGGCTGCATTGCTTCAAAAGCAAGCGTGTAGGGCCGCTAGCTTGGGGGTGACTCACTTTGAGATTTGCGTATAGCGATGGCCAAAATCACAGGAGACACTTCTACATGGCCGATACCCTCACTTTCACGCTCGACACCGGAGACGGCGAGGGCAAGGACGTCGTCATCAAATTGCGCCCTGATCTGGCACCGGGCCATGTTGCGCGCATTTCGGAACTGGCCAGCGATGGCTTTTACGACGGCGTGATCTTTCACCGCGTAATCGAGGATTTCATGGCGCAAGGCGGCGATCCGACCGGCACCGGTATGGGCGGCAGTGACAAGCCGGACCTGAAGGCTGAGTTCAACTCAGAGCCGCATGTTCGTGGCACATGCTCAATGGCCCGCTCGCAAATGCCTGACAGCGCGAACAGCCAGTTCTTCATCTGCTTTGGCGACACGGAATTCCTCGACGGGCAATACACCGTCTGGGGCCAGGTGACCGAGGGTATGGAGCATGTTGACGCCCTGCCAAAGGGCGAACCACCAGCGAACCCGGGCAAGATCGTGAAAGCGACTGTTGGGTAAAAGGCAACTTGGGCTCTCCATCGCCTCGGTGATCGAGGTGATGGAGCCGACCCAAGACCCATGGTGGGTCATCGGTAGTGCTGCGGTAGCCTTGCATGGAGATGATCCGGGCGAGGTCGCCGACATTGACGTGATTGTATCACGACGCGATCTGGACGCGCTGTGCGAGCGCCTGCCGCTTTCCAACACGCCCGACATGACGAAGAGCATGTTTCGCTCCGAGCGTTTCGGTTTGTGGAGCGAACCAGATGTTCCGGTGGAATTCATGGCAGGCCTTGAGATTCAGGTAGGCGGTAATTGGCTGCCGGTTGAGCCTCGAACTCGCCAAGCTGTGTCACTCGGCGAGCATGCTGCCTTTGTTCCCGAGCGTGAAGAACTGGTCGCCATTCTTCACCAATTCGGACGCCCTAAGGACTTGGCACGCGCCGCAACGTTAACCGGCGATTGAACCCGGGCGTCAATCCCGCTAGACGCGCGACCAATCATGAAACCGACTGAATCCCCCAAGACCTATCGCGTCAAGAACTTCGGCTGCCAAATGAACGTCTACGATGGCGAGCGTATGGGCGAGCTGCTGGCGGAAAAGGGCATCGCGCCTGCGCCAGAGGGCGAGGACGCCGATCTGGTCGTGCTCAACACCTGCCACATCCGCGAGAAGGCTGCGGAGAAGATCTATTCCGACATTGGCCGCCTGACCAAAGGCAAGACGCAGAAAAAAGCGCCGATGATCGCGGTCGCAGGCTGTGTCGCGCAGGCCGAGGGCGAAGAGATCATGGCACGCGCTCCGGCAGTCAGCATGGTGGTCGGCCCGCAGGCCTATCACCGCTTGCCCGATATGCTCGACAAGGCGGTGAAGGGTGAGCGCGCAACCGACACAGACATGCCGGCGATTGCGAAGTTCGGTGCACTGCCTCAGCGGCGTCGCAGCTCGCCCAATGCGTTTCTGACAGTGCAGGAAGGGTGCGACAAATTCTGTACCTACTGCGTCGTGCCCTACACGCGCGGAGCTGAAATCTCTCGTCCGTTCAGCGATTTGGTCGATGAAGCGTACAGGCTGGTTGATGCCGGTGCGCGCGAGATCACCTTGCTGGGCCAGAACGTAAACGCGTGGAGCGGCGAGGATGATGCGGGCAGGGCGGTCGGCCTTGCAGGCTTGATCCATGCGATCGCCAGGATCGAAGGGTTGGAGCGCATTCGCTATACCACGTCGCATCCCAACGACATGGATGATGCGCTGATCGCGGCGCATGGCGAAGTCGACAAGCTGATGCCTTATCTTCACCTGCCGGTGCAGTCGGGCAATGATCGCGTGTTGAAGGCGATGAATCGCAGTCATACGGCGGAGAGCTATATCAAATTGCTCGAGCGCTTCCGTGAAGTGCGACCCGATATCGCTCTGTCCGGCGATTTCATCGTTGGCTTTCCAGGCGAGACCGAAGCGGAGTTCGAGGATACTCTCAAGCTGGTCGATGAGGTGCGTTACGCCCAGGCCTACAGCTTCAAATACTCACCGCGCCCCGGCACGCCCGCCGCGACCATGGACGATCAGATCGCGAAAGAGGTGATGGAAGAGCGACTTGCGCGCTTGCAGGACGCTTTGAGCCGCGATCAGATGGCGTTCAACGCTGCGAGCGCGGGCAAGACTTGCGATGTGCTGGTCGAGCGCAAGGGCAAGCTCCCCGGTCAATGGCTGGGCAAATCACCTTGGCTGCAAAGCGTCTGGTTCGAAGGCGATGTGCAGATCGGCGATATGGTACGCGCACATATCGTTGAAGGTCGGCCCAGCTCCCTGCGCGGGGAATTGGTTGCAACCTAGGGCGCTCGATGTCGGTTAGCCGCATCAAAACTATTGCAGTTCTGCGACTTTCCACCGACATGTAACGGCCAGAAGCTTGCCTTGGCGCAGATGCGGCTTACCTTTCCGACTCGGACACGAGGTACAGGCAAAGGACGCACGCTTCAGATTTTATGGGCCGTAGACCAACCAAATCAGCTGATCCGGCGATTTCGCCCGATCCCGTACCTCTTCGCGAAAGTCGCCGTGCCAGAACGGAAGTGACCTTTGAAAATCAGTCGCTTCTCGGTCCATTGTTCGGCCAATTCGACGCCAATCTCGTGCAGGTCGAAAACCGCTTGGGCGTGTTTATCCATGCGCGCGGGGACAAGATCCTGATCGAAGGGCCGGAAGACAATGTTGCGCGGGCTCGCGAGACCCTCACCACCATGTACGATCGGCTGGCCAAGGGGCAGGACCTCGATGCCGGCGCGATCGAATCCCTGATTGCGATGTCGAACGAACCGACGTTGGAAGGCATCATCTCGGGCGAGAAAGAAGCGCCTCCGATCATGATCCGCACGCGGCGTAAGACCATCGTACCTCGGTCTGCGAACCAGATCCCTTATATGCAACAGCTGGCCCGCGATGAGCTGATCTTTGCGCTCGGTCCGGCGGGCACCGGCAAGACCTATCTTGCGGTGGCTCAGGCGGTCAGCCAGCTCATATCCGGCAGCGTACAGCGTTTGATCCTCTCACGGCCCGCAGTCGAAGCGGGTGAGAAGCTCGGCTTCCTGCCGGGAGATATGAAGGACAAGGTCGATCCCTACCTGCGCCCGATCTACGACGCGCTATATGATTGCATGCCGCCCGAGCAAGTGGAGCGGCGCATTGCCAGCGGTGAGATCGAGATTGCGCCCATAGCCTTTATGCGCGGTCGGACCTTGGCGGATGCGTTTGTTATTCTCGACGAGGCGCAAAACACCACGCGTGAGCAGATGAAGATGTTCCTTACCCGCTTCGGCCAGAACAGCCGGATGGTGATTTGCGGAGACCCACGCCAGGTCGACATTCCCGGTGGTGACCGGATGAGCGGGCTGGCCGATGCGGTCGAGCGGCTGGAAGGTGTGGAAGGTATTGCGGTGACGCGCTTCACCGCAGCCGACGTGGTGCGTCATCCAATCGTGGGCCGTATTGTCGAGGCCTATGAGGGGAAGGGCGAGTGACGTCGCGACACCGTCAGAGCGAGGAGGCGACGCCGGCGCAGCGATCCAGGGTCTGTCCATGGATTGCTTCGCTCCGATCGCAATGACGAGTTGAACCTCGACATCGATATTGACGGCTGGCCAGCTGGCGACTGGGAGGCGCTTGCGCAAGCTGTGTCTGAAGCGGTCGCGGATGTCACCCCAGAGCTGGCCAACCCCCGCCTGAGTGCCAGCCTGCTGTTCACAACCGATGCCGAAGTCCACGCGCTCAACCGCGAATGGCGAGACCGGGACAAGCCGACCAATGTGCTGAGCTTCCCCATGTTGGCGCGCGATGATTTGCTCGCGCTCTCGTCCGACGGCCCACCGGAGATGCTTGGCGACCTCGCGTTGGCGCACGAAACCTGCGCGCGCGAAGCGACCGAGAAGGGTGTCAGCGTGGAGCATCACACCGCCCATTTGATTACTCACGGCCTGCTGCATCTGGCGGGATATGACCACGAAGCGTCCGATGAAGATGCCGACGCGATGGAGGCGCTCGAAATTGCAATACTTGCAAAAATGGGTATCGCAGACCCATATGCAGACCGACCCTGAATTTCGCAGGGTGATCTTGGAGTGACAAAGCTCAGGGCCATGCCCGATTCTCAATCCCCCGCCGGAGACGCGGACAGTAGCAGCGGGCTGTGGGCCCGCTTTCGAAAACTTATCGGTGCCGGTGACGGTGATCGTTCCTTGCGCGCGCAGCTAGAGGAGGCGATCGACGAGCATGAAGGCGAGAATGGCGAGACTGAGCCAGAGACCGAGGGTAATGGCGACCTCTCGCCGGTTGAGCGACAGATGTTGCGCAATCTGCTGCATTTCAGCGAACACGATGCCGATGATGTTGCTGTGCCGCGCGGCGAGATCATTGCTGTCGATGCCTCGATCAGCTGGGAAGAGCTGGTCGCGAGTTTCAGCGAAAACGGACATTCGCGCATGCCGGTCTATCGCGAGACGCTCGATGAAGTGATCGGCATGGTCCACATCAAGGACGTGTTCCCCTATCTCGCGAACGGCAAGCCGCCGCCCAAGGACTGGACCACGCTGATGCGCCAGCCGATCTATGTGCCGCAAGTGCGCGGCGCTCTAGACGTGCTCGCCGATATGCGCGCCCGCCGGGTCCATCTTGCGGTTGTGCTCGATGAGTTTTCGGGCACGGATGGCCTTATAACGATTGAAGATCTGGTCGAGGAAATCGTGGGCGAGATCGAGGATGAGCACGATGAAACGCCGGAAGCGCTGATCGTCGCGATTGGTGAGGGCATGTGGGATTGCGATGCGCGGGCCGAGCTGGATGACGTTGCCGATATGGTGGATCCGCAGCTTGCCGAGGTCGAGGAGTCGGTCGATACACTTGGCGGTCTCGCTTTTGTTTTGGCCGAGCAGGTGCCTTCGGTTGGGACACGTTTGGAACATCCCAGCGGCTGGCGAATTGAAGTAACAGCGGCCGATGAAACGCATGTGAAAAGATTGCGTCTCCACGCTCCAGTCGATGCGGAAAAGACAAGCTAGCGAAGAATTTTTTGCGGGTTCTTCGATTTTTTGCATCTTTTCCGCTAGTCATGCGTAGCTCCTTATAACAAGGAGTTATGCATGCCCTCCCGCCGACTACCCCCACTTCGCGCACTCGAAGCTTTCATGCGCACAGTGCGTCTTGGTTCCGCTCGTGCTGCCGCCGAAGAAATTGGTCTCAGCCCATCGGCTTTGTCGCGACGGATCAGCAATCTGGAAGAATTCGTCGGCAAGAAGCTTTTCACACGTGCGCGCCAAAGCATGCAGCTGACCGATGAAGGGCAGGCCTTCTACGAAGCGGTGAATCCGCATCTGGAATCGCTCGCTCGCGCGGTTGAAAGTCAGTCGGATAATATCTCGCTGTTGCGCCTGCGCTTGGGCGTCTTGCCGCTGTTTGGTAGCCAACGACTGTTCCCGCGTTTGGGCGAACTGCGCAAGCGGCACCCGCTGCTGCACATCGACATCGACACAGGCCCGCATCTCGAAGACCGGGTAGGAGATACGCTGGACGCGGCAATAATACTCTCACGCGGGCCGGACACCGGCCTGCATGCCGTTCGGCTCGATCACAATCTAGTCCACGCTATTTGCAGCAAGGATGTTGCCGCGAAGATTGGCGATAAGGTCGATCAGGAAGCGCTCGAGAAACAGACTTTCCTGATTCACAACGAGCTACCCGCCAGTTTCGAGGCTTGGAAAAAGGCGCTCGGCATGGAGGAAATGGATCCTGCGGCGATCGATCATTATGATTCCGGCCAATTGATGCTGGAGGCCGCCGCGCAAGGCCTTGGCGTGGCGATCATGCACGATGACCATTTGCGCCGGGCGGCTGATAGCCGTTTGACCGATCTCTACGGCCTCGAGGTCGAAAGCCCTTACAGCTATTGGTTTGTGTGCAAGCCGACTGCGCTGGAGTTGCGCCCGGTTCGGCTGTTCCACGATTGGCTGGTGCGCGCCGGGCTGTAGCTCGCGCGAGAGCAGGGAGCGCTCAAAGTGCGCTTATTTCGCCTTTTCATTCCGTTCGACCGAGGCCGCTGCTTCTTCCGGCGCTTCGTAGCGGATGGGCGGGACCGTATGACGGAAATCGCGTAGCGGCTTACCAAGCACTTCGAGCAAAGCATCTTCAATCCGGCTGCGTGCCTCTGCGCCGATCTTCTTGCGCCCACGATAGTCTTCGGGACTAAACGGCTCGAGAAAATGCAGGCGCAGTGGGAATGTGCCTTTCCGGGCGAGCACGCGCTTGGCGTTGTTGAGGCCGGTTTCATCGCCGATCCAACCAATTTCCTCCGCAACGTCGCCGTAATCTAGCAGTACGGGTTGCACCATCACGCCGGGTGGTGGTGGTTCGAGTACGCTCAACATGCTGGTCTTGAAGGGCAGGAGTGACTGTCCGTCAGTCGTAGTACCTTCCGGAAAGACCGTTACCGCCCAATTGTCCGACAGGGCTTCGCGCAAGGCGTTGATTTGCTCCGCCACACCCATGCGATGCTCGCGTTTCACGAAAACCGTGCGGTTGAGCGAGGCGAGCCACCCGACCACCGGAGCCTCTGCCAACTCGGCCTTGGCGACAAAGGCTGTGCCGCAAGCGCCGGCCATCGAAAGAATGTCGAGCCAGGACAGGTGATTGGCGACGTAAAACACATCGCGCTTCAAATGAGTGCCGATGACTTCCACCCGAGCACCGGAAACCCACGCCGCATAACGCAGGAAATACATTGGGATCGGCGAACCGTAGGCAAAAACGCGCCACAAATAGTGGACCGGCACACAGACCAGCACACCCAATGCGAGCATGATCGAGCGATAGGTGAACCGCAGCCAGCCCATCGCAGAGAGTGGTGTCGTCTTGCCGTGCATCGCATCAATGCGACGCTCGCGGTCGAGACGCTCTCGTCTAGTCGTCACGATTGAGCCGGACGCCGTAAAGTTCCATGCGATGGTCAACCAGGCGATAGCCAAGTCGTTCGGCAATTTGTCGCTGAAGCGATTCCACTTCAGGATCGACGAATTCCACCACCTTGCCGGTTTCGACATCGATCAGGTGATCGTGGTGAGCCTCAGGAACGGGTTCATAGCGCGAGCGACCATCGCCGAAATCGTGGCGATCGAGAATGCCGGCCTCTTCAAACAGACGAACCGTGCGATAGACGGTTGCAATAGAAATCTTTGAATCGATGGCGGAGGCGCGGCTGTGCAGCAGCTCGACATCCGGGTGATCGTCACTCTCCGACAGGACCTTGGCGATAACCCGGCGCTGTTCGGTGATGCGCAGGCCCTTTTCCGCACATAATTGTTCGAGATCGATCTTTTGCTGCACTCTCAACTCCGCCAGCTAGGCTGCCCCGCCCCCATATAGGGTCTCATTATTCGGTTCCCATATCGGGACGAGGCGCATAGCTCAAGTTGGACGGCACAGGTTGTGCCGGGTGATCACTGTGATCACTTTTTCCGGCGACCGCGGCCTTTTACCGGCTTGCGGCCCAGACCGATCTTCTTGGCGAGATCACGGCGCGTTTCCGCGTAGTTTGGAGCAACCAGCGGATAGTCGGCCGACAGTTCCCAACGTGCGCGATATTCGTCCGGCGTCATGTCATGCTCGGTCGAAAGGTGACGCTTGAGCATCTTCATCTTCTTGCCGCAGTCGAGGCAAACGATGTGATCCTTCTTGACCGAAGAACGCACCGAAACCGCAGGGTCAGGACGCACTTCTTCAGGCGTTTCAGGCTCGCCGAGGCCGGCAAGCGCAGAGAATACATTCGTGATCAATGAAGGGACATCATCCACGTCCACATCATTGTTGCTGACATGCGCCGCGACAATGTCGCTAGTCAGCGTAATCAGAGTTTCCTTCATCTCAATGTCCAGATCTTCCATCAGAGTTCCTCATTATTTTATGTTCGGATTTTTCCGATGGCATTTCCATGAACCAGCTCCTCAACCTTTGCAACCAGACCAATAGGTTGTTCGCAAATAAATCAAGACCCGATAGGTCCAAGATCGTTCTAGATTGTCCGTCCGAAAGTAATCGCGTCGATACGTTCGCCATTTTCTAGGCGATAATATTTGGGGCGCTCGCCGATTGGCTCAAACCCCACCTTCTCATAAAGATGTATTGCGGGATTGCCGCGCCGCATTTCGAGGAAGACGCGCTCGGCACCGCGTTGGCGGGCGGAAAGAAACAGGTGATCGATCAGGCTTTTGGCAAGGCCGCGCCCGCGATAATCGGGGCGAACCGCGATTAGCAGCAATTCTTCTTCACCCGGGGCACTGCGGGTAAGCACGAAGCCTGCCGCGCCTTCGCCATTGAAATGCTCAGGGCCTTCCACGATGACGCCTTCGCTATCGACCAGCACGGCGTGGGTGCTCGGCATGGAAAGGGCATCGGTGACCTGACGGCGGTTCCATGCCTCACCGTAGGCTGGATCGAAGGCTGCCGCCATAACATCCATGATGTGGTCGATCTGACACGTGGATACGCTCATGACGTGACCCGTTTCGCCTGCGGCTTGGCATCGGGCGCACGGCCATAAATCGGTGTAAGGTTGCTGTAGAGCTCGGACTCATCGAAATAGCACGCTGCCACAGCGTTGGGCAAAACATGTAGGCTTTTTCCGCGTCCGCGCAGCTCGACAAATTGCTCAGCAGCTGAGCCGATTACCACGTCTTGCTGGAATTCTGCGATGGCGAGATCTGGTGACATGGACCGTTCTTTGCCGATCGGTTGTCTCGCGTCGTTGAAGCCTTGCACAAACCATTCGCCGTGGCCGCCGTTCATACACACCAAGAATGGCTGTGGTCCGCCCGTTTCGAACGGCCAGTGCTCCGTGCCGGGCACCTGCGAATCCATACGTGCGATCAGCGACAAAGTGCGATAACCCAGCACCTGCGCGCGCCAGGCAACGCCAAGAGCGCGCGCCGTAGCGATCCCGATCCGTACGCCGGTGAAGCTGCCTGGCCCCAAAGATACGTGGATGCGATCCGCCCGGCCTTTGTCAGGCAATGCGGCGATCATGGGCACGAGCGCTTCGGCGTGACCGCGTCCAAGCTCCTGATGATCGTGCCCGATCAACTGCTGCGACGGTGTCTGACCCGTGTCGATCAGCGCGACTGAGCAAGCTTGCGTGGCCGTTTCGATGGCGAGAATGCGCATGGGAAAGTCCTGCCTCAGCCGGCGCGGACTCGCAAGTCAGACAATCTGATTGAACTTGCCGAATTCCGGTCGCGGGCTGCGATCGAAGATACTCTCTGGATCGCCGTAGCCGACCGAGCAAATGAAGTTAACGCGGTGGCGCGGTGCATCAGCAAAGAAGGTCTCATTGACCTTGTCGGCATCGAAGCCCGACATCGGTCCGCAATCCAGCCCAACCGCCCGTGCAGCCAGCATCAAGTATGCGCCCTGCAGCGAGGAATTGCGAAACGCGCCTTCCTTACGGCCTTCCTCGTCACCTTCAAACCAGCTCTTCGCATCGGTGTGAGGGAACAGCCACGGAAGCTCTTCATGAAAGTCGATATCGTAGCCGATGATCGCGGTTACGGGCGCGGCCTTCACCTTGTCCTGGTTGCCTTCAGACACACATTCGACCAACTTCGCCCTGGCATCGTCGCCTTTGACCCAGACGATCCGAACCGGCTGCATGTTAGCCGATGTCGGGGCCATCTTCATCAGGTCCCAGATCGTGTGGAGTTGTTCGTCCGACACGGCCTTGTCGAGCCAGCCGTTATAGCTGCGCGCTTCGTTGAAAAGCTGGGCGAGTGCGTCGTCTGAAAGAACGTGATCGTGAAACTGCTGTGTCATGTAAGTCCCTGAAGGTTGAAATTTACGCTGCGCGAACTTCAACGACCTCGGGCACATAATGTTTCAGCAGACCTTCAATTCCGTGCTTGAGCGTCGCGGTGCTGGATGGACATCCCGAACACGCCCCCTGCAGTGTCAGGTAAACCACACCATCCTTGAACCCGCGATAGGCGATATCACCGCCATCGCCGGCAACCGCCGGGCGTACACGGGTTTCGAGTAGCTCGTTGATCTGCGCAATGATTTCCGAATCTTCCGCTGCTTCTTCAACCGCCATCTCATCGTCCATCGGGACAGAAATCTCGCCAGCCGTTCCGGGGGTGAACAGAGGGGCTTCGGAAACAAAGTGATCGAGCAGGATTGCAACCACCTGCGACTTGAGCGAACCCCAGTCTGCACCAGGTGCGGCGGTTACGCTGACGAAATCGCTACCGAAAAAGACATTCACCACTTCGCCAGTGTCGAAGATCGCTTGGGCGAGTGGGCTGGCCTCCGCTGCTTCGGGACTGGCGAATTCGCGCGTGCCTGCGCTCATTACCGAGCGGCCGGGGAGGAATTTGAGGCTAGCCGGGTTAGGCGTCGTTTCGGTTTCAATAAACATGGACTGTATCTAGGAGCGGGTGGGCGCCCCGACAAGGTAAACTCGATAAGGTAAAGCGAGACTGGGCATCGCCAAAAACAGCGAAGTTGCGCAGCATTCACTATCCCTTCACACCCTGCTCGCCTATATCGCAGGCATGAACGTGATTTTTCGGGCCACCGGAGCCCTTTGCCTGCTTGCCGCGCCTGCGGCTTTTGTCCTCCCCGCGACTGCGCAAAATGTGGAGCCAAACGGCCCACGCACCGCGCCGCCGACGATCAGCCTGCCCGATCCGGAGGTTGCAATTCCGGCTCCGGAGAGCTTGCAGACGGGCGAGGAGACTCCTTGGCTGTACGAAAACAGCGACGTGCCGGTCGATCGCGAGTGGTTGTTCGGCGAGATGGACAACGGTCTGCGCTATGCGGTTCGCAATAATGGTGTCCCGCCCGGTCAGGTTTCGATCCGGGTGAGGATCGATGCGGGTTCTCTGCACGAGCGCGAATTTGAGCGGGGCTATGCGCACTTGCTGGAGCATCTGCTGTTCCGCGAGAGCAAATATCTCGGCCAAGCGAAGGCGATTGAAACCTGGCAGCGGCTCGGCGCTACCTTTGGCAGCGACACCAATGCCGAAACCAGCCCGACCCACACGGCTTACAAGCTGGATCTGCCCGGTGTGAACCGGGCCAAACTGCACGAGAGTTTCAAGCTGCTTTCGGGTATGATCCGCGAGCCCGTGCTGAGTGACGAGAATGTTGCCGCGGAATTGCCGATTGTTCTGGCGGAGAAGCGCGAACGCGGCGGTGCTGCCGAGCGCGTGGGTGAGTTCACCCGTTCGACCCTGTTCGCCGGGCAGCGTCTCGCCACACGCACGCCGATCGGGACAGAAGAGACCCTTCGCGGTGCCGATGGTGATAAAGTCGAGGAATTCTATCGCCGCTGGTACCGCCCTGAAAACACGGTGATTGTCGTGGTCGGCGATGCACCGCCGGAAATGCTGGCGGGCCTTGTCGAGCAATGGTTTGGCGATTGGGAAGGGAAGGGCGAACGCGTAGAGGCTCCAGACTTCGGCGACCCTGTCCCGCCACCTGGTGCCGATGAGACGCAGGACATAACCGGCCCGATTGGCGAGATCGGAGTGACGGTTGAACCGGACCTTCCGCGCAGCCTCACCTATGCCGTGATGCGCCCATGGCGCCCGGTCGAAGACACTATCGTCTACAATGAAGGTCTTATGATCGAAGCGGTGGCGCAGGCGATCATCAATCGCCGTCTGGAATCACGCGCTCGTGCTGGTGGCAGCTATCTTTACGCACAGGTGCAGCAGGACGACGTTTCCCGCTCTACCGATGCGACATTCATCACTTTCGCACCCCTGTCAGACGATTGGGACAGCGCATTGTCCGATGTGCGGGGCGTGATCGCCGATGCTTTGGCTAGCGCTCCAACTCAGGAAGAAATCGACCGCGAGGTGGCCGAATTCGATACTGCCTTTGCCGCTCAGGTTGAGCAGCGCACGGTAATCGCCGGTTCCGATCTGGCCGATACGCTGATCAATGCGGTTGATATTCGCGAGACCACGGCATCGCCAGAGGTGGTGCTCAAGGTGTTCCGCGAGACGAAGCCTCGTTTCAATCCCGAGGAAGTGCTCGCACATACCCGTAAACTCTTCACCGGTGATGTGGTTCGCGGAATCTATGTGACACCTGTTGGCGGCGAAGCCAATGAAGACGCTCTTCGCGTGGCGCTTGGCCGCACGGTTACAGGCGATGCCAGCGCGCGTCTGGCGGCAAAGACAATTTCCTTTGACCAGCTACCGCCTGTGGGCGAGCCGGGCGCGGTTGCTAATCGCGCGCCCATCGGGCTGCTGGATATCGAGCAAGTCGATTTTGCCAATGGCGTGCGCACGCTGCTCTGGTCGAACAATGCAGAGCCGGGTCGCGTCGTGGTCAAGGTTCGCTTTGGCGCTGGGTACAGGGCTTTCGATGCCGAAGATGCGGTCTACGCAGCGCTTGGCACATCGGCACTGGTAGGCTCGGGCCTTGGCGAACTTGGTCAAGAAGAATTGGACCGGCTGGCGACCGGGCGCCGACTTGGCTTCGAATTCGAGATCGAAGATGCGGTCTTCACTTTCACCGCGCGCACCCGTTCCGCCGATCTGGCGGACCAGCTTTATCTATTCGCTGCAAAGCTGGGCATGCCGCGGTGGGACCAAGACCCTGTGATCCGGGCAACGGCGGCGGCAAGGTTGGCCTATAACACTTATGCAACCAGCCCGAGTGGTGTCATCAATCGCGACCTCGAATATCTGATCACCGACCGCGATCCGCGCTTTGCGACGCCAAGTCCGGAAGATCTGGCGGGCGTGACGCCTGAGCAGTTCCGCGAAGTGTGGGAGCCACTGCTGGCGCAAGGACCGGTCGAAGTTCTGGTGTTCGGCGAGTTCGACAAGGAAGCAACGGTCGAGGCGCTTGGCAAGACATTCGGCGCGCTGGATCCGCGCGATCCCGTGCCTACAGAAATTGCCAATCGCGTGCCGCAATTCCCGCAGGCGACTGGCGAGACCACTGTGCTCAACCATCGCGGCGATGCCAATCAGGCAGCGGCGGTGATTGCTTGGCCGAGTGGGGCAGGGGTGCAGTCCTTGCGCGAATCCCGCCAATTGCAGATCCTGATCGATGTGTTCAACAACCGCTTGCTTGAGGCGATGCGCGAGCGGGCCGGAGCCAGCTATGCGCCGCAGGTGATCTCCGATTGGCCGGTCGATCTCACCAGTGGCGGGACCATCACCGCGCTTGCACAGCTGCAGCCGGAGGATGTGCCGGTCTTCTTCGCCGAGGCCGACAAGATTGCCCGCGATCTCGTAAGCACGCCTCCGACAAAGGAAGAGCTCGACCGGGTGACCGAGCCGCTGCGTCAGCTGTTTAGCCGCGCGTCGACTGGCAACACATTCTGGCTGTTCCAGCTCGAGGGATCGACCACCGATCGTAGACGGGTGCAGCTGCTGCCGACCCTGCTCGACGATTATTCGCGAACCACGCCGCAGACTATGCAGTTCCTGGCCGGGCGCTATTTCGGTCGTCAGCCCGGTTGGCGCTTGGCGGTCTTGCCCGAAGGTGCGGAGTTGTCGACGACCCTGCCCGGCACCGGTACGCCTGCGGCACCTGCTGCGCCGCGTCGCACGGAGATTATCGGACGGTAATTCACGGCTAAAAGGACCTGTTTATCGAGCCATTCGATCACAGGGTTCGCGAAATAAAGTTGTCGCTTTAACCTTTGCGGCTTTACATATGTAATGAAGGCGCGGTAACCGCGCCGCCGAATTCGCTCGCAGCGACGCCCCCATCATAGCGGTCTGCTGCGCGTGCAAACTGGAAGAAGAATAGACGTGTCAAACAATTGGTCCCCTGAAAGCTGGAAATCGCATGAAGCCCGGCACTTGCCTCACTATGAGGATGAAGTCGAGCTGGCTGATGCCGAGGCGACTCTGGCGGCCTATCCGCCGTTGGTCTTTGCCGGGGAAGCGCGCGCGCTGAAATCGGACCTTGCGGACGTTGCCAATGGCAAGGCGTTCCTGCTGCAAGGCGGCGATTGTGCGGAAAGCTTTGCCGAGTTCCACCCCAACAATATCCGCGATACTTTCCGCGTGCTGCTGCAAATGGCCGTCGTCATGACCTTCGCCAGCAAGCATCCGGTGATCAAGGTCGGCCGGATGGCGGGCCAATTTGCCAAGCCTCGCTCGGCCCCGACAGAGACCAAGGGCGACGTTACCCTGCCTAGCTATTTCGGTGACAACATCAACGGGATCGACTTCGACCCCGAGCAACGCCGCAATGATCCGGGCCGGATGGTCCGTGCTTACTCGCAGGCGGCGGCGACGTTGAACCTGCTGCGCGCCTTCGCCGGTGGTGGTTATGCGAACTTGCGCCAGGTTCACCAGTGGACGCTGGACTTCATGGGCCGAACCCCGTGGACTGACAAATTCGCGCAGACTGCCGACCGGATTGGCGAAGCGCTGGACTTTATGGAAGCATGCGGGGTCGATCCAGCGACCGTTCCGCAACTGCAGGGCACCAGCTTCTACACCAGCCATGAAGGGCTGCTGCTGCCATACGAGCAGGCTCTGACCCGGCAGGATTCGCTGACCGGCCAATGGTATGCAACCAGCGCGCATATGCTGTGGATCGGCGATCGCACGCGCTTCCCGGGCAGTGCGCATATCGAATTTGCACGCGGTATCGGAAATCCACTCGGCATGAAGTGTGGGCCGAGCCTTGAGCCCGACGCACTGCTTGAGCTGCTCGATGTGCTCAATCCATCGCGTGAGCCCGGTCGGATCACGCTGATCAGCCGTTTTGGCCACGACAAGGTCGAAGAGGGACTGCCCAAGCTGGTCCGTGCGGTGCAGCGCGAAGGCCATCCGGTCGTATGGAGCTGTGATCCAATGCACGGCAATGTCATCAAGTCGGACAGCGGCTACAAGACGAGGCCGTTCGATCGCATCCTGACCGAGGTGAAGGGTTTTTTCGCTGTCCATCGCGCCGAAGGCACGCATCCGGGAGGCATCCATATCGAGATGACCGGTCAGGACGTGACCGAGTGCGTCGGCGGCGCGGTTGCCATTACCGACGATGTGCTGGGCGATCGCTATCACACGCATTGCGACCCGCGCCTCAATGCAGAGCAATCGCTCGAACTGGCGTTTCTGCTAGCCGAAATGCTCAATCAGGAAATTGTTGGGCGTCAGGCTAACGCAGCCTAATTCTGTGCTCTCGAAATTCGGCCGCGTCACCTAGGTGAAACTACCAAGGTGACCTTGCGCTTATGCTTGAGAGATAAGCGCTAATCCCACGCTCAATATGGAGCGAGGGCAGACCACATGGCCGACATGTTAGCCGCAGGACTGGGGTATCAGGCATTGATCGCCGGTTGCTTCCTGCTGGCAGTGATCGCGCTTGTCCTGATCGCAGCAACCATTTCCGCAAGGGGCGAAGCGCGTTTTGCAGGGCGTCTGGCGCGCGAACGGGCCGAACGCATGGGCGAGTTGCTCCGCACCGTTCGCATGGCAGAGAGCATCGCCGAATTGGGCGTATGGCAATACGATCCCGTGCGCGATGTTCAACAATGGTCCGAAGGGATGAGAATCCTGTTCGGGGTCGACAAGCACGAAGAATTCGTCGCCGGCGATGCGGAAACGCTGTTGTTCGCCAATGATATCGATCTGGTCGGTCAGGTCATGGCGCGAAGTGACGAAGATGGTCCATTCGAGCTCTACTATGACATTCATGGCTATGACGGCATGCCGCGCTCAATCTCGGTCCAGGCCTGCAATCTGAGGAATAAGGAGGGTGAGGTCGCCCATGTCGTCGCGGTGGTTCGCGATGTGACCGATCAGGTGAAGCGCGAACGCCAGTTGGAGCAATCGCGCGTCTCCGCCTTGCAAGAGGCGAGCATCGCCCGCGAGTTGGCGCAGACCGATCCGCTTACCGGTCTTGCCAATCGTCGCCGCGTGATGGCTGCGCTCGACCAGATGGTGGTTCGCGCGCAGGAGAAGTCTCAGCCGCTCGCGCTGGTCCTGTTCGACATTGATCACTTCAAATCAGTCAACGACACGTACGGTCACCCGCATGGCGACAAGGTGCTGCAACAGGTTGCAAAGCTCGCGATGGAGCAAGCCCGCGACGGAGACATTGTCGGGCGCGTTGGCGGCGAGGAATTCGTCTGGATTGTGCCCGGTGCGGATCAATCCTTTGCCCGGATCGTGGCCGAAAGGCTGCGCCTTGCTATCTCGATGGGTACAGCCATTGGCGATCGTCCGCCGGTGACTATAAGCGTCGGCATCACTTCAATGATGCAGGGCGATGCTTCGCTCAAACTATTCGCTCGCGCGGATGCCGCTCTGTATGAAGCTAAGGGTGCTGGCCGCAACCGTGTCAGAATGGCCGCCTGAATTCGGGCGCGTAGAAGCTTAAAAATTCTCGGTTTTCCGCAAAGCGACCACATGTTGCGGCGCATCCCTTTCAATTGTCACCACTTTCAGGCATTGCCACGCATGCGAGCGAGCCAGGACGGTTTGCGAAGTGGGAGGCAAGAGTGCCGCTGACATCGCCGGATGAAGTATCGCGTGGCGAGCAGGATGCTGCGTCGCTGACAGAGCGTTTTTGTGAAACGCGTGCCTTGACCGAGGCTTTGGCGGAGCGGCTCTCGGATGCCGATGCCACCCTGCAATCGATGGAAGACGCCTCGCCTGCCAAATGGCATCTGGCGCACACGAACTGGTTTTGGGAGACGTTCCTGCTGCGCGATCATGCGCCGGGATATGCACTCTATAACGAGCAATGGCCCTATCTCTTCAACTCATACTACGAGGCGGAGGGCGACCGGATTGCGCGCTTCTCGCGCGGCATGCTTTCGCGCCCGACCATGGATGAAATTCTCGATTGGCGCGCGCATGTGAATGCGGCGATGAAGCCATTGCTTGATGACGGCGCGCATGCGGGCCTGATCGCGCTGGGCATCGCGCACGAGCAGCAGCATATCGAATTGCTGCTGACCGATATCAAACACGCCCTGTTCCAGAACCCGCTTGGCCCGGCCATGTGGGACGGAGAGCCAGAGCCAGCCATGTCGAGTGGTGCGGGCGATCCCGGCTGGCACGAACATCCAGGCGGTATCGCTCTTGTCGGCCATTCGGGTGAGAGGTTCGCGTTTGACAATGAAGGACCGCGCCACCGCGTGTTGCTTGAGCCGTTTGCACTTGCCCGGCGGCTGGTCACCAATCGCCAATGGGATGAGTTTATCGCCGATGGTGGCTATCAGGATCCAGCTCTGTGGCTGTCGGATGGTTGGGCGTGGCTACTGGACAATGCGATCACCGCACCGCTCTATTGGCGCGATGGCGAAGCGTTCACGCATCAAGGCTGGCACCAACGCGATCCGAACGCGCCCGTAACGCATATCTCCTATTTCGAGGCGGATGCCTTTGCCGCCTGGGCGGGAATGCGTCTGCCGACGGAATTCGAGTGGGAAGCGATTGCGCGCGGCCAGGATGGCGAGCACAGTGCGCCCGCGCATGACGCCAGCTCCGGGCATCAGATCGACGGAGCGCATGCGCCTTCGCAGCATGGCGGGGAGGCTCTGTTCGGCGATTGCTGGCAGTTCACGCGCTCTGCCTATCTGCCTTATCCGCGCTTCGCACCGGCCAGCGGTGCTGTTGGCGAATACAACGGAAAGTTCATGAGCGGTCAATTCGTGCTCAAGGGTGCCAGTTGCGCGACCGTGCGTGGCCATTCACGCGCGTCTTATCGCAATTTCTTCTATCCGCATCAGCGTTGGCAGTTCACCGGACTGCGGCTTGCCAAAGACTTGTAAGACCAGGGATAATTGATGACTGCAAAGAACGGCATTGCGCTGGTGACCCGCGATGATGATGGAGTGGATACAGCGTTTCGCGAGGACGTGTTGAAGGGCCTGAAGCAGTCGCAAAAGGCGATTCCTGCGCGCTGGCTCTATGACGATGCTGGATCGCAGCTGTTCGAGGATATCACTCAGATTCCGGAGTATTATCCGACCCGCGCGGAGACGGAAATCCTGCAAGCGCGAGGCAGCGAATTTGCCGAGTTGATCGGGCCGGGCCGCGCGGTGGTCGAGTTCGGTTCGGGCAGTTCGGTCAAAACGCCGTTGCTGCTCTCTGCAATCGAACCAAGCGCCTACGTGCCGCTCGATATCTCCGGAGATTTCCTGCGCGCGGCGGCAGATGATCTCGCGGCGAAATTTCCGGGTCTTCCAGTCCATCCGGTCGAGACTGACTTCATGCGCCAGGTTGCCTTGCCAAACGAAGTCGCGGAACTGCCCAAGCTCGGCTTCTTCCCAGGTTCGACTATCGGCAATATGGTCGCGCGCACAGCGGTGGATCTGCTGCGCAATATGCGTGAGACTTTGGGTGAGGGCGCGCGCCTGCTGATAGGTATGGACCTGATCAAGGACGAGCAGGTGCTGGTCGATGCCTATGACGATGCGGCGGGTGTTACGGCCGAATTCAATCTCAACCTGATGCGCCGGATCAACCGCGAGCTGGACGGTGATGTGCCGGTCGATAGCTTCACACATGAGGCGCGGTGGAACGACGACTTCGCGCGGATCGAAATGCACCTAGTGGCGCAGGAGAACCTCGAATTCAGCGTTGCTGGAACACGGTTTGCGATGAAGAAGGGCGAGACGATCCACACTGAAAACAGCCACAAATTCAGCCGCCGAACGGCGAATATGCTGCTGCTAGCGGGTGGATGGGAGCCGCAGAAACGCTGGCTCGACAGTAAGGAGCGCTTCTCGCTTTTGCTGGCGGAAGCGGCGCCGGAAAAAAGCGCTCCCTGACGCCTTCAGGCAACCCATCCAAAACAGATCGAAACCGAATGGTGCGCCCGCGCGTTAACTCGCCATGGACGGATCACAAGACGCAATCGCGATCATCGGCGCTGGCATGGCCGGACTATCCTGCGCCACCCAATTGGCGGCGGCGGGGCGCTCGGTCATGCTATTCGATAAAGGACGCGGGCCAGGCGGGCGTATGGCGACGCGGCGTGCGGAGATAGCTGGCGAGACGGTCGGTTTCGATCACGGAGCGCAGTACTTCACCGCGCGCGATCCAGCATTCCAATTGGCGATCAGCGAATGGGAGAAGATCGGCGTGGTTGCACGCTGGCCGGCGGCTGGCGACGACGCGTGGGTCGGCCTACCAGGAATGAACGGGCCCATTCGCGCTATGGCAACGCAGCTTGATGTGCATTGGGGAACGCGGATCGAGAAACTCTACAGTGATGGCGATCGCTGGAAGATCGAGACGGAAGGCAAGACTTTTGCGGCAGACACGGTCCTGTGCGCGATCCCCGCAGAGCAGGCGCGTGAATTGCTGGCCAATCCTGCACCCGATCTGGCGAAGACCGCCTCCGAAGTTAAATCGGCCCCCTGCTGGGCGGTGATGGCGGCGTTCTCCGAGAGGCTCGAAATCGAAGCGGACAGCCTGCGTGATCCGGGCGCGGGGATATCTTGGGCCGCACGCAACTCGGCCAAGCCTGTGCGTGCTGGCGGGGAATGTTGGGTGCTGCACGCCAGTCCATCGCGCAGTCGCGAAATTCTCGACCTTCCCAAGGAGCGGGTCGCCGAGCTCCTGCTCGCCGACTTTTTCGAGCAAACGGGTGCGGTTGCCAAAGAACCGATCCATCTGGTCGCGCATCGCTGGCTCTACGCAATGGCGGAAGCGCTCGAAGGCGAACCAGCGCGCTATGATGCGGCGCAGCGCATCGGCATTGCGGGCGATTACTTACACAGTCCGCGCGTCGAGGGCGCTTTTGTCTCCGGTCGCGCTTTGGCAGAACGGGTGCTGGCCGCAGGCTGAGTTTCCGGTGTGCATGCGCCTGATGCCGTTCATGGAAATGTCGGGTTCGTGCGCCTATATTCCCACATGTGAGCATGGATAACCTCATCGCCAATGTGACGGGCGCTTTTGCAGCCATTCCGCGATCGGATTTGCTGATGGTTGCGCTCATTGCAGTTATGGCCGGAATACTTGGCTCGCTGATGGTCAAGCGCGGCGTGTTGTTCGGCAAGTTTGTACGCGGCGCTAGCACTCTGGTGTTGGTCGGCATTCTCGTGACGGTCATCGTACAGCTGTCGCGCTTTGATCCGCGGATCGACGTTGCGGTGCCGCAGCTTGGGTTACCTGAGCAAGTTGTTGAAGGCGGTGTGACTCGCATTCCGCTGAGCCGTGATGGGCATTTCTGGTTGCGTGCGGAGCTGAACGGCGTGCCTGCCAATTTTCTGGTCGATACCGGGGCAACGCTGACCGCGATCTCGCAAAAGACGGCTGATCGTGCGGGCGTTGAGCCGCGAACAGGCGGATTGCCGATCACTATCGGAACGGCCAATGGACCGGTTGAGGCCAGGCTCGGCTCAATAGAAGAATTGCGCTTCGGAAACGTGGCCGCTCGGGGGCTGGATGTCGTTATCGCCCCGACGCTCGGCGAGACCAATGTGATCGGAATGAACCTGCTCTCGCGGCTCGCATCATACCGGGTCGACAATCAGACCAATGAAATGATTCTGGAACCGAACAACCCGCAGGAACCGCTTGAAATCGAGTGAGCACTCGTGCGCCTCGATCAGGTGTCAAACAGTTTGAGAACTAATGGCTGGGGTGGCAGGGATCGAACCTGCGAATGGCGATACCAAAAACCGCTGCCTTACCACTTGGCTACACCCCAGCAGAGCGCCGCTGTATAGCGGCGAATTCTGAGATGTGAAGGCCAGATCGAGTGAAAATCAGGCGCTCGCGGTACGACGTGTGGCCAATTCCCCTTCAACTCGCTCAATTGTGCGGCGATCGAGGCTGTAAAACAACAAGGCGGTGGCCGCAGGGACCATCACGGCGGCGGGAATCATCGCAAAAGCGAACTGGATTCCCATCAATGCGGTTGCGCTCTGTTCGCCCTGAGCAACGAATCCGGTCAGGCCCAGCACCATTCCGGGAATCGCTGATCCGAAGGCGATGCCTGCCTTCACCGCGAAGATCGAAGCAGACACGACGAGGCCCGTCATCTGTAAGCCCGACTTCCAGTCGATAAACTCGGCAATGTCGGTGAACATCGAGAATGACAGCACCATCAGGAAGCCGAAGCCAACCCCGACGATAAACTGTACGAATGTCTGCGGCCAGACTGCGTCGAGCGGCAGGAAGTAGAACAGCATGATCCCGCTGGCTTTCACAACTCCCGCAGCGATCAGCAGGTGCGATTTCTCGAACTTGCGCTGCAACAGATTGCCGATGATGACCCCGGTGATCTGCCCAAATGCCAGCGCGGTCAGGAACAGGGCAAGGCGGTCGAGAAACAGGAACACCGGCGTCCCGTCATCGCCTACGACATATTTGTAGAAGAACCGCGCGCTGGCCGCGCGCGAGGCAATCGCAGTGACACCTAGAATGGCTGCTATCGCAACCGCGATCCACGGGCCGGTACGGACCAACACCGCGAGGTCGCCTGTGACCGATCCATTGTTGGCTGACGGCGGAATGCGTTCTTTCGTGGTGGCAAAGGTCGTCAGGATGCAAAAGACGGCAAATGCCGAGATGCATGCCATGGTGAGGAAGATGCCGCGCGCCTCGTCTCCGCCGCCAAGCTCTCGTACCAAAGTCGTGCCGAGAATGCCGACGAGAATTCCCGACAGTGCGGAGAAGAACATCCGATATGCGGTCGCGCTGGTGCGTTCCTGCGCCGAAGGTGAGATCACGCCGAGCAGACCGCCATAGGGCACGTTCACGGCGGTAAAGGCCAGCATACACAATGTGTACGTCGCATAAGCCCATACGAGCAGGGCGGTTCCACTCATATCCAACGGGGCAAAGATCAGGAGGCCCGTCAGGCCGAAGGGAATCGCGCCGAATAATAGGTAAGGACGATAGCGCCCCCAACGTGTGCGGGTGCGATCCGCGAGAGCGCCTGTCAGTGGGTCGGTCAATGCGTCGATCAGCTTCGTGACGAGCAGCATCAGGCCAATCGCTGCAGGTGCCAACCCCGCTAGGTCGGCGAAATAGTAGAACAGGAAGACGCTGAAGAAATTGACGTAAAGCCCAGAGGCAAGATCGCCGACGCCGTAGCCCAGCTTCTCGCGAAACCCGATCCTGCTGTCTGCCGCTGCGGCCAAACCATCATCCTTCCGATGGCAGGGGGAGGGCAAGGGAGCGCCTGTGTCAAGCGCTCCCTAGGTTCGTCGCAGCGCTAAATAGCCTTGCCTTCAAAATCCACAGCCGAGTGGCGTTCGAGCAATTGCTCGTTTTCTTCGCCCCATGTCTTGTTGACGATGCGCCCACGTTTGACGGCTGGCCGCGCCGAGATTTCTTCCACCCAGCGACCGACATTCTTGTACTCGTCGATCGACAGGAAGGTCTTGGCATCGTTGTACATCATCCCAGTGGTGAACGGGGCGAGCCATGGGTAATTCGCCATGTCGGCAATGGTGTAGTCGTCGCCAGCGAGGAAGCGTGTTTCAGCGAGGCGCTTGTCGGCGACATCGAAAATCCGCTTGGTCTCCATCGCATAGCGGTTGATCGGATATTCGTATTTTTCGGGCGCATACGCGTAAAAGTGGCCGAACCCGCCGCCGATGAAAGGGCCGGTGCCGACCTGCCAGAACAGCCAGCTGAGCGTCTCGGCCCGAGCCGCTGGATCAGTGGGCAGGAACTCGCCGAACTTCTCAGCCAGGTGAACCAGTATCGCGCCGGATTCGAAGACGCGAAACGGCTTGTCTCCGCTCTTGTCGAGCAGGGCAGGGATTTTCGAGTTGGGGTTGATCTCGACGAAGCCGCTGGTGAATTGCACACCCTCGCCGATGTTCACCGTGTAAGCGTCGTATTCGGCACCTTTGTGGCCAAGCTCCAAGAGCTCCTCCAGCATGATCGTGACCTTCACCCCGTTGGGCGTCGCCAGCGAGTGAAGCTGGAAGGGGTTATTCCCTTCTGGCAGCTCCTTCTGCTCACGCGCGCCAGCGGTCGGGCGATTGATGTTGGCAAAGCGACCGCCGCTTTCAGTCTCGGCATTCCAGACTGCGGGGGGAGTGTAGGTGGCATCGGCCATAATGTTCGGCTCCTTCGTGCGGTTATGTCCGTCTGGTTCGCGAGGTGGGGCATCGCGGTTACGAGCGCAAGCCGGAAACAAGCGACGGATTGGCGCGTTTATGTTGTCGATGGAAAAGTTGATCTATGTCGATGACAGTCTGCCGGGGATCACTCGGCGCGGCGCGGGCAAGGGATTTGCCTATTACGATCCCGATGGTGAGTTGATCCGGGATCGCCAGGAGCGGACGCGATTGAATGCAATCGCGCTGCCGCCCGCTTACCGCGATACCTGGTTCTGCCCGATGGCCAACGGGCACATCCTCGCCACCGGATATGACGACCGGCGGCGTAAGCAATATCGCTACCACCCCCATTTCCGCACGATGCGCGAAAGCGAAAAATTCGATCGTTGCTTCGATTTCGGCAATTTCCTGCCTCAAATCCGCAAATGGGTCGAAGCGGAGATCGAAGGTGAGACCGCGACCCGTTCGCGTGTTCTCGCTGCGATTGTCCGGCTGCTCGACATGGGTTTCGTTCGCATCGGCAACGAGCGGTACAGGAAGAACAACAAATCGTTCGGGGCGTCGACGTTGCGTGATCGCCACGCCACGATAACGGGCAGCACGGTCGAGCTTTGCTATAGGGGTAAAGGCGGGAAAGAGCGCAGCATCACGCTGGAGGACGAAGCGCTCGCTCGCGCGGTCGAAGATGCGCGTGACGTGCCGGGCAAGCATTTGTTTCAATATTACGATGAAAACGGACTGCGACAGCCAATCGGTAGCAGCGATGTGAACGGCTATCTGCGTCAGACGATGGGCGAGCAATTCTCTGCCAAGAATTTTCGCACCTGGCACGCCAGCGTCCTTGCTTTCGCGCTTCTTGCCACGGCGAAGGATCGCCCGACGATCAGCATGGTGCTCGACGAGGTTTCGCAAAAGCTAGGCAACACGCCGACGGTCGTGCGCAACAGCTATATCCATCCCGCCGTGATCGACATTCTTTCGCGCGACAATGGCTGGGAGGAATGGCGCGAAAGGCTGCAAATGCCGCGTGCAACGCGCTATCTCACCCGCCACGAACGCGGTCTTCTGCAACTGCTCGAAGAAAGCCCCGACGCCGCCGAATTGCTCGCGGCCTAGGAAGTCGACGCATTCCTCGCTAGAGCGCTGCTTGAAACAGCGGGAGTACAGGCCGGCTATGGCTCAGGAAACGCATCGATTTTACGACATGCACGCTCATGGGTTCGTCCGTGTGGCGACAGCGACACCCAGCGCGCGTCCGGCGGACGTGGCGTACAATACAGCAGGCGTAATTGCAGAGGCGCGGAAGGCGCATGAGCAGAATGTCGACTTGGTCGTCTATCCGGAGCTGACGCTGTCATCCTACGCGATCGACGATCTGCTGTTGCAACAGGCGATGCTAGGGCGCGTTGAAGAAGCAATTGGCGAAGTCTTGGAAGCGTCCAGCGAGCTTGCGCCAGTTCTGGTGATCGGTGCGCCACTCAAACGCGGAGACAAGGTCTACAATTGCGCGTTGGTGATCGCGGGCGGCGAGCTGCTCGGCGTCATTCCCAAATCATACCTGCCGAACTACCGCGAATTCTACGAGAAGCGCTATTTTGCGCATGGTCGTGGCTGCGAAGACCTGTGGATCGCGGTTGCAGGCGAGGAAGTGCCGTTCGGAACCGATCTCGTCTTTGCGGCGGGCAACCTTCGCGGTTTCACCTTTGGGGTCGAGATCTGCGAAGATTTCTGGGCGCCCAATCCGCCAGGTACGATGGCAGCGCTCGCGGGTGCGCAGATCCTTTGCAATCTGTCCGCCTCGCCGATCACGATTGGCCGCGCCGATGATCGCCATCTTCATTGCCGATCCAGTTCATCGCGTTCGATTTGCGCCTATGTCTATTCCGCCAGCGGGCATGGCGAGAGCACGACCGACTTGGCCTGGGACGGACAGGGCGTGATTTATGAGCTCGGCGATCTGATGGCTGAAAGCACGCGCTTCGACCTTCAACCAGAGCTATGTGTGGTCGATATCGACACGCAGCGGATCGCCGCCGAGCGCAATCGCAACCAGACCTTCGCCGACGCTGCCGAGGCGCATGGGCGACCGGAGGATGATTACCGCCGCGTCGTGTTCGACCATGCGGGTGTGACCGAAGAAGCGCGCGATATCGGCCTGATCCGACCTATCCGCCGTTTCCCGTTCGTGCCCAATCGCCAGCATGCGCTGGACGAAGACTGTTACGAGGCTTTCAATATTCAGGTCGATGCGCTGATGCGGCGGATCACCGCAACTCAAGCGAAATCCTTGGTCATCGGCATTTCTGGCGGGCTCGATTCCACCCACGCGCTTATCGTGGCGGCCAAGGCCTGTGACCGGCTGGAGATGCCGCGCACCGCCATTCGCGGCTACACGATGCCCGGATTTGCAACTTCCGACACGACAAAGTCCAACGCCTGGAAATTGATGGAAGCGATGGGGATCACCGCAGAGGAGATCGACATCAAACCGGCCGCGACGCGGATGCTCGAAGATATGGAGCATCCGTTCGCAGATGGAGAACCGGTCTACGACGTGACGTTCGAGAATGTGCAGGCGGGGCTGCGCACCGACTACCTGTTCCGCCTTGCCGGGCAGCATTCCGGTTTCGTCGTCGGCACAGGCGATTTGTCAGAGCTCGCGCTGGGCTGGTGCACTTACGGCGTCGGTGATCACATGAGCCATTACGGTGTGAACGCAGGTGTACCCAAGACGTTGATCCAGTATCTGATCCGTTGGACGATTGAGACCGAGCAATTCCTGCCTGCATGCAGCGAAGTACTCGGTGCGATCCTCGAAACGGAAATCTCGCCGGAGCTTGTCCCGGCGGGCGAGGACGGAGCAATGCAAAGCACTGAAGAGCGGATTGGGCCATATGAGCTCAACGACTTCTTCCTGCACCACACGATCCGTTACGGTCAGCGACCGTCCAAGATCGCGTTTCTCGCATGGCATGCGTGGAAAGATGCAAAGGCTGGGCTGTGGCCCGCGGGCTTCCCGGACGAGCGCAAGAATGAGTACGATTTGGCGAAGATTGCGCGCTGGCTCGAAAACTTCGTGAAGCGCTTCTTCGCTTTCAGTCAGTTCAAACGCAGCGCTCTGCCCAATGGGCCCAAAGTTAGTTCGGGCGGTGCACTCAGCCCACGCGGCGATTGGCGTGCACCATCCGATGCAGTGGCCGATGTATGGCTCGAAGAGCTGAAAACCCAGCTTCCCCCGGGGTTATAAAGGCTAACAAACCGGTAAGACTTCGTTAGCTGATTTCCCATATATGTCCGCAATATAACAAAAGTTGGGGAAGGACATTGGCGGTAGAGATCTGGCTGGCGCTGGCCTGCGTGCTGGTGGCTGGAATGCAAATCGGATTCCTGTTTTTGGAGGCGGGCTTCGTCCGTTCCAAGAACAGTATCAATGTCTCCATGAAGAACCTTGCGGATTTTGTGGTCGCGGTTCTCGCTTTCCATATTGTCGGCGCGGCAATCATGTTTGGCCCAGGTTTTGGCCTGATCGGTTTCGATGCCAGTTTGATGGGTTATTCGGGCAGCGGCTCGGTTACGCTCTTCCTCCTTTTTCAAGCGCTCTTCTGCGGCACGGCCGCCACAATCGTATCGGGCGCGATTGCTGAGCGTTTGCGGTTTTCGGCCTATGTTTTGCTGACCTTGCCGTTAACTGCATTGATCTATCCAATCGTTGGACATTGGGCCTGGGCGAGCTTGCTACCCGGCGGAACAGGTAAAGGTTGGCTGGAAACGCTTGGCTTTATCGACTTTGCTGGATCGAGCGTGGTTCACCTTGCTGGCGGCGCGGCGGCTTTGGCGATCTTGCTGGTCGTCGGCGCACGTTCGGGACGTTTCGATAATGAAACCGGTGATGAGCTAAGCGACGATGTGCGCACCATTCACGGTCACAGCCCGATCCTGGCGGGTGCTGGCGCTCTCGTGCTCCTCGTAGGTTGGCTGGGCTTCAACACTGGCACCTTGGAACCGGGCAGCGATCAGTTCGCCCGCGCCCTTTCCAACACGCTTCTCGCTGGCGCGGCGGCGGCTTGCGCTGCGACCGTCGTCGGATTCTACAAAGACGGCTATTATCGCGCGGACCGCATGATCAACGGCCTCCTAGTCGGACTGGTGACGGTCACTGCCAGTGCGCCGTTTGCGATCTCGCTTGGAGCCATTGGTGCTGCAGCGCTTGCAGCCGGGCTCGCGGTTTTCTTCACCGACTGGTTGGAACGCACACACCGCGTCGACGACGCAGTTTACGCAGTGAGCGTCCACGGTTTTGGAGGATTCTTCGGCACGATTGCAGTGCCTTTCATTGTTCCCAGCGAGGCTATGGCAAATGGCTTTTTTGCGCAGCTTGGTGTGCAAATACTCGGTGCGGTCAGCATCGGCGGTTTCACATTCCTAGCGATGGGCACCGCCGCTCACTTCATGCACTCGCGCGGCAAATTGCGCGTGTCGCTCGATGACGAGCAGCGCGGTCTTAACCTATCGGAACACCGCGCCATGCTGGGCAACGCGGAATTGTCGCGGACATTGCAGCAAATCAATCGCGGCGACGCCGACCTCGATACGCGGATCGATGTCGACCCTTTTGAAGAGGGCGGCGATATTGCCGCCGAGTTAAATGCCTTTCTCGACCGGGTTCAAGCAACGGAGCGAGTTGCTGCCGATCGCCTGCGCGCCGAGCAACGCGAACTCGCCCATATGGCAGAACGTGAACGGGCGAGGGCGGACACCACTTCGGAATTGTTGACCGACTTCCAGCGCGAGTTTGCCGAGCTTGTGACACAGCTGAACACGCAGGCGCGTGATCTTTCGCGTGGCTCTGAGCAACTCGCCACCAATGCGCAGCAATCGGGCGAACTGGTCGGCCATGCCAGCGATCAGGCCGATGCTGCACTGTCGATTGCAGAGCAGATGGCGCAAGGCGCCCAATTGCTGGCCGACACGCTCGAGCTGGTAGGTAGGCGGGTCGAAGATGCAAACACCGCTGTCGGTCATGCGGATCAGGCCAGCGATCGCGGTGCCCAAATCGCAGGTCAGCTTGAGGTTTCTGCCAACGAGATCGGCAAGCTTGTCGCGTTGATCAAGGCCATCTCAGACAAGACTGGATTGTTGGCACTGAACGCGCGGATCGAAGCGGCTAACGCGGGCGATGCGGGCAAAGGCTTTACGGTTGTTTCTACCGAAGTCGCCGCGCTATCTAAACAGACCGAGGAAGCATCGAGCGAGATCGCTACGATTGTCGGATCACTCTCCGGATTGATTGGCGAGTCCATCGCTCAGTTCCGGGCGATCGATGCCTCGATTGAAACGGTTGGCGAGATGGCTGCTGTCGCGGCAAGTTCGGTCGAAGAACAGCGTGCAACCAGTACCAATCTTAGCGATCTGATCGAAGGCGTGCGCCGCAAGGCGATCGACAGCGGCAGTGCCGTTGCGCAGGTCTCTGAGAATTTTGCACAGTCTGGCGAGACGATCGACCGGATCGACAACAGCTCAGGCCAGCTTGAAAATCTCGCGACGCGAATTGAAGCTGAGGTGGAAGCGTTGCGCCTCAAGCTCTCCAATGGCGGTGCCGCTCAGGAACCAGCCGAATAGCATTTAAAGGCAAAGCGCCGGAGCACGCTAAGGCCCCGGCACAATGCATTTCGATTTTTCCCGGCGTCTATCCGCGATCTATCGAGAAACGTCCCGGTCCGAACGCGGCGACCGCGAACATTCCCCCTGCAATCGCTAGGTTCTTGAGGAACAGCGTCATTTCGATCTGTTCGGCGAAGTTGTTGTGAAAGATCAGCGCCGTCAGAACGGTAAAGATCCCCAACGCGCCCGCAGCATAGCGGGCCTTGAAACCCGTAGCGAGCATGAGCCCACCGACAATCTCTAGCGCCACCGTGCCGAAATAAACCAGTTCGGGCAGCGGTAATCCCACCGATGCTATGTATCCGACCGTTCCCTCCATCGAGGTCAGCTTGTTGACCCCTGCGAGGATAAACAACGCGGCCAGTAACAGGCGGCCAACTAGAGCGAGGATGTTTTGCGTCGCGTTCGAAGTTCCGGTGATAGCGGCAGGACTTGTGGCTGTGGTATTCATCATGGTTCTCCTGGAACGGGAACGAAGGAGCGGTCAGGCGGCTAGCTTCTCGACCTTTTCGTGAGCTTCCGCGATTTTCTCATCGGCATTCTCGCCCATGATCCCGTCTGCGGCAATCACCTTCTCAGTGGGAATGCCAAGGAAGCCGAGGAAGTGCTCGAGCCATTTGGTCATGAAGTCGACCTCGCTTCCCACCGGTACACCTCCCGATGACGCGGCGATATAGGCCTTCTTGCCAGTGAGCAGTCCTTCTGGGCCGTTCTCGGTGTATTTGAAAGTCGTACCCGCCCGGGCGACCAGATCAGCCCAGGCCTTGACGCTGGCAGGCACCGAGAAATTGTAGATCGGGACGCTGAACACGATCACATCCGCACCCTTCAATTCGTCGATCAGTTCATCGGCGATTACAGCCAGTTCCGCCTGCGCGGTGCTGCGTTCTTCAGGTGCGGTGTTGTTGGCCTCGAAGCGGAGGGCGTCGATCAGTGGAACATCGTTTGTTGATAGATCGCGCTCGACGACGTCCGCGCTGTGGTGATCGGCGAGCTTACGGGCGAGCTTGTCGCCCAGTTCGCGGGAGACGGATGCTGCGCCATTGATGCTGGCGGAGATGTGCAGGACTTTTGTCATGGTGGGGGGCCTTTCGTTCAATGCTTTGACTAGGGAATGTTGGAGCCAGCCGAATGATCCGGCTGACTCCTTAGTTCAGGCGGCGTCGACGAGGACGATTTCGCTGTCCTCGATTGCCGTGATGGTGACGCGGTCGTGCTGGGTGATGGCGACGCCGTCGCGGGCCTCTGCCTCCACTCCCTCGGTCCCGTCCTCGATCCGGACCTTGCCAGTGGCGGGGACCAGGTAGAGGTGGCGCGAGGCGTCGGTGACGTCGTAAGTCACGCTTTCGCCAGCCTTGATCGTTGCGCCGAGCACGCTTGCATCGGTGCGAATGGGAAGCGCGTCGTTATCGTTGGCCGAACCGCTCGCCAACGTTACGAATTTGCCCGCGCGATCATCCTTGGGGAAGGGCGCAGCGCCCCAGCTTGGCTCACCGCCGCGTTCGCTGGGGATGATCCAGATCTGAAAGATCTCGGTATCCTCATCCTCGCGATTGTACTCCGAATGCTGCACGCCTGTGCCTGCGCTCATTACCTGTACATCGCCCGCTTCGGTGCGGCCTTCATTGCCCATGCTGTCGCGGTGGGTGATGGCGCCTTTGCGGACATAGGTGATGATTTCCATGTCGTTATGCGGGTGCGTGGGGAATCCGGTGCCCGCAGCGATCGTATCATCGTTCCAGACCCGCAAGCTGCCCCAATTGACCCGCGATGGATCATGGTAGCTTGCGAATGAGAAATGATGATGGGCGTCGAGCCAGCCGTGATTGGCGGAACCCAGGCTGCTGAAGGGGCGAAGTTCAATCATTGTCTGTCTCCTGTTGAAGTGGCTCCGAGACGGAGCGCGCTCTGTTGAAATGGGAGATAGGCGTGAAAGTTCGCGCGGATAAGTGCGATAAAACTTGCTAAAATGTTCAAGATATCTGAACATATAAAATCATGAAATTGGGCGATCCCACCCTCGATCAATTGCGCATCTTCCTCGCCGTTGTGGAGGAGGGCAGCTTTGGCGGTGCGGCGAGGCGTATGGGGCGGGCCATTTCTGCGATCAGCTATGGAATTGCCCAGCTTGAGGATCAGCTGGCCGTGACCCTGTTTGCTCGCGAGGGATCGCGCAAACCGGTGCTGACCGAAGCTGGAGAGGGGCTGCTCGCCGAAGCGCGCAGTGTTTCCGATGGGGTCGATGCCTTGCTGGCCAAAACGCGTAGCCTCCATGCCGGGCTCGAAAGCTCAGTTTCACTGGTGCTAGATGTGATGGTGCCGAGTGACGTCACTGCACGCGTGTTACGCGACTTTCGCGCCATGTTTCCAACGGTTGCCCTGCGGCTCCAGATCGAGGGGCTGGGCGCCGTTGCCGCCTGCCTGCTCGACGAAGAAGCTGACCTTGCAATCGGCGGTCCGGTCATTGGCGATCATCCCGCGCTGGAGCGTCAGGTTGTGGGAGGCGTGGAATTGGTCCCTGTCGCTGCGCCCAATCATCCGCTCGCACAACCGGGCATTCAATCGGGGGAGAGCCGCAAGCATTTGCAGCTGGTTCTGGCCGATCGCTCATCTCTGACCGAGGGGCGCGAATTCTCCGTGCTCAGCCCGCAGACTTGGCGGCTGGGCGACCTTGGAGCGAAGCAAGCGCTGCTCAAGGAAGGGTTGGGCTGGGGCAATATGCCCCGACACATGATCGCAGAGGATGTCGCAAATGGTCGTTTGGTGGAATTGGACCTGCCGGAAAAACCGGGAGATACCTACCCCTTAAGCGCCTTGTGGCGGCGCGATGAGCCACCCGGTCCGGCGACCAGTTGGCTGATCAATGCGCTTGGGCAGCAACTTACCGAGTGATTTCGGACGTTATCTATCTGCGCGAAGCCAGTTCAGCGCATCTGCCTTAGTTTCGAAGAATTCCACAGTGAGCCCTTCGCTCAAACGCTTGTACTGCATTTTCGTGAGCGTGGTGGCACCGAGGATGGCAATCCGCTTCAGCCCGAATTTCTGCGCCGTCATCAGGTGGTCGCGAATGGCGTCGCCCGTCGCCCGATCTTGCGGGACGAAATCGGTGAAATCGACCAGCGCATAGATCGGCGAACGGGCCTTCACCAGCGGTGTAGCTATCTCATTGACGTCATCGAAATAGGTCTGGATCGTCTCAACATTCCAGAATCCACGGACTACCGAATGCGTTTCACAATGGTGCTCGACCAAATCGACTTGATGGAATGGTTCTGTGTTTGCCATGATTGTTTCATAGGCCGTGATGGTAAACTTTGGGTGAAACCCTAGTGCGAGCCGGCGATAGTCACGGGCCGAAGGCGATCCGTTCATCGCCCGCTTGCCACGGCGTGAACTTTGGCATGACGCTCTTGAAAATGTCGGACGTCAGATGTCCCTCCAGCCACTGCTGAAGATGCGGAATATCCTGTGCATCGAACCATTCGCGATCAGTGTTGGCGAATTGCCGGATGAAGGGAAACAGCGCCATGTCCGCCAATGTGCGGCTGTCTCCGCACAGGTATTTTTGCGATGCAAGCCGCGCATCGAGATCGCTCAGGATCGCGAGGCCTGCCGCGCGATGATCGACTTCACCGTGATCGGCTTCATCTTCGTAGCGGGTGGGATATTTGTAACGGTCGAGGTGGTGCTTGAACGGCCCATCATTGCGTTCGATCAGCTCAGCATCATCACCCGCAAGCCAGCCCTCCGGATCGTTTCTGCCAAGCGCCCAGCGCATGATTTCGATGCTTTCTTCAAGTACCGGCCCGTCTGGCGAGATCAGCACAGGGACGGTTGCCTTGGGCGAGATTTCAATCAGCGCCGGCGGTTTGTCGGATAGCTTCACCTCGCGCAGGATTACGTTGATCTCCGCCACCCATAGGGCCATTCGCGCGCGCATCGCGTAAGGGCAGCGGCGGAAAGAATAGAGGATCGGAGGATGCGTCAATCGCCGTCCCGCTCCGGTTTCAGGCCGCCGGGGAAATTTGCCTCCCACGACGCATCGCTTAACTCCAGATCGGCCTTGGAGGCGCTGTCGACCGTAGCGCCGATATGCGCCTCGCCGCGCGCTTTGGCGAGCTGCTGCTGCTTTTGCCGCTCGATATAGCGCGCCCGCTGTTCGTCGTTACGTTGATCAATGCAATGCGGGCAGCTGATCCCCTCATTGTAATCCGGTGAGGCCATTTCTTCCTGGCTCAGCGGATGGCGGCAGGCAAAGCATTGGCCGTACGATCCAAGCTCAAGCCCGTGCTTCACCGCGACGCGCTGATCGAAGACGAAGCATTCGCCTTGCCACAGGCTCTCTTCCTCTGGCACATTTTCGAGGTATTTGAGGATCCCGCCCTTGAGGTGGAAGACATCTTCAACCCCCTCAGAGCGCAGGAAGCTGGTCGACTTTTCGCAGCGAATGCCGCCGGTGCAATACATCGCCACTTTCTTCTTGCCTGACAGCAGGTCGTCGCGGTGATCGCGAAACCATTTGGGGAAGTCGCGAAAGCTGGCGGTTTCAGGATCGATTGCGCCTTCGAACTGGCCGATGGCGACTTCGTAGTCGTTGCGCGTGTCGATCACGATGGTTTCAGGATCGCTGATCAACTCGTTCCAGTCATTGGGATCGACATAGCGGCCAACGCTGGCACGCGGATCGATGCCCGGCTCACCCATGGTCACGATCTCGCGCTTCAGCCGCACTTTCATGCGATTGAACGGCATTTCGTCGGCGTGCGAGTACTTCACATCGAAGGTCTCGCAATCGGGCAGGGTGCGGATGTGATCGAGCACCTTGGCAATGCCCTCTGGCGAGCCAGCTATCGTGCCATTGACGCCTTCCGGCGCGAGCAGGATTGTGCCGCGAATACCCGCCGCATCGCAGGCCGCTTGCAAGGGGCCTTGCAGCGCAGCGGGATCGTCAAACGGCGCAAAGTGATAGAGCGCAGCGACTTGGATTAGAGATTTGCATTCTAGCATTACGACAACTTCGGGCTTACCAAACTTCTGCCTGCTGAGCAGTCAACATTTGCACATATAGCGGAAAGCCCTCGCTCTTGGCTCTTTCGAAAACGCAATGAATGGCAAGATGGTTCTCAGGTGCGATTTTGATCAGAGCATATGGCAGTCCATCAACCCCATTAGCAGGTTTCATGAAAAACTGTTTCGCCCCGCATTCTCGGAGTAGTTCACCGCTCGTTGAGGCAATTTCTTCGATTCTCTCAAGATCTTCTTGGACGTATGGTCGCTCCGATATCGAAAGGTATGGGGACTTCTCGTCAGATTCCGTGATGAACCAACGCGGGAGCATCGTGGCGAACGCAGTGACCGCCGCCCCTAGTGCAAACCATATGAGCTTTTGACGCTTCAAACCCGCTTCACCCAGCCATGCGTATCCTCGACCGAGCCGCGCTGGATGCCGACGAGCTTCTCGCGGATGGTGCTGGTTAGCTCGCCCGGACCACCATTGCCGATTACGAATTCGCCATCCGTGCTATCGACCTTGCCGACCGGGGTCACGACCGCTGCCGTACCGCAGGCCATCACCTCGACCAGATCGCCGCTGGCCGCATCCGCGCGCCACTGATCGATCGAATAGGGTTCTTCGCGCACGTCGCGGCCTTCTTCGCCGAGCAGTTTGATCAGGCTCTCGCGTGTGATGCCGGGCAGGATCGTGCCAGTCAGCGGCGGAGTGATTACCCGCCCATCGCGCATGACGAAGAACAGGTTCATGCCGCCCAATTCCTCGACCCATTTTCGCTCGACCGCGTCCAGGAAGAGAACCTGGTCGTGGCCGCGTTCGAAGGCCTCACCCGTGGGCACGAGGCTCGCCGCGTAATTGCCGCCGGTCTTCGCCGCGCCTGTGCCACCCGGGGCAGCGCGAGTGTATTCCGATTGCCAGATGCTGACCGCGGGCGCGCCTGATTTGAAGTAATTGCCCGCTGCGCTGAGGATCACGAGGAACTTGTACTGCTTGGCCGGGCGCACGCCCAGAAACGCTTCGGTCGCGAACATAAAGGGGCGGATATAGAGCGAGCCGCCTTCGACATTGGGGAACCAGTTTGCGTCCGCAGCGACGACCTTGCGCACGGCCTCCAGGAACAGTTCTTCAGGCAATTCGGGCATCGCCATGCGGCGAGCGCTGGCATTAAAGCGACGCGCGTTTTCTTCCGGACGGAACAAGGCGAGCTCGCCATCGGCCAGGCGATAGGCCTTCATCCCTTCGAAGATTTCCTGCGCATAGTGCAGCACGCTCGCCGCCGGATCGAGTGCGATGAGCTCGCGCGGGCCGATCCGCGCGGAATGCCAGCCACTCCGATCTTCGTCATAATCGATTGTGACCATGTGATCGGTGAAGACAGTGCCGAAACCCGGGTTGGCAATCGCGGCCATGCGCGCATCGTCGGGCGTTAGCGAAGGGTGGGGGATGGTCTCGAATTGCATGGCGCTGCGGATAATGCGCGTTCTTGTTTTCCGCAAGCGCATCCGCGCTTGCATCCTTGGTGCAGCTCCTTCGCTGCACTACAGTGCACCTGCGGACGCCCGATTGGGCTTGCGAACCCTATCGGGTTCGAACCATTTCCAGCCATCGGCTTGGTCGCGGAGCTCGGTCGCGCCAGCGACCGCAAGGGCGCATGCCCGCGCGCAGGCCCGCACGGGCCAAGGAGATCGCGAGCGCGGATGCGCTCGCGGAACACAAAGCAATCAACAAAAATGAAAAGGGCAGTTCCTCGCCCGTAGGAGGAACTGCCCTTTCATGGTCAGCGGCCGGAAGTGCCGCTCACGTAGCCTTACTCGGCATCTGTTTCCGCGTGGGAAATTACCGAATATGCTCCGTAGGGATCTTCACCGACCTCGCTACTGAACCATGAGACATCGGATCACCTCCTTTCGCGCTTTTAAGCCAAGACCCTGCCGTTTCACTGGGGGGCCGAGTACTGCGTTCGCCGCTGAACTCAATTATCAATTTGAGTCGTTCGGAGCATGAAAACAAGCCTTGTAAAAAACTTTTCCCACGTCAGAATAGAACATCGTTGCAAAATGAAGTTTGCTAAAGCGCTCGGAGGGAACTTCGGGCGCTTTTTGTTTATGCGCGATAGAATTAGTGCATCCCACCGCGCAGCTGTGGAAAGCGGAAAAAGAATCGGTAGAGATTGGAGGGGAAGTCGCGGAGCACGGTCGCGCTAGCGACCGCAAGGGCGCACGCCGGATGGCGTGCGGAACCAAGGACTCACTCTCCTTACCTACAATCCTCGATCACGCGCGTGACCTCCGCCCATGCAGGCAGGTAGAGTGTTGGCATGCCCGAGGCCTCCAACGCAAAGCGCCCTTTCGTGATCGCCATCGCATCCAGCAGTGGATCGCGCGCGCTGAGTTCAGCAGCCACGAGCGGCCTGCCACTCGATCGCGTGGATCCTTGCAAAATGGTGCTGCGCGTTTCCGTGCGAACTTGCATCGCTGCGGTTGCGCTGTTCGAACCGAAGCGGCCAATGCCGACCATTCTGGTGTTACGATCGCAACGGATGATCGCCTGTGCGTTGTCCACGCTTGTGCCGAACAGCGCGAATGTCTCATCCGGCTCGGTCAGATAACGCCAGGTTCCCGGTGTCTGCGGCGCGTCGAGATAGTTCTCGAAGTCCGGCTGAGCGAGTGTTGGGGCAGGAGTAGGCGCCGGAGCTGGAGTGGGCGTCGGACCCGGAGATGGTGTCGGCGCAGGCGCGGGTCTGGGCGGCGGTGCACTGGTTTGTATGGGAACGCTGGCGGGAGGCGGCGATGATGATGGCACACAGGCGGCGATGCCGAAGGTCAGGGCGACGGCGCCGATCGCATTGAAGTAGATAGCTTTCATGCGACAACAATGCGCGCTAACGCAGTCTTCGTCCATGACGAAAACGCCGAATTCCTCATCCAAATCTCCGCCCAAAGTAAAAAAGAGGCGGGTCGACCATTTGCTGGTCGAACGCGGGCTTGCCGAGAGCCGCACGCGCGCGCAGGCGCTGGTGATGGCCGGGACAGTTTTTGCCGGCGAGCAGAAGATCGAGAAGCCGGGACAGCAGATCGCCGAGGATGCAGAACTGAACGTGCGCGGGCGCGATCACCCCTGGGTCAGCCGCGGCGGGATCAAGCTTGCCCATGCGATCGAACATTTCGACCTCGACCCGAGCGGCGCTATCGCAATGGATGTCGGCTCATCGACCGGCGGCTTCACCGACGTGCTGCTGACAAATGGCGCGGCGCATGTCTTCGCGGTCGATAGCGGGACCAATCAGCTTGCGTGGAAGTTGAGACAAGATGATCGCGTCACCGTGCATGAGCAGACCAGCGCGCGGATCTTGACGCGCGATCATGTCGATCAGCCAGTGACTTGGGTGGTGTGCGATGCGAGCTTTATCAGCCTTGTCAAAGTGCTGGAGCGGCCACTCGAACTGGCGGGGAGAGAATGCCAGTTGGTGGCGCTGATCAAGCCGCAATTCGAGGTTGCGCGCGAAGAAGTTGGCAAGGGCGGCGTCGTGCGCGATACCGCTTTGCACAACAGGGTCTGCGACGAGGTGCGCGATTGGCTCAAACAGTCGGGCTGGACGATCCAGGGCATCGTTGAGAGCCCGATCACTGGCCCGCAGGGAAATGTCGAGTTTTTGGTCAGCGCTACGCGTTTTTGATTTCGCCCTCAAACGCCGGGCGCGAGCCATCCGGCTCGCTTGGCTTCCGGCCTAACCGGCCGACGCGCATGCGCGCTTGCGACGCCTGCGGCGTCGAACTTGTGCTAACGTTGAACCGATTGGCTTAGCCAGCAATACTCAGTCTAAATCGAGCGCTGAAATCTTCTCGTCGAGATCAATCGGAATAATGGCGAGCACATCCTCACCCGACGTCTTTTCATAAGCGGCATCTCCGTGCTCGGCGACCAGCTCTGCCTGACGCGCATCGCGCTGGCGCAGAAGGTCGGCAATCTCGTCGCGATAAAGCGCGACCATCGCGGTCACGAAGCGATTGACCAGCTTGTCTTCCTTCGTGTCGTCAACGTCGTAGAGCGGCATATGCTCGATCATGTCGTCGGCACTGTAGAGGAATTCGTTGGTCACAAAGCGATTGGTTGAAAACCAGGCGCGCGGGATTCCCGTATGCGCAATCGACAGGCCGATCAGATGCGTCACATGCGCTTTCGCATCTTCGCCTTCCGGAGGCAGGACCACCGGTGAAAGGCCGTCTTTCAGTTGGGTCCGGTGCAGGAATAGATGAAAGTGGCCATGCTCCTCCGGATCGCGATCGCCGGGCGCATGGACATGATAGTACCAGCGCGACTTGGTCTTCGCGTCGCGCGCATCCTTGTCCGGGTAGTGCTGCCAGAATTTCGCACCTTCATCCGGCACGACCCGCAGCATCAGCGGGCGCTGCTCTCCGGCCATCTGCGTGATTGTCTCGATAACGGTAAGGGCAGCTTCGTTTTCGGTCATGTCGCTAGGCCTAAGAAACAAAGAGGCCGACGACAACCATGTTGCCGCCGGCCCACAATGCTTAGCTTCGCTGAGCTGAATTATTCAGCAGCGGCGCAACATGCAGCTGCACAGCAGCCTTCTGCAGCGCAGCAGCCGTCAGCGGCACAAGCAACTTCTTCAGCGGCTTCACATGCAGCTTCAGCAACTTCTTCAGCAGCTTCACAAGCGCTTACCGATGTTTCGTCAGCAGCGGTTTCTGCGCCGTCTTCAGCCGGTGCGTTGCATGCTGCGGTAGCGATCGAAAGGCCGCCAGCGATCGCCATCATCGAAGCGAGTTTGGTCTTTTGCATAACTGTTTCCCTCATTGGGTCGGGTGCTCCACTCCACTTTCCCCACCGTTAGCACCACGAATCACGGCAAGAATGTGGCAGTGCTAGCAGAATGATTTCCGAGAGTCCTAGCGTTTTGTTCGAATAAATTTTCTGGAGGCGAAATTCTTCCCCGATCTTGTGGCGTATTCGCGATGAGCCGTGATTGGCGCTCGCCGCTGCAATGTGTATCGCGGGCGCTCTGATCGCTCCGGCGAATCGTGCTGTGCCAATGAGCGCTTCCGATTTGCGAGCGCTGGTGAGGAATAGAATGAGTTTACTGGCTTCCAAGGCTCAATTGCGGGCAAGTCTGCTGCGCTGGTCACTGTTTCTGGTTCCGCTGATCTTTCTGCTCGGCTTTCTGATGGGGCAATCGGCCGGGCCAAACACATTGTGGTTCCAGAACCTTGTGAAGCCTGACATCTATCCGCCGCCTGCCGCGTTCGGGATTGTCTGGAGCATTCTCTATGTGATGATCGGCCTATCGGTCGCACTGGTGGCCAGTGCGTGGGGGGCGCATGGCCGTAAGGTGGCGCTCATGCTGTTTATCATCCACTTCGCCTTTAATCTTGCCTGGACTCCGGTGTTCTTCGGGATGCAGAACATCGCAGGCGGGTTGATTGTGATCGGTCTGGTCGATCTAACCCTGCTGATCGTGATCTGGGCTTTCTGGAAAGTGCGCAAGCTGGCCGCTTACCTACTGATCCCCTATCTTGCTTGGGTGCTGTTCGCGACGGCGCTGAACTATCAGTTCCTGGCAGAAAACCCTTATGGCGGCGTCAAAGGGGAAAGCGCAGCTGCACAGCGTATTGAGTTGTAAGTTTCCGTTTAGCGTGCCGTAGCCACCCGCGCCCTCCACCCTTCCACCCGGATGGTATCCCGGTAGGCTCCGGGTGGAAGGGTGGAGGGCGCGGGTGGCACGGTAAAGGATCGGTTGGACAACCGACCCACGCACAAAAACTCTCACTGGACAAAACCTCCCAGCTTCACCATTTGTCCCCCATGCAAAGCGAAAACCCGATCATCGCCGACTTCGTCAAACTCGCAAACAGCGCTGCTGGCACGATGGCTGGCATGACGCGCGAAGCCCGCGAAGGCGCGCGCGAGAAAATGCGCGAGGCCCTTGGCGGCGTCGATTTCGTCAGCCGCGAAGAGTTCGAGACGGTCAAGCTGATGGCGCAAAAGGCGCGCGAGCAGAACGAAGCGCTCGAAGCCCGCATTGCCGAGCTGGAAGCCAAGCTCGCCTCCAAGTAAGACGGCGCAGCCATGCAGCTGCGCGCCCCTGCCATACTCGTCGCCTCTCGCGCTCACGGTGAAAACGCGGCGATTGCGCGCATGTTCACCGAGCAATACGGGCTCGTCGCAGGCTATGTTGCGGGCGGGCGAGGGCGGCGATTGCGCCCCGTCATGATCCCGGGAAACTCGGTCGAGGTGGAGCTGCGTGCGAAGTCCGACAGCCAGCTTCCCTTTGCGCGGCTGGAACTGGCGGAAAGTCGCGGCCCGTGGATGACCGAACCGCTGCCGGCCGCGGCAATCACCTGGGTCTGCGCGCTCACCGCCTGCGTTCTGCCGGAGCGCAACGCCTATCCCAATCTCTACCAAGCGCTTCAGGCGGTGCTGACGGCAGTGTGCCATGCACCTTCTGCGCGCGGTTGGCTCTCGGCGCTAATCACCTATGAAGCGATGCTGCTGCGCGAGCTCGGCTATGGCGGCGGCAAACCCGATGTGGACGGCGACCTTGAGCAACAGCTCGAGCAATTTCGCGCACTCGAAGCGCCGCTTGCGCGATACCTGCTTGCCGAGCGTGACCGCGATGTTATGGCCGCCCGCACGCTTTTGGGCGAACGGCTCGCCCGGATGCTGACATGAGGGGGATCGTATGAAGATTGCAATCTTGCCCGGTGATGGGATCGGCCCGGAGGTGACCCGCGAGGCCACTCGTGTGCTGAACGCGCTCTCGCTGCCCGGACTGACCCTGTTCGAAGGCGATGTTGGCGGCATTGCATACAAGCGCCATGGGCAGCCCCTGCCGGAGGAAACTCTCGAAATCGCACGCGGATCTGATGCGGTGCTGTTCGGCGCAGTGGGCGATCCCGAATGTGACGGCTTAGAGCGGCACCTGCGGCCCGAGCAGGCGATCCTAGGTCTGCGCAAAGAGCTGGACCTGTTTGCAAACCTTCGCCCGGCCAAGGTTTTTCCGGGCCTTGAGCATCTCTCCCCGCTGCAGCCGGAAATCGCCGAAACTCTCGATTTGCTGATTGTGCGCGAACTGACCGGTGACGTCTATTTCGGCGACAAGGGCGAACGTGTGGCCGTAGACGGCAGCCGTGAGGGGTGGGACATGATGTCCTATTCCGCTACCGAGGTGGGCCGCATTGCCCGCGTTGCCTTTCGCGCTGCCAGGGCCGCAGGCAAGGGCGTGACCAGCGTCGACAAGGCCAATGTGCTGGAAACCAGCCAGGTCTGGCGTGACACGGTGAAAGAGGCTGCGGGCCCGCACCCCGATATCCAGCTCGACCACATGTATGTCGACAACGCCGCGATGCAGATTATCAGCCGCCCTGCGCAATTCGGCGTGATCCTCACGGGAAACCTATTTGGTGATATTTTATCCGACCTAGCTAGCGCAGCGGTTGGTTCGATTGGTCTGCTGCCTAGCGCCTCGATTGGCGAGCGAAAGACGGATCACGGCATTTTTGGCCTGTACGAGCCGATCCATGGCAGTGCGCCAGACATCGCGGGGCAGGGCAAGGCCAATCCGATGGCTACCGTTTTGTCGGTGGCGCTGATGCTGCGTCATTCCTTTGGCCGCGAGGAAGAGGCCGCACGAATCGAAGCTGCTGTCGCGAAGGCGCTCGCAGACGGCATTCGCGGCGCTGATCTGGGTGGTTCGCATGGCTGCGAAGCGATCGGCAGCGCCATTATCGAGCGTCTTTGAGGTCAAACGAGGACCGGGGATGTGAGCCAGAGCCTCGAACTCGCGATTATCCTGCCGACGCTCAATGAGCGCGGCAATCTCGCGCCTCTGGTCGCGCGGATCGAGGATGCGCTGGGCTCTCAGGGCTGGGAAGTCCTGATCGTCGATGATGACAGCTCCGACGGCACAGCGGATGAGGCGCGCAGCATCGCGCTGACCGACGGCCGCGTGCGCGTTATTCAACGGATCGGGCGGCGAGGCCTCGCAAGCGCCGCGATCGAGGGCTTCTGCGCCACCGCCGCGCCGTTCGTCGCCGTGATGGATGCAGACCACCAACATGACCCTGCTTTGCTGTCCGAGATGCTGGAGGCGGTGCGCGCGGGCGAAGGCGATGTGGCGGTCGCGTCGCGCTTTGCACCTGGTTCCAGCACGGATGAGTGGGGTGCACCGGAACGCGAGCGCCTTTCCAGCTTCGCCAATGGCATCGCTCGGCGGATGACGGGCGTCGAGCTGTCGGATCCGATGAGCGGATATTTCCTGCTGCGCACCGGGACGGCGAGGGCGCTCGTGCCGCGCTTGTCGGGCATTGGTTTCAAGATCCTGCTCGACCTGCTGGCGACGTCTGACAGGCCGCTGAAAGTAAAGGAATTCCCACTCAAATTCGCGAAGCGCCGCGAGGGCGAGAGCAAGCTCGATCGCGCAATCCTGTTCGACTTTCTCGCAGGGCTTTACGACAAGACGTTGGGGCGCGTGATCCCCACGCGCTTTGCGCTGTTCGGCACGGTCGGCGCGCTGGGTGTGATCGTGCATATGGCGGTGCTTGCGAGCCTGCTGTTCGTGTTCGAAGAGGCCTTTACAATCGCGCAGGCTGCGGCGGTGCTGACCGCGATGAGCTTCAACTTCTGGCTCAACAACTGGCTGACCTATCGGGACCAGCGTTTGCGCGGATTGGGTGCGGTCTTGCGCGGTTGGGCCGGATTCTGCCTCACCTGTGCGGTGGGGGGCTTCGCCAATGTCGCGGTGGCGACTCTGCTCGAGAGTGAAGGGGTGTTCTGGGCGCTTGCCGCACTCGCCGGCATATTGATCGGGTCGGTATGGAATTACGCCCTATCGAGCCGGTTCGTCTGGGGGAGATATTAGTTCCCCGTCATTGTGAGTAGGCTCAGCGCCGGATTGAAACGTAATTTTGCTCGCAACGCATGGTTGGTTTGGAATGTCAGATTTCATGTAGTTCATAAGCCTGCTCATGCTTCTCAGCATCAGCGCATTTTGAGCTCGCGTTAGCTCTTGGCGTGCAGAGAATTCGCATTTCACGAATGCGCCTTGGTTATCTACAGCACAGACGAAATCTACCTCCAAAGGCGAGGGTAAAATACGATCAGTATGTGAGGGAAACGCATCGTCCCAATTCTTTGAAAACGTTAGTGTCCCTGCAGGCTCTGGGCAATTGAATGCGTCTGGTGACGCGCCGATTAGCAGTAGACTTGCGATTGCCAAAGTCCTCATCTCACCGCCAGCCGGCAATCCACGTCCATGTGGCGAAGCTCATCGGGCCGTCCAGCTGTCCCGCCGTCAGGATAGGGAAGAAGAACGCGAAGATCGCGACGCTCATGACCAATGCGCCATAGCTCCACACGCGGTGCCTGCTGCGCGAGAGATCGCTGAGCGATAGCGCCAGCGCGCCCAGCAAGAACATGCTCGGCATGAAATAGTGGTAGTAGAACTGGATCGGCTTGTCCGCGATGAACCATAGGCCCAGGCTCGCAGCAAAGCCTATCACCATCGCTATCTTTGCCCAGTCGCGCTGCAAAAATCCGCTCATCGCGCACCAGAAAAGTCCGGATAGGCCGAGCAGCATGGTCAGTGGGTTGCCGATAAGCAGTACGCCGCGCTGAGCACCGTCGGTGAACTCGTAAAGATACCAGATGCCGCGCGTGTTCAGCATCCATTGGTCCCACGTGCTCTGATAAGGATGCGGGTTCTTGACCGACGCCTGAAGCTCGATGATCTCACGATGCAGTCCGATCAGCCCTTGCTCCGCGAGCGGAGAATTGAGCTGGTCGTACGCGGGCCAGAAAGTAAGCGCATAGGCGGCGAGCGGCACGATCCCGAGCCACAGGAACGCTTCGGCCAGCGACACGCCGGGCACCGGAATCCCCCGCGTGCTGGTGAGCAACCGCCTGCGTCCGGCCCATAATCTCGCGGCGAAGAAAGCAAGGCCCGGCAGCACTGCCAACGGTACGGCATTCCATTTTGACGCCATCGCCAGGCCAAGCGCGATTCCAGTGATGGCAAGCCGCCAGCGTCCACGCTCCGGCTCGCGAATGGCGGCGGCAAACTGCCATGCCGCAACGCTCAGAAACGCGGCCATGAAAATGTCGAGCATCGCAATGCGGGCATGGACCAGCAGGTGAAATCCGGTCGCGAGCAACAGGCCAAAGGCAAGCGTTGCAAAGCGTTCGAAGCTGGCATGCCACATCGCCCGCATACTCGCGAACAAAGCGATCGTGCCTGCAATCAGCGGGATGGTTCGCCAGCCCAAAGGATTGTCACCGAATAGCGACATGCCAAGGGCGAGTAACTGCTTGCCCAGGAGCGGATGCTCACGATTTAGATAGGCACCGCCTTCCAGCATGGAGCGCGCAGCTGGCAGGTAATGGATCTCGTCGAAATAGGGCTTTGTCGGAATGCCCAACCGAACCGAGGCGAGCGCGGCGAACAGGCCAGTAATCGCCAGGCAGGCCAGCCAAGGGTCGCGAGGATGGGGAGGGGCTTCGCTCATCGCTGCAAGCGCTTAGGCAAGCAGCGATCTTGCGACAAGCCCCCCTAACATCAGCCTTCGCTGGCGGCCTCTGCCTGATGTTCGAGCCAGAAAAGGCGCGCAGCCATGGCGAGCAGGGCGATGCTGGCGGTAGCAAGGATAGCGATTGTCCAAAGTGGTACATTCATGCCTTGCTTGCGGGCGCGCGGGGCGATAAGGAATAGAGCGATGCCAACCGCGAACAACAGATCCCACCAGACCTGTACGCCCCACATATTTGTGGTGTGGTTGGTCCAGACCGGCAATATGCCTTCGCTGTAGATTGTTACTCCACTATAGGTGGCAAAGGCGGCGGAGAGCGCTGCGGAGAGGGCGGCATTTCCGATTTTGCGGTCGCCCGAGGCGATGTAGAATGCAGCAAGAGCCACAATAGCTAGGCCAACAGCGGCAAGAATTTCAAGCGGTTGCATAGGATGAATCTCCGATCGTGTAGCGAGCGCTACGTAGGCTTGTAGCGCGATGTAGCGATTGCTACAAGGCCAAAATGAAACCAGCGCCACTTTCCCGCGAAACCCTGTTGCCGAAGCTCGCCGCGCATGTGCTCGAACATGGACTCGGCAGTGCAAGCCTGCGCCCATTGGCTAAAGCTGCGGAAACCAGCGACCGTATGCTGATTTACCATTTTGGCAAAAAGGAGCAACTTATAACGGACGTTTTAGGTTATATCGCCGGAATCTACTCCGCAGCGCTCGATGCCGCAATGGGTGAGGAGCGCGCGACGAGCCGTCAGCAATGTATCGCCCGCATTCTGGCTCAGGGGCGTGAGCCGGCGATGCAGCCGTTCATGGTGCTGTGGTGGGAAATTGTCGCCGGGTCTGCACGCGGCGTGCCCGGCTATCGCGAGGCAGCCGAGCAGATGATGAGCGAACTGCTGGCCTGGTTGGAGACGCAAATGCCCGAAGACGATCCCGATCCGGTGGGTGGCGCACGTTACCTGCTTACGGTGATCGAAGGCAGTCTGATGCTGAGCGCGGTCGGCCATGCCCGCACCGCGCGCGAAGGAATGATTGCGAGCGGGCTCTAGGATCGACTTGTAAGCCGCAGCCCGTGCGCTAAAGCTGCCGACATGAAGAAGACCACTGGCATGGACCGCGCGGTGACGCGCAACTGGCGCCCGGCGACCCGCGCGGTGCGTGGCGGCACCTGGCGCAGCGAACATGGTGAGACGAGCGAGGCCTTGTTCCTCACTTCCGGCTACACCTATGACGACGCGCAGACCGTGGCCGACCGGTTTGCTGGTGATGCGGAGGGAATGACCTATTCGCGCCTGCAGAACCCGACAGTGGCGATGCTGGAAGAGCGGATCGCGCTGCTCGAAGGTGCTGAGGCCTGCCGCGCCCAGGCGAGCGGCATGGCGGCGATGACAGCGTCGCTGCTATGCCAACTTTCGGTTGGAGATCATTGTGTTGCAGCCCGCGCGGCGTTCGGCTCATGCCGCTGGCTAGTCGATGAATTGCTGCCGCGTTTCGGCATTGAAACCACTGTTATCGACAGCGCGGACGATGCTGCATGGGAGACCGCGATCCGGCCCAACACCAAGGTGTTTTTCTTCGAGACACCTGCCAATCCGACGCTCGATATCGTTGACCTCAAGCACGTTTGCGATGTTGCGAAAGCGCATGGGATCACCACCGTGGTGGACAACGCCTTCGCTGGGCCCGCCTTGCAGCGCCCGATGGAATTCGGCGCGGATGTAGTCGCCTACAGCGCGACCAAGATCATGGACGGACAGGGCCGCGTTCTGGCTGGCGCGATTTGTGGCAGCGAAGAATGGATCAACGAGGTGCTGCTGCCATTCCAGCGCAACACTGGCCCGAATATCTCACCGTTCAACGCCTGGGTCGTGCATAAAGGATTGGAGACGCTTGGTCTGCGCGCGCACCGGCAAAGCGAGCAGGCGGTTGAGCTCGGCCAATTCCTGGAGCCGCGCGTGCAAAAGGCGGGCGGGCACATGCTCCATCCTGGCCTGCCGAGCCATCCGCGCCACAATCTCGCCAAGGCTCAGATGGATGCGACCGGTCCGATCTTTGCCTTCGATGTCGGTACACGGGCGCGCGCCTTCGCCATTCTCGATGCACTGGAGCTGGTCGATATCTCGAACAACATCGGCGATGCGCGCTCTCTGATGTGTCACCCGGCCTCGACTACGCATGCCGGGATGAGCGAAGAGGGGCGCGTGGAAATGGGCGTCACCGAGGGTCTGCTGCGGATTAATGTCGGGCTGGAAGACCCGCAGGATTTGACCGAAGATCTCGATCGCGCGCTTGGGGTGGCGGGGATTTAGCGCCTTCCGCGATAGGGTTCGCAGGCCACTCCGTCATTGTCGCGATCCAGGGCTGGGCGATAGCCAGGCTGCCCGCGATAGATTGGCGCGCGTCCAGCCGCGCGAGCAGCATCGCAATTTCGAAAATAGACGTCGCCGTTGAGCGATTGAGCGCGGTTTACCGGGCGCGATGCGCGGCGGTTCTGATGGCAGTGATAGCCGCCGGTTTTGCGATTGTTGTGGCATCCTTCTGCGTTCAGACCGCCCGGATGCGCTGTCGCTGATGAAGGCGACACATTGCTCAGGCCGAAACCGACAATCAGCAAGATAAGAAGACGGCTCATGCCCCAACAATAACGGCGCGAGGTAGTCCATCCGTTAACGCCGACCTCCCACACGCAAAGAGAGCCAGGAAGCGAAGTAAAAAACCTCGCATTCCCAGCCTCTTATGCGACCCGGGAAGGTCGGTGTGGAAACGACAAAACAGGTGGGGCTTCTTGGTCCCCTTTTTGCGCACCGAAGGATCGGTTTGCAAAAATTGCACTGTGTGAACTAACAAACTGGCTGCAAACGCAGGTAATGCGGAATTTACCACACATGCGCGCAAAACGCCTTGAAGGGTCGAAATACGTATTCGCGCTATTGTGCAATGCAGCATAAACCTCTAGGCGCGCAGCGAACCAATTGGGCGAGAGGTGATCTCGCTATGCTCAAAAACCTGGAAATTTATTATGGCTGCTGACGCCTCTTTCATGGGCACGATGCGGCGCGACTGGCTGGCTCAGCCGCGCGCAGACATTCTTGCCGGCATCGTCGTTGCGCTCGCGCTGATCCCAGAAGCGATCGGTTTCGCGCTGATTGCCGGTGTCGATCCGAGCGTCGGTCTGTATGCCTCAGTGGCGATTGCGATGGTGATTTCACTCACCGGCGGACGTCCCGGCATGATCTCGGCGGCGACGGCGGCGGTGGCCGTGGTGGTGATCCCGCTGGTGAGAGATTACGGCGTCGAGTACCTGTTCGCCGCCACTATTCTGATGGGAATTTTTCAGGGTATTGCGGCGCTGCTGCGGCTCGACCTGCTGATGCAATTCGTGAGCCGGTCGGTCATCACCGGCTTCGTCAACGCGCTAGCGATCCTGATCTTCATGGCGCAAATCCCGCAGTTGATGCCCGGAAACGAGGGCGTCGGCCCGTGGACATGGGTGATGGTCGCAGCAGGTCTTGCGATCATTTACGGCTTCCCGCGCATTACCAAGGCCGTGCCTAGCCCGCTGGTCGCTATCGTTTTGCTGACGGCGGCGGCGGTGTTCTGGGGGCTGCCGGTCAACAATGTCGCAGGCGAGGGCACCTTGCCCGATGGCCTGCCGACATTCGCACTGCCCAATGTTCCGCTGACTTGGGAAACGTTTCAGATCATCGCGCCATATTCGCTGACGATGGCGGCGGTCGGGCTGCTCGAAAGCCTGCTGACCGCGCAGATCGTCGATGACATGACGCATACGGACAGTGACAAACGCCGCGAGAGCGCGGGCCAGGGCGTGTCGAACATCGTCGCCGCATGCTTTGGCGGCATGGGTGGCTGCGCGATGATTGGCCAATCGGTGATCAACGTCGCCTCGGGCGGTCGCGGACGCTTGTCGACCTTCACTGCTGGCGCGTTCCTGCTGTTCCTGCTCACCGTGCTGGGCCCGTATGTGGGTCAGGTGCCGATGCCAGCGCTGGTCGCAGTGATGATCATGGTTTCGATCGGGACGTTCAGCTGGAACTCGATCCCGAACCTACGCCGCCATCCAACCAGCAGCTCGCTGGTGATGATAGCGACCGTCGTTGTCGTAGTGTGGACTCACGATCTTGCGCTCGGCGTATTGGTTGGCGTGCTGCTTTCGGGCATCTTCTTCGCCAACAAGGTGCGCAACATGTTCACCGTGGAGCGCGAGCGGCGTGAGCACAGCGCGGTCTACCGCGTCACCGGCGAGATTTTCTTCGCCAGCGTCGACAAGTTCCAGCGTATGCTCGGCCCGGAAAGCCAGTATGACGACGCCGCGCATCACGTGGTGATCGACGTGTCGAAGGCGCATTTCTGGGACATCTCCGCCATCGGTGCGCTTGAAAAGGCGGTCGACCGGATGCGCCGGAACGGTCGCCACACGCGCATCGTGGGGCTGAACTCGGCGAGCGCCGACCTGTTTGACAAGTTCGCGCTGGAAGACCGCACGGGTCTGGAGATCGGGCTCGCGCCGCATTGATTTTGTCGAATGCTTGGACCTAGCCAGCCCGCTCCCTCCACCCTTCCACCCGGAGCCTACCGGGATACCATCCGGGTGGAAGGGTGGAGGGAGCGGGCTGGCATAGCATCAAGAGAAAAAGCCACTTGGCCTTGCGGTCGCTGACGCGACCGAGCTTTCGCGACCAAGCCAGATTTGTCGGACTCATTCGACGCCGCAGGCGTTGCAAGGGCGACTGCCCGTCCGGAGCGGCGCGGACTTGTCCGCAAGCCGCGAGGATAGCCGAGCGAACGGATGTGAGCGCTGGTGCTTGAAGCCGAACCAGAAACTCAAACTCTTGCCATGCAAGTTTTCTCGTGCAACCCATTCTCTCAACTGAGAACGGGAGAGTAATCACATGGCAAACCGCGTCGAGCTGGTTTTCGATTTCGTCAGCCCAAACGCCTATCTCATCTGGTGGCCGCTGCGCGATGTGATCAAGCGCACCGGTGCAGAGCTGGACGTCGTGCCAGCCTTTCTCGCCGGTATGCACAAGCTCACCGGCAATGCTCCGCCCTTCATGCGCGATGCGGAGGTGAAGGGTAAGAACGATTATGCGATGCTGGAAATGCGGCGCTTTATTGCCAAGCACCAGCTCGACAAATACCGTATGCATCCCAAGTTCCCGTTCAATTCGATCACACTCCAACGCATGCTTTATGCCGCCGATCAGGACGGGCGCGGGGTGCAATTTGTCGAAACGATGCTGCCCGCGATCTGGGAGGACGGCGTCGATGTCACTGATCCTGAGGCGCTCGGCAAGGCGGTGAGCGAGGCGGGTTTCGACGCGCAGGATCTGTTTGCGCGCAGCCAGAGCGACGAAGTGAAACAGGGCCTCGTCGAGAATACCTCAAGCGTGGTTGAGCGCGGCGCGTTTGGCATACCGACCATGTTCGTTGGCACGAAAGGCGACGATGCCGATACGTTCGAAATGTTCTTCGGCAAGGAACGCTTGGGCCAAATCGAGGAAGAATTGGCGAAGGGGTAATGGCGATTGCCCCGCAGCGATTAAAAATCGAAACGTGCAGATGATTTGCAGGGTCGGCGGCTATGCCGAAGGGCTGGGCGTGTTCGAACAGCTTTCAATCGGGCCGTACGCTCCGCTTGGGCTGGAGTTGCCGTAGGGGGGTAAGTGGTGCAGGCCGCTAACACATAATCTCGTCTGGAAGCTCAAACTCGGGCGTTAAATGAGGTGGCCGAACGCCACAAAACTGAAAGATGTGTGGGGCCCTAGGAACTAACCGTGGAAAATTTGAATAAGACATCCACATGCTCTCTTCCAAAGGCATAAACAGTGCGTTGGAATCCAGCATCAGCGCGCCGGGATAACCTGCATCAACCATAGCAAGCCTCAAAAAGCACTCCTCCACGACAACGCCATCACTTGACCCTATGTTCATGCGCACAATCCTGGGATCATCGTCCATACTCAATTTCCACTGGCATTCGCCGTGTGTGATGTCCGGAGTGAAATCTTCGAGCATTGTCGAGACCTCTATGTCACACGAGCCGTCAACAGCCCCTCTAAGAGCTTGATCAAAACCGGTCACCGTAGACACCCCGGCGAGTCCAGCATCGGTTTTCACAATATTTTTCATGCAGAAAGTGGAAGCACGCCGAGTGGCGGGAAGTCGGCTAATGATTTCGCCTTCCGGGAAGTAAAGATCTTGCAATCGCATTGACGCGAGATTGACGCCATCGCCACCGGACCCTGTGGCGCAGGAGGTAAGCGACAGAAATGCACCCAATAACCAGCCAACGGTTCTGCTTCTTATCGTCATTTGTGCTAGCCTATCTAGTTCAACAAAATGCGATCTTCGAACACGCCGAGTGCCGCGCTTGCTCTCGCGCTAGCGCGAAATTCGCTCTGCTGCGAACATAACTTCGATTCGCCCCTAGTCTGCTTTGTCTCCGTTGAGAAAATCAGTCCTCCCACCCAGTCGATCATTCTTTGAAACCTATTTTAACTCAAAGACGTGTTCAAGTTACGTTTAGCGAGACGCCCTTTGCCGTTTGCGAGAGATACTCTTGGGCGTCCCTAGCTCGGCATTTTCTTACATTTTGAGCGCTCGCTAGAGTTTGATCGACGCTTGCGGATGGTCCGTCGGGCTTGGCTGGAGCGCACGCGAGTAACGCCTTTTACAACGCCTCTCACAGCGCCGTTCTTAAGGCTTTGCACAGCTGCGTTGCCGCGTGGTTTTGGCAACACTGGCGCAACCGCACTTTCGAGATGGAAGGTCACACTTCGCTCATCCGGAAATCGCACAACAAACTGTAATTATTGGTGAAAGCCGCAAAGGTCACACTTCTCAAATTGCGCGATGTGCTCCATCCGCGCGCCCCTCGGGGAAAGCGCCTATGTAGTCTTTATCGGGCTGAAACGGGATACAGGGTGGATTAACCGCGTTGGTGCTCTTGTAGAGGAAAGCAGAATCGTTACCTTGAGAGACCTATGAAAGAGCTGTTCCAACATGCTGCCGTCACCGAAGGGATTACCGTTCGGGTTGCTGTCAACTTCCTGCCGGAGCAATCACAGCCTGAAGCGGGCAAGTGGTTTTGGGTCTATCATATTCGCATCGAAAACGGGTCTCACGAGGCGCTAACTTTGCGTACGCGCCATTGGCGGATCACCGATGCACGCGGCATGGTGAATCATGTCGATGGCGAAGGCGTGGTGGGTGAGCAGCCGATGCTCGCACCGGGCGAGAGCCATGACTATGTTTCAGGTTGTCCGCTGACGACGCCGCACGGCTCGATGGAAGGCTTCTACACCTTCCTGCGCGCGGACGGATCGCCGCTGGAGGTGCGTATTCCGTTCTTCCCGCTCGCGGCGCCTGAAACCGCGGATCGCTGATTCTCCTCCAGGTGAAAGTTATCAGCGCGGAGGTATCGCCCCGTTGGTCCGAACCGGGAGGGTCGGTGGCCCTTCGAAAACCAGCCGCATATTGGCTTGGAGGTTCAAGTCCCCAAGATACATCGTCGCCAACCTAAATTGCTCAGGTCGATTACAAGGTGCCCCTTGAGTATCGGAGATCTTAGGAGAAGCGTGCGGGTGGCGGACGCAGAACGTCTTGCCCATTCCGCTCCATTGCTGAGTCCCGTCCGTCGCGAAAGCCCAGATTTTGCCGCCATATGGGCTGCCATCGGCTGAGGTTTGGTCGATTGTCTTGCAATCGCCGTTTCCGACCTCCCACCAGCCTTGGGCGTAGGATCTGCTGCGCCCTTCAATGCCAAGCGCGACAAAGATGGTGTCGGAGGTTGTTCGGTTGCACAGTGTTACCGAATATGCCGAGGTAGAACGTTGTTGCGGACGGTAATCCGGCTGACCGGAAAACGTGAATGTATTGTCGGTCGATGGCGGTAGATCGACAAACTCGTATGTCCCAGTGTCGAAATAGACGTCCGATTCCGACGGGCAGCCCCGGTCGACATTGTCCAGACGAAGCGGGATATCGGACTCTGGCGTTGAAACGCACATCGCCGGCGAGTTCTTTCCCCACCATGCGCCTTCGGCCGAAGCAAAGACGTAAACATCTCCGCTATAGGCGTATCCATAGGTATCGTTGGGGATACTGGTCGTCTTGCATTTACCCTGCTTGATCTTCTTCCAGCCCTTGGCCGACCAGCCAGCGCGGCCCATGGCGGAGCCATCATCCCAGAAACTGAAGCCGGCATAGATATGTTCGAACGGCGTGTTGTTGCAGAAGCGAAGTTTGGTCGGACGCTCCGATGCTGCGTATTCCTGTACCGGTGGCAGTTCGCTGTAGCCGCCTTGATCGTCCGAATTGGTGGCAGCTACAATGCGAGGAGGGCTGTGCCCCGTGCTGCGCGCGATCGTGTTGGTGCGCACATATCCCAGCTCGCCCTTTACACCAGTTGTCAGGATGATACCGACGCTCTGCAACTGGCCACGATAACTGAACGATGCCGTAGCCCCACCGCCTCCGAAAGCGGCAAAACCAACGCTCGCTCCGTGCTCATTGCCTTGAAGATTTGCCACGGTAGCGGGGCCTTGACCAAGATTGATGACCACCGATCCTCCGCCCCCCACCGTAAAAAAGGTAATACCGCGGGTTTGGTAGAATACCGGCGCGCGCCTGCCTTGGACATCGAAGGCAAAGCCTGTTTCGACATCTCCACCGACGCCCAGGCCGAGACTGGCCGATGTTCCGATCGCAACATGACCGAAACCCGCATCCTTGGCGGCCTGCAACACGTTGGCAAGGCAAGGGCTACTTGCGATCGCGTTGAAGAACTGGTCCTGGCTGCCTGCGACTTTCATAAGCGACTCTGGAGTGAAACAAGCCGACCACGTTCTGGCAACGTTCGTAATCGTGGCATCGTGCGTTTTTATCGCATTGCGCACGTCCTTGAGTACGCTGTCTTTAGTCTTGGAGCATTTGCCGCCGAGGACTGTCGTAGGTTGTAGACCGGGTTTGCATGCGCCGCGCCGATAGTAGATCGGGTCCGCGATTGTGCAGGACCGCTGGTTGAGGTTCCCGCATTTGTTGATCTGAGCTTGGGCCGGTGTGGCGGTGGTCTGCGATATGCCGGGGGCGAAACTTAGCAGGATCGCGCAAACCGACGCAGCTATACAGCGTTGAAGAGTTCCGAAAACGCCTCGGTGGAAAACACCGCTTCGAAAATCTCTTGCCCGAAAGTTCTTTGAGCCGAATAGACTGACCATCGCAGCTGCCCTCCAATTGGCTGCTCATCGACGACCCTGATTACCCTTATCGAGCTTTGATTGACTGTATTGTGAACCGCATTGTTGTAAAAGCGCAAGCTTTGCGCCGTCAAGGTAAGGCGCATTTGTGATGTTGCGGCACGCTGGCACTGCGACTAATCACCGCGCGCAATGAAACGGACCCATCTCCCTCTGAATGCGCTGCGTGTCTACGATGCGGCGGCGCGGCATCTCTCCTTCACCCGCGCGGCTGACGAGTTGGCGGTGACGCCCGCTGCGGTGGGCCAGCAGATCCGTGCGCTGGAGGATCATCTCGGCGTGGTGCTGTTCCGGCGGACGAGCAAGGGTTTGGAGCTCACCCCTGAAGGCGAGGCTGGGCTTGATCCGCTGCGCGAAGGTTTCCTGCAGTTCGAACAGAGCGTGCAGGCGATGCAGGCGGGTCAGGCATCCGATCGCTACACGATAGCTGCGCCGCGCGAGTTCTATGCGCAGTGGCTGGCCTCGCGACTGGCGGAATTCCAAGCCGGTACGGAAGGTGTGCAATACATCCTCGTCGCGGACGAAAATGCCGATTTCACCGAGTCCAATCTCGACCTTGCGATCCGCTTGGTCGACGGCCCGGGTGATCTGGAAGGCGTGCAATTGGCGCCTGCGCAGCGGGTGACGGTGGCAGCACCAGGGCACCGGGATGCGTGGATCGATTGGCCGGGTGCGGCTCTGCCGGAAGGTACCAAGCCCTGTATCAAGGCGGGCAATCCGGGGCAGGCGCTCAGCTCGGCGCTGGCGGGAATGGGGCGCACCGTGCTGCCTCTACCACTGGTCGCCGAAGCGCTGGAAAATGGACGCCTTGAGGCTCTGGACGAACCGAATGAGAGCCAGCGCGCCTATTGGCTGCTCGCGCCACTGCCGCAATGGCGACAGAAGAAGGTGAAGGCGTTAGTGGGTCATTTGACTTCTTAATTCCGCGACGCCCATCCGGGCGCGCGTTTTCCTCGCGGCTTGCGGACAAGTCCGCGCCGCTGCGGGCGGGCGTACGCCCTTGCGGTTCGCCGCACGAACCGAGATAGAGCTCTGCCATGAAGGATGTACCGCTTCTACAAACTCCCCGCTTCATATTGCGTCCGCTGCAGCGCGAGGATTGCGCGGCACTGTTCCCGACCTTCGCTGACAAACAGCAGAACCTCTATATGTCGCGGGCTGAGTTCACCTCTGAGACGGAGCTTTGGGATTGGCTCGCGGATCCTGACTGGACCGGGCGCACCTGGATTGCCGAGGATCAAAACGGCGAGGTGGTCGGCCGGTTTGTCGCGGTCCCCGCGCATGAAAAGGGCATCGAAGAAATCGGCTATGTTACGGTCATGCATCGGCAGGGCGAGGGCATTGCTCACGAATGCATGGGCGCGCTGGTCGCGCACCTGTTCGACACCGAAGGCATGCGCAAACTCACTGCCGAAGTCGATGTCGATAACGCTCCGTCAGTGCGACTGCTCGAACGCCTTGGTTTCACGCGCGAGGCGCATCTGCGCGAGCATGAAACGACGCATATCGGAGTGCGGGACCTGTATCTCTACGGTAAGCTCGCGCGCTCCTAATTTACATCGATGCGCAGTTTGAGCACGCCCTCATCGCGGCTGTCGAACAGCCGATAGGCCTCCGCGCCATCGCTCAAGTCGAAGTTGTGGCTGAACAGGGCGTTGGCCTTCATCCGGCCCGATTGCACCAGCGGCACGAGATGCGGCCACATATTGGTGACATCGCAAATGCCCCCGCGCACGGTGATATTCTTGAACATGATTAGCGGCAGCGGCAGGGCATCGTCCGGCTCCGGTATGCCGACAAAGCTCGCGGTTCCCCGTCGCGCGGTTAGCGGCAGGACGGCGTTGATCGCGCCCTTTGCGCCGCTTGCCTCAAATACGGATTGCGCACCTTTACCGCCGGTCGCCTCAAGCACCTGCGCCTGCAGGTCAGGTCCCGGCGCAAAGGTGGTTGCGCCTAGCTTCTCAGCCATTTCTCGCCGCGATGCCACCGGATCAATCGCGATAACCTGGCTCGCGCCGAGCAGAAAGGCGAGCTCGACCCCGATCAGACCAATCGGACCGAGGCCGACTATCGCCACGTTGCCGCCCGGCTGCGGATCGGCGCGGGTCAGCCCGAAATAGGCGGTCGCCATGCCGTCGGTGAGCAACAACGCCTGCTCGGTTGTCAGGCCCTCGGTTGAATGGAGCGTATCGTCGGCATTAGGCACGCAGACATACTCGGCCTGGCCACCTTGCAGCACCGGCCCGATCCCGAAGGCCGTGCTGACGGCGCATTCGCTAGCCCTGCCGGTCATGCAGAAGGAACAGGTGCCACAGCCCGTGCCGCCTGCGGCCAAAACCTTATCGCCCACCTTGAAGCCGTGCACGTCGCCGCCCGCTTCCACGACTTCGCCGATGAATTCATGGCCGGTGCAAAACTTGAGGGAATCCGCGCCATACTCGGTCTTTCCGATATGTGCGCCGTGATACATGTGGAGGTCGCTGCCGCAGATCGAACAGCTTTCGACCTTCAGGATTGCGCTGTTGGCGCTACGCAATTCGGGATCGGCGAAACTTTCATAGCGAATGTCTCGCGGTCCGTTGAACACCAGTGCTTTCATTTTTGCGGCTGACTCCCTAGCGCGATTTATGCCCACCTTGACGACCATACCCAGAGGTCGCAACCAACAAATCGGCGCGTAGCGCCGCAAGCCTGTCTTGATCGGCTGGCAAGCCAGCCGAAGGGGGCGCATGCCCGTCCGTAGGGGTGGCCACGCAGGGGGCGGGCCCCGGAGGATAGCCGAGTGAGCGGATGCGAACGCTGGCGCTTGAAGCCAGAACAAAGAATAATCTCTTGTAATTTCGGCCGCACTGAGAGAACCCTGCGCACGACCTATGCTGTCAATGCCATCTCTTCATGCGATAGCCGCAATGGTTGTCACGATACTGATGTTTGTCGGCTTTGTGCGCGGGCGGATGTCGATCGAGATCGTCTCGCTGCTGACAATCGCCGTGATTGCGGTGGGTCTCTATTTCTTCCCGCTACCTGGCACCCGTGAAATCGACGGGCTCGCGCTCGCATTTGGCGGCTTCGGCCATTACGCGCTGATTACGATCTGCGCGCTGATGGTGATGGGCAGGGGGCTGGTCGTCACCGGCGCGCTGGAGCCTGCGGCCCGCGTGTTGCAGCGGGTGTTCAAGGTAAACCTTCAGCTTGGTCTGCTGGTTTCGCTGGTAATTGTTTTCATCCTGTCGATGTTCGTCAACAACACGCCGGTTCTGGTGTTGATGATACCGATCTTCGCAGCCCTGGCGGCGCGCGGCGCTCTGCCCACATCCAAGACGTTGATGCCCTTGAACGCCGCATCGCTGATCGGCGGACTGGCGACGACAATCGGCACATCGACAAACATCCTGGTGGTTTCCATCGCGGTCGATCTGGGCATGCGCGAGATGGGCGTGTTCGATTTCACCCCGATCGTGCTGCTCGCAGGCCTTGTGGCGCTGCCCTACATGTGGCTGGTCATGCCGCGTCTGCTCGGGGACAACAAAGTAGCCGCTGACGAGAACGTGCGCCGGTTTCACACCCGTTTGCGGATTGCCGGAGACAGCGACCTGATCGGGCAGGATGTTTCCGATATCCTGCCGAAACTGCCCGATGGAATCGTTTTCCATGGCGAGCAGACGGGGCCGCTCTACGCTCAGCAACGCATCCACATTTCGGGCACTCACGAAGCGCTGGAAGATGCTGTACGCGAGCTGAGAGGTGAGCTTGCCCCCAACTGGGTGCTCGACCGGATCAAGCGTAATGCGTCGGCACAGGGCAGCGATATTCTCGTCTTCGAAATGACGGTTACGGCGGATTCGCGGCTGATCACTCGGACGTTGCCATCGTCGGGGATCGCCGATCTCTATGGGGTCGCGGTGCTGGGTATTCACCGGCCAGCCCGCCTGCTCGGCGGACCCGATCAATATTCCGAAGGCGGCGATCTGCGCATCGCGGAAGGTGACGTGCTGCTGGTGATGGGGTTGCAGGAAGACCTCGAAGCCTTCTCGCGAGCAGACAGCCTGCTGATGCTGGAAGGTGCGCGCGAATTGCCTCGCCGTTCCAAGGCTGTGCTTGCCGCCGCGATCATGGGCTTCGCCGTGTTCACCGCATCGATTGGTGTTTTCCCAATTGCGATCTCTGCACTGGCGGGTGCGATCCTGATGTTTGTCACCGGGTGTGTAAAATTCGACCGGGTGGGTAGGGCGCTGTCGGGTCAGGTGATCGTGCTGGTCGCCGCGAGTATCGCGATTGGCCGCGTGATCGACGAAAGCGGAGCGGCGGCGTGGCTGGGCGAGGCCTTGTCGTTGGGGCTTGGCGTCTTGCCACCCGCGCTGGTGCTGGCCGCGATCATGGCCTTCGTGACCGTGCTTACCAACTTCGCCTCAAATGCGACCGCAGCGACTGTGGGCACGCCGATTGCTTTCAGCATTGCCGCACAATTGGGCCTTCCGCCAGAGCCGCTGGTCCTTGCCGTGCTGTTCGGCTGCAACCTCTGCTACGCGACGCCCATTGCCTATCAGACGAACATGCTGATCATGGCGGAGGGGAATTACGAGTTTAAGGATTACATCCGCACCGGTGTGCCTCTGGTGGTGTTGATGGTTGCGACGCTATCGGTCCTGCTGGTGATGACATATGATCTTTAGGCGGGCGGACGATTGTCTTGCGCAGACGACGATTTCCTACCGCACCCTATTTATGCGAAACGGTCAGCATGACGCGCGAACACCTCCTCCAGATGATCGATTTTTCCGATCAAAGGCGGTGTTTGTGATCGATTGGAATTTTGCTCTAGGACAGTGTTCCATGCGTTCCAAACGTGCTTCACGTGCGACGAATGGAGCTGGCTGGACGGTCCGGATAGTGACGGGCCACACAAAGACGGGAGTTTGAGAATGCGTGCGATGATACGGAGAAGCTCGGCGACGATCGGGCTGGCTTTGGGAGCGCTGGTGTTGAGCGCACCGGCGCAGGCGGATGAGCTGCGCGATGCTGTCGTCGAGGACATGCCGGGCCTGATGGAGCTCTACAAGGACCTGCACGCCAATCCCGAGCTGTCGTTTCAAGAGTTCGAGACCTCCAAGAAGCTGGCGGCGCGGGCGCGCGAGCTGGGTTACGAAGTGACCGAGGGTGTCGGCCAGACCGGCGTGGTCGCGGTGATGCGCAATGGCGATGGCCCGACCGTGATGTTGCGCGCAGATATGGACGGCTTGCCGGTCGAAGAGCAAACCGGTCTACCTTATGCGTCCAAGGCGCGCGGGGTGCCAGCCTCTGGCATCGAGAGCGGCCTGATGCATGCTTGCGGGCACGATACGCATATGGCGGCGTGGATCGGCGCTGCGCAGCTGCTCGCGGAACGCAAGGACGAGTGGTCGGGCACTTTGGTCATGATCCTGCAACCGGCGGAAGAGCTGGGGCTGGGCGCTCTGGCGATGCTTGAAGACGGGTTGTTCGAACGCTTCCCCAAACCTGACTATGTGCTTGGCTTCCACGATGCGGCGGGCGCGCCTGCGGGCTTCATCGGCTACGCCAAGGGCTACGCGCTTGCCAATGTCGATAGTGTCGACATCACGGTGAAGGGCGTCGGCGGTCACGGTGCCTACCCGCACACGACCAAGGACCCGATCGTGGTCGCATCGAGCATCGTGATGCGTTTGCAGACCTTGGTCAGCCGCGAGAAGAACCCACTCGATCCAGCGGTTGTTACGGTCGGCAGCTTCTTGGCAGGCGCTAAGCACAACATCATCCCAGATGAAGCGAAACTGCAGTTGACGGTCCGCTCTTACGGCGCGGAATCGCGCGCGGCTCTGCTTGAGGGGATCAAACGGATCGCCAAGGCTGAGGCGATGGCGGCAGGCATGCCGGAAGATCGCATGCCAGTGGTAACGGTGCAGGATCCGTATCTGCCATCGACCTACAACACGCCGGAGTTCACCGAACGCGTGATGGCCGGTCTCGCCGACCGGTTTGGGGAGCGGATCAAGGAAACGCCGCCGGTGATGGGTGGTGAGGACTTTGGTCAGTTCTACCTGGCTGATCCGGAGAACATCGAGTCGCTGATCTTCTGGGTTGGCGGTGTGCCGATGGATCAATGGGAGGCGTCCGAGCGCGGCGAGATCGAACTGCCTTCGTTGCACTCGCCGTTCTGGGCGCCCGATGCCGAGGCGGTGATATCGACCGCAACCGAAGCAATGACGGCGGCGACGCTCAACCTGATGCCTAGGAATGGCGGCTGATCGGTGGAACGGTCGGTCGCAAAGCGACCGCAAAGTAACGGCCGCCGTAGACGCCGGGGGTTGCGCTACGACGGCCGTGTTCTCCTCCCCAGGAGAATGCTGGAAACGGGAGCTTTCCTACTCCGGATTTGGAACGTAGGTGCCAAGCCGGTGGTGCAGTGCGTTGATCTTGGCAAGCTCATCGCGGTCTTCGGTGTTGCGAGCATGGCTCTCCAGCGCGCGGCGCAGCAGCTTCATGTCAGCCGTCGATAGCAGGGCGCGGGCACGTGCTGGTTCTGGTGTCGTAGCGTTCGTCATTATCACTCTCCTCGGCTGGTAGAGGTAAAGCTCTTTCAGCCTTGTTTTGGTTCCCGGCGAGTTGCCTTACGGCAAACTCGCTCAGGTTCCCAACGGTTGCCACTTAAGCAGCCGCAAATTGTTCCCTACGGCTCCTGCTCAAGCAGCCGCAAACTGGTTCATAGTGTTGTCCTTGCCGCCCGCTTTCAATGCGGCTTCACCGGCGAAGTATTCCTTGTGGTCATCGCCAATGTCGGAGCCGGCCATGTTCTGGTGCTTTACGCAAGCGATACCCTGGCGGATTTCCTCACGCTGCACGTTCTTGACGTAGCCTAGCATTGCCTGTTCGCCGAAATACTCCTTGGCGAGGTTGTCGGTACTCAGCGCAGCCGTGTGATAGGTCGGCAAAGTGATGAGGTGGTGGAAGATGCCAGCACGCTTCGCAGCATCGGCCTGGAAGGTGCGGATCTTCTCGTCGGCCTCTTGCGCAAGCTCGGTCGCGTCATAATCGACGCTCATCAGCTTGTCGCGGTCGTAGGCCGATACATCCTTACCGGCTTCTTCCCATGTATCAAACACTTGCTGCCGGAAGTTCAGCGTCCAGTTGAAGCTTGGCGAGTTGTTATAAACCAGCTTCGCATTCGGTACGACTTCGCGGATACGGTCGACCATGCCAGCGATTTGCTCAACGTGCGGCTTCTCGGTTTCGATCCATAGCAGGTCGGCTCCCGCTTGCAGCGAGGTGATGCCATCAAGAACACAGCGATCCTCGCCGGTGCCAGCGCGGAACTGGTAAAGGTTCGATGGCAGACGCTTGGGGCGCAGCAGTTTGCCGTCGCGGCTCAGGAATACATCGCCATTCTTGATGTTGGTCGGATCAACCTCTTCGCAATCAAGAAAGCTGTTGTACTGATCGCCCAAATCGCCTTCTTCTTTGGTGTAGGCAATCTGCTTCGTCAGCCCAGCGCCAAGGCTGTCTGTACGGGCAACGATGATGCCGTCTTCCACGCCCATTTCGAGGAAAGCGTGGCGGCAGGCGCGGATCTTCTGGTGAAAGTCCTCATGCGGAACAGTAACCTTGCCGTCCTGGTGGCCGCATTGCTTCTCGTCAGAGACCTGGTTTTCGATCTGCAGCGCGCAGGCACCAGCTTCGATCATCTTTTTGGCGAGCAGGTAGGTTGCCTCAGCATTGCCGAAGCCTGCATCGATGTCCGCAATAATTGGAACGACATGCGTTTCGTAATTGTCGATCGCATTTTCGAGACGCTTTGCCTCCACTTCGTCGCCAGCATCGCGTGCGGCATCGAGTTCGCGGAACATGCCGCCCAACTCGCGGGCGTCCGCCTGCTTGAGGAAGGTGTAAAGCTCCTCAATCAGCGCCGGAACGCTAGTCTTTTCGTGCATCGATTGGTCGGGCAGCGGGCCGAATTCGCTCCGCAGGGCGGCGACCATCCAGCCGGACAGGTAGAGGTAGCGCTGTTTGGTGCTGCCGAAATGCTTCTTGATCGAAATCATCTTCTGCTGCGCGATAAAACCGTGCCAGCAGCCGAGCGACTGGGTGTAGTTCGCCGGATCGGCATCATAGGCATCCATATCGGCGCGCATGATCTTCGCGGTGTATTTAGCGATATCGAGGCCGGTCGGGAAACGGTTCTGGATCGCCATGCGGGCGGTTGCTTCGGGGTCAATAGCGCCCCAGCTAGGTCCGTTGGCAGCGATAGTGCCCTGCATTTGGGCAATGGTGTTCTGATATGTCATGGCTGTTCTCCTGCAGCGTGATGGGGAGGTTTGTGCCATTGTGCATGCGCGAAGAGCGGGCGATTCTCCAGTAAACCTTACAGACTTTCTTGTCTGTATCGGCTGGAAACTCTCAAATCTTGTGTGAAGCTGTAAAGTAATTTACAACGCTGATATGCCCGATAACGCTCTTCTCGCCGGTCCTGCTCTACGCCGCCTACGCAAGCGTGAAGGCCTGACCCAAGCCGCAATGGCGACGTCGCTTGGCATCAGCCCAAGCTACCTCAACCTGATCGAGCGCAACCAGCGTCCGCTCTCCGCCCGCGTGCTGGTGCAGGTAATCGAGCGGTTCGACTTCGATCCTCGGAGCTTGCGAGAGGACGAAGCGATTGGCGGGGTCGATGGTCTCGCGCGGCGATTGTCGGATGAGCGCTTCGCCGATCTCGGTATCGACCGTGAAGAAGTGCAAGAGTTTCTCGCCGCTGCTCCGCAAGCCGCCGCCGCCTTTGCACGCTTGTTCGATGCAGGAGGAATGGGGGAGGCACGGCGAGATGATCCGGTCCGTGAAGCGCGCGAAGCGATTGAACGTTGGCAGAACCATTTTGCCGATCTCGATCATGCGGCCGAAGAACTCGCGGACAGATTGCGATTGTCGCAGGGAGAGATCAGCGCCGGGCTGAGCGCTCATCTGCGTGAAAAGCACCAGCTTTCCGTGCGGATACTGCCTGCCGAGGTCATCCCGGGACAGGTGCACCGACTCGACCTGCATGCACGGCAGCTACAGATATCGGAGATGCTCGCCGGGGCGGCGCGTCGGTTCCAGATTGCTCGTCAGGTCGGCAGCCTTGAACAGCGTGAGCAGATCGAATTGTTGGTCGAGGGAGCGGGGTTTGCGACGCAAGAGGCGCGCGACGCCTTTCGCGAGGCTGTGACCGACTACGTCGCGGGTGCTCTGCTGATGCCGTATGGCCGGTTTCTGCGTGCTTGCGAGCAAACCGCTTATGACTTGCCAACCCTGCGCCGACGGTTCTCTGTCAGTTTCGACCAATTGGCGCAGCGGCTTACGACCTTGCAGCGCGTGGGCGAGCGGGGCCTGCCATTCTTCAGCGCACGGTTTGATCGGGCGGGGCGGCTAACCAGTTACACCGCAGGGGCGAGCGGAGCGATGTTCCCGCTCAACGGCGCGCGCTGGCCCGCCTGGGTGCCCTACGCCGCATTCGAGCAGCCAGGCACACTAATGACACAGGCGGTCTTGTTTAGCGAAGGTGAGGCGGCGCCCAAACACTGGTTCACCGCAGCGCGAACGGTGGAGGGAGACGGCGTGGCGTGCTCTGCAAAAGGGGCAATAGTTCTGGGGGTTGAGGCGCGTTTTGCAGGTGAATTGGCGCTTGCAAGGGGCCTGTCGCTCAAGCCCGAAGATGCAACCCCGCTGGGCAGTGCATGCCTGCGCTGCGGGCGCACCGATTGCCTCACTCCGCAAAGCCAGCGTCTGGCCTCGCAACCAGGTTTTTGAAACTGGGAACAAACCTGCAAAACTGCGCAGAAACACTTAGGTCCAATTTCATATTTGATTAACTTCGCAAATCCGCAGGCGACGCGGGTTTGTCAGACGTCTGTAAAATTTACCGACACTTAATTTCTCGCGCCTAATGCAGCCAATGCAATTGCAATTGATGCGAGCCCGAAATTCGATGATCCGCTTGTTCAAGCACTACATCCCGCATGCCGTTATGCTTCTCGGCCTGCTGGATTTTGCGCTGCTGATGCTGGCTGGCGAGTTCGCCTGGCAGCTGCGGGCGTCGCAAATCGGGATGGATCCAGGGCGTTTCGCCGATCGCTGGATTGCCATTGCAGGATCAGCTGGCGTGGTTTGGGTCGCGATGATTTCCGTCGGAGTTTACGGCCCTTATGCGCTGCGCAGCTTGCGTTTTGCGGGTGCGCGCTTGCTGGTCGCGATCAGCCTCGGGATCATTGCGCTCGCACTGATCGACTTCGTCATGCGCGGCGACGTGTTCTGGCGCTCGACGCTTTTCTACGCCATGTGCTTTGCGATCCTGCTGTTGGTGGTTGACCGTCTCTTCCTCAACAGCTTTCTTGGCTCCTCCGCCTTCCGCCGCCGTGTGATGGTGCTGGGGGCTGGTGACCGGGCGCAGCGCCTGCGCGAACTTGGCGACAAGCCGGAGACCGGTTTTGCGATCGTCTCATACATCGCGATGAATGAGCCTGAGCGCGTCGTTGAAGAGGCGATTGCACGTGAGGCGATCCATGACCTCGGCCGCTTTGTTGAGAACCTCGGCGTTAGCGAAGTGGTGCTGGCGTTGCAGGAGCGGCGCAACGCACTCCCGCTTCCGGACTTGCTACGGATTAAGACAAAGGGCGTGCATGTTAATGATTTTTCGAGCTTTCTGGAGCGCGAAACAGGTCGCGTCGATCTTGATACAGTCAACCCCAGCTGGTTGATCTTCTCCGACGGGTTCTCGTCTGGCCGCATCCTGTCGAGTGCAGTGAAGCGCGTTTTCGACATTATCGCGAGCCTTATACTGTTGATCCTGACGTTCCCGATCATCTTTGTTTTCGCGATCCTGGTGAAGCTCGACAGCAAAGGGCCGGCGTTCTTCAAGCAAGAGCGGGTCGGCCTGTATGGCGTGCCGTTCCACCTCATCAAATTGCGCTCCATGCGCACAGATGCGGAGAAAGATGGGGCCAAGTGGGCCGAAGAGAACGATCCGCGCATCACCCGGCTTGGTCGCTTCATGCGCAAGGTTCGCATCGACGAACTGCCGCAGTCCTGGAGCGTGCTGAAAGGTCATATGAGCTTTGTCGGTCCGCGCCCGGAAGTGCCGCAATTTGTCGACGGTCTGCAAGAGGAAATCCCGTTCTACGGTGAGCGGCATATGGTCAAACCCGGCATTACAGGTTGGGCGCAGATCAACTATCCATACGGCGCATCGACGGAGGATAGCCGCAAGAAGCTCGAGTACGATCTCTACTACGCGAAGAATTATACACCTTTCCTCGATCTGGTGATCCTGCTCCAGACCGTGCGCGTGGTCCTATGGCCGGAGGGTGCGCGGTGACCGGTGATGCAGGCCTTGTCGGCTATGTGGGCTTTGCGGGTTATCTCGCAGGTGCCGTGCTGAGCGCTTCCGCAGGCCTGTGGGTGGCGCGCAGCGGTGATAAGTCGCGTCCTGACCGTTTCGCTGCGCTGATCGCGATTGCGCTCACCAGCCTGTGGTGCGCCCTCGCAGCTGCGAGTGGCACGTCCGAACCTGTCGTCCGCATGCTAGAGGCAGCGCGGAACCTCGCTTGGATCGCAGTCATTTTCCGCCTGTTCGCAAATGACGGGCGCGACGAGAGCTTGAAGCCGACCCGACCAGTTATCTTCGCGCTCGCCTTCGCACAGCTGCTTCAAGTGGCCGTGCTGGTGATCGAAACGCGTTATGCCATCACGCCGGAACTGAGAGCACTTACGTTCGAGGTGAGCGCCGCGCTTGGCATGCTGGTGGCGATCGGCGCGCTGGTGATGCTGCACAACCTCTATGCCGGTGCCGCTGCGGAATCACGCCGTATCCTGCGCTGGAGCGCGGCTGCGCTGGCGGGCATCTGGGCCTACGATCTAAACCTTCACACTATTGCCTATCTGAGCGGCGCGGAGCCCGGTCTGCTGGTTGCTCTGCGCGGAGTGATCGCCGGGGCGATGATCGGCGTGCTTGCACTCGGCGCGAATTCAAACGGCGCGAACCTGCAATTCCGGCCCTCGCGGGCTGTCACGTTCCAGACGCTCTCGCTGCTGGTGATCGGCAGCTATCTGGTTGTCATGGCGCTAGTCACCAAGTCGCTGACCTTCCTTGGCGGCGATTTCGGCCGAGCTACGCAGGTTGTATTCCTGGCGCTCGCCATCCTTGCGGCCATCGTCTGGTTGCCATCGGAGCGCGCACGCGGCTGGCTGCGTGTCACAGCGACCAAGCATCTGTTCCAGCACCGTTATGACTACCGCGAGGAGTGGCTGCGCTTCACCCGCACCGTCGGCAGTGCCTCTGTCGGGGCGACCGACAAGCCGAGCTTCCATGAGCGCGCCGTCAAGGCGATTGCCGACATTACCGATAGTCCGGGCGGTCTGCTTCTTGTCCCCAATGAAGAGGCACAGTTGGAGCTGGTTGCGCGCTGGAACTGGCCGACCATTGCTGTGCCGGCCATTGCGGCGGAATACGAGCTTTCGAGCCTGCTCGAACAAAACAGCCATATTCTTGATCTCGATGAAGTGCGCGCTGGCCATGACCATGTCGGTGAGCTGGCACTTGTGCCGGGCTGGCTGACCGAGGCCGAGGATGCCTGGGCATTGGTTCCACTAATTCACTTTGATCGGCTGGTTGGTACAATCGTGCTGGCCCGGCCTCGGATCGAGCGTCGGCTCGATTGGGAAGATTTCGACCTGTTGCGCGTCGTCGGCCAACAGCTGGCGAGCTATCTTGCTGAGCAATCGGGCCAACAGGCCCTTATGGAAGCGACCCGGTTCGACGAGTTCAACCGCCGCATTGCTTTCGTAATGCATGACATCAAGAACCTCGCCAGCCAGTTGTCGCTGCTTGCGCGCAACGCCGAAAAGCACGCCGAGAACCCGGAATTCCGCGCGGATATGCTGGTGACTCTACGCAATTCCTCCGACAAGCTGACCAACCTGCTTGCCCGGCTGGGACGCTATGGATCCGGCCAAGCGCAGGAGGCACGCGAAGTCGATTTGGCTGGGTTGGGGAAAGAGCTCGCCAAACGGTTTAGGCAAGCCCATCCGGTGCAGATCACGCGCATCGATCCGGCCATGGTGATGGCCGACAGTGAGGGTCTGGAGCAGGCGCTGATCCATCTGATCCAGAACGCTATCGATGCAAGCGATGCCGATAAACCGATCTTCCTTGACGTCTCCAGCGACGGGCTGAATGGCCGGTTCGACATTATCGACACCGGGTGCGGTATGACGCCAGGCTTCGTACGCAATGGCCTGTTCAAACCATTCGTTTCCTCCAAGGATGGCGGGTTCGGCATCGGCGCTTTCGAAGCGCGCGAAATCATCAAGGCGATGGGTGGCCGTGTAAACGTGGAATCGCGCGAAGGGCTGGGCACTCGGTTTAGCGTGCAGTTGCCGCTGCGCGAGGCGGCACAGATGCTCGCCAATGACAAACAATCTCAAACAAACGAGGTCGCGTAATGGCCGACAAGAAACCCACTCTGCTGATCGTCGAGGATGACGAGGGTCTGCAGGCGCAGCTCAAATGGGCCTATGACGATTTCGAAGTCGTCATTGCCGGTAACCGCGAGGCGGCGATTGCTGCGCTGCGCAGTGAAATGCCTGCAGTTGTGACGCTCGACCTTGGCCTGCCGCCTGATCCAGACGGCACTAGTGAAGGCTTTGCTGTGCTCGATGCGATTATGGAGCTCAAGCCTGACACCAAAGTGATCGTTGCCAGCGGGCATGGCGCGCGTGAAAGCGCATTGCAGGCCATCGAGCGCGGGGCCTACGACTTCTATCAAAAGCCGGTCGATATCGAGGCGCTCGGCCTCATTGTTCGTCGCGCCTACAACTTGCACCAGATCGAGCAGGAAAACCGCCGCCTTGTTGCCAGCGCTGGCGAAGACAAGACAGTGCTCGGCCGCCTGATCACTGGTGCGCCGGAAATGGTGAAGGTTGCACGCACAATCGAGCGCGTGGCGAGTACCAGTGTTTCGGTAATGCTGCTCGGCGCGAGCGGAACTGGCAAGGAATTGCTCGCTCAGGGTCTGCACGATGCGAGCGACCGGGCAAATGGCCCCTTCATCGCGATCAACTGTGCAGCGATTCCTGAAAACTTGCTCGAAAGCGAGCTGTTCGGTCATGAAAAGGGCGCGTTTACCGGTGCGGTCAAGACGACCGAGGGTAAGATCGAAAGCGCGGATGGCGGTACGCTGTTTCTTGATGAGGTTGGCGACATTCCCCTGCCGCTCCAGGTCAAGCTTCTACGCTTCTTGCAAGAACGGACGATCGAGCGGATTGGCGGGCGCAAGCAGATCGCGGTCAATACGCGGATCGTTTGCGCGACCCATCAGGACCTCGAAGGTATGATCGGTGAGGGTACCTTCCGCGAAGACTTGTTCTACCGTCTGGCTGAAATTGTGGTGCGCATTCCCGGCCTTGCTGAACGCCATGGCGATCCAGTGTTGCTGGCCAAGGCATTCCTCAAGCGGTTTGCGAACGAGATGAACCCTGCCGTGACGGGCTTTGCACCTGACGCGCTCGCAGCAATCGATGCGCATGATTGGCCGGGCAATGTTCGCGAGCTGGAAAACCGCGTGAAGCGTGCGGTCATCATGGCCGAAGGCAAGCTGGTCAACTCAGAGGATCTCGATTTCGAAGGCGGCGAAGAGGAAGAGGCCGAAGTGCTCAACCTCAAGGCCGCGCGCGAAGAGGCCGATCGGAGAGTGATCCGCCACGCCCTGTCACGTAGTGAGGGCAATATCTCGAGCACGGCAAAACTGCTCGGGATCAGTCGTCCGACGCTCTACGATCTGCTCAAGCAATATGATTTGCAGGCCTGAATCGGCACGCAAAATTGCAAGGTCTAGCTTGCTTGCGGGCTGCGCATTGGCGCTGGCTGCATGTTCTGGCGCGTCTGATGAAGTGGAAGCGCCGACCCGCGTGCAAGTCCAAGGAAGCGATGAGCTCATCGCTCTGATCGAACAAGCACGTGATGCGATGGAAGAAGGTGACCTAGTCGAAGCAGGCAACCTACTCGACCAGGCTTTTGCATTGGATTCGGAAAACCCGGCTCTGTGGATTGCAATCGCAAGATTGCGTTTTCGCGGAGGTGAGCATCTGGCGGCGCTGGAAGCGGCGGAAAAAGCGCTGGAACTCGATCCGCAATCGCCGCTCGCGCTGCATTTGCGCGCGCAGATGGTGCGCGATGCACATGGGCTAACTGACGCATTGCCGTGGTTTGAAGCTGCGCATCAGGCAGCTCCGCGTGACGCAGACATTCTGGCCGATCTCGCCGCGACATTGGGTGATCTCGGTCGCAATCGGGAGATGCTCGCTAGGGTCCGTCAGCTTGCTGAAATCGACCCCAAGCACCCAAAGGTTCACTACCTTCAGGCACTGCTCGCCGCGCGTGCAGGCGAACCGATCTTAGCGCGCGCTTTGCTCGAACGCAGTGGAATGATCGATCGCAATGTTCCCGCAGCCTTGCTGCTCGACGGCCTCATCGATCTGGACGAGACCAATTACGATAGCGCCGCGCAAAAGCTGACCGCTTTGTTTGGGCGCCAACCGGGCAATGTGCGATTGATGGAACTGGTCGCGCTCGCGCTCTATCGCGGAGGTCGCGATGAGGAGCTGATCGAGCGTTTTACCGAACGAACCGGTTTGCTCGACGCCTCGCCGTATCTACTCACGCTAGTTGGTCGCGCCTACGAGCGGCTGGACGATCGTGCGACTGCTGCTGCAATGCTGAACCGGGCGCAGGAGGGAAGAGAGCGAAGACTAGCGGTGTTAGGCAGCACGTCTGAGGGTCTTGCGGTGTTACCGGAACCAACCCGGCAATTGCGCCGGATGATTGCGAGCGATGATCTGTCTGGCGCTGAACGTATCGCGACATCGCTACGAAGGCAATTTCCCGGTTCTGCCGATATTCACTCACTCATCGGAGATGTGAGCCTCGCGGCTGACGATCCCGAGCAGGCGCTCGAACTATACCAAGTCGCCGCACAGATCCGCCGTCCATGGCCGCTGACCAAGCGGATTATTACGGTCTATCGCACGGCGGGCGATCAAGCTGCGGCTGACACATTGCTGGTGCGGCACGTGGCGGGTGAGCCGCACAATTCCGAAGCGATTTTGATGCTGGCGGAGCGAAGTGCCTTGGCGGAAGATTGGTTGCGCGTTGCGGTGTTGCTCGACTACGCGATTGAACTAGGCGCAGGGCATGATCCCGCGCTGCTCAGGCTGCGAGCAAATGCCGCCGAAGCGTTAGAGCGCGAGGAAGAAGCGGAGCGGTTCGCAAGCTTGGCCGAAGATTTACACCCAATCGATTTCGCGCCGTCCGCGGGCGAGTAGAGCGCATCTATCGACAAATGGACAAAGCGCGGGCAGGGCGCGCGCGATGATTTCGCGCCTTTCCTTCCTTGCCGATCCCATGATCGTAGTGCTGCTTTTCGCGACCGTGCTCGCGTTGATTGTTCCGGCAGCGGGCGAAGCGCGCGGGGCGGCGCAGATCATTTCCAACACCGGCATCTTTGTGCTGTTCCTGGTGAACGGCATGCGTATTGCCCGTGGTGAGATTGCGCGCGGGTTAGCCAATTGGCGCTTCTTCGGGCCACTATTCCTCTGGGTGTTCGGCGCGATGGCGCTGGCCGGTTTCGGCTTCTCGCTGATCGCCCAACTTGCTCTACCGCCACTGGTTGCGCTCGGTTTCCTCTATCTCGGAACCCTACCCTCGACGATCCAGTCGGCGACCTCCTACACCAGCCTTGCGGGTGGCAATATCGCGCTTTCGGTCGTCGGCGCGGCCTTGATCAATATTGGCGGTGTGTTCCTGACCGCACCGCTGTTTGCTGCGCTTGGCGGAGGCAGTGCTGCGGATATTGGTAGCGAGACTATTGTCCGCATTGGCCTAATCCTGATCCTGCCTTTTGTGATCGGACAGGCTCTCCAAGGCTGGACAATCGATTGGCTGAAAGAACGTAAGGCCCAAGTCGCCTGGCTCGATCGTTTTGTGATCGGCATCGCAGTCTATGTCGCCTTTTCAGGCGCCGTGGAGCAGGGTCTTGCGACCATGTTCGACATCACAGCTTGGGCGGCGCTCCTGGGGCTGGTAGTGGCGTTTCTCATCGTGGGAACGGGCGGGGCGTGGCTGACTGGAGGCTTGTTCGGCTATTCCCGCGCGGACAGGATCGCTTTCCTCTTCGCTGGTGCGCAAAAGAGCGTGGCCATCGGTGCACCGCTGGCCGCAATCCTGTTCCCGCCGAGCGCAGCAGGTTTCGTCATTGCTCCGCTGCTGCTCTACCACCTCTTGCAGTTGGTATGGGCTGCGCCGCTCGCTAGTCGGCTGGCTGCACATTCCCCTCAGTAGCGGTACGCTCGCTGCGATTGTGACGGATCGACCACCACAGCGACAGTCCGATCAGCACCGCTCCGATCAGGCCGGTGATGGTCTCGGGAATATGATAGCGGGCTGACACCAGCATGATCACACCGAGCACGATGATTGCCCAGAATGCACCATGTTCGAGATAGCGATATTGTGCGAGCGTGCCGGTGCGCACCAGATGGATCGTCATCGAACGCACGAACATCGCGCCGACCGAAAGGCCAAGCGCGATGATGACCATGTTGTTCGACAGCGCGAAAGCTCCGATCACGCCGTCAAAGCTGAAGCTCGCGTCGAGAACTTCCAGATAAAGGAACCCGCCAAGCCCCGACCGCACGATCTCGCCAGCAGCCTTCTTGCGAGCCTCGCGTTGCTCGATAATCGCGCCAAGCGCATGGACACCGATAAAGGTGATGAGGCCCAGGATCGCTGCAGTGAGGAAGGTCATTGCATCGGCTTCCGAGAGGAGTGTCGATACAAAGTAGACGAGAGTCAGGACGAGCCCGATCTCGACCGCCGGCACGGTTGAGAATTTGTTGATCGTCCGCTCGATCGAACCGATCCAGTGCACATCCTTGTCGTGGTCGAAGAAGAAGGTGAGCCCGACCATGGCCAGAAAAGCGCCGCCAAATCCGGCGATCCCGATATGCGCGCCCGATACGATGCGTTCATATTCTTGAGGGTCGTTGAGCGAGAGCTCGACCGCTTCCCAAGGACCGACGCTAGCTGCGATCGAGACAATGGCGATGGGAAAGACAATCCGCATTCCGAAGACCGCGATCAGGATGCCGATGGTGAGGAAGCGTTGCTGCCACACCGGGTCCATATCGCGCAGCACGGTCGCATTCACGACCGCATTGTCGAAGCTCAGCGACACTTCGAGGATCGAGAGCACGATCACGATCCACAAGATGCCGAGTGTCGCAGTGACCGAACCGGTGCTCGCCCAGCCATACCAGACCGCCAAGCCGAAGCAGAGCGCTGTAAAGGCGAGCGAAAACTTGTAATATTGCATCAGCGTTTGCATCGGAAAACGGCCCCGTTTTGTGTGGCTCAGCGTGTGGCTGACCCCTATTTTTTTGGTTGGTAAGTCTGCTCTTCGCTAGGGAAGCTGCGTGCGCGCACTTCCTCGGCATAGGTCGCAACCGTCTTGTCGATCACTTCCGCGATATTCTCGTAGCGTTTGACGAAGCGCGGCACGCGCTCAAACATGCCGAGCATATCCTCGGTGACCAGCACCTGGCCATCGCATTGAGCAGACGCGCCAATGCCTATGACCGGGATTTCGAGCGTTTTGGTCAGAGCGATGGCAATCGGTTCGATCACCCCTTCGACCACGATCGAGAAAGCTCCGGCCTGCTCCAATGCCTGCCCGTCGGCGATGATCTTGTCATGCTCCTGCTGACTGCGACCGCGCGCCGCATAGCCGCCCAGCACGTTCACCGCCTGCGGGGTCAGCCCGACATGGCCCATCACCGGTATCCCGCGATTGGTCAGGAAAGCGACCGTTTCCGCCATCGCCTCTCCGCCTTCGAGTTTTACCGCAGCGCAGCCTGTCTCAGCCATGATCCGGCTGGCCGTGTCGAATGCCTGTTCTTTCGAACCCTCATAGGCTCCGAACGGCATATCGACCACGACAACGCTGTGATAGCTACCGCGAACGACCGCTGCCCCATGTGCGATCATCATTTCGGGTGTGACTGGCAGTGTGGAATCGAGCCCGTAGATCACCTGACCCAGCGAATCCCCTACCAGCAGCAGGTCGCAATGCGCATCGAGCAGTTGCGCTTGCCGCGCAGTGTAGGCGGTCAGCATAACCAGCGGTTCTTTGGTCTCGCCATCCCTCTTGTGATCGCGAATGCGCGGCACTGTTAGGCGTTTGCGAGGACGCGGAGTGGGGTTCGCGCGGCTGGTGCTCGTATCGAGCTGGAAAGTGGTCGACATGGGAGCGGCATTTAGCGACCGTGCGGGATAAAGGCAAAGCAAGACACTTGGCGCGGGCGCAGTTTCATTGCAGAGTGCTGAAAGAACATAACGGCGCGTCGGGGGACGCGTGCTAAAGGGATACAAATTCAATCATGGCAGCAACAGGTTCGGGCCACGAAAACTGGTCGTCGCGCAGTGCCTTTATACTTGCCGCAGTGGGTTCGGCCGTCGGGCTGGGCAATATGTGGCGGTTCCCGGCGGAGGCTGGGGAGAATGGCGGCGGCGCTTTCGTACTGTTTTACATCTTCTGCGTGCTGCTGATCGGTCTGCCGGTACTGCTTTCCGAAGTGCTTATTGGTCGTCATGGACAGGCCAATGCGCCGGAGAGCGTGCGCAGGGTTGCTCGCGATTCGAATGCGTCTGAGGGGTGGAGTATTCTCGCCTCAATGGGCGTGTTTGCCGCCTTCCTGATCCTCAGTTTCTACTGCGTCGTTGGCGGTTGGGTGCTGTATTATGTTGGCGTTTTTGCAGGAGATCTGTTTCAGACCGGACTGACCGGAGGCGCTTTTGAGGGCCGCGCGGCAGGCGATGTTGAAGGATTGCTGCCCGGACTGTTCGGCAATGGCAACCTGATGATCGGGCTCAATCTCGGCTTTCTGGCGGTGACGATGTTCTTCGTTGCGCGCGGTGTATCGAGCGGGATTGAGTGGGTCGCTGTCTACTTGATGCCGCTGTTCTTCGTGCTGTTCCTGGGTATCACCATCTATGGCGCGTTTACCGGTAATTTTGGCGAGGCGGTGAGCTATCTCTTCACCTTCGATTTCTCGAAACTCACTGGTGAAGTGATGCTGGCTGCGGTGGGGCAGGCGTTCTTCTCGCTATCGCTCGGCGTGGCGGGCATGATGACCTATGGCGCTTATGCCAATCGCGACACCAATCTGGGGCATACTTCGGGTATTATCGCGACCGCTGATACAGGTGTCGCCATGTTGGCAGGTCTGGCGATTTTCCCGATTGTGTTTGCCGCCGGATTGTCTGCAAGTGCGGGCCCGGGCCTGATGTTTGCCTCGCTGCCTGTTGCATTTCAGGCGATGCCGTTTGGCTCGCTGATCGGTCTGCTTTTCTTCATAATGATCTTCTTTGCGGCTCTGACCAGTTCCGTCTCTCTGCTTGAGGCGCCAACGGCTTATGTGTTTGAGAAGTTCAAGATGCCGCGCATGGTTGCGACGTTGATTGTTGGCGGCGGCGCGGCGGTGCTGGGCGTGCTCTCATCGCTGTCGTTCAACGACATGGCTGAATTCTACCCGCTGGGCTTTATCCCACTGTTTGCCGAGACCAACTTCTTTGACACTCTCGATGGGGTGACGGCCAAGCTGTTCATGCCGATTGGTGCGATCCTGACCTGTATCTTTGTCGGCTGGATTGCCGATGCGCGGTTGATCGATGACGAGAACGGTCTTGATGGGGCGCTGCACCAAACTTGGCGGGCGTTGGTGCGGTTTGTTTGTCCGATTGCGCTGTTGGTTATCCTGCTGTTCGGACTGTTCGGCTGATCTAACGCAAAAAAAGGGCCGCTCCAGTAGAGCGGCCCTTTTTTGCAATCCTTATGGGTTATGATCATTAGAGCGTCGTTTCGAGGCGCTTTTCTTGCACATCGCCGCGCACATCCATGCCCATCATCATCTTGGCGGTGGTGAGTGCACCCAGTTCACCACTCCATATCTCAGCGTCGGCTAAATCCATGCGTAGGAACAGGATGTCTGGATCGTCTTTGCCGCCATCATACCAGGCCTTCACAAAGTTGTTCCAGAACTGTTCGAACCTGCCCTGATCTTCTTCGATCTCGAGCTTACCCCTAAAGCGGGCAAATACGTCGTGATCCTTGCCTTGGAAGGTTGCGGTTGCTTCGCCCAACTTAGCAAAGTCACTAGACTTCGTGGTGAAAAACCAGACGGCGCTGTCTGCGTCCTTGTCCAGTTGTGCGGTCATCGGCACCGCCGTGTCGGGATCCGCATCGCGCCGGAGGAACACGAAGGGCGAGTCGGCCAGTGCATTCCAGAATTTCGATTTGAGTTCGTTGCTGTCGCCTTGGCGAAAGTTCATTGAGTTGATCTCCTTAGTATCTGTAAAATACATGATTTTACGGCGTTTTCGTTCCGGTGAGTGTGTTGAGGCGAGGCTCAGTAGGGACGAACTGCGAAATGAATTGCGAATCGCTACATAGTGGAACATAATAAGAACATATGAGTCGTCAGGACGATTCACGTTCACTTGTGTTCCACTATGTCAGAAACGTTCAAACCTTCTCAGGCCAGGCGCCTCCAGCACTTTCCTTTATCTGATCCAGACATGGATCATGTATCGGGAGAGGAGCCTGTGTGTGGGTTCACAGCCAGCGATATCCTTGAACAATCAAAGGCGCGAGAAATGCGTTGGCGACCCGGCCTGGCGACGGCGGCGGGCAAAGGTCCGTCACACAGCGAAGTGTTCGCCAGCGGTCAGGATGCGAGCGGAGCGGGTGTAGCGCTTGCGCTGGCCTGCGATGCCTTGGCCTCACAGGAGAAGGAGCGGCAGAGTGATCCCTTGGCTGAAGTGGAGGATCGACGTCAGATCCTTTGGGTGCAGGATAAGGAGGCGATACGACTGACCGGGCGACCTTATCACCATGGCCTACCGCCTCATTTGCGTCACCGCGTTATCCATGTCGCGGCCAAGAACGCGCAAGATACCCTTTTCGCGCTGGAGGAGGGGCTCAAGTGCTGTGATCTCGCCTTCGTCATGGGAGAGCTGGCGGGCAATCCGCGCAGTCTCGACTTCACCGCATCGCGTCGGCTCAGCCTGGCAGCGGAAAAGCATGGCGTACCGCTTTGGCTGGTAAGGCTCGATGCATGTGCTGACCTGTCATCGGCGCGGATGCGCTGGCGGGTGGAGGCTGCCTCTTCATCGCCGCCCTGCTGGAATGCAAATGCGTCCGGAGAACCGGCTTGGCGGGCGGAATTGTTCCGCGCTCGCTCGCATCCCCCTGGAGAATGGATTTTGAACAATGACGAAGGACGTTTGCGTGCCAGAGGAGCCGCCAAGCCGCAGGATCTTGGCGATCTGGTTCGCCCAACTGTCGGTCGATCGCTGGCGGCGCTCTAATGGCATTACGCCCGGGGAGGGGGCGGATGCGAAGCCAACTGCTCTGATCACCGAGACCGCGCATGGACCGCGTATCGATGCGGTCAATGCCTTGGGACGTGCATCAGGGGCGGCTCCCGGTATGATGCTGGCCGATGCGCGCACGCTTTGCCCGCAAATAGAGGTTGCGCTCTCGGACCCTGCGGGCGATCTCGATTTCCTTGAAAAGCTTGCTTTATGGGCGCAGCGCTGGGGCCCGTGGAGCGCTCTTGATCCACCAGATGGCGTGCTGGTCGATGTGACGGCGGTAGCGCATTTGTTCGGTGGAGAGGCGCGACTGCTCGACGATGTATGCTCTACCTTTGCGGCCCACGATTTGGCTGTGAGAGCTGCCATCTCACCCACTGCAGGTGCTGCATGGGCACTTGCGCACTTCGGGGCTGATAAAGCGATCCTGCTGGGGCAGGGCGATGCCATGCGCCAACTCGTCGATCTGCCGGTCGCGGCATTGCGACTGGATCAGAACGTGCTCACCGTGCTGCGCAGGCTAGGGCTAAAGTGTCTGGGCGATCTGGCCGCCATTGCTTCAGGCCAGTCTCTTCAAGATTCAGATTTCGCTGAAAAGGGCGGGCGCGACGCGCTCAAGCGCCGTTTTCGCAGCAAGTCTCCTACCGCCAATCCGCTGATCCGGCTCGATCAATTGCTGGGTAAAGTGCCCGAGCCATTGTTGCCCGTTACCCCGCAGATCATGCCGCTGGTGCAGCGCCGCCTGATGGAGCCGATCCGTCATCACAGCTTGCTAGACCAGGTGTTGAGCGATCTGGCGCTGGATATGGTCCGCGAGCTGGAGGGTAAGGGCAAGGGTGCAAGGCGGCTCGAATTGGGAATGTGGAGGGTCGATGGTGAGGTTCTGGTGCGCAAACTCGAACTGGCGGCAGCCACCCGTGATGCAGCGCATATCACCCGACTGTTCACCAACAAGCTTGAGGATATTGATGCTGGCTTTGGGATTGAGATCGTGCGGCTGCGCGCCAGTTGGGCAGAGCCGCTGGGAACGCAGCAAAATGATATTGAGGCTGCCGCTGAGCAGCATAGTATTTCGCTTTCGGCGTGCCTCGACCGGCTGACTGTGCGCCTTGGTAAGGATGCGGTGCGCAGGCCGGTTCCCCATGCCAGCCATATTCCCGAACGCGCGCAGAGATGGCAGACTCCGCTGGAGCCAGAAATGGCTTCGCAAGAACTGTTAGAACTTCACAAGAGACCTCTGAAGTTACTTGATAAAGCAGAAATAATTTCTGTTCTTTATGCTTCGCCAGATGGCTATCCCCAGCGCTTCAGGTGGCGCGGAAAAGTGCGCGACGTCGTGCGGGTCGAAGGCCCTGAACGGATAGCGCCGGAATGGTGGCGAGAGCGCTCAGATGTGCGGCTGCGTGACTATTACCAAATCGAGGATGCAGGTGGCCAGCGCTACTGGATCTATCGCAATGGCATCGTCGATGATGGCCGGGGAGGGGCGCCTGCTTGGTATCTACAGGGGCTGTGTGCCTAGCTTCTCAGCAGTCTTCAGCTCTGCACCTTAACCATTTTTTTCAGTCTACCTATGTGCTGGTTATCATTCGTTTACGGCTGCTTGCTATGTCATTCGCCATGAACATGCACAGCATTCCTCGTGCGGCCGAACGCAAGCCGCTAAGCCTGATGGTCAAGAGCCGTGTCCGCTCACGCGTAGTCTTCGTCGATCTGATCGATATTTCCGAAGGCGGCTGCAAGATCAAAGCCCGCGCCGGTTTTGCCAATGTTGGCGACCGGGTAGTGATGAAAGTCAATGGTATCAACGCTCCACTGGGAACGATTGCCTGGGTCGAAGGTGAGACCGCCGGTGTTGCCTTTGAAGGGCAAATGCACGCCGCGATCATCGATTACTTGTGCACGGAAAACGGTGCGAAACTGACCGATTTCGATCCACAGGAAGGCGTAAAACGCGCCTGACTTGGCTGGTCCGCCGCGTCTCTATGGGGCGGCGCTCTCAATTCCAATCATAGATACGAAAACGGGGCCAGCACCGCAGTGCCGACCCCGTTTAGGTTGTTAATTTCCAGCCATTAGCTCGGGTTGAAAGGCAGTGAGCTATGGTGAAGAACGATCTTCAGGTCACCATTTTCGTCCTTTTCGTAGGCGAATGAATATTCGACCTTAGTCTCATTTCCATCTGTGCCAGTGAAGAAGTAATTGCCCATGGCCACCGCCATATCGCCATCTTCGTCGATCACTGTACCGTTATTTTCCCAACGCACTGCTGTGTAAGGGGCGATCGCGAAACCCCCATCTTCAGTGCCTTCGGTGCCTACGAAATAGCTCAGCGCTTCATCAAAGCTCTCGCGGAACTGATCTTCAGCGGCCAAAGTCGGTTTAAACAGGATCGTTGCGTCATCACCGTAAGCATAGTGGGTGTTGATGTGCTCTTCAGCGCGTGCGCGGAAATCGCCTTCTTCGGTGAAGGTCGCGCCGATGGCGACAATGCCTTCGCCCCATGCTTGCTGAGCTGCTTCTACTTCTGCTGCAGTGATTGGGTTGCTGTCGGAACCTTCGGCCGAAGCAGTTGCCGTTTCACCGCAAGCTGCCAGAGTCAGAGCGCTTGCCCCGAGTACAGAAACACAAACAAACTTCTTCATTTTTTACTCCCTTGCGGGGGAGCGTGGCGCCCCCGTTATAAATGCGCGGTCAAAACCGCATATTACGTCCGACATCACGAGCAGGATTGCTCGCCAGAGGGGCCCGGTCCGTGTGCAAAATACTCACGAGAAAAGCGCGGGTTCCCGAACCGGAGCATTTTTATCTGATTTCGAGTTTGCGACGAGAGGATAGCGATTGCTTTGTCGATCAAGCTGGAGCTTGCAAATTCCGCACTTTTACTAAGTTGAATTAGAACATATAAGGAACAAAAAGGTGTTCCGATGGCTCAAAAAACGCTCCTCGAAAAGCTCGAAATTCTCGCCGATGCGGCGAAATACGATGCCTCCTGCGCGTCTTCGGGAACGGCGAAGAAGAATTCGCTGGGCGGTAAAGGAATTGGCTCGACCGAGGGGATGGGGATTTGCCATGCCTATGCGCCCGATGGCCGATGCATCTCGCTGCTCAAGGTGCTGCTGACCAATCATTGCATTTTCGATTGCCACTACTGCATCAATCGTAAGAGCTCGAATGTGCGCCGTGCGCGCTTCACGCCTCAGGAGGTCGCCGACCTCACCCTCAATTTCTACAGGCGCAATTATATCGAGGGATTGTTCCTCTCATCGGGCATCATCAAGAGCTCCAACCATACGATGGAGCAGATGGTCGAGGCGGCGCGGATCCTGCGCGAGGAATATGACTTTCGCGGTTACATCCATCTGAAGACCATTCCCGAGGCCGATCCGGAACTGGTGCGGCAGGCGGGTTTTCATGCCGACCGGGTGTCGATCAATGTCGAGCTGCCTACGACCAGCGGACTAACCCGCCTCGCGCCTGATAAGAATGAGCGGCAGATCGAAGGCGCGATCGCCAAGACGAAGCACGACATCATCGAGGCGAAGGATGCGCGCAAACGCTTTCGCCATGCACCGCGTTTTGCGCCAGCGGGTCAATCGACGCAGATGATTGTTGGCGCGGACAAGGCCTCGGATGCGGATATCGTGGGCAAGGCGAGCAGGCTCTATGACAGTTTCGGCTTGCGGCGCGTCTATTACAGCGCTTTCTCCCCGATTCCGGATGCAAGCGCGGTTCTGCCTTTGCAGCGTCCGCCCTTGCTGCGCGAGCATCGTCTCTATCAGTCCGACTGGTTGATGCGCTTTTATGGCTATGCACCGAACGAGGTGTGCCAGGCGACCGAGGCGGATGGGAACCTGCCTCTCGATATTGATCCGAAGCTTGCCTGGGCATTGAAGTTTCGTGGGACATTTCCGGTTGATGTGAACCGCGCGGGTAAGGAGATGTTGCTGCGCGTACCGGGGTTGGGGCCGACGGCGGTACGGCGGATCATTGCGGCGCGGCGACACAGGACATTGCGGCTCGATGACGTGGCAAAAGTCACTCAGTCGATTGCGAAGATACGGCCCTTTATCACCGCGCTCGACTGGCGCCCAACCACTCTTACGGACCGCGCGGATTTGCGTACGCTGCTTGCTCCCAAGCAGGAGCAGTTGGAGCTGTTCGCATGACTGCGATGCAGCGCACTTCGCTGACTGAGCATTACGCCGTGCACATGCCCACGCCCGATGATTTTGCATTCTGGCGAGAAAGCGCGCGCGACCTTATTCAATGCGAGGTGCCGCCAGACCGTGTCTCGTGGATCGAGCCGGGCGGGACGGGCGATCTGTTCGGTTCAGGGAGTTCCGCGCTGCCCGAGCCGTCTAAAGGTGCGAAGCCCGTACGCGCCAGCAAGCGCTTCTTGAGCCTCGCACGCAACGCCGCGCTTCATTCCGATCCTCAGCGCTTCGCCCTGCTTTATCGTCTGCTTTGGCGGCTGCAGGCCAATCCGCGCGTGCTGGAGGACAAGACCGATCCCGATGTGCGGCGGGTGGAGGAACTCGACAAATCGGTGCGCCGCGACAGTCATAAAATGCATGCCTTTGTCCGCTTTCGCCAAGTCGAAGCGGAGGATGGATCAGAGTATTACGTCGCCTGGTTTGAACCGGATCACCACATCGTGCGCGCCAATGCAGGCTTCTTCATGCGCCGCTTTGCGAACATGAATTGGTCGATCCTGACGCCGCGTGGCTGCCTGCATTGGGATGGCGAGATCATGCGCGAAAGCGGCCCCGCGCAGCGCAGCGATGCGCCAGACGGCGATCCGGTCGAGGATTTGTGGAAGTCTTACTATTCCTCGATCTTCAATCCGGCGCGTTTGAAAGTTGGTGCGATGCTGTCGGAAATGCCCAAGAAATACTGGAAGAACATGCCTGAGGCGGCGCTTATTCCAGACTTGATCGCGGGCGCTCAGGCGCGAGAGGCGCAGATGGTAGCGGCGGGCGAGCGTCAGATACGCGAGCGCCCCGAAAGCCTCGAAGCAATCCATGACGCGATTGCCAATTGCCGTGATTGTCCGATCGCAGAATGCGGCACGCGCGCGGTTATGGGCGAGGGATCGGTCGGCGCTCACCTGATGATCGTGGGCGAACAGCCGGGTGACCAAGAGGATGTGGCCGGCAGGCCGTTTGTGGGACCGGCAGGGCAATTGCTCGACAGCGCGCTTGGTGAAGCCGGGATCGATCGTAGCGCAGCCTATGTCACCAATGCTGTGAAGCATTTTAAGTTCGCCCAGCGCGGCAAAAGGCGTCTTCACCAGACGCCGATGGCTAAGGAAATCGACACCTGCCGCTGGTGGCTGGAGAGCGAGCGTGCGATTGTGAGGCCGCGCATTGTGCTGGCTTTGGGGGCGTCGGCCGCGCGCGGTCTGCTGGGCAAAACAGTGAGTTTAAAGTCCGTGCGCGGGGCTCCGATTGCGCTCGAAGATGGTGCAGAGCTGTGGGTCACTGCGCACCCTTCCTACCTGTTACGACTCGATGGTGCGGCGCGGGAAGAGCAGGCGGCCCTGTTTGCAGCTGATCTTACGAGGGTGAAAGCGCGACTGGCGGAACTTCAGGCGTGATATGCCCGATGCTCCACTCACACCTGACAAGCGCACGCTGGAGATCGATCCCAACCTGATCGAGGTGCCGGAGCGCGCGTGCTTCGTCGAACTTGGCCTCGTCAGCTGTTTCAGTTTCCTGCGCGGTGCATCGGATGCGGTGGATCTGACGATGGCTGCGCGCTCACTCGGATATGACGCAATCGGAATTGCCGATGCGAATTCGTTTGCCGGCGTGGTACGCATCCACACCGAGGCGGCAACGCTCAAACTGCGGCCCGTGATTGGCACACGGATTGAGACGGTTGAGGGGCTCTGCTTTCTCGCTTACCCCAAAAATCGCGCCGCCTATGGGCGTTTGTGTCGCCTGATCAGCGCAGGGCGGATGCAAACGCTTAGCGGCGAGTGGCAGGAAAAGGGTGTGTGCGAGATCGATCTCTCCATGCTCGCGCAGTACAGCGAAGATGTGCAGCTGATCCTGCTTCCGCCAGAGGATTTACAAACCAAGTTCACCATTACAGTGCCGAGCAATGTGGTGCCGTTCCAGGGTGAGGCATCAATCCCGCGCGAGGATGACGAACTGAGCGCAACATTCCCTGACATCCTCCCGCATCTCACTCGGCGTCTCCCGACACTCAAGCATCTTGCCGCAAGTTATCTCTATCGCGGCGATGATGTCGCGCGGATTGACCGGTTCGATGCCCTCGCGCGGACCAATGGCCTCACACTACTCGCCACCAACGATGTTCACTATCACGCGCCTGAGCGTCGGCCACTGCAGGATGTGATGACCGCAATCCGGCACAAGGTGAAGGTGGCTGAAGCGGGTCACCTGCTCAATGCCAATGCCGAACGGCATCTCAAATCCCCGCAGGAAATGCAGCGCCTGTTCGAGCGTTGGCCGCATGCGATCACCGCCGCGCGCGAAGTGGCCGATGCGTGCCAATTCAACCTCGAAGAGCTGCGCTACGAATATCCGCAAGAAATTTACCCCGACGGGATGGGGCCGCAGAAATATCTCGAAAGCGAGACCTGGAAGGGTGCTGAGTGGCGCTATCCCACTGATATTCCCGATTACGTTCGTACAACCTTGGAAAAAGAACTGGCGCTAATCGGGAAGATGGAGCTGGCGCGCTATTTCCTCACCATCAAGGATATCGTCGATTACGCCCGCAACGAAGTCGATCCGCCAATCCTTTGCCAAGGGCGCGGCAGTGCGGCCAATTCCGCGGTCTGTTATTGCCTCGGGATTACATCGGTCGACCCGGCCAAGCATGCGCTGCTGTTTGATCGCTTCATATCGGAGGATCGCAAGGAACCGCCCGATATCGACGTCGATTTCGAGCATGAACGGCGTGAGGAGGTGATCCAGTATCTCTACAAGAAATATGGCCGTCATCGCGCTGGGCTGACCGCGACCGTCATTCACTATCGTCCGCGCATGGCGATCCGTGAAGTGGGCAAGGCGATGGGATTGTCGGAAGATGTAACATCCGCGCTCGCGCGCACCGTGTGGGGTAGCTGGGGCACCGAGATTGGCGAAAAGCACGCAGCGGAAACCGGCATGGACCTCAGCGATCCGCATTTGCGCCGCGTGCTGGCCTTGACCGAGCAGATGATTGGCATGCCGCGCCATCTTTCGCAGCATGTTGGCGGCTTCATTCTGACCGAAGGCGCGCTGACCGAGACTGTGCCGATTGGCAATGGTGCGATGCCTGATCGCAGCTTTATCGAATGGGACAAGGACGACATCGAAGCGCTCGGCATCCTGAAGGTCGATGTGTTGGCATTGGGAATGCTGACTTGCATCAAGAAATGCCTCAACCTGCTGGAGGATCACCACGGTCGCACTCTTACGCTCGCTACCGTTCCGCGCGAGGATGAAGAAACCTATGCGATGTTGCGCAGGGGAGACTCGCTCGGCGTGTTTCAAGTCGAAAGCCGGGCGCAGATGAACATGCTCCCACGTCTTCGCCCGCGTGAGTTCTACGATCTCGTGATCCAGGTTGCGATTGTCCGCCCCGGTCCGATCCAGGGCGATATGGTGCATCCCTATCTTAAGCGCAGGCGAGGTGAAGAGCAGGTGGCGATCCCTGCGCCGGCCAATGAGCACGGGCCGCCTGACGAGCTTTCCAGCATTCTGGATCGGACGCTTGGCGTGCCGATCTTTCAGGAACAGGCGATGAAGATTGCGCTCGACGCTGCTAAGTTCGATTCAGTTGAAGCCAATCGGTTGCGCAAGGCGATGGCAACTTTTCGCAGCCGCGGTATGGTGCATGAGCTAGAAGAAATGATGGTCGGGCGGATGGTCGAGCGCGGTTATGATGCCGACTTCGCACAGCGCTGTTTCAACCAGATCAAAGGCTTTGGTGAGTATGGTTTTCCCGAGAGTCATGCGGCGAGCTTTGCGCATCTCGTCTATGTCTCGAGCTGGCTGAAATGCCACTTCCCGGCGGCATTTGCGTGCGGCCTGCTCAATTCACAGCCGATGGGATTCTATGCCCCAGCTCAGATCGTGCGCGATGCACGCGACCACGGAGTGGTGGTTCTGCCAGCGGATGTGAACGACAGCCAATGGGATTGCACGCTTGAGGAGGTGGGAGAGGAGCAGAGGGAGCAAGCAGGTCGCCTCGACAGACATATCGCGCTGCGTCTTGGTCTGAGACAGGTGGATGGTTTTCATGAGCATGTCGCGGCCCAGTTAATCGAAGCGCGCGAAGAGGGCGGGCCATTCAAAGATGTGGCCGAATTACGCGACCGTGCTGGGCTCTCGCCGTCTCATGTAGAGCGGTTGGCAAGTGCCGATTGCTTCACCTCGTTGGATCTCCCGCGCAGGCAGGCTCTCTGGGATGCGCGCAGCCTGATCGCGGCGCCTGACCTGCCGTTGTTCAAGGCGGCGGCGGAGCGCGATGAAGGCGCTGAATGCGCGTCCACCCAGCTACCACAAATGCCGCTTTCTGAAGAGGTGGTGGCGGATTACCAGACCACGCGGCTCAGCCTGAAGGCGCATCCGATGTCGTTCCTGCGGCCTTCGTTGGCCGAGCGCGGCTTTGTCCGCGCTTGCGATCTGAGGGATCGCAAATTCCGCAGCATGGTGCAGGTCGCGGGCGTGGTGTTGATCCGTCAACGCCCGGGAAGTGCGAAGGGTGTGTGCTTCATCACGCTGGAAGATGAGACCGGGGTGGTGAACCTCGTCGTGTGGCCTGACCTGAAGGAGAAACAGCGCCGCGTAGTGATGGGTGCGCGGCTGATGGAGGTGCGCGGGCGCGTGGAATATGACGATGAGGTGATCCACGTGATCGCGCATCACATGACAGACGCGACCGAGGCTCTCTATGGCCTCTCAGACGATATGCTGGATGCGCCGATCGCGCGTGCCAATCATGTCAATTCACCGCTGATCAGCCGCAAAACGCCTGCTGAAAAAAATGCGGTGATGATCGACGAATTGCCGCTACCCAAGACCCCGCTTGGGCAGACTCCGAATGTGACCGCTCATCCGCGCAATCATCGGATATTGCCGAAATCCCGGGACTTCCACTAGGGCCTCATTATGGCTCGCAAGCGGAACCCTTGGAAAATCAGTCGTCGGCTCGGCAAATTCCGTAGAGAGCGACAAGCCATTCTGATCACTGTTCTCGCTGTGACCATCTTTGCCGGTTGGAGTTGGCTTAAAGCACATCCCGAGCATGATCCCACTGCGCCGCTTGACTTGCGCCATCCGATTGGTTGGGCGACCGCGAGCAAACTTGTCGACCTGAAAGGCAATGTGAGCGAATGCCGCGCAGTCTTGGATCGCAGCGACGTTGCCTTCATCGCATTGGGGGCGACTGGCGAGGGAGCCTGCGCTCGCCCTGACCGTACGCAATTGAGCGCCTTCCCGCTTGCACCCGACACGCCTGCTATCACTTGCCCGGTCGCTACGGGCTTGCAGCTATGGCGTACGAAAAGTGTTGAACCGGCGGCACGGGAGATTTTCGGGAGTGAGATAGCCTCCATCCAGCATTTGGGTGCCTACAATTGCCGAAGGATGCGCGGCGGTCGTTCGAATGCCTGGAGCGAACACGCGACCGCCAATGCGATTGATATTGCAGGCTTCACGCTGGCCAATGGGCGAACCATCAGCGTGCTGAACGATTGGCCGACCGACAGCCCGGAGGCGCGGTTTTTACGCGAAGTTCGCGATGGTGCATGCGGGGTCTTTGCGACGGTTCTTTCACCTGACTACAACGCCGCGCATGCTGATCATTTTCACTTTGACCAGGCGTCGCGGTGGTCAGGCGTTTGCCGTTAGGCCGACTCAGATGGCCTCGAGCGCGTAGCCTGCTGAGCGCACGGTGCGGATGGGATCTTTCGCACCTTCAAAATCAATAGCTTTGCGAAGACGCCGGATATGCACATCGACCGTGCGCAATTCGATATCGCTGCCCGTGCCCCACACGCCGTCGAGCAATTGCCCGCGGCTGAAAACCCGACCCGGGCTCTCCATAAAGAATTTGAGCAGGCGGTATTCGGTCGGGCCAAGCTGCAGCGAGCGACCACGGCGCTGAACCTTGTGTGCGACCGGATCGAGCTTGATGTCGCCAACTTCTATCGTCTCGCCAGCCAAGGCGGGGCGAATGCGGCGCATCACGGCGGCGACGCGGGCGAGCAATTCTCGCGGCGAGAACGGCTTAGTCAGGTAATCGTCCGCGCCTGTTTCCAGCCCGCGTACCCGGTCATCCTCTGCCTCGCGCGCAGTGAGCATGATGATCGGCACATGAGCGGTTTGCTTGTCGCGCCGCAAACGGCGGCACACTTCGATGCCGCTGGTCCCCTCGATCATCCAGTCGAGAATAATGAGATCGGGAACATCCTCGCTGGCGAGGACCAAGGCCTCGTCACCATCGCTTGTGCTGCGAACGTCATAGCCTTCGTTCTGAAAGCGATATTCGAGCAATTCCGACAGCGCCGGATCATCTTCGACCAGCAGCAGTTTGGCAGCGGACATATATGCGAATCCTCCCGTTTCGTGGGATACGATGACGCTAACTATGTGTCACATTCGCTACAATTTCGTGTCAGTCACACAAGTGTCGTGAAAACAGGAACTCAGCGGTCTTCATCCGGCGGATAGGTGCCGGTCGCGGCGAAGTGAACCATCTCGGCAACATTGGTTGCGTGGTCGCCAATCCGTTCAAGATTGCGGGCCACGAACAGCAATTGAGCAGCACTGGAAATGGTCGCAGGGTTTTCGACCATATAGCTGACAAGATTGCGGAAAATGCTGTTGTAAAAGGCGTCGACCTTCGCATCCGTCGCGATCACTTCGCGTGCCAGGTCGGGATCGCGCGCTGCATAGGCGGTCAGCACGTCATGCACCATCTCGCTCGCCAGTTCGCCCATGGCGGGAAGCAGGGTGAGGGGCTCAAATCTGTCGCGCCCTTCGATTGAGCCGACGCGCTTGGCGATGTTCTTCGAATAGTCGCCGATACGCTCTACCACGCCGGCGATCTTGAGCGCAGCGATCACTTCGCGCAAATCGTCCGCCATTGGTGCGCGCAGGGCAATGATGCGGACCGAGAGCTTGTCGACCTCGGTTTCGAGCGCATCGATCTTGGTGTCACCCTCGACCACCTTTGCAGCGAGTTCCTGGTCCCCGCGGACCAGCGCGTCTAGCGCACCTTGAATGGCGACTTCGGCAAGGCCGCCCATCTCCGCGATCAGGCCGCGAAGCCGCGTGATGTCTTCGTCGAAGGCTTTGACTGTATGCTCTGACATTATCCGTAACGTCCCGTGATGTAGTCCTTGGTACGCTCTTCAATTGGATTGGTGAAGATGTCCGAGGTGGGGCCATATTCGACCATTTTACCGAGGTGGAAGAAGGCTGTGCGCTGAGAAACGCGTGCTGCCTGTTGCATCGAGTGGGTCACGATAACGATGGCATAGCGACCGGAAAGCTCGTTGATCAGCTCTTCGATCTTGGCGGTCGCGATCGGGTCCAGCGCGGAGCATGGCTCGTCCATCAGGATGACTTCCGGGTCGACTGCGATGGCCCTAGCAATGCAAAGGCGTTGTTGTTGACCGCCGGAAAGGGCGGTGCCGGATTCGTCGAGCCGGTCTTTCACTTCGTCCCAAAGGCCCGCGCGAGTGAGCGATTTCTGGACGACCTCGTCCAGCTCCGGCTTCTTCTCGGCCAGCCCGTGAATTTTCGGGCCATAAGCGATGTTGTCATAGATAGACTTGGGAAAAGGATTGGGCTTCTGGAAGACCATTCCGACCCGCGCGCGCAATTGCACGACGTCCATACTCGGGCCGTTGATGTCCTCGTCTTCAAGCTCAATCTTCCCTTCGACCCGGGCGACCGCGATCGTGTCGTTCATCCGGTTGAAACAGCGCAGGAAAGTCGACTTGCCGCAACCGGACGGACCGATAAAGGCAGTCACGTAATCAGCCGAAATGTCGATCGACACTTCGTCGATCGCTTTCTTGTCGCCGTAATAGACAGAGACATCACGCGCGCGCATCTTCGCGTTTTTGTCTTCCAATTTTTCGTGAATGACAGTCACCAGGTCTTCTCGAATTTGTTGCGGAGGTAAATGGCGAGGCCGTTCATCAGCAAGAGGAACAGCAATAGGACGATGATTGCAGCGCTGGTGCGCTCGACAAATCCGCGGTCGATCTCATCGGACCACAGGAAGATTTGCACCGGTAATACGGTAGCGGGCGAGGTAAAGCCATCCGGCGGTGTCGCAACGAAGGCGCGCATGCCGATCATCAGCAGCGGCGCGGTTTCGCCCAGCGCGCGGGCCATGCCGATAATCGTGCCAGTCAACATGCCGGGCAGGGCAAGCGGGAGCACGTGGTGGAAAACCACCTGCACTGGCGATGCGCCCACCGCCAGCGCGCCGTCGCGGATCGATGGTGGAACCGCCTTGATCGCGTTGCGACCGGAAATCACGATGACAGGCATGGTCATCAACGCTAGCGTCATACCGCCGATTAGTGGGGCAGAGCGCAGGTTCGGGAAGATCGTCAGGAACACTGCGAGGCCGAGCAGGCCAAAGATGATGGACGGAACTGCGGCGAGATTGTTGATCGACACTTCGATCAAGTCCGTCCAGCGGTTCTTTGGCGCGTATTCCTCGAGATAAAGCGCCGCCAGCACCCCAATCGGGAAGGCTAGCAAAAGGGTGACGATCATTGTCAGGATCGACCCTTTGAGAGCGCCCCAAATGCCGACCTGCTGTGGGCTGGTCGCGTCGCTGCGCGCAAGGAAACCGACATCCCAGTTCTTCGCGAGCTTGCCCTCGCTAGCGAGCTGGCCGGCGAGCGCTTGCATTTCAGCCGATCCTTCGCCTGACAATCCACCTGCGAGATCGGAGCTTGCGGCCAGCTGGAAGGTATTCTCGCCCTGGATCAGCGATGGGTTTTGCGTCAGCTCTGAAGCGACATCGCGCCATGCGTCACCACTGATTTCTGCCGCGCCTGCTTCGCCGAGTTCCTGTTCGGCGTAGAATTCGACAATGTCGGGCAGACCCTGCATTTCGAGCGCTTGCAATGCGCCGCTCGCGCTCAGCGATTGCGCATCTCCGCTCAGGCCAGCCTCGGCAAAGTTGATCGGCACAGCCAGTTCCGCGCGCTGGAAGCCGCCGATACCATTTGCGAGCATGTTGCCAAGCAGGAATACCAGCACAGCAACCGAGAATATGATTGCGCCGAGCCCAAGCGCTCGGAATCGGCGCTCGGAACGGTAACGCTGTTCAATCCGCTTGGCGAACTCAGGCGTGCGTGTTGGCCGCACCGGCTCTGTGATGGCGGTATCAGTCATAGGCCTCTCGGAAGCGTTTAACTACGCGCAGAGCGATAAAGTTGAGAGCGAGCGTCACCATGAACAGCACAAAGCCGAGGGCAAATGCGCTCAAAGTGGCAGGGTGATCGAAACTGCCTTCGCCAGTCAGCATCTTGACGATTTGCACGGTTACCGTGGTCATCCGATCCAGCGGGTTGGCGCTAAGATTCGCTGCGGTGGAAGCAGCCATGACCACGATCATCGTCTCGCCGATGGCGCGGCTTACCGCCAGCATTACGCCGGCAACAATGCCAGGAAGTGCCGCGGGGAACAGCACCCGGCGGATCGTTTCCGACTGGGTGGCACCCATCGCCAGACTGCCGTCGCGCATGGCGCTGGGCACGGCAGCGATGGAATCGTCGGCCATCGAGGAGACGAATGGGATGATCATCACTCCCATGACCACACCCGCTGCCAGTGCGCTCTCCGTCGACGCGCCGGATATACCGACAGCGACCGCCATATCGCGAATGAAAGGAGCGACGGTTAGCGCTGCAAAATAGCCGTAGACCACCGTTGGAACGCCGGCGAGGATCTCAAGCGCTGGTTTCACCCACGCGCGTAGGCGCGGATTGGCGTATTGCGTTAGGTAGATCGCGCTCATCAAACCGAGCGGGATCGCAACGATCATAGCGATGATCGCCCCGATAAAGATCGTGCCCCAAAACAGCGGGATCGCGCCATAGCGCGTGCCATCGGGATTGGCGGCATTGCTCATCGGGTCTGGACCCCAATAGGTCCCGAAAAGGAAATCTATCGGCGAGACCATGTCGAAGAAGCGGACGGTCTCAAACACCAGGCTGGCGAAGATCCCGAAGGTTGTGAGGATCGCCACCAGCGATGCCAGCAGCAGCACCATCATGACGGTGCGCTCAACCTTCGTGCGGGCGCGAAAGTCTGGCTTCACTCTCAGAAACGCGAAAGTACCGCCGCCAAATGCGATCATCACAGTGACTAGAATGCCGATCAAATTATAGCGCGAAATGGCTTCGCGAAACGGCTCGATTAGCGCTTCGGCTTCTGTGTTGAAGACGCCTTGTGCGCTTCCGGTTGCAACAGCGCGCGCTTCGGAAATGATCGATTCCCGTTCGAAGCCGAATTCCGGAAGGTTCGCCGCAGCAGACGACGCGAGTACGCTTTGCACAATCAATTGCGGCGCGATGATAGACCAGATCGCGACGAATGCGAGCACCGGGATGATAATCCACACGGCGACATACCATGCGTGATAATTGGGCCGCGATGCCAGGCGCACGCTTTCGGGGCCTTGCTGAAAACTCCATGCTTTCGCACGGCCAGCCAGCCACCCGGCGAGACCGAGCCCGATAGCAATCAGGATGAGCGTAATAGGCGACATGAATTAACCCTGCTGGCCCCGGGAATCGCTTCCGCAAAGGAAGACGGGTCTACTGTGTGCGCCCGCGATGTTGAAGAAATAAGACAGTCTCATGACAGATTGTCACTCTCGGCATTTCCGTCTGCTTGTGTGTCATTTTTCTCGCCGTGTCGTGCGTCTTCGGCGGATTGGACTGTTGGTTCATCAGAGTCCTGTTTTGCGAGGGGAATTCGCACAATTACTTGAGTCGTTTCGTCGATCGCGCTCTGTATGTCGAGCCGTCCGCGATGCCGCTCCACAATGTGTTTGACGATTGCCAGTCCCAGACCCGTGCCTCCAGAGGCGCGGCTACGACCAGGATCGGTGCGATAGAATCGGCGAGTGAGATGTGGCAAATGCTCAGGTGAGATCCCCTCGCCCTGATTGGTGACGGTCAGGCGGGCTTGTTGCCCATCGCGTGTGTGCTCGAGCTCGACCACTACCGGCGTGTCGGGCGAGCCGTATTTGAGCGCATTGTCGACGAGATTGCGGACCAACTGTTCCAGTTGCTGCATGTCGCCGTAAACATCCGCTTCGCGCATCGTCGAAAATTCGATCCGGCCGATCCGTTCCGAACCTGCAGCATCGCGGGCAGCGCGTTGGACCACGGGCTTCAAATCGAGCAACTCGCTTGGCGAATCATGCTTCTCCGCCTCCACTCGCGAAAGCGACATCAAGTCGCTGACCAAATTCTGCATACGCTGAGCTTCGCGGTGGATGGTGCCGAGGAACTTCTTTGCCGTCGGTGTGTCGATGCTCCCCGGGTCCTCGCTCAATGTTTCGGCATAACCGATGATGCCTGCCAGCGGTGTGCGCAATTCGTGGCTGGCATTGGCGACAAAATCGGTATGAGCGCGGCTTATATCTGCTTCGGCCGTCTGGTTGATCAACTCTATCACAGCCATGTCGTTGTCGATGGCTTGACGATTCATCTGCCAGATGTCGCGTCTGCGCACCAAGCCCCGCACGATTGCGCCCCCATTGCCATCTGCCGCGAGGAGGGAAATTGCCTCGGGCTGGCGGAAGGCCATGCGCGTATCCTGACCGATGATGTGCTTGCCCAGCATGCGCCGCGCCGCGCGATTGGCGATGGCAATAGTGTTGCGCTCGGTTACGAGCAGAGGCGTGGCGGAATTTTCGATCAGACTGCGCATCGCATCCTGGCTGAAGGTTTGTTTGACCACGACATTGCTGGAATCAGGCGGGTTTGCGGCGGCGAGCACTAGCGAGCCTATCCACACGAGCAGGGTTGCGATAGCCAAGATGGCATCGACGTTGAGCAACAATAGAGCGACAAAAGTCACCAGTGCCAGCACAAGGCTGGCCATTGGGATTGAGTGTCTGCTGCCCATTGCGTGTTGGCCCTTACCCTCAAGCCTTGGGCGAGGGAAGCGCATGGCGAAATTTCCAGCGGAAATCGCGGGTTTGAGGGGATGACGATAAGAGGAGGTGGTGACCCCTACGGGAATCGAACCCGTGTTTCAGCCGTGAAAGGGCCGCGTCCTAACCGCTAGACGAAGGGGCCACACTTGTGTGCGAGGCCGCGCATCTAGTGGGGCGATGGTGACTGGTCAAGCCCCGTAATCGAAGAACTTTGCGCTTTGTCCGCTTCAATCGGCGAAGGCGGCGTCTTCCAAGTGTAATTCGGCGGCGGGGCGCGGTCCCCAATCGTCGATCTTTGCCCGGCCTGCCAGGTGAAAGCGGCGTCCCTTTGATCGGTGGAGCAGGGTCTGCGCCATTTCGGTCTCGGCGGCGCGAAATGCGATAGCCTTAAATGATTTGCCATCTTCACCTGCGGCGATCAGGCGCAAATGGTCTTTGCCGACAATATCGGCCTTGATGATGCGCACTGGACCAACTGCTAGGCGAGGGGCGGGCCAACCCACACCGTAAGGCCCAGCGGCGTTGAGCGTTTCGACCAGTTCCGGGGTCAATCCGCCTGGCGCAACCGACAGGTCGAGCCGCATGCGCTGGCTCAGTCTGGCTCGCTCGACATCTTTGGCGAGGCGGGTGTCTAGAAACTCCGCAAAATCGGCGAGCCTCTCATTCGCGATTGTGAGTCCTGCGGCCATGGCGTGGCCGCCGCCCGCGACGAGCAGTCCCTCTTCTCGGGCTGCGATGATCGCTGCGCCGAGATCGACCCCGCTGATGGAACGGCCCGAGCCTTTACCTTGGCCGTCGGCTTCGTCGCGCGCGATCACAATGGCAGGTCGTCCGGTCTTTTCCTTGATCCGGCCTGCCACAATACCGATCACACCAGGGTGCCAACCATCGCCAGCGAGCACGTGAACTGCATGGTTGTGCTGTCCCTGGAGCTGCATCTCCGCCTGCTCTTGCACTTCCGCTTCGATCGCGCGGCGCTCATCATTCAGCACGCTCAGCTTCTCCGCGATCTCGCGCGCTTCTTCGGGGTCGGACGTGGTAAGGAGCCTTACCCCCAGCGTAGATTCTCCGATCCGTCCGGCGGCGTTGATACGCGGACCCAGCGCAAAGCCGAGATCACTCGCCTGCGGCGCACGTTTCAACCGGCTCGCATCCATCAGCGCGGCCATGCCGACCCGTTCGCGGCGTGCGAGAATCTTAAGCCCCTGAGATACGAACGCGCGGTTGAGGCCGTGCAAGGCAGCAACATCCGCGACTGTGCCGAGCGCGACCAGATCGAGCAGCGCCATCAGATCAGGTTCTTTGCGCTCCTTGAAATAGTCACGCGCTCGCAACGTTCGCACCAGCGCTATCGATAGCAGGAAGGCGACACCGACGGCGGCCAAATGGCCATGTGCGGCGGCCAGGTCGTTCTCGTCGAGGCGGTTGGGATTGACCAAGGCTGTCGTAGGGGGAAGCTCCGCTGCGCACTTGTGGTGATCGACGACGATCACATCGACGCCTTCATCGCGCGCCATGCCCAGCGCCTCATAGGCCATCGCACCGCAATCGACCGTGACGATCAGGCTTGATCCCTCGCGCGCCAACTTGACCAGAGCTTCACCGCTGGGACCATAGCCCTCAAGCAGCCGGTCGGGGATGTAATAGCCTGCGTTCACGCCCAACTCGCGCAAAACCTGGATCATCAGGGCTGAACTGGTCGCCCCATCGACATCATAGTCGCCGTAGACCGTGATTTGCTCGCCGCTCAGCACGGCCTGCGCGATACGATCTGCTGCGCTTTCCATGTCGCGGAATTCGGATGGATCGGGCAGAAAGTCACGCATTGTCGGCTTGGCATGGCGGGTGACATCGTCCGGCGCGACCCCGCGCGTCAGTAGCAATTGCGTGAGAATATCATTGGAGAGCGTGTTCGCTTCCGCGCCCATTTCCATATTGCCGCCGCGCCATTGCCAGGCCTGATCGGACAGCGACGATGCGACGCCGAGGACATAGGAAAGAGACTGTGTGGCCATTAGCGAGGCTTAGCGCATTGAGCCAGGACGTAACAGCGCCAGCGATTGACAATCGACAGTGCACTCGCTTCCAGTGCAAAGATGGATGAAGCCCGAAAGCTCCTGATCGTCTGGCATAGCCGTACTGGCGCAAGCGAAGCCATGGCGCACGCTGCTGCGGACGGGGCGGGGGATGGAGCCAGGCTGCTCAGAGCCAGAGATGTGAGGTCCCAGCACCTGCTTGATGCTGGCGGCTATCTGTTCGTCTGTCCGGAAAATCTCGCGAGCATGAGCGGCGAGATGAAGGAGATGTTCGACGCGAATTACTACGATGTCCTTGGCCGGATCGAAGGGCGACCCTATGCGACCATCATTGCTGCGGGGTCCGACGGTGAAGGCGCACAGCGTCAGGTCGACCGGATCGCTAAAGGGTGGAGACTCAAGCGCGTGATCGATCCCAAGATTGTGAACTTCGCCGCGCAAACGCCAGAAGAGATCGCTGCGCCGAAACAGGTTCCGGCTGAAACACTTAGCGAATGCGATGCCATGGGCAAAGGACTTGTGGAAGGCATAAGACTGGGTGTTTTCTGACTGGCTAGAATTGCTAGTCTTTTCGGACTCAAAGAAGACTCGACGGTCGCTTTGAATCAGGTCAAAGTTATCGCTACGGGGATTTGCATTTTCGCGGCGGGATAAAAGGGGGCCGGGACGATCGATCAAGGCCAACAAGCTGGCGCCCATGGGGTGCACTTGCTGTTTGCGCGAGGCAAACGGCCTGATCGCGCTGCGATAAAGAGTTACGTCGCTAGCCAGCAATCCGTTTCGTTATCTCACGATCCAACCGACGCGGTGCCGCTTCATCTGGTGGGAGCTGGTGAGAGTGAGCCATCTCAAACCGCGCGCGCAATGCGGCCTGATTCCGCCGAATATCACTGGGTGGAGTTGTTACGCGAAGGGCTGACTTTCGACCTTGAAGGTTTGGCGCCGGGGCCGTCATGTGAGTTTCCAGAGATCGAACACCGATTTGATCTGGAGAGCGTTCCGACGGAGTTTCGGTTTGAGTCGATCCGGTTAGGGCTCGGTCAACACTTGGCTGGTGGACAAAAGACTATTCCAATCATGCGGGGGCTGGTGGCTCTGGCGCGTGATCTCGCACATCATTTCGAAGATGCGACCGCAATCGTCTGGCCGCCTGCGAAAAGCGCGATTGGGCGACGCTTCTTCGAATCCATCACGACAGCTTGGATTGATGGCGGCGCTTTCCCCGCGCTCGGCCTGACGGCCTTTCAAGAGACAATTGACGGCGCGCTGCAAAGTGTGGGCCTCACTTACTGGATCGGACAAGAGCTGCGGATCGAAGCGCCTTTATCGAGCGATAAGGTCGCTGCGACGCGGCTCGGCGTGCGCCTGATTAACCAACTCATTCTGCTTGGTGGACTGCATGACAGCGAGAGGATTGTCGCACCAGACGGCAGCCGGCTCGTCATGCGTCCGTCGAGAAATCGCAAATATATCAGGGTTTGGCGCGAATAGGGGCGCGCTAAGGGGGTCGCATAATGACGGGTGGTAACGGACCAGCGCAGGCAACTGCGCTGAACAGGTGGCGTGCGGCCATCCCATTCAGGTCAATCAATCGAAGAGGACAACCTGGATATGATGCCGGGTTGCAGCGTCATCATCTGCTGCCACGCCAGCTGTTAAGACGCGATTGCTTTGGCAAGCTATTTGCCGAACTGGGTCGCGGCACGATCGGTTTTGACGATTTTCGTGTAAACGGCCTTCTTCTGCCAGCCAACGAAGACGCAACCTTGCGCACCGGAATGCCGCTGCATCGTGGGCCGCACAGGCGCTATAACGAGATGGTGATCGAGCGGGTTGGTAGGATCGAGCACAGCTGGTCGTCCAGGCGCACGACCGATCCGCAAGGCGCCGCTGCCGATGCGCAGATGCGTTTCCAACTGCTGCAGTCGGCGTTGCGCCGTCACTTGCTGAGCGAAAAGCGCAAGATGCTGCTCAATCGCAAGGACCCGCTAGGCCAGGGTTTTGACTTCACAGAGCTCGACTCCATGGCGGAGCAGCTTTGGCAGGCCACGTAACTTGGGCTCTAGTCAGCCCAAGGCGTGTAGTTCGAATCTTCGATCAGCGCTGCCTTTGCCGCGTGATACTCCGCCTCGAACTTGGTCACCATCTTTTCAACCGTGCCGACCGACTTGATCGCGCCGACTCCCTGGCCGGAGCCCCAGATGTCTTTCCAGGCCTTGGCCTTGGTGTTCCCACCGCTGCCGAAGTTCATCTTGGATGGATCGCTTTCAGGCAGGTTGTCTGGGTCGAGTCCGGCATTTTCGATCGAGCTGCGCAGGTAATTGCCATGCACGCCGGTGAACAGGTTGGAGTATACGATGCCCTCGGCGGAGCCTTCGACGATGCCCTGCTTATACCCTTGGTCTGCGTTCGCTTCTTCGGTCGCGATGAACGCGCTGCCAGCATAACCGAAGTCTGCACCCATCGCCTGGGCCGAGAGGATCGAAGCGCCGTTGGCGATCGACCCCGACAGCGCCACCAAACCGTCGAACCACTCGCGGATTTCCTGCATCAAGGCGAAAGGCGATTGTGTGCCAGCGTGGCCGCCCGCTCCGGCTGCGACGGGAATGAGGCCGTCTGCGCCCTTCTCGATCGCCTTGTTGGCGAAGCGATTGTTGATCACATCGTGCATCGAAATGCCGCCCCAGTTGCGCACAGCATCGAAGATCTCCGTGCGCGCGCCAAGTGACGTGATGATGAGCGGAACCTGCCATTTCTCGCATGTCGCCATGTCGGCCATCACGCGGTCGTTCGACTTGTGCACGATCTGGTTGACCGCAAAAGGTGCTGCCGGGCGATCCGGGTTCTCGCGATTGTGCTTCGCAAGCTCTTCGGTGATCTGATGCAGCCACTCATCAAGCAGTGTTTGTGGTCGCGCATTGAGCGCCGGGAAGCTTCCGACAATCCCTGCCTTGCACTGCGCAATCACCAGCTCAGGTCCGGAGACGATGAACAGAGGCGAACCGATCAGTGGCAAGCGCAGGCGGTCAAAAGGGGCGGGCAATGGCATCTGGTTCTCCGTCAAAGCGCTTGGCCGATACAGGCAAGAATGCACGTTCCATAGCGCCGGTTCCGCGCCTGTCGAGCCGATGGTGATGCCCACTCCACCCGATCTGAGCATGCCGTAGCGTAAGGCTCCAAATCAGGCTGGGAGAATCGCTTCAATTCCGTAGAAGCGGGCGGCATTTCCCGCATAGAGCGCCGCCTTCTCATCATCGCTTGCACCAACGGTCAGCCGTTTGAACGCGTTCCACAGAACCGCGTAGTCGGCACCCCAATAGTCGACCGGGTAGTTGCTTTCGAACATCGCGCGCTCCGCGCCGAACGCCTCGATACAGGTCTCGATATAGGGTCGCCAAAGCCCCGCGAGATGCTTTGACGAGGAGCCCGCTGCCGGGCCTTCCTCAGGCAGGGCGCAAAACGCCATCGCCAGCCCGCCGAGCTTCACATGCACATTCTCGCACTTTGCGAGTTCGTGGATGTTGTGCCGCCACGTATCGAACCGTTCGTGCAGCCTGCCTTTGTAGCTCGCTACGCCCAGCGGAGTGCCGCAATGATCGAGGCAGATCGGCTGATCCGGAAACGCGTTGGCGAGGTCGATCACATCGGGCAATTGCGGCTCCAATACCCAAGCATCGAAGGTCAGGCCGCGCTTGCCCAGTTCAGCGAACCCCTCGCGGAAGGTCGCATCGCGGTAGAGGCCTTCGGGCGCGTGGAAGGGAGGGCCGAGCACGTCCGGGTCTGAGTCCCACGCTCCCTGATGTCGGATTCCCTTGAACCGGTTGGGCGCTGCAGTCTGCAAGGCGTCGAGCACTTCGCCCGCGCCGCTGCCAAGCAGCAGGTCCGCATGGCCGACAATGCCCGCACAAGCCCGCAGATCGCCATAGATGCCGCTGGCCGATTGTGCGGCAACGCCATTCACATACTCGACTTCACCGACGGTCTTCTTCGCTTCGCCATAGGCGGCATTGTAGAACGCGCCGCATTCCATGAAGACGGTGCCAACGACGTTGTGACCGCTGGTGAGATGGGCATGCAATTGATCGAAGCCGTAACAGGCGTTGTGTACCAACGTATCGATGAACGGATGCCGTGGTTTCGGGAACATCGGCAGCATTGGTCGCAAGTCCCACAGATGGTGGTGCGGATCGACGATCGGCAGGTCCGGCTCCAGGATCGCTTCGGTCATGTCTCTGTCTCTCCTATTGCCATCTGCATAGCTGTTCGGTTCGTCTTACGTAGGGCACGGTTGGAACACATGGAACACTGTTATGCGAAGAATTCCAATCGATCACAGGGCGGGTCATAAATCGGAAAATTCGATTACTATTCGACACTGATCGTCTGCCGTTCATACGCAAAGCATAACCGCCCGACACGAGTTAGGAAAACGCAATCCCTTGCAACAGCCAACGTGCGGCGCTTCGGTCAGTTTCGAATACGTGCGACCCGCCGGATACCCGGAAAATTACCTAGCTCACCCCTGCGAACTTGTTAGCGCTGTTTGGGCATCTGAGACCCTTGAGAAAGGGCAACGGCGCAAATCCATGTATCATTCGAAAATCGACCAATCGAATCCCAGAAAGGCGCGCCTGCGTACCTATGGGATCGCCGATCCCAATGACCGGCTGCACTATCAGCTGAGTGATGTGTTGAGCGCCGAGGCGGCAACCACAGCGGGCATCTACGTCGACCAATATCTGAGGATCACTGGGATCAATCTCGATGCTGCCGCGCGTCAGAACTACGTGGACGAGGTTAATCGTCACCTCGTAACGAAGTACCGCCCGCCATTCGACGAAACCTGGATTGCCCAGTGCGAGAAGATTGCTGAACTGATCTATTCGAGCCACACCGATCCCGCCGCTCATCTCGGCGCACTCAGCGTCTCCCAGCAACATGAGCTGCGGATCATTTTCAAGTCTGCCAAGACCGTCGATGAAGGCCTGCGATTGGTCAGCGAGCTAAGCCGTTTTTACTCGCTCGATGCGGAAATCATGCTGACCACGGTTCAGCAGTGCCACGACCGGGAGCATGGTGAATGGATCACTCGCCAGATAGAGGTGTTTCGCCGGGTGGTTACAGAAGCGGTAGAGCAGGCGGCGGCCAAAAGCGCGGACGGCAAACGGCAGGCCGACCAGTCGAGCGACCTTATGCAGACCCTGCTTGCCCTGGCTGACGAGGTTGCGGGAGCCTCTCAGGAATCCGCACAGGCTATGGGAGATGCCGCGCTGACCGCAGGAGGCCTGAGGATCACACTGGATGATATGAGCGATGTGCTGTGCCGCGCTTCGAAAGCGCTCAGCGAGGCGACGAATACTGTCGAAGAAACACAATCGACGGTCGAAGATTTGACCTCTCAGAACGCTTCGATCCAGTCGATTGCCGAACTGATCCAGTCGATCACATCGAAGACCAGCATCCTTGCACTCAATGCCCGGATCGAGGCCGCGCGGGCGGGCGAGGCGGGTTATGGCTTTGCGGTCGTAGCCAGCGAGATCAAGGGCCTGTCCGAGCAGACGGCCCAGGCTACCGAAGAGATCGTGGCGCGGCTCCGCAAGATCGAGCAGGCAAGCGAGCGGGCGATTGCCGCCAATCAATCGATGCAGGATACGTTTACACAAGCGCGCGATATGACCGAGGCCGTTTGCCAGGAAGTGACCGAGCAGACCACAACGGTCACGAAGATTGCGGCCAGCGTCGACGAAACTTCGCTCAGCGCGGTATCGTCCAGCGATGCGATCCAGCAGATTCGCGAATTGGTTGGCGGCATCACAGACGAGATGCATTCAGCCAATGGCCTTGCCGACGATTTGAACCAGCAGATTTCAGACCTAAAAACCGGTGCTGACGACTTCTTGCAAAGCCTCTCGGTGCAAACCGCTGCGGCGAGGGTGCAGCCACATGCTGATCAAACGAAGCCGATCGCCCACGATCCAAGCCGCACCGATAGTGGCGTGCAACGTGATGCGCTCGGTCCGTTGGCTCGGAAGCAGGGGGAAGGCTCAGGCCAAACCACGCCCGATCGCGCTCTGGTAGAAGTCGAAAGCGAGCTCGACGCCGATTTCGCTAGCTGGCTCGAAAGCGATTGAGTGCAAGCTGACCTATTTTGTAATCGCGCTGTTGGCCGCGCTTAGCACCGCACGAACGCTGGCGGTCGCCACGTCCTCGTCGATACCGCAGCCCCAGATAACCTTCCCACCGCTCTCGCATTCGAGATAGGCGGCGGCGCGCGCATCGCGGCCACTGCCCAGCGCGTGTTCGGTATAATCGAGCACCTTAATGTCGAGATCGAAGGCCGCCTCCAGCGTGCTAACGACACTTGAGATCAGGCCATTGCCGCGGCCCGAGACGCTTTGTTCGCCGCCAGCCACCGCGATCTTTCCGGCAAACATACGGGTTCCATCAGATGCGCGGCTTTCCTCGTAATCGACCAGCTGAAAATACTTGTCTGTCGTTTGGACGTGATAGGCCGATTTGAACGCTTCCCAGATGTCTGCCGCGTTCAGCTCGCGGCCCAGCTCATCGGCCATGCGCTGGACGTGCTTGGAGAAATTGGCCTGCATCTTCTTGGGCAGTTTGAGGCCCTGGTCCTGCTCCAGCACCCAGGCAAAACCGCCTTTGCCGCTTTGCGAATTGACGCGGATGACCGCTTCGTAGTCGCGGCCAAGGTCGGCTGGATCGATCGGCAGATAGGGCACACGCCAGCCCTCGTCGTTTTGTGTGCCGCGCGCTTCGAAGCCCTTTTTGATCGCATCCTGATGACTGCCGGAAAAGGCCGTGAACACCAGCTCGCCGCCATAGGGGTGGCGCTGATGCACGGGCAGATCGTTGCAATATTCTACCGTCTCGATCACCCGGTCGATGTCGGAGAAGTCGAGGCCGGGATCGACTCCCTGCGTGTACATGTTGAGGGCAACCGTGACGAGGCAGCAATTGCCGGTGCGCTCGCCATTGCCGAACAGGCAGCCTTCGACCCGGTCGGCACCCGCCATCATACCCAGCTCTGCGGCAGCAACGCCCGTGCCGCGATCATTGTGCGTGTGCAGGCTGATCACCGCGCTTTCGCGGTTCGGCAGATTGCGACAGAAATACTCGATCTGGTCGGCATAGATGTTAGGCGTCGCCGCCTCGACCGTAGCGGGGAGATTTAGGATGATCGGATTTTCGGGCGTCGGCGCGAGCACCTGCATCACCGCCTCGCAAACCTCGATCGAGAAGTCGATTTCTGCGGTCGAGAAGGTCTCCGGCGAGTATTGAAAATGCCAATCCGTGTCCGGGCGCTCGCTGGCCTCGTCGCGCATCACCTTCGCGCCGGTCATGGCAATGTCGCGCACTTCGTCTTTCGACATGCGGAACACGATGTCGCGCCACGCGGGTGAGACGGCGTTGTAGAGGTGGACAATGGCCGCGCGCGCACCGGCGAGGCTTTCAAAGCTGGTGCGGATCAGGTCTTCGCGGCTTTGCGTCAGCACCTGGACGATCACGTCGTCGGGGATGCGGCCGGACTTCACCAGGTCGGAGATAAAGTCGAATTCGGTCGCGCCCGCGCTGGGGAAGCCGACTTCGATTTCCTTCACGCCGACCTCGACCAACAGATCGAAAAAGCGGTTCTTCTTCACCGCATCCATCGGATCGATGATCGACTGATTGCCATCACGCAGATCGGTTGAGAGCCAGCGCGGCGGCGCGGTGATCGTTTGGCTGGGCCATTGCCGGTCGGGCAAGTCGATCTGCGGGAAGGGACGGTATTTGTTTGAAGGCTGGGACAGCATCGGCATGGCGCGGCTTTCGTGAAACTAGATGTGCTGAGGTGCAGCGGGACTTACGGGTTTGAGAACTCTCCCTTGGGCGCTCACGCATGCCCGGTGGGAGCACACGCTAGGTCACGCCCAAGGGCGCGTAAGTCGTAGTAGCTGCGTTGCATTGCGCGTCATGACATGATGCATCGCGCAAAACCGGTTGCAAGGCAAGTCGTGTCGAACCCCAAATGCCATTGATCCATTTGGGAAGCCCGGTTTTGGCAAATCTTTCCCTCTGAAAAATCGAGTTTTCTTGCCAAGCTTGATTGCAGATGTAACCTATTGGCGCCTCCCGGCGAACCCCGTTGCAACTCGAGTTCATCAATTCAAATCAATTCACGAGTTCAGATCTAGGAGACCCCCAATGAAGAAATCACTTTTTGCAATCGCACTGTTAGCCACCGCCGCTGCCTGCAGCCCCGCCGCCGATGCACCCGTCGAAGCGGAGGTTGCCGAAGCGACTGAAACCGCTTCGAGCGCGAACGTCATCGCCGATCTTGGCGGCGAGAACGAGAACCCGATCCACACCGCAACCAAGGGTGATACCCTGGCAGTGAGCGGCTATGACACGGTCAGCTATTTCGAAGGTGACGGCGTTCCGGTCGAAGGTTCGGAAGAATTCACCGTGCGCTATCAGGGCTTCGATTATCGCTTTGCCAGCGAAGAGAACGCCCAGAAGTTCATCGCCGATCCGGCCAAGTATGCGCCCGAATATGGCGGATATTGCGCTTGGGCGATTGGCGCCAACGATGCACTGGCACCGGGTGACCCCAACGTCTACGAGATTGTCGACGGCAAGCTCTACCTGAACTTCAGCGATGATGTTCAGGGCCGCTGGCAGGAAGATATTCCAGGCTTCATCGAAGCGGGTGACGTAAATTATCCAACCCACGCTGCGGATGAGCACTTCACCGACTAAGAGAAAATCTCTCTAGCAATATGAGCCCCGTCGGAGCGATCCGGCGGGGTTTGTGTTTTGGAGAGAGTGTAAGGGAAGCCAGAGTAACCCGCTTTCCCTTCCTCACCCACATCTCGCATCGCGGATCACCCCCGCGCTGTCGATCATGATGTTGAGCTGTGTTGAGGTCGGATCGGGATTGATGAAGGCCGAGCCGGGCGGGACAAAGCGCACCTGGGTTTGCGAACCGAGCGCTGCGGCCAATTCGGCGCGGGTCGCGTCATTGGCTTCGCGGCCAAAGAAGGCTGCGACCGTTGGGGCGCCGCAAATTACCGCATTGGGATCGGCAGATGTACCAGGGACGTAGGAAGGGGTGGCAACGGCTCCTGGCACGGGGGTACTTGGGTTTGCAGCAGTCTGCGCTCCCGCTCCGGCCTGCGCAGGCGCCTGTCCGCCGTTGATGCGCGCAGCAAACTCATCGGCTTCGTTGGTGCCGCTGGTGTCATCTGAGCCCCAGCTACAGGCAGCGAGCGCCAGCATCGGAATGGCGAGTAGGGTGACGGAGAGCTTTGTCATGACATGCCCTGTTGATCGAATACTTTATCGCAGCGCTAGGGCCGCTTTGGCGTTTCGTTTTCGTGACAGAGCGATTTTCGCGCCATTTGTTCCTAATAGCAATCCACTTTCGCCACTATTCCCTCGCTATCGAGCTCTACATTGAAGCGATCTGGCCGCAGATCTTGGATCACTGCCGTACCCACGGGTATCCAGCGGAAACCGTCAATGGCGAGTTTTTCCAGCTCTGCGCGAACAACGGCGGTGCCTTGCCTTCCGACATACTTCTGCGCTTTGTCAGCACCGCACTGATCCAGCGTGATACCAAGGCAATTGCTACCCGCAGGGCGGCGAATGTCCGGGTTGATTCCGGGGCAAGGCGGCAGATCATCCGCAGCGGTTTGTGATGATCCTGGGGTTAGCGACGGTGTCTCGCTCGGTTCGATATCGTAGCGTTCAGGTGCAGCGCAGCCGACGAGCGTAGCTGCAAAGAACGGGACAAGGATTGGCTTTATGATCATGGCCAACAGTTCATCACAGCTGCGCTTGACCAGTGCTTAACGCCAGCGCAGACGATGCTCTGTCAGCAGATCGACGCTGGTCACACCCATCAGGCGCATTCCTCGCTCGATCTCATCCTTGAGGATGCCGATTGAACGCTCGACGCCTTCCTGTCCGGCGGCAGCCAGGGCGTAGAGATACAGCCTCCCGCCGGATGCAGCATTAGCGCCCGCACAAATCGCCTTCAAAGCATGTGTTCCGCGCCGCACGCCGCCATCGCAAATGATCTCGATCTCGCCGCCGACGCAATCGACAATCTCGCGCAACTGGTCGAAGGGCGCGCGGCTGCCATCCAATTGCCTTCCACCATGATTCGAAATCATTATTGCATCCGCACCAATCTCGACCGCGCGGCGTGCATCATTGGCGCTCATCACGCCCTTGAGCACGAACTTGCCGCCCCAGTCGGCGCGGATCTGCGCTGCCGTGTCCCAATCCATCGACGTGTCGAGCATGGTGTTGAAATATTCCGCAATGCTCACCGCCTTGCTCGATCCTTCGCTGACGTGCGTGTCGAGATTGGGGAGCGAGAATTTATCACGCAGCAGATAGTCGAGCGTCCAGCGCGGGCGCGTCGCATAGCTCCAGATGCTCGCAGGGGTGAAACGGGGCGGGGTGGTAAAGCCTGATCGCAGGCAACGCTCCCGTTTGCCGGAAACGATCGTATCGACCGTGAGGGCCAGCGCGTCGAAACCGGATACCTGGCAGCGCTCGATCATGCTGGCGTTCAGCCCCTTGTCCTTGTGAACATAGAGCTGGAAGAGTTTGGGTCCGCTGGTCAGAGCCGCGATCTCTTCGATCGATCGGGTCGCGAGGCTCGATATGCCAAACCACAGACCATATTTCTCCGCCGCCTTCGCAACCGCCGTCTCACCCTGCCAGTGAAACGCGCGCTGCACGGCGGTGGGAGACAGCATCAGCGGTAGCGCCGATTTGCGCCCCAGCAATGTGCAAGATGTGTCGATTGCTTCCACACCTGCAAGCACATCGGGGACGAGGTCGCAGCTCTCATAAGCCTCGGTATTGCGCGCCTTGGTCAGCTCGTCATCCGCCGCGCCATCAATGTAATCGAACACCGGGAAGGGCAGCCGAGCCTTCGCCAATCGCCGGAAGTCCTCGATATTATGGCAATCGGACAGTCGCATCAGCAGCGCAGATTTTCGAGCGCATGCCGCGCTTTCAACGCTCGCACGGTGTAACTCGCTGCCGGTTCGATGGCATCGCAGCGCTCGTAGTCGGGATCGCGCGGCAGACAGTCTTCCCCGCAGATCTGTTTGGCCTGTTCCTCATCCCAATCGACATGCCACAAACGGCCACCGGGTGTCGAAACATATCCGTCGATCCGGTCAGCAATATCACCTTCGAGATCGAGGATTGAAGGCACTTCGCTGTCATATTCGCGGCTGAAGCCGCCGTGCGTGTGAAAGGAAGCGACGGCGAATTTCTCTGGCGAGATATCCCAGTTGAAACTGCAGGTTGCAGCATCGCCGACATATATTTCGGAAACGCTGAGATTGCCCTCCTCGTCTTCCAGCAAGAGCCCGCAAAACTCGCGATCCTCGGAAAAGGACCGGGTTTGCAATTCGCTTAGCGTGGACCGTGCAAGCGATGACAGCTCTTCTTGTGAAACCGTTGGGGGGCGGACCGAATAGGGACCGCGGTAGGTCTCGGCCGTACGGTTCACAACCACGGCCAGCCAAGCGATGCCGCACAAGATGTAGGCGATATGGAGGGGCTTTATTGCAGGCATTCCAACGCCTCATTGGCCGCAGACGTTTTCTTTGTCCACCAGCGCTTTGGCGCGACCACATCGCAGCATTTTTACGTCTTTGATGCGGCCCTTTTTGGTATCTTTCGAAAATTTTTTTGCAGGAAGTGAAACCAAACGTCGCACCCCGGCGAACCCTGGAATGTGCGCGGCCACCGAGCCAACACCCTGGAGCCGGTTCCCCCCTAACGGCTCGCCCCTGATGACCCTCGGCTGGGTGGCCGCCGCACAAAAAGACTTTTTGGAGAACCCCCGCAAATGAAACTTAAGCTACTCTTGCTCGCCGCTGCATTCGCAGCACCGCTGGCAATGGTCGCTCCGGCTCAGGCCGATGGCGGCGTCTATGTCGGTGTTGATGGCACCAATATCGCAGTCGGTGGCTATGACACTGTCAGCTATTTCCAGGGCGATGGCGTCCCGGTGGTTGGCGATGCCAAGTACACGGTCGAATACAACGGTGCGGAATGGCACTTTTCGAGCCAGGCCAATGCCGACACCTTCCAGACCAATCCGGAAGCATACGCGCCGCAATTTGGCGGACATTGCGCTTGGGCCATGAGCCGCGGTGCGCTCGCACCGGGTGACCCCACCATTTACAAGATCGTCGACGGCAAACTGTATCTGAACTTCAATAAAGAGGTTCAGGACATGTGGGTCAAAGACATCCCTGGCTTCATCGCAAAAGCGAAAGTGGCCTGGATCGATATCCCCGAAGGTGAACGCTTCGGCGGATGAGGTGGGCGAGGGCAAAGCCCCGCCCGTCTTTCCAACCCCCGCGAACTACCCCGAAAATGGATGCCTGAAAGGAATACCCCCAATGTCTGATTCCAAGAACCTTGCCAAGATGCTCATGGTTGCTGGCGGCCTCGCCGTTGCTTCTACCGGTGCGCCTGCGCTTGCTGACGCCCCATGTGGCCCGCGCGCCAGCTCTTCGAGCTTCAGCAATTACAACCCATGCCGTGCTGCCAAGAAGAAGACGAAGAAGGTCAAGAAGGCCAAAGCGTCGAGCGCTTGCGCTGCGAATCCCTGTGCAGCGAATCCCTGTGCAGCGAATCCATGCGCAGCCAACCCCTGTGCTGCGAACCCCTGTGCTGCGAACCCGTGCGCAGCCAATCCATGCGCCGCAAATCCCTGTGCGGCCAATCCTTGCGCGCCCAAAGCCTGACGCGCGCATTCTGGGTGTGACCGGGAAAACATCCTCCTAGTGTTCCCGGTCACACTTCAGACTTTGTGCCGTCCCGTCCGTCGGGACGGCACCCTCTTTCCCCGGAGTCCACGATGTCCGCCCGTCTTACCCATGACGAATACGCAGAAATGCTACTCGGCAGCACGCAGGCGATGTTCACCAGCGGCAAGCCGCTGATGAGCCGGGTCTTGCCGGACGATGCAACCGCCAAGATATGGGAACACTATCCGCCGGACGATGTCGTGAATGGACCGGCTGGCAGTCGCTATTTCTACCACTGCCATCCTCCCGGTGAGCGCATGGCGGGGGAGCACGGACACTTTCATCTATTCTTTGACAAGTCCGCAATGCCTGGAGGGACTGTGCCAAAGATTGCCGCGCCGCTTGCGCCGCGCGATCAACCGCGCGCCGATGTGGTACATATCGCCGCGCTTGCTATCTCGAACGAGGGCTTGCCGCTGCAATGGTTTGGCATCAATCGCTGGGTGACTGACGAGTGGCTTTATCCGGCCTATGCCGTGCTCGCGGTGCTGGAAGATTTCGATCTGCGCGGAGTCAATGGCGATCCGCTGGTCAATGAATGGCTGACCGCCATGGTTGGTCTGTCGCGTCATGAGATCGCGCAAGTGTTGCGCGACCGCGACATTGTGCTCGAACTGAAGGATGAGAGCGGCGAGGACCGCGCGGTGGAAGTCACCAGCGCGGCCCCGGTTTCACTCGACGCTCTGCTCGAACCCGCCTGAGCGATTGCTCAAAAGCGGATGCGAACTTTGCCTAGTTCTTTGTCTTATCGACCAGCTTATTGGCACTGATCCACGGCATCATGGCGCGCAGTTCCGCCCCTGTCTTCTCGATCGGATGCGCTTCTGCCGCTTTGCGCGACGCCTTCAGCTCAGGCTGGCCGGCGCGGTTGTCGAGCACGAAGTTCTTCACAAAACGCCCCGACTGAATGTTGGCCAGCACGCGCTTCATTTCGGCCTTGGTCTCATCGGTGATGATGCGCGGGCCGGTGGTAATGTCGCCGTACTCGGCGGTGTTGCTGATCGAATAGCGCATATTGGCGATGCCGCCTTCATAGAGCAGGTCGACGATCAGCTTCGTCTCATGGAGGCACTCGAAATAGGCCATTTCCGGCGCGTATCCGGCCTCTGTCAGGGTTTCGAAGCCGGCCTGGATCAGGTGGGTGATCCCGCCGCACAGCACGGCCTGCTCGCCAAACAGGTCGGTTTCGCATTCTTCCTTGAAGTTGGTTTCGATCACACCGCTGCGACCGCCGCCAACACCCGAGGCATAAGCGAGGGCAACGTCATGTGCCGCGCCGCTGGCATCCTGATGCACCGCGATCAGGCAGGGAACGCCGCCGCCGCGCTGGTATTCGCTGCGTACGGTGTGACCAGGGCCTTTCGGCGCAATCATGATCACGTCGATATCGGCAGGCGGTTCGATCAGGCCGAAGTGAATGTTGAGCCCGTGCGCGAAAGCAAGCGCGCTGCCCGGCTTCATGTGACCTTTCAGATCGTCCTCCCAGATCGCGGCCTGATGCTCGTCCGGCGCAAGGATCATCAGAATGTCGGCCCATTCGGCCGCCTGCGTATTGGTCAGAACCTTGAAGCCGGCTTCCTCAGCCTTCTTCGCGGTGGCCGAGCCTTCGCGCAGAGCGATCGCCACTTCGCCAACCCCGCTGTCGCGCAGGTTTTGCGCATGGGCATGGCCCTGGCTGCCATAGCCGAGCACGGCGATCTTCTTCGATTTGATCAAGCCAAGATCGGCATCGGCGTCGTAATAGACTTTCATGGGTTTCCCTTTACTTTCAATTCTTTGAACTAGGGCCCTTCGGCCCCGCGTAACATTCCGACAACGCCCGAGCGGCCGACCTCGACCAGGCCGAGTTCGCGCATCAGGGCGATGAAGCTGTCGATCTTATCCGGCGCGCCGGTCAGCTCGAATACGAAGCTTTCGGTGGTGGTATCGACCACGCTGGCGCGGAAGATATCGGCCACGCGCAGAGCCTCGACCCGAGCTTCGCCTGTGCCCTGGACCTTGATCAGGGCCAGCTCGCGTTCGACATGCGCGCCGGCCGTCGTGAGATCGACGACGCCGTGGACCGGAACCAGCCGATCGAGCTGTGCCTCGATCTGGTCGATCACCTGCGGCGGGCCGTTTGTGACGATGGTGATGCGGCTGATCGCGTGATCGTCCGAAATGTCGGCCACAGTCAGGCTGTCGATGTTGTAGCCGCGGGCGGTGAACAGACCGGTGATCTTGGCCAGGATGCCCGGCTCGTTATCGACCGTGACGGTGAGAACGTGCCGTTCGGCAGTGCCATGTGCGATTTTCATGAAATGGTGCCCCTCCGGCGAGCCTTGTTTACGGCGCGTTAGACCAGTGCTTTCGCTTCGTCATCCATGGTGCCATCGACCTGGTCGCCATAGAGCAGCATTTCAGTGTGCGCGGCCCCCGACGGGATCATCGGGAAGCAATTAGCATCCTTCGATACGAGGCAATCGACCATCACCGGGCCATCCGCGGCGAGCATAGCCTCGATCCCTGCGTCCAACTCGCTTTCATCGTGGATGCGGATGCCGGTCCAGCCATAGCTTTCGGCGAGCTTCACGAAGTCGGGCAGACTGTCCGAATAGGAGTTCGAATAGCGGCTTTCATAGGTCAGCTCCTGCCACTGGCGGACCATGCCCATGTACTCATTATTGAGGATGAAAACCTTGATCGGCAGGCGATATTGCGATGCCGTGCCAAGCTCCTGAATGTTCATCTGGATCGAGGCCTCGCCGGCAATGTCGATCACAAGATCGTCTGGGCAGCCGAGCTGCGCGCCGATGGCTGCGGGCATGCCGTAACCCATCGTGCCGAGTCCGCCGCTGGTGAGCCATTTGTTCGGGCCTTCGAAGCCGAAATATTGCGCGGCCCACATCTGATGCTGGCCGACCTCGGTGGTGATGATCGGATCGCGCTGATGCGTCAGAGTATGCAGCCGTTCGACCGCCTTTTGCGGCATGATCATTTCGGACTTCTCAGGATAGGCGAGGCATTCGCGCGCACGCCAGCCGGCAATGCGCGCCTTCCATTCGCCCAGATCCTGCGCTTTGCGGCTGCCCCACGCTTCGACCAGCTGGCCGAGCACGGTGGCGCAATCGCCAACAATGCCGAGATCGACAGGAACCGTCTTGTTGATCGAGCTGCGGTCGATATCGATGTGGATCTTCTTGGAGTCGGGTGAGAACGCATCGAGCCGTCCGGTCACGCGATCGTCGAAACGCGCGCCGATGCAGACCATCACGTCCGCCCGGTTCATCGCGAGGTTCGCTTCATAGGTGCCGTGCATGCCCAGCATGCCGAGCCAGTCGGGATGCGTGCTGGGGAAGGCGCCGAGGCCCATCAGCGTCGAAGTGACAGGTGCGCCTGTCATATCCTGCAACTGGCGCAGCAAACGCGTTGCTTCTGGGCCGGAATTGATCACACCGCCGCCGGTGTAGAAGATCGGGCGCTCAGCACCTGCGATCATGTCGATCGCTTCGATCACCTGCTCCGCAGGCGCAGCCATTTGCGGGGCATAGCGGTGCGATGCGGTGAGCCTCGCCGCCGCGCGGCTGGAGGGAACCGCGATCTGTACATCTTTCGGGATATCGACGACCACCGGGCCGGGACGGCCGGTGGTGGCGATGCGAAATGCCTCTTCCAGTGTGGCGGCAAGTTCCGCCGGGTCTTTGACGAGATAATTGTGCTTCGTGCAGTGGCGCGTGATGCCGACCGTATCGGCTTCCTGAAACGCATCGGTGCCGATCAGGGGCGTGGGGACCTGACCAGTGATGACCACCATCGGGATCGAGTCCATAAAGGCGTCGGCAATGCCGGTGACCGCATTGGTCGCCCCGGGGCCGGAGGTAACGAGAACAACGCCCGGCTTGCCGGTCGCACGAGCATAACCTTCTGCCGCATGTGCCGCACCCGCTTCATGACGCACGAGAATGTGCCGCAGCCGCTCATCACCGAACAGCTCGTCGTAAATCGGCAGCACCGCGCCGCCGGGATAGCCAAACACGAACTCCACGCCCTGATCGACCAGACACTGCGTCAGGATGGCAGCACCAGTCTGCTGGTCGGGCTTGAGATTGTCGGGTGGGGACTGTTCCGACACGTGACTTTCCTTCTCGGTGCGAACGCTTCGTGCGTCCAGATTTGCGCAGCTTTAACAATAAACGAGGCCCGGCGCAGCGATAATGCGTCGGGCCTGTATGAGAGCCTGCTATGAGTTATAATCTATCGTGTCAACGATTAATCATGTAATAATGATGCAAAAATATCTTCTACATTGATTTTTTTAGACTCAGCTCGTGCCCAATCTTGCGGAGGCTGGTTGCGGAACCAAGTGTATTGCCGCTTGGCATAGTTGCGCGTCGCCTGCGCGCCGTTGGCAATCACATCGGCAATCATCAGGTGCCCGGCGAGATAATCCGCGATTTCAGGCACGCCGATTGCGCGCATTACCGGCAAGCCCGGATCGAGCTTGCGCGCAAGCAGGGCCTCGACCTCTTCTATAGCGCCATGCTCCAGCATCAGGCCGAAGCGGCGGTCGCAGCGTTCGTAGAGCCAGTCGCGCGGTGGCAGCAGGACCAGCGGATAAAGCGCGATGTCCTCGCCGATCCCGCCAGTCTTGGCGTTGTGCCAATCGCTCAGCGTCGTCCCGGTCGAGCGCACGACTTCAAGCGCACGGGCGATACGCTGGCTATCGGTCGGCTCCAGCATTAGTGCGCGTTCGGGGTCTTCGATCTTCAGGGCGGCATAGGCGCCCTGGGTGGGCAGGGCGCGGACATGGCGGCGTATCTCAGGATCGATCGCGGGGATCGGCGCGATCCCTTCCAGCAACACCTGCATATACATACCGGTTCCCCCGACCAGGATCGGCACAGCGCCGTTCTCGTGGCACTCCGCAATCTCCTCTCGCGCCTTGGTGGCCCAATCGGCGGCAGAGCAGGCCTGCGTCCCGTCCCAATCGCCGAACAGGCGGTGCTCAACCCCTTCCATTTCCTCTGCGCTGGGCCGCGCGGAAAGCACTTGCAGGTCGCGATAGACCTGCGCGCTATCAGCGTTGATCACGACGCCACGTTTTCCGGCTTTATCAAGCGCCTTTGCAAGGGCAATCGCAACCGCGCTCTTGCCGCTCGCGGTTGGCCCTGCAATGAGCGCGACTGGATTCAATTCGGGAGTATCACCTTTGCTCATCGCCCGGCTGATAGCAGACTCAGCGCAGCTTGAAACACGTTTGCTAACGCAGCCCGATTGGCTGATCGATGCGGGGGCCGCGTTCTCGCTTGCGCAACTCGATGAGGACGTGCACGAGCTCCATTGGAGCGTAGAAAGTGATCCGGCCTTGTTGCCACGCGTTCTGGACGAGGTGCTGACACCCGACGCATCGCTGATCAGCGATTGCGGGTTTGAAATGCCGGACGTGTTCGTATCGGACATGGACTCCACCATGATCGGGCAGGAATGTATTGATGAACTGGCCGATTACGCCGGGATCAAGCCGCAGATTGCAGAGATCACGGAGCGTGCGATGCAGGGCGAACTGGATTTCGCCGATGCCTTGCGCGAGCGGGTGGGGCTACTCGCTGGCCTCAATGAAAGCGCAATCTCCACCTGTCTTGCCGAACGCATCACGCCGACGCCGGGGGCAAAGACCTTGGTCGCGACATTGCGCGATCAAGATTGCCGCACTGTGCTCGTCACAGGCGGCTTCCACCATTTTGCCGATGTTGTGGCAGAGCAGCTGGGTTTCGAGCGGGTAGTGGGTAATGTGCTGGAGGTCGAGGGCGGCAAGCTGACCGGGCGATTGGCCGGATCGATCACCGATGCCGACACGAAGGCGCACGTGCTGCGCGAGGAAGTGGCAGCGGCGGGCGAAGGCGCCTTGAGTCTTGCGACGGGAGATGGCGCCAACGACATTCCGATGATCGAGGCGGCGACTTACGGTTTCGCTTATCGTGCGAAACCGAAGGCACGCGATGCAGCTAATGGCCGGGTCGATCGCGGCGATTTGACGAGCGTTTTGACTTTGCTGGGCATCCCCCAAGAGGAATGGGTCGCCGGCTAATTCGTGCGTTAAAATGTGCGCAATGGGGGACGCTTAGAAAACTGGGTCTTGATTTGGGACCGAAATCTGCTATTTACACTAATGTAAGTAAGCGATGGTATTCGCCCCGATACCACAACCCAACAAGGCACCGAATCGATGACCACTTCCGCTCCTGAATATGCATCCGATGGCACAATTCTGCGCCACCCTGATCGCCCCGAACCGCGCTATTCTTTGCCGCGTGCGATCAAGAATTTTCGGTTGCTGATGAAGGACAAGGAAGACACCAGCCTGGTCTTCAAGATTTTTGAATCGCTTCCGTCGAAGAGCTTCATGCCGCGTGTTCGCAGCCTGATGCTGAGCGAGCGGGGCGAGCAATTGCGCCGCAGCGAGCCAAACCTTCCGGACATTCTCGACAACCATGCCGAGCTTCGCAAAACGCCGAAGGGTAGCCTGGCGCATGCTTACTGCGACTTCATGGAGAGCGAAGGCCTGACCGCCGCTGGCCTGGTTGCCGAAGCGGAAAGCCTGGGCCGCCCAAAGTATGACGATTTGGTGCAGTGGTTTGCCGAGCGTTCGCGCGACACGCACGATCTGTTTCACGTCCTGACCGGCTATGGCCGCGATGCGTTGGGCGAGCAGTGCGTGCTGCTCTTCACTCACGGTCAGAGCCCGAGCCACGGTCACTTGCTGATCGGCTATGCGGGCGCGTTCAACGTTAAAAAGATGGCCAAGGGCAGTAGCGCTCCGGTTATCGGCGCGGCTCGTCAGGCGCAGCGCACAGGCAAGGGCGCACCTCGCTTGATCGAGATGTCGATCCGCGAATTGCTGGCGATGGACCTGCACGAGGCGCGTCGCATGCTCAATATTCCAGAGCCGACATTGTACCGCGAATGCCACCGCATCTGGCGCGAAGAAGGGATCGACCCCTACAATCTGCTCGCGAGCGAAAATACGCCGCAGGAATTGGTTTCGGCTTGAACTGTGTGAGTTCCCGCACAGGCGGGAATCTCCAACACATTAGAGCTTCGTTTCGAAACGGCTCCCGCCTTCGCGGGAGCTCAGCAATTTAGAGCCAGCTCGCAATCTGGCTTAGCGGCTTCTTCTTTAGGGCATGCGCCGGCACGGTCGCATCCGCGCTTGGCCGACCGACCACCACGATCATCAGCGGCTTTTCCCATTCCGGGCGCTCGCATGCCTCGCGCAGGAAACCCATGGGCGAAGGCGTATGCGTAAGCGTCGCGCAGCCCGCCTCGTGCAAGGTCGCGATCAGCATCCCGCAGGCAATCCCGACGCTTTCATTGACATAGTAATTCTGCGTTTTGCCGTCTTCCTCGATCCCCCCTTTGCGCTGGGCGAAGACGACGATCAGATAAGGTGCGGTCTCCAGAAACGGCTTGTCCGCATCCGTTCCCAGATCGCTCAAGGCGTCGAGCCATTCGTCGCTCGCCTTGGGCTTATCACCGTCCTCACCATAGAACCGCTTTTCCTCCGCTTCGGCGGCTTCGCGGATCGCGCGCTTCTTCTCTGGCGAAGAGACCACGGCGAAATGCCACGGCTGGTGGTTAGCGCCATTGGGCGCGGTGCCAGCGGCCTCGATCGCGGCTTCGATCACTTCGCGCGGCACCGGCTCGTCGGTGAAATAGCGGCAGGTGCGCCGCTCTTTCAGTCGGTCGCGCAGACTTTGCGCGCGGGCGATTGCTTCCTCGTCCGGCAACGATTCGAGTGAGTAGGGAACAGTGTCATGGTCACGCATGGCGACCCTTTGCCTCGCTTCGCCGCGCAAGGGAAGAGGGCTGGCTTGAGAAACTACTGACACCAATGTAGGTTGCATTTGACGAACCTATTTGTCATATTATGGCAGCGACTCGATTGAACAGGAGCAAACGCATGTCATGGCTCGATCTCCCGCTTGTTCATCCCGAACGGGATTTAACGGGTTTTCGCCCGCTCACAGCGCTACGCCATTTCCGCAATCTGGTCGCCAATAAGGAAGACACCAAAGAGGTGTTTCATATCATCGAGGCGCTGAAAGGCCGCAAAGTCCAAAAACAGGCTGAGGCTTTTCTGACATCGCCAATCGCGCGTAACTTCATGGAGCGCGAGGATCGGCTTGGGTTGGCCGACATGCTAGACGACCATGCGCGCTGGGATGATTGCGACGAGAACAGCGTCGCCCAGCACTACATTCGTTTTATGAAACGCGAGGGGCTGACCGCGAACGGTCTTGTCGAGGAAAGCTATGCCTGGCGTCCGCGTGAAGAGCGACCGGCCGATCAGGTCGAATGGTATGTGAACCGGCTGCGCGATACGCACGATCTGTTTCATGTGCTCACCACTTATGGTCGCGATGCGCTGGGCGAAGCGGCGCTGCTCGGCTTCAGTTTCGAACAAAACCACAATCTTGGCGTGAAGTTCATCGCCTATGCCGGGGCGCGCCAGATCAAGAAGGTGAGCGGCACCAAGGCGCCGCTTTACGCTGCGATCAGAGAAGGTCGCGAACTGGGCAAGGCAGCTGCGAAGCTCGCACATATGGATGTCGAGGCGGTGATGCGCGAGGATATCGATGCTGCACGCGCTCGGCTCAATATCGGCAAACCGGTGGTCTATCGCGAATGCCTGCGCATCCTCGAAGACGAAGGCATGATGGCGGAGAATCTGGGCCTGTCGGAGTCGAAGCAGCAGATCAATTGTTGCGATGGCTCCGGTCCGCAGGCTGCTTAGGCCCTGACCGGTACTGCAATTCGCCTGAGATTCCAGCGCAACACCCCAAGCGCAACGAATAGGATTGCCACCGACAATAGGAACGGCGCACCAGGGAAGAACAGGCCGGTGTCATCGGCATAGGCACCGAACAGGCCTGTCATCACGATCGGACCGACTATGCTGGTCAGGCTGATCATCGATGCGATCGCACCTTGCAACTCGCCCTGCGCATCATCGGCGATCCTTTCGGTCATCAATTGCTGCATGGCGGGGAAACTCAATCCGGCAAAGCTGCCAAGAATGATCCCTACGATCATGGCCCAGCTGCCCGGGGCAAACGCGAACAGGACGTAAGCTGGAATTGCGAACAGAAATCCACCAAGACACGTCGCTTTCGCACCGAAGCGGGCAATGGCCGGGCCGGTCAGCCCGCCCTGCACGATGGCAAGCAAAACACCGTAGAGCGCCACGCTGAGGCCAATCTGCAGCTCGTCCCAGCCGAAAGCGAGGACGTTGTAATAGGCCCAGACCGAGAAGGTCGATTGCGATGCGAGCTGCATAAGGAAGATGATCCCGAGAAAGCCAAGCACGATTGGGGTCTTTGCCATCTGGATGATCGTGCCGAAGGGGTTCGCTCTTGCAATGGTGAAGCGGCGACGTTTTTCGGTGGGAAGCGTCTCTTTCAGGACGAACCAGCCGAGCGCAGCACCCGATATGGCGAGCACGGCCGCCGCGACGAAAGGCAGGCGCTCATCGAAGCTCCCCAGGATCCCTCCGACCGCCGGGCCGATCACGAACCCGCTTGCGCCAGCGCCGCCCAAAATGCCAAAATATTTTCCGCGCTCCGCTGGTGTAGCCACGTCGGCTACACAACTGTTGGCCGCAGCCCAGCTTGCGCCCATAATGCCTGACAGCAACCGTCCGACGAACAGCCACCAAAGGTCAGGTGCCCAGGCCATGATGGCATAATCGACACCCAGCAAAAACAGCGTGATTAGCAGGACGGGGCGCCTGCCATACCGGTCGGACAGGCCGCCAACTATGGGCGCGAACAGGAATTGCATGAAGGCGTAGGCGAACAGCAGCCAGCCGCCGATCTCCGCTGTGCGATCGACACTTTCGCCGGTCAGCGTCTCAAGAAGGTTCGGCATAACCGGGATGATCAGCCCGATGCCCACCATGTCGATGAAAACGACGAAAGCGACGAAGAACAACGTCGATGCTTGGGGACGTTCGCTCATCGATCCGCTTTCGGAATCACGAATTTGAGACCGGACCAGGTCTGATCCACAGCGCATTTCTTGGTATCGACAAAGCCTGCCGCCAGCCCGGCGCGTTGGACGGCGGCTTGATCGAGCGCAGTTTCGCGGCCTGACCCTTTCTTCGGCCAACTCACCCAGACCTGACCGCCCTTTGCGATCTGCTGGCGTAACCGTGCGAGTTTGCTCGTCAGATCAGCTTCCTCGGTGACGAAGATGTGAGCTGCGTCCACGCCGTCAGCCGGATCGGCGACAAAGCGCAGTTCGAGCGCGTATTCGTCGATCTCATCCATGATGCTTTCGGGCATGCCGTCGAACCAGCACACTTGGCCATCGCGCAGGTTGAGCTTCTTGGCGAGCGGTGTTCCCGAGTATCCAGCGGTCATGTCACCACATTTGCATCATACAATCGCCATAGTCGACCGCGAGATGCCACAAGGCGCCAATACCGAGCGCGCGGACCCACCACGGCACTTTGGGTAAAGCGATCATAACGGCGTAAAGCCCCGCGCCGACCCAGCCGTGCAGATAGTGAAAACCGATGCTGCAGCGGTTCGGATCAAAAATCGGATCGGCCAGCAGATGGTCGAGATCGATCAGGTTTGCGCTGGCGATCACAAGCCCTGCGCGCAGCCAATTCTCGCGCCAGATCAGCCAGCCCATTGCGAACGGGACGAGCCAATGCCCGCCGTAATGCAAGATGGGCTGGAGGAGGTCCAATTCACAAACCCGCTCGTCCTGAGCCTGTCGAAGGGCGAGTATCTGCGCAAGCCGCCCGTTCGTACTTCGACAAGCTCAGCATGAACGGGCTTTGGCTATCACCCCTCCATCCAGTCGCGGAAGAAACTGGCATGCGCTTCGCGGAGGTCGGCGAGGGGGACACTCCAGTCGTCTTTAACGTCCCATTCTTTCTCGATTGGTTCACGCGTCCAAAATCGTAGATTGTCACCCCCTACGCGACCCATGACTCGCATCCTTAGATCGGACGGTAAATGATGCTCTAGATCGAATTCCTGCTCATCATTCATTTTTGCCGTAAGCAAGTATCGCCCTTGCCACTCGCCGAATGCATCCGAGGTTGCATGCCCCCCCAAGGTCACATCTGCCCCTAAACGACTTGCAATTGCCATTTCGGCTAACGCAACGGCCACACCTCCATCCGAGACGTCATGAACGGCGTTTACCAGTCCCTCTTCAATGAGCCGCCTTACGAAATTTCCAGCAGTGCGCTCTGCGGCCAAGTCAGTCGCGGGCGACAACGTAGTCCTGCCGCTATCCATGGACTGTTGTAGCCAAAGAGACTGACCTAACCCGAGACCTATATCCAACTCACAATCGGGTTCGATTAGTAAGATGTAATCCCCCTCCTTCTTGAACCCCATCGTCATCATCTTCGAATAATCATCGATAATGCCGACACCGCCAATCGCGGGGGTGGGTAGGATCGCGCTGCCACCTCCGGTCGCCTTGCTCTCATTGTACAGAGACACATTCCCACTCACGATCGGGAAGTCGAGCGCGCGGCAGGCATCGCCCATACCTTCCAGTGCGTGAACGAACTGCGCCATAATCTCGGGGCGCTGCGGGTTTGCGAAGTTCAGGCAATTGGTCACAGCGAGTGGCCGCGCGCCGACGGCGCATAGGTTGCGATACGCCTCAGCGATCGCTTGTTTGCCGCCTTCATACGGGTCGGCATAGACATAGCGCGGTGTGCAATCGGTGGTGATCGCCAGCGCCTTTTTCGTGCCATGCACGCGTACAACGCCCGCATCGCCGCCCGTTTGCAGCGTGTCACCCATCACCTGGCTGTCATATTGCTCGGAAATCCAGCGGCGCGAGGCGAGGTTGGGCGAGGCCATCAGCTTAAGCAGGTCCGCGCCGATGTCGGTGCTCTCCGGCACATCCTCGAGCGGTTTGACTTGCGCCCAAGCCTTATATTCCTCTTTCGAGAGATAGGGGCGGTCATATTCGGGCGCATCCGCGGCGAGCGGTCCGAGCGGAATGTCGCACACCACTTCGCCGTTCCACTCCAGCACCATGTGCCTTGTGTCGGTAACCTCACCGATCACGGCAAAGTCCAGCTCCCACTTCTCGAATATCTCGGCCGCCATCTCTTCCTTGCCGGGCTTCAGCACCATGAGCATCCGCTCCTGGCTCTCGCTCAGCATCATTTCGTAAGGCGTCATGCTCTCTTCACGGCAGGGGACCATGTCCATGTTGAGGCGGATGCCCGCCTTGCCATTGGTCGCCATTTCCACGCTGGAGGAGGTGAGGCCCGCCGCGCCCATATCCTGGATCGCGACGATGGCGTCTGTCGCCATCAGCTCCAGGCAGGCCTCGATCAGCAGCTTTTCCGTGAAGGGATCGCCAACCTGCACGGTCGGTCGTTTGGCCTCGGCGTCTTCCTCAAAGTCTGCGCTGGCCATGGTCGCGCCGTGAATGCCGTCGCGCCCGGTCTTTGACCCGACATAGACGATCGGATTGCCCACGCCGGTGGCCGCCGAGTAGAAAATCTTGTCCGTATCGGCGACGCCAACGGTCATCGCGTTGACGAGGATATTGCCGTCATAAGCGGGGTGGAAATTGGTTTCTCCGCATACAGTCGGAACGCCGACGCAATTGCCGTATCCGCCGATGCCCGCGACCACGCCTTTTACCAGATGCTGCATCTTAGGATGCTCTGGCCGTCCAAAGCGCAGCGCGTTTGCATTTGCCACCGGGCGCGCACCCATGGTGAAGACATCGCGCAAGATGCCACCAACGCCAGTCGCCGCGCCCTGGTAGGGCTCGATGTAGGATGGGTGGTTGTGGCTCTCCATCTTGAAGATCGCGGCCTGACCATCGCCGATATCGATCACGCCCGCATTCTCGCCCGGGCCGCAGATCACCCACGGCGCTTCGGTCGGCAGCTTCTTCAGGTGGAGGCGTGAGCTTTTATAGCTGCAATGCTCCGACCACATGACCGAAAAGATGCCGAGCTCGACCATATTCGGCTCGCGGCCCAGAGATTTGAGCACCTGCTCATATTCTTCGGGCGAAAAGCCGTGCTGTTCGACAATTTCGGGCGTGATGGCTGGTGATGAATCGCTCATGCACCGGCCTGTAATTCACTCGCTGGGGGCCGCCAAGCCGCCGCGTCGGATATACCACCGATTTTGCCCGACCCACCATGCAAATCCGGTGAGGACCGCAAAGGCCACGAGGGCCTGAACGTAGAGGAACGTACCCGCCTCGATCGGATGCGGGCCAAACCAGTTTATTGCTTGGAGACCGAGCATGAGTCCTAACAGAACCAGCGGCGGACCGATCGGACCGCGTGTTCGCCGCACGTAAAGCATGAATGCGCCAATCGTGATCAACAGCTCCAGCGGCATGGCGACCTGCGGATAGTTCCACAGGCCAAGCCCGTATGTTTCCGGCCCACCGGCAATCGTCAGGTCCGGCGCATGGGTCAGCCAGTCCAGTACCCAATGCGACAGCACGACCAGCCCTGCGAGAACTCCGCCGAAGAAATTGCGCTGCCAGATCAACACGATCAGCGCAAAGGCGGCAGCCCATACCGCCGTGCCCAACAAGGAATGCGTGTAAGGCATGTGGTAAAGATCGAACGGCACCATCACGGTCGCATCCGGATCGACGCGCATCTTTTCCACGCCCAGCATGGCCAGCGCAAAGAAACCCCAATCGACCAGCTGCGCAGCGACGAACAGCGTGCCGAGCCGCGGCGCGCGCGGGGAAATGGCGGCAGCGGCAAGCGCCGGTGCAAAGTGACCGATAAACAAAGGTGCCCCCTTTAAAGCCCGATCAGCTGGTGAATTTCAGCGTAACCCAGGTGGCAATACCGCTCGTGGTCGCAGTTGCAAACGCTCCCCACATAATATCGGCGACAGAAATGTGCGTTGCCCACACCTTGAACACGGCCTGGCTGGTTAGATCGAAGGTCGCATAGCAAAGCGCGCCGAGCAGCGCTCCGTTCAGCACGGCAGTCATTACATTGCCGCTTTCGAGACCAGGTTTGACCGCGAACCACATCATTCCGGCGAGGTAGATGAAGTAGAACGCAGCCGCCGCGCCCACGCGGAAATTTTCCGCCATGATCTCGCCGATAACGGGCTGGTAAAGGTTGGGTCCGGCCCAACGCAGCCACATTGAATCGAGCACGCCAAAAGCGATGGCGGCCGATACGTATGCAATGATCCACTTCATTTGAGATTCCCCGTTCGAGCGCAGCCTTGACCGGGCGCGTCTGCACGGTCAATGCTCCGACGTATGGATGAGGGTAATGGTTCCCGCGAGGGACAGACTAGTCAGACTTCGGCGGATATCTCGCAGATGAGTTTCGAGCAGGCGCTCAGCGCGCTCGAGGCAATCGTGCAGCAATTGGAGCGCGGCGATGTTCCGCTCGACGAGTCGATCGAGCTTTATGAGCGCGGCGAGAAATTGCGCGAGGCCTGCCAAAAGCGGTTGGATTCGGCGCAGGCGCGGATTGAGAAAATCGTCACCACTCGCGATGGCACTGCGTCCGGCACACAGCCACTCGACGCGGACCAGTAGAGCGATGGAAGTCGCGCAGGATAACGATCTGCTCGCCGAAGGATTAGAGCGCGTCCAGCGCGAAGTGGATTCGGTGTTCGATGCGTTTCTACCGGTGCCGAAGGATACACGCGCCCGGCTGGTTGAAGCGATGCGCTACGCCGCGATTGGAGGAGGGAAGCGAGTGCGCCCGCTGCTGCTCGTGAGCACGGCGGAGCTGTTCGGCGTTGATCGTACCGCGGCCTTACGAGCAGCCTGCGCCGTGGAGGCGATTCACGTCTATTCGCTGATCCACGATGATTTGCCGTGCATGGATGATGACGACCTGCGTCATGGCAAGCCGACTGTGCACAAGACCTTCGACGATGCGACCGCCGTTCTGGCTGGCGATGCGCTGCACGCTTTGGCCTTCGAAATTCTCGCCGATGACGAGACCAGCTCAGATCCCTTTACCCGCAGCGAGTTGATGCTGACACTGGGAAAGGCGAGCGGGATGAATGGAATGGCTGGCGGCCAGATGATGGACATGGTCGCCGATGATGAGGGGGTCGAATACGATCTTCACTCGATCACCCGCCTTCAGCAACTGAAGACCGGGGCCTTGTTGGCCGCATCGGTCGAAATGGGCGCCATCCTGGGCAAGGCTCCGCCAGAAGGGCGCGCGCATTTGCGGGCCTATTCGCGCGATATCGGCCTGGCGTTCCAGATTGCAGACGACCTGCTCGACGTCAGCGGTGATGAGGCCAAGGCGGGCAAGGCGCTGCGTAAGGATGAGGAGCAGGGGAAGCAGACTTTTGTAACCCTCATGGGCGCGGACAAGGCCCGCGAACAGGCGAATGCGCTGGTCGAGCAGGCCGTTGGCCACCTGGCAACCTATGGCGAAGATGCGGCGATGCTGCGCGCATTGGCCCGCTTTATCGTCGAGCGCGATCGTTGAGACTGCATTCCTTCGTGTTGATTGCGGGAGCAGCGATGGCGCTGAGCGCATGCGGCGCTGATGCGCCTGCTGAGCAAACGATCGATCAGCCAAAAGCCATGCAATCCGAGGTCAAACGCCCCACTTGCGAGCGCACCGAGGCAGGGGAAATCACCTGTATTCGCGAGGCTTTCGAACTGGCCGGTTGCGGCGATCTCAAGCCAATCGGCTCAATGTACAAGCAGCAGGCGGCAGGCTTCGCCCATTTGACCGCCTTTGATGCCAGCGAAGCATGTCTGACCGAAGTGAAAGAGGCCGCGCTGGCTCGCGGCTACAGCGAAGACAAACCCGGCGAATTTCGCAAAATTCACGAAGGGGGCTACAGCGAATTGCTGACCATATCCGAGGACAGCACGCTGCAATGGGAGAGGGAGCAGCAATGAGCGAGCGCGTGGGGATCTATCCCGGCACTTTCGATCCGATCACATTGGGCCATGCCGATATCATTCGGCGCGGGTCGAAGCTGGTCGACAAGCTGATTATCGGCGTCACCACCAACCCGTCGAAGAATCCGATGTTCTCGACGGAAGAGCGCTTTGCGATGGTCGAACGCGAGGTGGACAACCTCGGCATCGACAACGTCGAGGTAGTTGGCTTCAACGCGTTGCTTGTGAAATTTGCTCACAAACAGGGTGCCAATGTCATTATTCGCGGTTTACGCGCCGTGGCGGACTTTGAATACGAATATCAGATGGCCGGGATGAACCAGCAGCTCGATGACGATATCGAGACGGTGTTCTTGATGGCCGACGTCTCCCTGCAACCCATTGCGAGCAAGCTGGTCAAGGAAATTGCGCTTTATGGCGGCGACATAACCCCATTTGTCAGTGTGGACGTGTGCGACGAGGTGAACGCGCGGGTCGCAGAAATCGGCCGCAAAGGCGATTATTGAGATAGCGCGGACGCGCTGAGCCGAGCGTATCTGTCGATGGGGGCGCACTCATTCATTGAAGTGTCAGCCATGCGTCGTTAAACCCCGCCGCAATGCATGAATTGCTCGGATAATAGTGAACTCAATGATTTTTCATAAAGTACTCGGTGCGGCGGCTTCGCTCGCGCTTCTGGCTGCACCGCAGGCGATCCTCGCGCAGGATAGCGACGAAGATGCGCCAGCGGCCACAGAACGCACAATCTACACGCCGATCAATTACAATGTTGCCGAAGACCTTGAGAATGTCTGGCTGCTCGATCTCTCCAACGGAGAGCGCGTGGCGATCCGCCTCAAGCCGGATTGGGCACCAAGTCATGTCGAGCGGATTAAGACGCTGACCCGACAGGGCTTTTACGACGGCATCATTTTTCACCGTGTGATCGAGGGCTTTATGGCCCAGGGCGGTGATCCGACCGGCACGGGGCAGGGTGGCTCGGAGCTTCCCGACCTTGCTGCGGAATTCAACCCCATGCCGCATGTGCGGGGTACCGTATCGATGGCCCGCGCTACTTCCGAAGACAGCGCCAACAGCCAGTTCTTCATCGTGTTCTATCCGCGCTTCAGCCTGGACAAACGCTACACAAATCTTGGCCGCGTGATTGACAACATTGCCGCTGTCGACGCGATCAACCGGGGCGAACCGCCGACCGACCCGACCCGCATTTTGCAGGCCTCGCTCGCCAGCGATAACAAGCCCAAACCGGCACCGCCTGCTCCTGTGGTGGAAGAAACCATAACAGCCGACGCTCTGAACGCGCCACTTGAGTCGGTCGAACCCAACCAGCAGTAAAGCTTTCCGACGCGGATCGCTGTCGCTAAGGGCGCTGACATGCGTGTCGACCTGTTTGATTTCGAGCTTCCGCAAGATCGGATAGCGCTGCGCCCCGTGCGGCCGCGCGATGCCGCGCGCATGCTGTTGGTGCGCAGCGAAGGGCCCTTCGCTGATATGGGCGTGCGCGATCTCCCAAACCTGCTTTCGCCCGGCGATGTGCTGGTCTTCAACGACACGCGTGTGATCCCAGCTCAGCTTGAAGGACGGCGCGCGGGCGGAGAAGCGAAGATCGGGGCAACCCTGCACAAGCGGATCGATTTGCGCCGCTGGCAGGCCTTCATCCGCAATGCCAAGCGTGTGAAGGAAGGCGATCAGCTGATGTTCGGCGGCGGCGTTACTGCGATTGCCGAAGCGCGCCACGACGACGGCAGCATCACCCTGTTTTTCGAAGGGGAAGAGCCGGTCGAGGTGCTGCTGGAGCGGGCAGGACGTATGCCGTTACCTCCGTACATCGCGGGCAAGCGCGGCGTCGATGAGCAGGACCTCACGGACTACCAAACCATGTTTGCGGTCGAAGACGGCGCCGTTGCTGCTCCGACCGCTTCGCTGCATTTCACGCCGGAGCTGGTCGAGGCGCTCGATGCAGCGGGCGTAATGCGTGAGACGCTTACCTTGCATGTTGGAGCGGGCACGTTCCTGCCGGTAAAAGCCGACGATACGGATGACCACGCAATGCACGCGGAGTTTGGCCGGGTTTCGCAGGATGTGGCTGATCGCTTGAACGCCGCGCGCAGGGATGGGGGGCGGGTGATCGCAGTCGGCACCACATCGCTGCGCCTGCTTGAAAGTGCTGCACGTTCTGACGGTGTGATTGAGGCTTTCGCCGGTGACACGGACATTTTCATTACGCCCGGATACGAATTTCGCGCGGTCGATGGGCTGATGACGAACTTCCATCTGCCCAAATCTACGTTGATGATGCTGGTAAGTGCCTTGATGGGGCGGGATCGTATGATGACCGCCTACCGGCACGCCATCGACAGCAATTATCGTTTCTACTCCTATGGAGATTCTTCGCTGCTGCTGCCGTAAGCGCCCTTGCAATCGGCAGTGGGCGTGTCACATCTGCATGCGTGAGTGATCCCATTCTTCAAGTTAGCGGCCTGACAAAGGTCTATGCGGGCGGCGTCAAGGCGCTCGACAATGTCGATCTTGAAATCCAGAAGGGCGAGATTTTCGCGCTGCTTGGTCCAAATGGCGCGGGCAAGACAACTCTGATCGGCGCTGTCTGCGGCCTGGTTCGCCCAAGTGCGGGTTCAATGTCGGCCTTCGGACATAACCTCACAAAGGACTGGCGGCGCGCGCGGGCGCGCATCGGCCTCGTGCCGCAGGAGCTCAGCACCGACATGTTCGAAACGGTCGAGCACGCGGTCAGCTATTCACGCGGCCTGTTCGGTCACGCTCCTGACAAGGCGCGGATCGAGGAAATCCTCAAGAGCCTGACGCTGTTCGACAAACGCAAAAGCCAGATCCGCGAACTCTCCGGCGGAATGAAGCGCCGTGTGCTGATCGCCAAGGCGCTGGCGCATGAGCCTGACCTGCTTTTCCTCGACGAGCCCACGGCGGGTGTCGATGTCGAGCTGCGCAAGGACATGTGGGCACAGATCAGCGCCTTGCGCGAGCGCGGTGTCACCATAATCCTCACCACGCACTATATCGAAGAGGCCGAGGAAATGGCTGACCGCGTCGGGATTATTCGCGGCGGCAAAATCCTGATGGTGGATGACAAGGCGGCGATGATGAAGCGGCTGGGCAGGACCGAAGCCGTGCTGCAATTGGGGCAGCCGCTTGCCGAATTGCCGCCCGCAATCGCCGCGTTCCCGGTCGAGCTGATCGAGGACGGGCGCGCGCTGTGCTTTCGTGGAGGGGACGGCACGGGCAAGGGCCGCGAACAGGTCGCTGAGCTGACCAAGGCTGTGATTGGCGAAGGGATCGACTACACCGGTATCGATATTCGCGAGAGCTCGCTGGAGGACATTTTCGTCTCGCTTCTCTCCGATGTCGAGGAGGCGGCGTGATGCATTTCAATTTTCGAGGTGCCTGGTCGATTTACACGCGCGAGCTGATGCGTGCATTCCGCACGGCCTTTCAGTCGATCCTTTCGCCAGTTCTCACAACCTCGCTCTATTTCATCGTCTTTGGCACGGTGATTGGCGCGCGGATGGAGCCGGTCGACGGCGTTGCTTATGGCGCTTTCATCATTCCCGGCCTGTTGATGCTCACGCTGCTTGGCGAGACGACCAGCAATTCGAGTTTCGGCATCTACATGCCGCGCTTCACCGGCACGATTTACGAGCTTCTGTCCGCTCCTGTGGGCGTAGCCGAGACGCTGATCGGCTTTGTCGGCGCGGCGGCCACCAAAGGCCTGATCCTCGCTGCCATCATCCTCGTCACTGCGACATTCTTCGTCGATTACGAGATCAAATACCCGCTGTTCGCGATGCTTTACATCATGCTGGTCGCCGCGAGTTTCTCGCTGTTCGGCTTTATCCTCGGCATTTGGGCGGACAGTTTCGAGAAGCTTGGGATCATCCCGCTGCTGATCCTCACGCCGCTGACGTTCCTGGGCGGCACATTCTATTCGATCGACGATTTGCCAGAGCCATGGAATGCGGTCGCGCTTGCCAACCCGATTGCTTTCCTAGTGAGTGGCCTACGTTGGACTTTCTACGGCACGTCCGATGTGCCGATTGCTCTGTCGCTGGGGCTCACACTTGGTTTCCTTGCGACCTGCACCGCTATTATCGCCTTCATTTTCAAGACAGGCTGGCGGCTTAGGGATTGACCCCTGAGCGACGGCACAACGACCCGTCGCAATTCCTTGCATTTGGTCGGTTCAAACACGCTTTTGGTCGAGCGCGCCACTTTCTGAATCGCTCATTCACTCAATTGAAAGCGCCACGACTTCAAGGCCCCTTCAGCCCGTTTTGGGTCTGATTTTAGGAGCTATTACAATGAAAACCCCGCATTTTGCAGCGCTCGGAATTTTCGCTGCATCGTTGGCCGTCCCCTCGGTCGCGCATGCGCAAGGCGAAGAACAAACCGTTGAGCCATTTGTCGGCGCTTCGGTCGGATATCACGATATCGGCACTGATATTCCGGACGACGACGGCGTGATCTACGGTGTCGTGGCTGGCGTTGATGTTCCGGTTGGCGAGACGTTCTTCGTCGGTGCGGAAGGCAACTTCCACTTCGGTGATAACATCATCGACAATGAGTACGGTATCGCTGCGCGTGCCGGTATTCGCGTCGGCAACAAGAGCAAGCTTTACGTCAAGGGCGGTTATCAGGAAGTCGATTTCGACCTCGGCGCGCTCGCGGGCGTGACTGTGCCGGCTGGTACAGACACCTCTGAAGGCGACTATCTTCTCGGCATCGGTGCCGACATTGGCGTGGGTGAGAGCCCGCTCAAGATCCGGGTTGGTCTGGATACGATCGCATTCGATTCGACCCGAGTCACTGGCGGCGTGCTCTACGCTTTCTAAGTGACGTCGAACATATTGATGGCAGGGGCTGCTTGTCGCGGCTCCTGCTCTTGTTCTTTTTCGGCGTATGAATGGTGACACTGCCCCTCCGCAGCGCTAAGCGGCGCGGCCAATGTCCACACGCTTTTCATTCCAGCTTGCCGCCACCGACGGCAAAGCGCGCACTGGCTCGATCCAGATGCAGCGCGGCACGATCCAGACGCCGGCTTTCATGCCGGTTGGCACCGCCGCGACGGTGAAGGCGATGAAGCCTGAGGCCGTTCGCGCCCTGGGTGCCGATATCATCCTTGGTAACACCTACCATCTGATGCTGCGCCCGGGTGCGGAGCGGGTGGCGAAGCTGGGCGGCCTTCACAAATTCATGAACTGGGACCGCCCGATCCTGACCGATAGTGGCGGATATCAGGTGATGAGCCTTTCCGATCTACGCAAGCTGACCGAGGAAGGCGTCGAGTTTCGCAGCCATATCGATGGCTCAAAGCATATGCTCAGCCCGGAACGCTCGATGGAAATCCAGCGCTTGCTTGGCTCCGACATTGTCATGGCGTTTGATGAATGTCCGCGCGCGGATCGTCCGCGTGACGAGATCGCCTCCAGTATGGAACTGTCCATGCGCTGGGCCAAGCGCAGCCGCGATAGCTTCGATAGCGGTGAGGAACACGCCGCCCGCTCTGCTCTGTTCGGTATCCAACAGGGTGCGCTCGACGAGGAGCTGCGCAAGATTAGCGCGGAAAAGCTCATCGAGGTCGGCTTTGATGGCTATGCGGTTGGCGGGCTTGCTGTGGGCGAGGGGCAGGAGGCAATGTTCGGTGTGCTCGATTATGCGCCCGAAATGCTGCCTCAGGACCGTCCGCGTTACCTGATGGGTGTCGGCAAGCCGGATGACCTGGTCGGCGCGGTTGAGCGCGGGATCGACATGTTTGATTGCGTTCTGCCCACCCGCTCCGGTCGCAATGGGCAGGCGTTCACCTGGAACGGACCGCTAAATCTCAGGAATGCGCGCTTTGCCGAAGACACCGATCCGCTCGATTCTCGCTGCGAATGCCCAACCTGCGCCAGCTATTCGCGTGCCTATTTACACCATTTGCAGAAGTCGGGAGAGATCCTCGGCGCGATGCTGGTGACGGAGCACAACCTTGCCTTCTACCAGAGCTTGATGAAGGCGATGCGCGGTGCCATTGCGGGCGGGATGCTTGCTGGCTTTGCTGCCGATTTCCGGCGCGACTATCTTGGAAGTTCGTAACTGATGGCTGACAGCTCTTATAAGAGCCCTGAAGACTGCTCGAGCATGGTGGAAGTGCGTGAAGGCGTGGATGCGACTGATCGCGAGCTGGTGGCGCTGCTTGAGCGCCGCTTTGGCTATATGCGCGCCGCCGCCCGCATCAAGCCGAGCCGAAATACAGTGCGCGACGAAACACGTAAGGCCTCGGTCATAGCGGCGGCTGTTTTCGAAGCCGAAGCACGTGGCATTCCCGGCGATGTCGTCGGCGATATCTGGGAACGCCTGGTCGAAGGCTCGATCGCCTACGAATTCGAAGAGTGGGACCGCACGCGGGACTGATTTTTCGTTCTACCGATTGAGAAAACGCTCAAGCCTTAACTCTTTTGTCTCGGAACCATCTGGCTGGATTGAACGCGCCATCTTTTCAATTTTCCGGTGCCACTTTGGATAGCCTTTTTCGGCGCCGCCATTCTTTATTGGTCCGCAGGCGAGCACGCGCACCGGCTTAAATCCTACGAAGCCCAGCACCTGTCTTTTCCAGCGTTTTATGAGTGCATTGCCGTACATCAGCCAAAGGAAGGTCGGCGGTGTATCCATCGTGGCGATGACATCAGCTGAGCGCCCGTGCATGTGGCGATCCCAAAGCGAACTGTTTTCGCGATAGGAAAACATGAAGCCGGGTAGGAATAAACGGTCAATCAGCCCTTTCAACTCGGCTGGTTCACTGCCCCACCACATCGGGAACGCGATTACCAGATGATCGCATGCATCGAACTCTTCGGCCAGCTTTCTCAGATCTGGTTCCCACTCTGTACGCTCTTTATAGCCGTGCTTGAGGTTGGGATCGAACGTCAGGTCGCGCAGCGCCACACGAATCTTCTCCGAGCTCTCAGGCAGAGCTTGCTCATAGAGATCGAGAAGATTTGACGAGAAGCGGCGTTCGTCTGGATGACCGTCGAGCAGCAGCACCTTCATGTATCGATCTCCTGTCACATGGGAGGTGTGTGCGCCTCATCATCCCAAAAGAAAAGGGCGGCCCGCTCCAGACAAGGAGGGGGCCGCCCAGTTTCGTTTCGATGTTCCCGCGGATTAGCGCGAGTAGAACTCGACCACGAGGTTCGGTTCCATCGTTACCGGATATGGCACTTCGTCGAGCTTCGGCACGCGGGTGAAGCTGACCTTGTCGTTACCGTCAGGGGCAACATAGTCAGGAATTTCACGCTCTGGCAGGCTCTGAGCTTCGATGACCAGCGCCATTTCCTTGGCCTTGTCACCCAGCGAGATCACGTCGCCAACATCGCAGCGACGGCTGGCGATGTTGCACTTCACGCCGTTCACGCGAATGTGACCGTGCGAAACGATCTGACGCGCAGCGAAGATCGTCGGTGCGAACTTGGCGCGGTACACGATCATGTCGAGACGACGCTCAAGCAGGCCGATCAGGTTCTGACCGGTGTCGCCCTTCAGTTTCGTCGCATCCTTGTAGGTGCGGCGGAACTGCTTCTCGGTCACGTCGCCGTAATAGCCCTTGAGCTTCTGCTTGGCGCGCAGCTGAAGGCCGAAATCGCTCATCTTGCTCTTGCGACGCTGACCGTGCTGGCCCGGGCCGTAAGAACGCTTGTTCACTGGAGAGTTTGGACGACCCCAGATGTTTTCACCCATCCGGCGGTCAAGTTTATGCTTCGAGCGCGTACGCTTCGTCATCGGAAATATCCTTCAAATTTACTGAGCTGCCCGTTTGGCAGCCATTCAACCCGGCATCGCACCGCAAAAGATGTTGATCTCTTACGCGGCCACCGCTTCACCGGGGTGCGGGGCCCATTTGCGAAGGCGCGCGAATAGCAGGAATCGCCCGCGCGTCAAGTGTAGTGAGGCGCTGAGCAAGCCGCCGCAAGCGCACCGACAACTGCAGCCAACTAAGATGACGAACCGCACGAAAAGTGTCGGGCTATTTCCGAATTTGGCAAAGGCTCAGCCGTCAGGCCGCCGGCTGGGGTCAATTGCGCCCTTGTCCTGAATCCTTTGACCAACGCGCTGCGCGCGGTCCCTGATCTGTTTCCATTGCGAAGCAGTGTGACAGACCTTAGTTCTAACCCGCGTACCGGTCTGTGCGTATCGCCTGCAAATGATGCGGTCGCCATCGTCCGAAGTTTCGCTTTCACTGTGGTTGGCTGCGCCCTCTTTCGCCTGAGCATTTGTATCCGGGGAAGTGGGCGTAGGCGAGGCTTGCGCTAATGCCGCTGCGACGAGAATGATAAGTTCGTTGATCATGCTGTCTCTTTTTTTGAAAAGGCAGCAATCTTTCCTGCCCTTAGGTGCTATGTGATGCACCTATCTTTCGTCCCTTGCTTTTTTGGGGACGCGAGTCAATGCGGAGAGCACGCCGCGCAAGGTCCGTACTTCCAATTGGTTCCAACCCGGTTTTGTAAGGACACTACGCAAAGTGAGGCGTGTCGCTTCCTCGCGGTTCTCGGGGAAAAAGTACCCTCGCGGGCGCAGCAGATCTTCGAAATGGCGAATCAGTCCGTCCAGATCGCTTTGAGAAGCAGGCGGCAGTGCCTCGTCTTCCGCAGTCGGTTGAACGAGATCGCTCTCGTCTCCACTTTCACGACCGATGCGTGACCACTCATAGGCGCACAGGATAACCGCCTGAGCGAGATTGAGCGAGCCGAACTCAGGATTGATCGGCACTGTCAGGATCGAGCGGGCTAGCGCCACATCTTCGGTTGCGAGGCCAGAGGCTTCGCGTCCGAAAAGGATCGCGCTCTTGCCTGGTGCTGCGCGCATTTCGCGCGCGGCCTCGTCAGGGCAGACCACGGGCTTGGTCACGCCGCGCTTACGGACGGTTGTAGCGTAGATATTGGCGCAATCTGCCAGCGCCTCCTCGGTTGTGTCGAACACTCGCGCGCGCTCGAGCACGATATCCGCCCCGGCCGCCGTCGGACCAGCGGCGGGATTGGGCCAGCCATCGCGGGGGGCGACCAGCCGCATCTCCGTCAGCCCGAAATTGAGCATGGCCCGCGCTGCGTGGCCGATATTCTCGCCCATTTGCGGGCGGACGAGCACGATAGCTGGTTGATTGCTCTCGGCCATGCCGCAGATCAGTCCTGCGCCGCTTCCTGCACGGTGCTGGCGAATTCTTCGAAGTCGCGCGCCTCGCTAAAGTCGCGATAGACGCTGGCGAAGCGAATATAGGCAACGCTGTCGATTTGCTTGAGCCCGTCCATCACCATCTCGCCAATCTTGGCCGAGGGAACTTCCGGATCCCCGGCGGTTTCGACCTGTCGCTGAATGCCGGACACGAGCCGGTCGATCCGATCCTGCGTCACGCCACGTTTGCGACAGGCGAGCGAGACTGAGCGTTCCAGCTTGTCGCGATCGAATGGCTCTCGCCGTTCGTCCTGACCGTCATCGCCAGCCTTGACGATCACGACCTCGCGCAATTGCACGCGTTCGAAAGTGGTGAAGCGCGCGCCGCAGCTTGAACATTGACGCCGCCGCCGGATTGCTGTCGCATCCTCGGTCGGGCGGCTGTCTTTGACCTGGCTATCGTCGTTCGCGCAAAAGGGGCAGCGCATCTTATGTCAGCCTAGGGCCGTACGCGTTTATAGAGAGCAATTCCGCCGCCTACGACGCCGCCGAAAATAGGGCCGACCACAGGCAATATCCACCCGGCTGCTGCGCCGATGGCTGCGCCTGTCAGCACAGGCTTGGTCGAAGGGTGCTTCATCCCTTCCTTGCCGATGCCTTTCAATTCTGCGGTGACGTCGGGGATCAGGTCGTGATCCTGGCTCTTGGGTTCCTCAGACATCTGAGCTTACTCCGGATATACGGGGAACGCGTCGCATAACTCGCTGACGCGAGAGCGGACGCTTTCCTCGATTTGTGCATCGCCTTCAGGGCCATTCTTCGAAAGACCGTCGACGACTTCGGCAATCAGCTTGCCAACCGTGCGGAATTCGGCGGGGCCAAAGCCGCGCGTCGTTCCCGCAGGCGTGCCCAGGCGGATGCCGCTGGTGACGAAGGGCGAGCGTGTGTCGAACGGTATGCCGTTCTTGTTACAGGTGAGCCAGGCGCGATCGAGCCCAGCTTCGGCCGCCTTGCCTGTCACGTCCTTGGCGGTGAGGTCGACCAGCATCGAGTGGTTGTCCGTGCCGCCGGAAACGATCCGCAATCCGTGTTCTTCAAGGCTGGCCGCCAACGCGCGAGCGTTTTCGACCACACGGTGCGCATAGCTCTTGAATTCGGGCTGCAAAGCTTCGCGGAACGCCACGGCCTTGGCCGCTATGACGTGCATCAGCGGTCCGCCCTGCAGGCCGGGAAAGACCGCCATGTTCAATGGCTTGGTCAGCTTCTCGTCATTCCACAGGATGATGCCGGAACGCGGACCGCGCAGGCTCTTATGCGTGGTTGACGTCACGATGTCGCAATGCTGGAAGGGCGAGGGGTGTGCGCCGCCTGCGACGAGGCCTGAAATGTGGCTCATGTCGCACAGCAGATAGGCGCCAACCTCGTCGGCAATCTTGCGGAATGCCTCGAAGTCCCAAATGCGCGAATAGGCCGTGCCGCCGCAAATGATCAGCTTCGGTTTGTGCTCGCGCGCGGTAACAGCGACCGCATCCATGTCGATCAACTCTTCGCCCTCGGTCACGCCATAGCTGACCGGGTTGAACCATTTGCCCGACATGTTGACCGGGGAACCATGTGTGAGGTGACCGCCTGAATTGAGGTCCAGCCCCATGAACGTGTCGCCCGGCTCCAGCAGAGCGAGGAACACCGCCTGGTTCATTTGCGAGCCCGAGTTCGGCTGAACATTCGCAAAGTTGCAGCCAAACAATTGCTTGGCGCGCTCGATTGCCAGCGTTTCGACCTGGTCGGCATAGTCGCAGCCACCGTAATAGCGTTTGCCCGGATAGCCTTCGGCATACTTGTTGGTGAAGACGCTGCCGGTTGCTTCGAGCACCGCTTTCGACGCGATATTCTCGCTTGCGATCAGCTCGATCTTGTCCTGCTGACGCTTCAGCTCGCTGCCGATTGCCGCAGCGATTTCGGGGTCGGCGGTGGCCAGATCATCTTTCCAGAACCCGTCCATGGTCGGAAGAACGTCGGATGGGGCGGTGCTCATTGATGGGTCTCGATTCGTGTCGTCTGGATGGGCGGAGTGCCAAGCTTGGCCACGCGGCGTTGGTGCCGACCAGCGGGATCGTCCGCGTCGGCGAATTCGGTTTCTAGGAAAGTTGCGACGCAGGATTTGGCCATTTCGATGCCAGTCAGTCGCGCACCCATTGCGATGCAATTCGCGTTGTTGTGCTCTCGGGCGAGCGCTGCGGAAAGCGGCTCTGATACAAGTGCACAGCGAACGGCAGGGTGGCGGTTTACGCTGATCGAAATGCCGATGCCTGAGCCGCAAAGGGCAATACCGTATTCAACGGTACCCTCGGCAACCACCTCGGCCAGCTTGTAGCCGTAATCCGGGTAGTCGACGCTCTCCCCGGCAGCTGGGCCGAGGTCGGCAACCTCGTGGCCTGCCTCGATGAGCCATTCGATCAAATCCGCCTTCATTTCGGTGGCGGCGTGGTCTGAAGCAATCGCGATACGCATGTCAGCTGATTTAAGGCCTCACCTGCGCCCTGACTAGGGCCGTCAGCGGCATTTTCGATCTGCTTCCCCAAAATCTATGCATTTTGCAGAGGCCATCTACGCGAAACGCAGAGTGAAACACCTTGGCTAACGCGCAATAGAGCGTGGGCAACCTTGGGGGACACGCAATGATAAGCCAGGCTGGCAATGCTTTTGCCGTCGCAGCGCCTATGGGAAGCCTGATTCTATCGGGCGGCGCGGTACAAATCTCGCCGGACATTTCCGGGCGATTCCAGGAGCCCCTGAACGCCGGGCCATTTGCGTCGGCCACAACGCCGCAAATCATGGTCGCGCGCTGTTACGCGGGTTGCAGTCCCGACATGGAGTTTCACCCTCCGCCGCTTTTGACACCTTCAGGGCGCGCGCCCGTGCAACAATGGACTGCCAAGACAACCGGGGACGGGCGGGCAGAACTAAAGCTGGGCGATGGCTACACGCTCGACTTCGATGAGAGATCGAGCGAGATTGTGGTCTTCAACGCAAACACCCGTGAAAGCACCAGAATTTGGGGTGATCCGCATGTCGACGTGGATGGCATCCGTGCATTCGACTTCTGGGGAACGACCACCTTTAAGCTGGAAAACGGCACGAAAATTACGATCAATACCGAGCAGTGGGACGGTAATCCCAATGCCTATGTCGCCAGCAAGGTGATCATCACGAAAGGGCGCAATGCTGTGGTCGTCGACGGCATCAGTCAGAATCAGCTTGGCGACCTCGAAGTGGAGATTTCCAAAAAGGGTTATCGCCTCGATATCAGGCACCGCGACGGGTATCTGCTGCAGGAGAATGCAAGCGGTGCCGGCTGGCGATCGGAATTCACCGGTGAAATCGCAACGCAAGAGGATCTGGACGCCACGCGGATCGGTGGCCGCTTCGAACCCGGCAGCAAATGGCCATCATGGGCCCAGACACTGCCACTTTTCAGCCAGTTCCTGATGTTTGAAGGGCTGGTCAATTTCTCCGCCGAACTCGGCGAGGATCCGCGAGATGTGCCTGAGCGCAAACCGCGGGTCCAGTGCTAGCTGGCTTTCGTTGCTGCGAACTTCGAACCGGTTTCAGCACACTGCCTGCCGAGGCCCGCCTGCTCGCATAGCGACAGGCGGGTTTCGCAGATTTACTCAGATCTGATCGGCGGGTTCGTCGCTTTCGGCCTTGTCCGCGAGATATTGCTGGAGCCTGCTCATCAGCACTTCTTGTGCCGGGCGCAGCATCGACATCGTCTCATCCATATACTTCTGGTTGGCGTTGGCGAAGCTGGGCTCGCCGAGCACTGCGGGCGACAGTTCGAAGAACTTCTTGCCACTTGGTGTTTCGACGAAAGCGAGAATGTCGGTCAGCTCTTCGACCGTGAATATTTTGGCATAGGCCTGCGTCATTCCGTTCATGATCGCTGGAATGTGCTTGCGCAAAACCTCTTTCGATTCCCCGGTGTACTCCACGATCCATTCATCGAGGATCGCGATTGCACCGGCATCATCCGATGGCAAACTAGGCGCGACCGCCAGGCGCATTTGCGAAACGGTCTGGTCCATAGCTGCAAAAAACAGCTCTTCGCGATTGTCCTCTGGATAACCAAGGTCGACGATCTGCGATGCGAGCGCCATCGCGGTCGCGCTTGTTTCAGTGTCTACCAGCACAAGGATTGGTGGAGCATTCTGCTCCTGCGCATGTGCAGGTGTGACGCAGGCGAGGGCGAAAAACGCGCTGGCCGCAATCGAGCTTGCTAAGTTACTCAAAGGCATGAGCGTCAGTGTGACCGCTCAATGCCCGCGAAGCAACTACTGATCCAGGAACGACCGCATCTTGCGCGACCGCGACGGGTGCTTGAGCTTGCGCAGCGCCTTCGCCTCGATCTGACGGATACGTTCGCGAGTCACGCTGAACTGCTGACCGACTTCTTCCAAAGTGTGGTCGGTGTTCATGCCGATGCCAAAGCGCATCCGCAGCACGCGCTCTTCGCGCGGGGTTAGCGATGCGAGCACGCGGGTGACGGTTTCCTTGAGGTTCGCCTGAATTGCGGCATCCACAGGGATGATCGCGTTCTTGTCCTCGATGAAATCACCCAGGTGCGAATCTTCCTCGTCACCAATTGGCGTTTCGAGGCTGATCGGTTCCTTGGCGATCTTCATCACCTTGCGCACTTTTTCGAGTGGCATGGAAAGGCGTGCAGCCATTTCCTCAGGGGTCGGCTCGCGGCCTTCCTCATGCAGGAACTGGCGACTCGTGCGCACCAGCTTGTTGATCGTCTCGATCATGTGGACCGGAATACGAATCGTGCGCGCTTGGTCAGCAATCGAGCGGGTGATTGCCTGACGGATCCACCAGGTCGCATAGGTGCTGAACTTGTAGCCGCGGCGGTACTCGAACTTATCGACCGCCTTCATCAGGCCGATATTGCCTTCCTGAATGAGATCAAGGAATTGCAGGCCGCGATTGGTGTATTTCTTGGCAATAGAAATCACCAGACGAAGGTTGGCTTCCACCATTTCCTTCTTGGCGATCCGCGCTTCGCGCTCGCCCTTTTGCACCATGTTCACGATGCGGCGGAATTCGGGCAGCGCCATGCCGGTATTCGCGGCAATGTCCGTGATCTCCGTGCGGATGCGCTCAATCGCTGCGGCTTCCTTGTCAGCGAACGAAGCCCACTTCTTGTCTTTCTTCGCGTTCGCCTTGATCCAGCTATCGTCGAGCTCATTGCCGACATACGAATTTAGGAAGTCGATCCGCTTGATCTTGTGCCGCTCTGCAAGGCGCAGCATCTGGCCACCGAGTGCGGTCAACCGGCGGTTAAAGGCGTAGAGATTGTCGACCAGGAATTCGATCTTGGTCGCGTGGAATTGCATGCTTTCGACTTCCGCCGTCAGCTCTTCACCCAGCTTCTCGTACTTGTTTTCCTTGGCCTTCGGGAATTCGTCCCCTGCAGCGAGGGTGTCGACCCGCTCGGCCTGGAGCTTTTCGAAGGTCTTGAAAAGTTTGGTGATGCGGGCAAAGCGCTCGATCGCGTCTGGCTTGAGCGTGGCTTCCATCTGCGCGAGCGAAAGAGTGTTGTCCTCTTCCTCTTCTTCCTCGCGCTTGGAGCTGCCTTCCTCGCCGTCTTCATCCTCATCGGAATCGTCGTCGCTGTCGTCCTCGTCATCGTCGCGGATGGTCGGACCGGCGGTTTCTTCCGAAATCTCGCCATCATCGTCTTCGTTCTCTTCCTCCATCTTGTCCGGTGGAGGCTCTTTGGAAAGCATGGCGTCGAGATCGAGAATCTCGCGCAGCTGCATGTCTTCATTGTTGAGCGCTTCAGACCACTGGATGATGGCGTGGAAAGTGATCGGGCTTTCGCACAGACCGATGATCATCATGTCACGGCCGGCTTCGATGCGCTTGGCAATGGCGATTTCGCCTTCGCGGCTGAGCAGCTCGACCGCACCCATCTCGCGCAGATACATGCGCACAGGGTCATCGGTGCGCTCGCCCGTGCCAGTTTTCTTGGTGGTTGCCGCCTTGGTGTCTTTTTTGGCGTCTTTCTTATCGCCAGCGCCGACCTGCATCTCTGCGACCTCGGCTTCCTGTTCGGCTTCGGCCTCGGCCTCTTCGTCGCTCTCGACGATCTGCACGCCCATTTCGGAAAGCGCTGTCTGGACATCCTCGATCTGGTCCGAGTCCATGTCTGTGGGCAGCGCTTCGTTCAGCTCATCAAGCGTGATGTAGCCCTTCTTTTTCGCCTTGGTCATCAGCTTCTTAACTGACGCCTCGTTGAGGTCGATCAGTGGAGCATCTTCATTGTCTTTAGCTTTTGCTTTCGAAGCCATTGATACCAATCAATCCGTTTTCATGTCGTTCGCCCGATCATCGTCCGGCGCCGAGGTTAAATCTGTTGTCGCCGCGAGGGCAGCCTTGCGTCGCCCGAAGGCCTTAAGTCGGTCATTCAATATTGCTTGGCTCTGCCGCAACCTGGCCTGCTCGGCCATCGATCCTTCCGGGTCCTCATCAAACCGACCAACCGTTGCCGCGAGCGCAGCTTCGAGTGCCGGCCTTTCGACCAGTAACGACACAGCTTCGGCCAGTTCCTCGCACGCATCTACCGGTGAGGTGCCTTCTCTGAGGAAGGCGTAGCGGTTATCTGCCGGTGGGGCGGGAAGGCCTTGCGCACCTGATATGGCGTTTGCCCCCTGCGAATCAAGCGTTTCTGCAAGTTCGAACAACGATTCCACCAGATCTGTGGTTTTTGGCTCCAAACGGGCAAGCCGGGTGAGGGCCTCTGAGTGGCGCGTGATCTCTGCCGGGAAGCGTACCAGACCAGCGATAACGGCACGGGTTAGGGCGTCGCGCATCCCGCCGGACATTGCCCGTTGTAGCTCTCCTCGTGCATCAGCAGAGAGGCCTTGCGGGCGCGGTTTGCCGAATGGCCTGTTGCCGCCACCGCGCCAGTTTGAGCTGCCGCTGCGAGGTGCGCGGGGCGGGAAAGCGTAGGCAGAATATCGGTCGAGCAATTCACGGCGATAGAGCGCGGCAATATCGCCATGCCCTATCGTATCGACGTGATCGAGTAAGCGCTTCTTGAGGCCAGCCTTGGCCTCCGGGCTGTCGAGCGGCTGCGCATCGCGCTCGAACTGCCACAGGGTTTCGAGCAGGCTGGTCGGCTCGGCCAGCAACTTTTCCATCGCCTGCGGGCCATTCTTCGCGATTAGATCGTCGGGGTCCATCCCGCTGGGCAGGCGAACAATGCTTAGCGAGCGGCCTGGTTGCAGCATGGGAAGAGCGCGGCCAATCGCGCGCATCGCCGCCTTTTGCCCGGCATTGTCGCCATCGAAGCAAAGGATCGGCACTTCGACCATGCGCCACAGCATTTCGAGCTGCATCTCGGTGAGGGCTGTGCCGAGCGGCGCCACGGCATCCTCAAATCCCGCCTGTGCCAGCGCGACCACATCCATATAGCCTTCAACTACGATCACGCGGTTCGTTTGCCGAGAGGCGGGGGAAGCGCGGTGTAAGTTGTAGAGCGTGCGGCCCTTGTCGAAGAGCGGCGTGTCGGGCGAGTTGAGATATTTCGCGACGCCTTCGCGCTTGCCAAGGATGCGTCCGCCGAATGCGATCACCCGCCCTCGTGCATCCTGGATCGGCAACATTACTCGTCCGCGAAAACGATCGTATTTGGTGCCATCATCGGTGGCGATCCGCATGCCGGTTTCGACCAGCATCTGCTCATCGAACTGGGGAAGGGCGGTCGCTAGGGCCTGTTTGCTCTCCGGCGCATAGCCAAATCCGAATTCGCGCAAAGTTGCGTTTTTGAGGCCGCGCCCCCGCAGATAATCTAGCGCTTCGCACCCATCGGCGCTCTTCAGATTGGCAACGAACCATTGCTGCGCCTCAGTGGTCACATCGATCAGGCTCGCACGCTTCTCGGCCTTTTTTGCCGCGATGGGATCAGGAGCGGGGACTTCCATCCCGGCCTCAGCGGCCAGTTCCTTCACCGCATCCATAAAGCCCATGCCCCGCTGGTCGGTCATCCAGCGGATCACATCGCCATGCGCCCCGCATCCGAAGCAGTGGTAGAAACCCTTCTGATCGTTGACGGTGAAGCTGGGCGATTTCTCGTCGTGAAACGGGCAGCACGCCTTCCATTCGCGCCCTGCCTTTTGCAGCTTGTCGGTCCGCATGATGACGGTCGACAGCGTCACGCGCGCACGCAATTCGTCCAGCCATTGCGGGGAAAGTGCCATGCCCGCGACATTGGGGGGCATGGCCTTTCGTTTCAAGCGTCCAGTTCAGCCCGCTGTGGACGGGGCTGTGCAAGCATTCGTAACTTCTGGATCGGCAGCGGGGTAGGGGCCTTCTCCATTCCCTGTTACATCGTTGGCCTTGATCGCGTACGAATTCGCAGGGCCGACCGGTGGCAGGGTCGATTGCCAGTAGAATGTCAGCGGTTCGGCATCTTCCCATTGGTTGCCGCCATCACCGGCGTTCACCGTCCAGAATAAGGCTCCGTCTTCTTCGCAGGTCGTCACGACTTCGACGCCTGCACCAGCAGCGGCGATTGCCTCAGCCTTGGAGAAGCCGGCATTGCCGGTGAAACCATGAGCGGGTGCGCTCATCATGAAGGCGCTTGCCGACTCGATATCAGTGTCATCCGCACCTTCACCGCTGCCCGTTGTCGGATCCATGTCCTCGCCCGGAAAGACGATGTGAACATAGGTGTAAATCGTGCCCTCTGGCGCGGTTTTCGGATCGCACACGTCCATGTCGGCCGGGCAGGCGACATAGGAAGTGATGTCGGCAAGGTTGCCGGCTTCATTTGACAGGCTGGTTTTTACCTCGGGACCGCGCGGACCGACGATTTTTGCGCCGAGCGAGAGGTCTGCGAAGTCGCCCGCATCGATAGCGCTGGCGAGCGCCTCTGTCTCACCATCGGTGGTTGCGACTTCCAGTTCGGCGGCGTCGTCTGCCGCGCCTCCACATGCCGCTAGGGCTAGGACAAGCGGGCTGGCGATGAGGAATTGACGTTTCACGATAGGCTCTCTTTCACAAATGCACTGGCTTTACTCATATCCAGTACAGCGCCGTGGCGAGCCTTTAGTTCCCCCATAACGCGGCCCATATCCTTAATGGAATCAACGCCTAAAGTTAATTTGACATCCTCGATCGCGGCCCGCGTATCTTCTTCGCTCATCATCTGAGGGAGGAACTCCTCGATAATGCTGAGTTCTGCCCGCTCGTTCTCGGCCAGCTCGTCGCGCCCACCGTCAACATACATAGTTATCGACTCGCGCCGCTGCTTCGCCATTTTCTGCAAAACAGCGGTGACCAATTCGTCATCCGGCACGTCCTTATTGGAGGTGCGCATCTCAATATCGCGATCCTTGATCTTGGCTGAGATCTGGCGGAGCGTTGCAGTACGCTCCTTCTCACCCGCTTTCATGGCGGTGATCGTGGCGGCTTTGATGTCGTCGCGCATCTGTCCTTCGGGCATCGTTTTTGTCTTTCTTGTGGATGGTTTGAGCCAACAGGCCGTTTAGCCAAAATATGCGCCTTGAGATAGGTTGACGCATGGGCAGTGCAAGCCTAGCTCGTGGGTCTTAGCGACATTGCTGGAAACCCACTGACTCGGAGCGCCCTTATGGCCGACCCCGCCGCAACTCCTGCGCAACCCAACGGCGCGACGGGAGTCCTCGTTTTGGCTGACGGTTCTGTGATCTGGGGACGCGGCTTTGGCGCGAGCGGGGACGCGGTCGGCGAAGTGTGCTTCAACACCGCGATGACCGGTTATCAGGAAGTCATGACCGACCCCAGCTACGCCGCGCAAATCGTCACTTTCACCTTTCCGCATATCGGCAATGTTGGCGCGAATAGCGAAGATATCGAAAGCCAGGTCGAAAGCGCAGTCGGTTGCGTAGTCCGCGAAGATGTGACGCAGCCGAGCAATTTCCGCTCTGCCGAAGCCTTCACCGACTGGATGGCGGCCAATGGCAAGATCGGACTTGCGGGCGTCGATACGCGCGCGCTGACCCGCCGCATCCGCCTTTCCGGCGCGCCCAATGCGGTGATCGCGCATTCGCCGGATGGCAGCTTCGATGTGGATGCGTTGATCACCCGCGCACAAGAATGGGCTGGGCTTGAAGGGATGGACCTTGCCAGCCGCGTCAGTCGCGAAAACCAGGAGAGCTGGGAAGGCGGGTATTGGCGCCTCGGCCACGGCTATGGCCGCGCGGCATTTGATGCGACCCCGCATGTGGTCGCGATTGATTACGGCGCGAAGGACAACATCTTCCGCAATCTCGTGCGAGCTGGCGCAAAAGTGACCGTGGTGCCCGCGCAGACCTCGCTGGAGGATATTCTGGCGCTATCACCAGACGGTGTGTTCCTGTCGAACGGGCCAGGCGATCCGGCGGCAACGGGTGAGTTCGCAGTGCCGGTGATCAAGGCTCTGCTGGAGCGTGACATGCCGCTGTTCGGCATTTGCTTGGGCCATCAGATGCTGGCGCTCGCCGCGGGCGCGAAGACGGTGAAGATGCACCAGGGCCACCGCGGCGCGAACCACCCGGTTCAGCGCGTGGGTGAGGGCTGGGGCGAGACGCTCGAGCTGGTCGAGATCACCAGCATGAATCACGGCTTTGCAGTGGATGCCGATAGCCTGCCAGATACCCTTGAGCAGACGCACGTATCGCTGTTCGATGGCTCCAATTGCGGGATCGCAGTGAAAGGCAAACGCGCATTCGGCGTGCAATATCACCCAGAGGCCTCGCCGGGCCCGCAAGACAGCTTCTACCTGTTTGAGAAATTCGTCGGGGGTCTATCGTGATGCTCCGCGCAATAACTAGCGGTTTTGCAGTGCTCGCTCTCGCGGCCTGCTCCAACCCGGCCAGCGATCTTGCGCATCAGGGCGAGGAGCAACCGCTCAACCGCGCGCAATATGACTATATCATTGCCGAGTGCGGGCTTGAAGATGCCAGCTTCGGCACCGACAGCTTCGGCCGCTCGCAAATCGTGCTCAGCAGCCTGCGCGACAACGATGCGATGGTGCGGATGATTGTCTGTGTGAAGGGGCAGTTTGAAGCGCTCAATGCAGACGCTACGATCGGGCTGCCCGATGGTCAGATGGAGGCACCATCTTTCTGATGCGTAAGGCCCGTCCACTACTCGCTGCTTTGGCGATCCTGTCATTGGGCGCCTGCGACCTCCTTGAGGACAAGGACTGGCGCGAGGGTGTTGAAAGCGCGGAAGATTGCGCTGCGCGCCTTTCCGGCAAGCTTGAGATCAGGCAGCTACTCGAAGCAGCTGAGGGCCCGGTCGTCCCGACTTACGCCTACGACATCACCAAGATGGACCTGATGGCCATCAACGAGATGATCGTGCCTGCGAGCGGTGATGAACGCGGCTCGATCCGCACATCAGCCTTTGGCGCGACGGCCCCGCCGGTCGAAGCTTTTATGAACCTTTCAGTGACCGAAGCTGGCGCGTTCTATTTCGGCGACGACCCCTCTCTCTATCGCGTCCGCGCAGAGGCCATGACGGGCGATACGGTGCTCGCTGCCGGATGCGAACGCCAGCAAGAGGGCATGCGTCTAACCGGATTCACGCTTGATAATCCCCCATCAGTCGAACCCTCCGAAGACGAAAACGAAAGCGAAGACGCAGAATAATGCCCAAACGCAACGACATTTCTTCGATCCTCGTAATTGGCGCGGGACCGATCATCATCGGCCAGGCTTGCGAGTTCGATTATTCGGGAACGCAGGCGATCAAAGCTCTGAAAGAAGAGGGCTATCGCGTCATCCTGGTCAATTCGAACCCGGCGACGATCATGACCGATCCCGAGTTTGCGGACAGCACCTACATCGAACCGATCACGCCGGAGATCGTTGCCAAGATCATTGAGAAAGAGCGGCCCGATGCGCTGCTGCCGACGATGGGCGGGCAGACGGCGCTTAACTGCGCGCTGTCGCTGGACGCCGACGGGACGCTGGAGAAGTTCGGCGTCGAGATGATCGGCGCCAAGGCGGACGCGATTGACAAGGCCGAGAACCGCCAGCGCTTCCGTGATGCGATGGATTCCATCGGCCTTGAGAGCGCGCGTAGCGGGGTCGCTAACACGATCGAAGAGGCCCGCGAGATTGTGGAGCGGACGGGCCTGCCTGCAATCATTCGCCCCAGCTTCACGCTTGGCGGCACAGGCGGCGGCATCGCCTACAACAAGGCGGAATTCGACAAAATCGTCTCCGAGGGGCTCGACGCTTCACCGACCACAGAAGTGCTGATCGAGGAATCGCTCCTCGGCTGGAAAGAGTATGAGATGGAGGTCGTGCGCGACCGCAAGGACAATTGCATCATCATCTGCTCAATCGAGAATGTCGATGCGATGGGCGTGCACACAGGCGACAGCATCACGGTCGCTCCGGCGCTGACGCTGACCGACAAAGAATACCAGATCATGCGCACCGCCAGCATCAATGTGCTGCGCGAGATCGGCGTCGAAACGGGTGGTTCGAATGTGCAGTTCGCGGTCAATCCCAAGGATGGCCGACTTATCGTAATCGAGATGAACCCGCGCGTGTCGCGCAGCTCTGCGCTGGCCTCCAAGGCAACGGGCTTCCCGATTGCCCGCGTCGCGGCGAAGCTGGCGGTGGGATACACGCTGGACGAGATCACCAACGAAATCACCGGTGCGACCCCGGCAAGTTTCGAGCCGACCATCGACTATGTCGTGACCAAGATCCCGCGTTTCGCCTTCGAGAAGTTCAAGGGTTCGGAAGCACGTCTCTCAACCGCGATGAAATCGGTCGGCGAAGTGATGGCGATTGGCCGCAACTTCCAGGAATCCATGCAGAAGGCGCTGCGCGGTCTGGAAACTGGTCTCGACGGGTTCAACCGCGTGCCCGAACTTGAGGGCGTGAGCCGCGACGTTATCACCGCCGCGCTCAGTCAGCGTACGCCCGACCGGCTTCTCCACGTCGCGCAGGCATTCCGTGAGGGTATGAGCGTCGCCGATATTCAGCCGATCACCGGCTATGATCCGTGGTTCTTGCGTCAGATCGAGGCGATTATCGCAGCTGAGAACCGGATTGCAGCAGAAGGTTTGCCGCAGGAGGCGGACGGGCTGCGCGCGTTGAAGGCTATGGGCTTTTCCGACAAGCGCCTGGCGACGCTTGCGGTTCGCTCGGTCGGTGTTGCTGGCGGGATGGCCGAGACGCAGGCGAAGCGTAGCGGGCTGCTCCACGACGCCTTGCAGGCGATGGCCGGCGCAACCAGCGAAGAGGAAGTGCGCGAGCTGCGCGAGAGACTCGGTGTGCGCCCGGTGTTCAAGCGGATCGACAGCTGCGCGGCGGAATTCGAAGCGATCACGCCTTATATGTACTCGACCTATGAGGCGCCAACATTCGGAGAGCCGGAGTGCGAGGCTGCACCTTTGGACCGCAAGAAGATCGTCATCCTGGGCGGCGGACCCAACCGGATCGGGCAAGGGATCGAGTTCGACTACTGCTGTGTCCACGCTTGCTTCGCGCTCGAGGAAGTCGGGTTCGAGACCATCATGGTCAATTGCAATCCGGAGACGGTTTCAACTGATTACGACACGTCCGACCGACTATATTTTGAGCCGTTGACGGCGGAAGATGTGCTCGAAATCCTGCGGGTCGAGCAGCAATCGGGCGAGCTTGTGGGCGTAATTGTGCAATTCGGTGGTCAAACACCGCTGAAGCTCGCCGCTGCGTTGGAACGCGAGGGGATCCCGATACTCGGCACGTCGCCTGATGCCATCGATCTGGCCGAAGATCGCGAACGCTTTGCCAAGCTGGTCAATAAGCTGAAGCTGAAGCAGCCCGCCAATGGCATTGCCCGCAGCCGCGATGAAGCCGCCGCGGTCGCCGCGCATATCGGGTATCCTGTGTTGCTCCGTCCCTCATACGTATTGGGCGGGCGGGCGATGGAGATCGTCGATTCGGAAGCGCAGCTCGACGACTACATCAACACCGCTGTGAACGTGTCGGGCGATAGCCCGGTGCTGATCGATCAGTACCTGCGCGATGCCATCGAATGCGATGTCGATGCACTTTGCGATGGCGACGAAGTGCGCATCGCTGGGGTGATGCAGCATATCGAGGAGGCCGGGGTGCATTCGGGTGACAGCGCCTGCACTCTGCCGCCATACTCGCTGCCAGCTGAAACCATCACCGAAATGGAGCGCCAAGCTGAGGCGCTAGCCTTTGCGCTCGGCGTGCGCGGGCTGATGAACATCCAGTTCGCCGTGAAGCAGGAAGGCGAGGAGCAGGTCGTCTATCTGATCGAGGTTAACCCTCGTGCAAGCCGGACTGTGCCGTTCGTCGCTAAGGCCATAGGTCAGCCAGTCGCAAAGATCGCCGCACGCGTCATGGCGGGCGAGAAGCTCGCTGGCTTTCCGCCCTTCAAACGCGACCTCGACTACATGGCGATCAAGGAAGCGGTGTTCCCATTTGCACGCTTCCCCGGGGCCGATCCCGTCCTGACGCCGGAGATGAAATCGACCGGCGAGGTTATGGGCATCGACAGCACTTTCGAAGCCGCCTTCCTCAAATCGCAGCTGGGTGCGGGGATGAGCCTGCCACGTGAAGGCACGGTTTTCGTATCGGTAAAGAACAGCGACAAGGCGGTGATTGTGCCGGCGGTGCGCAATCTCATCGAACAGGGCTTCAAAGTGGTCGCAACCGGCGGTACGCAAACCTATCTGACGGAGCAGGGGCTGGAGGTCGAAAAGGTCAATAAAGTGGCCGAAGGACAACCGCATATTGTCGATAAAATTATCGATGGCGATATCGCTTTGATCTTCAACACGACCGAAGGTTGGCAGTCTTTACGCGACTCGAAATCGATCCGCGCGACAGCTCTAGAGAAGAAAGTTCCGTACTATACGACTGCGACGGCTTCGAACGCGGCAGCAGCGGCAATTGCAGCTGTATCACCAAGCCAGCTTGAAGTCCGGTCATTGCAGGACTATTATAACTAAGCATTCAAGCTAAGTCTCCCGACATTTTCGTGCGATATCGCCGCCTCGGCAGAAGCGGTGATGCACGAAATGGCTCATAATTTCAGGAGCTTACGCAAATAGAAAGAGATGGAATGGCGACGATGGAAAAGGTTCCAATGCTGGCTGAAGGCTATGAGCGGCTAACCACCGACCTGAAGGCCCTGCGTGACGAACGCCCAAAAATTGTTGATGCGATCGAGGAAGCTCGCGCGCATGGCGACCTGTCGGAAAATGCTGAATACCACGCTGCCAAAGAGCGTCAGGGCCAGGTTGAGGCCATGATTGGTGACATCGAAAGCAAGGTCAGCCGTGCGCAGATCATCGATCCTGCGACGCTGACAGGCGACAAGATTGTGTTCGGCGCGACCGTCACGCTGCTTGATGACAACGACAAGCCGGTCAAATACCAGATTGTTGGCGAAACTGAGGCCGATGCCGCTGCTGGACGTATTTCGTTCAGCTCGCCTCTGGCGCGCGCATTGATCGGCAAGCAGGTTGGTGATGAGATCGAAGTGACTGTGCCGTCGGGCGACAAATTCTACCTCGTCGACAAGATCGAATTCATCTGATCGACTACGCGTCCTCGCGGCGGCGGGAACCTGGTGAGGTCTAGGCGGTACAGGTCGGAGGTTCCCGCCTGCGCTGGAACTCATCCGAGCGGTTTTTCCATCGCGTAATTATGAATCGGTACGGATGTGTCGCCGTGTGGGATTTCGAAGTCCCGCCGGTGCAGCACCTCATATCCCGCACGCTTAAACGCTGCGCGGGCGAGTTCGCTCGCTTCGGTGTAGAGACGCGTTATGCCACGTTCGCGAGCATGCTGCTCCGCAGCGGCTAATACACGTTCGGCCAAACCCTGCCTCGAATGATCGGGATGGCCGTAAAGGTGATCCAGATGCCCATCCGGCTCGAGCAAAGAATAGGCCGCCGCTTCGTCGTTTGCATCGGCAGTAATGAAAATTACTGCGCCGTCCGCCACACGTTCGCGGAACCGCTGGGCTGTGTGAGCCCGCGCACCCCATGCGGCGACCTGTGCTGTAGAATAGCGCCGCGATCCGATTGTCTCGATGGCCTCGCGCATAATTTCGCTCAGGCGCTCGGCATCGCCGTCGCGATAGAGGCGAAGCGTGTAGTCCATCGTCTGCGGTGAGATGCGCTTATGCGTCGGGCGTCAACAGGCGGTGGATATGGACCACCACATACTTCATCTCGGCATCATCGACCGTGCGCTGAGCCTGCGCGCGCCATGCCTCTTCGGCGTCCTCGTATGAGCTGTAGACGCCCACTACGTGCACACTTTCAGGATCCTGAAATTCGAGGCTGCGCGGGTCTTTGACGCGGCCACCCATCACAAGGTGGAGCTTCTGGCTTGGAGTTGTTTCTTCCATGATCGACGTCTTTCCTTGGGGAGGTAAATTACCCCGCGCCCAATAAAGCAAGAGAAGCTGCGTGCAAGTCCGCGTGCCTACTACAGAGTTAACGCGTCACGCGGCCTTTCAAATCGCGCACGGTCCGGCTGGCTCGGCGGCTGGCACGGCGCGAGATCGCCTTGGTCCGATCGCCTGCAGTGCCGACGGCGTGTCGGGCATCGCGGCGCAATTCGCGGGCCTTGGCAGTACCGGCATCGCTCAGATCTTCGATCGTGTCCTGTCCGCTCTGCGCTGTGTCGAGCGCGCTGTCGATAGCCTTGATCCCGTAGGCGACGATCGCATCGCCAAGCAGCGACATGATTTGCCCGCTGCGCTTCTTGGCGCCGCTGATGGACGCGGATTTGACGCCGTCTGCGCCCTTCTTAACCCCGGTCGCGACGCCTTTCGCAGCCTTTTTGGCCGCACGACGTCCGGGTTTGGTCATCATGCCGATGGCGAGCCCGGTTGCGACCGCGCCGCCAACTGCGACACCGGGGTGCTTCTTGATAAAATCACCTGCCGCACTGGCCGCTTCGCGTGCATCGCTCGCAAGCGTTCGTTGAGCATTACGGCGCTCGCTGGCTTCGATCTTGGCGCGCAACTCATCGCGCTTCTCGACTATGTCACTCATGGTCGTCTCCGGGGGCTTTCTCAATGTTCGGATCGGCTTCGGGGATCGCCTCTTCCGGTTGGGTCAATTCGATTTCAGCTGCTTCCAGCGCTTCGGTGTCGCTATCTTTCACCTCAGCGTCATCGGGCTCGCTCGTATCTTCGTCCGACGTTTCCTCAAGGAATGCATCAAGGATGGGTTCGCGCGCAAACCACAAGGCAATCGCCCCGATCAGTGCCGCGAGTATGCCGACCTTGTCGCCTGCCTTCTCGCTCGCCTGGTCGAGCGTATCTTTTGCGCCCGTCGTGATCCGGCTGACGGTTCGCTCTGCCAAGCCTTTGCCAGAAAGGCTGGTTTTTAGATGCGTAACGTCCGCTTTCAGCAGGGCAAGAGCCGAGTTGCGAAGCGCGCGATCTTCGCGGAATTGCTGTTCGAGATCGCTCATGTTTCGTCGGTCTTAAACAGTTCGGCAAGGCCCATAGCGTTGTTGCGCGCCTTGAGGACAAGCACGACCACACCGACCAGCAACAATCCGACAACGATTGCGATTGCGCCCCAGATCGTGACCAACGGTTCAAGCGCGATGACCAGACCAACCGCGAGCGCGATCAGAGCGAGATGCAGGAAGATGAGCGCCAGTATGCCAAAGGCAATCGCTCCGCCAATCTTGCGACCGGCCAGCGATGCCCGCGTTTTCTGAAACGCCAGCTCAGCCTCTGCATAGGTGCGCCCATCATCGATCAGGGCTGCGAACTCTTCGGTCAGAGATTCGTCGAAGGGCTCGTCTTCGGTATTGTCGGGCAGGGGAGTTTCGCCCGTGTCATCAAGTGGGAGGCTTGATGGCGCGGCATCCGGGTGAGAAGTGTCCTCCTCACCCGGACGATCTGGAAGATCTTCATCGCGCATGCACAGGCCCCCGCAAGTGCAGCTTAGTCGTTTGAACCGCGGAACATCCGCGCCAGCAGAAAGCCTGCAACCGCAGCGATGCCTACAGCAACACCTGGGCTCTTGCGCACGAACTCACGGGCATCTTCGCCCAGCTCGTCAACGCTCTTCGCGTCCAGCTTGGCAGAGGTTTCTGCAAGGCTACGCGACGCCTTGCGCGCATAATCGCCGTATTGTTCGCCGAAACGCTCGTCGATTTGTTCGGCGGTGTCACCGACTACGCGACCGACCGATGCGAGCGCGTCACTCGCTGCAGCCTTGCCGTCGGTGGCGAGTTCGCCGGCTTTCGTCTTGGCCTGCTCGCTGTAAGCTTTGGCTTCACTTACCAGGTCATCACTCTTCGACATCGCATTCTCCCGATAGGAACCGGCGCGTTCACCGGCTTCGGCTCGAAGAGCCGCTGCGCCAGCCTTGGCCTCGTCCAGCGCCGCGTTAAAACGGCTCTTGGCTTCACTACGGTGTGCGCTGGTAGTTTCAACAGGAACTGCAGGCATTTTTTCAGCAGGTTTTGCCGAAGCGCCGGTCTTCTTAGGCGCAGCTTTCTTAGCAGTGGTGCGCTTTGCCGGGGTCTTGCGTGTCTTTGTTTGCTTTTCGTCTGCCATGGGTTTGTCTTTATCCTCCAGATTGGGTTGTCAGGTCGGCTGCTTATCGGGGACAGCCTTAACACTATTGCAACGCGCCTTGCGCGGATTCGATCCGGCGCATAAAGCGAATTCGCTTCCCTCGATATGGGGGTGTCTTACCAATATACAACACATTCCCCTCGGAGCCAAATATGACTGCGATTATTGACCTGCATGGCCGCGAAATTCTCGACAGCCGCGGTAACCCCACAGTTGAAGTCGATGTGTTGCTCGACGATGGCAGTTTTGGCCGCGCCGCAGTGCCTTCAGGCGCTTCCACCGGAGCTTATGAAGCGGTTGAGCTGCGCGATGGTAATGCCGATCGTTACAAGGGCAAGGGCGTGCTGAAGGCAGTCGATGCGGTGAATGGCGAAATCGCGGAGATGATCAACGGCCTGCATGCCGAGGATCAGCGCGATATCGACATGGCCATGATCGCGCTCGATGGCACCGCCAACAAGGCTCGTCTCGGCGCAAATGCCATCCTCGGCGTAAGCCTCGCGGTGGCGAAGGCTGCTGCCAATGCGCGCGGCATGCCGTTGTTTTCCTATCTTGGCGGCGTGTCCGCACATGTCTTGCCGGTGCCGATGATGAACATCATCAACGGCGGCGAGCACGCAGACAATCCGATCGATATTCAGGAATTCATGGTCATGCCGGTCGGTGCGCCGACGCTGGCCGAAGCGGTTCGCTGGGGCTCCGAGATATTCCACACGCTGAAAAAGGGTCTGTCGGACAAGGGCCTGTCGACGGCGGTTGGCGATGAGGGCGGCTTCGCTCCGGACCTGGCCAGCACGCGCGCTGCGCTCGACTTCATCATGACGTCAATCGAGCAGGCGGGCTTCAAACCAGGCGACGATGTGGTCTTGGCGTTGGATTGCGCAGCGACTGAATTCTACCGCGATGGCAAGTACGAAATCTCCGGCGAGGGCGTGTCGCTCGATGGCGCAGACATGGCGGATTACCTCGCCAAGTTGTGCGGTGACTATCCGATCCGTTCGATCGAAGACGGTATGGATGAGGACGACTTTGAAGGCTGGGCGGCTCTGACCGAAGCGGTCGGTGACAAAGTCCAGCTCGTCGGCGATGACCTGTTCGTGACCAATCCGGAGCGCCTGGAAATGGGCATTGCGAAGGGTCTGGCAAACTCGCTGTTGGTGAAGGTCAATCAGATTGGCACGTTGACCGAGACTCTGGCTGCGGTCGATATGGCCCATCGTGCGAGCTATACTTCGGTGATGAGCCACCGCTCGGGCGAGACCGAGGATGCGACGATTGCGGATTTGGCTGTCGCGACGAATTGCGGACAGATCAAGACCGGTTCACTGGCTCGTTCGGATCGTTTGGCGAAGTACAACCAGCTGATCCGTATCGAAGAAGAGTTGGGCGCTAGCGCTCACTATGCCGGCCGCGAATGCTTTGGAGCGTTGAGCGCCTAGCTGCTTGTGCTTGCTGACAAGAGTAGCGGCCTTAGGCAGCCGTTCGCTTTACGACGTCTGCGAAATAGCGGTCCATCGCGGTGAGGCCGTGCTCGGTCAGGCGAACCAGAACGCGGCGTTGGTCCTCGGGATCCTGCTCCCTCACGACAAGCTCTTGCTGGGCCAGCACGCCGAGCCAGCGCAGGCCGGTCGTTGGCGGTGCCGCTGATCCGATACATGCGCTTGAAACCGACACCGCTTTGCCGTCGCTATGCGCGACATAGAGATCGAGCAGGATGTCCCATGCCGGTTCGCCAAACAGGTCAGGATCGCCAAAAATCGTCCCGCGAGTGCGTCTGATGTCATAGGTCTGACGGGCCATGTCGGCATATTGACGACGCTGCTCGGCGAGCGCGGACGCGTCGGGATGAGATGGTCTCGCTTTGCTGTGTGCAGCCGCCACGCCGCTCTGCTTGGGTGCCCTCAGCATTGGCTCCAGAACGGAACGCATATCACCGGTGCGGAGTTTCTCCGCGATCGCTACCAACTGGTCTGCAACGGGTGAAAGATTGCCACCGTCCGGAGACTCTTCGACAGAGAACTCGTCAGCGGCAATGGGCCGATTTGCATCCTCCATGCTCACCGCCGCACGATTTTAAAATTATCATTGGATTTCATGCAATTCAAGCAATCCTCCTGCCCCATGGGGCAAGAAGAATTCGCAAGCGGATGTCATCCCCCTACGTTGTTTGCCCACCTCTCATTCAATAATGAGATCGGATTGGATTGGTATTACGTGTGACTACTGATGCGGAGGTTTGGGCGGCTTCGATCCTTCTTCACCTGGCATGTAATCGACACGCAATTTGTTGATCGCAGCATCGATATGGGCGGCCGCAATAAAGGCGCCAATGCGGTCGAGATGCGACAATTGCGCCTCCAAGGTGAGGATGATCGGCGCAATCTCAGCCGGGATTACGGTTCGTTGAGCAGTCAATTTCGTTTCCGTCCCGTTTTTATTGAGCGATGCCTCCAAAACACCGCATACGTGCGACCGCATTCGTTGCTGCCAATTCAACCTAACAGCTTCATAAAAGCTACAGAGGGAAACTACGTAGTCACGTGGAAAAGTCCCGGAATCGAGCGGAATCAGGGGATTACGCTCCTAAAGAGCGAACCGGTGAGACAGGTCTAGCAGGGCGAGTGCGGCCTTTGCTGCTTCGCCGCCTTTGTCTTTCTGCGCAGGATCGGCTCGGACAATCGCCTGTGCTTCATCTTCGGTGGTGATGATGCCATTGCCGATCGGAATGCCATCCATGGTGAGGGCCATGATCGCGCGCGCACTTTCCCCAGCGACGATTTCGAAGTGGTAGGTTTCGCCCCGGATCACGACACCAATCGCAACGAAAGCATCGTAGCCGCCTCCTTCAACCGCGAGTGCAATAGCGCCTGGAATTTCGAGCGCGCCCGGCACGGTCAGCACTTCAGCCTCATGACCAGCGGCTTCGATTGCGGCTTTCGCGCCGGCGATGAGCATGTCATTCAGGTGCGCGTAAAAACGCGCCTCGACGATCAGGATACGGGCCATGTGACTTTACTCCGGGATAGGATGATGATCGACGATGTTGAGGCCGTAGCCTTCAATCGCCACGACATTGGGCTGTGAATTGCTGAGCAGGATCATGTCGTGGACGCCGAGGTCTGCAAGGATTTGCGAGCCAATGCCAACATTGCGATTGGCCTCATCGACGGTGTATTCGCCGCTCGATCCGACGCGCCCAGTTAAGATCACGATGATACCAGAGCCGTACTCGCCAATCGCCTGCATCGCGCGCTGCAAAGTGCGCTTGCGCGGACCCGGTTGGCCCAGCACGTCGTCAAACACCGAGATCGGGTGGACACGAGCGAGCGTCGGCTCATCGGGCTTGATATGCCCCTTTTGCAGCACATAGGCCTCGTTCTCGGAGATCGTGTTGCGATAGGTGATCATGCGCCATTGGCCGCCATAATCGGATTCGAAAGCGCGCTCACCAAGCCGTTCGACCAGATGGTCGTTACGCATGCGATAGGCGATAAGGTCGCGGATCGTGCCGATCTTGAGGTCATGCTTGCGCGCGAAAGCGATCAGATCGTCGAGACGCGCCATTGTGCCGTCTTCGTTCATGATCTCGCAGATCACGCCACTGGGGTTGAGGCCGGCGAGGCGCGAAATGTCGACAGCTGCCTCTGTATGGCCCGCGCGCACGAGAACTCCGCCATCGCGCGCCGTAAGCGGAAAAACGTGTCCTGGCGTGACGATGTCGTCTGGCCCTTTGGTGGCGTCGATCGCGACCGAGACGGTGCGCGCTCGGTCTGCGGCAGAAATACCGGTAGTGACTCCGTCCTTAGCCTCGATCGAAATCGTGAAGGCGGTCTGCATGCTCTCTTTGTTGTTGCGGCTCATCGGTTCGAGGCCAAGCTGATCGACACGCGCACGGTCGAGCGACAGGCAGATCAGCCCGCGACCATGCGTCGCCATGAAGTTGATCGCTGCGGGCGTCGCCATCTGCGCAGGGATAATGAGGTCGCCTTCGTTCTCGCGATCCTCGTCGTCGACGAGGATGTACATCTTGCCATTGCGGGCCTCGTCGATGATCTCCTCAATCCCAACGAGAACGGGCCGCTCATCATTGGCGTCTAGGAACGACTCCAGCTTAGCAAGCGTGTCCGCGGTCGGGTTCCAGTCGGGATCTGCCGCATCGCGCAGAGTGTTGGCGTGGAGTCCTGCGGCACGGGCCAGGCCTGCCTTGGTCATTTCACCGGCTTCGACGAGTTCACGGACTCGTGTGATGATAGATGTGCTCATGCATCATGGATATCACATTTCAATGTGATTGCAAGAGTGATAGTGCGACAGCGTGATGTGGTTTGATGTTTTGGTCTGTGCAAACTGGTGGGACGCAAGGATGCCGCGCGCCTCATTGTTACCAATGGCTTGAGCGAATAGAACAGAACTGTCTCCCGGTCGCAAAGTTCCGTTAAGAGCGCCTTGGTAATTCTGCTGGAGGTCCGCAGACCCCATTAAATCAGGCCTTGCTTCGCGTGCTCTGAAATCGCCTCTTCATCCCACCCAAGCAGCTCGCCGAAGACTTCGAGGTTGTGTTGACCTGGTGCGGTTGGTGCGGTGCGTCGCACACCGGATGCCGTCTTGGAGAAACGCGGGAACGCGTTCTGCATCTTGAGCTTTCCCTTGCTCTCCGTGTCCACTTCGATAATTGCCTCGCGGGCCTTGAAGTGCGGGTCTGCGAGCATGTCTTTCGCGGTGTAAACGCGGCCAGCGGGAATTGAATACTCGATCATCAAGGCGTCGACTTCATCGATCGTCAGCGTTCCTGTCCATGCATTGATCATCTCGTCGAGAACGGTCTGATTGCGCCCGCGCGCCAGATGGGTCGCATATTCCGGATCGTCCGCCAACTCAGGCTGTCCCATTGCCTGCGCCAGACGGGCGAAAATCGCGTCGTTGTTCGCGCCGATCATGAAAGGGCCATCCTTACAGGTGTAGACATTCGACGGAGCGATCCCTGGCAGGATCGAGCCAGAACGTTCGCGGATGAAGCCATTGTGATCGTACTCGGGGACCAACCCCTCCATCACCTGCAAGACAGCCTCGTAAAGTGCGGTGTCGATCACCTGGCCTTCCCCGGTTTTGTCGCGGTGGTGCAGTGCGCCAAGGACGCCCATGCAACCATAGGTCGCGCACAATGTATCGCCGATGGAGATGCCCATACGCGCAGGCGGGCGATCGGGGTCGCCGACAATGTAGCGCCATCCGCCCATCGCCTCCCCGATTCCGCCAAAGCCAGCGCGCGTGGAGTAGGGGCCGGTTTGTCCATAGCCAGACATGCGCGCGATGATGAGCCCTGGATTGTCCTTGTGCAATTCCTTGGGCGAAAGCCCCCAACGTTCAAGCGTGCCGGGTTTGAAATTTTCGATCAATACGTCTGCCTTGGCGATCAGCTGGCGAGCGATGGCCTGACCCCCGGCCTCGCGGAGATTGCAAGTCACCGAGCGCTTGTTGCGCGCGATCACCTCCCACTGAACCTTCTCGTCACCTTGCCCCCAATCGCGCATGGGGTCGCCTTTGCCCGGCGGTTCAACCTTGATGACATCCGCGCCCATATCGCCCAGCAGCTGTCCGCAAAACGGGCCAGCAAGGAGCTGCCCCATTTCGACAACGCGCAGGCCAGCGAGAGCGCCGGTGTTGGCCGCGTCGCTCATTCCGCAGCCTCCGCCATTTCGCGGTGATGCCATACAGGCTGGATCGGCGCAGGCAGGCCTGTTTCTTCCTCGCACGATGCGCGAAGCTGATCGATGCCAGGCCCATAGTCGAACAGCGGAAGTTCGCCGCGCTCAGAACGCATCTCGGTGCGAAGCGCGTCAGTTCTCGCCGCGTCGATCACACCCTCGCTATCGGCAACAACGCCATAGGCTTTTGCGCCTTCTGACGTGACCAAGCCTTGGCGAATTTCCAGGCCGATCAGCTCTGGATCACGTTCGAGCGGATCGCCCCAGCCGCCACCACCCCAAGTGATGAAGTGGAGCAGATCGCCTTCCTTTACAGGCACGTCCTCGACCTTATTGCCGACTATCTCGGTTGTGCCGTCCGCGCGTTCGAGCACTTTCCTGGCACGCATGCCCGGGTGTCCGCCATTCACACCCCAAGGCGGGACGAACCAGCGATCATCATGCACCGCGATTTCCCCATCCGCGAGGAAGCGATAGGTCATGTGAATGCCGTTGCCGCCTCGATGGAGGCCCGCTCCGCCGCTGTCGGGCTCGGTCGAATAACGCTCGATCCTCAGCGGGAAATACCGCTCCAGAAACTCGTTCGGCACGTTAGTGAAACCTGGCCAAAGCGAATGTCCGTCCGGACCATCGCCCAGCGGCCTGCCGGGGATTCCGCCAAAGCCGATCTGGAACAGCTGGAACCATTCGCGCTGTTTGCCGTCTCGTTGATCCCAGCCTGAGTAGAACAGGTGAGGGGAGGAACTGAATCCTGCGGCATTGAGAAACTCCGGCGTGCCCTGACCCAGTAGCCCGCCCAAGATATCAAAGATACGGCCCAGCGCATGTGTTCGCCCGGAAAGCGCAGCGGGGAACTCCGGCTTGAGCAGAGATCCCTCTGGAATGCGCACTTCGATCAGATCGTAGAACCCGTCGTTGAACAGGATCTGCGGGTCGAAAACCATGATCATGTAAATGCCGAAGAACATCTTGAACATGTTCTCGTTGAGGTAGAAATTGATTGATGCGGCCGATTGCGGATCGGTGCCATCAAAATCGAGAATGACCTTCTCGCCTTCGCGCCACATGGTGCATTTGATCTTGTAAGGACCATAGCCTTTGCCATCATCGCAAAGGTAATCTTCGAAGCTGGCCTTGTTGGTCGGGATTGCCTGACTGATCAGCGCTTTCATCGCGCGGTGATTCCGTGCGAGCAGCTCTTGCGTGGCCGAAACGTAGACATCGTCGCCAAACCGCTCTGCCATCTCGATCACACGGCGTGCCGCGACCCGGCAGCTTGCGATCAGTGCGTTCAAGTCAGCCTGGCACCAGTCCGGCTTGCGGGTCTGGTGCATGACGAGCTTCATCAGGTCGTCATTATACTCGCCCTTCTTCCAAATCTTGACCGGAGGGATGCGCACGCCTTCTTCGAAAATCGAGCTGGCCCCGATTGGCATTGAACCGGGGACGGAACCGCCAATGTCCGACTGGTGACCGAACATTGCTGTGTAGGCAATCAAGCGGCCGTCCTTGAACACCGGCAGCAGCACGAGCCAATCGTTGGAGTGGCTGATCGCGCCTTCGCAAGAGTAGGGATCGGACAGGAAGATCATGTCGCCATTTTCCAGTGTGCCGTCAAAACCGCGCAGAAACCCGTCGATAAAGCTGCCGAACTGCCCGACAATCATCTTGCCGGATGGGTCGGCGATCAGCGGGAAGGCATCACCCTGCTCGCGTATGCCGGGCGACATGGCGGTGCGCACCAATGTCGCGTCCATTTCGATCCGCGCATTGCGAAGGGCGTTCTCGATAATGTCGAGCGTGACAGGATCAATGTCGATATTCTTAAACGGGGCGGAGTTCGTCTCAACGATTTGTGCAGGCATGGCTCAGCCCTCCCCATTTTCACGCTTGGCGTTCGGATTGATCAATATGTTGCCGACAGGATCGACCGTGGCGGTGCAGCCATTCTCGACCAATGTTGTCGAATCCATCTCGGTAATGATTGCGGGACCGGGAATGATATCGCCCTGGCGCAGTTTCGCGCGGTCGTAGATCACAGCGGCGCGTTCTTCGCCGTCCATCCATAATGTGTGATCGCGGATCTTGGCAGCGGAAGGATTGCCGTTGCCCTTTTCGAGCTGCGCAGCGGGCAGGGCGGGCGCCTCACCCAACGCGACCGCACGCAGGTTCACGATCTCGTGCGGCGTATCCATGTTGAAAGTGAACAGACGCCGGTGCTCATCATCGAACCGGGCGAGAATGCCCTCGATCCCGTCCTTTTCCAAGATTGCCTTGGAGATGGTGAGCGGAACTTCAAAGGCTTGTCCCGCATAGCGAATGTCGACTTCGAATTCGCTTGTGACCTGCGTTTCGGGCACACCGTCTGCGAGCAGTTCGGATCGGGTTTGCTCTTCCATTTCATCAAGCACTGCGATCAGGTCGGAGATGCTAGTGTCCTGCGCCAGCTTGCTAAAGCTGCGCGCAGTCTCCGTACGCATCCGTGTGGTCGCATCGCCCAACGCGCAGAGGACTCCGGGGGAGACAGGTGAGACTGCTGGCCAGCTGCCCATCAGCTTGGCGACGGCATTCACATGTAGCGGACCTGCTCCGCCAAAACCCATCACTGCAAATTCGCGCGGGTCATAGCCTTGCTGGACGCTTATCATGCGCAGCGCGCCGAACATATTCTCATTGACGATATCGATGATGCCGCGTGCCGCTTCCATCAGGCCGACGCCCAAGGCGTCTGCGATCGTCTGGACAGATTTCTCTGCTCCCTCGCGATCGAGGTGGAAACTGCCTCCGAGCAAGTCCTCCGGAAGATATCCGAGGACCACATTCGCATCGGTCACAGTGGGGAGTTCGCCGCCTTTCCCATACGCGACAGGGCCAGGGACGGCACCCGCGCTCTCGGGACCAACACGAAGCGCCTTGGTCAGTTCGGGAACGTGAGCGATCGAGCCGCCTCCGGCACCCACCGTCTTCACGTCGAGTGCGGATGCGCGCACCGACAGATGTCCAACTTCAGTCGTGCGCTGGCGACGTGGCTCCAACCCTTCGATCAGCGCCACGTCTGTAGAGGTTCCGCCAACATCGAGTGTCAGGATATTTGTGAGTCCGGCATTCTTTGCGACCCAAAGGGCCCCTGTCACCCCGCCAGCGGGGCCTGACATGAGAATGTTCACCGGATGCTCTTCGGCTTTTTGGCTGCTCATTAAACCGCCATCGGAGCGCAGCAGTGAGAGGCGACCTTTCAGTCCCTCTTTTTCCAACCGGTTGCGCAGGTTGGAAACGTAATTGCCAACCACCGGCCTCACCGCCGCGTTGGCGACGGTTGAAAGAGTTCGCTCATACTCCTGCATTTCAGGCAGGACCTCATGGCTAAGCGACACGGGGATGCCGGGGAGTTCTTTCGCAGCGATCTCGCCGATCCGGCTCTCATGCGCACCGTTCACGTAGGCATTGATGAGGCTTACGGTTAGCGCCTCAATGCCTTGATCTTTAAGCTTGCGCATGGCCGCGCGCACAGCACTTTCATCCAACGGGCGGACCTCTTCGCCGTCTGCGCCCATCCGGCCCGGCACGTCGATTGTATCTTCGAGATGCGCGAGCGGTTGAGGCTTTGGCCAGACGATCCAGGCGGCAAGACCGCCGGGCACGAAACTGCGCGCGATCTGCATCACATCGCGATAGCCTTCGGTAACAATCAGACCCACCTTGGCACCTTTGCCTTCGAGTACGGCGTTGGTGGCAACGGTTGTGCCATGCAGGAAGAATTCAATCTCGCCTGCGCTCACATCTGCTTCGCCGGTGATCGCCTCAACACCGGTCAGAATACCTTCCGAACTGTCATGCGGCGTTGAGGGCGTTTTGTGGCGCCAGAACTTCCCCGTTTCATCGTCGAAAAGCAGAAGATCCGTGAAGGTCCCCCCGACATCAACACCCAACCTATACCCCATCAGGCAGCAGTCCTTTCCTCTGTATCTTCAGACGTTTCCTCAACCTTGGGGAACCCGCCCGCCTTGCCGACCATGGCCGGAAGATCTTTTCCCATAACCTCAGCGAGCCAATGATTGACGTCGATCAGTCGTTCCAGATCGAGCCCTGTTTGAATGCCAGCCCGTTCAAGCATGAAAGCGACGTCCTCCGTCGCCACATTGCCCGCTGCGCCCGGTGCGAACGGGCACCCGCCCAATCCGCCAATCGAAGCATCCACCACCTGCGCGCCCGCCTGGATTGCTGCCCAGACATTGGCCAAGCCGGTGCCCCGTGTGTTGTGGAAATGCACCCGCACTGGAAGCGGATCGACTGCCTCGCGAACTTTACTCACCAGTCGGTCAACATGCGCTGGATTGCCGACGCCAATCGTATCGGCCAGCGCAATCTCAACCGGACCGGCTTCTGCAATGGCGCGCGCCATTGCGATCACTCGATCCTCCGCTACTTCCCCTTCGAACGGGCAGCCGAAGCTCGCTGCGAGTGTTGCCTGCGCGGTTAGGCCGACATTCTGCGCTCGCTCGATAATATCACGGCAAGCTTCAACGGAGCCGTCTCTAGTCTGGCCTTGGTTGCGCATCGCGAAAGTGTCTGTGCTGACGGCAACCGCACCCAATTGGTCGATGCGCCCGGTGGCAATCGCCCGGTCCGCACCGCGCGCATTCATCACCAGACCGACATATGTGACATCGTCGCGTTGGGGCAGGGCGGTGCAAACCTCTTCGGCATCGGCCATTTGCGGCACAGCGCGTGGATTAACGAAGCTCGTCACTTCGAGCCTGCGAGCGCCTGCTTCGATTGCGCGCTCAATCAGCGCCACCTTGTCGGCCGTGGCGACCGCGCGCTTTTCATTCTGGATGCCATCACGAGCGCTGACTTCGACAATCTCGATCCTATTTGTATACATTTTGGAACTCATGCGCTTTTCTTGTTTTGTGCGGGATCAATCGCCGCCAGGCCTTGGTGTGCGTCGGAATAAGCGTGAAAGGCGCGCCGGATGTGGCCTGACATGATCGATTCCGCCCAAGCGGCGTCACGGCGTACAAAGGCCGATATCAACTCTTCATGTTCTTGGTGTGAGCGGCGCAACTCGTCGGCTCGATAATGATGTGCAGTGCGCCAAATCACCGGCTGCTCGATCAATGCCTGAAGCAAAGTTTCTAGTCGACGCGAGCCAGCGGTTCTAAGGATCAGTGCATGAAATTCGCGGTTCTGTTCGAGAAAGATATCCACCTGCGGCTTCACCCTAGAAACTGCCTGTCCAATAGTGGCGTTGCGCTCTCGCAGGCGTTGTAGGACGGTATCGGTCATCCGTGTTGCGGCGCGCCGAGCTGCGTGGCCTTCCAGCATTGCGCGAAGCTCAAAGACGTCTTCGATATCGCCAAGTGACCAGTCTGCTACAAAACTGCGTTGCGATTCGGTGCGCCGGATCAGCATGTCGACTTCGAGCCTGCGAAGAGCTTCGCGAATCGGTGTGCGCGACACTCCACAAAGTTCAGCCAAGGCTTCCTCGCCGAGTGGATCACCGGAGGCGAGCTTACCCGCTATGATCATCTCGCGGATAGTTTTGTAGGCCTTGTCAGATGCGCGCGACATTTTGTCCTCAAGAACATTGACTACGTGATTTTGTATACAATAAAGGTATGGAGTCGCAAGACGTGATTATCCGCCGCGCGAAAAGTGTGGAGGAAATTTGGTAGGGGAGAGCTTCGATTATGCGTTCGTCCAAAGTATCGCTGTTGGTGTCCATTGCAGCATTGCCAGCATTCGCCACACCTGCCTTCGCGCAAACATCTGACACGGAACCCGCGACAGAGACGGCTGAGGAAGACAATGCGATCATTGTCACCGCGCGACGTCAAAATGAGCGATTGCAGGATGTTCCCGCATCGGTTTCGGTTCTCACTGCGCAGGCGCTTGAGCGTACAGGCGCTGATAGCGCGGAAGATTTTGCTCAGCTTACCCCGGGCGTCACAATTGTAACCGGCACAGCGGAGGCAGGCGATACTCAGATCAACATACGCGGTATCAATGGCGCGCGCGATGCGGAAAGCTCCGTTGCCTTAGTTGTTGATGGCATTCTCAAAACGAACACCGCGCAGTTGAACCAGACGCAGGGCACGCTCCGCCAGGTAGAAATTCTCAAAGGCCCACAAGGCGCGCTGTATGGCCGCAACGCCGCAGCAGGTGCGATTGTTCTGCAAACGCTCAAGCCAGCCGATTTCTTCGAAGGTAGCATCACGGCATCCTACGCGAACGAAAACACGGTTGAGGCAACTGGCCATATCGCTGGCCCCTTGGGCGACAACCTCGGCTTTGTGCTCTCAGGCTATTATCGTACGACGGACGGATTCTTCCGCAATGAGTTTCTCGATCGCGATGTGGTTGACGATCAAGAAGTCTGGTCGGTTGATGGCCGCATCGTCGCCAATCTCGGTGATACGACGGAGCTTGATGTGAAGGCGCGTTACTCGCAATTGCGCGGCGCATCGATCAACTTCAATTCCTCATTTCACCTACCCAATTTCGCGGGCGTGAACCCGGCTTTCAACGAAGATGTGAACGAGCATCCGTTCCGTTATTACGGCAATATCCGCCCGACCAACGAGCAGGACAGCTTCGATATCTCAGCAAAGATCGAGCATGACTTTGGCGATGTGACGTTGACTGCTTGGGCGCTCTATTCAGACGTAGATCAGCTCCTGACCGCTGATGGCACCTCGGCAGATTTCGCGCGCTTCATCGCTGCCGCCGACCCAGCAGTGAACAATGTGGTCAACAGTTGCTTCACATCGACGGCGAACCTCACCGGCTTCCCGGTCAACCAGCCCGGCTTTGTCGGCGCACTGCCGGTTCCGTTTATCTTTGACCCGGTCAACGGCTCCACCTTTGGCGCATACAGCCCGAGCACTTGCGACGGCACCCAACTGCAAATTCGCCAACAATCCGACATCAGCGCCGAGATCCGCCTGGCCTCCAATGACGGAGGTCCGCTGAACTGGCAGATCGGAGCATACTTCCTCAATATTGACCGCGAGACCGGCGTCAGCATCGGCGGCGACACGGGCGCTGGTGTGAGCCGGGACCTCTTCAACGCTCCAGGCAGCGCCAACCCGACTTCGCTGCTGCTCAATGATACCTTCGATACCAACGTCTATGCAGTATTCGGCAATGCAGAATATGAATTCGGCGATTTCACCGCCGGTCTTGCGCTGCGATACGATATCGAAGACCGATCGTCAGAATCGCTCGTGCCAGCCGGAGCGCTCGATCCCTTCACCGGAGGCCCGATCAATCCCGGTCTTGCTTTCGGAGCGTTCGCGCCGGTCGACGCGACCTTTAAGCAGCTCCAGCCCAAAGTGAGCCTGAGCTGGCAGCCAAGCCCTGACGTCAACTTCTACGCAAACTGGGGAATTGGCTTCAAATCCGGCGGCTTCAACAACCAAGGCTCGTCGGCGATCATTGATGCCAATTTCGTGCAGTTCATCGGCGCGGATGTGACGATCGAAGACCAATATGACAAAGAGGTCTCCTCCGCTTTTGAAGTGGGCGTGAAAGGTGAAATCGCGAATGGCGCGATCACATTCGACCTGGCGGGCTATTATACTGACATCGAAGATATGCAGTTCTTCGAATTCTTCGTTGGCTCATTCGGCCTGCTTCGGGTCGTCTCGAACATTGACGAGGTTGATGTTTACGGGATCGAGTTCAACACATCCGCTGAAGTGGTCGAGGGCTGGACCTTCTTCGGCTCGGTCAATGTCACCGAAAGCGAAATCAAGGCCAACAGCTCGCGCCCAAGCACGGTGGGTAACAAATCACCTTACACAGCTGATTACACGATCAACCTGGGCACTGAGATAGATGTCCCGTTCAACGACAGTATCGATCTTATCGTGCGCGCTGATTATCGGATCACCGGCCCGACCTGGTTCCACTCGTTCCAAAACCAAGAAGCGCCAACGCTCTTCTCTGGCCTGCTGCCGATCTCGGCCCTCGCCCTGCCTGACTTTGTCGGCAATGCGAATTACGGCGTGGCGCGGCGCGATGCCTTTGGGGTGCTGAACCTGCGCGCTGGGATTGAGACCGGCAATATCACTGCCGCGATCTTCGCCAACAACGCGCTCAACCGCGAATACCTGAACGAGGTGATCCCGGCGATCGAATTTGGCGGATCGTTCATCTCGCCGGGCGCGCGCCGTCTGGTCGGCGTGGAGGTCGGCTTCAAGTTCTAACGACATGTGGGGATGCACCTTGTGAGGCTACGGACACCCGACGCGCAGATACGTCAGGTCACGCCTTTGTAGTAGGTGATGACCTCTGATGGGCTCATTGTCTCGGTGGATTTCTTGCCGAGGAAGAACACACCGCTTGCTGCGTCAATCGCGTAATCGTTGGGAATTAGCCGATCGAGATATTGCGCCCAGGAAAATGCCAATTTGGCGAGTTTTCCGGCAATGCGAGAGCGGAAGAGCGAGCGCGCGAAATAATCGGCCGCCCACATCAACTGCATTCCGGGGCCTCCGCAAACCCCTGAATCGATAAGGTCGAAGCGGCGGAACAAGTAGCGATGGCCGCTGTCGGTAAAGCGGGTGAAATCATATGCGCCCTCATGCACATGCTGCATGAACGGCGTTTCAGCGTAGACCAACCCGTCTGGCTTGAGGACGCGCCAAATCTCGGCGACTACCTGTTCGGGATGCAGGACATGCTCGAGCACGGCCTGAACAATCACTGCGTCGAAGAAATCGTCCGCGAGCGGCATCTCGTGCGCATCGGCGACAAACTGCACCGACGGAGAGGCGTAGATATCGAAGCTGTAAACGTGGATTTGCTCGTCTTCGTAAAGCGGACCCAGCGCACGTCCAACCGACCCCCCACCGATAACGAGCAAGCGTGCGGGCTCTTGCTGTGCGGTCAGCATGTTCTTTAGCTTGGAGACGTTCTGTTGCGTCACCTTGTGTTCCGGCGACAGCAGCCGTTTCACAAAGCGGCTCAGCCCGGAATAGGAGGTCCGTTCAACCTGGCTCGCTGCATCGAGTGCGATCACTGTGTCACGATCGACCACCGACTGATCGAAGTTAATCAGAACAGGCTTGTTATCTACGACGGGATATCTGTGCTGCGGGTTGCCAGATTGATCGGTGCAGACGAGAAAATCGCCATCTCTTTCGAGTGTCGACTTTGACACCGGACATCTCAGGTCATCAAGGCAATCTTCGGTACTCAATAGCATCCTTGGCGATTCCTTGATCCTTGACTTGTCTAGCCTGACTGGCTGGTCGCACGATAACTAGTTCAGTGTTTGGCGTCCGTCTCGTGCAGACCGGGGCGCCGCATGGTTGCGTATATGCAAGTTTTGTCGCCGCATCTCCCGTTACGGCCTGTTTCAACATGGTTTCTGCGCGGAAAATCAGCTCGATATCCGGCTTCCATATGAGGGTTATAGCGCCAAACCTGCCGTCCCGCAGAGCTGGAAATTCGAGGATACTACTTAATGGTCACAAGCCTTGGTCGAAGATCAGGTATGTTTCGGCTGGGCAATGGAAATGGGGAATGGTGCGTAAATTGGATCAAGAAGCAGCGGGATACGCGGCGCCGGAAGGGAAGGGATTCTCGATGAAGTTCTCCCGCGACGTGATTTCCGTTTTGCGCATACCTCAATGGTCCAAGAACCTGCTCGTGTTCTTGCCGGCCCTGATAACGCATGCCTTTGACCGAGAGGCCTTGACGGCCGCCGCGCTGGCATTCGTTGCGTTTTGCCTTACAGCGTCGGCCACCTACATTTTCAACGATATCAATGATCGCGAGTCCGATCGCACGCATGATCGCAAGCGACATCGCGTTTTCGCAGACAATCAGATGGAGCCGAGGACCGGTTACGCGTTGATCTTTGTCCTGCTGGCCGCCGCCGGATTTCTTGCCGCACAGCTGCCGTTGGAGTTCGGGTTCGTACTGCTGTTCTACATTGGCAGCTCCGTTGCCTACACGCTCTTGTTCAAGCGGATGCTCGGGATCGATGTGGTTGTGATCGCGTGTCTTTATGTGCTGCGAGTGATCGCAGGCGATGAGGCGATTGGTGCACAATTTGACGGGATCGATTCCTCAGGTTGGATACTGGGCTTTTCCTGCCTGTTCTTCCTGTCTCTGGCGCTTGTAAAGCGTTGCTCTGAACTGGCGGTACTGCGTGCCCAAACGGGAGCCAACATGGCAGGACGGTCATATCGCGTTGAGGATTACCCGGTTTTGCTCGCACTTGCGGCGGCATCAGCGATGGCATCAATGGCGATCTTGATGCGCTACATCGGTTCCGCTGACGTTGCTGAGAACTTTAGCAGGCCGCAGGTGTTGTGGCTGATCGTGCCCTTGCTCGTTTACTGGCTTGTGCGTGTGATCTTGCTGGCGAACCGAGGGCAAATCACTGAAGATCCGGTCATCTTCACCCTGCGCGATAGCAAGAGCCAGATTTGCACGGTTGCCACGGTTCTGGTGACGCTAGCAGCCTGGTGACCGACGCGACCTCGAACTTGCGGACATCCGGGGCCGAAAGCTTCCTTGCGGAATTCCGCCAGGAGATGGGCGCGCAATTCGCCTGCCTTGGCCGCACAGACATCGTTGCGGCCACAGCGCTCGCAATAGTGGTTTTTGTTTTCTCCGTCTGGCGTATCGACGCAACTCACGCTGCTAGCCTTGTGAACAATTGTATATTCGGCGCCGATTCAATGACCTTCTGGCGATGGCTTGAGGAGGGGAATTACCTCGGCTTGGGAGTGCACAAGCATTCGCTCGCGGTGGTTCTCGTCGCGATACTTGCTCAACCGCTGGTCTGGTTAGGGCTGTCGACTCTCACCGCAGTAACTGTCGCCTTGGCGGCAATTTGGGGGGCTGTCGCGGTTGTCGCATTCACCTATTTTCGCAAGGCTGGGTCGTCGCTTCCGGCAGCGTTGGCGATGGCTGTGCTTGCGATGTCGACGCTTGGGATATCCGCCCATATGGGGATCGCGGAAACCTATGGTGCGACGCTGCTCGCGATTGGCATTGCATGCCTGCTCCTACCGGCGATCGCGAAACTGGCCGAGCGTCATACCATTAGCAGCGCAATCATTGCTGGCGCAATCGGGGCTGGGCTTGCGCTTGCAAACGCGCCCTCAACTGCGTTTCTGCTCGTTTACTTCGCGTGCCTTCCATTCGCTCTGAGCGGCGGTCAGGATAGGGGAAAGCGGCTTGCGCTATGCGTGGCAATACCGGCGATATTCGTGCTGGTCGCGGTGACCGCGCCCGCATTGGCGGCCGAGGGAGCAGCTGGAGCAAGTTGGCACCGCGACTATCTGGGGCGTTATTCGAACGCTTCGAATTTCACGAATGCGATGACGGTCACCAATTATCTGGTGAGTGTATTCGTTTTTGCTTTTGTCGGGCCTTTCGAGTTTTTGCAGTGCCGGTTCCTGGCGACTGATTTGGTCCAGTTTGGTGCGCAGCCTTTGCGTCTGATCGCCTATCTGACAACCATATCGCTTGTGATATTCGGTACAGTCAGAGCACTGCTCGGCGCACGTCGGCGGGAGACTGTTGGGCTGCTCGGGGCCATCGTGAGCATTCTGGCCTTCTACCTCTACTTCAACCCCGACGAAGCGCTGCTGTACAGCCCGCAATGGCTTCTCGCTCTGTTTTTTGCAGCCTCGCCAGACTTTTCGCGCGCCTGGATCTGGGCAGGAGCGGCTGCAGCACTTTGCATGTCGGTTAACCTGCCAACGCTCCATGATCCGCGGACATTCGATCCGGAGCAGTGCTGCCCAACGCCGCCAGCTAGCATGCTGCCGCGCGAAATGCCGAGCGCACTTGGCCGGTCAAGAGCTGCTATGGAGGAAGCGAGATGAGCAGCGGTGGATCGATCCCTGTTGAGATAGAAGGCGAGGCCCCTGTGTCCGCCCCTGTACCGGCTAAGCTGGCCTACCTTGACTACATGGAGGGGTTTCGCGGTCTGGCCATCATTTTTGTGGTGATGATCCACGCGAACAATGCCCTGCTTCGACGCGGCGTCGAAGGTGTTACCGACCAGTTTTCATGGGTTTACACGGGTTTTCATATCCTGTCGCACAATTCGACGGTCTATTTTGCTCTGATTTCAGGTATTTTGTACGCCTACTGCCTGCACCGCAAACCCCACGGCGAGTTCCTGCAATCCCGTTTCTCAGCGGTGGTCGCTCCATATGCGATCGTGACCATTTTCCTCACTCTCATGCTCTTTGGCATGGCCGCGATGAGAGGAGATGGCTTGCCGGCATCCAGCGGAATGGCAAGCGAGCTTGCCTATAATCTGGTGTTCGGCGAGGCTTGGAATCACCTGTGGTATATCCCGGTCATCACGGTCCTTTATGTCATCAGCCCCTTGCTGCTTCGTTTGGCGGAAAGGCGCGAGCTGATTTGGGCTGCGACTATTCTGACGTTGCTGCCATTAGCCGTGTCGCGAACCGCGACAGAGGTTACGCTGGCGATGCTGGTTTATTTCAGCGGCGTTTACATGGTTGGCTTGCTGATTGGCGTGAATCCAGAGCGCACACTCGCTCAGCTGGAGCGGTTCTGGAAATGGGCTGTATTTATTGCCGTCGCGGCGGCATGCGGTGTCGCGTATCTGGACTGGGCCGGTATCGAATTTGTCGGACCTACATCTGTTCGCGAAAGTGCGATCTACGTCTTGCGCATCGCGCTGGCAGTCTTGATGCTGATCGGGTTGCGCAAATTCTCGGGCCGACTGGGCCCGAAGACCGATCGAGCGCTGAAGTTGATCGCCGCATATTCGTTCGGCATCTACTTCCTTCACGCACCTCTGCTACGACCGATAGTCAAGGTCGTTGGATCGTTTGTGCCAGATGGAAATCCCGCATGGGCGCTCGTCCTGGCCATCTCCGTCACATTTGTCCTGTCGCTAGCGCTGTCGGTAGCGATAGTCGCTGCAGTAAAGCGGATCGCTGGACGACACTCAAAGCTGCTTGTCGGAAGCTAGAGAGCTCAACCCAAAGAGGTTGGCGCCCTCATCAGAACATCGGTCGGCCGCAGTTATAGGCGGGTAGCGAACCACTTCCCTGTGTGTAAATGCCGCGGTAGCGGGCATCTTCATTGGCGAGCATGTTGAGATATTCTTCGATGTTCGGATAGCCATCGCCATCGGCGTCTTCGTTCGCATCCCAAACGTTGACGTCGGTGTTGGCGTACTGGACCTCCCAGATATCGGGCATCCCGTCATTGTCGCTATCCGGCCAAGGGGCACCCGAGCTTGAGAGATTGGCGAATCCACCTGACGCTGCGACGGTTGAGGTCCAACTGTTCTCAAAAAGATATGGTGCGCGATCGCAGGTCCGAACATCATCGATGTACAAGCGGTCGACATTGTCACGGCACGAACCGTCGCGGCACAATTCTGCGCCAGCAAAGCTCAGAACATTGCGCATGGCCTGTTCCGGTGTCGAGATCATCCACGGCTCGAATTTCGGCGTTGATACTCCGGGAGCGAGTGAGATGCGAGAGTTTTGGACGACGTTAAGGCCGCTGGTCGAGCAGTCTGGCGTGCCATTGCTGTTCAAGCTGCAAATCTGGCCGGGCGTTATCCCCGAGAACAGGCCCACACTGTCGCGGAACGGATCCGACACGGACTGACCAAATTGACCGGCAATGCGCCTGCGCGGCGTGACATTGTCCTTCATGTAAACGCTGAAGCCGCGCGGTGTGCGGGCTGCACCGGAATACAGAGCCAAGAAATAGTTTGGTCTGCTCGGAGAGTAGCGCGGCCCACGCAGATAGACGTTTCCGATGTAATTCACGTAAGGGCTTGCAAACTGGTCGGAAAGCAGGCCGCTCTCCTGCACAAAGTGATACATCACATTATTGAAAACATCGGCTTGAGAGCGAATGTCGGCGGCCACCGGGTTCACTCCCGGAGCCATGTTTATCGCCCGCTGCTCGCCATGTTGTGTAAGGTTGTACGCGATGGTGAGCTTGTCTGATGGTTTGATAAAGAACGTCTTGCAGTGAAGCGCAGACGTGTGGCCGGCATCACGGCAAATGTTCGGGCCAATGATTGACCATTGAATGGTGCAATTGGTGCAGTCGGAAAGCTCAAGGCTCTCGTCCGTACCGAACATCGAAGACACGTGGTCGATTATCTGGAACTTTGATGTGTTGACCCGGATTGGATCGCCATTGATCGACGTGCGTCCCGGGTGTTCGCCCAACCGTGCGCGAATATGGCGCAAGATCATGTGATCCCCGCCGCGTCTTGTGTCAATCAGCGCGTCGACTGGGTTGTAGTTATTGCCCAGCCGGAACTCGATTCCCCCGGGCGAACTCTGCCCTGCAATATAGATCTTCTCGGTGGTTATCCGAACGGGTGACTGAAGTACGATGGCTCCCGCTACATCGAACACGCAGTAGCGCGGCCGGCCACCGGGAATGTTGTAGGGCGACGTTACAGGCAGGGCCAATGCACATTCGCGGTAGGTGATTTTGCCATCACCAGGGACGGCAGAGTCCTCAAGCGAATTGATCTTGTAGACCACAGCATTGCTGGACCGAACCGACGTGTCGCGACCGAAACCGATCGCGGTCGGGAAAGCATAAGGATGTTTCGCGCGATCAGGAATGCCGCCATCATCTGGGTTCACGAAAGCCTGCGCCTGACCAGTCGTCGGCGGCGGGGTTGGAGTGGGTGTCGGAGTGGGTGTGGGTGTGGGCGTTGGTGTAGGAGTCGGCGGCGGAGGAGGAGGTGGTGGTGGCGGAGGCGTGGGAGTTGGCGTCGGGGTCGGAGTGGGTGTCGGCGTTGGAGTTGGAGTTGGAGTTGGAGTCGGGGTTGGGCTGGGTGTCGGAGTAGCCGTCGGCGTCGGCGTCGGCGTCGGTGTAGGGGTTGGCGTCGGCGTAGCCGTTGGAGTGGGTGTCGGAGTGGGCGTAGGCGATATTGCAACGGCGACGCCAGGAGCGCTCGAAGAGTCATCTGACCCACAGGCTGACAATGTCACGAGAATGCTCGCCAAGACTGTCGTTGAACAAGATATGTTCTTTGTCACGGTGCTCACTTGATCTTTGAATGAAGGGGCGACTCGAAAAATTCCAACAACTGACATCACTACGATTCAGACGGGGCGCACTTGCATGTGCCACTGCCAAACCCGGACGAAGCCAATCCCCGCCCGCTTATCGACGAAATCGTAGCGCTAAAATATCGACGAAATGTTAAGGCTAAAAAAGTCGGGCGAACCGTGGTTGATTTTCGCTGAATTGCACCCTTATAGACGCGCCGAGACGCCCGTGAGTTCATTTGCTTTACGGGTAGCGTCTTATCTTCGTAAGCGGGCTTTTGCAGTGTGTTGATCGACGCAAAAGCATGTGATCACAGCGGCGCGATTACTATTGTTAGGTTATTTGCCTAACATTTACAAAGCCTTCCGCTGCGCGCAGGAACACGGTTGCCCCACGCATTCTGGCCAGCGCCTCGATCGCTTCGACCGAGCGCTCCTCTGGAAAAGGTCTAACCTGGCTTTCGAATTTTTGGAACGCCTCGACCTTTTTCTGCAACGTATCGCTGATGTCCACGAAGACGTTCGGGACGAATGCAGGCGTCGTCGGCGGCGCGTACCAATTTGTTTCTGAAAGGGTTTCGTAGCAGAGAATGTTCTTTGGCGCGTCCGCATGTCGCGGCCTGGCGGCCACCATTGCAGCCATAAACACGATCTGATGATCGGTATGAATGTCGCCAACAAAGGGCAAAAGCAGCGAATCGGGCCGAATCGCTTCGATTCGCTCTGCGATTGCGGCGTTGATCTGGCTGGATGCGACCGTGTCCAGGGCCGCGGCGGGCAGGTCGAGTTGATGCGTACCCGCGATGCCTAAAACTTCATGTGCGGCGTGCATTTCGACTCTAACGCGTTCCACACCTTCTTTCGGAAACTGCGGAGGTTTGCCTTCGGTTGCCACCAACACGTGCACTTCATTTCCCGTGGCTGAAAGGCGCGCCAGCGTGCCCCCACAACCCAGCACCTCATCGTCGGGATGAGGGGCGATCGCGAGCACACGGCCGAAGTTCTCAATCGATGTCACGAACGCTCCTTAGTGAAGCATGGAGGCGAGGGGGCTTGCCGTCCTCGATTTCCCAGTCAGTGATAGCGAGAATACCTTTTCCCGTTTGCACCAGAAGCGATCCCTCTTCTCGCGCAACGATTTGCCCGATCATGGCATGATACGGGTTTGCCTCAGCGACGAGCGCGCTTTGCCAGACGGTTATCTTCCTTTTGCCAACAAAACAGAAAGCGCCGGGATAGGGTCGCCCAACGGCGCGGATCAGTCGGTCGATCGCTTTTGCGCTCTCATTCCAATCGATCACGCCGTCCGCCGGTGTGCGCTTGGTTGCCCAAGTCGCAAAGCGCTCTTTCTGCTTGATGCGGCGTTCTTTGCCGCTCGCCAACATTGGCAGCGCTTCGCCAAGCATATCTGACAGGCACGTCATATGCCGCTCATACAACTCGGATGCCGTCTCGTCGCCAGCAAGATGGAAGTAGTTTTGGGCCAGAAGGTCACCGTCATCGGTTCCCTCTGCCATCCAGAACAGGCTTCCAGCAGTGATTTTCTCATCGAGCAAGATAGTCCAGGGAATGGCGGCCCGCCCGCGCAATCTTGGTAGCGCCGCCGGATGATAGCCGATGACCTTGTCCTGACGGATGGAGAGAAAATCCGAAGAGCAAAGCTGCGACCAGCCGACCACGAAGATGTAATCAGGCTCTGCTTCATCGATCGCAGAAAGGGTCGCGGGATCGTTCGTCTTTCCTGTGCAGAATAGCCTTGCGCCAAGCCTTTCCGCATGCGGTGCCAAGTCGACTAAATCCGAATGTCTCCCGTGAAGTTCGGGCGGAAGAGTCACGACTATGGGGACTTCCCAATCTCTGGCTTTTGCGAGTTCATCGAGAAGAATGGCGGTGCTGCCAACCGCCCCTACAACAGCCGCGCGCATCAGCTTGCCACGCGGCTTTTCACGGCGTGATCATTGGCCGTTTCGGTTGGCAGATCAGGAATCTTACTTGCAGATTTCGGTGCCTTTCGCTCGGCTGGACCGACAGTGATCAAATCCATCTCATCGAGCAACTGCCGGTTCACGAGAGCATCGCTGTAGACGTCCTCGACCAGCTTGCGAGACCGGCGACCCATGCTTTTGACGAGTTGCTTGTCGCGCGCCAAACGAAGCATGGCATCTGATAGAGCCTGCGCGTCGCGGGGCTGCACGATGATCCCGTTCAAACCGTTCTCGATCGGATCACGGCAACCCGGCTGATCGGTCGTGATGACTGCTCGGCCTGCCGCCATTGCTTCCAGGATGGTTCGCGGCAGACCCTCTCGATAATAGGAAGGCAGGACGAAGACCGATGCGGATTCAAGGTAGGGTCGGACATCTGAGGTCCCGGGAATAAACCGCACCGGATATTGCCTGGAAAACCGTTCGCAATCCGCCTTGGTAATACCCTCCGGGTTCTGATCGTCCAAATGACCGAGGATCGAGAAGCGACAATCGGGATGATCTTTTGCGACGGTCTGCGCCGCTTCGAGGAATTCAGGGATGCCTTTGTTGCGCAGCAGCCGAGCAATCATAAGGAAGTGCGCGCCGCCTTCTGGCAAGGGCAGGGCGGAGAACTTCGAAAGGTCGACACCAGAGCCCGGGACCTGGATCACCCGCTGCCGCTGGTCGACGATGCCCAGATCGATCATGTCCTTCCGATCGTCGGCATTGAAGACAAAGATGGCCCGGGCGCGTCGCACAGCCATGCGATAAAGGCGTTTGGCTATATTTTTCACCGTCGAGCTAGCTTTGCTACCCGGACTGAAGACATGCCCCAAGCCCGACATGAGAGCATAGAAGCGCGGCACTCCGACAACGCGCGTCGCCAGACCGCCATAGATGATTGGCTTCTGGGTGTAGGCAAGGACCAGTTGCGGACGCTCGCGGAGCATCAGCCATATGTAGGACAGAAGCAGACGCAAATCAGCAAACGGATCGGTCCGGGCGCGCTGCATCGGTATGACCCTAAAATCGATGCCACTGTCGGATAGCTCGCGGAAGACGTCTTCGTCGTAGTCGGGAGCTACAGCCACAACGTCGTGCCCGTTGGCCCGCATCTCTCGCAGAAGATTGCCTCGGAAGTTAGTCAGCGAATAGGCAAGACTGGAAAGGACAAGGACTTTCACGGGTTGGTTTCTGCCTCTTATTATTCAGCCAACAAGTTCTCTTGGATCCGGATGCTGCAATGCCCTCTGCCAACACGTCCGACCATAGACTGCAGCAATACCGGCCAGCCCACTCCGCAAGCAATCGGCATTCCGGATCATATCCGTTTGATATGCCTTGACTGTTGTTAGCTGAAGCTGGCCGGGAGCATCCGACAACGAGACCGTTGGCGCAGCGCATCTTCCCCCTTCGGCGGATGCGCGACCATTTTGGTTATTGCCACTTTGCCCGTCTGTCTGTCGCGAGCCAACCCGGTATCAAGGAGAGTGTGACGCGTTGAACCAAGGGCTGCGTGCTGGAGCCAAAACGAGGGGACGGCAGAGAAGATGGACCAGGAAGCTAAGACTGGACCGGTGCGAAACGATCTGTCGCTTACTCCGCGATTGAAGAAGATCGTTGGGTTCGGTCAAAGCCCTGCGAAACATCGGGCCCGAGGCAAAAAGGCCAATCTGAGAAGATTGATACGTTTCGCCATATTGTCACTGCTTGACTGCTCTGCCGTCATCGTCAGCTACGTCATCACCATCTCGCTGATCTTCTCACCCGAATTGCAGCTACAGTTTACGTCTACTCCGACCGTGTTGGCCTTCGGCGGTATGGCCGCATGGTTGTTCTTCGTGTCTGGCTTGTACAAGCACAGCTGGCGCTTTTTTGGCTTTGGCCACGCCATGTTCGTGGTTGTGATCAGTTTTGTTGCTACCGCGCTTGCATGGGGCGCAGTGTTGGTGATGCACGCGAAGTCGCCCGGTGCGGGGTTCGCGGCAGCCGCTCTTACGCAATGGTTATTGTCTATTGCCTTGATGATGGGATTGCGTTCGCTGCGACGTTCCATCCGAGAAGGCTTGCGACCTGCATCGGTTGCGAAGGCCCTGTCGGTAAAGCGCATTGAAGATCAGCAGGGCATCGCTTTGCTCGTTGGATCACCTCAGTGGGCGTTGTCGGTTCTCGACCTGATCAAGGCGGAAGATAGTCCAAGCTTCGAAGTGGCGGGCGTACTGCTGCCCTCGGTGAGCGATCCTATCGACAGAGTGGGCGGAGCAAGAGTTCTCGGCAGTCACGATATGCTTGTCGAAGTCGTTCAAGGTTTGGCCGCCAAGGGCAGGAAGCCGAGCATCGTCATAGCCAGCGACGACGGCATGCACTTGAGCCCGCGCGAGATGGCGAGGCTCACCCACCGAACCCGCGAATTGGGTCTTGAGATGTCGCGAATCCAAGCCTGCTGGAGCGAGATCTTGCTCAAGTCCAGTCCAAACCACCCGCAAGAACTGGATGTGAAGTCCCTTCTGGGTCGCAACGAATACAAAACTAATGAAGAGCTGATAGCCCGGCAGGTCGAAGGCAAGTGCGTGCTTACCACAGGGGCGGGTGGCACGATCGGCAGCGAGTTGTGTTGGCAATTGGCGAGCTTCAAGCCATCCCGTCTGGTCCTTGTCGAGCACAGTGAATACAACTTGTATTCGATCGAGATGGCTCTTCGCGAGCGCTACCCTGACCTCGATATCAGAGCGGAGATTTGCAACATCCGCGATGCCGATGAGGTCAGGCGGGTGTTCGCAGAGCACAGACCTTCCATCGTCTATCATGCAGCTGCCCTAAAACATGTGCCGATTGTCGAGAGCAATCCGTGTGCGGGCGTCCACACCAATGTGCTTGGTACGAAGATCGTGGCCGATGCCGTGTGCGAATTTGGAGCCCGTGCCATGGTGCAGGTTTCTACCGACAAGGCGGTCAACCCAGTCGGCATGATGGGGGCGACCAAGCGAGTCGGTGAGCTATACTGTCAAGCGCTCGACATGTGCGGAGTCGACGACGAGAACGCACCCCGGTTCATGACGGTCCGATTTGGCAACGTCCTGGGTTCGAGCGGTTCGATTCTTCCTCTGTTCCAGCGACAGCTGGAGCAAGGTAAACCGCTCAGCGTTACTCATCCTGATATCGAACGCTTCTTCATGACGGTGCGAGAGGCCGTGCAATTGATCCTGCAAAGCAGCTCGTCTGCGCTGGAACAGGACTCGCAGCGCGGCACGATCTTCGTCCTCGACATGGGTAAACCGGTCCGGATTCTCGATCTCGCTTACCGCCTGATCTCGCTCTACGGGCTCGAACCGGAAGTGGATGTACCGATCGAATTCGTCGGCTTACGCCCAGGTGAGAAACTCTTTGAAGAGCTGTTCGACGCTTGCGAAGAACAAGTGCCTTCACGGCTCGAAGGCATCTTCGAGGCACGTTCTCAGCCCATTCCCTTGCCGTTTGTGAAGAAGAGCATCGAGCGACTTGAGAGGGTCGTGCAAGAGGGCGACCAGGAGGAAGCAAAACGCATCACGCACCATTTGGTCAAAATTCCGAACAGCGGTGCTCACTTCGATCTCCCCAGTTCTGCTCGCGAGCGCAGCGTGTTCCGCTCGCTCGAAACGGTGTCATGATGAGGATAATGGATAGCGCAACGATGGAACGGCCGGTGCGCCTCGCACCGGTGGAAAGCAATTGGCCACGCTTCGAGCAGGACGAAATCGATGCTGCTACGCAGGTGCTCCGATCCTGCCGAGTGAATGGTCTTGTTCATGGCGATTTCACGACTGCGCTGGCTGAGCAATTCGCCGATTTTTGCGGGGCCAACTACGGTTTTTGCGTAGCGAACGGCACGCTTGCTCTCGAAGTGGCAATGCGCTCGCTTGGGATTGGACCAGGCGACGAAGTCATCGTCCCTGCGCGCTCTTTCTTTGCCTCGGCCAGCGCGATCCTCGCGGTCGGCGCGACGCCCGTCTTTGCTGACGTATTGCCGCATAGTCAGAACATCGATCCGGAGTCAGTCGAACGGCTCATTGGCGAGAAAACGAAAGCAATTCTTTGTGTTCACCTTGCGGGTTGGCCGTGCGACATGTGCTCAATCGAAGCGATTGCCAGCCATCACGGTCTGTTTGTAATTGAGGATTGTGCGCAAGCTCATGGTGCAGCGATCGATGGACGCTTGGTCGGCTCGTTCGGGCATGCCGCGGCCTTCTCCTTCTGTACCGACAAGATCATGTCGACTGCGGGCGAGGGGGGGCTGGTCCTCTTTCGTGAAAAAGCACATTATGAAATTGGTCGATCCTATAAGGATCACGGCAAGAACTTTTCAAAGATGGCTGACGGTGGAGGTGCACCGGGTGAGTTCCGTTTTATTCATGACCAGCATGGCTCGAATTTCCGGCTCACGGAATTTCAAGCTGCAATCGGCTTGAGACAACTGGCGAAGCTACCCAATTGGTTGAACACCAGGAAACGCAACGCTTCAATTATGATGGCTCGGCTGTACGGACATCCGCTTGTGTCACTCCCGACGGTCGGCAACAAGAATACGCATGCTTGGTACAAGTTCTACATCAGGCTATTGGCTCCGCCAGGCGAACAGGTTGAGGCATTTCGCTCCCGCGTTCTCGGCCGGTTACACGCCTTCGGTATCCCGGCGGCAACTGGTTCGTGTCCCGATATGAGTCAGGAAGATGCCTTCAAAGGAACGCCTATCCGGCGCGATGGCGATCTGCCTGCTGCCCATGAGCTAGGCAAATGCACGCTTATGTTCCCAGTCGATCACACATTGAGCCAAGACGACATGCACCGGATGGCCGAGGGCCTGATTGTGGCGCTCGAGGACTAGACTGATGAGCAAGCATGGGAGGCTCCCGCAGTTTGTTGTCATTGGAGCGGCCAAGGCCGCGACGACATGGATCCAGGCGCAATTGCAGAGCAATACTGCGATTTTCATGCCTGATCCCGAACCGCACTTTTTCTCACGAGAGTTCGACCTGGGCGAAGATCACTATCGGAACTGGTTCAAGCCGGCGCCGTCTGACGCTAAACTGATAGGTGAGAAGTCGGCAGACTATCTATCCGATCCAAATGTCCCCGCGCGAATGGCTGCGATGGTGCCCGATGCGAAGCTGGTTGTGCAGCTGCGCGATCCGGTCGAGCGGGCGTATTCAGACTATAAGATGTACTTTCGGCGGGGGCTCGTGGGTGCCTCTCCCGAGGACTATCTGACCACACCTGATAACGATTATCCGCGGTTCCTCTGTGATGGGCTTTATGGCCGTCACATTCGCACATGGCTCAAACATTTCTCCAAGGGGCAAATCCTGGCCTTTCGGTTCGAGGATGTGAAAACACGCCCTCGCGAAGTGGTCGATATGGTAAGCAAACATATCGGTGTCGACCCGGTTTTCGACGCCAGTCTGGCGGAGAAGCGCGAAAACGACAGCCGTGCGCAAATCTTGCCTCTGCCGCTTCGCAACCTGCTCGCTCCACTAAAGGATACGGTGAAGCCGCTACGCGGTAAGCGCTGGTTCGAGGGTGCAAGATCAGTGATGGCCCGAGAAATCTCGTACCCACCGCTATCGGCTGATTTGCGAGAGCGGCTGGAGGATTTCTATCGCGAGGATATCTCGATCGCGGAGGACCTGCTTGGACTGGATCTTTCCGATTGGCGTCGGGAACGCGAGGAGCTCGCCGCTGGCTGACGGCGTTGACCTATTCGGTTTGGCTAGCCCAAACGGCTAGTTAACCTCATTCCAAAGGGGTTCCGCTGCAACGATTGCGCCATACTTTCACCGAATGCGCATGCCGAGGGCGCGAGGTTTTGCCTTAGGCTTGAACCACAAAACTGGACCGCCGTTCGCGCAAGGGGAAAGAGATGACGCAAACAAGACAAGCAATCAGCAGAACGCTTTTGCTGCTTTCTGCGCCATTGATGCTGGCCGGGTGCGGCGCCGGACTGGGCGGTTTGGGGCCAATTCCGGCAGCGCCAGAGGGCCCTCCGCGGGTGGAAACCGGCGACAGCGTCAAGGTGGTGATCGACGATATCGATGGCACCGATGGCAACTACGTGATCAGCAGCGCTGGCACGATTACGCTGCCCTACATTGAAGAATTGCAGGTGCGCGGCCTTACAATACCTGAGGTGCAGACAAAGATCGCAGACGCTTATCGGGCTGCAGGAATCTTCAATAAACCCGAAGTCAACGTACAGCCCGCCGAATTGCGCCCGTTCTACGTGCTTGGCGAAGTTAACCGCCCGGGCGAATTTCAGTACAGGCAGGGCATGACAGTTCAGGCCGCAATCTCGGCTGCGGGCGGCTACACCTACCGCGCCAAGACCGACGAGGTTGAGATCACGCGCACGATCAACGGACGCGATATCGTCGGCACTGCCAGCAACCAAACGCGCATCACCCCCGGTGATCGAATTCGTGTATTCGAAAGATGGTTTTGAGGTGCTCGCGAACGCTGGCGTTTGCGCTGATCTTGGTGCCAGCCACGCTGGCGCCGGGTGAAGCACTTGCCCAATCGCTCCCGGATGTCGCTCCGGCATTGCCGCGCGACGATCCCGAATATGAAATCAGCCCGACATTTGTAGGACCAGTTGCGATCACCCTGGAAGGGGACGCAAGGGTTGAATACGATGACAACATATTTGCGCTTCCCGAAGACAAGGTTGGCGATGCGGTTTTTCTGGCGTCAGCCAACGCCGGGTTCGCGGTAGGGACGGGAAATCTGACCGCACGACTGGACAGCAGTGTTGCGATCAGAAGATTCGCCGATCACTCAATCCAGGATACCGACGCTGCGCGTTTCGAAGGGAACCTAGTATATCAGGCGCGCGCAACCGAAACGTTTAGCTTAAGCGCAAGTTGGGAACGCGCCGTCGAAGATCGCGGCGATCCTGAAGCACGGCGTTCACCTGCGCTTGGGCCGCGAACACTCGATGTTTCTTCAATGGTGGCCGCCTATGAGCGCTCAGGTGGACGGCTGCAGCTCAACTTGCAGGCGGAGGCTACCAAGTTTGATGCAACCGCTGCAATCGATGATGATCGCGACTTCACTGTTTACGGAGGATCGGCGAAGCTAGGACTGAGGGTCGGTGGCCGGATGTACGCGACTGTCTCAGCTTTCGCTTCACAGCGCGATTTTCGACTGGCCGTCTCTCCTAACAGAATCAACCGGGATGCGACGATATACGGGGCTCGCGCAGGTGTACAATTTGCGCCAGGCGGAATGCTGGAAGGCAGCCTGTCCGCAGGTATATTTCGCAACAATCCGGAAGATCCCACTCTGAACGCACGCACCGGGCTGTCAGTAGACGGCCTGCTTGTCTATCGACCGGCAAGACGGATGGCGTTTATATTCGATGCGTCGCGCGGGGATGTTGCTACTTTCCGTGGGGGAGCGAGCGGTCGAACCGACACGACCGTGCGAGCGACCTGGGAACAGGAAATTCGTCACAATCTCTACTCCAGTGTGAGCGTCGGGTATCGTGATAGCGACTTCGTTGACAGTGGCACTGACGAGCAGACGGTGATCGGTCGTGGGAAACTCGAATTCGTGCTAAACCGCAACGTCTCTCTATTCGGAGAAGTGTCTTACGGCTCGCGCGATAGCGATCTCCCGACCGAAGAGTTTGATCGCGTTCGCGGGAGCGTGGGATTTCGGATGCGTTTCTGACTGCGTGGCTCTAGCCGGCGGTCAGTGCGCGATACACTGCGAGCACCTCATCGACATGCCGCTCACGCGAGAATCTTTGGCGGGCCATCTGCTTTGCCCGCGCGATCATTGCTTCGCGTCGCTCATCGTCGGCCAGTAGGTCGATCGCTGCTTGCGCCATACTCTTCGCTTCAAGGTCCGGGACCAGCACGCCGCAATCGCCCGCTAGCGCTTCGGGGTTGCCGCCTGACTGAGTCGCTACCACCGGCGTCCCCACCAACATCGCCTCGACCAGCGTCCGTCCTAATGGTTCGTCAATCGCTGGGACTAACAACAGGTCGCAGCCGCCCAGCCAATCGTGTCCTGGCGATCGATATCCAGCGTCCGAAACCAATCCGTTGCTTTCAGCGATCTTCTGTTCGAGCGCGGCTGCCGCCTTGGCCTCGGTGGCTTCGCCGAACAGCAATCCTTTCACTGGGCGATCGGAGAGTTTGCTCAATTCGATCACCGCGTCGATAAAGCCATGTGGCCGTTTGCGCTCGATGTAAGTGCCAATGTAGCAGCACAGGATCACATCTTCGGTAAGATCGAACTCTTCAATCATTCGGTTGCGCGATGCGTGGCGATCGACCTCTATCGAGACATCGAACGGACTATGGACGACACGCGCCTTGCCGGACGAGCCAAGCCGACCGGACGGTAGGGCGAAGGAAGACACAGTGATGACCTGATCCGCCAGCCATGGCGCAACGTGGCGTGAGCCGCGCGCGGTTGGATTGCCGCGGTGGTGCCAGACGAGCTTCTTCCGTGCGATCTTCGTAGCAAGCGCCCACGTCGCATGGGTGCGCCCGTCATTGGTGTGGACGATATCGACTTTGTTATCGATCAAGAACTTCGACCTTTTCCGAAGTCCTTTTAGCGTGGCTAGTGCGCTTCGCACTCCGAAGGGTTCGCCGGCTTCGAATGGTCGCTCGGGTGCAGCGGGGTCGGTGATTTGTTCGAAAGCTTCGTAATGCTCGGCAAGACGACCGTCCGGCACTTCGAGGCCGATGATGATCCGCACCTTATCTGGATCAAGGCCCTCAAGAAGGCCCAACAGTGAAACGTGGCTGCCCCCCATCGTGTCACCGGCCATAGGGTAAAATACCGTAAGACGATCGTGTTCAGATGTCCGCGCAGTTCCGCGCTGTCCGGGGGCGTTGACCGACTGGTTCATGGTCGCAGTGCTTCCTCGCGAAAGGCAAGAAAGGCCTCGAAGTTGGAAACGCCGTCTCCGTTGGGATCCTCCCAGGTATCTGGCCGTGTAACGTCAGCACCTGCTTGCTGCTCCCAAGCGTCATCCATCCCATCCTGATCGAGGTCAGCATAGGGCGCAGCGCCGGTCGCCTGTGCGAGATCTTTCGGCCAATAGCCTACACGTCCTTGGCGTTGCTGAATTTCTCGCACGACGCGGCGATCAATCGCATCGCGTGGATAGGAACCCGCCGTGCTCAGAACGCTGTCATAGGCCAGAGCAGCGGGCTGCGGTGCGATAGTGAGCGGGCAGGGTGTAGCGTTGGTCAGGATTTGCTGCGCGCGGGAACTGATCGGCGCGAATCTGCCCATGAAACGGTTGTCGCTTTCGAATATCGAACCACGCCCAGTGGAGCCTCGACGATCATTCTCGATACCAACGGCAGTGGTGCTTGTGTCAGGGCCGGCGATGAAGCTGTTGCCGACAATTGAGACCGGCGTGCCGCCCTCGCTTTCCCAAACTTCCGCAAACTCCGATTGGGCATTGTAGAACTGGTTATTGATGATCTCCACGCACGAACCGCGCGGGAAGTTCATGTCCGGGTTTCGGTCGCCGTTGTGAGCGCAAATATTGCCGATGAAGCTTACATTTTGCCGATCCACAGGATCGCTGCCTAGCAATGCGCATTTGTCGTGCCGGGGCACGCCATATGCGAAGATCGAATGGCTGATCGTGATATTGTCGTTATCGGCATAGCCATTGATTATCTCATCTCGCGCACCGTTTGCGCTGACATGATCGATAATGACATTCCGGCTATCCTCGATCGTTATCGAATCTTCCGCCCGCCGGTCACCGCCTAGTCGGTCGAGGCGTACGCGCACATGGCGCACGACCACGTCGTGGGTCCCCTTGACTACCAGCGGTGTGCGACCGTTGGTCCCCCCGGCATGGGTCAGCGTGATGCCAACGCCGGGAGCGGTCTGACCCGCAATCGTCAGGAAGGGGTTGCGAATGATTGGTGGGCGCTGTGTGAAGCGGATCACACCGTCCACCCGGAATACACAAACGCGTGGCCCTTCGGCCTCGACGCATGCGCGATAGGATCCCACGCCGCTATCTGCGAGGGTCGTGATAGGGATGATCCTGCCACCATTTCCGCCTCTGCTCACAGCACCGTATCCGATAGCGGCCGGAAAGGCGTTGGCAGGGGGTGGATTTTGCGAAACCGTAGGTTGCGCTGACGATTGTCCTGACTGCGACTGTGCGTTGGAGCATGAAAGCGCAAAAAGCAGAACTGCCAGAGATGTAAGCCGAGGACGGGTGCGAGGCGAGAAAGCACGCCGGGCGCGCGCAATCGAAGAGCCGGATTTTGCCAAGATGCCCATGGTTGTGGTCCGCCGGCAACGCGACGTTTCCCTCCGAACTGCCACTCACCTTGTTCGATTACGCTTTGTTTGACGGGGCCGACAGTCATCAATTCGAGATGCGACCCGCGCTCAAACTGCCAAATGACGTAATGCTAATGCCCCTACCATTCGGCCTATGTCCCTTTGCCAATGGGGAGGGCACGGGGCACTATTGCTCGGTGTTTACAGCGATATCGGGCCAGAATTCCGGATTTGGCGGAGGCCGCGAACCCCCGCCGGTGTCATGGATTGCACCTGAGCGCGGGCTTTCTCCACACAGGCTTGCGCGCTGGTTGACGCTTTTAGGATGTTTTTTCCTGTCGTGGCAGCTGATCCGGTGGCCAGAACTCAACTTCACTATCTCGGATGCGGCCTTTCTGATGGCGCTGGCGACACTCCTGTTTTCAGGAGGGTTAAACGCGGCTCTGTTTGGCAGAGTCACCGCACTCTGGATCGCTGGGGTGTTGTTGTTGCTGGGCGGATTGTTCATTGGTTCCATCGTCAGCGATCAAGCCGGGCGTTGGTTTGTGATTGCGGCGCAGTACTTCATTGCGCTGATGGTGCTGCCCATCGTCTGCGTGAGTTTCGATCGTGATTTTCTCAACCGCGCTTCGCTCGCATTCACATACGGCGTGGCCGTGTCCCAAGTGCTTGGAATTCTGGCGCTTCAACTGTTTGGCTATCATGCGTTGACGCCCTATGTCGGTCGAACGGTTGTGCTCGGCAACGACCGGATAGGCGCCATGACTGCCGAACCCAACGCGAACGGCGCGGTCTGCGCTTTCGCCATGATCATTCTTGTCTCGGCGATAATCGAAGGGCGTGTCCGCCTCGGCTTCGGCGCGATCATTGCTGCAACGATCCTGGCCGGGATGGTCTTCAGCGCCAGTTTTACAGCACTGATGGCGCTCTTCGTTTCGATTGGTCTGATTGCCCTTCTGACATGGTCGAACGGATTTAAGCGGATCGGCGTCCCGATCCTGATGATGGCGGTACTATATGTCGGGTTCGGAGGGCCGCTTCCGGAGGTGTTTGTCGAGCGTGTCGCCGAAGCTGTCGTAGGTTTGGACCTTAGCAAGGCGGGCACGTTCGTAAGCCGCGCCGCCCTAATTGGCGAGGCTTGGAGCAACGCGGACGACCACCTGCTCATCGGCATGGGCGTTGATCGCTATCGCGAGGCCAGCGTGCACGGAGCGCCGGTTCACAATCTTGCCTTGTTGTTGTTGAACGAAGGAGGCGTACTTTCTTTTGTTGGCCTCACCTCTCTGCTCTTGTGCCTGTTCTCTTCGGCGATCATGGTCAGCCGGTCCGACCAGGTCGGCGGAGCAGTGTGCTTTGCGACTCTAGCTGTGATCCTGCTCTACACCATGTCCATACCGCACATGTACGCACGCCATTGGTTTGGCCCTGTCGCGCTCATATTCGCTTTGTACATGGCGCCGAAGGTTGGGCTTCTGGCATTCGGAGGACCTCCTGAGCCTGCCGCGCAGGCAGGATATCAGGGAACTATTGCCAAAGTGCCGCAGCATGGGACCTTTCCGAGATGAGCATCGCGACGTCGGATCGTGGACGAGGCGAGGGGTCGCCCAGTGCTGCGCCCGAGCGAACGGGTAGGGCGCTTTTGAAAGAGCGTTTCGAGAGCGTGCTGCATTTGCTGGGCGGGAATGTCGGTGTTGCTCTCATCATGTTTGGCAGCATCTCGCTTGCAGCTCGCGCGCTCGGTCCAAGCATGTTTGGCGTGTTCGTTCTCATCCTCGCTATCGGGCGTGTCAGCGAACGCCTGCTGCGATTTGAGTCGTGGCAACCGCTGGTCCGTTTCGTCGCGGCGGAAGAGAACGCGGAGGCAAAGAACAACGAGAACATTGCCCGACTTTACGCCTATGGTCTGATGCTCGACGTTTGTGCTGCTCTTGCCGCTGCGATCGTCGCGGTTCTGGCGGGCTTCCTGATCGGTCCGATGATCGGTCTTGAGGCCGATCAGACCAACCTGGTCGCGATCTATGCGATTGCTATTGCCCTGAACATTCGCGGAATGCCCAGCGCTGCGCTGCGCATGGCAGGACGCTTCAAGACGTTGGCGTACATCCAGGCGATATCCGGTCTTGCGAGACTGGTGATGGCTTTCGTGCTCATGGTCCAAGGGGTTGGGCTGCTTGGTTTTGTCGTCCTCTGGGCATCTGTGCAAATACTCGATGCAGCGATCTTCAATCTTCTCGGTTTCAGGAGCCTCAAGGATCAGGGCGTGCCCGGCCTGCTTTCTGTAAGCTGGCGCGGTTTGCGCGAGCAGTTCTCAGGCTTCCTGAAGTTCGCATTCTCTACCAATATCTCCTCTACCTTGCGCACATTGACCCACGAGGCAGACACTCTGTTGGTTGGATTTTTTGTTGGGCCAGCCGCTGCCGGTCTATATTTTCTTGCGAGACGGATCGCCAAAGTCGCTCAGCAAGTCGGCGATCTGGTGCAAATGGTGACCTATCCGGATCTTGCACGCATGTGGGCGGGTGCCGATCGCAGGGAGTTTCAAACCACTGTAAAGTGGGTGCAATTGCTGCTGGCAGGCTTTGGTATTGCCGCGATTGCCGGGGTCTGGCTGATTGGCAAACCCATACTTGGCCTCGCCTTCGGTCCCGAATTTATAGCGGCTCACCCGCTGCTTCTGGCGCAGCTCGTCGCGGTGATGCTGATCCTTCATGCCGCACCCTCACGCTCTGCGTTGCTTGCAATGAACCGCCCAACCTACGTGCTTGGCGTCGCGTTTTTTGCGACCACGATATTCTTTGCCACCGCATTCATCGCGATCCCGCATTTCGGAGCGATTGGCGCAAATTTTGCGCACATTGCCTTCGGCCTCAGTACTGCAATTCTTCTCGATATTGCCATGTGGCGCGGGATCAAGAGCAGGCCGGCGGAGGGACGATCATGAATGTCGCCACCCCGGCTCAGCAGCTCAATCAGGCTCAGCACGCGGAGAACGCCCCGCTGGCGGTCTGGTCTATCATAACCAGCCTCACATCCGGTGGCGCAGAAAGCCTGGTTGCCAGTCTCAATTCCTCGTTCGTCGATGAAGGGCTCAAACACACCGTCATTGCGCTGTGTGACGCAGCAACGCTCGGCAACTCGAGAGAAACCGAAGAACGGATTAGGCGGCAGATCGAGCTGGCAGGAGGAGAGTTTATCTCACTCAAGCTCAATCGTTGGCGCGATCCCTTCAGCGGTGGCCGCTCACTTAGGCGGGTGATGCAGGATCAATTACCAGACCTCATTCACGCTCACACCGCCAGGGCGATTCCGATGGTGTCAGCATCGAGGTTTGCCGGTCCCGTCGTGCTCACGCACCACAACAGCCGCCTGTCCTTCCCAAAGCTGTTCTTTCGGTACATTGACGCCGTGGTTGATAGCTACGTCGCAATTAGCGCTGAAACCGAAGAGATTTACCGGTCCCAGTGTCGCAAACCCGTCAAGCGCATTTCAAACGGCGTTGCGCGCTCGTTTTTCGCCGGTCCTGTGCGCCAAGCGGCAAGTTCTCCGTGTAACATCTTGAGTGTAGGGGCAGTTTCCGAGCAGAAGAATTATGGCTTGCTGCTTGAGACCGCACGAGAATTGCAGGCGCGAGCAACAGGCGGTCCGGTTGCAGTTTTCAGGGTTGCCGGGGGAGGGCAGGGCCTTCCAGACTTGCGCCGCCAGGTGGAGGACGCCGGTTTGCAGCGTGTCGTAGAGTTTCTAGGCGAACGATCCGACATACCCCAATTGCTCGGCGACGCTGACGTCTTTCTCAACACGTCGAATTACGAAGGCCAATCGGTTGCGATTTTGGAGGCAATGGCGATGGCGCTGCCGGTAGTTGCGACCGAGGTTCCGGGCAATCGCGATCTGGTCTCTCACGAGCAAAACGGGCTTCTGGTTGCGCATAACGAGCCGGAAAAACTCGCAAATGCGATCCTTCGTCTGACCGAAGAGTCGCAGCTTTACTCGTCGCTTTCCAAGGGCGCACGCCAGACAGGACAGCAATTTTCGGCCGAGAAGGCCGCCGCCGACCATGTCGAACTATACCGGAATCTTGCATCAAAAGGATAGTGGACCAGCCGAAAGGGCTAAGATGAATGACCCACGACCTCCCCCTTTGCCCGTTATGATTGGTTGCCGATTTTCCTCATAATGCACGCTCTAGTCTTCGCGGCTGTCAGTGTACCGTCGCCAGGGCTGTTTCGCGGATCTGGGAATGATTGAGCAGACTGGAAGTACCGAATGTCAAAAGCGCTAACGCCGACCAATCAGGCTCCGCTTCCAGCCGCCGTGCAGCCGCAATACCATTCTAATGGGTTCATGACGGACAATAATGCACCGGTGACGCTGCGCGATCTGATCAGGGTCGCGAGCAGGCACAAGGTTATGATTATAGCGATCGTGACGGTCGTGACGTTGGCCGTCCTCACCCAGCAGCTTCTGTCTGACAAAGTCTACCGCTCAACCGCGCACGTGCAGGTTGAGTTGATTGACGAGGTCGGTTTGAACCAGGCGGACATCGGGTCGCGCAACAATCAGCGCGTCTCCAATTCCGTGCGGCTACACCGCTCGCGTTCTTCCGCCGAAGCTGTCCTGGCTGAGCTAAATCTATTGGAGAACCCCGATTTCCTGGTCGAAATCGGCAATACTCAAGGGACGCCAGCCGAACTCCAACAACGCGCGACCAATACGCTGCTGTCGATGATCGATGTTACGACCGAGGCAAACTCGGACCTTCTTCGCGTGACGGTTACTTCAAAGTCACCTGAGCTTGCCGCGGAAATCGCCAATCAGCTGCCTGTTTCTGTTGGCGATGTTCGCAACTCGATCGCCAACGAACGCCGCGCCGAACTGCTCGTCGAATTGGAAGATGAGCTGGAGGTTCGCAGTGAGACGGCACGCGATGCATCCCAGAAAGTTGCGGACTTCCGGCGTGAGAACCAGATGCTGGTGGGTGCGGGCGGATCTGAAGACTTTTCCCAGTTGAACAGGATCGCTGCGGCTGCGGCGAGTGCGAGCTCGGCACGGGCCGGGTCTGCGGCACGCGCAGGTGGAGTCTCGGCTGCGGCCGCCAGTTCCAGCACCGCCCAGGCGAGCTCTCCTGCGCTCGATCAGCTAGAGCGTCAGCGTGCTCAATTGGTTGCCGAGCAATCGCGTATGGCTCCGAATTTCGGCCCAAACCATCCCGACATGGTCCGGGTGACGTCCGAACTTTCAGCGGTTGAGGCCAATATCGAGACTGAACGTGACCGTGCACGAGCAAATGCTGCAGAAGTGAATACGGCGAATGCGGAGCGGCTGGTTGGTCTCGCCCAAAGTGAGGCATCCCGTGACGCGGCAACTGCTGCGCGCCTGACGGGCATCGCTTCGACGCTTGAACAGCGCGCCTTCCAGAATGTCGCCAATTCGGTCGAGCTGAACGAACTTGTTCGCGCCTCGGACTTGGCCGGCCAGGCGTATCAGTCGATTGCCGACCGTGTTGAGCAGGTTCGCGCGCAAATGCAGCTCGAAGGCGTTTCATCTTCTGTCGTGTCAACCGCCGTGCCTAGCTATGATCCGGTCGCGCCATCGCCGTTCAAGACAGCGCTGTTTGCGCTTTTGGCGTCGCTAACGCTCGCCTTCATGTTGGCGTTCCTACGTGAATTCCTTGATGATCGCCTGCGTACTGCGGCTCATGTAAGCCGTCATTTCAATCTGCCGACCTTCGGTATGCTACCGCTGATGCCGCAGGAGCAATTGGACGGTGATCCCAATGACAGCCCCGTTATCGAAGATCCTCATTCGCTTTTCGCTGAGGTTGCTCGTTCGGCATACGCCGATGTGAGGGCGCTGCGGCAAACCGGCGGGGCTCAGGTTCTGCTAGTGACTTCGCCGCTTCCGGGCGATGGCAAGTCGACTGTTTCGGTTACGCTTGCGGCAGCGGGTGCGGCAATCGGTGACCGAACCCTCGTGCTCGATCTCGATCTTCGTAAACGCGGATTGTTGCAACAATTGCAGGACAAGATCGACGCTCCCGACCTGCTTGATCTTATAGCTGGCAAAATCGAACTCGATGCGCTTCTTCCGCAATCGGTCGATGATCGCGAGACGGAAGATGGACAGCGCGAAGAGACTCAAACGGTCAGCGTCCTCAGTGCCAACCGCAAGGTCGATCATCCCAATTCGATGATCTCGTCTCGGACATTGATCGATCTGATCGCGGTCCTGCGCGAGCGGTTCGATTTCATCGTCATCAATGCTCCCGCAGCACTCGCGGTTCGCGATGCACGCGCAATGTGCGACTACGCCGACCAAACGGTAATGGTTGCGCGTTGGGGCCGCACTACGGGCGAGCAGATGCGTGCTGCGCTGCAATTGCTCAGCTTCCGCGCGAGCGGCATCATTTTCGACCACGTTGATTACGCCGAGCATGCGCGGCGTCGCTATGGCGATTCTGTACAGTTCTATGTCGACTCATCCGACTATTACTCGAGCTATTACGACCCGCCGAGTGGGTTCGAAACTCTACGCGATCGGATCGCACGGTTTTTTGGTCGCAAGCCCGAGGCTGTCTGAGGGCCGTGAAGCGGCAAGGACATTTGCGATGGGCAATCTGATCACCCGGATATGCGCGGTCGTGCTGCTGGTTTTGCTATCACCGGTGATCGTGGCTTTATCCTTGATCGTCCTGGTCACTATGGGTTCTCCGGTTATCTTTAGACAGGAACGCAGCGGCCTCGGCGGAGAGCCCTTCATCATGCTCAAACTGCGCAGCATGCGCGATAGTCGCGCAAGCGACGGATCGCTGCTGCCCGATGATGAGCGTGTCACGGCTTTCGGTCGGTTCCTGAGGCGCAGTAGGCTCGACGAACTGCCTGGACTGGTCAACATCGTTGCCGGGGACTTGGCTTTTGTTGGTCCGCGACCGCTTCTGCCGGAGACGATTGAGGATCTTGGTGCGCGCGGCGTAGCCCGAGGTAAGGTGCGCCCCGGCCTGACCGGTTGGTCGCAGGTGAATGGGAACACTCGGCTTTCTCTCGACAGAAAGATCGATCTGGACCTGTGGTACGTCGCAAATGAGAGCTGGAGGCTCAATGCTCAAATATTGTTGCGCACGTTGTTCGTGATGGTTTTTGGTGAGCGTGAAACGCAGGTCTCGCAAGCACCGGAGCGAGCGAGCGACGAGACGCCTCGCTAGGCAGTGTCCCTTGATGCGACCAGCTCTATCTCATCCAATGTTGTGATGACATTTTCCGCTGCATGATCGGACGTGGGCGGGGAACAGTCATGAACGCGCTCGCTCCGCAAGATCTGCACAGTCTGCCAGCCGAGACCTTTCGGAGCGAGAAAGTCCTTAGCGCCATTATCAGCGATATAGACATGCTCCGATCCAGCTAAGCCAGTCCGCTGCTGGATCGTCTCGAAGGCGCGAGGATGGGGTTTTCCGTACCCCTCGGGCCAGGCGCCGGTCAGGCAGATATGATCGATCCTCTCGCCTAGTCCCAACGCGGCGACTTTGGCCGATTGGGTCTGCTCTGGACCGTCGCTGATCAGGCCAGTCGTGCTTTCGTCAAGTCGGCCTAGAAACCGTTCAGCGTCGCTGCATAGGCTGATCGTGGGAGAATGGCTGCGATATGCGGCGACCAGCTCTTTGATCAGATCGGGTTCGTCCTTGATCCCAAATTCATGCAGAGCAAGATTGAAGACATTCTGGCGTGCACCAGTTTCGAGCAGCGCGCTGCACGTCCGAGCGAATGCGTCGCTATCCACTTGTGTACCGAGATGTTCGCCTACTGCCACGAAGCCGCTGCGAGCGAAATCCCGCTCGAGATACAGCGTGTCGTCGAGATCGAGAACGACAACTCTAGCGTCGGTTTCAATCACGATAGACAGCCGCGTCATAGCGCATCATCAGCACGTTCTCGCGCCACTCATCGCTTGCACATTCAGGCTTGCCAGTAATCCTTGCGAGCAGGCTATCGGCGAAACGTCCGCCAGCCTGGTCGGCCAGCGGGTAGCCCCCGCCAAATCGCGCATTGATTTCGAACACTCTTGGCCCTTGGTCCGCATCGTCGATCAGCTGAAAACACATGACACCGGTTGGGTCGGGCAGCGAGGCAACCAGCTTCTCCGCTATATCGCGAATGTCCGCGCGGCGCATCGTGCGGCCTTTCTCGACCTCGCCTGCTCTGATTGAAAGGCGCTTATGCGGTATGGCAGTGACCAATTTTCCGTCTGCGTCGATATAGATGTTGATGGTGAACTCGTCGCCTTTCAGAAACTCCTGAGCGATCATTGGTTCTGGGTATTCGGTGGCGATCTGCGCCGGACTATCGAGTATCTCAATGCCGCGACTTGCGCTGCCTCCGGCTGGTTTCACGAAGACTGGCCAAGACCATTCATCTGGCGATGCGCGCAGAGACTCGATTGTTCCCGTTTGAGGCACAGGCACGCCGCCCTCACGTAGCACTTCAGTGGTCTTTGCCTTGTCGCGCACGATTGCGATTGTTTCAGGTCCGCTGACATGCAGCCATGTGCCAATGGCCGCGAAGCGTTCGCGGGCGAGAGCGAGGGCGTTCAGCTCCGGGTCGATCGTCGGGATCACCAGCCGGATCGAGTGCTCGCGGCAATATTCGAACAGGATGTCGATATAATCCGGATCGGTGCAGCGAGGAACGACGAATGATCTATCCGCGTCGTTGCAGGCGGCGCTGAGCTCGGGATCAAGATCGCAAGCATGCACTTCTGCCTGGAGACCGAGGCGCTGGGCAGCCGCTCGAAAGCATCTTGTCAACTCAACCCTACGCCCTGCCGAGGTGAAGAGTATGGGAATGATATCGTTGCTCATTCTGCCGGATGCACCTGACGGGGTTTATGGTTCTGGACACGCTTTAAACGGCGCTGTTTCGTCACTTGATCGATGAGCTCATCCCACTGTTTCATGACATGTTCAGGGGCAAATCGGGCGGCTGCGGCGGGTGCAGCATGCGCTAGCTTCCTCCGTAGTGGCTCATCAGACATCAACTTATCTAGAGCTCCAGCGAGAGCGTGCGGGCTTTCGGTCGGAACCAGCCAACCATCTTGCCCATGCGTGACCATGTCTTTCGGCCCAAAATCGCAATCGGTTGCGATCACAGTGAGGCCAGCGGCCAGCGCTTCTCCCAACACGTTTGGAAACCCCTCATATCTCGAGGAAAGTACAAACAAATCGGCTTCGTCGACCCACCCGCCGGGTTGATCAGACGTTCCGCGCAGATTGATGCGGCCAACCATCTTGCGTTCTGCGATCTGCTTCTGAAGTGCGGATTGCTCGGTGCCGGAACCCCATATGTCGAGCGACCACTCTGGATGATCTGGCGCGACGTCGGAGAAGGCATCGATGAGGTTGTCGAAGCCCTTTTGCCAGTCGAGACGACCAACTGCGGCGATGCGTTTGCCCGATGCCGCAGCTTTCGAGGTGACCGGAGTGATCGGATTGGGAATGACCGAAATGCCATCCTGAACACTCGCTGGAAAACAGCGGGTTACGCCGCTGGTCTGGCACACAATCGCGTCGGCTTTGCGATAGGCGATGTCGAGCATTCGGTTCCACGCCGGATGCGCATTCTGGCGCTCGGGGTTGTTGCGCTCGCAGGCGATCCATTTGAGGGGAAGGCCTGTCGTCGCTACCGAAGCGAGCAGGTTATTCTTTGTCAGGAATGAGATCAGCAGATCGGGCTTTATCTGTTTTAGCGTGCCCCTTAACTCAGTGATGCGTCGGACATTCCCTTGGAAGCCGCCTTTTCGGCAGTTCAGGCGTCTCAGCCGAACGCTATCTGGCAGATCGTGGTAAATCGGATCATCAGCGCTGTCGAAGGTGATCACGCTGATCGTATAGCCGAGTCTTGCACAGTGTTGCGCAAGTTGTGCGATCACGCGCTCGGCCCCGCCGGCGCCGAGTGCAGAAACCAAAATTGCAACGTGCCTGTCGATCAATTCGCAAGATCACCCTAGTTGTTCTCGTCGAGTGACTAGCACGACTGCTGCGGTATTGAGCGAGTGCATTCGGTCTAACCCCTTTTTGAGAGAGGGCTTCTCCGACTCGCTTGCTACCCGTTTTTCACCACCCATCCGGATTGGTTAAGCCATCTTTGCCCTCGCAAGTCGTCGCAACACGGGTCATCACGGTGGCAGCAGGAGCATTTGGTCGTTTGTCGATAGAGCGCGTGGATACTGTGAGTTCAGAGCCTTTCATTGGCTCAAGGGCGACCAATATTGGATTCGCCGTGCTGGCGCTCGCCCTTATTGGGCTTGCCGGTCGTCTTTTATCTTATCCGCTCAATCGCGATGAGAACATGTTCGTTTCGGTTGCCAGCCAGCTAGGCAATGGCGATCTCTATCGTGACCTTGGATATAACCACCTGCCGAACCTCGCTTACCTTCTCGGTGGGGTTTTCGCGATTACCGGCACCGAATATTACCTGCTTTTCGGTCGACTTTTGGTGCTGGCCGCATGGTTGGCTGCAATCCTTGGCCTCTGGCTGATCGTCCGCCGGTTGGGCTTAGGACTCCATGTGTTTTTTGCTAGCTCCGCCCTGCTGCTTGGCAACGTATTGTTGTTGGGCACAGCCGGGATGTTGGTCAGTAACAATTTCCTCCCTATTCCGCTGATATTCTTCGCCTTTTACTTCCTGCTTGGCGCTTTGGATGAATCGCGCGGAAGCAAGGCGGAAGCGTTCTTCGCGGGCTTGTTGGTTTCGTTGACGATTGGCATGAAGGCCAATTTCATCATGCTCGCGCCCACCTTCGCGCTAGTAACGCTGCTTGCGCCGTCTACCCGTCCTTTAAGTGACCGTATAAAATCGGCTTTTCTCCCACTGGCAATAGGCGGAGCGATTGGCGGCCTGCCGACGCTGGCGCATCTCGCGCTCGACCCGGAAGGTTTCCTGGCGCACACTTTGCGGTACTTTACCGAGTTGCAGCCAGCATATTGGCAGAATGTGGACGAGCCGAAAGTCGTGGGATTGGCGGCTAAGATCCTGCTCGCCGAGCAAATCTGGTTTGCGAGTGCGACTCTTCTCGTAATTGCGGCGATAGTGGGTATGGTCTTTGCGACTATCACTCGGTCTGGTCTTCGGCCCCTGTTCGATTGGCGGGTGATCCTCCTCACGATATTGCTAGGATGCAGTGTGGCAGTCGCCTTCGTGCCGTCCCCCTCATTTCAACAATATTTCGTGCCGCCGATCCCGTTCTTAATTCTGCTCTTCATCGTGCTCGCAAGGTTTGTTTCAGGGGAGGGCGAGGGGGCAAAGATCCTCGTTCCAGTAATGCTGGCAATCGCCGTAACTTCACTTGCCCTCGGAGCGTCCAGGATCGCTCCTGGATTGATGCAATTTGCCAATCCAGGAAAGTGGGAGAGCATTGCATTGAAGCGCGAAGTGGCGGTTGCAGGGCAGGGGGCAGGCCTTCAACCTGGGGCGCGGATTGCGACGCTCACGCCGCTATTTGCGTTGGAAGGCGGATATTCGATCTATCCCGAGTTTGCAGCCGGGCAATTCGTCTACCGGGTGGCCCCGTACCTCCCGGACGACGATAGTCGCTATTATCGCACGACATCTCCCTCAGGCCTTGAAGCGTTCTTCGATGCCGATCCACCTGCGGGAATCCTGGTTAATCGTGCGGAGCCGATCGAAAAGGCATTGGCAGAATATGCCCAGAGCCGCGGATATATCGCGTATGAAAATCAGCGAGTTGCCGACGGCTTTGACCTTTACGTCGCCCCGGAATCATCTCGTCCCGAGTAGGTAGTAGCCCCTTGGGGCAATTTTTGGCTAAAGCTGCCTACCCCCGATGACCATTTCGGCGTGTGCGCCTCCTCGCTTAGAGTCCAAGATATCGGAAAGACATTTTCCAACGTCTTGTTTCGAAGCGATAGAGGGGAAAAGCGATGAAGGTTGTCTTGCTTGCCGGAGGGCTCGGCTCTCGTCTGGCAGAGGAAACGACCCGTATCCCTAAACCGATGGTGGAGGTCGCCGGGCGGCCAATCATGCTCCACGTCATGGACATTTACGACCGTTTTGGGTTCGGCGATTTCGTCGTTGCCTGTGGTTACAAGGCGATGTTGATCAAGAAGTTCTTCCAGGACCTGCACCTGATGAATAATGATTTCACGGTCGGCATCGGCGATGGTGAGATGAACCTGCGCCCTACCAGCAAGCTGAACTGGCGCGTTTCTGTAGTCGATACCGGGTTATCCACCATGACTGGTGGACGTATTCGCCGCTTGCGTGACTGGATCGGCGATGAGCCATTTATGGTCACTTACTCGGATGGTGTAGGCAACGTCGATATCGAGGCGTTGGTCGACTTCCACAAATCCCATGGCAAGCTCGCGACCGTCACTGCGGTCCAGCCACCTGCGCGTTTCGGCAATCTTGAGCTCTCGGGGAGCAAGGTGACGGAGTTTACCGAAAAGGTCCAAAAGCACGAGACGTGGATCAACGGTGGCTTCTTTGTATTCGAGCCAGCTGTTCTCGATTACCTCACGGGAGACGAGGAGCCGCTGGAGAAACAGCCGCTGACCAAGCTGGCCCATGATGGTGAGCTGATGGCGTTCAAACACTACGGATTTTGGCATCCGATGGACACTATTCGCGATCGCGAGACGCTTGAGAAGCTCGGCTCGCAAGACCTTCCGCCATGGATGGACTTCGAGAATGGCAAGGCGGTCACCAGTACGGACATGCCAACTGAACTGATGAGCGCCTGACGGCATGGTCACCGACTTTCAGATGATCGCCGAAGCGTTTCGCGGTAAGCGCGTCCTTGTGACCGGGCACACCGGCTTCAAGGGCAGCTGGCTGTGCCTCTGGCTGTCGGAAATGGGTGCTGAAGTAACGGGTGTTGCTCTACCGCCACCTGAGGGGCCGTCGTTGTTCGAAAGCGCGCGCATTGCCGATCTGGTCGATCACCGAATTGCCGATATTCGCTCAGCCGATGAGTTTGAGCGCGCCACCGAAGATTGCGATGCGGACCTCGTCATCCACATGGCCGCGCAATCGCTGGTCCGCCCATCCTATGAGGATCCGGTTGGAACGATCGCGACCAATGTAACCGGGACTGCAGTTGTTCTCGATCGCGCGCGGCGAATGCCGAACCTTAAAGGTATCGTCGTTGTTACCAGCGACAAATGCTACGAAAACCACGAATGGCCTTGGCCCTATCGTGAAGATGATCAGCTGGGCGGCGCCGATCCCTATAGTGCCTCCAAGGGCTGCACGGAGATCATCGCCAGTGCCTTTCGTCAGTCGTATTTTTCAGCTGCCGGGGATGTGAAAGTCGCAACCGTGCGGGCGGGGAACGTGTTTGGCGGAGGCGATTGGGCGGTCGACCGGCTGATCCCGGACATCATTCGCGCAACACTGGGCGGAGAGAGTGTCACCATCCGCAATCCCGCAAGTGTTCGCCCATGGCAGCACGTGCTTGAACCGCTCTCCGGCTATCTGCAGGTTGGCGTGCTGCTCATGTCTGATGACGCCGAGAAGTACGCCGAGGCATGGAATTTTGGACCGTCGGCAGACGCCTTCATGAAGGTCGATACGATCGCTCGCGGGCTTCAGCGTCATTGGGGCGAGGGCGCGGCTGAGATCGAATTCGGCAAGCGGGAGGGTGATCCGCACGAGGCCGGTATGCTGACTCTCGACAGCAGCAAAGCCCGGCAGCGTCTGGGCTGGACTCCGCGACTTTCTACCGAACAGGCGATTGCGATCACCGCCAAATGGTACCGCGCGTTCGCCGACGGCGATGCCGACATGCGCGAATTCACACGCCAACAGATCCGAGAATATGAGGGCGGCGACGCTGTCCTTCAAACACAAGAAGAGAAGCTCACAGTATGCGCGTAAATTACGGACAAACGGTACACGGCGAAGAGGAAATTGCGGCCGTGGTGGAGGTGCTGCGCACGTCTACGCAGATGGGGCCGAAAGTAAGGACCATGCAGGAGCGCGTGTCTGCGCTGTTTGCCAAGGATCATGGGATCATGGTCAATTCGGGTTCTTCCGCCAATTACCTGGCGATGGAATTGCTGAAGCTGCCAGAAAGCAGTGAGGTGATAACGCCCGCACTCACTTTCGCTACGACTGTCGCGCCAATTGTGCGCGGCCGGTTGGTGCCGGCATTCGTCGATGCGGCAGTTGGCACCTACAACATCGATGTCGACCAGATCGAAGCGATGATCGGTCCCAAGACGAAGGCGATGATGATCCCATCGCTGATCGGAAATCTCCCTGATTGGGACCGCATTCGTGAGATCGCGGACAAACACGGTCTCATGGTGATAGAGGATAGCGCCGACACTCTTGGTGCCACTCTGCGGGGAACCAGCACTGGCACCCGTTCGCACATCAGCACCACGAGCTTCTATGGCAGTCACGTCATCAATGCCGGCGGTAATGGCGGTATGCTGTGCGTGACCGATCCTGAACTCGCAGAGCAGGCGCTTTTGCTCCGTTCGTGGGGCAGGTCCTCTTCGCTATTTGCAGAAGCCGCCGATTCCGAGAGTATCGAAAACCGTTTCAACATCGAGCTCGACGGAATCGAATACGATGCGAAGTTCGTTTTTTCCGAGCTAGGCTATAATGTTGAGCCATCGGAGATGGGGGCCGCGTTCGGCCTTATCCAACTCGACAAGCTCGACAACAACATCTCCCTGCGAGAGCATAACTTCAAACGTCAGCTCGAGTTCTTCAGCCAATACGAAGACTGGTTTGTTCTGCCCAAGCAGATGGCAGAATCGCGCACCGGCTGGCTCGCATTCCCGCTTACCATTCGCGAAGATGCGCCGTTTACGCGCCGCGAGATGCAGGTCTTCCTTGAGAAGCGCGACATTCAAACCCGCGTGGTCTTCACAGGAAATATCCTGCGTCAGCCCGCGATGAAGAATGTCGAGTGCCGGACGGCCAAGGACGGATATCCTGTTTCAGACGCGGTAATGCGCGGGGGCATCCTGCTCGCCTGCCACCACGGTCTGACCGACCCGCAGCTAGATTATCTGCACGAATGTTTCGAAGAATTCGCCAAGGCGAAATCCGCAACCAAGACCAATGAGGCTATCCATGCTTGATCCGCAGTCCGCACAAAAAGTTCCCAGCTCAACCATGGAGCGCTGCCGCGCTTGTGGTGCCGATGATCCGTATCTGTTTCTGGAATATGGCGAGCACTCTCCGGCACAGATGCTTATCCGGCCGGAAGATATGGATGATGCCCAGCCATCATTTCCGCTCAACGCGCAGGCCTGTCTCGAATGCGGCCTGATCGCTGTCGCCGATCAGATCCCTGAAGATTTCTTCAAGCACTACCTTTACATTCCGTCAGGCGCGGCGACGATGCACAGCCACTTTGACGAGTTCGCTGACGTCATTGCAGAGCGCGCGGGCGACGGGCTGATCGTCGATATCGGTAGCAATGACGGGCTTTTGCTCGCCGCCTGCAATGCGCGCGGCTGCAAGACTCTGGGATTCGATCCGGCCGAGAACATCGCTGAACTAGCCGCAGAGCGCGGCGTGGAAACGCACGTGGATTACTTCCACCCGCAATCGGCCAAGGAAGTGCGCGAGAAGCGCGGCCCGGCCAAGGTCATCACGACGACCAATACGTTCAACCATATTGGCGACCTGCACAATTTCATGGAAGCGGTTTGCATCATGCTGACCGATGACGGCACCTTCATCATCGAAGTTCCGTGGGCCAAGGAAATGCTCGAGCGTGCTGAGTTCGACAACATGTATCACGAGCACGTCTCGGAATTCAGCGTGTTGTCGATGGTCAAACTGGCCGAGGCTTTCGACCTTGAGGTTAGCGATGTGACCTTCCTCGAAGGCATCCACGGCGGTTCGTTTCGTACGTTCATGACCCGCAAGGCAGCGGGCTATCCGATCGGCGAGAATGTCGCGAAAATGCTGGCTGAAGAGGCTGCCGTCGGAATGCTCGATAAGGCGACCTACGATACTCGTAAAGCCGAGTTCGACGAGACCGGTGAAGAGCTGCGGCGCATTTTTGCCGAGCTGAAAGCGCAAGGCAAGAAGATCGCCGGGTACGGAGCATCGGCTCGCGGCAACACCACAATCACCTATTACGGGATCGGTGCCGAGCATCTTGACTTCCTGGCCGACAAGAACCCGCTCAAGCAGGGTCTCTACTCGCCGAACACGCGTATTCCTATCAAGCCTGTCGAGGCGATTGAGGAAGAGAAGCCGGACGTACTCTTCATGCTGGCGTGGAACTTCTTTGACGAAATCTACGAGCAACAAGAGGCATTTCGCGAGCGCGGCGGCCAGTTCCTGGTCCCGTTTCCGAAGCCGAAGCTAGTTTAGTACGCGAAAGAGGGATCTGAAATTGGATGGCCGCACATGCCTTGTGACCGGGGCCGCCGGGTTTATTGGCTCGCACATCGTGCGCCGCCTAGTGGATCGCGGGGCCTCGGTGCATGCGGTCGTGCGTCCGGGCGCGTCGCTTGATCGCATTGCCGATTGCAAGGATCGGGTCACCGTCCACCATGCGGATTTGTGCGATCCGGTTGCGACCCAAGCAGCGGTCAGTGCTGCCAGCCCTGAATTGGTCTTTCATCTTGCGAGTCCAAGCCGCGGGGCCAATTCCGCAGACATTGAGGCGGCGAAGCGATCGATCGAGCAGATTATCAAGCCATTGGTCGGTCTGGTTGAGGCGCTAGCGCAATTGCCTGAACCTCCGCGCGCATTGTTCCGTGCGGGGACTATCGCGGAATATGGCGCTGTCGCATTGCCCTATCGGGAGCGGCAGAGAGAGCGCCCGATTTCCGCCTATGGTTTGGCAATGTTGGCCGGAACGCAGTTCCTCGACATGTTGCAGGCAAGCGTTCCCTTTCAGATGGTCACGGCACGCCTGGCGCTGACCTATGGCCCGGATCAGTCGGAAAGCTTTCTGATTCCCGCGTTGATCGATGCTTGCCTCGCTGGCCAGAGCATCAAGATCGAACGGCCGGACGACCGGCGCGACCTCATTCACGTGGATGACGTTGTTTCAGCCTTTCTGGCGCTCGCTGAAACGCGGAATGTGCAGAGCGGCTACATCAATGTCGCAACTGGCACGGCGCCGAGTATGCGAGAGGTCGCTGCTGAAGTGATCTCCGGCACACGGTGCAACCCCGCGCTGGTGGAGCAGCGTCGACTGCTCCCGGGAGAGAAGATCAATGAACTGCGATGCGACGCTTCGCTGGCCCGCGAGATGTATTCATGGTCGCCGCAGATCGGTTTGCGGCAAGGGCTGTCACGATTGATCGACGCACGACGTCGGCAGATCGGTCCAGACCAACACACTTCGGAGGTGCGGGTTCATGGATGATCCCAAACCAACTCTGGTTTCGGTGCTCGTTCCGGCATTTAACGAAGAAGAGAACGTCGAGCGCGCCTATGATGCGATCGTGCAGACCTTCGAGCGTTTGCCTGACTATGATTACGAGATCATCGTAACGGACAATCACTCGACCGATCGCACCTTTCATATCCTTCAGGAGCTCGCCAAGAAGGACAAAAAACTCAAGGTGATCCGCTTCTCGCGCAATTTTGGATATCAAAGATCCTTGCTGTGCGCGTACAAGGCGGCGTCGGGCGAATGCTCGGTACAGATTGACTGCGACTTGCAAGACCCGCCGGAATTGATCCCGAAAATGCTCCAGCTGTGGCGCATGGGGCATGAGGTGGTGTTCGGTATTCGTCGCACTCTAGCGGACGGGTTCCTGGTGGCTGCCCTTCGCCGTGCATTCTACCGCGTCATCGCCAGGATCAGCGATGATGACTTGCCAATCAATGCGGGGGAGTATCGGCTTTGCGATCGGGTGATCCTCGATGAACTGCGCAAGGTGAATGACACCACGCCGTATCTGCGCGGCCTGATCAGTTCGATGGGTTTTTCGCAGATTGGGTTTGAATATGACCGCGCGGATCGCGTCGCGGGGACCAGCAAGTTTCCACTCCGATCAATGATTTCGCTCGCGGTTGACGGTCTGCTCAATCACTCTCTGCTACCGCTGAGACTGGCGTCATACGCTGGCCTGTTCATCGGCTTCCTCAGCCTTCTGCTCACATTTGGTTATGTGGTGGGCAGGCTTCTGTTCGGGCAGGCCTGGCCGGCAGGCTTTGCCACGACGACTATTCTCTTGCTGATGTCGATCTCGATTAATGCGATCTTTATGGGGATCCTTGGCGAGTACATCGGTCGGCTCTTCATTCAATCGCGCAACGATGCCGATCCGATCATTGAGAGTCGGCTCAATTGGGAGGATCCGAAGCGGCCTCGCTTGAGGGAAATACGATCAGTCGACTGAGGACGTATGAGACCGCCGCGTAAGCACAGACAGCGGCGAGCTGCACCAGCGGATTATCGACGTACCCCAGCGCTCTGCCGGTTGCGATAACGCTGAGATTAACACCATATGCTATCACGAATGCGATCACGTATCGCGAAGCCTCGGCCTTGCTGGCGCGTGCCGAAACCCGGAAGGTGAAGCCGCGATGGAGGAAATAGGCGATCGGCAATCCAAGAGCGAAGCCGATCACATTTGCAAGGTAGTCGCCAGCACCAAGGAACAGGCCCACAAGGATAAAGCCATAGCCTAGCGCGGTGTTGAAGATACCTACCAACACAAAGCGCGCTATCCTTGCCAACTCGCTTGTCATGCCAACTCGATCATCATGAATGTGACCTATCTCCAGGCACGATCCTAGTGCCCGACAGCTATATATTTGATCCCGCGCATTTCGACTTCCTCGCGGTCGTAGATGTTGCGCAGATCGACCAGCACGTTGTCGTTCAGCCCGTTTTTGACCCGGTCGAGATCAAGCGCGCGAAACTCGTCCCATTCGGTAACGATAGCCATTGCATCGGCGCGTTCGATCGCATCGTAGGGGGACTCGCAATACTCGATATCCTCCAGCACTTCGCGTGCCTGCTCGGTGCCCTCAGGATCGTATGCCGCAACCTTGGCTCCGCCATGCTGCAGTGTTTGAATGATCGCGATCGCAGGGCTGTCGCGCATGTCGTCAGTATTGGGTTTGAAAGTCAGGCCAAGAATTGCGATCCGCTTGCCCGACACGTCGCCGCCAACGGCCTGAATGATCTTGCGACCCATGGCGAATTTGCGTTTGTCGTTGGATGATACGACCGCCTCCACGATGCGCAGTGGGCGCTCAACGTCATTCGCAGTTTGAAGAAGCGCCAAAGTGTCCTTGGGGAAGCACGAACCTCCGTAGCCTGGTCCGGCGTTGAGGAACTTCTTCCCGATCCGGTTATCCAACCCGATCGCGCGGGCGATGTCCTGAACATCGGCGTTCACCCGCTCGCATAAGTCAGCGATTTCATTGATGAATGCGATCTTGGTGGCGAGAAATGCGTTTCCGGCATATTTCGCGAGTTCTGCGGAGGCACGGCTCATTTCGACCAGCGGCGCCTTGTTGAGATAAAGGGGACGATAGACCTCCCGCATCGCTGCGAGCGCGCGTTCATCGCTACCGCCTACGACGATCCTGTCCGGGCGCTTGAAATCCTCGATTGCCGCACCTTCACGCAGGAATTCCGGATTAGAAACGACAGCAAAATCAGCGTCCGGGTTGATGTCGCGAATGATTCGCTCGACCACATCGCCGGTTCCGACCGGCACGGTCGATTTGTTGACGATAACGGTGAAACCCTCGATGGCCCCCGCAATCTCCCGCGCTGCTTGCTCCACAAACGAGAGATCGGCGTGCCCATCGCCTCGACGCGATGGCGTGCCAACGGCGATAAAGATCACGTCTGCCTCTGCGGCAGGACGGCTCAAGTCGGTATCGAAGGTAAGCCGACCAGCCTCGACATTTCGAGCAATCAAATCCGCAAGGCCAGGTTCGAAGATCGGAACCTTGCCTGATTTCAGAGCCTTGATCTTCTCTTCGTTCTTGTCGACGCAAACGACGTGGTGGCCGAAATCTGAAAAACAGCTTCCTGACACCAACCCAACATAGCCTGATCCAATCATGGCTATTCGCATCGAAATTCCCCTCGTAAGTGTTCAATCTACAGGGGAAATTGCCTATTTCCTGAACGGCGTTCAAGCTGCCCAATGAGCTGAATGACATGACCATAAATCGCCATGGCATTCTTCTTTTTGGGAAATCCAGCCTTCGCGCCGATAAAGACCTGCCCTCGGATCAATCGTCGAGGGCAAGCCTTGATCAGGCGTTGGCATTCATGGGCTGTGGCGCTGCGAACTCGTCTTCTTCGACCGGTGCGTCTTCGGGCGTTTCAGCCGCGAGCGTGGCACAAGCTGCATTCGCATCAAGGCCATGGTTGACGGCCCAAATGGCGGCTTGAGTCCGGTTTTGAACACCGAGCTTGCGAAGGATCGCTTTCACATGAACCTTTACCGTCGCCTCGCTGATATCGAGGCGATAGGCGATTACCTTGTTTGGGTAGCCCATGATCAGGCAGCGCAGCGTTTCGATTTCGCGCTCTGAGAGCGAGTCGAGCATTTCCGACCCATCGGTCTGAGGCGCGCTTGACATGGCGCTGCGCAGCGGCAGGTGCTTGACCAGCTGGCTTGGCAGAATTTTCTCGCCAAGAGCCACTAGTTTGAGTGATTCAATCAGTGATTGGCACTCGATATCCTTGATGATGTAGCCATCCGCACCAGCGCGGAACACATCGATCATGGCGTCGAATTCGAAAGCATTGGTCAAAAGCACGAGTTTGCAAGTCGGGTATTTTTCCCGAATGGCTGAAACCTGTTGGTCGACATTCTGTCCGGTCATTTCGAACAGGATGATACCATCCTTATCCAAATGGTATGTATCTGCGTCGTCCGCCAACAGCGGCGACACGTCTTCAAACAGATTACAGACTTCGAATTGATCCTCGGTGAGGATTCGTCGCAGGCCTTCTTTTGCCAGCGAATTTTGACAAACGATAGAAACGTTTATGTCAGCTTGGTGCAACATTTTCGAGTACCTCGTTAGAAATTGAGAAGTACGCGAACCCTGTTTTTTTAAACTGGAAGAGGCGGCTAGAATCTAACCTAAATTGCCCGACCCCCCAGTCGATTAAGAAAATACTACCCCTCTCTTTCCGTGAAGTCGAGTCGTAGATTGTTAGCCGGTCTGATTTGGGTTAGCTAAATGTCAACCTGACCCATCCGATATGGATCAAAATGTCCACAATTCATCCATTTAGCGCCTGATTTAAATAAATGCCCCATTTTGAAACACTTGCAAGACAGCGCCGCTGTTACTCAGGTTTAGCTGCCGCGGTTCAAAGAGAATCGGCCTTTCTCACGTTGCAACGCCCCGATTCGCGTAATCGTTTGGGCTGATTGTAGGGGGGACGCGAATCGCCCTCTAGATTCGCCCAACTGAGTAGCGGATTGCTTGCTGGAACACGGCTCGCAATCCGCGCTTCCGCTTTGAGCCCGACCTGCGAACAGGGGCGGCGCAGGCCGGGCTCTCAGCAGCGAACAGCGACACAGGTTACAGGGCCTGCTGTTCGCCTCTACGGTCCTTCAACCGATCTCGCGACCGATCAGAAGATCGCCAATCCTGTCCGAACCGCCATCGACGATGCCCGCCTTCGTCGGTGCTTCGCGTGGGTTGCGATAAGTCCCAAACAGCATATCGAACCACGGCAAGTCAGCGTAATTGTAGCGATGGACGCCGCGTTCGTGATGCACCGCGTGCATTTCAGGGCGAGCGATAAAATAGCCCAACCAATGCGGCGTCTTGATATTTGCATGGGTGAACATGGCCATGAAGCTGCCGATAAGGTTGATCACTACGCCAGCTTCTGCGCTGATTCCGAACACGCCGACCAAAACCAGGCTTCCAAGCAGGGCCCAGCCTGTCATATCGATCGGATGAAACCAGTATGCGCTCCAGATGTCGATGCGCTCGGCCGAGTGATGGGTTTGATGGACGAAGCGCCACAGAGTGTCGGACTCGTGCATAGAACGATGCCACGCGTACATTCCGACATTGAACAGCAGATATCCGCCTGCAATTTGTGCCCAGAGCGGGAAGGAGGATGCGTCGAACAGCGTGTGCTGGGCTAGCAATCCGTCCCACAGGATGGGAGCGGTGAACGCGATGGCGTAATAAAGCGCAAAGGCGACAATTCCTCTGGTCCGCCAAAATGGGCGGTCAGGTTGAGGTCTTGCTGGAAGTAGTCGGTCAATGACCGCGAAAATGAAATACATGGCGACAAGCGCCGCAATAAACTCGAGCACGATGCTCTCCTTCGATCTGCAAATGACCTGCGGCTTGTTGCTTGTCCGATGCGCGCCCGATAGGCTCGCGACCCGATGATTTGCCGATGAAGGTCCGATGGGTATCGATCTTGCCAAGACCGAGAGCTTTGAACTCGGACCGCTGAGTATTCAGCCGCGGCTGCTTACAGTCAGTTCAACGGACGAAAGCGCCACGCTTGAACCGCGCGTCATGCAGGTTCTGGTGCTTCTCGCCTCGAACGCCGGTGATGTTGTCGACCGCGACCTGATGATCGAGCAATGCTGGGATGGTGTGATCGTTGGCGATGATGCGATCCAGCGTTGCATTGGCAGGCTACGCCGTCTCGCTTTGCAGCTGGGCGGGTTCGAGATTCAGACCATTCCAAAGATTGGCTACCGTCTTTTGAGGGAGGGCGGCGACACTCATGGACAGTCCGTCAAGGTTCGCTGCGACAGTTCGTCGTCTAATCCGAGCATTGGCATCGCACCCGCTATCTATCACGGTCTCGCGCAGAAAGGTGAAGCCTTGGCGCAGTTGCTCTGCAGCGACATAGCCGCCGCTCTTTCGCTAAATCGAGAGCACGCGGTTCTGGTCCCCGGATCGACGGAGGATCCCCTGTTTCTGGCAAGCCTTGAATTGCGCGATGACACGGAAAAACTTCGGGCACATTGCAAGCTGACTGAGACGCAATCGGGTCGTATCGTCTGGAGCGATGCCATTTCACTGCCTAGTGAAAGAATGCTCGACAACGGCATCCCCTCTGAAGAGGTGGTGGTCGATCTGGCATCGCGTTTCAGCACCATCGTCATCCGAGAAGTTACCGAAACATCGCTGGCTCAGGACGAGGCGCAATCGGCCTGGCAAGCGGTCGTGCGCGCAAACGCCGCCTATCAGCGGATCGATCTTCCCAATCTCGCCCGCGCGATCGAAGAGGCTCGCGCTGCGATCGTCATGGACCCCCGCTATCCGGCGGCTCATGCTGCGCTCGCCAATGCGCTGGCCGCTCACTACGAGCTTGGCGGGGCGCTAAACGAAGCCGAGGCAGAGGAAGCGCGCAAACACTGCGACATGGCTCTGGCTCTTGCCCCTGAGGATGCCAATGTGCTGGCTTGGGTAGCTCACGCTCTCCTAATGATCACCCGACCGGCGGAGGGCATGGCACTTGCACGAAAGGCGGTCGATCTCGCGCCATGGCATCCGATTGCGCACCTCTATCTTGCACGCCACTACCTGCATCATGGTCAACCTGAGGAAGCGGAGCAGTCATTGGAAGAGCATGCCCGTGTCGCGCCGCTTTTCCCCTGGAAGTACTTCCCGCTAGTTAACCGGGGTGTCGCGAGGTTCATGCTGGGCGATTTGGAGGCGGCCGAGAAACATCTCACCGAGGCCTCAGAACTAAACCCGACCTATCCGTACAGTTGGATATCGCTGATGGTTCTGGGCGCGTTGAAGTCCGATGTTGGACTGATGCGGAGCGCGGGTTCAAGGCTGCGTCAGATCGAAGGTAATGACAATCTCGACCTGCAGCTTGCAAGGCTCGCGCATTCATATCCCGATCCAACGCAGGCCGAGATGGTGCAGACCGCCTTCAAGAAAGCTTGGAGAGTGTGATTTTCAAGTGGAAGGAGGGGGCGGCGAGCCATTGGTGCGGCGCTTTCGCTTCTAAATGTCTCTTCGCAAACGACGATACGGAGAACTCCGACAGCATTCTCGCTCTTGTCCATGAACGATAGTATCTCGCGTTCGGGATTGATCTACATTTGGATATCCACCGGCCTCCATATGAAATCCGGTTTCATGCTTCATTGGCGTTGGTAATGCCGATTGCGTGAAGAGTTGGGTTGAGTGCGCTGACTTCGCGTGCGAGATAGTTGGCATTACCTGGTCCTGAAGTTCTGATCACCTCGCTTGCCTTGGTCCATTGGAGAGCAGACATGCGTTCCCGCACGATACCAACTTCCACGCCCAATCTTTCGGCAGTTATGCGTCCGTTCTTTGTAGCACTTTGCATAATGGCACTGTCCGCCTGTCAGTTAACGCCGAACGAGCCCACGGGCGGAACGTTCGTCGCCAGTACTGTCGGCGCCGACGATACACGCATCGCTTATGACGTCCGTGGATCAGGGGATATGACAATTGTTTTCGTCCACGGCTGGTCATGTGATCGCAGCTATTGGCGAGAGCAGGTCGACTACTTCGCCCAGCGCCATCGCGTGGTGACGGTCGACCTGGGCGGTCATGGAGAATCAGGTGCTGACCGTGCGGATTGGACGATGGCGAGTTTCGGTGAGGACGTTGCAGCGGTCGTGGAGGAATTGGGTGCCGATAATGTCGTCCTGATCGGCCATTCCATGGGTGGACCAGTGGTTTTGGAAGCGGCGATGAGGCTGCCCCAACGGGTTGTGAAAGTTATCGGCGTTGACACTCTAAAGGATGTCAGCCGAAAACCGCCGTCGCGCGAGGTCATTGAAGGTTTTCTGGTCAAAGCAAAGGCGGATTTTCCTGGCTTTGTGCGAGAAGATATCCGCAACGCACTGTTTGTGCCGTCCGCCCCGGCCGAACTTGCCGAATGGGTGATCGAAGATATGGCCTCGGCAAATCCGCAGATCGCAATTGAGGCCAGCGTCCAGTTGGGAATGTTCGACGCGGGCAAGACGCTTGCCGAACTACAGGATGTTCCCATCACCCTGATTCAGGCCGACTACCGACCGACCAAACCGGAAGCGCTTGCCGATGCTCATCCCAATGCGAAAGAGATCATCATCGCGAATACAAGCCATTTCTTGATGATGGAAAAGCCCGGCGAGTTCAACATAGTGCTGGAAACTGAGCTTGACCGCCTGAGCTCCCACTCGCATGAACGTCAATAGGCTAAACCCTACAAGACTTATTGCTTGCTGGACTCCATATGTGCTTCCCCGATGGCTTTCGCCGTCGCTTGCATTGCGTCGATAAACTGCTCGGAGGCGTCTTCCACCCGCATTGCAGCTGAGAAAAACACCAGCCCAAGGCATCCAACCAATTGATCATCACACAGAATTGGGACACCTAGAGAGGACGTCTTGCCAGGGTTTTCGGTATACTTGTTGTACGCATGGGTGGCGTATCCTCTGGTACGAATGTGATCGAGCAAGTCGTTGTCACCCAGCAATACGCGCGCCATGGTGTCCGACTCATCTTCGAACTTATCTAGGCTGGCAATGATGCTCTCGCGCTCATCTCTGCCGCAATAAGCCAGATATGCCTTGCCGACCGAGCATTCTATTAAGGGTAAAGTGTATCCGGGTGCATAGTTCTTAAACGTAAGCGTGGTCAGACTATGGGTGGAGTCGCGCACCATCATGCAATTACCGACGCGAGTAGCGACAGTGATCGGCCAGCCGACTTTCTTGCAAAGGTCAACGATGAAAGGGCGGGCGGACACGACCAGTGCATTGTCCTCCTGATAACCCGCTGAAAGCGACTGGACGAGTGCTGTTGGCCGATAGCGATGGTTGCCTGGCACGCGCTCGATCATTCCGATCGCCAGAAGTGTCTCCACAATTCTGCTCACGGTTGGATACGGCAGCGATGTTACGTTGCTTATGTCGGTCAGACGCGGTGAGCCGGCACGATTGATCGCCCTCAGGACGTCGAATCCGCGCCTGATCGAGCGGATCGAGTAGTCGCCTTTTTCGCTAATGGGATCATCCTCAAAACACAGTGGATGCCTTTTTATTAGGCACAAATTGCGCGCGGGGCAATTTGTCTCTCGTCCGTGGATGAATTTGAGGCAGGCTGGTTGTCAGCGAACGACCAGCGTCCTCAATCACTAGGCGAGGATTCTCCACGGAAGCGCCCGCGTTTGAACCGCTGAATGTATTGTCGGCGCTGAATACAAACGAATAGTTGCAGTTACGAAAGAGGACGACGACGTCATGATAGGGACTAACGGGGAAAGGTTATCCACTGTTGTCGATATGCCTCCTGTGCTTGTTGCGGGTGCTGGTCCAGTCGGCTGCGTTGCGGCGCTATTCCTGGCCCAGCGCGGAATCCCGGTACTTCTGGTTGAGGGGGCGAAAGAACTGCCGACGGATCTACGTGCATCTACCTTTCACCCACCAACGTTGGATCTGCTCGATGACCTAGATTTGACCAGGCGCTTGTTACCTCAGGGCTTGATTGTAAGGGAATTCCAGTTCCGCGAACGCATGACGGGACAGAATTCGAAGTTCGATCTTGCTTGTCTGGATGGTGAGACGAGCCATCCCTACCGTTTGCAGTGCGAGCAGTTCAAACTGACGCGAACGGTTGTCGATATGCTGAAAGAGTATCCGCACGCGCAATTCATTACCGGGACCAGTATCGTTGGTTACCGGGAGGCCGATGGCGGCGTCGACGTCCTTGCCTTCGATGGTAAGAGCGAAGCTCGTATTCGTGCCAGCTTTCTGATCGGCGCGGACGGAGCGAACAGCCGGATCAGACAAGCTTCGGGTACGCTCTTCGAGGGGCTGACATACCCCGAGCGTTTCCTGGTCGTGTCGACGCGTTTCCCGTTCGAGGAGCATTTCGACGATTTGAGCTGGGTCAACTACGTTTCCGACCCGGATGAATGGTGCGTGATGCTGAAGACGGTCGATCTTTGGCGGATCCAGTTCCCGACCTCCGGTGAGGCAAGCCCCGAAGAACTGCTGAGCGACACGTTCATAGAAGACCGGTTGCAGCGGCTATGTCCTAAGCCAGAACCTTATGAGATCGAGCACCGCACACTTTACAAAGTGCACCAGCGCGTGGCTGAACGCTACCGCGTTGGTGACCGTGTGCTGCTTGTTGGCGATGCAGCGCATGTAAACAATCCGCTCGGCGGGATGGGCATGAATGGGGGGATTCACGACGCCATCAATCTCGGAGAAAAGCTCGTCGATATCGTTCACGGCGGGGCCGAACTCGATCAACAACTCGACATGTACGATTATCAGCGGCGCAAGATTTGCGTCGATTTCATCCAGAGCAGGACCAAAGAGAATAAGCGACTCATGGAGACGACTGACGAGTCCTTGCAGGAGGCTCGCCAACGCAAATTTGCCGAGATTTCGGAAGATCCAGAACGGACAAAGGCATATTTGATGGAATCTTCGATGATTCAGTGCCTGCGCGAATCCTATCAGCTCGCGGCATAGCGAATACCCAATGAACCAGCGGACAAGACAGATATGAACAACAAGCCTTTGCTTCTCACTGGTGCCAATGGGCGTACCGGTCGCCACATTCTCCAGGCGATGGTGGCCAAGGGAGTGCCGGTGCGAGCCTTCATTCGTGACGCTAGTCAAGAGACTGAGCTGCTCGAACTGGGTGCTGCCGAATGCGCTGTCGGCGATATGATGGACGAAGAATCAATCAGAGCCGCAGTCCAGGGCGCCGGAAAAATCCTGCATATCGGGCCGCCAATGCATCCTGAGGAAGTCGCGATTACGCAGCGGTTCATTGATGCCGGGTCAAAAGCCGGCATTGAGCATTTCATATACTATTCGGTCATGCATCCATTGCGCCGGGAAGTGAGGCATCATCGGCTGAAACTCGATGCCGAAGAGGCGTTGATCGAGTCAGGACTGACTTACACGATATTGCAGCCGGCCAGGTACATGCAGCATCTCGACCCGATCTGGCCGCGAGTGGTTGAGCAAGGTGTGCATGCTATGCCTTTCGATACCCAAAAGCTGTTCAACATCGTCGACCTCAACGATCTTGCCGAAGCTTGCGCGGTGGTGGCTGCCTCAGACCAGCATTACTTTGCGACGTACGAACTGGCCGGCTCGGACGCCTTGAGCCAAGAAGACATGGTTGCGACGATTTCCGCCGTGATTGGCAAGCCGGTGCGGGCCGAGGCGGTAACTTTGGAGCAGGTGGCAGAGAAGGCGAAAGCATCTGGCGCGAGTGATGATCGCGTTGAGCAAATGGTGATCATGAACCGCCATTACGATGCGCATGGTTTTCGTGGTAACCCAAACGTTCTTCAATATTTGATTGGCCGACCGGCTAATCGCTACGCCTCATATGTCAAATCGCTTGCTGGCCGTTCTGCTTGACGAGTTATGAGATTCTCTGGGCGCTGATGCTCAGATCAGATGGTAAGGACAAGGAGGGCTGACCGACTATGCCAGACAATTTGTTTGCGATTGTTGCGATCGATCGGAAGGGATCCGATCATCTTCGTCAAGAGCACAGGGACGGGCATCTGGCGCATTTCCGTGGTCATGCCGAAGATATCCGTGTTGCCGGCCCCCTTTCAGGTTCGGCCTCGGGATCTCTGGTGATCTACAAATGCGAAGCCGAAGAAGAAGCGCGCACCTTCATCGAGGGGGATCCATTCCACACAGCGGGGGTCTGGGAGCGAATTGAGATCTTCGCATTTAAAGCCGGATCAGGAGTGTGGGCTTCCTGATAGCAACCCGTTGCTGCGACTAATCCTGTCTACTGCTATCAAAGGCGCTCAGGATATTTCTCAACCAACACACGCTTGTGAAAATCCGGAATATCCTCGACGCGGTGGACCTTCTTGCCGTTGGCGAGATCGAGGAGAAGATCCTCGTCAGCCTCTGAATACCCCATCCAAGGCTTTTCGAACGCCTTGTTAACGCCTGAGAAGCTGTAGTTCATTGGGATCAGGCGACGGTCTGGATTCATGATGTCGTCATAGCCTGAGCGCCACATATTTTCAGTGAAGCGTGGTTGGTGCTTGCCCGGCTCGCTGTAGCTCCCACCGCCAAACATGATCAGTTCGTCGCCCCAGCGCTTGAAGAGCGACGTTTTAGGCGTGTCGGGATCATCGTTGGCAAACTGCGGTTCTTCTATAAACCGGCTGCCACCTTTCGGATAGGTAATGAAGTTCTCGACGAAGAGCTGATCTTCGAGCTTCATAAGCTTGCCGTTGAACGGATTGCGCAGTTCGTCGACGGGCTCCATTGTTTCAGGGTCTAGGTAGCGCGCGGTGTACATAGAGCGCATAAGAATCGAACCTTCGGGCAAGCCTGGGAACTCGACCGGATCGGGCTCCTGCAGTTGCCAGGTAAACATCCCGGCACCGCCCATAGCCAGACCGCCCGGTTCCTGCTCCCTACCGATCATAAGGCGGATTAGCATCGGAATGTATGTGCGCTCACCGACGAGATTATTGGTGAGCTTCAACTTGGCGAGGTTGTTGTCGACCGGATCGTCGAGATCGAAGTTTCCGTGTTTCGGAGCGACCCACGGCGTTCCTCCATCCATTTCGTCATTCGTAAAACGCTTGGTCCGGTCATAGGCGTTGAAGACGTTTTCTTCATCCTCGGCGCTCGTCTGAGCTGAGAGTCGCGGTGCATATGCGGCAGTGGCCAACCCGGCTCCCATAATGGATAGCATTGCCCGCCTGCTGGCGCTGAACTGGTTGGAATTGTGTGAACTGATCGGATCGCTAGCTTCGCGTTTCATGATAAACTCCAACGGTCGAGTGTCAGACGATCACTTTCGTATTAAGGCTCGAGCTTTTGAAACAAGGGAAGAAGACCGTAACCCCCACGGTCTTCTTCCCCGTTCCCCCCCGTTCATCCAATCAAGCCGCGGATCAGAAGTTGGCGCTTGCGGTTAACCCGAAAGTCCGCCCATTCCCCCTGAAGACATTGGCCTGCACGGCGCCAGGGATCGGTGCTGTTGGCGAACCGAGCATCAGGACCCTGGCGTTATATTCCTTGTCGAACAGGTTATCGACCCATGCGGCAATGGTGTATGTGTCACTGCGCAAGCCAATTCTGGCGTTGACCAGATCGATCGCACCGGTTCGTGCCAAGTTGGCGCCAAGCGGGAACTGCTTTCCCCGGTGGCTGTAATCTGCACGGACAAAGGCTCCGAAATCACCAACCACATCGGGAATTTCGTAGGTCGCACTTCCATAAAACTGGAACTTCGATGTCCGCGTTATCTGGTTGCCTCCAACGTCAGTGGTACAGGCAGTTGGCGTCGCTACTAGTGCGGGGCAAGCAGCGTTCAACCTGCCATCTTGAAAGCCTGAGTCATACGTGGGATCGGTATACGAGGCCGCAGCGGTTACGGTGAAGTTATCGGTCACTTGGATGGCTGTATCAACCTCGATGCCCTTACTGGTGGCGCTGGAACCATTAATGACGGCATTAACTGTTGTTAGCGAGCCAGGCGCGCGAATCTGGACATTTTGCCAGTCGATATAGAATACCGCCGCATTAACTGTCGCACGGCCATCCCAAAGTTGGGATTTGACACCAAGTTCGTATGTCCAGTTGGTTTCAGGGTCGAACTGAAAAAACGGATCGTCCTCTGGTCGACCAACATTGATGCCACCGGTTTTCAAACCCCTGGCGGCGTAACCATAGACCAGAACGTCGGGCGCTACTTCGTAGTCCACCGATACGCGTCCAGTCCAATAGTCGAAATCAACACCATCGCTGGTGGTGATCACCGGAAATCCTGGGATAAAGAAAATCTCGGTTATGCCGGTTTGTAGCTGGGATTCATCGGTGTAGCGAATTTCACCGCCGATGTTCAGGCGATCACCTATCGGAACAGTCAAAGCGCCATAAATGGCGAAAGCCTCCTGTTCCAAACGCCGTGGAACACGCGTGATGATTTCCGTTGTGGAAGGGTCCGCAAGCAAGGTCGCGAAACTGGATGTGATTCCGCCCGTCGCAAGATCGTAAAACGAGCCCCCGACCGTCCAGAAGATATCGCTATCTTCGCGAGATGTGAATTTCATCTCTACCGCATGCTGTCTGGAGGCATCACCGGACTGATTGGTAAAGAATTGCGCCGAATATGGCGTTGCCAGGAACGGAGATAGAGGGCGATTGATCGCCGTTGCATCACCGCCATTGTCAATAAAGGTGCTGTAGCTCGATTCTGAGTAGGAATAATTGCCCGTGAATGTAGCGAAGGGCAGATCCATCTCGATATTGAAATAGCCGAGATTAAGGTAGCCATCGTTACCCACGCCTCGTGGGTCTAGATCAACGGTTTCGAAAGTGGGCACATCGCCTTCGAAAAGTGTGAAGAAAGTGCCGTTCGCATTGGTAATTTCTGTCCCGGCGGTGTTTGCGGTGAATGGCGTCCTACGCAAAGGCGGCTGATCTTCCTCGACTTCATTCCGCGCGAAGAAGACCTTTATGCGCATCCCATCAGTGGGCTCTGCATAGATTGAGCCCCCAAAGGTGAGGCGCTTGTCATATCCGCCCAGATTGTCGCCGCCCCGTTCGTTTTCGATGGTCCCATCGAAGGAGCTATATCCCCCGAAAAGGCGCACAGCGACTGCTTCGCCAATCGGTATGTTGAGTGAGCCCTTGAGGCCATATCGCTCGTCCGAGCCGATATCGCCCTGCACATATCCGCCGAAGCTGCCAAACTCTGGTTCTCGCGTGACATAATTGATTGCGCCAGCGAAGGTGTCGCGTCCGTAAAGCGCACTTTGTGGACCTTTTAGAACTTCCACACGTGCAATATCGAGATTTGCGAATTCTATCGAAGAACGGCTGTTGAGAAACACACCGTCAAGGAAAATGCCGACGTTGCTGGTGAACGCTCCCTGATCGGTTTGCGCTAGGCCTCGAATGGTCGGTGCCGACACACCGGCTGCTTCTTCAAATGTGAGGCCAGGGGTTGATTGTGCGATATCTTCGAAACTGAACGCGTTCTGTTCCCGCAATTCATCGCCTGAAATAGCCGTGATGGAGATCGGCACATCCTGAAGCGATTCCTCGCGCTTACGAGCCGTCACGATAATGACACCTTCGTTTGTCGTGCTAGCGGCCTCGTCGTTGTCCTGCGCCGAGGCTTGGCTCGTCGGGAGGGCAAACGCAGCACTCGCCATCATGCTCGCAACAAGCAATTTCTTCGAATTTCTAGATATTTGTTGCATTATCATCCCCCAACTGGTCGACTTCCTCATTATTTATGCAATGAGCATAAGCCTGCTGGCAGGATGCAATGTAAAAGGTTGGAGTGAATTCTCATCTGGTGAATAGTTCTCTGTGCGACCCGCTTCAAACTCAATACCGAAGCGAAGCGGTGGTGTGGATTTTTCTTCTGAATCATGAATGCCGTGGGAGAAAAAGCAAAGTTTGCTGAACTCGATTCGACCCGCCAATTCACCTGCCGAGAAATCCGTCATCGCACACTGTTGCTGAATTGCGTGCTCGCACACATGGAAGTGGTTGACCCTATGCGGGTTTATGGTGACCTAACTCCAGCTACGGAGAATCTTAATGTCTGGCTTTAATCCGAAATCGAAACTGCAATTGTCTGACGGGGATCACGATCCGGTTCGTCGGTCGCTGATCGGAGGGATGGCGGGTATAGCCGGGCTGGCTGCGATGGCACCTTTGGGCCGGGCGAACGCCATGGCAGCGAAGACCGGAGGCGAGGCTGGAAAGGCAGCGGTCGAGGAAGAGGAGGTGTTCAACGCCTTCACCAGCCGACCGCGCGAGTTCTTGAAAGGCGAAATGGATTCCGGCGAACCGTGGACCGCTTCGCAAACCGGGAATTTCGATCTTGAAGACCCGCTCCATAACAACCTCGCAAAGCTGAAAATGACTTGCAGCCTGGTAGGGGATAGAATTTACGTGCCCATGCTCGCGCGCATGGTGCTCGCTCGATATGACGAGCCAGGCGCGTTGACGCTCGGCATTGCATCTATGTTTACCTGGCAATTGCAAGTGCCGACCAAAGAGGAATTTGGCGATTTTCCCGAAGGCACTGCGCTCATGCGCTCGATGTATACTGCCGTGTATCTTGACCCGGAGACGATGGAGCCGGTCACCGAGCTGAAGAACAAGCTCACTGGCAAGATGATGAAGCTTGAGGACTATATGTTCGTCGAGAACTTCCTGACCTATCCGCTGGGTGGTTCGCGCATGGTAGGCGAAGAACAGTTTGCCAATGATTCAGCAGACGTTCCACGCACGACCCTGATCAAGAACTGGGGTGACGAGCTCATTCTCTACAGCGGGGGGATTTACAACGAGCCGGGCCTTCATCAGCCGCGCTTTACGGAGAACAACTGGACCTGTGACCGCGAGGGCGTGATGGATCCCGATACGCCGTCAGTGCGTGCGCAATATGCGTTGATGGGTGCGAACAAGGCCTATGAGAAGCCCTGGATGGGATACACGACCGACGATCCTGAGTTCCTGGCCACCTTGGCGCGCGGCAAGAAGGTGCATAGCGCAGAAGAACTGCCGGACATTCACAAGAAGGTCCTCGCCGAGCGGTATCCGCATCGCCTCTAACCCTGGCTGCGGCCGATTGTCGCTCAGGCCATCTCACGTCCAGTGACACGCTGGAGTTGACGGAGCAGCCAGTAGACGACAATCGCCGCGACTAATCCGACGAGGGCCTTTGCCGACCATTCCGGGGCTACAAAAGTGCTTGCGGCACCCGCTGCGTAGGCGATGAATGCGACCGGGTTCCATTTGCGCTCGGCGCGTTGTTCGGCAGCATCGGCGTCGTATCGTTTGCGGTCGGTCAGGTAGTAGTCGACCAGCAGTGGCCCGACGATTGGCGGAACGATGCTCGCCAGCAGGTCGATCCAGAAAATGAATTCCTGATAAATGCCGAGGCCAAGGATCGTGCCGATCACACCGCAGATAACGGTCGTCACGCCTTTGGGAAGACCGAAGATGCTCGAGGTCTGGATCGCGGGCAGATAGAGGTTCGCATCGCCGGTGGTCCACAGCGCCAGGCTCATCGCGATCACGCCCACCATGCCGATGAAAGCCCCCTGCGCGAGCATGTAGGTGGTAAAGTCGGGCGTACCGGAAACCACGCCTCCCATCGCGCCGACGATCTGCAGGAACCATTGGGCTACCATCAGCACCACGAAGGGGATGGCAATGGCCACCCAAGCCTTCTTCGCGAAACGCGTATATTCGGGCATCACGATCGCGCCCACAATCCATGAGCCGATGACGAGATTGGTCGCCTGCACCAGTGTGAGCGGCTCCTTGGTCGCATTCGCTTCGGACATCGCGAGGAAATCGCCCCAGCCGCCTGCGAGGCTGACATTGAGCCAGGCGGCATAGAGCCCGACGATGATCAACACTATGGTCGCCGGTATGCTGATGATTTCGAGCCCCTTGACCCCTTTGTAGGTTGTCGCCGTGAAGAGTAACCCACCGAAGATCGCGACGGCATAAAAGGTGCCGCTCTCGAAACTCTGGGCCCATGCAAAACCGAAAGCGCCAACAATGATGCCCTGCCATCCGATGGTCAGCAGCGAGATGAAGGACACCGGCCCGATCGAGCCGGTCGATCCATATACTTTGCGATAGAGCAGGCCGCTGTTGAGGGCCGTCTTGTAGCCGATGTAGCCGACCAAAGCGCCGATCACAAAGTTGACGCTGTTGCCAAGGAACGACGCAGCAATCGCGTCGCCGATCGGCAAGCCATTGCCCAGCGCGCCGCCCACAATCAGTCCGGTAATCAGGAAACCCCAGCCAAAGGCCAGTGTCAGCAGCGGAAAGGTATCGCGTCGCTGGTCGTCCCGTAGCGGCGCGTGCGGGTTATCGGCATCGTCGACCTGCTCTGCAGGGTCGAGCGTCCACCACTCTTTGAGCCGCTCGATCATCCCTGTCCCCCAATCGTTATTACGTGTTTCTTAGTCGGACAGAGCCTGCAGATGCGCGATAATCTCGGCTTCCGAAACGACATCGGCATACTTTGCTTCCATGTCGAACAGGTTCGCCTCATGCGGATCGTCATGCCGGTCGCCAACCGCCTCGCGGACGACAGTGGTGATGAAGCCATGAGACATGGAATCGACGCAGGATGCGCGGATGCAGCCGCTCGTCGTCAGGCCGGTGAGGATGACATTGTCAACGCCCATGGCGGTCAGCGTCGAGGCTAACGACGTCCCGAAGAACGCGCTGGGATACTGCTTTGAGATGATCAGCTCGTCCGCAGTAGGTTCGAGACCCTTGGGCCAGGCGCCCATCCGATTGCCTTGGACGAAATAGCGCAGCGGCTTCGCTTTTTCGTAGAAGCGCCCGCCATCAACCGCGGAGGGGTGATAGACCACATTGGTGAGCACGATAGGGATACCTGCCGCATGAGCCGCCTCGCGCACCCGCAAAGCCGAGGCCAGAGTATCTTCGACATTGGCGTAGAGATCGCAGCCGGGGTCGAAATATCCCTCGACAAAATCGACCAGCACCAGCGCTGGTTTCTTGCCAAAGCCAGCCTTCTTGCCGAACGCTTTCGCGTAATTCTCGCCCAGATCGCTCATTCCGCAGCAACTGCCTCTTCATCGGGGAAGTAGCCGAAGCTGAACCGTTCTGGCTCGCCCCGTTCCTCGCGGATGGACTTGCGCAGCGCGGCTGTCGAGACCTCGTCGAGCTGGCCATCCGTCGTCACCACCACGCCATAGTCCGATTTGGCCCGTTCCGGTGAAACGAGATCGCGCGCAACGTCGCGCACCACCAACGCGGCTTCCCGCTCCAGCGGATCGCCCCAGCCGCCCGATCCTGCGGTGCGGTAGATGATCTTGTCGCCCGGATTGACCGGCAGATCGTCGATCTTGGAGGGGATACGCTCGGGCGTATCGCTGCCTTTGCGCAGCAGCCATTTGCTCGACGTGCCGCCATAGAGGCCTCCGTTGATACCCCATGGCGGCACTGTTTCGCGGTCGTCATGGATTGAAACCTCGCCTGGCTCGAGCAGGTGATAGGTCTTCTCGATTCCTGCCCCGCCGCGATGCAGGCCGGCACCGCCGCTATCCTTGATCGGACGATAGTTCTCAACGACTACCGGATAGTAGTTCTCGATATATTCGATCGGGGTCGCGCTGAAGAGCGGCCACCAGGCATGCCCGTCCAGTCCGTCGCCGCGCGGGCGACCCGGAACCCCGCCGAACAGCAGTTCCATCAGCTGGAAATACTTGTTGTCCTTGTCCTGCCCCGTGAAGATGAAATGCGGGCTGGTGCCATAGCCTGCGCCCATGGAAAGGTGCGGCGCCTGCTGGCCCAGCGCGCCCGCCTGGCAATCGAAGAATCGGGTATGCGTGTTGAGGCGGTTGCCCAGCGGCGCGGGGAAGCGCGGATTGAGCAGACTGCCTTCGGGCAGGATTACTTCGAACAGGTCGTAGAAGCCTTCGTTGAACAGCATGTCCGGATCGAAGGCCATGATCATGTAAACGCCGAAGAAAAGTTTACAGAGTCCTTCGTGGATGTGGAAGTTGATCGGGCCTTCCGCCTGGTCGTCGGTGCCGGTCCAGTCGAACACCGCGATATCGCCCTTGCGATAGATCGACAGGACCATTTTGAACGGCCCGTTGCCGCGCCCGTCATCATCGACATAGTCGGTGAAGGAGACTGGCTCTTCTGGGATATATTTGTGGATCAGAGCGAGCATCGCGACCTTAGTACGATCAAGCAGCAGGTCGCAGGCCGACAGGTAAGTGTCGCGTCCGAACCGATCGCAAATCTCGCCGATCCGTTTCGCCGCCGTGCGGCATCCGGCGATGAGCGCCATCAGATCAGACCGGTTGGAATCGGGCGTGCGCGAATTATTGAGCATGATGCTCAGCACGCCTTCGTTTAGCTCACCCTTCTCGTAAATCTTGACCGGCGGGATGCGCAGCCCTTCTTCCCAGATAGAGCGGGCATCGAAGGGCATCGATCCGGGGACTTTGCCACCGACATCAATCATGTGCCCGAACATGGAACTGTAGCCGACCAGTACGCCTTCATGGAAGACGGGCATCATCACGCACCAATCGTTGTTGTGCGAGATCGAACCCTTACAGGCATAAGGATCGTTCCAGACGAACACGTCGCCTTCGTTGATGTTGTCCTCGTATTGCGAGACGACACCGGGAATATAGGAGCCGAATTGGCCCACCACCATCTGCCCGCGTTCATTGCAGATCATCGGGAAGGCATCGTTCTGCTCGCGGATCACCGGTGACAGTGAAATACGTTTCAGCGTGGTGTCCATCTCGCTGCGCGCGTTGGACAGCGCGTTCTCGATAATGTCGAGTGTGATCGGGTCGACGGAAACGGTCATCAATTGGTCCTCCCATTGTCTGTCGGCCAGATCAGTATGTCGCCATCGTCGTTCACTTCGGCGGTGTGATCGGGCAGCAACACCGAGGTGGTGTCGTACTGGCGAATGATCGCAGGCCCCGGAATTTTGGTGCCCGGCGCGATCCTATCGCGGTCATAGTGCGGCGTATCGTACCATGAATTGCGGAAATAGCCCTTGCGCGTTTCGATCAGGGCCTCCTCAAGCGTACCCTGAACGCCGGCATAGGTTTCTGCGTTGACCGGCGGCGTTGCGCCGGTAGCAACCACGCGCAGAGCGACCAGCTCCACCGGAACGTCGAAACGCACGCCGTAGAGACGTTCGTGGACATCGTGGAAATCGGCGACAACCGGGTCCAGACTTCCTGCCGCTTCGACCAGCGCGGGATCGACTTCGACAGTCACTTCGAAGCCTTGCTGTTCGTAGCGGAAGTCGATCGAATAGGCGATTTTGCGATCCGATTCCGCAACGTCTTCTTCGACGAGCCATGTCTGCGCCTTACCGGAAAGCTCGGCAAAGCGGCTCCACACATCCTGCGCGTCGATCTCGGCGACCTGGCGGATGAAAGTCTGGACGAATTCGTTCTTGAATTCGGCTTCGAGGAACCCGAGGGCGGACAGCACACCGGGATTGGCCGGGATAATCACCGGGTAGCAGCCGAGCAGCTCGGCCATGGCATTGCCGTGTAGCGGTCCGGCCCCGCCGAACGCGACGATCCCGAACTCCCGCGGGTCGAGGCCCTTTTGCACCGTAATGTCGCGCAGCGCGCCCAGCATCACTTCATTGGCGATGTCGATGATTCCCTGCGCCGCGTCTTCCGGCGACAGCTCTAGCGGTTCACCAATCGTGCCCACAGCTGCGGTCGCGCCGTCCACGTCGAGCTCCATATCTCCGCCGAGCAGGACCGGTGGGAGATAGCCGAGCACGACATTGGCATCGCTAACCGTAGGCTTCGTGCCGCCACGCCGATAGGCCACCGGGCCGGGCATCGCGCCTGCGCTTTGCGGACCGACGCGCAGCGATTTGGTCAGCTCGGCGACGGCCGCGATCGATCCGCCACCAGCACCCACGCTACGCACGTCAAGCGTGGGAACCTTGGCCGGGAAGCTGCCCACTTCGGTCGAGCGCGAGATCACCGGCTTGCCATCGATAACTACCGACACATCGGTGGAAGTCCCGCCCATGTCGAATGCCAGTAGTTTGTCATAACCCGTACGCCGAGCGATCATTGCCGTGGACGTGACGCCTCCGGCTGGGCCGGACAGCACGGTATGCACCGGACGTTCCGAAGCGGCCTCGGCGCTCATCAATCCGCCATCCGAGCGCACGATGTGCAACCGTGCGTGCACCTGTTCCTTGTCGAGCCGATCCTCGATGCGAGACAGATAATTGGTCATGATCGGGCGGACATAATCGTTCATCACCGTGGTGATCGCGCGGTCATATTCGCGGAATTCAGGCAGAATATCGGATGAAAGCGAAACCGGAATGTCGGGATAGGCCTCGGTCACATAGGCCGCCAACTGCCGTTCGTGGTCGGCATTGGCATAGCTGTGCATCAAGCAGATCGTCAGTGCTTCGATCCCCGAGCCGCACAGCTCGTCTATCTGCGCCTTCGCCGCATCCATGTCGAGCGCGCGTAACACTTCACCGCGGGCGCTCATCCGTTCCGGGATGCCTCGCGTATCCGCGAGCGAGGCCAACGGTTCCGGTTTATCCATTACGATCCAGCCGAACAGCGGCCCCGGCGTCCATGATTTTGCGAGATGCAGGGTATATTCGAAGCCTTCGGTCACCAGCAGGCCGACGCGCGCTCCCTTGGCTTCGAGGACGGCATTGGTGGCAACTGTCGTCCCATGAAGGATCAGCTCGATATCATCGGGATCGATCTCAGCCCGCTCGCAGATCAGCTTTACGCCCTTAGCCACGCCGATCGATTGATCTTCCGGAGTGGACGGGGTCTTCGCACGGAAGGTCTGCCCGCTACCTTCGTCATGGAGGAGCAGGTCTGTAAACGTGCCTCCAACATCGATTCCCAAACGCATGTGACAATTCCTTGTGGATTGGATTTCCGCGTTCGATCTAGGACACAGGGTTGCCCATCCGGGCCGCTTTCAGCAAATTATCCGAGCAGCGGAGCAATCTCCGAGTGGCGCTGCGAGATCGAGTGAGCATGAGTATCCGCTAGAAAGAACTCTTCAATTACACATCATCAGCGCGGAAATCCGGAGCGAAAATGACACACGGCGGCCAGACCCTATACGCAAAACTTTGGGACGCGCATGTCGTACGCGAACAGGGTGATGGTGAGGCTTTGCTCTATATCGACCGACATCTGGTACAAGAAGTCTCAAGCCCGCAGGCATTCGAAGGGCTGGACCGTCGCAGCCTTCGTTTTCGTCGACCCTCGGCACATGTAGCAACACCCGATCATGCAGTATCGACTGACGTCAGCGCTCCAAATCCGCGCGATAGTCTGATGGCGTTGCAGGTCCGCCGCCTGATCGAGAATTCCCGCAAGCATGGCGTGCCCTTTGTGGGTGAAACGGATGCTGCGCATGGCATTGTTCATGTGATCGGCCCGGAGCTCGGCTTTACGCTGCCTGGCTGCACGCTGGTTTGCGGCGATAGCCACACGTCCACGCATGGCGCTTTTGGGGCGCTCGCTTTTGGTATCGGATCCAGCCAGTGCGAGACGGTTTTTGCCACTCAGTGCCTGCCGCAATCGCGTCAGAAAACCATGCGGATCAATTTCAATGGGCGATTGTCTCCCGGCGTGGCGGTGAAGGACGTGGTGCTCGCGCTGATTGCGCAGATCGGTACCGAAGGCGGTCGCGGCTATGCTGTCGAGTACGCTGGCGACGCGGTTCGCGCCATGTCGATGGAACAGCGTATGACGCTATGCAACATGACCATCGAGGCTGGCGCGCGGATTGGATTGGTTGCGCCGGATGAAACAACCTTCGCCTATCTCAAGGGGCGCCCGCTTGCACCCCAAGGAGAACTTTGGGACCAGGCCGTTGCGTATTGGCGTTCCCTGCCGAGCGATAACGACGCGCGCTTTGACAGCGAACTTACCTTCGATGTTAGTGCGGTTGTTCCACACGTTTCCTGGGGCACCAATCCCAGTCAGTGCAGCCCGGTGACGGGACGCGTTCCCGATCCGGCCGCGGAGGCCGATCCGTCTAAACGCGGAAAGCTAAGCCAGAGCCTAGCCTATATGGATCTTGAGCCGGGCACGTCGTTGGATGACATCTTGATCGACAGGGTGTTTATCGGATCATGCACCAATAGCCGGATCGAGGATTTGCGGGCTGCCGCCGCCGTAGCCGAAGGACGAAGGGTAAGCGCGGGCGTGTCGGCTATGATCGTCCCGGGTTCGGCCCAAGTGCAGGCGCAGGCGGAGGCGGAAGGTCTCGACCGCATCTTTCGCGAGGCGGGCTTCTCCTGGCGCAGCGCCGGCTGTTCGATGTGTGTCGCGATGAATGCAGACCGCTTGTCGCCGGGCGAGCGCTGTGCATCGACTTCCAACCGCAACTTTGAAGGACGACAGGGGCCGGGTGGACGTACGCATATCATGAGCCCAGCCATGGCTGCAGCCGCCGCGATTACGGGGCGCTTGACGGACGTTCGCGAATTGGCGGAGGAAGCCGCATGATCCCGTTCCACACGCTCACCAGCCGCGCCATCCCGCTGCCTGCGGCGGACATCGACACCGACGCTATCTTGCCTGCGCGATTCCTGCTGCTGTTGAGCCGCGAGGGCTTGGGAGAGCACCTGTTTCACGAGCTCAGGCGGAATGCTCAATTCGCGCTCAATCGCCCGGATCTCGCTGGCGCGCAGATCATAGTCGGTGGTCCGCGTTTCGGGATCGGGTCGAGCCGGGAGCAGGCCGTGTGGGCGCTGGCGGATTACGGCATACGCTGCATTATCGCGCCGAGCTTCGGAGAGATTTTCTACGCCAATTGTATCAATAACGGCATCTTGCCGATTACACTTGAAGGCGAGCCGTATGAAGGTGTGCTCGATGCGGCGGACGCCAGCGTCGAATTCCATATTGATCTTACCGCACAGACAATCGACATCGGTAAACGCTCACCGATCACCTTCGGCATTGACGCGAGCCGGCGCGATGCCCTGCTTTCCGGACGCGATACGCTCGATACGATCCTGCATGATGATATGGAGCATATTGCTCGCTTCGAGGCCCAACAGCAGGACGCAGAGCCGTGGCTTTGGATCGACGAGACGCAATTCGCGCCTTTCGCTTCGATAGGAGGCGACAATGACTGACAACCCGTTGAAACAGGCGCTGGCAAGCGGGCGCTTTGTTGCCGCACCGGGGCTTTACGATGCAATATCGGCGATCATCGCCAATAAGGTCGGTTTCGAGTTTGTCTATGCCTCGGGCTATTGGACGACTGCCTCCGCCTACGGTCTGCCCGACGCGGGATTGGCGAGCTACACGCAGATGTTAGATCGCGTCGCGCAGCTGTGCGAGACTTGCGACGGTGCCGTGATCGCCGATGCAGACACGGGATTTGGCGGCCTGCTCAATGTCCGTCACACGGTGCGCGGATATGAGCGTGCCGGCGTTTGCGCGATCCAGCTCGAAGATCAGGAATTTCCAAAGAAATGCGGTCACACCCGTGGCAAGCGGGTGGTGCCAGCCGCCGACATGGTCGAGAAGATCAAAGTCGCCTGCGACGCTCGGCAGGATATGCTGGTGATCGCGCGGACCGATGCGCGCCAACCGGAAGGTTTTGAGGCCGCGCTCGACCGCGCAGCCGCCTATGCCGAGGCTGGGGCCGATGCGGTCTTCGTTGAAGCGCTCGAAAGCGAAGAGGAAATGGCCCGCGCCTGTGAGGTGATCGACGCACCGATGCTCGCCAATATGGCCAATGGCGGTGTTACCCCGATACTTTCGACTGCTGAGCTGGAGAGACTGGGTTACAAGCTTGCTATCTTCCCAGCGATGACGGCACTATCTGCTGCGCAGGCGGTTGAGACATCCTTGCGACACCTGAAGGAAACGGGCAGCAGTTTTGCACCTGATGCCACGCATTTCGATTTTGGCGAATTCTGCGAGCTGGTTGGCTTCCCGGATGTTTGGGCGTTCGAAGATAAATGGGCGAAAGAGGATGACTGACGCTATTTCGGTCATCCGCGCCGATGAGGTCGAAACGCTTGCCGATATCTCGGTAGTGGTGATCGGCGGCGGCGGCACGGGATTGTGTGCGGCGCTGGCGGTGCGCGATGCAGGTAAGGATGTGTTCGTGATTGAGCGGGACAAGCAACCGCTTGGCACGACATCGATGTCTACCGGCCTCATCCCGGCCGCAGGCAGCGCGATCCAGAAGGCCTCCGGCGTCGAGGACAGCCCCGAATTGTTCGCCAGCGACATCAAAGCCAAGACCAAGGGGCAGGTCGACCAGCTCCTTGTCGATCATCTCGCGGCTGAATCCGCCCGCACGATCGACTGGCTGGTTGATGAGCATGGCATCGGTCTCAGCCTGGTAGACGGCTTCACCTATCCCGGCCATTCGGTGCGGAGAATGCATGGCATGCCAACCCGCTCGGGCGGCGAGCTGATGGGCGCGCTCGCAGACGCGTGCGAGCAGGCGGGCGTCGATATCCTCACCGAAGCCACGGTGAACACGCTCTACGCCAATGATGAGGGTCGCATTCTTGCTGTCGGTGCAAGCCGCCCCGATGGTAGCGAGGACATAATCGGCTGCGATGCCGTCATTCTCGCCTGCTGCGGCTTTGCTGGAAACGAGGATATGGTTGCCGAACTCATACCCGAGCTGGAGCATGCGACGTTTCATGGTCACCCAGGCAATAAGGGTCATGCGGTAGCTTGGGGCAAGGAGCTGGGCGCAGCGATGGCTGACCTCTCCGCCTACCAAGGGCACGCAGGCCTCGCCGCGGGATATGGCATCCCGATCCTCTGGCCGTTGATTGCCGAAGGCGGCGTGCAGGTGAACAGGGCTGGTAGGCGTTTCGCCAATGAAGCTGCCGGCTATTCGGAGCAGGCGGTCGAGGTGCTGGCGCAGGAAGGCCATGTCGCGTGGAGCATCTATGACGAAGCACGCCATGAAATCATGGAGCAGTTCGACGATTATCAGCAGGCGATCTCTGCCGGTTGCCTGATTCAGGCGGAAACCCTGGAACAGCTGGCGGAGAAAGCCGGGATCGACCCGACCGGCTTGGCCCAAACGGTCGCCGAAACACACGCGCTGGTCGATAGCGGCGAACCGGACCGCTTCGGACGCAGTTTTGCCGGGAAAGCCAAGCTTGCGGCACCGTTCTATGCGGTGCGCGTAACGGGCGCGCTGTTCCACACGCAAGGCGGGCTCGAAGTGGACGAGCAGGCACGTGTGCTACGCTCCGACCGCCAGCCATTTCCAAACCTGCTCGCCGGGGGAGGAGCTGCGCGCGGCATTTCAGGTCCGGGCGCTGACGGCTATCTCGCGGGCAACGGATTGCTGACCGCCACAACACTCGGGCGTATTGCGGGCGAATACGCTGCGGAGTTTGCACAAGATTGATCGAGCCACGCGGGCTCACAAGAGTTAATGGGATGCGTTGATGATGATCGAAGTTGATGTTTCAGCACCAAAGCCGAGCGAGGCAGCCAGCAAGTTTCTCGCAAAAGGCACGCATGCCATGCTGATCGGCGGCGAGTGGGTCGCGAGCCGTAGAGGCGCGACTTTCACTACGCATGACCCCGCAACCGGTGAAGCAATCGGTGAGCTGCAACGAGCCGATGGCAGCGATGTCGATGATGCTGTCGCTGCTGCGCGCGCGGCTTTTTCATCCGGTCCATGGCCCGCTATGGCGCCGATGGAGCGCAGCCAATTGCTGTGGGCCTTCGCTGACGCGATCGAGGCCAACATCGACGAACTGGCCGAGCTCGAAACGCTCGACCAGGGCAAGGCGCTTTACGTTGGCCGTTGGGCGGAAATCCCGGGCGCCGTCGCGCAGTTCCGCTACTTTGCAGGCATGGCGACCAAGATCGAGGGCGCGACCATTCCGACCTCGATCAATTACCAGCCCGAAGGCAAGCGGGTGCACGCCTATACACGGCGCGAGCCAGTGGGCGTTGTCGGTGCGATCCTGCCGTGGAACTCACCGCTCGTGCTTACCGCAATGAAGATCGCGCCCGCGCTGGCGGCGGGTTGCACCATGGTGCTCAAACCATCGGAAGAAACCTCGCTCACCACGATCCGCCTGCTTGAACTGTTGCAGGAAGCGGGCCTGCCCGCAGGTGTGGTCAACGTTGTGACCGGTATGGGCGGCGAGGCTGGCGCAGCTCTGGCCAAGCATATGGACGTCAACAAGGTCGTTTTCACCGGCTCGACAGCGACAGGGCGCAAGATCGTCGAAGCCTCGCAGGGTAATCTCAAGCGCGTAGGGGTGGAGCTCGGCGGGAAATCACCGGTTATCATTATGGAAGATGCCGATCTGGAAGCAGCTATTCCCGGCGCGGCAAATGCGATCTACTTCAATGGTGGCCAGGTCTGCATCGCCGGATCCCGCCTGTATGCACACCGTTCGGTCTATGATCGGGTGGTCGAGGGTATCGCCGAGCAGGCGAAGGGCATTGGCCTTGGCCACGGCCTCAACCCGGACACACAGATGGGACCTTTGGTCTCCGCGCAGCATGCGTCGAAAGTTGCGGGCTTTATCGGCGCGGGCCGCGATGCCGGTGCGAACTTGGTTTGTGGCGGCGATTTGGTGGGGCCAAATGCAAGCTTCATCACTCCGGCCGTTATTGCGGACGCCTCGCCCGAATCCAGCATCATGCGCGAAGAAATCTTTGGCCCAGTCGTCGTCGTCACACCATTCGATGACACAGAGGAAGTGATCGCGGCCGCGAATGACAGTGACTATGGCCTCGCCGCAGGCGTGTGGACGGAGGGGCTATCCAACGCCACCCGCATGGCCGAGCAAATCCATGCAGGCACTGTCTGGATCAACAGCCACGCAATGTACGACGCATCGCTGCCTATCGGTGGGATGAAACAGTCCGGTTATGGCCGCGAAAGCGGGCAGGCGGCGCTCGACAACTATCTCGAACTTAAGACCGTTTGTGCGATCGTCTAAAGCTCGATAGCTAGCGGCTGCTGTCTTAGAACTCGACGCCTGCCGTAACGCCGATAGTGCGACGCTCACCGTAGAACTCACCATAAGTGTTACCGAAAGGCAGAAGCACGGCGAACGCATTCGAGACATATCTCTTGTCGAATAGGTTCCGGGCCCACACTCGCACATTGAACTGGTCGAAGCTCACCCCTGCTGCCGCATTCACCAGGAATCGTTCCGGGATAACACCCAAATTCGCACTGTCGGCGAAGAAGTCACTTTGCCAACTCGCATCGCTGCGAACGAAGTAGCTGTTGCCGGAACCGAAGTTGCCTTCCCACTGGGCACCGAACGAAGCCTGAGTGGGAGCAGCGCGTTCGATCTCATTTCCTCCGATCGAGCCATCGGTGTTGCACACAACGTTGTCGCAAGGCGCCGTGACGCCCGGGACACCGCGGCTAAAGCGACTGTCGAACGTTCCATCCGCATACTCCCCATTGGAATGAGAGAACGTCGCATCGAAGCTGAGGTTGTCGGTCGCCTGGTAGCGTGTCGAAAGCTCGATACCGTAGACCGTGGCGTCGCCCAGGTTCAGCGTAATTGTCGGGACGTTGGGGTTAGTGGGATCGTTGGGATCCTCATCCGCAGAGTTGATCTGGATATCGCTCCAGTCGGTGTAGAAGACCGACGCGTTTAGGACCAGGTCGCCATTCAGCAAGACGCTCTTCACGCCAAGCTCATAGGTCCAGTTGAACTCCGGATCGAACACAGTGTCTTCGACGCGGCCGGCTGTGACGTTGAAGCCACCAGCCTTGGCACCTCGAGCGACAGTCGCAAATACCAGGACATCGGAATTGATCTCATAGTCGACTGTGAAGCGAGGTGTGAAAAAATTGTACGTTTCGTTCAGCGTGACATCGCGGCGGTTGTCGGTCGCGGTGATCTCGGTCGAAGAATACCTGCCTTCAGCGCCTATAGTCAGACGACCATCGCCCGACGTCCAATAGAGTTCGCCAAATATCGACTCCACTTCGGTGCGGGTGTCCTCGTTAGCAAGCAGAATATTGAACGGACCTGGATCGAAGTTGAAGTTGGGTACCGGTGTGCCGATAACAGGTGAGACATTGTTTGGATCGGTGATCGCCGGCAAGTTGAGACTTGCGAAACGATTGCGATCAACCCCGTCGGAAAGGAAGCCGCCAAGGCCAGCACGGATCGTACCGTTATCGTACGTTACCCGAAGCTCTTGCGAGTCGTAATTGATGTCGCCGACCGGGGTTTGCTGGAAATTGCACAAGGAAGCGAAATTTGGTGGCCCTACCAGCGTGCCACAGTTGATCGGATCGGGTTCGCCGCTTGTGCCGATGTTCACGTCTCCATCGATATTGGCGTAGACATAGTTGATCGTAAGATCGTCAGTCGGTGCCAGCTCGGCGCCGGCGCGAAAGATCTTCGTCTTCGCGACGGAAGCGAAGCTTCGAGGATCAACCAGCGCAACATCTGCTGGTGCAGGGAGTTCCCCGCAGATAAGCGGGAAGGCAAATCCGAAGCGCAGCGCACCGCAATTGGTAAGCGGGGTGAGAGCAGTGCTTGCCTCTGGATCGAGGATGCCGCCAACCGTGTCACCGATGTAACGAGATGCACGCGCTTCATTCTCGACATCGAAAACAAAGTACCCTGCCTCGACCGTAAATCCGTCTGTCGGTTCGAGAACTCCAGAGATTGAATAGGCTTCGTTATCCCACCCGCCGATATTGTCTTCGGTACTCGGTCCGGGGATGTCCAAATCAGCAAAGGGGTGCGCGTTCTCCCATGACCCATCAAACGTCGAGTAATTGTAAGAACCTGCGATTGCTAATATCTCGCCAAAGCTGAAGTTGACGAAGCCTCCGGCATCGTACCGCTCGTCGGTGCCAACGGTGCCCTCGATTTCGCCCGTTAGGCCGTCTTCGATACTGGCCTTGCGCGGGATGTAGTTGATAGCACCGGCGAACGCGTTTCTGCCGTAGCGTGCGCTCTGTGGTCCCTTGACCACCTCCACCCGCTGAAGGCTGGCGGTACCAACGTCGACCGCCCATGAGCGCGGGATGTAGATGCCATCGAAGAAGGTTGAAACGTTCGATTCGAGTGCCGTAACGCGAGTTGTCGCCTGCCCGCGAATAACCGGCTGGGCAAAGCCGCCGGAGAAGTCCTCGAAACTGAAGCCCGGAGTGAAACGAGCGACGTCGTCCAGCTCTTGCAGACCTCTGCGTTCAATATCCTCTTCGCTGAAAGCGGTGATAGCCAGTGGAACGTCCTGAATGTCCTCTGCCCGGCTACGCGCTGTAACGATGATTACCGGTCCGGTGGCTTCGGCGGTCTCTGCGCTTTCATCCGATTGTGCCAAGACCTGCGATGGCATGGCCAATATGGTCGCAGCCGCGATCGCGCCTATACTCGTTGAATTTCGTGGAAACCTCATCGCTCATCCTCCGCCTGACGTTGCTGCGTGAGCCTATCCAGACCCCGGATGGCGCACTTTTCAGGAGGAATTGAATAATTGGCGGCTAACGGATTGACGCAACATATACCAATATGGCCGCCAGCCGGATAAATCACTGGCCTCCGATCTGGTTCGCTCTTGGGAAAACCGACGTGAAGACCTAGCCCAGTTGCCCAGGAAAGTGCTTTTCATGATTGGCCGCATACCAATCGGCGATTTCCTCGCGCTTGGGCCACCACACGCCGGACTTCGACTTTGCATGGGCAATGAATTCGCGCAGCGCGCCAATACGGTTGGCCCGGCCTGAAACATGCGGATGGAGTCCGATATTCATAATGCGCGCGGTCTCCTGGCCTTCAGCATGGAGCACGTCGAATTCTTCGATCAACTGGTCGCGGTACTGGGTGGTCGTCAGATGATGCCGGGTCAGCATGGTGAAATCGTTGATGACGTTCGAGTAGGGCAGCCCAACGATTGGGCCGTTATGGGTGCGGATCATGAAGGGCTGGTCATCATTCATGATGTCGCAATAGAACTTGAAGCCCTGATCGGCGAGAATGCCAGGTGTGTTCAGCGTCCCGCGAAGTGAAGACGACAACCAGCCTACCGGTCGCTTGCCGACGTGCTTTTCGTACATTTCGATTGACCGCAGGATGACATCGCGTTCGGCCGCCTCGTCATGTGCGAATTTGGTGAGCAGTTCGCCCTGCTCGAAATTATGGGCAAGCAGTTCCCACCCTCGCTCTAGCACAGCGTCGGTCATCTCGCGCCGACGTTCGAACGTGACAGCATTGGTTGTACAACTCGCCGCTATGCCCATTTCGTCGAACAAGTCGATCAGACGCCAAATGCCGACACGCTGGCCATATTCACGCCAGGAGAAGTTCGGGAAATCCGCGACATTTCCAGGCAGCAGGTCGGGCAGGATCGGCGGTCCGCCTGCGTAATATGGCTCGTCGCTATCCTTCACCAGATCCCATGTTTCGAGATTGAAGGTGAAGATCACCGCAAGACCTTCTCCTCCCGGCCATTGGATCGGATTGCGTTTGGGCAGGGGGACATAATCGTATTCGAGCATTTACTGGCCTTTGTTCAAAAGTCGGACATCAAGCGACCGAAGCCGTCTTTCTGATCGGTGATCCCGTTCTGCCGCAGTGCATTCCAATAGGTCGCAGTGTTGATCGCGATCACCGGCTTTCCAAGATACATTTCCGCAGCCGCCGCGAGCTCGACCATTGAGAGGTTGGTGCCGACCTGCACCAAGGCATCAACATCGTCACCGTCGAGGCTCCGGAGTTCATTGCGTAAAGTGCTCACCGGAACTTGCGCGATGGAAGTCCAGCTTGGGCAGCGCAAGCATTCATCACGTACTACCTCTATCCCATGGTCGGCCATGAACTGCGACACTTGGGCGTTGGCTGACGGATAGTATGGCGAAATTACCGCGATCTTCTTGATGCCGCCGTAGGCGTTGAAAGCCTCGATCAGAGACTGTGAGCCGGTGCACAACTTCAATCCTGCTTCCGCCTCGATATTCTCACGCCATTTTTGCGCGCCCTCCGCGCCGCCATAGAAGGTGACTGCCGACATCCCCATGACGAGATAGTCGGGGTTGCAGGTGAGCACGCCGTGCACCGCCTCAATCGTGTTGCGCGAGATTTCTAGCGTTCCCGCCATGAATGTCTCATCAGAGATCGCCTGGGCGTCTTCGACGACGATCCTGCTGTAGTGGTTGGTAACACCGCGAACGCGCAAATCGTCGAAGTCTGGCTGGACGACCGTGTTGGTCGATGGCCCAAGCACGCCAAACAGTTTGCGATAGCCCAACACATCGGGGTTTGGCCTAGGTTTGATCGGCATCAGGCCATTTCCTTCTTCCGCTTGGTGTATAATCTGAGCCTAAACAATATCATGCGCTGTCTTGTGCCTCCGCCGCTCAAACATGCCAAGTAACTGATCTGCATCCGCCGCCTAGCGGTGAATTCGTGCCTGCGATAATGATCAACATTGAATGGTGCACTGTATTGCGCTGTAGAATGCCGCTTGTTCTCCCACCGCATATTCCCCGTCTGGCCTTTGTCCGTCGCGCGGATAAACTACGGGTATGGTCTAACCCCATGGGTCCTACCCAACTAATTCGAGATTCACGCTCCAGTTGAAGAAGAGGATGCAAAATGGCGCTCAACAGCCGTCCACTCCGTGATGTAACGCAACAGGATATCGAGGATTACAAGCGCGATGGCGTCGTTTGTCTGCGCAACGTCCTCGACAAGGACTGGGTCGAACTGCTCGAGCCGCTCGCGCGCGAAGTCATTATCGAAAAGAAGGATGTCGGACTGCTGCCGACGATTCCGGGTCGCTACATGGCACGTCGGCTGGAGGCCTACCGCAAGCTCGTGTTCGAGGGACCGATTGCCGAGGCTGCAGGCAAGGTTCTGGAATCGAAGGAAATCCGCTTCTTCTTTGACGAATTTTTCGCCAAGCCGCCGCAATCGGACGCCAAAACACTCTGGCATTGTGACCGGATGGCTTTCCCGGTTGAAGGCAAGACAGTGCCTTCATTATGGATTCCGCTCACGCCGATCGTGAAGGAAAACTCGCTCGAAGTGCTTGCTGGCACGCAGCATGACGATGTGCCGTACTGGCTGTTCAGCCCCAATGCGCGCAAGATGATCAAGCCTGACGACCGGGTGCCGCATCCTGACATTGAAAGCCGCCGGGGCGAGGAAGGGCTACGCTTCCTAAGTTGGGAAATGGAGCCGGGCGACATGCTGGTCGTCCACCCTTGGGTGCTGCACTACTCGGCCGGAAATCCGACCGATGATTGGCGCGTGGCGATTTCGCAGCGCGTATTTGGCGACGATATCCGCTGGGCACCACGCCCGGATTGCCTAAACATCGCCGGAGTCAGCTTCGACGAAATGCTCGACGGTGAGAAACCCGCAGGCCCGCTTTTCCCGCTGATCTGGTCGGAAGATGGCCGCAAGGACGATGACAGCCAGTATCCGCGCGGCTTTGCGACGACCTGGCCCAAGCAGGAAATGGGCGGCGTCAACGAATACGACAAATTCAAGGACTTGAAGAGCAAGGAAGAAACCGGCGAGTTGTCTCGCAAGGATACGGCTCCGGTCAACTAAGCGACCGCCAATGGGCACGACCAACCTCGCGCAGGATTTGCGCAGCAAGCTTGCCGCTCCGGCGATCTTGCTGGCACCGGGTATCTATGACGCGTTCAGCGCCTATCGCGCACAAGAGGCGGGCTTCGAAGCCGTCTTTGCGTCCGGCTCTGCACTGGCGGCAACGCATCTCGCACGCCCGGACATCGGACTGCTGACCGCCAGTGAAACCGCTGAGATTATCGCGCGGATAGCCGACCGGGTCGACATTCCCGTGTTCGCAGATGCAGATCAGGGTTTTGGCAATGCTTTCATGGTCTCGCGCAGTGTGCGGCTGCTGGAGCGTGCTGGTGTCGTCGGTATCCAGATCGAAGACCAGAAAGAGGTCAAACCATCGTCCGAGCCACTCTCGCGTCCGCTTATCGAGACCGCAATGATGGTCGGCAAGATAGAGGCGGCGCGCGATGCGCTTATCAATCAAGATATTGTGATCAGTGCACGTACCGACGCGATGAGCAGTGAGGGCTTTGAGGCAGCGCTGGAGCGGGTATCGGCCTATATCGAGGCGGGTGCAGACATGATCTTTGTGGAGTCGCTGACGACACGCGATGAAATGACGCGCTTGGTGGAGCATGTTGGCGGCGCGGTGCCACTGTTGCATAACCTGCTTCGTCCCGGCGATGAGGTAACAGCCGCGAGCGAGGTCGAGCAGATCGGTTATTCTATGGCTCTGTTTCCCGGCACGGCGCTGGGAGCAGTGGGTGCGGCCTTGGACGATGCTTTTGGAGCGCTGCGTAGCAATCCCACCTTGCCTGAAAACGCGGCACCGGTCGTCGATCGGCTTGGCGCGAAGCCTTTCCTTAGTCGGGACTAGTCCGCAGCCAGACCTCGCAGGACGTGATTGACGATGATCGCATCGTCATATGTCAGGTTGACCATACCGGCGCGGACAATGGTAAGTTCGGCCGAAGGCACGATGTAGACCCGCTGCCCGCCAAACCCGTCGAAGAACAGCACGTCCTCGGCAAGATATGGTGCCGAGTGAGGGATAGTGACCGTACTCTGCTGGCTGTAGCGCCGCTGCTCCGACCACGGTGATCCGCGCCACAGATGAAGGCCGTAATTCGGATTGGCTGCGGAAGGTTTTGCCATTTCTGCGATCCATCCGGCGGGAACAATCTGTCGCCCGTCTACCTTCCCGCCTTGCCGGACAAGCTCGCCAATTCGTGCCCAATCAGCCGATCCGGCAAAAAATCCGGCATAGTATCTGGCCGATCCACCTTCGCGGTCGATCCAGAAGGCTGCCGGGCCATTGCCGACCGGACACCACAGGCGACTGGCAAGGTAGCCAGGGTAGTCGCCTTTCCCGGCAGACATGAGCGCTCGTTCGAGCGCAACGCCCAAAACTTGGCTGTTGGCATTGTTGTAGCGGAATTCGCCGTCTGGCTTATCGACCAGCGGGTGATCGAGCGCCACGGCATTGATGTCTGCGGCGAGCAGCAGCTCGAGCGATTTCGTGCCCGGGTCGCTAAAGCTGTAGAGCTTCAGACCGCTGCTCATCGTCAGCAGCTGACGCAGCGTGATCGCTCCCCGCGGATCGCCCGCCCATTCGACTATATACCGCCCAACCGGATCGTCTATCGATCCGATCACGCCGTCGGCGATGGCCTGACCGATGACAAGCGCGAGCACAGATTTATGCATCGACGCGGCGTTGGTCGGCGTGCCCGCGTCGACACCTTCGGCGAAGCTTTCATGGATAATCTCGCCCCGATGCAGGACCTGCAGGCTCAACCCGCCCATCGTTTCGGAATAACTCGCAGCTTCTGTCAGTGCCTTGGCCAGCGCTGGCCCAGCCTCTTTGGTGCTTTTCGGGATAGCCCGCACTTCGCACTTCCGTCCGATCGCCAATTGCGGTTGGAATCGCTCGACATCTAGAGTGGTGGCACCTTCCAACGCCTTAGCCGCTTCGCCGATATCGCGCTGAACAACTGGCGCGGCCTCGGTCGCGGTTGGTACTGCATCAGTGGCCATGCATCCGGTCAGGCAAAGAGTGGACGCCAGCAACGCAAAGGGGAAACTCTTCATGGTCGGTCTTTCTCAAGAGTCACGCCGGTAGGCGGCGGTGAAGTCGGCGGCGGCGCATCGTTGAGATGCAAGTCCAGAAAGGCAATCGTCGTAGCAACTGCATGATTGAACAGCATTTCAATCTCAGGTTCGACCGGTTTTTCTCGTCCGAAAGATCCGCCGAAATAATGGTCCACATCATCACCAATCCAAAGCCAGCGCGCGCCTTCTGGTGTTGCTTCATGCCCGACAAGATGCAGGCGCCAATCGTCGATGAAGCCGGGCAATGTGTCCTCTGTTCCCGTGACGGTAAGACTGGGCACCGCAATGCTTGCCCAACCTTCGCTGTCGATCCTGTCTGCAATTGGGCCGGGCGGCGAGAACGCTACCAGCGCGTCGAGTTCCGGCAGTGTCCCATCGGGTTGGCTTCCGTCCGGTTCGGTTGCGATCGCACCAGCTCCAAGCTGTGCGATAAGCGCGCCGTAGCTGTGGCCCATTACCGCCAGATCACCCTCGGCAAGCGATATATCAGTGCCTTCGAGCAACCGTTCGATCTGGTCTTGCGCAGTCGCGAGATAAGCGATTTCCGAATTGCGAGTCTGCCAGACTTCCTGCGGGCCTGGCTGGGGGTCGAGTGCGAGCACTTCCGCATCGCGGTGTATGGGCGCAGCAATGACGTAGCCCGCCTCGGCAATCGGCATCAGCAGCTTGCGATAGCGATCCGGGCTGCCGAACGCGCCAGACGAAAACAGCACTAGTGGGTACTCGCCAGTCAAGGTTGGATGGATGAGCTCCAGAGTGAATTGGTGCCCATCCGAAGTTGTCATCTTCGCTGGATGAACCAACACTCGCTCTACGGTTTGATGTACGTCTTCCGCTTTGTTGCTAGGCGAGCAGGAGACCAGCGCAAGGCCGCTAAGCACCGCAACCGTCCCCATCAGCGCCTGACGCATCATTTCACGCCGGAAAGTTCGCCGATTACCGCCCTCACGACCTCCGAGGTGCGTGCGTCGATCACCTTCTGCAGCGCATCGTCCGGTTGGCAGGTGTCGATTTGCTCGGCTGTTGCGATACCGGCATCTTCGAGCAGCTTTTCAACGATCACCTGCCGATCGATCAGCACGCAAAGTTCCTTGGTCAGCGTCAGAACCGCTCGCCCAAGATCGTCGATCTGTTCCGGTCCGAGTGCATCGGCGTCGGGCATGTTGAAGCTCTTTGGATCGACGCTCACCGCGCTTTGCTCGCGATCAGGACGTGCGGATAGATGCCGCTCGCCTCGGCAGTCGCAAAACCCGCTTCTCGGGCGAGTTCTGCGAGGTCGAGGCTGGCCGAATCGCGCCAATGCGGCTCTCCGCCGAAGCGCGCACCACGATCGGCCTTCCATTCGGCAATCGGATCAAGATCGGCATAGCGCGTCACGTCGCTCATCAGCATGTCGCCGCCGGGTTTCAACACCCGCAGTGCCTCGGCAAACAGCTTGCGAATGGCCGATGACGGCATTTCGTGCAGGAGGATGTACGACGCGACGAGATCGAAGCTTGCATCCTCAAAGCCGGTATTCTCGCCCGGGCGCTGATATAAGTCCCAATCCCAGCCATTGGCGTTGGCCGTGCGATAGGCATGTTCCAACATGCGCGCCGACAAATCGACGCCGGTGATTTTTGCATCGGGATAGGTCTCGGCTAGCGCCGTGGTGAAATGGCCGCTCGATGCACCCAGCTCGAGGATGCGATCATAGCTGTCCTTTGGTGCCATTTCGGCGACCGCGCGCCGCTGTTTGAAAATGCCGCCAGGGAAGAAGCGCGCGACCATCTCCTTGTGGATGATCTCGCCGTGGATGTAGCCCATGTTCGGGTGACCTTCCCAGGCATCGGTCGTGCGGTGGAAGTTTACACCCTCCCAGTAGGCGGGAGCTTTCATGTCAGGGTCGAGATGCAGCTGGGCAGGGCCTTGCTCTGCAGCTTGCATCGCGGGCGCCAAATCGCCTTCGATCTCTTCGAAGGCTTCGATCGCGATATCGCCGTGACGGCGGCCATACCAGTCGCCGAGCAGCTTCTTGGTTGCGAAGGCGTTAGAGCGGGCAAGCGCTTTGACGATTGCCTCGTCACGCTCGTCCAGATCGTCTGGCAGCGCATCTGCTGAAAGGCCAGAGGCTTCAAGGTCGGCATCTGCCTGTTCGCTCACGGGCTGCGTTGCGATTCCCATCTGGGCGAGGAAATCGACCGACGCGCGGCCGCGTTGGCGCAGTTTTGGGTTCTGAAGTTCCATTAGGTGGTGGCTCCTGATGCGGTCTTCTTGTCAGAATTTATCTCGTCTTCGGTGAGATTATAACCCGAAAGCAGCCAGACCGCGATCAGGTAAAAGAAGGCGGGCAGCCATGACACGGCGAGCAGCAGAGCGGTGTTTACATTGTCACCTTGTGGCACATCGAAGGGCAAGTCCTTGTTAAAGCCGACCCAGGTCAGCGCAACACCAACGATGAGAGGGCCGATGGCACCGGTCAGCTTCTCAACGAAACTATACAGGGCAGTGAATGCGCCTTCGCGGCGTACTCCAGTCTGGCCCGCATCTTGGTTGATGATGTCGGTGAGCATCGACATCGCCATAATCACGTTCCCGCCAAAGGCGATGCCGACCACCGATGCACGCAAGACAATGGCCCAAGTCGGCTCTCCCGGCTCGGCCATTGACCAGCTCAGCGCGTAAAGGATGTTGACCCCGGCAGCTATGTAATAGGCCGCTTTCTTGCCATAGGCTTTTGAGAAGCGGACCAGCAACGGCGCGAAGATGATCGTCGAAATCGAGACGACGAGAAAAAACCAGCCCAAAGCCTGAAAATCGCGTTCCAGGTACTGCACGAAAAAGTACGCCAGACCTGCGCCCATGGTCTGCACGCCCATCAATTGTGTGAACTTCACACCGATTAAGCGCACGAAGTGCCGGTTGCCGAGAACCGCGCTGAACTCGCCGCGCAATTGGTCCAGCTTGCTCTTGTCGCTATCCGCCTCGGGGGCCGTGAAGCGGGCAGAAGCGGTTGAAAAATAAGCGATGAGCATACTGACAAGGATCATTACCGCGCAGACAATGCCGACCACGCGCCAGCTACTCGGGTCCGTAGCGCCGAGATAGTCGAGCACGAATTTGACACCCGCACCGGCCACCATGCCGCCCAGCGAAATGAACACCATCCGATAGGCGTGGATCGACGAGCGCTCGTGATAGCTGTCGGTCATCTCGGCCGGCATGGCCATGTAAGGAATGTTATAGACCGTATAGGCGATCGCGTAGAAGGTCAGCGCCGCAAAGATATAGAAAGCGGTCACATATTGGTTCTCGAAAGAGGGCGCGGTGAAGATCATCGCAAAGCTGGCCGAAGCCATAAACGCGCCCCAGAACAGGAACGGCCTGCGCCGACCGCGAGGCGACTTATGTCGATCGCTCCAGAAACCCACTGCTGGGTCGGTGACGACGTCGATCAGCTTGGCCAGGAAAATAACGAGACCAGCCAGCCATGGATCTATCTTGAGAACGCTGGCAGAGAAGAGCAAAATCAGGCCGGCAATGCCGTTCATGAGCAATGCCACGCCGAACGCACCGGTTGCCCAGCCTAGCTTCAGTGCGGCGGGCAGTCGATCAGTCGGCGCTGCCGTTCGCTTGCCTGCCTCAGTTGGTGCCGCTGTTGCCATTGCTAGTTTCTCGCTTGTGGAACGGGCTCGGCCTCGCCGGGTGCGCGCGCTATGTTTTCTATGATGCGGTTGGGGAGATAGCTGTTGTCCCACGGCTTTTCCGCAGGCGACCATCCGCCTGTTCGCACAATGACCAAACCTTGTGATGGAATGATGTAGACGACTTGATTGCTGTTGCCGTCGAACAGGAATAGTTCGCTGTCTGCATAGGGCTCGCTGTGCAGGGTTTTACCGGCGTCCATCGAAGGGTGGAGCGACCCGCGTCCCTTTACGTAGGGACCAGGAACCCAGACGCCTAGCCCTGCATGCGGGTTCTCGTCGGTGGCGGTGCGCATCGCAGCGACATAGCCTTCGGGCAGCAAACGGTCGCTTTGCCAGACGCCGTCATCAAGCAGCAGCAGACCAAAACGCATCCATGTCTGCGCTGGCAATTGCACACAGCATCCAGAATGCGGCGTTCCGCCGGGTCGATTAATCCAGATTGTGCCACCGGCCGCGCCCAAAGGTTTGAGCAGGGCATCAGTCAGATAGCGATCGTAGCGCTGCCCTGTTGCGCGCGCGATCACGGCAGCCACCAGCTCGCTATTGGCGTTGGCATATTCGTAGCGAGAGCCGGGCTCGTTCACGAGCGGGTAGTCGTCGATGATGACCTGATCGTGAAACGGATGGAGATAAGCCCGATTCATAACGTCGCCCGGGCCTTGCCCCTGAGCTTGCGCCGCGAGGCCCGTACGCATGTCGAGCAGATGCCGGATGAGGATTTTCGACTTGCCTGGATCATCGCGCCATTCGGTGATGAAGTCCGCCACCGGCTGGTCGAGCGATTGGATATGGCCTTGTGCGATTGCTCGCCCGACGATGATCGCCGTCAGAGGCTTAGCCAGCGACTTGGAATTGATCAGGTATTCGCGGTCGGCATCGCCGAAATAGGTTTCGCGAACCAGCGCGTTATCGTGCCAGACAAGGAAAGCGGAACTGTTGCGCTCGGCTGCAAAAGCTTCGGCGGCGTCGAGCGCCTCAGGCGCTATGCGGCTGGTTTCAGCTTTGGGAAGCGGTGTGACAGTCGCTGCTCCTTCGACCACTTCGAGTGGATCGTATGACGGCAACCCGCCACCTCTGACTCGCGCATTCTGCTGAGCTTCGTATCGTTTCAAATACAGCGCGTCGCCTTCGGCAGCACTCATCGTGGTGGTTGCACTACGGCTTGCCATGGGAGCGGGTGCGCAAGCACCCAGGATGAGCGCCGGTGGCAGTGCCACAAAGCTAAGGCTACGCAAGGAGATCAATGGTCGTTCCTCCGTTTTCGGCCTCGGCCATACGCCATACTGCGTGGGCAGCCGCCAGATCCTGCGCCGAAACGCCGAGCGATTTGTAGATCGTGATCTGATCGTCGCTCTGACGCCCGTCGGCCTTGTCGTCGGCGATCTCGCCGATCTCGGCAGCGATATGGTTTTCGTCGACAATTCCGGCTTCGATGGCCTTCAATAGCTCGCCAGCAGCGGCCATCGCTGCATCGCGGTAGTCGACAACGAAACGTGCGCGCCTGACCGCCTCGCTATCGACTTCTGCGGTGGTCGGAATGGCCGAGCCGACAAGGTTGATATGCTGGCCGGGCTGTAGCGCATCGCCGGACAGAATCGGCTCCTTGGTGGAGGTCGTGGTGCAGACGATGTCCGCCAGCGCGACGGCTTGCTTGGTATCCTCATGCACCTTGACGGTAAGCCCGGTGCGCTTCGCTGTCTCGTCGGCGAAGGCCTGCGAGCGCTCAGCATCGCGGCCCCAGACATCGATATGTTCGATCTCGCGCACCGCCATCATGGCATCGACATGGCGTGCGGCCTGTTCTCCATTGCCTAGAATCGCAAGCCGTTTTGCATCCTTACGGGCCAGAAGGTCAGTCGCCAGCGCACTCGCCGCCGAGGTGCGGATTGCGGTGAGCGAAGAACCTTCGACCATTGCCAGCGGGATACCCTTGGCACTGTCGAAAAGCATCACCATACCGACATGCGTGCCTAGCGGGTCGGGCTTACCGTTTATGGGTGGCCGCTCATATTTGCACACCAGCTTGATCCCGAAGCTTGCATCGTTCGACACACCCGCTTCGCCGTAAGTACCTGGCATCAATGCGAGCTTACCCGGCACACCCGGCACCGGCATGAATTGCCGGATCGGCAAGGTGACATCCCCGCGCGATGTGGCAATCATCGCCTGGCGCATCACATCGACGCAGGGGCCGACGGGCAGCAATCGCTCGACATCGGACTGAGGGATGATCCGCATCATTGGGGCGGCGTTCCACGCGGCGGCAGGAAGCGCATCTTAGCCATCACGTCCTGCACGTTGTCCGGCCGGTCGAACGGTTCGGGCATTGCATCGCCCGGCATGCGGTCGCGCCCGATGGCGTAGAACCAGTCTTCCAGGCCCGGCGGAAAGAAGACCCAGAACATCTTCATGTCGGTGTCGCCAGTATTCTTGATCCAATGCGTGCAATTGCGCGCGAACAGCACCGTCGTCCCGGTTTCGATCTTGGAGACTTCGCCGTCGATATCGACTTCGCCGGAGCCCTCATAGACGAACACAAGTTCGTGATTTTGCTTGTGACCGTGCTCGCGCACCATGCAACCGGGCGGCAGCAGTTGCGTGCCGCTGGACCACGTGTCGTAGGGCATGTTTTCGGGCGTCAGATTGACATTTACATAGCCGCGTGACGGCATCGGTTGCCACAATGAGCGGCCTTCGTCCGGCCCGACAATGACCGATCTACCCTTTGTAACGTGACCGATGGGGGGATGCTCAGACATGGGGTCTCTCCTCAGACTCTTAGGAAATCTAGCACGGCAGGGTTGTACGTCTCAGTCGATGCAATCGGGCAAAAATGCCCGCCGCGATCGAGCAGATGCAGATTTGCGCCGGGGATCAGCTTGGCCAACTCCTCGGTGAAGCCCGGGGGTGTGATGCCGTCATCCTCGGCTCCGATGCAAAGCGTCGGAACGCTGATCTTATGAACCTCGCTGCGCAGATCGTGCGTGTAGACGGCGTTGATCCGCGACAATTCGACTTCGAGACCCGGAAACGCAGCCAAGCGCTCTTCCATGAATTGCCGCGCATCGCCCATTTGCTTCTGCAACACGCGTGGCGGCATCGCGAGATAGGTGCCCATTGTGAGGTATGCGAGCGGGCCGCAGCTGATCAGGATTTCGCGGCGATTGCGGAAAAGCTCGGTAAGGTACGTGTCCGGTCCGGCCCAACTGCAAGATAGAACCAGTTTACCCAGACGCTCAGGCGCATCGAGCGCGATATGCTGACCAATCGCCCCGCCGGTCGAATGGCCGACCAGATTGGCCCGTTCGATCTCCATTGCGTCCATCAACGCCAGCACATCCTTGGCCATGTGTTCGGCGCCGTAGACGACCTTGTCGGGCGTGCTGTCGCCGCAACCGCGGTGGTCGAACGTGATGGTGCGAAAATGCTGTGCGAACTCCTGAATCTGCTTGTTCCAGAACGCGCCGCGCCCACCGAGACCGGCGACCAGCATCAGGTCAGGCCCGCTGCCGGTTATCTCGACATGGATTTCGGCATCACCGATATCGACGCGCCGGGTCTTGGTTGGGATCGTGCTCACAGCGAGGTGAACACCGACTTGGTCTGGAGATATAATTCAAGCCCATCGCGGCCGTTTTCGCGGCCAATTCCGGACTGCTTGTAGCCTCCGATCGGGACGTCCCAGTCCGCACCCATCGGTGTGTTGATGCCGATAACGCCAGCGCGAATTTTGCGCGCCATGCGATGCCCGGTGCCCAGATCGCTTGTCCAGACGCAGCCCGCGAGGCCATAATCGCTGTCATTGGCCAGCGCGATCGCTTCCTCTTCGCTCTTGAAGGTCTGCGTCACGAGTACGGGGCCGAAGATCTCTTCCTTTACCACCTTCATTGAATTGGTCGTATTGGCGATAATCGTCGGTTCGAGGAAGAAGCCGCTATCGCCATGCTTCTTGCCGCCGGAACGCACTTCTGCGCCTTCCTTCTCGCCCGCATCGATATAGCTGCTGACGCGCTCGAATTGTTTGGCTGAGACAAGCGGGCCGAGCATGCTTTCTTCGTCGAGGCCGGGCGCAATTTTCATGTTCTTGCCGAATTCCGCGACCCCGGCGATCACATCCTCAGCGATGTCCTCGTGCACATAGAGGCGCGATGGGGCAGTGCAGGTCTGCCCGCTGTTGAAGAAGATGCCAAGCGCAGAAGCGGGAATCGCTGCTTCGAGGTCGGCATCGGGCATGATGATATTGGGCGATTTGCCTCCCAATTCCAGGCTGACCTTCTTGAGCCTGTCGGCGGCTGCGTGGGCAATTGTCTTGCCGGTCATGGTCGAGCCGGTGAAGGCGATCTTGTCGATGCCGGGATGGTTGACCAGCGCCGCGCCGACCGTGTGGCCATAACCCGTCACGATATTCACCACGCCTTCGGGCAAGCCCGCATCGAGCATGATCTGGCCGAGCAGCAGCGCGCTGAGCGAGGTGTCCTCGGCAGGCTTGAGGATCGACGTGCAACCCGATGCCAGCGCCGGGCCGAGCTTCATCGCCGCCATCACCAGCGGGTAATTCCACGGCACCACCAACGCGACGACACCGACGGGTTCCTTCAGGGTGTAGACATGGAAGTCGCCCGGCATGTTCACGTTGTGCGTCGACCCGTGAATCTTGTCGGCCCAGCCTGCGTAATATCGGATTGCTCCAATTGAAGCGGCAACGTCCGACCGGGCGAAGTTGATCGGTTTGCCGTTATCGAGCGTTTCAAGCTGCGCCAGATCTTCGGCCCGCGCTTCCATCGCATCGGCGATCTTGTAAATCAGGCGCGAGCGCTCACCCGGCTTCATCTCCGGCCATGGGCCGCTTTCGAAGGCTGCCCGCGCTGCTGCTACCGCCTTGTCGACATCCTGCTGCGCTGCATCCGAAATGCCTGAAATGCGAGCGCCGTCTGCCGGGTTGACGACATCAATCAACGCTTCGCTCGACGCGTCCGTCCAGTCGCCTGCGATCAACAGGCGTTTGTCGGCGTCGAGAAAGGACTTCACGGTCGGCGAAAGTTCAACGGTGGGCATACTCAGGCTCCATCAGGTAAAGTATTGTTTCAGCTATCGTTATTCTCGTCGATTGCCTTGGTTAGAAACGCTCGGCGCGCAAGCAGGACTAGCAAGAGTCCCACCGCCATCGCGGCAGGCGGTGCAATGGCCAATGATTGATCGATTGCCAGTGGGTCGCCGAAAACCTCATCGGTCAACCATGCCACCAGAAGCGGTCCAGCGGAATATCCGACCAGATTGGCGACGAGTAAATAGACCGCGATCACTTGCGCTCGCATACGATTGGGCGTGATGAGGGGAAAGGTCGAGACACCCGCTCCGAACGGCACGGTTCCGAAAAACAGGACCAGGGCGAGGCAGGTCAGCCCGACCCACGGCGAAGCGGCAAGCGGAAAGGCGATGGCGAGAGGTATCGCGATGACCAGAGCGCAGATCGGCACCAGCAGTGTCGCATCGCGCATCCCGCGCTGTAGCAAGCGCTCGGCCAGCATCCCACCCGACACGACGCCCGCAAGTCCAGCGAACATAACAACGGGGCCGAAGTACTGCCCGGTTTCCATCTGGCTCCAGCCGTGGACGCGGATGAAGTGGCTTGGCGCCCAGGCTCCGATCCCGAATTGCGCGGCCGCAAAGCAGGAAAAACCGAACATCAACGGGAACAGCACAGCCGCGTTCTCGCGCAAGAAGCTGACAACCTCGAAAGCCGGTGGCGCATCATCGGAACCGATGGTCTGATTGCCTTCTTTCCGCGCGGGTTCGCGGATCGCGAGCAGCAGAAAGAAGATCGGCACGCTCAGCAGGCTGACCGCCATGAATGTTAGCTGCCAGGGTTCGAACGTGCCGAAAGGCAGGGTGGTTGGCCCGCGTTGCTCCATTTCGGCATAGAGATATCCGCCCACCACCAGCGCCAGGCCGGACCCAACGAAACCGGTGCCGGTGAAGACGCTGAGGGCTGTGGGAAGCTTTTCCTTGGTGAAGGAGTCGCTCAAAATAGACATCCCGGCGGGTGCCAGGGTCGCTTCCCCGATCCCGACCATCATCCGGATAAAGAACAGCGCGACAAATCCTGCGGCAAGACCGCTGCCGAACGTGGCGAGCGACCAGACCACCAATCCGCAAATGATGACCAATTTGCGATTGTACCGATCGGAGATCCAAGCGAGCGGAATAGCCATCGCAGTGTAGAGCAAAGCGAAGGAGAAGCCCTGCAACAGGCTGACTTGCACGTCGGATAGGCCGAGGTCGGCCTTGATCGGATCGACCAGCAGGTTGATGATCTGCCTGTCGATGTAGCTCACGATCCCTGCCAGCGAGAGCACCGCGACAATGAACCACGCCGAAACGCTCGAGCGATTAACGCTCCGATCCGTTTCGGCGGTTGGAGTAAGGTTCATTGTCATCGCATTTCGCTTAGGCGATGCAGTGTGGTAGCCGCATGAGCAGCACTGCGTTTGATCGTTGCTCGGATAAAAGGACGCCAATCGCTCGTTATGCGACAATGATCAGGGCACGAACATGCGATGAATGCACCTCACAATAGCCGACCAGTCGAGGAGTTTAACGCGCTCCTTTCCGCGCTTAGACGGGTTTGCGGCGAGGATGCTGTATGCTGTGATCCGAGCGATCTGCATTTTGCCAGCCTTGATCTGTTTTTTGAAGGTTTCCCACCACTTGCCGAGATAAGCCCGCAGAACACCCAGCAAATGGTCGAGATCGTGCGGCTTTGCCGCGAGCACTCGGTTGCGATCTGCCCGCGAGGCGGAGGCATGTCCTACACCAAGGCGTTCCAACCACCGCATAACGCTGCCATCGCAATTGAATTTTCGCGCATGGCCGACGTCCGCGAGATCGCCGCCGAGGCGGGTCACGTCACCGTAGAGGCCGGATGCACTTGGGCAGAGTTGGATGCAGCGCTAGCCAAGCATGACCGCCGGGCGCGTTTCTGGGGTCCGATGAGCGGAATCCAGGCGACCGTGTCAGGCTCTATCAGCATCGGAACGGTCACCTTCGGGTCCGGCACCACCGGCGCTTCTGCGAATGCCGTCAAGAGCTTCGAGATCGTTACAGGCACCGGGGAGATCATTCACACCGGCTCCGACGGGACGCCTGGCCTGTCACCCGCCAATCGCAATTTCGGACCTGACCTCACCGGTATCTTTGCCAACGACAATGGTGCGATGGGAATCAAGACGGCGATCACGCTCGAGATCGAACCGCGCCCTGTACACGTCAACGGCCTTTCTTTCGCGTTCGATGATTTCGATGCGATGGCGACCATGTTCGGCGAAGTCGCTCAGCGGCGCCTCGCTAGCGAAGTCATCGCGATGGATGGCGATGTTGCGCGGCAGAATGCCGGCAATCCCGATCTGGTCGAGGATGCCAAAGCGATGTGGCGCGTCGGCAAAGCTGCGGGAAACCCGATCGGAGCGCTTAACCGGATGGGGCGGATCGCGCTTGGCGGACGGCGGTTTCTCGACAAGGCCAAGTACACAGCGCATTTCGTTGTCGAAGGGCGGGACAAGGCGGAGCTTTCCAGCCGGATCAAGGCTATCCGCGCGCTTGCCAAAGGTGGCGGCGAGATCGTCAACACCGTCCCGTTGATGACCCGGGCGACGCCATTCCCACCGCTGCCGGTCACGCATCCCGATGGGCGTCGGCTGCTGCCGATCCATGGCATTTTCACGCCCGAAGCCGCCCGTGCATTTCACCGCGACTATGTCGCGCTGAAAGACGACTTCGCCGAAAGAATGAGCACGGCGCAGGTCACGATTGCGGAGTTTTTTGCTGCGATTGCCGGTGTCGGAGTGCTCTATGAGCCGGTGTTCTATTGGCCGGACGCCCTCACCGAATACCACCGCCGCGTTACGCCCGAAGCAATGGCAAGCGCGCTAGCCGAAAACCCTGACAATGCCGAGGCGCGCGCGCTGGTGCGCGAATTCGTCGCTGCTTTTACCGAACTGACCCGCAAACATGGCGGTACGCATTTCCAGATCGGCCGCACCTACCCGTATGCCCAGCACCGCGAGGCTGGCGCGGGCAGCCTGCTGCGTGCTCTCAAGTCCGAGCTCGATCCGGACAATATCCTCAATCCGGAGGCACTCGGCCTGTGACTAGAATTGCTATCATCGGGGGCGGCATCGGTGGTCTCACCGCAGGCCTCGCGCTGAAACGCGCCGGGTTTGATCCGGTGATCTACGAACGCGCGCCTGCTTTTGGTGAAGTGGGCGCAGGCATCTCGCTCAGCCCCAATGCAGTGAAGGTGCTCGAATGGCTGGGAATGACGGAATTTCTCGCTGAGAATGCGAACGAGCCGCTCGAACAATTGCTGTTCCACGGGCACACTGGAGAGACACTGATGGAGATCGACCGGCGGACCTGCCGCGAGATCTATGGCGGATCCTACTACCAGATGCATCGTGCCGATCTGATGGATGAGCTGGTCCGCCTGTTCGGTGGCAATTGCCAATTCGGCAAGGAATTGGTTGGTGCCGAGCAATCCGATGGCATAGCGAAGCTCGCCTTCGCAGATGGCAGCCATGGCGAGGCGGATATCGTGATTGGTGCCGACGGGCTGCGTTCTATCCTGCGCGATATCCTGTTCGATACGCCCGAACCGACCTTTAGCGGTCATGTCGCCTGGCGCGCGCTGATCCCGGCGGATCGGCTAGGCCCGCGCTCGGTCGAACGCAGCAATATCAACCATATCGGGGCTGGGCGGAACCTCGTCACCTACCCGGTGCGCGGGACTGAACTGGTCAATATGGTGGCCATGTCACGCTCCGACGACTGGGCGGAGGAAAGCTGGAATGCAAAAGCCTCGCGCGACGATATTGCCGCCGTATTCGCGGGCTGGACCGACTATGTCGATCAGGTGATCGCGGCGATCCCCGAAGACGAACTGTACCGTTGGGGCCTGTTCGTGCGCGAGCCTCTGATGCAATGGACCAAGGGTTGCTTCACACTGTTGGGCGATGCGGCGCACCCGATGCTGCCGTTTATGGGGCAGGGCGCATCGAGCGCAATTGAGGATGCGGGCATTTTGGGTCGTGCTTTTGCAGCAGAGACGAACCCGCTCGCAGCGCTTTCTCTCTATGGGCAAACGCGAGTCGAGCGCGCCGCGTTTCTTCAGGCAGAATCCAATGTGGGTGGGGATCGGCTTCAGGCGCTCGACCCATATCAGCTGCGCGACAATCCGCCCAAGAACGAAGATGCGCTGGGCATCTTCAAATACGACCCGGTCACCGCACCGTTGGGCAAGCAGGCCATCGAAACGACCGCGTGACCAGAGCAGTTGGTGCGATCAGGCAGGCTTGGTCGCGACCAGCGATTGCAGGAAGTCATTGCTGACATCGGGCCCCGGCTCGACATCGAAGCCGGCAGCTTCGAGAATCCCGCGGAAGTCGCTTTGCACGAAGCCGGGCGAATAGGGTTCATTGTTGTTCTTCGAATCGTAGTCAATCATGAAGCGGTGCGAGGCCGAAACCTGACCTTTGTCATTGTTCGGGAACTCGAAGATCGAGAAGGTCCCGCCGGGCCGCAGGATGCGGAACATCTCGGCGATGATTTCCTTCATCTTCTTTACCGGCACTTCGTGGAACAGGATGTAGGACAGAACCGCGTCGAAGTGCTCGTCTGGATAGCCGCTCTCTTCGGCCAGTGCCTGCTTGAACTGCACATCTTTGTCATGCTGCAATGCGCGCATGTGGGCATAGCGGATCAACGGCAGGCCGACATCCAGACCCCAGACTTCGGCGCCTGGGACACGGTCCTTTAGCGCGGTCGTTGCTTGCCCGATGCTGCATCCGACATCGAGGATGCGCTCAACCTTGCCATCGGCGGGCAAAGTGGTTTTCTCGGCCAGTTCGATATGCAGCTCGTCCTGGTCGTTGAAACCTTCGTAAAATATCTTGGTGCCGTAGTGGAACACGAGGCCGCCCAGCGGATCATCGGTGTAGCCGCCCGGTTGGCAGTGAATCTCGTGGCGCGTGTAAACCGGCGGCACGAACTCGGGATCATAGTGAATGCGTTCGGGATGGCTCTTCTCCGCCTCCGCCATCGCCGCCATCACCGCATCCGCGTTCTGTACGAAGCTTTCGCGCGTGCGGCGCCACATCATTTCCTGCTGCGAGCGCACGAACCGTTGCCAAGTCGGCACGAAGGGTATCTTGGAGAACACACGCTTCACATCGTCGAGCGGAACTTCCTCTCCCTCAGCAGGTTTAGCGATTTCGCCAGATTCCTGCGCCTTGATCAGGGCCGCTTCGCCTTGTTCCGCCATGGTCGGGAAGCCCTGTTGAATCGCCATTTTGCGGAATGACGTGACAAACTCGAGATAGCTCTCGTCAGCGAGCCTGGTTGGGCGAGGCAGTACGCCGATGTTTCCGCGGTCCATTCCCTTTACTCCTTATCCATCACATCGCGCCCCGGCAGATCGCCGGTCGGGCGGCGCAGGAAGCTACCGAAAATACGCTGTACATAGGCATCGCGTTCAGCTGCACGAGCGGCAATCTCCGCGTCGTCCGGCAAGTGTGCTTCGATCTCATCGCTCACTGCGATGCCCTTCGCTTCGAGCACTTTCTCAAGTACCAAAACGCGATCATGATGCGCCCAAGCCGCAGCGGACAGTTCGAGCACCGCGTCGATCAGATTATCGATCACGACATTCTCGAAATAGACGGTACCCTTGCCGCCGATCGCCTCGCCGAAGACTTCGGGGACATCGCCGTGAATAAGGTCGGCTTGGTTCAGCTCTTTCGCCATTGCACTTCCTATTTCTCGTGGCTCAAAATAGCCTCGTGAGCGAATCTTTAAAGGTGTAGCTCGCCAGACTGTCCGACGAGCGGATAAGGCTATGCTACAGGTATGGTCTATTTATCCGGCTGATGAGCACGTGCCGCGAAGGAATTAGCAGCGACTAAAAGGATGCGGCAGGTGCGATCGGGATGAAGGAGACAGACGTGGCCGGCGATTATCGCAGCTTGTACCGCCAATCGCTTGAACAACCCGAACTGTTCTGGGGCCAAGTTGCAAAGAAGCTGTCTTGGGATGAACCGTACAGTCAACTTGTCGGCGACGGGGCCGAGCCAATCCCACGCTGGTTCGTCGGAGGGAAGCTCAACGCCTGCTACAATTGCGTGGACCGCCATGTTGAAGCCGGTCACGGTGATGATGCCGCATTGCTCTACGAAAGCCCCGTCACCGGGATCTCGCGCAGTGTCAGTTTTGCCGAGTTGCAGGGCATGACCGCGCGCGCGGGCGGTGCGATGCGCGCGCTTGGCGTCGAAACCGGTGACCGCGTGCTGATCTACATGCCCAATTCGGTCGAGGCGGTCGTTGCAATGCTTGCATGCGCACGGATCGGCGCGATCCACTCGGTTGTATTCGGCGGATTTGCGCCGCGCGAACTGGCAACCCGCATCGACGATGCGACGCCCAAGCTGGTTATCGCGGCATCGTGCGGTATCGAGGGCGCAAAGACCCTGGAGTATCAACCAATGCTCGACGAGGCCTATGCACTCGCAAGTCATAGACCCGATCACACGCTGTTCTGGCAACGTGAGCAGGCGCCCGCAGATTTGTCCGGCAGCGACGTTTCGGACTGGGCCGATGTGCTCGCAAATGCGGAGCCGGTCGATTGCGTGCCGATGGCCGCGACCGATCCGCTTTACATTCTCTACACGTCCGGAACGACCGGCCAGCCCAAGGGTATCGTGCGGGATACAGGCGGATACCTCGCTGCGCTCGCTTGGTCGATGGAAGGCATTTACGATTGCCCGCCAGGCGCGACATATTGGGCGGCGAGCGATGTCGGCTGGGTCGTTGGGCATAGCTATATCGTCTACGCACCGTTGCTCAATCGCAACGCGACGGTGATCTTTGAAGGCAAGCCGATCGGGACGCCCGATGCGGGAATCTTCTGGCAATTGATGGCCAAGCACAAAGTGCGAAGCTTCTTTACCGCACCGACCGCGATACGCGCGATCAAGCAGGTCGATCCCGATGGATCGCTTGCGGGAGGGCATGATCTTTCTGAACTGAAGGCAATCTTCCTTGCCGGTGAGCGGACCGATCCCGACACCTTGGTATGGCTTGAAAACTTGCTGGGAAAGCCCGTGGTCGATCATTGGTGGCAGACCGAGACCGGCTGGGCGATTTGTGCGAGTCCTGTTGGCATCGAGAAAATGGCCATCAAAGCCGGTTCGACCAGCGTACCCATGCCCGGGTGGGATATTCGCTGCCTCGACAGCGACGGTGAGGAACTTGGCGCGGATGAGAACGGAGCGATCGCGGCAAAGCTCCCGCTCCCGCCCGGTGCAGCACCGACGCTATGGAATGCCGATGAGCGGTATCGCGAAGCCTATCTGCAACGTTATGAGGGGTACTATCAAAGCGGCGATGCTGGCTATATCGACGAGGACGGACATGTCTTCGTGATGGGCCGGACGGACGATGTCATCAACGTGGCCGGTCACCGTCTGTCGTCCGCTGCGATGGAGGAAGTGCTCGCCGCGCATCCCGATGTCGCCGAATGCTGCGTGGTCGGCATCGCGGACGCACTCAAAGGCCAACTGCCGGTTGGCTTCGTTGTCCTCAAGAGCGGCGTCGCGACCGATGAAGCGGAAATAGGTGCTCAGCTGATTGCCGATGTTCGCGCCAGCATCGGCCCGGTCGCCGCTTTCCGTCAGGTCTATGTGATGGAGAAGCTACCCAAAACTCGCTCGGGCAAGATCTTGCGCAAGACCATCCGTCAGCTTGCAGACGGCGAAGAGCCGCAAATCCCCGCGACGATCGAAGATGCAACTGTGCTTGATGGCTATCGTGAACGGCTCGCTCCAGCATGAGCGGAGCGATCACTTTGCGCGCGCGTCTTGGTGAAGCCGGGATCATCGTTGCGCCGGGAATTCACGATCAGATCAGCCTGCTCGTTGCACAGCAGATCGGTTTTGAGGCACTTTACGCGTCGGGCTATTGGGGAACCGCCTCGGCGCTAGGCGAACCTGATGTTGGGCTTGCCGGCTATGCCGATTTTGTGCGCGTATTTGGCGGTTTTGCCGCACGCAGTGAGGTCCCGGTGATCGCCGATGCCGATACCGGCTTTGGCAGCATCGCCAACCTCGCCCATGCGGTGCGCGGATACCAAAAGGCTGGCATCGCCGCGATGCAGATAGAGGACCAACCCTTTCCCAAGATTTGCGGCCATGTCGGACGTGCTAGGTCGGTGCCCAAAGACGAAATGCTGACCCGCATTGCTGTGGCACTTGAGGCGCGGGACGATGGAGACATGCTCATCATCGCGCGGACAGATGCGCGGCGGAGCGAGGGCTTCGAAAGCACGCTAGGCCGGCTTGCGAGCTATGCCGATGCCGGGGCGGACATTGTGTTTCTCGAAGCGCCCGAAACGCGCGACGAGATTGCCGAGGCCGCCAAAGCCATCGACAAGCCCCTGATGATCAACGCCGCGCCGGGGGCGAAACTGCCAGTGCTCGAACCTGCGGAATACGAGGCTTTGGGCGTGAAACTGGTGATCTATCCGTCAGGCGCACCCCTTGCGGCGGCACAAGGTGCGCAGGCGTTCTATCAGGCACTCAAGGAGGGCAAGGCGACGAGCGATGCACCGCCGTCCTTCGATTTCTCCGAGATGAGCCGCCTGCTCGGTATGGACGAGATTGTCGCACTGCAAGACCGGCACGGGCAGGCATAGAGGTGCCGTGCGACATCAGAGCAGCGGTCAGTCATGGCAAAGGAGCTGCGCCGCAAATCGAGCACCTGATGCTCGATGATCCGCTTCCGCATGAGATGGTCATCGAGATGGGCGCTGTGGGGCTTTGCCATACCGATCTTTCGGTGTCCGAGTGGCTGCCAGAGCCGCGCGTACTGGGCCATGAGGGTGCAGGGAAGATTGTCGCGGTCGGCGAAAGCGTAACCGGCTTTGCAGTGGGTGACCGCGTCGTCGCAACGTTTGGATCGTGTGGCCATTGTCGCAATTGCCTGACTGACCATCCGGCATATTGCCTCGATCACGAAGCACACAATTTCTCCGGGACGCGGCCTCCAGAACGCCCAGCGCTGACCCGCGCCGATGGCACGCCCATCTCCGCCGAGTTCTTCCAGCAAAGCAGTTTCGCCACGCATGCCATCGTGACCGAGCGCAATTGTGTGAAAATTCCGGACGACCTAGATTTTGCAATCGCTGCACCGCTTGGCTGCGGCATCCAGACCGGTGCCGGTGCTGTGCTCAACAACTTCGCTGCCGAGGCTGACAAGCCTTTACTTGTGATCGGTTGCGGTGCGGTGGGCTTGAGCGCGGTGATGGCAGCGCGGATTGCCGGCAGCCACCCGATCATCGCCGTGGACATGATTGAGGAGCGGTTGGAGCTGGCAAGATCGCTTGGTGCCCAACATGCATTGACTGGTGATGAGCCCGATCTGCTCGAAACCATTCGCGAGCTGACCGGCGGCGGAATGGCCTATGCGCTCGACTGCGCAGGAAAACAGCAAACATTCGAGCTGGGCATCAATTCGCTCTCTCCCGGAGGGAAAATGGGGGTGGTGACTGTTCCGGGACAATTCGGCGAGCCGGTCAGTCACCCGGGAGGCTTGCCCTTCATGACCACGACCATGATCGGTATCGTCGAGGGGGACAGCAACCCCGAAACCTTCATCCCATGGCTTATCGAACAGCAGCAAAGCGGTGCGATGCCCTATGAGCGGCTTATCAAACGCTATCCGTTCGATGACATATCGGATGCCTTTGCGGACTGCGCAAACGGCACTGCAATCAAGCCGGTGCTGGTGTTCGACTAGTCGTCGTCCGCCATGTCCTGAGCGATTTTGGAAGCTTTAAGCTGTAGCGGCTCAAGAAACTGCTCGACCGCCTCTTCCAACTTCATCGCCGCAGCAAAGTAGACCGTGGCCAGAGTGCCGAACAGCCCGCCATTTGCCGATAGGATCGGCACCGCGACCGACGAGGTTTTGCCCGGTTCGGCGTTGTAAGCGTTGAGCGCGTGCGTGGCATATCCATCGTCGCGAATTTTGTTGAGCAGGAAGTCATCGCCCAGCATCACCAACCCACGATGGGCGGTTTCATTGTCGATCGCTTTCCAACCGTCGATTATAGCCTGCCGTTCCTCGTCCTCGCAAAAGGCGAGATAGGCTTTGCCACTAGCGCACTCGGCAATAGGCAAAGTGTAGCCGGGATAATAATTGGAGAACGTCAGCGACGTCATATTATGAGTTGAATCGCGTAAAATGATGCGCGTGCCGACGCGGGTGGCAAGTGAGATTGGCCAGCCTAACTCCTTGCATAGTGCCTCGATATGCGGGCGTGCTTTAGAGACGAGGGCATCCTCCGATTGATAGCCCAGCGAAAGCGTTTGGACGAGCGATGTCACGCGGTAGCGCTTTCGTGCCGGTTCGCGTTCGATCAGACCCTCGTCCAGCAACGTGTGGACTATGCGGCTGGCTGTCGGATACGGGATTTCTGCGCGCCGTGCGATACCCGTCATGGTGATCGGGCCATCGCGATTGACTGCGGAGAGAACGGCAATAGCTCGCGAAACCGCCCTAATGGTCACTATGTGGTTCTCCTACTCGATCGGGACCGCAGCCTGATGGATCGGCACCACTCCCTAATAGCAATGCGATTCAGCGGCGGAGGTGTTTCCTCGGATTTTGATCTTAGTGGCTCGGCCAAAGACTGGGTCATACTTCGCTAAAAAATGCCGCGCATCGGATAATTCGGATAAAGTTTGCCTATCGCATTGCTCGAAAAACTACGTCCCTGTCTCAATGCGTACGGAATGGTCGATCAAACATTCCATGGCAAGTTTTGGAGTTGAGACATCATGGCACAATGGTTGAAACGTGCGGTAACCGCCGAAGTGCGGTCTGAAGAAGATCGCCAGGTTCGCGATATTGTCGAGGGTATTCTCGCCGATATCGAGAAGCGCGGCGATGTGGCCGTGCGCGAGCTTTCGGTGAAGTTCGATGGCTGGGACCGCGAGGATTATCGCCTGACACAGGCCGAGATCGATGCATGTGTGAACAGCTTGGATGCGCAAGCGATCAAGGATATCGAGTTCGCGCAAGAGCAGGTGCTAGGCTTTGCGCAGATCCAGCGGGAATCGATGCACGATGTCGAGGTCGAGACCCGCCCGGGAGTGATCCTCGGCCACAGGCATATCCCGGTGAATGCTGCGGGCTGCTATGTGCCTGGCGGCAAATATCCGCTGCTGGCGAGCGCGCATATGTCGGTGATCACCGCCAAGGTTGCGGGCGTGCCGCGCGTGGTGACTTGCGCCCCGCCTTTCGAGGGCAAGCCCGCACCGGCAATCGTTGCGGCACAGGCGATGGCGGGCGCGGATGCGATCTATGCGCTGGGCGGCGTGCAGGCGATCGGCGCGATGGCGATTGGGACCGAGAGCATCGACCCGGTCGATATGCTGGTCGGGCCGGGCAATGCTTTTGTGGCCGAGGCCAAGCGGCAACTGTTTGGCCGCGTGGGGATTGATCTGTTTGCTGGCCCTACGGAAACGATGGTGATCGCCGATGAGACGGTCGATGGCGAGATCTGCGCGACCGACCTGCTGGGGCAGGCCGAGCATGGGCCCGAAAGCCCTGCAATCCTGATCACCAACTCAGAGAAGCTTGCGCGCGAGACGATGGCGGAGGTCGAACGGCTGCTGGAGATATTGCCAACGCGCGAAATTGCGAGACAGGCCTGGGACAATTATGGCGAGGTGATCGTGTGCGACGATCATGATGAAATGCTCGAAGTGGCGAACTTCTACGCTAATGAGCACGTGCAGGTGATGACCGATCGTGACGATTGGTTCCTTGAGAACATGACCGATTACGGCGCGCTGTTTCTCGGTCCGCGAACCAATGTTGCCTATGGCGACAAGGTGATCGGGACCAACCACACGCTGCCGACGAAGAAGGCGGCGCGCTACACTGGCGGGCTGTGGGTCGGGAAGTTCCTCAAGACCTGCACCTATCAGAAGGTGCTGACCGATGAGGCCACCACCGAGATCGGCGAATATTGCAGTCGGCTATGTGCGCTTGAAGGGTTTGCCGGACACGGCGAGCAAGCCAATGTCCGCGTCCGCCGCTATGGTCGCCGCAACATACCCTATGCCGGGGCAGCCGAGCCCACTCCGAAAACCTCCGTGTGAGCATACCCATAGCGGCTCTATAGGTCGGCTTAGTCCGTTCTTGCGGGCCACCCCTCGAACTCGCTCAGCAGTTTCTCGGCCAGTGCCGCCGGATGTACATTCAGCACCTCCTGCCCCCATTCAGGGCAATCGATAACCCGACCGTTGGTGAGCAGGGGAGCGGCCCTTGTCGTCATCTCATGGAGCAGGTCGCGTGGATTGAGCACGATGACCTCGTTACGCAATCCGGCGATGATTTCTGGAAAGCCTTCACAATAATCAAAGGCGGCGCGATGGCCCCATTCGTACGCATCGCCAGCGCGCAGATTTTCAGCGAAGGATTCTGCCATCATTTCGAGCGTGAATCCCTCGCTTCGATGTTCCAGGATTCTGCTCCACATAGTTGTGAAGCGCGTCCCGGCTTCGTCGATGGGTATGGGAAGAAAATACTCGCGCATTCGCGCGATCTCGTCTCTCGTCATGATTGGCGCTGAAATCATGGCAACTTTGCGTACGGTGTCCAGGCGAGTCCGTGCCATCTCCGCAGCGACCAAGCTCCCTGTGTGATTGCCGAACAGGTCGATTTGGCTGTTGCCGCTGACTTGGTCGGCAACCTGCCACATGACTCTCGCATAATCTTCGATACGAACGGAAGGTTCTGCTGGTGGCAGCGCCGACTCGCCATATCCCGGATAGTCGGGAGCTATCACCATCCGATCACGGCCCGCGATCTCCATGAAGCGGGCAAACTCACGACCGGATTTCGAAATCTGGTGCAGGCACAAGAGCGGCGGATGGACAACCGTATCCGGTTGAACGGCTCTTAAGTGCAGCTGGCCGTACTCACCGTCCAGAAAACTCCTGACAATGCGCATCTTTGGCCGCCGGGCGTCTTGACTACCCGCTCCAGCCCGGGCCGCCTTCGCCCTTTTGCAACTTACGGACTTCTTCAAGGCTCGCCGGTGGCTTCAACCACATCGGCTTTTCTTCGCGGGCCCAATCGAGGATTTGCGCCGGAATTTCACTGTGGTTTTCAACCCGCCATGAATGCAAATGGGTGATCGCAATCTGACCTCCTGCCCATTTCGGCAGCTTGCCATATCGCTGCCAGCTCATCTGGTGAGGTTCGGAAACGGAACCTTCAGGCTGGATGAAGAAATCGTAATTCTCCCAAGCCTCGTACCGATCGCCGGAAGGCAAATCGAAGTCCAACCATACCGACGCATTGTAGATGTAGGAATCTCCGAGTTGACGGTACGGAATGCCGTTGGTGGCCTTGATCGTGCGGATATTCTCGCCGACGCCCTGTTCTACGTCACCGAAGATGCGGCCGTTCTCGAGACGATACCGAATGAGCTGGTAGGGGTATGCAATCGGCTCGACCTTGTTGCCATTATATTCGGTCAGCACTTCACCGGTATCCTTGTCGGTGTAGGCGAAGGTCTTGCGTGTCAGGTGAATGATTTCGTCACCCGGATTTTCCGGCCAGATGATGGTCGAGCTTTCAAGCCCGATAAGCCCCATCAGTTTTTCGCCCGACGGGTAAGCATAAACCGCTCCATCGGCGACCCAATGGATTGGCTCGCCTGTTCCTGCACGAGCGGTGGCCCAGATGCGCAACGGCTCCGGTGCAGCCTCATACGATGCCTTCTGTGTCTGGTCGTTTGCGGGGGGCGCTGTCTGTTCGGCACCAGCCGGAGCAATCGAAAGCGAAAGGCTCAGCAAGACCCCGGCGGCAACATACTTGTACAAAATCTCTCTCCTACAACACGCTTAGGAAACGCAGTTTGACGTTTCGCGATCCATGCAGAGGGGCAACAGAACTTTCGTTGAATGAAGACCCAAAGCAATATGTCCGGACAAATAGATGATCTGGCGCTTCGATGCTACACAATCCTCTGTATATCCAGCCTGCGGAGTGGGCATGGGTTTGCGATGCTCTTGCGGATCATCTTGCGAACAGCTGACCGCGGGCCAATTGCGATGCTAAGGATTATGTATGCTGTCGCTCTGGTGGAGCGTATATAAACTGTTGAATAAGTAGGGGTGGGGAATGGTGGACGCACTAGGGTTCGAACCTAGGACCCGCTGATTAAGAGTCAGCTGCTCTACCAACTGAGCTATGCGTCCATCTCACGATTTCGGATATGACCGAGATCAAGATCACTGTCGGAAAGGCCCTTCAAGCCAATGCCCCGAATCAGCGAAGGCGCTGCATATAGCGCGCTTATTTCGGAATGGAAGATGTTGTGTTGTTGTGCGTGAGCCTGGCCAGCCTGCGTTTGGCAATTTCGGTCAATTCGATGCGCGACTCAAACTCATCGTGCAGCGCTGAAATGATGACTATAAGTCCGTCTTCGTTCAATCTTTTGGCCAGCCGGAGCGCCATGCTTTGGCTGACCCCGGCAACGGTGTGGACCTGACGCAGGCTTGTCGTCATGCTATTGCACTCACGCAGATACACACCGCCCAGAAAGGCGGCAATTGCAGCGGTATCGGCTGCGTCGGTGGCCATGGCCAATTCATTGTGAGCGCGCGCTTTTTCGCCGCGGGCTGAGAATGGCAGCACACGAGCGAAGCGTTCGCGCATGCGCATCGGCATGACGAGCTCCTGAACACCTAAAAACACGGTGCCCCCTGATGAGCGTCCATTGCTGGCATGTCCATCAGAGGGACTTTTTGTGAGCGCCCGAGCACGACATGCTCGGAATGATGCGACCCGAGGGCCGAAGCGCGGATGCTCACATCATTCGAAATAGATATTACGTTACGAATGAAACAGTCGCCTGATCGGGGGACATGTGATAGTTTCCGTAATGTCATGCAGAAATACTTCGGACAAATTGAACGTCTCGATGATCTAGCAGAGGTATATGACTACATCTGCGGCGTCTGCCGTGAGCAGGGCGCCATTCGCATGAGCTATCATTTCACGCCGATCTTTGCGGCACAAAATTCAATTCGTGCGACTGTCTATGCCGAGGGTTACAGCGAAGAATGGCAGCAGCTCTATGAAGACGCCGATTTCAGGCTGGCCGACCCAATTCCGGCGCGCACCATGAGATATGGAGCGATGTTACGTTGGGTGGATGCGATGACGCTGGAGGCAAACACTTCTGAAAACGAAGTCTACTTCGAGTCCATGCGTCAGCACGGTCTGGTGCATGGCTTTGGCTTGCCGCTCTATGGTCCTAGAGGGCGAAACTCCTTCGCATCGCTTGATTTTGGCGTGCCGCTGGATCAAATCGACGAAGGGCGTCTTGGCACTGTACGCAGTGCCGCTCAGGCCGCGCATCAGCGGGTTTGCGTATTGCTCGACAACACTCGAGAGAAACCAGAACTCTCCAGTCGCGAGAGAGAAGTGATGGGGTGGATTGCCAGGGGCAAGTCGACAAGCTCAATCGCGACCATTCTGGAATTGTCGCCGGAAACGGTAAAAACTTATGCCAAGCGAATTTACGAGAAGCTCAACGCTTCGGATAGGGTCGGCGCGACCGTAAAAGCGCTCAAGCTCGGCTTGATCCGAGTATAGCTGTTCAGCTGGTAAGCCCGCCGCGCGGCGCGTTGCGGTTCCAGCGATTGACCATCATCAGCGCGCCGATACAGATCATATTGGTCATCATCGAGGATCCGCCATGGCTCATAAAGGGCAGGGGGATGCCAACGACGGGTGCCATACCCATTACCATCATCAAGTTCACTGCAATGTAGAAGAAGATCGTCGCCACCATCCCGGCGGCGAGCAGGCTGGAGAAGCGGTCGCGAGATGCGAGGGCAACGCGTGTGCCCCAGCGCAGGATGATGGCGAATATGCCGATCACGAAGATACCGCCGATCAGTCCCCATTCCTCCGCCATGGTCGCAAAAACGAAGTCTGTGTGCGGTTCGGGGAGATATTGCAGATGGCTTTGCGAGCCATTGTTGAAGCCTTTGCCGACGATCCCGCCGGACCCGATGGCGATTTTCGATTGCGCGATATGATAACCGGCACCCAGCGGATCGCTCTCTGGATCGAACAGGGTCATCACGCGGCGCTGCTGATATTCCTCAAGCGCGAAGAAGAAGGCGAGGGGGGCGGCGACAACCGCAGCAATCCCTCCGCCAATGAACCAGCGCATCGGTAAGCCAGCGAGCAGCATCACGACCGCCCCGCCAAAGGCGATCGCTAGGGACGTACCTAAGTCCGGTTGCATCAGAACGAGCGCCATTGGAGCGAGGATCAATCCAGCTGGTACAAGCAGTGCACGCCAGCTGGTTATCAATCCTACCGGCAGCGACGAATAGAAGTGTGCGAGCACGACTACGATTACCGGCTTCATCAGCTCTGACGGCTGCAAGACCATGAAGCCAAGGTCGATCCAGCGTTGGCTTCCTCCCCCCAGGGTGCCCATGATCTCCACTGCAACAAGCAATAGAAGTACAATGACATAAGCCGGATATGTGAGGAAACGCACAAGCTCGCGCGGGAAGCTTGTAATTACCGCCGCCATCAGCAGAAATACGCCGAACCGGAATAGATGCGAGCTTGCGAAAGGCTGCATCGATCCACCGGCCGCGGAGTAGAGTACAGCCGCGCCGAACAAGACCAGCAAGAACAATGGGATCAGCATCGGCCAGGGCTGACGCGCTATTGGCTCGGGTATGATGCTGTTTGCGCGGTTCACTGCGCGGGTCCAGGCGTTGCGGGAGAAGCCGAATCTGGTGCGGGTGTCGGGGCGCCTGATGGCGTCGCGAGTGGCCTCGGCGCGACGAACTCATCGGCAATTTCTTCCGATTGTTGAGCCGCGACGCGTGCCTCCGCCTCGACACGATCGAAGATATCTTCATCTCGGCGAGGCGGCCTTGTTACGCTGGCCCCGCGTTCGGCGGCATAGCTCTCATATTTAGCATCAAGGCGTTCTTGCGCAGTGCCGCCCCATTGTTTTTCGAGTGCGTTCAGCGCCTCAAGCCCCTTTGCCGGATCGAACATGAAGGTCATCACGTCTCGGGCGATCGGGTAGGCCGCGCCGGACCCACCGCCATGCTCAATCACCACCGCACCAGCATAACGCGGATTTTCGAGCGGTGCGAAGAAGGTGAAAAGCCCATGGTCACGGAACTTCCAGGGCCCGGTGCGTCCGTCGGAGATATTAAGCGAAACGACCTGCGCTGTCCCGGTTTTCCCAGCCATTTTAATATCAGGGAAGGGCAAGCGACCGCGCCCAGCCGTGCCGGGGCCATTCACCACATCGCTCATTGCCTGACGGATGTAATTGATCTCATCATCTTTGAAATTGTAACTCAGCGGGTCGGTCACAGCCCCGTCGAGCACTAGCCGCGGGTTGAGCACCTTACCTGTGGCCAGACGCGCGCTCATCACCGCGAGTTGGAGCGGGCTGGCAAGGTAGTACCCCTGTCCGATTGAAGCGTTGACGGTGTCGAATGGCTGCCACTCGCGCTCGAACTTGTTGAGCTTCCACTCGGCATTGGGAACAGTGCCGTAGAACTGGCTGGTCACAGGCAGCTCAAATTCCTGCCCCAATCCAAGGCCCTTGGCCATGGCGGCGACCTTGTCGAAGCCGACCTGCTGGGCGAAGTGATAGAAATAGCTGTCGCAGCTTTGATAAATCGCCTTGGCCATGTCGACGACGCCGTGATTGCTCCAGCAATTGAAGAAGCGATTGCCGATCCGGCGGCCACCACCGCAGATAATGGTTTCATCGGGCCGCACGCCCTCTTTCAGGAACGCCATGCAGTGCATTGGCTTGACCGTCGAGCCTGGTGGATAGAGCCCCTTCAGCACCTTGTTGCGCAGGGGCACGCGTTCGTCCTCGCGCAGCATCGAATACTCGACACTGCCAATGCCGTCGGAAAAACTGTTGGGGTCGAAGCTCGGCATGGAGGCCATGCACAGCAGGTCGCCCGTCTGACAATCCATCACGACGACCGATCCGGATTCGAGGCCGATACGGCGTGCGGCATAGTCCTGCAGCGGACCATCGATCGTAAGCTTTACCGGATTGCCCTGTACGTCCTCGCGTGTTTCAAGATCGCGGATAATCCGTCCCGATGCGGTGACTTCCACGCGCCGAGCGCCGGGTTCTCCGCGTAGTGCCTGCTCGAACTGCTTCTCCAGCCCGTCCTTGCCGATCTTGTACCCCGGAGTGATCAGCAGCGGGTTGCGCTCTTCCTCGTCATATTCCTCGGCGTTGGCCGGACCGACATAGCCGACCAAATGCCCGACGCTGGGTCCGGTGGGATAGAAACGGGAAAAGCCGCGCTGCGGCACCACACCCTGCATGTCCGGCAGGCGCACACTGAGCGCCGCGAATTGCTCATAGTTGAGGCCACTGGCCACTTCGACAGGCTGGAAGCCGCTGACCTGCGAAACCTCCCGCTTCAGATCGGCGATGCGATTGGGATTGAGCTCGAGCAGCTCACCGATCTGGTCGATAGTCTCATCGGCGTCTTTGAGGCGTTCCGGGATCAAATCAACACGAAAGTCTGCGCGGTTGGAAGCGAGCGGCGCGCCATTCCTATCAAGGATCCAGCCACGGCGCGGCGGGATCAGGGTGAGATTGACGCGGTTGCTTTCCGACTCGAGCCGGTACTTTTCATTCTCGGCAATCGCGAGATAGCCCATGCGCGCGGCTAGCAGCACGCCGATCCCACCCTGGATCGAACCCACCACCATGCTGCGCCGGTCAAATGTGTTCTTCAGGGTGGAGGCGCTGACGATAGGCCGGTTGCGGCGCTTCGCCATCAGCCAATCCTCCGCGAACGCGAGAGCCGGAATCTATCGAGCCATGCAACCATACGGGCGATTATCGGATAGAGTAGGACAGACAGCAAGATTTGCGGGACCGCGGCAACAAATTGGTGGATCGTGATGGACGCGCCGGACACGAGCATCGCGACCAACAGATAGAGAATGATCGCTAAACCCGCGCTGAACCAGTCCTGCCAGAAGCCGCGCCATGGAAATCGCGTTTCGATTGTTTCGAGCGCGATCATGGTGAGCGACCACAGCATGATTGCGCTGCCAAAGGGCTGACCGCTGAACAGGTCATCGAACGCCCCCAGCGGCACGCCGACCCAAAGCGGCAGCAGGCCAGGGCGCATGATGCGCCAGCCGAGCAGGATCAGAAAGCCGAGCGGCGGCGCAATCGGCATTACATCGGCCAGCACCAGAAATGGGAGAAGCGATCCAATCAGGATCGAGGCGTATGGAACGATACTCGCCCGCAAAGGCGACTGAGTGCGATTGATGCGGTTTCCGTAGCGATCAGATCGAGCCGACGGGCTGTAACGCTCCATTACTCCTCAAGCTCCAGCTCAACCGGAGTTTCCGAGCTTTCGACAGCTTCTGGCTGCCATATCGGTTCCACGGACACGAAATCAGTTCCCGACGGATCAGCAATTAGCCGCGCTATGCCGCCATCGGGTGTGATCTCATTGAGGATCGCGACAGCAACGCCAGGGCGGTAGTACCCACCTGCGCCGCTGGTTACGAAAACATCGCCGACTTCCAGTGGGTTAAGACCGAGGTTTATCAAGCGGATGCGTAGAAGGCCATCACCACGACCCTCAGCAAAAGCGACCGTTTCATCCGAAGCGCGGCGCACGGGAAGCACGCTTTCGCTGTCGGTGAGCAGGAGGATGCGCGAGCTGTTGCGGGACACTTCCAGCACGCGGCCGACTACACCGCGTGGGGATCTTACTGGCATACCGATCTCGACGCCGTCATCACGGCCCGCGCCGAGATAGGCAAAGCGGCGGCTGCTTGAAGCGCTAGACCCGACTAACCGAGCTGATGCGACTGGCTCTGTGTCGGTCTCAGCGAGATCGAGTAGAGCCTTTAGCCGGGCGTTTTCCTGCTCGACCGCTTCGGCTTCGGCCAAGCGAATACGCGCGATTTGAACCTCTTCCTGAAGCGCGGCGTTCTTGCTGCCTGCGCGATAGTACGCCTTTATCGACTCCCAAACTCCATCAGACCCGGTGCGTACGGACGCGCTGGCCTCGCCAGCAGGTTCGGCGACGTCGGTTGCCGCGCCGCGCAGGTCACTGAATGCGCTAGGTTGCCAAAGGGAGATCGCCAGCAATCCCGCGCCGGCAAGCGCGCCCAATCCGGCCAGCAGGTAGCCAGTGAAGACTGAATATTGCGCCCGTTTCGAATGGCCCGAGCGCCGGGATGAATTCGGCGCCATGCCCGTTTCTCCCCATTTTCCTCAGATCAGGCAGTCATCAATACGCCGCGATAGATCGGATCTTCCATCGCGCGACCCGTGCCGACAGCAACGCAAGTTAGCGGATCTTCGGCGATCGAGACAGGGAGGCCGGTCTCTTCGCGCAGATGCTCGTCCAGACGACGGATCAGAGCGCCGCCGCCGGTAAGGACGATGCCTTGGTCGACGATGTCGGCTGCGAGCTCAGGCGCGGTGTTCTCCAGCGCGATGCGCACGCCCTCGACGATGGCTCCGATCGGCTCCGACAGAGCTTCTGCGACATGCGCCTGATTGATGGTAATTTCTTTCGGAACGCCGTTCACGAGGTCGCGGCCTTTGATCACGATGCTTTCGCCGATCCCATCTTCGGGAGTGACCGCAATGCCGTAATCTTTCTTGATCCGCTCTGCAGTGGAGTCGCCGATCAGCAGGTTGTGATGTCGGCGCACGTAGGAAACGATGGCTTCGTCCATTTTGTCGCCGCCGGTACGTACCGAGGTGGTGTAGGCCAGGCCGCGTAGCGAGAGCACCGCAACCTCGGTTGTGCCGCCGCCAATATCGACGACCATGCTGCCCACCGGCTCGGTCACCGGCATGTCTGCACCTATCGCCGCGGCCATCGGTTCCAGGATCAGGTGCACTTCGGAAGCACCCGCGTTCGATGCCGCGTCGCGGATCGCGCGGCGCTCAACCGAGGTGGAGCCCGATGGCACACAGATCACGATTTCGGGATATCGAAACAGGTTGCGCTTGCCGTGCACCTTGCGGATGAAGTGCTTGATCATTTCCTCGGCAATTTCGATGTCCGCGATCACGCCGTCGCGCAGTGGACGAATGGCCTCGATCGTGTCGGGCGTCTTACCCATCATCATCTTCGCATCGTCGCCGACTGCCTTGACGCGCTTGATGCCGTTGATCGTCTCGATGGCAACCACTGACGGTTCGTTGAGGATGATGCCCTGGTCCTGAACATAGACCAACGTATTCGCCGTCCCCAAGTCGATCGCCATGTTCTGAGAACCGAATTTGAACAGGTTGGAAAGAAAGCTCATTTTTATCGTTTTTCCGTGGATTTTTGGTCCAGTGTCGCAGTCCCCCTGCGGCCTTTTGGTCCCAATGATGACAACACAATCGTCGCGTAGCGAATCCCGCGCGAAAAGGCCAAAATATTTGTTAAAAGCGGGAGGATTTTCCCCGGTTGGCCTCGAAATTGCGGCGTGTGAGGGCTAACATACGACAAATGCCCAAAAACGAACCACGCATTCGCCGTCTTCCAAGTGATCTGGTTAACCGCATTGCCGCCGGCGAAGTGGTTGAAAGGCCTGCCGCTGCGCTCAAAGAGCTGGTCGAAAACGCCATCGATGCGGGCTCGACGCGAATCGCTATCAAGCTGACCGATGGCGGGCTGACCCGGTTCGAGGTAACCGATGATGGTTGCGGGATGGACCCGGATGAGATGACGCTGGCGCTGGAGCGGCACGCGACGTCGAAGCTGCCCGATGACGCGATCGAGCAAGTTGCTACGCTGGGCTTTCGCGGAGAGGCGCTGCCTTCGATTGCCAGCGTCGCCAAGCTGACGCTCGAAAGTCGCCCGCATGATGTCGACTCCGGGTGGCGGCGCATGGTCGATCATGGCGAGCTGATCGAGGATGCGCCCGCCGCTCTGCCGCCGGGCACGCGCGTCCGTGTCGAGCAACTATTCGCCAAGGTTCCGGCGCGGCGCAAATTTCTCCGCACCGCGCGCAGCGAATACATCGCCTGTCTCGATGTGGTTCGCCGCCTCGCGATGGCGCGGCCTGACATTGCTTTCACGCTGGAACAAAGCGCCAATGGCAAAGACCGCCGCGTGCTCGCAACGCAAACGGACGAGCCGCTAGCCGACCGGGTGGCACAGATTGTCGCACGCGAACTCAAAGACAATTCGGTCGAGATCGACCTGACGCGCGAGACGCCGGGTGGCATGATGCGCCTGACGGGGCTCGCTGGTCTGCCGACCTACAATCGCGGCGTGGCCGATCACCAATATCTGTTCGTGAATGGCCGCCCGGTGAAGGACCGCCTGCTGGTCGGAGCGGTTCGCGGGGCCTATTCCGATATGCTCGCGCGCGATCGCCATGCTGTGCTGGCCCTGTTCCTGGAGCTTCCGGCGGAGGAGGTGGATGTGAACGTCCACCCGGCCAAGACGGAAGTGCGTTTTCGCGATGCGGCGGGCGTGCGCGGATTTATTGTGTCTGGCCTGCGGCAGGCGCTGGCGACCGGAGACAGACGCAGCGCGCAAGGGCCGGACCGCGCGGCAATGGAGCGCTGGCAGACGGAGCCTGCCCAGCCGGAGGTGCAGCCAGCGCTTCGCTCTATTTTCCAAGGTCGCGATTGGGCGTCTTCGAACTCTGGCCAGCAAAACCGCGTGTCCGAAGCGCGGCCCGATTGGCAGGCTCAGGTCGCAGGTCAGCCGTCCGACGCATTGCCGACCGGGCGCGCGGAAGAGGCTGCACCCATCTCCGAGGAGGAGCGCGATTATCCGCTCGGCATTGCGCGCGGCCAGGTCGCCAACACTTACATAGTCGCCGAAAGCAAGGATGGGCTGGTGCTGGTCGACCAGCATGCCGCCCATGAGCGGTTGGTGCTCGAACGGCTCCGGGCTGCCGGGGCAGGGGAGGCCACCGCCCGCGCTCAGGCGCTGCTGGTGCCAGACGTTGTCGAGCTGGACGAGGCGGATTGCGACCGTCTCGAAGCGGCGGCGGAAGGTCTTGCGCGGTTCGGCCTTGCGATTGAGCGTTTTGGCCCGTCGGCCATGCTGGTCCGCTCGATCCCGCATGCTCTGGGCGGTGCAAATACGGACAAGCTGCTGCGCGATCTCGCCGATGACATCGCCAAGCACGGGGTGAACGAAGATAGCGGCGCGTTGTTGCTGTCGGAGAAGCTGGAATATGTGCTCGCGACGATGGCCTGTCATGGATCGGTGCGGGCAGGGCGGGTTCTCAGCGTGGCGGAGATGAACGCGCTGCTGCGCGAGATGGAGGCGACCCCGCGCTCAGGCCAGTGCAATCATGGCCGCCCGACCTGGGTGAAGCTCGATATGGAAGATGTCGAAAAGCTGTTTGGACGGCATTGAGGGTTTCCTTCCTAAACCTGAAGGGAGAAAACAAAGGTGACGCCGAACTCCAGTTTGGCTGACAGTTTGCCATCTCAAGACCATGGGTATCGACAACGCAGCGAATGCCGTAGGCTGAGGTTTCCATACCCTTAGGAGACATCGCCGGTGAAGCAGCTGATTTATCGCTCGCAACCCTTTGGGTTCGATCACGCCATGCTTGCTGGCATCCTTATCCAAGCCCGGCGTAACAACCGGCGCAACGACATCACTGGCGCGCTAATTTGTCGTGGTGACGTCTACCTTCAGCTGATCGAAGGACCCACGCAAGCAATTGATGCGCTCTACTCGCAAATTCTCTGCGACGATCGCCATTGCAACGTCCGTATGGTGCACTCCGAGATGATAGATGAGCGGATTTTCCCTGAGTGGGAGATGCTTGACGACGAGCTGCCCACACTGACTTGGTCGCAAGCGGAAATCGAAGATGGGGCTGTCGAGAGGGCCGGATCTCAGGAGCTGCATGCAGTCTTTGAAAAGATCGCGGATAAGGCACGCGGTCGCGCATCCGCCACGTGAGGGATGAATGTCTCGCTAACTCCCGTTCAAGGTCGGAAACGGTTCAGTTATGCTACCGAAGTGGTTCTTCACGAGCAGAGGAACTGAGATAGTGGCGATTGCGCTTAGCAATGTGCGCTGCTTTCTCGCCTCCTACTGCGAGGGATTTGAGACCGGTTATGGGCGACCAGCCTCCGTCTCCTCACGATCCAGGTCGATCAGATATGGCGCAATGAATCCCGCATAATCATCCTTTCGCTGTTGCGGCAGATCTTTCCAGCCCGTGATCACTTTGCGGCAGCGTTCATTCCCACAGGCGCAGGGCCCAGGGAAATGCTCAATAGTGTAGTTTCGCATGGCATAATCATACGTCGCTTCGTCGTCGGTCGAAATGGCGCGCATCGCGACGATATCGTGGCCGCCTGAGTCGTTGATGATAATGCCGCAGTTCGGATCACAGGAATGATTGAACTTGGAGCTCAATCCCGTGTGGAATCCGAATGTGGTCTTGCCAAGCTGTGATGCATGGGAATGGTTCTTTGTCGAACTGCTGCAATCCAGCACACCCACATATAGAGTGTCGCCACGCGCAAAGGATCTAAGAGCAAAAATGCCTTGGCCACGGCCAGGCGTTGCCCGCTGCTCGATAATGGCTTTCATGTCAGTTTCCTTTCAAGCGATGAAAGCGGAAGCTGCGCAGCATCGACCTTGGCGTTGGCGACAGAACATCAATCGATACGCTGTGTTCATGGCGCTGCCTGAAGCGATATATAGATATTATGGACCATAATCGTGTTCACCCACGAAATGTCAGCGGGCGCGACCGTGATCAGTGTCGCCTAATGGTCATGAAAGAGACTGTACAATCTGAACCCACTTTCGTTCGCTATGCGGGAGCCCGATTGTCTCACAGTCGAAGAGTTGCATTGGATTGGAAGAAGCTCTCGATTAAGAGGATGTAGTGCCTCTGAACGCGCGTTACAAACTATTGGCAGACATGGCGGTCATAATTCGAGATCAAAAGATCGTTCATGTGCCCAAGATATTGCATCCACTTCCACAAAACCAGGCACTTCGTGGCCATCCACCTCAAACGTTGAACTTGAACAGCATAATGTCGCCGTCCTGCACGTCGTAGTCCTTGCCCTCTTGGCGCATCTTGCCCGCTTCCTTTGCGCCGGCTTCGCCGTTTAGTGCGATATAGTCGTCGTAAGCGATTGTTTCTGCGCGGATAAAGCCCTTCTCGAAATCGGTGTGGATTTCGCCCGCAGCTTGCGGGGCCTTCGCGCCGGTAGGGAATGTCCAGGCGCGCGATTCCTTCGGTCCGGCGGTGAAGAAGGTTTGCAGGCCCAGCAGCGTGTAGCCAGCGCGGATTACGCGGGCGAGGCCGCTTTCCTCAAGGCCGAGTTCGGCAAGATATTCCGCGCGGTCTTCCTCCGGCATTTCGACCAGTTCAGCCTCGATGGCGGCTGATACGACAACGGCTTGTGCGCCCTCGCGTTCGGCCTTGGCGAACACCGCGGCAGACAGGTCATTGCCGTTTGCCGCCTCTTCCTCTGCGACATTGCAGACGTAGAGCACGGGTTTGGCGGTCAGCAGCTGCGCATTGGCGAAAAGTGCCGCTTCCTCATCGTCCTTCGGTTCGGTGAGGCGCGCGGGCTTGCCGTCTTTCAGCAGGTCGAGCGCCTGGCCGAGCACGCTGGCGAGCGCTTTCGCTTCCTTGTCGCCGCCGGTTGCGCGGCGCTTTGCATTTTCGACGCGCTTTTCGAGGCTTTCGAGGTCAGCCAGCATCAGTTCGGTCTCGACCACTTCGGCATCCGCAATCGGATCGACCTTGTTGGCGACGTGCTGAATGTCGTCATCTTCGAAGCAGCGCAACACATGCACGATCGCATCGACTTCGCGGATATTGCCGAGAAACTGGTTGCCCAGACCTTCGCCTGCGCTTGCCCCTTTCACGAGACCGGCGATATCGACAAAGCTCAATTGCGTCCGGATAACCTTCGCGCTCTTGGCGATGGCGGCAATCTTGTCGAGCCGCTCATCCGGCACAGCGACCTGGCCGACATTCGGCTCGATCGTGCAGAACGGATAGTTTGCAGCCTGCGCGGCCTGCGTCTCGGTCAAAGCATTAAAGAGGGTGGACTTGCCCACATTGGGAAGGCCCACGATCCCGCAACGGAAACCCATGTCAAATTCTCTCGTAAGGGTGCGAAAGCGTGCCCTTTAGCGGGCGGCGCGGATGAACGCCAGCCCGCGTGACGAGAGATTATGCGTTGTGAACTGCCTTGATCCACGGGCCATAAGGTGATCCGCCGAGCCAGCCGACTTGAACCTCGGCAGTTAGCTCATTGAGCGGAATTTGCGGTTTGTTGCCCGGATGGACAGCGCGGCGCAGCGGACGCGTGCCCGCCGGCATGGCGATGATCTCTGCAATCGCGTTCGGCACGTCCATCGGATCGGTGCTGCCGCCGCCGGTGCGCTTACCGAGCGGCTCAATCAGCGCGGGATAGCCGGATGTGTGCTTCTCATCGGCGCGTTCCAGCAGTTTGAGGCTATTCTCGTTCGAGTTCTTCCAGATCTGCGTCGGATAGCCGCCGGGCTGGATGATGGTCACTTCGATTCCATGCGGGACCAGCTCATAGGCGAGCTGTTCGCTCATTGCCTCCAGCGCAAACTTGGTCGGCGAGTATTGACCATAGCTGGGCACGATCACCCTTCCGAGCTGCGAGGAGATGTTGAATATCTGCCCGGATTTGGCTGCGCGCATGGCGGGCAGGACGGCACGGGCCATGCGGTGGGGGCCATAGACATTGGTGTCGAACGTGAGCTTGGTTGCTTCCATGTCCTGGATTTCAACCGGGCCGCCGAACGAGATACCGGCGTTGTTGACCAGCACGTCGATCGCACCGCCCGCTAGCTCTTCCGCCTGAGCGACACCGGCAGCAACCTGTGCATCGTCGGTGACGTCGATTTCGATCACGGTGAGGTCGAGGTTTTCGCTGGATGCGAGTGCAGTCAGCTCGCCCGCTTCAGGTCGCGGAAGGTTGCGCATGGTGGCAAAAACCTTGGCACCCTTGCGCGCGAAACCCTCCGCCATCAGACGCCCAAACCCGGTCGAACAGCCGGTGATCAGCACGCTCTTGCCTGACATGTCAGGCTCGGCGGTCAGCAGATCTTCCTGCGCCAGAGTGGCTGTTGCTGCCAGAGCGCCGGTCGCGGCGGCACCAGCGAGAAGTGTGCGGCGGTTGATATTGGGCATGGGTGTTTCCTTTCGGGGTGTCTACGCCTGAGGGGGCGGGGCGGTTTCCGTATCGGGGTCCTCCGGAGGAGGGGGGAAGGCATCGAGCCGGTGCATCTCGCGTTGAAGATACCAGAATGCATAGATGTCATAAACGGCGTGACCAATCATGACCGTCAGCAGACTGCCGGTCCACCAATAGAACACACCGAACGTTGCGCCGATCACGAAGATCACGGCTGCGATCAGCGGTTTGGCGAAATGGACCATCATGAAAACGGCGCTGGAGAGGCCTATGGCAGCCCAGATCGGCACATAGTCCCCGAACAGAGTTTGCAAACCGCCGCGAAAGAACGCCTCTTCGCCGACGCCGGCGCAGATTGAGAAAAAGACGATGACGGGCATCGACAGCTTCTTTTCCAGGAATGCGAAGTTGCGGGCCTGTAAGCGGACTAGCTTTTCTGAAAGGTTGGGAAAGCCGTGGAAGATCGCTGCTGCGACGGCGATCAGTGCAAAACCCAAGGCTATACCTTGTCCGATCTGAGGCAAATCGACTGTCACAAATGCGCTTAATTCGCGTCCTGAAAGCCACCACAGAGCAAGGCCAAGGCCGATGAAAAGCACCGCCTGCGAGCCAAGACCTTTACAAATATCCCGGACGGACATCGCGCGCATTGCTTCGTAGGGATTGCTCATTGCTGGCGTAGCGCAATCTCGCTCATGAATCGCGGATCGTCACCTTTGGCGAGCCATTCCGCCTCCGCGCCTATCGCGCCCAGCATTGTGACGAGATCGTCTTGCTCTGCCTTGGCGTAATTGCCCAGCACATAGCCGCTGACCCGGTCCTTATGGCCTGGGTGGCCAATGCCGATTCTCACGCGGCGAAAGTCCGGGCCGAGATGCTTGTCGATTGAGCGCAGGCCGTTGTGACCGGCGGTGCCGCCGCCTTGCTTTACCTTTACCTTGAAAGGGGCAAGGTCGAGTTCGTCGTGGAAGACGGTTAGTGCGCTCATTTCCAGCTTGTAGAAACGCATGGCCTCGCCGACGCTTCGACCGCTCTCATTCATGAAGGTCGCCGGCTTGAGCAGCAGGATCTTTTCGGCCCCGATCCATCCCTCTTGAACCCAGCCCTGAAACTTCTTCTGTACCGGCCCGAAATCGTGCATTTCGGCCAGCACGTCGCATGCCATGAAGCCGACATTGTGCCGGTGTATGGTGTATTTCGGTCCGGGATTTCCAAGGCCAACCCAAAGCTGCATCAAAGCCCCTTAGCGACAGTATACGTAAAACAAAACGGCGGACTTCTCTCGAAGCCCGCCGCCTTGGTGATAATCGTGAAGTACGAGAAAAGTGGGGCTTATTCGCCGCCTTCTTCGCCAGCTGTTTCCTCGGTAGCTTCTTCGCCGCCCTCGGTTGCTTCGCCTTCTTCGCCCTCGACTGCTTCTTCTTCGTCTTCGCTCTCGGATTTCTTGAGTGCGGACGGAGCCACGAGGGTAGCGATGGTGAAGTCACGATCGGTGATCGCACTCTCACTGCCCTCTGGCAGAGTGATCTCGCTGATGTGAATCGAATCGCCGACTTCCTTGCCGGTGACGTCCACTTCGATCTCGCTTGGAATCTTGTCGTTCGCGCAGGTCAGCTCAAGTTCGTGACGGACCACGTTGAGAACGCCGCCCTTCTTGAGACCAGGCGATTCTTCTTCGTTGATGAAGACCACTGGGACGCTCACGTCGATCTTGCCGCCCTTGGTCATGCGCAGGAAGTCGGCATGGGTTGGACGGTCGGTGACTGGGTGCAAAGAAACGTCTTTCGGCAGAGTGCGAACCTTGTCGCTGCCGATTTCGATCTCGACAATCGAGTTCATGAAGTGGCCGGTGCCAAGCTGGCGGACCAATTCCTTTTCCTCGATATGAATCGCGGTTGGTTCTTCTTTGCCGCCGTAAATAACAGCGGGAATGCGGCCTTCGCGACGAAGTGCTCGGGAGGCTCCCTTGCCAGCCCGTTCGCGCGCTTCGGCCGGCAGTGTCAGAGCGTCGCTCATGATAGTCTACCTTTCAAATGCGGGTATGGTTTGCTCTTCTCGCGCCACGCCTCCAGGGATGACCGATGACGCCGAAGAGCGCGCCCCTTACGGCGTGATGCGCCGCTTGGCAAGCGTTGTGAGGCCGGCAAAGCGTGTCAATTGCGACCTTACGACATTGGCGTGACAGTGAATCCTCGCGCCTCAAGCATCGTGCCGAGCCCGTCAGGGCCAACCAGATGCGCTGCGCCGACGGCGATCAGAGGGCGCGCGTCGTCAGCCAGCATATCGACCAATTGCTTAGTCCAGTCGCGGTTGCGCCCGACCAGCAATGCCTCGCGCACTTCCGGGTCGGCCATGATCCCGCTCTCGGTGGCACTGATCAGAGTCGCCTTATCCCCGGTCAGCCATGCTCGGCGAAGATAGGCCGGATCGTCCCTGATCTGGCGCGCTTCTGCAATCACGCCAGCGAGCAGTTCGCGCTGGTCTTCCTCCGCGAGTTGATCGAAAATTCGCAGCTGTTTTTCAGCGCCTTCAAACTCATGCACCGGGCGCCCGGCAAACTCCTGCAGCACCACGCGATCGACCCCATTGGCCGGATTGCCTTGCGTGCCGACCTGGGAGAGTTGGATTGCTGCTGCCCATGTTTCAGTCGATCCGAACTGGTCGGGCTTGAAGTCGGAGCGGGAGAGCAATTCGAACAGGGCGGGGCGCTGTTCTGCACTGACTCTCTCCGACAGATCCGGCAGGTTTGGGGTGTAAGAGAGTTCTGTGTAGGTCGCCGCGATCGCTTCTCGATCTTCCAGATTGGCAACTTCGACCGCGACTAGGTCCGCTTCGCCAATGACGGCATCAATGGCCGGTGTGCGCCATTGCGTACCATCAGGCAGCGCGTGGATCGTGCCCAGCATCCATCCTTCGACTTCTCCTTCCGCATTGGCGATTTCGTAAAGCGGGGGCGACGCTTTGTCTGAGGCATCGCCCGCTGGATCACTTCCGCATGCGCCAAGCGCCAGCAAAGCCGCCAGCGGGGCGGCAATGCGGGCAAAAGGGGCTGCGAACCTACGCCGCATTATTGGACGCGGCTCGATTGAATGCCGCGCTCGACGAGGTAATCCTGCACGCTTTTCTCGCCTGCAAGGTGGCCCGCGCCGACCGCCATAAACACGGTGCCGGGCTCGTCCATGCGCTCATCGATCCACTCGGCCCAATTGCGATTGCGTGCATAGAGCAGCTTTTCCGCAAGGTTGGGGTGAGCCATGAAGCCTTCATTCATCAACGCGGCCAGCTGTTCGACATCGCCTTCGGCCCATTCGGCGACCAGCTCGTTGAGTATGGCAATCCCTTCTTTAGGATCTTCGGCACTTTCGAGCAGATAGGCCAATTGCTGGTCGATGGGCAGTTCATCGAAGACGGAAAGCTGGAATTCTATCGTTTCGAGGGCAACGCGTTCTGCATCCGGACCGATTGTGGCTTCGAGTACGTTTTCAGCACCTTTTTCCTCTTTGTAACCAGAGGCTTGCGTGACGACTTGCAGGATTGCGATAGAGGCGAGCCATGGTTCCATCTGGTCAAAGGCTGCGGCAGGGATGCCGACCTTCGCAAGACCACCTTCGTAGATTGCGCGCTGCTCATCATCCATTAGTCCGCGCAAGGTCTGGCCCGCAGGTAGCATGCCTTTGGCGGCCACCAGGCTGCCCATGGATGACATCGCTTCGGGCGTCATATCGATCTCTGTCACCAGCGTTCCGGAGCTCGACAGAGCTTCCTTTATCGCGCCGCTGTACCAATTCACATCATCCGGCAGGAGATGCACCGTACCGAAGAGATAGATCGTCGTGTCTTCGTCGGCGACCTTCCATAGTGCGGGCGCTTTGGCCGTTTCTGCGGCCATCTCGACCTCTTCCGCAGGGACCTTCGTGTCGGCGACGGGGGCGGGGAGTGTTTGTGTTTGCGCGCATGCGGCAGTGCTTGCGAGCAGGGCCATGCCGGTAAAGGCAGCGGTGAATGTATGTCGGAGAGTTTTCATAGTGGTTTCCTAGATAGCGAAGATTACGGGGGATTGAATGGCTTGAATGAGTTACGGTTTTGCTAGGCGTACTTGCGGTAGAACCAGCCCGCCGACCAGATGACCATAGTTGCTAGCCAGACGATCATAGGGTCCTGTTCGGGTAACCAACCCGCCCTGGCTGCCATCCACCAAGATGGCACGGTGAAGATGTATGCGTGGAACGCGATGCTGGCTCCGTCAGAATAGGCGGCGATTTCGTGCTCATCGGTGGTGCGCCACCAATAATAGGTGATCGCGGGCGTGGTAATGGCCCAGATGATAATCGCGCCGATGGCCGCATTGGCTGAAATCGGACTATTCGAGAATAGCGTTTCCGTATCCGCGCCGCCCGTTATCATCAGGAATGCTCCAAGCAATCCTCCCAACCCCATAGAGGCGTAATATATGTTGCGAGACTTGCGTGCGCTGTTGGCGATCGGCTCGCCATCCGGGGCAGGCCAGAGCTTCCATGCGGTGAAGAGGATCAGTGCGAGCAAGATGACTATGCCTGCAATGATCGCAACATCCTTCAAACTCATGACCTCATCTTCGAGGGCTACTGCCGTGTAGCCCGCCAATACTCCGGCAAGGAAGACTGCGGCTAATCCGCCTAATCCTATAATCAGAGCTTTGCGGAGGGAGGAAGACAACCCTGTGTCGACTTCAAGTTTCGTCATCGAAAATTTCCTCGATTGGCATGTCGAAAAGGCGCGCGATGCGGAATGCAAGCGGCAGCGAAGGATCGTGCTTGCCGGTCTCGATTGCGTTGACCGCCTGGCGCGAGACATCGAGTTGCACAGCAAGCTCGGCCTGGCTCCAGTCGCGCTCGGCGCGCAGCACTTTGAGGCGATTTTTCACGCGCCTAGTATCCCCGAATGCGTTTCAAATTGAACGCAATCACGAAACACGCCAGCGCTGCAATCGCGGCGCTGCCGCTTGGGAAATCCTGGTGACTATCGAGCCCGGTCAGCCCGTCGTAAAACCCTTCGATAAAAGGGAAAAACACAAGCCATGCCATCGCACCGATAAATCCCGCGTTAGCACCTGCAGACCAGAGCGAGGCGATCCATTCGTCGCTGTTGCGTGTCCCATACATGACGATAATCGACAGGCCTCCGAGTGTTGTGCCGATCAGAGAATAGCCATCTGCGATAATACCGAACGCTTCCAGCAGAAGGAGAACGAGGCTCGCCGCCGCGACATAGCTCAAGAAGAGATGCATCTTCCCATAGTCGCGCGGTCCAGCTTTGGTATCGTATGACATGGCTTGCGTGCTCCTGTTTCGGTCACATTCGCCGCACTCGTCGGAAGGGGCCAGTCGGGGTGTCGGGTTATCCCCTTCCGAGAGTTGCGGCAGGTCCATCAGGCTTCCGGTGCAACTGGTTTTGCGGAAGCGAGGCGGACCTTGTCAGACTTGGCGGTGGCAATCGCGAGGCGGACTTGTTGCTCAGCGCTGGCAGCGGCACTTGAACGGCATTCGCGCTCAAGGCGGATCGATGCGCCGTCACGGCCACCATTGGCGCACATGCGGCGAATAACGATCTGCATGCGGTCGTCGAGAAGGGCGATGCCTTCTTGAGTGGTGAGATCAACGTCGTCGTGCTGGACTTGCTTTGCGAAATCGGTTGCGTTGACCGGGCCGTTGGCGCTTGCAGGAGCAGCTGCGATAGCGGTGGCGGCAAGAGCGGTGAGGGCAATGTTGAAGCGCATGGTGTGATCCTTCGGCTAGAAACTGGTGTCGTCATAACCTGTCATGATGTCAGGCATGCCTTACTTTATGTCGTGATTTGCTGACCATGTCAATAAGACCTGACATTTCGTCATGCTGACCTGACCAAAGCCGCAGATTTCTGCGTGTTTGAGTTGTGTAAATCCCATCTATGCTGCGCTGCGGCATTGACGCTGCTGGGGGCATAAGCCATGGCCCAGCGCATGGAATCCGAGGTCAAATCAGCCGTGAACGAATCGCCTGCGGCCACGCGCGATCCGACAAAGTCATTTCAGGATATGATCCTGACGCTTCATGATTTTTGGAGCGCGGCGGGCTGCGTGATCTTGCAACCTTATGACATGCGTATGGGGGCGGGTACGTTTCACACCGCGACGACCCTGCGAGCGCTCGGGCCGGAGCCGTGGAATGCCGCTTTTGTCCAGCCATGCCGCCGGCCAACCGATGGTCGCTATGGCGAGAACCCGAACCGGCTGCAGCACTATTATCAGTACCAGGTGATCCTGAAACCATCGCCCAGCGATATTCAGGAACTGTATCTTGAAAGCCTGCGGCAGATCGGGATCGACCCGCTCAAGCACGATATTCGCTTTGTCGAGGATGATTGGGAATCGCCCACGCTCGGCGCATGGGGCCTCGGCTGGGAGGTTTGGTGCGACGGGATGGAGGTCACCCAGTTCACATACTTCCAGCAAATGGGCGGCTTCGACTGCAAGCCAGTCGCGGGCGAGCTGACCTACGGGCTGGAACGCCTCGCAATGTATATCCAGGGCGTCGACAGCGTCTATGACCTCGCATTCAATTCGCACGGTGTAAGCTATGGCGATGTGTTTCTCGAGAATGAGAAACAGATGTCGAAGTGGAACTTCGAAGTCGCCGATACCGACGCGCTGTTCGAGCTGTTCAACAAGGCTGAAGCAGAGTGCCGGAACGCGCTGTCCGCCGATGTCCCAATCGCTGCCTATGAACAAGCGGTCGAGGCAAGCCATCTCTTCAATCTGCTGCAGGCGCGCGGAGTGATCAGCGTTCAGGAACGCGCAAGCTATATGGGCCGGGTGCGCGATCTGGCGCGCTCATCCTGTGAGAAGTACGCGGAGAAGATGGCGCCTGAATGGGCTGAGAAATATCCGGAATGGAGCCTCGTCTAATGGCCGACTTCCTGCTCGAGCTTCGCTCTGAAGAGATCCCCGCGCGCATGCAAAAGGGCGCGCGTGCTGAGCTGGAAAAGCTGTTCCGCCGCGAGATGGACGCTGCCGGTGTTGCCGTTGGCGAGCTGACAGTGTGGTCAACCCCGCGCAGACTTGCGCTGATCGCGCGCGGTCTGCCGACCGAGACCCAGGCTGTGCATGAAGAAGCCAAGGGCCCGCCCGAAGGCGCTCCGGACCAGGCGGTCGATGGGTTCTGCCGCAAGAACGGTGTGACCCGCGATCAGCTCGAGGTTCGCGACGTGAAGGGCCGCGCGACCTACTTCGCGGTGATCGAAAGGCCGGGGCAGGCGGTTGCCGATCTGCTCGCAAACGCGATCACCAATATCATCCGCGACTTCTCATGGCCCAAGAGCATGCGTTGGGGCGATGCCTCGATCTCGACCGAGAGCCTCAAGTGGGTGCGGCCCTTGTCGGGCATAGTCGCGCTGCTCGATGGCGAAGTTGTGCCGTGCGTTATGGACGGGCTGGCGAGCGGCCGTGAGACGATAGGGCACCGTTTTCATTCCTCAAGCTCGGTTGAGGTTGCGAATGCTGATGATTACGCCGCAAAGCTGCGCGACGCATATGTAATCGTCGATCATAAAGAGCGCGAAGCATTGGTCCGTGATCGCGCGAAGGCCGCTGCGGAAGCGGCTGGCTTTAAACTGGTCGAGGATGAAGGACTTGTCGTCGAGAATGCCGGGCTGACCGAATGGCCGGTGCCGCTGCTCGGGCGGTTCGAGGACGATTTTCTCGACGTGCCGCCTGAGACGATCCAGCTCACCGCGCGAGTGAACCAGAAGTACTTCGTGTGCGAGGATGCGGACGGCAAACTCGCCAATGCCTTTATCTGCACCGCCAATATCGAGGCGGCGGACCCCGCCGTGGTGGTGGATGGAAACCGCAAGGTGCTGGCCGCACGGCTGGCCGATGCGCGCTTCTTCTGGGAGCTGGACCAGAAGAAAACGCTGGCCGAACACGCCAAGGGGCTGGAGCGGATTACCTTCCACGAAAAGCTGGGCACGGTCGCCGACAAGGTTGACCGGGTGGCGAAGCTGGCGCGCTGGCTCTGCGAGGAAGGGATTGTCAAAGGCGACCCGGACCTTGCCGAGCAAGCCGCGCGCCTGTGCAAGGCTGATCTGGTCACCGAAATGGTGGGCGAATTTCCGGAGCTACAAGGGCTGATGGGCGGATATTATGCCGCCAAGGAAGGCCTGCCGGTCGAAGTGTCGGATGCGATCCGCGATCATTACAAGCCGGTTGGGCAGGGCGATGACGTGCCGACCGCGCCGGTGACGGTGGCGGTTTCGTTGGCGGATAAGCTGGATACGCTGGTCGGATTTTTCCTTTCCGGCGAGCAACCCACGGGCTCTAAAGACCCCTTTGCGCTGAGGAGAGCAGTCCTTGCCGTCATTCGGTTGATGTCCAAAAACGATCTGCGTTTTTCCATGCAATCAGCACTTTCTGAAGCGATGATTCCGCTGGTCTCACAGCATACAACAGTTGATGATTACGCAACGCATTTTCTGATTTATGCGCGGGATTTCACATGGTCCGAGAAGGCAGTGATGGAGGCCGAAGACATCGCCGACAACATCGCCGCCAAAGGTCAGATGGGTTATACGCGGACTAATTGGTACCTGGGTCAGGCTGCGCTTCCGGGTTTCTTCGCCGACCGCCTCAAAGTCCAACAACGCGAGGCGGGCGTCCGCCACGACCTGATCGACGCAGTCTTCGCGCTGGGCGGGGAGGACGACCTCGTCCGGCTGCTCGCTCGCGTGAAGGCGCTCCAAGCCTTCGTCGAAACCGAAAACGGCACCAATCTTCTCGCTGGCTACAAGCGCGCCGCCAATATCCTGAAGAAGGAGGAATGGGTCTCAAAAGAGCTTTCCTACTCACCCAAAGCGGCGGAAAAGGTGTTGATGGACGCGCTCGATCAAGCTGGACCGAAGGCCTCCGCAGCCATCGAAAGCGAGCAATTTGAACAGGCTATGGCTGCTCTTGCGAGCCTGCGCGCGCCGATTGACGACTTTTTCGAAAATGTCACGGTTAATGACCCGGATCAGGACAAACGCAGCGTTCGTCTCGATCTGCTGGCGCGCTTTCGCGATGCTGTGCATCAGGTCGCGGATTTCAGCCGGATCGAGGGATGAATAGAGTTGGAAAAGTGTCAACTTTGCCCAGATCGCCCAAGTTTATGAAATGCTTGGGATAATGTCAGAATTTCACGGGTGACACCCTGTCACCTTTGTCAACTTCGTAGGAAATATAATGACGCAGCAAACGGTCTACACTTTCGGCGGAGCCGCGGATCACTCGGATCCGCGCCAGCGGGACAAGACCGTAACCGGGGGCAAGGGCGCGAACCTGGCCGAAATGGCGAGCATCGGCCTCCCGGTCCCTCCCGGCTTCACCATCACGACCGAGGAATGCGTGCGTTACCTGAAAGAGGGAGCCGACTTCTCATCGGAACTGCGTGGTGCGGTGAAGGACGCGCTGGCTCACATCGAAGGCGCGGTTGGCAAAAGCTTTGGCGATGCATCCGATCCAATGCTCGTTTCGGTGCGCTCGGGCGCGCGCGTCTCCATGCCGGGTATGATGGACACGGTGCTGAACCTGGGCCTCAACGATGCGACTGTAGAAGGTCTCGCGGCAACCAGCGGGGACGAGCGCTTTGCATGGGATAGCTATCGCCGCTTCGTCCAGATGTACTCGGACGTGGTGCTGGGCATCGACCACGGCCTGTTCGAGGAAGCGCTTGAAATCCGCAAGGAAGACAACGGCTTCTACGCCGATACCGAACTGAGCGCGGATGACTGGCGCGAGCTGGTCGCCGAATACAAGGGCATCGTCGAAGCCGAACAGGGCAAGCCGTTCCCGCAGGATGTGAACGAGCAGTTGTGGGGCGCAATCGCCGCCGTGTTCGACAGCTGGGATGCGGACCGCGCGAAGGTCTATCGCCGTCTCAACGACATCCCGGGCGACTGGGGCACAGCCGTAAATGTGCAGGCTATGGTGTTCGGCAATATGGGCGAAACCAGCGCCACCGGCGTTGCCTTCACCCGCGATCCGGCAACGGGTGAGCGCGCCTATTACGGCGAGTACCTGATCAATGCGCAGGGCGAGGATGTGGTGGCGGGCATTCGCACGCCGCAATATCTGACCAAGGCAGCGCGCGAGGCGGCGGGTGCCAAGCCGCTGTCGATGGAAGAGGCGATGCCGGAGGCTTATGGCGAGCTGGCGCGCGTGTTCGACCTGCTCGAAGGCCATTATCGCGACATGCAGGACATCGAGTTTACCGTGGAACGCGGCAAGCTGTGGATGCTGCAGACCCGCAGTGGGAAGCGGACCGCCAAGGCGGCGCTAAAAATGGCGGTCGAGATGGTCGGCGAAGAGCTGATCGATGAGAAGACCGCGATCCTGCGGGTCGATCCGATGGCGCTTGACCAATTGCTGCACCCGACGCTCGATCCGGAGGCGGAGCGCAATGTGTTGGTGACAGGGTTGCCGGCATCGCCGGGCGCGGCGGCGGGCAAGATTGTGCTCGATGCCGATGCGGCAGAACAATGGGTCCATCGCGGCGAGAAGGTGATTTTGGTCCGGGTAGAAACCTCGCCAGAGGACATTCATGGCATGCACGCTGCGCAGGGCATTCTGACCGCGCGTGGTGGGATGACGAGCCACGCGGCGGTGGTTGCGCGCGGAATGGGTAGGCCCTGTGTGTCTGGCGCAAGTGGCGTAGCGATCGACCTTGCCTCGCGAACTCTGCGGATCGGCAATCAAGAACTGAAAGAGGGTGATGAGATCACGCTCGACGGGGCGAATGGTCAGGTGATGCTGGGCATCGTGCCGACGGTGGAGCCTGAGCTTGCCGGTGACTTCGGCGTGCTGATGGAGTGGGCCGACAAGCATCGCCGGATGCGCGTGCGCACCAATGCGGAGACCCCGGCGGACTGCAAGATGGCGCGGCAATTCGGCGCCGAAGGCATCGGGTTATGCCGCACGGAGCATATGTTCTTCGATGCGGACAGGATCAGTGCCGTGCGTCAAATGATCCTGGCCGAGGATGAGGCTGGGCGGCGCGGGGCACTTGAGAAGCTACTGCCAGAGCAACGCGCCGATTTCGCCTCGATTTTCGAGGTGATGACCGGCCTGCCGTGTACAATCCGGCTGCTCGATCCGCCGCTGCACGAATTCCTGCCGCATGGCGATGCAGAGTTTGAAGAGCTGGCCGATGCCACCGGTCTGGGCGTGGACCATTTGAAACGGCGCGCGGGTGAGCTGCATGAATTCAACCCGATGCTGGGCCATCGCGGGTGCCGCCTTGGGATCACCTATCCCGAAATCTACGAGATGCAGGCGCGGGCCATTTTCGAGGCGGCGTGCGACGTGGCGGCGGCTTCAGGCGAGGCACCGGTGCCAGAGATCATGGTTCCGCTGGTCGCTACTCGAAAGGAACTGGCGATCTTGCGCGAGCTGATCGAGCGGACCGCAGAGGCGGTGTTTGAGGAAAAAGACGCGCGGGTCGAATATCTGGTCGGCACCATGATCGAGCTGCCGCGTGCGGCTCTGATGGCGGGCGAGATCGCGCATGAAGGCGCGTTCTTCAGCTTTGGCACAAACGATCTGACGCAGACGACTTTGGGTGTGTCACGCGATGACTCAGCCCGTTTCCTCGCGCCCTATGTCGACAAAGGCATCTTCGCGCGCGATCCGTTCGTGAGCCTGGATGTCGATGGCGTTGGCCAACTGGTCGAGTTGGCGGCAGAGCGGGGCAGGGCGACGCGCGGCGACATCAAGCTTGGCATTTGCGGCGAGCATGGCGGCGACCCGGCTAGCATCGCTTTCTGCGAAGAGGTTGGGCTCGATTACGTGTCGGCCTCGCCATATCGGGTGCCGATTGCGCGGCTCGCGGCGGCGCAAGCTGCTCTTGAGGACTAGCGCCAGCCGGTCAGGGTGAGCAATTCGAAGGTCTCGGTAACTCTGCCTTCTTCGTCGCGTAAGGCATCGAACGCCGCCTTGGCCCGCACAAGCCCACGCTTTCCTACATAGGGCGCTTGCGATACCAGCACCGATGTCAGCGCCTGATCGCGTAGGTCGTTGACCATGCGTTCAAAGCTTGAAAAGCGCACCGTTAACGTGTGGCTATCGACGACTTGGCGGCGGAACCCAGCGCGTTCAAGCAGGGCGGTTGCCGAGCGGTTGTCGATTTGCGGGTGGATGCGCGCAGCGGGGCGCTCGCCATCGGCGGCAAGCATGATCTGGCGCAACGTAGGTAGGCTGCCAGCGCCCAGCATCTGCGCGATCAGAATGCCGTTCTCGCTCAGCGCATTGCGGTAATGCAGCAAGGCGCCGGGCAAATCGTTGAGCGTGTCGAGCGTGCCGAGCGAAATGAGGTAATGTGCGGGAGCCGCCTGCCATGGGCGCTCCTCATCGTGTGAGGCTGGACTGATATTGCGGGCGGTGATCGACTGATTTTCGAGCGCCGGGGCGAGCGAGCCGGTCAAATCGCCGACGATTACGGCATCCCCCGGGGGCAAGCGCATGAACTCGACGCGCTCGATAACGTCCTCGATCATGTCGTCGAGAATGTACGCCGCCGCTTCGGCTCGCGCACAGCGTTTCCGCGCTCGATCAAAGCGGGCGGCACGGCGATGCGCAGCAAAAATATGCGGAACTTGATTGGAAGACATGCCGCTGCCCTGCCGTGCTTGCCTACAGACTGCAAGCCGTGCGATAGCATGAGGCATGGGTTGGGGGTCGCATCTTGCCGAAGGGCTGAAGCCCGTGGTGGATTTGGTTTACCCGCCGCGCTGTCCTTTATGTGGCGATGCAACTGGCGATCAGGGTGGGGTCTGCAGCGAATGCTGGGGCGAGCTAGTCATTCCCGGCGAACCATCTTGTGCGAGCTGCGGTAGGCCCTTCGGATCGGAGCGGATGGGACACCAAGCGCAATGCGCACCTTGCCTCGCCAATCCGCCGAAGCATTCAGGGATCGTCGCTGCGACTATCTACAATGACGCCTCGCGCAAGCTCATCTTGACGTTCAAGCATGGCGGCAAGATCGCGCTTGCGGGATTGCTTGGGCGATTGCTGGCCGCGAGATTGCCGGATGCGGGCGATGACAACGCGCCTTTGCTTGTCCCAGTGCCGTTGCACCGCTGGAGGTTGTGGCAGCGCGGGTTCAATCAATCTGGATTGATCGCGCAGGAGCTGGCCAGACGCGGAAAAGGCGAACTGCTGGTGGATGGACTGGTCCGCCGCAAGCGCACGCCCAGCCTTGGTGGCCTCGGAGCAAAGGCGCGGCGCAAGACTCTGGCTGGCGCGATTGGCGTGAGACCGTCGAGGGTGGCACGAATCAAAGGTCGCGATATCGTGCTGGTCGATGACGTTCTTACCAGTGGCGCAACCAGCGACGCTTGCGTTCAAACCTTGCTGAAGGGCGGAGCGCGATCCGTCACGATTGCCTGCTTTGCCCGCGTTATCGAAGGCGAGTTCGATTCGTCGGTTGAGCGAATGCTGCAGAAATCGGAGCCGGAAAACACAACGCCCGAGGCCATTACGACCCCGGGCGCCACGTGACGAAAAAATTCGGACCCGCTCTTCGAGAGCTCAGGCAGCCACCCCCTAACTTGGCTACCAGGATCCAATCCCTCATCGTTCAAACCGTTCATGCCAACACCCCGCGGTTGGCAATCTGCGGTTACCCCCTGAACCTGGCATTCTTAAGACGCCGGTATCCGGTGGACAGGCCCGCTAAGACCTGCTGACAGCTTTCTCTCACCAGAGTCCTAAATCTCAAAGGTTGAAACTGCGACCATGTGGATTTTGCCGTGGGTCTGTGGTTATCGTGCAACAAGCCGTCGCAACAGAGCGCCCATTCACCGAAGGATTTACAATTGAGTAACGTATCTCGACGCTCTGACGTCACCCAAAAGCATGCGATTGAGCACGGCGATGAACTTCTCCCGAAATTCGACGATCGCGGATTGTTGACCGCTGTGGTGACCGATTCGGATAGCGGAGAGGTTCTTATGGTAGCCTTCATGAACGCCGAAGCTTTGGCGAAAACCCGTGAGACAGGACATGCGCATTTCTGGTCTCGATCACGTCAAACGCTATGGATGAAGGGTGAGAGCTCAGGCAATGTGCTGGAAGTGCAAGAGATGTTGGTGGACTGCGATCAGGATGCCTTCGTTCTGAAAGTGCGCCCGACCGGGCCGACCTGTCACACTGGTGCGCGGAGCTGTTTTTACAGGCGGGTCGAGGGGGCGGGATTGACGCCAGCCTCTCGTTAAGGTCAATGCTTGACGCTCACGTAAAGGTAAGGTATATGATCGCGCATGGCTACAGCATCCGCACAATCATCCGCCCGTAAGAACGCGTCTACTGCTGCTGATGAATCGGCACACCGTCGTAACGGTGCGCATCTTGATCGCCCAGACAAGCATGAGCGCGAGCAATATTCGATCTCTGACCTGACCGGCGAATTCGAATGCACCGCACGCGCATTGCGGTTTTACGAAGATGAAGGTCTTATTTCACCGGCTCGTGTCGGTTTGACCCGTGTATATTCGAAACGTGATCGCGCGCGACTTGCGTGGATTATGCGAGCGAAGAACGTGGGGTTCAGTCTCACTGAAATCCGCGAGATGATTGACCTTTATGATCTGGACGACGGCCGCGTAGAACAACGCCGCGTGACGATCGAGAAATGCCGCACGCATATCGCGAAGCTGAAGAGCCAGAGAGCCGATATCGATTCTTCGATCAAGGAGCTCACCGATTTTGTCGCTGAGATTGAAAAGCTCAACCTTAGCTAACTAAAACTCTGCCGCCCCAATATTCACCACTCCACCAAGGGATCTAGTGATGCCAACCTATACCGCCCCGACGCGTGAAACCCGCTTCATTATCAACGAGATGCTCGACCTTGCGAGCTACGGCAATCTGCCGGGCTTCGAGAACGCCACTCAGGACATGATCGATACGGTTGTGAATGAGGCAGGCAAGTTCTGCTCGGAGGTCCTCGCGCCGCTGAACCAGATCGGTGATGAGCAGGGCTGCACCCGTCATGAAGATGGCTCGGTAACGACACCTGATGGTTTCAAGGAAGCATATCAGTCACTTGTAGAGAGCGGTTGGACGACCCTGACCGGTCCAGAAGAATTTGGCGGCCAGGAATTGCCGCATGTTCTTGGCTTTGCTTTTGAGGAATATATAGGCACAGCGAACCAGGCTTTTGCAATGTATCCCGGCCTGACCGGCGGCGCGACCGCAGCTTTGTTGGCAGCCGGTACGCAAGAGCAGAAAGAAATGTACGCGCCGAAGATGATCTCTGGCGAGTGGTCGGGCACCATGAACCTGACGGAGCCACATTGCGGCACTGATCTTGGCATGATCCGCACGAAGGCTGAGCCGACGGGTGATGGCTCTTACGCGATCACCGGTACCAAGATTTTCATCTCTGCTGGCGAGCACGATCTCACCAGCAACATCATTCACTTGGTTCTAGCGAAGACACCGGGTGCTCCAGACAGCTCCAAGGGCATTTCGCTGTTCGTGGTTCCAAAGTTCATCGTTGATGAGAACGGCGAACCGGGCGAGCGCAATGGCGTGACCTGCGGCTCAATCGAGAAGAAAATGGGCATTCATGGCAATGCGACCTGCGTCCTCAACTATGACGGCGCAACCGGTTGGATGCTGGGCGAAGAGAACAAGGGCCTCGCGGCAATGTTCGTGATGATGAACGCAGCGCGTCTCGGCGTTGGTATGCAGGGCCTCGCGCAAGCAGAAGTCGCCTACCAAAACGCTGTCACCTATGCGCTTGATCGCCGCCAAGGCCGCGCTCTGACCGGTCCAGCGGATAAGGACGCGCAGGCCGATCCAATCTTTGTGCACCCTGATGTTCGTCGGATGTTAATGGATGCGAAAGTGTTCAACGAGAGCATGCGTGCGCTGTGCCTTTGGGGCGCTCTGCAGGTTGACCTCACGCACAAGGCGCAGACTGAAGAAGAGCGCCAGCTCGCGGATGACCTCATCGGCCTGATGACCCCGGTCATCAAAGGCTACGGCACCGACAAGGGCTATGACATCGCCAACAATATGCAGCAGGTTTATGGCGGGCACGGCTATGTGACCGAGTGGGGCATGGAGCAATTTGTCCGCGATAGCCGGATTGCGATGATCTACGAAGGCACCAACGGCGTGCAGGCGATGGACCTTTGCGGTCGCAAGCTGGCATCAAAGGGTGGCCGGGCGGTTCAGGCCTTCTTCGCGATGATCGACGAAGAGATCGCCTCCGCGAAAGATTCGCCCGAACTGGCTGATGTTGCGACCAAGCTGGAAAAGGCGCTGGGCGAACAGAAAGCCGCGACCATGTGGTTCATGCAAAACGCAATGGCGAACCCAAACAACCTGGGTGCAGGCGCGCATCACTACATGCACATCATGGGCATTGTGACGCTCGGCTTCATGTGGCTGAAAATGGGTAAGACTGCGCTTCAGCAGCTTGCCACAGACACCGAAGACCGCGCGTTCTACGAAGCCAAGCTGACCTCAGCGGCCTATTACGCTGAACGCTTCCTGCCGGATGCGGGCGCGCTCCGGCGCAAGCTAGAGGCTGGCTCTGACAATATGATGAAACTGTCAGCAGAGGCGTTTGCCACCGCAGCATAGTATATACGAAATCGTCACGTAAAAAGGCCCAGGAGTTCGAGCTCTTGGGCCTTTTTCGTTGTCACATCGCGCCGATCACTCGGCTGTGATCTTGCGCTCCACCTCTTCGATCGATCCGGTCACCAAGAGTGGGCTACCACCTACCATGCCGACGTTGGTTTGACCGTTTTCTCCAGTTCTTAGCCATGCGATATTCTGGGCAACGACGAGATAATTCCCACCGCGCGAGTCGAGTGCAACGAACTTCATATCATGATCTCCAGATCCGCCTTGCACAGCGCAGGACCGATCGGGATCAGAATACGGTTGCAGTGTTAAGATGCTTTACTCGACGGGCAGGAAATCTGGCACTGACAGGTACCGCTCGCCAGTATCGTAGTTGAAGCCAAGCACTCGGCTACCAGTGCCAAGTTCGGGGAGCTTCTTGGCAATGGCAGCAAGTGTTGCGCCGCTGGAGATACCGATCAGCATCCCCTCTTCGCGAGCGGCGCGGCGTGCCATGTCTTTCGCTGCATCGGCATCGACCTGGATCGCGCCATCGATCGAGTCGGTGTGCAAGTTACCCGGAATGAAGCCTGCGCCAATACCTTGAATTGGGTGAGGCCCGGGCTGGCCGCCACTGATGACCGGTGAAAGCTCGGGCTCGACGCCATAGGCTTTCAATCCGGACCAACTCTTTTTGAGTTCCTCCGCGCAGCCGGTGAGATGTCCGCCAGTGCCGACACCCGTGATCATCACGTCGATCGGATTGTCCGAGAAATCAGCGAGGATCTCTTTGGCTGTGGTGCGCGCGTGGACCGCAGGATTCGACGCATTCTCAAACTGCGAAGGCATCCAGGCACCGTCAGTGCTCTCCACAATCTCGCTCGCGCGTTCGATTGCGCCTTTCATGCCCTTTTCCTTGGGCGTCAGATCGAAAGTCGCACCATAGGCCAGCATCAAGCGACGCCTTTCGACCGACATTGATTCGGGCATGACCAGAACCAATCTGTAGCCTTTGACCGCAGCGACCATCGCTAGGCCAATGCCCGTGTTGCCGCTGGTCGGCTCGACAATGGTGCCGCCCGGCTTGAGCGACCCAGAGCTCTCAGCATCCTCGACCATAGCAAGTGCAATACGGTCCTTGATCGAACCGCCGGGATTGGCGCGTTCCGACTTGAGCCAAACTTCGTGATCGGGAAACAGTTTCGACAAACGAATGTGCGGGGTGTTGCCAATCGTCTCGAGGATGTTTGCAGCTTTCATCTCAGGCCTCCTGGGGGTTTGTCTTTGGCGGGTCTTCTAACATGTCTTTTGGCGGATCGAAGGTCTTAGTCGTCCGCAACGTCGGGAATATTCGGCTCCACAGCGCAACGGTTACAATCGCGCCAACGCCGCCAGCAGCGACGGCGGCGACAGGCCCGATGGCGCTGGCAAGGAATCCGGAGAACGCATCGCCGCCTTCATTCGAAGCGCTGATCGTCAGCAGGGACACGGATGAGACGCGACCGCGCTTGTCATCGGGCGTGTGCAGTTGGATCAGCGACTGACGGATGTAGACGCTGAACATATCTGCTGCGCCAACGATCACGAGCATCGCCAGGCTGAGCGGCATTGAAGTCGATAGTGCGAAGACGATTGTTGCCACACCGAATACGGCGACGGCCCAAAGCATCTTTGGACCAACATTACTCTTGAGCGGACGGAATGAGAACCACAGCGCGGTCGAGGCAGCGCCCACTGCAGGCGCTGCGGCAAGCAGGCTGAGTCCGATTTCGCCCGATTGCAGAATATCGCGCGCATAGACCGGGAAAAGCGCAGTCGCCCCGGCGAGGAATACCGCGAAAAGATCAAGTGTGATCGCGCCGAGAACCATCTTGTTGCGCACCACATAGGAAAGCCCGTCAACAATCGCGCCGATAGGACGTTGGTCCTTGCGCACAGCTGGCTGGGGGACTTTGCCGATGAAGCTCAGCGCGATGAGAGACACTGCGAACAGCGCCGACGCCGCCATATAGGGTAGGGCGGGGCCGACCCGATAGAGCACGCCGCCAATCGCTGGGCCGACAATCATTCCGACCTGCCAGGCGATGGAGGACAGAGCGATTGCAGTTGGCAGGCTAGGCTTCGGTACGAGATTTGGCGCGAGCGCCGACAATGCGGGCCCAGCAAATCCGCGCGCCACGCCGAGCACGACCGCTATCGTGAACAGGATCGGCAGCGTCATTGCGCCGCTCCAGGTAAACCAGGCGAGCGTCGCCGCGCATATCAGCTGTAGCAAGACCGTCAGCTGCCCAAGCCGCCGCCGATCAAATCGGTCCGCTGCAAGCCCGGTGAAAGGGGTCAGCACGAACAGCGGCAGGAACTGAAACAAGCCGATTAGTGCAAGTTGGCCAGACGCTTCCGGAATAGTCATACCGCCATCGCGCGCGATATTGTATGTCTGCCAACCGATGATCAGCAGCATGGCATATTGCGCCAGCGTCATCGCAAAGCGGCTGACCCAATAGGCGCGGAAGTTGGGCACGCGGAATGGGTGGATGAAGGTTTGGTCCGTATCGCTCACGCAGCGGCCATGGCAGGCGCACGAGGCGCTGCCAAGGGAGTGAAGCTAGCGGCTATGAAAGCTGGTGTTTGCCTTAGCGCTTGCGGCGCAGGCGCGGGTTCGGCTGAAGCGCGTCGATAATGTCGACGAAGTCGTCGATGCGGATTATGCGCTCGAACTGGAATCCGGCACGCTCATCGCGCGTCCAGATGACATACGCTTCGATCCGGCCAACAATCGGCAGGCGAATAATAACGCGGTCGCCCCGATTTAGATCTGCCGCATCATCGACCATGAAGCCGTGGGCAGACAGGTTTGAAACGTGAAGATTGAGATCGCCACGAGCGAAGTGTTCCACGATCACCGGGAAATCAACCGGGTGACGCGCGGCGCGACGCATATCAGTAACGCTCAGATTCGCTCCGGCTGACACGTTTCTCGACCCTCCATTATTATTCGAGTGTTACCGCAATGGAGGAAAAAGGCTGATATTTGGTAAAGCCGTCGATCCGAGGATAAATTTTCCAGAGTTTGCCGAGCAAGAAGCTAGCGCGTCACAAGGCCGTGCTTCTTTTTACCGAGGCTCAACTTCAACGTTTTGCCGTCGCCGGGCATCAAGAGAAAACCGGGGTCAGAAACTGCTTCGCCGTCCAACTTTACCGCGCCTTCGGCAATCTTCCGCTTCGCCTCGCCATTGGAAGCGGTGAAGCCAATCTCTGTCAGGACCGCGCCAATCCGCATGCCCTCCGCGCCGACCGCAAAGGTCGGCAAGTCCTCGCCTGCGCCGCCGCCTGCGAAAGTTTCACGCGCGGTTGCTTCGGCGGCGCGAGCAGTCTCCTCGCCGCGCACCAGCTTTGTCACCTCGTTGGCGAGTATGACCTTCGCGTCGTTAATCTCAGCGCCTTGGAGCGATTCGAGCTGCGCAATCTCATCCAGCGGCAGATCGGTGAACAGCTTGAGGAAACGCCCTACATCGCGGTCGTCCGAATTGCGCCAGTATTGCCAGAAATCATAGGCGGGCAGCTGATCTTCATTGAGCCAGACCGCGCCAGCGGCGGTCTTGCCCATCTTTGCGCCATCGGCAGTGGTCAGCAGCGGTGTGGTCAGCCCGAACAGATCGAATCCTTCCTTGCGGCGCGACAATTCCATCCCGTTGACGATATTGCCCCACTGATCGCTCCCGCCCATTTGCAGGCGACAGTCATAGCGACGCGCAAGCTCGAGGAAGTCGTAGGCCTGCAGGATCATGTAGTTGAATTCGAGGAAGGTCAGCGGCTGTTCGCGATCGAGCCGAAGCCTGACGGAATCGAAAGTCAGCATCCGGTTGATCGTGAAGTGGGGGCCGACATCGCGCAGCAGCTCTACGTAGCCGAGTTTCGACAGCCACTCGTCGTTATCGACCATGATGGCGTCTGTCGGGCCATCGCCGAAGGTTAGCAGTCGTTCGAACACCGTGCGAATTGAGGCGATATTGTCTTGTATCGCCTCTCCAGTCAGAAGTTGGCGGCTTTCATCTTTACCTGACGGATCGCCGACCTTGGTCGTTCCACCGCCCATCACGACAATCGGCTTGTGCCCAGTTTGTTGCAGACGGCGCAGCATCATGATTTGCACGAGGCTGCCGACATGCAGGCTAGGCGCTGTTGCATCGAAGCCGATATATCCCGGCACGACTCTCTTTACGGCGAGCTGGTCGAGCGAGCCGGCATCAGTCATCTGGTGGATGTAGCCCCGCTCATCGAGCAGGCGCAGCAGATCGGATTCGTATGCAGTCATGGTGCGCGGCGCTTAACAGCGTGCGCCGCAGCGGGAAAGGCAAGAAAAGCCGTTGCTCGCCCGCTGCGCCTCGGCAATAGCGTAGCGCATGCAACCTCTCATGCTTCATCAGACCTGTGACCTTGGGCCGATCAAGGCTGTAACCGCTCAAATCGCGCCTACTTCAACTGGCTGCGAGGCCGAATTCCGCCTCGATGGAGCGATTGGAGGAGTTAAGGTTCCGACGCATGCCGCCTCGGAACGCATGGACAATCTGTGGAAAACGACCTGCTTCGAGATATTCTGGCAACCGATTGGCGGCACTTACTACCGCGAATTCAACCTTTCGCCGTCGAGCCGTTGGGCTTGCTACGATTTCGATGCGTTTCGTGAGAACTCGCGAGATGCGCCGGTCGATGCGATTGCAATTGCGTGCTCATACAGCGACACCGAACTGGTGCTGAAGGCAAGCATCGCGTCGGAATTGCCCGATCCTGCACAGGTCGCACTCAACGCCATCGTCGAGCACCATAACGGAGCGTTGCAATACTGGGCGTTAGCGTTTCCTCCAGGCAAGCCGGAGTTCCACAGCGAGGCGTGTCGTCAGATAATAGTAGAGCGTTAAGCCGCCGCCTTGTCGCCGAACGGGCCGTTGAGCTGCACAATCTTCCAATTTAGTAGCATCGCGAAACTGACCCAGGCGATGTACGGCAAGTTGAGCCAACCAGCTAGCTGTGAGTAGTGTGGCAGGACGAGGCACAAAGAGAGCACGGACAGCCACAGGAACACGTTTTCAAACAAAGCCCAATCCGGGCGTTTCACTTTGAAAAACAGCGGCGACCACGCCAGGTGTAGTGCGAAGTTCATTCCGAATAGGGCCGCAACGACGCGCTGATCTGCTGGCGTAGGTGCATTGGTCCAGGCGAGATAAAAGCTCCAGGCCGAAAGCCCCAGAATGATTGTCCAGGCAGGACCGAAGAGCCAATCAGGCGGTTGCCAACTAGGCTTCTTGAGATTGCGATACCAATCGCCGATCTCGGTGAGTAACCCACCCGCGCCGCCGAGGATGACTGCCCAAAGCGCTGCGATGATGGCCGGTGTCCATTCCATTGGAGCAATATACGCGCGTCATTCGCAAAAGCCATTGCCTTTACTGCGTTAGTATCGCAACTCGACGGGTATGACTTCAGAGGTAGAATTCGGAATTGATTGCCTGCTGGCTGACCCGCAATTGTTGGGCGAGCTTGAGGGCAAGCGTGTCGCGCTGGTCGCACATCCGGCGAGCGTGACGCAAGATCTGACGCACAGTCTGGATGCGCTGATCGCGGCGGGAGTTAATGTCACGAGCGCCTTTGGCCCGCAGCACGGATTAAAGGGCGACAAACAGGACAATATGGTTGAGACGGCGGACGAGACCGATCCGCAGTACGGCATCCCGGTCTTTTCGCTCTATGGCGAGGTGCGTCGCCCGACCGGGCAGATGATGTCGAGCGCGGATGTGTTCCTGTTCGATCTGCAGGACCTGGGCTGCCGCATCTATACCTTTGTCACGACACTGCTCTATCTCCTTGAAGAAGCAGCCAAGCACGGCAAGGAAGTATGGGTGCTGGATCGTCCAAACCCCGCCGGACGTCCGGTGGAGGGCACTTTGCTTATGCCCGGCCATGAGAGTTTTGTCGGTGCCGCTCCGATGCCTATGCGCCACGGTCTGACGATGGGCGAGATGGGGCACTGGTTTATCGACCATTTCGATCTCGATGTGCTTTATCGCGTGGTCGCTATGCAGAGCTGGGAGCCAGACGGCGAAGGCCATGGCTGGCCGCCCTCGCGCGTATGGATCAATCCGTCGCCCAACGCGGCCAATGTGAATATGGCGCGAGCTTATGCGGGTACGGTCATGATCGAAGGCGCGACTGTTTCTGAGGGTAGGGGAACAACACGTCCGCTCGAGGTTCTTTTCGGTGCGCCCGACGTCGATGCAAAGGCTGTGCTTGCGGAGATGCATTCTCTCGAACCGGAATGGCTCCGCGGCTGCGCCTTACGCGATTGTTGGTTCGAACCCACCTTCCACAAGCATGCAGGAAAGCTCTGCAATGCATTGATGATCCATGCAGAAAACGCGTTCTACGATCACGATACGTTCAAACCATGGCGGCTGCAGGCGCTGGCATTCAAGGCGATCCGCAGGCTTTACCCGGACTATGAATTGTGGCGCGGGACAGACTTCAAATATGAGTACACCGATAACGTGCTTGCAATCGACGTTATCAATGGCGGGCCGTCACTGCGCCAATGGGTCGACAATGATGCCGCGACGCCGGGAGACTTGGATGCGCTGGCGTCAAACGATGAAGCAGCGTGGGTGCAGACTGTGCGCGGGCATTTGCTTTATTGACTGCCGCGAGTGGGAATGACCTGTAGCGGGCCATCTCGATGATCAGGTAGCGGGCGGATATCGTTCCGATCGCCCTTCATCACCAGCGTCGAGCATCCATCTTGTCTGAAATCGACGGCATACATCGTCATCGGTTGTTTGAGAGCCTCGGGATCGTCTTCCAGTGGCGGAAGGCCGCGCTCTTTCCGAATTTGAATGATCCGGTCACGACATTCCTGATCTGATGGTATCGGCGTGGCTGCTTTAAGTTGCGCTTCGGCGATCAAGCTCGCTTGATAAACTGATACGCCATACGACGGTAATAGCAGGCTTGGCGGCATACTGCTTACTTGATCGCTTATGTCAGAAGCGGAGGAACTCTGTTCGTCAGACTCGCTCGCGCCCATCAGGACAATCGAGCAAAGAATAATCACGGTTGTGCGCATGAGAACCTCCACCAAGTGAACGTCGCACGTCAGATATCCCAACCTTATCTGGCAGACGTCAATGCCCCTGTTTCCGGCTTAACTCGCGCGTTGCATCGTCCAAACCATCGAGCGTAAGCGGATACATCCGGTCATTCACCAGCTCTTTGAGCATCTTGGTTGATTGCGAATAGCCCCATTGCTTTTCGGGAACGGGGTTCAGCCAGACGGTGGCCGGATAGGTGTTGGTTACCCGATTCATCCAGATCGCGCCCGCCTCCTCGTTCATGTGCTCGACAGAGCCGCCTGCATGAGTGATTTCGTAGGGACTCATCGCCGCATCTCCAACAAAGATCACTTTGTAATCATGGCCGAATTTATGCAGCACGTCCCAGGTCTTTGTGCGTTCCTGCCAGCGGCGTTTGTTGTCCTTCCACACACCTTCGTAGAGGCAATTGTGGAAGTAGAAGAACTCGAGATTCTTGAATTCTGACGAGGCGGCGCTGAACAATTCCTCGCACAGTTTGATGAACGGATCCATAGATCCACCCACGTCTAGGAACAGCAGCAGTTTTACCGCATTGTGCCGCTCTGGGCGCATGTGAATGTCGAGCCAACCCTGCTTGGCCGTACCCTCGATTGTCGCATCGAGATCAAGCTCATCCGCGTTGCCTTCGCGCGCAAACCGCCGCAACCGGCGCAATGCCATCTTTATGTTGCGAGTGCCCAGTTCCTTGGTGTTGTCGAGGTTCTGGAACTCGCGCTTCTCCCAGACTTTGATCGCGCGTTTGTGTTTGCTTTCGCCACCGATCCGGACACCTTCGGGATTGTAGCCAGAATGGCCGAAAGGCGAGGTGCCGCCCGTACCGATCCACTTATTCCCGCCTTCGTGGCGCTTTTCCTGCTCCTCGAGACGCTTCTTGAGCGTGTCCATAATCTCGTCCCAATCACCGAGGGACTTGATCTTCTCCATCTCCTCGGGACTGAGGAATTTCTCAGCGACAGCCTTGAGCCAGTCTTCAGGAATGTCGACCGGGTCCTGGCCGTAGTCGGACAGGATACCCTTGAAGACCTTGTTGAACACCTGGTCAAACCGATCCAGCAGGCCTTCATCCTTCACGAAGGTCGCGCGACTTAGATAGTAGAATGCTTCGGGCGATTGCTCGATTACGTCCTTATCGAGCGCCTCAAGCAGGGTCAGATGCTCTTTGAAACTCGCCGGAATACCGGCCTCGCGCAGTTCGTCGACAAAATTGAAAAACATTATTGTTCTGTAGCTGCCCCGGTTTCTCCGCGCTAGCCCTTAAGGATCGCAGGCTCGGCCAAAGAAATCGGGGGCTTGGTGTGATTCACTCTCAGCTTAAGCCTTCGCTAACCATCAATCGTTAGAAGAAGGGAAGTTAGGTATATACCCTGAAGGTTGCTAGACAAATGAAGCCAGTTTCCATCGACACTGCGAGTGCCACAGCACTGAACTCGATACCCGAGAAGTGCGGCGCGGTCACGGTCGGTTGCACCGATGTTGCAGGCGTTGTTGAAGCGGTCATTCAGTCGTCCGAGACGCTTCGGGCTGAACATGAGGCACTTAGGGGAACCGTCACGGCTCTGGAGGCTGATCAGGCCAAGGTATCCGAAGCAACCGACGAGGCTCGTCTCTTGTCAGAGCGCGCAATCGAGAGGTTGGGCGAAGGCACCAAGCTCATCCAGTCTTCGCTTGGACAGATCGGCACGCTGCTCGAACTCGTGGACACGCTCGGCCAGCACGTCACCAGCTTCTCGGCGGCTATGGATCAAGTGAAGCGCAGTGCGCTCGATATTGAGGGTATTGCCGAAACAACAAATATTCTGGCGCTCAATGCAACGATCGAAGCGATGCGTGCGGGCGAAGCTGGCCGAACATTTGCTGTCGTCGCCAGCGAAGTGAAAAGTCTCGCCAGTGACACGCGGCGCGCAACCGAAGAAATATCTTCAACCATCGATACGCTTGGCGAAGAAGCCAGCATGGTGATCAGACGGATCGAGGATGGTTCCACAGCAAGCGGCGCCGCCAAGGAATCGGTTGCGCGGATCGAGGACACTATCAGCAGCGTGGGCGAGCTTGTCGAAGAGGTCGATAAACAGAACGACGTTATCGCTCGTTCGACCGGGACGATCTGCGGTCATGTTGATGCAGTCCAGAAGGTTCTGAACAGCTTTGACGCATCAGCGCGACAGAGTGAAAGTCAGCTTGAGGGCGCCAATCAGCGTATGGGTGAGCTGGAGATAACTGCGTGCGAGATGTTTGACAGCATCGTAAAAGCGGGCCTCTCTCCAGAGGACAGCATAATGGTTGAACGCGCTCAAAATCTTGCCAGTAAGCTCGCGGAGCTGACGGAAGCGGCTATTGAGAGAGGCGAACTGAAAGAGAACGATCTCTTCGACAGGGATTACAAGGAAGTTTCGGGCACCAACCCGCAACTATTCCGCACCAAACTGTCCGATTGGGCCGACGCCAACTGGCAGCCCAAATATGATGAGGCCCGTGCGATGGATACCAATATCATCGCATCGGTATGCACAGATCCTAATGGCTTCTTGCCGACCCACCATTCGGACAAGTCACTAAAGCCAACGGGTGATTTTGCCCACGACACTGCAAATTGTCGCAACGGTCGGATCATGTTCGGACCGACCACGGAAATGGCGAAGGCAAGCGACGCGCCCTACACGATGGTCGTCTATCGCAGAGAGGTTGACGACAAGCGGTACAGTGTCGTCCGCAACGTCTATGTGCCACTGATCATCAATGGCCGACGCTGGGGCGATTTCGAGATCGCTTACTCTCTACAGTAACGTCAGCGGTTGGGCAGCTTCGCCGAACCAGTCCTCACCTCCAGAATAATCGTTCATGGAGGGAAGGACTTCAGGTCGGATTGCGGCGCGCCATAAAGGCAAGCCGCTCAAACATCATCACATCCTGCTCGTTTTTGAGCAGAGCGCCGTGAAGTGGCGGGATGGCATTGTTTGGGTTCGAGTCCTGCAGAGTCTCAAGCGGCATATCTTCGTTGAGCAGCAGCTTGAGCCAATCGAGCAGTTCGCTGGTCGATGGCTTCTTCTTCAGGCCTGGCACTTCGCGCAGTTCATAGAAGATATCCATCGCCTTACTCACCAGCGTCTTCTGGATGCCGGGATAGTGAACGTCGATGATCGATTGCATCGTCTCGCGATCCGGGAACTTGATGTAGTGGAAGAAGCAGCGGCGCAGGAATGCGTCCGGCAGTTCCTTCTCGTTGTTCGAGGTGATGACGACGATTGGGCGTTCTTTCGCCTCGATCCGTTCCTGCGTCTCGTAAACGTCGAAGCTCATGCGATCGAGTTCTTGCAGCAGATCGTTCGGGAATTCGATATCGGCCTTGTCGATCTCATCGATCAGCAGGACGGGCAGCTCCTCGCTGGTGAAAGCTTCCCACAATTTGCCCTTCTTGATGTAGTTGCGGATATCGTGAACGCGTTCTTCGCCCAGCTGGCCATCGCGCAGGCGGGCAACCGCATCGTATTCATACAGGCCTTGCTGGGCCTTGGTGGTGGACTTAACGTTCCATTCGATCAGCGGAGCGCCGATTGCCTTGGAAATCTCATGAGCGAGCACGGTTTTACCCGTGCCTGGTTCACCCTTGACCAACAGTGGGCGGCGCAAAGTCACCGCAGCATCCACCGCGACTTTCAGATCGTCGGTGGCGATGTAATTGCTGGTGCCTTCAAAGCGCTTCTGATCGGTCATGCTCGGTCCTGTAAATCTTGATTGGCAACTTAACTTGACGCGAGCGTTAAGGGTGGTCGCGACGAGTGGCAAGGGTGACGCTACGTAAGCTATCGCATTAGATAGCTACCCATTTCTGCTGTCCGTTCAGCGCGGCAGGCTAAGAATGCGCTGCGCGATCAACTCAAGCGCCGAGTTCTCAAGCGAGGCGTCCGGATTGTTCCAGCTGAGCGTGAGCACATAGTCGTTGCCGGAATGGTCCGTCAGGAACCAAGTGAGATTGAGTACGCCCGGCTCCGAACCACCCTTGTATCCGACAAACGCCCATTGTTCGCGCAAATTCGCAGGAACCGACTGGTTGATCGACATGATATCGAAGGCGGAATCTTGGGAGTGTGCATTCATGTATTCAAACAGGCGGCGCAGATCATTGGCGCTGGCGAACCACTCCACATCAAGCGCGACGGGCTTGCCCGAAAACGCGGCGTTGATCTGCTCCGTGGTGAGCCCGCTCGTATCGAGGCCTTCCAAAATCTCACGCATTCCTCGTGTGTTCGTTTGGGAGCGATATGCTTGAAGTCGCTCGACTGGTCCGGATTTGAGAGCAAACATTTCCCGGGTGGTCAGGAAAGGCATCGTCTTGGCCGGATCGGCGAATCCGGACTCAGCAACAGTTTGCTCAATTCGTTCGCGACCCAGCACGGCCATCAACTGGTCCGTAGCGGTGTTGTCACTGATCGAGATCATCATGCTAGCGAGCGAATGCAAAGTAATAGGAGACCCTGACGGCCAATCCTGCATCATGCCGCTTGGGAAGCTCTTGGCCGTGAGTGGGACCGTATCGTCCCATCTACGCTGGCCAGCTTTGATATCGTTACCGAGCGCTGCGAGCACATAGAGCTTGAACGTCGAACCGATAGCAAATCGTTCACCCGCATTGATGCTGAGTGCAGGGTTGTTTCCGTCAACCGGCCCGAAATAGGCACTCACTTTTCCTGGCAGCGCCAAGAGATCGGCTTCGATCTTGGCCAAGCTATCATCAATTGGTTCGAACTGGCGGAGCAACAGCCCTTCAATCTTGTGCGGAGCATCTGGACTCAAGGCCATCGTTCCTCTGCCAATCGCACGTTCAAAGCGGATCGCGATGTTGGCTGTAAACTCGCCGGTTGGCTCCAGGCTTTTTATGCCAATCGGCGCGCCAAATTGCGATGTGAGTTGCTGAGTTATAGCGGCGAATTGAGCTGGCGGCACCGACGCGAGGAATCGTGCGCCAAGGACATCCTTAGCATCGGCTTCACCTTGAAGCAGAGCGAGCGCATCGGCCGCGCGTTCCTGCAAAGGCTGCGATGCTGTGGCCAAACCGGTATCCTCTGACGCTGGAGTTCCCTCTTGCGCAAAGGCGTTAGCTGGGATGAGGGAAAAGACGAGTGCATATGCGAGGATCTTTAGCATGACGAAAGTCTGCACTGGCCGATCTTGTCGTGCAAGCCGTAACCAAATGGCGCGCTGGGCCTAATAGCTCTACAAGCCACGACATAGGAGGAACGGCATGCCCACAGAGACCCTTTCGATCACCACTTCGGCGGGCCATTCGCTCGATGGAGCGCTTGAGATGCCGACGGGTCTCGTGCGCGGTGCAGCCGTATTTGCGCATTGCTTCACGTGTACCAAGCAGAGCCGGGCGGCGATCAGCGTGGCTCGCGCGCTCGCTGCGCGGGGGATTGCAACCCTACGCTTCGACTTCACCGGGCTTGGCGGGAGCGAGGGTGATTTCGGCCGAGCCGGATTTGCCACCGACATTGCCGATCTTGTCGCTGTTGCGGGCGTTCTGAGAGAGCGGTTCGACGCTCCGCTGCTGCTAGTTGGTCACAGCCTAGGCGGAGCGGCGGTGCTCGCTGCTGCGCATGAATTGGGATTGGAAAATGTAGGCGCTGTCGCAACAATAGGAGCGCCGTCAGACGTCCCACACGTCCTCCACATCATCCAAGGTGACCACGATGCAATCCGAGCCGATGGCGAAGGGCCGGTGACAATCGGAGGCCAGAGTTTTTCTGTCAGCCGAGAGTTTCTTGAGCGTACTGAGGCAGTCAAACTACTAGATTTCGTTAAAGAGCTACGTTTGCCATATCTAGCGCTTCATTCCCCAACCGACGCAATTGTAGGCATCGAACACGCGGGCGCTCTCTTCCAAGCGGCTTTCCACCCCAAGAGCTTTATCAGCCTGGATGACGCCGACCACTTGCTGACCAAGCGCGAAGACGCAGAATATGCCGCTGAAGCGATTGCTTCATGGGCGACCCGTTACCTGCCGATGCGCGACGATTGGCCGATGCCGGAGGAAGGCGTGGTCGTTCAAACCGGCCACGGTAAGTTCGGAACGGAAGTGCACACCGTCAGCCACCGCTTTATTGCAGATGAGCCGCGCAGCTATGGCGGCGATGACACTGGCCCCACGCCGTATGACCTGCTGTTAGGCGCATTGGGCACTTGCACCGCGATGACCATGAAGATGTATGCCGATCGCAAGGGCTGGCCCGTCGATGGTTACAGGGTTCATGTCACTCACGAACGCAACCATGCGGAAGATTGCGGCCATGCTGTCTTCGAAGAGGAAGGCATGGAGGTGCAGGCGCTCAATCGTTCAATCGAAGTGTTAGGCGATGACCTGACCGATGAGCAGCGCGCGAAAATTCTTGAAATTGCGGATAAATGCCCGGTCCATCGTACGCTGGAAGGGCATCTGCATATTCATACTGAAAGTGCCAGCTAGAGGCGGTCGCTTACACCGCTCGCGACAAACAGAAATTGGACTGATATTATAATGACTAGTGCGATCTTCCACCCAGAGCCCGCATCTTTTAAACCGCGCGCCATCGACCGCAGATAGATTGCGGCGCTTACCAAGGCGGTGAGCGCGATTGTCAGCCAGCCGCTCTTGCTCATCAGCGCCATGAAAATCGCATACACCGCGACCGATTGAATCAGGACGGCAGCGGCAAACCAAGCAATCGGAATAGGGCGATAAGAGGCGTCTGAAATATACCAATCGGGTAGAGCGCTGTCGGGCCGAGAAATGCGTCGATCGCCCGCCATAATATCCTCTTCGCGAGGGTCGGGATACTTGCGTTCGTCCTCAGGCATCAATCAAATCGCGGTCGATATCGCTCGCATGGTTCTGGATGAAGTTGAATCGGTGCTCCGGATTGCGGCCCATCAACTGGTCGACCAATTCCTTCACGGCTGCGCGCTGCTCGAATTCAGGGGGCAGGGTGATGCGGATTAAACTGCGCGTATCCGGGTCCATCGTAGTTTCACGCAGCTGCTGAGGATTCATCTCGCCGAGGCCTTTGAAGCGACCGACCTCGACCTTCTTGCCTTTGAAAACAGTCTCTTCCAGCTCGGTCCGGTGTGCATCGTCGCGGGCATAGCGGCTCTCTTTACCGGCAGTCAGCTTGTAGAGTGGAGGTTGCGCCAAGAAGAGATGCCCCTTGCGCACGATATCGGACATTTCCTGGAAGAAGAACGTCATCAGCAGTGTCGCGATATGCGCTCCATCTACGTCTGCGTCGGTCATGATGATCACGCGGTCGTAGCGCAGATTTTCCGCATCGCAGTCCTTGCGCGTGCCGCATCCCAGAGCGAGGCCGAGGTCGGCAATTTCCTGATTTGCCCGAATCTTGTCAGCAGTAGCTGAGGCGACGTTGAGGATTTTTCCTCGTATTGGCAGGATCGCCTGCGTCTTACGATTTCGCGCCTGCTTTGCACTGCCGCCGGCAGAGTCACCCTCAACGATGAACAGCTCGGTTTCGCCATCGGTTTCACCCGAGCAATCGGTTAGTTTGCCAGGCAGGCGCAGCTTCTTTGCATTGGTCGCGGTCTTGCGCTTGATCTCGCGTTCCTGCTTGCGGCGCAGGCGCTCTTCCATGCGCTCCATCACCTGGCCGAGCAGCGCCTTGCCGCGTTCCATATTATCGGCGAGGAAATGATCGAAGTGATCGCGTACTGCGTTTTCAACCAGACGCGCTGCTTCTGGCGAGGTCAGTCGGTCCTTGGTCTGCGACTGGAATTGCGGATCACGGATGAAGACGCTGAGCATTACCTCGCCGCCGGTCATCACATCGTCGGCGCTGATATCCTTGGCCTTCTTGGCACCGGTAAGATCGCCGAATGCGCGCAGCCCCTTGGTGAGCGCCGCCCGCACACCCTGTTCATGCGTACCGCCATCGGGTGTCGGCACGGTGTTACAATACCAGCTGGTTGAACCGTCGGAGTAGAGCGGCCAGGCGATCGCCCATTCGACCCGGCCCTGCGAATCCCCGTCGCTTGGCGGGAATTCCTGAGTGCCGGTGAAGGGCTGGGCAGTTACGCATTCGCGCGCACCGATTTGCTCGGCCAGATGGTCGGCAAGGCCGCCGGGAAACTTGAACGTTGCCTCCGCCGGCACGTCTTCGGATGCCAATGTTCCTGCGCATTTCCAGCGAATTTCGACTCCGGCAAACAAATACGCCTTGGAGCGAGCGAGCTTGAACAGGCGCGCAGGCTTGAATTGCCGATCTCCAAAGATTTCACTGTCTGGCGTGAATGTCACTTGTGTGCCGCGGCGGTTCGGCGCTGCACCAAGCTCCTCGATCTTGCCGAGCGTCTGACCCTTGCTGAACTCCTGCGCGTAGAGCTTCCTGTCGCGTGCGACTTCGACCCTGGTGTGCGAACTCAGCGCATTGACGACGCTCACGCCGACACCGTGCAGGCCGCCACTGGTGGCATAGGCCTTGCCCGAAAACTTGCCGCCGGAATGCAATGTCGAGAGGATCACCTCGAGCGTGGACTTGCCCGGAAATTTTGGATGTTCGTCGACCGGAATACCGCGCCCGTTGTCGCTGATTGTCAGGCGGTTGTCTTCCTCCAGGCGGACCTCGATCCGGCTGGCATGGCCTGCGACCGCTTCGTCCATCGCATTGTCGAGCACTTCTGCGGCCAGGTGGTGCAGCGCGCGGTCATCGGTGCCGCCAATATACATGCCGGGCCGGCGACGCACTGGCTCCAGCCCCTCGAGCACTTCAATCGAGGAGGAATCGTAGTCACCGCTGGAAGACGGCGTACCTTCAAACAGATCATCAGACATGGTCGTAGCTATACGCCGCGCGATGACGCGCTAACAAGCTAGTCGATTATGTTTTGCTCAGTCGTCGAAGCGGGTGGGTGCTGCATCGACAACGACTACACTGTTGCCGCGCACCTCGCGCACTTCCATCGAACGTTCGATCACGCCGTTGCGCTGGAAGCGGAATGGCCCGTCGAGGCCCAGAAAGCCGCCACTATCGCGCAGTCTGCCCTTCGGGAAATCGCGCCCCACGCGCCAGTCTCGCGCGATCCGCAAAGTCAGCAGAACGGAATCGTATCCGATAGTTGAGATGCGATAGGGTTTGGAGCCGAACCGGCCTTCATAGCTATCGGAAAAGCGCTTGAACCGCTGATCGGAAACAGCCGAGTAGAGGGCGCCTTGCAACGCGCTTGATCGTGCCAGCGCGGATTCGCCGCTCCAAAGCTCGGTGCCGAGTATCTTCGCACCGGTGCCTCCGTCCTTTTTGAGTTCGCCTGCTGCCTGAACCGCAAGCCGCGCGCCATCGGCAACCAGAACCGTGTCATAGCCGCCAGCGGCGCGAAGCCGCTGAGCTGCGCTGACGATAGAAGTGTTGCCGCGCGCGTAGCGCTGTGTGGTTGTCAGCGAACCGCCGAAATCGCGCAAAGCGTTGCTGAGTGCGCTCATCGAGCGTTGGCCGTAGTCACCATTGGGCAATAGTGCCGCGAAACGGCTGGAGCCCTGCTGGCGAGCATAGAGCACGCTGCGGCGGATCGACTGTTCGGGAATATGGCCCATAACGAATACGTCGGGGCTCGCCACGCTGGTATCGTTCGAAAACGCGATTGCGGCCACATCCGCTGGGCGTGCGGCGGCCTGAACTGCGGGGACGTTTTCCGCCAGCAGCGGGCCGAGGATCAGCTTGTTGCCGTCCGCAATAGCCCGCGCTGCAGCGTCGCCAGCGCCGCGCGCCGTGTCGTAAGTTGTGATGCGCAAATTGTTGGCATTGGTATCGAGCAAAGCCATTGTCGTCGCATTGGCAAGTGACTGACCCACCGCACCAGTATTGCCGGACATAGGCACGAGCAGCGCGATCCGGTGCCGCGTCGCATCGGTTGGCAAGGCGGTCGCGCTTGGCTCTGCGTTGGGATCTGGGCGCGTTTGTGTGGTGTCTGGCCCTGTCTTTGGAATGATCTGGCAGCCGCCAAGCAGAGCAGCAGTGCCTGCAATCAAGAGATTGCGACGGGAAAACCAATTACGCTTCATACTTGCCGACCCCTGACGGCTGTTCCAAAGAGCAAACGTGATTGAAACGCGCCCTAAATCGCCTGTATCTGAACCTCTTGAGCAGGGTCTCTATATCGTCGCAACGCCGATTGGCAATCTTGGCGACATAACGCTTCGTGCTGTCGACATTCTGCAACGCTGCGATCTGGTGGCCTGCGAGGATACGCGCGTGACGGGCAAACTGCTCTCGCATCTCGGCATATCGGCCAAGATGCGGCGTTATGACGATCACAGCAGCGACGGTCAGCGAGCAGAGTTGATCGAAGCCGTACGCGCTGGCGCTGTCGCACTTGTCAGCGATGCGGGCACGCCCTTGATCTCCGATCCGGGTGCGCGGCTTGTGCGCGATGCGAGAGAGGCAGGTGTGGTTGTGACTACATTGCCTGGTGCATGCGCAGCGATTGCCGGTTTGACCTTGGCGGGACTACCCAATGATCGTTTTCTGTTTGGCGGCTTCTTGCCGGTGAAGGAAAAAGCGCGCGGTGAAGTGCTGCGCGAATTGGGCGTCACCAAGGCAACGCTGATCTTCTATGAAACCGGCCCGCGTCTCGTGAAGTCATTGAATGCCATCGCGGGCGAACTTGCAGGCAGGCAAATCGCCGTTGCGCGCGAGCTGACCAAGCTGCACGAGGAATGCCGCAGCGGAATCGCTGAGGAGTTGATCGAACACTACACCGAACATCCTCCAAAAGGGGAGATTGTCTTGCTCATTGGACCTGCGCCCGAAGATGTGGCCGTTGGCGATCCCGACATTCTCTTGCGAGAGGCCTTGGAGGAGATGAGCCCGAGCAAGGCAGCCGCGCAGGTCGCAAAGGCTACGGGCCAGGATCGCAAGGCGCTGTATGCCCGTGCGGTGGAGCTCAAAACTGCATGAGGCGCCAGATTGCAGAACGAAGCGGTCGGAAAGGCGAGGCATGGGCTGCGATGTGGCTTAGGCTGAAAGGCTGGCAGGTGCTGGCGCAAAGAGTGAAGACCCCGCGCGGCGAAATAGACCTGATCGCCCGCAAAGGTGCGCTGGTCGCCTTTACCGAGGTCAAATGGCGCAAGAAGCGCGCTGACCTTGATCTAGCGATCGACGAACGTCGCCTTTCTCGTGTGGCTGCAGCTGTCGAATGCGTGGCACATGATTATGTGCGGGATGGAGACGATCTGCGAGTTGACGTGATCCTCCTTGCACCGGGCAGCATGCCACGCCACATCACCAACGCTTGGATGCCATGACATCCATATCTGAACACCGTTCGTGCTGAGCCTGTCGAAGCACGTACCAACCGCGAAACACCCTTCGACAAGCTCAGGGTGAACGGAGAATGGAATTGTCGCTCAGAGTTGCCGTCCAGATGGACCCAATCGAGAATATCAATGTTGCGGGCGATTCGAGTTTCGCACTCATGCTCGCGGCGCAGGAGCGGGGGCATTCGATTTGCGAATATCATGTCGAGAGCCTGACGCTTGACGCGGATGACCGGCTTTACGCCGAATGCTCACCCGTGACGGTCCGGCGCGTCGAAGGTGACCATTTCTCCAAAGGCGCCGCTGAACGGCTCGATCTCGGTAAAGACATCGACGTAGTGCTGATGCGTCAGGACCCCCCGTTTCACATGGGCTATATTACCGCGACGCACATGCTCGAGCGCATTCAGCACGAGACGCTGGTCGTCAACGACCCGGCCAATGTCCGCAACGCACCAGAAAAGGTGATGGTGCTCAACTACAGGCAGTTTATGCCGCCGACGCTTGTCACGCGCTCTGCGGACGAGGTGAAGCGCTTTATGGCCGAGCATGGCGCAGTCGTGGTCAAGCCGATCCATGGCAATGGCGGCAAGGCGATTTTTCGCGTGCCCGAAAGCGGTGACAATCTCACGGCGTTGTTCGAAGTGTTCAACCAGACCTGGCCCGAGCCGCATATGGTTCAGCCGTTCCTCCCCGAAGTGTCTGAAGGCGATAAACGCATCGTGCTGGTCGATGGCGAAGTCGCGGGCGCAATCAACCGGATACCGGGCGAGGGCGAGTTCCGCTCAAATCTGGCAATGGGCGGCAGCGCTGAAGCCACCGAACTCACGACCCGCGAACGCGAGATTTGCGAGGCGATGGGTCCGGAACTGAAAAGGCTTGGCCTGACTTTCGTCGGGATTGACGTGATCGGTGGCAAATGGCTGACAGAGATCAACGTGACGTCGCCTACCGGGATCGTCGCCATCGATAAGTTCAACGGCACGGATACCGCCGGGATGATCTGGGACGCGATTGAGGGGCGGGTTTCGGAGTTCTAGCTGATCGTCACCCTGAAATTGGTTCAGGGTCCATCCCCTGCGCTGTGCCTTCTACGTCGTGCGAAAGATGAATGCTGAACCGAGTTCAGCATGACGAATTAAAGAGAATGTGCGCTCCCGCGAAGGCGGGAGCCTTGTGCTAATTGGCGGGAGGTCCCCACCCTCGCGAGGACTCACAAACACCCTTTCAGATTGTATTCAAACGCAAAACCCCCACTTACCCTGCAAGTCATCCAGCAGCGATGGGCCGGGTGGCGGGAGATCATTCAGTTCGTTCTCGGCTACCCATTCCGAATAGTACGCCATCAGTTCAGCTAATCCACCGCCTTCGCAGGGCACAAGGGTGAATGAGCCGACTTGGGAGTCGTCGTTCAAATCGACAACGAACTCATATTTTTGGCCAGATTCATCAAACACAAAATAGTCACCCGAAGCCGCTCCGGGTCTCTCCATCGAGATGAGTGCATCTCTAACGCTACGGTAGAGATCGAACTGATTATCTCCGATCATGATGGCTCTCATGAAATTACCCCTTCTTCTTCGCTCTCGGATGTGCACTTCGATAATTCTCCAGCATCGTTGCCGCATCGACCTTCGTATAGATTTGCGTCGAGCCGAGCGAGGCGTGGCCGAGCAGCTCTTGCAGGCTTCTGAGATCGGCGCCGGCACCCAGCAAATGCGTCGCAAATGAGTGCCGCAGCGCATGCGGTGTTGCCGTGTCGGGCAGACCGAGCGCTCGGCGCGCATTGGCCATCGCCTTTTGCACCATGCCAGCAGACAGCGGTCCGCCTTTGACGCCGCGAAACAGGGATTCGTCAGCCGCAACCTTCCACGGGCAAAGCGAAACGTACTGCGCCACGGCAGTGCGCGTGATCGGCAGGATCGGCACGATCCGTTGTTTCCCGCCTTTACCGGTCACTTGCAGGGTCTCGCCCAGTTGAGCGTCCTTCCAAGTCAGCGACAGCGCTTCTGCGATGCGCAGGCCCGATCCGTACATTAACAGCAGGACGGCGCGGTCGCGCGCTCCCACCCAGTCCTCATCGGAAGAGCCGGCAACAAGATCGGCGATATTGACCGCTTCATCGGGTGTGATCGGGCGGGGTAGGCCTTTCTTTGTGCGCGGCCCGCGCAAACGCGGCGCGGCTGGGTCGGGATCGCCCGATTGTGCGCGGGCGAAGGCGATAAAGGCCTTAAGCGCCGAGAGCTCGCGCGCGGTACTGGCGTTGGACAGGCCATCATTGCGCCGCGCGGCCAGCTGCTTACGCAGGTCGTGAGCCTCCAGGCTTGCCACCGCGTGCCAATCGGCGAGATCTCGCGCTTTCAACAGCCGTTCGGCAGCCGCACAATAGGCCCGTACGGTATGTGGACTTCGTCGGCGCCCTTCGGAAAGATGATCGCGCCACTCGGCCAAAAGATCATGCAGGCTCATACACCTACCAGATCATCGGCGACGAGCTCGCCCAGCAACGCGTCGAGCAGGGGCAAACCCGCTGCAGTGACACCGATCCGCTCATCGCATTGCCACAGCAGGCCAAGTTCGACATTGCGAGCGAGTGCACGTGCATCAATCAATTGTGCCTCATTCATTGCGAACCGCTGAGCCATTGCATCCAAATCCAGACCTTCGACGAGCCGCAAACCCATCAGCAGCGCTTCGGCGGCCTGGTCCGCCGTATTCAGCGTATTCTCTTCAGAGATTCCGTGCCCCTGCTCCGCGAATCCAAGCAGGAAGTTCTCGGGCTTACGATGACGCTGAGTAGCCATCCCGCCGCGCCGTCCATGAGCTCCGGGGCCAATCCCGCAATAATCCTGATAACGCCAGTATGTGAGGTTGTGGCGGCCTTCCTCGCCCGGACGTGCATGATTGCTGATCTCATACGCCGGGAGGCCCGCCGCACTCGTCAGCTCTTGCGTAATGGCGAACAATTCAGCTGCTCTGTCGTCATCGAGCGGGGCAAACACGCCGCGCCGCACATCACTGGCGAAGCGTGTGCCGGGCTCGATCGTCAGCTGGTAGAGCGAAAGATGCGAGGTGCCGAGCGTCAGCGCGCGTGATAGCTGCGCTTTCCACTGGTCGGGTGTGTGATCAGGTAGAGCGTAGATCAGATCGAAACTGACGCGGTCGAAATGTGCCAGCGCGGTTTCCAGGGCATACAACGCTTCGTCGGCCCCATGCAAACGCCCGAGCCATTGCAAGGTTTCGTCTTCAAGCGATTGAACACCCAGCGAAACCCGGTTTATCCCCGCGCCTGCCAGCACCGCGAAGTTTGCCGCCTCGACTGAAGATGGATTGGCTTCCAATGTGATTTCAATATTCGGATCAAAGCCCCACAGCCGCTCGGCCTCGGTTAATAATGCTGCGACTAATTGTGGAGGCATCAAGGAAGGTGTTCCGCCTCCGAAAAAGATCGATGATAGCGGTTCATTACCAGCGAGCTGAGCCTCATGACGCATATCGCCGATGAGCGCGCTCCCCCACGCATCGACATCTACCTGCGCGCGAACGTGCGAGTTGAAATCACAATAGGGGCACTTCTTCGCACAGAAGGGCCAATGAATATAAAGAGCGCGTGCCACCCCTCTTTCAGGCTTTGTTAAACGCTCTGAGTCAAGCTCTGGCAATGACGATTGGTGTGAAACTGTTCGGGCTTGCGGCCACGATAGGCCTTGCCCTTGTGCCCAGCGTGAGCGCCCATGATGGCCATCTCACGCACAGCGCGCGTGATTCCTTCTCCGCTGAATTACTCGATGTGCACAATCGCGAGCGCGCCGAGTTTGGCAGCCCGAAGCTCACCTGGTCACCGGAACTCGCTCGGGACGCCCAGCAATGGGCCGATCATCTCGCCCGCAATGGCTATATGCGTCACGCGTCCATCGACCAGCGCAAGGGGCGGGGCGAAAACCTCTGGATGGGCACAGCGGGATATTACAGCCTGACGGAAATGATGAGCTATTTCATCGCCGAAAAGCGGTACTTCAAACATGGCGAATTCCCGCACGTGTCGCGCACCGGGCGGTGGAGAGACGTCGGACACTACACACAGATCGTTTGGGGCGAAACGCGTGAGGTCGGCTGCGCCATAGCGCGCGGAAGGAGCGATGAATTCCTCGTTTGCCGATATTGGCCCGCAGGAAACACATATGGTCGCACGGTGGGTTGAGCGGCGCCGCCGCTTGCAGGAGGGTTCTGAAATGGGTCGTAAAAACGTGAATCGCCTGGTGCTTGCGCCTATTGCGCTGGCGCTTGTCCTGGTTGGCTGCGGAGGAGGGGGCTCGTCATCGAGCAGTTCTTCGAGTGGGCCAGTGGCGGGAGGTCCGACGCCGACCCCATCTCCCACACCGACACCATCTCCCACGCCGACGCCAACCCCCACGCCAACATCGACCGGCGGGACGACCTCGACACGTCAGGACGATATGCTGGCCGTCATGCTGCGTGAGCACAACGAGGCTCGCCAAGAAGTCGGTGTCACGGGCCTGACGCTCGATCCGGACTTGAGTCGGCAGGCACTTGAATATGCTGAGGAACTTGCGCGCACAGGCCGTTTCCAGCACAGCCCTGGTTCCTCACGTCCCGGTCAGGGCGAAAACCTTTGGGCGGGCACCGCGGGTGCTTTCAGCTATGAAGTGATGGCCGCTGGCTGGATCGACGAAAAGCGCTTCTACATCCATGATCGCTTCCCTTACGTCAGCAATAGTGGCCGTTGGCAGGATGTCGGCCACTACACTCAGATTATCTGGCGCAACACGACGACGCTTGGGTGCGGTGTCGCGACAGGAACCGGGCGCGACTATCTGGTTTGCCGATATGCGCCGCCGGGTAATGTGACGGGGCAATTTGCCTATTAATCAGGCGTTGAATTGATCCGCGACCAGCTTCGCAAAAGCATTGGCGCGGTGGCTGATCGCGTGCTTTTCCGAAGGATCGATCTCGGCGAAGGTTTGCTCGCGGCCTTTAGGAATAAAGACAGGATCATAGCCAAAGCCCATTTTTCCGCGTGGCGGCCAGGTCAGCGATCCGGGGCATTTGCCTTCGTAGACGGCGTACTCGCCATCGGGCCATGCGATCGCCAACACACAGTGAAATGCCGCTCTGCGATCAACATCCGGGCCGATCTGTGACAGCAATCCTTCGACCTTGCCCATGGCCATGTACCAGTCGCGACCGGGATTGCCCTCGAACCATTGCCGCTCGGCCCAGTCCGCGGTGTAAACGCCGGGGCGTCCGTCAAGCGCTTCGACTGACAAGCCGCTATCGTCGGCTAAGGCGGCGAGACCAGATGCCTCGGCAGCAGAGCGCGCCTTAATCAGCGCATTCTCTACGAAAGTTTTGCCGGTTTCAGGTGGCTCGGGCAGGCCAAGCGAACCAGCCGAAATGCATTTCATTCCGTGGGGATCGAGCAGGGCGGAAATCTCTTTCAGCTTGCCCGCATTGTGCGTGGCAATGACGAGGGAACCGCTGCCGAGCTTTTTGCTCACTTCACTGCGTCCAACTGGGCCTTGAAAATGCCGTCGCAACCGATGTTCGCAAGGCGCAGCAATCGCAAAAGGCCTTCCTCATCATAAGTTGCGCCTTCGGCAGTGGCCTGAACCTCAGCGATCTGTCCGCCGCTGATCAGCACGAAATTGGCGTCGGCATCCGCGTCGCTGTCTTCCGGATAGTCGAGGTCGAGAACAGGGGTGCCCTTGTATATCCCACAGGAAATCGCCGCGACTTGTGCGGTGATCGGATCCTGCTTGATGAGTTCTTTCTCAAGCAGCGTGTTCACCGCCAGCCGCAGCGCAATCCAGGCGCCGGAAATAGAGGCTGTGCGTGTTCCGCCATCGGCCTGAATCACGTCGCAATCGAGCGTAATCTGGCGTTCGCCGAGCTTTTCCAGATCGACCACCGCGCGCAAAGACCGCCCGATAAGCCGCTGAATTTCCTGCGTTCGACCCGACTGCTTACCGCGTGCTGCTTCGCGGCTACCGCGAGTGTGCGTCGCGCGGGGCAGCATGGAGTATTCACCGGTGACCCAGCCTTCTCCTTTGCCGCGCAGCCACGGCGGAATCCGTTCTTCGACGCTGGCCGTGCATAGCACGCGGGTGTCGCCAAAGCTGATCAGGCAAGATCCTTCAGCATGTTTGGTGAAGCCCGTTTCGATAGTGATTGCGCGCATTTCGTCAGGCGCGCGGCCAGAAGGTCGCATGGAATTTCCTTGAGCTGTTGATTCGCTTGGAAGGCGGTGTGGCCGTGATGCCGTGATGCTGCAAGCTCCGCGCAAGGCTTGGCGCGCGATAGATTGACGCTAGATAGGGCATATGGCTTCACCACCTATCTCAGAAATGACCGAAAGAGCGCGGGAGATTTTTCGCCGCGTTGTGGAAGGTTATATCGATAGCGGTCAGCCCGTCGGCTCAAAGACGCTCGCGTCGGATAAGGCAATTGACCTCTCGCCTGCGTCGATCCGGTCCGTTCTTGCCGATCTGGAAGGTTTGGGCCTGCTAGCCGCGCCGCATACCAGCGCCGGGCGCCTGCCGACTGAAACGGGACTGCGCCTGTTTGTCGATGGCATGATGCAGATGGCTGAGCCGACTGCGGCAGAGCGTGCTCAGATCGAGCAACGGTTGACTGAATCCGGCCCGGTAGAGCAGGCGCTCGAAAAGGCGAGTTCTGTGCTGTCAGATCTCTCGGGCGCGGCGGGCATGGTGATGGTTCCGACCCGCGAGCAGCGATTGGCGCAGTTCAATCTGGTTGATCTGGGGCAGGGCAGGGCATTGGCCGTGCTGGTTGGTGAGGATGGTGGCGTAGAAAACCGCGTTATCGAGATTGGCGGCGCGATTGCGCCGGGCGCGCTGGATCAGGCGACCAATTATATCACAGCACGACTTTCCGGGCGCACTCTGAGTGAGGCGGCCGCCGCTATGACCAAAGAGATTAACGCCGGTAAGTCGCAACTCGATGATGCCAGCAAGGATTTGGTTGAGCGGGGCCTTGCAGTCTGGAGCGAGGACACCGAAGAGCGTCCAGTGTTGATTGTGCGCGGCGCGTCCAACCTGCTTGATGAGGCTGCGCTCGAAGATATCGACAGGGTTCGCTCGCTGCTCGATGATCTGGAGAACAAGCAATCCGTCGCCGCCCTGCTCGACAATGCTCGCGAGGCAGAAGCTACTCGTATATTTATCGGAAGCGAGAACCGGCTCTTCGGTCTGTCTGGTTCCTCCGTGATCGCGTCGCCCTATCGTGATCGCGAGGGCAGGGTGGTCGGAGTTCTGGGTGTGATCGGTCCCACGCGGTTGAATTACGCAAGGGTTGTCCCCATGGTTGACCTAACAGCCCGATCCTTGGGCAAATTGATTGCCTGATCGGCTCATTTCATAACTGGAAAAACGAACACGATGATCGACGACAATAAGCCGCAGGACGAAGCGGCGGAAGCGGAACTGAAAGGCGTGCCGGAAGAGTTTCTGGAAAGCGGCGATGAGGCGCAGGCCGAAGAGGATGCCGGCGACGTTGGAGAGGCGCTAGAGGCGCTGCGCCGGGATCTTGAAGAGGCGAAGCAGGAAACGCTCTATGCCAAGGCCGAGACGCAGAATGTGCGCCGCCGGATGGAGAAAGACGTCTCCGATGCGCGTGCCTATGCGTCTACCGGTTTTGCTCGCGATGTTCTGAGCGTGTGGGACAATCTTTCGCGCGCAGTCGAAGCCATCCCTGACAGTCTGCGCGAAGACGAAAAGATGAAAGGTCTGGTCGCTGGCATCGAAGCGACGCAACGCGAACTCGAGAAAGTCTTCAAGGGGCACGGGATTGAACGCGTCGCTGCAAAGGGCATGCCTCTAGATCCGAACCAGCATCAGGCCATGCTTGAGGTGCCAACGGACGAGCATGAGCCAGGTACGATCGTGCAGGAAATGCAGTCGGGCTGGATGATCAAGGACCGCCTGCTGCGACCGGCAATGGTCGGTGTCGCCAAAAAGCCGGACTAAATCGCGGCCTAATTGCAAAGGCCCCGCCAAAACGATCAGCGGGGCCTCTAAGCTTGGCACGCGGTCAGATCTTAGACCGTTTGCGCCCTGTTTTCGTCGCGGTGCTTCTTGAGATACCGCATGAAGGGCGTCCCTCCCGTACCGACATTGGGATCATTGCCGGCAATCGATCCGGCCTGCTTGTTGATGTAGCTGGCGGCATATTCGAGATGGCGCGTGCGGAACCGAGTGGTTTGCTCAAGGCACGCGTTGAACGCGTCGCACAAGTTGGGATTGTCCGCAGCATTCACGAATTCGCGCAGACGGGGCTTCTTCGCCAAATCTTCGATAAATCGGCGGTGCTGTACTGGCCTGTAGTGGTGCAACTCATCAAGAAAGGCCTTCAACGGATCATCCGAATGGCGAACCTGAAACAGCGCATCCATGGCCGGCATGATGCTTGATTGCGAGCCGGTTTGCCCTCTGAAGGCCTGCGGTTTGTTGCCGAACTTCTCGATCCCGTCGTAGACTAGACCACCACCCAGAGCCGGGTTGTTGGCCCACCCGTGAATGTATGGCCGAACTCGATGAAAATAGATGTACGGATCGCAGCGTTCGGGCATGCGGGCGAAGTGTGCATAGATGCGTTCCCATGCGTCGTTCATCTCTGACAACAGTTCCTCGGCGTGCGCCTCGTCGCCGTGCTCTTCCGGCCGGATCAGCTTAGTGGCGTTGTCCAGTAGAACTCCGGCTTCGGCCTCGATTGCCACGTGAACGAGCACGAACCAATTCTCGTCATCACCGCCCGAGAAGTTCTGATCCATATAGATATTGTCGAGGGATATAGGCTCGTTCTTGTCGAGCCTCGCCCAGTTATCTAACACGTAGGCAGAGTACGGCAGTAGCGGGGCCTGGCCCAGCCGGTCGGCAAGCGCGACCATTGGCCTTGCAAGATTTGCAGGTAAGTACGGGGGTGGTATCTCTTCGCCCCAGACATAGGCTTGAACCAGGAAGCTGTATCGCACCATCGCGGTGCGCACCTGCTCTTCTGGGGCCTTTTTCGCCCATTCTTTGATGTTTGGGTCGGGTAGCTGGTCGAGCCAGCGCCTCAATCGCCCGGTTGAAAGCAAGCCCGAGAGGTTGCCCGCTGTGCTTTCGATCTCTTCGAAACGCTGCGGTAGGGTGATTTCGTCTATTTCATAATGCGAAAGGTAGCCGCGCTCGCGCGACATGCCGTAGTCCTTGATCTCCATTTTGATTGCTCTGCGCCAAGCGCGGGTTTGGCCGCCTGGACGATACGAAAGTATCAAACGTAACTACCCGGCGCAAGATCAGGTTAGGTCCAGCGATAGGCGCTATGTGGAACTGTCAGCGAGCTCCGGGGAAGCGCACCAGCACATCGTATGCTGCTTTATCGGCTATCCCGGCGACCTTGATCCCGCGGCGCAACCAGAAGGCATGTTTCACGATTTCAGCTTGCTGCTCGATCCCATAGGCACTGAGCGGCTGGCCCGGCTTCAGGCTGTAATGATAGCGGCAGAAAGGGTGACGATTAAGCAGCAGGTACCAGTCACCGCGCGACTGGGTTTGCCAGACATGGGTCAGTTCATGGATCAGCAGCCCTTGGCGATAGATGCTCTCCTGAGCGAAATCATCGCAGTAAGCCTCTCCATCCGGATGAAAGTGCAAATGGCCGCGCGGAGCCATGGTGACCTTGCGCGGCTGAAACGGGAACCACTTGCGTCGCCTTAACCGCACTTGGCCGTAGTCTATGGCCGACCCAAACACGGATCGCGCAATTTCAACCTCGCCGGGGGTGAGGTGACGTTCCCCTCCCACCGGGCAGGCATGAAGCGGTGCGCCATCCGTGCTTGAGACTTCGGGAAGCTTCAGCGCTCATCCCCGGCGCTGCGCACTTCTGCCTTGAATTCCGCTTCCTGCCCGCCAGACAGTTTCAGCGTCACATTGACTCTGTCGCGCGGGCCAATGGCGGGCGATACATTGAATGCCATCACATGATTGCCGCCGGGTGCGAATGACAGAGTTTCGCCGGGCGCAATTTCCACGCTTCTGATCTCGCTCATGGTCGCTGTGTCGTCGCTTTTCTCGGTGCTGTGCAACTTCGCGTCCTGGACTCCCCGGATTTCGACGCCTTCGAGCGACACTGCGCTTTCGCCGCCATTCTCTAGCTCGAAGTAAACGGCTGCCGGATTGCTGGTGACAGGTGCCATGACCATTCGCGCATTGGAAAGGCTCAGGCCGGTCTCGCCTAGTTCGATTGCAGGTTCGACCTGCTCTTCAACGGGAGCTTCAACCGGGGCATCTGCCGAACCACAGGCGGCAAGTGAAAGAATGGCCGCGCAACCAAGAGCACGACCGAAGAAAAAGGATGTCTGTTTCATAAGCTGTAAATTGTCCCCTTTTGAGTGTGTTGCAAAACTAGGGCGGTCAATCCCTTGTGCCAAGCAAAACCACACCTATATCGCGGTCATATTCGAGTTGCCGAACGGTTCCGCCAATTCTGGGGAACTCCACTGGCAGCGTCCAACTATCTGAAAGATGGGGAAATAATGGGTAAAGTAATCGGTATTGACCTCGGCACCACCAATTCGTGTGTCGCAGTGATGGATGGGGGCAAACCCAAGGTTATTGAAAATTCCGAAGGCGCGCGCACCACGCCTTCGATCGTTGCCTTTACTAAAGACAGCGAGCGTCTGATCGGTCAGCCGGCGAAACGCCAGGCTGTTACCAACCCTGACAACACTCTGTTTGCAATCAAGCGCCTGATCGGTCGCCGCTTCGACGATCCGATGACGAAGAAAGACATGGAACTTGTCCCTTACGACATTGTGAAAGGCAAGAACGGCGACGCATGGGTGAAGGCTGGCGATGAAGAATATTCGCCGAGCCAGATTTCCGCCTTCATTCTGCAGAAGATGAAAGAAACCGCTGAGGGTTATCTCGGCGAAGATGTGACTCAGGCGGTCATCACCGTTCCAGCATACTTCAATGACGCTCAACGTCAGGCGACCAAAGATGCCGGCCAGATTGCCGGTCTTGAAGTGCTGCGCATCATCAATGAGCCGACTGCGGCTGCGCTTGCTTACGGAATGGACAAGAACGATGGCAAGACCATCGCTGTCTATGATCTCGGCGGCGGTACGTTCGACGTGTCCGTGCTCGAAATCGGTGACGGCGTGTTCGAAGTGAAGTCGACCAACGGCGACACTTTCTTGGGCGGTGAAGATTTCGACAGCGCGATTGTCGAATGGCTTGCTGCACAGTTCGAGAAAAAAGAAAACATGGACCTGCGCAAGGACAAGCTTGCGCTCCAGCGTTTGAAGGAAGCGGCGGAAAAGGCGAAGATCGAGCTTTCGAGCTCGGCCACGACCGAAATCAACCTGCCGTTCATCACCGCACGTATGGATGGTGGATCGAGCACTCCGCTGCACCTGGTCGAAACGCTCAGCCGTTCGGACCTTGAAAAGCTGGTCGGCGATCTAATCCAGCGTACACTTGAACCTTGCAAGAAGGCGCTGGCCGATGCGGGCGTTTCAAAAGACGATATCGATGAAGTGATCCTGGTCGGCGGTATGACCCGCATGCCCAAGGTTCGCGAAGTGGTTGAGAAGTTCTTCGAAGCCAAGCCGCACACCGGTGTTAACCCGGATGAAGTGGTTGCCATGGGTGCTGCCATTCAGGCTGGCGTCCTGCAGGGCGACGTCAAAGATGTGCTGCTGCTCGACGTGACCCCGCTGTCGCTGGGTATCGAGACGCTGGGCGGTGTCTTCACTCGTATGATCGATCGCAACACGACGATCCCGACCAAGAAGACGCAGACCTACTCGACCGCAGAAGACAATCAGAACGCTGTGACGATTCGGGTCTTCCAGGGCGAGCGTGAAATGGCGGCGGATAACAAGCTGCTGGGTCAGTTCGACCTTGTTGGTATTCCACCAGCACCGCGCGGCGTTCCGCAGGTTGAAGTGACGTTCGACATTGATGCAAACGGTATCGTCAACGTTTCTGCCAAGGATAAGGGCACGGGCAAGGAACAGACGATCAAGATTCAAGCATCGGGCGGTCTGTCCGATACCGACATCGATCAGATGGTTCAGGATGCCGAGAAGTTCGCAGAGGAAGACAAGAAGCGTCGCGCCTCTGCCGAAGCTCGCAACCAGGCCGACAGTCTGGTCCACGCGACCGAGAAGCAGCTTGAAGAGCATGGCGACAAGGTTGACGCGGATACCAAGTCAGCGGTCGAAACCGCGCTTGCCGAAGCCAAAACTGCGCTTGAAGGCGAAGACGTTGATGAGATCAACGCCAAGTCCCAGGCGCTGACCGAAGCAGCCATGAAGATGGGTCAGCAGATCTACGAGAAGGAGCAGGCCGAGGGCGCTGCTGCTGCAGGCGATGCTGGTGAAAGCGATGCGTCATCTGACTCGTCCGACGATGAAGATGTCGTCGATGCCGAATTCTCTGAGGTCGACGAAGACAACAAGGGCTGATGTCCTGATGGAAAACCACGCCGCCGCTAGTGTTTTACGCGCTGGCGGCGGCTAGGTTTTGAGGGGTCATAAAGGTCACCATGTCAGCCACTCAAATGGATTATTACCAACTGCTCGAAGTCGCCCGGGATGCCGATGGCGGCACGATCAAGAGCGCCTATCGCAAACTTGCCATGAAGTTTCACCCGGATCGCAATCCGGGCGATGCGGAGGCAGAAGCGAAGTTCAAAGCCTGCAACGAGGCCTATGAGGTCCTCAAGGATCCGCAAAAGCGCGCAGCTTACGATCGCTACGGTCACGAAGCCTTCCAGCAAGGCATGAACGGCGGCGGCGGTTTCGGCGGCGGACGCGGGCACGCCGACTTTGGCGATATCGGCGATATTTTCGAGACTATCTTTGGCAGCGCCTTCGGCGGCGCGGCAGGTGGCGGTCGTCAACAGACCCGGCGCGGTGCGGACTTGCGCTACGATATGCAGGTCTCGCTCGACGAAGCCTTTCACGGCAAGTCCACAGAGATCGAGATTGAGGTCTCACAAAGCTGCGAAACATGTGACGGTTCAGGCGCAAGCCCGGGCACTGGTGAGCGGGCTTGCAACTTTTGTCATGGCCAGGGGACGGTACGTGCAAAGCAGGGCCTGTTCGTGGTCGAGCGGCCATGCCCAACCTGTAGCGGCAGAGGCGCCGTGCTGGAGGAGCCTTGCGACAGTTGCCGCGGGGAAGGGCGCGTCGATCGCGCTCAGGCACTCTCGGTCGAAATTCCGCCCGGCGTCGATACAGGCACGCGCATTCGCTTGTCCGGCAAAGGGGAAGCGGGCGCGCGCGGCGCGCCTGCGGGCGATCTCTACATTTTCGTGCACGTTAAACCGCATGAACTCTTCCAGCGTGAAGGGACGACACTGGCGACCCGCGTCCCGGTGAGCTTCACGACTGCTGCGCTCGGCGGTTGCGTAAAGATTCCGGATCTCGATGGCTCGACCAACAGCGTCGATATCCCCGCTGGCATTCAGTCGGGCAAGCAATTGCGTGTGCGTGGGGCTGGCATGCCGGTTCTGCAAGGCCGCGGGCGCGGGGATCTGGTTGTTGAGATTGCGGTGGAGACGCCAACAAAGCTCAATCGCAAACAGAAGGAAATTCTCGAGCAGTTTCGCGAAACCGAAACCGGCGAGGAATGTCCGGAAAGCCGCAGCTTCTTTTCCAAATTGAAGGACGCGTTTGGCGGCTGATTTGATGATGTGTGCGACGCGGCGTTGGATTTCCTTTCGCGTTCGCTTCTCGACATAGCGCAACGCCGGGTTTAACTCCCTTTTGAAAAAGGGAGAAAGCCATGAACCGCCTCGCCGCTATCGCACTGCTCGCAGCCACACCGCTGCTTGCCGTTCCATCCTACGCTCAGCGCAATTTCGATGATGTCGAGATCCGCACCGAACAGGTGGCTCCGGGCGTCGCAGTTCTGTTTGGCGCTGGCGGCAATATCGGTGTCAGCCACGGCGAGGATGCGACTGTTCTGATAGACGATCAGTTCGCGCCGCTATCCGAAAAGATCGAAGCTGCTGTGGCGGAACTCGGAGCAACTCCGGTCAAATATGTCGTGAACACGCATTGGCACTTCGACCACACGGGCGGGAACGAGAATTTCGGCAAGACAGGCGCGACGATTTTCGCGCATGACAACGTGCGGGTGCGCATGGAATCGGGCGGTACGGCAGCGGGGAATGAGACCCCTCCTGCGCCCAAAGTTGCCTTGCCGGTGGTTACATATGGCCAGGGCCTGCGCTTCCACCTGAATGGCGACACCATCAACCTCGCCTTCCTCGGCGGTGGCCACACAGACGGCGATAGCGTTGTAATGTGGGACAAAGCCAATGTCGTTCACATGGGCGATCTCTATTTCAACATCCCCGGTTATCCCTTCATTGACGTCAATTCGGGCGGCAACGTCTACAATGCGCTGCAATCGCTCGATCTCGTCATCGCGATGATCGACGATGAAACGAAGGTCATTCCGGGACATGGTCCGATGTCGAACAAGGCGGAGTTGGTCGCCTATCGTGCTGTGATTGGTGAAGCGGTCGAACGGGTCGAGGCTGCGCGTGCAGACGGATCGACACTGGAGCAGGCGCTGGCAGCGAAATTACTGTCTGACATCGACCGGGGCGAGGGCGGATTCATCGATGCCGATGCCTTTGTGACCGCGATCTGGAACAGTTTCGACAAGTAAGGCAATCAGTCGAACCGGGCGTCGATCTCCGCTCGTAGTCCTCGCAGCAATTTCTCCTGGCAGCGGCCAACCTCCAACTCCTCATCGATAATAGCGAGGAAAGCGGAGTGTTTGGCCTTGCGCAAGGCAGCGGGTTTCATCCCCCCATCTACGGTCGATGCAATCAGGTCGATCATTCGCTCTGCGCCGTGAAGTCGTCCCCATACGTAGTCGTTTTCGCGGTACGCTCGGCTGAAGAAGGCCCCGAAATTATAAAACTCAATTCCTCTTAGTGTCGCGCGGGTGCCGCCTTCACGAATGGAGCGTGCATCATCTGGCGAGATGCGATCGACCTTGACCGCATTGTACTCCGTGAGGCCTTCATTCTGCAGCAGGGGAAGGGTGGCAACATCGTAGAAGGGGAAGCCGAGATAGGTCAGCAGCATCCGGCGCTTCAGGTTCTTGGGCATTTGCTCAAGCGCTTCCGAAAACAAGCGTTCGGCTTCCAGATCGGTTTCGGGAAGCAGGCGCTTCGCCGCGAGATAATCGAGCAACGCACCGGGGTTCTTGAATACATCGCGAGCATGCTGCGGAAATTCATCACCAAGAGCGTGTTCATCTCCGGCAGGGAAATAGAGCGCAAGAATATCGTAGATTTTCTCCCGCGCCAGATCGAGTGCGTCGTCCGGAATGTCGGGATCGGTTTCCCAATCACGGGCCAACCTGCGCGCCAGCAAGCGCAGCCGGCGGATGCGAAAACCGACATCATGCGCGCGGAAGAAGGTGATTGCCGCTTCGCTCGCGCCGCTTCCGCCATCGGATAGTTCACCAAGGCCGCGATGTTCCAGTTCTGCACGCAAGGCGTGCGCTATCGGCACGCTGTCGGCAAGCGATAGTTGCGGCGCGGCGGCGAGGGTGACTTCGGCCAGCTGGTGGATGATTCCGGTAAACTTGGTCTGCGCATAAGCCTGGAAAGCATATCCGGCACGCTCCGCTGCTGCCTGCTGCGCCTTCGCGCGCCAATTGAGCAAACGCTTGGGGCTGGGACTGTCGAGGAAGAAGGTCATTCCGAACAGCTTCTCAACCGCTCGGTCAATCTCCGGCCTCAGGCTGAGAACGATGCGGCTGAGCCGGTCGGCGTCCCGCGATTGCTGCTCGATGCGTTCCAAATTGTCCCGAATTGGCTGCTCGCGCGGAATGGTAGAGAGCGAGCCGAAGATCGCGCCGAAAAAGCCGATTGGTTTGTCATCTCGATCCCGGACCGAACCGACACGATCAGGACGCGGATCGATATAGACAAACCGCCGGTCCACTTCGCGCTGGGCCGGGCGATCATCAAGCGCGGCAATGGCGCCTCCGAATGGCGCGTTCACCAGCACAGATCCATCGATCAGCGAGACACTGTCAGTGGTGCCATCGCGGACATGGACCGGCATGATTCGGCTTAGGAAGGCACCGCGCGATTGCCAATGCGTGCCCGTTTCTGCCGCGAGCCGGTCGATCTCCGCCAATTGCAGAGGAGGGAATGCGCCGGGAAAGCTTGCGGTTGCGCGCGCCGCGAGCACCAATTCGAGCGGATTGGTGAGACCTTCGTTCGCTTCCACAGGGGTATGAGCACGAATGCTGATAGGCGTACGGTGTTCTGTCTCTTCGACTATTGGCGGGCTGTTGAGGCGCAACAATTCTACGTGTCCGTGAAAGTCGGTTGCGGTCACAAACAGGTCGATCGGATGATCCGGCGGCAACAGCGGCGCTCCGCGTTCGCCTTCGCGCATGCTCTCAAGAGCTTCGAAAAGAAGCGCTGAAAACTTGTCGCCGGAGAAGGGTGGGTTGAACCAGCGACCCCGGACCAGCCGGGAAACCTTGTGCCGCACTTCGGCACGGGTCTCAGGCGACACACTTTCGCTCACCGCATTGCCCGGCCTGCTCAGCACCCATTCGGCGATCGGTTGCGCCCAAATCTTGGCATAGCGCCACATGGGCTGCGCCTCTGGATCGGTCAGTTCGTCGACATCGGCGTTTTCAAGCCAGAGATCGGTCAGCGGCTCTAGTGAATGGCCGGAGTGAATGGCTTGGGCCAGGAACACCGCGTTGATTCCGCCCGCGCTCGCACCTGTCAGAATATCCGGCACAAAGCGTAGGCGCAGATTGTGCTCGCGCTCAATCTCACCCAGCAATTCGCAATAGATGCTGGCCACGCCGCTGCATGGAGCGTCCTTATTTGCGTGATAAGCGCGGCTCGCCCGGGCGAGATGCCAAATCTCCTTGGTTACGCCATGCATGTAGACCGCGAGGCTAACACCGCCATAGCAAACCAGAGCGAGACGAAGTTCCTTTTGCCGCATGCTCTGCGTGATGACGTGGAAAGTTCGCTATGGCAATTGCGTTCTTCAAATGTTCTGCCTAAAGATTCGCGCATGGCAAAGACCAAACGGCGATATGTGTGCGGATCATGCGGCAGTGTTTCGCACCGATGGCAGGGGCAATGTCCCGATTGTTCCGAGTGGAACACAATGACCGAGGATGCACCGGCAACGGTGTTCTCGCAAAAGCATGACCTCTCGCGGGGTGGGCGCGCGCTGGAATTTGTGCCGCTTGATGGACCTGCCGAATTACCGAAGCGCCGCGCGACTGGCCTTGCAGAGTTTGACCGCGCGCTGGGTGGGGGGCTCGTGCCCGGTTCTGCCGTCCTGATGGGTGGTGATCCCGGCATCGGTAAATCGACCTTGCTGATCCAGACCGCAGCGACGATTGCCCGCAATGGCGGTGACGTTGTTTATGTCAGCGGCGAGGAAGCCTCTGGGCAAATCCGATTGCGCGCCAACCGGCTTGGCATTGCCGATGCGCCGATCAGGCTCGCCTCGGAAACGTCGGTGCGTGATATTCTGACGACGCTGGGCGCGGGTGATCCACCGGCTTTGCTTGTGATCGACTCGATCCAGACCATGCATTCCGACACGATCGAGGGTGCTCCCGGTACGGTTAGCCAGGTTCGCGGATGCGCGCTGGAACTGATCCGATATGCCAAAGAGAATGGTTCGGCGCTTGTGCTGGTCGGCCATGTCACCAAGGACGGCAATATCGCTGGTCCGCGCGTGCTTGAGCATATGGTCGATGTGGTGATGAGCTTCGAAGGCGAACGCAGCCATCAATATCGCATCTTGCGCGCGCTCAAGAACCGCTTCGGAGCGGTGGATGAAATCGGTGTGTTCGCAATGGTCAGTGAAGGGCTGGAAGAGGTCAGCAACCCTTCGATGCTGTTCCTGTCCGGACGTGATCAACCACTCGCGGGCAGCGCGGTTTTCCCAGCGCTGGAGGGCACTCGTCCGGTTCTGGTCGAAATTCAGGCGTTGATCGTTCGACTGCAATCGGGAGCAACTCCGCGCCGCGCGGTCGTTGGCTGGGACAATGGCCGTTTGGCGATGTTGCTGGCAGTGCTCGAATCGCGCTGCGGGCTGAATTTCTCTTCTGCTGAGGTCTATCTGAACATCGCAGGCGGTTATCGCCTAGCCGATCCTGCAGCAGATATGGCCGTCGCTGCGGCGCTCATGTCAGCGCTTGCGGATAAACCCTTGCCGGACAAGGCAGTGTGGTTTGGCGAGGTTTCGCTGGCAGGCGAGATTCGCCCGGTTGCCCACGGAGACTTGAGATTGAAAGAGGCAGCCAAGCTGGGATTCGAGCGAGGTTACGGCCCGTCGGATGCGAAGCTCAACTCGTCGAAGCTCAATTATCGCGGTTTGGGACAACTCGCGAACCTCGTTGACCATATCGTGGGGAGTGAATAGTCCCTATCAACCATGACGGGGTTTGACATTATTGTTCTGATTATCGTGGGGGTAGCGGCGATCGGCGGCTTCCTGCGCGGTTTGGTTCAGGAAGTGCTATCGCTAGCGGCCTGGATATTAGCTGCATTCGCGATCTACTATCTACACAGCCCGCTGACCGAGGCTCTGCGGGATTTCTATGATGCGGACCCAGCAACTTCGATCCTCGCATTTGCTCTACTGCTGTTGATCCCCTATGCCGCGATGAAGGTTATTGCGTCCAATGCGGGCGAAGCCTCTCGCGGCTCGCTTCTCGGGCCGATTGATAGGGTGTTAGGCTTTGGCTTCGGTGCGCTGAAAGGCGCGTTGATTGTGGTCATCGCCTTTTCGGTGCTCGTGCTCGGTTTTGATACGGTCTGGGGATATAAGGGGCGCCCGGCATGGATTGCCACAGCTCGGACTTATCCGGCGGTCGATACGTTCTCGAGCGAACTCGTGTCGATCATCGCCGAACGCCGCGCCCGGCTTTTGAGTGAAGAGGAAGCAGCCGAAGAGGCTGACCTTATCCAGTGAGCGAAGCAAACGCGGCGAAGCTCTACTCGCCTCAGCTTCTGGCCCTGTCGGCCACACTTGCCGACTATCCATTCAATGACAGCTTCACTCTGATTGGCGAAGCGCGCTCGCGAACCTGCGGAAGCGTCATCAAGCTTGGTCTCGACATGAGCCAGCACGGAGCCATCACCAGAGTGGGGATGCAGGTCACAGCATGCGCAATCGGCCAGTCTTCTGCCGCAATTATGGCCACCGATGCTGTGGGGCGCAGCGTGGCTGACATTACCGCAATGCCTGCGCAGATCGAAACTTGGTTGAAAGACGCCGGGCCGCTGCCTGCTTGGCCGGGTTTTGAAGCCCTCGCACCGGCAAAGGAACACCCCGGGCGGCATGGAGCTTTGCTGCTCGTGTGGAATGCTGCGCGAGAGGTGCTTTCCTCAGCCGCCGCCAGCAGCTAGTGCGAAGCCCAAGGCTGCCGCTGAAACAGCCAAACAGAAGAGGATCACGGGGCATATGGTCGATGCAGAGGCGCTGAAACAGCGCGAGCCGAGCGAAAAAGAGATCAAACTGGTTATCGGCGCGAGCAGCGCAGGCACTATCTTCGAATGGTACGATTTCTTTATCTACGGCACGCTGGCCTACATCCTCAAAGACGCGTTTTACGATGTCGATGATCCGACGCTGGGCCTCTTGCTTGTCTGGTCTACCTTTGCCGTTGGATTTGCCTTCCGCCCAATTGGTGCGGTGCTATTCGGCTTTCTTGGCGACAAGTTAGGCCGAAAATACACGTTTTTGGTCACGGTTACCTTGATGGGTATTGCGACCGCCGGGGTAGGCCTGATCCCGACGGTGGATCAGATCGGCGTCATTGCTCCCATGATCGTTATATTCCTGCGGGTGCTGCAAGGGCTCGCTCTAGGTGGCGAATATGGTGGAGCGGCGATCTATGTTGCTGAACATGCTCCGCCGGAGAAGCGCGGATTTTACACCAGCTTCATTCAGGCGAGTGTTGCGGGTGGCTTCGTGCTGTCCATCGTGGTTGTGCTGATATGCCGCGCGATCATTCCAGAGGACGACTTCAATGCATGGGGTTGGCGCGTGCCGTTCCTGTTGTCGATCTTCCTGTTGGCTATTTCGCTGTGGATGCGTTTCAAACTTTCGGAAAGCCCTGTCTTCAAGGCGATGAAGGAAGCGGGGGAGACCTCCGGCAATCCGTTTATCGAGAGCTTCACGTATCCAGGGAACAAGAAACGCATTTTCGTCGCGCTGTTTGGCGTGGCGGGCATTTTGACGACGATCTGGTACACGGCCTTCTTCTCAAGCTTGTCGTTCCTGAAAGGAGACATGAGGCTCGACGAATTGACGGTCGAGATCATCCTGTTGATCGCCGGATTGATTTCGCTCGGATTCTATCTTGTGGTTGGCAAATGGTCGGACCGGGTCGGGCGCAAGAAGCCGATTATCATCGGTGCGCTGGCGACGCTGGCATTGCTGTTTCCAATTTTCTGGACGATGGGCTCACTCGCCAATCCGGCACTGGCAGAGGCAGCCGAACGCAGCCCGGTGGTTGTGTCCGGCGAAGAATGCGTCACCGATCCGTTTGCCGAATTGCTCGACCGCGAACCGTCCGACTGCGGCAAGGTGCTAGGCACGCTGATTGCGAGCGGTGTTGCCTACACGGTAGAAGAAGCCGGTGAACTGAGCGTAAGTGTTGCTGGCGATCCGGTCGAGATCGATTCAGACTGGTTGTCCGACGGCGCGGCGCGAACGAGCGGATTACAAGCGGCTCTGACGCCATATGGCTTCGATTTTGAGCGGCAGATTCCACCGTTGGCCAATATCCTCGGTATCATCGGCATGCTGCTGGCATTGGGTGTGCTATCGGCACTGACTTATGGTTCGGTCGCGGCCCTGCTGTCCGAAATGTTCCCGCCGCGCATCCGCTATTCCTCGATGTCGATCCCCTATCACATTGGCGCAGGTTATCTTGGCGGCTTCCTGCCGCTTATCGCTGGCGTGATCGTGGCTAGCACCGGCAATATCTATTCAGGGCTATGGTACACGTGGGTCGTCGTTGCGTTCGGCGTCGTAATCGCTTGGTGGGGACTGCCTGACGGACCGCCGCGAGACTTTGCCGACGATGTCAGTTGAACCGCCGCCTGCAAGCCTGCGCCTTAGGATCGACCATGCCGCGCTCGCTCACAATTGGCAATCGCTCGACCGGTTGAGCGGGGCTGCTCGCACGGGGGCTGCTGTAAAGGCGGATTGTTACGGGCTTGGTGTGGACGAGTGCCTGCCGACCCTGAGCGATGTCGGGGCGTCGAGTTTCTTTGTCGCGCATTGGAGCGAAGTGGAGGCAGTCGCTCGTTATGTCCCCGCAGGCGACATCGCTGTGCTTCATGGCCCGATGACCGCTCAGGACGTTGCCTATGCAAAGGCGATCGGCGCGGTGCCCGTGATCAATTCGATCCAGCAGGCGCGCCGTTGGACCGAGGCCGGGGGAGGGCGCTGCCACCTAATGGTGGATACCGGGATCAACCGCCTAGGCATCTCGCCAACTCAAATCTCCGATGATGCGATCAAGGCGCTCGACATCGATGTGCTGATGTCGCACCTGGCCTGCGCGGACGAAGACAGCCAGCGTAACGCGCGCCAGCTCGCGGCCTTTCGCGAAGTCATCGGGCAAATCGAGCACAAATCACTGAGCCTCGCGAACAGTGCCGGGATCGCCTTGGGCAAGGACTATGCTTTCGAACTTACTCGTCCGGGGCTGTCGCTCTATGGCGGGATTGCCCGATCGGAGCTGACAGATGTAATCCGCCAAGTGGCCTATCCAGAAGCAGTGATCATCCAGACGCGCGATCTCGAGGCCGGAGACAAAGTGGGCTACAATGCCGAATTCACCGCATCTACAGACATGCGGGTAGGGGTGGTCTCGCTGGGCTATGCCGACGGCTTTTTGCGCAGTTGGGGTAATGTCGGTGGATGCAGCGGTAGCCATTTGCTGCACGATGACAGGCACCTGACGTTGCTCGGAAAAGTGTCGATGGACATGGTGGTTGTCGACCTCACCAATGCGCCGGAGGTGCGCGAAGGCGACTGGCTTTCCGTGCCTTATTCGCTGCCTGATGCTGCGCAGCAAAGCGCTCTATCACAGTATGAATTGCTGACCGTTTTGGGACAGCGTCTGCGTTAGCTAAAAGCCGATGTTGCGCTGCACATTGTGCAGGTGCTAAGCGTTTTGCAACGCATAAAATACGGGATCACATCATGGCAGGCAAAGCGAAATCGGCAAAGTCCGGCGGCGGCAAAGACGGCGCGGCGGGCGATGCAATCATCATCAAAAAATACGCCAATCGGCGGCTCTATAACACCAGCTCTTCCAGCTATATTACGTTGGATGATTTGGCGGGAATGGTGCGCGATAATGTCGAATTTCAAGTGCTTGATGCCAAGTCCGGCGACGATATCACCCATTCGATCCTCACACAGATCATCATGGATGAAGAGGCCAATGGAGAGCAGATGCTGCCGGTAAGCTTCTTGCGCCAATTGATCGGCATGTACGGCAATTCCATGCAGGCGATGATGCCGAGCTACCTTGAAGCGAGCATGGCCAATTTCCGCGAGAATCAGGCCAAGATTCGCGAGGCCTTTGAGAAGGGGATGTCGAACAATCCGATCTCGGCCATTCACGAAACCAATATGGCGATGATGCGCGCCGCCGCCGATGCTCTGATCCCCGGGGTGAGTGCGAAGCGCAAGCCAGCGGCTTCGACTGCAAAAAAAGCGACCTCGACCACGCCCACCAACGATGGCCATGATGGTGAGATCGCGGCCTTGCGCGAACAGATGGCAGCGATGCAGAAGAAGCTCGATCAGCTTAGCAAATAATCGCGTGCCGATTGCCAATCCTGCGAGGCTGCCTTAGCGCGCACTCGTATCCATCTCGCAGTTGCACCTAATTTTTGAGGGAAGACCCCCGTGTCCAATATCCGCCATGCCCTGACAGTGAAACGCGCTGACGATTTCGCGAAATGGTATCAGACGGTCGTTGCCGAAGCCGATATGGCCGAGGAATCCGGTGTTCGTGGGTGCATGGTGATCAAGCCATGGGGCTACGGTATTTGGGAGCGGATTCAGCGCCTGCTCGATGATCGGATCAAGGCAGCGGGAGTGCAGAATTGCTATTTCCCAATCTTCATTCCGCTCAAGAATTTCGAGCGCGAGGCAGAGCATGTCGATGGCTTTGCCAAGGAGATGGCGGTGGTCACGCATCACCGCCTGATCGCAGATGGCGAAGGCAAGCTCGTGCCGGATCCAGAGGCGAAGCTGGAGGAGCCGCTCGTGGTGCGGCCGACTTCTGAGACGATTATCGGCGATGCAATGGCGCGCTGGATTCAGAGCTGGCGCAATCTGCCGCTGCTCACGAACCAATGGGCCAATGTGGTCCGCTGGGAAATGCGCACGCGGATGTTCCTGCGCACTAGCGAGTTCCTCTGGCAGGAAGGACATACGGCGCATGAAAATCGCGAGCAGGCGCTGGAGGAAACGCACCGCGCGCTTGAGATGTATCGCGCCTGTGCCGAGGAAGATCTGGCGCTGCCCGTGATCGCGGGTGAGAAACCGGAGAATGAGCGCTTTCCCGGTGCTGTCGAAACCTGGTCGATCGAAGCGATGATGCAGGACGGTAAGGCGTTGCAAGCCGGCACATCGCATTATCTCGGCACCAATTTCGCCGAAGCGGCAGGCATTCAGTATCAGGACCGCGAAGGCACTCAGCAATATTGCCATACGACCAGCTGGGGCGTTTCGACGCGCATGGTTGGCGGCGTGATCATGACCCATGGCGATGATGACGGGCTGCGTGTGCCGCCTGCGATCGCCCCGCATCAGATCATCATCCTGCCTATGCTGCGCGACAAGCCGGAAGACGGAGCGCTGCTCGATTATTGCCGCGAACTTCACACGCAACTGTCTGCCACGAGCGCGCTGGGTGAGAAGACTCGCGTCTGGCTCGACACTTCGCCGGGCAAGGCGACGGCCAAGCGCTGGGACTGGGTGCGCAAGGGTGCGCCTGTCATTATCGAAGTCGGCGGCCGCGATATGGAGGTGGGCCTCGTCAGCCTGCTGCGCCGTGACAAGCTCTGGAACTCAGAGACCGGCAAGGTGGCATTCGTTACCCCGAAACGCGACGATGTGGCTGGCGAGATGGGTGCGATGCTCGAAGAGATCCAAGCGAACCTCTTCAACGAAGCGCGTGAGCGCCGCGATGCCAATGTCACGAGCGGTATGAGCGAGTGGAGCGAAGTGGCAGACCATTTCGCGAATGGCGGCAAGTATCCGGGCTGGGTCGAAGTGCAATGGTCCAAGCCCACCGGAGACGCGCTTGAAAAAGTGGTCGAGCAATTGAAAGCGCACAAGCTTACTATCCGCAACGTGCCCCGGGGCAGCGAGCCTGCAGGCGGCGCGTGTATCTTCACCGGAGAGCCTGCGGTTGAGCGGATATTGGTGGCGCGCGCTTACTAGCCCTTGCGCAGTGGAGCATCGCGCGGCACAAACCGGCGCATGCTCAAACGTCTAGCCCTGCTCGTCTCTCTCGTTTCCGCTCCGCTCGCTGCCGATGATCATACGTCGGCACCGACTGGTGATGCCCTTGCGGAGCAAGTGTCCGAAGAGCGCCTTCGCGCCGACATGGACACAATCGTTAGTTTCGGGACGCGCCACACGCTTTCCAGCCAGACCGATCCCGAGCGTGGAATCGGCGCTGCGGTGAACTGGGCGCTCGATGAATTCCGCCGGATCGGCAGCACATGTGATGACTGTTTTGAGGTGCAATCGGTCGAGCGCGTGATTGAGCCCGATGGCCGCCGCATTCCTGAACCCACTTTGGTGAGGAACGCCGTTGCGATCCAGCGCGGCAGCGAACGCCCGAACGAGGTGATCATTGTTCAAGGTCACTATGACAGCCGCGTCACCGATCCGCTGAATGGCACCGACGATGCCCCCGGCGCGAACGACGATGGTTCGGGCAGCGTGATGATCCTGGAGGCGTCGCGCATCCTCTCGCCGCAAGAATACCCTTCGACCATTATCTACGCGCTGCTGACCGGCGAGGAGCAGGGCCTTTACGGTGCGCGCATACTGGCCGATTGGGTCGAGGAGCAGGGCATGACCGTGAAGGCTGTGCTCAACAACGACATGATCGGCAATTCCTGCGGGTCGGACGGGTTCTGCGATGCGAAACACGTGCGGGTCTTTTCGGAGGGGCTTCGCGCTGACTCGACTTCCGAATTGCGAGCTCGCCAACGCCGCTTTGGCGGGGAGAATGACAGTCCGGGGCGTAACCTTTCGCGATGGCTCGCCAATCTGGCGGCTGAAAACCCCGATGGTATGCAGGTGCGGCAGATCTGGCGGACCGACCGCATGGGTCGTGGAGGAGACCAGATCCCGTTTCTCGACAAGGGTTATCCGGCGGTGCGGATCACCGTGGCGGTCGAAGATTACGAGCACCAGCATCAGGACCTGCGAACCGAGAATGGCATCAAATATGGCGACACGGTCGATGAGCTCGATTTCGATTATTTGACCCGGGCATCGCAACTGAACGTGCGGGCGCTGCACGCTCTGGCGATGGCGCCGATGCCGCCCAAGGTTACCGCAGATGCGGCGGTGAGGGTTGATACCGAGCTGTCTTGGGGCGTTATTCCGGGTGCGGATCAATATATGATCAAGCTTCGGCGAACCGACGAACCGCACTGGAGAGAGACTGCACCGAAAGGTAACGATGGTTCCAACTTCACCGACAGGCTGATCACAAATCGGACCGATGGTGAAACCGGCCGCTCGATCCCGTTTCGCGGTGATGATTGGCTGATCGGCGTTGCCTCTTGCAATGACGACTATTGCTCTCCTGTTTCCACGGCGGTTCCCGGTGGTGCATTCGAGCCGGTTGCGCAGCCGGAAGGTGACAGCGAGCAGCTTCGCGTCCATAGGCGCGTGTCTATGGCAAAACCTCCTAAGCGCCGTCCGGCAGGCATGCCGTCAAAGGCCCAAGTCCTTGAATTCATCCAAACCGCCGATGGTCCAGCGGGCAAGCGCGAGATCGCGCGCGCATTCGGCCTGAAAGGGCAGGAGAAGATTGCGCTCAAACGGCTGCTCAAGGACATGGCCGAAGAAGGGCTGATCGACGGCAAGAAAACCGCCTATCACCGGATGGGCGGTGTGCCGAAAGTCACCGTGCTGAAGGTGGTTGAGATCGAGGATGGTGAGGCGATTGCCGTTCCCGAAAACTGGGCTCCCGATGCACCGGAGAAGCCGCCGCGCCTGATCATGAAGGAAAAACGCGGGCGTGGTGGCAAGGCAATGCCCGCCCTCAAGCGCGGCGATCGTGTGCTGTCCCGCACCGAAGAGACCGATAGCGGGTGGATTGCTCACCCGATGAAAAAACTCCCCGCGCGCAGCGAAGGCCTGCTCGGCGTGGTCGAGAAGGATGGCAGCGGCAAGGCTTGGCTTGCGCCGGTCGACAAACGCATCCGCAATTCCTCTCCGATTGCCGATTTGGGTGAGGCCGAGGAAGGCCAATTGGTGCTGTGCGAGCGGGTAGGGCGATCCGAGCGCGCGGGCGTAAAGGTTGTCGAAGTGATCGGCGATCCGCTTGCGCCCAAGAGCTTTAGCCTGATTGCGATTGCCAAACATGGCATTCCGCACACTTTCCCGTCCGAGGTTCTGGCTGAGGCGGAACGTGCAACCGAACTCACGCTATCAGACGAGCGCCGCGAAGACCTGCGCGATCTGCCCATTGTGGCGATCGACCCGGCGGACGCGCGCGATCACGATGATGCGATCTGGGCCGAACCTGACGGTCAGGGCGGCTTCAAGGCGCTCGTCGCGATTGCCGATGTCTCCTACTACGTGCGACCCGGCGGCGCGCTTGACCGCGAGGCGAGAAAGCGCGGCAATTCGGTCTATTTTCCCGACCGGGTCGTCCCTATGCTGCCGGAGATATTGAGCGCGGACGTTTGCTCTCTTCGCGAAGGGGAAGACCGCGCAGCCATGGCCTGCCATTTGCGGATCGACGCCAAGGGCAAGGTAACGAGCCACCGCTTTACCCGCGCGATTGTCCGCATCCATCACAACATCGCCTATGAGGATGCGCAGGCGGCGGTCGATAAGGGCGATCCGCCCGAACATCTCTCGCATTTGTGGGAAGCCTGGCGCGCACTTGCGGCGGCGCGGGAAGCTCGCGATCCACTTAACCTGGAGCTGCCTGAACGCCGCGTAGTGCTCGATGACAAGGGTCAAATTGCTGAAATCGCCGTGCGCGAACGGCTCGATGCTCACCGCGTGGTCGAGGACTTCATGATTGCGGCAAATGTCGCAGCGGCAAAGGCGCTGGAGGCGAAGAACTCTCCGGTCGTCTACCGGGTTCACGAGCAACCGAGCCGCGAAAAGCTGACCGCGCTGCGCGATTACATGGAGACGTTCGGGCGCAAGCTGGCGCTGGGCCAAGTCATCACGCCCAGCCTGTTCAACCGCATGCTAAAGGACGTGAGCGACGAGGACGAAAAAGCGCAGGTGATGGAGGCCGTGCTGCGCAGCCAAATGCAAGCTTACTACGGACCGGCCAATTCCGGCCATTTCGGCTTGGCACTGGGGTCTTACGCGCACTTCACCAGTCCAATCCGCCGCTATGCCGACCTCTTGGTTCACCGTGCGCTGGTCGATGCCTACAAGCTCGAACAGCCCAAGCCCATAGTCGCGCTGCCCGACGGCACCGGCCTTTCGGATCGTGATCGGACCAATCTGCAACAGATAACCGATGCGATCAGCCAGACCGAGCGGCGCGCGATGGAGGCCGAGCGGGACACGATTGATCGCTATGTCGCGGCCTGGCTGTCGGGCCGGGTGGGCGAGAATTTCGAAACGCGCATCACCGGCGTGCAGGGCTTCGGTTTCTTCGCCACCATCGTCGGTCTTGGCGGTGACGGGTTGGTGCCGGTCTCCACGCTCGGCGCAGAGCACTTCCGCTACGAAGAAGCGTCGCAGACCTTGGTCGGTGAAGACAGCGGAACAAGTTATTCCCCGGGTGACAAGCTGACCCTTCAACTCGCAGAGTCAAACCCGCTAACCGGCGCGCTGAAGTTCGTGCCGGTCGACAGCGATGGTCAGGCTATCGAACCTCGAGGGAATAGGCCGCCGCCACGCCGCGGAAAGCCAAGCTTCAAGAAGGGCCCGCAGAAAAAGGGCAAATACATGGCCGGCAAACGCGGCAGGCCCGGCAATATCCGCCATCAGGGCCGACGGAAATAGGCCTTGCCAATTCGTGTGAGCATCAAGCCTCGTGATCGCTGCTCGTCTCGTCGTAATCGTTCGGAATGACATAGAGCGGGCAAGGCAGCGATCCGGCATGAGCTGAAAAGTGGGTGACCAGCGGCCCAGGCGATCCGCCCTCCGCCGCGCCTAAAATCAGCGCCGCGACCTCTTTATGATCTTTCAGAAAATCGGCGACGATTGTTTGCCCTTTGCCAACCTTGACCGAGATGGTCGGCATGATGCCGCTTTCTGCGAGCAGGTTTCCACCGATGCCATGAGCAAGCATTTCAGCGCGGTCGCGTGCCTCTTGCTCAATCGTCGCCTGCACTGCGCCGAATGCGCTGACATTCTGTTGGGGGACGAGCGCAAGGATGTGAACAGCGCCTTTGACGGCGACTGCGCGGCGCGCGGCGTAGCGCAAAGCGGCGCGCGCTTCCTCGCTTTCATCCATCACAACCAGGAATGTACGCATAGTTTTGGCTCCCCTTCACACCGCTATCCTTTCAAATGGTTTCGTATGCAAGGTCTTGCCCGCGCCACCCGAATTCGTCACACGGGGTTCGCAACCTGTGATCATGGGAATTTGACCGCGCTATGCCGATCGAAATCAAGATGCCTGCTTTGTCCCCCACCATGGAGGAAGGGACGCTCGCCAAATGGCTGGTAAAGGTAGGGGACGAAGTCAGCTCCGGCGATATCATGGCCGAGATCGAGACCGACAAGGCGACAATGGAATTCGAAGCGGTCGATGAAGGCACAATTGCTGCGATCCTGGTCGAGGAGGGCAGCGAAAATGTGGGCGTCGGCACGACGATCGCCATGCTGGCCGAAGATGGCGAGGATGTTGGCGATGTGAGCGCTCCGGCTCCTGAGGTTGAAGATGCGCCGAACGAGGAAACAAAGACCGAAGCGGAAGAGAAACCCGCTCGTCCTGAGCCTGTCGAAGGAGGTGATAAGGGCGCTGGCGCACGTGGTTCGACAAGCTCAGCACAAACGGAAGAAAACTCGTCTGACCGCATAATTGCGTCTCCACTTGCCAAACGCATAGCAGAGCAAAAAGGCATTGATCTTTTGGGCGTGAAGGGTAGCGGCCCGAACGGTCGGATAGTGAAGGCCGATGTGGAAGGTGCGACGCCGGGTGCCGCTCCATCTGCCCCAGCGTCTGCACCCTCAGCGGCCCCCACACCATCCGTTTCCCCCGAAGATGGCGGCGCTCCGTACGAAGAGGTCAAGCTCAACAACGTGCGCAAGGTCATCGCTCGCCGCCTGACCGAGGCGAAGCAGACCATTCCGCATATCTACCTCACTGTCGATGTGCGGCTCGACGCGCTGCTCAAATTGCGCAAGGAGTTGAACGCATCGCTTGAAGCCGACGGTGTGAAGCTGTCGGTCAACGACTTGATCATCAAGGCGCTGGCACGCGCCTTGCAGCGCGAGCCGCAATGCAACGTCTCTTTCCAGGGCGACATGATGCACCAATATTCGCGCGAGGACATTTCGGTCGCTGTGGCTGCGCCGTCTGGCCTCATCACGCCAATTATCCGCGACGCCGGGCGCAAGGGTCTCGCGCAGATATCAACCGAGATGAAGGAACTCGCGGGCAAGGCGCGCGATGGGAAGCTGCAGCCGCACGAATATCAGGGTGGCACCGCCTCGCTCTCCAATCTCGGCATGTTCGGCACGAAACAGTTCGATGCCGTTATCAACCCGCCTCAGGCGATGATTCTGGCCGTCGGTGCGGGCGAGCAGCGTCCCGCTGTTGTCGATGGCGCGCTGCAGGTTGCGACCATGATGAGCGTGACGGGCAGTTTCGATCACCGTGCAATCGACGGCGTGGACGGCGCGAAACTGCTCGATCAGTTCCGCAGCCTGATCGAAAACCCGATGGGGCTGGTGGTGTAGCGGGATACGACTTGCATTTTCCTACTTTGCGGAATGTCCCTACCGTTATCGGTTGACGATTATCTGATTTGAGCAAGCAGGCGTGAATTGAGTTGGAAAAGTGTCAACTTCGCAATTTCAAGGCAAGCCCATGATACTAAACAATAAAGACGAGGGTAGGGCGGTTGTCACGCTGTCTACTTTGTCAACTTTGAAAAGCGTTTCTCCCTCACCTGAAGGCTGAATGAAAATGTCCACTTCCTATGACGTCATCGTTCTTGGCTCCGGTCCCGGCGGCTATGTTGCCGCTATCCGCTGCGCGCAGCTGGGCTTGAAGACCGCCATCGTCGAGCGTGAGAACCTCGGCGGCATCTGCCTCAACTGGGGTTGCATCCCGACCAAGGCGTTGCTGCGCTCGGCTGAGATCAAGCATTACATGGATCATGCCGCTAACTATGGCCTTAAGGTTGCCGGCAAGATCGAAGCGGACCTTGACGCGGTGGTGAAGCGCAGTCGCGGCGTCGCCAAGCAGCTCAATCAGGGCGTCACTCATCTGATGAAGAAGAACAAGATCACCGTGCGCATGGGGGAGGGGACGCTGACCGGTCCGACCTCGCTGACGGTGAAGGGTGACAAGGGCGAGGAGAAGCTCACCGCCAAACATGTGATTGTCGCCACCGGGGCGCGAGCCCGCGATCTGCCGTTTGCACCTGCCGATGGCAAGCGCGTGTGGACCTATCGCCACGCCATGGTGCCGCCTGAAATGCCAAACAAACTGCTGGTGATCGGATCGGGCGCTATCGGGATCGAGTTTGCAAGTTTCTACAACGACATGGGCGCGGACGTGACCGTGGTGGAGATGCTCGACCGGATCGTGCCGGTAGAGGACGCGGATGTCTCCACCTTCCTCGAAAAGTCGCTGAAGAAGCAGGGCATGACGATCATGACCGGCGCGGGCGTTGAGGATCTGAAGATCGGTGCCAAGGGTGTGACCGCCAAGATCAAGGACAAGGCGGGCAAGGTGGAAACCAGCGAGTTCAGCCATGTCATCACTGCTATTGGCATTCAGCCCAACACTGAGAATATCGGACTTGAGAAACTGGCCGAAATGGATCGCGGCTTTATCCAGATCGATGACTATGGTCGTACGAAGTCGAAGGGACTCTGGGCTATCGGCGATTGCACGCCCGGCCCATGGCTCGCGCATAAGGCATCGCACGAAGGCGTGACCGCCGCAGAAGCCATCGCGCAGGAACTGGGCAACAAGGACGTTCATCCGCACCCGCTCGACCGCAACAACATCCCCGGTTGCACCTATTGCCATCCACAAATCGCCAGCGTCGGCATGACCGAAGCGAAGGCGAAGAAAGCAGGGCACAAGGTGAAGGTCGGCAACTTCCCCTTCATCGGCAACGGTAAAGCGATTGCACTTGGCGAAGCGGAAGGCTTCATCAAAACGGTGTTCGATGAGAAGACCGGCGAGCTGCTGGGCGCTCACATGATCGGCGCGGAAGTGACCGAGCTGATCCAAGGGTACACGGTCGGCAAGCAACTCGAAACGACCGAGGCGGAATTGATGCAAACGGTCTTCCCGCATCCGACACTGTCGGAAATGATGCATGAGAGCGTACTCGACGCCTACGACCGCGCGCTGCATTACTAAGCAGAAGGTTTGACGCGACGATCCAATATAAGGGGGAAATGCGACAATGACTGACTTCCTCCTGATCGCATTCGTCCTGCTGGTTGCCGGGGTGGTCGCGGTGCCAATCGCCACCCGGCTCGGACTGGGTTCGGTGCTCGGCTACCTCCTGGCAGGCATGGTGCTCAGCCCCGCGCTCGAAACGCTCGGTGTCGATATCGAAGCGCTTCAGGTGTTTGCAGAGTTTGGCGTCGTGATGATGCTGTTCCTGATCGGGCTTGAGATAGAGCCGCGCAAATTGTGGGAGATGCGCGGGCAATTGCTCGGCCTGGGCGGCGGGCAGGTGTTGGTTACGACGTTCGTGATCGCCGGGATCGGGCTGCTAGCTGGCAATGCCTGGCAGACCGCTATTGCAATCGGTCTCGTGCTCGCGCTCTCATCGACGGCGATTATCGTGCAGACATTGACTGAAAAGGGCTTGCTGAAAAGCGAGGGCGGGCAATCGAGCTTTTCGGTCCTGCTTTTTCAGGACGTCGCGGTGATCCCCATCCTTGCGATCCTGCCTCTGTTGGCCATGCCGGAGTTGATGGGCGGTGGGGTAGGTGAACATGGCGGTGGCCACGGCCACGGCGGTTTCACCATCACCGAAGGGATGCCCACATGGCTCGCGGGCGTGGTCACGGTGGTCGCGGTTGGCGCGGTATTCGTGATCGGCAATTACCTGACTCGTCCGATATTCCGGTTCATCGCCAAGGCGAACTTGCGCGAGCTGTTCACGGCGACGGCGCTGATGTTCGTAATCGGGATTGCTATCCTGATGTCGCTGGTCGGCCTGTCTCCCGCGCTCGGCACGTTCCTGGCCGGAGTGGTGCTTGCAAACAGCGAATATCGGCACGAGCTTGAGTCAGATATCGAGCCGTTCAAGGGGCTGTTGCTCGGCCTGTTTTTCATAACGGTCGGCGCGGGGATCAACTTTGCACTCGCATTTGAATTGGCTGACCAAGTGCTGTTTTGGGCCCTGGTTGTAATCATTACAAAGATCACGGTTTTGCTGGTCATCGCTCGCATTGCGAAGATCAACGCACCGGCCAAATGGCTCTTCGCGCTCTCGCTCGCGCAGGCTGGTGAGTTTGGTTTTGTGCTGATCGCCTTTGCGCTGGGCAATGCCGTTTTTGACGAGCCTTTGGCCGACCTCTTGCTGCTTGTGGTGACGATAACGATGCTCATCACTCCGCTGCTGTTCATCCTGTACGAGAAAGTATTCGCGGGTAGCGGTGGCGAAAACGCGCGCGAAGCCGATGCGATCGATGAAGAAAACCCGGTGATCATCGCTGGTCGAGGCCGGATAGGCGGGATTGTCGATCGGATGCTTCAGGCTGCGGGCTATTCTACAACAGTGATCGATTACGATTCGCGCCAATTGGAGATCGTGCGCAAGTTTGGTTGGCGTAGCTATTTCGGTGACGCCACCCGGCCTGACCTGCTCCATTCCGCCGGAATCGACAACGCGAAGCTGCTGGTTGTGGCGCTCGATGAGCGGGAGCAAATCGACAAGTTGGTGAAATACGCCACAGCCAACTTTCCAGAACTGCACGTCACCGCGCGGGCGATCGACCGAAATCATGTCTATGAGCTGTGGGCGTATGGTTGCCGAGACATCATCCGCGAAACCTATGACAGCTCGCTCAGGATCGGCCGTTCCGCGTTCGAGGCCTTGGGCGTGGACCGTCAGCAGGCGCAGGCCATGACAGATGCGTTCGAGGAAATGGACCGCAGCTCCATGCGCGAAGTCGCCGACCTCTATGACATGGACGTGCCATTCGATGAGAATGAGGCGCTTGTCGAGAAGGTGAAGGAATTGCGCAAGGAATGGGACCCGATCCTGCGCGAGCAAATGAAGGATATTCTGGAACGGGGGAGGTAGTTGGCGGACAGGGTGGGATTCGAACCCACGAAGGGCTTGCACCCTTGCCGGTTTTCAAGACCGGTGCATTCAACCGCTCTGCCACCTGTCCGCTCGGGGAAGCTCGCTAGTCGAGAGTTTCGGGCTTGTCACGCCTTTCAATCGGGTTTCTCGAAAAAGCACGCAGGATTGTCACCGGGTCCGTGCCGCTTACTAAGGTGGAATGGCCAAAGGCACTCATGATTTCTCGCCCGATTCGCGCAACGACGCGATCCTGATCAACGTCAATGGCGAGCTTGTCCCGCGGGCAGAAGCCAGCGTCTCCGTGTTCGATAGCGGCTTCATGCTGGGCGATGGCGTGTGGGAGGGCCTGCGTATCCACAAGGGTAGAATCGCATTTCTCGATGCGCATCTCGACCGCCTGTTCGAAGGTGCAAAAGCGATTGCGATGGACATCGGCCTGACGCGCGATGAGCTGACCGAGCGGCTCTACGCGACCATTCAGGGCAATGAGATGGCGGATCAGGAGGGCGTGCATATTCGTCTGATGGTTACGCGGGGAATACGCTCCACGCCTTATCAGGACCCGCGTGTCGTCATTTCGCCTGCGACAATCGTGATTATACCCGAGTATAAGGAGCCTCTGCCCGCGACGATCGAGAAGGGTGTCCGCCTCTTTACCGTCCATGTGCGGCGCGGCGATCCGGCAGTGCAGGACCAGAAGCTCAACTCGCATTCCAAGCTCAATTGCATCACCGCCTGTATTCAGGCGACGCAGGCGGGCGCTGACGAGGGGCTAATGCTCGACCCGCATGGCTTTGTTGCGACCTGCAATTCGACGCATTTCTTTTTCGTTCGCAAAGGTGAGGTATGGACCTCCAGCGGCGATTATTGCCTGGGCGGCATTACGCGCTCAGCTGTGATCCAGATTTGCCGCGAGCAGGGCATTCCGGTCTTCGAGAAGAACTTCTCGCTCACCGATGTCTATGGCGCGGAAGAGGCGTTTGTGACTGGCACTTTCGCGGGCGTTGTCCCTGTGACCGACGTTGATGGTCGCAAGCTTAGTGAGGGTAGGGGGGCAATGGTCGAGCGGCTGCAAGGCCATTATCGAGACCTGATCGACCGAGACGTATCGGCATGAGCGATCCGATTCGTATTGCGATGTGGAGCGGGCCGCGAAACATCTCAACCGCGATGATGCGCAGTTTTGGCGCGCGGCCCGACTGCGCTGTTAGCGACGAGCCGTTTTACGGGGCGTTTCTAAAGGCCTCGGGCGAGCCGCATCCGATGGCTGCCGAGACGATTGCCGACATGGATTGCGATTGGGATAGCGTGCTTGCGACCCAGTCTGGTGAAGCGCCGAGTGGAGCACCGATTTGGTATCAGAAGCACATGCCGCATCACATGGTCGGCCCGGTCGATATCCGGCATATGCCAGGCCACCGCCACGCGTTCCTGATCCGCGCGCCCGAGCGGGTCGTTGCAAGCTACCGCGCGAAGAATGAGCTTCGCCGTTCTGAAATGCTCGGTTTTGCGCAATTGCGCGAGTATTTCGAGATCGAAGCGGAGCGCACTGGCGAGGTGCCCGTGGTCGTGGATTCGGACGACATTCTGAACGATCCTGCGGCCACTCTCGAGGCGCTGTGCGGGAGGTTAGGCATCGCGTGGGACCCGGCGATGCTTTCCTGGCAAAAGGGACCGCATCCCGAGGACGGCGTGTGGGGGGCGCACTGGTATGACAAAGTCAACGCGTCGACTGGATTCGGTTCCGCTCCGTCGGCACTGCCCGAACTCGATGGCAAGTATCTCGAAACCGCAGAGGAATGCCACGCGGATTACGAGTATCTCGCAAAGCATGCGCTTACCGCCGCTTAACGCAATTCGTCGGAAGTCTGTCGATTAGGATGAACTCGATAATTGGCAATTCATGTTGGCTGTGAGAGGACGTTGCCCATGGCATTGAACCGTATCGCAATTATCGCCGCCGCGCTCTTCGCTGGCTTGGGAACAACCACTGCATCTGCGCCTGCTCTCGCGCAGCAGACGAGCGATGCCAATGTGTCATTCGATGCGTATATGGAGCTGCTCAAAGCGCGGGCCAAAGCCGAGGGCGTGAGCGATGCGACAATCCGCCGTATGACGGCCGGGCTCACGCCGAATGATCGGGTGATCCGGCTCGATCGCGGGCAGCCAGGCCGTCCGACCGTGCGCGGATATCCCGCACTTGCGCCCTATATTGCGAAACATGTGAACCCGACGCGGATTGCAGGTGGACGCCGTGTATTTGCCGATAACCGCACGACATTGCGCCGGATCGAGAATGAATATGGCGTGCCTGCCGAAATCATGGTCGCGATCTTCGGGCATGAAACCAGCTATGGCCGAATTCGCGGCAATTTCGATCTATCGCGCAGCCTTGCAACACTGGCATGGGAAGGTCGCCGCCGTGAGCTGTTCTCCGGCGAGTGGGTCGCTTTAATGAAGGTAGCGGATAAAGGCTATTCGCGCAGCCAACTGATCGGCAGCTATGCGGGCGCCTTCGGCAATCCGCAGTTCTTGCCGTCAGTCTATCTGCGCCTTGCCGAAGATGGTGATGGTGATGGTCGCGCCAATATCTTCTCGAATCGCGCGGACACCTTCGCGTCGATAGCGAACTATTTCAAAGACGCCGGTTGGCGCACTGGCCAGCCTTGGGGTGTGCGTGCTCGCGTACCCGCTGGCTTCAACGTCGATGCCTACAAGACAAAGCTTGTCGCTCCTGTCTGCCCGCGCGTGCATGAGCGCCACAGCCAGTGGAAAACGGTGCGCGAATGGCGCGAGCTTGGCGTGCAGCCGCAGCGTTCGCTGTCCGACGATACGCTTGCCTCTTTGTTTCAGCCTGATGGACCGGGGCGCCCAGCCTGGCTGCTCACGAGCAATTACCGCGTGATCCTCGAATACAATTGCTCGAATTATTATGCGATGAGCGTTGGCTTGCTGGCTGACGAGATCGTGAACTAAGCGCCTTACTCGCCTCGCCAAGGCTAATTGCACTGGCTATAGCCGCGCATGTGAGGACCTCTGCTTATAAGCTCGGAATGATGCTCTTTGCAGCGCTTGCCGCCTGCGAGCCGATTGGCTTGTCGGCTCAAGAGCCTGCTGTCCCGACCGACAGCGAAGCGCCTATCGCCATGCTGGTCGATATTTCGAGCGGACAAGTGCTGCATCAGCGCGAGGCCAATCGGCGCTTTGTCCCTGCATCGATGACCAAGGCAATGACGACATTCCTCGCCTTCGAATTGATGGCCGAGGGCACTTTGCAGCCCGCGCAGATCATGACGATCCGGCCCGACACATGGGAGGAATGGAACGGGCGTGGCTCGACGATGTGGTTACCTGCCGATGCGCGGGTTCGCGTCGATGAATTGCTGCGCGGGATTACGACGGTGTCTGCGAATGACGCTTCAATGGTTTTGGCTGAGGGTCATTTCGGCTCGGTCGAGGCCTGGACCGATGCGATGAACGCGAAAGCGCTATCGATCGGTATGACAAATAGCCGCTTTGGAACGCCCAATGGCTGGCCCGATGAAGGCAAGACTTTCACGACCGCGCGCGATCTGGTGGCTTTGGCCGACGCGATGATTTCGCGGCATCCGACCAAGTTTGCCAATTATGTCGGGCAATCCGAATTCACATTCAACGATATCACTCAGAGCAATCGCGATCCGATGATCGGTCAGGTGCGCGGGGCGGACGGGATCAAGACGGGTTATACCAATGAATCCGGTTTCGGATTTCTCGGTACTGCAAAGCGCAATGGTCGCAGGTTGGTGATGGTGATTGCGGGGGCGGAAAGTCAGAGAGCGAGGGCGCGCCTTTCCCGCAGTTACATCGAATGGGGCTTTTCCGCTTTCGACGCGCGACGCCTTTATGGCGAGGGCGATGAGGTTTCGGTGGCGCGGGTACAGGGTGGTTCGATCCGTTCGGTTGCATTGGTAACAGACCGTCCGGTTTTCATGAGTTTCCCTGAAGGCGAAGATCCCATAGTACGTATTTCAGTCAGCTATGATGGTCCTTTGCGGGCGCCGATTGTCGCGGGGAGCCAGGTTGCAACTCTCCAGATCGACGTCGCCGGGATGGAGCCGGCCAGCGTGCCACTGATTGCGAAAGATGATGTCGCCAAGGCAGGCATTTTCGGCCGCTTGCTAAACGGCTTTGCCGGGTGGGTATCGTGAGCAGCGGTGTGGGAAATGGTCGTTTCATCGCCTTCGAAGGCGGGGAGGGGGCTGGCAAGTCCACCCAGGCGCGGATGCTCGCCGATATCTTGGAGCAGCGCGGGTTTGAAGTTGTGCTGACCCGTGAGCCCGGCGGCACTCCGGGCGCAGAGGTTATTCGCAACCTGTTACTCGATCCTCCGGGCAATGGCTGGGGTGCTGAGGCCGAAGCGCTGTTGTTCGCAGCGGCTCGCGCAGACCACGTTGCACGCACGATCAAACCCGCACTCGAGCGTGGTGCATGGGTGATCTCCGATCGCTTTGTCGATTCGAGCCGCGCCTACCAGGGTGGGGCAGGGCATGTGGGAGATGAAGCGGTGCAAGCGCTCCACGCCATCGGCAGCGGTGGTTTACGGCCCGATCTCACGATCTTGGTTGAGATCGATGAGCGGCGCATGCTTGAGCGCCTCGCCGAGCGTGATGGCGATGACAGCGATGCGATTGGCGGGCGCAGTCGAGAATACCATCGCGCGGTGGGGCAGGCTTTTCACGATCTAGCCGGGCGAGATCCCGATGGGTTTGCCGTAATCGACGGGGGAGGCTCACCAGATGAGGTTCAGGCGAGGGTGCTCGCGGCGATAGAGTCATTTCTGGACACACAGTCATGAATTGGCCCAATCACGATGGCCCGTGGCGGCAATGGCGCGATGCCTTGTCCAGCAGCCGGATGCATCATGGCTGGCTCCTCGCGGGCAAAAGTGGCCTTGGCAAGCATGACTTCGCGACGGCGGCAGCACGTGAATTGGTGGCGGAAGAGGGCATACCGCAACCCGCCGGTGACCATCCCGATATCCTCACGCTTACGCATCTTCCCAAGGATGACAAGGAAGAGAAGAAGCGCGACGAGGGCAAACCCTATCAGACCAAGCGAAATATCTCGGTCGCGCAAATCCGCGCTATGCAGAAGCGTCTGACTACGCGGCCGACCTTGGGATCGCGCCGCGCGATCATCATCGATCCGGCAGACGATATGGAAGCGTCAGCCTCCAACGCGTTGCTTAAAAGTCTTGAGGAACCACCGCAGGGTACGTTCTTCCTGCTGGTCACGCATCGCCCCTCACGTCTGTTGCCGACCATCCGATCGCGTTGCCGCGTGCTGCGCTTTCCGGTCCTAAGTGCCCGGCAGATCGAGGAAATGCTGGCCGAGCAGTCGGGTGAGAGCAATCCGGCTGCGCTCGAGGCTGCACGGCTTGCATCAGGCGGATCATACGGGGCAGCCCTGCGCTTTATGGAGCAAGACCTCGCGCCCATTGCTGCCAGCATAAACAACTTGCTGCGCGAGGGTGACCCACAATTTACTCGGCGAGGAGAGCTTGTGAAACTGATCGGCGGGCGACCGGATCGCGAAAGATTGCAGGCCGTGCTTGAACTTGCGCAGGCCATTACAGCACAAGCTGCGCGCACCGCTGAACCTGCGCAGCGTCTCGCTCTAATCGATGCGCATAGCGAACTCGTCGCGCTGGCGGGCCAGGCGCCGACATTCAACTACGATCCCGGTCTGCTGGCCATGGATATCGGAACCTTGCTTGTCGCGGCGGCTCCCGCTAGCGCACGGGCAAATGTCTGATATCGATACCTCTCCCTATTACATCACGACCGCGATCAATTATCCCAATGGTCGCCCGCATATCGGCCACGCCTATGAGGCGATTGCCGCCGATGTGATTGCGCGGTTCCAGCGGCTGCAGGGGCGCGATGTGCGGTTCCAGACCGGCACCGACGAGCACGGCCTCAAAATGGCGCGCAAAGCCGAAGAGCAAGGCCGCACGGCGCGCGATCTGGCGGATGAAATGTCCGGCTATTTCCGGGAGATGGACGAGGCGCTTAACATCAGCTTCGATCGCTTCATCCGGACCGTGGAAGACGATCATCATAAGGCAAGTCAGGCGATCTGGCAGGCGATGGAAGCGAGCGGCGACCTTTATCTGGATCGCTACGAAGGATGGTACTCGGTTCGCGACGAAGCCTATTACGATGAGAGCGAGCTGAAAGAGGGCGAGGGCGGCGAAAAGCTTTCCCCGCAAGACACTCCGGTAGAGTGGACCGTTGAAGAAAGCTGGTTTTTCCGACTGTCGAAATACGAACAGCCGCTGCTCGAACTGCTGCGGTCGCCTGGCTTCCTGGAGCCAGAAAGCAGGCGCAATGAGATGATCGCCTTTGTCGAAGACGGTTTGCGCGATCTTTCGGTCAGCCGCACCAGCTTTGACTGGGGCGTGAAGGTGCCGGGCAGCGATAACCACGTGATGTATGTCTGGGTGGATGCGCTGACCAACTACCTGACTGGGCTGGGTTATCCCGCCGATACTGCGGATATGCGCAAATTCTGGCCTGCTGATCTGCATCTGATCGGTAAGGACATTGTGCGTTTCCATACGATCTATTGGCCTGCTTTCCTGATGAGTGCGAAACTGCCTGTGCCGAAGAAGGTGTTCGGGCATGGCTTCATTCTCAACCGTGGTCAGAAGGAATCGAAATCACTCGGTAATGTGACCGATCCGCTTGAATTGGCCGAACAATTCGGGGTGGAAAACCTGCGCTATTTCCTAATGCGCGAAGTCGCATTCGGACAGGATGGCAGTTACTCGGCCGAAGCGATCGTTACCCGCGCCAATGCGGAATTGGCGAACAGCTTCGGCAATCTAGCGCAGCGTACCCTCTCGATGATCGCCAAGAACATGGATGGTGTGCTTGAGCGATTTGATGGTCGGGACGTCGACATCGATCTTCAATCAAAGGTTGAGTACGCGTGCAAGACCGAGCTTCCACGTGAGTTTCATCAGCTGGCATTTTCACAAGGAATCGAAGCTTGGCTTCGTGCCGTCTATGCCTGCAACCAATATGTCGATGAGCAAGCGCCCTGGGCACTCAAAAAGACCGATCCGGAACGCATGAAGGTCGTATTGCAAATGCTGTTTTTCGCCTTGCGCTACCTCGCAATAGCGATCCGACCGGTAGTTCCTGAGAAAGCAGATGCGCTTCTCGATCAGCTAGGGATACCGTCGGATGAGCGAGATTATGCGGCGATGAATGATCCGAACTGGTATCACAGGCTCGTCGATAGCGGCTTCACGGTCGGCAAACCGACGCCAATCTTCCCGCGCCTTGAGCTTCCCGAGGGGGAAGGGGAGGCCGCTTGATGCTCGTCGATAGCCACTGTCATCTGGAATATAAGGGCCTGATCGAGGATCAGCAGGGCGCGCTTGATCGCGCCCGTGCCGCGGGCATCGGTGCGTTTCTGAACATCTCGACCAAGCGGAACGAGTGGGGTCAGGTCGTCGCGACGGCCAATCGCGAGGCGGATGTATTCGCCAGCGTCGGCATCCACCCGCATGAGGCGGATAAGCATAAAGACCTGACACGCGCGGAATTGCTCGCGGCGACAGTCAATCCCGATGTGATTGGAATCGGTGAGACTGGGCTCGACTATTATTACGAGCATTCGGATCGCGAGACGCAGCAAGCGCTGTTCCGCATGCATATCGATGTCGCGCGCGAAGTGCAGTTGCCGGTGATCATCCATACGCGCGATGCCGAGGAAGATACGCTCTCAATCCTTAAGGAAGAGATGGAGAAGGGCGCATTTCCCGCACTTATCCATTGCTTCACCGCATCTGCGGATTTTGGCCGTGAAGTGCTCGATCTTGGCCTGTCAATCTCGCTGTCTGGTATCGTAACGTTCAAGAACGCCAAAGACTTGCAGGCGGTTGCTAAGGATGTTCCAGATGACAGGCTACTGGTCGAAACCGATAGCCCTTTCCTTGCGCCGGTCCCGCACCGCGGCAAGTCGTGCGAGCCGGCGTTCGTCGCTGATACGGCCAGATTCATTGCCGAATTGCGCGGTGTTGAGGCCTCGCAGCTTGCCCAGCAGACCACCGAGAATTTTACCAAACTGTTCAGCAAGGCCGACCTGTGAAGCTGATCATGTTGGGTTCGGGCACGTCGACCGGCGTCCCGCGCATTGGCGATGACTGGGGCGATTGCGATCCAAGCGAGCCGAGGAACCGCCGGACGCGCGTCTCTATTGTGGTCGAAAGCAAGGATCGCTCGCGTTTGCTGGTCGACACATCGACCGATCTGCGTGCGCAAATGCTTGCCAACAAGATCGATAAGGTTGATGCGGTGTTCTGGACGCACGACCATGCCGATCACTGCCACGGGATCGATGATCTGCGCGTGATGCGCTATGGCCGCGCAGCGCCTATTCCGGGCTTTGCTGGCGAAGACACGGCGCGGCGGCTGCGGCAGCGCTTTGGCTATGTTTTTGCAGGCCAGGAAGGCTATCCCACGATTGCCAAGCTCGAAACGCTCGAGAATTTGCGCATGACCGCCGGTTTTGGTGTCGAATGGTGCCAGATGCAGCATGGACCAGGCGAGACCACCGGATACAGGTTCGAAGCGGACGGCAAATCAATCGCCTACGCAACTGACTTTAGCGCGATTTCAGACGAAATGATCGAGGTGTTCGAAGACGTCGATATCCTCGTAAGTGATTGCTTGCGGCGCGATCCGCATCCGACGCATGCCAATCTGGCGATGGCGCTGGAGCTTGCAGAGCACTGCGGCGCTCGCAAACTTGTGCTTAGCCACCTCGACAAAAGCATGGATTATCGGACATTGGTTGATGAGACGCCGGATCATGTGATCGTCGGCTACGATGGATTGGAGCTTGAAGCATGAGCGAAATGGCAATCGTCCAGATCATTGCCTTGGTTGGCTGGCTGGTCATCGTTGGCAGCGCATATGCCTCATACCAGATGAGCTGGGGCAAAACAGCGCAATACGCGCTCACGTGGGTGGCGATCTTTGGCGCGGGGTTTGTGATTGTAAGCTTTCTGACTGGTTGAGCGGATAAAACCCCCTCCATACCCTCAACTTATTTAACATAATATATATTATCAATCTTATATAGCAGGAGTCGAGCGCTGTGACTGACGCTCCCCAATCGTCCCAAATCGATCGCTTGCTTCGTATTATGGCCCGCCTGCGCGATCCCGAGACTGGATGCGAATGGGACGTTGCGCAAAACTTTGAGACCATCGCGCCGTATACGATTGAAGAAGCTTACGAAGTCGCGGATGCGATTGCGCGCCACGATATGCCAGAACTCAAGGACGAACTCGGCGATCTCTTGCTGCAGGTCGTCTTCCATGCGCGCATGGCCGAGGAAGCCAATGAATTCGCATTCGAGGATGTCGCGAAGTCGATTTCCGACAAGATGGAGGCCCGTCATCCGCATATCTTTGGCGACGAAGGCGGAACGATGGGTGAAACGCGCTGGGAGAACCTGAAGGAAGCGGAACGCGCTCAAAAAGGCGCCGAGAGCGCGCTTGATGGCGTGGCGCTTGCCTTGCCGGCTTTGATGCGGGCGCAGAAGCTACAGAAACGCGCTGCACGCACCGGTTTCGATTGGCCCGATCCGTCAGGCTCTGCTGCGAAGATAAACGAGGAGATGCAGGAGCTTGAAGCAGCTAGTTCCGAGGCAACCAAAGCTGAAGAAGCCGGCGATCTGCTGTTCGCAGCGGTGAACTACGCTCGTGCGCATGGTGTTAGCGCCGAAGATGCCTTGCGCGCCGCTAATGCGAAGTTTGAGCGCCGCTTTCGCGCGATGGAACACCTGAGCGAAGGAGAGTTTTCTAAACTGTCGCTGGATGCTCAAGAAGAGCTCTGGCAGCGAGTGAAAGCGTCCGAAAAGGATACTTAGCGCACTCTAGAGCGTCTCATACTGACCGAATTCCTTGGGATTGAGCCTGACGGTCAACTGTCGCAACGGGCCCTGTTCCCCTTCCCCAGCATCCACCTCGTCCAGCACTTCACCGTGTGCATGCAGCCAGGCAAGGCGACGACCATCGCTCGCGGGCAATGTCACTGTTATCTCGCGCGCCTTTGATGTCAGAATGTCCGCAACAAGCGCCAGCAGGTCGTCGACGCCTTCGCCGCTGATCGCAGATATTACCGCGGCTGCATCTAGATTACTGGCAAGTTCGCGCAATTCGTCCGCGTGTTCAGGTTCTGCAAGATCGATCTTGTTCCAGACCTCAAGGATGGGAATGTCGCTCGCGCCGCTTTCGAGTTCGACCACGCCCAATTCGCTGAGCACTTCCATGACCTGCTTTTTCTGAGCCGTATGTGCGGGATTGGACATATCGCGCACATGCAGGATGATGTCGGCACCGGTCACTTCTTCCAGCGTGGCGCGGAATGCCGCGACCAATTGCGTCGGCAGGTCGGAGATGAAGCCGACCGTGTCGGACAGGATCGTTTTTTCGACGCCCGGCATGCTGATCGCGCGCATGGTCGGATCGAGCGTTGCGAATAGTAAGTCTTCCGCCATCACTTCGGCACCGGTCAGGCGATTGAAGAGGGTGGACTTCCCGGCATTGGTGTAACCGACGAGCGCGATAACGGGCCAAGGTGCCCTTCCCCGCCGGTTGCGGTGCAGTTGGCGTGTCTTGCGCACTTGCTCGAGCTCGCGGCGCAAGCGGCCCATACGCTGGCGGATCATCCGTCTATCGGCCTCGATCTGAGTCTCCCCCGGTCCGCCGAGGAAACCGAAGCCGCCACGTTGTCGCTCAAGGTGAGTCCAGCTGCGCACTAGGCGACTTTGCTGGTAATCGAGGTGAGCGAGTTCGACTTGAAGGCGGCCCTCGGCGGTGGCGGCGCGTTCGCCGAATATCTCAAGGATCAGGCCGGTGCGGTCGATGACCTTTCGCTTTAGCTTGTCTTCGAGATTACGCTGCTGGATCGGAGACAGCGCGCCATCCACAATCACCAACTCCGCTTCGTGCAGCTCGCACCAGGTCTTGATATTCTCGACCTGACCGGAGCCGAAAAGCGTGTTTGGCTGCATTTGCCGGATCGGCAGGATCTCGGAATGCGCAATCACCACGCCGATCGCCAGTGCGAGGCCTTGCGCCTCTTCCAGCCGTTCGGGTGCGTCGAGATCGTATTTCAAGCTGCGTATGTCCGGGCACAGCACAAGGGCCCGCGCGCCGCGGGTTACCTCGTCCTGCAGGTCGTCATCAAAGCTCAGCTGTCGATCTCTTCGCCGTCATCGCTGAGATCGACTGGTCCGGCGGGCTGGATAGTCGAAACAGCGTGTTTATAGGCCAGTTGCACCGCGCCATCGCGTTCGAGCAGCATGCAAAACAGGTCATAGGACGCGATGCGCCCTTGCAGCATCACGCCGTTGACCAGAAACATCGTCACCTGAACTTCAGCCTCTGCGACCTTATTCAGGAAAACATCCTGCAGCAGCCGCTGACGCTTGTTGCCAGCGCGGATCTGGAATTGCTCGGCATCGATATGCTGTCCCGGCATAATCGTCGAAATTGCATGCTTATAGACGAGCTGCGACTGGCCATCTCGGCGCAGCAGGATCGAGAAATTGTCAAACCAAGTGACAATCCCTTGCAATTTCACGCCTTTCACCAGGAACATGGTGACCGGAATTTTATTCTTGCGCAGCAGGTTCAGAAAGGCGTCTTGCAGATTTGCCTGCTTGCCATCTTTGCCTGACGGTGCGGCGACCGGCGCTGCCGGTTCGCTTGTGGGGCGCGGGGAAAGGGTTCGCCCATTGGACATTTGAATGCTCCTATATTTTTTTGGCGGCCGCTTTTGCGGTCCGCAATCTGGCCAAGGACAGCCCACCCGTCCCTGTGCCGCTAGAACACAACATGGCGATTGCCGTCACTGCGGGCAATGCTTGATTTTTGTGCAATTTTTGCGTCAGCGGCGCGGAGCACGCTGGTGCAGGAGCGCTAGGTTGCGAAAACCCTAGCTTTTGCGCGCTGTTTCGCGCCTGTCGGCCATTCCCAATAGCTTCAACTTGCGGTGCAACGCAGAGCGTTCCATGCCGATAAAAGTTGCCGTTTTTGAGATATTTCCGGAAAAGCGGCGGATCTGAATGGTCAGATATTCGCGCTCAAAGCTCTCGCGAGCCTCACGCAGCGGCACACCCATCATCGCCGAAAAGCCTTGCCCGGACGAAGCGAACTCGCCGCCAGTGATCTCAGATGGGAGCATCTCGGGTTCGACCAATTTCAGTTTCTCACGCGGTGTCATGATGATTGTGCGCTCCACGACATTGCGCAATTGCCGCACATTGCCTGGCCAATCATAGGCCTGCAGCGCGCCCATCGCCTCTTCGGAGATCTCGGGCGGAGCAATACCCTGATTGGTCGAGAAGCGAGTAAAGAAGTGCTCGGCAAGCGCGGGGATGTCGTCGCGCCTTTCGGAAAGCGACGGTATCTCTACCGGCACGACATTGAGGCGATAAAACAGATCCTCGCGGAAGCGCTTCTCTTCCATCTCCTGCGCGAGATCGCGCGAGGACGCCGAAACGACGCGGACATCCACGCCGATCTGGCGCGTGCCCCCTACCCTCACAAAGCTTTGCTCGGTCAGTACGCGCAGGATGCGCGCTTGCGTCGACATGGGCATGTCCGCCACTTCGTCGAGGAATAGCGTCCCGCCGTCGGCCAGCTCAAGTAGTCCCTGGCGGACCTGTTTTCCGTCAGCTTCTTCGCCGAAAAGCTCCTGTTCAAACCGATCGGATGTGATGCGCGCAGAATTAACCGTGACGAATGCGTTTTCGGCGCGCGGGCTCCAAGCGTGAAGCAGGCGTGCTGCTACTTCCTTGCCTGCACCCGCTGGGCCGGTGATAAGCACCCGGCTGCCGGTGTTGGCCACACGTTTCAGGGTGGCGCGGACTCCGTTGATCGCCGAGGAATTGCCTGTGAATTCGCCGCTTTCAACGGTCCCTTCGCGCAGCCGCGAATTCTCACGCCGCAGGCGTTCGGTTTCCGTCGCGCGTTCCACCAGCAACAGCAAGCGCTCGGCTTCGAATGGCTTTTCGATAAAGTCCATCGCCCCGCGGCTTACCGCTGAAACGGCCGTGTCGATGTTGCCGTGGCCCGAGAAGATAATGACTGGCAGGTCCGGTTCTCGCAGCTTGATCGCATCGAGCAGCTCCAGCCCATCCATCTCGCTGCCGTGGAGCCAGACGTCGAGCAGGACAAGGCTTGGGCGGCGTTCATCGATTGCGGCAAGCGCGCTGGTGCTATCGGCGGCGGTGCGGCATTCGTAGCCTTCGTCTCCGAGCACGCCGGACACCAGATCACGAATATCGCGTTCGTCATCAACAACGAGGATCTCAATAGCCATTATTGGCCTCTCCTGAGGGTAATTTGGGGGTTCGTTAGGGGGCGAATCGAGCGCGTGCGGATCATGCCGGTTCGCTTTCTGCGGTTTGCGGGTCGCGGGCAAAGCGCAGGAGCACCCGCGTTCCGCCGCTCTCCGCAGCAGCGAAGCTCATGTCGCCGCCATGCTCGTCGACGATCTTGTTGACGATCGCGAGGCCAAGGCCGGTGCCCTTCTCGCGCGTGGTCATATACGGTTCGGTGATCCGCTCGCGTTCTTGCGGCAAACCGATGCCATTATCCTCGACCGCAATGGTCAGCATTTCTTCGTCGGCAGACATTTCGACTGTGACGCTTCCCCGAAAATCGGGCTCTTCGTCGAGAATTCGTGCTTCGACCGCTTCGACGGCATTTTTGAGCACATTGGTCATCGCCTGCCCGACCTGGTGGCGGTCACAACTGATGATCTTGTGGCTCTCATCGCCACTGAAAAGTCCCTCATGCGAAAGCGTGAAATTGACCTGAGGATGTGCAACCTCTTGCAGGAACAGCGATTGCCGTACGAGATCGAGCGCGTCTTCATTGCGGAACACCGGTTTTGGCAGGCGCGCGAAGCTCGAGAACTCGTCAACCATCTTGCGCAAATCACCGACCTGACGGACGATCGTGTTGGTCAACTCGTCAAACAGCTCGCCATCGCTGTCGATCTGCTTGCGATAGCGACGCTTCAAGCGTTCGGTTGCCAGCTGAATCGGAGTGAGCGGATTCTTGATTTCATGCGCAATCCGGCGCGCGACATCCGACCATGCGGCTTGACGCTGGTCGAGCAATTGCCGGGTGATATCCTCGAATGTGATCACGTGACCTCGAGTGCCCGGCGCGATTTTGACCGCGAGCGTCAGCAACTCTGCACCTTTTGCATGAGTGACAATGCCGCGTTCCTGCCCTGCTTCAACCATCGAGCAAATCTCTGGCGACAATTCGCTGAGCGAGCTGCCGACGAGGTCTGTCTCTTCATCTTCTGCTAGAAAGGCCTGGGCAGAGCTGTTCATCAGCATCACGCGGCTCTCGTCATCGACCGAGATCACCCCTGCAGTGACCGATTCCAGCACCGCTTCCGTGAACATGCGGCGATCGTCGATTTGGCGGTTGGCGTTGATCAGATCGTCGGTCTGTTTTTCCAACTGCGCAGTCATTCGGTTGAATGCACGGTTGAGCAGGCCGATTTCATCGGCGCCTGTGCGTCCTTCCACCCGCAACGCGAAATTGCCCTGCCCCACTTTGCGGGCTGCGCCGACAAGATCGGTGAGTGGTTCGACCTGTCGATCGGCAAACCGCAAGGCGAACCAGATCGCAAGGCCCACCAACAGCAGGCTGACCGCAACCAGCGCCATGTTGAAGCGCAACTGCAGTGTTCGCGCGCTTTTCGTCAGCGCGTCGTAGCTTGAGGAGATCGACTGCGCGCGCGACCATGAATTGAACGATGCGGCCTCTGTGTTGCGCGCATTATACAGGAAGATACCGCTTTCTCGATCGATAGGCGCAAGCGCGGCTATACGTTCCGGACTGCCTTCCACGACGACCAATTCGCCAGCCATAAGTTCCGGCAGAGCGGCTTCGCTAAATTCCAGCGAGGCATTGTCTTCCATCAAGTTGAGAATGGCGGCCGTACGCAAACTGCCGTCTTCAACACGTTGAAGAATGGCGCTTTCGGAAATCTGACGGGCCTGAGCCTGATATGCATAGAGATCCGCAAAACCGTCATCGGTCAGCGCGATTCGCTCCAGAATGAAGCGCATGTCGCTCGCCATCGTGATGGTCTCGTCCTGAACATCGCGCTGGTTCTCGTCATAATAGCTCTGAGCGAGTTCGTTGGCGTTTTCGATCAGTCCGCGCGAATTGTCGCTAAACCAGAAATCGACGCCCGACTGGAACAGGAATGCGGCAAACCCGGCCACGAGCAGTGTCGGGATGGCGGCGATGAGCGAAAAGAAAAAGACGAGGCGGACGTGAAGCCGTGCTGTGCTTCCCGCTGCTCTCCTGAGTGCAAGCCTGCGCCCGATCAGGACGAGCAGTGCCATCGCCGGCACCAATGTTGCCATTAGCAGGATCGAAACCTGCATGCTGGGCAGCAAATCCCCCTCGCCCGGTGCCGTGGAAAAGGCGTACCACGTTGCCCAAAGCGCGGCGATCAAGGCGATCGCCGAGAGTATCTCAAGCAGCCGGAACAGGTTTGCACGCCTGGAACTGACGACAAATCGCCGCCACCAGCGGGGCGAGCGCTTTGCAGAGGGTGCCAGAGCCGTCTCCATCGTTGCCAGTTTACAACGCTGGTGTTGCCTAAATGCAAGCCTAAAGTGTGGCGCTTGCGTTAAACCGGTCTGGTGAAGCGATCAGGCTCTATGTCGAGATCGCCAATCCGCTTGCGCAAAGTGTTGCGGTTGATCCCGAGCAGCTTTGATGCACGCAGCTGATTGCCGCCCGTTTCGGACAGCGCGTGTTCGATCAGGGGCTTCTCGAAAGCGGCCAGTGCGCTGTGATAAAGCGCCCCCGATTGCGGACTGTTCTCCGCCAGCCATTGGTCGAGCGCACCGGCAAAGCCATTGGCATCGCCCTCACCTCCCGGCTTGGTTTCTGTGCCGATGATGTCGCTCAGACTGGCACCGTCGATCAGATCGTCGCGGGCCATTAAGGCAAGCCGGTAGATCACATTGCGAAGCTCGCGAACATTGCCGCGCCAGTTGCGGGCTTCGAGCAATTCGACCGCATCTGCGCTCAGTTGGCGGCGTGGCAAGCCGTCTTCCGCCGCTTGAGCAAGAAAGTGCTGTGAAAGCACGTCAATGTCTTCGCGGCGTTCGCGCAGTGGCGGGAGCTCAATCGGCACGACATTGAGGCGGTAGAACAGGTCTTCGCGAAAATCTCCCGCGGCAATCATTGGCGCGAGGTTGCGATTGGTCGCTGCAATGATTCGCACGTCGACCGCGATTTCCTGCCTTCCACCAACTCGCCGGATTTGGCCTGATTGGAGTGCCCTCAGTAGCCGGGTTTGCGCCTCTGCCGGCATGTCGCCGATTTCGTCGAGGAACAGAGTTCCGCCATTGGCTTGCTCGAACTTGCCGATCGCTTGAGCGATTGCACCGGTGAACGCGCCCTTCTCGTGACCGAACAACTCGCTCTCAATGAGGTCAGCCGGAATAGCGCCAGCGTTCACGGCCACAAACGGTCCGGTACGCCGCGAGCCCAGCTCGTGGATTGCTTCCGCAACCAATTCCTTGCCGGTGCCGCTCTCGCCGGTCACTAGCACGGTCAGGTCGTTGCGCAGCACGCGCGTGATCATTCGATAGACGCCCTGCATCGCCTGGCTACGGCCAACCAGCGGCATACCATCGCCTTCGGCCTCTGGTGCAGCTGTTGCTCGGCTCCCTTGCCCGGCGGCCTGGCGAACCGCTTGCACTAGCTCATCGAGGTCGAATGGTTTGGGGAAATATTCGAACGCGTCCTTGTCGCTCGCGCGCACCGCCGTATCGAGTGTGTTCTGAGCGGACAGGACGATTACCGGCATTTCTGGCGCGCGGGCCTTGGCATCATCCATGCTGGCCAGGCCATCGCCGTCTTCCAGCATGACGTCGGTCAGCATCACATCGTAAGCATCTGCGTCGAGCAACCTGTTGCGCGCGGCAATGCTGCTGCAGCGATCGATAGTGAAGCCATCGTCTTCGAGCGCAGCAATGATGACGGTCGCGATGGCGCTGTCATCTTCGACCAGCAGGATTTTACCGCTCATGCGTTTGATCCTGCGAGAGATGCCTTGTCGGCGATCCGCAAATGCAGCCGGAAATGTGTGAGATTGGCGCGAGTATCTCGTTCGTGGCTGATCCGTCCCTCCATATCGCGAACGAGCTTGCGTACGAGCGCGAGGCCCAGCCCCTGTCCTGACTTCTTGGAGGAAACAAAGGGTTCGAACACATGATCGCGCAGCGCTTCGTCGATACCGGGTCCGGTGTCGCTGACTGTGATTTCGATCGGTAAACGAACGCGCCGCCCCATGCGGATGGCGTTGAAGGCAAGGCCGCTGACAAAGCGAGTTTGCACGGTAATCCTGGGATCGTCGCTTCCTTCCGCTGCGTCACGCGCGTTGGAAATCAGATTGATCAGCACCTGTTCCAGCGCATCGCGGTTCGCCAGCACTGCGGGTAGCGAAGGGTCAAACTCTTCGCAGATCTCGACGCGATTTGCTCCCGCAGCGCGTACGGTTGCAATGGCCGAACGGATCGCCTCATGGGGATTGCACGGCGCAACAGGTTCTGTCTGAGTGCTTCCCAGCTCCTGCATCCGGTCGATAAGGCGGGCGATGCGATCGACCTCGTCGGTGATCATGCGCGCAAGCGGCTTGTCTGTGTCGGCCAGCTTGCGTTCTGCAAGCTGCCCTGCCCCACGAATGGCGGACAGCGGGTTCTTGATCTCATGCGCGAGGATTGAAGGCGCACCCAACGTAACATCGCCTTGTTCATCGGAACCACTATCGTCGCGGGCGCTTTCAGACAGCGTCACGACCCGCCAGCCGGTGTGATTGACCAGCGGCGATATGGTGAGGTTTACGCGCTGCTCTTTGCTGTTGATGCGCAGGCCGACGTCTCGCGCGACCACTGCTGCTTCCGAATTCGCAAATCGTTCGAGCACGCGTTGATCGAGCAATTCAGCCACGTCTCGAACCGAGCGACCGACCAGCCGCTTCGCGCTTTGACCTAGCAGGTTTTCCGCGGCGTGATTGGCTTCGACGATCCGCAGGTCGGGATCAATCAAAAGCACAGCAAAGATGAGTCCGCCGATTTGCGCCGCTGCGTCGGGCTTTGGCGCGGCAGAGTTCTCGGACGCTGGCACAGGCCGCTCGCCGGCAATCGTCATGCTGCGCGGCGACGCAGGAATGGTTCGTAGAACCGCTCGATCTCGCCCAGCACTTGCTCGGGATCGTCAATGAAATTGGCTTTGTTCCGAAATTCGGCCGAGCCATGCATGCCCTTCGTGTACCAGCCGATATGCTTGCGCGCGATCTTGGTGCCGACCTCGCGGCCATAGTGATCGAGCATACGCTGATAATGCTCGACAAGCGTTTCGTATTGCTCGTCAAAGCTGGGGCTGTTGAGCATTTCGCCATTGCGCCACCAATGCATGACCTGGCCGAGCAGCCACGGCTTGCCATAGGCACCGCGCCCGATCATCAAACCGTCGGCACCCGATTGCTCCAGTGCTTTTGCAGCATCGGCGATACCGCAAATGTCGCCATTGACGATAACGGGGATCGAGACGGCCTCTTTAACCTTGCGGATGAAAGACCAGTCGGCGCTACCCTTATACATCTGATTACGGGTGCGACCATGGACAGTGATCATCTTGACCCCGAGATCCTCGGCAATTCGGGCCATTTCGGGTGCGTTGAGGCTGTCATGGTCCCAGCCCATCCGCATCTTGACCGTCACCGGCACACCCACGGCATTGACCGTCGCCTTCATCAGCTCGGTCGCGAGAGGAACTTCGCGCATGAGTGCGCTTCCGGCCATACCATTGGTAACTTTGCGCACCGGGCAGCCGAAATTGATGTCGATGATCGAGGCACCGCGATCCTCGTTAAGCTTTGCGGCCTCACCCATGCTCTCCGGATCGCAGCCAACCAGCTGCATCGAGACCGGCTCCTCGATCGGATCCCAAGCGGCCTTCTGGATCGACTGGCGCGTTTCGCGAATGGCCGCCTGACTGGCGATCATCTCCGTCACATTCAGACCGGAGCCATAACGGCGCACCAAGGTGCGGAAAGGCATATCGGTAACGCCGGTCATCGGTGCAAGCAGCACGGGGCTGTCGATCCGCACGGGACCGATGTCGATTGGCTTGCACGCAGGAGGAGAGGGAAGCGAAGTCATTGTCTGTATTGTGCCTAAATTTTGGGCAGCGCATAGTGGATTGCGCAAAATCCGTCCAGACCTTAAGCGCGCTGGGAACCTTATGGCGGACACTTCCAACCCCTCCCCCCAGCCCGTTTCTTTCGCTGCGATCGTGGTCGCTGCCGGCAAAGGGCTGCGCGCGGGTGGTGAAAGACCTAAACAATTCCGCGAATGGCGTGGCAAGCCATTGATTCGACACTCAGTTGAAGCCTTGGCCGATGCGGGTTCGAACCCTATCCTTGTGGTTCTTGCTTCGGATACACAAGATCTCGCCGAGCGGGCACTTGCGGGCATTGAAGGGGTCAAATTCGTTCAAGGTGGGCGAACACGGCAGCAATCCGTTGCAAACGGGCTTGAGGCTTTGCGCGAACAGGCGCCGCAAACGGTCCTGATTCACGATGCCGCACGCCCAGACCTGCCGCAGAGCGTGATTGATCGTTTGCTAGGCGCGCTATCTGCCCATTCTGGCGCCATCCCTGTGCTGCCCGTGGTCGACAGTCTAGCCATTGCCCAAAAGGACGGCACGATGGGGGGGAAGGCCGAACGAGAGGTGCTACGCCGGGTTCAAACTCCGCAAGCCTTCCGATACGCAGAGATACTGAGTGCGCACAAAAATTGGGCAGGCGAGCCCGATGCCGGGGATGATGCGCAAGTGCTTGCACAAAAAGGAGGCGCAATTGCACTGGTGCAAGGCGATGAGCGGCTGAAGAAGGTTACTTTTGCGGAGGATTTTGTGACCGAGCAGCAAGCACAGTTCCGGATCGGGCAGGGATTCGACGTACACCGCTTGGTCGAGGGTGAAGAACTCTGGCTATGCGGCGTGCAAATACCTCATGATAAAGGGCTTTCGGGCCATAGCGATGCCGACGTCGCGCTGCATGCGATCACGGATGCGGTGCTCGGCGGCATTGGCGACGGCGATATCGGTACGCATTTCCCGCCTAGCGATCCGCAATGGCGCGGCGCGCGATCGGCACAATTTCTCGAACACGCGGTGAAACTGGCCGACGAGGCGGGGTACGCGCTGGGCAATATCGACCTCACTATCATTTGCGAGGCACCCAAGATCGGCCCACATCGTTCATCAATGAGAGAGGCAGTGTCCGCTATGATCGGCCTTTCAACTGATGCAATCAGCATCAAGGCTACAACGACGGAGCGACTCGGCTTCACCGGGCGCGGTGAAGGAATCGCAGCGCAGGCTATTGTCAGCCTGAGCGCCATTCGTCCGTAAGGAGACTTCATTCATGCAATTCAAACCCACTCAGATGGTAAAATGCGCGCTCGTCGGCGCTGCATTGATGCAGGTTCAGGTCGTTCAGGCCCAGCAAGCATGCGTGCCGCAACAGGATCTGACCGATGCGGTGATCTATGCTGTTCCGGTGATGGCCGATGCCTTCGATACGGCTTGCTCCACTGAGCTATCGCCCGATGGGTTCTTCGCGACGCAGGGCGATGCGTTCGTCGCTCCTTATGCGGCGATGAGTGAGGAGAGGTGGCCGGGTGCAGCTCGTGTCCTGACAACCTTTGCTGAGGCGGGATCAAAGGGCAATTCTGGTATCCCTGCACTCGCCGATGTTTTGAATGGTCAGTCGCCACAGACGGTGCGTCCATTTATCGACGCGCTTCTCGGCAGCATGATCGTTGGAGAGATCAAGACTAAGGATTGCGGCAAGATCGAACGCGGGATGGAGTTGATGGCTCCGCTGCCTCCGGAGAATATGGGCGGTATGGTCACTTTCATAATGGATATGGCCGGCGTTAAGAATCCTGAACTTTGCCCGTGGAATGGCGAATGACCGAAGGCTTGCTTCCCGATGATGTAATTGCTCTCGCACAGCGGGTTATCGACGAGAACAAGGCGGCTGGTCGGAAGCTGGCCTGTGCCGAGAGCTGTACAGGCGGCTTGGTTGCCGCTGCCCTCACTGAGATTCCCGGCTCATCGGCGGTGCTCGATCGCGGTTTCGTGACCTATTCGAACGAAGCCAAGATGGAGGCGCTCGACGTTGCGCAGGACATCATCGAAACCTTCGGCGCGGTCTCTATCGCCTGCGTCTGGGCTATGGCTCAGGGCGCGCTCAAGAATTCCAATGCCGATTGCGCGGTGGCTATCAGTGGCGTCGCCGGCCCTGGCGGTGGGACGCAATTAAAGCCTGTAGGCACGGTCGTGTTCGCGCGCGCAATCCGCAATGCCGAAGGTGAACCTGAGGGTGAGCTCAAGCATTTCGATGTGAAGGACCGCGCTGCGATCCGGCATCAAGCGACGTTGGTCGCGCTCGAGTTGCTGCTGCCGTAAAGGGTCGCTGCGCGCTGCTCGAACGCTTCTACCATGCGGCGAAAAGCGCGGTCGAAATATTGTCCAGCAAGTGCTTCAAACATCCTGTTTTTGAATGTGAAATCGACACAGAAGTCGATCTCGCACCCGCCATCCTCGGTCGGGCGAAATGTCCAGCTGTTGTCGAGATCCTTGAGCGGACCGTCCATGTAGTGAACGTCGATCATTCGGGGCCGGTCCTTCTGGACCCGCGACGTGAAGCTTTCGCGCAAGGATTTGAAGCCGACCACCATATCGGCGATCATCTCGGTGTCGGTATTCGAGCGAACGCGGGTCGCTACCACCCAGGGAAGAAACTCGCGATAGCGCGCCACATCGGCGACCAGATCGAACATCTGCTCGGCGCTGTATGGCAATCTGCGGGTTTCACGAATTCCCGGCATCAGATTTTGAGCTGATCCGCTTTTCTCGCCGTTTGCTTGGCGAATTTTTCGGCCCTCGCCGCCTTCATCTGCGCAAAGTCTTCGCCCGCATGATAGCTTGAGCGCGTCAACGGGGTGGAGGCAACCTGCAGGAAGCCCTTTGCCCGGGCGATCGAGCCATAGGCGTTGAATGCCTTGGGCGTCACGAAGTCCTCGACCGCAGCATGTTTTGGCGTTGGCTGGAGATATTGGCCCATCGTGATGAAATCGATATCGGCGCTGCGCATATCGTCCATCACCTGATGCACTTCGAGGCGCTCCTCGCCGAGGCCGAGCATGATGCCTGACTTCGTGAAAATCATGGGATCGTGGCTCTTCACTTCCTCTAGTAGACGCAGCGAGGCGTAATAGCGCGCTCCCGGGCGGATCGTAGGATAGAGCCGCGGCACAGTCTCGAGATTGTGGTTGTAAACATCTGGACCGGCTTCACAAATCGCTTCCACGGCTGCGCGCATCTTGCCGCGGAAATCGGGGGTAAGAATCTCGATTGTCGTGTCCGGTGTGCTGCGGCGCAGAGCCTCGATCACCTTCACGAACTGCCCCGCCCCGCCATCTGGCAAATCGTCCCGGTCAACGCTGGTTATGACGATGTGTTCAAGACCCATCTTGGCCGCGGCAATCGCGGTGTGCTCCGGCTCCATCGGATCGACAGCGCGCGGCATGCCGGTCTTCACATTGCAGAATGCGCAGGCCCGGGTGCAGACATCGCCCAAGATCATAACAGTCGCGTGTTTCTTGCTCCAGCACTCGCCGATATTGGGGCAAGCCGCCTCTTCGCACACGGTGTTGAGATTGAGCTCGCGCATCATCCGGCGCGTTTCTTGGTAGCCCTCGCTTACGGGAGCGCGCACACGGATCCAATCCGGTTTGCGTTGGCGCGGCGGGCGCTGCTCGGGAGTTTTTCCGGGCGAGTTGGCGAGGTCGTTCATGGCAAGCCATTTAGGCAATGCCGCTGGGCTACGCAATGGGCCGGAATTGCTGGGTAAGAGCGGGCCTCTCTGGCTTGCAGGCTATGCAAGGCTAAGCTACCCGCCAAGGCTATGGATGCCGCCACACTTCAGACGTTCACGTCGCCTGTCGTACTGTTCTTCGTGCTTGGCTTGCTTGCAGCATTTGCACGCTCCGATCTCGCGATACCTGAAGCGATTGCTAAAGGGATGTCGCTCTACCTGATGGCTGCGATCGGCCTGAAAGGCGGTGTGGCCGTCTCCAAGTCTGGTGTGGATTCGACGGTGCTGATCGCGCTCGCTTTAGGTATTGCCGCGAGCTTCCTGATGCCGTTCCTCGCCTATGCCGTGCTCAAGGGCTTCGGGAAGCTGGAGCGGATCAATGCGGGGGCTGTCGCTGCTCACTACGGCTCAGTCAGCGTGGTTACCTTTGTGACGGCGGTCGAGATATTGGAAGCTCAAGGTAAGCCGCCCGGCGGTTACATGGTCGCGGTGATGGCGGCGATGGAAACACCTGCGATCCTAACCGGTCTCTTGCTCGCTCGCGGAATGGGATCGAAAGACGGACAGAAAACCGGCGAATTGCTGCATGAGGTGTTCTTCAACGCCTCGGTCGTGCTGCTCCTCGGCGCATTTGCGATCGGGATCATCGCTGGCGAGGAGGGTTTCAGCGAAGTTACCCCGTTCTTCGAGGCGGGCTTTAAAGGCGTGTTGTGCCTGTTCCTGCTCGATATGGGTCTGATCGCGGCACGCCGGATCATGGATGCGCGCGCCATCACGTTCAGGCTCGTGCTAATCGCGATTGGACTGCCGCTTGTGAACGGAGCGATTGGCACGGCGGCTGCGGCAGCGTGCGGGCTCGATGTCGGCTCTGCGGCGGCACTCGGCGTGCTCTGTGCCAGCGCCAGCTACATCGCTGTTCCAGCAGCCATGCGGCTCGCCCTGCCGGAGGCTGACCCCGGGATTTACCTCACCATGTCGCTTTCCATCACATTCCCGTTCAATATCCTTATCAATATCGGCCTGATCAGCATGCTGGCGAGTGCGTTGACGGGCATGCCTGGCGGTGAAGGAATTGCGCCATGATCGAAACTGTCATTCGCAAGCGGATCGAAATTCTTACAGACACGGCCCTTCTCAGCCGTGTCACCGATGCGGTCGACGAGGCGGGCATCACTGGTTGGACGGTCGTTCCGGTCAATTCGGGCAAGGGACGCGATGGACGCTGGCGTGAAGAGCGCGTTATGGGGACGGATAAGGTCTTCGTGTTGACCATTGCGCCGGAAGACAAGGCACAGGTTCTGGCTGAAGCACTTGCACCTGTTCTCACAAAGTACGGCTTCATCCTGAGCATGTGGGATGTTGAAGTGATACGAGGCGAGCGCTTCTAATGCCTGAATTTGCTGAACTGCTGCGCGGTTACGAGCGCTTTCGCAAAGACGTCTACCCAGCAAAACGAGCGCGTTTCGATGAACTGGTCGCTGATGGGCAGCATCCCAAGCTGATGATCATCGGCTGCAGCGACAGCCGGGTCGACCCAGCGCAAATCTTCGACGTTGATCCCGGTGATATCTTCGTTGTCCGCAATGTCGCTGCGCTGGTTCCACCGTTCGAAACCACGCCGGGCCTTCACGGCGTTTCCGCAGCGGTCGAATTTGCGGTTCAGATGCTCGAAGTGAAGCAGATCGTCGTCATGGGCCACGGGATGTGTGGCGGCTGCAAAGCGGCGCTTACGCGTGATTTTCAGGAGCAAGAGCCGGGCGATGGCGGCTTTATCGCTGACTGGATCAAACTGCTCGATGCGGTTCGCGGTCCGGTTGCCGAAGAGCATGGCACGAGCGGGCGCGAAGCCGAACGGGCGATGGAGCTCGCGGCGGTTAAGCTCAGCCTCGATAACCTACGGACATTTCCGTGGGTGCGCGAGAAAGAACAAAGCGGCGTTCTCAAGCTGCGCGGTGCCTTCTTTGCGATCTCGGAAGGCGTACTTCAGGTGCTCGACGAGCAAACCGGCGCATTCCTGCCAGCGGAATAAGCGCTTGTGCGCCCTGCCCTGCATCGCCATTTAAGGCGCCATGTCAGATTTAGAACTAAAGAACATCGCTCTGCTGATTGATGCAGACAACACCACTCCACAGGGAATAGATCCCGTTTTGACCGTCATGGCCGAGCTAGGCCAGGTCAACATCCGCCGCGCCTATGGCAACTTTGCCAAGGACAATCTGGCCCGCTGGGATAAGATTACCAACAAATTCGGCATTCGCCCACAACAGCAATTCGACGTGTCGAAGGGCAAGAATGCGACCGATATGGCGATGACGATCGATGCGATCGATCTCCTTTATCAAGGCAAAGTCGATGGCTTTGGTATTATGACCTCCGATAGCGACTTTACCCCACTGGTCACGCGCCTGCGCCAGGACGGTATTCTCGTCTACGGCTTTGGCGAGAGGAAGACTCCCGAAGCGTTCAAGTCGGTCTGCACGCGCTTTATCGATATCCAGAAATTGATCGAAAACTATGCAGCCGATCGGCCCGGTGAACGAAAATCCGCGCATAAAGAAAGTGGCGGCGCAGTCGATGAAGACCTGATGGAGCTAATTACCGCCGCATATTCGGAAGCTAAGCGTGATGAAAAGGGCTTCACGCGTCTGTCGCAGCTTGGACAAATCGCCGGCAACCGATCGAGCTTCGACGTGCGTAACTATGGCTTTAAGAGCCTGAACGACCTGTTTGATTCGCTTGAGAACTTCAAAGTCGAGCGACGCGGAGACAACCAGATTTACGTAAAGCGCCTGCGCTAGTCAGTTTCTTGAAACGGGCACGAAAAAGGGCGCCAGGATTGCTCCGGGCGCCCTCTTCATTCGTGAGGCGATCTGGCCTTAGCCGCCAGCGGTTTCAACAGGTGTTTCGCTCACCGGAGCGGCAACTGCTGGAGCAGCAGTACCGCCCTCTTGCTCGACATAAGTGGCCCAAAGCATCGCGATTGGTTTGCGCGCACCATCGACCTTCTCAAAGGTCGCTTTCGCTTCACCGTATTGGCCCATACCGACCTGAGCAATGCCCAGGCGAGTTTGCGCTTCGGCCATGTCGACACCCGGCATGCCGAGCGCTTTCTGATAGAACTCAGTGGCCTTCGTATAATCGCGATAGCTGAGGAAAACGTCGCCTGCGATCATCACGGTGCGCAAGTCAGCGCCAGCCGCGCGTGCGTCGCTTTCCAGTTCCGGCAAGTCTGCACGGTCCGATGCCACGCGGCCTTCAGCAATCTCAAGCGAATCCGCAACATAGATATCGTCGCGAGTTACTGTGCCATTGCCATAGGCTTCCTGGATCACATCGTAGACTTCTTTCGGCAACCGGCGTGCATCAGCCGCTTCGATATATTCGATGTAGTCGTTCTTATCGCGGAAAGTCCCAAGCTTGTGGCCCAGGCGCATAAGGTCGAGCATCAGCGGGCCTTCATACTCGCCCAGGTTGCGTGCGAGGTTGATCGCGTCGCGCCAATTACCCTCGGAAGGATAGTCAGCAACCCAGCCAGTTGTGAAATCATAGACTTCCGGCACAATTTCATTGTTGTAGGCGACCGTTAGGCCGCGGCGATACCATTGCTCATCGACCTGTTGGCCAGAGCGCTTTTGGTCGGCAATCGCTCCGTTGAGATAGCGCAGACCCTCACGATAGTTCTCTTCCGAGAAATAGCTTTCCGCCATCGCAACGCGAAGATCAGAGACAGTGACATTCTCGCTACTGAAGTTCGAATTGATGGCCATTTGCAGGTAGTTGCGCGCTTTCGCAAAATCATTCTGCGCGTTCGCGAGCTGATAGGCGATGAAGTTGAAGCGACCGACATTCTCAATCGGGGTCTTACCGCTCTCCAGCATCATCTCCATGCCTTGCAATTGCAAGGCGCGGTCGCTTGTCTTGGCACCGGCATTGTAGACCAGGCCGCCCGCCGCATTCTTTTCATCATTGGAGGTTGCAAGCGGAATCAAAGCGGTCAGCTGCGGCTTGAGTGCGGCGACGTCAGCCCCTTCGGCATTAACCTGATCGTTTAGCGGTTGATACGCGGCGACGAATGCTTCTGAGTATTCAGCCTTTTCCTTCTTGTCTTTCTTCTTTTTCTTTTGCGCGTGTGCTGTATCGGCAAAGCCGACCGTGCCAACAACTGCCGTACCGGTCGCCAGAGCGATTGCCATCGCGAGGTGCGAGCCGGTCTTCTTACGGGCGCGACCCATAGTAAAAATCCGCATGTAAGTGTTCTCCTGAAACAATTTGGATGTGGCGCGTTTTATCGCGCTGGTGATTCATCTCTGTGGCAGCAATGAACGCAGCCGGTCAGATTTGCAATTCTGGTTAGCTGAACCGGGCTGAATGGCCTTTGAACGGTTGCCTGACTGCGCTGAAATGCGGCGTTTTGGGGCAACGTGCCGCCAAGTGTGGAAAAAGCGGGGTTTGGACCCGTTTGTTGGCTCCCTCAAGTGGCGAAAGCGCCCGGATGGGCCTAGATTGCAGGTTCAACTACGCACTGGCGAAACAAGCACAGAAACGGCTGAATTTTGAGCGACGATAGCGAAACCCTGCCCCCTCCTGCTCCAATGGGTGAATTCGAGCGCATCGACATCGTCGATGAGATGAAGACGAGCTATCTCGATTACGCGATGAGCGTGATCGTTAGCCGCGCTCTCCCAGACGTGCGCGACGGGCTGAAACCGGTTCACCGCCGTATTCTCTACGCCAGCCAGGAAGGCGGCTTTGTCGCAGGGCGACCGTACCGCAAGAGCGCGAAGATCGTTGGCGACGTGATGGGTAATTATCACCCGCACGGCGATAGCGCGATTTACGACGCATTGGCGCGTATGACGCAGGATTGGTCGATGCGTGTGCCCTTGGTCGATGGCCAGGGCAATTTCGGTTCGATGGACCCCGACCCGCCGGCCAGTATGCGGTACACCGAAGCGCGTCTGGCGCGCGTCGCGAATATGCTGCTCGACGATCTCGACAAGGATACCGTCGATTTCGCTGACAATTATGACGGTTCCACGCAAGAACCGCAGGTACTCCCTGCCCGCTTCCCCAACCTGCTGGTCAATGGCGCGGGTGGGATCGCGGTTGGCATGGCGACCAATGTACCGCCGCATAACCTTGGCGAAGTGATCGACGCCTGTTTTGCCTTCATGGACAATCCGACGATCACGACCGAAGAGCTGATCGAATATGTTCCGGGCCCTGATTTTCCGACGGCTCCGCTGATCCTTGGCGCAAGCGGCGCGAAAGCCGCGTACACGACCGGTCGAGGATCGATCCTGATGCGGTGTCGGCACGAGATCGAGACCAAGCGCGGCGACCGCGAGAGCATAGTCCTGACCTCCATTCCCTATCAGGTCGGAAAGTCCGGTCTGGTCGAGAAAATCGCCGAAGCCGCCAAAGACAAGCGGATCGAGGGCATTTCCGATATTCGCGATGAAAGCTCACGCGAAGGCGTGCGGGTTGTCGTCGATCTGAAGCGTGATGCCAGCGCCGAGGTCGTGCTCAATCAGATGTGGCGCTACACGCCTGCGCAATCCAGCTTCCCGGCGAATATGCTGGCGATCCGCGGCGGGCGGCCGGAAACGCTCACGCTGCGCGATATCATTCAGGCGTTCATCAGCTTCCGCGAGGAAGTGATCACGCGCCGCACCAAGTTTGAGCTCAACAAAGCGCGTGAACGCGCGCACCTATTGCTTGGCCTGGTGGTTGCAGTATCGAACCTCGATGAGGTTGTCGCGATGATCCGCGGGGCACCCAATCCGGCGGCTGCACGCGAGAAATTGCTGGCAAAAGAATGGCCTATTGGCGACATCGCGCAATATATCCAGCTGGTTGAGGCGATCGAGCCAACTGCGGATCAGGAAGGCGGAACCTACTCGCTGTCTGAGAAGCAGGTTCGCGCGATCCTGGAGCTGCGCTTGCACCGCCTCACCGCATTGGGCCGTGATGAAATCGGCGATGAGCTGAAAGAGCTCGCCGATAAGATCGAAGGCTTCCTTGCTATCCTTGCCGACCGTGTGAAGCTTTATGCCGTCATGCGGGAAGAGCTGGAGGAAGTGCGCGCGACCTATGCGACGCCGCGTCTCTCAGAAATCGCACCCGCCTGGGATGGCCTCGATGACGAAGACCTGATCGAACGCGACGAGATGGTCGTGACGGTTACGCTCGATGGTTACATCAAGCGCACTCCGCTCTCGACGTTCCGTGCGCAAAATCGCGGCGGCAAAGGCCGTGCTGGCATGTCGACCAAGGATGAGGACGCAATTGCGGAAATGTTCGTCACATCGACGCACAATCCGGTGCTGTTCTTCTCGACCTCGGGCAAGGTCTATCGTCTCAAGGTCTGGAAACTGCCAGAAGGCGGCCCAACCACACGCGGGCGTCCGATTGTGAATCTGCTGCCGTCGCTCGATGATGGCGAGACAATCCGAACCGTGCTGCCCCTGCCGGAGGATGAGGACAGCTGGGAAGCACTCTCGGTCGTATTCGCCACGGCGAAGGGCAATGTCCGACGTAACTCGATGGGTGCGTTCACCAATATCCCGTCGAATGGCAAATTCGCGATGAAGTTCGACCCGGAAAGCGACGACAAGCTGATCGGGGTTGCGCTGCTTGAAGCGACCGACGATGTGCTGCTTGCGTCGCGCATGGGCAAGGCGATCCGCTTCGCCGGCACCGACGTGCGCGAGTTCACTTCACGCACTTCAACAGGTGTGCGCGGTATGAATCTGAAAGACGGCGACGAAGTCGTTTCGCTTTCGATTCTTGGCGCGACCGGCACAACGGCGGAAGAACGCGAACAATATCTCAAGTTTGCGCCATGGAAGGCGGAAAAGGAAGGCTCACCGGAGCTTTCCGAAGAACGCTTTGCAGAGCTGGAGGAGAAGCAGCAGTTTATCCTAACAGTCTGTGCCAATGGCTATGGCAAGGTCTCCAGTGCGTATGAATATCGCCGGATCGGCCGCGGTGGTCAGGGCCTCGCCAATATCGACAATATCAAGCGCAATGGCCCGGTTGTAGCGAGCTTCCCCGTCTCTACGGGCGAGCAGCTGATGCTGGTCACCGATCAGGCTAAACTCATCCGCATCGGGCTGGAAAGCCTGCGCGTGCTGGGCCGGAATACGGCCGGTGTACGGCTGTTCGATGTCGGAAAGGGCGAGACCATCGTCAGTGCGGTGAAGATCGACGAGACCGAAGAGCCTGAGGACGCCGCAGAAGAGATGGTGACCGAAGAGATGGTCGATCGGCGCGGCGGCGACGATGAAACCAAACCGCACACCACACCCAAGACGGACGATGATATCGGCGAGGATCCGCCCGAGTGAGCCTAATGATCGAACCCTCTGGTCAGGCGTGCGGGGCGCGCGTGACCGGGGTCGATCTGAGCGGTGAGCTATCGTCTGATTTGATTGCCGAAATTCGTGCTGCATGGCTGAAGCATCGCGTGCTAGCGTTCGCAAACCAATCGATGGATGACGACGCGCTCGAACGCTTCACCATTGCCATGGGTGGATTTGGCGAAGACCCTTTCTTCGATCCGATTGAAGGCCACAAGCATATCGCGGCAATCCTACGCGAGGCGGACGAAACCTCTCCGCTATTTGCAGAGAGCTGGCATTCTGACTGGAGCTTTCTGCCTGAACCTCCGTCTGGCACGTGTCTGATGGCGGTTGAGGTCCCTCCGGTTGGCGGAGACACTTTGTTTGCCGATCAGGCGGCGGCATTCGCCGCTCTGCCCGATGCGCGTAAGGCCGAGCTGCGCAGGCTAACCGCGATCCACTCGGCAACGCGCGGCTATTCTCCGGATGGTCTCTACGGCGATAGCGATCAAGGGCGTTCGATGGCGATCCGTCCGAGCGAGGACGCGCTAAAGACTCAGACCCATCCGCTTGTCAAACCGCATTCAGAGACGGGTGAGGAAGTGTTGTTTTGCAGCCCCAGCTATGTGGTGGGTATCGAAGGGATGGGCGAAGCAACCGCCATGCAACTCGTTCTGGAGCTGATCGAATGGCAGACGCGCGACGAGTTCGTCTATCGCCAACAATGGGAGCCGGACATGCTGGTGATGTGGGACAATCGTATCGTCTTGCACAGGGCAACCGGTGGATATGAAGGGCATCGGCGAGAGCTGCATCGAACGACGATTGCTCCCTACACTCCCTAGGTTTCGGCCGACTTGGGCAAATCCCCGCGCAGGGTCTGAACCACGCCGGTCGCGATCAGGAATTGACCGATGTAATAGAGCGGCCAGATCGCGATGTCGGGCAGGCTCCCGAGGTCATAGACGCTGCTGCGGCTGAAGATCAGCATATCGGACAGCACGAACAGTACCGCGCCAATGCCCACGCGGTAGCGGGAGAAGCGGCTCATCCATGCCGCCGCCGCCATCGCGCCCAGCGCCACGGCATAGAGCGCGACGAATGCGTCTTTGGTGATGAAATAGGCGATGAGGGGCGTGCCGATAAGCAGGCCAAGCGCGCACAGTTTCTGACTAAACACTGTCTTGTGCCGCCGATTGCGCAGGTACAGGGCGATGGCTACCAGATGCGCCGCGAAAAACACCGCCCCGCCCGCCATCTCACTCAGCTCGATCGCCATATCCGCAGCGCTTGAAAGGGCCAGGAAAATGACAATCAGTACGGCATCGAGGTTCTGTTCAACATCGCGCGTGCGGCGCATGGCATAGAGCGCCAGGAAACCAAGAGCGGCGCCCTTCAGTCCGATCAGCCAAACTCCCCCTATGGGATTGTTCCACAGGAAGTAGAACGTGATCGCTGCTGCAATGCTGGCGAGCAGCCACGGGCGATGCTCGACAAGAGCATGGTGCGGCTCTGAAAGCGTGTCATTCGGCATTTTGATCCCCTTGCAGCGCTTCTTGGACTTGAAGTGTGGGGCGTGCAAGCACTAGGTCTGCACACATAATGGCACATGATGTTCACATAATCGGCGGCGGTCTCGCGGGCAGCGAAGCGGCCTGGCAATTGGCGCAGCGAGGCGTTTCCGTGCGCCTTTCCGAAATGCGTGGGGCGCCTGCGGATAAAGGCGGGGAAATGACGCCCGCCCACCAGAGCGATGGTTTGGCAGAGCTGGTGTGCTCCAATTCTTTCCGCTCTGATGATGATACGAAGAACGCCGTCGGCCTGCTGCATCATGAAATGCGTGCGATGGACAGCCTGGTCATGCGCGCCGGCGAAGTCGCTCGCGTGCCCGCAGGTAGCGCGATGGCAGTCGACCGGGATGTCTTTTCCGCCGAAGTGCAAAAGGCGCTGAGCGAGCATCCGAAGGTTGAGGTTGTTCGCGAGCGCATCGACACGTTGCCAGAGAGCGGCCTGACGATCGTTGCGACCGGTCCGCTTACCGCGCAATCGCTCGCGCAAAGCATTGTAAACGCCACCGGCGAAGAACGCTTGGCATTTTTCGATGCGATTGCCCCGATCGTCCACCGCGACAGCATCGACATGTCTAAATGCTGGATCCAGTCGCGCTGGAACAAGCGAACCGAAGCCTCAAATGAGGAAGGCGACTACATCAATTGCCCAATGACGAAGGAGCAATATCTCGCCTTTCACCAAGGGCTGATCGATGGCGAAAAGGGCGAGTTTCAAAACTGGGAGAAGGACACGCCCTATTTCGATGGTTGTATGCCGATCGAGGTGATGGCGGAGCGCGGGGTCGAGACTTTGCGCTACGGCCCGATGAAGGGTGTCGGGCTCGATAACCCTTACGACACCAGCGAGGAGCATCCACAGGGACGATGGCCCTATGCGGTGGTTCAGCTACGTCAGGACAATAAGCTCGGCACGCTTTGGAACATGGTCGGTTTCCAGACGAAGCTCAAATATGGCGCTCAGGTTGAGCTGTTCCGCACCATTCCCGGCCTCGAGAACGCCGAGTTCGCACGGCTTGGCGGCCTGCACCGCAACACATTCCTCAATTCTCCAATGGTGCTGGATCGTCAGCTACGCCTGAAAGCTGCACCACATATTCGCTTTGCCGGCCAAGTCACTGGGTGCGAAGGATATGTCGAGAGTTCGGCCGTCGGTCTGATTGCTGGAATGATGGCAGCCGAAGAGCTGGCGGGCCGCGAATGGTCCCCTCCCCCCGCGACCTCCGCGATCGGTGCCTTGCTAAGCCACATCACTGGTGATGCCGAGGCTGACACCTTCCAGCCCATGAATGTGAATTTCGGACTGTTCCCGCCCCTGCATGAAGTGAAGAAAAAGCAGCGTAAAGAGGCCTATACCTCGCGGGCCAAAGCTGATCTCGCGCAATGGCTCAAAGCAAGCGAGTCCGTGCCCGTCTAAGGCTGCATCAGCAGCGGCAGCTCGGTCGGCGTGTCGAGCGTTTTGGCGCTGTTGTAGCAAACTCGGCTGTGGTCAGCTGGCCATTGCCATCGGAATCCGCGCCTTCGAAACGTTTCGCGGTGGTCACCGCCCATTCCTCGAAGGTTAGCAGATTGTTGCCATCGACATCGAGCTTCCGGAATGCATCTGAGCGGGTCGAGAGCATCTCATTGCGCGTGATGATCCGATCACGATTGCGATCATAGCGAAAGAAACGCCGTTCCTCTTTGGTCAGCTCGCTTGCTTCGGGCGGCGCCGGGCCGGTCATGTCGCCCGGATCGGCTTCCGGTAGCTCGTCTGGCGCAGGTGCAGGGTCTTCAGGCTCGGGCGGAGGCGGCGCGTTCTGTTCAACCTGTGCGCGGCCCTGCCACCAGAACATGCCAACACTGGCAAGCACTAGCCCAAGAAACGCTCCAAGAATGACTTGCCGCATGGGCCCCTCCCCATGAAAATACCCCGAACGCGCAAGAATAGCGGGTTTTACTTACCGAGCAAGGCGGCGCGGAAAGCGACCAGGCCAGCACCGCGCCCTTCGAGCAGCGGACGGCCACCTCGCATCAGAGCGCGCCGGCTCAGTGCACCAAGGACTGCAAGGGCTTTGAATCCTCGTAAACGCGCAGGTTTCCGGGCGCACAGCCTCTGGCCCAGCTCGACCAGCATTTCGCGCTCCTTTTCGTCGTGAACTTTGCTCGCGAGGTCCGCGATGGCCCAAATTTTCGCCTCTTGGTTAACGCCAAACTCGATTTCCCCGGCCTTTTGCACGCCTGCGAACGCACAAAGGGCAACCGCCCGGCCTTTCGCAAACTCTTCCGCAGAGCTGGCTGGCAATGGCGGATCCGCCAGCAGGTGCTCCCAGCCATCGACCAGAGTGATGAGCGCTTCTTCATCCCCGCTCCAATGCGTGCCAATTGCATCGAGCACAACGTCTCCTTGCGGTCTTTCGGCAACTGGCATTCCGAGCATCTCACGCCACCAGGAAAGGCGCATTTGCGCCAGCATGGGCTCGGTCGCCTTGCCAATAATCCGGGCCAGCCGTTGGTCGAGCGCGAACAGTGTCTTGAGCCGCTCGCGTTGGTCAAACGGCGTGTGCGCAAGCGCTAGTTCGATCTCGCTTGCGAGCGCCTCGTTTTCGACCGTTTCCATATGCCTGCGCTAACCGGGTTCGGACCGCTTTTGTCAAGCTGATCCGGCGCTCATCGAGGCGGCCAAATCGTGGTTAAGGACGATCTGCCTGTTTACCGCTCATTTACCATTCCAGTTGAGATTGCGCTCACCTCATCGCGCTATGTCATCCTTTCACACATGTTTTCTTTTAAGGAATACAAAGTCATGGGCAAACGATCGTTTTTCTGGACGCTCGCAAAAGATCCAACGGCAAATACCATTGTCATCTCAGCCGCCGCGATGGTGCCGCTGATCGGCATGGTTGGTGGCGCTGTGGATGCTAGCCGATACTACATGACGACCACGCGTCTTCAGGCTGCGTGCGATGCAGGCGCTCTCGCCGCACGCCGCGCGATGGATGATGACGAGTTTAACGGAACGCACAAGCAACTAGGCCGCAACTTCTTCGACCAGAACTACGAAGACGGGTTGTTCGGACTGGAGAACCTTTCGCGGGACTACACGTCCGATGGAGATGGTGAAGTCGACGGTGCGGCCTCTGGCAGATTGCCAGCCAGCCTGATGCAGATTTTCGGCTTCGGCGAATTCAACGTGTCCGTCAGCTGCTCGGCAGAGATCAACATTTCGAACACCGACGTGATGTTCGTGCTCGACGTTACCGGTTCGATGAACTGTGCGCCGGGAACCGCTGGCGGTTGCAGTACCGAGCAGACCGACTCGAAAATTGGTAGTCTTCGTTCAGCCGTTCTTACCTTCTACGATACTGTGGATGCGGCGACATCGGTGAACGCACAGGTGCGCTACGGTGTCGTGCCCTATTCGAGTAACGTAAACGTTGGTGCTTCGCTCGACCCAAGCTGGATGGCTCAGGATCCGGAGTATCAAACTCGCGTTGCGGTGTTCACACCAGATAACTGGGTTTTTGACGAAACCGTTAGCTCAAATCGCACCGGTACGATCGGCACTCAGACGGATATTGGAGTGTCTACGACCACATGGGAAGGTGTGGAGACTTTTGACGATTGCGTCGACCTCGCGTTTTCCCAGCACTTCGACATCTATAACGGCGGCGGCAACACCTCAGGTCTGACTTTGGTATCGTCGACAAGCACCGGCGATGACACTCGTGAAGTGTCTTACACTGGCAATATCCAATGGAAAGTCCTCGATAGCTTCGATAGCGGTTATTACTCGAGCTCTACCGAACGCTGTGTGATCGACTACGAAGAGAAATCGTATGAGGCCGCCGGCGAGGTTACTTTCACCGAAGTCAACATCGGCAATCAGTTCGATTATTGGGACTATGACGAACACAATGTGTCCGATCTAGGCGCGGGGCTCAGCTTGGCTTCGCTCTATGGTCAGACCGGTACTCCTGCAGGTGTCGTTGGAACGATAGATCTGCCGACGGGCACAGGGGGTGTAGACACAACGCACACCTGGAATGGCTGTATCGAGGAAGCCTCCACCGATGAAGGCCAGAGCGTTTTTAGTCCGCTTCCTGCGGCCGCGAATGACCTCAATATCAACCTTGTTCCCTCGAACGAGCAGGAACGCTGGAAACCAGCGTTGGCCTCGCTCATTCACTATCGTTTCGATTCCGGCGGGAACTGGTCAACTTCCCAGCAGGATTCATCTGACGATTTCACAACGGTGCAAGGTGCGGATAATCTCAATTGTCCGAAAGCTGCTCAGCGTTTGACGACAATGACTCGTGCGGATCTGGAGAACTATATCTCTGCAGCCAATGGCTTTGTCGCAGATGGTTCGACTTATCATGACTTCGGCATGATCTGGGGCGCGCGTTTCATTGCGCCGAATGGCATTTTCTCTGCCGACAACTCAGCTGCGCCAAATGGCGACGCGATCGCTCGCCACATCGTGTTCATGACCGATGGTACGCAGTCGACCAGCAACACCACATACGGCCTTTATGGCATTGAATGGTGGGATCGCCGCGTGACGACTGACGGATCCGGCACTCAGTTGGCCACCAACCATGCTGCCCGCTTCCAGGCTGCTTGTCAGGCTGCTCGCGACGAAAACATCACGGTATGGGTCGTCGCATTTGGAACCACTCTGACCACAAATCTGTCGACCTGCGCATCGCCAGGCCGAGCCTACTCGGCTAGCGATGAAGCCGCCTTGACGCAGGCGTTCACGGAAATCGCCCAACAGATCGCAGCGCTGAGGCTCACATCATGATGATCTTTCGCAAGAAGAAATGCCGTGCAGAAGACAGCAAGCTCGTTCGTGACGAATCCGGGGCAACCTTGGTTGAGTTTGGATTTGTCGCGCCGCTCCTGATGGTCTTGATCATGGGCATCTTTGATATGGCCCACACGCAATACACTGCGGCGCTGGTCAATGGCGCCATGCAGAAGGCTGGTCGTGACCTGACGCTGGAAAGTGCTGGCAGCCAACAGGCGACGATCGATCAGGGTGTGATCGATGCCGTCGCCAATGTCGCACCGAACAGTGCGACCGTTACGCTCGAGAAGCTGTCCCATTTCGACTTTTCGGACATTGGCGAACCCGAGGTGTTCACGGACGACAATAGTAACGGCGTGTGCGACAACAACGAGCCTTACGAAGATGCCAACGATAACGGCCAGTGGGATGCCGATCGTGGTCAGGCGGGCATTGGCGGCGCGCGCGATGCGGTGCTTTACACCGCGACCGTCACTTACCCTCGTTTGTTTCCGATGGCTGGGTTGATAGGCTTGGAAGAAAGCGTCTCGGTCCAGGCCGCGACGGTTCTGAGGAACCAGCCGTTCGACGAACAAAACCGTACTCTTGAAGTTGGAAATTGCCCATGATCGCTGGTCCCAAGAAGATTTTCAGCGCGCTCAAGCGTGAGGCGTCGCGCCTCGCGATCCTGCGCGATGACACGTCTGGCCTCGCTCTGTCGGAATTCGCCTACACCATGCCGATCGTGCTCTCGCTGGGCATGATGGGTACGGAAACCGCGAACTATGCTGTCACGCATATGCAGATCAGCCAGGTGGCGATGCAGGTTGCGGATAACGCGTCACGCGTAGGTGAGACAGAAGTCCTGTCCTCGCGCCGCGTGTTTGAAAGCGACATCAACGATGTTTTCATCGGTGCCTACAAGCTGGGCGGTGGCCTCGAAATTCTCGATAACGGCCGGGTTATTCTCTCAAGCCTGCAGCAGAATGCGGATGATGGACAGTGGATCGCCTGGCAGCGTTGCAAGGGCATGGCGAGCTACGTTTCCAGCTTTGGCGTTGAGGGCGATGGCGATACCGGTACGTCGTTTCCAGGAATGGGAGAGGCAGGCAGAGAGATCACCGCGAGTCCTGGCACGGCGGTGATGTTCGTCGAAGTCATCTACGACTACGAAGGCCTTACCCCGTTCAACGATTTCATCACCGGCGACACAATTCGCTATACGGCCGCGTTCAACATTCGCGATGACCGCGATCTGACCCAGCTGCATCAGGACACGCCAGCTGTCACGGCATCGACTTGCGATGTGTACGACACGTTCTGATTGAGCCGATATCTCAAGAAAAAGGGCTGAGTTGCGATTGTGCAGCTCAGCCCTTTTCTTCTGGGTTTGATGTGTTTGGGCGGGTCTAGTCCGCGTAGCAAACCTTCTTGGCCGCTTCGACAATCGAGCTTGCGTCGATCAGTGCAAGCTCTTCCAAGTTTGCGGCATAGGGCAGCGGCACATCTTCGTTGCACACACGCAGGACCGGCGCGTCGAGATCGTCGAAGCCTTCTTCCATGCAGAGCGCCTGTATTTCCGAGGCGATTGAACAAGTCGGCCAGCCCTCTTCCGCCACGACCAGGCGATTGGTCTTGGCAAGGCTCGTCAGCACCGCCTGCTTATCGAGCGGACGGAGCGTGCGCAGGTCGATCACTTCGGCATCGATGCCCTCGCCCGCCAGTTCTTCCGCGGCTTCAAGCGCAAGTCCGACGCCAATCGAATAGCTGACGATGGTCACGTCGGAGCCTTCTCGCATGATCCGAGCCTTGCCGATTGGCAGGACGTGATCGTCGATATCGGGAACATCGAAGCTGCGACCGTAAACCAGCTCGTTTTCAAGGAAAACGACCGGATCTTCGCTGCGGATCGCCGCTTTCATCAGGCCCTTCGCGTCGGAGCTGTCATAGGGCGCGATAACGATCAGGCCGGGCACGCTCGCGTACCAAGGTCCGTAATTCTGACTGTGTTGAGCGCCAACGCGGCTTGCCGCGCCGTTGGGGCCGCGGAACACGATCGGACAGCGCATCTGGCCGCCGGACATGTAGTTGGTCTTCGCCGCGGAATTGATGATGTGGTCAATCGCCTGCATCGCGAAGTTGAAGGTCATGAATTCGACAATCGGGCGTAGGCCACCCATCGCTGCGCCAGTACCGATCCCGGCAAAGCCATATTCGGTGATTGGCGTATCAATCACACGCTTGGGACCGAATTCGTCGAGCAAGCCTTGGGTCACCTTGTACGCGCCTTGATATTCGGCGACTTCCTCACCCATCACGAACACTCGTTCGTCACGGCGCATTTCCTCAGCCATGCCATCGCGTAAGGCTTCGCGCACAGCGGTGCTGGTGAAGCTGGTGCCTTCAGGGATTTCTGGATCGTGCGTAGGCCCAGCTGGCGCTGGTTTTTGGGCCGCAGGCTTGGGGGCCGGCGCCGGCGTAGATGCTGGTTCAGCGGTGGCCGCTGGCGCTGGTTCAGGCGTGCTTGCATCGTCGGCGTCGTCACCCTCGCCCGACATCATGGCGATGACGGTGCCAACCGCGACATCCTCGGTGCCTTCAGCGATCATGATCTTGGACAAGACGCCCTCATCAATGGCCTCAAACTCCATCGTCGCCTTATCGGTTTCGATTTCGGCGATGATGTCACCCGGCTCGATCGTATCACCTTCGGCCTTTAACCATTTGGCGAGCGTGCCCTGCTCCATTGTCGGCGACAGCGCCGGCATTTTCAGTTCGATACCCATTAGTAACTCTCCACCAGAACGTCGGTGTAAAGCTCAGACGGCGCTGGCTCTGGAGAATTCTCGGCAAAGTCAGCCGCTTCGGCAACGACCTTGCGAATACCCTTGTCGATAGCTTTCAAGTCTTCCTCGGTCTTGCCGCCTTCGATGAGCGTCTTCTTGAGTCCCTCGATTGGATCGTGGAAATCGCGCTGCTCCTGCACTTCCTCGCGGGTGCGATACTTCGCCGGGTCGGACATGGAATGCCCGCGATAGCGATAGGTGTTGCACTCCATCAGTACGGGGCCCTTGCCCTCGCGCACGTGCTTGAAAGCGACTTCCGCGGCGGCGCGCACCTCCAGCACGTCCATGCCGTTCACTTCCATGCCTGGAATGCGGAACGATGTGCCGCGACGGTAAAAGCGGGTTTCAGCCGATGAACGCTTGGTTGAAGTGCCCATCGCATATTGGTTGTCCTCGACCACGAAGACGATAGGCAGGTTCCAGAGCGAGGCCATGTTGAAGGTTTCATAGACCTGGCCCTGGTTGGCCGCACCGTCGCCGAAATACGCGAGGCACAGTCCGCCATCTTCGTTATATTTGTGCGCCAGAGCCAACCCGCCGCCGAGCGCAACCTGCGCGCCGACAATGCCGTGACCGCCGTAGAACTTGTGCTCGGTGCTGAACATATGCATCGAGCCGCCCTTCCCCTTGGAAATACCAGCCTCACGTCCGGTAAGCTCGGCCATGATGACCTTGGGATCGATGCCGTATGCGAGCATGTGGCCGTGATCGCGATAGCCGGTGATCACGCTATCCTTGTCGCCGTCAAGCGCACTTTGCAGGCCGATCGCCACCGCTTCCTGACCGATATAGAGGTGGCAGAAGCCGCCGATCAGGCCGAGGCCATAGAGCTGGCCCGCCTTTTCTTCGAAGCGACGGATGAGCAGCATCTGCTCATAGAATTCGAGCATTTGCTCGGGCGATGCGTTGAAGCGCTTTTGCTCTTCGAATTCCTGCTGGAGCGAATGCAGAATGAAATCGGGATCGTCCGACGGAGCTGCGTTTGCCGATGCGTCTCCGGCCGATTTCGACTTTGCCGCTCGCGATTTGGCGGGCGCTTTAGATTTTTGAGGCTGCTTAGCCAAAGCGTGTTTCCTTTAGTTGGCGCACCACCACGCGGCCGCCTGAGGGGAGGAGATTGCCGGACCGCTATAGTCACGGTTCCACGCAGGACGCAACGTCAAGCGGCCCCTCCGAGAGGCAAATTTTTTGCAGCATACGTATGTAATATCGCGGGAAGGCAACTTCCCCGGGCGAGTGTTACTCGTCCTCGATCGTGATCACCACTTCATCGGGGTGCACGACATTCATGTTCTGGCGGAGCAGCTCGCCAACGAGATCGGGGTCAGCCGCGCCGGGATCGAGCAAATCGACGCGGTTACGCAGTTCATCACGCTCTTCGGAGAGTGCCGCGATTTGCGCATGGCGTTGATCGAGCAGATTTGCGTTTTCGTTCCACGCAAGCAGGCCGGTTGGCCCAGCGATGGCCAGCGCGGTGAGGACGAGCAGAACCAGCAAGGCCAAGCCCTGTTTCGCCTGATCAGCAGGCAATTGTTTGAAGTTCCCCGAACGTCCCATCAATGCCACAGAATCATAGTTAACTCCGCGGTTCAAGCACAAAACGCCAAAGCCGCAAATAAATGCGACTTAGTAGGATGGGTTAGTAAGATCGGGGCAACCCCAATACGTGTTCTGCGAGGTAAGACAAGATGAGGTTGGTCGAGATCGGAGCGACCGTGTAGAGCCTCGCTTCGCGGAACTTGCGCTCGACGTCATATTCTTCGGCAAAGCCAAACCCGCCAAAGGTCTGGACGCACATATCGGCGGCTGCCCAGCTCGCTTCGGACGCGAGGAGCTTGGCCATATTGGCCTCCTCCCCCGCATTGCCGCCTTCATCGTAGACCTGAGCTGCATGGCGCACCATCAGCTCAGCGGCGCGCATCTGTGCGTAGCAACGCGCGATCGGGAATTGCACGCCTTGGTTCTGACCGATTGGCCGCGCAAACACTTTGCGGTCGCTGGCATAGGTCTTCGCCTGGTCGATGAACCATCTCGCATCGCCAATACATTCCGCGGCGATCAGGATTCGCTCTGCGTTCATGCCCGAAAGGATGTAGCGAAAGCCCTTCCCCTCCTCGCCCACCAACGCGCTTGCCGGGATACGCATGTCATCGAAGAAGACCTCACAGGATGAGTGGTTCATCATTGTGCGGATCGGCTTGATCGCCATTCCCTTGCCAATCACTTCGCGCATGTCGACGAGGAACATCGAGAGGCCTTCGGTCTTCTTCTCGACCTCCTCGCGCGGCGTTGTGCGAGCGAGGAGCAGCATCAGGTCGGAGTGTTCGGCGCGGCTCGTCCAGATTTTCTGACCGTTGATGACATACTCATCACCATCTCTCACCGCGCGGGTCTTTAACGACAGCGTATCGGTTCCACTGGTCGGTTCGGACACGCCAAAGGCCTGGAGCCGCAATTCGCCGGTAGCGATTTTGGGCAGGTATTCGCTCTTCTGGCCCTCGCTGCCATAACGCAGCAAGGTGTTCATGATGTACATTTGTGCATGGGCCGCGCCGCCATTGCAGCCCGACGCCTGGATTTCCTCCATGATCACCGCCGCTGCGTCCAGTTTCAGCCCGCTGCCGCCATATTCGGTCGGGATCAGCGCTGCGAGAAAGCCAGCCTTGGTCAGCGCGTCGACGAACTCGTCCGGATACTCGCGCGCTGCATCCTTGGCGCGCCAATACTCGCCGGGAAACTCATCGCACAGGCTGCGCACCGCACGGCGAATCTCAGCCAGCTCTTCATTCTCACTTTGCATCGCTTCATATGCCCCAGATTGTCGCGGGGTGGATTTGCCCGCGCTCATCGCTCAAGTCCACCACCCTATCGACAATCTGAATTGCGAGCGCTCAGTAACGTCCGGGGCGAGTTGCAAAATACGGAACTTAGGCCCAATCCTCTCGTTGGATCACAAAGCAACACGAATGTCGGGGAACTTGGGCGCTTATGCTGAGTACACTTACCAATCAGGTTGAAGAGATGGGCTACGGCTTCGTTGAGGCTCTTCCGGCGATGGGAATCGCGCTGGTGATCATCATTATCACCAGCATAGTTGCGAAATTTGCGGTCAAGATCACCGATAAGATCATAGGCTCGACTGACCTGCGACCCAGCCTTCGTAACCTGATCGAAACGCTCATCAAGCTCGGCGTGTGGATTGCTGGCCTGATGATCGCCGCCATCGTGATGATCCCTAGCCTCACGCCTGCCAGCCTGATTGCGGGCCTTGGCATCGGTGCGGTCGCGATCGGATTTGCCTTTCAGGACATTTTTGAGAATTTCCTCGCCGGCGTCCTCATCATGCTGCGCGAGAAGATGCGCATAGGTGATATCATCGAGTGCGAAGGCATTAACGGCAAGGTCGAGCATATCACTCTGCGTGAAACCCATGTCCGTGCCGCTTCTGGTGAGCTCACTGTCGTCCCCAATTCAATCCTGTTCAAGAATCCGGTTGAGATACTCACCGATGTCAAACAGCGTTGCCACACCGTAGTCGTGGGCGTGGCCTATGACAGTGATCTGGATCAAGCAGCCGATGTGATCCGCAAAGCCGTAACATCGGTTGAGGAGGTCGACACCGAGAAGAAGGTCGATGTCTTCGCGAAAGAGTTTAACTCCAGCTCGGTTGACTTCCTGGTCCGCTGGTGGGCTGGTTCGACACCCCGCGCGGGCCATGAAAGCCGTGACAAGATCGTGCGCGCGATCAAACGTGGGCTGGACGATGCTGGCATCGAAATTCCGTTCCCGTACGTCACCCACACTTTCAAAGAGAAAGTACCAATGGGTAGCGAACCGGGCGAGCCAAGCACCGGCAGCTGACCGGCGCGCCAACGCCTACTAACTCAAGCGTCGCAGAATATCGGTGGCCGATAGGTCTTTCTATGATACTCAATTCATAGATGGAGAATGACCAATGCAAATCCTTACATCCGACCCTGCTCGCTTTGCCGATATTCCTGATTACCCTTTCGCCGAGCACTGGGTGACTATCGATCTGGGTGAGGGACATTCGGGCCGGATGCACTACCTTGATGAAGGACCGCAGGATGCCCCGCCCGTACTGCTGTTCCATGGCGAGCCAAGCTGGAGCTTTCTCTATCGCAAGATGATACCGCTGCTGGTCGATGCGGGCTTTCGCTGCCTCGCGCCGGACCTCATCGGCTTCGGCAAGAGCGACAAGCCTGACGACATCGGCTTTTACACCTACGCTCGTCACACAGACTGGCTGAAGCAATGGCGCAATGCGGTCGTGCCGGGTGTCGCCGGGCTGTTTTGCCAGGATTGGGGCGGATTGCTTGGCCTGCGCATGGTCGGGGATGAGCCTGACCGTTTTGCCTTCGCGGTCGCCAGCAATACTTTCCTGCCAACTGGTGGCACGCCCTCCCCTGCATTCCTCGCATGGCGCGAATTCGCGAAGAGTTCCCCTGAATTCATGATTGGCGAATTGCTGCAACGCGCGACCGCGACGGAGCGCAGCGCGGCTGAGATCGCCGCCTATGATGCGCCCTTCCCTGACGAGCCATCCAAGGCTGGCGCGCGCGCTTTCCCGCAATTGGTCCCGGTTGAAGACGGAATGGCCGGTATCGAGGAAAACAAGGTCGCGTGGGAAGGCCTTGCGGCCTTCGACAAGCCATTCTTGACCCTGTTTGGCGAGGATGACCCGGTGACAGGTGGGCTCGCACAGCCGCTGATCGATCGCATCGCCGGTGCCAAAGGACAACCGCATGCCATGCTCTCTACCTGTGGGCATTTCTGTCAGGAAGATCGCCCGGTCGAGCTTGCCCAAGGCGTGATCGATACTGCCAAACGGGCTGGCTTTCACGGTTGAGCGAAACGCAGGCCGACAACGGCTCGGGCTACCTTAGCCGGGCGCAGGAATATGCGTTAGCGGCGACCACGGCTGTGGTCACGGCCAACGCCTATTATATTCACCCGATCATCGGCGAGGTCGCCGCGCATTTCAGTGTCAGCGAAGCACGCATCGGTATTGTCCCGGCGCTTAATCAGCTGGCTCTCGCGACGGGTATATTCCTGTTGTTGCCACTGGGTGATCGCTATTCGAACAAGCAGCTGTGCATCGGCTTTGTATCCCTGCAATCGCTGTGCATGCTTGGTATGGCCCTGGCTGAGCAATTTGCACTCTTCACTCTTGCGTCTACGCTGCTCGGCTTTGTGACGATAGCGCCCTACCTGATCCCGGCCTTCGCCTCAAAGCGGGTTGCGCCGGAGCGTCTCGGCCAAGTCACTGCTCTGCTCACTGCTGGTGTTGTTTTTGGCATATTGGTCGCGAGGGTCGGCGCGGGAATTGTCGCAGAAGAGCTCGGGTGGCGGCAGGTCTATTGGTTCGGTTTTGCGCTGATGGCTGCGGTGACTGTGCTACTTCCAATCACCATGCGCAGCGAGCCGATCGAGGGAAAGACCCCGCGTGGTTCGTATATGGACCTGTTGATCTCGGTGTTCACCCTAGCCGGGCAACATCGCGACATGCTGATTTCGGCGGTTATACAGGGCCTCAATTTCGCGACCTTCACCGCCACATGGCTGGCCCTGGCGTTGCATTTGACCAGTGACCAGCTCGGTTATGGTGTCGATACGGTGGGTTATCTTGCGGGCATTGCCGCCGTCAGCATTCTTTCAACTCCGCGTCTTGGCAAATGGGCGGACAAGGTTGGCCCACGCCGTGCTCGAGTGATTGTGGCTGTAATCCAGATAATCGGCCTGGCGCTGTTCTATCCATTCGGTTTCAGCGTGTGGTGGATACTTATTCCGCTAACGATCACCAACCTTGTCGGCCCCACGATCGACGTGACTGGGCGAATGACATTTCTCGCACTCGATCCCGAGATACGCACGCGGCTCACAACGAGCTATATCGTAATCATGTTTTTGGGCGGTGCGCTTGGCAGCATACTGGGAACGACCATTTACGATTGGAGCGGATGGCTGGGCACATGCCTATCGCTTATGGCGATGTCTGCCACGGTGACACTGATGTCGATATGGGCCGCGCGACGCACGTCAAACGGAAGTCGAGAAGCGATTTAGAGAGTATTGGTGACCCCGGCGTGATTGGCCTTTGGCCATCTCCGCTGCGCTTCGATTCCGAACACGCTTGGTGGTGTCCCCGACAGGATTCGAACCTGTGGCCTTCGGATTAGGAATCCGACGCTCTATCCAACTGAGCTACGGGGACGCCGCGGCTCATTTAGCAGCCTTGGCTACTCTGGCAATCAGTTGAGTTTATCGGGCGGTGCAACAGGGAATGGCAGCGGTGCAATCGGCACACCCTCATCCACCAACGACTTTGCTTCTTCGAGGCTCGCTTGTCCATGGATCGGCGCTTCGTCGCGTTCGCCGTAATGCATCTCACGGCTCTGTTCAGCAAACTTGCTGCCGACCCAGGTGCTGTCCTTCAGTGCCTTTTCCTGCGCCTTGGCGAGCTCACCCAATGCCTTCTTCATTTCCGGAGTCATCGGCGTGTTGGATAGCTGGCCGCCGCCTTTTTGCATTGGCACGGCGGCGGAGCCTGCATCGCTTTCCTGTGCGGGCGTGGCCCTGCCCGTGTTCCCCTTGACCGGAACGGCCGGCGCCATTGGGGCTTTACTCACCTCGGCTGAACCGCATTCGGGGCAGCTGACAAGGCCCGCCTTGTCCTGCTCGGCAAAGTCGCTGGAAGAGCTGAACCATCCTTCGAAGCGGTGGCCGTGTGCACAATGGAGGTCGAATACGATCATGTTGCGGGTCTAATTGGGAATTTTGCGGCGGTTGGCAAGGCTGGGGAGCTGCGCGCGAACCTCTTCAATCCGGCTGAGGTCGATATCGCAAAAGCCAACCCCCGGCCACTTGTCGCCCATATCGAGCAGCACTTCACCCCAGGGGTCGACCACCAGGCTGTGGCCGTAGGTCTCGCGTCCGTCTTCGTGCTTGCCGACTTGCGCGGCGGCGATCACGAATGCGCTTGCTTCGATCGCGCGGGCGCGAAGAAGGACGTGCCAGTGATCGCGGCCCGTCGGGACTGTGAACGCGGCGGGGACTGCGATGGCATCACATTGTCTACGCCCCAGCGCCTCAAACAGAGCGGGAAAGCGCATATCATAACAGATAGTCAGGCCAAGACGGCCAAGCGGAGTGTCCTCCACTGCGACCACCTCCCTGCCCGGCTCATAGGCAGAGCTTTCCCGCCAGGTTTCCCCGGTCGAAAGTTCCACATCAAACATATGCATCTTGTCATATGTGATAGGATCAACCGAAGCATCGTTTCCTTGAGAGAAATACATGCTCTGGTTGGCCCATTTTCCATTTGCGAACGCAACAGGTTGTGAGCCGAGCGCAATGTCTATGCCGAATTCTGTGGCGCAATAGCTCAACTGGTCAGCGACCGCCCTTGGCCCATCACCATTGACCCATTTCGCTGCGCGCTTGCGATCTCGATCCAGCATCACCGCCATTTCAGGCAAAAACAGAATGCGAGCGCCCTCAGAGGCCGCATATTCCGCATTGGTCACAATATGGTTCAGATTGTTTTTCGGTTTGATGCTGGAATTCATCTGGAAGATGGCAATTTTTGGCACTTCGGCACTCTATCCGGCCAACAGAGCGTCGAGTTTGCCGGATGCATCCAAAGCGGCCAGATCGTCTGACCCACCGACATGAGTGTCGCCGATAAAGATTTGCGGCACAGTGCGCGCCTGCGGTGCGCGTTCGAGCATTTCGGCGCGCTTCGGCCCGCCCATCGAGATATCGTATTCGTTGAATTCCACACCTTTGCGCTGAAGCAATTGCTTGGCGCGTACGCAAAACCCGCAAGTGAACTTTGTGTAGATGTCGACGGTCGGTTTGCTCATGCTCAGTCCCGTATTCAAGTATCTAAAATTATGCACTTTTTCTGGTTCTTTCGCCTTCTTGAAAGGTGCGATATGGCTTACTAGATAGTCTGTGTCAGCGCGTTCCGCCAGTTTGGGGTTCGCAAATGACGCCTGCGGGCGCTGCATGAGGCAGGCCCGCACTGAAAAATGCAAATTGCTCAAAAGAGGATTTGAAAAATGTCACGACTAGATTTTACTCCGTATCGCCGCACCACGGTCGGTTTTGACCACCTGTTCGACCTGCTCGAAAGCCAGGCTCGCAACAATGTCGGCGACAATTATCCCCCCTTCAATATCGCGCGTAACAGCGAAGACAATTACCGCATTACACTCGCGATTGCGGGCTTCCGCCCGGAAGATATCGACATCACCGCTCAGCAGAATCTGCTGACGGTTCAGGGCAAGAAGCGCGAAGAAGCGCAGGATGGCGCAGAAATGCTGCATGTCGGCATTGCCAACCGTGGCTTTGAACGCCGCTTCGAACTCGCCGATCATGTTCGCGTGGAAAAGGCCGATTTGGCCGATGGCCTGCTCGTGATCGATCTGGTGCGCGAAGTGCCGGAGGCGATGAAGCCGAAGAAGATTGCCGTGAACGGCGCTGCCACGCTGACCGCAGTCCCTGACAGCGACGAAGATGATGGCACAGCCGACGCGGCTTAAGCCATAGCCATACGTCCCAGGGCTTCGGCTCTGGCGCGATCATCACTAGTGAAAATTTGAGAAATGTACGGGGCGGATCGATGATCCGCCCCTGCGACATTTGCCGCCTCTAACAAAGCTCACCGTCCGGGTCGCAGAAGACGATCAGTTTTGTTTCGAGTTGGTGGCGAGCCAGTCCCTGCTCGCGATACCAACGGGTGAGGTGCCCCCACACCCTGTAGAAATCCTTAAGGGTTGCATGAGGGGTAAGGCCAAATTCGATTGCAAGGCAAGACTAATCTCGCAAACTTGTAAAAACGCGACATAAAAACTGCCTATGCGCGCCAGTGTGTCCCGAAATGCGTCGGTTTTCAGCCCGAAGGTACCTTCTGTTCATACAGGCTGGAGGTCTTTTTGGGCCGAATTGCTCTCGATTATGTTGCGAGTCGCTCAACTGACGAAAGATGTGCAACTAACGTTTCGAGGCTCTTTGGAGTCGCAAATTAGAGCCGCAAAAATGCCCGGGTTACACCAGTCGTGACTGATCCAGCGCCGCTGCGATAAAGCCTGCAAACAGTGGGTGCGGGTCGAACGGTCGGGATTTCAGCTCCGGGTGGAATTGCACACCGATAAACCACGGATGATCCGGTCGCTCGACAATCTCGGGCAACAACCCATCGGGCGACATGCCAGAGAACACCAGCCCCTGCCTCTCGAGCGGCTCGATGTAGGCGCTGTTGACTTCGTAGCGATGGCGATGCCGTTCGGAAATGCTGTGCGCGCCGCCATAGACAGTGGAGACATGGCTGTTCGCACCCAGCTTCGCCTCATAGGCACCCAGTCGCATGGTTCCGCCCAAATCGCCCCCGGCTTCGCGGGTTTGCATACCCTCTTCGCTCATCCACTCTTCGATGATGCCGACGACCGGTTCCTTGGTCTCGCCAAACTCGGTCGATGATGCCCCGCCATGCCCCGCGTTGCGAGCGCCCTCAATGCAGGCCATCTGCATGCCGAGACAAATGCCGAAGAACGGAACTTTGCGTTCGCGCGCAAAACGCACGCTGGCGATCTTGCCTTCGCTGCCGCGCTCGCCAAATCCGCCGGGCACCAGGATGCCGTGCAGTGGCTCCAGCTTGGCCGCGATCTCGCCCTCGTCGCCTTCGAACACTTCGGCGTCGATCCACTTGATGTTGACCTTCACCCGGTTCGCCATGCCGCCATGCACCAATGCCTCATTGAGGCTCTTATAGGCGTCTTGCAGACCGACATATTTGCCGATCACGCCGATCGTCACTTCGCCTTCGGGGTTGAAGTAACGGTCGGTGACGTCATGCCATGCTGACAGATCGGGCTCAGGCGCATCGGTGATGCCGAAGCCGCGCAGCACCTCTGCATCAAGGCCCTGCTCGTGATATTGCAGCGGAACCGAGTAGATCGAAGGAGCATCGAGCGCCGGGATCACGGCTTCCTTGCGGACGTTGCAGAAGTTGGCGATTTTCTGGCGCTCCCCATCGGGTAACGGATGCTCGGCGCGGCACAGCAGCACGTCGGGCTTGATCCCGAGGCTGGCGAGTTCGCGAACGGAGTGCTGCGTCGGCTTGGTCTTCAGCTCCCCAGCGGCGGCGATGTACGGCACGAGCGTCACATGCACGCTCAGCGTCTGCATCGGCTCCAACTCGTTCCTCAGCTGCCGGATCGCCTCCATGAAGGGCAGCGATTCGATATCGCCCACCGTCCCGCCAATCTCGCACAGGATGAAGTCGTGATCGCCTTGATCGTCGAGAGCGAACTCCTTGATCGCATCGGTCACATGCGGGATCACCTGCACGGTCGCACCGAGATAATCTCCGCGCCGTTCCTTGGCGATGATGTCGCGATAGACGCGGCCGCTGGTAATATTGTCGCTCTGCCGAGCAGAAACGCCGGTGAAGCGCTCGTAATGCCCCAAGTCGAGATCAGTCTCGGCCCCGTCATCGGTCACATAGACCTCGCCATGCTGATACGGGCTCATCGTTCCCGGATCGACGTTGAGATACGGATCGAACTTGCGAATCCGCACCTTGTAGCCCCGCGCCTGCAGCAAAGCTGCAAGGCTAGCTGCCATGAGACCTTTTCCGAGCGAGGAGACCACGCCGCCGGTTATGAATATGTACCGCGCCATGGGAGTTGGGCACTAAGCCTTGAAGTGGATTCGGGGCAAGCGAATTGCGCGAGCTATTTCCCGCCAATCCACAATCATCTGGAAAAAAGTGAGTGTGCGCGGCCTATTCGGCGAGCGGATCGTTGTTTTCTGCAGGCTGCGCAGGAGCGGTCGCAGGAACTGCAGGTGCGCCGCCTTCCGATCCGGTGCTGAGCGGATCAACCGGAGCAACATCGCGATCGAGCGTCGAACTGACGCTGCTTGAGCCGGTCGCATCAACCGCTACCGCTGCCAGCGCGATCGAAAGTCCGACAAATGCAACGGCCAGCCACTTGGTCGAGCGGGTCAGGAAGTCCGCTGCACCGCGAGCGCCCAGTGCGCCGCCAGGATTGCCGCCGATACCCAGGCCGCCGCCTTCCGAACGCTGCATGAGCACAACACCAACCAGCGCAGCGGCAACAATTGCCTGAACAACAGTGAGGAACAGAAAAATCGACGACATGATGAATGCAATATCCGTTTAAGTGTGTGCGCCATTTAGGTGGCGTGAGCCGCGCGTGCAAGCTTAGTCGGCGCTGCGCAGCCGTATCGAGGCGTCTTACCCCTCGACCGATTCGGTGGCGGCCAGCGCAATACTCATAAAGCTGTCGGCGGTCAGGCTAGCCCCGCCCACCAGCGCGCCGCCTACCTCAGCCGTGCCGAGGATGTCGGTGGCGTTTTCCGGCTTCACCGAACCGCCATAGAGAATGCGGATTTCGAGAGCTTGCTCTTCGCCATATATTTCGATCAGCAGCTTGCGGATCATCGCGTGCATCGTCGCAATATCATCGATCGTTGCGGTTTGGCCGGTGCCAATCGCCCAGATCGGTTCGTAGGCGACAGAGATTTTTTCCCCAGCATCTTCGACCTTTGGCAACGATACCTTGAGCTGCTTGGCCACGAATGCCTCAGCCTTGCCGCTCTCCCGGGTTTCCAGCGTTTCGCCACAGCAGATGATCACGCGTAGGCCAGCTTCGAGAGCGGCGTCCGCTTTCGCCCGCACCAGCTCGCTGGTTTCGCCATAGCCTTCGCGCCGCTCGCTATGCCCGAGGATCACGAATTTTGCGCCGGCATCCGCAACCATCGTCGCGGAGATGTCGCCCGTGAACGCGCCATCGGCATTGGGCGAGCAATCCTGCGCGCCCACGCCGATCTGCTCGGCCTCGCGGTGAACCGCATGGACCAAAGTGAATGGCGGAGCGACCGCCACCTCCACTTTCATGTGACGTTGTGCTGCCCGGTCGATCGCGCGTGCTTCGGAAAGCATTGCGCGTGTGCCGTTCATTTTCCAATTTCCGACGATGTAAGGCCGTTGGGCCATATTTTTATCCTGCGCAAATAGCGTGAGTTACTCGAATCCCTGATACCTTTACGGTCAGGGGGCGGGGTCGGCTAGCCGAGGAAAACGATCCAGTCAAAACGCATCTTGAACTGTTGCCGCGAGGCCGCAGGGCCGATAAAGCCGCCTCAACAACCGAGCCCTTAGCGTTTCGGCCAGATAACCTCTCGGGAATTACAGACCAGATGATTTCGTTCTTCCGTAGAATTTTTCAATCGAAAATCGGCCTTGCGATCACTTTTGCCTTTATTGCGTTGATCGCCCTTGCCTTCGCCAGCAGCGATGTTGCCAACCAGGCGACCTTTGGCGGTGTAGCCGGTGGTGACAGGATTGCGGTCGTCGGCGATGAGCGGATCGACACCTCGGAATTGGTCCAGCTTGCGAACTCCGCGCTTCAACAAGTGCGAGAGCAACAGCCGACCACAACCATGCCGATGTTTATTGAGCAGGATGGGCTGGAAGAGGTCCTGTCGCAGCTGATCGATCGTTACGCAATTGGCGGCTATGCCGAGAAATACGGCCTGCGCGCGGGCGATAATCTGGTGAACAGCGAGATACTCTCTATTCCGGCCTTTCGCGGGCCAAGCGGCGAATTCGACGATGCGATCTACCAGAACGCTCTGCGCAGCCAGAACCTGACCGATGCGATTCTGCGCCGCGACCTTTCGGACGGCCTGCTCGCTCAGCAATTGCTGGTCCCGGCGCTTGCCACGCCGCAAGTGCCGAGCGGTATTGCCCGTCGCTACACGGCTCTGCTGCGGGAGCGCCGGCAAGGCTCGATTGCATTGATCCCGAGCACGTCTTTCGCGCCCGAAGGAGATCCGACTGAAGAGCAACTTGCGGCCTTTTATGAAGAAAACCGCGGGCGCTATATCGAACCGGAGCGCCGGACCCTTCGCTATGCGACCTTCAGCGAGGAAGACATCAACGCGCGGATTGAGCCGACTGCTGCAGAAATTGCACAAAGGTTCGAACGTGATGCGGACCAATATGCGGCGCTGGAAACGCGCTCGATCACATCTTTCTTCGTACCCACACAGGAAGCGGCGAATGCCATTCGCGATCAGGTGCGGTCCGGGACCTCGCTTGAGGCAGCGGCGCAAAGCGCAGGCTTCTCGGTCAGCAGCAGTGAGGGGCAATCGGAAAGTGCGCTTGCCTCCGCCACCAGCAGCGCGGTGGCGACGGCGGTCTTTGCGGCCCAGGAAGGTCAGGTTGCCGAGCCTGCTCGTAGCGCGCTGGGTTGGTACGTAGCCCGCGTCGATGATGTCGTGAGCACCCCTGCCCGCACTCTCGCGCAAGTCACGCCTGAGATCACCGAGCAATTGACGATTGAGAAACGCGCTGCTGCGCTTTCCGATTTCAGCGCGCGGATTGAAGAGCAGGTCGATGACGGTACTTCGCTGACCGATGTGGCTGAGGAATTTGGTCTGAACATCGAGACGACACCGCAATTGCTCGCCAATGGGCAAGTGTTTGGTCAGCAGGGTTCAGGCGTGGCGCCGGAATTGCGGGCAACGCTCGATACGGCTTTCGACATGGAAGAGAGTGAACCGCAGCTCGCAGAGGTCGTACGAGGCCGGGTCTTCCTGATCTTCGAAGTAAGCGAAATCACGCCGTCTGCGGCATCGCCGATGGCCGCGATCCGCGACCGGGTGGAGTTTGACTGGCGTTTGTTTGAGGGTAGCACAGCCGCTCGTGCAGCGGCCGAGCGCATTCTCGAGCGGATGAGCGGCGAAGGCACTCTGGTCGAGGCTGTGCGCGCCGAGGAAGTGAACCTGCCGCCGATCGAGCGGATCGATCTCGATCGCACCGAATTGCTGAGCCAGCAGCAACGGGTGGCACCGCCGCTCGCACTACTGTTCAGCATGGCTGAAGGCACGACCAAGCGGCTTGAAGCGGCCAATCGCCTCGGTTGGTTCGTGGTCGATCTGGAGGATATCTTGACCGACGAGATCGCCGATGACGACCCGCTGTTCCAAGCGACTCAGACCCAGCTCGGCCCCGCCATGTCCAACGAATATGCCGAGCAGCTGACCGCAGCGATGCGCGAGGAACTGGGCGTGGATCGCAATGAGGACGCAATCGAGGCGGTGCGCAGGCAGCTGGCCGGCGAAACCTGATCGCGCTTAGTTGCGATGGGTCATGCCTCTCTAGAAAATGCCGAAGCGGCAGCGGGCGCACTGCGCGCGGGCCAGCCTGCGCTCGTGTGGCGCCGGGTGATTGCGGATAGCGACACGCCGGTCGGTGCTGCGCAGCGTCTGATTGAGCCAGGGCGCGGCGATTTCCTGCTCGAATCGGTCGAAGGCGGGGAAATTCGCGGGCGTTACAGCCTGCTGGGCCTCGATCCCGATCTGGTGTTTCGCGGAAGCGGTACCAAGGCGGAGATCAATCGGAAATGGCGGCACGATCGCGAGGCATTCGAGCCATGCGAAGGCGATGATCCGATGCGCGAGCTGCGCGCGCTGGCGCAGGCGTGTCAGATCGATGTGCCCGACGAATTGCCGCCCGCCCTCGCGTGTCTGGTCGGTTATTTCGGCTATGAGACGATTGGCTTGGTCGAGACCTTGCCGCGCGCGCCGGATAGCGAGCTGGAGCTGCCCGACCTGTTGTTCGTGCGGCCGACAATTATCCTGATCTTCGATGGGCTGAGCGACAGCCTCTATTGCGTCGCGCCGATCTGGCAGACTGAGAATGTCGAAGCAGTGATCGAGCGCGCGGGTGAGCGGATCGACGAGGTGCTGCGCGATCTCGGGCAGCGCCGCCCTGCCCCCGTTCGCATGGCCGATCTGGTTGAGCCGGAGCTTGAGCCGGTGATGGCGGGCGAGGATTACAAGGCGCTTGTCGCGCGGGCGAAGGACTACATCACAGCCGGCGACATCTTTCAGGTTGTGCTCGCGCAGCGCTTCACCGCGCCATTCGTGCTGCCTCCGCTAGAGCTATACCGCGCCTTGCGCCGGGTGAACCCCTCTCCGTTTCTCTACTTCCTCGATCTGCCCGGCTTTGCGATTGTCGGTTCGAGCCCTGAAATCCTGGTCCGCGTGCGCGATGGCGAAGTCACGATCCGTCCGATTGCCGGAACGCGACCGCGCGGTGCAAGTCCCGCTGAAGACAAGGCGAATGAAGCCAGTCTGCTCGCCGATCCGAAAGAACGCGCGGAGCATCTCATGCTGCTCGACCTGGGGCGCAACGATGTGGGACGGGTGGCGACACGCGGTAGTGTCGAGGTGACCGACAGCTTCACCATCGAACGCTACAGCCATGTAATGCATATCGTAAGCAATGTCGTCGGCGAGCTGGCAAAGGAAAAGGACGCGCTCGACGCACTATTCGCAGGCTTCCCGGCAGGCACCGTCTCCGGCGCACCGAAGATCCGCGCATGCGAGATCATCGCCGAACTGGAGCCGGAAACGCGCGGTGCCTATGCCGGCGCAGTGGGCTATTTCGCGCCCGATGGTTCGGTCGATTCGTGCATCGTCTTGCGCACGGCCGTGGTGAAGGATGGAATGATGCATGTGCAGGCCGGCGCCGGGATCGTCGCCGATAGTGACCCCGATTATGAGCTCGCCGAATGCCGCGCGAAAGCAGGCGCGCTGATCGCCGCGGCGCGCGAGGCGGTGCGGGTCGCAAGCGAGCCGGAGTTTGGCCAGTGAAGCGCTTTGCAATCCTTCTCGCCGCCATGCTCGGGCTTGCCGCCTGCAACGAACAGCCTGCGGGCGAGCCGGTGATCCGTGCGGAGCTTGGTGAGCCGGATGCCCTGCCCGAGGCGGAAGAAGTGGTTGAGGCACCCGCGGAAGAAGAGCCCGAGGAAGAGGTGGTCGAATCCGCCTGTCGCTCGGTCACATTCGAGGGCGTGCCGCTAACTCATTGCATCGCCGACCCGGCCGAGCACCGCATTCGCACTGCGCTTGGCCCGGATGGCGGGGCGGCTTATCGTTCCCTGCCCGCCTTTGCGCGCAGCATCGACCACTCGACCGTGGCCTTCGCTGTAAACGGCGGAATGTACGGTGATGATGGCCAACCGGTGGGATATTACGTTGAGGGCGGCGAGCGACTCAAAGAGCTGAACCGTGCAGACGGCCCCGGCAATTTCCACCTGAAACCCAATGGCGTGTTTTACGGCACAGGTGGCAGCTGGCGCGTGCGCACGTCCGACAGCTTCTATTCCAACGTCCGCGACCGTCCACAATTCGGCACGCAATCCGGCCCGATGCTGGTGATTGGCGGAGAGCTGCACCCGGAAATCGCGGAGAACGGCCCGAGCCGCGCGATCCGCAACGGTGTGGGCGTAGATGCGTCGGGCAAAGCGCATTTCGTGCGTTCCGATGCGCCGCTCAGTTTTGGTCAACTCGCGCGTTTCTATCGCGACGAGCTGGAAGTGCCCAACGCGCTGTTCCTGGACGGAAATGTATCTGCCTTGTGGGACCCGGCCAATGATCGGCTCGACACCCGCACGGGCATCGGCCCCTTGATTGTCGTGACAAAACGCTAGAACGCTACGCGCACCATGATCCTCGTTATCGACAATTACGACAGCTTCACCTTCAACCTGGTCCACTATCTGATGGAACTGGGAGCGGAGGTGCGCGTGGAGCGCAACGACGCACTCACCGCCAGCGAAGCAGTTGCAACCAATGCGGCAGGTTTCCTGATTTCGCCTGGTCCCTGCACGCCCAACGAAGCTGGTATCAGTCTCGACCTCGTCGCGGCCTGTACCGATGCGGAAAAGCCATTGCTTGGTGTGTGCCTCGGCCATCAGTCGATCGGTCAGCATTTCGGCGGCAAGGTCGTGCGCGGCGGCTTGATGCACGGCAAGACATCTCCCGTGACGCACGACGGCACCGGGATGTTTGCGGGCCTACCCTCGCCCTTCAACGCAACACGCTATCACAGCCTCGAAGTGGTGGACGCTCCGGACAGCCTGATCGCAAATGCTCATGCCGATACGCCCGGCACGGATGCTTCCAGCGTCATGGGCTTCCGCCATGAAAGCTTGCCGATACACGGGGTGCAATTCCACCCGGAAAGCATCGCGACGGAGCATGGTCATGACCTGCTTGCCAACTTCCTCCGCATATGCGGCCTGCCGGTAAAGGAACCCGCATGAAGACGCTGCCTCTTGCTGTCCCGCATATGAGCGAGGAGGAGGCCGAAGAGGTCTTTGGCTGGGTGCTCGATGGCGAAGCGAGCGATGAGGAAATCGCCCGTTTTCTGCTCGCGATGACCGAGCGCAGCGAGACTGCCGACGAGATCGCCGGGGCGGCGCGCGCGCTGAGAGCCCGATTGATCCCGATTGAAGCTCCCGACAATGCTGTCGATTGCTGCGGTACAGGCGGTGACGGACATCATACGCTTAATGTATCTACCGCAGTCAGTCTGGTGGTTGCGGCCTGCGGCGTGCCGGTTGCCAAGCATGGCAATCGCGCGGCGTCATCCAAGGCGGGAGCGGCGGATACGCTCGAGGCGCTGGGCCTCGATATGGATGCGGCGGGAAAAACGGCGGAGAAGACGCTGGCCGAAATCGGCATCTGCTTCCTGTTTGCCAAGAACCATCATCCGGCGATGGGTCGCATCCAACCGATCCGCATGAAGATCGGCAAGCGTACGATCTTCAACCTGATGGGGCCGCTTTCCAACCCCGCCGGGGTCAATCGACAACTGATCGGCATCGCCCGCCCGGCCTATGTGCCTATCTATGCCGAGGCCAAGGCCAAACTGGGCACCGAACGGACCTTTATCGTCTCTGGTGACGAGGGTTTGGACGAGCTGAGTCTCGCAGGCGGCAACGAGCTGGCCGATGTTGCCAATGATGAGTTTGAAATGCGGCGGATGGACGCCGCGCAGATCGGCATCGCCAACGCGCCGGTCGAAGCCATCAGAGGCGATGACGCAGTTTTCAACGCCAAGGCGCTTGGCGCGCTGCTAATGGGCGCGCCCGGCCACTATCGCGATGCCGTTGTCCTCAATGCGGCGGGCACGCTGATCGTTGCGGGCAAGGTCGACGATTGGGGCGAAGGCGCGGAATTGGCCCGCGAAGCGCTCGATAGCGGCGCGGCGAAACGCCTGCTCGAACGCTGGATCGAAATGGCGAAGTGAGCCGGAACTGCCATGAACAAGCTTGAAGAAATCTGCGCGAACAAACGTATCGAAGTGGGCCAGCGCCGGGCCGAACGCTCGGTCACGGCTTTGGATCACCGCGCGGCGAGCCAATCTGCCCCGCGCGGGTTTGAGACGGCTCTGCGCACAGCAAGCGACAAAGGGTTTGGCCTGATCGCGGAAGTGAAGAAGGCGAGCCCGTCTAAGGGTCTGATCCGCGAAGATTTCCGTCCGGCCGACCATGCCCGCGACTATCAGGCGGGCGGCGCTGCCTGCCTGTCCGTGCTGACCGATGCGCCTTACTTTCAGGGGCATGAGGATTACTTGGTCGAAGCACGTGCGGCCTGCGACCTGCCGGTCTTGCGCAAGGACTTCATGGTCGATCCTTGGCAGTGCGCAGAGGCGCGTGCGATGGGGGCGGACGCGATCCTGATCATCGTCGCCGCGCTGGATGACCTGCAAATGCTGGAAATCGAAGCTGCCGCGGTGGAGCGCGACATGGATGTGCTGGTAGAGGTGCATGACGAGGCCGAGATGGAGCGAGCGCATGCGCTCAAATCTCGGCTGATCGGAGTCAACAATCGGGATCTCAAAACCTTCACCACCGATCTTGCGAATACCGAACGGCTTGCGCCGCTGGCACCCGAAGGCGCTTTGATCATCGGCGAAAGCGGGATCAATACGCATGACGATTGCACCCGGCTTGCTCGCGCAGGCGTGCGCAGTTTTCTGGTCGGGGAAAGCCTGATGCGGGCCGATGATGTTGCTGCCGCGACGCAGGCCTTGCTGCGCGGATAAGGCGATACTGTCCTACTCGCGGGAAAGCTGGCAGAGAGTTGGAATGAGCTTTTCGACGCAGCGCAGATTTACCCGCACCCTCCACCGTTCCAGTCGGAATAGTTTCGGATACGATCCGGGTGGAAAGGCGGCGGGTGCGGGTGGCCCGGTCTCCTCGTTAAAATCGGCAAAACCGATTAAAACGTGCCCGTTTGATCGATTGGTTTTAAATCTCAGGACTGTGTTCCATGTGTTCCAAACGTGCTTCACGTACGACGAAACGAGCGAGGTGATGGCATGAGCAAACTCACCCATCTGGACGGAGATGGCGCGGCACGCATGGTCGATGTCGGCGGCAAGCAGGCGAACGAGCGGCTCGCGATTGCCTCTGGGGTGATCCGCATGAGTGCAGATGCGCTCACTGCCGTGCGGGACGGCAATGCGCCCAAGGGCGATGTGTTGGGTGCCGCGCGGATCGCAGGCATCATGGCCGCCAAGAAAACGGGCGAGCTGATCCCGCTCTGTCATCCTCTCGCGCTCGATGCGGTGAGCGTCGACTTTGCCTTCGAGGATGATGGCATCAGGGCGACCGCTAGCGCTTCCCTGACCGGGAAGACCGGCGTCGAGATGGAGGCGATGGTGGCGGTGTCGACCGCGCTACTGACGGTCTACGACATGGCCAAGGCGGTGGATAAGGGCATGGTCATCGGCGAAGTGCGCCTGATCGAGAAGCGCGGCGGCAAGATCGGTCATTGGAAGGCGGATTGAGCAAGTTGCTTTCGCTCGAAGACGCGCAGGAGCGGTTGCTGGCTCTGGTGCCGGTGATGGAGACCGAGCGACTGAGTACTGAAGATGCGCTTGGGCGTTACATCGCATCCGACCTGATCGCTGCTCGCACCCAGCCCTCGGCTGACCTCTCGGCGATGGATGGCTATGCGGTGTGCGGGAATGGTCCATGGGAGTTGGTCGGTGAGAGCCGGGCGGGCACTCCCTTCGTAGGCGCTCTGAAGCTCGACCAGTGCGTGCGCATCTCGACCGGAGCGCACATGCCAGACGGTGCGCAAAGCGTGCTGATCCAGGAGAATGCGAGCGTCGATGGCGTTCGGATCAGCGCCGCCGAAACGCCTGCTGCAGGTAAGCACGTGCGACCCAAGGGCTTCGACTTTCGCGAAGGCGACGAGGTCTTGCAGGCCGGAACGCGCATCGGTCCGGGTCAGTTGGCACTCGCGCTCTCATCCGGACACGGGGAAGTGCCCGTGTGCAAGGCTCCCCGAGTGGCCGTGCTCGATAGCGGCGATGAGCTGGCCAGCGATCCCGTCAATTGCGGCCCTGACCAGATCCCGGCCAGTAATGGGGCCATGATAGCCTCCATGCTCGCCCCTTTGGGTTGCGTAATCGACCGAATTGGTCCGGTGCCAGACGATCTGGGCGCATTGGCCGAGGCGCTGGGCAAGGCGGAAGCAGCCGATATACTCATCACCTCCGGTGGCGCATCGGTCGGCGATCACGACCTCGTTCAACAGGCGCTCAAGGACTGGGGCGCAGCGCTTGCCTTCTGGAAGGTCGCGATCAAGCCGGGCAAACCGCTGATGGTGGCGACCCGACCTCGCGATGACGGAACCAGCCAGGTGATCCTCGGCCTACCCGGCAATCCGGTATCGAGCTTCGTCACCTGCTACCTGTTCGCCCTGCCATTGGTGCGAGCGGCCATGGGCGCAGCAAGCTCCCTGCCCCAACCAGTTGAACTGACACTTGGCGAAGACCTGCCAGAAGTCGGCACCCGCCGCGAGTTCCTACGCGCTGTACATGATGGCAAGATGGTCCATCGCGCCGGCTCGCAGGACTCCTCTGCATTGGTGGCACTCGCGAGCGCCAATTGCCTGATTGTGCGGCGTGAAGGATCGCCCGCCGCCAGCGCTGGAGAACGCGTACAGGTGTTAACCCTTCAAAATGGCGGTATTGCGTGAGTAGCGCGCTTGACTCGATGAACGAAGTTTCCTAATTGTTCCGCATTCGTTCACCTTATCGGTGCGCGATGGAGTGGTCACAACGCACCTGTTTCGGTGCCTCTTTGAGCACGTTCGGAAATGCATCTGCGTATCCCAGTGATGCGCGAGCAAAGGAGTTTTTCGTATGCTGACGGCAAAGCAGCACGAACTGATCCGCTTCATTCAGGAGCGGCTTGAAGAGACAGGCATTTCGCCATCTTTCGAGGAAATGAAGGAAGCGCTCGATTTGAAGAGCAAGTCGGGCGTTCATCGCCTGATTTCGGCTCTGGAGGAGCGAGGCTTTATCCGGCGTCTGCCCAACCGGGCGCGCGCATTGGAAGTGATCAAGCAGCCCGAGGACGCGACCCCTACCCCTCGAGCGGCAGTCGCCAACGACGTGGTGTCGCGCGCGACCTCTAAGCCGAGCGCGAATGACACTGCGCCTGAACCTGCAAACGACGTAATCGAGATTCCGCTTCACGGGCGGATTGCGGCCGGTGCCCCAATCGAAGCGCTCGAGGGGCAAAGCAGTCTTCCGGTACCGGCGGCGCTGCTCGGTCCGGGTGAACATTATGCGCTTGAGGTGTCTGGCGATTCGATGATCGAAGCGGGCATTTTCGACGGTGACTTTGCGCTGGTGAAACGCACCGATGCTGCGCGCGATGGCGAAATCGTTGTGGCTCTGGTGCGCGGCGAAGAAGCGACGCTCAAATATCTGCACAAGGATAAGGGCATGGTGCGGCTCGATCCGGCCAACGGCGCTTACGAGGCGCAGATCTATCAGCCGGCTGAAGTGCAGGTTCAGGGTAAGCTCGCGGGTCTGCTGCGGCGCTATCATTGACCTGAACGGCAAATCGGGTGCGCGCGGCGATGGCTTAATCCGCTTTCCCGCGCCACCAGCCATGCTGGCCCTGTGTGGCGACGACGCTGGTGATCGTCTCTGACGACAGGTCGAGCGCGAGGCCGCCATGTTCTCTCAGGAAGCCGCGATCGGCCTTCAGCCAGCGAGGCTTGCAGGAGCCGGGGAGGTAGCGATCGGCGACGACGATATCGGATCGCTCGCAAGCGGCGGCGAGAGCACGCTCTTCAATCAATTCGCGGTTACGCGCCATCATCAGCGTCCATTCGCTCCCGCCGCGCTCAATCTCGAGCAAGCAGAATTCGGTGGAGCAGCGCGCTCCGGGCCATTCCGCCATCGGGATTGGATCGGACGAAACGCTGGCAAGTTCGAGCAAATTTTCGCGCGCATAGGACGAACGTGAATTGCGCAAGGACAGCAGGCGGTCGCCGTCGATAGTCACCCCGACATGGCGGCCATCGCGCCCGATCAGCACGTCGGGGATCGGTGTTGTCATGAGCAACAGCGTAGCGGCGATTGCCGGAACAAAGCCCAGCAATCGTGCGCGCCCGTTCCACAGGGCCAGCCATAGTGCGCCAATGACAAACAATGCGATGGTAAGCTGGCTCATTTGCGGCATCAGCTTGACCGAACCAGGCTGCGCAGAGGTCCAGTGCGCAATCGCCAGTAGAAGTTCGAGCGAGCGTTCGACCAACCACCAGATCGGCGCACCCAGTCCCAGCAGGTCCAGCACCAATGCAAAGGCAATCAGCGGCATGGAGATAAAGGTCACAAGAGGAATGGCTATCACGTTGGCAAAGGCTCCGTAGACCCCCGCGCGATGGAAGTGGAACAGCACGATCGGCATCAGCGCGATTTCGATCACCAAGCCGGTGACGAACAGCATGATGACCCTGCGACCGGTGTGCCTGAACCAACTCTCTTCGCGCGCCGCGAGAAAGGCCTTTACCGGTCTAGATGTGTGCAGCGCGACGATGGCGATCACGGCTGAAAAGCTCATCTGGAAGCTCGGGCCGACGACGGACTCCGGCCAAAGCAGCATGACGAACATTGCCGCCATAGCTACCATTCTCAGGGAAAGCGCATCACGGCCCATTGCAAGCGCGATCAGGACAAGCATGGCCGCAACGCAGCTCCTCACGGTCGGAACTTCCGCTCCGGTCAGCAGGGTGTAGCCAATGCCGGCCAGGGCTCCCATCGCAGCCGCAGCGATGGGTAAGCGTAGCCGCAGCGCGATAGCCGGAAACAGCGCCAACAATTTGAGTGTCACGAGATACGCCGCTGCGATAACCGCGCTAACATGCAAACCGCTGATTGAGAGCAGGTGCGTCAGGCCTGCATCGCGCATGGCATCTTCGTCTGCCTCCGCGATCCCGCCGCGGTCGCCACTGGCAAAAGCTGCGGCAATGGTTCCGGCAGAGCCATCGACTCGCTCGCGCACGTGGGACGAGAGAACGCGTTGGATTCGCGGGATCGTGCCAGAGTTGTCCGCGCCCTCGACTAGCTCGATCTCGCCGATCACGCTTCCTGTTCCGGCCAACCCTTTGAACCAGGCTGCGCGGGCAAAATCATAGGCTCCCGGCAGCATCGGCGAGGCGGGCGGCATAAGGCGCGCGCGCAGCTTCACAACTGCGCCCTCGGCGATTTCCGGTCTGGCCTGCTCGGTAGGCACATTGACGCGAATCTTGCGGCTTTCGCCGCTCTCCGCGTCGCGCACCGCCATCACGAGGCGGATGCGATTCTGCGCCGGCTGATCTTCACGCTCCAGCACATAGCCCTGGATACGCTCCACAACTGGGCGCTCAATCGGCTCCGCCCCGACCATTTCCGAGCGCAGCCAGATCGTCGCGACCCCGGCTGCGAAGACCAGTCCCACCGTTATTGCTGCCTGGCGCAGAAGCACGCGATCTTCCATACCGCGCCAGATTGCAGCAGCCGCAATCGCCAGCAGCAAGCCAGCGACAATCGCGCTCGCCCATTGCCACGGCGATCCGAGCGCAAACCATGTGAGAATGCCGCCCGCAAATACAACTGCGATCCACGGTGCACGATCGAATCCGGCCCCCGCTAGAAAATCTTCGAAAATGGTGCCTAGGCGCGGCCCCATACTGGACAAGGCCGGGGTCTTGCGCCAAGTGCGCTGCACTGCAACATCATTGGTGTCGGGGCTGTTGTCGGCCCCACCCCCAATCGGCACATCTGGCGACCCGTGCGCGACCATGCGCAACTACAAAAGGAAATCACGAGCTATGGCAAGCGAAAGCGCATCGAAAGGGGTTGTCACCCGGTTTGCGCCCTCGCCCACGGGCTTCCTGCATATTGGTGGGGCGCGTACGGCCCTGTTTAACTGGCTGTATTCGCGTCACCACGGCGGCAAGGCGCTGCTGCGGATCGAAGATACCGACCGCAAGCGTTCCACTCAGGAAGCGATCGACGCGATCCTGGATGGGTTGAACTGGCTTGGGCTCGATTATGATGATGAGCCGACTTTCCAGTCTCAACGAGCTGATCGTCATGCCGAGGTAGCACACAAGCTGCTTGAGGCAGGTCAGGCCTATAAGTGTTTTGCGACGCCGGAAGAGCTCGAAGCGATGCGCGCGCAGCAGCGAGAGAACAAACAGCCGATGCGCTATGACGGGCGCTGGCGCGACCGTGACGCCTCAGAGGCACCCAAAGGCGCTCCGTTCGTTGTACGTCTCAAGACGCCGAACGATGGCGAGGCGACCATCGAGGATGAAGTGCAAGGTTCGGTTTCGGTCAAAAATGCGGAGCTCGACGATTACATCATCCTGCGCGCCGATGGCACGCCGACCTATATGCTCGCGGCCGTGGTCGACGATCACGATATGGGCGTGACCCATGTGATCCGCGGTGACGACCACCTTAATAACGCGTTCCGACAACTGCCAATCTATCACGCGATGGATCAAATCGAAGGTGACTGGTCGGATCCAACCTATGCGCACATCCCCCTGATCCACGGGTCTGACGGCGCGAAGCTGTCGAAACGACACGGCGCGCTGGGTGTGGATGCCTATCGCGACGAAATGGGCATTCTTTCCGATGCACTCTTCAACTACCTCCTGCGGCTTGGCTGGGGGCACGGCGACCGCGAAGAAATCACCCGCGCAGAGGCTATCAAACTGTTCAACCTCTCCGGTGTGGGCAAGAGTCCATCGCGTTTCGACATCAAGAAGCTCGAAAACCTGAACGGCCACTACATCCGCGAGGCAGAAGACCGCGAGCTGGCGAAGCAGGTTCTGCCGATGCTAGAAGGCGGTGCAGATATGGACCTGCTCGCCAAGGCCATGCCCGTACTCAAAACGCGTGCAAAGAACCTCCATGAACTTGCTGATGGTGCAGCGTTTCTGTTCAAACAACGTCCGCTTGAAATGACTGAGAAGGCCGCAAAACTGCTCGATGATGAGGGCAAAGCGCGTTTGTCGCTCGTGGTGCAAGCGCTGAGCGACGAAAATCACTGGACAAGTGAGGCCCTCGAAGCCAGTACAAAAGCACTCGCAGAGGCGCATGAACTGGGCCTAGGCAAGCTCGCGCAGCCAATGCGCGCAGCTCTCACCGGGACGACAACCTCGCCTGGTATTTTCGATGTTCTGGTCCTCTTGGGACGGGAAGAAGCTCTGGCGCGTCTGAACGCGCAAGCCAGCTGAGCCTGAACGCAGGCACGGCACGCAGGTAGGAATTGAGGAGACAGGTTTTGTCAGACAAGCACGCAAAGCTCGAACTGGGCGGCGAAAGCTATGAATTTCCGGTGCTCGAAGGCAGCACGGGCCCCGATGTGGTCGATATCCGCAAGCTGTACGGGCAAACCGGCGCGTTCACGTTTGACCCAGGTTATAAATCGACTGCGAGCTGCGAAAGTGCGCTGACTTACATCGATGGCAATGAAGGTGTGCTGCTGCACCGGGGCTATCCAATCGGTCAGCTGGCCGAACATTCCAGCTTCATGGAAGTCTCCTACCTACTGCTGAATGGTGAACTGCCGGACCAGGCCGAGCTTGACGATTTTACCTACACGATCACCCGGCACACCATGCTGCACGATCAACTGCGCCAGTTCGTCCAGGGTTTCCGCCGCGATGCGCACCCGATGGCGATCATGTGCGGCGTGGTCGGGGCTCTGTCGGCCTTCTACCACGACAGCACAGACATTTCCGATCCGGAGCACCGCACGATCAGCTCTCACCGCTTGATCGCAAAGATGCCGACGATTGCTGCGATGGCTTACAAATATGCCGTCGGCCAGCCTTTCATGCAGCCGAAGAACGACCTCAGCTACACTGGGAATTTCCTGCGCATGACCTTCGGCGTTCCGGCTGAGGAATATGAAGTGCACCCTGCCATTGAAAAGGCGATGGATCGCATCTTCATTCTCCACGCCGATCACGAGCAGAACGCATCGACTTCGACCGTTCGCCTTGCCGGTTCTTCGGGCGCAAACCCGTTTGCCTGTATCGCTGCCGGCATTGCTTGCCTGTGGGGCCCTGCACACGGCGGCGCGAACGAAGCAGCGCTCAACATGCTGCAGGAAATCGGTTCACCGGATAAGATCCCGCACTACATTGAGCGGGCCAAGGACAAGAACGATCCGTTTCGCCTGATGGGCTTCGGCCACCGGGTCTACAAGAACTACGATCCGCGGGCGACCGTGATGCAGCAGACCCTGCGTGAGGTGTTTGAAGCCTTGAACGTCACCGATCCGGTGTTCGAGACCGCCTTGCAGCTCGAAGAAATCGCCCTCAACGACGATTATTTCAAGGAAAAGAAGCTGTTCCCGAATGTGGACTTCTATTCCGGTATCATCCTGTCCTCGATCGGCTTCCCGACCACGATGTTCACCGCGCTCTTCGCGCTCGCCCGTACCGTAGGTTGGGTCGCGCAGTGGAACGAGATGATCTCCGATCCAGGCCAGGTCATCGGTCGTCCGCGTCAGCTCTACACGGGCCCGACGCAGCGCGATTACGTGCCTGTCGACAAGCGCTAAGCTCAGCTAGTGAAAACGAAAAAGAGGAGCCTCGCACTTATGGGACGCCATTTTGCGAGGCTTTTTCTTCAGGTTTTCGGATTTGCACTCGTCTTGTCGGGAGGGCTTTGGGCGCTGCAGGGCTCGGGGATTATCAGCTGGCCAGCGGATAGCTTCATGCTCGCGAAGCGCGAATGGGCGCTTTACGGCGCCATCACGCTCGCAATCGGTTTGGTACTAATCTGGGCTGCGGAGCGTATTCGGCAGTAGTCGACCGCATATTTTCGTCGACCTAGTCCGCTGTCGACAGGCTTAATGTGAAACGCGCGCCTTTGCCGGGCTTGCTTTCGAGGCTCAGGTCGCCCTGCATCGCCAACGCCAGCTTGCGCGAGATATAAAGACCAAGACCCGATCCGCCGTCATTATCGCGACCAAGCCGTTCGAATTTCTCGAAAACCCGGGGAGCCTGTTCTTCGTTTACGCCAGCGCCTTCATCCGCCACGCTGACAGACACCATTCCCTCGCCCTCCTGAGCAAGAGAGATGGTTACCTCGCTGCTTTCCGGCGAATAGGCGATGGCATTGCCGATCAAATTGATCAGTACTTGCAGAACGCGGCGGAACTCGCCGATCGCGACCACTTCGTCATTCTCACCCGGCAGCGTGACCGTGATATTGCGCGCCTGCGCTCGCACGCCGAGAATGCCGGCGGCACGCCGCGCGGCATCGCCTAGATCGACCTTTTCCCGTGCTGTGGTGAAACCCTCGGCTTCGACCACTTCGAGATCGGCGAGATCCTCGAGCATGGCGTTGAGATGCTGCCCGGCAGAGGCGATGTTGCCCGCATAGTCGGCATATTCGTCGCGCAACGGACCAGCCAGCTTCGCCTTGATCGTCTCCGCATTGGCGATGACCCGGGCAATGGGCTGGCGCAGTGCCGGGGTCAGTGCGCTCCCAATCAAGTGCATGTGCTCCCCTTCGCCCTCGTCCGTCTCACTCTCGAAAAGGCCGTCGGGAACGAGCGGGTGGTCGGCAATCAGCAGCAATTCGAACCCCCGGGGTGCCTCGGAGGTTGGACCCAATGGTAATAGCCGCGCCCGCCATGAGCGATCCGAGCCGGGCACGGTGCAACTTGCACCGTCCAGCAGACGCCAATGCAGCGGTTGATGATGCGCAACACCTTCCAGCTCGATGTAGTGCGTCCAGCTCTTGCCCGGCTCTCCCTGTGCGGCCTCTTCAAGAGCTTGGGCATCGCTCGCCATCACGCTCAGCAATTGCACGTTTTGCTTTCGGTCCAGTCGGATGGATATCTCGGCTGTCGCGCGATCCACCGCGTCCATCCGCGCCGCGATCTCCGCCTCGCTTTCCGGATGCGGCTCGCGCCTGTGCCAGTTTTCGATCAGCAACTCGCAGCCCCCGCCCGCCTCGCCTGCCAGCGGATGGATGCGAACAAAGCCGGTGACGATTTCTTCGCCATCGAATGCAGTGAACTCGCGCGCTAACTTCAGGCCGAATGTGCGCCCTTGCTTCACCAGATCGAGCAGCTCGGGAATTGCCAATGTACCCGGCAACGTGCCGCCACAGCGTGCATGCAGATTCGCCAACGGCTCATCGGCCGAAAGCAGGCGATCCTGTTCGTCCGTTAAGCCCCGTGCGGCCAGCAAGGTGTCGCTGCGTTCCATTGCCCCCAACCCTATTGTACCCTTCGCGGCCGAGGGTGCAATTCCGGCCGGGTATCAGACTGGCTGATGAGAGTCTGAGCGCGGTCGGGCAGCAGATCGTCGAAGCCGCCGGGCAGTTGCTGTTCCGGGTGGAGCAATGCAAACTGCTGCTCGATCTCACTCTCAATCATGCCAGCGGCGCGCAGGCTGAGCGCGAGACGGGCAGATTGGCGCTCGTGACATGATAGAATGGCGAGCTCACGAGGCTGCTTGGTCAGCGCGTTCAGTGCGGTGGCAAAGAGCGCAAGCCCTGCGTGTTCAAGCGACAGCGCCGCACGCGCCCCGCCCCGCATGGCTGAAACTAGCCGCGCCAGCAGGCCGGTCCGCGTCGCGCCTTCATCATAATCCGCTTTCAGCTTTGCGAGGCTGGCTTTGAGCGCGGTCTTTGCATCGTCGTCAGCGGAATTGCTTGGTGATTGCTCCCACAGGCGCAGTAGAATCTGAAAAACATCGGCAGGAAGCTCGCCGATCGGCATGTCCATCCGCTTTTGGCTTTGTACAAAGCGCGATTGCGCAGCCAGCGCTTTCATCGCCAATTCGGCCACTTCGCTGCTGGTTGACGCGATCAGTTCCTGCATCAACGGGGTCAGGACTTGGTCGATCCCGGTTTTGCGCTCTAGCCGTTCCGACAAATGCCCTTCCATCGCAATGGCATAGCAATGGCTCAAAATCGCACCGTCGCTGACGAGAAAGTCGGTCAGCCTATCTGCATCACGTGATGAATAGTTGTCGGACTTGGAGGCAAGCAATTGGTGCGAAAGGTGCCCCAGCATACCGCGCAGCCGCGCAACAATGGCCTCGCTGACCAGCGATCCGCCAGAGCCGGCAAGCATGTGAGCGAGCACCGGCGCAACCCCGCTTAAAGCGAGGTCGCCGCGTACCAACTCATCCCTCAGGATGGCTTCGATCGCTGATTGCGCCGATCTGTCCATCGTGGCTCCGCCCATTACACTGCACTAGCCCCGCAGTGTTAAGCCGAGATTAGCTTAAGACGCGCGACTTCGCATTGTGCACTGCGCTAAAGCCAGCAGCGCAAAAACGGCAATACCAAGGGTGAGCTGTCCGATAATGGCACATATCGCGAACAGCATCAGATGCGCTGTTCGATCGGCCCAGAATGCCTGAATCGGGCCACTTTCCAGAATTGCTGCAAGGCGAGCGAGGCCTATTGCGAGGATAGGCAGTGCCGCCAGCGCAAGTGATTGCGCTGCAAGAGCAGGTAGCGCCAGGCCCAGCATGACAAGAGCATCCTGCAAATCGCTAAAAATGCGAGAATTTCTGGCGTTGGTTACGCGGCCGTACAGACCGGACCTAAGTCGCGCTCCAGCACGTCCGAAAGCAAGCGCGTATGTTCCAATCGCGCCGATGGACAGTCCGGTTACGCTTTGATCGAACCAGAAAGCAGCGACCATGCCCAAAAGCGCCCCTATCCCGATACTTGTGGCGATCATCGGACCTTGATCGAGGCCGCGCGGCGCGATCTGCCGCACAATCGTGGCAGCCAGCGCTCGGGCTGGCCCGAGCCAAGAGATGCGCTCGGCACTCCGCGCGATCAGGGTTTCCTGTCGTTTGACCAGCCCTTCCCCATCGGCTGCCAGCAATAACTCGCCGCTGGTCAGGTGTTCATTGGCTAAGGGCACATCTTTGCCGCCCGATTGTAGCCCCAGGCGCAGGAGCAACGACATCGTATCGCTATCGGCGGGCAGATCGGCCAGTTTCGCGGCGAGGCTCCCGCGAATTATCGCCAATCCCGCCCAGGCGCGCGTGGCGTCAATTCGCTCAAAATCACTGGGATAATCGCTCGCCAGTGAGCTTGCAGCCGGAAGCGAAGCGATCATGCGCCCGCCTTCGCTCAGTTTCGCCGCAAGGTCAGGCGCTATCACCAGCCCATCCAGCAGCATCACGAGGTCCTGATCCGCCGTAACTAGCCCGACCACCTGCAACGGCCCGCGTACCGCGTGGAACTGGACGCCAGCAGCCTCCGCCTCGTGTTGCAATTCCAAGATCTCTGGGCCTGGCGCCTCGCACAGGCAGATCACGCGCTCGCAGCCCAGCGAGCGAACCACATCGAATTGCCATGCCAGCACTGTACGGCCGCCGAGCGGCAGAAAAGCACGGATCTCGCCCGCTTCGGTCCTTTTCAGCGCTGCCAAAATGGCGGTTCGCAAGTGTATATCCTCCGTTTCATCGGAGGTAGTGCCAGCAAAGGCCCTATGCCAAGCGGCAGGCGGGCGCTTTTACCGCAATTCTTTTCAGATCAATCTTTGGAGAAGTTGGTGAGAACTGCTTCGATCTCACGAATGGCCGCCGGTTCGCCGGGCGCGCTGGTCAAGGCGTTCTCCGCCGCTACCGACAATTCCTCGGCGTGGAAGCTGGCAGCCAGCCCCTTCAGCCGCATTGCTGCAACGTTCCAGTTTCCGTCGCAGCGCGATCGCTTCAACAGGTCGAGCTGCCGCGTTGCGCTATCTACAAAGGCGACACGCAATTCTCGCCGCAGAGCTGGATCATCCCCAGCTGCCGCCGCCAAAGTCGCATCAAGAGCACCACTTTCATATGCCATGAAGGGCGGTTTATCGCTTGAGAGTTAATGCGGGGTTTATACTTTTCCCGCTTGGGGGTATTACTGACTCATGTCTCGGGAACCGCACATTAGGGCCGTTGGGCCTGAAGCCGCGCATGACGCATCCGTTCAATCAGTTGAGGGCGAAGAGCTCGAAACGGAATTCGAAGTCGAGGAGGGTGAGGATTATTCCGACGCCTTTGTCGAAAACGATGCTTATGAAGAGGACGATTACGTCTATCCCCGCTCGCGGTTTGAATGGGTTATCCCGACTTTGGCGATCACTGCCATCCTCGCATGGACTGGATTTTATATCTGGGCCTTGCGCAGTGAAGTTCTGAGTGTTTCGAGCACGCCGCAGCAATGGACACGCTGGATTATCGATTGGTCTGTGCCGGTCCTGTTGATCGGGATCGCGTGGCTGGTTGCGATGCGCAATTCGAACCGTGAAGCGCGACGCTTTGCTGACACGGCGGCGATGCTCTCGGCAGAATCGGCAGAGCTTGAAACGCGTCTTGGCGTGGTCAATCGCGAGCTGAGCCTCGCACGCGAATTCCTTAGCGCGCAATCGCTCGAGCTGGAATCGCTTGGACGGATCGCCAGCGAGCGGATTTCCACACATGCTGATGAGCTTCAGCAGCTCATCAAGAATAATGGCAAGCAGGTCGATAAGATTGGGGACGTGAGCGATACGGCGCTCAGCAATATGAGCAAATTGCGCGATGACCTGCCCGTCATTGCCACCTCGGCGCGCGATGTCTCCAACCAGGTGGGCAATGCTGGTCGGACGTCGCAAGAGCAACTTGAGAAGCTGATTTCCGGGTTTGAACGCCTTAACCAGTTCGGCCAAGCGAGTGAGAATCAAGTGCAGGCGCTAAGCGGCAAGATCGAAAAGACGCTTGGCAGATTTGAAACGCAATTGAGCATGATCGAGGTGCAAGCAGCGGCACGTTTTGAGGCGCTCAATGAAAAGACCGACGCCTATCGCACGGAGCTGGACAACCGCGAAGTGGGTGCCCTCTCCGCCATGCGCCAGCGTGCCGACGACTTGCGCGAGGGACTGTCGGGCCTCGACAAGGATTTCGCGGAGCAGGAAGAGAAGTCTCTCGACGCCATGCAAGCGCGGATCGCATTGCTACGCGGCGAAGGCGAAGCGCTCGCGGCTAGCCTGCGCGAAGCCGAGGCGGATTCGCTCAATGCTCTGCGGCAATCGAAGGACCGCTTGCGTGACGAAATCTCGGAAGTGGTCGCTCAGCTCAATGAACTCGATGCGAAGGCGCTCAGCGCAGCACGGGATCGGATCGAAGGTGTAAATGAAGCCGCTGCTCGGTTCGACGAACAGCTCTCTCAGCGCGATCTCGCGTTTATTGAGAAAATGGCCAAACGTCAGGACGAATTCGATACGCGTGAAGCGCAAGCCAGTGAAGTCCTGTCGCAGCGTCTAGCCGAACTCGATGAAGCTCTTGCCACACGCCGTGAAGCGCAGATCGCCGATACGGAGAAACTCGTCGCGCATGGCGCGGAGATGACGGAGAAGCTTGATCAATTGGGCGCTCTGTTCGGCACAATCTCCGCGCACGGTGATGCGGCGCGTGAAAGCGTCAGCAGCGGTCTGGCCAATCTTGGCGAACAACTCGCTGGAAACCGTCATGAGCTGACTGAAACTGAAGAGCAGATTTCGGCCTTGACCGAGAGCGGAATCCGTTTGCTTGAGATTATCCAATCGGGTGCGCGTCATGCCCGCGAGGACTTCGACCAAGCGATTGAGAATTCTGCTGAAAAACTCACCGACGTTGAAGAGCGCGCATTTATGTTGAGCTCTACCATGGGTGACACGAACGAACGCACCATGGCGCTGTCGGGCCATATCGCGGCGACGCAGGAGAATCTGACGCAGACTGATCGCTCGATTGACGAGTTGCAGGCCAAGCTGGCCGAGCAAATGGAAGAGACTATGGCCAAGCTGCAGGGGCTTCGCGGCAATCTTGCGAAGCTCTCCGGCGAGACCGAGGCATTTTCAGGCGACGCTCAGGATAAGTTGCGTGCAGCGATTGGTCAGCTGGAAGCAGCGACTGCGGCGGCTTTCCACGCAATCGATGAAGGCACACGCGAGCGGATCGCGAACTTGGCTGAGTATGTCGGTGTGGGAGCGGTTGAAACGCTCGAGAAATCGCTGCGCAGCGAGAGTGCCGAAGCGATTGGGCGGCTTGAGCAAGCCGCTGCACATGCCTCCGGTGCCGGACGCGAGGCTGCGGTGCAATTGCGCGATCAGCTCGCCAAGGTGAATGAGCTGACGGGCAATCTTGAGCAGCGCGTCACCCGCGCTCGCGAGCTAGCGGAAGAGCAGGTCAACAATGACTTTGCCCGGCGCATGGCGCTTATCACCGATAGCCTCAACTCAAGCGCGATCGATATCACCTCGGCGCTTTCGACAGATGTCACTGATACCGCTTGGGAGGCGTACCTGAAGGGTGATCGCGGTATCTTTACGCGGCGCGCGGTGCGCCTGATCGACAATGGCGAAGCGCGTGAGATTGCCGATCTTTATCAGAAGGATGACGCATTCCGCGGCAATGTCAGCCGGTATATCCATGACTTTGAATCGATGCTGCGTTCGATGCTGTCCACCCGTGACGGCAATGCGCTAAGTGTGACGGTTCTGGGTTCGGATATGGGTAAGCTCTACGTGCTTCTTGCCCAAGCGATTGAGCGTCTGCGCAACTGATCAGAAGGGGGGACACCCCTCGCCCAGCTCTTTTACCGCTGCGTCTGTGAAGGCGGATCGGGGAAGATGTTCACATCATCCGCGCCGACCCAGCCATATTCATAGTTCGCCACGAACAGTCCTGTCAGGATCGTCGCGATGATTGTCGCGCGGAGGAGTAGTTTTCGCGGGCGAAAGTTCGCAGGCGCGCTATCAGCTTGCCCCGGCACTTTTTCGATGCCCATTTCATCATGCGTGCGCACGCCAAACGGCAGCATGAAAAACGCCGTCATCACCCAAAACAGCAGGTAAATCGCAAGGATCGAGGTCCAGGCCATCAGCGCGAGGCATTTCGGTCAAGTCCGGGCAGGGCAACGCGGACTTGCGGCCGCTTGCCTGACCAGCGCTGCGCCGCCCGACGCGCTGCCAGGCGTGCGGCCTCCGAAATGTCGGCGACATCGCGCCCTTTCAGTTTGCGCACCGCCTTGGCGATATCGGCCTTGGCCTCTTCGATAAAGTCATCCATGTCTTCGTCGAGCGGTAGGCCCAGAGCGTCGATCTCGGATTCGCCATTGGGAGCGAGCACGACGAACATCACCCCTTCGCGCGCGATCCTCCGCCGCATCACGATCGCATCGCCATCGGCAGGCGCTATGATATCTCCATCAAGTACCAGTCGACCATTGCGCACTTCGGCTAGCTTACCTGGCTCACCGGGAGCCAAGCGCACGATATCGCCATTGGCCTGAACGATATTGTGAGGGATGCCCGACGCTTTGCCGACCCTGGCCTGCTCCATCATATGGCGCATTTCGCCATGTACGGGCACCAGCACTTCTGGTCTGAGCCAGCTGTACAGCGCTTCGAGTTCAGGGCGCCCCGGATGGCCGGAGACGTGTATCTCGCTCTGGCGGTCGGTCACCATCGTGATGCCGCGCTTGGCAAGCTGGTTTTGAACCTTGCCAATAGCGATCTCGTTGCCCGGAATCTGGCGGCTTGAGAATAGCACGACATCGCCGCTGGTCAGCGAGATAGGGTGATTGTCTTCTGCTACACGCGACAGAGCAGCACGCGGCTCCCCTTGTCCTCCGGTTGCAAGGATCAGCACCTCTCCTCGCGGCAGGCCCATCGCGGTGTCCCAATCGACCGTCTCGGGAAAGTCCTCGAGATAGCCATTGTCCTGCGCCACTTCGATGATCCGGTCCAGCGAGCGCCCGGCGACGCACAATTGCCGCCCGGTTTCGCGCGCGACATCGCCGAGCGTCTGCAGTCGGGCCACATTGGAGGCGAAGGTTGTCACCATAACTCGTTTGCCGGTGTGTTTGGCGACTTCGTCCATCAACCCGCGATAGACCGCGCCCTCTGACCCGCTCGGGTTCGGGTTGAAAACATTGGTGGAATCGCAAACGAGGGTGTGGATGCCCTCATCGCCCATTGCGCGCAGCTCTTCTTCAGTGGTCGGCTCGCCGATGATCGGTTCTTCATCGAGCTTCCAGTCGCCAGTGTGAAAGATCCGTCCATGAGGAGTATCAATCAGCAGAGCGTTGCCCTCCGCGATGGAGTGCGCGAGCGGAATGTAAGTGATGTTGAACGGGCCGAGCTGGATCGAACCGTGATCCTCTTCGATAATGTTCAGCTCGACCTGTCCGGTCAGCCCCGCTTCCTCCAGCTTGCGTGCCACCAGATCAGCGGTGAACGGCGTCGCATAGAGCGGAACGCCTAGCTCCTCGGCGAAATACGGGACCGCGCCGATATGGTCCTCGTGCGCGTGCGTCAGCACAATGCCGAGCAAGTCTTTCGCGCGCTCTTCGATGAATTCCAGATCGGAAAAAACAAGATCCAGGCCGGGATATTCATTGCCCGAAAAGGTCATGCCCAGGTCGACCATCATCCACTTGCCTTTGCAGCCGTAGAGATTGACGTTCATGCCAATCTCGCCGGAACCGCCCAGTGCAAGGAACAGCAATTCGTCTTCGGGGGTGAAGTTCTTTTTCAAATGAGGTGTTTAACTCGCAGCTTGCTCGGCCAGAATTGCCAAGCCTTGGATGGTGAGATCGGCGTCGACGTGGTCGAAAATGTCCGTCGCGTCATCGAACAATATGGCGAGCCCGCCGGTCGCTACAACCTTTGCCGGGCGACCGATCTCGGTCTTCATTCGCTCGACGATCCCCTCCATCATTGCGACATAACCCCAGAACACGCCGATCAGCATCTGGTCTTCGGTGTTGCGACCGATGACACTGGTGCTTTCGGGGGCACGGATGGCGATACGCGGGAGCTTTGCGGTCTTGCCGACGAGCGCGTCGAGCGAGAGGTTGATACCCGGCGCAATCGAGCCGCCTTTATAGGCGCCATTGAAGTCGATCGCTTCGAATTTGGTCGCAGTGCCGAAGTCGATCACGATCAAATCGCCGCCGTACTTATCATGCGCGGCGACGATGTTGAGCGCACGGTCTGCGCCCAGCGAGCTAGGCTGGTCGACGTCGATCTCGAACTGCCATGCAGCATCGCCATGACCGGCAAAGAGAGGCGTGATCTTGAAGTATTTTTGCGCCAAAACGGTAAGGTTATGATCGGCGCGTGGCACGACGCTGGCGAAGATGATCTGTGTGATTTCCTCGCGCTTCACTCCTTCGATATCGAGCAATTGTAGCAACCACACCGCATATTCGTCACCAGTTCGGCGCGGATCGGTGGCAATGCGCCAACGCGCACGCACTTTGCGCCCCTCGAACAGGGCGAAAACGACATTGGTGTTCCCGACATCGGCGGCGAGCAGCATCTGTGATTATCCTTCCGCGATCATAGTCACGTCACCTGCGTGAATAGTGCGCATGGCTCCATTCGCCAAGCGCAGCAGCAACGCGCCATCAGCATCGAGGCCGGCGAAGTCGCCGCGAACCTCTTCCCCCTCGCCCGGCGCGATCACCAACGGCGTGCCAATCGGATGCGCGGCGGCGGTCCAGGCGTCGAGAGTTGCCGCCAACCCTTCGCGGCGCCAGCGCGCCAAGCGTGCTTCAAACGCCTCCGCCAGTAGCGAGAGCACTTGCGCAGGATTGGCGCCATGCTTGCCACCTTCTGCGAGGATTGAGGTCGTTTTGCGCCCGGCCACTTCTGGCGCCGCGCCGACATTGACGCCGATTCCGGCGATCACGAAATTGCCGCTGCGTTCGAGCAATATTCCGGCGACCTTGGCCCCGCGGATCAAGGCGTCATTGGGCCATTTGAGCAGTACTGGCGTGTTCGGAAGCACGCTTTGTTTAAGAGCATCGGAGACGGCCAGTCCGACCACGAAGGAGAGCGTGTGCGGTGGCGGGTCGTCCTTGCGCAATTGCACAACGGTGCTGCAAAACAGGTTGCCTTGGGGGCTTTCCCATTTGCGTCCAAGCCGCCCTCGCCCGCCGTATTGGCGCTCAGCGCGCAGCCAATAGCCCTCCGGCACAGCGTCGCCTGCTTCGACGCGCGAGATCAGATCGGCATTGGTCGAGCCGGTCTCTTCTACTTGCTCGATATGGATCAAGAGATCAGGAACAGCGCTTCGGCAGCCTTCCCAGCCAGATCATTGATCGAAGGTGTAAGCAGATAGCCGAGCGGCGAGATGATCGCGGCCGTCAGGATCAGCAGGACCCAATGCGCCGCGCCGCTCTTTCCCTTCACTAGATCAACCGGCTCATCGAAGAACATCACTTTCACGAACTTGATGTAGTAGAACGCACCGATGACGCTGGCTGCGATCGCGATTGCGCCAAAGGCGATCAGGCCCGCTTCGACGGTTGCCTGGAAGATCACGAACTTGCCGTAGAAGCCGAGCAGCGGCGGAATACCTGCAAGGCTGAACATTAGCAGCAGGAGAGCCCAGGCGATAAGCGGCTGCGTCGTCGAGAGGCCTTTGATGTCGTCGAAGGTCTCGAACAGCGTTCCGTCTTCTCCGCGCAGCATCAGCAGCGCGACAAAGCTGCCCAGCGACATGGCGACATAGACGAACAGGTAGATCAGCATTGCGCTTGCACCCGCCTCGTTCGCGACCGCGAGTCCGAGCAGAATGAAGCCGACATTGTTGATCGAGGAATATGCCAGCAGACGTTTGAGGTTTTCCTGACCGATTGCGCCCAGTGCGCCGAAGATGATCGACGCAAGAGCCACGAACATGACAATCTGCTGCCATGCATCGCTTTGCTCGCCGAATACCTCCAAGGTGACGCGTGCTGTCAGAGCTACGGCGGCAACTTTCGGCGCGGTGGCGAAGAAAGCAGTGACCGGTGTCGGCGCGCCTTCGTAAACATCTGGGGTCCACATATGGAACGGCACAGCGGCGATCTTGAACGCTAGACCGGCGAGCACGAACACCAGACCGAACAGCGCGCCGATCGCGAGCTCTCCGGTGAGCCCTGCACGAACGGCGCCGAAATCGGTGCTGCCGGTGAAGCCGTAGAGTAGGCTCATACCGTACAGCAGGATGCCCGATGCGAGCGCGCCGAGGACGAAATATTTAAGTCCCGCCTCGGCCGATTTACTGTCATTGCGCAGCACCGATGCGAGGACATAGGCGGCTAGGCTGTTCAGCTCGAGCCCGAGATAAAGCGTCATGAAATCGGTAGCCGAAACCATGATGCTCATACCGAGCACGGCGAAGAGGACGAGGATCGAATACTCGGCCCGCATCCCGCTTTCATTGCCGTTGCTGGCGGTCGCGAAATAGGCGGGCGCGATCATCAGGCAGCCGATGGCGGCGAGGTAGATCATCGCCTTTGCAAACAGCGCAAACGCGTCTGTCCGCATCAGATTACCGAACGCATAGGTATCGAGGCCCATCACGCCGCTATGCAGGCCAGGCACCAGCATGATGCCGGCGCCGAATAGAGCCGCCGTCGAAAGGATAGCGATTGGCCGCGCCATCATGTCGCCGCCAAAGGCCGCAACCAGCAGCAGGATCAGACCAGCGCCCGTCAGCAGCAATTCAGGCGCGATCAGCGCAAAGGAGGATGCATAATCCATTAGTGGGCGCCCTCACCCTCTTCGTGTTCTGGTCTGGCCATCGCATTGGCGATGGTGTCGCGCGGTGCGCCTGCCTGCAGTTGGCTGTCGCCATCAGGAGCAGCCGAAGCGAGGCGCGCGTCGAGCGTCGCGATATCGGCGCGCATCGGCGCGAGGAAACTCTCCGGATAGACGCCCATCCACAGCACCACAGCGGCGATTGGCGCGAGCATCGCCCATTCGCGTTTGTCGAGATCGAGCATGGCGGCCGCATCGGCATTCTTCTGATCGCCGAAAGCAACGCGGCGATAGAGATACAGCATGTAGGCTGCACCAAGGATGATGCCGGTGGTGCAGATCAGAGCGACCCAGGTCGAGGCCTGATAAATGCCCGCGAGCGCGAGGAATTCACCGATGAAGTTGCTCGTCCCCGGCAGGCCGACGCTCGCCATGGTGAACAGCATGAAGAACAGCGCATAATACGGCATATTGATTGAAAGGCCGCCATAGCGGTCGATCTCGCGAGTGTGCAGCCGGTCGTAAATCACGCCAACGCAGAGGAATAGTGCACCGGATACGAGCCCGTGGCCGAGCATGATCATCATTGCGCCTTCAAGGCCCTGGACGTTGAAGGCGAACAGGCCTGCGGTAACGAGCGCCATGTGGGCCACGGATGAATAGGCAATCAGCTTCTTCATGTCGTGCTGCACCAATGCGACCAGCGAAGTATAGACCACCGCCACCATGGACAGCGCGAATACCAGCCACGCCAGCTGCGCGCTCGCATCCGGGAACATAGGCAGGCTGAAGCGAATGAAGCCATAGCCACCCAGTTTCAAGAGCACGCCAGCTAGGATAACGGACCCTGCCGTCGGTGCCTGAACGTGCGCGTCGGGCAGCCATGTGTGCACAGGCCACATCGGCATCTTTACCGCGAAGCTCGCGAAGAAGGCGAGGAACAGCCAGAACTGCGGACCAACCGGGAAATCGTATTGCATCAGCGTCGGAATGTCGGCGGTGCCCGCTTGCGCCACCATCCAGAACATTGCGATCAGCATCAGGACCGAGCCGAGCAGCGTGTAGAGGAAGAATTTGTAGCTCGCGTAGATGCGGTTATCGCCGCCCCACACGCCGATGATCAGATACATCGGGATCAGACCAGCCTCGAAGAAGATGTAGAACAGGAACAGGTCCTGCGCGGCGAACACGCCGATCATCAGCACTTCCATAAACAGGAAGGCCGCCATGTATTCGCCGACGCGCTTCTGGATCGCGCTCCAGCTGGCGAGAATGCAGATCGGCATCAGGAATACCGAGAGCATGATCAGCATCAGGGCGATGCCGTCGATGCCGAGAGCATAGCTGAACCCTGCGAACAACTCGGCGCGCTCGGTAAACTGCCATTGCGATCCGCCGATCTCGTAATTCGCCCAGAGAATTACACCGAGCGCGAACGTCGCGAGCGTACCCGCCAGAGCAAGCCAGCGCGACGCGTTCGTGCCGACGAAGAAGCAGCCAATGCCCGCCAGCAGCGGCACGAGCAGCATGATCGAAAGAATTGGGAAGCCGTCCATTTCCTAAGCCCCCCTTAGAACAAGACCCACGTCACCGCGGCCACCAGCCCCAGCAACATGATTAAAGCGTAAGTGTAGAGATAACCGGACTGAATTGTCTTGGCGGCTTGCGAAGAACGGTCGACCACCCAAGCGATTCCGTTGGGACCAAAGCGGTCAATCGTGCCGATATCTCCGAGCTTCCAGAACTGACGACCGATCCAGAAGGCAGGCTTCACGAAGATCGCGTCATAGAGCTCGTCGAAATACCATTTGTTGTAGACGAACTTGTGGAGCCATCCGAAGCTGGCGACGAACTTGGCCGGAATGTCCGGCTTGGCGATGTAGGCCACATACGCCCCGATAAAGCCAGTGATCATCACAAATGTCGCGGTCAGCTTCACCCACAGCGGTACGGCATGCAGCGCGTGCATCAGGTTCTCGTTGAAGTAGATCGAAGCACCCCAGAATGCGCCGTTAACCGCTTCGGCAGAGCCGTCGATAAACGGGTACTTGTACACAAAGCCGGCGAACACCGCGCCCAGCGTCAACAGGCCGAGCGGGACAAGCATGGACACAGGGCTTTCGTGCGGGTGGTATCCGCCTGTCGTATCTTCGCCCGCCTCTGCAGGTGTCTTGTGCACGCTGTGCTGGATATGCTCGCTCTCGATCCAGCGCGGCTTGCCCCAGAACGTAAGGAACATCAGACGCCAGCTGTAGAAGCTTGTCAGCAAGGCCGCGACCGCGCCCATCCAGAATGCGAATTGTGACAGGCCGGTGCCCCGCGCCCAGGCAGCCTCGAGGATCGCGTCCTTTGAGTAGAATCCAGCAAATCCGAAGACACCCAGGATACCGACACCGGTAATTGCGAGCGTGCCGGCCATCATCGCCCAGAAGGTGATCGGGATCTTCTTACGCAGGTCGCCGTAATAGCGCATATCCTGCTCGTGATGCATCGCGTGAATGACGCTGCCCGCGCCCAAGAACAGCAGCGCCTTGAAGAAAGCGTGCGTGAACAGGTGGAACATCGCTACGCCGTATGCCCCGACACCCGCAGCGAAGAACATGTATCCGAGCTGCGAACAGGTCGAATAGGCGATCACGCGCTTGATGTCCCACTGCGTCGTACCGATTGTCGCAGCGAAGAAGCAGGTTGCTGCTCCGATAAAGGTCACGATCATCAGCGCGGTCGGTGCGGTCTCGAACATTGGCGAAAGGCGGCAGACCATGAACACACCCGCGGTCACCATGGTCGCGGCGTGAATCAGCGCAGAAACCGGCGTCGGACCTTCCATCGCGTCGGGCAGCCACGTGTGCAGAAACAGCTGAGCCGATTTACCCATCGCGCCGATGAACAGGAGGATGCACAGGATATCCATTGTGTAGAGACGCATGCCGAGGAAGCCGATCGTGCTTCCGCTCATCGCGGGTGCCGCTTCGAGAATCTCGGTGATCGATGTCGTCTGAAACACCAGATAAGTGCCGAAGATGCCGAGCATAAAGCCAAGGTCGCCCACGCGGTTGACGACGAACGCCTTGATCGCGGCGGCACCGGCGCTCGGTTTCTTGAACCAGAAACCGATGAGGAGGTAACTCGCGAGGCCCACCCCTTCCCAACCGAAGAACATCTGGACCAGGTTATCGGCGGTCACGAGCATCAACATCGCGAAGGTGAACAGTGAGAGATAGGCGAAGAAGCGCGGCTGATCCGGGTCTTCCTCCATGTATCCCCACGAGTAGAGATGCACGAGCGCAGATACGGAATTGATGACGACCAGCATGACGGCCGTCAGCGCATCAACGCGCAGCGCCCAGTCGAACGTCATCGAGCCGGACTGCACCCATTTGAGCACAGGGACGACCTCAGCGGTTTCCGTACCGCCCAGAAAGCCAAGGAAGATCGGCCAGCTGAGGATCGCGGAGACGAACAAGGCGCCGGTTGTGAGAGACTTTGCCGCGAGATTGCCGAGCATGCGATTGCCCAGCCCGGCGATTATCGCTGCCACCAAGGGCAGGAATACGATGATCAGTATCGGATGCACGGCGTCGTTATCCCTTCATCCGATTGACGTCATCGACCGCGATGGTGCCGCGATTGCGGAAGTAGATTACCAGGATCGCGAGACCAATTGCGGCCTCGGCTGCGGCTACGGTCAGCACCAGCATGGCGAAAACCTGACCGACCAGGTCGTTCATGAATGCGCTGAAAGCGACCAGGTTGATGTTCACCGACAGCAGGATCAGTTCGACCGCCATCAGGATCACGATCACATTCTTGCGATTGAGGAAGATGCCCAGCACGCCGAGCACGAACAGGATCGCACCCACAACGAGATAGTGTTCGATGCCAATCACAGCTCGACCCCCTGCCCGGTTTCCGGGTTCTTCATGACAGTTGCCTCTTCCGGACGGCGGCTGATCTGCTTGCCGATATCCTGACGGCCGCGCGCGCCCGGCTTGCTTTCACGGTGGGTCAGCACGATTGCGCCGATCATCGCCACCAGCAGGATGATGCCGGCGATCTCGAACAGCAGCAAATATGGCCCGTAAAGCAGCGTGCCGATCGCCTCGATATTGCTGGCGCCCATCGCCGCCTGGCCGGAGCCATCGGGTGTGCCCAGTTGCAATCCGCCAGCCTGATAGGCGCCGATGCCGAGTAGCAATTCCGCCAGCAAGATCGCGGCAATCGCGAGACCCAGTGGGAAGTTGCGGATGAAGCCTGCGCGCATGGCCGCCATGTCGATGTCGAGCATCATGACCACGAACAGGAACAGCACGGCGACCGCGCCAACGTAAACGATGACCAGCAGGGCCGCGATGAATTCAGCGCCCACCAGCACCATCAGGCCGGCCGCGTTGAAGAAGGCGAGGATCAGCCACAAGACCGAGTGCACGGGGTTGCGCGCCATGATGACCATGACTGCGCTAGCCACGACAAGGCTTGCGAACAGATAGAAGGCTAAGGTTTGTATCATAATGTCGTCACCCCAGCGAAGGCTGGGGTCTCGTACCTCTTGGTCCTGCCTGTCAGCCAGAGATTCCAACTTACGCTGGAATGACGAGCTAGGTGAAAAGTCTTGTGCATTCCGAGCTTCGCGCGCCCTTAGCGATAGGGCGCATCGGCTTCAAGGTTTGCGGCGATGGCGCGTTCCCACTTGTCCCCGTTGGCCAGCAATTTCGCCTTGTCGTAAAGCAATTCCTCGCGAGTTTCGGTCGCGTATTCGAAGTTTGGTCCCTCGACCACTGCATCCACCGGGCAGGCTTCCTGACAGAAACCACAATAGATGCATTTCGTCATGTCGATGTCGTAGCGCGTTGTGCGGCGGCTGCCGTCCTCGCGCGGCTCGCTCTCGATCGTGATCGCCTGCGCTGGACATACGGCCTCGCACAGCTTGCACGCGATGCAGCGCTCTTCGCCATTGGGATAGCGGCGCAGGGCATGCTCACCGCGAAAACGCGGCGAAAGCGGCGACTTCTCGAACGGATAGTTGATCGTTACCTTGGGCTTGAAGAAATACTTCAAGGTCAGCGCATGCGCCTTCAGGAACTCCCAGAGGGTGAACGATTTGAGGAGCTGGGTTGCGGTGGTCATTTCGTTTCCTAGCTTGACAGCCCAGAGCGGTCGTTGGCTTCTTCGATCACCGCTTGCCGATCTGCCCTCGCTCGATCAGCGGCATCGTCACCGCAGTAACCGACCGACGTCTTGGTGTGCGTAATGTTTCTGCTCATCGCTAGCGTCCCAATATCACCATCAGCTGTCCGCATGTCATCAAGGCCTAGCGAGAAATCAGATTCGTTCGGGATCACAGACGTAGTTTTCAGCACCTTCGGGTTTGGAGTATGAAGATCAGAGAAGATGTAGCCGACATGGACAGTGGCAATATCAGCTGCGCTCACAAGGCTAAAAAAAAGCGCATTGCCCTGTGGGTTCAAAATTTCTGGTCTATCGGTGCGGGTGATGCGCGGAATAGAGTCAAGATGAGTGACAATCTCCAGTGTGAAGCCATCTCCTTCAGCTAGCTTGGCCAAATTCAGTTGTTCCAAATGGCCCGGAAGCTTGCCGAAACCGAAGCGTTCCGCAGGAACAGCAAAGGTAACGGAGTCGACAGACAGCGCACACTCCCAAGAAGTTGCCTGGCCAGCCTGAGCCACAGTACCAATACTGGCAAGTGCAAGTCCGCAAACCACGGGGAGAAGAGAGAATTGCTTAATCATCCGAAATGCCCCGTCGCCATGAGATAGCCCGAGATCAACGCCACAAACAGCAGGCTCATCGGCAGGAAGACTTTCCAGCCAAGCCGCATCAGCTGGTCATAGCGATATCGCGGCACGGTCGCCCATATCCAGCTGAACATGAAGAAGAACATAAAGGTCTTCAGCAGGAACCAGATGATGCCTGGGACAGCGTAAAGCGGCTCCCAATCAATCGGGGGTAGCCATCCGCCCATAAACAGCAGTGTGCACAGCGAGCACATAAGCAGGATGTTCGCGTATTCACCGAGCCAGAATAGAGCGAAGCTCATGCTCGAATATTCGGTCTGATACCCGGCGACGAGTTCGGATTCTGCCTCGGTCAGGTCGAAAGGCGCGCGCGCGGTCTCTGCCAGTGCCGAGATGAAGAACACCACAAACATCGGGAACAACAGCGGATTGATGAAGAAGCCATTGATCACGCCAAGCCCATGTCCACGCTGAGCCTCGACAATGCCGGTCATGTTGAACGTACCGGCATAGAGCACGACGCAGACCAGCACGAAACCGATTGAGACCTCGTAAGAAATCATCTGCGCAGCGGCGCGCATGGCCGAGAAGAACGGGTATTTCGAGTTACTCGCCCAACCGCTCATCACCACACCGTAAACACCCAGCGAACTGATCGCGAGGATGTAGAGCAGGCCAACATTGATATCCGCCAGCACCACGCCTGCATCGAACGGGATCACCGCCCATGCCGCCAGCGCGACCGTGAACGTTATGATCGGCGCGAGCAGGAAGATGCCTTTGTTTGCGGCGCTGGGGATAATGGTTTCCTGCAGGAAGACCTTGAGGCCGTCAGCAAAGCTTTGCAGCAGGCCGAACGGCCCCACCACGTTTGGCCCGCGGCGCATCATGATCGCGCCCAGCACTTTGCGGTCGACATAGATCACCATCGCGACCGAGAACATTACGATCAGCGAAATGGCGAGAATGCCGACGATGGTGGCGGTGAACCACGCGAACTCGTAGCTCATGCCGAGGGTTTCGAAGAATGCGGTCACGCTTCCGGACCTTTCATCTTGTCGTAGATTGCTATGAGGACATGCAGAAATGTACCATTGGCAACCATGTAAATGCTGTCAGTAAATGCCGAATAGAGCGCAAGTGACTTCTGATAAGCCTCAACTCCCTGCATCGTAGGATCAGCAAAGCCCATCATCGTGGTTATGTTAACCCACTGATTTCCAAGGTTCCAGGCAAACAAAATGACTGCGATACCATAAAATATATAGGGCATGCGTCGGAGGAGTTGAGGAAGAGCAGTCACTCCGCTGCCTCCTTCATCTCATCCGCGTGGAGCAGTTCAGCCGAGCATTGCTGCATCACGGCGCTGGCCCGCGCGATAGGATTGGTGAGGTAGAAGTCCGCAATCGGATAGCTCTCGATCACGCCTTCTGCCTTCGCGCCTTTTTCCGCCTTTGGAAGCGCGCCATAATCAGCGAGACCTTCTTCGCCTAGCGCCGGGACTTCTGCGATCATCGCGGCCTGCAACTCGTCGAAGCTATCAAACCCTACCTCGACCTTCAGCGCGTCAGCCAATGCCCGCAGGATCGTCCAATCCTCGCGCGCGTCCCCTGGCGCAAACACGGCTTTTTCCGCGAACTGAACGCGACCTTCCGTGTTCACATAGGTTCCATCCTTTTCGGCATAGGACGCGGCGGGCAGGATAATGTCCGCCATGTGCGCGCCTTTGTCGCCGTGATGGCCAACATAAACCTTGAGGCTATCGGCGAACGGTTCGTGATCCATCTCGTCAGCGCCGAGCGAAAGAACGACCTTTGGCGCCGCCTTGGCGAGCGCTGCCATGCCGCCTTCCTGCGCGAAATCGAGCATCAGCGATCCCATGCGCGCGGCAGAGATATGCAGCACGTTGAAGCCGTTCCAAGCCTGTCCTGAGCCTGTCGAAGCGGCGTCTTTGACGAGGCCGAGCGGTTCAACCTGCGCGAGTCCCGCAGCCAGCGCGCCCTTTGCCAAAGCCGCCGCGCCCATAATCATCGCCGGGCGCTCGGCGTCTCTAAATGTGTCGACCACTTCGCTCGGCAGGTTCGAGAGCACTGAAAGATCGCTGCCGAGGAACGTTGCCGGATAGGTCGTCTCCCATGCCGGACCGATCACATAGACTTTCGCTCCGCCCTTCACCGCCTTGCGCAGCCGCGCATTGAGCAGTGCAGCTTCCCAGCGAATGTGACTGCCCACGATCAGGATGGCATCGGCGGTTTCTATCCCCGCCAGTGTGGAATTGAAGTTTACCGCAGCCAGGCTCGACACATCATAAGTCATGCCAGTCTGGCGCGCCTCGACCAGGTCCGATCCGCAGGCCTTAAGCAGCGTCTTGGCCGCAAACATCGTCTCGCAATCGACCATGTCGCCAGCCAAGGCAGCGATTGAGGATTTGTCCTTTTTCAGCTGCGCAGCGATGGCCTTGAACGCCTCGTCCCAGCTCGCCTCGGTCAGCTTGCCCTTTGGACCTTTGGGTTTGCGCATAAAGACTTTGTCGAGACGTCGGCGCATCAAGCCATCGACCTGATATCGGCCCTTGTCCGACAGCCATTCCTCGTTGACGTCGTCATTGATGCGCGGGAGCGCCCGCATGACTTCACGACCTTTAGAATGCAGCGAGATGTTGGCCCCGATCGCGTCCGAAACGTCGATGCTGAGCGTGCGTTTCAGCTCCCACGGGCGCGCTTCGAAAGCATAGGGTCGTGACGTCAGAGCGCCGACCGGACACAGGTCAATCACATTGGCCGAAAGCTCATGCGCAGCGGCCTGCTCGAGATAGGTTGTGATCTGCATGTCCTCGCCGCGATACAGCGCGCCGATTTCGTCCACGCCCGCAATCTCTTCAGAGAAGCGCACGCAGCGTGTGCAGTGGATGCAGCGGGTCATGATCGTCTTGATCAGCGGCCCCATGTATTTCTCGGTTACGGCGCGCTTGTTCTCACGCTCGTAGCGCGAGCCGCCGCGGCCATAGGCAACGGCTTGGTCTTGCAGGTCGCATTCGCCGCCTTGGTCGCAAATCGGGCAATCAAGCGGGTGGTTGATGAGCAGGAACTCCATCACCCCTTCGCGCGCCTTCTTGACCATCGGCGTATCGGTGCGGATTTCCTGCCCTTCGCTGGTCGGGAGCGCGCAGCTTGCCTGCGGTTTCGGCGGCCCTGGCTTCACTTCGACCAGACACATGCGGCAGTTACCCGCGATGGAGAGACGCTCGTGATAACAGAAGCGCGGAATTTCTTTGCCCGCAAGCTCCGCCGCCTGAAGGACGGTCGCGCCTTCAGGAACCTCGATCTCCTGTCCGTCTACGGTGACTTTAGGCATCAGAAAATTCCGAACAAATACAAAGCGAGCACGACGATTGCCCAACCAAAGAAAACGATTGTGATAACCCTCTTTGCGCGGCTGCGCTCGTGGGTTTGCTTCTCGTCGTGGTCACTACCTCCGAGGAAGTCGAGGACGAGTTGAAAAAGGTTGCCCACATTACCCCGCAGCCTCCGCGAACTTCTGTGGTTTGAAAGAGACTTTAGGCATTAGTCCCCTCCGTCGCCGCTGAAGTAATCGGTTCGACCGCTTTTCCAGCGACGGCGAATGTCCCAAATGACAAGCGGGATGCCGATGACGAGGAATGCGGCGATTGCCAAGATTTCAAATGCTTCATCGCTCACTCCGCCGCCTCCGCAAACTGTGCGTTGTGCTCGTGAATGCGTTTCTCCAGCTCGGGGCGGAAATGGCGGATCAGGCCCTGGATCGGCCACGCCGCTGCATCGCCAAGCGCGCAGATCGTGTGGCCTTCCACCTGCTTGGTGACTTCCTGCAGCATGTCGATTTCCTCGATCGCCGCATCGCCGGTGCGCAAGCGTTCCATCATACGCCACATCCAACCTGTGCCTTCGCGGCATGGCGTGCACTGACCGCATGATTCGTGCTTGTAGAAATAGCTGAGACGCGAAATCGCGCGGACGATATCGGTCGACTTGTCCATCACGATGACCGCCGCTGTGCCGAGGCCTGAACCAAGCTCCTTCAGTCCGTCGAAATCCATCGGCGCGCTGCGGATTTGCTCTGCGGGCACCAGTGGAACCGACGAACCACCCGGGATCACTGCAAGGAGGTTGTCCCAACCCCCTGTAATTCCCCCGCAATGTTTCTCTATCAAATCCTCAAACGGTATACTCATCGCCTCTTCGACAACGCATGGCTTTTCGACATGGCCGGAGATCTGGAACAGCTTGGTGCCGTGATTATTCTCGCGGCCAAAACTGTTGAACCATGATGCGCCGCGCCGCAGGATTGTCGGCACAACCGCAATCGATTCCACGTTGTTGACCGTGGTGGGACAGCCATAAAGGCCCGCACCAGCCGGGAAAGGCGGCTTCAGGCGTGGCTGCCCCTTTTTGCCTTCAAGGCTCTCGATCATCGCGGTTTCTTCACCGCAGATATAAGCGCCCGCGCCGCGATGCATGAACACATCGAAATCGTAGCCTGAGCCGCTAGCATTCTTGCCGATCAGCCCCCCGTCATAGGCCTCGTCGATGGCCTTTTGCAGCGTCTCGGCCTCGCGAATATATTCGCCGCGAATGTAGATATAGGCCGCGCGCGCGCGCATCGCGAAGCCCGCCACCAGCGCGCCTTCGATCAGCTTGTGCGGATCGTGACGGATAATCTCGCGGTCTTTGCAACTGCCCGGCTCGGATTCGTCGGCATTGATGACGAGGAAGCTGGGGCGGCCGTCTTTGCTTTCTTTCGGCATGAAGGACCATTTGAGGCCGGTCGGGAAGCCCGCACCGCCTCGCCCGCGCAGGCCCGATTCCTTCATCTCTTCGATGATATTGTCCTGGCCGCGCTCGATCAGCGCCTTGGTGTTGTCCCAGTCGCCGCGCGCCTGCGCCGCCTTCAGGCCCCAGTCCTGGAAGCCATAGACATTGGTGAAGATGCGATCCTTATCAGCGAGCATCGCCGCCATCCTTCTTCGCAAGTTTAAGTTGGCGCAAAGTCAGCACCTGAAAAATCAAACCCATAGCCATCAGCGCGATGCCAACGCCGCGCTCGCCCGTCGCGCTCAGGTAGGCGCCTGCGCCAAAGCCGACCAATCCCGCGATCATCAAGGCGATAATGCCGCCATTCATTACCAGTCACCCCGATAATCGTGATTGGCGTCGACCATTTCCTTGAGGTTGCTCAGCGCGTTTGCAGGTTCAGATGTATGACGACCCGGTTCCTGCGTGCCGGTCTTAGGTTGTTCGCCAGCAGCCAGCGCATCGAGCACAGTGTCGAGCCGCTCTGGTGTCAGATCTTCATAATTGTCATCGTTGATCTGGACCATCGGCGCGGTCGCACAGTTGCCCATGCATTCGACTTCGGTGAGGGTCCAAAGGCCATCTTCGGAGACCTTGCCGAACTCCATGCCGCGCTTCTTGCAGGCCGAGATGATGTCGTCGGATCCGCGCAGCATGCACGGCGTCGTGCCGCACACCTGCACGTGGTACTTTCCGACCGGCTTCATGTTGTACATGAAATAGAATGTCGCGACCTCGAGCACGCGGATTACCGGCACGTCGATGTACTTTGCGACATATTCGATCACCGGCAGCGGCAGCCAGCCCTGCGTATCAGTCTCTTCACCGACCTGACGCTGGGCTAGGTCGAGCAGCGGCATGACCGCCGATTTCTGGCGACCTTCCGGGTATTTGGCGATGTGATAGTCCGCCTTCGCGCGATTGGCGTCCGTCCATTCGAACGAACCCCAGCGCTCGCGGAGTTCCGGTGTATCGGGTGCGGGCGTACGGTCAGCCATTGTTAGGTACCGTGAACATACTGACAATCTTCTTGAAACTAAAAGCGGCAAAAACGAAGGGAACCCAAAAGACCGAAGAAACCTTTATCGCGTCACTCGAAAGGTCTCCGTCGGCCGCCACCAGTGTAGCAGCGAAGAGCAACAACACACCAATCACGATCGGGCCATGCGTCCTCAGTTCCATGCTTCCGGCGCGGAAAAGTAGCAGGCTCAAAACAAACATCACAAACCAGTAGAATGGCACGAGAAAAAAGCACCAGATTGCCATTGCAATCAAGGCATTTTCAGCGTTGAAAAGCATTAGCGGTCACACTCCCCAAACACCACATCGATCGCGCCCAAAATAGCGGTTGCGTCGGGCAGCATGTGGCCCTTGCTCATCATATCCATCGCCTGAAGGTGGCTGAATGCGGTCGGGCGGATTTTGCAGCGATACGGCTTATTGCTGCCATCGCTCACGAGATACACGCCGAACTCGCCCTTCGGGCTTTCCGTCGCGACGTAAACCTCGCCTTCCGGCACGTGGAAGCCCTCTGTGTAGAGCTTGAAGTGGTGAATCAGGCTTTCCATCGACTGCTTCATCTCGCCGCGCGATGGCGGTGACACCTTGCCGTCTGTGCTTGCAATCGGCCCTTCGGGCATCTCAGCAAGGCACTGCTTGATGATCTTGGCGCTCTCGTAGACTTCCTTCACGCGCACCATAAAGCGATCATAGCAATCCGAATTCGTCCCGACAGGAATGTCGAACTCCATCCTGTCATAGACATCGTACGGCTGCGATTTGCGCAGATCCCAAGGAATGCCGGCGGCACGGATCATCGGGCCGGAAAAACCCCATGCGACCGCGTCATCGCGGCTGACCACGGCAATATCGACATTACGCTGCTTGAAGATGCGGTTGTCCATCACCAGGCTCATCGCATCGCCGAACAATTGCGGCAGGCGGTTATCGATCCAGTTACCGATATCAACCAGCAGCTTCTCAGGCACATCCTGATGCACACCGCCAGGACGGTACCAGGCGGAATGCATGCGCGCGCCAGAGGCCCGCTCGAAGAAGTTCAAGCAATCCTCGCGGATTTCAAACACCCACAGGTTGGGCGTCATTGCGCCCACATCCATTACATGCGCGCCGATGTTGAGCATGTGGTTGCAGATGCGGGTCAGCTCCGCGAACAGAACGCGCAGATATTGTGCGCGCTCGGGCACTTCAAGATTGAGCAATTTCTCAATCGCGAGCACGTATGAATGCTCTTGGCAAAGCGGCGAACAATAATCGAGGCGATCAAAATATGGCAGCGCCTGAAGATACGTCTTTTGTTCGATCAGCTTTTCGGTGCCACGGTGGAGCAGACCGACATGCGGATCGACGCGCTCTATCACTTCGCCGTCCAGCTCCATGATCATGCGCAGCACGCCGTGCGCAGCCGGATGCTGAGGTCCGAAATTGATCGTGTAATTGGTGATTACATCGCCTTCGGTGGTCGGCGATTCTTCGATTTGCATGCTCATTTGTCGCCTCCCTCTTCATCAGCCTTTTCATCACCCGGAAGGACGTAGTCGGAGCCTTCCCATGGCGAGAGGAAGTCGAATGTCCGCATATCCTGAGCAAGCTTAACCGGCTCATAGACGACGCGCTTTTCATCCTCTGAATAACGCAGCTCGGTATAGCCGGTCATCGGGAAGTCCTTGCGGAAAGGATGCCCTTCGAAGCCGTAATCGGTAAGAATGCGGCGCAGATCGGGGTTGCCCGCGAACTTCACGCCGTAGAGGTCGAACACTTCGCGTTCGAGCCATCCAGCATTGGGCCACAGATCGGTGATTGAGGGAACAGGTGTCGCCTCGTCAGTCGAGCACTTGACCATGATCCGATGGTTCTTGGTCAGCGACAGCAGCATGTAGACGACTTCGAAACGTTCCGCGCGTTCGGGATAGTCGACCCCGGCGATTTCCATCATCTGCTGGTATTCGTGATCATCGCGCAGCGTCTTCAGCACATCGACGATTGCCTCGCGCTTGACGGTCAAGATGATCTCGCCGTGCTTTTCCTCAGACGCGATGACATGTCCGCCAAGCGCCTTGGTCAGCGCATCGAGCACACCCTCGTTCGAGGCGATCTTTGGGGCGGAATGAAGGATGGTCATGCGCAATCCTTATCCCCGTTCGCACTGAGCCTGTCGAAGTGCGTGAACGCGGCACATCCTTCGACAAGCTCAGGGTGAACGGTATGTGTTTGGATATCGAGTCTCATCGCACAATTGTCCCGCTGCGGCGGATTTTGCGCTGCAATTGCATGACCCCATACAGCAAAGCTTCGGCAGTTGGCGGGCAACCGGGCACGTAGATATCGACCGGAACGATCCGGTCGCATCCGCGCACGACGCTGTAAGAATAGTGGTAATAGCCGCCACCATTGGCGCAGCTGCCCATCGAAATGACATATTTCGGGTCGGACATCTGATCGTAAACTTTGCGCAGGGCCGGAGCCATCTTGTTGCACAGGGTTCCGGCGACGATCATCACGTCGGACTGGCGCGGAGAAGCGCGCGGGGCGATGCCGAACCGCTCCATGTCATAGCGCGGCATGTTAACGTGGATCATCTCGACCGCGCAGCATGCGAGGCCGAACGTCATCCACCACAGCGATCCAGTACGCGCCCATTGAAACAGATCTTCGGTCGAGGTGACGAGGAAGCCCTTGTCATTCACTTCGGTCTGCAGCGCGCCAAAGTAATCCGCATCGGGCTGGCGCACTTCGCCGCCTTTCGCAGTCGGCATTTGCGCAGCTGCTTCGGTCGCGCTGATCGGCGCGGTCGGCGGCGTGATAATGGTGCCGTTGGTCGTGTTCGAAGGATTGCTCATTCCCAGTCCAGAGCTCCCTTCTTCCATTCATAGGTCAGGCCAATCGCCAGGATGCCGAGGAAGGTCATCATGCCGATCCATCCGGCCCAGCCCGTTTCGCCCAGGCTGACCGCCCAAGGAAACAGGAACGCAGCCTCAAGGTCGAAGATGATGAAGCTGATCGCCACGAGATAGAACCGCACATCGAACTGGCTGCGCGCGTCCTCGAAAGCGGGAAAACCGCACTCATATTCGCTGAGCTTTTCCGCATCCGGATTGTGCGCGCCGGTGAGGCGCGACACGCCCATCGGTAGAAACACGAAAAGACACGACAAGCCAAAGGCTATGACGATGAAAATCAGTATCGGGAGATACTGGCTAAGGTCGACCACGATAACATCCAGATGGTGATTAATCCCAATGCCGCGCGTCTAGGCCCGTCGCGCCCCCCGCGCAAGTGCGCGAATCGGTCAAAACACGGTATAAATGTTGCAAGAAATCGAATGCAGACCGGCGCCGCTATTGTTGGAGCGGTAAGCGCCGGATTTGGGTCGGCAGCGCGGGCTTGCCCTGCGCCGGTTCCCCAACAACAAAACGATCCCATTGTCCATTGCCGATATAGACCAGAGTGTCCTTAGCTATCGCGCCGCCCAGCGGTTCGGTCCATTCCGGATGCGCTTGCTCAAGCACGCGGTGGCCGATGATCGAAAGTCCGTCTTCGGACAGCTCGAACGCGCTGATGCGCATTGGCGAGGTGCCGTTCTGAACAGCGATCAGCTCGTTGCCATAGCGCCACAGACCATCCACGCCGTCCAGGATGATCGAAAGATCGGTGGTGAGGCGCGAGACCTCCCTCGTTTCCAGATCGACAATTGCGAGTCCATAGCGATAGTCGCTGACATAGAGTTTCGAGCCATCTTCGCTGGTGGCGAGCCCTTGTGGCGAGCGCAATGTGCCGGGTGCGATAAGCGTTTCGAGCGTCTCCCCGCCCGGATTGCGGATGTAGATACCCCCACCCATTGGATCGCTCGCGAACATAGTGCCATCGTGGAGCACATGAATGTCTGAAGGACGCACGCCTTCGGGCGCGGCAATTCTAAGATCTTCGCCCCGCCCCATGCCTGGCGAGATCAGACCGGAGAAGCGCGCGTCGTCTCGCTCGGACCCATCGATGTTGCCCGAGGCGACCCACAGGCGCCCGGAACCACCTTCAAAGCCAATACCGCTGAGATTGTCGGCGCCTTCCGGTGCGAACGGCATCCAGTTTCCATCCGGTGCCATGCCCCAGACAGCACGCCCGGTTACCGATGTCGCAGCGATGCGATTGCCATCAAGGTCTATCAAGAGGCTCTCAACCAATCCCGCTTCGGCAGGAGTGGTGGCGATCACCTTGCTGGCTTCGATCACCTCAGCCTCAGCGCGAAGGCGCTCAGCTATTCTCCCGGGATCGACACCTTCAAGTAGCTTCGGAATTTGGCGCTGTGGAACTTCACCAAAGACATAACCACGGTCATAGAGCCATTCGAGCGTGGCCATGACCTTTTCAATTTCGCCCGCTTCCAAATAGGGCTGCAGCAGCCGCAATCGCACCGAGCCGCTATCGGGAAAATCGCGTGCAAGTTGTTCCAGCTCCGCAATATCGCGGATTTTACCCGTCTCGGCATCGACCGCTCGCCACTCGGCCCCCTCGTTCGCAAAAACAGGTGCGCCGAGCGTCAGCACTATACCAAGAGCAAGGTGACGCAGCAGCTTCACTTCATCATGCCCGCAGCGGCCTTCTCACTCGCCTTGCCATAGGGCGGCTTGAACCCGCCCAGCTTGGCAATGTCGATCTTTGGCTGGTGATAGACGGCACGCGCGTGGCTGAACTCTTTAAAGCCCTCGATCGCGTGATAGCTGCCCATGCCCGATGGCCCGACGCCGCCAAACGGCAGATCCTCCATCGAAACGTGGAAGATCACATCATTGGTGGTGACGCCGCCGGAAATCGTGCGGGAAAGCACGCGCTCCTGCTCGGCCTTGTTTTCGCCGAAGTAATACAGGCCAAGCGGCCGATCATTTTCGTTCACATAATCAATCGCATGATCGACGGTCTTGTAAGTCTTTACCGGCAGGACGGGTCCAAAGATTTCCTCCTGCATCGCTTCCATCTCGTCGGTGACGTTCTTGAGGATCGTCAGCGGCATCTTGCGCTGGTTGGCGTTGCCGAAATCCTCATTGCCTGGATTGACCTCAATCACTTCCGCGCCCTTGTCGCGCGCATCGGCGACCATGCCTTGCAGCCGCTCGAAATGGCGGTCGCTGACGATCGATGCGTAATCGTCATTCTCGAGCAACGTCGGGTACATTGCGCTGACGCCGTCGCTAACGCCCTGGATCGCCTCATCCTCTTTGTCGTGCGGGACATACATATAGTCAGGTGCCAGGCAGATTTGGCCTGCATTCATCATCTTGCCCAGCGCGATGCGTTCGCCGGCTTTGGCAAAGTCGGCGCTCTTGCCCATGATAACGGGGGATTTACCGCCAAGCTCCAGCGTCACTGGAACCAAGTTCTTCGAAGCAGCCTCCATCACCTTACGGCCCGTCGGGGTCGAGCCGGTGAAGACCAGATGATCGAAGGGCAACTCGGAGAAGGCCGCGGCCACTTCCGGCCCACCGGTCACAACCGCAACCTCGTCAGCCGTAAAGTATTCCTCAACCAGCTCGGCCATGAGCATGGACGTGCGCTCGGTGAACTCGCTCGGCTTGATCATCGCGCGGTTGCCCGCGGCCAAGACTTGCATCAACGGGGCGAAGGCCAGGTTCACCGGGAAATTCCACGGCGAAAGGATGCCGATCACACCCTTTGGCTCATAGCGAACTTCCGCCTTTGCACCGAGCAGGCCGAGCGGGAATTGCACCGGTCGCTTCTCCGCCTTGGCCCATTTGTCCATGTTCTTGAGCGCGTGTTTGCCCGCGCCCACCGTGCCCGCGATATCGGTGATCATGGATTGTTGCATCGAGCGATTGCCGAAGTCCGCGCTCATCGCCTTGCACAGGTTCTCGCCGTGATCTTTGAGCAGCGACATGGCCCGCTTGATCCGGTCCTTGCGCATATTCATGGCTTCGGGGCGCGATGCGGTGAATGCCTCGCGTTGACGGCGCAGGATTGCCTCCAGCTCTTCTTTGCGATTGTCGGCCATTTTTCTCTCTCCCGAAGGTATTTGCGTTTCAATTTGCCATGCTTGTTGCGAAAAACGGGGGGCGTGACAAGCGTGAAGGCACGCATACGCATTCGGATTGCCAATGCCGCAGCGCAGCATTACATCGCCAGCAACACGCTTTTCCATCTCCCAGCCAAGGAACCTCTCATGGCCCAGTTTTCCGCCAATGATCCGATCGTCATCCTCTCCTATGCACGCACGCCTATGGGCGGAATGCAGGGCGCGTTGGCCGATGTTTCGGCGACCGATCTGGGAGCGACGGCGGTGAAGGCGGCGGTCGAGCGTTCGGGCGTGAGCGGTGAGGATTTCGACCGCGCTTACATGGGCTGCGTTCTGCCAGCTGGCCTGGGTCAGGCCCCTGCCCGTCAGGCTGCGATTAAGGCAGGCCTCCCGAAATCTGTCCAAGCAACAACCGTAAACAAGGTTTGCGGCTCGGGCATGCAGACCGTGATCATGGGCAGCGAGGCCCTCGCCTCGGGCGCGATCGACATGGTGGTCGCGGGCGGCATGGAGAGCATGACCAACGCGCCTTATCTGTTGAAAAAGCACCGTTCCGGCGCGCGTCTCGGCCATGACACGACCTATGACCACATGTTCCTCGACGGACTCGAAGACGCCTATGAGGAAGGCCGCGCGATGGGCACGTTCGCTCAGGATACCGCCAACGACTACCAAATGACGCGCGAGGAGATGGACGAATACTCCATCGAAAGCCTGCGCCGGGCGAATGCCGCGATTGAGAGCGGCGCGTTTGCGGACGAAGTTGTGCCGGTGACGGTCAAGACCCGCAAGGGCGATGTCGTGGTCGAAACCGACGAAGCGCCGGGCAAAGGCCGCCCGGACAAAATCCCGCAATTGCGTGCGGCCTTCGCCAAAGACGGTACGATCACGGCGGCAACTTCCAGCTCGATTTCTGACGGCGCAGCCGCAGTGGTGCTGACCCGCGCCAGTGTCGCGCAGGAAAAAGGTTTTGAACCTGTCGCCAAAGTGGTCGCTATGGCCGCCCACGCCCGCGAGCCGAAAGATTTCACCGTCGCCCCGATTGGAGCGATCGAAAAAGTGCTCGCCAATGCCGGTTGGTCGGTCGACGATGTCGAGCTGTGGGAAGTGAACGAGGCGTTTGCCTGTGTCGCGATGTTCGCGATGCGCGATCTCGGCATCCCCCATGACAAAATTAATGTGAACGGGGGCGGGACGGCCCTCGGTCATCCCATCGGCGCCAGCGGCACCCGCATCATCGTGACGTTGCTCAATGCGCTCAAAAAACAAGGCAAGACCAAGGGCGTTGCCAGCCTGTGCATCGGCGGCGGCGAAGCAACAGCGGTTGCGGTCGAAATCGTCTGATGAAAGCGTATCTCGCCTGCGTCACTCTGTCCGCGCTGCTGACGCTTTCAGCCTGTGGACAGCCGGCTGAGGTTGATGCTCCGAAAGAGACTTCAGGTCAGACCGCTGCGGCTTCGGATGAGGCACCGGATGCGCCCGGTTTCGAAATGAAGCCAGGCCTCTACGCCATCGGTAGCAATGGCACGATCTACGCCAAGACTCGGCTCAACACGGACTTCACCTACGTCGACTACAATCCGCAAAATGTGATGGTTGGCGGCGGTACTTGGGAAGTGGATGGTGCGTCATTCTGCTTCAACCCGCGTGGTGATGATGGTGAAGTGCGTGAACCGCGTTGCTGGGTGAATGGTGTGGCGGATGACGATGGCGGCTTCACCACGACGCTGTCCGATGGCAGCGAAAGCTATGAGATCATGCCGCTTGGCGAATAGGCGTTAAGGCTGGCCCGGCCCCCAAAGGCGCTCTTCAAGAACCCATCCGGTTCGGCCTGCGATGTCGAACTCGCACCAACCCGCTTCGCATTTGCCGAGCTTGCCGACATTTCCCGGCTGTGCGCGCCAACGCAGGGTAGATGAGGCATTCGCAGCCTCTCGCATATCGACCGGCCCCTCGCCGATGATCAACGCTGCACGTTCCGGACTCAGAAGGCTTGAGACCACCCAGCCCTGCTCCCCGTCCGGATCCTCGATCAACCGCCAGCCCTCGCGTACACGCACGACTTTCACCGGCAGGCCTTTGCGTTTGTAAACCCAGTCGATCGGATATTCGCGGCTCGGGCCGACCCGCATATTCACCTCTTCGGACCGGATCGAGGCCCAATATGGCAGCTCGCGATCCTGCGCACTCAGAGGCGCCGCGAATGGCAGCAGGGCGAGGCACCCGACCACAATCGCGAAAAGAGATAAAATGCGTTTCATTTCAGAGCGAACCATAGCTTGGTCGGGCAGGTTTCTTCAAGCATGCTTGACCATAGCGTGCACAAGCCACTAGCCCGTTTTCCATGGCCAATGACAATGTGCAATCCGAGCGTCCTGCTGCGTCCGATCTGAAAGTGGTGGTGACCCGCCAATTGATGCCTTCGGTCGAAGCGCGGATGAGCGAACTGTTCGATTGCAAGCTCAACGCGACGGATGAACCGATGACCCGTGATGAGCTGATTTCGGCAATGCAGAACTGCCACGTGCTGGTGCCCACCGTCACCGACCGCATCGATGCGCAGATGATCGAGCAAGCAGGCCCGCAGTTGGGTCTGATCGCGAGCTTCGGAGCAGGCATCGAGCATATCGATCTGCCCGCGGCTGCTGCGCGCAAGATCATGGTCACAAACACGCCGGGCGTCTTCACCGATGACACCGCCGATATCGCGATGGCTGGGATCATCGGAGTGCCTCGGCGTATCCGCGAAGGCACGGCGCTGGTCAGGCGCGGTGAATGGACTGGTTGGGCACCGTCCGGCCTGCTCGGGCGCAAGCTCGGCGGCAAGGTCCTAGGCATCGTTGGCATGGGACGCATAGGTCAGGCCGTTGCCCACCGAGCCCGCGCTTTTGGTCTCGAGATCGCTTACCACAAGCGCAAGCGCCTGCCCGAAGCTATCGAGAGCATGCTGAATGCACGCTACGTCGAAAGCCTCGATGATCTGCTGGCCGAAGCGGATATTGTCACCCTCCACAGCCCTCTCACCGACGAGACGCGCAATATGCTCGATGCGCGGCGGTTCGCGCTGATGAAACAGGGGGCAAGCGTCATTAACACCGCGCGCGGGGAGCTGATCGATCAGGAGGCGCTGATCGAAGCGCTCTACAGCGGTCATCTCGCGGGAGCCGGTCTCGACGTCTATCCGGACGAACCCAATGTGGATGAGCGGTTGCTCAGGCATCCGAACGTGATGACCTTGCCGCACATCGGAAGCGCGACAGCCGAGGGCCGCGAGGCATCGGGCGAGAAAGTGATCGCCAACATCCGTTTCTGGGCCGATGGGCATCGCCCGCCCGATCAGGTGCTCGAAGCGTTGATCGCGGCGAAATAGCCGATGAATTTGGGGGGAACGGCAATGCAGCGCCTGGTGCTTTCACTTACGCTTTTGGTTGGAATTGCATCACCCGCGAGCGCGCAGGAAGTCGCGCCAGTTGTTTCCAGCGACACCGGCGATACTGCTTGGATTCTCGCTTGTGCTGCACTTGTTTTGCTGATGACCTTGCCGGGCCTCGCGCTGTTTTATGGCGGTCTTGTCCGCGCAAAGAATGTGCTTTCTGTGGTACTGCAATGTGGAGCCATCGCCGCAGTGGCCTCGGTGCTTTGGGCGGTCGTCGGTTACACCGTGGCGTTTGGTCCGGTGACCAATGGCTGGTTGGGCGGCGGCAATGCCGTGATGCTGGGCGATTTGGGCACTCTGCGGCCCGGAACAGCAATCCCGGAAAGCACATTCGCCCTGTTCCAGATGACCTTTGCGGTGATCACGCCTGCGCTGATGGTCGGCGCTTGGGTTGAGCGGGCGCGGTTCACATGGGTTATCGCGTTCTGCGCGCTTTGGGGCCTCGTCGTCTATGCACCGGTAGCTCATTGGCTATGGGGTGGCGGTTGGCTCGCGAGCCAGTTCGGCACGCTGGATTTTGCGGGCGGATTGGTGGTGCACACAACCGCTGGGGTATCGGCCCTGTTGGTTGCTCTGTTGCTGGGTAAGCGCGCTGGCTTTCCGCAAAAACTGATGCTGCCGCACGCGCCCTTACTAACGATGATGGGGGTGGCGCTGCTCTGGGTCGGATGGTTCGGATTTAACGGAGGCTCGGCACTGGGCGCGAACGACAACGCATCGAGCGCGATCCTCAACACCCATCTTGCCGCCAGCGCTGCTGCATTGACCTGGCTGCTGGCCGAGCGGCTCTCTCTGGGTAAGCCGACCACTATTGGCTGGGCAACCGGCGCGATTGCCGGCCTCGCTACGATCACTCCAGCGGCGGTGTTTGTTTCTCCGGGCGCGGCGCTGCTGTTCGGCCTGCTAGGTGCATTGGTCTGCTACGGCGCGATCCAGCAGATCAAACAGCGTTGGGAGATCGACGATTCCCTTGACGTATTCGCCGTCCACGGCGTTGGCGGGATTCTTGGTACATTGCTGCTAGCAGTATTCCTTTCACCCACGCTCGGCGGGACTGGCTATTTCAGTGGGATGGACATGGCGAGCCAGCTTGGCGCGCAAGCTATCGGCATCGGCGTTGTCGTGGTGTGGAGTGCGATCGGCACCGTCATCCTCGCGCTGATGGTCTCAGTCGTCTTCCCCATGCGGGTGGAACGAGATGAAGAGATCGAAGGCCTGGACGTCACCAGCCACGGTGAACGCGCGTGGGATCTGGATCAATAGCGGGCTAGAGCGCGTCCAGCGCTCGGCTGATCTTCGCCCACTCGGATTTGACATGACCGGGCAGCATTATCCGAGGCCTCGCTTGCCCCTCTGCGGACTTGCGGCTTGCCAACACGCGTTCGCGTACGACTTCTTCCGGCCAGCCAGCCCATTCACCGGCGACGTCGAGCAGGTTGAACGAGAATGCGGGTTCGACCTCGGCTCGGTAGATCGTCTCGAGCTCTTGCTTCGAATAGCCCGCTTGCGAAATCAACTCCGCAATATGGTGATAGTTCTGTTCGTCCAGCTCTGTGTCTAGAAACGTATCCGATAGCGCTGACCACACGGGCAGACGGCGCGCGATTTCCTCATCCGTTAGTGGAGGAAGCTGAGCCACCGCCAGCGCTGAGGGAGTGCCATCTCTTAGCTCTTCCCGCAGCACGCCGAGCACATCGGCGATCGCTCGGCGAGAAGAACCCAATTCGAAATGCTTGTAGGGCAACTCCACTCGCAAATCCGATTGCCGCGCAGTGCCAGAGGCGCATTCCGGCGCGATCACCCCGTCCCTGGTCGACCAGATGGCGATGCTCCGCATAGGCGGCTTGGCCGCGATATCCTGATCGAACGGCGGCGTGTCGACGGCGTGATCGTTGATCAGCTCGTACATTCTCCACGCATTGTTCGCTCTCGGGTTGCCGGAAAAAGGTGAGCCAAGCGTGACGGCAAGCGAGATATGCTCAGGCACGCGATGCGCCAAAAGCCGAGTGAACATCCCGCCAAGGCTCCAGCCAATCAGGATCACCGGTTGACCGGACTTGTCAGCAATGTCGGCTAGTCGAGCCTCAACCTCGGCAATTCTTTCTCGAGTGACCTTTGCGTTGAACGATTGGCCCCATCCATGTGCCTCGAACCCAGCTGCGTTAAGCGTAGCGCGGAGCAGACTGGTTGAACGATCGCCCGACAACATACCTGGCAGAACCATGACCGGTCGGGAGTTTCCGAAGGGCTCGACCGGCGATGGTTTGCGCAGCGGCGATGCGAGAACTTTCGGAACAGCCAGCAATTCGCTCATCCAGAGCGTCAGTGGAGGCGGCTTGGCTTCTCTCACGCGATCTCTAAGGAGTAGAGCTTGTTGAATTCGCCCGGCTGATATCCCGCAAACGGCTCGCAGGGCTGGAAACCAAAGCTCTTGTAGAGCCCCACAGCTGCTTCGAAGACCGGGCCGGATCCGGTTTCGAGCTTGATCTCGGAAAAACCCAGCTCGCGGGCACGCGAGATAAGATGGGTCAGCATCGCCCTGCCGGCTCCCTTGCCCCTTGCCTCGGGATGCGCACGCATCGACTTGATCTCGCCGAAACCGTCATGTTGCTTGAGCGCACCAATTGAGAGCAGCTGCTCGCCATTCCATGCGGCGAACACCTCTATGCCCGGCTCCTTCAACCCACTCAAATCGAGCACGTGACAAGTGCCGGGAGGCGAAAAGGCCTCCATCTCTCCGTGATGCAGTTCAAGGAGGGCCACCACCTCTGGTTCAGAAAGATCGGTGACGCGTATCTGCATGTGGGCCTCGATCAAAGATTGTCGTGTTGCGGCATGCCCAAAACGTGGAAACCGCCGTCCACACGAATGATCTCACCGGTGGTGCAGGCACCGGCATCGGAGCACAGATACACCGACGTTCCGCCCACCGCCTCCAGCGTGGCGTTGGCGCGCAGCGGCGCATTGGTCTCGGTATGTTTCCAGGTCTTGCGCGCTCCCCCGATGGCAGAGCCTGCCAGCGTTTTCATCGGACCGGGACTGACCGCGTTCACGCGGATGCCTTCGGGGCCAAGGTCGTTCGCCAGATAACGCACCGCCGCTTCCAGCGCCGCTTTGGCCACGCCCATCACATTGTAATTCGGCGTAACGCGGTTGGAACCCATGTAGCTGAGCGTAATCAAAGTACCCCCATGCTCGACCATCATCGGATGGGCGCGACGTGCCACTTCGATGAAACTGTACGCGGATATGTCGAGAGAGTTTTTGAAGTTCTCCCGCGAGGTGTCGAGGATGCGGCCCGTCAGCTCCGATTTGTCGGAATAGGCAATGGCGTGGATCAGGAAATCCAGCCTGCCCCACCGCTCTTGCAGCGTGCCAAAAGCAGCATCCAGCGAGGCATCATCGGTGACATCAACATCGAGCATGAAGTCCGAGCCAACGCTTTCGGCCAGAGGGGCCAGGCGCTTACCGAAGGCATCACCCTGATAGGTAAAAGCCAGTTCCGCCCCCGCCTCTGCACAGGCCTTGGCAATACCCCAGGCGATTGACCGGTCGTTGGCAACGCCCATCACTAGGCCGCGTTTTCCTGCAAGCACGCCGCCGTTGTCTGGCACGTTCTCTGGCATGTTCAATCACCTCACCTATCGGCACTCAGGCCCGCGCTATCATGTCATCCATGAAATTTTGACAACAGCATCGAACCATTGGTGCCGCCAAATCCGAATGAATTGGTCATGACCGTATCGAGACCGGCATTCTCCACGATCTCGGTGGCGATCTCTTCCGGCTTCAGCGCCGGATCGAGGGTCTCCACATTGATCGATGGAATGATGAAATCATGCTCGAGCGCCAGCAGGCAGTAGACCGCCTCTTGCGCGCCGGTGGCCCCTTGGCTGTGCCCGGTCATTGACTTGGTGGAGCTGACCGGCGGGGTCGAACCCTCTCCAAAAACCCGGCGCACCGCTTCGATTTCGCCCACATCGCCGACCGGGGTCGAAGTGCCATGGGCATTGATATAGCTGACCTTGCGATCCTCGCTGAGCGTCTTGAGCGCCCCGCGCATGGCGCGCTCCCCCCCCTCGCCCGATGGCGCCACCATGTCGGCGCCGTCGGAAGTGGCGCAAAAGCCGGTCACTTCGGCGTAGATCTTTGCACCGCGCGCCTGCGCGTGTTCGAGGCTTTCGAGCACCACCATGGCTCCGCCGCCACCGATAACAAAACCATCACGGTCTGCGTCAAAAGCGCGCGAAGCCCGTTCCGGCGTGTCGTTATATTTACTCGACATCGCGCCCATCGCGTCGAACAGGCACGACAACGTCCAGTCCAGCTCTTCGCCGCCGCCCCCAAACATCACATCCTGCTGGCCCAGCGCGATCTGCTGCGCCGCCATACCAATGCAATGCAGCGAGGTGGAACAGGCCGAAGTGATCGAGAAGTTCATTCCCTTGATCTGATACGCCGTGGCGAGGTTTGCACTCACGGTGGAGGACATGGTCTTCGGCACGGCAAAAGGCCCGATGCGCTTGGTCGCGCCGGTTTTGAGCACTGTTTGATGCGCCGCAAGCATGGCGGAGGTAGAGGGGCCGCCGGACCCGGCAATCACGCCGGTCATCGGATTGATGACGTCTTTCTCCTGAAGCCCCGCATCGGCAATCGCCTGCCCCATTGCGATGTGAGCATAGGCCGCGCCCGGCCCCATGAAGCGCAGGGTGCGCTTGTCGACATGCTCGGAGACATCGAGATCCACTGCCCCCGCGATCTGCGAGCGGAAACCGTGTTCGGCCATGTCCTCGTTGAAGGTGATACCGGACTTGCCGGCTTTCAGCGAGGTCAGCACCTCGGTAGTATTGTTGCCAATCGAGGAAACGATCCCCAGTCCGGTTATGACGACGCGACGCATGTTTCCCCTTAGGCCTCCGACAAGGCCACTTTCATATCTTTGACTTGATAGATGACCTCACCATCGGCCTCGACCCGGCCATCAGCCACACCCATGGTCAAACGCCGGGTTTGTATCGCCTTGGTGAAATCGACGTAATAGGTGAGCATCTTGCGATCAGGCCGCACCATGCCGGTAAGCTTGACCTCGCCCACACCCAAAGCATAGCCGCGCCCTTGCCAGCCGCGCCAGCCGAGATTGAAGCCGGTCAGCTGCCACAACCCGTCAAGGCCAAGGCAGCCGGGCATAATGGGATTGCCGGGAAAATGGCAATCGAAGAACCAGAGGTCTGGTTTGATATCGAACTCCGCCACCACATGGCCCTTGCCATCAGAGCCGCCATCGCCGGAGATATCGGTAATCCGATCCATCATCAGCATGGGCGGTTCTGGCAATTGTGCATTGCCGGGGCCGAACAACTCGCCGCGCGCGCATCTCAACAGATCATCGCGGTCAAAGCTGGTTGGAAAATCTGTCATCCCCGGCGGTACTCCTAACCTTTTGCCCCTTAGGTCGAGGCTGCGACTAGCACCCCGTATTGGTGATGGAAAGGGCGCATGGACCGTTGGTTGACAACTGATTGCAGTTCGCAGCAGCTCGTCGCGCTATCCCCAAGGCCGAGCGCTCAAACCCGGCGCTATTCGGGCCTTTTAGCAAGACTGCACGGCGTAATCGCACCTGGTTCCGGGCGTGTCTCTACTCGCTCGAAGCGGGCGAAATATCCCTTGATATCAGGCTTCTCAATGAATTCCATCAGGCGGAATCCAGCGGCATCGAATTCGCAGAACAGCAGCTTTGGCGGGATCCCATGCCGGTCGGTCGGGCGATCCGCATCGACGACGATAACTTGTCCGTCTTGCACGAGGGCAGGCCATAAACGCCAAAGAAACGCGTAAGGTTCGGTCACTTCGTGGTACATATGGACCAGGAAGATGCGATCGAAGCTGTCCGGCGGCAATTGCGGATCATCCACTTCGCCCAGCTTGATCGAGATGTTTTCGAGCCGCTCATTCTCTACCCTGCGACCAATCCGCTCCAGCGCGTCGCGATCGATATCCTGCGCTAGAACGCGGCCTGCTTCGCCAACCCGGTCAGCGAGCCGGACGGTGTAATAACCCTCGCCTGCGCCAATGTCGGCAACCGTCATGCCCTCGGCGATATTGGCAAGGTCCATCACCTTTTGCGCCTCGCCGCGGCGATCGCGTGCGTCTTCGTTGGAGAACTGGTTGGAGGTGATCGTCGAAACCGGACGATCCGGCAGCGGAAATTCCAGCGCGCTTTCCGGCCGGGAGCTATCCTTTGGTGCGACCTCGCACGCCAAAAGAGCGGGAATAAGCGCAAGTGCAGCAAATGCGCGCAACATCTTACTCAACATCCTCCACATCCACAGTCTCACCAGTCACGCGCTGGGCCAGCGCGGCGGAGATATACGGGTCGAGCGCGCCATCGAGCACATCATCGGGCGAGCTTGAGGTCACGCCGGTGCGCAGGTCTTTGACCATCTGATAGGGCTGCAGGACGTAGGAACGGATCTGATGACCCCAACCAATTTCGCTCTTTTCCTGATACTCGCCTGAGGCAGCCGCCTCCCGTTCCGCCATTTCGCGCTCGAACAGTCGCGCCTTCAGCATGTTCATCGCGGTTGCGCGGTTCTTGTGCTGGCTACGATCGTTCTGGCTCGCAACGACGATGCCGGTCGGTTGGTGTGTGATGCGCACAGCACTGTCGGTCGTGTTGACGTGCTGACCGCCCGCACCGGATGCGCGGTATGTGTCTATCTTGAGGTCGCCTTCGTTGATCTCGACTTCGAAATCGTCGTCGATCACCGGATAGACCCAGACCGAGCTGAAGGACGTGTGGCGCCGCGCAGAGCTATCATATGGGCTGATGCGGACCAGTCGGTGTACACCGCTCTCGGTCTTCGCATAGCCGTATGCGTTCTCGCCCTTGATGTGCAGAGTTGCCGATTTGATACCCGCAGCATCGCCCGCCTGATATTCGACCGTTTCGACCTTGTAGCCGCGCCGCTCGGCCCAGCGGGCATACATGCGCAACAGCATTTCGGCCCAGTCCTGGCTTTCCGTGCCGCCCGCGCCCGCGTGAATTTCAAGATAGGTGTCGTTGGCGTCGGCTTCACCGGATAGCAACGCCTGAACCTTGTCGGCGTCTGCACGGTCGGCGAGCTTTTCCAGGCTCTTGAGACCATCGTTGACGACGTCTTCCTCGCCTTCGGCCTCGCCCATTTCAATGAATTCGACCGCGTCGGCCATCTCCGCCGAGATATCCCGCACCGTGTTGACGGCTGTTTCCAGCGTCTTTTGCTCGCGGCTAACGCTTTGCGCTTCCTTCGGATTGTCCCACAGCGTCGGATCCTGGACGCGCGCATTCAACTCGTCGAGACGGCGCAGTGCGCTGTCCCAATCGAGCGATTGGCGTACCAGATCCAGCGCCGCTTCGATCCGGTCGATATTGGATTGCGCTTCAGCGCGCATGGCAAATCCTTTGCGAACACATTCCCGCCCCGCTTAGCGCGCGAGAGACGATTGTAAAGTTAGTGCGAGGCAAAGCGCGGGATCGATAGCGGTGGAAAGGCGGGCGGCCTAATAAATGCCGCCCTGATCCTCGACAAAGTCGCTGGGTTGGCCGTCACTCGATTCGACCGACTGGCCAGAGCCGCCTCCGCGTGCTTCACGGATCAACTGCAGAATTTCGTCGCGCTTGGCGGCGATCTCATCCTGCCGGGTCGAGCGCTCCGGTTCGGTGTTGGGCTTGAACGCCTCCCAGATGATGTCCGCGCGGTTATCTCCGCTGGGCCAACCATTGAGCACACGCTTGCCGGTACGTCGGTCGACGCGAACCATCCGCACACCTGCCGGAGCGATGGCTGGCAGATCGGACCAGGAATCTCGAGATTCGCGGATCAACGTCTTGATAATAGGCGCAGCGATTGTCCCACCGAAAGCATAGCCGCCCATATTGCGCGGGGTGTCAAACCCCACATAGGCGCCTGCGATCAGCTCCTGCGTGCCGCCGACGAACCAAACGTCTTTGGGACCGGATGTCGTGCCAGTCTTGCCAAACAGTGGCAGGCCAAGGTCGTTGAGCACAGTCGCCGTCCCGCGATCGACCACGCCCTTAAGCATGTGCATAGTCTGGAAAGCCGTGCGAGGGTCCATTGCCTGCTCGCCCTTCAGGCCGAAGCGCGGCATTGGCGCGCCGTCCCATTGCGGCATGTTGCAACCATCGCATTTGCGATTGTCCGCGCGCCAAATGACCTTGCCATCGCGGTCCTGCACATAATCGATCACAGTTGGCTGGTTAAGCCGCCCGTGATTGGCGAGCGCAGCATAGGCCGCGACCATCTTCATCACGGTCGTTTCTTCCGAGCCAAGCGAGGTTGCGGCGTATGGATCGGGATCTTCGCTGATGCCAAGGTTCTCGATCGTGTCGACCACGTTTTCCATGCCCGCCTGCATGCCGATCTGGACGGTCATGATGTTCTGCGATTGCTCGAGGCCATATCGCATCGGGAATTCGCCCGCGCGCCCGCCGCGAATGCACTTCTCGCCGAGGTTGCGGCCCTGATAATAGCAGTAACGGGTGTTATCGATCTTGGTCGAAGGGGTCATGCCATTATCGAGGCCGGTGGCGTAGACAAAGGGCTTAATCGTGGACCCGGGCTGGCGGTTCGCCTGCGTCGCGCGGTTGAAGTCCGAAATCCGGTAGTCGAAACCGCCCTGCATCGCCAGCACGCGGCCATATTGCGCGCTCTGCACGACAAGGCCGCCCTGAGCCTCCGGAATGGTCCGAACGCGGTAACCATTGCCCGCAGGCGAAGCGGCGATCACGTCGCCCGCTTTCAAGGCATTGGGCAGGCCGGATAACGGCCTTTCTTCGCCATCGGAGAAACCGATTGTCGCGCTGGAGCCTGAGCGCTGAGTGACGACACCGACCCGCCAGTCCTCGTAGTTTACGCCAAGATTGGAGCTGCGGAGCTGACTGTCCCACGCCCCATCATCGAAATCTATGGTTGCAATCGAACCGCTCCAACCGCGGCGACCGTGATAGCGGACCAGGCCCTGACGCAGCGCCTTGCGTGCGGCCTCTTGCATACTCGGATCAAGTGATGTGCGCACCCATAACCCGCCAGCATAGACGCTGTTTTCACCATCCTCTGCGCTTTCGCCAAAATCATCGATCAACTGGCGGCGGACTTCTTCAAGGAAGTAGCCCGCATCCACCGAGCGCTGACTGCGCTGACGCACAAGGCCGAGCGGCTGTGCCTTGGCAGCGGATTCTTCGGCTGTGGTGATGAAGCCGTTCTCTTCCATCTGACCGAGTACGAAATTGCGGCGGTCCAACGCGGCCTGCTCGTTGGCAGAGCGGCCATAACGTTCCGGTGCCTTGGGCAGGATCGCAAGGAAGGCCATCTGATGTAGCTCAAGGTCGACCACATCGCGGTCGAAATAGGCGCGGCTCGCGGCCTGCACGCCGAAACTGCGGCGACCCAGCGGAATCTCGTTGAGATAGAGCTCAAGAATTTCCTGCTTGCTCATCACCCCTTCGATGCGGCTTGCGAGGATCATCTCCTTGAGCTTGCGCGTCACCGAATATTCGTCGCTCAGCAGCAGGTTTTTAGCCACCTGCTGCGTGATCGTAGAGCCGCCCACGGCGCGCTCGCCAGAGCCGAACTTGCTGACATAATCGAACACCGCATTGGCCGTGCCGGTCACATCGACGCCGCCATGCGAGAAGAATGTTTTGTCTTCGGCAGACAGATAGGCCTCGATCAGCTTTTCTGGAAAATCGGGATATTGCAGCTGAACGCGCCGTTCGCGAGCATAGGAATGGACGATCTCGCCGTCGCTCCCGCGCACCACCGTGGGGAGCGGCGTCTCGTAGTCGAGCAGTCCCTCTGCATCAGGCAGATCGCGTGCAAGCAGCGTCCAGCCACCCACCCACATCAGAAGCAACAGCGCCAATCCGAACGCTCCCAGCTTGAACAGCCAGCTCGATTTCCATTTCGCTTTGAACCATGCTCGCACCGCGCCGAAATCTCGGCCCAGACGGTAGCGGAAGTACTCAAGCGATGATTGCGGGGTAGTGTCAGTCATGATCGCGAAGGCTCATAGCACGGGAATTTTTGCAGGCGCTAGCGGCTTTGCACTGATTTTCCGATGAACGAACGCGAGAGTTCGCCGCTGTCTCAGCTTTGCATCACCGCTCCGCCCGGCGCGCGAAATAGACGCGGATCGCGCGAGCCAATACTCGGGCATAGGTGGCGCGGCCCTCTTCGGTCGTCAGGCGCGCGCGGTCCGCCTGATTGGTAACAAAGCCGCTTTCGAACAGGATCGAGGGAACATCGGGCGCACGCAGCACCGCCAAGGCAGCCGAACGACGCGGAGTTGAGACGAACGCAAGCTCTCCCTCCCCCTCTCGTATGATGAGCGAAGCGAGGTCAGCCGAGGCATCTTGCGTCGCCTGTTGCGACAGCTCGACCAGAATCGCGCTCACTGCCTCGCTCTCACCCTCGATCTGCAACCCGTTTACCCGGTCAGCGTCGTTTTCACGCGCGGCAAATCGCGCTGCCGCTTCGCTAGATGCCTCGGCCGAAAGCGAGTAGACACTCGCGCCTGAAACATCGTTGAGCCCTCCCGCAGAATCCGCGTGAATGGAGATAAACAGGTCCGCGCCCAGTTGCCGCGCAATCTCGGGGCGGTCGGCCAATGCCAATATGCGATCGTCGGAGCGGGTTAGCGCAACGCGAATACCGCCAGCCTCCAGCAACTCGTCGCGCAGCGCCAGAGCAATCGCCAGCGTAACTTCCTTCTCGCGAACGACAGTGCCATCGGGCGTCTCGCCGACCGCGCCCGGATCACGTCCGCCGTGACCCGCATCAATGACCACAAGCGGGCGATCTGCTTCCTCTGGTCCCAGCACATCGGGCAGGTCGAATTGGCCCACCTCTCCAAAAAGGTTGAAACGCTGGACGTAGTCCCTGCCCCATTCAGGAATGGGAATGGTGATGCCGCCCGCCACAGCTCCGCCGATCACCAGTGCCGGAACCAGCAGGACCAGCAGAAAGAGCGTGCGCAACGACATATCAACACTTGGTTAGAATGATGGAGTCTAAGAACGCAATATGGTTGCGGGCGCTAACCCACGGTGCTAGCAACAATTTGTCGAAAAACTTTGATTTGCGCTCGGTTTACCCGTGCGACTCAGAGGTTTTCACTCAGAGCCCAGGCAAAACCTTTGCCAAGGCCACTCAACAGGTTGATGCAGTGACGAGTCCCTTCTCCTCGCAATTACAGTCGCAGCGCTCAGCGCATGCGACCAATTGCGCGAGCCGAAGCGCGGCCAAAACCCGCAGTTCTCTCACAGCAGACACATTCATCCCACCCCGTGCGAAAGTCGCCCGGGGGTTCGATAAATCGATCGGCATTGCCACCGCTCACGTGAGCGTTTGGCGATCCGTTTCATCACATAAAATGCGTCTGAAGCGCGGCCGGATGGCCGCCATAGGCGCTTGGAGACAACATAATGGCAACGCGCATGCTAATCGATGCGCGCCACTCGGAAGAGACCCGGGTGGCGGTACTAAAAGGCAACCGGATTGAGGAATTCGACTTTGAATCTGCCGAACACAAGCAGATCAAAGGCAATATTTATCTTGCTAAAGTTACCAGGGTAGAGCCCTCGCTGCAGGCGGCGTTCGTCGACTTTGGCGGCAATCGTCACGGCTTCCTCGCCTTTAGCGAAATTCACCCAGACTATTACCAGATACCTCAGGACGATCGCGAGCGCCTGCTCGCTGAAGAAGCAGAGGCCGCTGAAGAAGAGGCGCGCCTTCGTGCAGAGGAAGAAGAAGACGGCATCACGCCCGGCGACGAATATGACGCCGAGGACGAGTCCGCTGAAGCCCTCGCTGAAGATCTCGCCGAAGACGGCATGGAAGAGATCGACACCTCTGAAAAAGACAAAGTCGCGACCATCGAAGAAGGCAATGTCGAAGGCGATGACAGCGACGACGAAGAGGATGACGAAGACGCCTCCGACGACGAAGATGAGAGCGAAAACGACGAGAATTCCGACGAGGAAACGTCCGACGAAGACAAGCCGCGTCGTGGCCGCCGTGGACGTGGCCGTGGTCGCCGCCGTCAGGGTGGCAAAGGCGATGGCAAGAAAGGCCGCAGCCGCGCCAAGGAAGTCGATGAGGTTCGCGCAAAGCGTATGGCGCTGCGTCGCCGTTACAAAATCCAGGACGTTATTCAGCGTCGCCAGGTGATCCTGGTTCAGGTCGTGAAGGAAGAGCGCGGGAACAAAGGCGCTGCCCTCACCTCCTACCTCAGCCTTGCAGGCCGTTACACCGTGCTGATGCCAAACAGCTCGCATGGTGGCGGGATCAGTCGCAAGATCAACTCGTCGTCCGATCGTAAGCGTTTGAAACAGGTCGTTGCCGATCTCAAACTGCCAAAGACGATGGGCCTGATCGTGCGCACCGCCGGCATCAGCCGCACCAAGACGGAGATCAAGCGCGACTTCGATTACCTCGCCCGTCTGTGGGACGAGATCCGCCAGAAGACTTTGTCCTCAACCGCACCGTCGCTGGTCCATTCGGACAGCGACCTGATCAAGCGCGCGATCCGCGACATCTATAATCGCGAGATCGAGGAAGTGATCGTCGAAGGCGAAGACGGCTACAAATCCGCGAAGAGCTTCATGAAAATGCTGATGCCCAGTCATGCGCGCCGGGTGAAGGCCTATTCTGACCCGGTCCCGCTCTTTCAGCGCTATGGCGCGGAAGACCAGCTGAGGGCGATGTACGATCCGGTCGTGCAGCTCAAATCTGGCGGCTATCTGGTCATCAATCCGACCGAGGCACTGGTTTCGATCGATATCAACTCCGGTCGTTCGACCAAGGAACACGGGATCGAGCAGACTGCGGTCGCCACCAACCTTGAAGCGGCCCGTGAAATCGCTCGGCAACTGCGCCTGCGCGATATGGCCGGCCTGGTCGTGATCGACTTCATCGACATGGAATACAATTCCAACGTCCGCAAAGTCGAAAAGGCGATGAAGGAAGCTCTCAAGAGCGACCGGGCGCGCATTCAGGTGGGCCGTATCTCCGGCTTTGGCCTGATGGAGATGAGTCGTCAGCGTCTGCGCACCGGCGTGCTCGAAGCGACCACGCGCGAATGCCCGCATTGCGATGGTACTGGTCTGGTCCGCACCGCATCGTCTGCGGGCCTCTCCGCGCTGCGCCTTATCGAAGATGAAGCGGCCAAGGGCAAAGGCACGGTTATTCGCTTGGCAGCGAGCACCGAGGCCGCAATCTATCTGCTCAACGAGAAGCGTGACGATCTGGTCGAAATCGAGCAGCGCTATGGCGTTCGCGTTGAAGTCATGCCGGAAGGCGAAGACGAGGGCGCGAAGATGAGCGTTTCGAGCGGCGGTCCTCGCCCGACGGAAGCGCCCAAGTTTGAACCGATCGTCGATGAAGACGACGATGAGGACGAAATCGCTGAGGACTTTGGCGACGAGGAAGACGAGGCGCCGAAGAAGAAGCGTCGCCGCCGCCGCCGTGGCGGTCGTGGCCGCAACAAGAATCGCGGTGAAGATCGCTCGGACAACGAGGGCGAGGACGACGCAGCCAATGACGATAGCGAAACCGGCGAGGAACGTCCTGAAGCGTCGAATGACGACGATGGCGAAGACAAGCCTAAAAAGCGTCGTCGCCGGGGTGGTCGCGGTCGCCGCAAGAAGGAAACCGACGGCGAGGCTGTGAGCGAAGCCGATACCGATCGGCTCGAAGACATCTCCGAGCAGGTCAAGGAAGACATGGCGGTTGTTGCCGGTCCCGAAGATGCGCCGGAAACAGCCGAGGTGATGGCGGCAGAAGGGGCAGCTGAAGAAGAAAAATCCGAGAAGCCGAAACGCAAGCGTGCACCGCGTAAGAAGAAGGCGGACGCCGATGCGGCCAAAGTCGACAAGGCGGATCACGCCGATACCGAGGTGGAAAAGCCGGCGGAGGAAAAGCCAAAGCGCAAGCGGGCTTCGCGGGCCAAGAAGAAGGTCGAAGAGCCTGCTGAGGCTGCGGCTGACACCAAGGATGAGACTGAGAAGCCGGCGCCCAAGCCGCGCAAACCTCGTGCAACCAAGAAGACCGCAGCCAAGGCTGCGACCGACGCGGAAACACCAATCGAAACGAAGAGCGCGGATGGCGGGAAGCCCAAGCGTGGCTGGTGGCAGCGTACTTTTGGTGAGTAACGCTCTCTAGGATTGGCGAAATTGACGTTAGCCGGGATGGACGGGTTGGTCGGAAAGGACCGACCCTAAACTCCCGGCTTGCGCGCCACTCCCCATTCATTCCAGCTGGCAAAGCGCGGCGCCTTGGGAAGATAACCCTGCCCGAGCGGCTCCACGTCAAATCCTGCACCGCGCAGGGCCGACCCGATTGGCCGCGTGAGGTGGCAGCCACCTGCAAGACGCTTCCAGGTTGGCTCAATGCGCTCCTGCCACTTCGCGACATTGGCATCGGGCGCGCGCCCATGCTCGAGGAAGATTAGCTGCCCGCCGGGGCGCAGGATGCGGCGCATTTCGGACATCACCTGTCCGGGATCCTCGACGGTACACAAAGTGAAGGTGCACACGACGCTGTCGAATTTGCCGTCGGCAAACGGGATGGCCTCTCCGAATCCTTCGCGAATATCCGCGCTCCATCCTTTGGCCTCGGCCTCGGATCGTGCCCGATCAAGCAGACCGCCATGCGGATCGATCCCGGAGAAGCTGGTCACCGCCTCACGATCGTAGAATTGTTGGTTGAGACCACCGCCGCAGCCTAGCTCGAACACGTCACCGCGCGCGCGCGGCACGACCTTTGAGCGACGCTTCATAATCTGACCCTGCCCGCAGGCAAAGCCAACCAGACGCGGCATGATATGCGCATCGTACCATTGCTGCATTCCCATCGGCGCTCTCCCCAGACCGATTAGGCCAAGGAATGTAACGCAAAATCTGCAAATGCAAAGAGTTGTGATTGTCAGGCGTGGTGTAGAGTTTTTAGCCCAAGACTTTCGCGAACCTGCCCGAGGTGATCGCGCAGCACTTGGGCCAGCTCCGCCTCGGTCAGCTGTACCCATCCGCTCATTATCGGCATGGACAGGCCAATGCGCAAAGTGCCGCCCCATCCCGGACGCCCGCCATCATTCAGACGAACGCATTTGACCGGTTGGCCGAGACGGATGCCGTCAAAGGCGAGCTCGCGATGGAGTACCTGCGCTTCATCGAAAGTGCGCGCTCCGGGCAGCATACTGATATCGAGTGTCGCGAGAGTGCGCATTTCGATCGGGCGGTCCGGTGCGGTTTCTCCTTCGCCAAAATTGGGCACGACCCGCTTTATGCCTAGCGGTTCGATCACTTCAGCATGCAGCGCATCTTCGAAGGCCGCAATCATCGCCTCTACGCGGGCAATCGGGATACGCTGGAAGCGCTCAAGCTCGAACACAGCCGCTTCCAGTCGCAAAGCGAGCGATTGATTTTCGCCATCTGGAAGGGCCTCTGCGCCCGGCCAGTCAGCCGGAAACTCCGCGCCATTGAATATTCGTGCAAACCCTTCAGGGAGCGGTGCAGAGCTACGCGCCAGACGATCAGGGATTAGCGCAAAGCCGTTGAACGGAGGCGCGCCCATGAACTTCGAACCGGTCAGCAGCACGATGCAGTCGCGCGCAAGATAGTCGGCAATCGCTTCGCTGGTTATACGCGCCTGGCAGGCATCGACTACGAATGTCGCATCATTCGGGAAGCGATTGCGCAGGGAGTCCAAGTCCCGCAATTCCGGCAGGACCAGACCGGTTTTCGATCCATGCACCACGTGAACCAGCGCATGCTTACCCTCGCCTGCGGCGAGCTCGATTTCTTGCGCCAGACTTTCGGCGATCGTCGCGCTCGAACAGGCAAGGCCTTCGCCGCATCGCACCGGCACATCGACCAGCGAGACTTGACCGCATCCGGCGACATCTTTTGCCGGTTCCGATGCAAGGCCAAGCGCGGTTTTCTGAGCAAAATAGCGGCCATGCGCGGAATGGATGCAGCCGCTCCCAATCTCATCCGCGCCGAGCAGAATGTTGTGAATCCCGCCTTCTGCCCGCTCTCGAACACAGGCCAGCGCGACATATTCGAGATCGGTCCCCGACGCTGCGAAGACGATCTGCACCGTTGCGGGAAACTCATACGCCGAGCCAATTCGCTCGCGCAGACCATCCAGACGCTCGGCATAGCTGCCGCTCCCGCCTGCAGCCTCTAGCGCGAGCAAATGCGCGAAGGCGTCTGCCGAAATGTCGCTGACCGTCGAAGACGAGTAGGCGATCACATCGCGCGGATAAGGCGCGGAGTAGTACTTGTTAAGGCCGGTGTCCGCTCGCAAGCTGATCCGCTCATCACCGCCCGATGAGAGCTTCGTCACCAATGCATCGCAAGCATCGTCGAGCACCAGCCCTGCTGCTGGCAGATTGTAGGATGGCATTGAAATGAGTGAATAATCCCGCTTTTGCGTCGTTTTGACCCGGTGCCCCTATATTTTGAGGGCCGAGAAATGGGAAGTGTCGGCGCGCCAATCCGGGCGATTTGGTGGGTAAGTTTACTCTGGCGCGGCACGCTTCGCCGCCGTAAACGCGCGGCAATTCCTCATTTTCAGGCACCTTTATGACAGACAGTCTCACTCCGCTGCGCATTCCCGATCAGGTGAAACAGCGCGCACATATCCTCTTCTTGGCGAAGAATGCGCTGTGGGAGGGGGATATCCACCCCGAGGATGGCAATCACGCGCTCTATCACCGTGAGATGCGCAATGTGCTGGAAGGGCTGGGCCTCAAACTCACGATCACCCAGACGTTCGATATTCTGTTCGATCCGCCCAAAGACGTCGATTTCGTGTTCCCGCTGCTCAACCGTGCGGGCTTTTTCAATTCCGAAATGCTGGTGCCGCTGCTGTGCGAGCGCGCGGGCATTCCCTACCTCGGCGCAAATCCGATCCTGCGCGGCCTTTCAGACGATAAGCATCTGGCGAAGCGTGCCGCGAAGGATGCGGGCGTGCCGACTGCGCCGTGGGCGATCTATCGCAAGGGCGCTCCGATTGACGAGGCCAAGTGCCCGAAGGCGGATCGCTATGTGATCAAGCCCAACAATTCCTCCGCCAGTTGGGGCGTGGGCGATGCGCGCGACTGGGCCGGAGTTAAGCAGGCTATCGAGAGCATCCACAATGACGAAGCGAATGGCGGGCAGGATGCGATTGTCGAGCCGTTCCTGGATGGCAGCGACGTGGAAGTGCCCGTGGTGACCATCAACGGTGAACCTCAACTCCTGCCAATGATGATCTTCCGTCAGGCCGATCCATCGCACCTGCGGACTTATCAGGAGAAGCGCGATCTGGTCGATCGCAGTCAGAAATACTCGCTCGATCATTTTCAGCATCCAGAGATGGAAGCGCGCATTGCCGAGCTAACTCACAAGACCTGGGACGAATATCGTCCGTTCGACTACGGCCGCTTCGAATTCCGGGTGAACGAGGAAACGGGAGAGATCGCGTTTCTGGAACTCAATCTCAACTGCAATCTCTGGTCGCAAAAGGTCTTTGGCCGTGCGGCGGAACTGGCCGGGTGGAGCCAGGAAGACTTGATTGAAACCATCGTCGCCGAGGGCCTGCGGCGGCATGGGATTGTTTGACTGCAGCAGGTCCGATTGTGGGTGGAAAGCGGACGCAGGCTCGTCACTCCCTTTTGACAGCCTCCCGCAAGATGAATGGTTGGCAGGTGGTCAAGCAAATCAACTCGGCTCCACAGCCGCTGCGCTCCAACTTTCCAGTTATGACTAGCTTGTCTTTATCAGGTAGGTTTGGATTAGGTTCAACCAGAACACATTTCTCTGGATAGTCCCGGTGGCCGAAGTAAACTCCACTCGCTTCGTGTCGCTCAGACCAAAACCCTGAGAGGGTTACAACCTCGCCTTCACGTCCTTCTAGGTCATCGTATCGAGTAATGGTGTTTGGGTTTGAGGTTGTAACGCAACCGGCCAAAAGCGCTGCCGCGAGTGATCCGAAAAAGGCTCTCATGCACTGACAGTAGCACCTGCTGATATGTCCGCAAATGGGTCGGCATCGGACCAAAAAAGTCGCGCCATCACCTGCTGCTCAACAGAAATGTCAGGCAGGTATTCTCTCTCCCTTGAAGTCAAAGATGCTGCCACTCTTCTCAGGGAGGAGGCGAGCAATGACCTCTAGCAGATTCTCTGCCGCTTCAGCAGCTTCGGTCAGTTGACCATCGGGAAGGTTCGACTGAAATGGCTCCGATAGTTGCGTGTCCACTGTGCCCGGATGGAGCCCGACAATCACACTCTCCGGATGCGTCCGGCTCATCTCCAGAGCGAAGTTCTTGATCAGCATATTGAGCGCGGCCTTGGACGCGCGGTAGCTGTGCCACCCGCCCAAGCCATTGTCCGAAATCGAGCCGACGCGCGCCGACAGCGCAGCGAAGACCGCGCGCTCTCCGCGCGGGAGCAGCGGCAGCATGTGTTTGGCAATTAACGCGGGGCCGATCGTATTGAGCGCAAAGATCTCGGCCATGGCCGCACCGTCGAGCCGTTTGTAGGTCCGCTCCGGCCCGGTGCCGTCGCCAAGAGTGAGCACGCCAGTGGTGACGATCACCAGTGTCGGAGGCTCTTCGCGCATCATCGTCGCCGCATCGGCAATGCTCGCCTCATCGGTCAGGTCGAAGCGGAATGGTGTGATCCCCTCGCCCGATGGAGTGTCGCCGCTGCGCGATCCGGCATAGATACGCTGAGCCCCGCGTTTCTTCAGCTGCGCACACAGGGCCGCGCCGATTCCTCCGCTCGCACCAAAGATTGCTGCGGTCTTCGTTGCGCTACCTGCGGAGGTCTGTCCTACATCGTCCATGCACAGTAAAAGGCGGGAATGGCGTGCAAGTTCCTCAATTCGCAACTTTTGATCGATCGGAAAAAGCGATCAGTCCGCGCGGCAGTGATCGCTTGGTTTTCATCTCCTGAACAGTGTTCCATGCGTTCCAAGCGTGCTTTACGAGCGACGAACCGAGTTGGTGCGAATGGAGCAGAGCGCAGCGCGAGCGAGCGTGCTACTCACTCAACAATTGTCCCAAACCTCGCAACACTCCCCGCCTTGCCCTCACCGCCCAAGGCGCTAGATAGGTGCGACGAAGAAACGGGATCAGAGTAGTAATGGCGACTTTCACGCTTCCTAAGAATTCGAAGATCAGCAAGCAGGGCAAGGTCTACAAGGCTGCCGAGGACGCTAATGCTGGTCGGACCAAGTCGTTCAAGATCTATCGCTATGATCCCGATAGCGGCGCGAACCCGCGCTATGACAAGTTCGAACTCGACCTGGACGATTGCGGTCCGATGGTTCTCGACGCTCTGTTCAAGATCAAGAACGAGGTCGATCCGACGCTGACCTTCCGCCGGTCGTGCCGTGAGGGGATTTGCGGATCCTGCGCGATGAACATGAATGGCAAGAACGGACTTGCCTGCACCACCGCGATCGAAGACCTGAAGGGCGAAGTGCGGATCACGCCGCTGCCGCATATGGATGTGATCAAGGACCTGGTGCCGGACTTCACGCACTTCTATGCGCAATATGCCTCTATCCGCCCGTGGTTGCAGACCGTATCGCCTACGCCTTCGGGCAAAGAGCGGTTGCAGACGCCGGAGCAGCGCGAACAGCTCGACGGACTTTACGAGTGCATTCTGTGCGCGTGCTGCTCGACCAGTTGCCCGAGCTATTGGTGGAATTCGGACAAGTTCCTGGGCCCTGCCATCCTTCTTCAGGCCTATCGCTGGCTCGCTGATAGCCGCGACGAAATGACCGGTGAGCGGCTCGATCAACTGGAAGATCCCTTCCGTCTCTATCGCTGCCACACGATCATGAATTGCGCGAATGTCTGCCCCAAAGGCCTCTCGCCTGCGAAAGCGATCGCGGAGACCAAGAAGATGATGGCTGAGCGCGAAATCTGATCCGGTGGCGTTGACGGACGACGTATTCGAGCACGCGCCCGATCCGGACAATCCGGGCTGGAATCACTGGAATCTCAAGGATCAGACGCTGTTCAACGGCGCGGTGATGGGCAAGCTCATAACGCGTGCGGAAGACGACAGATGCCGTTTGCGCATGTTCCCGGAGCGGCGCCATGAGAACCTGCAAGGCATTATCCACGGTGCAGTGACGCTGAGCCTGATCGACATCTCAATGTTCACGACCATGCATGTTGTGGGAACGGGAAATGCCGGCCCGTCGGTAACGTTGGAACTCTCGACGCAGTTTGTCGGTGGCGGTGACCCAAAGCGTCCGCTCGATGCCGTGACCGAGATTGTACGAGAGACCGGTAAGCTGCTGTTCGTACGCGGACAGGTTGTGCAAGATGACGATATCGTTGCTAGCTTTTCCGGCATTGTCCGCAAGATGAAACCGCGGATCTGACGCAGGCGCGGTGACGAGATGCTGGCGCGCTATGAGAGACTGATCGCCAACGGTGAGTTGCAGCCGGATGCGGATCAACGCCGGGCCGCAGTTCGACTGGACCAGCTGCAGAAAGAGCTTGAGGCGGAGACCTCGGGCGGTCTGCTCGCCCAGCTCTTCGGCCAGAAGAAAGTACGCCCACAAGGCGTCTACATGTGGGGAGGTGTCGGGCGCGGCAAATCGATGCTGATGGACCTGTTCCACGAACGGCTGTCGATCACGGAGAAGCGGCGCGTGCACTTCCACGCCTTCATGCAGGAGGTTCACCAGATGATGCGCGCCTGGCGGGCTGCCGATCCCGGTGACCCGATCCCCAAGGTTGCGCTGGATATCGCGCAGGATGTTCGTTGTCTCGCCTTCGATGAGATGGTGGTCAACAATTCCGCCGATGCTATGATCATGAGCCGCTTGTTCACGCAGCTGATCTGCGAGCAAGGGGTCACAATCGTGACCACCTCGAACCGCCCTCCCCAAGATCTGTACAAGGACGGGCTGAACCGCGAGCATTTCTTGCCTTTCATTCATCTGGTCGAACGCGAGCTCGATGTCGTCCCACTCAATGGTCCGACCGACTATCGGCTCGACCGGATAGGAGGCATGGACACATGGCATATACCGCTGGGCAATGATGCGACCGACAAGGTGCGCGAGCTCTTCTTCCGCCTTACCGACTTTGCGCCGGAAGATGCTGAGCACGTTCCTTCGCAGGAGTTGAAAGTCGGCGCCACACGCAAAATCCACGTGCCCAAGTCGTTGAAAGGCGTTGGAGTTTTCAGCTTCAAGCGCCTGTGTGGTGAGCCTCGCGGAGCGGCGGACTATCTGGCAATTGCGCGCGAGTTCCACACCGTGATTATCGTTGGCATCCCGCAGATGGGGCCGGACAAACGCAATGAGGCGGCGCGGTTGGTGACGCTGATCGATGCCCTCTACGAACATAGGGTCAAGCTGTTCGCGACGGCAGCAGCTGATCCTGAGACGCTCTATCCAACGGGCGACGGCAGCTTCGAATTCGAGCGCACCGTCAGCCGGTTGAAAGAGATGCAGAGCGACGAATACCTGGCGCTAGGCCATGGTACCGAGAGCTGAGCGACTACGCCGCAGCAATTCGCTCGGCGAGGCGGCCTTGCGCAGCAACCAGACGGCTCATCACCTTAAGGTCCTGTTCGCGCAGTTGCAGCGCGGTGTCAGCCCACATCTCGGTAATACGATTGAGCTCCGCCAGTTCGAGTTTCCAAACTTCTTTCGTCGCGTTGCGTGATCCGACCAGACCTGCATGGCGTCGATCCGACTTCTTGATAAAGTCACGCGTCGCTTGCACGCCCGCACCTGGCTCGGCCAGCTCGTGGACTATGCCCAGCTCGTACATCTCCTCAGCGGAGTAGGTCCGGTTCGAGACAATTAGCCGCTCGGCCATGGCGCTTCCCAGCTTGCGGCTAAGCAACGCATGTGCGCCCATGCCGGGATAAAGACCAAACATCACTTCGGGCAGCCCGAATGTCGCGGTCCTCTCAGCGATGATATAGTCGAACGACAGCAGCGCTTCAAACCCGCCACCCAGAGCCGCGCCCTGCACCAATCCGATAGTCAGCATCGGGATGTCGAGCGTTCTGATATTGCGATCCAGAATTGCACAGCAGCGATGCCCATATGCAACAAGTGCATCACGATCGCCTTGCCGGATCAGGTCCTGAAACAGTTCAAGATCGCCGCCAAAACAGAAAACATCCTCCGAACGGCTGCCGAGAACAAGATAACGCAATGGAACTTTTTCCATGCCAAAGTTCTGCGCGATCAGACTCTGCCAGTTCTCGAAATCCTGCAGCATGGACGGCGTAAAGCTCGGCCGTCCGATGGGGTTCATGAAACTCCAAAGCGTGCTCGAAACATCATCATACATGACGTTAAGTTCGCTGAGTTCAAACAATTCCTTGGGAATTGCAGCGTGAAGAGCGCTTTCAACAAAAAACTCTTCGTCACTTGTTAAAGGGATTGCCCTGCTTGCCCCACTATCCATTCACTATTGCTCCGTTGCGACCGGGATCGGGCACCAATCTCATTCGTCCCCCTAACGGACGAGCGGCTGATTTGCTCCGATTTGGATTGAATATGGTCCAGTGCAGACTTCAATAGCAAATAGAATTTTCGTCCGATAAGACTATTTTCGTCTCAAATCGGGGCAGTACAAATCGCCTTAAGCAGAAAATTAGGTGCTGTTATTCGCTCAACTCGAGCCGTTCCAGCGATTTCTCTAGCATCAGCAATTGCCATAATATCCGCGAATTGTCAGATCGACCCGAGATATGCGTTTCGGCCAGTTCCGAGAGTTGTTTGCGCTCGAACCAGCCCGTTTGCGCGATCTGAGAGCTGCTGGCGATTGCGCGCGCGGATCCGGCCAATGGCCCGCGCAGCCATTGTGCAATCGGCGTCACAAAACCCTGCTTGGGCCGATACAGGATGTCGCTGGGTAGATAGCGCTCCATACATTTCTTGAGCAGGTATTTGCCGGTCGAACCGCGCACCCGCATCCGCTCTGGCAGACGGGCAGCGAACTCGATCAGGCGATGATCGAGTAAGGGCTCTCGCGCTTCCAGACTAACGGCCATGCTGGTGCGATCGACCTTAGTCAAAATATCCCCAGGTAACCAGAATTTGAGATCGGCGTATTGCGCTCGGTCCAATCCACTGCGCGCTGGTGCATCGCGCATTATCGCCGTCAGCGAGTCTTCGGCGCGGTAGTTTTGCAGGCTTTTTGCGAAGCTCCCGCCGTAGATCGCGCTGCGTTGGTCTGGCGTGTTGACGGAAAGGCCCCGCGCATAACCAGCCTCCCCGCTATCAGCGAGTGCCAGGAGGGTAGCCTTTGCGCGAAGCGGGCGCGGTGCCCAGTCCGCTTTAGGCCAGATCCGACCAAGCGCGCCAAATAACGGCTCTCGCAATCTAGCAGGCAATATCGAGCGCACACGCTCTTCATGGTGATGAAAGACCTGGCGACGATAGCCGGCAAAGGCTTCATCTGCGCCATCGCCAGACAGCGCCACAGTCACCTGCTCGCGTGCCAGCTGGCACACGCGCCAGGTCGGCAAGGCTGAGGCATCGGCAAATGGTTCATCGAACATGCCGGCAAGCGCGTCGATCGCGTCGAAATCATCCTGCCTGACCGTGCGCGCATTATGGTTCGTCGCGAACTTATCGGCGACCATCTGTGCATAGTTCGTCTCATCATGCGAGGCGACGTCAAACCCGATCGAGCAGGTGCGCACAGGCTCCGCGCTGGCTTCGCTCATTAGCGCCACAACGCTGGAGGAATCGACGCCGCCGGACAGGAATGCGCCGAGCGGCACGTCCGCGACCATGCGCGATTGAACGGCTTCGCGCATCAAATGGACCAGCTGGGCAGAAAGATCGGCCTCCGAGCCTTTCTCACGCTCGGCAAAGCTGATGTCCCACCATTGCTTCGCACCACTGATCGGCTTGCCGTGCTCAAGCAGCATGAAGTGACCCGCTGGCAACTTCTCAACGCTAGCCAGGATCGAGGTGTGATCCGGTACATAACCCCAGGCGAGGTAATCATCGAGCGCTTGCGGATTGAGCCTTCGGCGTAGCAAGGGGTGTGCAAGCACCCCCTTCAGTTCCGATGCAAAAGCCAGACTCCCATCGCTAAGCCGAGCCATAAAGAGCGGCTTCACGCCCAACCTGTCGCGGGCAAGAAACAGGGTCCGTTCATCAAGGTCGTAGAGCGCGATGGTGAACATGCCGTCCAGGCGCGCGAGACAATCAGGACCCCAGCGTTGCCATGCGGCAAGGATGACTTCGGTGTCCCCGCTGGTCTTGAACTTGGCGCCCTGCTGCTCAAGCTGACGGCGCAACTCCCGGTAATTGTAGATCTCACCATTGAAGCTGATGACCGCGCGACCATCGACGCTCACCATGGGTTGCGGTGATCCTTCAAGATCGATGATCGAAAGGCGGCGATGGCCTAGCCCTACTCCGGGAGCGGTCCAGACACCGGCACCATCCGGGCCGCGATGGAGCATCGCATCGCACATGCGCTCCACCCTCACCGGATCGACCGGCTTTGGCGTTTCAGCATGAAAAATTCCGGCAATCCCGCACATGGGAGCTGCGCCTAACCGATTGTGTTCGTTATGGCGACAGGCGGAATGAGAGCGGCGGCAATTCCCGCGATCGCCGCAAGGATGACAATACCGGCGAGGATTGCAGTAGCATTGGCTGAGCGTGCTTCGATCCGAGCGAGCCAAACCATCCGGTCGAGCTCCGCCGAGCCGTATCCAGCCTCTTCCGGATCGCGCTCGAAATAGCGCCACGCCGCCGACAGGACGATGGCGAGCACGATCGCGAAGAAGATCCAGCCATAGAAAATGTGATCGAACCCGGCGGCAAACTCGACCCCCTGGCTCTGCGCGATGAAGATCGTGCCCCACGCCCGCACACCATTGGCCAGGATCGGGACAATAATCGCTGCGGCCATAAACAGCGCGCGGCGGCGCCAGTTGTTGAACTGGGTAAAGCACACAAGCACAGCGAGCGTGACCATCGCGATCAGGAACTTCACGCCCGAACAGGCCTCTGCAACGATGAACAGGCCGACTGGCGTGTTGATGTAAATGCCGTCGATCTGCGCTGGTACGCCGCTCCAGACGGTGAGCGCGATGGCGATCTCGGCAGTGATCATTTGCAGCGGCGGGATGATCTCGTCACCGAACGGCACGAGGAAGCAGGCCATCGCAAGCGGAAGCAGCAGGAGCATGGCTATGCGCGGCCCGAGAATGGCGACAATCGCGGCCTGAATGACTGCTACAGCTCCGGCATGCGCAAACAGGTTGATTTCAATCAGCCGGCCAAGCGTCCATAGCGCCATTGCACCAGCGGTTAGAAAGAGGCCGATTGGAGTGCTTCGCGGTGTCTGTTCAGCCAGGTCATCGCGCCTGATCCACACCAGCCAGCCAATGATCGCCGGGATCAGCAGAATGTGATTGTAGGTGTCGATGTTCCACCACTGGTGTAGCATCTCGCCCCATTCTCGCAGCGTCAGGAGCAATAGCGCGCTTACAGCGAGTAGCAGCACGGCCAGCGGGCGTTGCCATGCGGATGGTACAGATGCGGCGAAACCCTCGTGACGCCAGCTATGAGCGATGTCCTCAGGCGGCATCGCGCTTTTCCCGCGGTTTGTCGATCAACTCGGTCAGCGGCGCGAGCATGGCGTCCCAAGCATGGCAATCGAGTACGAATTGGCGAGCGGCCGAACCGAGTTTCTCGCGCGCAGCCTTATTGGCAAGCAATGGTTCCACACGTTCGCACATGACCTGGGCGTCAGCTTTGCAAAGCAACCAATGCTCACCATCTTTCGCCGAGATGCCTGTTGCCGCCTCTGGCGTAACCAAAACCGGCTTGGCCATCGCCATCGCTTCCAGCACCTTGTTCTGTACTCCGCGCGCGATCAGCAGTGGTGCGAGGATCACATCAGCGCCCACGATGAAGGGCCGTACATCGGGCACTTCACCCCATACCGTGACACCGGGTGTATTTTTGTGCCGAAGCAAATTCTCTGTGGGATTGCGTCCGACGATATGGAAATGCGCATCTGGATGCCGCGCGCGGATGGTCGGGAGAAAGTTTGCGATCACCCACTCTGCCGCTTGCTCGTTCGGGCGGTAATCCATCTGCCCGGTGAAGACGAAATGCGGCCCTTCGCTCGTTCGCATGGCTCCGTGAGGTTCTATCTTGCTGGGATCGAAGATGGCGGCATCTATGCCGTTTCCGATGACCTGCACGTTGGCTTTGGTGGCGTCTTTCAACCGGCTGCGAAACAGTTCTGCTTCGTTGTCGCTGATCAGGATGGTCGCATCTGCGCGCCGCGCAAGCCGCTCCTCCTCTGCGGCTAGCAAGCGCGCTTCGCGGGCATTGAGCCAGACGCGCTCGTCCGCTTCCGCATAGCTTTCAAACTTGGCCGAATCGACATCGCACAAATCGACAATGGCCCGGTCTGTGAAATCCTCAGGGACATACTGGCCCATCTGCCCCGAGAAGATCACAATCGTATCGACCGGATGGTTCGCAATAGTTTCCCCGACCCAGCGCTCCAATTTCTTCGAATGAAACGCCGTCAGGCTCACGGGTTTGCCGCTCAACACCGCCTCTACGCCTGCCAGTGGCAGCGGCTTCGAGCGGTTCGGCACGCAATGCGTCTTGGCGATTGCAGCAACCTCTTTGATCGCCGCGCGATCCTCCGCATTTTCGGCGAAGCAGCCGACATGCACGGGCGCCAGCTCAGCCAGTTTCTTGAGCAGATGCCCGCTGCGAATCTTGTCTCCGCGATTGGGCGGAAACGGTACGCGATGCGCCAGGAAGAGGATATCGCCCATCGCGCCCTGCCCTATGCCAGACCGCGAGCGATCCAGGGCCCGATCATATTGGCGATCGGCAGCGGCAGCTTCTTCCAAAGCTCGATCTTGCGAGAATAGGCTTCGCTTGTGGGATCGACATCGCGCGCTTCGTGGCCGGGCGCGGACCATTTGCCGTAGGTCAGTGGCTTGGGTTCGAAACCCCAGTTCTTCTTGAAATGGTACGGCCCGCTGCCGGTTTTCGAACGGCCAAAATCGAACCGATCCATACCCCGCTCGCGCGCATGACACATCAGCTTGTAATACATCAGCTCGCTTGCGCGCAGGTTCCGCGCGGCGTGCACACCTCCGCCCCAATACGGCATGACTGCGCCGCCGTGGTAGAAAGACAAAACGCTTGAGATTGGCGCTCCGTTCGCGAACACAGTCAGAATGTCGCTACTTTCGGGAAATGCGTCGAGCATCGCGCTGAACAGCCTCTTCGGAAAGACCGGCGTGCCCAAATTGCGCACGCTTTCGCTGTAAACAGCGTAGTGCGAAGCCAAGTCAGCGTTTGAGCGGCCAATCTGCACTTCCAGGCCGTTTTTGAGGCCCTTGCGCACTTCGGCACGTGACTTGCGCGGAATGGAAAGCAATTGCGCTTCGTCATCGTCCGAGAGCGGCGCAACAAACTCTGCGTGCTTGTCCGTGATGCGATCCCAGCCCTGCGGAATAGTACCGCCGCGCACTTCGATGCTGGGAATTGAATGGCGGATCGCATGCGCTTGCGCTGCGTCGGCCAAGGACTGAGTAACCTCCGGACTATCGGCAAGAATGCCTCCGCCAACGCCAAAACCGCTCGATACAAGCGCCTGGCCAAATAAGGCCGAGCGTACTTCGGTCAGTGGCAGCCAGCCTGTGATCGCACCCATCTGCTCGGCGATAAGGCCCGAGGCGCGTTGCCCAGTTCCGGTTTCAACCGCGCGCAGCCATGCCGGGCGGTGAAACACGCTGCCCCTCTGTTCGCGCACAAAGTCTTCGATCCGCTGCGTAGTCGCCGCATCGGTCAAATCGACTTGTATGATCGCTGTCGGGAGTTTCACCGGAGCGTTCATGCGGAAAGGTCCACAGCCACCTTTGCTTCGCGATGCGCAACCATATCCATCCGGCCCCAGCGGAATTCGCGAACCAGATCGCCAAGCTTGTCCGACATCTTGTGGAGATTGGTGTAGTGGCGCAAGCGCGAGCGGACAGGCGCATTGCCAACACGCGGCTGATCCGGGTCGATCTCCCACGGGTGGAAATAGAACACGGCCGGACGCTCTTCGCGGCGATTCACCTGACGGATCGCCCAGCGCGAGAATGCATAGGGCAACACGCGGAAGAACCCGCCCCCGCCCGCAGCGACACGTTTGCCGCCCAAGATCGCCGTGGTGACCGGAATTTCGATCATGTCGGCCCAGGGGATCGGCTTGAATGCGAAACGCGGTGCCTCCGGCCAGCCATAATGGTCATGCGCAATTGGCGCCACGCTGGAGGAATAGGCATAGCCCTGCTCTGCCAATTCCTTGAAGGCCCAGGGCGTGCGCTGGTCGATGGAAAAGCTTGGCGCGCGGTATCCGGTCACCTCGCAGCCGGTGCAATCCTGGATGATGTCGCGGGCAAGCTTGATGTCTTCACCAAAGCTCTTGCGGTCGAATGTATAGACGCGTGCATGGTCATAGCCGTGGCTGGCGACCTCATGGCCGGCGTCAGCGATGCGGCGGATCATTTCCGGATGACGCTTCGCGATCCAACCCAGTGTGAAGAAAGTGCCGTGAACGTCAGCCTCGGCAAACAGGTCGAGAATGCGGTCAATATTGCTCTCGACACGGGTTTTCAGTCCGTCCCATTCGCCGCGTTTTATCACGTCTTCGAATGCGCCAACTTGGAACCAGTCCTCCACGTCGACAGACAAGCCGTTGACGATGTGGGTCTTGGTCGTGTCGGAGAAGTCCGGCGCGGCGTTCATTACGCGGCCTCGCGCGATGCGTCTTCCTCGAGCCACTCGATCAGCATGCCGACCACATGGCGAAACGACTGTTCCTGCTCTTCAAGGCGCGCTTCGATGCGGGCGATGGCTTCGCTCACGTCGGTAGGCAATTCGCCCTGGCCGGTCGATGCCGTGGCAGACTGCAGATCGCTGATCGCAGCTTCCAGCTCGGAAGTGCGCGCATCGCGTTCTGCTAGCAAAGCCGCGACCTCTTCAGCGGGTACGCTTGCGATGGCCCGATCCGCAACTGGTGCGGTTGGTGCAGTTTCTTGTGCAACAGGCGCAGGAGCTTCGCTCTTCGCGCCCTTGGCCGTATCTGTCAGCATTTCCTCGCAAACCGCAGCGACCATTGCCGGGGTGAGCTCGTCCTGCTCCTCGATTGCACCGAGCAGCAGCATACGGTTCATGATCTGGTTCACGCGGCGCGGAATCCCGTCGGTCGCGTCATAAATTGCCGCTAGCAGGCCTTCGCCGAGCGCCGGTCGGCCTTGCCAACCGACATGGTCGAGTCGATGCGTGATATAGGCCTCAACCTCTTCTACATCGAGCGCTTCAAGGTGATGTGAGGCTATAATGCGCTGGCGCAATTGGTCGAGATCGGGATGGTGCGCGACAGTGCTGCGAAACTCGGGCTGACCGAGCAGCAGGCTTTGCAGCAGAGGATGCGAGCCAAGCTGAAAGTTGGACAGCATGCGCAGCTCTTCCAGAGCGGTAACATCGAGATTCTGACATTCGTCGACGATCAGCAGGCAGCGTCGACCCGCGCGCGCTTCGTTCTGCAGGAAACTCTCGATCGCACCCAGGGCGCTCGCCTTGTCGCGACCTTCGACTTCGAGCCCAAAACTTTGCGCGGCCACATGGATCAGTTCCTCGCCGTCTAATGCGCTGGTGACCACTTGGCCCACGGTCAGCGCATTGCGGTCAATTTTCTGCATCAGATGCGCGACCAGGGTCGACTTGCCCGCGCCAACCTCACCGGTGATGACGATAAAGCCCTCACCCTGGTTCAGGCCGTATCCGAGATAGGACAGTGCCTTCTTGTGGCTCGCACTTTCGAAATAGAATTCGGGATCAGGCGTGAGCTGGAAGGGGCGTGAGTTGAAGCCGTAGAATTGTTCGTACATCGTCTGAGTCTTTCCGGATCAGAAGTCGTAACGCAGGCCGAACAACGCCGTCGCGAATGCGAAGTCGTCGGCCGACAGTTCAGAATCGAGATAATCGACAGCAAGTGCTGCGCGGGCGGAGAGATTGCCGGCGATCGACTGATTGTAAGCAGCTGAGGCTCCGTAGGCCGTGACGCTGCCGGAGGTCAGGTCATCGCCGCTTTCAAACCAATTGACGTAGGCGTTGGTGGATAGGTTGGCGTTGTCGCCGATTGCGCGGCTCAGCGAGCCTTGCAGGTAGTATGTTTCATCGACGATGCCATCAGCTGCTGCCAATGCCGTACCCGGTGCCGCGATAAAGCGGCGACGGTCATAGCCACCGACGATAGCTGCGGTCATGCGGCCGATCTGGCGTTGGTAGCTGGCCTGTACGCCGCGCCCACGGAAGGCCGCTGAGCGAACCGAGCCGAGCACGCCGACGCAGTTTGCACCGCTCTCTCCGCCAACACAGCCGCCGAAATCACCCGTCAGCGAGTTGCGAACCGCTTCAAAGTCTGTCGGAACTGAGGAGAGCGAGTTTGTCAGAGTACCGCCAAATCCGCTGATCGCGTCATAAACCGAGATGTTCAGCTGACTGCGGCGGTTCGGCACATAGGTGAAGCTACCGTAATACGTCGTTGAATCGTAGCGACGACCAACGGTTGCGGCGAGCGAGGTGCGGCTGCTTGGCCGCCACAGCACGCCGACATCCCAGATAAAACCATCGATATCAAAGGCCAGCTGGCGTGGCACGCTGGTGTCGGTGACGAAACGGCCATTTGTGCCAACAACCGGAGCGCCCGTCGCATCGCGTACGGCGTCGCGGCTCGAAATCTCGACGTCCTCATAACCTGCACCGCCAATGACAGAGAGTGTCGAGGTGACAGGAATGGTGATGTCGCCGCGCACATAGGTGTCACGCACGCGCTGATCGAGATTTGAGATATCTTCCTGGAAGTATCCGCCGCCAACGCCGATTCCGACCGGGAGCGGTTCGCCTGGCCGTGTGGCTGCGCGCAATTCTGCGTTGTAGGTGACGCTGTCGTCGAACACATCCACGACATCGCCAGCAGGATTGACCGTCGCATTGTTCGCTTCGATCCGCGAATAGCCGACACGGGCAAGGCCGGTGACATCGACTGCGCCTACGCGGGTGGCGATATTGGGGCCAACATAGCCTGAGTAGATCTGGCTCTCTGCATCGTCGCGCGCCAGCGGGTTGCTGGTCACTCCGCCGCCACCATCGATCCGGGTCCGACTTGCAAGGGCGCCCGCTTCGAGCGTTAACGCGCGTGGAACCACCGAGAGATAACCACGAGCAATGCCGCTGAACGTGTCGGAATCGATATTGTCGGAATCGTCGTAGCCAATATTGCGTTCGTAGCGCAGCGAGAGCGAGCCCCCGCTGTTTCGCCCTGCCGCAGCGATATCGACGCCCGCAGCAACCTGAGTGTACGTCAGAACGTCGTCACCCGGGGTGATTTCGGCCGAGATGATCTGCGACACCTCGATATAAGGCTGCACAGCGACGCGTGGGCCGTTGCCATCCGCAGAAACGCCGCCTTCATCTTGCGCATTGGCGGGCGCGGCGACGACAATCGCCGCCAATCCAACCAGAAATGCTGCTCTCAGCAGTTTGATCACGTTCATTCCCCCTGCGCGCCATAGTCGCCAAACTGGCGACCCGACGGGCTAAATTGCGCAGCATTCAGCAGCAGCTTGATATCGGCGCAGGCCGAAAGCAGCTGCCGCGCGTCTTCCAGTGCTGCACGGCTTGTTTCATCTGCGCGGGCGACCAGCAAAACCTGGCCGACATGCGCTGCCAGCTCGGCCGCTGCGGAGGCAGCGAGCGCGGGCGGCGTATCGAAAATGACAATTCGGTTAGGCGCACCCTGAGTCAGCCGCTTGAGCAGCTCCCCGGTGCGCGCGCTGGCGAGGTATTCCGCTGCGTTTGAAGTGTGGCTGCCTGCTGGCAGGACGAACAGCTGATGGATGTCGGTCTTGATTGCGAGTATCTCGGGATCAAGGCTCGGATCGGCCAGCGCATCCATCAGGCCTTTGCCCGCTTCAATCCCCAAGCGCGACGGCACGCTGGGCTTCATCACATCGGCATCGACCAGCAGCACTTCGAGATCGCGCTCCGCCGCCAGAGCGATGGCGAGATTTAGTGCAGTGTACGTCTTGCCCTCAGCAGGATGCGGCGAGGTAATCAGTATCTGACGGGCCTTTGCCGAGCCCCCTGCCCGCGCATCGGCAAGCAATTCACGCTTCACGATGCGAAACTCTTCAAGCAGCGCGGTGACCGGCTCTTCAGGCACGATCAGGCCAGCAGCAGTAAGCGCATCGCGGTCGATCGCCTGTTCGGTACCACCCAGCGCAATTGCGGGTTGCGGTTTGGGTTCAGGCGCAGCCTGTGGGTTTTGCTCGGGTGCCGTTGCGGGCCGTGCCGGTGCAGCGGCAGGTGGCGCAGCTTTTGTCACACGATGAGGCACGCGCTTCTCGACTTCCGGCAGAGCGCTTGGCGTTTTTGCAGGAGCCAGAGCGTCAAAACCAAATGCCGTGTTCGCGCGCTCGAACAGAGAGGAATTGCTTCCCACTTTGCTTGCGCCTTCGCGTGCTATCTTACGATGTTCGGTCATCTCATACCCCTCACGCGACCGTGCTGATCGAGACGAACTCGATTGCCAGCAGGATGACAAACACACCGAACAGCCCTGCAGTCGCCCCGGCAAACTGCTTGAAGCGCTTGGCGCGCAGTTCTCTGGCGGCGTCAGAAAGGGTCATTGAAATGGAGCCGACCACAGGCAGATCGAGCGCGCGCTCAAGCTTCTGCGGTGTGGCGAATGTCGAGCGCAGCTGACTAAGCGCATAAGCAGCACCCGCTCCGGCTGCGAGGCCGACGAACAACACGCCAAGCAACAGCAATGGTCGATTTGGCGCGGCCGGACCTTGCGGCACAACCGGTGGATCGATCAGCTGGAATTTGAACTGGCTGGTGTTGTCTTCCACCTCCCCGCGTGTGCGCAGGTCTTCGCGATCTTGCAGCAGCTTCTCGTAATTGTTCTGCAGCACTTCGTAGTCGCGGCTGATCCGATTAGCTTCGGCCGCAACCTCGGGTTCAGCAGCCTGGCTCCCAAGCATTGCGGCATACTCCGATTGCAACGCTGCGCGGCGTGCTTGCAGCGATTCGACACTCGCTTGCCGATCTGCGCGGATCGAAATCAGCGAAGTGTAGGCTGGATTCGGGGTGCCGGTATCGGAGTTCGGGCCTTGTGCCACGACCTGACGATTCAGGATTTCCACCTGTCGTATGGTCGAAACAATATCGGGGTGCTCATTGGTGAGGCCGCGCGAGCGCAGCTCCGCCAATTGCGCCTGAGCCTGCGCCAAGGCGGCGCGAGGGCCACCCGAACCGGGTGTAGCGATCGTGCGCGGTGTACCTGCCAACTGGCCGTTGATGGCTGCGAGTGCGCTTTGCGCCGCGGCGAGATCGGCATCAACACCGCGTAGTTCCGTCTTGGTCTGCTGGATACGCGTTGCAAGCGTGCTTGAGCCGCCGATTAGGTCGGGATGCTGCGCTTCGAAAGCCAGGCGACGCTGTTCTGCCGCCTCCAGCTCGCGCTTGCGTTCTTCAAGCTGCTCGTCGATCTTCGTCACCGCGCCGGAAAGCTGCGCGCGGCTACCCGCGACATGCTCCTCTTGCAGCATATCAATCAGTTTCCGAACGACATCACGTGCCAGCATGGCGTTTTCGGCGTCGCTCAGGTCGCCTTTGCCTACGGTGGCCGTGATTTCGAACAGGTTGTCCTGCTCGCTCTTGACAGAAACCTTTTTGGTCAGGTCTTCGATTGCTGAATCGAGCTGCGAGCGCTCTGTGATATCCTCGCCAAGCCGCGTCGACTTGATGACCTGTTCCAGATTGACTGCACTGGCCAACGTCTGGCGAACGCGCATGATTTCCTGACGACCATCGCCGGCAATGCCGAGCTGTTCGGACAGAACATCATCGACATCGACGTAGATGCGGGCCTTCGCCTCATAGGAATTCGGGATCATGGCCACGATTAGCCAGCCCAGCAGGCAAACGCCCCAAGCCACGGCAAGCGCCAGCCACCGCCGGTGCCACACCGAGTAGAGCGCTGTGCGCAGCTCTTCGAAAATTTCGTTCATGCCCCGCGCGTCCCCTTAGAACGTGCTTTCGGGGATGATGATCACATCACCCGGCTTAAGGGTCACGTTGGCTTGGCTGTCGCCCTTCTTGAGCAAATCCTTGAGCCGCAGACGATATTCGACCTGCTCGCCGCTATCGCGATCAAGCCGGATCAGCTTAGCCTTGTTACCGGCGGCAAACTCGCTGAGGCCGCCCACAGCGATCATCGCATCGAGAACGGTCATGTTCGCGCGATAAGGCAACGACGCGGGCTGTTCCGTCGAACCAACGATGCGGACCTGTTGGTTGAACGTGCCGGAAAACTCGTTGACGATCACCGACACAATCGGCTGCTCGATATACTGGGCGAGCTGGTCACGAATATCGTCCTGCAACTCGGTCGCAGTCTTGCCTACCGCCGGCATGTCTCGCACGAGCGGTATGGTGATCCGACCATCGGGCCGAACCTGGATTTCCTCTGCGCTCAATTCCGGATTGCGCCAGACATGGATCGTGATCTGGTCAAGCGGACCGATCACATATTCTTCGCTTGGCCCTTCTTCGGCAGTCGCAAACGACGCCGGGGGCAGCTCTTGTCCTGCGCCGCCACAACCAGCGAGCATCATCAGGGCAACAGCAGATCCCGTGAAGCGGGAAAGCGAGAAACTAGTCGACATGTATACGTATCCTTGCGCTGGTCCTGCGGATGCCAGCAACAGCAACAGGAGCGACCTGATGCACTGGGCCCGCGAATGACCCGAACTCTCTCGCCGATATTGGTGAACATTGTGTTAGGAATAACGTGCGATTTGCGCCGCTATCCCGTTTCGGGACAGCGTTTTAGCAAACCCTAAACGCGCCCATTTCCGGGCTTTTGATCGCCTAGACCAGCATTTCCGCGGCAGGGCCGTGACCCAAGAAGGCGCTTGGGCTGGCCGTTGCGCCATATGCACCCGCACAAAAGACTGCGACGATGTCCCTGACATCGGCATGCGGAAGCGCCGCTTTGTCTGCCAATCTGTCTAACGGCGTGCAAAGGCACCCCACAACGTTAACGACATCGTCCGCCGGAGCGTCGTAGCGGTTGGCGATGGCTACCGGATAATTGCGGCGCACCACGGTGCCGAAATTGCCCGATGCGGCGAGCTGGTGATGCAAGCCACCATCGGTGACGAGATAGGTTGTGTCGTGGCTGACCTTTCGGTCGACAACACGCGTGAGATAGATGCCCGCCTCGCCGACGAGATAGCGTCCGAGCTCGAGACATAGCTCGGTTTCTGTCAGCTGCTCGGGCAGGTTGGCGACATGCTTGGTCAGCGCAGCACCCACCGCAGCAAGATCAAGCGGCTCATCGCCCGGGAAGTAGGGGATGCCAAAGCCGCCGCCCATATTGAGCTTTGGCAGCGAGACGTCGATTTCATCCGCCAATTTCGCGGCCAATTGCAATACGTTAGACTGTGCTTCTATGATTGCATCCGCGCTCAATGCCTGGCTGCCGGTGAAGATATGCAGGCCGCGCCATTCAACGCCGGCAGCGATGATCTCGCGAGCAAGCGCAGGCACTTTGTCGGCATCAATACCGAATTGCTTCGCCCCACCGCCCATTTTCATGCCTGAGCCCTTCAGCTCGAAATCGGGGTTCACTCGCAGCGCCATTCGCGGCGTCTTGCCGATCCGCACGCCGATGGCGATTGCGCGGCGTGCTTCGCCTTCGGACTCGCAATTGAGCGTGACGCCCGCCACAATTGCGGCTTCCAGTTCCTCATCACGCTTGCCCGGCCCGGCAAAACTGATCCGCGCTGGGTTGATCCCGACCGCATTTGTGATCGCCAGCTCGCCAGATGATGCGATATCGAACCCATCGACCAGCCCTTCCATGTGCGTAACCACGGGCTCGTATGGATTGGCCTTCACCGCATAATTGATACCAATCCGTTCCGGCAGGGCGGCGCGGAGCTGCTCCACCCGCGCATTCAGGAGTTCGCGCGAATAGACAAACAGCGGGGTTTTTCCTTCACTTTCAACCCATTCACTCGCGCGTTTGCCGCCAATCGCGAGCTCGCCGTCCAGCGTTTCAAAACCGGCGGGGATCGGTCCAAGAGGTTTCGCCTTCATTGCGAGAGCTCCTTCAGCAGAGCGGTGCGGTCAATCTTGCCATTGGGGTTGAGCGGCATGGAATCGCGCCAATGGATCACTTTGGGCTGCATGAAATTGGGTAAGTCCTTCAAGAGCGCTTTTGCGAGCGCCTTTCGTTCATCGTCATCGTCGGTCCCCCGCACCACCAAATGCACTGCATGGCCCAGTCGTTCGTCAGGAATACCAAGTGCGACTGCCTCGCTCACCAGATCGGTGGCAATCGCGGCCTCTTCGATCTCAGCCGGACTGATCCGGTTGCCCGCGCTCTTAATCATCGCATCGCGCCGACCGACGAAATAGAGCAGATCATTTTCCTCGCGGCGTACTCGATCGCCTGACCACACAGCCGTTCCACCATAAGAAGATTGCGCAGGCGCAGGCTTGAAGCGGACGGCAGTGCGCTCCGGGTCCTGCCAATATCCTTGCGCGACTAGCGGACCACAATGGACCAACTCGCCTTCTTCGCCTGGCTCAGCCACTTCGCCAGCATCGTCTATCACAAGAATTTCTGCAAAGGGAATCGCCTTACCCATTGAAGTTGGATGAGAATCAACCAAGTCAGGGTCGAGATATGTCGAGCGAAATGCCTCGGTCAGACCATACATTGGGTAGAGGTCAGAATCTGGGAAAATCCCGCGCAAATCGCCGACTAGATCGGTGGTGAGCGCGCCACCGCTATTGGTCATGCGCCGCATCGTTAAGACAGCCTCGTCGGGCCAATCGAGCTCGGTCAATTGCACCCATAAAGGGGGCACTGCAGCCAGTGTTGTGATTTTGTGCTTGGCGCAGGCCTTCACGACATCCTTGGGGAAGAGATAGTCGAGCGGAACAACCGCCCCGCCTGCATACCAGGTGGAAAGCAACTGGTTCTGCCCGTAATCGAAGCTGAGCGGGAGGACCGCCAAGGTAACGTCATTCGCGGCCAATTTGAGATAATGTGCCACACTCACCGCACCAAGCCACAGATTGGCATGGCTCAGCATCACACCCTTAGGTCTGCCGGTAGAGCCACTGGTGTAGAGAATGGCTGTAAGATCGTCTGGGTCCGACACGGATGGACCGAGCTTATCACTGTGAGCACTCGCACGCTCAAGTGCTTCTTTCTCTTCGATAACCGTGCAATCAGCCGGCGCATCGCCATCCTCGAGCGAAGCAATTCTTGCCTTGTTGCCAATCAGCATGACAGAGCCGCTGTCGGCCAGAATATGTGCAGCCTGCGCACGCTTGAGCAGCGGGTTGATCGGCACATGCACCAACCCCGCACGTGCCGCAGCCAAGGGCAGCAGGCAGGTCAATTCCCCCTTGGCGGCCCAACTCGCGACCCGCGCGCCTCCGTCCGGCACTTCACTCGCCAGCCAAGCGGCAAGCTGAGCGACACGCTGTCTTAACTCCTCGTGGTTAAGAACACGGTCACGAAGCACCAATGCCGGCGCTTCCGCATGGCCGCATTCAACGCCGCGTTCGGCGATATGGTCCAGCGGACGGACTGTCGGATCGGGTTCGCTTGGCATGAATATTCCGGAAAAGGGCACCATCGAGTGATCGAAGCGAGGTATCACGACAGCGTTAACGTCTTGTTTGACCTGTGTCATCAAGGCGAAGGTGCCTGTGTGTCCTCGCCCTTCGACCGGGCGGAATGGTATTCTCTGCTGGCCGATACCGGCTTGAGGCCGCTGATTGCGATTGCTGACGATACCGATCAACACGCTGCCCTCGCACTGACGGAGGAGAACGGCCACATCACTCCGCTGCGCAATTGGTACAGCTTCACCTGGAGGCAATTGGCTCCCCAAGGCGAGCGTGGAGACCGTTTGCTGGTCGAGATTGCTCGGCAACTGAGGACGCGCGGATATCGTGTCACGCTGGAGCCAGTCCCCGAGGAGGATGGTTCGAGTGAGCGGCTTGCCAAGGCCTTTTCCGAAGCTGGCTGGCAGGTCGAGACGCGGCCCTGTGATCTTAATCACGTGCTGTCGGTAGATGGGCGCAGTTTTGCCGAATATTGGGCCGAGCGCCCGGGCAAGATGCGCACGACGCTGAAGCGCAAGGCGAAGAAAGTAAATGTCGAGGTGCTCGAACACTTCGACGAACAAGTCTGGATCGATTATGAGCGGATTTATTCCGCCAGCTGGAAACCCGCCGAGGATCAGCCTGGGATGCTGCGTGAATTCGCCCGGGCAGAGGGCGAGGCTGGTCGCTTGCGTTTGGGTTTAGCCTATCACGAGGGTGAAGCGGTGGCCGCACAGTGCTGGACCGTCGAAAACCACTGCGCCTACATCCACAAGCTAGCGCATCTAGAGAGCCACAAGAAGCTATCCGCAGGCACTACGCTAAGCGCCGCACTGTTCGAGCATGTTATAGACCGTGACAAGGTCGATCTGGTTGACTTCGGCACGGGCGATCAGCCCTACAAAGCCGACTGGATGGAGCAAGTCAGACTGCGACACCGGATCGATTGCCTCGACCCGCGTCAACCGCGCGCCTGGTCTGCGCTTGCGAAGCGGAAAGCGCGCGCAATGACCCAAATGCTTGCGCCGCGTGAGGCGCAGAGCTAAGGCGAGCGCCCAAATTCGAGCTGCCCCGCCAAATGGGGCGATAATCGGGGAACTAGGGGTCCATGTGCAGCAATTCGGCCACTGAGACACCGACGGACATGTCGGGAATAGGCAAGAGCCGAGCGGCTATCGATCGCGATCTTAAGGCGATTATCGCCGACGTTTTGGGCCTCGATACCGATCAAGTTGCGGAATTTACACCCGACACCGGTCTTTTTGGCCATCTGCCTGAACTCGATTCCATGGCCGTGGCTGGCCTGCTGACCGAGATGGAAGACCGGCTCGACATCGTGATTGAAGACGATGATGTCGATGGCGAAATGCTAGAGGCCTATGGCGGGCTGCTCGCCTTTGCCGAGGCCAAGATCATCGAAGGCTGATTGCGCTCGTGCTGCAGGATTGGGCTTGTCCGCTTCCCGGCGGCGAAACTGCGAGCGAATTGCTGGTCACCATGAAGAAGGATCGCGGGACGAATATCCTGATGATCCCACCGCTGTTTGACGAGCATAACAAGTTTCGCCGGCAAATGATTGAAATCATGCGCCGCCTTGATGAAGCGCAGATCGATAGTTTGCTGCCGGACTTACCAGGCTGGAATGAGAGCCTGCAGCCTCTAAGCGAACAGACTTTAGCGAGTTGGCGCACGGCGATTGTTGCTGCAGCGACTGATCTGGGTGCCTCCCATATACTCACATTCCGCAGCGGGGCCATGCTAGCCCCTGATGATGTTCCAGGTTGGAAGTACGCCCCGCAAACCGGCGCGAAACAGTTGCGCGGAATGATCCGCGCGGCCGTGATATCAGCGCGCGAAGAGGACCAGGCTATCAGCAGCGAAGAGCTGATGGTGGAAGGGTGCGAAAAAGGCTTCAATCTTGCGGGCTATGACATTGGAGCAGGGCTTTTCGGCGAACTGGCTGCAGCAGATGGCGATGGAGCTCAGCACCTCGTTGAAATCACTCAGAGCGATGTCGGCGGTCGCGGGTTGTGGCTGCGCGCTGAGCCGGATGAAGATCCAGAGCAAGCCGAAGCCCTCGCTAGACTGATCGTTGAGGAGCTAGCCACACCATGAGCCGCCTGCACCTCGACTTCGGCTGCGGTCGCCTCAAATGCGCGGGGACGCTGGATACTGCGCCGGGCACGACAGGTCTGTTGATCGTCAGTGGCGGCAATGAAATCCGTGCAGGCGCTTTCTCGGGCCAGGCCAAGCTGGCAGCAAGTATTGCGCGAGCGGGCTTTCCTGTGTTTCGCTTCGATCGACGCGGCGTCGGCGACAGTGAGGGAGAGAATCGCGGCTTTCGCAAGTCGAAGGGCGACATAAAGGCGGCGATCCACGCATTTCAGGCGATAGCTCCGCAGCTCGACCGAATTATCGGCTTCGGCAATTGCGACGCAGCCTCTGCCTTGATGCTCGCGAAAGGCGCGGAATGCGACGGGCTGATCCTGTCCAATCCCTGGACCATCGAAGACAATGGCGACGACAGCACACCGCCGCCTGAGGCGATCCGCGCGCGATACCGGGAAAAACTCAAGAACCCAAGCGAGGTCAAACGCTTGCTGAGCGGCGGGGTGAACCTGCGCAAACTGATGCGCGGGCTGACGAAATCCGTCGCGCCTAAACCCGCTTCTTCAACATTAGCAGATGAAATGCGCGAAGGGCTCGAGGCGTTCGAGGGGCATGTCCGCATCCTGCTCGCTGGCGATGATCGTACCGCGCAGATGTTCGCATCCGTTTGGGACACGAACGACCCGCGAATAGAGCGCTGCGATGGCGCTGGGCATTCCTATGTTGAGCCGCATGCGGAGGAATGGCTGCGCGAGCAAATTCTCGCCGGGCTGCGTGCCTAGCGTGTGAAGTAGCTCGCCAGTTCCACATGTGTTGACCAGCGGAATTGGCCCACCGGGCGCAGTTTGGCGAGTTTGAAACCTGCTTCGACCAGTCTCGCCGCGTCGCGCGCCCAGCTCGACGGATTGCAGCTGACATAGACCACCCGCTCGAGTGTGCTCTCCGCGATCTGCTTGACCTGTTCGCGAGCCCCCGCGCGCGGAGGATCGAGCAATGCTGCACCGAACCGGCTGATTTCCTTGGCATCGAGCGGGTTGCGGAACAGGTCGCGGTGGAGGCTGTGCACTTCCAACGGGCTGCGCGCTGCTGCTACCTTGCAAGCCAGATGCGCAGCTCGCTCGGCCTCGACTGCGAGCACTCTTCGCCCCTCAGCCAGTCCAAACGCAAATGTGCCCAGACCTGAAAACAGGTCGGCGACCACGCCCGCGCCCTCGAGCCAATCCTTCGCGTCCGCGACCATCAGCGCCTCAGCATCGCGCGTGGCCTGGAGGAAGGTTCCTGTGGGCATGGGTACTGGTAGGCCGGACAAGGTAATGCTTACCGGCTCGGGCTCCCACACCGTCTCCGAACCATATCCCTGATCAATCGACAGCCGTGCAAGCCCTTGATCCCGAGCGAAATCTAACGCCGCTTCAGTCGCTTCCAAGCCCTCGAGCTTAAGGTTGGCCATGCTGCAATCAACGCCTTGGTCAGACAGAGCGAGCGCTATATCGACCGGCGCCTTGCCCCCGTGCGCCGCGACGAAGCCACGCAAAGGCGCAATCAATGCTGTTATGTCTGGGACAAGAACAGGACACTCGGCCAGATCGACGATTTTGTGCGAGCCGCTCTCGCGAAAACCGATCACAGCGCCTTTCGCGGTGCGCAAGGCGTGAAAGGTCGCGCGGCGGCGGCTTTCTGGCGGCGAGAGGTGCGTAGGCAGCAGATCGCCCACGTCGATCCCCTGCCCCTCGGCGGCATTGACGACGCGCGAACGCACAAATTCGCGCAAGAGATCTTCGCTGGCATGTTGCAGCTGACATCCGCCGCAGCGCTCAAAATGCTGACACAGTGGTTCTACATGTTCGGGGCCGCGCATGACGCTACCATCGTCAGCAATCGTATCGCCCGGCAGCGCCCCCTTGTAGTGCTGACCATCGGCTGTGGCCCCGTCGCCCTTCGCGGCGAGGCGGACGATTCTTGCAGTGTCGCTCACAAGCACGTGCCGATAGCGCCAGAGACGCTCTGGGCAAGATCGTCTGCGGTGAATGCCGGGCCGCACATCCGCGCCGCCTCGCCGTGCAGCCAGACTGCTTCCTTTGCCGCTGTGAACGCATCGGAACCACTCGCCATCCGGCTGACTGCAATCCCCGCGAGCACATCGCCAGTCCCTGCGACGGACAGCCAGCTCGGCGCAGGTGCCCCAAGCGCAAGCCTGCCATCGGGCGCGGCGACCACCGTATCCGGCCCCTTGGCAAGCACGACCATGCCGCTCGCTGCAGCAAGCGCCTGAGCGCGCGCCCTTCGCCCCTCGGCTATGACGGCGAAGCTTTTGCAAAGCGTCTCAAGCTCTCCATCATGCGGAGTGGCGATAATTTTGGCGTGCTTCGGCAGCATCTCTGGCTGAAGCAGGACCAACGCATCGGCATCGAGCACGATCTTCTGTGATTGAGCCAGTGCTGTGCGCAACCGATCCCGTGCGTTAGCGTCTCGACCGAGGCCAGGGCCCATTAGCACTGCTTCGATCCGATCATCCGAAAGGGCATCGCGCAGCGGCGCGTCATTCACCACCAACCCAGAAGGCACGTTCGGTGCGGTATCGGAAAGCAATTTCACATAGCCAGCCCCTGCGCGCATCGCCGCCTCGCTCGCAAGCACGCTCGCACCCGGCATAGCGCCGCCGACAATGGCGCAAAGTCCTCGTGTGTATTTGTGCGCGTCTGCTGATGGCGCGCGGAGCGATGGTTTTCCGACCAACTGCGCAGCGCCCTCCACTGGCTCCACACCGATCGGAACGAGCCGCAATGTCCCCATGACTCCGCGTGCCGGCAGCTGCCAATGGGCAAACTTCCACGCGCCAAGAGCCAAAGTCAGGTCGTATTTTGGCAGGTGATCGTTGAGCGTGGCGCCACTATCGCTTTCGACCCCGGATGGCAGGTCAACCGCAATGCGCATCGCATGCCGTTTGGCCAAATCACGCAGCAGGAGCGCGTGTTCTCCGGAAAGAGCGCGAGAGAGACCCGAGCCGAACAGGCAATCCACGAACACCTCTCCGCGAGTACTTCCGCCCGAGCCAAACATTTTTCCTTTGAAAGCGTTGCGCGCATTCTTGGCCGCATCACTCGTCGGGGGCATGGGCGCCACCACTGTGACTTCATTACCCGCTTTGAGCAGGTTTTGCGCGATCACATAGCCGTCACCGCCGTTATTGCCCGGCCCGCACAGCACGGTAACGGATCGTCCCGCTGCGACGCGGCGGATCCATTCTGCCGCTCCACCCGCCGCCACGGCCATCAATTCATCGACTGTGATCCCTGTGTCGAAAATGACCTGCTCTGCGGCCTGCATCTGCGCGACGGAGAGAATTTGGTGGTCGCTCGCCGCATTCACCGTGATGTCTCGCCCACCAAAAGCTCAATCGGAACCAGATAGCGGTCTTCTCCGATCGCGAACTCGCGCGCCTTGCCCGGTTCCAGCGATCGATCTTCGAGAAGATCTGCGCCGTCCACCGTCGATAGCTCGCCGGTCTGAACTTTATATGTGAGGCGGCGAAAGCCTCCGTCGGGGTGATGGAGCAGGAGGACATCCCCCTCCTCGTCCGAAACCCGCTCAATCGTGCAAACGGTTGAGTAATCCGCTCCTGCACCAATCGCGCAATCGATGTTCGTGCCTTCCGGCGCACCCGCCTCCGCCCCGCATGAAGTGAGCGCGAGGGCGAGAAGACCGGCACTAAATATCCGCAAAAACATGGGTTTCCTTCGCCGCGCCTGGATGCGTCAGCGCGCCCTTGCTCGCTGGGCCGACGTTTTGTGCATAGCGCCACAGGGTGCCAGATTGGTAATCATTGGTGCGCGCGGTCCATGCCTTGCGCCGCTCTGCCAACACGTCTTCCTCGACATTGAGGTCGATCGTTCCCGCCTCGGCATCAATCGCGATCTCGTCACCGTCCTCTACCAAGGCGATCGGGCCGCAATCGGCCGCCTCTGGCCCGACATGACCGATGCAGAAGCCGCGCGTTGCGCCGGAGAAGCGCCCGTCGGTGATCAGAGCAACCTTCTCACCCATGCCCTGTCCGTACAGCGCAGCAGTGGTGGAAAGCATTTCGCGCATGCCGGGGCCGCCTTTTGGCCCTTCATAACGAATGATGATCACGCAGCCTTCCGCAATATCGCGATTCTCGACCGCCTCAAACGCGTCTTCCTCGCAATCGAAAACGCGCGCAGGGCCGGTAAACTGCAATCGCTCCATCCCCGCGACCTTCACAATTGCCCCATCGGGCGCGAGCGAGCCCTTCAGGCCGACAACGCCGCCGGTGGGGGTGATCGGATTGGAAACCTCGTAGAACACCTTCTGATCGGGGTTCCAGGTGACCTCTTCGATGTTCTCGCCAATCGTCTTGCCGGTGACGGTGATCGGATTGGGATCGAGAAAGCCACCATCGAGCAGCGTTTTCATACCCATGTAGACGCCGCCTGCCTCATGCATGTCCTTCGCGACATAGCGTCCGCCTGGTTTGAGATCGGCGATATAGGGTGTCGACTTGAAGATTTCGGCGACGTCGAACAAGTCGAACTCGATGCCCGCCTCGCTCGCCATCGCGGGCAAATGCAGCGCGGCGTTGGTCGATCCGCCTGTGGCCGCAACAACCCGTGCGGCGTTCTCAAAGGCTGCCTTGGTGCAGATATCGCGCGGTCGCAGGTTGCGCTCGAGCAATTCCATCACCTGATGGCCAGCGGCTCGCGCGATTTCCTCTCGCGATTTGTAAGGAGCGGGCGTCATATTGCTATTTGGCAGCGATAATCCAATCGCTTCGCCGACACAGGCCATTGTATTGGCCGTGAACTGACCGCCGCATGCGCCATGGCCGGGACAGGCGACTTTTTCGAGCGCGATCAGCTCTTGCAAAGGACAGTTCCCGGCCGCGTGTTGACCGACCGCCTCGAACACATCGACAACGGTCACGTCCTTGTCGTGATACGTGCCAGGTAGGATCGATCCGCCATAGACAAAGATCGAAGGCACATTGAGACGCAGCATCGACATCATCATGCCCGGCAGGCTCTTGTCGCAACCAGCGAAGCCAACCAGCGCATCATAGCAATGACCGCGCACCGAAAGCTCGACCGAGTCCGCGATCACTTCGCGACTCACCAGCGAGCTTTTCATGCCCTGATGGCCCATCGCAATGCCGTCCGTGACGGTAATAGTGTTGAAACGCCGCGGCGTTCCTCCATTCGCGATCACCCCCTCACGGCAGATATTCGCTTGCGGATCGAGCGCGGTATTGCATGGCGCGCTGTCATTGCCTGCGCTGGCGATCGCAACGAAGGGCCGAGCAATCTGCTCCTCGCTCATCCCCATCGCGTAGTAATAGGAACGGTGTGGGGCGCGTTCAGGGCCGACCGAGACGTGACGGCTAGGAAGTTTCGCTTTGTCGAAGCGCGAAGACATAATATTTCCCGATTGGTGGTGTTTGCGCAGTTGCACTGCCTCTAGTCGAGCGCGAGTGCAACCCTTCCGCATACATCGGCAATCATTGCTGCCCAGCGGGATTGTTCGGCCCGGGTCGTGATCAGGTCTTGTCGCACCTCAATGGCGCAGTAATTGCGTCCATGCGCCTCGGCATGGCGGTTCATCGTCGCGTTGAGTTCCTTACCTGAATAGGGCTCGTTATCACCCACATTGAGCCCAAGTTCGCCGAACAGCCGAATGGCGTGCCGCGCGGCGCGATCATCCTCATTGTAGAGCAACGCGACCTCCCAAGGGCGCTCTTCCGACTTCGATTCGAGCTCTGGCGTAAAACTGTGCAGCGAGATGATCAGCTTGGGCGCGACCTCTTCCAGCCATTGTTCAAGTGCATCGTGATAAGGTCGGTAGAAGCGTTTCAGCCGCCCTTCGATATCTGCACCGATATTTCCCGGAATCAGATGCCCGTCGCTCTCTGTCGGGACAACATTGGGATGGTCCTCCTCTCGGTGAAGATCGACCACGAGGCGGCTCACCTCGGCAAGATGCGCGGGGATATTGTGCCGCCGCGCCATTCGGCCCGCGATGCCGCCGACACCAATGTCCCAGGCGATATGCTTCTCCAGCATCTCCGCTGGAATACCTAGAGGTATATCCTCTGGCACGAAGTTGGAGGCATGATCCGCGACGCAAACGAGAGCGCCTCGTACAGGGTCACCCACTTGGCGATAGGGTAGATCGTCAATCATCTCAGTGCCCCAGAAAGCTGCCACCAGTTTGGGTGGCTTTGGGCGATTTGCCCCGCTGCATTGTCGCGTGCATCTACGCTATCATAGAGCGCGAAGCATGTCGCACCCGATCCGGACATCCTGGCGAGCCACGCTTCTGACCCTTCAAGCTGTTCCAGCACTTCGGCAATTTGCGGACGGAGTTGAATGGCTGGCCTGGCAAGGTCGTTGCGGCCTGCGAGTGCGATTTCTTGAGCGGTTCCTTCGGGCAGCGCGCCGCGATCTTCGCCATCCCATGCCTTGAAAACTGGGCCAGTGGCGAGCGGAATGCGCGGATTGACGAGCAGGACGGGAGTGCCCGTGAGGTCGCTCTCAATCGGCTCAAGCTGTGTGCCCGTGCCTCGCCCGACTACGGTCTCGCTGCGCACGCAGCATGGCACGTCTGCGCCGAGCCTTGCCGCGCGCTCCATCCAGTCGTCCGGTAGGCCGTGCATTTGCTCGACTAGCCGGAATACCGCGCCCGCGTCGGCTGACCCTCCGCCTAGCCCTGCTGCAACAGGCAGGTTCTTCTCAAGCGTGATGTCTAGTCCGTCCGGTCGAGGCAATGCTCCGAGCGCTTTTACAACAAGGTTATCTAGTGGATTTTCAATCGCTGTGGCGAATTCACCGGCAGTCGTGACGCGGTCCTGATCGGAATCGTGCGCGCTTAGGGTGTCCCCCGCATCGACAAAGGCGAATAGCGTTTCAAGCTCGTGATAGTCATCCTCGCGTCGGCTGCGGACATGCAGCGCGAGATTGATCTTGGCGTATGCGGTTTCGGTGATGGTCACTCAGGGCGCTCTAGCGATCAGAATTTGGATCCTTTGCAAACACAGCCAGCGTAAGCCCAGCTAATCCATTGAAGGCGAAGAACGCCGCATAAGCGTAAAAGCCAATTGGATGGTCGTCACTTGTATATGGATCGCCATGCATGTTGAATTCGCCAGTCCACAAACCCTTTATCAAACCGTACAGCATCCCAAGTCCGACCACGCCAAAAAGAATTCGCGCTTTTTTGGTTGCAACCAGATCACCTAGCTTCAAAAAATCAATGAGCGCCATGTTAATTAGACTACAGCCCGATACGGCAATCACATGTTCGGATAGTTAGGCCCGCCGCCGCCTTCTGGCGTGACCCAGTTGATGTTCTGGTTCGGGTCCTTGATGTCGCAGGTCTTGCAGTGGACGCAGTTTTGCGAGTTGATCACGAACTTCGGCTCCGCATCATCCTCGACCACCCACTCATAGACACCCGCCGGGCAATAGCGCGCCGATGGTCCCCCAAAGACGTCGAACTCGCTTTCGCGCTGCAGCTCGCGGTCGCCCACTTGCAGGTGAACCGGCTGATCCTCGGCATGGTTGGTGTAGCTGAACGCAACAGACGTCAGGCGATCAAAACTGATCTCGCCGTCCGGCTTGGGATAGTCGATCTTTGGATAGAGGTCCGCGCGGCCCGTGTAGGTGTAATCCGGCTTGTGCTTCATCGAGATCGGCAGGCCGATCTTGAGCTGGCGCATCCACATGTCGATGCCAGCCAGAACCGTGCCGATATCGCCGCCATATTTGGCGACCGCTGGCTGCGCATTCTGGACGAGCTTCAGCTCATCCGCGATCCAACTGGAGCGAACGGAGCTGTCATAATCGGAAAGCTCTGATTTCTCCTTGCCTGCTGCAATTGCGGCAGCAGCTGCCTCCGCAGCCAGCATGCCGCTCTTCATCGCGGTGTGGCTGCCCTTGATCCGCGGGACGTTGACGAAGCCCGCCGCGCAGCCGATCAGCGCGCCGCCGGGGAAAGCCAGCTTCGGCACGGATTGCCAACCGCCCTCGTTGATCGCACGCGCGCCGTAAGCAACACGCTTTCCACCTTCGAGATATTCGCGGATCGCCGGATGCGTTTTCCAGCGCTGGAATTCCTGGAACGGCGAGACCCATGGGTTCTTGTAATCGAGCGCGGTCACAAACCCGATCGCCACCTGACCATTGGCCTGATGATATAGGAACCCGCCGCCCCAACTCTCGCTTTCGGAAAGCGGCCAACCCTGCGTGTGGATCACACGTCCGGGCACATGCTTCTTGGGATCAATGTCCCACAATTCCTTGATACCAAGGCCGTAAACCTGCGGCTGACAATTCGCTTCCAGATCGAAGCGCGCCTTCATCGACTTGGTCAGGCTGCCGCGCGCGCCCTCAGCGAAGAAGGTATACTTCGCATTGATTTCCATGCCGGGTTCGTAATCGGGTTTCTTAGTACCGTCTTCGGCGATGCCCATGTCCTGCGTGACAACGCCGGAGACATTGCCATCGTCGTCGAACGTTACGCCCGAGGCTGGGAAGCCGGGGAAGACCATCACGCCCAGCCCTTCGGCTTGCTCTGCCAGCCAGCGGGTCAGATTACCGAGCGAGCCGGTGTAGCAACCGTCATTGCTCATAAATGGCGGCATCATCAGATGGGGGAGCGAGGTCTTGCCACCCTTGGACATCACCCAGTGCCAGTTATCGGTCACCGGCGTTTCCGCCATCGGGCAATCCATGTCACGCCAATCGGGCAGCAGCTCATCAAGCGATTTGGGGTCGACCACCGCGCCGGAGAGAATGTGCGCGCCGATCTCCGAGCCTTTTTCGAGGACGACCACTTCCAGATCCTCGTTGATTTGCTTCAACCTGATCGAAGCGGCAAGGCCCGCCACGCCGCCGCCAACAATGACGACATCGCATTCCATTGATTCGCGTTCGCTCATGAGCCTTTGATCCCCGATTTATCCTAGAAAACTGGTGTTTCTCCACTTGCTAACTGGCACCCGTAAGGTCAAGACCTGCAATCAATAGTATGAACGCGCCCACATCCCCGATTGTCGACGAATTTGCCGCTGCGATGGAGTGGTGGAAGGGCGCTGGCGTCGATCTCGATTTTGCCGATGACGTTACGGATTGGCTTGAAAAGCCTGTCGAGCAAAAGGCCGAAACGCCGGGCGAGGACGCCGTGCAGCCCTCCGTAAAAGGGCAATCTCGGTCGGAAAATCTGCAAGCTGACGTGCAAAAAACTGCGCGCGCCAAGGTCGATCTGTTTGCTGACGAACGCCCTGCAGACCTCGCTGCATTTCACGAATTTTGGCTGGGCGCTCCCGGTCTGGACGGGATTGGACCGCGCGGCCGTGTCCCACCACGCGGTCCCAAGAATGCGAAGCTGATGGTGCTGGTCGTGGCGCCAGAAGATGGCGACAGCACCGCATTGCTCTCCGGCGCGCAGGGCCGTTTGCTAGCCAAGATGCTCGCCGCGATGCAGCTTCCCGAGGATGAGGTTTATCTCGCATCGGCGCTTACCCGTCCTACTCCCATGGCCGATACAGCAGAACTGGCGCAGGCTGGAATGGCCGATGTGTTAACTGAACACATTAGGCTTGCGGAACCGCAGGCGGTGCTCGCGTTGGGAGCAAACCTTTTGCCGCTGTTAGGCCACGAAGCGCCGCAAGACGCGTTATTTTTACAAAAAATCAACCAGAAGTCTTCACCGGAAAACAACCACAATGAGCGATCAACCCCGCTTCTTGTTAGCGAAAGTCTGGAAAGCCTTATGGCCAGCCCCAGACTAAAAGCACGGTTCTGGCGGAGATGGATTGAATGGTCGGCAAATCGGTAATGGCGAATTGCCTCAGGTCAGTCCTTTTGACCGCTTGTTTTACCGCTCCACTCGCAACCGCTGCCACTGTGTCCGCACAGTCGCAGAGCATGGTTGCGCATTATGAACAACGCGGTGCCGATCGCAGCGAGGTTGTACCGAACGTCCTGAGCGGCGACCAGCAACAATTCTATTCAAACCTGTTTGCGGCAATCGATCGCCAGCAGTGGGAGCAGGTCGAGGCGATGCTTTCGCAAAGCAGCGGCGGTGTGCTCGATCAGATCGCTCGAGCGGAATATTACACGCACGCGAAAAGCCCGAAGGTCAGCGTAGAACAGATTTCACGGTGGTTTGCCAACGGCGTGCACCTTCCGCAGGCGGAGCAGCTTGGGCGGATGGGCGCAAAGCGAGGGATAGAGGAGCTCCCAGCTTTCCCACGCGCCCAGAGCATGCGCCGTCAGCCATATGCATCGAAGCGTATTCGCCCGCGCCCCGTGAACGACGGGACAATGTCGGGCAGCACCAAGTCCGCAATCCTCGATCGGATCAAGAATGACGATCCTGCGGGCGCACATGGCTTGCTGATGGCGGTTGATCCGCAGCTTAGCTCGGCCGCCCGCGCGGAATGGCGCCAGAAAGTCGCCTGGAGCTATTACATTGAGAATAATGATGAAGCGGCGCTCGCTTTGGCCGAAACCGTGTCGGAAGGGTCCGGCGCGTGGGTGGCTGAGGGCGAATGGGTCGCCGGCCTTGCAGCTTGGCGTCAGGGTTTCTGCGCGCTTGCTGGAGATGCCTTTAGCCGCGCCGCCAACAGCTCAACCAATGTCGAGCTGACCGCTGCCGCGCATTACTGGGCGCATCGCTCTTTGGTTCGATGCCGCGAGCCAGGACAGGCGCAACAGCATCTTTCCGCCGCGGCGCGCTATGACGAGACGCTCTATGGCCTGCTCGCGAGCGAACAGCTTGGCGTTCAAGTGCCTGCAAGCGCGCAACCTGCGCCTCTGACGAGCGACGATTGGCGTTCTCTCGCAGTGAACCCCAATGTGCGCATAGCGGCAGCTCTCACGGAAATTGGCAGGCCAACTCTGGCCGATGAAGTGCTGCGCCATCAGGCCCGCACCGGCAACCCGGGCGATTACCAGAACCTGGCCAAGCTTGCGCGGGAACTGGGCCTACCCTCCACGCAACTGTTTATGGCGCACAACGCACCGCGCGGCATGAACTCGGATCCGTCGCTGCGTTATCCGGTCGCTCGATGGCAGCCGAAGACGGGCTGGAGCGTCGATCCCGCCCTCGCCTTTGCTCATGCCTTGCAGGAGTCGAATTTCCGCGCGGGTGCGGTGAGCCCAGCCAATGCACGCGGCCTGATGCAAATCATGCCGGGCACGGCGCGCGATCATAACCGGCGGCTAAACCTGGGCGCGAGCTATGCTGACCTCAACGATCCGGAAGTCAATCTGGCATACGGCCAGCAGCATCTCGAAATGCTCCGCGATAGCCCGATCACTCAAGGGCAGTTGCCCAAGATCATGGCCGCTTATAATGCCGGCCTGACCCCGATCAGCCGCTGGAACAGCGAGATCCGCGACTATGACGATCCGCTGCTCTACATGGAATCGATCCCTTATTGGGAAACGCGCGGGTATGTTGCGATCGTGATGCGCAATTACTGGATGTACGAGCGTGCCGCTGGCGTTTCCTCGCCAAGCCGCCGCGCCCTTGCGCAAGGTCGCTGGCCAGAATTCCCGCAAATGTCTATCAGGCGCTCGGCTCAATTGGAAAGGTAGTGGCGGCATGGCGATTGATGAGGCGAAGCTCTTCACCCCGATCAATATCGCCATACTTACCGTTTCCGATACACGCACTGAGGCTGACGACACTTCTGGTGACATTCTGGCGGCCCGGATCGAGGCCAAGGGTCATAAACTGGCTGCGCGAGCTATTATTAAAGATGATGCCGCCCTGCTCGTCGAGCGGCTCGATGCGTGGATCGACGATGCCAGTATCGACGCAATTGTAAGTACAGGTGGAACCGGCCTGACCGGTCGCGACGTGACGCCAGAGGCACTTTCTCGCATCGAAGGTGGTCGCGATATTCCCGGCTTTGGCGAGCTGTTTCGCTGGTTGAGCTACCAAACGATCGGGACCAGCACCGTGCAATCGCGGGCCTGCGCAATTGTCTCGCGCGGCACCTACATCTTCGCCCTGCCTGGCTCGAACGGAGCGGTTAAGGATGGCTGGGATGGGATACTCGACGAGCAGCTCGACAGCCGCAATCGCCCTTGCAACTTCGTTGAACTTATGCCGCGTCTCACAGAAAAGTGATCTTTTCGGCCAAACCTTTGGATAATTAGCGCTTTTTGACACCAGCTGCGACAATCTTGCCGATTAGATCATCGGCCCGTCCCTGTCCGAGGGCACGTTTTGGAATGACGTGAAACATGATCTGGCTTTGATACAGTAGCAGTGCGACATCATTCTCGTTCCAACGATATAGTTCCGACCAATCGATGGTTGTTTGTCCGCGCTTTCCGCTCAAACTGAAGCCGTCAGCGTCCCATTGCATGGTGATCTCATCACTGAACATGGCTGACTGCTGAAAATGCCTGCGCGCCTGCCAAGGGATAACGGCGTATTGAAGCAGGGCCACTGCGACCAGCATGACGATGAGTATCGGAATGACGTAGTTGGTGATGAAGTTGGTCTCATTATGAAAGTAGTACATCGCGACTGCGACTACGGCACTTCCAACGCCAAGAACCAAAGGTGTTGGCACAGCCAACGAGCTAGATGACGCGAGCTTCATCGCGGTGACGACATCACGCTCTTCGATTATGAATTCTGCTTTGCGCTCGCTCATCGACGTTTCCCTCTAGCAGAATCATAAACCAGCCCCTAATGTTCTATTTATGTTCTCATATGTGATCCATTAGGATGGCTGAACAACCCATCTCTGGACGCGGGGCGCAGTCCTCTGCGATTCCCGAGCGATTCGGGCTCGCCACAAGGGAGGCAGATGGCGATTGGCGAGATCACGTCCGATCGCTCGACGGGCCTCCGGTGAAACTGCGCACGCATGTCACTGAAGAGCACCCCAAGACAATACTGAGTTTCAACACATCCCCTGACATTCCGTTTGACCGGTCGATCAACGCCTATCGCGGCTGCGAGCATGGCTGCGTCTATTGCTTTGCCCGCCCCACCCACGCCTATCACGACCTCTCACCGGGTCTCGATTTCGAAACGCAGCTTTTCGCCAAGCCAAATGCGGCGGAGCTTTTGCGCGAAACGCTGGCCAAGCCGAAATACCGACCGCGCCAGATCGCCATGGGCACGAATACCGACCCCTATCAGCCGATCGAGCGCCGCTATCGGATCACGCGTTCGGTGTTGGAAGTCTGTCTGGAAGCGCGTCACCCAGTGACGATAACGACCAAGTCAGATCGGGTACTGGCCGACTTGGATTTATTGGAAGAAATGGCGAAGCGGCGATTGGTGGCTGTCTCGGTCTCGGTCACAACGCTGGATCCCAAGCTGTCGGGCAAGCTGGAGCCACGCTGCGCCGCGCCTGCCAAACGATTGGCGGCACTGGGTAAGCTGGTCGAAGCGGGCGTGCCCACTCATTGCTCGGTCTCACCGATCATTCCAGCCATCACCGATGAGTTTATGGAGCAAATCGTTGAGCGGGCGGGCGCGCTTGGTGTGCAGAGCGCAGGCTGGATTCCGCTGCGGTTGCCGCATGAGGTGTCACCCTTATTCCGCGAATGGCTCGACGTTCATTTTCCGGAACGTGCAGGCAAGGTGATGAGCATCGTCCGCTCGATCCGATCGGGACGCGATAACGATCCCGATTTCTTCACGCGGATGAAGCCACAGGGCGTCTGGGCAGACCTGTTCCGCAAGCGCTTTCGCGTCGCCTGCAAACGCGCTGGGCTGGGAAAGGCCCGGTTCGAACTGGACTGCTCGCAATTTCGCCCGCCAGAGGTCGGTGGCCAGATGCTTCTTCTTTGACTACGTTTGCTTGAAGGGCAGTCAATGGAGGGGCTTTTATGCGTTTTACCAAGGTGATGTTGGTCGCAGCGGCGATCGCGGTTTCAAGTTCTGCGAGCGCGCAGGACACGGCGGTTTTAGAGACCTTCTCACGCGCCGACTTTGCCGAAGCACTGGCTGCCAACAACGCTACGCATGAAAGCACCGAAGGCGAACGCAACCTGAAGATCACCTTTAGCGGTGGTATTCGCGCCGATGGCCTGTTGCTCGCGTGTCAGGACGAGGCCAGCGAAAGTGAGTGCTATGGCACCTCGATCCTTGCGACATTCTCTCCCGCCGAGGACGCATCGGCGGAGGACGTCCAAAGGGCGATCAACGAATACAATTACAATGAGAACTTCGGCCGCGCCTATCTGGCCCCGGATGGGAAGATTTCGGCACGCATGTACATCATTTCCGACGGCGGGATTACGAAGGCAAACTACGCGCGGCAGATCGGCTTATGGGTCGCCTCGCTCGAAGACTTCTTCGGCTATCTATACGGGGAAGATAAGGCCAGCGTTTGACGTCAAACGATTGGTCAAATCCAGGCAACAAAGGTGATCGGATATAAACCTTTGTTCGGCATTACAGTGCTATGGAACTGACTGACTTGATAAAGCCACTTCTCAGTTTTTCGTTGATGGCCGCTCTGTATGCAGGCTCGCGGCTACTCTACAAACCTGCGAAAGTGGACAGGATCGGCTGGTATTGGCTTAAGCCGGGACTCCTCCATTTTTTTGCGTTCTACGGCACGTTGGGATTCTCACTCTTGATTTGGTGGATCTACTTTTTCGTTGGGTCTGCACGAAGCGACGCTGAATTCCAGGAGTTGATGATGGTGATCCTGGCGTCGGTGTCCGGCATTGGCGCGGCCTACGTCTGGTGGACATCCATTGCTCGACAATACTCCTGGAAGGGGCGACATTTCAGGATCACGCGCCTTGGCAAAGAGCAAATTTACGATCTCGAACAGTTGGTCGATATCGAATTGTTGGAAATCAGGGATGAATTGCGACTTGTCTTTGCGGATGGCAGGCGCGTCACCTTAAGTGCGGATTTGCATGGGTGTGAGGAACTCGCGGAACATATTGAAACTTTGACATTTTAGCCAAAAGCCTCCCCTCCCTCGCCGGGTTTAAAGCGCATCAAGCGGCTGTCGACCAGTGCGGCTGTGCGGTTGATCACGGCCAGTTGATAATCCGGGTCCTTGATCATCTCGAAGAAGGCGCCGCTGTTTGGATATTGCGCGACAAAACCATCGTGCCATTGCATCACTTGCGGACCGGTCACCATCGCCTGAAACGCGCCACGCCAAACAATTGAGCCACCGACGCGGCGGAAGATCGGCCCGCTGGTTGCACCATATTCTTTGTAGGCGCGCCGACCCGACCAGTCCTTTCCATGGTGCTCGTGACCATCGGGATATTCGGCCTTCTCGCGAAATTTGAGCAGGTTGAGCATGTGGATCGGCTCGTCACGGGGCAAGTCCTTGAAAGCCTGAAACCCCTCTTTGCTCGGATCGATATAGTTCTCCATAGACCTCTCTCCTCAAACCTCGACTTCGCGCCATTCACCCGGCGCCAGACCTTCTACCGTCCATTCGCCCACGCTCCAACGCACTAGCCGCAATGTCGGCAATCCGACCGCCGCCGTCATCCGGCGAACCTGCCGGTTGCGCCCTTCCGAGATGGTCAACGAAATCCAGCTGTCAGGCACATTCTTGCGAAAACGGATCGGCGGATCGCGATCCCACAATTCCGGCGGATCAATGCGTTTCGCTCTGGCGGGTTTGGTCATTCCGTCCTTCAGCTCTACTCCGCCTTGCAAGGCTTGGAGCGCTGCATCGTCCGGTTCGCCTTCAACCTGTGCAAGATAAGTCTTCTCGGTTTTATATCTCGGCTCGGCGATGCGCGCCTGCAAACGGCCATCGTCTGTCAGCAGCAGCAGACCTTCGCTGTCCTTGTCGAGCCGTCCGGCCGGATAGACGCCCGGCACGTCGACCAGATGCGCCAGCGTATCCTGAACGCCCTCTTTCCCGCCGGTAAATTGCGACAGGACGCCAAATGGCTTGTTGAGCAGGATCAGGCGAGAGATATCGCTACGCTTCCAATGCGTAGTCGGAAAAGCGCTCGCGCAGATCCTTCTTCGATATCTTGCCGGTCGCCGTGTGCGGGATGTCATCCACGAACTCGACCGCATCGGGCAGCCACCATTTCGCGATCAGCGGCTTCAAATGCTCGATCACATCTTCGCTGGACAGATCGGCACCTTCATTCTTGACCACGAACAGCACAGGCCGCTCGTCCCACTTCGGGTGCGCCATGCCGATACAAGCGGCTTCGGCGATATCGGGGTGGCCGACAGCTGCGTTCTCAAGCTCGACCGAACTGATCCACTCGCCACCGGACTTGATCACGTCCTTTGTGCGATCGGTCAGCTGCAAAGTGCCGTCCGGATGAATGATGCCGACATCGCCCGTGTCGAACCAGCCCTCGTTATTGACCGCATCCTGATCGGCTTTGAAATAGCGCTTGATCACCCAAGGCCCACGTATCTGCAGCGCGCCGGAAGCTTCGCCATCGCGTGGTAGCTCGGTCATCATGTCGTCGAGATCGACAATGCGCAGCTCGACGCCGAAGATTGGGCGGCCCTGCATCGCGGTCTTGTCGACGCGCTGCTCGAATGACAGGCTTTCCCAATCATGCGTTGGTCCGCCCACCGTGCCGATCGGCGAAGTCTCCGTCATGCCCCAGGCGTGCTGGACACGCGTGCCATTCTTCATCAACCGCTCGATCATGAAGCGCGGACAGGCTGAACCGCCAATCGTAGCGGCCTTAAGCGGGGGCAGATCAATGCCTTCCTTGTCGCAATATTGGAAATGCGCGAGCCACACGGTCGGCACGCCAGCGCTGTCCGTCACCCCTTCGCGCAGCATCAGCTCGTGCAGCACAGCCGGATCGTTGACCGCGGAGAAGACGAATTTGATGCCCGCCATCGCGCCGGCGTAGGGCAGGCCCCAGCTGGCTGCATGGAACATTGGCACCACTGGCAGCATCACAGACGACGAGCTGAAATTGAAGGTCGATGGCTGGAGCCCGGAGACCGCGTGGAACAGGGTCGAGCGGTGCTCATATTGCACGCCCTTCGGATTTCCCGTCGTGCCGGAAGTGTAGCAGAGCATGCACGGATCGCGTTCATCGCCCGTGACCCATTCGAAATCGCCGCTCTGCTCGCCGATCCAGTCTTCAAAACCAATCCCGTCAAAACCCTCTGGCGGATCGTAGCAAATGTAGTGCTCGATCGTGGTCCATTTAGACTTCATCTCGTCGACGATGGACTGGAAAGCCGCATCGTAAAGCAGCACCTTATCCTCGGCGTGGTTGGCGATATATTCGAGCTGATCCTCGAACAGTCGCGGGTTCACTGTGTGGAGCACACCGCCCATTCCAGCGACACCATACCAGCTAGCAAGATGGCGCGAATGGTTCATCGCCAGACTTGCGACGCGTTCACCCTTCTTGACGCCAAGAGCTTGCAAAGCCTGAGCCATCTTCAGCGCGTCACTGCGCACACCCGCCCAGTTGGTTCGGGTTTCGCTGCCGTCGGCCCATCGGGTGACGATTTCTCGAGTGCCAGCCTCTCGCGCCGCGTGGTCAATCACGTGAGTGACCCGCATGGTCCAATCCTGCATCGCTCCCAGCATATGCGTCTTTCTCCCAAATTGTGCAGCGCATTGTTTGCGCGAGTTTTCAATTGGAACTGTTCATGCCGAGGCAGAAGGCGCTTTGCAATCATCCAAAGGAAAGGAGGAAAAAAGAAGGGGTGAGATAGCCCCACCCCTCGATAAGAAATCAACCGCTACGCGAAGCCGTCAAAGAGTACCGGGCGTCACGAAATACCCGACGACCTCCCAGCCATCCGCGCCTTGGAGCATGACAACCGTTTCCACCAACAGTGCTTCTTCGGCGGCAAAATCGGTCTGGAATTGCAGGACTTCATATTCGCCTTCTGGCGCGCCGGGCAAAGTGCTCGCGCGCTGGACGTTGGAGAGCGTGCGCTCCTTAACCGCACCGAGTGGTTCACGCACCGGCTCGACCTTTTCACTCCATTCATCGGCGGTCACTTCGGATTGGAAGAAGGCACCAGCGGCTTCCCAACTTCCTGCCCAGTCTCCGTCATCCACGTGCTTGAGGAACCTCTCGGCACGACCGAGCGATTCCGGGTCCGTTGGCGTTTCCTTTGCGGCGGCTTCGCCGCTCGCTGCGGTGGCTGTTGACGAAACGGCTGAGCCGTCATCTGCAAAATACACGACACTGACCATGGCGGCGGCGATCAAGATAGACATAATAAGCATTCCTCCTGCGAGCCATGTGAACCCGAACGGTCCAGTTGGCCTGTTGATGTTGAGGTCTGCAGTATCGGTCTCGTCGGTCGTATCAGCCATCCCGAAAGATGTGTGTGCAGGGTTTTGGGGTGGTGCTCCCTCGGCATCCCCCAAAATTCTTGCGGCCTCCCGACTGCTCGACACACCCAATTTGCGGCGCGCATTGCGCAGCCGATCGTTGATGGTGTGCACGGAAAGGTCGAGTTGAGCCGCGCTCGACTTGGTATCATGGCCGGCCAGCAGCAGGCGCAGAGCTTCCTTCTCCTTGTCGGTTAGATCATCCGCCGGATTGCCCATCAAGCGACCAGCTTGAGGTTTGCCCGCCCTCTCAGCGGTTGCAGCTCGACATTCTCGATCCCGCCGATATCGGCAAGCCTTTCGGCAAGCTCTCCATCCAGCACGAAGTTCCGGCCAAGCCGAACATGCACTTCTTCATCGGAGGCGAGGACCAGACGGACCAGAACTTCGCCCAAGTCTTTCTCGCGCGAGTCGTCGCCTATGGGCAGTTCGAGCTTGAGGTCTTTCAATGCTTCCTCACTTAGGATGTCCGCGCGAAGCAGCATTGGCGTGCGACCGCTGACGCTGGCGAGCGGCTTGGCCCCGCGCACGGTCAGGCGGGGTGGCTCGCCGGGATTTGGTGAATCCAGCTCTACATTGAGCAGCAGGCAGGCGCCTTCGCTGGCCCAGTTCTCGAACTGAGGGACAAGCCCCTCCTCAAAGCAGGCAGCAGAGAACTGCCCGCTGGAATCTGAGAAGTCTGCGCGGACGAACTCGCCGCCGCGCCGCGTGCGCGCTTTGTTGATCCCCTCGACCATGGCCGCAATCACCGCTGTACCGCGGCCGCCGGGAGGTGCGCCGGCTTCCATCAGGCTTTGATAGGTCCTTGCGCCCTGAGCCGAGGCCACCTCGCGATACTGCTGAACCGGGTGAGCGGAGAAGTAGAAACCGAAATTCTCTCGCTCCTTCGCCATCTGATCAGTGCGGCTCCATTCCTCGACCGTTTTAAGGCGCAGTTCTTCCGCTGGCGCATTGTCTCCGCCGAATAGGCCGCCTTGCCCGCTCGACCTCTCGCGTTCAGCTGCGTCGGCGATGGCCAGCAGCAGATCTGCGTTTTCCCAGATCGCCGCCCGGTTCGGTTCAAGTCCGTCCAGTGCCCCTGCGCCCACCAGTCCTTCCAGTTGGCGTCGGTTCATCGAGCCATGCGGCAAGCGCTCGAACAGGTCCTGCAGGCTCTCGAACGGGCCGCTCGCCTGACGTTCCGCAACGATCGCATCCATCGCCTTCTCGCCGACATTGCGAATACCAGCGAGGGCGTAGCGCACGGCATAACCATCATCGGTCTGTTCGACCGTGAAGCGCGCTTCGGACGAATTGATGTCGGGTGGCAGCACGGTGATGCCGCCCTCATCGCCGGTTGGATAACGCCGCGCATCATCCACGAAGATCGAGAGTTTCTCCGACTGGTGCAGGTCGAAACACATCGACGCGGCGTAGAATTCTTCCGGGTAGTGCGCCTTCAGCCACGCCGTTTGATAGGCAAGCAGTGCGTAGGCCGCCGCGTGCGATTTGTTGAAGCCATAGCCCGCGAACTTGTCGATCAAGTCGAACAATTCGTTGGCCTGTTTGGCTTCTATATCCGAGACTTCCTTGCAGCCATCGACGAAGCGCTGACGCTGCGCGTCCATCTCGGCCTGGACTTTCTTGCCCATTGCGCGGCGCAGAAGGTCGGCGTCACCAAGTGAGTAGCCAGCGAGGATCTGCGCGGCCTGCATCACCTGTTCCTGATAGACGAAGATGCCGTAGGTTTCAGCGAGAATGCCTTCGAGCTTCTCATGCGGATATTCGATCGGCACTTCGCCAGCCTTGCGTTGACCGAACAACGGGATGTTGTCCATCGGACCCGGGCGATAAAGCGAGACGAGTGCGATGATATCGCCGAAGTTGCTCGGTTTCACCGCCTTCAGCGTGCGCCGCATCCCTTCGGATTCCAACTGGAAAACGCCGACCGTGTTACCATCCTGCATCAGATCATAAACGGCGGTGTCATCGAGCGGGAGTTCGCCGAGATCGATCGTGATCCCGCGCAGCTCAAGCAAGTCGACTGCCTTGCGCAGCACCGAAAGGGTCTTGAGCCCGAGGAAGTCGAACTTCACCAGCCCGCTCGATTCCACATGCTTCATGTCGAACTGCGTCACCGGCATGTCCGAGCGCGGGTCACGATAAAGCGGCACAAGCTGCGCCAGCGGGCGGTCGCCAATCACGACACCGGCGGCGTGGGTCGAGCTGTTGCGCGGCAGCCCTTCCAGTTGCATCGCCAGGTCGACGAGGCGCTTCACCTCATTGTCGTTGCTGTATTCGGCCTTGAAATCCGCCGCTCCGTTGAGTGCGCGCGGCAGCGTCCACGGGTCGGTGGGATGGTTCGGCACCATTTTACACAGCCGGTCCACCTGACCATAGCTCATCTGCAAAATACGCCCGCAGTCGCGCAGCACCGCGCGCGCCTTAAGCTTACCAAAGGTGATGATCTGCGCGACGTGATCGCTGCCATACTTTTGCTGAACATAGCGGATCACTTCGCCACGCCGCGTTTCGCAGAAGTCGATATCGAAGTCGGGCATAGAAACACGTTCGGGGTTGAGGAAACGCTCGAACAGCAGCCCCAGCTTGATCGGATCGAGGTCGGTAATAGTCAGCGCCCATGCCACCACCGAACCGGCACCCGAACCACGCCCTGGCCCAACCGGAATGCCGTTATCTTTGGCCCATTTGATGAAATCGGCAACGATCAGGAAGTAGCCGGGGAAGCCCATATTGACGATAATGTCGACCTCGTAATCGAGGCGATCGAAATAGACCTTACGGTCCTCCTCCGACATCTCACCATAAGGTTCCAGGCGCGCTTCAAGGCCCTTACGCGAATCCTCCGCCAGTGCCTTTGCTTCTCCCTCCAGATCACCGGCCAGACTGGGCAGGATTGGATCGCGATAAGGCGGTGCGAAGGCGCAGCGTTGCGCAATCACCAGAGTGTTCGCCATCGCCTCTGGAAGATCGGCGAACAGCTCGTCCATCATCGGCGCAGATTTGACGAACGCCTGCGCATTGGATGTGGGTCGATCTTCGTTTTCGACATAGGTCGAATTGGCAATGCACAGCATCGCATCGTGCGCCTTGTGCATATGCGGATCGGCGAAATTGGACGGGTTCGTCGCGACCAGCGGCAGATCGCGCGCATAAGCCAGATCGATCAACGCATCTTCCGCTTTGGAGGCGGCTTTGTCTCCATCTCGCGCCAACTCGACATAGAGTCGGGCTGGGAAGAGCCGCTGCAACGTGTCGCAAAGCGCATTCGCTGCATCCGCCTGCTCTTCGGCGAGCAAGCGAGTGACACCACCCTCTCCTGCACCAGTCAGCGCGATCAGGCCGCCCGTGTGGCCTTCCAGATCATCCATCTGGACATGCGGCTCGAGTTCGAGCGGCCGATCCAGATGCGCCTTTGAAACGAGGTGGCAGAGGTTGTCGTATCCAGCCTCATCCTGCGCAAACAACGGTAGATAATCGACCGTTATCCGTTCACGCTCGTCCGATCCGGGCCGCGCCACGCCAAGCAAGGTGCCGATAATCGGTTGCACACCCTCGCCTTTGCAGGCGGATGCGAACATCACCGCGCCATACAGGCCATTGCGGTCGCAAATGGCGATGGCGGGAAAGCCGCGTTCCTTGGCTAGCTTCGCAATCCCTTTGGGGTCGATCGCCCCTTCCAGCATGGAATAGGAGGATAGAACGCGAAGCGGAACGAAGGGAGCGAAAGCCATGATGGCACGCTACTAGCACGTCCGCCTTCTTCAAGTGCGCGCAGATCGGGTCTTGGGGAAAAGCTGGGGGCAATCTAGGCTGCTGCGCGAGGAGGCAAAGATGAGTGACATGATTGAGGTCGAGAACGTCAACACGCCGGGCCGAAAGACCCGCGTAAATGCAGCAAAATATGCCGATATGCGCGCCGCGTTTGAAGCGGCCATACCCCGCTCATCGCCCGGCTTCACTCAGGCTGAAACGCGCGAAGCGGTGAAGTCTCATTTGAGCGACCAGCTGTTCCCGGAAGGCAAGACCTGCGGTTGGTGGGCGAAGACCGTCCAGCTTGATCTGGAAGCGAAGGGGTTGTTGGTCCGCGAAGCGACCAAACCACTACGCTGGCATTGGAAATAGCCGCTAAAGCAGCTTCTCGATATCGCGGGCAATCGCTTCCGGCTTATCGGTCGAGCCATAGCGTTTCACGACTTCGCCCTCGCGATTGATCAGGAATTTGGTGAAATTCCATTTGATAGCGGTGGTGCCCATGATCCCCTTGGCCTCGCCTTTCATCCAGTCGAACAGCGGCGATGCCTCAGGACCGTTCACGTCCACTTTCTCCATCAGGGGGAAGGTGACGCCGAAATTGATCTTGCAGAATTCCTGGATTTCCTCGGCATTGCCCGGCTCTTGCGCCCCAAACTGATTGCAGGGAAAGCCAAGCACTTCAAAGCTTTGGTCCTTGTACTTCTGATAGACTGCCTCAAGACCGTCATATTGCGGCGTGAAGCCGCATTTGCTGGCCGTGTTCACGACAAGCAGCACTTTGCCCTTCTTGTCGGCAAGGTTGAGCTCCTCACCGCGATTGGTGGTGACTTTGAAATCGGCGATAGTGGTCATGCAGTATCCTAGGTTTCAGGCGCCCGACTTGGGACGGTAGATGAAATCGAAGGATGTTTGCCACGAAAGCCCATGGTCCGTCGAGGCCTCACCGAACTGGCGCACTGATCCGTCTTCATTCTTGGTGTAGGTCATGCGGACGAGCGTCTGCGGCGCGCCCGGACTAGGCCAGTTTCCGGTCAAAACCATCTTGCCCTCGGCAACCCCGCCCACGAACTCGACTGCACCTGGCGCTGAACCGACCCATTTCTGGTACCAGCGTCCGTTCGTTGGGTCGTAATGGTTCAGGCTCGTGCCGCCTTGCGCGTTCAGAGGCATCCAGTTCTCGATCACCGCGCATCCGTTGTGTTTACGCTCGATCCGACTGTCGGCAACTTTGGTATCGAGATTGCTCGCCGCGTAGACGTCCCATTCACCAACCCAGAAATCGAACCCGGCATGCCCTTCGCTATCGCAAGCTGGCGGCGGCGGTGTGGCATTCGCTGCTTGAAGCAACAGCAGGGCAGTGGCGATTATGTTCATGATGTCCCCTCCACTTGGCCAGTTTTCGTTAGAACGCGCCGCCCATTTTGCGCGGCACTTTCGACCAAGCGGTAACGCCGCTCGGCAGGTGCGCTATTCCAGCACGCCGTCGTGCAGACGCACGACCCGGTCCATCTTCGCCGCCAAGCGCTCATTGTGCGTCGCGACCAGCGCTGCGCTGCCCTCGCCGCGCACCAACTGCAGGAATTGACCCAGAACCGCGTCGGAAGTGTGCTCGTCCAGATTGCCGGTCGGCTCGTCAGCCAGCACCAGAGTCGGTTGGTTTGCGAGCGCGCGCGCCACGGCGACTCGCTGTTGCTCACCGCCGGAAAGCTGGCTGGGCCGGTGCGTCAAACGGTGCTCCAACCCCAGTGACGACAAAAGAGTATCTGCGCGCTCCTCGGCTGCGCTGCGCTCTGCGCCGGAAATCATCTGCGGCATCACCACATTTTCACGCGCATCGAAATCGGGCAGCAAATGGTGGAATTGATAAACAAAACCGAGGTGATCGCGGCGCAACTGCGTGCGCTTGTCCGACGGCAGTTTGCTCGCCTCCACCCCGGCAATCGCGATCGAGCCTTCGAACCCGCCTTCGAGCAATCCGACCGCCTGCAGCATCGTAGATTTGCCAGATCCTGACGGGCCGAGAAGTGCGACGATTTCACCTGGCATGATGTCGAGATCTATTCCGCGCAGCACCTCGATGGTCTGGTCGCCCTGCGTGAAGCTACGCTTCAACCCCTTCAGCGATGCGATAGGCGCATTACTCATAACGCAGCACCTGCACGGGATCGGTGCTCGAGGCCTTGAGCGCGGGGTATAGCGTCGCGAGGAAGCTCAAGACCAATGCCAGCGCCACAATGCCTGCGACCTCCCACGGATCGGTGCGTGATGGCAGGGTGGAGAGGAACCGCACCTGCGGATCCCATATCTGCGCCCCGGTCGACCAGGCGATAAAGCTGACGATCGGCTCACGGAAGAACAGAATGATAAAGCCCAGGGCCAGCCCGGCGGCCGTGCCGATCACGCCGACAGTTGAACCGGTCGTCACGAATATCTTGAGCAGGCTTCGCCGAGTCGCTCCCATGGTTCGCATGATGGCGATGTCTCGCGTTTTCGCGCGGACCAGCATTACGAGACTCGAAAGAATGTTAAAAGCGGCCACGAGCACCATGAAACTCAGGGCAAAGAACATCGCAACACGTTCAACCTGCAAAGCTTCGAACAGGGTCGAGTTGATTGTTTTCCAGTCGGAAACGACAGCACGCCCTTCGAGGTCCGCCTTGATCGGAGCGAGGATTTCTTCGACCCGGTCGGCGTCCTCCGTCGTCACCTCGATCATGCCAATCGTGTCGCCCAGCAGCAGCAGCGTTTGCGCATCCTGCATCGGCATGACGACGAAGGCTTGGTCATAGTCGTAAATGCCGACCTCAAAGATCGCGGCGACTTCATAGCCTATCTGGCGCGGGACTGTGCCAAACGGCGTCGTGCGCCCCTGCGGATTGATGATGGTGATTGTGTCGCCAACGCTCGCACCGATATTCTGTGCAAGCCGCACGCCGATTGCCACCTCGTTGGCACCCGGTTGCAACCGTTCGATATTGCCGAGCACCACATTGTTACCGAGCGTATCGATGTCATCTTGAGTGTTGCCGCGCACCAGAATGGCCTCAACCCGACCATTGAAGCTGGTCAGCAATGGCTGCTCGATCAAAGGCGAGGCATCCACCACGCCTTCGGTCGCCTGAACACGCCGCAGCGTGTCCTCCCAATTGTCGAGCCGACCGCCATAGGCTTGCACAATCGCGTGGCCATTTAGCCCAACAATTTTATCGAGAAGCTCAGCGCGAAAACCGTTCATCACGCTCATCACAACGACGAGCATGGCAACGCTCAGCATCACCACGCCTACGGAGATACCGGCGACGAGCGCAATGAATGCCTCCCCCTTGCCCGGCAAGAGGTAGCGTTTGGCGATCATCCATTCGAAGGGTGTTAAAAACAAAGTGGTGAGGCTTCTGACCAGTTCTCGCTGAATGGCGGCTGTAAGCAGGGTAAACCGAGCGCGCAATGGAGGCGGCTCACACACTTGTGCGAAAAAGGCCGGTGAGCGCGCTCCCGAATCGCTTGTAATTGATCCGTAACATCGTCATTGAAGCCCCCAATCCAGCAGCGACGCGTCAGGCAGGATCACCGATGAACTTCACCCATCCCTTTCTCGATGAAGATGGTGACAAACTCCGTGAGGAGTGCGGCGTCTTCGGTGCGATCAACGCGACCGACGCGGCAGCAGCCACCGCATTGGGACTCCATGCGTTGCAACATCGCGGACAGGAAGCGGTCGGGATCACCAGTTTCGACGGCAAGGAATTCTATTCGCGGCGTGGGCTTGGCCATGTTGCGGAGAACTTTTCTTCATCCGAAGCGATTGCCGAGCTTCCCGGCGCAATGGCAGCTGGTCATGTGCGCTATTCGACCACCGGAGGCGCGGGGCTGCGCAACGTGCAGCCGCTCTATGCAGAGCTCGCCAGCGGCGGCTTCGCGGTCGCACACAACGGCAATATCTCGAACGCTCAGGCACTGCGCAAGGAACTGGTCGGACGTGGATCGATTTTCCAATCGACCTCCGACACCGAAGTCATCATTCACCTCGTCGCGACCTCGCGCTATCCGACCGTTGCCGACCGCCTGATTGATGCGCTGCGCTTGGTCGAGGGCGCCTATGCGCTGATCGTGATGACGCCCGAAGGGATGATCGCCTGCCGCGATCCGCTTGGCATTCGTCCGCTCGTGATGGGCAAGATGGGCGACGCGGTGGTGTTCGCCAGCGAAAGCGTTGCCTTCGATGTGGTCGGTGCGGACTTCATTCGCGAAGTCGAGCCGGGCGAGATGATTCAGGTCGATCTCAAAGGCAAGATCAAACCGATGCACCCCTTTGGCGAGCACAAGCCGCGCCCTTGCATCTTCGAGCACGTCTATTTCAGTCGCCCTGACAGCCAGTTTGCCGGTCACAGCGTCTATGAAGCGCGTAAGGCCATCGGCGCCGAGCTGGCCAAGGAAGCGCCCTGCGACGTCGATTTGGTCGTTCCCGTACCCGATAGCGGCGTTCCCGCAGCCATCGGCTTTGCGCAGGCATCTGGTCTGCCGTTCGAGCTGGGTATCATTCGCTCGCATTATGTCGGGCGCACCTTCATCCAACCATCGGACAGCGCTCGTCACGCGGGCGTGAAGCGTAAGCACAACGCCAATCGTGGGCTCGTCGCTGGCAAGAAGATCGTCTTGATCGACGATTCCATCGTGCGCGGCACGACCAGTCTCAAGATCGTCGAAATGATGCGCGAGGCTGGCGCCAGCGAAGTGCATTTCCGCGTCGCTAGCCCGCCCACGGCACATAGTTGCTTTTACGGTGTCGACACCCCGGAACGCTCCAAACTGCTCGCTGCGCGGATGGATTTGGAGCCGATGCGCGAATTCATTCAGGCAGACAGCCTGGCCTTCATCTCGATTGACGGGCTTTATCGCGCGGTTGGATCGGATGGACGCGACAGCGCTTGTCCACAATTCTGCGATGCTTGCTTCACCGGCGACTATCCTACGTCGCTGACAGATTTGGATATGGGCGAGCACGAGCCAGCCCAATTGCCATTCACCGACCACAAGGCGGCGTAATTCATGACACAGGACAAGCCCCTTGCGGGCAAAACCGCGCTCGTAACGGGCGCTAGCCGAGGTATTGGCGCAGCGATTGCAAAGTCTCTGGCTGAGGCCGGTGCGCATGTGATCCTCGTCGCTCGCAAGGTGAAAGCGCTGGAAGAAGTCGAGGATGCGATCCACGACAAGGGCGGGACCTCTACGATTGCCCCGGTCGATCTGACCGAACCGGATGCCGTCACTCGCCTTGCAACCGCGATTGGAGGACGCTGGGACGCCCTGGATTATCTCATTATATCAGCCGCCTACCTGCCAGAGCTGACACCTGTAACGCAGATCGATCCGAAGCAGTACAATCAAGCTTTGGTGATCAATGTAGTGGCAACGCAGGCCCTGCTCGCAAGCTTCGACCATCTGCTCAAGAAATCGGATACCGGCCGCGTCATCGGCCTAACAAGCAGCGTAGGCGCCGGCCCTCGTCCGTTCTGGGCAGCCTATGGCTCAACCAAGGCGGCGTTCGACAATCTCCTGGAAAGCTATGGCGCCGAGGTCGAGAAGCTCGGCAACACGCGCGTCGCGATCATCGATCCGGGTGCGACGCGCACGGGAATGCGCGCTCGCGCCTATCCCGGGGAAAATCCCGAGAATGTTAAAACACCCGAAGTGGTAGCTGACCGCATCACCCAGCTGCTGGTCGAAGACTTCGAAACTGGGCACCGCGAACGCGTCGACTGACGTCTGGTAAATTCCTGTTAACCATAAATTGTAACCAGTCCTTAAGGCTGGATCACGATTTTGCGCCTGAGACCGACCGGCAAGAGACCAAAAGCTGTTTGGATTTAAAGGGACGCATATCATGCAGACCGAACATGACCGTTACTCGATTGCAGCGCAGGAAGATCGCTGCTCACCGCGCACAAAACTAACGATTCCAGCAACTTTGCGGGCGTCGGGTGGACGCGCGTTTCAGACCGTGGTGCACGATCTGTCGATCTCGGGCTTCTCCGCTGCATCGATCAACCGCATGCATGATGGCCAGATGTGCTGGCTCACCCTGCCCGGCCTCGAATCGCTTCAGGCGCAGGTTGTATGGTGGGACAATTGCGTTGTCGGCTGCGCGTTCAGCGAATTGCTGAGCCCGATCGTACATGACAACATTCTGCAGCGTTACAGCAACACCGGCGCATATCGCGACGCGCCGTAAGGCGTTCGAGGGGCCATCGCGCCCCTCGTCACGAACCTACTCTGACAGCGCGATCCTCGCGGTGATCTGACCCCATTTCGCGCGATTCTCACCGCTTGTCGCTGTCGGCCAGTTGCTGACAATGGCGACCACGAGCTGCTGCGACGGAATTATGGTAATCGACTGCCCGAAAATTCCCTGAGCGCCGTAAGCTGCACCGGGATAGGTCCACCACTGATAGCCGTAGCCGTAGCCGAAGCCAGCACCCGACCCAGTGCCGATCGCGCCGAAGTCTACGAGAGGTGCTCCCGCTTCAGCAAACCAGCCTTCCGGAACGACGCCCTCGCCGCCTTCGAGCGCAAACTGGCCCATGCGGGCATAATCGCTGAGTCTTAGCGACAGGCAGCAGCCGGCAATGTTGCCGCCGCGCGGATCGGTCATCCAGAACAACCCACCTTCAAACCCAGCGGGTTCGACGATCTTGGTCTGCGCATATTCGGCGAGCGACTGGCCAATCGCATTTTCGACCAGCAGGCCAAGCAGATTGGTCTCACCAGTCTTGTAGACCCACTTCTCTCCCGGCTCTGCCTCGCGGCTCAGTGCCTTCATCTGCTCAATGATCGCGTTCGGGCCGTATTCCACGACAAAGCGGTTCATCTGCGCCACGTCGCTGTCGGGATCGGTGTAATCCTCGTTCCAGGCGACACCGCTGGTCATGGTCGCGAGCTGACGCACGGTAACACCATCATAGGCTGAGCCGACCAGTTCGGGGATATATTGCGTCACGGCATCGTCAAGCGAGCCGACAAAGCCATCATTGATCGCCGCGCCGAGCAGAGTTGAGGTAAAACTCTTGGCAACCGAGAAACTGGTCCAGCGCTGCCTTGCATCAAAGCCGAGACCGTAATCCTCGTGCCGCACAACCCCATTCTTGAGCACCATGACACCCGCAGCACCCGTATCCGCCATAGTTTGCCGGATCTCTGCCTGCAGGGTTTCACTCAGCGGCGCCCCGTCAGCGAGCGTGCGCGGCGTAGTTGCAGCGGGCACTTCGTGACCCGCAAACCAATTCTCCATCTCGCGGAAACGCGCGGAACGAGTAGCATCGTCCCAGAACAGCACTTGTAGCTCGGACGGATCACGCTCCGGCGGGGTAACCAGCTCAACTGGCTCGGCTGGTGCAACCGCTACAGCTTCTGGTCCGCCGGAATAGCTCGCAGAGCACCCCGTAAACGCCAAACATGTCACGCCAACCAGCAGCGTCTTCGCCAATCTCATCATCTCGCCCCAAATAGTTTCTGATTGCAACCCTAGGCGTAGATACCGTGATAGGACAAGCCGGTGCGACCTATTGGGCGACGATCATTCGCCCTTCATCGATTGATACGCATCGAGAGCGCGTTCGCGGGCTTCGCGATGGCCGATAATCTTCGATGGGTAGTCATCGGGTTTGCAACCATGCTCTTCAGGGTCGTGAATGTATGGCTCGTCCAAGTCTGCCAGCTCAGGGACATATTCACGGATATAGTCCGCCGCATTGAATTTCTCGGACTGCGAGAGCGGCGCCATGATCCGCGGAAACATATTCGAATCGACGCCCGTTCCAGCGGTCCACTGCCAGTTGGTCGCGTTCGAGGCGTAATCGGCATCGACCAGCGTGTCCCAAAACCATTCCTCTCCCTTGGTCCAGTTGATCAGCAGGTGCTTGATCAGGAAGCTGGCGGTGATCATCCGCACCCGGTTGTGCATCCAGCCTGTCTTCCAAAGCTGTCGCATACCGGCATCGACAATGGGGTATCCGGTCTGGCCCTGCTGCCACGCCTTGAAATCACTCGCCGCATCATCGTCATTTTCCGGATCACGCCATTTCAGGTCTTTGAACTGATCGCGATAGGATTCCTTGGCGTAGCCCGGCATCTGGCAGATCACATTCTGCGCGTAATCGCGCCAGATCAGCTCCTTCTCGTAGGTTTTCCAACCATCGCTGCGTTTATCCTTCAAGGCATGCCAGATCTGCACCGGGGTGATCTCGCCAAAGTGTAGGTGCGGTGACAGGCGCGATGTACCGTCCACGGAGGGCAGGTTGCGCGCGTCGTCATAGTCGATCACGGGATCGTCCCACTCGCTGAGCCTTTCGTGCGCGGCCTCTTCGCCGACCTTCCAGAAATCGACTATGCCGCTGGACCAATCGGGATTGGTCGGAAGGAGGTTCCAGTCGTCAAGACTGTCGCTGTCTGGCCATTTGTCCGGCGAGGACAGCGTGTCTGGCGCGGGCAGTTCGTCGCGCGGCGGGAACTCGGCCAGAACTGCCTTAGAAAAGGGCGTGTAGATTTTGTACGGCGAGCCCGAGCCGGTCGTTACCGCGCCCGGAGGCAGCAGGTAGTTACCATCATACAGCTGCAGGTTGAGCTTGTCCGACAACTCACCCTGCACCTTGCGCCACCACGGTTCGTAATGGCGATTAGCATGAACCGCCTCCGCGCCGGTTTCCTCGGCAAGCTTGGTGAGTTCTTCCACCGCATCGCCGCGCCGCAGGATCAGCCGCGCATTGTGTTTGCCGAGAGATTTGGAGAAGCTCTCAAGCGAGTGATGCAACCACCAGCGCGATGCACCGCCATAGGCATGGTCTTTCGCACATTCGTCATCGAGCACGTAGACGGGGATCACTGGGCCGGATTGAGCGGCGGCGAATAGCGCGGGATTGTCGGCCATGCGCAGATCGCGCCGCAGCCAGACCAGTTGAACCTTTGACATAGAAATCCCCGTTCGTGGTGAGCTTGTCGAACCACGTGCCTTATGCACGCACGACCTTCAACAAGCTCAGGACGAACGGTTCTCTTGGTGGCAACGAGGCTATTGCGAGGGAAGTTCCTGACATGCCACATCAGGCAACGCGACTGAGAAGCGATCTCTTGCTCGTGGATCATAGAATCGCGCGTCGTGTAACACCACAGAGCCATCCTCCGCGCGCTTTGCGAAGGGCGCGCGTGACCAGAAGAGAAAGGCTTCAAGTTCGGAATTTTCTTCCGCCGAAGCTATTGCGGGAGCCAGCGCGCATTCTCCTACTAGTTCGATGAATTTCGCATCATTTTTGCGCGTGGTGCTATTGAGATCTTGGCTCTCGATAGCATGATCGATAATGCCATATTCACCGTTGCCCCCGATTATCATTTCACGTTGCCAAAACCAGAGAGGGACTGGACTGGCTATGACCACGCGGCCCGGGAACACCACATCGCTGTCACGCGCCTCACGCCCGGAGGTAATCGCCCCATTCATCGCAATATACGCCAACGAAACCGCAATCGCGACGCGCGCGGGCCTCATCCACTCGCCGTCACGCTTCTCGCGCCTCAGTGAGAACCACGTTGCAAAGCCCATCAGCGCCCAAAGCCACACATCGATGATGAACAGTGTGTCGCCATAGAACCATTGCGAGGAAAACGGCTCCAACAGGCGAATGCCATAGACATTCAGCCAGTCGAGCGCCGGGTGGGTAAGGCATCCGATAAAGCTGAGCAGGAAGAGCCATTTGAAGCTTACCGGGCGGCGTCCCTCGGGCCGTTTTCCGCGCTTCTCCTGCCAGCGGTCAAAGCCCCACAGCAGCACAGCCAATATCAGCGGCAATAGCACCATGGCGGGCGGCCCATGCGTGATCCCGCGCCGAAAACCGAGATGCTCCTGCCCCTCAAGCCAGAAGAAGCACGCCGCATCGACATCGGGCAAATTTGCTCCGATTATCAATGCTGGCATCGCCAGCCCGGTCTTCTTCTTGAGGCCCGCCTGCCCCAGCAATGCGCCGACCAGGCTGTGCGTCAGATTGTCCATCCGCGCGGCGTAGCCATGCCTTTCGCGCAAACCAAGTGGAAATGCTGCGCGGACCTGACTAACGGTTGAGCGAACCTGTTCTGGAGACGCACTGAATGAGCCAAAGCGAACCCTTCATCCGTCCGGACATGAAAGCGTTCCTCGACGCCTTGGCCGCCATGGATGGTCCCGCAATTGCCGAGATGACTCTGGAGGAGGCGCGCGCCAGCTATCTCGCATTGCACACCATGGCGGATAGGCCCGCTCGCGAGTTGGCCGTGATCCGCGACCTGACCTGCGCTGGTCCTGATGGCGATATTCCGCTGCGCCTCTACGATCCGCGCGAAACCCGCGAACCCGGCCCGGTCATCGCCTTCTATCACGGCGGCGGATATGTGATCGGCGATCTCGAAACCCATCACAACCTTTGCACCGAAATCGCGGCGTTGATGGACCTGCCAGTGGTGGCGGTGGATTATCGCCGGGCGCCCGAACACCCCTTCCCCGCAGCGATTGAGGATTGCGAAGCGGCCACGCGCTGGATCGCATCAAACCCGGCCGAACTTGGTCGTAAAGCGACCGGGCTAATCACCATTGGCGACAGCGCGGGCGGCAATGCGAGCATAGTGGTCGGCCAGCAATTGGCTGCCATACCGGCGGACGTGCCTGTAGTGTTGCAAGTGCCGATCTTCCCGCTCGCAAGCGACGCGATGGGCTCGGCCAGTCTCGACCAATTCGCGGACGGGTTTGTGCTGACCAAGGCGGCGGTCGAGTTCTTCGACGCACAGTACAAACCCGATCGCAATGATTCACGGGCCATGCCGATACTAGGCGACCACTCCGGCGCTCCGCCGACTGTCTTGGTCACCGCCAGCCTCGATCCGATCCGCGATTCAGGGCGCGACTATGCCAAGGCGCTCGCAGATGCCGGCGCTGACTTCATCTTTCTCGAAATGAAGGGCGTCACACATTCCTTCACCAATCTGCGCCAGGCAGTGCCGAGCGCTCAGGCCGATCTGGAGCGTATGATTGCCGCGATGAAATTTATGCTTGGAGATGCTGCGTGAGCGATCTGCCCTATCGCCCCTGTGCTGGCTTTATGTTGGCGAACGCACAGGGCCACGTCTTCGTGGGCCAGCGGATCGATCGGCGTGGCTCGCAATTCTCCGGCGCGTGGCAAATGCCGCAAGGCGGAATCGACAAGGGCGAGGACGAGGAACAGGCGGCCTTACGCGAGCTGGAGGAGGAAACCGGCGTCGGAGCGCATTTGGTGGAAGTCATCGCGCGATCGGCCAAGACCCATTTCTACGACTTACCACCCGAATTGCTTGGCAAGGTGTGGAAGGGCAAATATCGCGGGCAGGAGCAGCATTGGTTCCTTGGACGCTTTCTGGGAAGTGACAGCGATATCAACCTGAACGCGCATCACCCGGCGGAATTCGAAAGTTACCGATGGGTCGAACCCATGCGATTGCCCGAACTCATCGTTCCGTTCAAACGCGACGTTTACACCGCTTTGGTCGATGAGTTTGTGAGCCTGATCTAGATCTCAGGGCCGTTATTCAGAACCGGAACGTGATATGCGGGCGGTCGTCCAGCTTGCGCGCCGAAACAAAGCTGGGCAACTCCTCAACTCGCTCAAACCATGCCATGATGTTCGGATATTTATCTGAAAACACGCCTTTATCGCGTGCGGCAAACATCGGATAACTCAAGGTGATATCCGCCCCGGTAAGCGCCTGTCCGCCAAAGAATGGCGCATTCCCGAGATCCTTTTCCATCAGGTCGAACAGCGCGGAAAGCCGCGGGTTCAGGAACATGTTCCTTACCTGATCGAACACCTTCTTGAGCAACCAGCTGATCGGTCCCGGCGAGCGGGCCTCCAGCAGCGACAGGATCATCGCAACGGTCTGCGTTGACATCAACGAACCTTGTGCCGCGTGAAACCAGAACAGGTGCCGCGCGCGATCGGGATTGCCTGCCAACGGTCGCAGCGTGCTCTCCGGACGGCTATCAAGGATGTAGTCGATGATCGCGTTGCTCTCGGCCAGGACCAAATCGCCATCGGTGATCACCGGGGCGGTGCCAAGCGGTGACAACGCCTTGTAGTCATCGGGTGCAAGATTGCTCTCAGGGTCGCGATTATACGATTTGAGTTCGTATTCCGCGCCGAGCTCTTCGAGCAGCCATAATATGCGAAAACTCTGTGAGTATTCGAGGTGATGAAGTGTGAGCATTGCGTGCACGCCTCCAGCTATGTGATCGCGTCAGTTCTGAGCCACACTCTCGGGTGCATCGGTCTCTACCGCCAGACGTGCCGGTGGGCCTGCCGCAATCGTCGATTGAAGAGCCTGCGTTTCGGGGCAATTGCTGCCGCACAGGCTGCGCAGCTGCGCGAGATTACGCTTCGCTCTCTCAAGCGCGCCTTTCTCTACCAGAGCGGCACCCTCACCCGAAATCGCGGCAAAATTGCCGGGATCGCGGACCAGCGCCTCACGATAATAGCGGATCGCCTTGCCCTGCAGCCCTTCGTAGCGGGCGACCTCAGCCAGCTTCAGGAAAATTCCGGTATAGCCCGGATCGACTGCCAAGGCGGCCTCATAGGCATCGATCGCTGCCTGCGGTTCCCCGGCATTAAGCGACGCCTCGCCTTGCACCACCAGAGCGGCGGCGCGAGGATCAGGAGTTCGGTCCTGAGCACCCGTTACACTCGCCGTGACGGCAAAAACCAGTGATAGAGCAGCGGCGGCGGGCGCAAAGCGCATGAGCGTCTCCTTAAATTCAGCGGCGCTGAGAGATATTGGCGTTGCCATAGCGGAAAGAGCTATCACGCAGAATGCAGGTTGGCGACAAAAAATCCGTCCGTGCTGTGATGAAACGGATCGAGGCGTAGCCCCTTACCGCGCGGCGCGCCCAACGGAAGCTCGACTTGCGCCGCCTCCCAGCCCTCGTGCCGATCAATGAATGCGTTAACCCGGTCTGGCCCTTCAGCATCCAGCACAGAGCATGTCACGAAGGTGAGCATGCCGCCCGGACGCACCAGTTTCGCCCCGATATCAAGCACATGATCTTGCAACGCATTCAGCCGAGAAAGCTCTTTCGGATCGATCCGCCAGCGGCTTTCGGGATTGCGCCGCCATGTGCCTGTGCCCGAGCAGGGTGCATCGACCAGAACATGATCGGCTTTACCCGCCCATTGCTCCAGCGCTTCCAGCTCTTTGCCCGGATCGAGCAAAACGGTGTGATCGATCTCAGCCCCGGCCTTGCGAGCACGCGGTGCAAGATTGCCAAGGCGGCGCTTATCCGTATCGGCGGCGATGATGGTGACGGCATTGCCAAGCCGAGCCGCAAGCGCCAGCGTCTTGCCCCCTGCCCCGGCGCAAAGGTCGATGATCGTATCGCCGGGTTTGGCGGTCACAGCTTCGCACACAAGTTGGCTGCCGAGGTCTTGCACTTCGACCAAGCCGTCGCGATAGGCTTCCCATTGCTCGACATGCGTGCCGAACGGAAAACGCAGCCCTTGGGTAGATGCGAGAGGCTCGCCCTGTTCTGGCAATTCGATCGTCTCTCGGTCCGCCTTGAGTGTATTCACCCTAATGTCTAGCGGTGCACGACCAAGCAGTGCCCCCGCTGCCTCATCCTTGATCCCGGACTTGGCAAGCTCTTCGGTCAGCCATTGCGGTGCAACGCCAAGCTTCGCCGGAGCTTCCGCCGGCGCAATTGGGCGCGGCCCATGCTCTGACCCGTCGAAAAGATCATGCAAGCTCGGTTCGCTTTCCGCCAGAGCAAGCACGGCAGCACGGCCGTTTTCGGGCACGGGGCCGCAGGCACGGATCGCCTGATAGACGAGTTCACGCACAGCCCGGCGATCCTTTGATCCGGCATAGCGGCGTGCCTTGAAATATTCCGAGATTAGGCGATCAGCTGGCGCGCCTTTGCTTTGCGCACCGTGAATGATCGCATCGAGCAGTTCGATGGCTGCCTGGACACGGGCCGCGGGCCTCATTCGGCAGGCTTATTGCGTTCGCGCCAAGCCGCCTCGTATTCTGCTGGTGATGGCGCCAGGATACATCGATGCTCGTACCGCGCACCGCTCTTGTCGCTTGCCGCCACTGTCATACGCTCTGCCATCTCTGCGCCCGCTTCTTCACACGCCTCGACTGAAGCGAACAGAATCTCGGGACGCTGTATATCTGGTTCTCCCGCGCGATCCGGGTGCCAACCCAGAATGAACAGCATTACCGGTGCAAAGAGTTCCATCAACCGTTCCTATCGCGTCGGATAGTTTGGCGCTTCGCGCGTGATGGCGACATCGTGCACGTGGCTCTCGGAAAGCCCGGCATTGGTGATCCTCACAAATTTGCCGCGTTCGCGAAGGTCCGGAATAGTTGCTGAGCCGGTGTAGCCCATCGCCGCCTTGATCCCGCCTACAAGCTGGTGAACCACATCTGCAGCCGGGCCTTTGAACGGGACTTGCCCCTCAATGCCTTCGGGGACGAGCTTCATCGCCGATACGTCCTGCTGGAAATAGCGGTCTGCGCTGCCGCGAGCCATCGCGCCGACGCTGCCCATTCCGCGATAGGATTTGTAGCTGCGGCCTTGGTAGAGGAAGACTTCGCCCGGGCTCTCGGCCGTCCCGGCGAGCATAGAGCCGACCATCACACTCGAAGCACCTGCCGCGAGCGCCTTTGCCGCATCGCCGCTGGTGCGCAGACCGCCATCGGCGATTACGGGTACGCCCGATTTCGTCGCCTCCTCGGCGCTATCCATGATCGCAGTGAGCTGCGGCACGCCCACCCCGGCAACAACACGTGTGGTGCAGATCGAGCCCGGGCCAATGCCAACCTTCACCGCATCTGCGCCAGCGTCGATCAGTGCGCGTGTCGCCTCTGCTGTTGCGACATTGCCTGCCACGACCTGCACCGAGTTCGAAAGCGATTTGGCTCGCTCGACAGCGCGCCCAACATCCTTGTTGTGGCCGTGAGCCGTATCGATGATGACCACATCGACCTCGGCTTCGATCAGTGCTTCGGTGCGCGCAAAACCCTTGTCACCGACCGTCGTAGCTGCCGCTACGCGTAGCCGACCAGCAGCGTCCTTGGTCGCTGTGGGATAGTTTACCGCCTTCTCGATATCTTTGACTGTGATCAGTCCAATGCAGTGATAGTCATCGTCGACCACCAGCAGCTTCTCAATCCGACGTTGATGAAGCAGTCGGCGAGCGTCTTCCTGGCTAGTGCCGAGCGGAACTACAGCAAGATTCTCGGTCGTCATCAGCTCCCGAACCGGCTGCTCAGGGTTTTCAGCAAAGCGCACATCGCGATTGGTCAGGATCCCGACCAGCTTGCCATCGCGATCGGTAACAGGAATGCCGCTGATCTTGTTCGCAGTCATCAGCGCTTGAGCATCGCCTAGCGTCGCCTCTGGACTGATTGTGATCGGATTGACAACCATCCCGCTTTCATAGCGCTTCACTGCGCGCACGGCGGCGCATTGCTCTTCCAGCTCGAGATTGCGGTGCAACACGCCGATCCCGCCCATTTGCGCCATCGCGATGGCCATGTCCGCTTCGGTCACGGTGTCCATCGCGGCGGAGAGGATCGGGATATTGAGCGCGATGCCGCGCGTCAGCTGCGTCTGCGTGTTTGCCATGGATGGCAGTACATCGCTTTCGGCCGGACGCAGCAAAACGTCATCAAATGTAAGGCCGAGTGGGATGTCCATAGGTGCCACTTTCTATTCAGTGCGGGGAGAATCGTGGCGGCCCATGTAACCGCACTTTGCCAGAACCGCTAGAGCGCGCGGGATTGCTCACGCGCAGCTATCCGCAACTCTATGGTACAGACGGGGTGTATCGCGCGGTATCGGCCAAGCGCTTCACCAGTTCCTCGTGCAGCAACAGGTCGTCGATTGCCCCGCCCAGCTCGATCACATCGACATCGTCGGATGCCTGGTGATAATGGTCCGCAAGGTAGGAGTTGAGTGTGATCTCCGAACCGAACGCGGTGGATAGTACAACCGCAGGTACTCCTTCCTGAAGCAATACCCATGCATCCTGGCGCTGAATGAAGCTTTCGGCGATATCCTGATTACCCAAGCTTCGCTTGGCCTCTCTCATGACGTCCACAATAACCGGGTCAAGCTGGGTCAGGCCCTCTCCAATATAGCCAACCGGGCTACCCGCCGGGGCCAGCGCAACTGTATCGAAATTGAATGCTGCGACGATGCTTTCGAGCGGCATCGAGGGGGCTTGCGTAAAGGCGCGAACACCCAACAGGCCGGATTCCTCTGCCGTTGTGGCAAGGAAATAGACGTCGCGGTCAAGCTGGTCGTCCTGCTTCAACCGTTTCGCAAGCTCGATCATGACCGCAAGGCCGCTGGCATTGTCGATCGCACCGTTACAGATGCGGTCTGCATCATTCGGGGTGCCGCATTCACCCAAATGGTCCCAGTGCGCCATAATCAGGATTGCGCCCGATCCGGGTACCCGTCCGGGCAGGCGGCCAATCACATTGAAGGATGTGAACTCGCGGCGATCCGACTGAGCCCTGATCGTGGCAACCGATCTGAGCGCAACAGGGGTAAAGCCCTCATCTTCAGACTGCTTGAGCAGCTCCTCCCACTGTTTCTTGCCGATTACGTCACCCAAAGCCTCGCCGGCCACGAAAGCGGTCAGCTCGGTCTCTTCGTCATTGGCGAGGCTGAAGCGCTCACGATCTCTGGCGCTGCGCAGGTTCGCAATCTCGCCCTCATCGTCGAGGACGGTGATCACCGCCGCTGCGCCTTTCTCGAACAGGGTGTCGCGGCGCGCCGGGCTAACCCCCGCCTCGCCGAGCATCAGGCCGACCTTGCCAGCAATGTCTTCTTCCCTGACGGTATTCGCGAGCCGACCCACGAACAGTACGTCGGCATTTTCGACCAGTGTGAGGCGGCGCGAAGTGAAAGCAACGGCCCCTTCCTCGCTCAACTCCCGATTGCGGCGGCCAACGCGAAAGCTAACACTGCTTGAGCTTGGCTTGGAGCTCGCTAGCCGCACGGGCGCGCGCCATGGATTACCCGGATCGTTGGTGCCGGATTCGAGCCCCGCATCCTGCAGCCGCTCGATCAGGAAATTGACTGTGCGCTGTTCGCCTTCGGTGCCCGGCAGTCTTCCGCCAAACTCGTCGCTGGCGAGGACGTTGATATCGCGCATCAGGCTGGCGGCGATTTGTTCTCGCTCCGCTGTGGGAACGCTGGCCACGGGCGCACGGGCACAGGCGCCGATTGCCAGCGCCAAGCCAACAATCACGCCCCATTTGGCGAGCTTTGTAAGCCCGGCCCCTGTTTGCGCCCCTGTTTCGTTCACTCGGCTGTCCAGCCTCCATCGATGCTCCAGTTCGCCCCAGTTACATTGCCCGCTTCTTCGCGGCAAAGAAAAACGGCAAGCGCGCCGATCTCGTTTGGCTGGACGAACTTCTTGGTCGGCTGCTTGGCAAGCAGGACGTCGTTTATGACTTCGTCCCGGCTAAGGCCGCGCGCCTTCATCGTATCGGGGATCTGCCCCTCGATCAGCGGTGTCCAGACATAGCCCGGGCTGATGCAGTTCGCCGTGACACCGGTCTGCGCCAGTTCCAGCGCGATTGTCTTGGTGAAACCGGCAATGCCGTGCTTGCTGGCGTTGTATGCGCTCTTGAACGGCGAGGCGGTGAGCGAATGCGCGCTGGCGGTGTTGATGATCCGGCCCCAACCGCGTTCTTTCATATTCGGCACAGCAAGCCGGGTGGTGTGGAATGGCGCAGTCAGATTAAGGCCAATCACCGCATCCCATTTGTCTGTCGGGAAGTCCTCTACCGGCGAGACATGCTGCATCCCCGCATTGTTGACGAGGATATCGATTGCGCCCGCCCGCGCCATCATCTCTTCAATCGCGGCCGAATCGAGCAAATTTGCGCCGCTGTAGTCCGCGCTCATTTCTTCGCGCAGGGCGGCTATCTCCGCCTCATCGCCAAAGCCATTGAGAACAATTTCGGCCCCTTCGGCATGGAGTGCGCGGGCAACCGCCAGTCCAATTCCTGAAGTCGATCCGGTAATGAGGGCGCGCTTACCCTTGAGGAACATCGCTAACTCCTGCACGTTTCTTCCTGCGTTCAGGCTTTCGCCATTGCCGCTGGCGCTGTCCAGCACTTATGCAGGGTGACGTGCATAAGCGATCTCGCGGATCGCGCCAGGGAGGGAATTTTCAATGCGTCTCAATCCTTTCGACACTTCGAAGATCAAAGTCCGTTCGAGCGGAGGCGGCAGTCGCGTCCCCGGCGGGCGTGCAGGCGGCCTCGGCTGCGGTACGATCGTGATTGTCGCGATTGGTGCGCTCGTCTTCGGTGTCGATCCCGGTCAGATGCTGGGCGTGGTAGAAGGGGTGCAGCAGCAAACCGCGCCGCAAACGCAGCAAGGCAATCTCAGCGAGGCGGAGATCTGCAGCAGCGGCGAATATGCGAGCGAGGCATGCGCGGCGCTCACATCGCTCAACGAGACTTGGGAGCCGGAATTCGCCCGCGCGGGCATTCGCTTCGAACAACCCACGCTCGACCTGTTCCGCACGGGTCGTGTGAACACGCAGGGCTGCGGCAGCGCCAGCTCGGCGTCCGGCCCATTTTACTGCCCAGCTGATATGGGCATCTACATCGACACGCAGTTCTTCGATCAACTCGCACAAATGTCCGGCACAGGCGGCGATTTTGCGCGGCTCTATGTGATGGCGCACGAATACGGCCATCATATTCAGAACCTGACCGGGATCGCTTCGCAGGTGCGCAGCATCCAACAGCAAAACCCACGCCAGTCGAATCAATTGCAAGTTCGCATGGAGTTGCAGGCGGATTGCTACGCAGGTGTGTGGGCGGGCAAGAACCGCGACCTGATCGAGCGCGGAGATTTGGAAGAGGGCATGCAGGCCGCCGCCGCGATTGGGGATGACACCTTGCAACGCCGCGCGGGCCAGCGGATCAATCCCGAAGGCTTCACACACGGGACCAGTCAGCAGCGGATGGACGCATTGCGGCGCGGCCTCGACAGCGCAGACAGCGATGCTTGCAACGTCTATTTCGACTTCAGCTAAACGACATTCTCATCGTCAAATGCGATCGGGGCCGAGGCGGTATAATCCGCGCCGGCCCCGAAGCATTTTGGGTGTCCGTAGAGTTAGCTGGTCGCCACCTCTCCGAAGGTTTCAGGCTCTGGATCACCCTTGCCGCGATTGACTGACGACCAGTCGATCTGGCGCGTGGCGTACATCACCGCAGCCAGAGCGAAGAACAGCAGCACCGATCCGATCACCAGCGACCATTCCTCAAGGTTGAGCAGGACATAGAGCAGAGCGTAGAGTGCAACCAGCAGCGCGCCGATCACCCTCGCCCTGAGCCACGACCCCAGCACCGCAGCGCTGTAGGCCGATAGCAATCCGATGATCGCCGCACTTGCCACCAGATAGGCGAGCGCAAACCCTATCATCTCGGCAAAGGCGAGCAGCATCACAAAGAACAGCACCAGCCCTGCCCCGCTGAGCAGATATTCCGCCGCCGACACCCGCGCGCCGCCAACGATGTCGAACATCAGGAACGCGAGGAAGGTGAAGCCGATGAACAGGAAACCGTATTTTACCGAGCGGTTGACCCGGCTGTAGAGATCGACCGGCTCGACCAGTCGAATGGTCGCAATGCTCGCATCCGTGCCGCCATCGGCGGGATACACAGAATAGCGATCAATCACATTCACCTGCGGCAATTGCGGTTCGGACGTGCGAACCAGAGTTTGGCCGAGCGCGAGGTTGGAGATCGACCAGCGCGCCTCGAAACCTTCGTCGCCGATTTCCGTCCGGTCTGCATCGGGCAGGAAACTGCCGACAAAGCTTGGGTGCGGCCAGCTTGATTCGACCGACCAATCGGTTTCCATGCCCTGCGGGACCATGCTCAGCGCGCTGCTGCCGCGCAGCCTGTAGTTGAAATCGAGCGCGACTTCGCCGCCTTCCGACCAATCGAAGAATGCGTGCACACCGCTGCCTGAACTGCTGGTGCCGAGACCAGGGCGAAGCGGCAATGCCTCACCACCGACATTGAGCTGCGCATCGGTTTGAAGGCCGCGCGGGTCCGAAATAGGGAAGCGGATTTCCGCTTCGTTGAGGCGCAATTGCTCAGGCTCCACCCCAAATCGATCAAGATCGCCGGGCAGATCGAACGTTGCCGTGCCGGATTGCTCGGTTTCGTAAATGACTGTCTTGTGGATCGACCCGCGCGATTTCACCTGCGGCTTGATATTGGTTTTCAGGTTTTGGCTGGTTGGCGAGACATAAAGCAGCTCCCGCGCGTTGATCGTCCGCGTGACAGTCTTCCCATCCACTACCTCGGTACTCACTCGCTCCCGATTGTATGGAATGACCATCAGTGGCCCGGCCAGCACCTGAGCATCGCCCCACCCCGATGTTATCGAGTTCTGCGCTGTTTGCGCCTGGTTCTCCCGATCATAAACCAGTGCATAGACCATCATGAGTGGGATAATGAGCGCCGCACCCACCAGTGCGACGAAGAGTAATTTGATTCCCGGGGATCGTTCTTTCGCCATTTTTGCCCTCCTATTTGCGCGATGAAACGTGCAATGTGAGCGACGAAGTGAATTCAAGGTGAACTAGGCAGAAAATGGCGAACCACCCTTAGGTAGCCCGCCATCCTCCAGTCCCAGCTCCCGGTTTAGGGAACTGAAAAAATCAGCTCTGATATTCTTTTTCCCAAGTGCTTATTTGCTCGTCGAGAGTTTCGAGCAGTTGCTTGCGCATCTTACCCTCGATCTCGCGGTTTTCCGAGATTGCACTGCGCGCTTCCTTGAGCCCCTCAAGTGCATGGGCCATAACCCGGGCTTGGCAAAGATAGACGGTCTGCTGTCCGTTCTGCCCTTCTTCGACCTCCGCGACTTCATCACTGTCGCTGCGGCATTTCATAATCACTTCGGTGCGCATTTGCCCGGCTTCGGCAAGCGCGTGTTTTATCTCGACCCTGCTCTCGGCAATGGCCTCATCTGCCTCGGCGAGACTCTCCCGCACTTCCCGCATGATCTCTTCCCTCTCTTCGTCGGAGAGCGGTTTGCCATCGCGGTGGACAGAATATTTTTTGACCTTCTTGACCTTGCGCTTCTTCTGTCCGTCTGCGCGGGCATCGTCATCAACAGTCACGATGACATCGACTTCACTCTCAACCTTCACGTCGGGATCAACCGACACGATCGCTTCTGCCATTATCGGAGCAGCTAGCGGAGTGGGAGGTGCCGGCGCGATAGGCGGGGTCGGTGCCACTGGCGCGCTGGGCACTGCAGGCGCGACACTCGCAACACTAGGCGGTGCAGGCGGTTCCGGCGCGGCGGCGCTCTCAGCGTAAGAGATCGACGCCGTCAGCGGCAGTGCGAGCAACCCGGCTCCCACAAACAATCGGCCAGCCATACGGCGACGAGAGGACATATCGTACATTTTCAGGCTCCTTAGACGGTGAACAATCGACTTTTCACCCAAGACCGGACACGCCATTGGCGCGGCCAGTGAGAATTTGGGACCTGCTGCGAAGCTTGCGATGAGGCTGGCATAGACTGCGCGCTCTTCTGCCGGCTTGGCCGCGATCACGCGCGCGTCACAAGCGGCCTCCTGGTCGCGGCGCATGGCCAGCCAGCCATATCGACCAAGGGGATTGAACCAGTGCAGCGCGAAGAGCGGCTGCACAATCATATTGGCGAGCAAATCGCGCGCATTGTGATGAGAGAGCTCATGCGCGAGAGCGAGATCGCGTGCGGTGCGATCTGGCTGCGCCATGAAACCGGATGGCAATGCAATCACCGGGTCTAGCACGCCAAATGCGAGCGGAGCATTCGCCTCGGGCGTCTCCACCATGCGGATATTGCCATAGCGACCGACTTCGCGCGCATCGCGCAACAGGTCGGCCCGAAGGCGGAAATACGCGGAGAAACGAAGAAAAAGAAACAGGGCGGCGCCGGCCAGCCATACCGAAATGCCAATCTCCAGGAGAGGCAGCGGGGTTGACGGTATGAGTGAGCCGGTCGCCGCGTCCAACCGATCCATAGTCGCAGCAGGATTTTGCGGTTGGACAAACAGAAATTCGGAATCAGTCGCTTGCGATGATGCCACGGTTGCTGATGCAGCCACAGGTTCTGGCGCAGGATTGAGCCAGGCCGGCAGTTCTATCGGCGGCAACACCAGGCGGATGGCGGGGATCGCCCAAAGAGCGTAAGCCACGTGCGGGCCGAACATACGGCCAACCGGGCGGCGAAGAACCAGGACCAGCGCGATCAGCCCTGCGGTCCATAGAAGCGTGTCGAGCAGCCAATCGGTCATGACTTTAGCTCCTTCAACAGAGCCTCGATATTGGCGAGGTCCTTATCGGAGAGAGCCTCCTGCTCGGCGAGATGCGCGAACAGCGACGATGCGCTGCCGCCGAACAGGCGATCGACCAGGCGGCGCGATTCCCCGCCGACATAATCGGAGCGCTTGATAAGCGGGCTGTAGAGAAAGCGGCGGCCATCGGGCGTGGCGGAAATCACGTTCTTGGAAACGAGCCGGGACAGCAATGTCTTGACCGTCGCGAGGCTCCAGTCGCGTGCTTCGCAAACCGCTTCGCATACTTCGGTGGCTGTAAGTTCGCTGCGTTCCCACAGCACTTCCATCACAGCATGTTCGGCTTCGCTGATACGTTCTGGCTTGGTATTTTCAGCCATGATCAATCAACCCTCCCAGTCCCTTGATTACGCCTGTAAACATTACGACTACGTTTGTAAACATTAAGGCTGGATGAATGAGCGCTCTGGGGGCTTGCTTCTCTGCCAACGACATTTCACCATGGACGAATGACATATCTGCCCCGCGCTTTTGCCGCCCTCGCCCTTATTGCCTCGCCGCTAGCCGCTCAGGACACCTCATTGGCCGAAGCGGAATTCGAGACCGTAAACGTCGTGCTCGATACCGAGATGGGTGAGATCACCATCGCGCTGGAGACTGAGCGCGCGCCGATCACCGCCGGAAATTTCTTGCGCTATGTCGAGGAGGACCGTTTTGACGGGGCGGTGTTCTATCGCGCCATGTCGCTGAAATGGGGCGAGCAGCCAAACGGCCTGCTGCAGGGCGGTACGGACAACGACCCGGACCGCATGCTCGATCCGATCGCGCATGAGCCCACGAACGAGACGGGGCTTAGCCACACCAACGGCGCGGTTTCGATGGCACGCTATGAGCCGGGCACGGCGACCGGCGACTTTACCATCATGATACAGGATCAGCTGTCGCTCGATGCCAAGCCTCGTGCGGAAAATCCGGACCAGCGCCCCGGCTACGCCGTGTTTGGCTATGTCGTGGATGGGATGGATGTGGTGCACGCGATCCATGCCGCCCCGATCGATCCGGAAAAGGGCGAAGGCTGGATGAATGGTCAGATCCTCGCGCAGCCGGTCAAGATCGTCGAAGCGCGCAGGGCTGAGCCCGCTTCAAAAGAGCAATCACTCACCGACTGACGGACGTCCGACCGGGTTGGAGGCTGTCCGCGGCATCCGCGCACGCAAGGCTGGCATCCAGCTCTCCACCTTGGAGCCAATCGCGGTTTGCGGAAGCGACGCGAAAACGCCGACCTTCGTCTCCCAATCGGCAATCGAACGGTTCGCCTCTCGCGAGGCCTCTGCAATGGTCTGCGGCTTGCGCAAAGCATTGTTGATCAGAGCGTCACCGAAGAAGGTCCAGTCATTCTCCGCCTGGCAGCCGAAAGAAGTGCGGTTGTCCGCTGCCGCAGTCAGGATGGCCGTGTTGGCGCTCGCCAGTTCGGGCACGAACACACCGGAATAGCACGCGCTGATAATCAGAATGCGCCGCTCAATGCCAAGCTCCTCCAGCGCCTCTTTCAGCCGCTCCGGCGAGAGAATACCAAAGCCGCTATCGCCGTAATGATAGGCGAGTCCGATCTTTGCACCGTGGCTGGTCGTGTAGAGGACCAGAACGTCCTCATCCCCGTCCATCAGCTCGCCAATATGCGCGAGTGTGATCATCAGCGAGTTGATCGATCCCTTGGGTAACTCGTTCGAACGCCCATCGGGTCCAGCCAAAGTAATTGTGCGTCCCTGCGCGCCATATCGCCGCGACAGCACTTTGCCTGCCTCGCGCGCTTCGCGGGCGAAAACGGGGTCGCTGTCTAGCGCGATGGTCAACACATACGCGTCGATTGTACCGCTGCGTTGAGGCTGCAATTGGCCGAGCGCAGCATCGAGCTTGCGGCGATCTTCGAGCAGCACCCTGGGCGAGTGACCGCGTTCGAAATGCGGACCCAGTTCGATGCTCTGTTCACGCGCCTCACGGTTCGGACCCGCGCTCAGATCAGGCCAGGGCTTTGTGTGAGGCGGCGGTTGGTTGGGATTGCTGGCCGCGTCGCTCGAACTGCTCTGCGTGTAGGCAGGCCCGGCGATGAGCACGGCCATGCTGGCAACTGCGATTCGGAGAAATGCGCGCTGTTTCATCTGGACATCAAGCTGCTCGGCAAGCGTTCAGCCGTCAAGGGCAAAACCTTTACCTGGCGCCCCGTTCGCACGCCCTTCGATAGGTTCAGGGCGACGGGCGGTGATCTATCGATGCCCGGAGTGCATCGACACGCTTCAAATCCGCCTCCAATTCGCCGGTCAGCGCCCTTTTGAGCATTCTCAAATCGGCGTAGAAACCCCAGATTGGTTTGGTTGCGTATGGCTTGTTCTTTTCGACCAAAAAATGCCCGCCAATGGCCAATCCATATCCAAGCACAGCGATCAAAATGGCAAGTAAGTACTCGCCGAGCAGTAGTAGCGCTGCACCTCCAACTAGACCAACTGTCGTTCCAACGTAGTGGCAAATCCGTGTGCCACTCCTCCGATGTTGGCTCAAATAGGCAAGCCAGAAGTCATCAAAACTCATCGTCTGATCAATACACCCGTGCCTTAGGCTCGATATAGGTCGCGTCGTCGGTCAGAGTGTATTCGTGCACGGGGCGATAATCGATCGTCATTGCGCCCTTGCCCGAGCCAGCTGCGCCGCCGCCCCAGCCATCGAACCATGCGATGGTGTGCTTCATCCACTCCGCATCGTTGCGATCCGGGAAATCCTCATGCGCGTGCGCGCCGCGGCTTTCCTTGCGATTGGCGGCACTCGCCATCGTCACATTCGCCTGGCTCATCAAATTGTCGAGTTCGAGCGTTTCGATCAGGTCGCTGTTCCAGATCAGCGATCGGTCGGAGACGTGAACGTCCTGCATCCGCTCATTCTGCGCGGCGAGTTTCTTGACGCCTTCATCCATCAGCTCGGTATCCCGGAACACAGCGGCGTGCTGCTGCATCGCCTTCTGCATGTCCGAACGGATCGCCGCAGTCGGTGAGCCACCTTCGGCATGGCGGAAGTGGTCGAGACGGGTCAGCGCAAATTCCGCGCTGTCTTCAGGAAGCTCGCCCTGGCTTGCGCCCGGAGTGAGGTTTTCCTTCAGGTGCAGGCCAGTCGCACGGCCGAACACCACGAGATCGATCAGCGAGTTGGAGCCAAGGCGGTTCGCACCGTGAACCGATACGCAGGCGGCTTCGCCCACGGCATAGAGGCCGGGTACAACCGCATCGGGGTCACCATCGCGCAAGGTCACGACCTGGCCGTGATAATTGCACGGGATTCCGCCCATATTGTAGTGAACGGTCGGCGTTACAGGCAGCGCTTCTCGGGTCAGATCGACACCAGCGAAGATCTTTCCGCTTTCGGTGATGCCCGGCAGACGCTCGGCCAGAACCTTCGGATCGATATGGTCGAGGTGTAGATGGATATGATCGCCATCCTTACCCACGCCGCGCCCTTCGCGCATTTCCAGCGCCATAGAACGGCTGACCACGTCGCGCGATGCGAGGTCTTTCGCGGATGGAGCGTAGCGCTCCATAAAGCGTTCGCCTTCGGAGTTAGTGAGGTATCCGCCCTCACCCCGCGCGCCCTCGGTGATAAGCACGCCCGCGCCGTAAATGCCGGTCGGGTGGAATTGCACGAACTCCATATCCTGCAGCGGCAGGCCGGCGCGCAGCACCATGCCGCCGCCATCGCCAGTGCAGGTATGCGCTGAGGTCGCTGTGTAGTAGCAGCGACCGTAGCCGCCGGTTGCGAGAACAACGGACTGTGAGCGGAAACGGTGGATCGTCCCATCATCCAGGCACATGGCGATCACGCCAACGCAGCGTTGCTCGCCATCGACATCAGCCATGATCAGGTCGAGCGCGAAATACTCGATGAAGAAATCAGCGTCGTATTTCAGGCTCTGCTGATAGAGCGCGTGCAGCATCGCGTGGCCGGTACGGTCGGCGGCTGCGCAAGTGCGCTGCACCGGCGGGCCGTCGCCCATATTCTGCATGTGGCCGCCAAAGGGACGCTGATAGATCGTGCCGTCTTCGTTGCGAGAGAACGGAACCCCTGCGTGCTCCAGCTCATAAACCGCCTGAGGCGCTTCGCGCGCGAGATATTCAATCGCGTCTTGGTCGCCCAGCCAGTCAGCCCCCTTCACCGTGTCATACATATGCCATGACCAGTGATCAGGTGTGTTGTTGCCCAGACTGGCGGCAATGCCGCCTTGCGCTGCGACGGTGTGCGAACGCGTGGGGAAGACCTTGGAGATGTTCGCCGTGCGCAGGCCCGCTTCGGCCGCGCCCATGGTTGCGCGCAGGCCGGAACCGCCCGCGCCCACCACAACCACGTCATAGGTGTGGTCGATAATTTTGTACGAATTCAGGTCAGCCATCAGGCGGCTCCTCCAAAGGCAAGTCGCGCGACGCTGAAGATAGCGAAGGCACCGCCGCCAATTACTGCAAGGTTGAGTGCGGCGATCAGGCCGAATTTGGTGCCGCTGTTGTCGACATAGTCCTCGATCAGCACTTGTAGGCCGAGCCGTGCGTGCCAGAACGTGCAGATCACGAGCAGGATCATTGCCGTCGCCGGGATCGGCTGCGCAAGCCAGCTCGATACGGTCGCATAGCCCAAATCAGGCAGCAGCATGATGCTGGCCACAAGCCACACCGTCAGCACGACATTGCCGACCGCGGTGAAGCGCTGGAGCAGCCAGTGATGCGCGCCTTCATGCGCAGAGCCGAGCCCGCGCACTTTACCGATTGAAGTTCCGTTGCCCATGCTCAGCCCCTCATTTGTTCAACATGAAGGCCCAGAAGGCCGCAGTGAGGAGGATGGCGATGATCGGCGAAGCGATCGACCACATGCGATTGGCATTGAGTTCATAGCCCGCGCCGATATCCAGCACGAAATGGCGAAGGCCGCTCATCATATGCGTGAAGAACGCCCAGGTCAGACCGACCAGAACGACATAGCCGAATGGCGAAGTCGCGACGTTCTGAAACGCCGTGTACGCTTCCGGTCCGCTCGCCAGCGCACCCAGCCACCAGATCAGCACCCCAAGCCCGACAATCGCCAAGCCATCGCCCGAGGCGCGGTGCAAGATCGATACCAGCATGTGCGGCCCCCACCGCCATATCTGCAAATGGGGGGAAAGCGGTCTGTTCGCCATGAAAACTCTAATCCCAGTTATTCGTCCGAATATTCGGTCTGTCCCACTTAACGCGCCAAACGCGTGTGACAAGCGGTGAGCGCTCGACTCCCCATGCAAAGTTGGGAATACAGCGTTGCATGAAACACATTCTCTTAACGGGATCGAGCCGCGGGATCGGAGCTGCCGCTCTCAGCGAGCTGACAGCGCGCGGCGCGAAAGTGGTCGGCCATGCGACCCGCGCGAGTGAAAGTGCAATCGGTGCGGACTTCACCGATCCTGGAGCGGCGCAGGCTCTGTGGGATGCGGCGCTGGACCAAGCGGGCGGCGAAATCGACGTGCTCGTCAACAACGCCGGACTGTTCGAGGCGAACCCGCTCGATTCGTCCGACATTGCGTGGCTCGATAGCTGGGAAGACACTTTGCGCATCAACCTGACCGCCGCAGCACAATTGAGCCGTTTTGCCGTGCGGCATTGGCAGCAACGCGGTGCTGGCGGACGGATCATTCATGTCGCAAGCCGCGCAGGACATCGCGGCGATAGCCCCGCCCATTGGCACTACGCCGCGGCCAAAGGCGGCATGCTCGCCATGCACAAGACGATCGCGCGCGCCTACGCGAACGAAGGCATATTCAGCTTTGCGATAGCTCCAGGCTTTACCGATACTGCGATGGCGGGTGACTATCTCGAAAGCCGTGGTGGTGACGGACTGCTCAAGGACATTCCCTTGGGCAAAGTCGCCGAGCCGGAAGAGATCGCACGGATCATCACGTTCTGCGCATTGGACGCACCGGCCAGCATGACGGGAGCGGTGATCGATGCCAATGGAGCAAGCTATGTTCGGTAGAATATTCTTGGGTGCGCTTTCGTTGTTGCTGTGCGCTTGCGCACCGTCAGTCGCCAACGAAACGAGCGTCGAGGTGACTGAGGTCATGGCCGAGCAACGTGCCTTTGCCGAAGCCTGCGAGCCATGGGACGATTGGGACAAACCGACATCGCCTTTCAACGTCCACGGCAATACCTTCTATGTCGGAACCTGCGGCATATCCGCGATCCTGATAGTCGGCACTGACAATCATGTACTGATCGACAGCGGCACCGAAGCAGGTGCAGAAGTCGTGCTTGCCAATATCGGCGAGTTAGCACTCGACCCCGGAAGCATCGACCTGCTGCTACACAGCCACGAACATTTCGACCATGTCGGCGGTCATGCGATCATAGCGAAAGCCACCGACGCGGAGGTGGTCGCATCGACACAATCCGCAGCGGTGCTGGCCAGCGGGCTAAGCCATCCCGAGGATCCGCAATATGGCATGCATGATCCAATGACCTCCGTGAAAGTCGGTCGCATCTTGCGGAATGGCGACACCGTACAATCTGGATCGGTGCAGGTGAAAGCGATCAGGACGCCCGGCCATTCGCCCGGAGCGTTCAGCTGGCAGTGGGAAAGCTGCGAGGATGCCGATTGCAAGTCGATTGTCTATGCGGACAGTCTGTCGCCGATAAGCCGCGACGACTACAAGTTCTCGGACAACCCCGAATATGTCGCCGAATACAGGGAGGGTCTGCAGCGCCTTCGCGAAGTTCAATGCGATATCCTCCTCACGCCGCACCCCTCGGCTAGCCAGATGCTCAAACGTGCGGCAAGCGGCACGCTGGAAGGAGGCATGAGCTGCGTCGAGTATGCCGACCGCGTGGAAGAGCGCCTCGACAAACGGCTTGCGGAAGAAGCAGCCAACGAATGACCTCCGGCTGGAAACTCACCGCTTTCGCGCCAAAGCCAGAGGTGCAGGCCGCTCTGCTCGCGCATGACGAGATCGAGGAATGGGATTTCGACCTTGTCATCTCGGGCCGCGAGATTGCCGAGGCTCGCCCGCAAGACTGGGTGCTCGAGGGGTGGTTTCCCCGCAAACCCGCGACCGCGCAGAAGCGCGCGCTGGCTGATCTGTTCACCGGGAAAGCGCCCAAGATCAGTGTCGAGAAACTCCCCGATGTGGATTGGCTCGCGCTGAGCCAACAGGGTGTTGAGCCGATCCGCGCTGGCCCGTTCTACGTCCACACCCCCGAATTCCCGCCCGAGCCGGATGCGGTGAACTTCGCAATCCCCGCCGCGCAAGCCTTCGGCACCGGGCAGCATGAAACCACCGCGGGATGCCTCGAAATGCTCGCCCGTATGAAGCGCACCGGCATGGTGGTGCGCGATATCGCCGATATCGGCACCGGCACCGGCCTGCTCGGCTTCGCCGCGCTGCATCTATGGCCCGCTGCTCGCGCAACCGCATCCGACATCGATCCGGTTTGCGCGCAGGTCGTGGAAGAGAATGCCGCGCTCAACACCATCGCGCTCGGCCCGCAGAAAGGCGCGATGGCGATGGTGATCGCCGACGGGATGGACGATCCCTTACTACAGATGCGCGCACCCTATGATCTGCTGATCGCCAACATCCTGGCCGGGCCGCTTGTCGAACTGGCCCCCGATTTCGCCGCATCGGTCGCGCCGGGAGGTAGTGTGCTGCTCGCCGGACTTTTAACCGAGCAAGAGCCCAATGTGCGGCGCGCCTATCGCAAGGCGGGCTTTCGCTTGACCGCACGGCTGGTGCGCGGGGATTGGTCTATCCTTTGGCTTAGACGCAGGGCCGCGCGATGAAAGCCGCAGCGCGCAAAGCAGGCCGTTGGGGCCTCTATGCGCTCGGTACGATCCTTGCGCTGCTGGTGATTTTCCTGCTCACGGCTTGGCTCGGCTCTTCGATCCCGCGCGGTGAGCAAAACAGCGGACCCATCATCGATCCAGTCACCATCATGGTCGAGACCAACGGCATGCACACGCAGCTCGTCCTGCCGATCACGAATGCCCAGAAAGACTGGCGCGAGACCTTCCCCAGCGCCAATGAATGGGTCGGCGGATTTGCCCCCACTCACGTGACGATCGGTTTTGGCGAACGCGAAGTCTTCCTAAACACACCGACCCTCAGTGACCTGAGAGTGGGCACCGCCGCACGCGTCACCCTATTCGGCGGCGATGGATTGATCCGGGTCAGCAACTACGTAAACCCGGCCCTCGATCGCGACCGACGCGAAATGGAGATCACAGCGGAGCAATATGCGACCCTTGTCGAAGCCATTGAAGGCGATCTACCCCCGCTCGACAATCAGGGGTACCGCGAGTTCGAATTCGGGTCTTACGATGACGACGCCTACTACCAATCCTCGCGCAGCTACACCGTCTTCAGCACCTGCAACCAATGGACCAGCGACAGGCTGGCCGACGCCAATATCCGCACCGGCTGGTGGACGCCCTTTTCAGGAGGGGTGATGAAATGGTTGCCGCCCTATCGCACCGAATTGGGTGCGCGCTGATGGCGGTCAGGTGAGTTCGGCCAACCGCCGCTCCAGAAACAACCGCTCCGCACTTGGCGGGTCGAGCGAAAGCGCCGCCTCATAAGCACCGCGAGCTTCATCGGCACGCCCCAACTCGGCCAGCAATCGCGCCCTTGCCGCGTGATAGGGACGTAGGTTCTCGAGCCGATCCGCATCCACCTTTTCCAGCGCAGCAAAACCCGCCTCCGCACCGCTCGTTTTCGCAAGAGCCATAGCGCGATTGAGCGCGATGACCGGCCCGGGTCGCATCGCCATCAGCGCGTCATAGAGCCGCACAATCGCGCCCCAATCGGCCGATCCGTCATAGGCGCGCCGTGCATGGGTCAGCTGGATCGCCGCCATGACCTGATACGGTCCGCTCGCGCCCAAAAACGCCGCCTGATCCAGCCAGGCGCGCGCCCTCTCGATCGCTCGCATATCCCAAAGCGCCGTGTCCTGTTCAGACAGAGGCACCATCGTGCCCTCCCCGTCGACCCGCGCATCCTCGCGCGAACGGGCAAGAACGACCATCGCCGCTAACCCCAGCGCTTCCGGTTCATGCGGCAAAAGCTCCACCAGCATTGTCGCCAGTCGCTCGACCTCTTGCGACAAACCATTGTCGCGCTCAGCGGCGGCGTCCTGATAGGCAACTGTATAGGCCAGCTCCAGCGTCAGCAGGACAGCTTCGAGCCGCTCCGCCCAAAGCCGCCGATGCGGCAATTCAAACGCAATACCCGCCTGTTTGATCTTGGACTTGGCCCGCGTGATCCGCTGAAACATGGCCGGTTCGCTGGTGACGAAAACTCGCGCAATCTCTGCCACCGGCAGGCCGCAAATCACCTTCAGCGCAAGCGCGGTACGCGCCTCCAGAGCAATCGCCGGATGGCAGCAGATGAAGATCAACCGCAAACGCTCATCCGGAATAGCTTCGGGCAGTTTGATGATGTCAGCCATGTCGCTCACCAATGCAGCATCCTGTGCGATTTTCGCCTGAGCAGAATTACGCCGCATCGCATCCAGCGCCTTGCGCTTGGCCGCGGTGAACAGCCACGCTTCCGGCCGTTCGGCAGTCACGCTCTTCGCAAGATAGCTTTCCGCCGCCTCGGCAAAGGCGTCTTCGCACAATTCAAGATCGCGAAGCTGCGCGGCCAGGGCAGCAATCACCCGTGGCCGCGCGCGCGCTATCGCGTCGCCTGGTCTCACCCTTCCATGGGCCAGACGGGGCGAACTTCGACTGCGCCCTTGCCGGGCACAGGGATCTGTTTCGCCCATTCGATGGCTTCATCGAGTGTGTCGACATCGATGATGTAGAAGCCGCCCAGCTCTTCATGCGTTTCGGCAAATGGACCATCGTGGAGAGCGTGATTGCCGCCATCCCACTTGATGGTGGTGGCCGTATTGCCCGGCTTCAGCCGCTCGCCGGAAAAGCTGATACCCTTCTCAGTCCACGCCTGAGCCAATGCCATGTGGCCGGCCAACGTAGCTTCCATTCGCTTGGCCCCCTCTTCGCCCTCGTAAATGCTCTCATCCTCATTGATCAGCAGCATGTATTGCATCTCGGTTCTCCTATGCGGCCGCGCCGGAATTGGCGAGGCTCTGACCTGAAGACGCATCTGACAAGATGGATTCGACAGGGTGTCGCAAAAATATCTGTTTCTAGCCGCTCGGTCGGAACTCGCGTCCGTCGAAGACATTGGGTGGAGCAGACACTTCTTTCCCCGAGGAATTCGACATGACCAAGACGCTACTCATTACCGGAGCATCGACCGGAATTGGCAAAGCCACCGCTTTCGCCGCTGCGAAGGCAGGCTGGAATGTCGCCCTGGTTGCGCGCTCTGGCGACAAGCTGGATGCGATTGCAGACGAAATCGGCGATAGGGCACTGGCCATCGCCTGCGATGCGACAAAGCGCGAAGAGATTGCGCAGGCCATCGCGCAGACCGCGGAACATTTCGGCGGGCTCGATGCCCTCTACGCCAATGCTGGTACAGGCGCGAACAAGCCGGGTATCGAGAACGGCGATCCGGACGAATGGCACGACATGATCCACATCAACATTCTTGCCGTGCTCTACGCCGCGCATGAGGCGATCCCCGAACTAAAGAAGACCAAGGGGCACTTTGTCGTGACCGGATCGAAGGCCGGACGCGGCCATTTCAAGGGCTCGGTCTATTCCGCCACCAAATGGTTTGTGCATGGCTTTGCCGAAAATCTGGCCGAAGAAATGCGTGAATGGGGCGGCCGCTGCACGGTCGTCGCACCGGGCATGGTCAACACGCCGTTCTTCGACGAGCCAAAGCCAGACAAGATTCAGCCTGAAGATGTCGCCAATGCCGTGATGTTCGCGATCGAACAGCCCAGAACCGCGGCAGTGCGCGAAGTCTACATCATGCCGAACGACTGATCAGACCGTATCGGCGAGCGCCTGTTCAAGCAGATCGAGGGCATTGCGGGTAAAGCGCTCCATGTTCTCGATCCGCATATCGCTGCCGGTTTCGACCACCGATGTCCGCTCGAAATCCGGGCCGACGACCGCCGCGACACTGCGCCCGGAAACGACGCCCATGGGATGTTTGCTCGATCCGGCCGAGCCGCTTTCGGCAATGCCCCATTGTGCGCCGAGATTGTCACGGATCGCGCGTGCTTGCAGCAGAGCATATTCCTCGGTCGCGGAGCGCATGTCGTTGTAGCCATCCGCAGGAAGGTCAAACAATACGTCGCGAGCCCTGAAGGAATAGACCACCCCGCCGCCGACAAAGAATTTGAGTGCACCGGGAACCGTGAGCAAGCTTGCAGCGATCAATCCGCCGGTTGCACCATCGGCAACCGCAATCTTCTCTCCCCGCTCCCGCAAAAAATCAGCGATGCGCGCGGCTTGTGGGTGAAGTTCGGTAAGCATCACTCCTGATCCTTCGGCTTGCGCGTCCAGGGATAAGCCATCTGCTTGAGGTAGCTGCGCGGTACATCCTCTGGAATGCCGTAGTTCTTCGGCCAGCGCCCCTTGGGCAGATGGAAAGTGCCGAAAAGCTTGTCGATCCAAGGGAAATGGATCGCGAAGTTCACATCGAATGCTTCTTGCTCAAGGCCGTGATGCCAATGGTGGAAGCGGGGCGTTGCAAGCCAATGGCCGAGCCGGTCGAAGTCACCTCCAACATTCGCATGAAGAAGCGACGACCAGACATAGATGAAACCGAGATAGGCCTGCATCACCGCTGGGCTAAAGCCGAGGGTGAAAAGCGGCAGGCTGGTCACCATACGCAGCAACACGACTTCGACCAGATGCATCCGCGATCCGGCCAGCCAGTCCATGGATTTCGCACTGTGATGGATCGCGTGAAAGCCCCACAGGAACGGCACCTGATGGAACAGCCGGTGGTACCAATATTGCAGGAAGTCTGATGCAACGAGGACGATCACGAACTGGACCAACCACGGCAGGTCGGCCACACCCGCACGGAAGGCCTCCCAGCTATTGGTGTTGGCGTTGATGATATTGGACGGGGCAAGCGTGAGGAAGGTCAATATCTGCACGAACATCGTGCTGACTAGGAAGTAGAACAGGTCCTCACGCCATTCGGTGCGGAACAGGCGCTGCTCACGCCGATGCGGGAATAGCCGTTCGAAGGGGGCGAACATGAACCCGGTAACAAGCAGGTTCACGATAAAGAAATCCACCCCGAAGAAGACGCCCCAACTGCGCGTTTCCTCTGGCTGAACGTTGGCTCCGCCTAGCAATGCCGCGCCAATGCCGATCACGAGTGCGCTGACGCCAAGCACTTTGCGCGGCCTCAGCAACAGACTTAGCAAGGCCAACGAATAGCTGGCGAGTAATACGCCGTGGACGAGCGTGCGAAAGCCGCCCCACTCTTTGACGATCTCAAGCTCTGGCGTGGCAAACCATTCGGAGAAGCGGAGTGTGACAACGAGGAAGAGCCCTGCGATCGAGAACAGCAGCGCAAAGAAGCCCGCGAACCACCCGCTGCCAAAGCGCCGTACTTCGCGCGGCGATTCCAGATCGCGCATAAGCTTGCGGAAATAGCCGGAAGCCTCCGCCTCGACTTTCTTGTCGATCCTGCGGCTCATCCGGCAGCGGCCACGATTTCCGCCCAGCCTGCCTCGTCCGTCACTTCGATGCCGAGCTCCTGTGCCTTTTTAAGCTTGCTGCCCGCACCGGGGCCCGCGACCAGCAGATCGGTCTTTGCACTGACCGAACCGGAGGCCTTGGCGCCCAGTCTCTCTGCCTGGGCCTTGGCTTCGTCGCGGCTCATTGTCTCGAGCTTTCCGGTGAAAACGACCGTTTTGCCCGCGACAGGGCTGTCGAGCGTTTTGACCTCGTAGCGCGGTGGGTCGAGTTCGCTGATTAGGTCCTCCCACACGGCGACATTGTGCGGTTCATGAAAGAAGTCGCCGAGTGCGGTGACAACGGTCGGGCCAACGCCATCGATCGAGACGATTTCGGCCTCCGCTTCCTCATCGCCTGCACGAGCTTTCTCGGCGACCTCGCGGAGCGCCGGAAGCTCATGGAAATTCTTGAGCAAATCGCGCGCGGTGACCTCGCCCACATGGCGAATTCCCAGTCCAAACAGCAATCTAGCGGCATCGGGCTGGCGTTTTGCTTCCACAGAAGCCAACAGATTTTCCACAGACTTATCCTGCCATCCTTCGAGCGCGAGAATGTCTTCGCGCCGGTCGCGCAAACGGAAGATATCCGCCGGGCTTTCGAGCCAGCCCAGATCGAAGAATTGCGCGATAGTTTTGCTGCCCAACCCCTCGATATCCAGCGCCTTGCGGGACACGAAATGTTCAAGTCTTTGAGTGCGTTGCGCAGGGCAGATCAGACCGCCGGTACAGCGCACGTCGACCTCGCCGTCTTCCGCCACCGCTTCGCTATCGCATTCAGGACAGGTTTCGGGGAATTTGAAGGGTTCGCGCTCGACCTCACGCGTGCGGTTATCCACAAGCTGTGGAATAACGTCGCCGGCTCTCTGCACCACCACCCGATCGCCCGGTCGAACGCCGAGCCGTTCGATCTCATCGCGGTTGTGCAAAGTGACGTTGGTGACGGTCACCCCGCCGACCAATACCGGCGAAAGGCGCCCCACCGGAGTCAGCTTGCCGGTGCGACCAACCTGTATGTCGATGCTCTCCAGCGTCGTCTCGGCCCTTTCCGCCGGGAATTTGTGTGCGAGCGCCCAGCGCGGAGCCTTCGCAACGAAGCCAAGCCGTTGTTGCCAATCGAGCCGGTCGACCTTGTAGACAACGCCATCGATCTCATAGCCGAGGTCGGGCCGCTGCCGTCCGATCTCCTCATAATGCGCGATCATCGCATCGGCATTCTCGGCGATCTTCAGAAATGGCGAAACCGGAAAACCCCACGCCTCGATCTGCCGCATCATGTCGTGCTGGCTCGTCTTTGGCACCTCGCTCGCCGCGCCCCAGCCATAGGCCCAGAACTTCAGCGGACGCTTGGCGGTAACGCTTGCATCCTTCTGTCGCAGCGAGCCAGCGGCGGCATTGCGCGGATTGGCAAACAGCTTTCCATCGACCTCTTGCTGCGCAGCATTTAGTGCAGCAAAGTCCTGTTTAGACATGTAAACTTCACCGCGCACTTCGAACACTTCAGGCACGTTCTCGCCGTACAATTGCTGCGGAATATCGGCGATATGCTGCACATTGGCGGTTACATCTTCACCCACCTGCCCGTCACCGCGCGTCGCCGCACGCACCAGCTCGCCGCCCTCATAGCGTAGCGAACAAGACAGGCCATCGATCTTGTCTTCAGCCGTAATCGCGACCGGCTCGTCCGCGTCCAGCGAGAGGAAACGCCGCACCCGCGCAATCCATTCCTCCACCTCTTCGCGGTTAAACGCATTGTCGAGGCTCATCATACGCAGCTCATGCGTCACCTTGCTGAGCGGCGAAGCCGCGACCTCATGGCCGACTTTGCGCGAAGGGCTGTCATCGCGGATAAGATGCGGGAATTGCGCCTCCAGCTCCGCATTATGGCGTACCAGCGCATCATATTCCTGATCGGTGATCTCTGGATTGTCCTGCGCATGATAGAGCTTGTCATGCCGCGCGATCGCACGTGCCAAACGCATCAGCTCGTTTGCGGCCTCCGCTTCGGAGAGTTCCTTGGCCACGATCTACGCCTCGGTGCCAATCCAGAGGAACAACAGCATTCCCACCGGCAACGCGGCTCCCACACCAAAGCGCAGCAATTTTGCCCCCATGTTCGACTGCCGAAATCCAAGCAAGATGATGAAAAGTCCCGCAATGACGGTGCCAATAAACACCCAGCTCATGATCAGTTCGTAAAGGATATCCGGCATCGCATCATACCCCCTCTAGCAAGCGATCCGCCTGCGCCCGGGCTTCGTTGGTCACTTCAGCGCCAGACAGCATCCGTGCGATTTCCTCCTTGCGTCCATTTTCGTCAAGCAGGGCAACGCTAGTCTTGGTCACGGTTCCGCTCGAAGCCTTGGCAATAAGGTAATGCGTGCCGCCACGCGCAGCCACTTGCGGGCTATGCGTCACAGCCAGCAATTGCCCTTCATCTGCTGCGAGGCGCGCGAGCCGCTCTCCAATCGCGCTCGCCACGGCGCCGCCGACCCCGCGATCGATTTCGTCGAAGATCACGGTAGCTGCCCCGCCCTGTTCCGCCAGCGCCACCTTTAGCGCGAGGATGAAGCGTGACAGCTCGCCGCCCGATGCGATCTTGTTAAGCGGGGCAAAGTCCGCACCGGGATTGGTAGCGATCAGGAATTCTGAGCTGTCCATCCCGCTCGCGCCCCATTTTTCTTCGGGCAGCTTGCCGACCGCAGTCAGGAACCGCGCCGCATCCAGCTTCAGCGGAGCAAGCTCCGCCGCCACCGCCTTGTCGAGCTTTTTCGCCGCTTTCAGCCGTGCGGCGTGCACCTTCTCTGCCTTGGCAACATAAGTCTCACGCGCTTCCTTCGCTGCAACCTCAAGTGCATCCAGCTGCGCTTCGCCGCCTTCGATCGCGTCCAGCTTCGCGCGCATATCGCGCATGACCTTGGGAAGGTCGTCCACTTCGCAGCGATGCTTGCGCGCAATGGCTCGCAGTTCGAACAGCCGGGTTTCCGCCGTGTCCAGGGCTTGCGGATCGTGCACCAATGCCTGCGCCGCCGCTTCGAGCTTATCCTCCGCTTCACCCGCTTCGATCACGGCGCGGTCCAGCGCCGCCAGAGCCTCGGCCAGCAATTCGTGCTCGCCGCCAATCCGGTCAAGCCGCCGCGCTGCCACCCGCAAGGCGGCGAGCGGCGAATCCGATCCTTCCCAAATGTGACGCAGCTCTTCGAGATCGCCAGCGAGCTTCTCGCCCTTCTGCATCATCGCCCGCGTTTCGGCGAGGCGCACCTCCTCGCCAGCCTGCGGCTCCAGCGTGGTCAGTTCGGCCAGATGCGCCAGCAGCAATTCCTGATCCGCCGCCGCCTGCTCCACGTCTTCGCGCGCTTCGCTCAGCTGCGCCTCGGCCTTCGCCCACGCGTTCCATGCCCGCTCCAGCCCGGCAATATCTGTGCCCGCATAGCGATCCAGCAAAGCGCGATGTCCGCGCGGGTTCACCAGCCCGCGATCATCATGCTGACCGTGAAGTTCCACAAGTGAGGATGCGAGTTCGCGCAGCAGCGCCACGCCGACCGGCTGATCGTTGACAAACGCCTTGCTGCCTCCATCCGCCTTGACCTGTCGCCGAATGATCAGCGGTTCGCCTGGCTCCAATTCGATATCGGCATCGTCCAGCGCGCTCGCGATGCCAGCGGGCATGTTTGCGAATTCAAAGCTAGCCGTGACACTCGCTTTAGCTTCGCCGGCCCGGACCAGTGCGGTTTCCGCGCGGTCGCCCAGGACCAACCCCAGCGCATCGAGCAGGATCGACTTACCCGCGCCGGTCTCACCCGTGAGCACGCCAAGCCCGCGCGTGAAATCGAGATCGAGCGCCTCGATCAAAACGATATTGCGGATGGAAAGTCGGGTTAGCATCGCTGCGGTAGACACTAGCGCAGTGTTTTTCCTGCGTCACCGCCCTGACCGACGCTAAAGTGTGGAATTATTGCGCGGCAACCATTTGTGCGTCATCGCGGCGGACATGCGTCCAGCGCCAGCTCTGCGCGCTATCGGTGCGATCTGGCGCGGAAGACCATTCAATAAGTGCGATATCGTCGACCTCGATGGTCTTCTCACCTGCTTCACTGGTATTCTCGAAGCGAATCTTCAGAATCGGGCGGAATGCGCGAGCAATGCCGTCTGTCTCCTCTGGTCGGGCAAAGTCGAAAGTCAGCTTCTGCCATTCACCAGCTCTCACCCGCTGCGAGCCGGAAGAAACACCGCGCACCGATGGCGTTGCCGTTTCACCCGGCTTTGGACGCTCTTTGATAAGCAATTCGACCTGTGCTGCGCGAGGAAGCCTTACGCGAGCTTCGAGTGTGAAGCGTGTCGAATATATGTCGCGCAAATACGCTCGCGAATAGAGATAGGTCGATTTACCCGCACTTTCCGGCAACAACGTCATATATCCCTCGCCCTCAGATGACCGGCGATAATCGATCGCCGCGTGGCGCGTACGCCAGAAACGATCGGAAGCTTCGCCAAAGCGCGCATTCTCGAAATCACCCCGCGGAATGATATTGCGTCCACGCCGTCCAGTAGTGGTGGCACAGCTTGGCATGAAGTTGTTGAGGTTGAACGTCTCTCCAGCACGGCACCCCTGCCTGGTGCTTTCATCCTTGGCCTTGCGCGTCTTGCGCCAGACAATCGAATGGCCGCCGCTCTGCAGCATGTTGGTGCCCATTTCGGCAGACAGCCAATGTAGACGCCGCAGCACAGCCTCGCGCATACCGCCAACCGCCGGAACAGGCCGATAATCGAGTACCTGCAGCGGAATAGCCTCTGCGCGCAAGAACTCCCCATCCTCCAGCCAAACCTTGAGTGCGTAAGTTGTCTGGGTTTGCGGGCGATCCTGATCGAACAGGAAATTGCCCAGCGAATGCGCGATCAGGCCGTCGCGATAGATCTCAAGCCCATGCGTCACATGCGGATGATGTCCAATCACGAGCGGTGCGCCCTTGTCCACCGCTGCACGAAACCGTGACAGAGAGACTTCGGACGGACGGTCCGAATATTCGGGATTCCCATGAAACTGCATGATCGGAGCATAACCGGCGCGCCGTTCGCGCTTCGTTACGCGTTCGACCGTGCTGCGACGCCCCCATGCAGCCCCCGCCTTGCCCTCTTCCGCAACTTGGTTGGGCGTCCAGTCTCCGCGCCAACCGACAAAGCCGTACAGTCCAAGTTTTTCCTGATTTTTGACAATACGCGATGCGCGCTCAGCCTCCTGCGCATCCATGCCTCCGCCTGACCAGGCGACGCCAGCATCATTCAGCGCGTCGATCGTCGTGCGCATACCGGGTGCGCCGTAATCAGCGGTGTGATTGTTGCCGAGCGAGACATGGTCGATCCCTGCGCGGGCCAGAGCGCCCGCCAGTTCAGGCGGCGAGAAAAAGAGATATTTCTTGGGAGAGGCGGGGCCGGGTTGCTCTGCCGCGAGTACAGATTCCAGGTTCAGCGAGGCCACATCGCTGCTTTCCAGATAGGGTTTGATCGCACTGAACAGGGTATCGAGATCGCGATCGAGCGTCGCGCGGTTGAGCACAGGCTCCTCGCCGCGAGACGCCTTGAAGAAGCGCCTGCCCGCCATACTATCACCACCGAAGAACAACTCCACGCGGCCCTTTCTTCGGGCGACCAATTCGATTGCGGGGATGGAGAGGCACTGACATGCATCGTCGCGCAGTTCCGCATTGCCAAAGGTCTGAACCGTCGTGAAGATACGCGGGCCGGTGATATCGACGCGGTAATAGGGCGCGATTGGCGTTGTCGCGGCAAAATGGCCGTCGGGTGCTAGCTGCGCTTTCTCACCGTTGATCGTGATTGAGACGTCGTCGAACTTAACTCGGTCCCGCCGCCCGTCGAGCATACCCGCGACCGTTACTTCACCGGGGACAGCCGCCTCGCCGCCGACAAGATCGGTGAGCACATGTGCGAGCGCGGGCGCGGAATTGCCAAGGGCAGCGCCGGCGGCGAAGATGGTGAAGAGAAGTGCACGGATCATCCGCCCGCGACTAGCGCGAAGCCGGTGATATTTGGTTAATTCGGTGCTGCGTGCGCTCCAAGGGAGAGCACCCGGACGGTAGACTAGCTAGCGGTTACACCCGCCGCGTGGTCCTGAACCAGCTCATAGGCTTTCTCATACCACTCGCTGCCGGGATAGTTCGCCCCCAGAACAGCGGCGTATTTCACCGCTTCTTCCTGCACGCCGAGCGCCAGGCTGCTTTCGGTCAGGCGATAAAGCGCCTCGGGAGCGTGGCTGGTGGTGTCGTACTGGTCGAGCACATTGCGGAACCGCAGGTTTGCAGCGAGCCACCGGCCCGAGCGCTGGTAATAACGGCCGATCTCCATCTCCTTGCCCGCAAGGTGATCGTCGACCAGGTCCAGCTTCAACCGCGCATCGGCGGCATATTCGCTCGACGGGAAGCGGCGATTGACCTCGCGCAGGGCAGTCTTCGCCTGCTCGGTGATCTTCTGGTCGCGGTTCACATCGCTGATCTGCTCATAATAGCTGAGCGCGATCAGGTAATAGGCATAGGGCGCATCCTTGTTACCCGGGTGGATCGAGAGGAACCGCTGAGAGCTCTGGATCGCCTTGTTGTAATCGCGCGCCACGTAATAGCTGAACGCACTCATCAGCTGCGCCCGCCGCGCCCACGGCGAATAGGGGTGCTGGCGCTCAACCTCGTCGAACAAAGCCGCCGCGAGCAGCGTATTGCCCCGGTCCATCCGGCGCTTCGCCTCGCCATAAAGCGATTCGACATCCCGCGCGACGTAAGCGACATCCTCATCCGCAGAGCCGCCCGCGCAGCCCGAAGTGAACAGAACAGCTCCGGCCAGCCCTGCGAAAAGGGCGGTTTTACGAAGGCGGGAGCGGGTCGAGGGGCGATTGTCGCGCGAAACAATAGTCATGCGCTCAGCCTATAACCGCGCCCTACGTGAACGCCAAGTGAAGTTGCACATTCCAGCCACAGCCCTGTGCTCAACGCGCGATTAACCGCCCTTGGTAGGGTCATCTTAACTCTACACTGTGAATTGGCACGTTCGTGGGGGCGAAATCTGACCTTGGACCGCCAATGGGAGCGTGAAATGTTCGCACGATTTTGCAACGACGAAAGCGGCGCGACCGCTATCGAGTATGGCCTGATCGCCGCGCTGATCGCGGTGGCTGCGATTATCGCCATGCAATCGCTCGGAATCAGCCTGGTGAACACCTTCTCGACCGTCACCAACGCGCTCGCCGGGAACTAGCGGCGAGAGGGCCCTGGCCCTTTCATTTTCCTACTCGACAAAATTCTGCTTGGTCCAAACGGCCCTCAGGGCCGCGAGGGCGCACGCCCGCCCGCAGCGACGCGACCGTCACATCGCGTGAGCGAGGATATCGCGCGCCTGGATAGGCGTGCGGAAAACAAGGAAACGCATGACCCGCAACCCCGACCCGCAAACCCAGCACCTCCCCGCGCTCGCCACCCAGCTCCCCGCCTTTACCCCCGTCCCGCGCAAGCGGATGCGCCGCGGCGGTTGGAGCGCGGATCGCCAGCGCGCCTTTATCGAGGCGCTGGCCGACACGGGCAGCGTGCGCGCCGCCTGCCGCCGCCTGGGCGTGGGCGAGCACCACATCTACGCCCTGCGCCGCCACCCGGAGGCGGAAAGCTTTCGCAAGGCGTGGGAGGCCGCGCTCGATATCGGCATCGCCAAGATCGAGGACGTGGCGATGGACCGCGCGCTGAACGGCGTGGAAGAGCCGGTCTATCACGGCGGAGAGCTGGTCGGCACACGCCGCGTCCATAACGACCGGCTGCTGATGTTTATGCTGAAGAACCGCGCGCCGGATCGCTTTGCAGAGGGGCGCGGCAGGCGCAATGACGCGATCGACCTGATGAAGCAGAAACGGCGTGAGAAGCGCCTGGAGACGAAATTGCGGTCAGAGATCAGGCGCGAGCTGGAGGCTGAGCGTGAGGCGACCGCGCCTACTCCGGAGGAAATCCGCGCCAGCCTCGATAGGAAGATTGAAAGTGTCCGCCGCTCGGTGGAGCAGCGCAAGCAGCGTGAGTGGGAGGCGCTGTCGGATGATACGCGTGAGGCTTGGGAGCGGTTTGAGGCGCTAAAGGCGCGGGATTTGGAGCGGATCGCAACGGAGGAGGCCTCGCGGCGCGCTCTACTTCGCGGGCCGAGAGAGACGGTGAATGCGAAGCCTCAGTTACGCGAACCGAAGAAGCCCAAACCGCCAAAGACGGTGCACAAGCTTAAGGATGAGGGGTGGGAGTGAGCGCTACCGTCGAATTTTCGTTAGGAAATTATCAAGTGATTGCAACTGAGGCCTTACAGGTTCCGGAAACGCTTTATGGAGGCCTTCCGGAACGACCAGTTGCACACCCTCTCCAACCATCTCTGCAAACTGGTTCTCAGAAACACCTTCTTGAAGTGTCAACAGATGCAGTGTCGGAATGCGCTCACGGTCTACTTCATTTCTGATCTGTCGCCAACGATCCTTACAAGTGGTTTTGGCCGCCAGCATAGTAAGATCGTCAGATGGGAAAGTGCTGTTAAGGTAAGCTTCTTTCGACGGAAAAAGAAAGTCAGGACGCTTGCCATCTATCTCAACGTTCCATGCAAAATCCTCATCCTGCTGGAAGCCCTCTTCAATCAAGATCTCTATAGTATGATATTCAAGCGACTTACCAGAACGGCTTTTCCTGCTTTGCAGCACAGTGTTGGCGAGGCTGATAAACTCATCCATGCTGCCAAAACCGTCAGTGATCCTGTCCCGGTAAAATTCCTGCTCCATGCTTCTGAACATTTCATATTCGCAGTCACGACGCCTGAGCAGGCGGGTATCGACATCGGTTGCAGTTGCAGGTCGCAGCTCAATCGTCTTTTGGACAATTTCCCTCCCGGTCGGGAACTTCAACAGCCAATCATCAGGTATTTGGTCGCGTGTTAGCCAGCAGCTACCATGCGGTGCAACCTGAGCCGAAAACAAATCGCCCTGCAAGGTGACCATTCCCGGGCGCCAAATGACATACTCACCTGGTTCAACCGGACCCAGCCTTTCCTCAAACAGGTCAGATTGCACTTCATCGTCACACACCCACACATGACATTCGAGAGGGGCATCTTCATCAAGACGATAATAGGCAAACACAGCTAACGACCCGGTATTGTCTGGATCAAGCAATGCAGAGCCAACACCGCCAAAGCCAGTCAGGCGTGTTTCGTTGCGTGTTCCTCCATGCAGCTTGTTATTATACCAGACTGCACGGATATTCCGGTTTGAAAACTCTGATATGTGGGAATCTATGTAGAGCTGGAAATGGACGTCAGGGTTCTTTTTCTCAGGCTTGTGGAGACCGGGAAACTGTTCGAAAAGAAACTCCTTCGGAATGTAAGGCCCTGCCTGGTGTCCGCCACTGGCTAGCGTGTCATTTGCAGCAAGCCGCTTGGCATACCAGACGACCCCTTGCCGCCCGAACATGTCTATCCAGTCTGTAAGATCAGCGAGTGCCAATATCATTGCCCCTGATGTCGAGACGATCTGTATCGCCCGTTAGCCATTCAGCGATCTTCCCAGCCCAGACGGCTGTTTCCAAAGATGTTTTCCCTCTTATTGCGCATTCCCAGATATCAAGCACACGCCATCTATTGGTGGCAAGCGCTCTTCTTGCTTTTTCATCCCGTTCTTTGTTGCCTTTGATCTTGTCTTGCCAGAATTTCGTTCTGGTCGTGGGCAACCTGAACAAATGACAGTCATGTCCGTGCCAGAAGCAGCCGTTCACGAAAATCACGGCATTGTACTTGGGCAGTTTGAGGTCCGGTTTGCCGGGCAAACTCTTGGCGTGAAGGGAATACCTGAAACCCAGCCTGTGCAGGGCTTTTCTGACCCGTAATTCTGGTCTGGTGTTCTTTCCCCCAATACCAGCCATCATACGACTGCGAACCTCGGGGGAAACTATGTCAGGCAACAGCCTTCTTTCCGGTTCTTGCCGTACCTTTGATATGTACCTCCATATGGCTCGCCACCGCCTTCACTGCCGGAACGACCACGGAATTACCAAACTGTTTGTAAGCCTGTGTATCAGAAACAGGAATGAAAAAGTCGCTTTTGCCCGGCTCGTCAAATCCCATCAGTCTGGCACATTCACGCGGCGTCAGGCGGCGCGGTCTTTTGCCTTCCTGCTGGATCAGAATTTCCGAGCCATCCTTGTAATACCTTGCGGACAATGTCCTTGCCACATCACCAGGCCCAAACAGTCCAAAGCCGAAACCATTGCCTTTCTCCCGGTGCTTGGCTGCATAGCCCTGCAGATAGGCCCAGAGTTTTTCAGAGAGTGTATATTTGTCCAGAACATGGGCGATGTTGCCGCCAGTATATCGCTTTTCAACTGCTTCATCGCCATCCTCTGGATGCAGGACAGTAGCAAGCTTTGGACCGTCCAGCGGATCCGGGATTTCAATGTCATCGAAGCTGAAATCTGTATCGTCACGGAAACCGGCAATAAAGATGCGTTCCCTGTTCTGAGGAACCCAGCTTTTGCCATTTATGACCTTCCAGTCGATATGATAGCCGAGCTCTTTTTCAAGAACATCGCGTATCACCCTGAAAGTATGCCCCTTGTCATGATTCACCAGATTCTTGACGTTCTCCAAAAGGAATGCCTTTGGCCTGTGATGCTTGATAATTTCAGCCACGTTATAGAACAATGTTCCTTGAGCATCGCAGGCGAACCCATGCGGTCTATTGAGAGCATTCTTCTTTGAAACACCTGCAATGGAAAATGGCTGACATGGAAAACCGGCCAGCAGAACATCATGCCCCGGTATGTCGTCCATTTCGACTTCACGAATGTCACCGGCAATCTCATGATCATCCAGCGGATTGTTTGCGCGGTAAGTTTCGCGAGCAAACCGATCCCATTCGCAGGTGAACACGCACTTGCCGTTGATGGCCTCAAAACCCTTTCTCAACCCACCAATTCCGGCAAAGAGATCAATAAAGGTGAAATCGTGATCTTCGTTATCGGGAGCGGCCCGGCGACTACGAAGCCCTCTAAGCATCTCAAGCACCGGAGCCTTTGGAAAACATTCTTCATTTTCCCAACGATAAATTTGGCGCTCGCTTTGCTGAAGCAGTATCGCTGCTTCTGCCTTGCTAAGTCCAGCCTGTTTTCTCAGTCTTGAAAACTCGGACATTTCGCTTCTCCCTGGGACATATTTTGACTCTATGGCATAAAGATTCCACTAGAACAAGAGAGGAACGAAAATGTATTTCATCTTCCCCCAGCATACCGATTTCGCGTCCGCCAACGGCGTGAAAAAATTGCTTTCTCCGTCGCGGCCCGGGTTCGCATTTGCCCTATGGCCAAATGCTTCGCTGGCCCGTGACGTCGATCGGCTCCGCTAACGCGGGCCGTCGGCCGGAATTCGCGATGCGCTGACGCGCACCGGCTTCTAACTTGTCGCTTGACGAGCAAGCGCCTGCGTTGGGCGCCTTCGCTCATTCTTAAAAATCAACCCGCCCAACCTGCACTTCGCGGTCAAGCGTGGGTGCCCAGCGGAAGCGTTGCTTGGCCTCGTTCTCTCCATCGCAGGCGTAGAGACCGCCCTTGGCGGGATCCTTTACCTGATCGATGATGAACTTCTTGGCGGTGTTGACGCATAGCGCCGGGTCTTCATTTTCCGCGGTGCCGCTCCACTGCATGCGCGCCTCCCCCGTGGTGTAGGCGCGGTACATCATCAGCGGAGGGTTCGGCGGATAGCCGGCCCCGGCCCGCATCAGGCGCTCTGAATAATTGATCGTCACGCATTCGCCGCGCGGAATGCTCCAATAGCCTTCGGTGATCGTCTTCTCGCTGCCCTGGATCCCTCCGCCAGCGGCAATCGCCAGCCACACCGGCGTAGCCTGTCTGGTGTTGCAGAACTTCACACGATATTCCGGCTTGCGCGGCACTGGCTTGAGGTAACGGCCAAACTGAAAGCGCCCGGATTCCCACACGGTGATGCTGACGATATCGCCCGGCAGGCGATCCTGCACCTCGATCAGTTTGGGGATCAGGCGGCAGCAGGTGAATGTCTTGATCTTCATCCGCTCGGCCTTGCGGTTCTCTCCCCGCGCATAGATCGCGGTCCGTCCGGCGGGAACGTCGAAGCATTCTTCCGCCTTCAGGTTGATCCTTTTGTCTTTGTAGAAGCACACCCGGCGGGTTTCACCGCCTTTGTTGGTGATCTCGATCAGGCCGATGCGGTTCTGTGCGGAGGCCGGAGGCGCGCCGATGGGTGCGAGCGCGGCGGCGGCGACAATCGCGAGCGCGGTTGCGAATTTGAACATTGTGTCTCCCCCCTTCGAAAGAGCATTTGCGCGTGATGGCAATGCTCTGCCCGCTGGGGGTGCTAGCAGATATGGGGCGATTTACCCATTGGTCCGCAGGCTGGCGCTGCGCGGGACCGGTGGGGCGAAGGTGGGCGCGGGCTTTGGGGAGCTCGGGGCGGGTTTTGAGGTGGCGTTTGAGGGCGCTTGCGGGGCTTGCGGGGCTTGGGCGCGCTTCCGGCGCGCTACTCCTCGCCCATGCGCAGCGCGGCGATAAACGCCTCTTGCGGGATGGAGACATTGCCATACTCGCGCATCTTCGCCTTGCCCTTTTTCTGCTTCTCCAGCAGCTTTTTCTTGCGCGAGATATCGCCGCCATAGCATTTCGCGGTCACATCCTTGCGCAGGGCCGCGATGGTCTCGCGAGCGATGATCTTGCCGCCAATTGCCGCCTGGATCGGAATCTTGAATAAATGCCGTGGAATCAAGTCCTTAAGGCGCTCGCACATGCCCCGCCCGCGCTCTTCCGCGACGCCTGAATGGACGATCAGAGAGAGGGCATCGACCGGCTCGTTATTGACCAGGATGTTCATCTTCACGAGGTCGCCTTCGCGCAGGCCAATCTGCTCGTAATCGAAGCTGGCATAACCGCGTGAGATCGATTTCAGCCGGTCGTAAAAATCGAACACCACTTCGTTCAGCGGCAATTCGTAGGTCACCTGCGCGCGGCCGCCAACATAGGTCAGATCGGTCTGAATACCGCGCCGATCCTGGCACAGTTTCAGGATTGCGCCGAGATAGTCATCCGGCGTGTAGATCACCGCCTTGATCCACGGCTCCTCGATCATCTCGATACGGTTCACATCGGGCCAGTCGGCCGGATTGTGCAACATGATCTCCTTCGCGTCCTCGTTACGAGTCTTGCCCAATTGCAAGCGATAGACGACCGAAGGCGCGGTGGTGATCAGGTCGAGGTCGTATTCGCGGCTGAGGCGTTCCTGGATGATTTCGAGGTGCAAAAGGCCGAGGAAGCCTGCGCGAAAGCCAAAGCCGAGCGCGGCAGAGCTTTCCATCTCGTAAGAGAAGCTCGCGTCGTTGAGACGCAGCTTGCCGATGCTCTCGCGCAGTTTTTCGAAGTCGGCGGCGTCGACCGGGAACAGGCCGCAGAACACCACCGGCTGCACTTCCTTATAGCCGGGCAGCGCCTCGGTCGCCCCGCCCTTTGCCAGAGTGATCGTGTCGCCCACGCGGGCCTGCTCGACCTCCTTGATTTGCGCGGTGATGAAGCCGATTTCGCCCGGGCCGAGCTCAGGCAGGTCGGTGCGTTTGGGGGTAAAGCAGCCGACGCGGTCGACCAAGTGCTGTGTGCCGCCCTGCATGAACTTGATCTGCTGGCCCTTGTTGAGCACGCCCTCAATCACGCGGACGAGGATGACGACGCCGAGATAGGGGTCGTACCAGCTGTCGACCAGCGAGGCCTTGAGCGGCTTGTCACGCTCGCCTTTAGGTGGCGGGATTTTGGCGACGACCGCTTCGAGCACGTCTTCGATGCCGATGCCGGTTTTGGCGCTGGTCATAACGGCTTCCGAGGCGTCGAGGCCGATGACTTCCTCGATTTCCTCCTGCACGCGTTCGGGCTCTGCGGCGGGCAGGTCGACCTTATTGATGACGGGGACGATTTCGTGGTCGTGCTCGATCGATTGGTAGACGTTGGCGAGGGTTTGCGCCTCCACGCCCTGCGCGGCGTCGACGACCAGCAGCGCTCCTTCGCAGGCGGCGAGACTGCGCGAAACCTCGTATGCGAAGTCTACGTGGCCGGGCGTGTCCATCAGGTTGAGCTGGTAAGTTTCGCCGTCCTTGGCAGTGTAATTGAGGCGCACGGTTTGCGCCTTGATGGTGATGCCGCGCTCTTTCTCGATATCCATGTTATCAAGGACTTGTTCGGACATTTCGCGATCGGTCAGGCCGCCAGTGTGTTGGATCAGGCGATCGGCGAGCGTCGATTTGCCATGATCGATATGCGCGATGATCGAAAAATTGCGAATTTTTGAAAGGTCAGTCATTTGACCCGCCAATTAGCGACCCAAAGCTTCCATGTCATTCGCGAAAATCGCAACAGTCCCCGGCGATCACGCCCATTCGAGATATCGGGTCAAGCCGCCTCGTGCTTGGGTGCCGGCGCATATCCAAATTGCGGAACGCTGTTGCCCTGCCCCAACATGCCGCCTTGCATGCCCTTATAGTCCCCTTGTGAGAGCGCGGCGAGTGGCGCGCCAGCGGAGGCCAGTGCATAGGGAGAAACGCGGTTGCGAGTGCAAAGACCGCCTGAACCATCGTCAATAAGCTGCTGTTCGAACTCAAGTCCCTGAGTGTCGCCGCTAGTGCGGATCACCGTTGCAACCGCTAACTGTCCGCCGCCAAGGTCAACAACGAATTGCGTACCTTTGGGTACATCAGCCAGCCCCTGGATCAACGCACCCGTCTTCGAAAGATTGCGGAGAGTGACTTCATAGGAGTGGTCATCGTGAATGACCTGGATCTTACGGAACACCGTGCGACGCCGAGCCCGCTTGGTCCGGTCACCGCATGGTTCAATCTTCCACGCATCACCGACCAGCTCTTCGAACACGGAATCGATCGCGATCGGGTCGGAGAAAATTGGTCCTTGGAGATAGGAAACACCGCATTGGCTTAGGACATCGAGCAGTCCCATCGCCTCAATGCCATTGGCGACAGTCTTCATCTCGAGCGCACCGGCCAAGGCCACGATCGCCTTCACCAGGCCCAGCTCACGGCTGTCCTCGCCATCCGCTTCCTGGATCAGTTTTTCGTCGATCTTGATAGTGTCGAACGGTGCCCGGCGCAGGTATGCAAGCGACGAATAGCCGCTGCCGAATTCGTCGAGCGTCAACTGCACGCCTAATTTGAAGAGCTGCGCCAGAGTGCGGTCGACTGCATTGGTATCGCCGAAAAACACCGCTTCGCTGATTTCAAGTTCGAGCCGATTGGCCGCGAGGTCCGCTTTCTTCAGCGCATCGGCAACGCGGTCCACAAAGTCTTCAACGCTGAACAATGGCACAGGAACATTGACGGCAACACGGACCGATTCCGGCCAGTTAGCCGCATCCTGGCAAGCCTGCTCGATCGCCCAAGTGCCAACGTCGGCGACATGGCTCGCCCCATCAAGGATCGAGGCGAATTCTTCTTCGTCGATCTCGCCACGTTGCGAGTGGTTCCAGCAGATATGCGCTTCGAGCGTTTCGACGCTCTGCGTTTTGGCTGCAACGATTGGCTGATATTTCAGGAATAGTTGTTCGTCGCGAACGGCCGCGCCTAAGTCTTCTTCAAGACGGCGCCGGAAGATCGCTTCGTTTTCGAGCTCTCCGGAAAAGAAACGGTACTGCCCTCGCCCACCATTCTTCGCAGCATAGAGCGCGAGGTCGGCGGAGCGGACAACTTCGTCTCGGGTAACGCCATCGTGAGGTGCAATCGCGATTCCGACGGATGCGCCGATCACGCAGCGTCCCTCGTCGAGCGAATAGGGTTGCTTCAACATCGCGATGATCTTCATCGCCACATCGCCAAGGACGCCGCGATCATCGATATCCGGCAACATCACCTGGAATTCATCGCCGCCAAGCCGTCCAATTTCACAATCGCGATCAATCGCGCGCTTCAGACGAGCAGATACTTGGCGAAGCAATTCATCACCCGCTGCATGGCCAAGCGTGTCATTGACGTGTTTGAAACGGTCGAGGTCGAGCATCATGACCGCACAATTGCGCTTGGCGGCCTGGAAAGCCGTTAGCGTGGAGTCAATGATTTGCGCCATCCGGTGGCGGTTGGAAAGTCCGGTGAGAGAGTCGAATTTCGCAAGCCGTTCAGTCTCTTCCTCGCGGTGAAATTCTTCGGTGATGTCCGCTCCGGTACCGCGAAAGCCGATAAACTTGCCCCTCGCATCGTCAATCGGTTGCCCTGCAAGCCGCAGCACGGCGTTGCTTTTGCCATGCGTTGCCTCGACCACAAAGCCAGAGAAGGCCTTACGAGCACCGAGCATCAGCGGAAGCGATTTGGTCCGGCCATCACCCTGGCGCGGTGCGAACACGCTTGCCAAAGGCTGGCCAATCAACTCGTCGAGAGGTAGATCCACGCGTTCGGCGATAGCGGAGCTGAGATAGGTGAGATTGCCTTCGTGATCGCTGGCCCAGAACCATCCGAGGCCTGAACGCTCCAGTTCATCGAGCATGGCCAGTTTCTCATCACCCGACAGCACAGACGCAGCTTCGCTGCGCCGCGAGCCGAGCAAGCTGCTGCCGCCTTTCGATGACAAGAAACCCTTAAGGGGCACGAGTACCGTCCCTCCGATAGACTTGTTTGCCGGATCTTTCCGGTGCTGACCGAGACGTAAACCCTGTTGGTTACTATTGTCCTAAGATGCAGGGCTTACGAGGCGTTTAAATTGGCAGGATATCGACGCCAAAAGGCGCAGAAATCCTAGCCTAGCTGTGCTTGAGTGTTGGTCGCTTAGACTCCTCCTTTAGGATCGCAAAAGTCCCGTCTGCACTGCGCCGCAAAAGCTGAGCAAACTGCACGCCAATCTTGTTTTCACGAGCCCAGCGCACCTGCGCCTTCATCGATCGGCTGCGATTGAATTGGACGACAATCTCGCTGCCCTCTTCCAGTCCCCAAACGCCGTCGATCATAGCCCCGCCCTCGGAGATTGAGCGCAGGTTTCCAGGCAGCTCGTTGCCATCGTGCCTTATCGTGATCCGGCGCAGCAGGACCGTTCGCGGCGCTCTTGCCGCCTTGTAGCCCTCCGGCGTGATCGCAAGATCACCCGCAACAAGTTTGCTCGCATCGTGGGAATTCAGCGGTTTGTGATAGATGTTGCCCTGAACGTGGCTGCAACCAAGCTCGCGAACCAGTTCGAGCTCGTCCAGCGTTTCAACCCCCTCAGCGGTGGTATCCATTCTCAAGGCTTCAGCGAGGCTGGTGATCGAGGCGATAATCGCGCCGTTCCGGCTACCTCGCTCGGTCGCGCCACGCACAAAGCTCTGGTCGATCTTGATCTTGTCGAATGGCGCTTTCTTCAAATAGCCCAGCGAGGAATAGCCGGTGCCAAAGTCATCAAGCGCCAGGCGAACACCCACCCGCTTGAGCGAGGCAAACATTGCTTCAGTCCCGGCGCTATCGTTCAGAAAGACGCTCTCCGTGATTTCAAGTTCAAGCCGCGAAGGATCAATCGCGCTATGGGCGAGCGCATTCGCGACAATCGTCGGCAGCTCGGGATTTGAGAACTGGAGAGGCGACACATTCACAGCGCAGCGAATGCCGTCCGGCCAGCGCGCCAGGTCTTCACAAGCGGTCCGCAGCGCCCATTGGCCGATCCCGTCGATCAGGCCCGCATCCTCGGCAATCGGGATGAACTTGGCCGGCGACTGCCACCCCTTTATTGGGTGCTCCCAGCGCAGCAACGCTTCAAAACCGGTAATCTTCTCGTTCCCGGCATAGACAACCGGCTGGTAGTGGAGCTGCAGCTGTCCATCAGCAATTGCTACACGCAGATCTTTCTCAAGCTGGGCACGAGCTTCAGCAGCGGAATGTAAATCTTCGGCATAAAAACGGAATGTACCGCGTCCGGCGTCCTTCGCCGCATAGAGCGCCAGATCGACATTGCGGATAAGCTCTTCGTTGTTGCCGCCGTGCTCTGGCGAAACGGCAACGCCGACAGAGGCGCCAATGACAACGCTTTGACCTTCGATGGAGTAAGGTTGAGACAGGCTGGCGATGATTTCGCGAGAGAGATGGCTCAGCTCTTCCCGGCTCTGTTGACCCGGAACAATGACCTTGAATTCGTCACCGCCCAAACGGCCGCAACGTCCCTTGCCATCGACAGTTCTCTCAAGGCGCTGCGCGACCTGTTTAAGCAGAGCGTCTCCAGCAGGATGGCCGAGGGTGTCGTTGACCTGTTTGAAGCGGTCCAAATCGAGCATCAATACGGCACATGAGCGATCGCGTTCCCTTGGAGAGGCAAGAATGCGCTCGAGGGTCTGCGACATCTGCATGCGGTTGGCGAGGCCCGTGAGGGAATCGTAGTGAGCAAGGCGCGACACTTGTTGTTCGCTGCGGCGCTGTTCGGTCAGATCAGAACCGTGGCCGCGAAAACCGCAGAAGTTCTTGAAAGAATCGTAGACCGGACGTCCTGTCAGCGCCCACCATCGCTCAGGTTGCGTACCCGCAGCTCTCAGTTCAATCTCGGAAAATGCCGAGCGCGCTGAGAGGTGGAACGACAGGGTCCGTTCGGCACCGACAGGGCCGGAAGACATATCGACAATATCGCTGAGTGGTTTGCCGAGCAAATCCTCGGCCGTCTTGCCAAGTATGTCTGCGGCGGACGGCGAAATATAGCTGATCAATCCGCGTCGATCGGTCTCCCAAAACCAACCTGCACCCGTTTCTTCAAAGCTGCGCAGGATGTCTTCTGCCCGCGACGCGAGGCGTTCTCGCGCCTCGCGCGCCACACGGCGCTTTTCGACCGTGATCCACTCATACCGCGCGACAAGCGTCAACGCAATGCCCGCACCGACCAAGGCCGAAACCGTCAGCGGACTTGGCAAAATCGCAGCAAAACCTGCCCAGACCGCAATCTTTGCAGTGAACAACGAAACAATCCGCATTCCGAACAGGGCTGCGGAGGCGGCGTTAATGCAGACGAGCGTAGCAACCGCCCATTGCCACGGAAGGCCTGCCAGAACCCAGTTACCCATGACCAGACCTGCGCAAGCCATCGGGATGAGCACTCCAACGATCAGTGCGAGCGGGCGCATATGTTCAGGCGTATCTTCGCGACGCTCATAAGCAGCTATCATCGAAGCTACGGCGAAGATCGCGATTGATGCACCGGCCGCCAAAATTGGTCCGATCGCTAGCGGCACAGCTTTCGCAACACCTGCTGCAAGCAGATAGGCAAGCGACAGGAACAACGCCATCGCACGCGGCTGCGTCGGCAGGTAATGCTCGTAGTCGGAAGCCTTGACCTTGTCCTCGTGATCGGCACCTGGCGCGATCGAAGTACGAACGCGATCGGGACTACGGCGATCATCGGACATCCGCGATGGGCTGGCAGCGTCGGTGATCGCGGCACTGACACTCTTGTCATTTTCGGATGCAGGAACGTCGTTAGAGCCGCGCTGCCCATTCGCTGCTCGTGCGTGACCGGCTTTCCGATCAAATTCTGTTTTTGCTGCACCCGCGCTCATGAGGACGGATTGGCGTATCTGTCTTTGAGAAAGCGTTAACCCGCGCTGCGAAATTCCCGCAGTGTTACAGCAGAATTAACTATGACCAGACGAGCGAAAATCTGACCTCTCTCGGGCAAATGCCTAAGCCATTGCTTAAGAAGGAATAACCATTTCGCGAAAGTTGAAGCGGCTGATCCGGAGCTGCGCCGAAGCTAGGCCGATGCCTTCGCCCCGCTACCGATTTCAACCTCGATAAATGCCTTAGCGGAGCCTTTCAGATTGCCCGCAAGCGCGGCGTAGGCGTCGTTATCGAGCTTCGCCAAAGGCCGCCCAGCCGCTTCAATCTGATAGGGAGAGACCCGGTGCCTGGTGCATAGCCCCTCCGCACCATCGGTAATCAGCGGAGTTTCAAACTCCACTCCTTGGCTGATCCCCTCCGAGCGACGCACAGTAGCAACAGCCAATTGCCCGCCCCCCAGATCGATCACCACCTGTGTACCAACCGGCACATCGAGCAAGCCTTCTATCTTCGCGCCGGTCTTTGAGAGGTTGCGTAGGACCACCTTATATCGGTGGTCATCATGGATCAGGCCGATGCGACGGAACTCTGTGCGACGGTCTGGGCGATAACGATCCGGGCCTTTCGGCTCATATTCGAACTCGCCGCGTTCAAAACGTTCAAGAACATCCTTGGGAGGAACCGCACGCGAGAACAGAATGCCTTGCAGATGGCTCGCGCCCTGCTTCTTCACCATGGTCAGTTCGTCTTTGTTTTCAACGCCCTCAGCAACAGTTTCCATGCCAAGTGCACCGGCGAGACTAACTATGGCTGCGATGATGGCAGCGTTGTTGTTGTCATCCGCTGAGCACCCCCGCACAAAGCTCTGGTCGATCTTGATTTTGTCAAAGGGCGCATCGCGCAGATAACTGAGCGACGAATAGCCGGTACCGAAGTCGTCGAGCGCAAGCTTTACCCCTAGATCTTTCAGTTCACGGAATAGCCGTAACGTCCGATCAAGATCGCCAACAAACACGCTCTCGGTAATCTCAAGCTCGATCTGGCCCGGATTGACTTGCGAGTTTTGTAGCGCGTGACGAACGATCTTCACAAAGTCATCCGAAGCAAATTGCACGGCTGACACATTAACCGCCGCCCGCACGGTTTCCGGCCAGCTCTTCACCTGATGGCAGACCTCGTTCAGCGCCCATTCGCCCAGCTCACGGATGATGCCGACGTCTTCCGCGACGGGAATGAAGTCAGCGGGCGAAATCATTCCACGCTCCGTATGCTCCCAGCGCATCAAAGCTTCCATACACTCGACACGATGCGTGGTCGCATCGACAATCGGTTGATAGTGCATCTGAAGTTCGGATTTGGCGATCGCGTCGCGCAGATCTTCCTCGATCTGATGGCGGTGTTTCACGCCCTCCTTCAGATCGCTCGAATAGAAGCGATACTGCCCTCGCCCTTCGCCTTTGGCGGAGTAGAGCGCCAGATCGGCAGCCTTCACGAGTTCGTCCGCGTCAATCCCATCATACGGGGCAACCGCAATGCCCACCGAAGAGCCGATAACCGCGCGCATTCCGTTGATCGAGTATGGCTGCGACAGCATCTGAATGACCCGCTGCCCTAAATCACCGAGATCCCCGCGATCATCCATATCTGGCAGCATCACCTGGAATTCATCGCCGCCCAGTCGTCCGATTTCGCCTTTGTCACCAACAATACGCTTCAGCCGGGCAGCAACCTGCTTGAGCAGTTCATCGCCCGCCGGATGCCCCATCGTGTCGTTCACTTGCTTGAAGCGATCGAGATCAAGCATCATCAACGCCACGCTCCGCTTCGCCGTCTTGAAAACGGTTAGCGTGGACGTCAGCTGTTTTGTCATCAGATAGCGATTGGCGAGACCGGTCAGGGAGTCATACCGCGAGAGCTTTTCGGCATCACGTCGGCTCTCATGCGTGGCGCTTACGTCCTTCGCATTGCCGCGATAACCGAGGAAATGGTCGTTTTCGTCAAATTGCGGCTTGGCTGCGATTTCCCACCAGGTTTCTCTTTCAGTACCGCTGATACGCACCGTCATCGGATTGATCGAATTGTGCGCTGCGAGCACGAATTTGAGCGGTCGGGCAGTGTTATCAGCATTCGGATCATCGTCCGGCTGGAACAGCTCCGCCAGCGGTTTGCCAACAACATCTGCTTCTTCGAGGCCGAGCCGCACCCTTGCTGCCGCTGAGAGATAAATCAGCCGCCCCTTGGAGTCACTCGCCCAGAACCAGCCAAGCCCGGCGTCTTCCAAACTGTCGAGCAATTCGATCCGGCGTTCCAGATCGCCTGCACGGATCGGTGCAAGGGGCGCCGGTTCTGGCACCTCGACCGGCTCTTCCTCTGCCGACTTCGTCAGTTTTGAAAACAATCCAGCCATCGAGATGGCAGCCCCCCGAAAACGACGCGATCCTGCGCCGCAAAGACGCTTAGGGTTGCAGTAACCACCAATGATTGAGAATTTTCTAAGCGGTCAACGAAGCAGATGCCTACCGTTCGAAACCTTGTCATTCTGTCTTCTGCGAGGCATTGAGATGCCTGACAATTGCGGCGCAAAACTCGCTGACAAAAGGGGATACTATGGCAGACGGCACGGTAAAGCTCGAAAACGAGGCAGCCCAATCGACCAACGCACTCGGCCCACTTGTTGGCCTTGCGAGAGAGGATTTCGTCGGCGCGGTGGCGCTATTGCTGCGCGAAACGGCTTCCGATCCGAAACGCCTGATGAAGCACGCTCAGTCCATGGGTGAGGACATGGTCAAAATCATGACCGGCAAGAGTGACCTTGCGCCTGACCCCAAGGATAAACGCTTCATGGACCCGGCATGGCAGTTCAACCCATTCTTCAAGGCAGGCGCGCAATATTACCTCGCCGTGCAAAAGGGCATGCGCAACTGGCTGGAAGAGCTGGAGCTGGATGAGCTTGAACGCAACCGCGCGAACTTCATCTCGAACATCATTCTCGATGGGCTCGCACCGACGAACTCGTTGATGGGTAATCCAGTTGCCCAAAAGCAGGTCATCAACTCCGGGGGCCTGTCACTGATCAAGGGCTTGCAGAACGCCTATAACGACATCGTCAACAACAAGGGAATGGTAAGCCAGGTCGACAAGCGCCCGTTCAAGCTTGGTGAAAACATCGCGATTTCAAAGGGCTCTGTCGTACTCCGCACAGAAATGATGGAGCTGGTCCACTACGCTCCTACAATCGACGAAGTGCATGAGATCCCGCAGCTGACGATCCCACCACAGATCAACAAGATGTATATCAACGACCTGTCGCCAGATAAGTCGGTGGTCAAATATCAGGTCGATAACGGCATTCAGACCTTTGTGATTTCCTGGCGCAATCCGACCAAGGAACAGGGTGTATGGGGCATGGCGGACTACATCCGCTCTTGCGAAGAGGCGATGGAGGCCGTTGCTGAAATCACCGGCTCGAAAAAGGTCAATGTCTCGGCAGGTTGTTCGGGTGGACAGACGGCGTCCGTGCTGGCTTCGAAGCTTGCAGCGCAAAAGAGCGACCTGCTCGGAACGCTTACGTTGATGGTTTGCGTGCTGCACCCGAAGCCAACCGATGTTGAGGCGGCCTCGCTCGTGTCCGAAAACGGAATGGCCCTCGCTCGTCAGCGCGCTGAAAAGGCAGGAATTATCAAGGCGGACGATCTGGCGCGCGGCTTTGCGTGGCTGCGCCCGAACGACCTGATCTGGAACTATGTGATCAACAATTACCTGCTCGGCATGGATCCGCCAGCATTCGACGTGCTGTTCTGGAACGCAGATGCGACCAACCTTTCGGGCAGCCTGATGGGCGACTTTCTGACGCTGTTCGAAACGCTCGCTTTCACCAAGAAGGGCGAGGTGGAGATGGCCGATCACAAAATCGACCTGTCGAAAGTCACATCCGACATGTTCATTCTGGGCGGTGTGACCGACCATATCACCCCCTGGAAGGCGACTTATCGTTCAACCGAATTGTTCGGATCGAAGGATGTTACCTATGTGCTGAGCCAATCAGGTCACATGCAGGCGATCCTCAACCCACCAGGCAATCCGAAGGCTAAATACTTCGTTCAGAAGAAGAAGGGTAAGCTCCCGGCAACGGCTGATGAATGGCTGCAAGGCACCGAAGAGGTCAAGGGCAGTTGGTGGCCGTTCTGGATGGAGTGGGTTCAAAACCGCTCCGGCAAGAAGGTTGCGGCCCCGAAAAAGCTGGGGAGCGCCAAGCACAAGCCGCTGGACGCGGCGCCAGGTCTCTACGTAGTGGAGGAGGTCTGAAATCTGCGCCTTGCCCTTTGGCTCGGCGAATTTACGTCGGGCGGTGATCTTGAGGAATCGAAGAACGCCGTTTCGGCCAAAGGAAGGGAATAGAATTTGTCGGATGCGATGAAAGACGCGGTCGTGGGCCTACAAGAGGTTGGCGGGCGCACATTGCGGGTTGCGCATTGGCGGCTCGATAGACCATCCGATCACCCGCCTGTGCTTTTCTTCAACGGCATTGGCGCGAATATCGAAGCGGTTGCTCCCCTCGCAGAAGCACTGCCAGAGCGCGCCTTTGTCATGTTCGACATGCCGGGCGTCGGCGGCTCACCTGATCCGCTGGTCCCCTACACACCGTGGACAATGTCCTGGACCGCTTCCAAGCTGCTCGACCAACTGGGTGTCGATCTGGTCGATGTGATGGGCATCAGCTGGGGCGGCGGCATGGCTCAGCATTTCGCGATCCAGCACCCTGGTCGTACGCGGCGATTGGTCCTGATTGCGACCAGTGCAGGCATGCTCATGATGCCAGGTAGCCCGAAGGCGTTGACCAAGATGGCTAATCCGCGCCGCTACATCGACCCCGATTTCATGATGAAGAACTTCGAGACGCTTTATGGCGAGGGGCTCGGTTCCGGTCCGGGCAAGAAGGGGCACATGTCGCGCCTCCAGCCACCTTCGCCGCGCGGCTATATGTATCAACTGCTCTGCATGCTCGGTTGGACCAGCGCGCCTGCCCTGCCCTTTATGAAGAAAGACACGCTGATCCTGATGGGTGACGACGATGCGATTGTCCCGCTCGCCAATGGCAAGTTTCTCGCCAGCCTGATCCCCAATAGCAAGCTGGTAATCATGGAAGGCGGCGGGCATTTGTTCCTGCTCAGCCACAAGGATGAAAGCGTGGATGCAATCCGCGGGTTCCTCGATGCTCCGCACCCTGAGGCCGAGCTGGAAGCGGCGGCCTGAACTAGACTCGCGAGCGCCTTTGCGACATTCTCTTCGTTAACAAGCGGAGAGAGAAGCATGACGCAATTCGACCTCATCATTCGTGGCGGTACTATCGTCGATGGCACGGGATCCGAGAGCTTCACCGGCGATATTGCGATAAAGGACGGCTTGATCGCGCAGATCGGAGAAGTCGCTGGCGATGCGTCAGAGGTGATTGACGCCAGCGGCCTGATCGTCACGCCCGGTTTTGTCGATATTCACACACACTATGATGGCCAGGCGACTTGGGATCAGGAGATGGCGCCTTCCAGCTGGCATGGCGTCACGACGGTTGTGATGGGCAATTGCGGTGTTGGCTTTGCTCCGGCCAAACCCGATCGCCACGAATGGCTGATCAACCTGATGGAAGGCGTGGAGGATATTCCCGGCACCGCGCTTGCCGAAGGGATTACGTGGGATTGGGAGACCTTCCCCGAGTATCTCGACGCGCTCGAAAAGCTGCCTCGCACAATCGATGTCGGCACGCACGTCCCGCACGGAGCAGTGCGCGCCTATGTACTTGGCGATCGCGAACAACCCGGTGCCGTGCCGACCGACGAAGACATTGAGGCGATGGGCAAAATCGTCGAGGAAGGCGTTCGTGCAGGAGCGCTCGGCTTCTCGACTTCGCGCACCGTCCTGCATAAATCCGTTGATGGCGAGCTTGTGCCGGGAACGACCGCCACCGCCGACGAACTCGTCTCCATCGGTCGCGCCATGGGCCGCGCGAAGGATGCGGGCGGCTATGCCGTGTTCGAAATGGCGAGCGACCTTCAGCGAGACTGGAATGAGTTCGAGTGGATGGGTAAGCTGAGCCGCGAGGCTGGAATTCCCGTCACTTTTGCAGCGCTCCAATCCATCGCCAAGGAACTGCCACTCGAAGAGCAAATCGAAACGATGCGCGCCGAGAACGACAATGGCGCAAACATCGTCGCGCAGATCGCACTGCGCGGCAACGGCATCATCATGGCGTGGCAGGGAACAGTGAATCCCTTCGCGTTCCGCCCAAGCTGGCAGGCGATCGCCGAGATTCCTTGGGAAGAGCAAAGGGCCAAACTGCTCGATCCTGACTTCAAGGCGCAGCTGCTGTCCGAAGCCAACGACTACTCCGAAGCACCGACCGACATCATCGAGGTTGTGATGGTCATCACCCAAGGCTGGGCGCTGCAATACGAAATGGATCCCGATTTCGACTACGAGCCGGATGCGAGCGCCAGCGTGAACGCACGTGCCATAGCCGCCGATGTCGACCCGCAGGAATACGCCTATGATATGCTGTGCCGCGACGATGCGACCGGCTTTATCTACCTGCCCATCCTGAACTATGCGGAGGGCAATCTGGACTTCCTGCTGCCGCTTCAGCAGGCGGACGACACGGTGAATTCGCTGTCCGACGGCGGCGCGCATTGCGGGACGATCTGCGACGCGGCCTCGCCCACTTTCATGCTCCAGCATTGGGTGCGTGATCGTAAGCGTGGCGGCAAGATTAGCCTCGAACACGCGATCAAACGCCAATGCCGCGACACCGCAGTTCTCTACGGCCTCGAAGATCGCGGCATAATCGCACCCGGCTATCTCGCCGACCTGAACGTGATCGATATGGAGCGCCTTAAGCTTGGGCGACCATGGCTTGCCTTCGACCTGCCGGCAGGCGGGAAGCGTCTGCTGCAAAAGGCCGACGGCTATGCCTGCACGATCAAGAGCGGCGTCGTTACTTTCCGCGAAGGCAAATGGACCGGCGAAGCCCCGGGAGGATTGATCCGTGGTCCGCAGCGCGCAGAGCTCGCTGAAGCGGCCGAGTGAGCGGATACGAGCCAGCTGAGGGCGATTGGGCCGTCATTACCGGCGCCGGGCGCGGCATCGGTCGATGGCTCGCACAGCATTTCGCCGCAAAGGGCATGCGCATCTGCGCGCTCGATATCGACGCTTATGAAGCCGAAGAGACGGCGCGCCTTTGTGGTCCGGAATCGCGTGGCCGAGGCTGCGATGTGTCCGACCGCAAAGAGACGCTTGCTGTGGCTGAAAAGCTCATCTCGCAAGGGATCGAACCCTCGTTGCTATGGATCAATGCGGGTGTCGGGACGGCGGATTCCCTTAGCGGAGCAAAGGAGCGCACGCTCGATTGGCTGATGGGCGTTAACGTCATGGGCCCGATCAACACCGCTCAGGCGTGGTTGCCCACCCTACGAGCGCAACGGGGTGCGAAACATGTCGGTGTAACCGCAAGCTCAGCATCGGTCGTATCAGTGAGTGCTCCCTTCACTCTTTATGCGACAACCAAACAGATGACCGCCGCAGTGGGCGAAGCGCTGAGCGCTGAACTCGCCGAAGACGGTATCGGCGTAACCATCCTGTGCCCTGGAATACTCAACACCCAGATCTGGAACGCGGCGCAGGCTAGACCGGACAGGTTTGGTGGATCCCGACAAACGCCCGATGAAGTGGGCGATCACTGGCGCGCGCAGCCCGGCCCTGAAGTGCTCGAGGAAGGGCTCAACACCGTCCTCTCACGCGGCGGCGGATGGTGCATCGTGCCGACCGAGAAAGACACCGAACGTCTGATGGAAGCACGTCATCGCGCGCAGCACCACGGGTTCTTCCATTACAGCATTTCTAGTGCGGAAGACTCGGCTTAGGGCTCGATCACGATGCCTTTGGCCGGATCGACATTGCCTGCAAGCATCTCCAGATAGGTCGTGCGCGCGGTCTCCAGTCCCGAGTGCTTCTCGATCTCGACCGTGCCTTCCACATCGCTCAGGAATTGATGCCAGGCCATAGCCACGCGTTTGCTAGCCTCTTCTACCCCCAATTCCTTAAACAGGGCGACCGCATGATCCGGGGCGAAGAACAGAGTCGGCTTTGGTCCGGGCAAGCCGCGATCGTCCTTCATTCCGCCGCTGCCGCGTTCCTCGATATGGGTCGCACCGACCAGGCAGGAATACTTGAGCATGTCATCGAAGTGCTGGTGGACCTTTGCGAGCAGTCCCGCATTACCTGCAAAATCGACGATTACGCTGGGAGAAATGCTCAACAGGCCGACTTCGCCGTAGGACACGACCTTGTCATAAAGCCCGGTGCTTTCGACAAATTCGACGTTACCGGCCGAGGTTAGGCCGACGCGCTTGGTACTCGGTGAAAGCTGCTTTGCAACACTTGCTAGACCCATCGCGGTCTTCGACGATGCGCTTGTAAGCAGCACCTGTTGAGCCTCAAACCAACCTTGATTGCGCATGAAATACTCGATCAGGAACCCGGTTTTGAACAGCGGGCCAAAGATCATCCGTTCGGCTTCTTTCGACGGATCATGCTCAGGATCGACCGCCAAACGAGAGTATTGATTATAGATCGGGCTCATCGGCTGGCGATGATCCGCCACATCCATGAAACTGCTGGCGGAAACCTTGCCCGGAACCACATCTAGATGCGTCGCCATCGGCAGGTAGCCGTAGACGCGTTCACCCACCGAAATCTCATCCGAATTGCTCTCCGCCACCTTTGCGTGGCCCCACATCGGCACAATGCCTAGGCCCTCTGGATCATCAGCCAACGGTGGAAAGAAATTCCAATATCCAAAGCCATCGCCCACCACCGCGTAGGTGATGTTGTTCGCCGTGACTGAGAAGCTCTCGATCTCAAGCCGCACAGCGCCATCGGCCAGCGGTCCAGGATCGCCTTCGACCAACTGGGCATTTGTGAGTTCGTCTTTACGAACGTGGACTTGGGCTAGTGTCATGGTCGGCATCTCCTCTTTGCCGAGCACCTCTAACCCATCAATTCTCGATTTCCCACCGGGTTGCGGCGATTGAATGCCGTTTTTCGCATGAATGCATCCACTCGCAGAGCGCGTCGCATTGTTCGATACCGACCTTGCCCTGCGGCGTCAGTTGAAGACCGCGCACGATTGGGTAGAGAAACACGTCTGCGAGTGTGAATTCTTGCGCTGTCCACGCCCCGTCTTTCGCGATTTCCGCCTCAAGAAAGCCGAGCGCGCGGCTGATCTGAGGTAAAGCCCTCTCAATCCGGTCCTGATCGAGAGGAAAACCGGAGAGACGATGCATGATCCATGGCATGACCAAGCCGTTCTCGAACAGCGGAAACAGATAGCTGTTTGCGACGGCGATCCACTTGTCCATCACCGCCCGTGCAGCGGAGGTGGATGGCTGGAGCGCGGCCGAATTGTGCGCATTGTCGATGTATTGCGCAATCGCTACGCTTTCGATCAACTCAAGCCCATCGATCTCAACGACCGGAACCTTGCCAAACGGATGCCGGTTCTGCGGGCTTTGCGCAGCAGTCGCTATCGTTTCATGGCTCAGCCCAGACTCTTCGTAGGCGATCTGCACGATGCGCGTGTAGGTCGAAATCACCGTTCCGAATATGCGAACGTCAGGCATTGCCCGCTAGTACCATGACTCTTGATTTGCATATCGTCGCGTAATTTCTAACGCTACTGTTCCAGCAATACCTGAGGCGAAGCCCCAGTTTGCTATCTCATCGATACGGCCAAGGTAAACTGCACCGCACGCAATGACTAAACCCAATACCGCTCCAAGCATAACAACGGCGAGGACCCAAACGTTGGCGAACTTCTCATCACCTAAGAGCTTCAAACAAGCCCAATATGCAATCATGCACCCGAACGCTGACTGAAGAGCCGAAAGAACAAGACCGCCTGGCTTTTCGTAATCCATTCCACCAAAATCGGCGACACTGGCGAACACATACCCAGCAAGATTTCCCAGGAGCAAGCACACAAACACCAGAGGCAGTGCCGCAAGAGTTTTCCAAGCTGGCTGACTGTGAGTGTCGCCCTGTGCTTCGTTCACATCACACCCGCATTGGCATCAGAACATACAGCGCAGGCGATTTATCGTCTTTACGTATCAGCGTCGGCGCGCCTGCATCGGCCAGATGCAGCTCCACCGTATCGCTGTCTATCTGATTGAGAATGTCCTTCAAATAATTGGCGTTAAAGCCAATTTCGAATCCATCCGACTTGTACTCGGCAGCGATTTCCTCCGCTGCCGTCCCATTGTCAGGCGAAGTCACAGACAGCGTTACCTTATCCGTATCGAGACCCATCTTGACCGCTCGGGTTTTTTCCGTGGCGATCGTCGCCACACGGTCGACACCGTCGAAGAAGCTCTTCGGATCGACCTTGAGCAGCTTGTCATTACCTGTCGGGATAACCCGGCTATAATCCGGGAAAGTACCGTCGATCAGCTTGCTGGTGAGGACGACACCGCCCTCGCCGCCCAGTGTGAAGCGCACCTTGCTCGCCGAAAGGTCAATCTGGACGTTTCCGTCGAGCGCCTCCTCCAACAGCTTGCGCAACTCCGCCACCGCTTTGCGTGGGACAATCACATCAGGCATGCCATCGGCACCCTCAGGTCGGGCAAGTGTAAAGCGCGCGAGACGATGGCCATCGGTCGCGGCAGCCTTCAGCACCGGTTCGTCATCATCGGTGACGTGCAGGAAAATGCCATTGAGGTAGTAACGAGTTTCCTCGGTCGAGATCGCAAAACGTGTGCGGTCAATCAGCTCGGCCAGAGTGCGCGCAGGCAGCTCAAAACTGGTCGGCAGATCGCCCTCGACAATTACGGGGAAGTCATCGCGTGGCAGCGTTGGGAGCTTGAACCGGCTGCGTCCCGCCTTGATTTCCATCCGGTTTTCAGCGGTTTCGAGGCTGACTTGGCTACCCTCTGGCAGCTTGCGGGCAATATCGAACAGCAGGTGCGCCGACACGGTGATTGCGCCTGCGCTTTCAACCGAAGCAGCCGACATGGTTTCGACCACCTGCAAGTCGAGATCGGTCGCCATCACCTTTACGCTGCCGCCATCGCTCGCATCGATCAGGACGTTCGACAGGATCGGAATGGTGTTGCGGCGTTCGACAACCGACTGAACATGGGAGAGGCAACGCAGGAGCGTTGCGCGTTCGATGGTAGCCTTCATTGCTTAGCCTATTACCCTCAATTGCGTGGAGCGCGAGGGGCCGGAATCGCCCCGTTAGCGCCGGAATTCCAGTTGTGACTTTAGCGGTGCTGCGCGCCCTCGCAAGCTTGGGTTAACACGCAGAGCGATTCCTTGGGGATAACGGGGCTTTGCGGCGTCTTTGTGAGCCTTGGCTCAGCCGAGCATCGCCATTCCGCCATTCACATGCAGCGTTTCCCCCGTGACATAGCCGGCCTCCCGGCTCGCCAGATAGGAAACGGCGGCACCAATATCGCTGCCTTCGCCCATCCTGCCCATCGGAATGCGCGCGTTGATCGTGTCCTGCTGCTTCTCGTCGAGCTGCGCGGTCATGGCAGTGCGGATAAAGCCGGGAGCAACGCAATTGGCGGTGATCCCGCGCGATGCAACTTCCTGCGCAAAGCTCTTGGTCATGCCGGTCAGCCCGGCTTTAGCGGCAGCGTAGTTCATCTGGCCGGGGTTACCGGTCGCGCCGACAACACTGGTGATGTTGATAATCCGACCAAAGCGCGCCTTCATCATCGGACGAGCGCTGGCGCGCATCAGCCGCATGGCCGCCTCCAGATTGATCGCAATTACCTGATTCCATTCCTCGTCCTTCATCCGCATGGCGAGGTTGTCGCGCGTGATGCCCGCGTTGTTAACGAGGATGTCGATCCCACCAAGGGTATCGAGCGTTGCGGGGATCAATTCCTCAACCTGCTCAGTATTGCTGAGATCGCAGGTTATCTCGACATGGTCGCCGCCCAGTTCCTGGATCATCTGCTCGCGAAAAGCGCGCAGCTTGTCTCCGTTAGAGCCTGACAGCGCAACGCGCGCGCCCTGGCTCGCCAAAGCCATCGCAATGGATGAGCCGATGCCGCCGCTCGCGCCGGTCACCAGCGCATTCATTCCTGACAGTGAAAACATGTTTGGCTCCTCACCATTCTAAATAGTATATTATCGCTGGCTCGGCCTTCGCCCCAGTGCCCTCGTATAGTCCGCGCGCTGGCAAGTTGTCCGGTTCTGTGCCTAACCATATCTCATCAATGCCCTCAGCATCTGCCCGTTCAAACACCGCATGCATGAGAGACTTTGCTATACCTCTTCTACGCCAATCGTCACCCGTGCCGATCTCGTCAAGGAATAGCTCGGTCGCCTTGTCTGGATGATAGTGCACAACGCACATGCACTGTCCAATGACCAGACCATCCTTGATCGCGAGAACCATCCAGTTGAGCGGGTTGGCCAAGTATCTTTCCAACCGATCCGCGCGGATCGGTTCGTCGAACACTCCCGCTGCGACGTCCGCTAGCGCGCTGGAGTTGGACGGAGTGATCCATTCAACTGTCCAGTCGCGTGCGCTCATCCCGACATCGCCTTCGCAAAATTCTCGAGATCTTCCATTGAAATCAGGCTTTCCACCTGCGCCTCTTTATCGATGCGACCGATCATCGGGCCAAGCACCTTGCCGCCCAATTCGACGAAGTTTTCGACACCGTCTGCGCGCATCGCCAACACGCTTTCGCGCCAGCGCACCCGGCCAGTGACCTGTTCGACCAGCAAGCGCTGTTCCTCCATCGGATCAGTTACTTTCGCAGCAGTGACGTTGGCATAGAGCGGCAATGCCAGCGCCCCCGGAGGCGTCTCCGCCAGCGCCTCAGCCATGCGGTCGGCTGCAGGTCGCATCATCGAGCAATGGAACGGGGCCGAAACCGGCAGCAAAATGCCACGCTTGATCCCGTGATCCTTTACCATGCCGACGGCGCGCTCAATCGCTGACTTCTGACCGGAAATCACAACCTGCGTAGGATCGTTGTCGTTGGCGATTTCGCACACGCCGCCGTCAGCGGCGGCCTCGGCTAGCGCGCCCGCCTTGTCCGTATCGGCACCAAGCAATGCCGCCATCGCGCCCTCACCCACTGGCACCGCGGCCTGCATCGCTGATCCGCGCAGCTTCAACAGTCGTGCCGTGTCAGCCAGTGAGAATGCGCCGACCGCGCACAAAGCTGTGTATTCGCCGAGTGAGTGACCCGCGACACAATCACCAGCGTCTGTCAGCGATACGCTGAAATCAGTCTCCAACACGCGCAGGGTCGCGATCGCGTTCGCCATGATCGCAGGCTGGGCGTTCTCGGTCAGCGTGAGTGCGTCGTCCGGCCCCTCTGCCATGATCGCGGAAAGCTTCAGCGAGAGCGCCTCGTCGACTTCCTCGAACACTTCGCGGGCAGCTGCGCTGGCGGCGGCGAGTTCCGTGCCCATGCCGACCTTTTGACTGCCCTGACCTGGAAAAACGAATGCGCGCATGATTTGTCCTCTTTGGTGTTCGGCTTCTCCAGCCCACTAAGAAAGCACGCGGTTAGGAACCCTTGGAAGGGCTGGCAAGACCGAACGGCACTACCCTGTTGGCAGAGGTGTGGCCGATCTCCGCTCGGCCGAGATAGGGAATGCCCGCCCGCGCGCACCAGAACTTGGCGATCTCCTCGGGCTGCTGCGAGAATTCACGGTAGTTCTCAGGCACATCTGTGACGGAGCCGAGCCTCAGGCCCGCAATGCGCGGGAGCGATCCGGCAAGATTGAAGAACAGGCGATCGATTGCGTAGAGATGCTCGCTCACCTCCTCGACCATCACCACATGCCCATCGAGCTTGGGCATCATCGGCGTGCCGGCGATCATCGCCAGTGTGATGAGGTTGAATGCGACCGCCGGAGTCTTGCCATCCACGCTTGGCTCCAGCCCGCTGTTATCCCCGGCAAACCAGCGCAGGACCCGGCGAACAGCCTCGCGCCCACGCTCGCTGCGCGCGCTCACCGGCATGGAGCCGTGTGCAGGTTGGCCGATACCGGCACGATAAAGCGCCGCGAGGAGGTATCCCGCATCGGAATAACCGACATAAGTCTTGGACCGCGCAGCCACGTTCATCTGCGCAACCGCAGCCTCTGCGATACGATTGGAGCCGTAGCCCCCCTTCGCAAACCAGACCGCGTCATAGGCTGTGTCATTCGCGCAATCGAGCAGCGCCTCAAGTCGCCGCAAATCCGGCCCTGCAAAATGCCCCTCGAGCTCGAAGCATTGATCGTGAAACGTCACCGAATGCATCGGAAACTCAGCCGCCACCAGTTCCTCAAGCGCGGTAGCATGATCGCGAGTGATCGGCGTCGCCGGCGCGCAAATCGCAATATTCGTCATACGGTTGGCCTTAAGCCCCTTGTTTTGGCTGTCACATCTTAATAGCGGTGGTTCGCATGGGCGAAGGGTTCGATCAAGCGGCGCTGACAGAGCGCCCATTCTTTTTTTGCGGCATTGGTGGATCAGGCATGCTCCCTCTCGCGCAAATTCTGCACGGCATGGGATGTAAGGTCGCAGGATCGGACCGATCCTATGACCAAGGTCGCACTCCCGCAAAATTCGAATGGTTGGCCAGCAATGGCTTCGCTCTACACCCACAAGATGGCAGCGGGATTACCTCAGTTGATCAAGTGCTTGTCGCTTCTGCGGCGGTGGAAGACACCGTGCCGGACGCCGCGAAAGCGAAAGAACTCGGCTGCACGCGGCTAACCCGCGCCGAAGTGCTTTCCATGCTGTTCAATCGCGCCGGCTACTCGATCGCGATTGGCGGCACATCCGGCAAATCGACTGTAACCGGTATGATCGGAACCATCCTGGCCCATGTCGATCACGATCCCACGATCATGAACGGCGCGGTGATGAAGAACTTCATCTCCGACGACAATCCATTCGCCAGCGCACGCATCGGCCGGCCGGAGATATTCGTCAGCGAAGTGGATGAAAGCGACGGTTCGATTGCGCTTTACCGCCCGACCATCGGCGTGCTGCTGAATGTGAGCCTCGATCACAAAAGCCTGGATGAGTTGCGTGCGCTATTCGGAGATTTCCTCGCCGTGTCAGGCTGCGGCGTGGTCAATTTCGACAACGAGGAAGCGCGGCTGCTCGGTGAAGCCTCTGTTTCCGAAGGTGCTCGGCAAATGATCTCGTTCGCGGTCGAAAATCAGAACGCCGACATAGCGGTGAAACCGGGATCAATCCGCGAAGGTGCCTTCGATGTAAGCGCCGTAGTGGTCGATAATCGCGCTTTGGAAGAATGCGCGCTAGACGTGCCAATGCCTGGATTGCACAATCTCTCCAATGCCTTGGCAGCCATTGGTGCCGCCTGCGCTGCGGGCGTCGGGCTGGAGCGAGCTTGCAAGGCCCTGTCCAATTTCAAAGGCCTCGCCCGGCGTTTTGATGTCATTGGGACGAGTGCAAGCGACATCACCGTCATCGATGATTTCGGCCACAATCCGGAAAAATGCGCGGCAACCTTGCGCACGCTCAAGGCAACCGAGGGCCGCGTGATCGCCTTTTTCCAACCCCATGGCTATGGACCTTTGCGCCAAATGGGCGCGGAATTGGCCGAGACCTTCGCACAGGAGCTTGGCTCTGATGACATTACGATCATGTGCGATCCGGTCTATTACGGCGGGACAGTCGACCGCAGCGAAGGCACAGAGCGGATCATCAAGCTTGTCGAAGAAGCTGGCGGCACTGCCCATCATATCCCGACGCGAGAAGAGTGCGGCAAACGGATCGTCGACATCGCGAAACCGGGCGATCGCATTGTGATCATGGGCGCGCGCGATGACACGCTGACGGGCTTTGCCGAATCCGTGCTGGCTGGGCTGCAGTGAACGTCTACAGACTAGCCGTCCGCCATGCGCAGCTGATGCTGTTTGCACTGCTGACCACGTTCCTGTTTGTCATCACCATCGACCGCATGCTGGGTCATTCGACCTGGGCCTTTGCAGTTGCGATCATTGTGCTTGTTGTGGCGAACGCGCGCATGCGCCATTTCAACTGCCCGCAGTGTGGGAAGAACCTATTCTTTCGCGGACTGCTGGTTGTTCCCTGGCCCAATCGCACCTGTACCAAATGCGGGTTGGAGCTCGATAAACCTTCTGAATAGAGAAGGTTACTAGATCAATGCGGAGAATAAATTTGGAGGCGTTTGAGAAAGGAGTTCGCCAAACCCACTACATGGTCTTTTGGTTTTTGGGATTCATTCCTGCAATGATCGCGGGCGAAAAAATCGGAATTCCACCTGACGGAGTGTTCGCGGTTTACTTACTGATTGCAGCGTTCTTAGCGATCCGAAGTTTTCTTTTGAACTGCCCGCAGTGTGGGAAGAACCTGTTCTTTCGCGGATTGCTGGTTGTTCCCTGGCCCAATCGCACCTGTACCAAATGCGGGTTGGAGCTCGATAAACCTTCTGAATAGAGAAGGTTACCCAGCTGTGTTGAGCGCCTTCACCCCCTCTTCTTCGCGAGCAACAGCGCGCTCGTAGGCCTCTCGCTTCATCAAGCGCGAGCGGTAGTCCTTGAGCACCTGCGGCACGCCTTCATCGAGCCCGACCTTGCTCGCCAGCACCAGCGCATAGCCGACGCAGATATCAGCCACGGTGAAGCGATCCGCGCACAGGAACTCGCGACCCTCGATCCGCTGCTCCACCTTCACCAAACGTTTGTGAAACCATTTGGCGTAGGCCTCACCCGCTTCAGCAAATCCCTTCTCCTTCTCAAAGATGGCAAAGCGCATGTAAACGGTCTGCGGGAAGGTGATCGTGGCGTCGGCATGGTAGGTGTAGTCGCAATACTCCGCGTAATCTGGCTCACCCGGCGCAATCGCCAGATCGGTAATACCAGAGCGCGTCGCAAGGTAATGCGCGATCGCGCAGCTTTCTGTCATCCGAGCGTCCCCATCGACAAACATCGGAACGGTTCCAAGCGGATTGATCTCGAGATATTCCGGCGCGAGATAGCGCGGCGGAAAAGGCAGCACTTTCAGATCGATATCGACGCCTGCTTCTTCTGCGGCCCAAGTTGCGCGCAGCCCGCGCGATCCCGCGCAGGTATACAGAATCGGCCGCGACACATCGTCGCTCAATGCGCCTCGTCCCCGTGCCCAATTTTAAGTACCTTATGCAGCACAAAAGCAATCACGGCGCCTATTGCCAGTCCGAGCACCGCCGAAATGGCCGCATAGGTAAGCCATCCGAAAAACCCGCCAAGCGCACCGGTGGCACCCTGCACTGCATATTCCGCGCCATGAGCGATGTCATAAAGCGCATGTAAGCCAAGCTCATGCGTTCCGTGAACGATGATACCGCCCCCGACCCATAGCATCGCAACCGTTCCCACAACCGACAGCAGAGTGAGCAGTTTTGGCATGGATTGCAGCAGGAAGTGTCCGAATGTCAGCTCAAAGCCGCTCTCTTGCTGCGATAGATGCAGGCCGACATCGTCCATCTTTACGATCAGCGCGACCGCCCCGTAGACGACTACCGTAATCGCAATGCCAACCACCGCCAGTGCCACGGCCCGCACCCAGAAATCATCGGTGATCGCGGCGATTTCGTTGAGCGATATCGCCATGATCTCTGCCGATAGGATCAGGTCCGTTCGGATCGCTCCGTTCACGCGCTCATTTTCGAACTTTTCGGGATCGGTGATCTCATCTTCGATGGTTTTGCCGTGCTTGGCGCCGCCCAGCTTTTCCATCACCTTTTCAGCGCCCTCATAGCACAGGAAGCCGCCGCCAAGCATGAGCAGGAAGATGATTGCGCCGGGCAGGAATACGCTGAGCGCAAGCGCGCCGGGCAATAGGAACAATAGCTTGTTCTTTAGGCTGCCCTTGGTGATCTTCCAGATGATTGGCAGCTCTCGCGCGGGCGAAAGGCCAGTGACATAGGACGGCGTAACCGCAGCATCGTCGATAACGACACCCGCCGCTTTGGTACCCGCACGGCTTGCCGCCACGCTGATGTCATCGATCGAGGCCGCCGCTGTTCGGGCAATCACCGAGACGTCGTCTAAAAGTGCAACCAGTCCACTAGGCACTCAAAACTCCTTGCAAGATCCGCAGTTTGCAGACCTCCTGCGGCGACAATCCGCCGATTGCAAGTGCCCTTAGCTCTGCCAGAACGTTAGGAAGGCCTTGCGCCACTGCTGGTACGGTTCCGACTTGATGAAATCTTCCACGATCGTGCGCATCTCGGGAATCTTCTCCCAATCGGCGAGACCAATCGCCTGCTCGAGATCGCAATTGAGGCGCCAATAGCGTCCGCCTAGCCCGACATCGCCTTTGCCGAGCATCATTGAGGCGTATTCGCCACAAGCGTCTGCCGATGCGCTGAGCGCCGCTTCAACCAACGGCATGGCCGGCACAATACCCCCGTCGCGCGAAGAAGGCTTCATCCACTGCCAGCCACCCCAGCATTGCGGGTCACCAATCACCTCAGGCGGAATGCCTAGATTGGTGTGACCAGTACCGATCGAGAGCATTCTGATGTCCTCGAGCCGCGTCCAACCGTGTTGAAGCGCATAGGAAATCGCCGAGGCGGCGGGATTGTTGGCGAACATGCCGCCATCGGCAAAGTAGCTGCTGAAGCCTGTTGGCTGATAGGGCGGGAAATAGGTCGGCGCCGCGCCCGAGCACAGGGCTGCCTGCCAGACCTGCATGGCCGAGAATTCGTCATCCGTAGCAGTACCGATGGTGCGTGCGCGCCACTGACCCGACGGCATATCCGAAATTTGCATCGGCATAGGGTCGTCTTTGTGTGGATGCCACAATTGCAGTGTGTTGACTGCGGCATGCTTGCCTAATCCACTCAGTGGTCCACTACCCAGTCGTTGTTCCAGCGCAGGTGCTAGGGCTGTTGTGTCATAGGCCGCGACAAAGATGTTCTTTATCTTTGCGATGATGTCTCTGATGTCGCCACCCAACTCACTCAGGTCTCCGCTGCGAATCTTCGCCTTGGACGCCTCGTCCGTGATTCCCAATTCCTGCCACACGCAATCCCAACAGAAATCGGTTACGTGAAAGAAAGTGCCGCCGTCATTGTAGAGTGCCACGACGTCGTTAACAGTCATTCCATTGGCAAGTCCAAGTGCAATAAAGGAGCCGGTAGAGGTGCCGGAAAACATGTCTGGTTCTTCTGCAATCCCGTCATCACTGAATAAATCCCGCAGCAGAAGTGCTGTGATAAGCCCTCGAATACCACCACCATCGAAGCAAATAATACGGAATGTCATCAATTATCCCCTCATTTTACTTGCAAAGTTGGTGATTATCTTAACAGCAAAACTTCTATGCCGCCAGAAAACCCGACGGGTCTGGACGCAGAGGTGAGAAGCCCCTTGCATTTCGGTGCTAACCCGGTATTTGCGCGCATCCGCAGCTTTCGAGTGGCGGTAGAAAGAAAGCCGGAGGGGCTCTCGCGGATTCGCCGCGAGGAAGTCAGCGATCGGCAGTAACATGAAAGGAAGCGAGATGGCTCTTTACGAGCATATCTTTCTCGCGCGTCAGGATCTGAGCCAGGCTCAGGTCGACACGCTGGCGGCAACCGCCACTGAAATCGTGGAAGCGAACAAAGGCAAGGTCACCAAGACTGAAACTTGGGGCCTCAAGTCGCTCGCTTACAAGATTGACCGCAACCGCAAGGCACACTTCGTGATGCTCAACATCGATGCCCCGGGCACCGTTGTCGAGGAACTCGAACGCCAGACCCGTATCAACGAAGACGTCATCCGTTACATGACCATTCGTGTCGAAGAACACGAAGAAGGCCCCAGCGTGATGATGCGCAAGAACGAGCGCGACCGTAAGCGCCGTTCCGACAGGGAGGACCGCGACTAATGGCACGTCCTTTTTTCCGCCGCCGCAAGTCTTGCCCATTTTCGGGTAACGACGCCCCCAAGATCGATTATAAAGACGTGCGCCTGCTTCAAGGCTTCATGTCTGAGCGTGGCAAGATCGTGCCTTCGCGCATCACCGCCGTTTCTGCCAAGAAACAGCGTGAGCTTGCGAAAGCCATCAAGCGTGCGCGCCACATCGGCCTGCTGCCCTACATCGTGAAGTAAGAGGAGAGACGACATGGATATCATTCTCCTCGAACGTATCGAGAAGCTTGGCACGATCGGTGACGTTGTCACTGTGAAAGACGGCTATGCCCGCAACTTCCTGCTACCGCAGAAGAAGGCCTTGCGCGCAAACGACGCCAACAAGAAGGTGTTTGAAGCGAACCGCGAACGTCTTGAAAAAGAGAACGCAGAGCGCCGCACCGAAGCCGAGAAAACTGGGAGCAAGGTTGACGGTGCAGAGGTCGTGCTGATCCGCGCCGCTTCTAACACGGGCCAGCTCTATGGTTCAGTCAACGTCCGCGACATGGTCGCCGGCCTGGTTGATCAAGGCCACGACGTGAACAAGAAGCAGGTCATCATGGGCGCGCCGATCAAGACGATCGGCATGCACGATGTGACTGTCGCTCTGCACCCAGAGGTGCATGTGATCGTAAAGGCAAACGTTGCGCGCAGTGACGATGAAGCCGAGCTTCAGAGTCAGGGCGTCGACGTGCTCGCGCAGCTGTTCGAAGAAGAGCAGAAGGAAATCGAGGAAGCGGCCGACGCAAATCGCATCGACCCGACCCTTGAGCCGGGCGAAATCCCAGCAGAACTGCTCGAAGACGCAGCCGTTGCGAACATCGAAGCCGCTGAAGAAACGGCGGGCGAAGACGACGCGGCATCAGACGAAGAAGAGACCAAAAGCGAGTAGTCGCGAGCGGGAATTTTTCGCCAAGACATTCAAGGGCGCGGGGTCGGAAGACTGCCGCGCCCTTTTTGTAAGAGGCGACGTTTTCCAGCGGTCCCTAAGCAATTCGCTGTTCGTCTTTGAATTATCTCATTTGGAGTTCTAACTCAGTCGCATGGAATCAATCAAAGAAATCATCTCGCAACTTCAAGACATTTATAACACGGCGGTCACAACGCTGCGTGAAGATGTCATGGCCTATGGAACGAAGGGAACGATCCCGCCTGCAAGCCGCCGCGAAGATGGAAGCTACGCCTATCCAGAGCTGACCCTGCATTACTCCGGCGTTGGCGAGCCGCTAGACCGCAGCCGCGCCTTTGGGCGTTTGGAACAGCCTGGAACCTACAAGACCACCGTTACGCGGCCTGACCTGTTTGAAAACTATCTCGATGAGCAATTGCGGCTAATCGCGGGCGAATACGAGATCGAGGTCGAGGTCGGCCGGTCGCGGCAGGAAATCCCCTTCCCCTACGTGCTCGACGGCGAAGCAGGCGCAGCCATGGTTGGTATCGCGCCGCAGGAAATCGCCAATCATTTTCCCTCGACCGATCTGGCGCTGATTGGCGACGAACTGGCCGACGGCATCGAATATGACGAAGTGCACGCGATGCCGCTTTCGCTTTTCGACGGATTGCGCACGGATTACTCGTTGGCCCGGCTCGCGCACTACACTGGCACTAGGGTCGAGGATTTTCAGGACTTTATCCTGTTCACCAATTACCATCGCTATGTCGATGAATTCGTGAACTGGGGCGCACAGCAAATCTGTGCCGAGGATCATGGAGGCGGATATGTCGGCCTGACCGGTGCCGGCGGCCTCAACATCAATGAGTGTATCGACAACGCTCAGGAGCAACTGAACGACACTGCCTGGCGCAGGCACCAGATGCCCGCTTATCACCTCATCCGCGAGGATGGCCGCGGGATCACCCTCGTAAATATCGGTGTTGGGCCGTCCAACGCAAAGACGATTTGCGATCACTTGGCGGTGCTACGCCCGCACGCATGGATGATGATCGGCCACTGCGGCGGCGTCCGCTCCAGCCAGAAGATCGGCGATTTCGTGCTCGCACACGCCTATTTGCGCGATGATCACGTGCTGGACTCGGTCTTGCCACCAGAAGTACCAATCCCTCCAATCGCGGAGGTTCAACAGGCATTGGCCGGCGCGACCGAAGAAGTGGCCGGCATGCAGGGTGCGAACCTCAAGCAGCGCATGCGCACCGGCACGGTCGTCACCACCGACGATCGCAATTGGGAGTTGCTTTATTCGACTTCGGCCAAGCGCTTCTCACAAAGCCGCGCCATCGCCGTCGAAATGGAAAGCGCCACAATCGCCACGCAGGGGTATCGCTTCCGCGTGCCCTACGGTACTTTGCTATGCGTCAGCGACAAGCCACTGCATGGCGAGATCAAGCTGCCCGGCCAAGCGAACCAGTTCTACGAGCAAGCGATTGCCGCTCACCTTCAGATCGGACTGGAAGCGTGCAAGCGGCTGCGCGATGAAGGCGACCGCTTGCACAGCCGCAAATTGCGCGCTTTCAACGAGCCGCCGTTTAGGTAGTTGAGCAAGAAAGCCGGGTTGTGAATACCAGGTGACCAGCAGTTGCTTCGTCCCCGAAAACTGAGAGACGTTCCGAAACGACCTACCGACCCTGCGCTGAAAACGTAGTCAGCTCGCTTCGCATTTTCTGAATTTCCTGCCCGAATACCAGCAATTGTGCCTGGGCGTTGGCATAGCTGATCCCGAAGGCAGAATTGATATAGCTCTGCAGCACCACCGCCTCATTGCCTGCGCGTACAGCTTTGCTGTTCGCATTGAGGTTGTTGTATTGATTGATGAATTCATCGATCTCAGCAAGGCTGCGTTCGTCACTCCGCGTGAAAGTCGCAACCATCAACAAACCGAGGCAGCCCTGCTCCGCACTGCAGGCCCGCGGCGTAAGTGCAAAGGCCAATCCCTCCCCAGCCTGTGCGCGATAGATCGTCTCGCCATTGGCGCCCTGTTCGACCTGCCAGTTGGCCTGCACGTCGAGCAGCAAACGCGAAATCGTCGCAGCGTTGAACTGCGTTACCACTTGCTGCTGTGTCTGCGCCTGCGCTGGTGAAGCTATCACGCTCGCCGCCATGGCCAGTCCGGCCAGTACCCCCGAAATTCGCACTATCCCTTGCCTTTTGTCTTGGTCGCGCCGGCTTTCGCCTTGGTCACGACAAACTCGATGATCTGACCTGCTACATCCTTACCGGTCGCCGCTTCAATACCTTCGAGACCGGGTGAGGAGTTTACCTCCATAATCACCGGCCCATGGTTGGAGCGCAGCATATCGACGCCGCAGACGTTCAATCCCATATGCTTGGCCGCCCTAACAGCGGTTGAACGTTCCTCCGGCGTGATCTTGATCACTTCGGCGCTGCCGCCGCGATGGAGATTCGAACGGAAGTCATCCGCCGCACCTGTGCGCTTCATTGCTGCGACCACCTTGCCACCGACCACGAGCGCGCGAATGTCGGTGCCGCCCGCTTCCTTGATGAATTCCTGTACTAGGATGTTCACATTAGCCCCGCGGAATGCCTCTATCACCGATTTAGCGCTCGACATCGTCTCGGCCAGAACCACACCGATGCCTTGCGTTCCTTCGAGCAGCTTGATCACCACCGGCGGGCCGTTGACTGCCTTGACAATCTCCTCAGCCTGCTTCGGATCGTTGGCATAAGCAGTGAGCGGCAAGCCGAGACCGTACTTGGCCAGGATCTGCATACTGCGCAGCTTGTCGCGGCTGCGACCGATCGCCACGCTTTCGTTGAGCGGCCAGACGCCCTGCATCTCGAACTGACGGAGCACGGCCAAGCCATAATTGGTGATCGATGCGCCGATGCGCGGAATTACCGCCTCATACCCCTTCAGCGTCTCGCCATTATAACTGATTGTGGGCCGATGGCTGGCGATATTCATCGTGCAGCGCGTGGTGTTGAGAATATCTAGCGTGTGTCCTCGCTCCTCCGCTGCAGCGACCAGGCGCTTGTGCGAATAGAGGTTTGGGTTGCGAGCAAGCATTGCGATTTTCATCTGTTTTGACCTTTCTCGGTCTGCACTCGTGGCGATTGCCGCCAGCTGTGCCCGGAATCGACGAGGAACCTGCGACGCAAAGAAGAGCGTCCGATCAGCATCGGGAATTTCATATCTGAACGATCAGCCAGGCTGATCTCGGCACGAAAACGAATTTTACCAATCTGAAGCGGCGTCTTTATCACATAGCGCCGCTGTGTCTCTCCATTCGAGCTGGTGATACCGCGTATATCGACGTGGATCGCCTCGCATTCATGACGATCTCCATCCCAGTCGACGGCAAAACGAACGAATTGCTCCCCATCGCGCTCGAGTTCCTCAAGCACATGAGCGTGAAGCGAACTCGTGCGTGCACCGGTATCGATCTTCGCGGGAATGCCGATTAGGCCGAGATCAGGCAGATCGACAAGCTCTCGCCACCCAACCGTGGGCAGCGCTTTAGCGTCCGACACGGAAGAAGTCGCTCCCCGGATCCAGAATCGCCATGCCGTCACCGCCATCACCGGTCGGCAAACGCCGCAAAACTTCGCCGGTTTCATAGTCGACCTCGGCCACGGTGTCGCTCGCTGTCTCCGCAACATATATACGCTCACCGTCGTCCGACCACAGGATCGTCACCTGAAAACGCTCCTCAGCCTCCTCCGGGCTGGAGACTGCGATGGATCTGACAATCTTCGCGGTCTCCAGGTCGATCACCGACAACCCGCCATCTGCCAGATCGGACGTGACCGCCACATCGCCCTGCGGACGAATGGCAAGGCGCAGCGGGAATCGACCAGTCGCAAGCGTGTTGCGCACTTCCATAGTGGCCGGATCGAGTTCAAACGCCTGATTTGAGCCACGCGCCGACACCCATAGAGCGGCTCCATCTGGTGCGAGCGAAATGCCTTCGGGCTCCTCACCGACTGTCACTGATAAGGGCTGGTCTTCGCCGGTAAGATCGATCTTGGTAACAGTCTTCGAACTGAGATCAGTCGTCCATGCCGTCTTCTCATCCGGCGATACGGCGAGCATATGGCTGCCTTCTTTCCCGGTTGAGAATTCAGTCAGCTCGGGTGAGTCTGAACTGTCAGCATCAATGCTGAAGATGGAATTCCGTCCCTCGGCAGTGACGTAAATGATCCCGCTCTCTTTGTGCCAGACAATACCGTGCGGACGAGCATTCTCGCCGAGATCGACGCTAACAAGCCGCTCGAGGTTTTCAGTCGAAAAGATGTCGACCGTTGTTCCGCCATAGCACGCAACCGCCAGCAGGCTCCCGTTCGGCGCGAGCGCCAGTTCATGCGGATTGGTGCAGGTTGGAATACGCTGAGATTCCTTTCCTGTTTCCAGATCGACCACCGACAGGCTATTGCCCCTCTTGTTCGTCACATACAGCGTCGGGCGCAGCGCATCATCCATATCCCCAAGCGGAGCATAGACGGTTTGGCCTGTGGTGGCCTCATCACCTTGTCCGACAGGTGCGCATGCTGCCAACGTCGGCAGCACAAGCAGGCAGGCGAGATGCTTGCTCACCAGCCCGCCTCTTGGCCCTCGTTCTGCTCGTTCAGCCACTCAAGCAGCGGAGCGAAATACTCGACCATTGCTGTGCCGCTCATCTGCCGCTCGCCGGTAAAGGCCTCGAGCGCGTCGGGCCAAGGCTGAGACGCACCCAGTTCGAGCATGGCATTCAGGTTCTGTCCCACTTCTTCGTTCCCATAGAACGAGCAGCGGTGCAGCGGCCCTTCCCAACCGGCCTGGTCGCAAGCCGCCTTGTAGAACTGGAACTGCAGGATACGCGCGAGGAAATAGCGGGTGTACGGGACATTGCCCGGAATGTGATATTTCGCGCCTGCATCGAAATTCTCTTCGCTGCGCTCAACCGGTGGCACAATACCTTGATATTCGGTGCGAAGATCGGTCCACGCGCCATTGGCGTTCGCCATGTCGATCGAACCATCGAACAAACCCCAGCGATAGCGGTCGACCAGCAAGCCGAACGGCAGGAAGGCTACCTTGTCCATCGCCTGACGCAGCAGCAGGCCGATATCCTTGTCCGCGCTCGGCACGTCTTCCGGCGAAAGCATGTCGATCTGCACGAGATATTCAGGCGTGATCGACAGCGCGATCATATCACCGATCGCTTCGTGGAAACCGTCATTCGCCCCGGTCAGGTAAAGGAAGTCCTGCTCGTTATAGGCGCGCTGATAGTAATTGTGGCCCAGCTCGTGGTGGATCGTGATGAAGTCATCGGCATTCCGCTTGATGCACATCTTGATCCGCAAGTCGTCAATATTGTCGATGTTCCACGCCGATGCGTGGCACACCACTTCGCGGTCCTGCGGTTTGGTGAACTGGCTGCGATCCCAGAAGGTGTCGGGGAGCGATTCAAATCCAAGCGATGAGAAGAACTGCTCGCCAACGCGGACCATTTCCTTCTCGTCATGGCCCTTCTTTGCGATCAGATCGGTCAGGTCATAGCCGATATCGCCCGCGCCTTCTGGCGCGACGAGCGGGTAGATATTACCCCATTCCTGGGCCCACATATTGCCGAGCAGATCGGCTCGGATCGGGCCGGTGGCCGGTTGAACGCCATCGCCATGCTTTTCATTCAGCTTGCGGCGGACGTAGGTGTGCAGCGCGATGTAGAGCGGCTTGACCTCTTGCCACATCCGCTCGGTCTCGGCGGCGAATTGATCCGGGTCCATATCGTAATTGGAGCGCCACATAGCGCCGAGGTCTGAGAACCCCAGCTCCTTCGCGCCGTCATTGGCGATGCCGATCATGCGGCTGTAGTCTTCGCGCATTGGCGCTCCGACATTGTTGTGCCAGCTCGACCACATTTCCGACAGTTCGGCAGGCGTACGCTCGAGATTGCCCATCTCGGCCTCGACATCGACGCCGGGAATCTCTTCGCCATTCAGCGTCGCCCGCCCCTTGCCGTAAGCAGAACCAAGCTGCGTGGCGATTTCGCTGAGCTCCGCCGCCGCGCCATCACGGCCCGGTGCGGGCATAACGATGCCATTGCGCAGGATGTCGAGCTTGCGCGCCACATCCGGTGCTAGCCCTTCGACCCGGGCATATTTTGCCGCTTCATTGGCGTAAGCGACCGTCTTAAGCGTGGATTCCGCGCCATATTGCGAGGCAAGGCTGTCGCTGTCGTGGTTGATATTGGTCTGATTAAGCCACAGCACATGGCCATAGGTCTTGGAGAAAGTGTTTAGATCTGCCTCGACCGAAGCGATCCAGTCGGCCGCGCCTTGCGGGGTCATCGGGAATTCGGCTTGGTCAGCCGAGGCCTCATCGGCGCTATGACCATCCGCCAGCGCAGGCGTGGACGCGAGCGACAAGGCGATGGCCGATGCCATCATGAATCTGGGTGCGACTTTTGCAATTTTCATCGAAGGAATCCTCTCGGGGGAAATTGGTTTCTTATGAGACCGGTCTGAACCGCGAAATGCAGGGAATCAAGCGTCGCTCGACGAAAAACGCCACACACCAAGCGCCACGATCACGCCGATGAAAGTCACGATCCAAGCGCCGACCTTTATCGGTTGAACCGTCGCTGCTGTGCCCGCCATCCAGTCAGAACCTTGTTCGCGCAGCAATTGGATAAGCTGCAAGATCGTCTCAATGTAATCGGTCACAAGAAACACGATCGCTGCGATCGCAACGGCAACGCCAATTGCACGCAGGAATCCGTTGCCAATGCGCGAGAAGCTCCTACCCGCGACGTAACTGCCCCAACCATAGACCCCGATGAACAACAGGTCGCCTATCATGGAAAGGATCACGAAATTGCGAATGCCCGCTGCTCGCCAATCCGCCTGTATCATATCGATCTGGGCGGCGGTTCCGGCGGTCTGGTGATCGACGATCCCAAACTCGCTAGCATCGCCGCGCAGAATGCTCGCTCCGATCAGAACCGCGAACATCGCAAGGCCGATCAGCCAAAGCCTGATTTGCGGGCGCTCCCTGATCACGATCCGTCCAGCAGAAAATCGACGATGGCAGCGCCGAGCTGTGGCTTGGTCGCGCTGTCCAAATGTGCACCGGGTACTTCCTCATAAGTCGCATTGGGTAGCAATTCGGTCAACTCTGTCGCCGAGCCATTGTCTTGGTCGTCAACGCCGCAAGCGACCAGAGCGGGCATAGTAACATTGGCAAGCGCTGCCAGATCGAGATCGCCCATCGCATCGAGCAGCAGCCGCGCAGCCACCCGATCTACGCCTTGCGACTTGAGGAACTGCCGCGAGAAATAGGCCGGATCGCCTCGCTCAATAGTATCGAACTCGTCGATCACGCGTTTGAAGAATGCCGCGCGCTTTTGCCATTCGCTAAGGCCGGACACACCCATGCCGCACACGACCAGTTTGCGCGGGCTGAGGACTTGCGTGGCGACCGCGTGCAGCGATGTACGCGAACCCAATGAGAAGCCAACGAGGTCATACTCGCCATCCTGCAGCCCCAGATGCTCCACCAACGCAACAGCGTCGCGAACCAGCACACCGGACGGATAATTAGTCGGATCGGTCGGCGCATCGCTCTCACCGTGGACGCGAAAGTCCAGCATGATGGCTTCGAAGCCGGCCTCGGCAAGTCGTGCCGCATGCCCCCATTTGATCCAGTTCATATCGGAGCTGGAAAACAGGCCATGGAGCAGGATGACCGGCGCACCTTCGCCCATGCGATGCACCGCAAGGCGAGTGCCGTCGAAGCTATGGAAATGCTCGGTAGTCATTCACTCCATTCCAGCAATTGCACCCACTCTTCCTCCGATTGTGGCTGTGTATCCCACTGCGGAACGTCGGATGGCAGTTCAACCCAATCTTGCCTGCTGCGGGTCCAGATATGGGCGACCGGTTGCAAATCGGTCGCCTTATCGAGCGAGCCGCCCTTCACCGTCACCCTCTCCGGTCTGCTTGCTCCGTCGTGATACAGGCGCGAGCCGCATTGGGTGCAGAAATAGCAGTCGGTGTGCGATCCGCTGTCGGTTGACCTGCGCCACGAATTCAGTTCGCCCTGGATCTCGAACGCGCTGCGCGACACCGGGACAGATATTCCAAACGCGCTGGCCGACTGCTTCTGACACTCGCGGCAATGACAAGCATAGGATTTTAGTTGATCGACCATGATGCGATAGCGAACCGCGCCGCATTGACAGCTGCCGGTGTGCACCGCCTCACTCACCTTTTCGTGAGCCCCTTCTGCTCCATCCGCCATTTGGCCATCTCGATGCGGTCCTGTCCGAAGAACGGCTCGCCATCGAATACGAGCGTCGGCACGCCCCAATGGCCCGCAGTCTCTAGCGCGTCTTGATTGGCTGCGATCTCGGCATCCAACGCCTCGGCGTCGCTGTTCGCCTCCGCTTCGAGTTCAGCGAAGTCCAAGCCTGCACGCGCAGCAGCATTGGCGAAGTGATCGCCCTCGTGCCAGTCATCCACTTCGCCGGAGAAAATGATCCGAGAGACTTCGTCGGCGAACGCCAGACCCTTGCCTCTACGGGTCGCCGCCTGCCCCATTCTGCCTAGCCGATAGATATACGGTTGATCGTCCGCGATCTCTCGTGTCATCAGATCCTGAACCACCGGATCAGGGCGCGGCCAACGATAGGGTATTCCCAGCATCTGCGCAGAGCGTGCCGCATCCATGAAAATGTACCGCCCTACGTTTGGATTACCGGTGAACAGGATGTCGGGATCACGGATAGCGATCGGCCAAACCGTTCGAAGCGATATGTCGAGATCATATTCCTCTGCCATCGCTCGATATCGACCAACAGCCAGATAAGAATAGGGCGAGCGAAAGCTGAAATAGAGTTCAGCAGAAAGCGTCATTTGTCGGTTCCCCTTAGCGGAAGAAGCACTGTGTGCCCGCGTACATCATCGAGACCGCATCTTCTTCAATAAAGCCGCCCAGTTTCGGGCCAAGCGAGAATTCCTCACCTAATGTGCTGTTGTCGAAAGGCGCGAAACCATCGGCGGCCTCGGCAGCTTCGCGCGTGGTGCCAATCTGAACATCGCCGACCACGCCAACCTTCTCGGCCGCCGCATCTTCGCTCCGTCCGATATTCCATCCAACCAATCCGCCATTCTGGAAGTTGACCGTCAACCCGCCTTCGAAACTGGCAAACTCCATCGGCCCCGCGCCGCATTCCTCGTTGCGCACAATATCGATGGGTTTGCCCAGAACGCTTCCCAACGCGCCCGTCACTTCGTTTCGGCCAGCGGAGAAGAAGAACGCCTCTGGACCCGCAGCGAGCCCCTCACCGCGCAATTCGACCTGGTCGAGTTCCACCGCCGGTTCACCCGATCCCTGTTCGTTCATGCGCTCGCTTGGGCTCGGCACATTCCCGCTATCGCAGGCGGTCACGGCCAGCGTGAGAGCAAGGATTATAGGTATCCGCATAACGTGCCTCAGTTTAGCTGAATTTCAGAGCATTAGTAATGTTATAAGCCGCTTGCGGCGCACCTTCAATTTCGTTTCAGCCACGGAGTTCGCAAGCTCCAGAAAATGATATCCACGTTGAGCTTGGACACGGCATATTCTTCAAACTCGGCGCGGGTGAATTTCCGGCCCGTTTCCGGGTTCGTGTATGTGAGTGTCGGAGCCTGAACCGCCATGGCGACGACCGGCAATTGGTCTCCCTTGCTTTCAAGGAACTGATACGCGTTCTTCTCCTGCGCGCGGCGATAGGGGATGATATCGGGAGCACCTTCTCTGATCGGCACTTCGATGGCTGTCTCTGGCAGGTTCAGACCGTAGATGCGTCCATCAAATCGCTCGCCGAGAGCGGTGAGCAAGGATTGGAAACGCACGCGAAGCTCAGGATTCCATTGCGCCGCAACCCAACCAGAGCCCTTCGCCTTGCCCTCGCCGGCATTGTCCTCTTGGCGAACGAGGCCACCGCCATACTTCGGCTCAGTCAGAATGTAGTCGGGCAGGTATCGGCTTTCGGGCAAGAAGAATCGGTCCTGCAACTGGATGAAGAGCCGTTTGCCCAGCTTGTCGGCAAGCGCCAGCTCACGCTCGATCTTGTCGAACCGATACTCACCTTCACGAGGCTCCAACCTGCGCCAATTGTAGACGATTTGCACGCCAGAGATGTCATCGCGAGCGAGCAAATCCTCGTGGTCTGAAAGCTCAGCGCCGCCGATAAAAATGAAGTGCTGCAGCTCGTCATCAACTATTTGTGTCGCACGCTCCAAATCCGGGATCGGCTCCGGTGTCTGGGCACACGCCGCTACACTCTGCATTGTAAATGCAAGCAAAAGCAGTCGGATCGAGAGCGCGAGCCTGCGTGGCAGCATCGACTAGCCCTTCTTCAAATGCCTCCGCCCCAGCAGCTCCGCGATTTGGACCGCATTGAGCGCTGCGCCTTTGCGCAGATTATCGGACACGCACCATAGCGTCAGCCCGTTTTCGACGGTCGGATCTTCGCGAACGCGGCTGACATAGGTCGCTCCATCGCCCGCGCTTTCGGTCGGGGTGACATACCCGCCATCCTCACGCTTATCGATCAGCATAACGCCCGGCGCCTCACGCAGAATCTCCTGCGCTTGCTCAGCAGAGAGTTCGTTCTCGAACTCGATATTGATCGCTTCGGAATGCCCGACAAACACCGGCACACGCACGCATGTCGCGTTCAGCTTGATCTTGGGATCGAGAATCTTCTTAGTCTCGACCATCATCTTCCACTCTTCCTTGGTCGAGCCATCGTCCAGGAAGACATCGATATGCGGGATGACGTTGAAGGCGATCTGCTTGGTGAAAGTCTCAGGCTCCACCGGATCGCCGACAAAGATCGCGCGGCTCTGATTGAACAATTCGTCCATGCCGGATTTGCCCGCGCCCGAAACCGACTGATAGGTCGAGACGACGACGCGCTTAATCTTGGCCGCGTCGTGTAACGGCTTGAGCGCAACAACCAGCTGAGCCGTCGAGCAGTTCGGGTTCGCGATGATATTGCGCTTGGTATAATCGTCGATCGCATCCGGGTTCACCTCCGGCACGATCAGCGGCACGTCCGGCTCCATCCGGTAGAGCGAGGAGTTGTCGATCACGATGCAGCCTGCCGCCGCAGCTTTCGGCGCATATTCTTTCGCCGGGCCGGAGCCTGCAGAAAACAGCGCAATGTCCCATCCAGCCCAGTCGAAGTGCTCGATGTTCTGGCATTTGAGCATCTTGCCCGTGTCACCGAACTCCACTTCGCTGCCCTGCGAACGCGAGCTAGCAACAGCAGCGATTTCCTCAATCGGAAATTCGCGTTCTGCCAGAACCTGCATCATCTCGCGTCCGACATTGCCGGTCGCTCCGACCACTGCCACCCGGTAGCCCAAATTGCTTACTCCACTGGAATCTCGTATTCACCTGTCCCGCTGCCGCGCCTAGCATCGCTTGGCAAGGAAATCTTGGGGAAACGTATGCAGGCGAGTACAGCTGAATGGCGAGACAAGGCGAGCTACTTTGACTTTCAAGGTCACCAGATTGCCTATTGGCGATCCGATGCGCTGTCCGGCGCGGTCCGCCCGCTGCTGTTGGTGCATGGGTTCCCGACTAGTGCATGGGATTGGGCGCAAGTGTGGGACGTTCTCAGCACACGGCACAGCCTGATCGCCTGCGATATGCTCGGCTTTGGCGTGTCGGACAAACCACGCTCAGGGTATTCGATCCACCGGCAGACAGATGTGCAAGAGGCGCTGTTGGCGCACCTTGGCATCGGCGATTTCGACGCACTGGTGCATGATTATGGCGTTTCGGTCGGGCAGGAATTGCTCGCCCGCCAACAGGAAGGCTCTGGCGCAGAAGGCCTTGGCAGTATGGTTTTCCTCAATGGAGGCATCTTTCCCGACCAGCACCGCCCTCGCCCGATCCAGAAACTCGGTGTGTCACCGCTCGGTTTTCTCGTCAGTCTTCTGATGAACCGCAACAGCTTCGGCGCCAGCTTCAGCGAAGTGTTCGGCCCGGACACGCAACCTTCGGAGCAGGAACTCGACGAATACTGGGAATTCATCTCACACAATCGCGGCAACCGCCTGACTCACAAGCTGCTCCACTACATTGCTGACCGTGTAGAACATAAGGAACGCTGGGAAGCGGCGCTGGTCGGCGCGCAAAGCAAGATTGGCCTGATCAACGGCGCAAAAGACCCGGTTTCAGGTCAGCATGCCTATGACAAATGGCGAGAGGTCGTGCCGCGGGCGCGCGCGCATCTGCTGCCCAACGTCGGTCATTACCCGCAGGTCGAGGCTTCGCGAGAGGTCGCCACCACCGTTCTTGAATGGCTGGCTGAAAGCCGCGTGCCTATTCCGGCGGCGTCACGCCGTTCCGTTCGAGGAAAGTGAAGATCGTGTTCCACAGATGCGGCGAGATATTCTCGCCCGCCACCCGGTGCGTGTAACCGGGATAGAGCATCATCTCGAACGGCACGTTGTTCTCCTGCAGCACCGAAATCAGCTCTGACGAGTTTTCGAACACGACATTGTCGTCCGCCATCCCGTGGATCAGCAGCAGCGGATCGCTAATCTTGGTCGCATCGGGAATTGCGCTGGCTGTTTCATAGGCCTCGGTGACTTCGCGCGGATCGCCCATGTAGCGCTCGGTATAGTGGGTATCATAGAGCTCCCATTTCGTCACCGGAGCACCGGAAATACCCGCCGCGTAGAGACCCGGATCGGCCTGCATCTGCTTCAGCGTCATGTAGCCACCGTAGGACCAGCCATAGAGCGCGATCTTGTCCGCATCGACATAATCGAGCGTCTTGAGAAACTCCGCGCCACCCTTCTGGTCCTCCACTTCGACGCCGCCCATCGCACGATAGAGCGGTTGCTCGAAATCGACCCCGCGATTGGCCGTGCCGCGATTGTCCAGCTCGAACCAGATGTAGCCGGCATCGACCACTGCCTGTTGCAGCGCTCCGTCCCAACCGCGGGTCACGATCTGCGGACCGGGACCGCTATAGTGATAGTAGAATACGGGATATTTCTTGCCCGGTTCCATCTCAGGCGTGACCATCTTCCAATAGAGATCGGTTTCGCCATCCGCCGCCTTGATCGTGCCGAATTCGGGCTGTCGATGGCTCGCGACGTAGGGTGTGTAAGGGTGATCGGCGTCGAGCGCATTCTCCTCGACCCAGGCCAAGCGCAGACCCGTTCCATCAGCAATGTAGCTCTGCGGAGGTTGGTTGCGCGAGGAGCGCGAGATCAGCAGTGTCTTACCTGCTTCATCCATACTTGCGGTGTGTGTGTAATCCGACTCGGTTAGGCGCGTAACTCCGCTCGCCCGCGGTCTGGCGAGATCGAGCGCATAGACGTGCTGTTCCAGCGGATCGCCCTCGCTCGTCGCGGTGTAATAGACAAGACCCGCCTCCTGATCGACACCGACGAGTTTGGTCACCACATAGCGCCCCTTGGTCAGCTGCTGCAAACTCCGCCAATCCTCGCCTGCAAGATAGAGATAAAGATGCGCGAAGCCGTCTCGCTCGCTCCACCACAGCAACGATCCGTCTTTCAGAAACTTGTAATTGTCGGACAGGTTGATCCAGTAGCCTTTGCCTTTGGGACCGCCTGCATCCTGCTCCTGGAGAACAATCTCCGACGCTCCACTCGACGGATTGACCCGCAGGAGATCCATCCAGGTTTGCTCGCGATTCTGTCGCTGGACATAAAGGTAATCGTCCGGCCCCCAATCGACCCGTGCGATGTAGAAATCGGTCGGATCATCAGCGTTGTAGTAGGCTGGATCCTGATTGCTGGTCAGATCCACTTTCACCTGATTGCCACCGTCGGGGTCCATCAGAAACAGCTCGACCACAGCATTGTCGCTGCCCGCAACGGGATAGCGCTGATCAAACACTTTCGTGCCTGCCGCGCCGATAGCCGCCCGGGTGACAATCCCCACGCGTTCTTCATCGGTGCGCTGCACCGCGATGCGCAAGTCGTTGGGCTCCCACCAATATCCGGTCAGACGGCTCATCTCTTCTTGAGCGACGAATTCCGCCTCGCCCCAGCGTATGGTGTCGCCTTCCTTCGGCGTAATCGGAGCGGCCTCCATGCCTACTTCGCCAACCCACAACTGGCGGTCACGCACAAACGAGACATAGCGCCCCTTGCTGGAGAGCTTGGGGTTGAGTTCACTTTCCTCGGTATCGGTCAGGCGAGTGACGGTACCATCGAGCTTCGCAAGATAAAGATCGCCGTCGAGTGGCACGAGTACACCCGTCCCATCGCTCGCCCATTGGTAGGAGATGATACCCTTGAGATTGCCGACCCGCGCGCGTTCGCGCTGCATCTTTTCATCTTCGGACAGTTCGCGGCCTGTGCCCAGCCTCTCGCTGTCGACCAGCATGGTCCACTCGGACGTCTCCCGATCAAAGCCCCATAGATCATAGCGCTCAAGGTCATCATCGCGATTTCGCAGGACGGTGAGATAGCGGCCATCGGGCGAGAGCTTCGCCTCACGCGGGCTTGGCCCGTTCAAAGATGGTGATGCGAAAACACGTTCGAAAGTGAGATCTAGTCCCTCGGTCATGGCTTCCTCCTGAGCGACGGCGGGGACAGCAAGAACAAGCGAAGCGGCAGCGGCGAGAATAATTCGCATTTCAAGGAAAGACCTCTCTTTAACGTCCTGCTTGCAATGACGAAAAAGCGACCGAAATGCAAAGGGGCGCAGCAGTCTCCTGCCACGCCCCTGAAACTTTGCTCTGTGAGCTGAGACTTACGCCTTCGGCGAATTGTCCCGACGTTCCGCGATACGCGCACGCTTACCGGTGCGGCCACGCAAATAATACAGCTTCGCACGGCGCACGACACCGCGACGCACCACGGTGATGCTGTCGACGATCGGAGCGTAGATCGGGAAGACGCGCTCTACGCCCTCGCCAAAGCTCATCTTGCGCACGGTGAAGTTCGAACCCATGCCGCGGTTAGAACGGGCAATGCACACGCCTTCAAAATTCTGAATACGCTCGCGATTGCCTTCGGTGACTTTCACGCCGACGCGCACAGTGTCGCCCGCCTGAAACTCAGGAATCTCTTTGGTTACCTTGCCGATTTCTTCGGCTTCGATTTGCTGGATCAGGTTCACTGGTCCGGTTCCTTGTCTTTTCGCTGCGCGCCAGAGGCAGACTGGACCGGAGCGCCAGAATAGCGTTCCCATAAGTCCGGCCTGCGTAACCGAGTGTGATCTTGCGACATCTGCTTTCGCCATGCCGCGATCTTCGCATGATCCCCCGATCGCAGCACTTCAGGGATCGTGCGCCCTTCCCATGATTGAGGTCGGGTGTAATGCGGATATTCAAGGAGGCCTTCTTCAAAGCTCTCTTCGGTCCCGCTTGAAGGCGCGCCCATTACTCCGGGAAGCAGCCGAATGCAAGCGTCAAGTATGGTCAGCGCGGCCATTTCTCCGCCTGACAGAACGATATCGGCGAGGCTGACCTGCTCGATCTGGGGCCGAGCTTCAAACAGGCGCTCGTCAAAGCCTTCGAAACGCCCGCAAAGCAGGGTTACGCCGGGTCCGCTCGCGATCTCGCGAATGCGCGCCTGAGTGATGGGTCTCCCGCGCGGCGTCATGGCCAGGATTGGAGCACTCGGCTGCTCCTGGATCACATGATCCACCGCCCCGCCCAGGACATCGCATTTGAGCACCATACCCGCGCCGCCGCCCGCCGGCGGACTGTCGACATTCTTGTGCTTATCAAGCGCAAAGTCGCGGATTTGAACGGTGTCACACGACCACTTGCCCTCGGCCATGGCCTTGCCCGCCAGACTAGCGCCAAGCGGGCCGGGAAACATCTCTGGATAGAGGGTGAGGATTGTGGCGGCGAAGGTCATTGGAATGAGTCCAGCTGCTCTTTCATACTTTTTTGGCTGATTTCTTATGCCGCGTTACCCGAAGTGTGACAGCGAGAAGACCGACCCAAAACATGCCCGCGAGACCAACATATGCTTCTGGTCGAATGCGCGCGATGCCTAATACAATTTCCAACGGCGATTTCACGCCAGAAGCTAATGCGATTAGTACATAAGCCAACAGGAATAGAAAAAATGGAACCGAAGCAGACGCTACAAACGTGAACCAGCCCGCTCCGTAGCGCTTGGTAAGGAAGCCAGCAACGAGCCAAACTGCAAACCCGCAAAATACAAGCCATACAACTAGAACCACAAATGGTAACGCTACCTCCCACCATGGCATCTCATGCGAAAGATGGATAAATTCATTGTCTGGAGCGGCTTCAGCTGCCGCTGCCAAGAGAGAACTTGCTCGAATTAAGAGCGCCAATTCACCCCGTCCTTTGCCCGCGTATCGACATTGAGCTCAAACACATCCGGCCGAGAATAGTGACCATCAGTGTCGAGGCTCGCAAGACCCTGCCCGATCTCTGACAGGTCCAGCTCAGTGTGGAGGATTTCCTCGCCCTCGCCCGCCTTCGCCAAAACCCGCGCATCGGGAGCGATAATCATCGAGCCACCTCGGTTGAGCTGCTCGCCTTCGATTGCTTCAAACAGCGCCTTCGCTTGCGGGTTGCCGCCAACCCGCTCAAGCCCATCGAATAAGTTATCGCGATGCTGCACCAGCCCCGCCGCAAGCACGAAACAGCGCCCCTCCATCGCGTAATGCCTTGAGGCGATTGCATATTCCTCGCGCACGGTCGGCCATGCGGCGACGTGGACGCTTTCGCCGAGATTGTGCATCGCCGCGCGCGCGAGCGGCATCCAGTGCTCCCAGCAGATCAGGTTGCCCACCCGGCCCCACTCCGCCTGATGCACTCCCAAAGTCGAGCCATCACCGCGCATCCAGATCAGCCGCTCGCCATGCGTCGGCACCAACTTGCGGTGGTCCAGCGGAGCCTCTCCGGGACGAAACATCAGCTGATTGTTGTATAGGCTCTGACGCACCCGCTCATGCGCCCCCAACGAGATGCACGCGCCGCTTTCGTCGCACAGTTCCTGCAATGGGAGCAGCCGTTCGTCATTCGGCACGATTGCCTGTTCCAGCATAATCGCATGGAGTGCCTTGGAACCTGGATGATCCCACAGAGCCGCGCCAGGAGCTTCATCCAGCCACAAGGGGTATCCGCCGAGAAAGGTCTCACCAAAAGCCACGAACTTCGCGCCGCCTTCGATCGCTTCACGCGCAAGCCGCGTCGCCTTCTCAATGCCGCCCGCATAGTCTAGCGGGATCGGTGCGGCCTGACAGATGGCGACTGAAAGGGTGGTCATTCGGCGAACTCCTTTGAAATGGTCATTCGCACGGAATCCCAACCCGTTACAGCCGCTTCTGTCATCGGCACCATAAAGGTCTTCACGCCTTTCGCAGGCGGCGGGACTTTCTCGATCTCGATAATGTCGGTCGCGCCGTAATTCGCGACATTGATGACACGGCCCACAGTCTCGCCCGCGTCGGTGACCACATCCAGCCCAATCAGATCGGCGTGGTAATATTCGCCGGCTTCAAGTGCAGGCAAGGTATCGCGCGAGATCGTCAGCACGGTCCCGCGCAGCTTCTCGGCTTCGTTGCGGCCCTGCACTTCGGCAAAGCGGGCAACCGCCCCGCCCTTATTGTCGGAGCGGATTTTCTTGAGCGTCAATGTACGCCCGTCGGCCTTGGTCGTGAAACTCTTGTGCTGCGAGAGCGCATCCACGCCCTCGCCAAACAGCTTCAAACGGACCTCGCCCGCCACGCCATGCGCGCCGGTGACAGCGGCCAACTCGATTGCTTGCGCACGAGCGGGCGGCGTGACGGGCGTATCCGTCATGGAAGAGATCAGTCCTCAGACTTCTCTTCAGCAGCTTCCTCAGCAGGCGCTTCTTCAGCAGGTGCTTCCTCTGCTGGAGCTTCCTCTGCTGGAGCTTCTTCAGCAGCCGCTTCTTCAACGGGAGCCTCTTCGGCCGCAGCTTCTTCTGCAGGCGCTTCTTCAGCGGCAGGCTCTTCAGCTGGAGCTTCTTCCGCCGGTGCTTCAGCAGCGGCCTTCGCCTCTTCCTCAGCAGCCTTCTTGGCTTCTTCAGCTTCCTTGGCCTTCTCAGCCTTTTCTTCAGCGCGCTCGGTTGCCTTCTCGCCAGGCTTCGCCTTGTTCGGATTGTTGCGCGGAGTGCGCTCCATGATGCCGGCAGCGTCGAGGAAACGCAGGACGCGATCGGATGGCTGAGCGCCAACGCCGAGCCAGTAGCGGGCGCGATCTTCGTTCAGCTGGACGCGCTTCTCGTCGTCCTTGGCGAGCAGCGGGTTGTAGACGCCGATCTGCTCGAGATACTTGCCGTCGCGTGCACGGCGGCTGTCAGCAGCCACGATGCGGTAGTAAGGACGCTTCTTGGCGCCGCCGCGCGAAAGCCTGAGTGCAATTGCCATGGTATTTACCTTTCCAGTCTCAAATTCTTGAATTCGTTCAAATTACTTCTTGTTCAACAAGTCACGAAGATCGGGTGGGAGCGTGTTGGGGTCGACGCCCGGTCCTTGACCGCCGCCAGCACCGCCCGGGCCACCCAGCCCCGGCATTCCGCCAGCGCCACCGCCGCCCATGCCCGGAAGACCGCCCATTCCGCCGCCGCCAAACATGGATGCGAGGCCCTTCAGCCCGCCCATCTTCTTAATTTGCTTCATCGCCCGGCCCATTTCCTGGTGCATCTTCAACACCTTGTTGACCTGAGGTACTTCGGTGCCGCTACCCGCCGCGACGCGCCGCTTGCGCTTGGCATTCATCAGCGCGGGGTTGGCGCGTTCTTTGGCCGTCATTGAGCCAATGATCGCGTCCATATGGAGCAGGACCTTGTCGTCCATATCCGCCGCGGCCATCGCCGCCTTCGCCTTCTTCATGCCCGGCATCATGCCCGCGAGCATGCCGAGGCCGCCCATGCTTTGCATTTGTTTCAACTGCATGCGCAGGTCGTTGAGGTCGAACTGTCCCTTCGCCATACGCTTGGCGAGCTGTTCGGCATCTTCTTCCTTGATCGTCGCCGCGGCCTTTTCGACCAGGCTCACTACATCGCCCATGCCCAGGATACGGTCGGCAACACTGCCCGCACGGAACGGCTCGATCGCATCGAGTTTCTCACCCGTACCAGCGAACTTGATTGGCTTACCCGTAACCGCACGCATGGAGAGTGCCGCACCGCCGCGCGCATCGCCGTCCATCCGGGTGAGGACCACGCCAGTGAGCGGGACCTCGCCGCTGAAGCTCTGCGCGACATTGACCGCGTCCTGACCGGTAAGGCTATCGACGACCAGCAGCACTTCGGTCGGGTCGGAAACGCCGGAGACAGCTTTCATCTCGGCCATCAGCGCTTCATCGACATGCAGACGGCCTGCCGTATCGAGCAGCAGGACGTCAAAGTTCTGAAGTCGCGCGGATTCCATCGCGCGGCGGGCAATATCGACCGGCTGCTGACCAGCGACGATCGGCAAGGTCGCGGTTTCGACCTGCTCGCCCAGAACCGCCAACTGCTCCTGAGCAGCCGGGCGGTTGACGTCGAGCGAGGCCATCATGGCCTTCTTGCCGTGCTTTTCCTTGATGAGCTTTGCGAGTTTCGCGGTGGTCGTCGTCTTACCAGAGCCCTGCAGGCCGACCATCATGATCACGACCGGCGGCTTGGCTTCGAGTATCAGCCCTTCGCTTTCAGGACCGCCGAGCATTTCGACCAGTTCGTCATGGACGATCTTGACGACCTGCTGGCCGGGCGTGACCGACTTGAGCACATCCTGGCCGACGGCCTTTTCAGTCACCGCGTCGATAAAACGACGGGCGACCGGAAGTGCAACGTCCGCTTCGAGCAAGGCCACGCGCACTTCGCGCATGGCATCGCGCACGTCCTGTTCTTTGAGCGCGCCGCGTCCTTTGAGTTTGTCAAAGACGCCGCCTAAGCGGTCGGACAGATTGTCAAACATCGTCTTCAACTCCTCTGTGCCAGTGCCGACACGGACTAAACGCGAAAAACGCCGGCGAACGAAACCTCGTTGGCCAGCGTGCGGAATTTCAAAAAAGAAACCCGACTTGAATATGTTTCGATGGTGGAGCCTAGCGGGATCGAACCGCTGACCTCAACACTGCCAGTGTTGCGCTCTCCCAGCTGAGCTAAGGCCCCATATCATCGATGTCTCTGGCCTATAAAGATAAGACCAGCGCCTCGCTTTCGCAAGGAGGCAGCCCATTATGAGCTACCCCCTCGAAAGGCAAGTCCTATTTAATTGTCGACGTCATCGTCATCGCCCTTGCCCTTGGAAACACCAAGGTCATCGTCACCGCCAAGGTCGACGTCGTTATCGGGCGAATCGTCATCGTCATCGATATTCTCGATGTCTTTCAGCTCATCATCCTCTTCGCCGGAAAGGTCGGCATCGGCTTTGCCGTCTTTCTTCTTTTCATCGGGCTCAAACGGAATTGGCTGCTTTGTCTTGAGCACCGGCTCAGGATTCCATTCCTCGCCGCACTCAATACAGGTCACCGGCTCATCATTGCCGAGATCGTAGAAGCGTTCTCCGCATTTGGGGCATGAACGCTTGGTGCCCCATTCTGGCTTCGCCATTAAATAGTCCTCGAGTTAAGTTCCCGGCTGCAAATAGCGCGGGCAATAATTTCATGTGATTTTCTGGGACTCGCGAGTCCACAAATCAAGAGCGCGGCGCGCCTTGCCAGATGCGCAGGGCACTGTCAAAGACGCGCGGCCTGTTTGATCACCTCTCCACTCACGGAAACCTGCCCGCGTGCCTGCCCATCGTTTTCTTCCTTCCAAGCCTTTGCGCGGATCAGTGCGCGTGCCCGGCGACAAATCGATCAGTCATCGGGCACTGATGTTTTCCGCGCTGGCCGTTGGCGAAAGCACCGCAACCGGCCTGCTCGAAGGCGAAGATGTGATGGCGACTGCTGCGGCCATGCGAGCCATGGGCGCTGATATTACGCGGGATGACGAAGGCACCTGGCGTATTCACGGTGTCGGCGTTGGCGGACTGCTGGATCCGCGCCAGGCGCTCGACATGGGCAATTCGGGTACTTCCACACGCTTGCTGATGGGCATTATCGCGAGCCATGGAATCAAAGCGACCTTCACCGGTGATGCCAGTCTCTCAGGCCGGCCGATGGGCCGCGTAATTGAGCCTCTAAGCAAGATGGGCGCGAGCTTCGACGCTTCCGATGGCGGAACACTGCCGCTGACCATGCGCGGTGCCCTACCCGCTGTACCGATCGAATACCGCCTGCCCGTTGCGTCTGCGCAGGTGAAGAGCGCGGTGCTACTCGCAGGGTTGAACACGCCCGGTATCACGACGGTGATCGAGCCAGTACCGACACGTGATCACACCGAGCGGATGCTGAAAGGTTTCGGCGCAAATCTTGAGGCGGAGGAGCATTACGGAGTCCGCTCGATCCGCATTCATGGCGAGGCCGACCTTCAGGCTCAGCATGTTGTCGTGCCGGGCGATCCCTCCTCGGCGGCATTCTTCATGGTCGCGGCGCTGCTGATCGAGGGTAGCGACCTGCTGCTCGAAAATGTCGGCCTCAATCCGACCCGCGCCGGTCTGGTCCAGGTGTTGCGCGATATGGGCGGCAAGATCGAAGAAGTGAACCCGCGCGAGGTAGGCGGCGAACCGGTTGCAGATTTGCGCGTGCGGCATTCGCAGTTGAACGGGATCGATATCGACCCGGCGATTGCTCCGAGCATGATCGACGAATTTCCCGTGCTGTTCGTCGCTGCCGCGCTGGCGAAGGGCACCACGCGCACCAGCGGCCTTGAGGAATTGAGGGTGAAGGAAAGCGACCGCCTATCCGCGATGGCAAGCGCTCTTTCCGTCGCCGGGGCCAGTGTAGCGGAGACGGCAGACGGTCTGGTCATTGAAGGCACCGCTGGAGAGCCTCTGCGCGGCACCCAAACCAAACCCATAACCACACATCTCGACCACCGCATTGCGATGAGCATGGCCGTCGCGGGCCTCGCCAGCAAAGACGGCGTCGAAGTGGATGACACTTCCCCCATCGCGACGAGCTTCCCAAGCTTTATCGAGTTGCTGGAAGGCGCGGCGAAATGACCACCCCGCTCGATATCTATTCGATCATAGGCTTTGTCGGCACCGCCTGCATCATCGCCGCTTACGCCTACCTAACGATCAAGGATGAGCCGAACCCGTTCATCCTGCACGGCACGAACCTGACCGGCGCGGCGTTGCTGACCATTTCCCTGTTGGTGCACACCAATTGGCCGAGCCTGGTGCTGGAGGGGTTCTGGGCGGCGATTGCGATCTTCGGATTGTTCAAGGCGCTTCGCATGAGGACTAAAACGTCATGATTATAGCCGTTGATGGCCCCACCGCCTCAGGCAAAGGCACCATCGCAAAGGCGCTCGCGGTGCATTTCGACCTACCGCATCTCGACACTGGCCTGCTTTATCGTGCAGTTGGCCGTCAGGTTGCGCTGAACGAAGGCGATCCCGACAATCCGCAGGACGCCCTTCTCGCCTGCGACTTCCCCGACGAACTGCTAGAGGACCCGGTCTTGCGCAGCGAGGAAACCGGCGGACTTGCGAGCCGCGTTTCCGTCCACCCAGCGGTGCGCGAGGCGCTGTTCACCCGGCAGCGCGCCTTTGCTGAGCAGGATGGCGGCGCGGTGCTCGACGGACGCGACATCGGCACCATCATTGCGCCCGACGCCCATGTTAAACTCTACATCACCGCCAGCGTCGAAGAACGCGCGCGGCGCAGGTGGCTGGAGATGACCGGTCGCGAAATCGAAATCCCGCTGGCCGAGATCGAGGAAGACATCATCCGGCGCGACAATCGCGACATAAACCGCGCCGACGCTCCGCTAAAGGCTGCACCGGAAGCCATGGTGATCGATACCACTGCGCTCCATAAAGACGCCGCCATTGAGACCGTTATCGAAGCGGTCGAGGCCGCGCTTCGCTAGAGCGCAAATCCCTTGCATTTGCACTGCGTTTCGCCTAGGCGCGCGGCCGTTCACCCAATCAATTCGATTGTTTCGAACCCGCACGATGGCATTCGGCCCCATGCGGAATACGGCCCTCTTGCCCCGTTAGGCTGAGCAATGGTGCTCAGAGACGGTTTAAGACCCTGGGAAAACCAGTGGCCGGTAGCAAATGTAAAAACAGGATTTCCTGACCTATGGCGACTTCGCCCAACCCTTCGCGCGACGATTTCGAAGCGCTTCTCAACGAACAACTCGGCGGTGCAGACGACGGTGGCTTTGAAGGCCGCGTCGTAAAAGGCACCGTGACATCCATCGAAAACGGCATGGCTGTGATCGATGTAGGCCTCAAATCGGAAGGCCGCGTCCAACTCAAAGAATTCTCCCGCGGTGAAGACGACCACGGCCTTAGCGTTGGCTCTGAAGTCGAAGTCTATGTCGACCGCGTCGAAAACGCCGATGGCGAAGCAATGCTCAGCCGCGACCGCGCCCGCCGCGAAGCCGCCTGGGACAAGCTTGAAAACGAATTCGGCGAAGGCAAGCGCGTTGACGGCCGCATTTTCGGCCGCGTCAAGGGTGGCTTCACCGTCGACCTCGACGGAGCTGTGGCCTTCCTTCCCGGCTCGCAGGTCGACATCCGCCCCGTGCGCGACGTCACCCCTCTGATGGAGGTGCCTCAGCCGTTCCAGATCCTCAAGATGGATCGCCGTCGTGGCAATATCGTTGTCTCGCGCCGCGCCGTGCTTGAAGAAACCCGCGCCGAACAGCGCAGCGAGCTGATCGACAAGCTGGCAGAGGGTCAAGTGATCGAAGGCGTGGTCAAGAACATCACCGATTACGGTGCGTTCGTGGACCTCGGCGGCATCGATGGCCTGCTCCACGTCACCGACATGAGCTACAAGCGTGTCAATCACCCGAGCGAGATCATCGAAATCGGTCAGACCGTGAAGGTCCAGATCGTTCGCATCAATTCCGAGACCCAGCGCATCAGCCTGGGCATGAAGCAGCTCGAGAGCGATCCATGGGATGGCGTGGCGTCGAAGTATCCGGTTGGCGCGAAACTTTCCGGTACCGTCACCAACATCACCGAATATGGTGCGTTTGTTGAGCTGGAAGCCGGCATCGAAGGCCTTGTCCACGTCTCTGAAATGAGCTGGACCAAGAAGAACGTTCACCCGGGCAAGATCGTCAGCACGTCGCAGGAAGTCGACGTGCTCGTGCTCGAAGTCGACAGCGAGAAGCGCCGCATTTCGCTCGGCCTCAAGCAAGCTCAGGGCAATCCTTGGGAAGAGTTCGCCGAGAAGCACCCGGTCGGCACCGAAGTCGAAGGCGAAGTCAAAAACGCCACCGAATTCGGCCTGTTCATCGGCCTCGACGGCGATGTCGACGGCATGGTCCACATGTCGGATATCGCCTGGGGTATCTCAGGTGAAGACGCACTGGCGCTTCACCGCAAGGGTGAAGAGGTCAAAGCCATCGTTCTCGACGTCGATGTCGATAAGGAGCGCATCAGCCTCGGCATGAAGCAGCTCGAAAAGGGTGCACCAACCGCAGAGGGAGCCGCTGGTGCAGACTCGCTGCGCAAGGGCCAGACTGTGACCGTCACCGTCCTCGAAGTTCGCGATGGCGGCCTCGAAGTGCAGGTTGGCGAAGATGGCGCGACCGGCTTCATCAAGCGTTCGGACCTCGGCCGCGACCGCGACGAGCAGCGTCCTGATCGCTTCCAGACTGGCAGCAAGGTCGATGCGATGGTCACCGGCTTCGATCGTTCGAAGAAGCCAAATTTCTCGATCAAGGCACGTCAGATTGCCGAAGAGAAGGAAGCGGTTGCACAGTTCGGTTCGTCCGACAGCGGCGCGTCGCTTGGCGACATTCTTGGCGAAGCGCTCAAGAAGGGCGACGATTAAGAACCAAATGGTGAGCTCCCGCGCAGGCGGGAGCCTCCAACTGCCCAGCGCCTAGATTAAGGAGGTCCCCGCCTTCGCGAGGACTCGCAAATAGAAAAGGCCCGCTTGCTCTATGGAGCAGGCGGGCCTTTTCATTGGTGCTTCCATCACAGGCGCTTGAGGCGTAAGATGGCAGCATGACGATCCAGATCCACCAGTTCCCCTGCCTTTCCGACAATTACGGCTTCCTCGTCCACAATTCGGTCACCGGCGAAACCGCCGCGATCGATACGCCCGATGCAAAGGAATACCTCAGACAGGCTGAAGCCAAAGGCTGGAAGATCACACATATCTGGAATACTCACTGGCATCCCGATCATGCCGGCGGGAACAAGGAGATTATCGAGGCGACCGGTGCGCGGGTTCTAGCGCCGAAGGAGGTCGAGAAACTTTCGCCCATCGACCGCGTGGTCGCACACGGCGACAGCGTCAATCTGGGCGAGCATCGCGCGGACGTAATCGACGTCTCCGGCCACACCAATGGTCACATCGCCTATCACATCGTCGAAGAAGGCGTCGCCTTCGTGGGCGACGCGGTGTTTGCGCTGGGCTGCGGACGAATGTTCGAAGGCGAACCGAAGCAGTTCTGGACCAGCCTCGACCGGATTCGGCGCATGTCGACCGAGACGACGCTTTATTGCGCGCACGAATATACCGAAGCGAATGCCAACTTCGCGCTGCATGCCGACCCCGATAATGAAGCGCTCCAGGAATATGTCGCGGAGATCAAGGACAAGCGCTCTCGCGGAGAGCCTACCGTTCCCACGGTGCTCAAGCGCGAGTTGGAGACCAATCCGTTCCTGCGTGCAGATGATCCGGCGATGATGGCCAAATGGGGTGGTAGCGAGCCTCACGAGACCTTTGCCGCCCTGCGCGAAGCGAAAGACAATTTCTGAGCCTCATGCGGGCGCTTCAAGTCGAGCAGCTATCGGACGACCTCTCGGGCGTTTTGCTAACTGACATCTCTCCACCCAATCGAGCAAGCGGTGAAGTGCTGGTGCGAGTGCACGCGGCCTCGCTCAACTTCCCCGATCTGCTGATGACGCGCGGGGAGTATCAGTTCAAACCCGAACCTCCCTTCACCAGCGGACTCGAACTTGCAGGCGAAGTTGTCGAGGCGGACCCGGACAGCGGCTTCGCTCCGGGCGACAAAATTATTGGCGGCAACAAGACCGGAGCATTTGCTGAATACGCGAGCATACCAGCAAGCAGCCTCTCACCTCTGCCCGCCGGCCTGAGCTTTGCTGAAGGCGCGGCGATGGGTGCCGCCTATTCGACCGCCTACACAGGCCTGATCGAGCTATGCGGCCTCAGGGAAGACCAATGGGTGCTGGTGCATGGCGCGAGCGGCGGGGTCGGTCTGGCCGCAGTGGACCTTGCCAAGGCGATGGGCGCAAAGGTGATTGCCGCCACAGGAGTAGAAACCAAACGCGAGCGTATCGAAGCGCTGTACCAACCTGACACGGTGATCCTGTCCGAGGGGCGTTTTCGCGAACAGGTCGCGAAGATCACGGGAGGCAAGCTGTGCGACATCGTGTTCGACCCGGTCGGGGGCGATGTGTTCGACGAGAGCACTCGCTGCGTCGCCTTTGCAGGGAAACTGGTCGTGGTCGGTTTCACTAGCGGGCGAATCGCAGAAGTTGCGACCAATATCCCGCTCATCAAGGGCTTCTCAATCGTTGGTCTGCGCGCGGGCGAATATGCACGGCGTTTCCCGGAACGAGGGGGCGTGATCAACGCCGCAATCGGCGAGCTGGCGGCAGATGGTCGGATCAAACCGGCGATCGACCGCGCCCTACCGCTGTCACAGTGGCGCGAGGGATTCGAGGCGATGGCAAATCGCGAACTGGTCGGCAAAGTGGTGTTTGAGTCGGGCTTTTAGCCATTCGCGGTCCCGCGCAGGCGGGGGTTCGCAGACATGAAAAAGGCGGCCCAATAGAGCCGCCTTCCCAAACTTTATGATGTGGAAGCGATCAGATCGAAGAAATGATCTCGTTCGCGAGCGCGCGGTCGGATTCCGCATCGTGCTTTTCAGCAATCAGCTTGCGCGAAGCAGATGCAGCGGCATCGACCGCACTGGCGCGCACTTCTTCGACGGCATCGCGTTCGGCAGCGGCGATCTTGTCTTCAGCCATGCGCTGGCGGCGGGCGACCATGTCTTTTGCATCGCTCTCAGCCTTGGCGAGGATCGCGTCAGCTTCACGCTGCGCGCCATCCATCATCGCTTCGGCGTCTTTTTCAGCGCCTGCAATCCTGGTGGCGTATTCGTCGCGCAGGGTCTCGGCCTCGGCGCGAAGCGATTTTGCTTCGTCAAGTTGCTGCTTGATCTCGGCAATCTTGGCATCGAGCCCGCCTGTGATCAGACCCGGCACTTTCTTCCAGACGAAGATCGCCAGGAGAATGAACATCGCCAGCGAAACCCACTGGTAATCCTGCAGGAACAGCGCCGATGGCGCTGCCTTTCCGTCGTCAGCGGCACTAGCCAGAAGTGTCAGTAGATTAGCCATCGGCGAGCGCTTTCTTCACTGCCGAACGGGCAGTGCGTTTGTCGACTGTTGCACCGGCGAGACGCGAGACGATGTCCTGAGTCGCTTCGGCGGCCACGGTTTCAACCTCGGCCATCGCGCTGGTGCGAGCCTCGGCAATCGCCAATTCGGCTGCTTCCAGCTTGGTGTCGATCTTGGCCTGCGCCGCCGAAAGCTTCTTTTCGGTCTTGGCAGCTGCTTTTACCTTGGCATCGGCGATGGTCGCCTGAGCCGCAGCACGGTTTTCTTTTTCACGCTTGCGCCACGCCTCTTCCTGCTCATCCGCGGCGTCCCGCGCAGCCTGAGCAGCGGCAAGGTCGTCAGCGATCTGCTTGTCACGCAGCGCAACCGTGCCCATCACCTTGGGCACCATTCCGCGCCCAATGGCGAAGAATGTTGCGGCAAAGAACACCACCGTCCAGAAAACCTGGCTGGAGTAGAATTCGGCAAGTTGGGCTATCTGTGGCATGCGAGATGTCCGAGAGCTGTGATGTGTTGCAGGACGTCTTGAACAATGCTCGGCGGTCCGGCCAGCACACTTGCCGGCCAGATCACCAGAACATCATTAGGCGACGAAGATCAGGATCATCGCCACGACAAATGCCAGCAGGCCGAGAAGCTCGGCTGCGGCAAAGCCGATGAAGAGACGGCCCTGTTGGCCATCGGCAGCGCCTGGGTTGCGAAGTGCGCTCTCGAGGAACGAACCGAACACGTTACCCACGCCGATCGCGGCCATGCCGGCACCGATTGCTGCAAGGCCTGCGCCTACGAGCTTGGCTGCTTCTGCTTCCATTTGAAAAACTCCTTTGGGATCAATCTAGTAAATTTAAGAGGTAAAACTCAGTGAAGGTTCTCTGCGTCGTTGATGTACAGCGACGTCAGAAGAGCGAATACGTAGGCCTGAATACCGGCTACGAGAATTTCGAGTGCGCTGATAGCGATCATCAGCACGAAGCTGGGAATGCCAATAAAGCCGCCGAAGATCGGTCCGGCGTTTACGCTGTCGATCACGAAGCTGGACAACACCTTGAGCAGGACGTGTCCAGCCATCATCGCCACGAACAGACGCAGCGCGAGGCTGAATGGGCGCACGAGGAACGAGATAAGCTCGATCACGGGGATCAGCCAGATCAGCCATAGCGGCGTTCCATGCGGCACGAACAGGCTGAAGAAGTGAAAACCGTGCTTCCAGAAACCAACGATCAGGACGATCGAGAAACTGATGATGGCGAGCACACCAGTCACGGTGAAGTGGCTGGTGAAGGTAAACGGGTGCAGGCCAACCAGACCAATCGGCAACAGTCCGAGCAAGTTGGCGAACAGGATGAACATGAACAGGCTGAAGATGTAGGGCACGTATTTGCGCCCTTCCTTGCCCACATTGGCTTCCAGCATGTCGTCGATAAAGCCGGTGAAGCTCTCGACCGCCATCTGCCAGCGACCGGGCACCAGCTCGCGCTTCATGCCGCCGGCGACAAACGCCCAGATCAACACGGTGGTGACCGCCATCCAGAGGGCGGAATTGGTGAACGCAATATTGAATCCGGCCAATTCCCAGCCCGACGAACCAAACAACGGCTCGAGCTGGAATTGCTTCATCGGATCGACTTTGCCTGCTTCGGCTGCCACGATCGCTAAGTCCTTAAACCCTATATGAAACGCGCCCCGATGGATGATCCCGCGTGAAGCCCGAAGGCTCTATTCAGAATCGTCGGGGCGTGTGTTCGCCGCACGAATAATGTTTCTGAAGGCAACGATGATCCCGAGGAACATCATTATCAACAGGCCCGCAGGCGAAGTGTCGGCGAAATAATCAATCGTCCAACCAATCACTGCACCACCAAGAATCCCACCGAGGAGGTCTGCGAGCACCCGGTTGCCGCTGCGGTAATTCGCATCAGCTCCCGAGACCCGCGGCCGGTTGCGTTCCTCTTCGCGCTCGGTTGCAGCTTTAAGCCGCTCCTCGAGTGCATCGATACGCGCATCCTCGGCGATGGGTTCCCGTGCGGGTTTCTCGTCGCTCATGTTCGGCCTCCTAAGAAATGGATGCAGAGCACACGCAATGAGGTGCCCGCCAAGGGCGCGCACCCCTTAGAAGGGGGGCATATTCAAGTCAACCGGGAGCGCGCCAGAACCGCAGCAATTATTGGCATAGCGGTTGCGCCTGGCGCAAGTGTGGCGCGCAGGCATCAAGCACCTGGGCGCTCGATCCGCAAATCAGGGGCAGCGCGGATCGCGCAGCGGCTCACCACTGTCGCGGGTCTGCCAGGTACCATCGGGCGCCTGATACCTCTCACCAGCGGTCGTCCGCAGGATCGCCTGACACCCCGCCGTGAACGCATATTCGTCCAGCGTTGCGTTCGCCGCCTGTGCACGCTCAGCGTAAACTGCGCGACGTTTGATGTTGATATCATTGACCAATCGACGAAGCTCGGCCGTCTCAGTTCCGACAATACCAAGATAGCCATCGCGCTTCTCACCAATGCTGCCATTGGCGCGAGCGGCGGCATAGGCCGGATCACGCTGAGCCTGAGCCGGCGCGGCAAAACCAGTGATTGCGACCGCACTCGCAAGGCCCGCAAGCATGAAATTGCGCAAATGTGTCATTCTCTTATTCCTCCTGCCTTGCGGTTTTTGCGGCATCAAAAGATATCCGCATTTTCCTCAAGGGTGTTGGCCGCATCTTCAGCCAAAGCAAAAACCACTTCCTGCCGGATGTTGATATTCAGCTCGATTACGATCGGTTTTTCCGGGGCAGCAACATTGATGCACCCGCCAATCGCGATCAGGCCTGCAATCGCCAGTCCCGCTCGACCTGCCATGTGCCGCATTGTGCGCCTCCCCCATATCGTCATTTCCTGAGGAAAACCTGTGGCATCACCGCATGGCTCGGTCAATTTACGCATGATCATGGCGTAGTCTCGCTTTCTTGCGGCTGAATGGACAGGTCGTCCAAAGGTTCATCTTCTGGATTAACGTCAGGCGTGTTCTGGCACGCGACCTGATAGAAGCGGCTCGCACGCCATTTTGGATCGCTCGTAAGGCATGGATCGCGCAAATATGTCGAATCGTAGGTGGATCTCAGCAACCGGGTAAGCTCGAGGAACTGCGAGCGAACATTGATGTTGAAGCGAATCGGCAATCTGGCGATCTGGCGGGTTATCAGGTTCTGATCGGCGCCTTCTCCCTGCGTGATACCATCGAAGCGAATGCTGGTGATGATCTCTCCAGTCAGGTTCCCGTCCATGGTCACGGCCATCTGACGGTAATCAAGGCTGCGCAGGCTGTTGAAAGCGTAGTTCGTGATCGCCCCCATGTCCTCATAGGTCAGCTCGCCGACATAGGAGAGATTGCCTCCGGGAGGTTCTGAAATCAGCAAGCCGCCCTCGATCCGACCATTGCCGTCGACATCGAAGATGATCGGGATGGTTCCGTTGAACGTCCCGCTGGCGGAAAGATTGCCGAATTCCATCTCCGAAATGAATGTGCCCGCATCGAGATTGATGATCTCGAAGATGTAACTGCGCTCTTCCGACACGGCGAAGTTGAGGTCGATAGGCCGCATGATCAGTTCGCCGCCCATGAATGGCCAGCGGGCGTCCTCGACTTTGACCAGCTGACCCTGTTCAAGCGCGTATCTCACTCGACCGCCGAACACTTCGATACCGGTGTTGATCGATCCCAGTTCGATCACCTGGCTCGGCGCGGTTGTAAATGAAAGCAGATCGGTGAACTCGATGGTTGCGCGTGCGTCCTTCACCGGGCCGAACGCGGCGGCAAAATCAAGGCTTTCGGTCGAGAACGTCCCGCCACTGGTGATCTCATCCGCCGTCCAATTGATCTGGCCCGTGCCTGTTATGACGCCGTTAGCGAGAGAAATGACACCTCTCGTCAGGTTGGACAGATCTGCGGGTTGAAGTGACCGGTCAAACACGAGCCTCGGCACGGTAATCTGCGCATTGCCAACCGAGGTGCCGAGGTCGTGTACGATATCGACCGTCGTGACGAGCCGATCAGATTCGGGATGGTTAAGGTTGGCATTAGCGCTCAGCGAATTACCAGCGAGTTCGAGCGTCGCGTCACGCGCGGCGAGCGGTTCGAAGCGGTCCTCCGCCTCGCGGTCGAGCAGCTGGAACGAGCCGTCGCTCACTTGCAGAGTATCATCGACGTAAGCCCATTCGCCACTCACCTGCTCAAGATCGAGGGGGACGATATCGAGCGCCGCCGTTCCGCCGCTGAACGTCCCCGCGATCTGTTCGCCGAAATTGGCCTCAAGCGTTTCTAACGCCAGGTTGAAGGCCTCGTCCTGCCCGCCGATTGTCACAGCAACGTCGCGCGCTGTGGCTGCGCCGGGGTAAGTGAATTCGACCCGGTCGGATCGGAGCGCAAGCGGACTGCCCGCAAGATCGCCATCCAGTGCAAGTCCCGGCATCACCGCAGAGACTTGAAGTGCATCATCATACCGCAGCATCGCTCCACCCGCGCCCGGACACAGGCTCACCGAGCGCTGATCCAGAGTAAGTGCATAAATGCTCGCGCGCTGGAACCTCACATCGGTGCAGCTTTGCCCCAGCGCGAGACCGCGATCTGGTCCCCAAGTCCCCTTCAACGGAACCGCGAGTCCTTGCACCAATCCTCCGGGAATATCGCCGCTCGCACGCACCAAGCCGTCCAAGCGCAGCGCGCCGTTAGGCGCTTGGGTGATTTGCATCTCTGGCACCGCCAAGCGGCTCGATCCGGCAGCATATTCCTGCATCTGAAGCCTGAGCGCTAGATCGCCGCCACCCTGCCGCTCCATCCGGCCGGAAATGCGCGGAATACCTTCCCCGCCTGTGGCGATATTACCCGAAAGCCTGCCCGGCGCATTTTGCGAACTGCTCCAGGCGAAGCGTGACAGGCCAAGTAAAGTTTCGCCAGACGCGGCCCGTAAACGTGCTTCAGGCATGACAAGGCTCATGCTTTCTGGCGAAGCGCGCAGGGTCACATCTGCGGCCAGCGAACCGCCTGTGGCCGCATCCGCCAAGCTACGCTCGAACTTAGCGAGCAATGGTTCGACCAAGGTTCCCTCGGCACCTTTACGCGCCGCCCCCAATTGATCGACCAGAGCACTACCCAACGCCGCGCCCTCGCCCTCGATCCGCGCGTCCCATTCGTTGCGCGCGAAACCGTCCCGCGATCTGAATGTGCCGTCTGCGGTCAATTGCTCAATCGCACCAAAAGAAGAAACAGCCCTTTCCGCAGCCAGATCATGACGTGCGGCCAGCATTCCCTCCTGCCAGCTCAGCTGCACCTCGCCGCCAAGCGCGTCTGCCTGCGAGCCAGCAACCGCCAATTGCGACGCGGACAGGCCTAATTCACCCTCCGCGCTCGCAAAGTCGGCCGCCAAAGTAACGTCTGCGGCGATATCTGCGCTGGCCAGCCTCGTGCCGCCTTCGCAGGCAAAGTCGCGCAGCCTCACAGGGCCAGAGAAGCTTGGACGACCACCATCCGTTGTCACATCGCCATAAAGCGTCGCTGTCGCCGCCTCGCATCCTTGGACCGCGAATCCGGGAGCGGTCGCAGCAATGGTCCCGGCAAAGCCATCGCTGAGCAGGCCCTCACCCGATGTCTTGATCCCGATCGCGCCATAATCGCTGTCGATCAGCACACCCGTATCAACCAGCTTAAGGTCAAGTTCCGGAAGCCCCGCAGGCTCCTCACTCTCGGCGAAAAGGACACTGTCGAGCGAACCAAAGCTCAACTCGCCGTCCTTGAGGGTGCCAAACAGGCGTGCACCCTGAACCTCGATCCGGCCAAGCTGCGGCGCTCCGAATCCGTATTCGAGGTCAATCGCAATCCGTTCAACTGTAAGGTCAGGCCGATCCGGGTCGCCTATTACTAGGTCGCGCAAGACCTGACGCTGGGGACCGATGGACTCGATCTCATATTCCGCAGGGAGCCCCAGCTTTGCGAGCTCGGAATCGATGAAATTGCCCGCATATTCTTCGCGTGCGATCCAAACCCACACCGCAACAAAGCCAAGTAGCGACAAAAGGAGCAGCAGTGCGCGCCATCGCCTGCGGCGCGGCAGAAGGCGCCTTTTCGGCGTCTCTTCAATATGTTCCACTTCGGCCGACGCCATGATGAGCTCACACTTGCGCGTATCGCGGGTTAAAGGCAATGCAACAGGCCAAGCCAATGCAACGCATTGACGCATTAGTGGGGGACAGCTTGCCGCAGACTGAAGACATGTTTGGTGGCGAAGCCGGCAAGCCAGCTGACGGCGATGCTGGCAAGCATGCAGGTGCCGGGCATCGCGCTCGGCTGCGCGAGCGGCTGTTGAAAGGTGGAACCGAGGCGCTCGCCGATTATGAAGTGCTCGAATATCTGCTTTTTGCCGGGATGCGTCAGGGCGACACCAAGCCCGTTGCCAAGGCCTTGCTCAAGCACTTTGGTTCACTCGCAGGAGTGCTCAACGCAGATCCAGCCGCGCTCAAACAGGTCAAAGGAGTGGGCGATACCAGCGCAGCCGCGCTTAAGAGCGTAGCTATCGCCGCCAGACGAATGGCGCGCAGCGAAGTGACGGACAAGCCTGTACTGGGGTCATGGCAGAGCCTGATCGACTATCTCGCAATCGATATGGCGCATCTGACGGTCGAGCGCGTGCGCGTACTTTATCTCGACGCGAAGAACCGCCTGATCGACGATCACCATGTCGGCGACGGCTCTATCGACGAGGCAGCTATCCATCCGCGCGAGGTCATCCGTAAGGCGATGGATGTCGGTGCGAGTGCGTTAATTCTGGTGCACAATCACCCGAGTGGAAGCCCCGAACCGAGCCGCGCGGACATTCAGGTGACGCAGAAGATCGCCGAAGCCGGAAGATTGCTGGGCGTGTCGGTTCACGATCATGTGATTGTCGGGCGCGAAGGGCATGTGAGCCTGCGCGCAAAAGGGCTGATCTAGTCGTTCAAGGGGATGCGCGCCTGCCCTCGCCGCTGAGGAAGTGCCACAAAGAACCAGCCCATACGACCAAAGTGACCGGCACGCTGTCGTCATCCTCACCGTCGGGATCGCACAGAAACTTCGTGTCGATCCATTTCTCTACCCATTGATCGACCGACAGCAGGCCAGCACCGCGCGATTCGTAAACCGCCAGAAGCAGGATCGGGTAGAAGGTGACGTCGGGATGCGCGCCAGCTAGCATAAAATAGCCGATTACGAAGGTTAGCGCATATGAAACGAAGCTCGCGCCCGCTCCGACAAAGAGCAGCACAGCAAATGTTATCGCGAGCCATGGTGGCAGACCGCTGAAACTGGTGATTGGCAACCATGTCGCGAGCGCAATCGACGGCTCGAACACATCTGCGAGGGCGAGCAGCGCCGTCCCAAGCCAGATACGCATTGCGAGCAACAGCAACGGAGCCGAGCGCTTTCGCAGCCATCCCCCCAAAAGCATCGTAAAACTCAGAATCGCGCCCGCTTTAGGTCGAAGCGTCGATACCCAAAGCCGATCGAGCGACAGCGCCGCGGGACCGCATGCAACATACCATATCAGAATCGCGATCAGCATGAGGTTCGTCGTGGTCGGAATATAGACCGACTGCGCAACGATCGTCAGAATCGCGAGCGCAAATGCAGCAGGTCTCGTCAGGAACCCGAAGAGCAGCAAAACTGGAGCGATCAGCTCTATCGCCAATCCGGTCGCCGCCGCGGCCTCCGGCGACATCCAGCTGACCGGATATTCCTGCGTTGCTAGCAACACTGCCGTGTCCCAGTCGGCTGCTTTGACAAAGCCGGAGCGGAGATAGTGCAAGGCGACGAAGAACCGCATCGCCAGATCGGTCAGCGGCCAGAACAGGATCGTGCCGCCCGCATACAGCTTCAGGAGCAGACGAGCCCTCTTGCCGCGGAAAAATCCGGACTTCTCTTTCTGGTCTGATTCAACCGCGCGATCCAATCTTCGGCCTCCTTGCCTGCTTGTTCGCACACTCCGCGCCAACGTTACAATCTCTCGCTCGCTTTGCAGGGGACAAGCGTGTCATCCGGTCACTGCCCCCTTGCCAATCGCGCCCTTCGGGCATAGCCGCCGCAGCCAAACCAACTGCACATCGCAATTACGCAACGGAGCTTTCTCGCCATGGTCCCTCGTTATGCCTGCCCGCAGATGAGCGCATTGTGGGAGCCGGAGGCGAAATTCCGCATCTGGTTCGAGATCGAAGCGCATGCGACCGAGAAGCTCGGTGAGCTCGGCGTCGTCCCGGAAAGCGCGGCCAAGGCACTGTGGGACTGGTGGGCAACCGATCCCAAGATCGATGTCGAAGCCATCGACGCGATCGAAGCCGTCACCAAGCACGACGTAATCGCCTTTCTGACTTGGGTGGCAGAACAGGTCGGTGACGAAGCGCGCTTCATGCACCAGGGCATGACAAGCTCGGACGTGCTCGACACGACGCTAGCCGTACAGCTTGCCCGCGCATCCGACATTCTGCTCGAGGACATCGACGCCCTGCTCGCAGCGATCAAACGCCGCGCCGAAGAGCACAAATACACCGCCACGATTGGGCGTAGCCACGGCATCCATGCCGAGCCGGTGACCTTCGGACTGAAGCTCGCTCAGGCCTATGCCGAGTTCGACCGCTGCCGTGAGCGCCTGGTCGCCGCGCGCGCGGAAATCGCGACCTGCGCGGTATCCGGCGCGGTTGGAACTTTCGCCAATATCGACCCACAGGTCGAAGCGCATGTCGCGGAGAAGTTGGGCCTTACAATCGAGCCGGTCAGCACGCAGGTGATCCCGCGCGACCGGCACGCAATGTATTTCGCAACCTTGGCGGTGATCGCCGGGTCGATCGAGCGGCTGGCGGTTGAGATTCGCCACTTGCAGCGTACCGAAGTGTTGGAGGCGGAAGAATACTTCTCGCCTGGGCAAAAGGGCTCGTCGGCCATGCCGCATAAGCGCAACCCGATCCTGACCGAAAACCTGACAGGCCAAGCGCGTATGATCCGCAGCTATGCCCTGCCAGCGCTTGAAAACGTGGCGCTTTGGCACGAGCGCGACATCTCGCATTCCTCGGTGGAGCGCTTTATCGGCCCAGACGCGACCATCACGCTCGATTTCTCGCTCGCGCGACTGACGGGCGTGATCGACAAGCTGCTCGTCTACCCTGAGCGCATGCAGGCCAATATGGACCGGATGGGCGGCCTCGTTCATTCGCAGCGCGTGCTGCTCGCCCTGACGCAGGCCGGTGTCAGCCGCGAGGATGCCTATCGCCTCGTCCAGCGCAACGCGATGAAAGTATGGGAATCGGACGGCAAGCTGCAATTGCTCGACCTCCTGAAGGGAGACGAGGAAGTCACTGCGGCGCTCTCACCCGAGCAACTCGAAGAAAAATTCGACCTCGGATATCATTTCAAACATGTCGATACGATTTTCGACCGGGTCTTTGGCTGACCCGCCAACCGGAGGTGTTGGCTAGACTTGGCTGTCAAAACCCTTAGGTTTGCGATCCAAGCACAAGGCAAAAGACACAATCGCTTAGGGAACACTCGATGCAAATTTTGCGCACAATAATCTGGATCGCGGTGCTGATTGCGATCGTCGCCTTTACGCTTGGCAATTTCGACCGGGCAACCGAAGTGCGGATCTGGCCCGGATTGGTATGGGACACGCGCGTTCCTGCGATTGTGATCGTGTCATTCCTGCTCGGCCTGCTGCCGATGTGGCTCTATCACCGTGGCTCCAAATGGAGCCTCAATCGCCGCATCCGCAGTCTTGAAAACGCGGTGAAGTCGAACGCTCTGGCGCAGCGGCATGAGCCGGTCGCCAAAACGCAATCGGATGCGCCTGCCTCGCCCGTTCAGGCACCTACTCCTACCCCGGCCCCTGCTCCGACGCCTTCGGCTGATCCACTCACGCCAAACAAGCCGGACGGCGAGTGATATGTCCAACCCGGTTTTCCTTGCGCTAGATATCCCTCAGATCGAGCCGGCCAAGGCGCTACTCGAAAGAGTGAAGGCGCATATTGGCGGGGTGAAGCTGGGTCTGGAATTCTTCTGCGCCCACGGGGCGCATGGCATGCATGAGATCGCCCATCTGGGTCTGCCGATCTTCCTCGATCTCAAGTTTCACGACATTCCCAACACAGTTGCCGCCGCCATGCAGGCGATCCACGTATACGAGCCCGCCATCGTGACCGTTCATGCCAGCGGCGGGCGCGCGATGATGGAAGATGCGAAGGCTGCGGCCGCCGAAGGGTGTAAAGTGGTCGGGGTGACAACCCTCACCAGCCTAGATGCGAACGATCTGGCGCGCACGGGCATATTGGACAACCCCGAAAAACATGTGCTGCGGCTTGCCGAACTTGCGCAGGAGGCCGGGCTCGACGGGATCGTATGCTCGGGCAAGGAAGTCGGTCAGGTACACAAGCAGTGGAAAGATGGCTTTTTCGTGGTCCCCGGCCTGCGCCCAACGGGAAGCGGCACTGGCGATCAGAAGCGTGTCGTGACCCCGCGTGCTGCGCGGGATAGCGGCGCGAGCGTGCTGGTGATCGGACGTCCGATCAGCCGCGCGGAAGACCCGGTTGCCGCCGCGCGAGCGATCGAAGCGACGCTTTAGTCTCGGTCACTCCGTCGGCTCGACCTCAGCATCATCATCAACCAGATCGTCGGCTGTGAAGGCAAGACGATCTGAATTCACTTGCCATCCGACGAGCTTCATATCCTCGCCCTTTCCATGAAACGTGAATACCTCTGTGCCTTCGCCCTGTTCGAAAACCGTTTGCATGGAAATCACGGTAGTGGTGGGAGCGCCGAGATTGCTATTAACATTGAAACCAGTTCGCTCCGTTGACTGGATCAGGCCCAAGCGCCCGTTGATTACCTTGAGCAAATCATCAAACTGCTCACGCGTCGTCACCTTGCGAAACTCACTACCGGTCATCGCCCAGAGCTTGTCATTAGCTTGCTGATCATAAGCCTCTTGCCAAAGATCGACCTTTTTCTCACCCTCTTCGAAATTCGCGACTGGATTGCAGGCAGCCAGGAACAACGCGGCAAACGACGCCAGCCAGATTTTTAAACTCATCGAGATGATCCCCCTGTTTGTGCACAAGGGATTATACAAATTGCACGCGCTCACAAGCATTTCCCGCTTCACGCCAACGCGACTGCGCATTAGGGCAGCGTCATGAGCCAAGACACTCAAATCAAGATTTGCGGCCTCTCCACGCCAGAGGCGGTTGAAACGGCGGTCGCGTCCGGCGCGACGCATATCGGCCTTATCCATTTCGAGCCAAGCCCGCGCCACCTCTCGATCCGCGATGCAATCAAGCTGCGCGAACTGATCCCCAGCACGGTCAAGGCCGTGCTGCTGCTGGTCAACGCGGATGTAAAAGTCACCGGCACCGCCATCGCCGAGATCAAGCCGGACGTGGTGCAGTTCCACGGGCGCGAGACGCCGGAATGGACCGGGCTGATCCGAGAGAAGCTTGGCGTGGAGGTGTGGAAGGCGCTCGGTCTGAAAGATGCTGGTACGCTGGAGCGGGCGCAGAAGTACGTCGGCAAGATAGACCGTTTCCTGTTCGACGCTCCGGCCAAGGCGCTGCCCGGCGGCAATGGCGAAACCTTCCGTTGGGACTTGCTGCAGGGGCACGAGCATGAAGTGCCTTGGGGACTTGCTGGCGGTCTAACGCCGGACAATGTGGCAGAAGCGATTCAGGCGACTGGAGCCGAGCTGGTCGACACATCATCCGGCGTTGAAAGCGCTCCCGGCGTGAAGGACATGGACAAGATTGCGGCCTTCTGCGAAGCCGCGCGAAATGCTTGATCAAGTCCTCGAAAGCGCACGATGAACACACAGCCCAATTCCTTCAAAAACCAGCCTGACGATCGCGGGCATTTCGGCGAGTTCGGTGGTCGCTATGTCGCCGAAACGCTGATGCCGCTGATCCTCGATCTGGAACGTGAGTATCGCGCGGCACAGGCAGATCCGGAGTTTGCACGCGAGTTCGACGATCTGCTCGAACACTATGTCGGCCGCCCGTCCCCGCTCTATCACGCTGAGCGGCTAACCGAGGCGCTCGGCGGGGCGCAAGTCTGGTTCAAACGTGATGAGCTCAACCACACTGGCGCGCACAAGATCAACAATTGCATCGGGCAGATCCTGCTTGCGATCCGCATGGGCAAGACCCGCATCATCGCAGAAACCGGCGCGGGCCAGCATGGCGTTGCCACAGCCACCGTGTGCGCGCGCTTTGGCCTGCCCTGTGTGATCTATATGGGCGCAGAGGACGTGAAGCGGCAATCGCCCAATGTGTTCCGCATGAAATTGCTCGGAGCAGAGGTCATCCCCGTTACCAGCGGCGGAGCGACCCTGAAAGACGCTATGAACGAGGGACTGCGCGACTGGGTCGCGAATGTCCACGACACGTTCTACATCATCGGCACAGCCGCCGGGCCGCATCCCTATCCAGAGATGGTGCGCAACTTCCAGAGCGTGATCGGGACTGAGGCGCGCGCGCAAATGCTCGATCGCGTGGGCCGCCTGCCCGACCTGCTTGTCGCCTGTATTGGTGGCGGCTCCAACGCGTTGGGCCTGTTCCACCCCTTCCTGGACGATCCGGACGTGAAAATGCTCGGTGTCGAGGCGGCGGGTCACGGTCTTGATGGTGATGAACACGCCGCAAGCCTGCTCGGCGGATCACCAGGTGTGCTGCACGGAAACAAGACCTATTTGCTGCAAGACGAAGACGGCCAGATTACCGAGGGCCACTCGATCAGCGCGGGCCTCGATTATCCCGGCATCGGCCCCGAGCACGCTTGGCTGAAAGAAAGCGGGCGCGTCGAATACACCGCCGTGACGGACAAGGAAGCACTCGACGGGTTCCAATTGCTCTGCCGCACCGAGGGTATCATTCCCGCACTAGAGCCGAGCCATGCAATTGCTGCGGTGGCCGACCGCGCGAAAGAGATGAGCGAGGATCAGATCATCCTGATGAATCTCTGCGGCCGCGGCGACAAGGATATCTTCACCGTGGCTGAAAAGCTGGGAGTGGAGATGTGAAACGCGACTGGCGTGTGCTTCTGTGCCTCTTTACCTTGGCTGGCGGTCTGTTCTTTTCGCGCGAAATGGTGGGTTTGGTCTTTGAAGACCTATTAGAGATTCAACCGCGCGAGATTCATGATCGATACTCCTACTTAAGCGTCTCGGGATATGACGACGGCATGTTGGCCAAGTTTTATGGTCTCATGTTCAATTGCTCTCAATCACACCCATACTTTGTAGAGCTTCTAGCCGCCGCTTTGCTCTTAGTGACATTCTTGCTGCTCATTTGGATTTGGTTGAAACCGCTAAGCCATGACCCTTCTTACTAACGCCTTTTCCAAACCTCACCCAGCGCTCGTATGCTTTATCACCGCTGGCGATGGCGACACGGCAGCCAATCTCGACGCGCTGGTCGCGGGCGGAGCCGATGTGATCGAACTGGGCATGCCCTTCACCGATCCGATGGCCGATGGCCCAGCGATCCAGAGCGCTAACCTGCGCAGCCTCGGCGCGGGGACAACCACCGCCGATGTGCTGCAAATCGCTTACGAATTTCGCGAGCGCCACCCCGATGTACCGCTGGTATTGATGGGCTATGCCAATCCGATGGTGCGGCGCGGCCCGGAATGGTTCGCAAACTCTGCCAAGGGCGCTGGCGTCGACGGAGTGATCTGCGTCGACATCCCGCCTGAGGAAGACGAGGCGCTCGGTCCGGCCCTGCGCGAACAGGGCATTGCACCGATCCGCCTCGCCACGCCCACCACCGATGCTGCGCGCCTGCCTAGCGTGCTCCAAGGCTCACAGGGCTTCGTCTACTACGTCTCGGTCGCAGGGATCACAGGCAAGCAACAGGCCGCACAAGACAGCATTGAACAAGCAGTCGCAGCGCTCAAAGCGCAAACCGATTTGCCGATCGCTGTCGGCTTCGGCGTGCGCACGCCTGAACAGGCAGGCGCGATTGCGAAAGTTGCGGACGGCGTCGTCGTCGGCTCCGCGCTGGTTGAGATCGTCGGCGAATATGGCGCTGAGGCGCCGGCCAAGCTACAAGAGCTAACATCGGCTTTGGCGGAAGCGGTTCATACCGCGCGCTAAGCAAAACAGGATTTAGACATGAACTGGTTCACCCGCGTCCGCAATTCATTGGGCTTCACTGACAAGCGCAGCTCCGAGAAGGATCTGTGGATCAAATGCAAGTCATGCCAAGAGATGCTGTTCGTGCAGGAATATGAGGACAATCTCTCGGTCTGCCCGCGCTGCGACCATCATGGCCGAATCAGCGCCGATGCACGGCTCGCCCTGCTGCTTGATGAAGGCTACGAAATGCTGCCGCAGCCCAAGGTCACCGAAGACCCGCTCAAGTTCCGCGATACCAAGAAATACACCGACCGGCTCAAGATTGCGCGCGCGAACAATCCGCATGAGGACGCGTTTTCGGTAGGCTCTGGCACGATAGAGGGCCATCCGGCGGTCGTCGGCGTGCAGGACTTCGGATTTATGGGCGGATCGATGGGCATGGCTGTGGGCATGGCGTTCTGCGCCGGGGCGGAGCGCGCCCTGACCCGCAAATGCCCCTATATCGTCGTCACTGCGGCGGGCGGCGCGCGCATGCAGGAAGGCATTTTGAGCCTGATGCAAATGCCGCGTGCGACCGTAATGACCCGCCGCCTGAAGGAGGCTGGCCTGCCGTACATCGTCGTGCTGACCGACCCGACCACAGGCGGCGTCACCGCTAGCTATGCGATGCTGGGCGATATCCACATCGCCGAGCCGGGCGCATTGATCGGCTTTGCGGGCCAGCGCGTGATCCAGGACACGATCCGCGAGCAGCTACCCGAGGGATTCCAGCGTGCGGAATACCTGCACAAGCACGGCATGGTCGATATGGTCGTACCGCGCAAGGAGCTGAAGGTGACGCTGGCGAATGTCATCGATTACCTGCAGCCGCCGGTTGCAGCGTAAGAACTGAGTCGCTTCGAAGAGAGGCATGGATTTAGGCAAATCCGATGATCCGCGGGTTCAGGCGCAGCTCGATCGCCTGAGCGCGCTGAGCGTGCCGCAAGGGCGTATGGGGCTCGAAACAATTACCGCGATGATGGAGCGGCTGGGCAATCCGCATCGTCGGCTGCCGCCGGTGTTTCATGTAGCCGGAACCAACGGCAAAGGCTCGGTCTGCGCGTTCCTGCGCGCGATGCTGGAGGCGGATGGCAAGCGCGTTCACGTCACCACCTCGCCCCACCTCGTACGCTATAACGAGCGTATTCGCATCGCGGGCGAGCTGATCTCCGACGAGGCGCTGGCGGAGCTGCTCAAAGAGGTTCTGGATACTTGCGAGGATCTGGGTCCGAGCTTCTTCGAAGTGACGATAGCGGCGGCGTTTCTCGCTTTCAGCCGCGAACCTGCCGATGCCTGCGTGGTCGAGGTCGGGCTTGGCGGGCGCTTAGACGCAACTAATGTGCTGGAGCCCGACGCGCTGGCCGCCTGCGGAATCGCTGCGCTGGGCATCGATCATGAACGCTTCCTGCTGGCTCCCGAAGAAGGCGTGCCGAAGGAGCCTATGGCGCGGATCGCTTTCGAGAAGGCGGGGATCGCGAAACTGGGCGTGCCGCTGGTGACTTTGGGTCATCAATATCCACCCGAGGCGCGGCGCGAGATCCGCAAGGTCGCGGCGCGTGTCGGCTTATCACTGGTCGAATTGGTCCCCGGTGACGAATTCAAGCTCGGCACGGTGACATGCTCTTTGAGAGGCGAGCACCAGATGCAAAACGCTGCGCTCGCCGCAGCCATGCTACGCGAACAGGACGCGATCGACATCTCAGCGGAAGCGATCACTGCTGGGCTGGCGAATGCCCATTGGCCCGCACGGATGCAGCGGCTTAAGCCCGGGCCTCTCATTGGATCGCGCGAAGTCTGGCTGGATGGCGGGCATAATCGCAGCGCTGGCGACGCCTTGGCGGCCGAGTTTGAAGGCATGCCACGACATCTCATCATCGGCATGCTCAAGGCGAAAGACCCGCAGGCACTGATTGAGCCGTTAGCGGGTTCGCTAGCCAGCATCACTGCCGTGCCAGTACCCGAACACGACTATCATCCTGCAGAAGTGTTTGGGCCCGACGCAAGGTCGGCACCTGATGTGCCCAGCGCCCTCGCCGCGCTGCCCGATGATGGACTGCCGGTGCTAATCGCAGGCTCGCTCTACCTCGCAGGCGAAGTGCTGCGCCTCAACGACGAGATCCCGGACTGATCACTCCGCCGGTTGCGCGGCAGCCTCCGGAGCAACGACGCCCGCGTCCTTTCCGAGACGCGTTTGCCGGATCCACTCGACCAGGCACAACACAACGGCAAACAGGCCAATCAGCGTCGTCAGGATAAATACGTCGTAATAGCCCTGCTCTTCAATCATCTGCCCCAGCGCAGGCCTTCCAAGCGTGCCAACCAGCAGTGTCAGTGAAGACAGCAGCGCATATTGCACAGCGCTATAACCCTTTGCGACGATGCTGGAGAGATAGGCGACAAAAGCCGCACCAGCGACGCCGACGGCGATGTTCTCCATCCCGATCGTGAGCATCAGCTTTGAAAGGCGATCGTCCGCACCGAACAAGCCAGTGAGCCAGGTGAAGCCGATCATATCGCTGGCTGCTTGCATTCTCGCGCCGCCAATCGCGAGATCCGCGTAAAGCAGGTTGGTAAGCGCCGCGATCAATGCGCCAAGAGTAAGCGTCGTCATCCGACCAATGATCGTGAGAAGCGCGCCACCGAGAGCAAGACCGACGAGCAGAGCGCCGACGCCGAAGAACTTGGAGGCAACCGCAACTTCGTCCTTGGTATATTCAAGCTCACCCAAGTAGAATGGATAGGCAAAGCTGCCCCAGATCGCGTCGGTAATTCGGTAGGTCAGCACGAGGGCGATCACTAGCACCGCCGCCCAGCGCAACCTGCCGATTATCTCGGCAAGCGGCAGGATCAGCGCGCGATATCCGTGGTCGAGCGCCGTGTCGAATCCGCCACGCGATGGCACGCTCTCATCAAGGACATATCGCCCCTTCTTACGCAGGCGTTCGAGCCAGCCTGCGATCAATGCGGGTATCACCACCGTGGCAACCACGATCAGCGGCCCCATCTGGCTGACAAATGCAGTGCTGTCCGGTCTCAGATCCGGATCGGAATTGAGCGAGCGCACCATGAAGACCAGCACTGTGACCAGCGCCCAGCCCCACAACAGCCCGACCGCGCCGAGCGCCCATGCCCGAATGCGCGGGTGAAGCTGCCCGGGCTCTCGCAAAGTCAGCAGGTTTTCCCGCTCATCCGACACAGCCTGCTCGCTCCGCTGCGCATCGGGAGCGAACAGCCCGAGGAAACCGACGGCGAGAAGAATTCCGCCCATGGTCGCATAGACTGCGGGCCAGCCGGTCCGTTCTGCCATGAACAATGCCAATGCGCCGCCCACCAGTGCAGCAATGCGATAGCCCATCTGATAGACGGTCGAGAGAATGTCGATCGTCGCCTTGTCGTCCGCAACATCAACGCGCCAAGCGTCGATCACCACGTCCTGAGTCGCGCTGGCAAACGCTCCGATCCCGGCCAGCAGGGAAAACCAGCCGAGCGAGTTAAGCGGATTGAGTGTCGACAGGATCACAAGGATCCCGCCAAGCAAGAGCTGCGCCGTTACGATCCACTGCTTGCGTTTGCCCAGCCGCCTAAGCAGCGGAACGTCAACCCGGTCGAGCGCGGGCGACCACAGAAACTTGAACGCATAGGCAAGCCCAATTAGCGAGAAGACGCCCATTGTCTCAACATCGACTTCGGCATCGGTGAGCCAAGCGTAGAGCGTACCGAGCAGCAATGCGTATGGCAGGCCCGAAGCAAAGCCGAAAATCAGCATATAGCCCGTCTTCGGTTGACGCAGCGATGTGAACAGGGTCAGCCAGCGGGAGACACGCGATTGATCGCTTAGGGCGGCTTCAGCCATTTGTGCTCCCATCTTTCTTCATTGCTAAACTTCTGCAACACTAGCCACGCGAGAAAGAAATAGGAACGCTTCGATGAACGCGCCCACAACGTCATCAACACCTTCTGCCGCAGATGCGTCGCCGATCCTGCGCGCGACAGAGGGTCAGCGGGCGCTCGCGGAGGATATCAAGAACGGAAAACAGCGTGAGGCCGACCGAATTTCAACCGTGCCTGCGAGCCTTTACACCGACCCCGATCACTTCAAACGCGAGAAGGCGGCTTTGTTCGATCGCCTTCCGCAAGTCATCGCCCCATCCGCGCTGTTGCCAGAACCGGGCCTGGCGGTTCCGCATGATGGCACAGGCCGACCGCTGCTGATCACACGCGATGCGAAGGGCGAGGCGCATGTCTTCCTCAATGTCTGCCGCCATCGCGGTACGCGGCTGGTCGAGGGTGACGAGGTGCAATGCGCCAGCCGACTGGTCTGCCCCTATCACGCGTGGACTTACAAGCTCGACGGCGCTCTGCTTGCGCTGCCCCGGCCAGAGACCTTTCCGGGTCTCGACAAGAGCGAGCACAGTCTGGTCGAATTGCCTTCTTGCGAGGCGGGCGGGCTGATCTGGTTCGCGCCTACAGATGACGCTGACTTCACCCACGCCAGTAGTTTGGGCGAGGACTTCAACGCTTTCGGGATGGACAAATCGCACCTGTTCCGCCGCAAGACGCATTCGGTCGCGGGCAATTGGAAACTGATCATGGACGCCTTCCTTGAAAGCTACCATGTCACCCGACTGCACGCGAACACGATAGGCCCGTTCTTCAAGGACGGGGTCACGAGTGGCGATACGATTGGCCCGCATCAGCGCTCTGCGGTCGGACGGCTTGAGGAAATGGAGGATATCGACCTGTCCGATATGTCCCAGCTGCGCCGGATAGTTACCTTCGCTTACCAGTTGCTGCCTGCGACCATCATCGTACCGAGCCCCGATTATCTCAATGTCATGGTGCTGATGCCTCAGGCGCATGATCACACCATCGTCGAGGACTTCATGCTAATCCCCGAAGTGCCCGCGACAAACAAGGCACGCGATCACTGGGAGCGTAGCTGGAACCTGCTGGACGGCGGGGTATTTGCGAGCGAAGACTTCCGCGCGGCGGAACTCGGCCAACAAGGCCTCGAATCCGGCGCGATCGAACATCTTACTCTCGGTACACTCGAAGGCGGGATCAGCCGCTTCGAAGAGATCGTATCCGCTGCCCTAGAAGCTGCATCCGCCAGCTGACCGAATGAACCAAACCGACCTCGAGCAGGGTTATGATGTGCATCGGTTCGGGCACGAACGCGAGCCAGTTATTGTGATTGACGGATTTTCAGGCTGGACCGATGGTCTGATCAAGGCAGGTCGTTCCGCGCAATATGAGCAGGTCACAGGCTACCCAGGTATTCGCGCCAATATCGAACCCAAAGGGTACGTGAGCCAGGCTGATAAAGCGCCATTGCTTGCAGCGGCGCTACGCGAAGAGTTCGGGTTCAGCCAGATGAAGTTCGAAAGCTGCTCTTTCAGCATCGTTACCTTGCGACCCGAAGAGCTATCACCCGCACAGCGCATCCCGCATTTCGACGAGGCGCGCGCGCATGTTGTGGCCATCGTGCATTATCTCTCGGCGCGGGCGGAAAGCGGTACGGCATTCTATCGCCATCGCCGCACCGGTTTCGAAACAATCACACCGGAGCGGCTTGATGACTATGAGCGAGCCAAAAAGACCGATGATGCGGATTTTGGCGAAGCAGCGGCGCAATATCAGCGCGGGGATTCGGAGCGCTATGAGTTGATCGGAGAAGTCGAGGCAAAGCCGGATCGGCTTATCGCCTATCGCGGTCGTCAATTACACTCAGGCAACATCTTGTCGGTTCCCGCCCCGGACCGAGCGGTGACGGAGGGCCGCCTGACGGTGACAGGCTTCATTCTCGGTGCTTAGGATTGCGCCGCACGATGCAAACGCGTAGCCGCGCGCAATGACCAAGTCCCCCAGATCCGATGACCGTCCCGAAGGCGATCGTATCGCAAAGCTGCTCGCGCGCGCGGGCGTGGCCAGCCGCCGCGAGATCGAGCGTATGATCGCCGATGGGCGCATCACGCAGGATGGCAAAGTGGTGGAGACACCCGCGACGTTCCTCACCTCTCTCAAGGGGATCAGCGTCGACGGAAAACCTGTCGCAAAGCCCGAACCGACGCAGCTCTATGCCTTTCACAAGCCAACCGGCCTGATCACCGCCGAACGCGATATGGCGGGACGCGCGACAATTTATCAGGCGCTTACCAATTCCTTGCCCAAGGATGCACCGCGCCTGATGCCGGTCGGGCGGCTCGATCTCAATACGGAAGGACTTTTGCTGCTCACCAATGATGGCGCTCTGAAGCGTCAGATGGAACTGCCCTCTTCCGGCGTACCGCGCACATACCGCGCCCGCGCCTTTGGCGAGGTCAGCCAAGACCAGCTCGAGGAGCTGATCAACGGGATAACCATCGATGGCGTTCGCTATGGCTCGATCGATGCCAATCTGGAGCGTGGCAAAGGACGCAACCAATGGATCGAAATGACCATTACCGAGGGTAAAAACCGCGAGGTTCGGCGCGTGCTCGAATATCTCGGAATGAAAGTAAACCGTCTTATCCGCATCGCCTATGGACCGTTTGAACTGGGCGAATTGCCGCGCGGGCAAGCCGTGCGCATCCGGAAGGGCGACCTCGACCGGTTCGTCAGCTCCTTGAAGAAAGCAGCACGCGAATGAGGGTCATCGCGGGGGACTGGCGTGGCAGGAAATTGACCGCGCCCAAAGGTGAGGCGACGCGCCCAACGGCGGATCGCACGCGCGAGACCTTGTTCAGCATGCTCACAAGCAGGCTCGGCAGCTTTGAAGACCTGCGCGTCGTCGATCTGTTCGCGGGGTCGGGCGCGCTGGGCATCGAGGCTCTATCGCGCGGTGCGGCGCACTGCCTCTTCGTCGAACACGATCGCGCAGCCCTCGACACCATCCGAGCCAACCTGTCGGCACTCGATGCAACCTCGAAGGGCTCGGTACAGGCTGGCTCGGTGATGTCGCTCGGTCCAGCGCGCGAGACTTATGATCTTATTTTGCTCGATCCACCGTATGATACGGGTGCAGGCATCGTCGCGTTGGAACGCCTGCTAAGGCTGGGATGGATTGGCCCGGCCACCTGGATCGCGCTGGAAACCGCGCGGCATGAAAATACGAGTGTCAAAGGCTTGGACATCGAAGCCGAGCGGCGGGTTGGCAAAGGCAAACTGACTTTGTTTCGCCTAAGCGCAGAACATTAGCAGAGGACACTGCTGCTCCCGCCGCCCGGTCCGATTGGCGTAAACTAGTTGAGGCTAGGAAAGCCCCAGCAGCTTACGACCCACCATCAGGCATCGGCTCTTCGGCTGGCTCTTGTGCGGGCTCGGCGGGAGGGGCCTCACCACCAGCAGCTCGTGCCTCGATGATTTCCCAAGTCGATTCGCGATCGGGGCCGCTCATTGAAGTAATCAACACGCGATCTTCGTCCGACAGGCGCCAGAACAGTTCCTGACGATTGGGAGCGAGTGTCCAGTAATATCCACGCGTCTCCATCGGCCAGGCATCGTAGGCTGCCTGCTGGTCCGGGGGCCAGCTGTCATAGGCTGCCGTTTGATCCGGCGTCATATCGGTGGATGTTTCTGCAGGTGGTGGTGGCGCCTCGTCCTGAGCGAGCGCGGTGGCACTGATGGGAATAGCGAGTGCCATGAGTCCGGCACCGGCAAGGTAAGAAATTGATTTACGCATGGGATTCTCCAGTAAAATTGTCCCAAGCGTTACGAACGCGACCCGCTTGCTCTTGATGAGTTCCCCTCTGAGCAAGCTCCATCCTTATGGCCGCATGTTTTCCATTCGCGAACCCCTTGACGGCGAGCGCAGCGCGCCTTCGGCACGGCTAGGCGTCATGCGTGGCGAAAGCGCGATGGGTTGAGAATTGCTCGCAATTATTGGCGAATCTCATGGAATTGAGCTGGGTATGCGAAAATCTGCGTGCTTGCCGGGGGGATCAACGTTCCCTACCTGTTCACAGGTAGAACAATGACCGATCCCAACGCATCCTCCCTGCCCGCCGCTTCACAACCAGGCGAGGCACAAGTTCCGGCCTACGCCGCGCAGCTGAATCCGCCGCAGCGCGAGGCCGTGCTCACGACCGAAGGCCCGGTGCTGATGCTGGCTGGAGCCGGCACCGGGAAAACGGCAGCTTTGACAGCTCGGCTTGCGCATCTGGTCGCGACCCGGCGCGCCTGGCCCAGCCAGATCCTGTGCGTCACCTTCACCAATAAGGCGGCGCGCGAAATGCGGGACCGCGTCGCGCGGCATTTGGGCGAAAGCGTGGAAGGGATGCCATGGCTCGGCACCTTCCACTCGATCTGCGCGAAGATGCTGCGGCGCCATGCCGAACTGGTCGGCCTGCAAAGCAACTACACGATCATCGACACGGACGATCAGATCCGGCTGCTGAAGCAGCTCATCAACGATAACGACATCGACGAGAAGCGCTGGCCCGCGCGGCAGCTGGCCGGATTGATCGATCGCTGGAAAAACCGGGGCCTCAACCCCGGCGATCTGGATGCCGTAGAGAATGAGAGTTACGCCAACGGACGCGGTCAGGCGATGTATCAGCTTTATCAGGACCGGCTGAAAGCGCTCAACGCCTGCGACTTCGGCGATCTGATGTTGCATGTGCTCAATATCTTTCGCAAGCACAATGACGTGCTGGCCGAATACCAGCAGCGCTTCAAATACATCCTCGTCGACGAGTATCAGGATACCAACGCCGTCCAGTATCTCTGGCTGCGGTTGCTCGCGCAGGAGCGCAAGAATATCTGCGTCGTCGGCGATGACGACCAGTCGATCTATTCATGGCGAGGCGCGGAAGTCGCCAATATCCTGCGCTTCGAGAAGGATTTTCCCGGCGCTCATGTCGTGCGGCTCGAACAGAATTATCGCTCCACCCCGCATATCCTGGGCGCAGCTTCGGGCCTGATCCGGGCCAATAGCGAACGGCATGAAAAGACGCTCTGGACCGAGGTCAATGCGGGCGACAAGGTTCGCGTCGTCGGCGTCTGGGATGCTCCCGAGGAAGCGCGCCGTGTCGGCGAAGAGATTGAGCGCCTTGAGGCCGAAGGCGCGCCACTCGATCAGGTCGCAATCCTTGTCCGCGCGCAATACCAGACCCGCGAGTTTGAAGACCGCTTCATCCAGATCGGCGTCAATTATCGCATCATCGGGGGTTTCCGCTTTTACGAGCGCGCCGAGATTCGCGATGCCCTCGCTTATCTCCGTGTGATTGCTCAGCCGCAAGACGATCTTGCGTTCGAGCGTATCTACAATCAACCCAAGCGGGGGCTTGGCGCAAAGACCCTGGAGAAAATGCACCAGCACGCGCGGCGTACCAACATGCCGCTGGCCGCCGCTTCACTCGACCTTGCCGATAGCGATGAGCTGCCGGCGCGCGCTGCGAACACGATTGGCGGGCTGATGAGGCGGTTCCTCGCATGGCGTGAAGCGGCAGAGGAAATGACCCCGTCAGACCTGCTTCGCCTGGTGCTGGAAGAGACTGGCTATAACGATATGTTGCAAAAGGATCGCAGCCCGGAAAGCGCTGGTCGGCAGGAAAACCTCTCCGAACTTGCCCGTGCAATGGAGGAGTACGAGACGCTCGGCGACTTCTTAGAGCATGTCAGCCTGGTGATGGACAATGATCGCGGCGATGACGACGAAACCGTCACCATCATGACGATCCATGCGGCCAAGGGTCTGGAATTCGATCACGTCTTTTGCGTCGGATGGGAAGAAGGCGTGTTCCCCTCCCAGCGCTCGCTCGATGAGGGCGGTCTCGCCAGCCTCGAGGAAGAGCGCCGATTGGCCTACGTCGCAATCACCCGAGCGCGGCGCAAATGCCAGATATTCCACGCCGCCAATCGCCGTATCTATGGCCAGTGGACCAGTTCGATCCCCTCGCGCTTTATCGAGGAACTGCCTGACGAGCATATCGATCAGGAAACGACCATGACCGGCGGTGCCTCCCTGTGGCAGGCCAACTGGAGCGAGCAGGACGATCCCTTCGCCCATGTCGCCAAAGCTCAGCCCGATCGCGCCAATACGCGCGGCCCCGGTTGGCAGCGTGCGCTCACGTCAGGCTATAGCACCAAGCCAAATCGGGTCCGCGAGACGACCCGCTCCGCCGCCAGCTTTGCGGCCAGGCCGCGCAGCGACATCACGATCGGCGCGATGGTACATCACGACAAATTCGGCACGGGCTGCGTAACCGATCAGGAAGGCAACAAGCTCGAAATCGAGTTCGAGGACTATGGGACGAAGCGTGTGCTCGACAGTTTCGTGAAACTGGCAGACTAACCTCGAGAGGCCGTTCGCTACTTTCGGACGGCGCGTTTCGCGAGATCGAGCGCGGTCGCCAGCGCCTCTTCCGCATTCACCTCGACATCCGGCTGCACACCGACGCCCTGCCAGTTTGAACCGGTGATCGGATTGATCGAGCGTCCCTCGGGCAGATCCAGAGCAAAATGCGCGTGAACCCTGCGATATTCGAAAGGATGGGCGCCCCCGCCCGTGACCTCACCGACTATCGTCGCCCTACCCAACGCCTGCAGATTGTAGGCAAGTGCTTCGGCTGCGGAGAATGTCCGTTTCGAGGTGAGGATGTAAAGCGGTTTGCTCCCACCGAATTTTCGCCCGGGCACCCAGGCAGGGGACGTACTCGCCCGATGTTCGTCTCGCGGTCGGTTGTAGATGCCCGTCAGCGGCTGTTCACCCTCGTCGAGAAGATATCCCGTGATCAGGTTGGAGGTTTCCGAGCCGCCGCCATTCTTGCGCAGATCGATGATCAGGGCGTCACCTTGAGCCACCACCGTCATAGCCGCCGAGATAACGTCTGCCGCCATCTCGGGCGGCGGAAACACACGCAGATCAAGCAGCATGATATTGCCGTCCAACCGCTCGATCTTCTCGACCCCGTGGTTCAGTTGCGCGCCATACCAGCGCTCCATTTCTGCCTGCGAGAAGGCGGCATCGCCACCGTCCTCGGGTATCGGAGCCTCGCTGTAGCTGAGCCCGAGATGCCCATCGCCCGATGCCTCGCGCAACCAGCGCGTCATCGCTGTTGCAAAGTCCTGAGGGTCGTGAATATCGCTCCATTCTTTCGAGGCATCTGGAAGCCTCGAGGCAAGCTGCGCCCCAAGCTCGGGATCGACATATCTCGCCTCGAGAAGGTCAACTGAATTGGCGATGATCTCTTCACGGTCGGACGGCTGCAATGGTGCCGCCAACACGGTCATTGGCACCATAAACAGGAGCGCAGCGACAAAGGTCAGGAAATTCGGGATCAATCGCAAAGTGTGCTCCTGCCTTTCACGCGGTGGCGGGCAATCCGGGCGCGGAAGCTCTCGCCCTCAAGGGCAGTGATGGCCTCATCAAGGATACTCGAAAGCGGGTGCGACAATTGCTCGTCAAGCTCTGCAGCAGCGCCGCCAACGGCCTTCCAGATGGGCTGCAAGGCATCGGCAGTTTCGCGACCAAGCGGCGTCAAGCGAACCAAGCGTCGGCGCTTGTCCGTGCCAGCCTCATCAGCGACCAGGCCAAGCTTCTTCATCTCGGCAACCGTCTGCGTCGCGGCGGGTTGGCTTGTGTGTAAAAACGCCCCGATCTCGCCGATGGAAGCCCGCTTCGATTGCAATAGCAGTTGGAAGACAGGGAAGAACCGCGGGCGAAAAGAGGATTGTTCCTGCTTGTATAGCTCGGTCAGCTCACCATCGAGCATCGAAAGAAGAAGGCGCAGTTTGGTGCCGAGACCTGATTGTGGATCGATCATTATATAAGTGCTTATATATTTTCGGAAGCAGATGCAAGCGGGCTATATCGATCGATCCAGCAACCACACGCCTTCGCGCCCCACGCTTTCGCACTCTGCCGGAATATGCCAAGTTCCATGCAAGGAGCTCTGGAGGGGATCGAAAATGCGATTGAAGGCAATTCTTGCAGCCACATCATTCATCGGTGCAGCGGCGATCGCACCGGTTAGTCTGGCCGAGGAAGCACCCGAAGCCAGCGGAGTAGAACTGGGCAATGGTGAGGCAAACTGGATCAAGATAGAGAACGTCCAGCGCGCCACGGAAAACAGGACCTACACAGAGCAACGCATCACCGGACAACGCAGCGCGCTTCGCAGGGGCGATGGGACCACCCTCACCTTCTCAGAAGTGCATATCGATGGCGATGGCTGGCTGGTCATGCACCCGTTCATTGGCGGCAAGCCCAGCGGCACACATGTCGCCGGCTACAGCTTCGTCAAGAGCGGCAAGAACGAGAACGTCTCAATCACGCTCAATCCGGCTCCTGCAAGTGGCGACATGTACATCGTCATGCTCCATAGCGACAGCAATGCCGATGGCGTGTTCGACTTTGTTTTCGTCGACGATACGCACGTCGAAGATCGCGCGGTGTTCGAAGGCAACCGGATGATCGCGCATGTGATTGCGGTGCCGTAAGATCGCTTACGCGAACTTCAAAGCGTGCACGGCTCCGGACGCTCCAACTGCACAGGCTGGAAGTGGAACCATTTGCGGAACCATTGCGGGTGCAGCGTCGCGTCGATATCCGCCCGTAAATCGACTGCGCTGACGCTGTCGAAGCTCTTACCGTTCAGCGTGAAGCTGATCGATGCATCCGGATTGTCCGCCAGAAAGGCGAGCAGGTCGTAATAGACGATGCCGTAACCGTAACGAGCGTAGTAGTTCATTGCGCGGTTCCCACCTGCATCGTCGATCGTCGCAACGCGCTCGAGATACCCGAAAGGCCGGTGCGCCCCGCCAAACACAAGGTGGTTGCTCGCGCCTTGCTCCAACCTGAGGTTGGCGAACATGTTCAGCGATTGGGCTGTCTTCAGTCCGAGATAGGGCATCGCTCCATTCAGGAAGAACGCTGCAAACGTAATCGCTCCGATCGCCAGTGCGCTTCGGCCATAAGGTCTGCTCGCACCCTCATCCTGCCCGTATCGCAGGATGACCCAGCAGAAAGGCAGCACCATCGGCAGCGCGAACAACGAGGCAAGCCCGTAAGACCCACGAAAAGCGAGCACGCCAATGGTCAGCACGACAATGATCGCGGCAATGGCATAGACCGGATTGCTCATCCTGCCTGTGAATGCCTGCATGCTTTTCGAAGCGAGGATGCGATCGGCGGCCTTCGGGCTGACGAACAGCGAATGCATCGCAATCGAAAGCATCGTGAAGGCGATATACATGGCGTAGGAGCTCATCGCGAGCAGCAGGTGGAACGCGATACCAGCAGCGATCCCGTAGTGACGCCAGCGCTTCACGAGGAGCGCGATCGCAATCCCCCCCTCGACCACGAACGTCCCGTAAATCGCGGGATAATCGACCCATGGGCCGCTAAGCGCATTCAATGGCGCAGGCATCTGCTCCCACAGGGCGACGGCGCAGCTGGTGACCGGATCGAGGAAATCGGCGTTGATCTTGTGAAAGATTCCGAAGAAATACATCACCAGCAACACGCCCTGCCCCGCGATGACGAAATTGCTGAAGACTTCGCCCGCCGGGCGGTTGCGCATCATCGCCATCACAAAAGAAAGCCAGTATCCCAGCAGCATGAAGTTGCGGGTGATCGTGTGGTTCGATTGCGCCGGTGCCTGGATGATGGCGCTGACGAGGCTCACCAGCATCAGCAGGGCAAGAATGCGGCTCGATTGCGGCCTAAGGAGTGTGAGCGCCGCCGCACCAAACAGCGCAATCATGTCCGGACCGGGCGGGAATCGGCCATAGGCGGTCGCGTAATTGCAGAAGTGGAAAATCGAAAACAGCGCAAAGCAAATCGCGAAGATAGTTTGCAGGCTGGCCGTATCGCGGCGTTCGTCGATCAGCTCTTTGCCCAAGACGAACAAGAGCAACCAGCGGCCCATCCTGAGCAGCGGGTACAGAACGCGCGCAGCAATCGGCGAGCTCATCACAGCGCGATTAATGCGGTTCACGAAGCCCGATGGAGTGGAGAGCAGCGCGAGCACATTCACCGCGTCGGCACCGGCATAGCGACGACCGGACTGGTCGACGACCATGCCGTTATCGACCTTGAAGCCTTCGCCTTCGAGCCTCTCGCGTGCGACGGGATCGCTACGCAGATCGACCATCGTGACGGACTGCTCGCGCGACAGACGCAGCATGGTGACATAACGCGCGCAGACGGGACACTCGCCGTCATAATAGATAGTGAGTGACATCAAACGCGCTCCGCCTCGCGATCGTCACGATCCTTTTCGCCGCGCAGCACCTGCACGCTTTCGGCGAAGGGTTTGACCATCGCCTCGCGCAGGTTCGGGTAAGGTCGGATAACGCGCCCCTCGCCATCGGTCAGGCCGAAGCGGATGCGCTCTCCCTTTTCAGGGATGTAGAGCGTGCCGAACATCCAATCCCAAAGCGCGAAGATCTCGCCAAAATTGCGGTCGAAGTGCCGCCGCTCCACCGAGTGATGGACCTGGTGGAGGCGGGGCGAAATGAGGATGCGCTCTAGGAATTTGCCATAGCCGAGCGGGATATGGCTGTGCCTCAGGTGCACGCCAAGCGCCATATAGGTGCGCGAAACGATCACCGCAGCGAAGAACACCCAACCGGGCGCTCGACCGAAAGCGATAGCAACGATCAGCCCCTGCGCAGTGCCGGTCAGCAATGAAATCAGGATGCGCTGGAAGAGATAATACGCCGGATGCGCGCGGAAAAAGGTCAGCGGCGTCATCACCTCCGCCGAATGGTGTACCGCGTGAAACGGCCAGATCAGTGGGATCATGTGGTGCGCGCGATGAACCAGGTAGCGCGCAAGGTCTTCGGCCAGCACCAGCAAAGTTACCAGCGCAATACCCCAACCGAGAGTGAGTTCAGCGCCGTCGGAAAGCCCCGCTGGATCGGTTAGCAACAAGACGACATTGCCTGCGAATAGCGGCGTCAGGACGATAAACGAAAACCCACCCAGCCCGACAAACACCACATTGAACGAAGCGATCGAGATATCGGCCTTGTGCGAGGGGTGCGAGTAGACATCTTTCGGGAAGATATAACCGAGCATCCGGCCGCCAGGCTTGGCGACAGCCCAATAGAGAGCGGCGATGGCGAGCGACGTCAGCAGGTACAGCGGCGAATAGATAAAGCCGTACCCGGACAAGAAGGTGATCAGCCCCTCAGTCGCACTCGTTAACCAATCCAGCATCGAAACCCCGGTTTGCATGGGAGCTTCTTACCGAAACGTGGTTACCAAGAGGTTTGCGCAGCGTGGCGTTTATCGCGCCAAAATCGCAGAAAGCGCGTGAAGTGCGCTATTTCTGACTAGCCGTGATCTAAACAGCTCAATGCGCTTAGCAAAAAAGGCCCCGCGCGCTTCATTAAGCGGCGGGGCTTTGAGGCTAGAGCTCGGAAAGCCGAGCCTTCGGGTCGCAGGAATGTGTTACCAATCTCGCCGACCAGGAACATGGGTACTCATACCCAATTTTCAGATCACCTGATTTGAGACGTAGATCCGCGCCAGATCGGTGTAAATTGATCGCGTCCTGAAAGAAAAAGGGCGACAATGTAAAACCATTGCCACCCTTTTCACTTTTCAGCGAACCTCAACGCTCAGGTTCAACCACGGTAGAAAATCGCAAAGGACGTGGCGACGGTAACGGTGCCCTGACCGATTTCACTGAGGACAACCTTAGCCTGATTGCGCAGGCTTCGACGGCATTTGCGCGTCTTGTGAAGCTCCCCGATTGACCGCGTCGCGAGGCTACCGCAGACCTGTCTGATCGCGCCGTCGACGCGATTTTTGAGGGTCTTCATTCCTCGATCATTCGACAGGTTGAGATCACCGTAATAGACAGTGACAGAAACATCCTCTGCCGCCGCCGGGGTCGCTATGGCTCCAAGGGCGAGTGCCCCAAAAAGCGCTCTTAGCATTGTACTCATGACATTTTCTCCTGATCCGAGAGCAATTCGACATCCCAGTTTTGGGAGCCGATTTGAAAGCTATGGTGATTCGCAACGGATCACATCGGACGAACGTCTGATGCGCGATTGGCGCCGAACATAGAGGGTCGTTCGGCCAAAAAGCATAAACATGCTACTGGGTGGGTCGCGCAGACATCCTTGGACGGAGGCTCGCGAGAGATATGGAAAATGCCGAACTAATCGGCAAAGCGATTTCGGCGATCTACGAAGCTTCGCTGAAGCCCTCACGCTGGGACGATGCGCTCGTATCGATCGCGGAGGCAATGCAGGCAAGCCAATCCGCGCTTGTTTTCCTGGAGGGTAACAAGCTCAAGGGCGGCAGCATGCCGTTGATGGACCCGATACATATCAAGGCCCGCGCCGAGATCAGTTCGTTCGCCGAAGGTCATGATTCATTGCATCCGGCCCACGCACAACCGCTGGGCAAAGTCGCCGGATTCGACATACCGGCCTTCCGGGAACAGTTCGAAAACAGCACCGAATACAAAGAATGGTGGAACGAGCACGACTTAGGCATGGGAGCGCTCTTCGCCAACGTATCGCAAAACGGTGCACGTCTGGCTCAGATCGGGATTTATCGTCCGCAGAAAGCCGGTTTCAACCCAACAGAGCGAGCCAGGTTCGCCATGCTTTGCGAGCATCTTGTCAGGGCGAGCCGCATTCACAACCGGATCAAATTGGGCGCGCTGGCGGAAAAGGGATCCGAAAAGCATGGCTATGTAGGCTTGGCTGCCATCGACAATCGCTTCAGAGTACTGGGCCAGGATAAGGAAAGCGTCGCTGTCCTCTGCCGTCTCGGCCTGGCGCGCGCATCGCGTACTGGCGACAAAGAAATCATTCCCAACGACAATCTCAAAAAGCTTATTGCCAATGCGCAACCGCCCACACGGCGGGCCGGCTCATGCTGGCAAACTTCGAGTTCCGGCGAGCGAATCTGGATCGACGTGATGCCTGTCGAGCAGGGACAAGGACGCATCGCAGCGTGCCTCGATCAAGAAAGTCCGGCAGCGCTGCTCCAATTTTCACTACCCGAGAAGCGTGCGGCCCTGCGACTGCGTGGCCTGGCGACGGAATTCGGACTGACACCCGCCGAAGAGGCTGTCGCGCGAGAAATCGTAAAGGGTGATGGCAGGGCAGCCGCAGCCCGGCGATTGAACATCTCGGAGAGCACGGTGCGCAGCCACCTATCGGTGGTGTTCGAGAAGGTAGGCATTCACAGGCAATCTGAACTAATCAGGTTGCTTGCGGGTTGATTTGAATCGACAAACTACGCGCTAGCGTGACGTTTTAACCCGCGCCGACATCCAGGAAGCCCGGCTTGGGGCCGTTCCACTCGCCCGCCGCGACAGGCTCGTCGTCCTCGTCGCGGCGGCGGCGCGAACGTTTCGGCTTGTCGGCCTTTTCCGTGCGATCCGGCTTGTCTTCTTTGGAGCGGCGCGGCTTCTTCGCGCGCTCTGTGCGTTCTTCACGCTCCTCGCCGGCATCGTCATCGTCGCGCTTCTTGGAGCGCGAATGTTTCGCTGGCTTGTCGGACTTGTCTGACTTTTCCGCTTTTTTCGGCTTCTTGCCGCCATCGTCGGATTTCTTTTCGGTCCTGTCTTCTGTTTTGCCGGATGACCCACCCTCGGCCAGCTCAACGCGCACGTCTTCCTTGCCGAACACCTTTATTGTGTTGCCGGTCAGCTTTTCGACATTGGCGATCGCCTCCGCATCGTCATCCGCGACCAGCGTAAAGGCGCGGCCCTTAGCCCCTGCCCGGCCCGTGCGGCCGATACGGTGGACGTAATCGTCCGGGTGCCATGGCGTGTCGTAGTTGAAAACATGGCTGACGCCCTTGATGTCGAGCCCGCGCGCAGCGACGTCCGACGCGACCAGGATGTTGACCTCGCCCGCCTTGAACCGATCGAGTTCTTTTAGGCGGTTGGCCTGATCCATGTCGCCGTGGATCTCGCCGCTGGCAAAACCATCGCGCTGAAGGCTCTTGTTGAGCTCGCGCACCGTTGTCTTGCGGTTGGCAAAGATGATCGCGGTTTCGACCTGATCGTGGCTCAGAAGCCAGCGCAAGGTCTCGCGCTTCTTGCGCGATTGTACCGGCACCTTGAAGGCGGTGATATCCTTATTCGTGGAAGCTGCGCGGCTCGTCTCGATCCGCTTGGGATTGGTCAGGAAGGTCTTCGCCAGCTTCTCGATCGGCGGCGGCATGGTCGCCGAAAACAGCATGGTCTGGCGCGTTTCGGGAAGTTTCGAACAAATGAACTCGATATCCGGGATGAAGCCCATGTCGAGCATCCGGTCAGCTTCGTCGATGACCAGCAATTCGCAGCCATTGAGCAGTATCTTGCCCCGCTCGAACAGGTCCATCAACCGGCCTGGCGTGGCGATCAGGACGTCGACGCCCTCGTCCAGCGCCTTCAGCTGGTCGCCCATCTGCACGCCGCCAATCAGCAGCGCCATCTTCAGATCGTGGTTCTTACCGTACTTCTCGAAGTTCTCCGCCACCTGAGCGGCGAGTTCACGCGTAGGCTCCAGGATCAGCGAGCGCGGCATCAGCGCACGGCGGCGACCGCTCGCCATGATGTCGATCATCGGCAGCACGAAACTGGCGGTTTTACCCGTGCCGGTCTGCGCGATGCCGATGATGTCTTTCATCATCAGCACGGGCGGGATCGCTTCCGCCTGGATCGGCGTGGGCTCGGTGTAGCCGGCATCTTCGACGGCTTTGAGCAATTCAGGTGAGAGGCCGAGATCGGCGAAAGTCATTAGGCAGGTTGTTTCCGGATTGTGGGCAGCAAGTCGGCTGCCAAAATTTGCCCCCGAGCGACACAATCGCATCAGGAGGCGCGCCAATCGCCGAATTCAGCCGAAAAGTCAAGAAAATGGCGGCTGCCGCGCGCCGCTCTCAATCAGTTCTCTACAGCGACCAGCTGACGCATCCGCGCCACTTCGCATTTTACGCCGGAGCGGGACTGCAATTTGTCTCGCGAAACGCAGAGCTTTCCGTCCTCATTCTTCTCGACATAGAAGCCCGAATAGAAGTCGCGCGCCCGGCACGCCTTTTCCAGGTTGAGCGAGACAATTCGGCGGTCACGCAGGAACAGCAGCAGGCGGTTGCCGCTGCCGGTCTGGACCCCGGCAATGCCCTCAACCGCCAGGCATTTATCCATCTTGCGCTCTTCAAACTGGGTGGTCAGGCCCTGCTGCGGCAATTGCGCAAGCAGCTGCGAGCTCTGGCTCGGCCGTTGCGGAGCAATACGAATGGTCACCCGACGCTCGATCCGAACCTGATGCACGACATTGCTGTCATACAGCGCCTTGAGCGGGCTCGCAGCAGACGGCAGCTGCGCCGCTGGCTCAACTGTCGGCGAGTTGTTCGCAACAGGGCTGGTGTGTTCTTCAACCGATGGCGTGTTGACAGGCGGCGGGATGGTCACCGCAGTAGAGCTCTGCCCGATCAGTGGCACAAGCAGGGCAAGAGGCGCCGCAATTGCGAGCATGCCGGGCATGGGCTTTGGCCTCCTGAAATCTCTGCGGCCCCCCTCTGGACCCGCTTACTTGCCGGACTGTCTAGCACCCGCAATTGAATACTGGCTTAATCCATTGGTCGGGCAAACGTAAAGCTCTGGCGCAATTGCGCGGCTCTGTGGCATAGCGGCCACAATTATGGACCACGATGCTTTCCTGAAATCCACCGCTGAATTGCTTGGGCCGAAAGGCCTGACGCAGGACCACGAATTGATCGAGCCGTGGCTGACCGATTGGCGCGGTCGCTACACGGGCAGAGCCTTCGCCCTCGCCTCGCCCGCTTCGACCGACGAAGTATCCGCGCTGGTGAAACTATGCGTACAGCACGGCATCCCGATTGTCCCCCAAGGCGGGAACAGCGGCATGGTCGGTGGAGCCACGCCCGATGAAACCGGTGATGCGCTGATGCTGTCGCTGCGGCGGATGAACAACGTGCGACGCTTCGACAAGGATGCGCAGCAGATCGTCTGCGAGGCTGGTGTCATCCTGCAAACACTGCACGACATCGCGGAGGAAGCGGACTTGCGCTTCCCCCTCACCCTGGGCGGCAAGGGCTCCGCGACGATCGGCGGGCTGGTCTCCACCAATGCAGGCGGCACGCAAGTGCTGCGCCACGGCACAATGCGCGCGCAAGTGCTGGGTCTCGAAGCGGTGCTGCCCGATGGTCAGGTGTTCGACGGGCTGACAGCGCTCAAAAAGGACAATCGCGGCTTCGACCTGAAGCAATTGCTGATCGGATCGGAGGGCACGCTCGGTATCGTCACGGCGGCAAACCTGCGCTTGCTTCCCGCCAATCGCGGACGTGTCGCGGTTTGGGCGGGCCTCGAAACGGTCACCGGTGCACGAAGCCTGCTGCGCTATGTGGAGCGCGCCATGGGCAATAATCTCGAAGGTTTCGAGATCGTGCCCGACCACTGCCTGACCAGCGTTCTCGACCATCTGCCTGACGCCCGCGCGCCGCTAGCCAATCGTCACGCCTGGAATGCGCTGATCGAATTCGTGTCCTCCAGCGAAGACACTGGCGCTCTGCGCGAGCGGGCCGAAAGCGCTCTCGCCGGAGCCTTCGAGGAAGGCCTGCTCGAAGACGCCGTGATCGCCGCCAATGAAACGCAGGCGGAAGACTTCTGGCTGCTGCGCGATTCGATTGCTCCGGCCGAGCGCGCCATCGGCCCCGCGATGCAGCACGACATCTCCGTACCGGTCGAAAAGATGCCCGAGTTTATCCTCGCCGCCATCCCGAAGGTAGAAAACGCCTTTGCTGGAACCAGAGGCGTCGCATTCGGACATTTGGGTGATGGCAATGTGCATTTCCACGTGCTCGCGCCCAAAGATGCAACGCCCGGCGATTGGGAAGACAGCGAGGGCAAACGCATCTCAGCATTGGTTTATGATCTCGTCGCCGAATGGGGCGGTTCGATCAGCGCAGAGCATGGAATCGGCCAGCTGAAGGTCGGTGAATTGGAGCGGTTGAGCGATCCAGCATCGCTTTCAATGATGCGCGCGGTGAAGCACGCACTCGACCCTCAGGGCCTGCTCAATCCCGGAAAGCTGCTCGCCAAGACTTGAACCCATTTCTTAGCCCGCTTGCACCCGCGCCCACGAACGCCTAAAGCGCGGCGCGTTCGGCCAGCAATTTGTTGCCCCGGCCGCCACATTTTCAGCACCGTATTATCCGGAGAATTCACATGGCCAGCGCGCCACAGCCGCAGCTTCCACTGTTTTACAAAGACCTGCTCCCGCTCAACAGCAAGGAGCACAAGGATTGGAAAGTGAAGTCGTTCGACGACGCAGCCTTCCTCGCCGAGACTCACGCGATCCCGCTGACCGTTGACGAGTTCGTCGATTCGCAGCGCAACTACCCGATCGTGTTCACCGCTGGCGAAAACCCGCTGCCGATCGCGCTGATGGGCCTCAACGAAGGCGTCAACACCTTCATCGGCGACGACAACAAGATGGTTTCCGACGTATATGTCCCGGCCTATGTCCGTCGCTATCCCTTCATGCTCGCCAAGCTTCAGGAAGGTTCGGAAGAACTTTCGCTGTGCTTCGATCCAAGTTCTGGCGTCGTCGGCGATCACAAGGACGGCAACGAGCTGTTCACCAAGGACGGCGAATCGAGCGAGTACACCAAGAGCGTGCTCGACTTCTGCAGCAAGTTCGAAGAATCCGGCCAGCGCACCCGCGCTTTCCTGGAAGAGCTCAAGAAACTCGACATCCTGATGGACGGCGAAATTGCGATCACCCGCAACGACATGCCCGATAATCCATTCGTCTATCGCGGTTTCCGCATGGTCGATGAGAAGAAGCTGCGCGAACTGCCTGCTGAAACTCTCGAAACGCTGAACAAGAACGGCATGATCCTGCTGATCCACGCCCACCTGTTCTCGCTCAACCTGATGCGGACCCTGTTCGAACGCCAGAATGCGCAAGGCAAGATGCCGGAGCAAACTCCAGCACCTGTTGCGAACTGAGCCAGATAACACCGCATTCTTAATACGAACGTCAGGGCTTGGCCGGGGCTTGAATGAGCCTCTGCCAAGCCCTATTTTATTGGAGCAGGCGGTGTTGCCCTCATGACTCGCCTGCAGACCGCGCCATATGGCGCGATCCTCCCTGAACCTTGGCCACCTCGTGCGTTTGCACGGGGTGGTTTTTTATGTGGGATCAGAGTTTTGAGGCGCGCGCCTCACAATCGCTCAAAAGCGCTATTCGGCGGCCTGTGCGAATTGTCCGCCATCGCCGCGCCGGGCCGTCTCCGCGCCCAATTCCCGCACCAGTCCGGCAAGCATCTTTGCCAATGGAGCAAGACGCATGCTCGGCTCGGCCAAACGATCGTCGAGATAGGCCGAACGGCAAACCTCGATCTGCATGGCGTGAATGCCGCGCGCCGGTGATGCATGGCGATCGAGTACATAGCCGCCCGCATAGGGCCGGTTATGTGCGGCCGGGCAGGCCTGTTCATCGAGATAACGGAAAGCGCGTGCCACCAAGGCACCGTGGCAGGACGCACCAAACCGATCTCCCAGCACCACCTGAGGTGCCCGCTTTTCGCCATCGCGTCGGCGCAGCGGCGGCATGGAATGCAAGTCGATCAGTAACGCCGAACCCCAGCGTTTGCGAATGCGCTCCAGCTCATTGGACAGAAACACGTGATACGGTCGATGGATCGTGTCGATCCGCCTGTCGAGTTCCTCGCGCTGCAGCTGGCCACGCCAAATCTCTCCAAAGCCGGGCAGCCGTCGCGGCACCAGGCCCAGCCCGCTGCGCGCGCGGCGATTGGCCTGCGAATGGCGCGCGGCAGGCTTGTCGTCACCGCTCACCATATCCCAATCGACATCTTCGCGTGCCCGGTTGAGATCGAGCATGGCTCGCGGCGCATGAGCGATCAGCAGGCCGGTGCCCGTCTGCTTGGCAATTTCGCTCGCAAGCAAATCGATATAACGATCCTCGAGCCGCAACGCGGAAAGCTCCGCATTGCGCATTTCCGCCAAGACTTCGGAAGGATAGGCTCGCCCGCCGTGGGGGGCGGCAATCACAACCGGCAACGGCATGGATTGAGGTCCGGCATAGGTAAAAGCCGGGCCAGATTTCTCGCCCGCGACCGAGCCGCCGCTGTGTCGCAGCGAATCATCTTGGATGGGTTTGCGGGCGCTCATCAACGCGGATTGCTGCCCGGTTTGGTAGCCCAAGTCAAAACAAGTTGAATGATACCAAAGACGGTAAATGCGACGGTCGCTGTCTCAAAGCAGGGCAATCGCATCTTCTGGTAGGATTTCTTAAGCCGATGCTGGTATCAGGATCGCATGACGACGAACCCCGCCCCGCGAATCCTCCTTGCCGAGGATGAAGAAGCTATGCGCACCTACCTCTCACGGGCATTGGTTAATGCCGGTTATGAGGTGGAATCGGTCGATCGCGGAACGGAAGCGATCCCAATGCTTGAAAAAAAGCATTTCGACCTGCTTCTTTCCGACATCGTGATGCCGGAAATGGACGGGATCGAGCTGGCTCAGCGTTGCGCCGAGATCAGCCCGCGCACCAAGGTGATGTTTATCACGGGTTTTGCTGCGGTGACTTTGCGCGCAAGCCGTGAGCAGCCGCATGCGAAGGTGCTGTCGAAGCCGTTCCACCTGCGCGATCTGGTGCTGGAAGTGGAGCGCGTGTTCGAGGAACAGCGCGAGGCCAGCCTCTGATTTTTCGGGCGAAGGCGCACCGCTTTTGCCCTCTTTTCAAAACTTGGCAGCGAATCGCTTGCACGATTGAACCGTGCGCGCTAATGCGCCGCTCCGCTGTGGTGAAACACGGCAAACGCCGATGGTTTAGGGCGTATAGCTCAGTGGTAGAGCACTGTATTGACATTGCAGGGGTCGGAAGTTCAACTCTTCCTACGCCCACCATCGCCGAATAACGAAGACCCGCCCTGACCCGGCGGGTTTTTGTTTGCACGATTGCGGCGTTCGGCGCTGGTCGCGATGCCGCTTTCCTACCGCATGGTTGGCGCAGTAATGTTCGCAAATGCGTCGCCCAGATCACTTATCGAGTTTTCCGATCAAACTGTACGTCTGTGATCGATCGGTTTTGAACTCCAGGACTGTGTTCCATGCGTTCCAAACGTGCTTCACGTGCGACGAACCGAGTTGGCGCGAAAACCGCTCAAGATCGTGCGACTCATTGCCCTTCTGGCGCTTGAGGCGGCACCAAAAGCTGCTAAAGCGAGGCGCTCAGGGATTTACATCACATAATCCGAACACACGACATCCAAGAAGGACGGGACACTTCCCATGCAAAAAATCAAGGTCATGAACCCAGTCGTCGAACTCGACGGTGACGAGATGACAAAAATCATATGGCAGTGGATCCGCGAGCGGCTGATCCTGCCTTATCTCGATGTTGACCTGAAGTATTACGATCTCTCGATCGAAAAGCGCGACGAAACCGACGATCAGATCACCGTCGACGCCGCCAATGCGATCAAGGAATACGGCGTTGGCGTGAAATGCGCGACCATCACTCCCGACGAAGCGCGCGTTGAGGAATTCAGCCTCAAGAAGATGTGGCGTTCGCCCAACGGCACGATCCGCAACATCTTAGGCGGTGTGGTCTTCCGCGAACCAATCGTGATCGACAACGTGCCGCGCCTGGTCCCTGGCTGGACCGACCCAATCGTGGTCGGCCGTCACGCATTCGGCGACCAGTATCGCGCAACCGACACTCTGATTCCCGGCCCTGGCAAACTGCGCCTTGTCTATGAAGGCGAAGACGGCACCAATCTCGACCTCGATGTGTATGAGTTCCAATCGTCGGGCGTCGCCATGGCGATGTACAACCTCGACGATTCGATCCGCGACTTTGCGCGCGCCTGCATGAACTATGGCCTTGATCGCAAATGGCCGGTCTACCTCTCGACCAAGAATACGATCATGAAAGCGTATGATGGCCGCTTCAAAGACCTGTTCGAGGAAGTCTACGACGCCGAGTTCGCCGACAAGTTCGAAGAGGCCGGTATCACCTACGAGCACCGCCTGATCGATGACATGGTCGCCTCCGCCCTGAAGTGGAGCGGCAAGTTCGTTTGGGCTTGTAAGAACTATGATGGCGATGTTCAGTCCGACACGGTCGCTCAGGGCTTCGGCTCGCTTGGTCTGATGACTTCGGTTCTGATGACCCCGGATGGCAAGACTGTCGAAGCAGAAGCTGCGCACGGCACCGTCACTCGTCACTTCCGTCAGCATGAGCAAGGCAAGGCGACGTCGACCAACCCGATCGCTTCTATCTTCGCCTGGACGCGCGGGCTCATGTATCGCGGTAAGTTCGACAACACGCCAGAAGTTGTGAAGTTTGCCGAGACGCTCGAACGCGTCTGCATCGAGACCGTCGAGAACGGTTCGATGACGAAGGATCTCGCGCTGCTGATCGGCCCGAGCCAGAATTGGCTCACCACCGAACAGTTCTTTGAAGCGATTGTGACGAACCTTGAGAAGGAAATGGCGAACTGGGCGTAAGGGCCGCCTCCTCGCCTTTGGACGCGGCGCAGCTGAGCTTTTCGGCTCACGCGCCGCGTTTGGCCTGCTAAATGGCAGGCGAACTCACAGCAACCCCCATGCTCGCCGATGCGCTGGTGATCCTGGGCGCAGCGGGCATCGTCATTCCGGTTTTCGCCCGTTTCCGGATCACGCCGATCATCGGTTTCATCCTGATCGGCATCGCTGTGGGGCCCTATGGCCTTGGTTCGCTAGTCGATGAGTTTCGATGGCTAGGGCATATAACCATATCCGATCCAGAGGGTTTGGCGCCCTTTGCAGATTTCGGGATTATCCTGCTGCTCTTCGCGATCGGTCTTGAACTGTCGTTCAACCGTCTGTGGCAATTGCGCAAGCTGGTGTTCGGGCTCGGCGCGCTCGAACTTCTCATAATCGGTTGCTCGCTCGCGGCTTTTCTTGGTTTCGCGACAGGTCAGGACTGGACTGGCGCGCTGGCTCTCGGCTTCGCACTGGCCTTCTCCTCGACCGCAATCGTGCTGCCAATATCGGGCACGCGGTCGCCGGTCGGTCGCGCAGCGCTTTCCATGCTGCTGTTCGAAGACATCATGATCGTTCCGATCGTCTTCATCCTCGGCGCGCTGGCTCCGCACGCACAGGCAGAAGGATGGACCGGTCTTACCGACACGCTCTGGCAGGGCGGTCTCGTCATCCTCGCCCTGCTTGTCATTGGCCGCTTCGCCTTGCCCAGCCTGTTCTCGCAAGCCGCTCGTACGAAGAGCCCGGAGCTGTTCCTCGCAGCATCCCTGCTCGTGGTGATTGGTGCCAGCCTCGCCACATCGGCAGTCGGCCTTTCCCCTATTGTCGGTGCCCTAATCGCAGGCCTGCTGATCGCGGAAACCGAGTATCACGGCGAGGTCGAGGGTATCATGGAGCCGTTCAAGGGCCTCGCACTCGGCGTATTCCTGATCACCATCGGCATGAGTATCAACCTGGCGACCATCTGGGCCAACCTCGGCGAGATCATGCTCGCTGTCGTAGGCGTGCTCGTGTTCAAGGCATTGGTGACCGGCGTTCTCCTGCGTCTGATGGGTGCGCGGCGCAGCACCGCGGCGGAGACCGGAGTACTGATGGCCAGCCCCAGCGAGACAACCCTGATCGTGCTTGCCGCCGCGACGACTGCCCTCGTTGTCGACACCGAAACTGCACAATTCTGGCAGATCGTCACCGCCATCGGCCTGACCATCACGCCGCTGCTCGCACGGCTTGGACGAGTGATCGCGCGCCGTGTCGAGCCCGTGCCTGAACTACCCGAAGAAGACGAAGACGAAGCACGAACCGTCATCGTTGGGGCAGGCCGCGTCGGTCGCCTGGTTGCCGACATGCTCGTCACACACAGCCAGCCTTATGTCGCGCTCGATTCCGATTCCGACCTGATCGAGAGCGCGATACGCGATGGTTATCGCGCGACCTTTGGCGATGCGGCGCGCGGCTCCTCTCTGACACGCCTGGGTATCGAAACCGCTCCGGCTATCGTCTTGACCATGGACGAGCCGGTCTTGGTCCAACGTCTGGTCACCAAATTGCGCAAAGATTATCCGACCTTATTGATCGTCGCCCGCGCACGTGACACCGATCATGCCGCTGCACTTTACCGTGCAGGCGCAAGCCACGCTGTGCCGGAAACCCTCGAAAGCTCGCTGCAACTCTCAGAGGCAGTTCTGGTCGATATCGGCGTGGCAATGGGGCCGGTCATCGCCTCGATCCACGAGAAGCGCGACGAGTTCCGAGAGAAGCTGGAGCGGGACGGCAGGCTAAGCAGCAAGCCGCAATTACGCACCAGCACCGTCAAATCTGACGGGTGACGTGGGCTGCCGAAAGGCGAAAAACGTCGCTCAGAAGGCCGACTAACCAGCCAAAGCTGCCTTCACTGCGGCAATTGCATCAGTGGCTTTTGAACCATCGGGGCCGCCGCCTTGCGCCATATCTGACCGGCCTCCGCCGCCCTTGCCGCCCAAAGCCTCAACTCCAGCGCGGACAAGAACCACCGCGTCGTGTTTGTCCGTAAGATCATCGGTAACAGCCACCGCGATCGCGGCGCGGCCATCATTGACTGCAACCGCAGCTGCAATCCCGCTACCGAGCCGAACTTTCGCCTCATCGAGTAAGGGGCGCAACTCCTTGGGGCTTAGGCCGTCAAGCACCTGCCCGCTGAAAGTTACACCGCCAATCTCTTCGTCTGTATTTGCGGCGTTGGACTGCCCCGCCGAACCGCCGCCCAGCGCGAGCGTCTTCTTCGCTTCAGCCAGTTCCTTCTCGAGACGCTTGCGCTCATCGAGCAGCGCTGCGACGCGCGCGGGGACTTCTTCTGGCGTAGCGCGTATGGCGCTAGCCGCAGTCTTGAGAGCGTCTTCGCGTTCTACCAGCCAATTGCGAGCAGCCTCACCCGTCAGTGCCTCGATGCGCCTCACGCCAGACGAAACCGCACTTTCGGAGATGATCCGGAAAACGCCGATATCGCCGGTCGCCTTGACATGTGTGCCACCGCACAGTTCGACTGAATAAGAGCGTCCGCCCTCGCCCGCACGGCCCATGGAAAGCACCCGAACTTCGTCGCCATACTTCTCGCCGAACAATGCCAATGCGCCAGCCTCAACCGCATCGTCAGGGCTCATCAGGCGTGTGCCAACCGGCTCATTTGCACGGATTTCGGCATTCACTTGGGTCTCGATAGCGGCGATGTCTTGCGGCTCAAGCGGTTTGGGATGCGAGAAATCGAACCGCAGGCGATCCTCCGCCACGAGCGAGCCCTTTTGAGTGACATGACCACCCAGCTGATTGCGCAAGGCGGCGTGAACCAGATGTGTAGCCGAGTGATTGGCGCGCACTTGATCTCGGCGCTCTGCGTCGACCTCCAGATGAACTGTATCGCCGAGCTTCACCTCGCCTGCATCGATTTTCGTGTGGTGGGCGTGGAGACGGCCCAGCGGTTTGGACGTATCGCTGACTGTGGCAGCCAGACCCGTAGGTGTGCTGATCGCGCCCGTGTCGCCGGTTTGCCCGCCGCTCTCGCCATAGAACGGAGTCTGATTGGTGAGCAACACGACGTCATCGCCCGCCTTGGCCGATTGCACTTCAGCTCCGTCTTTGACGATAGCGACCACTGCGCCCTCGCCTGAGATCGAGCTATAGCCGGTAAACTCGCTCGCACCTTCGCGTTCCGCAATATCGAACCAGACCTCACCCGAGGCCGCCTCACCCGAGCCTTTCCAAGCCGCGCGTGCGGCCTGTTTCTGGCGCTCCATGGCCGCTACAAAACCCGCTTCATCGACGCCAATACCACGTGCGCGCAGTGCATCTTCGGTCAGGTCGTAGGGGAAGCCGTAAGTGTCATAGAGCTTGAACGCGGTCTCGCCGTCGAGTTCACCACCTTCGCTCATGTCTCCTGTTGCCTCGTCGAGCAGCCGGAGACCTTTTTCAAGAGTCCTGCGGAACTGCGTTTCTTCACGTTCCAAAACTTCTTCGATTAACGCCTGACCGCGGGTCAATTCAGGATAGGCCTGACCCATCTCCGTGACGAGCGATGGGACCAGACGATGCATCAGCGGCTCGTTTGCACCTAGTAGGTGAGCATGACGCATCGCGCGGCGCATGATGCGACGCAGAACATATCCGCGCCCTTCATTGGATGGCAGCACGCCATCTGCCATCAGGAAACTGACAGAGCGCAAATGGTCCGCGATCACCCGGTGGCTGGCAGTGTTATCTCCATCGGAAGCAACACCTGTAAACTGTTCGGAAGCAGCAATCAGTGCCTTGAACGTATCGGTATCGTAATTGTTGTGAACGCCCTGCATGACTGCGGAGATGCGCTCCAACCCCATGCCGGTATCGATCGAAGGGCTTGGGAGATCGGCCCGTTCGCCATCGGCCTTTTGGTCGAACTGCATGAAGACGAGATTCCAAATCTCGACGAAACGGTCGCCATCCTCATCCGGGCTACCCGGTGGACCACCAGGTATGTGATCGCCATGATCGTAGAATATCTCCGAACACGGTCCGCACGGCCCCGTGTCTCCCATCGACCAGAAATTGTCATTGGTTGGGATGCGGATGATGCGCTCTTCCGGCAGTCCTGAAATCTTGCGCCACAGATCGAAAGCCTCATCATCCGTATGATAGACGGTCGCGGTAAGCTTCTCAGCAGGCAGGCCCCATTCGCGGGTCAGCAACATCCAGGCGTGTTCAATCGCCTGATCCTTGAAGTAATCACCGAACGAGAAGTTGCCGAGCATCTCGAAGAATGTGTGGTGCCGCGCGGTATAGCCGACATTATCGAGATCATTGTGTTTGCCGCCAGCGCGAACACATTTCTGGGACGAGGTCGCACGCGGCGCCGGCGGTGTTTCGAGACCGGTGAAAGCGTTCTTGAAAGGGACCATGCCCGCATTCACGAACATCAAAGTCGGGTCGTTATAAGGGACCAGCGGCGCGCTAGGCACTTGAGCGTGGTCCGCACTCCCGAAGAAGTCGAGAAAAGAGCGGCGAATATCGTTGGTCGAAGTCATGGTGAAACGCAGTTAGGCAATCCCATCAGCAGCGACAAGCCATCGCGTGCCCTGTGCACACTGAGTTCGCAATTCTTCATCACGATGTGCCTATACTTCAGACGCAGAAAAGCCGGCACGGCCAAGGGGGATGGCGCATGCCGGCTTTCCGGTTCTCCGAGCGCAGTTGAACGCGCCCGCTTGAGGATCAGTCGTCGGAATCCGCGTCCGGGCCCGTCATCATCTCCTCGGCAACCTCGTCGGTGCGGCCGCGAATAGCAGCTTCCAACTGGTCACGAATTTCTGGATTTTCCTTGAGGTACGTTTTTGCGTTCTCGCGCCCCTGACCGATGCGAATACTGTCATAAGAGAACCAGCTTCCCGATTTCTCAACAATGCCAGCCTTCACACCAAGGTCGAGGATCTCACCGGTCTTCGAAATCCCCTCACCATACATGATATCGAATTCGACCTGCTTGAACGGCGGTGCAACCTTGTTTTTGACCACTTTCACGCGGGTCGAGTTGCCGACTACCTCATCACGATCCTTGATCTGACCGGTACGGCGAATATCCAGGCGCACCGAAGCATAGAACTTGAGCGCATTGCCGCCCGTCGTTGTTTCCGGATTGCCGTACATCACGCCGATCTTCATGCGCAGCTGGTTGATGAAGATCACCATGCACTTGGAACGGTTGATCGACCCGGTCAGCTTGCGCAGCGATTGGGACATGAGCCGCGCTTGAAGGCCAACGTGGGAGTCGCCCATCTCACCTTCAATTTCAGCGCGGGGGACAAGCGCCGCGACCGAGTCGACAACCAACACGTCAACTGCGTTCGAGCGCACGAGCGTGTCGGTGATTTCGAGTGCCTGCTCGCCGGTATCCGGCTGCGAGACGATAAGTTCATCGATGTCCACGCCAAGCTTGTTGGCATAGACCGGATCGAGCGCATGCTCGGCATCGACGAAAGCAGCAGTGCCGCCCGCTTTCTGAGCCTCGGCAATGACATGCAGTGCCAGTGTCGTCTTGCCCGAACTTTCAGGCCCATACACTTCGATAACGCGGCCTTTAGGGAGGCCACCAATACCAAGGGCGATATCCAACCCCAGTGATCCGGTCGGGATCGATTCGACATTCATCGCTTCGCGAGAGCCGAGCTTCATCGCCGAACCCTTGCCGAAAGCGCGATCAATCTGCGCAAGCGCGGCGTCGAGCGCCTTTTGACGGTCCACGTCTTTTTCCTTCTCTACCAGCTTCAGACTTGCAGCCATCGCACGGCCTCCTTCGCTTGCCTAGGGTCGATAAATCTTTATCGACCGCCCCTGTGTTGGAACAGTATGTATCTGGTTTGTTCCAATAGAACAAGTAGGGAACGAATATTTTTTATGAGGTGGCGCCTACAATAAGGAAGGCCACTACGTAAAAGCCGCAGAATACCGGGCTTTTGCGCTCAAGTGGCCGAGCGAATTTGCCAGCTATAGGTACGCTCCGAATTCGCTGGGAGGTCGAACTCGGCAATGATGCGGCCATCTTTTGTTCGTGTCCTGAGGCCCCTCCACCGCACATCCCAACCGCCTGATTCGCCGAGGTCCATCCGCACCCGCACGGCATGCGGATTGGCGTTGGTGAGCTTCGCGCCCATCTTGAACCAGGACCTTCTATTACTCTCGGTCACTGGACCAGGAGCAGGAATACACTGAGAGAAGACCTGATTGCTCTCGCCGATCTCCAGCTCGATATCCTGATCCTCGGCATAGTCGCGCATGTCCACATCTGCGACCAATTGGGGACCAAAACTGCTCGGCTCGAAAAGGGCCATTCCGCCTTGCGGCAATGCGACGCCAAGCCCGCGTTCATCCTCATTCTTGGTGACGAGTAGCATTTCGGTTGGCGTGAGGCCCGGATCTTCGACGCTGTCTCGAGTAACGAAAAAGCCGCATCTGGAGACATAGAGAAAACGCGCCTCAACATCCTGGCGATTTAGGAAAGCGATTTGCTTTAGCCCCTTCGCTGAAACATCCACGCGCTCCGGCACTCGGTAAAGCTTCAAATCGCCGAGTTGCTCTTCGACAGCCTGCATGACTTCGGCAGCGGCCATTTCGAGGTTAGCCCCCTTAGACCGTCGCGCTGCAGTAACGACAATTCTGTCTGCCATTGGTGCCATCGCTGGCGGTGGGGGAGGAGGAGGCGGTGGTGCGAACGGCGTTCCCGCCGCTGTGCTGCCGATCGGATAGCATGACAAACGCATCGGCGCAGCTACGGGTTCTTCCGACAGTTCGTCGAAATCGCTCACAATGCTCAAGCGCCCTGCGATCACCAGCAGCTCGGCGTCATCGAAAGATTGACCGTTGTCATTGAGGATAGTCAGCCAGCTGAGCAGGCCCAGCTTGAATGTGCCATCGGGGCCGATGTCCTCTCGCGCCGTGTCTTGCAGGGTCGCGACATAGTTCGCCTGCCAGTCGAAGCCCCAAGCGAGATAGGTCAGCACCACCTGATAAGTGCCGCCACTCGCGTCATTGGTGTTGATCGAAAAAACGGGCTTGGCCGAGAGACCGCTAGGGATGCGGTCAAAGGTCAATGTTTCAGGCAAACCGGCACAGCGCACCGCTTCGAACCCTTGAGATGTTTGCAGCACAAGCCCGCCATCGGCTCGGGTGCGCACAATCGCGCTCTCGGACGATGGCTTGCCGGTTGCAGGATTGGTCCGCGTGATCGTCACCCGATTGCCCAAGGCACCGTTTATCAGAGCTGCGGGCGAAAGCAGCTCTGCATTACGGTTCTTCTCGATCGTTCCGCCGGGAAGCCCGGATACAATCGCGCTAACCCCGACCATGCCCTCGGCCACACCATCAAAGCGAATGGTCGATTGACCTGCGGGCAAGATGACCGTGCGGGTCTCGCTGATCATTGCAAAGCCACGCGGCCAATCACGGTTCATCTCTTCGCCCAACCGGCGATTGGGATCGCGATAAACCGTAACGGAGAGCGATTGCGGGGCGCTGGCATCCACCACCTGCCGTGCAGTCTGCGATTGCGCAGAATCCTGAGCGTGCGCGGGCGAAGCCGCAGCGAGCGACGTGAACGCCGTCACCAACAAGGTGAGGAATGCGGAGGGCCGCATAGTCATCCCCGCCCTCTTAGTAGCGGGTTTCGTAGGTGACGCGGATCACGCGCTTGCCATTCGCGGGCACCGGCACGATCCATTTGCGACGATCGTAATTGATCTGCTCGCCCTCAATGCCCTCGCTGACTATGCGGTAATCGTTCGACCAATAATAGCGGCTCAGCCCGCTCTGGGTTAGATCGACCTCGATCGGAGAGCTCTTCGCATTTGTGAGCGTGTAGCGCATCGTAGTACGGTAGAAATCCGTATTGCGGCGTCGCTCCACCTCGACCTGACGCGTTACTTCGCCATCTTCGATCACGCGGAAACGAGCGCTCTGTTCCCATTGCGAACGGGTAATGGTCTCGCGCTTCTCAACCTCAGCCTGGACAAAAATGTCGAACGCGTCGCCAGTCTTGAGCGAGAGCTCGCTGCCCATAGGCGTATGACCGATGCCGTTCTCGCCAATGAATTGCGGCGTGCCCTGCCGGTCCTTCTGGTAGAAACGAACAGTTCCTGCAGGAAGCGCATCGCCAAGCCCCTGATCGCGCGAAGTCGAGAAGGAGATCGCGCTTGAGACGTTTACCGGGTTGCTATCGTTCGTGAGCCAACCGACCGTTCGCTCATAAACTTTGCGCGCTGGCACAGACTGCACATCGAGGAAGCTCACCTGCTTCGTCTGCGCGTTGGCAATCGTCGTACGCGCGGTGATCGGATAGAGGTAAAAGTCGCCCAGACGCTCGCGCCCGGCGGTCTCTGTCCCCGGCGCTATAAGGTTGCGATTGCCGCGTCCACGACCACGTCCATTGTTGCGATTGTTCGGATCGCCCGCAACAAGCAGTGTCTTCGCCTGATTGAAAGTCGTACCGGTGTTGTTGGTGAGTGTGACCCAGCCCTGCATATCGATGGAGTCGTTCGCTTCGTTATAGAGCGCGACATAATCGGCGCTCCATCCAAGCCCGCCAGTCAGATAGCGGATCGAGACCGGACGTGTTCCAGCGCGGCTGCTTTCCAGATTGACGGAGAGCGTGGGCCGCGCGCGCAGATTTGGCGGGACGCGATCAAAGATCACGCGCACCGGCAAGCCATCGTCACGCAAGACCTCAATCCGGTCACCGATCTGGACGACTACGCCGCCCGCTGTCGAGAGTACCTTGGCCCGTTCCCGCGTCTCGCGCCCAGTGGCTGGGTTGGTGCGCAGCAAAGTGACGGTCTGGCCGATCGCCTTTTCCATCATTTTGCCCGGCGTCAGCAGATCGAAATCAAAATTCTGCTCAATGATCGAGGTATTGGGCGCGTAGAAGCTCAGCGTCTGCGGCTGAATGCTGGCCGAAACGTCTGGAAACTCGACCCGGCTCCTACCGCGCCTGATATCGAGCTGGCGGACATCCTGCACCAAAGCGCGATTGTTGTTGTAGATCGTGACGGAAACGTCGCCTTGCGCGGTTTCATCAGGGTCAGGCAATGACTGAGAGAGGGCTGTTCCTGCCGCAAGAGCGCTCATCCCAAGTGCCAAACTCGACACCAATCCAAGCTTAATTGCCTTCATTACCCAGCCTCCCAAATAACCCGACATAGAGCATGACGGGACGCACTGTATGAGCGATGAATGGGATGTTGGCCAGCTTGCAAGGGAGCCATTCGCCAAAGAAATCCAGCGCAATCAGGCGCGTTTTACCCGGTGCATCACATTGCCGACCTTATCGCCAATCGCCTGAACGCTGAAAGGTTTGGCGATGAAATGCATGTCGGGAATATCGATATCCTTGCGCAACTGTTCTTCAGCATAGCCCGACATGAACAGCACCGGCATGTCGGGGCGTTGCTGGCGGATGGCGCGCACCATGGCGGGGCCATCCATGCCCGGCATCACCACATCGCTGACGATCAGGTCGAACTCGCCGCCCTCCGAAATGGCCGAAAGTCCTTCTTCACCTCCTGGGCATGCCGTGACCTCATAGCCCGCACGAGCCAGTGCTCGCTCGGCGACGGCGCGGACCATATCCTCATCCTCGACAAGCAAGATTTTTCCGCCTGCCGCCCAGTCGGATGACGGCTCTGGCGCAGCGATCTCGGGACGTTTCGGTGCTTCACCAGCATGGACCGGGAAGTAGATCGTGAAACGCGCGCCCTTTGCCTTGCCCTGATTGTCCATGACATTGTCGGCGAAAATGAAACCACCAGACTGTTTGACGATACCATAGGCGGTTGAAAGACCAAGGCCAGTGCCCTTCCCCTGCTCCTTGGTCGTAAAGAACGGCTCGAACAGTTTGGGCAGCACATGGGCGGGAATGCCGCCGCCCGTATCTTGCACGATTAGCACCGTGTAATCTGCGGCAGGCAAAATTTCGGAGCCGAGCTTTATCACTTCCTTCGCTTGAAGGCTACGCGTGAGCAGCGAGATGCGCCCACTGCCATTCCCGCTCGACTGGATTGCATCCCGGGCATTCACGGCAAGGTTCATGATGACCTGCTCAAGTTGCTGCGGGTCGGCTCTCACTGCGCCCAGATTGCGATCGTGCTGGACGTAATACTGGATTTTCTCGCCGAGCAGCCGCTTGATAAGCGGCCCCACTTCGCTGACCACATCGGGCAGTTGCAGAATTTCCGGGCGCAAGGTCTGCTGGCGCGAGAAGGCCAGCAATTGCCGGGTCAGCGAGGCTGCGCGGTTCGAATTCGCGCGGATTTGCTGAATATCATCATAGTCGCTGTCACCCGGCGTGTGGCGCAGCAACATCAGATCGCACGTGCCGATAATCGCGGTCAGCACGTTGTTGAAATCATGCGCGACACCGCCGGCGAGCTGGCCAACCGCCTGCATCTTGGTCGCCTGCGCAACCTGACGCTTGAGCTGGTTCTCCTCGCTCGAATCCGCGAGGCTGAGCAGCACCGCTGCCTCGCCAAGACCGCGTACTCCAGCAAGGCCTAGCGATACCGGCTCATCGGGCTGGATCGACAGCCGCACTGCCATATCGCCGCTTGTCGCCGGTCCGCGTCCATGGCGTCGCACAGCATCGGAAAGAGCGCCCTTATCCTCGCGTACGACCAAGTCGGTCGGGAAGGCAGGGAGTCCCCTGCCCTCGCGATCAACCGACCGCAGAAAAGCATCGTTGCAGAACAGGAATCGCCCGTCGCGATCGGTCATCGCAAGGCCGAGCGGCAATTGCGCGAGCAATGCATCGAGCTGCGCCACCCCCGCTTGAGAGGAACCGTCCCAACCGCTGCCAATGCCGACCCCGCTATCGACCAGTAGCATCAACGATGGCCCGTCATCCGGGCCCGCTTGCACCCGTGCGCTCGGGTCATCGAGTGGCACATGGATCAGCGTTTGCGGAGTTCCGCCCCGCCCTTCGCGTGCGAAGAATATGCGGTCGCGCTCGTCCGAGCGGAGAAATGAGACGTAATCCTGTCCCGCCATCGTCGCGCTTGAATCTCCGACCGCACGCTCCGCAAAACCCGCGCTCACCGATTTGATGAGACCGTCGGAGGCTGTGATTGCACTTTCAATGCCAGCTCGACTGAGCATCTGACCAAACGGACCAGCGAGATTAAGATCGGCAAGCGCATCGGAATTGGGTAGAACGTGGCGACGGAAACGCCAGATTAGGTGATCTTCGCCGCGCCCCGCGCGCTCGACTGTGACACTCCAAGGCGCTTCGCCTGATTGTCCGGCTAGCTCATCGAGAGAGCCGCCGCCGTCGCTCCATGCTTCACGCGCCAAGCGCGTCATCGCCTCCAGCCCGGCTCGCTCCAGCGGCAAAGAGGGCGGAGCGGCACCAATGCCAAAGCCATCGACAAAAGCTGAGTTCGCACAAACCAATCGGTTGGCCCGGTCGGTAATCGCCACGGCCTCACCCACTTGCTCGATCGCAGCGATCGTGACCGTCCAGTCAGGCGCCGTATCAATCTGCATCACCGGCTCTACGCGCATCCGCTCGAATGAGAACGCACCGATCAGCAACACGACCAGCCCCAAAGCATAGGAAAGCACCAGCGCAGCTTCGCGTGTCGCCACCCACAACAGGAGCGCGCTCAAGCCAAGCGCAGCGGCAAGCGCCGCAATCAGCAAGCGGTTCTGATCAGTGCCCTGCAACACGGCTTTCATGAACTGACTACCAACTCCACCCTCTCGCGCGGCCCAATCGCGTCATCGCGAACCGCCACTATGCGACAACGCTCCTAATTCGCATTGAGCCGCTGGTCGAGCCGCGCCTCCATCCGCGCCAAGCGTTTTGCACGGCGGCGCGCAACCATGACGCGCCAAACCGCACCGGAGATAAGGTAACCCAAAGCCGCTGAGACGAGCGCGAGCACTACGAAACCGAACGCGGTTACTCCGGCTAGCTCGAACAAATCGATCAACCAGCTCCAGCGTCCACTCGCTAGCTCGTCATTGGCAAGGCCGCCAACAGCGGCATCAAGGTTCAACGTCAGCTTCCCAACCTGATTGGCAATCACGATCCAGAATGGAAAGGTGAACGGGTTGGTGATGAAGGTCACCATCGCAGCAAGCGGCATGTTAGCACGCGCCGGGAGAGCTAGAAACGCGGCGAGGAAGATCTGGCCGACCGGGATGATAAAGCCAGCGAACAGGCCAAGCGCCACGCCGCGCGGGACAGAGCGCCGGGTAAAGCGCCACAACTCAGGTGAAAGGAACCGATGCGCAAACGGTTTCAGGTATTTGTTGCGCGCCATCTGCTCGCGCGTCGGCATGTACTTGCGCAGCATGTCCATGGCCCAGGTCTTGCGGCGCTCGGCATTCATCAGCTTGGCTCTACCTGGAAATGGAACGGTTGACGGAGCATCGCACTGGGTCGCGAGCATGCGAAACGCAAGCAATCATCGGCGAAGTGCTGATCGTGAACCATGACTTGCATATGGGTAGCAATATCGCGCTGACCAGTGGGTGAATGCTGGCGTTGGAAAATGTCCTGGCACAAAGCCGTTTCAGAACCGTGAAGGGAGAGCTTTCTAACCCTTATCACGCATCAGCCGGGCCTTGTCGCGCTTCCAGTCGCGTTCCTTGATCCCGGCACGCTTGTCATGCGCCTGCTTGCCCTTGGCCAGCGCGAGTTCGACCTTGGCACGCCCCTGCTTGTTGAAATAGACTGAGAGGGGAACGAGCGTCATACCTTTTCTCTCAACGGCACCGAACAATTTTCCGATCTCGCGGGCGTTGAGGAGCAACTTACGCGGTCGGCGTGGTTGATGATTCAACCGGTTTCCGTGGCTATATTCCGGGATGTTGGCGTTGATCAGCCAGACTTCGCCATCACGCACTTCGGCATAGCTTTCTGCAATGCTGGCCTCGCCCGCGCGTAGCGCCTTCACCTCGGTACCCTGCAAGGCCAAGCCGGCCTCATAGCGATCCTCGACATGATAATCGAAGCGCGCGCGGCGGTTCTCCGCAACGACCTTTTGCTTGTCGAAAGTCTCGGGTTTTGGTCTCGCCATGATGCGCGTCATGTAGTCGCTTGCGCGAAATTCGCAATCAAGCCTTTAGAACTCTTGAATTGGAGAATGGACTTGTCATTATCGGTCAATGCTAAACGAGCATCGGGCAATGCTCACTTGGTAACAGGGGTCGATTTACCATGCGTTTCTTTTCTTTTGCAGCGATCGCTGCTCTTGCTTGCGCAACCGTGCCGATCGCAGCGTTTGCACAAGATGGCGAGCCAACACAGACCGTCGCCAAAGCTCCTCTCGAACCATTGCCATTGTCGGAATATGGCGAGTTGCCAAAGGTCGAGGATGCGACGCTATCAGCATCCGGCAAGAGGGTCGCGCTGCTAGCTACGGTGAACGACACCCGCTCATTAGTCGTTATCGAAGGCAAGGACACGGTGCTCGCCAACATGCCAGTTGGCGACATGAAGATCCGTTACATCGAATGGATCGGCGAAGATCGCCTATTGCTGGTCTCCAGCCAGACGGAGGATCTCGGACGAAATTTCACGACCGACAAGGCAGAATTCTACATCGCGCGCGTCCTGCCCGTCGTACCGGGACTCGAAGCGGGCATGGTCTTCGCCGAGCGCCGCAATATTGTTGATGCGATCCTCGGTGACTACGGGATTCGAGAAATAGGCGGGCGACACTACGGCTTCTTTGGCGGCATGCAGCTAAAGAAAGACGGGCGCATGGAGTATGTCTTCGACCACGGTCGCCCTTACCTCTACCGGGTCGATTTGCAGGACATGTCGGTGAAGAGGTTCGCCAATGCAGCCCGCCCTGGCCATGATAATGATTGGTTGATTGATGCCAATGGGGAAATTGCGGCGACCTTCGACATCAATGATAACAATGGCGACTGGAAGCTGCGCAACGGCGAAAATGAAATCATTGCTCGCGGAAACAACCCGCTTTCTCGAATCGGCCTGCTTGGCCTCGGTTATGATGGTAAGACAATTCTTCTATCCGAGCGAACCGCCGAAGGCATACGCTGGCTGGAGATCCCAACCGCAGGCGGTGAACTGAAAGAGTTTCTGCCTGACAAAGGGATCGAACGGGTCTTTTTCGATAAGCAAACGGGCCACTTGATGGGCTATCGCGAGCGCGGCGATGACGAACGCATCGTATTCCCTGACGAGAACCGAGGCAGCGCGTTGAGGAAGGTTCGCCGCGCCTTCAAAGGCTTGGATACACGTCCGATGGCGTGGACCAGCGATCTCTCCCAAATGATCGTTCGTACTGCAGGAAACCGTGACAGCGGCACATGGTACACCGTCGATGTGAAGAACCTTCGCGCGCACCCCCTAGCTTACGAGCGTACTCGGATTGAGCCGCAATATGTCGGCCCTATTTCCACATTCGAGTATGAGGCCAGCGACGGACTCAAAATGTCCGGCGTTCTTACCCTTCCGCCTGGTCGGAAGGCCAAGAATCTTCCGGTTGTCGTACTACCACATGGCGGTCCGCATGCCCGCGACAAAGAGACGTTCGATTGGTGGGCGCAGGCCTATGCCTCGCGCGGCTATGCCGTGTTTCAACCCAATTTCCGAGGCTCTACCGGCCGATCGGATGAGTTCGTCATCGCTGGCTATGGCGAATGGGGTCGAAAGATGCAGACCGACAAATCCGATGGTCTCGCTGCACTCGCCGAAAAAGGAATTGTCGATCCGAAACGAGCCTGCATCGTCGGTGCCAGCTACGGCGGCTATGCGGCGCTTGCTGGAGTAACCTTGCAGCAGGGCATTTACCGCTGCGCGGTCGCTGTCGCACCAGTGAGCGACATCAACGACATGTATCAGGAAGACTATCGCGCATCGGGCCGAGAGCGCACCACCAAGGCTTCCCTGCTTGATCAACTGGGCCCACGCTCGGGCTGGGATGCTGTTTCCCCGCTACGTTTTGCCGAGCAAGCCGACGCACCGATCATGTTGATCCATGGCCGCGACGATGTGGTCGTACCCTACAGTCATTCTTCGAAGATGGCCGATAAGCTCAAAGACGCGAAAAAGCCCTATGAGATGATCAGCCTAAAAGGCGAAGATCACTGGCTCTCGCGATCAGAAACGCGGCGCAGGATGCTGGAAGCTGCAGTCGGCTTTGTCGAGAAACATAATCCGCCGGATTGAGGCCTAGACAAGCCCAGCATGCTCAAGCGCTGCGTCGACCGCCTTGCGCGATTCGACGCTAGCCTCACATAGGGGCAAGCGAACCTCTGGCGTCGTCCAATCCTGCACGCGGCTAAGCGCGTATTTCACCGGCCCCGGACTTGAATCCGAGAACATCGCATAATGCAGCGGATAAAGCTGATCATTGAGCGCACGGGCGCGGACAAGATCATTATCTGCACAGGCCTGCTGGAACTCAGTGCAAAGTGCTGGCGCGACATTGGCAGTTACCGAGATACAACCCTTACCGCCCGCCGCATTGAACGGCAGCGCAAGCTCGTCATTGCCCGACAGCTGGCAGAAATCGCGGCCTATGCCCATGCGATGATCGGCAACACGCGAGAGGTCTTCGCTCGCATCCTTGATCGCAATGATCCGTTCGGGAAAGCGATTGGCGAGTTCAATCGTCGTCTCCGGCTTGATGTCGGTGACCGTCCGACCGGGCACATTGTAGAGTACGATCGGCAAGTCGCAGTTTTCGGCGAGATAGCTGAAATGCGCGAGCAGCCCGGTCTGGCTCGGACGATTATAATACGGCGCAACACAGAGCCCCGCTGCGGCGCCCGCCTTCTTCGCGAAGTTCATGTGCAGCGCGGCATTCTTGGTATCGTTTGAGCCGCAACCGGCGATTATCGGCACGCGTCCGGCCGCTTGCTCCATGCACACTTCTATTACACGATGATGCTCTGCATTGGAGAGGGTCGAAGCCTCGCCCGTCGTGCCGCAGGGAACCAGGCCAGCGCTGCCTTGTTCAATCTGCCAGTCGACCAGTTTGCGAAACGCCGCTTCGTCAAACGATCCATCGCGAAAAGGAGTCACCAGAGCGGGGATTGAGCCGCTAAACATTGTTGTATTCCCTCATTTAGACTCATAGCGCTGTTAAACGGCGCAAAATTAAAGCGCCGAGGCACTGTTCAGCGCCTGATAAGGAGCCGATTGGCAATATGTCCAGCATGCGTAAGAGTTCTTTTGGCAATCCCCTTGCCGTCGCCGCCATTCTTTTTGCCAGCACCGCCGCCATGACGGGCCCTTGCCTTGCGCAAAGTCCGCCCGCCGGAAACACCATGCTCGCGCAGCAACCACGCGCTATTGGACAAGCGATTGCGCGTTGGGAAGTGCTGCAGAAATCGCAACTTTCCAGCTTTGCCGATTATGCCGGGTTTGCGATGGCCTACCCCGATTTCCCTCGGGTGACAGTTCTTCGAGTGCGCGCCGAGAACGCGCTGGATAACGAAGCGCCAACCTCCGCCGATCTCATCCGTTTCTTCGACATGCACGAGCCGCTGACCAATGCTGGCCGCGCTCGCTATGCGCTGGCACTTGCCGGAGCTCAGCGGGCCGAAGCTTTCGATGTGGCTCGCGAGGCATGGCGTGGCGGCGAGATGAGCGGCCCCGCCGAAGCCTACATTTTCAGCCTTTTCGGTAATCGCTTCACGGATGCCGATCACAACGCGCGGATGGATGCGTTGTTGTGGCAGAGCGACGGTGAAGCGGCGATACGTCATATGGTCAATATCGACCCCAGCGAACGCCCGATGGCAATGGCGCGTATCGGCCTGCTGCGCGGGCAGGTCGAAAACACCCCATCCGGCGCGCTTGGCGACCCAGGCTACGTCTACAATTACGTAAAGCATTTACGCAGTGAGCGACAGAACGCCCTCGCGGCGAATGTGCTGACGTCGCGCCCCAGGTTCTCGCGCCTTGCGCAAAAGCCGGAAGACATGGTGTTCCAGATGCTAGCGGTGGCGAAGGCAGTCGGCGCGCGGCAAGCTGCGCAGATCGCTGCCTCGGCTGACGATCTGTTCGAGCCGGGGTTCGACGTCTCGGAAGGCTCCTTTGCTCTGCGCGATCGCTACACCGATTTGATGTGGCTAGGCGGGACGAAGGCACTTTGGAGTCTGGGCGATGGCGCCACCGCCGCCCCACTCTTTTACCGGTATGGCACCGGAGCGGGCACACCCCTGATCCGGGCAAAGGGCTTTTACTGGGCCGGACGCGCAGCGCGGCAAGCTGGGCTTTCTGACGATGCTTCGCGCTATTTCGAAATGGCAGCCGAGTTCCCCGAGTATTACTACGGCCAACTCGCCCTACAGGCGATGGGCCGTCCGATGCCGCAATTCACACCGCTCCCTCAGGTCGAAGTGTCGCAAGCTCAGCGGACGGCGTTCAACAGCCGTCCGATAGTGCGGGCGATCCGGTCCATCGCTGGCAACCGCGTTGCATGGCAAACCGAAAGACGGTTCTTTGAAGCCCTTGCGGATAGCGCCGACACGCCTGAAGAAATGAGCATGGTTGCCGATCTCGCCGCCGAGACGGGGCTCGACGAGATGGCCGTGGTCGCCGGGATGACAGCGGGCGAGCACGGGCTGAAAGGCTTCGAGCGTCTTGGCTTCCCGACCATCAATCCACCCTCGGGCAGCAACTGGACGATGGTCCACGCGATATCCCGCCAGGAAAGCGAGTTTGATCGTTTCCGCGTCAGCCATGCCGGTGCGCGCGGTGTGATGCAGTTGATGCCGGGCACCGCTCGTGAGCAGGCTGGCAAGCTGGGGATCAGCTATATGTCCGCCAATCTCATCGGCTCGCCGAGCTACAACATTCGTTTGGGCGATGCCTATTTCGCGCGGATGATGGATTATTATGGCGGCGCTTATCCGCTTGCCATCGGGGCCTATAATGCCGGGCCGGGCCGTGTGAACCAGTGGCTGCGCCTGAATGGTGATCCACGCCGCGGTGACATCGACTGGGTTACCTGGGTCGAGCGGATTCCCGCCAATTTCGAGACCCGCTATTACATCATGCGTGTGCTCGGAAACGCGGTATCCTATGGTCATATGTATCCGCAGCAAGCCGGAACGCCGCAGCCGATCAACTACTATTTACGCTAAAACTGGCACGCGGGGGCAATGCAGTGACGGCGAACGCTTCTGGGCCACCGATCACGCCCGCCGGGATGGCAGCCCTGCAGGCGCGCTATCACCATTTGCTTAGCAAGGAGCGGCCCGAGATCGTTGAGATCGTCAGCTGGGCTGCTGGAAATGGCGACCGGAGCGAAAACGGCGACTACCTCTATGGTCGCAAGCGGATGCGCGAGATCGACCGCGAACTGTCGCATCTCGCCCGCCGCATGAAGAAACTGCGCGTGGTCAATCCTGCCGAGCAACCCGACAAGGCGCGCGTATTCTTCGGCGCGACAGTGGAGCTTGCTGACGAAGACGATGCACGCAAGACAGTCACGCTCGTTGGCGATGACGAGCAAGATGCGAGCGAAGGTCGGATTGGCTGGAACTCGCCAATGGCAAAAGCCTTGCGCGGTGCATCTGTCGGGGATTTGCGGATCGTGCGACTTCCCAGCGGGCTCAAGGAGTGGGAAGTTATGGCGATTGAGTATGCCTAAGCCCTTCGTCTTTCGCCTGATCGGATGCGCTCTCGCCGCATGCCTTGCCCTTCCCTTCGCGGCGTCGGCAAAGGACAGTCTCGGCGTTTATTCCAGTTGGGCGGCGTTTCGCGATCCCGGTACGCCGCGCTGCTATGCAATCGCCAAGCCATCGAGCGCGACGACGAGGCGGGACTATGCTCCCTATGCGACGATAGCCACTTGGCCCGCACGCAGCATTCGCAACCAATTACACGTCCGCCTGTCGCGTGAGATCGGTCGGAACTCGCGCGTGCGCCTCAACATTGGTGGACGAAGCTTCACCCTTACTGCCGGCGGCGGCGATGCCTGGGCGCAGAACGCGGCAATGGACGCAGCGATTATCGCAGCAATGCGTTCGGCCACACGAATGAGCGTTCGCGCTCGTGACAAATCGGGCCGTGCCTTTACAGATCGCTACGAGTTAGCCGGTGCAGCGACAGCAATCGACGCCGCTCTGCTGGGCTGCGCCGAGCTGAGCTAAACAAGCGCACACATAGGCTGGCAAAGCGCGATTTGCGCGACTATATGCGCAGCTCCCATGGCCGATACGAACCTCATGCCTATCGCCGGACAGATCGATCCGGTTCCCACCGCGCGCGACATAACGCCGCGTGAGGATGGGCGCGTGGACCTGATCGGTCTGCCCCGCCCGCGCATTCGCGAGCTTTTCGAGCGGGCTGGTCTGGATGCAAAGCAGGCCAAACTGCGCTCAAAGCAGGTGTTTCACTGGCTCTATCATCGCGGCGTCACCGACTTTGCTGAGATGACAGACATCTCAAAGACGATGCGCCCGTGGCTGACCGAACGCTTTGTTATCGGACGGCCCAACATCGTCGAGGCTCAGCATTCGACCGACGGCACGCGCAAGTGGCTGCTTCAAACCGATGATGGCCACGATTTCGAGATGGTCTTCATTCCAGATGCCGATCGTGGGACCCTGTGTGTCTCGAGCCAAGTGGGTTGCACACTCAATTGCACCTTCTGCCATACAGGCACGATGCGCCTCGTGCGCAATCTGACGCCGGGCGAAATCGTCGGACAGGTCATGCTCGCGCGCGATGCCTTGGGCGAGTGGCCGAAAGGCCGGATGGACGGACTCGAAGACGCAGAAGACACCGGTCACTATACCGCTGATGGCCGCCTGCTGACCAATATCGTGCTGATGGGTATGGGCGAGCCGCTATATAATTTCGATAACGTCCGCGATGCGATGAACCTCGTGATGGACGGCGACGGGCTGGCCCTATCGAAGCGGCGCATCACCCTGTCGACCAGCGGTGTAATCCCGATGATGGAGCGTTGCGGCGAGGAAATCGGCGTCAATCTTGCAGTCTCCTTGCATGCGGTGAACAAGGACGTGCGCGACGAGATCGTGCCGCTCAACCGCAAATATGGCCTCGAGGAATTGCTGCAGGCCTGCGCCAACTATCCCGGCGCCACTAATGCGCGGCGCATCACGTTCGAATATGTGATGCTGAAAGATAAGAACGACAGCGATGAGGATGCGCGCGAGCTCGTCCGCTTGCTCAAGAAGTTCGATCTGCCTGCCAAGGTCAATTTGATCCCATTCAACCCCTGGCCCGGAGCGAACTTCGAATGCTCCGATCCAGACCGCATCCGCAGCTTCTCCAACATCGTGTTTGAAGGCGGTATCAGTGCGCCGGTCCGTACACCACGCGGGCGCGACATTGATGCGGCCTGCGGCCAGCTGAAGACAGCCGCTGAGAAGAAGAGCCGTGCGCAGCGCGACCGCGAAGCTGCCGAGGCCGCCGCATCCGAAGTGGGCGAGTGAGCATCGACCCCGCGACATACGAATTCTACCAGGCACGAGCGCCCTATTACCGGGCCAGCGGCGCGCAGGGCCAAAGCCGCCATCTCGGCGGATTTCTCGAGAGACTATCGCCAGAAGCGCGAATCTTGGAGCTGGGCTGCGGTGGCGGCCTCGATGCCGCTTACATGGCCAAGCGCGGCTTCAACGTCGATCCGACTGACGGCATTCCGGCAATGGTGAAGAAGGCCAACGAGCGTCACGATATTGGCGCGCGCCTCATGCGGTTTGATGAGCTTGATGCCGAGCAAACCTATGATGCGGTTTGGGCACATGCCTGTCTGCTACACTGCCCTCGCGCAGACCTCCCTCAAGTGCTCACCGCGATTCACCGCGCGTTGCGGCCCAATGGATTACACTTTGCAAGCTACAAGCTGGGCGATGGTGAAGGTCGTGACTTGCTTGGACGCTTGCACAATTTCCCAGAGGCGAATTGGCTTGAGGAGCTGTACCGCAAAGCCGGTTTCGAACTGGTCGACACGATGATTTATGCAGGCAAAGGTACGGACGGCACCCAGCGCGACTGGCTGGCCCTGACGGTGAGGAAAGCGTGAAGCGCTCATGAAACGAGAAGTGACCGCGATCTGCGTCGGATCGGCGCGCGCATTTCGCGACGGAAAGAAGAGCGCGATTGCCAAACAGCCAGTCGCCGGCCCCGTACGCATCCTCACAGACGGTTTCGAGCCCGATGAACAGGCCGACCGCACAGTCCATGGCGGGCCCGAAATGGCAGTGCATCTCTATCCGCTGGATCACCATGTCTACTGGCGCAGCGAACTAGACGAACATCGCCTGCTACGAGAGCCCGGCGCATTCGGGTCCAACCTTGCCGTCAGCGAACTCACGGAAAGCGACGTTCATATTGGCGATCGCTTCCGCCTGGGTAGTGCGCTGCTGGAAATCAGCCAACCTCGCCAGCCTTGCTGGAAGATCGAGCATCGCTTTGGAGAAAAGAGGATGGTCGCGCGGATCATCGCCACGGCGCGCTCCGGCTGGTATTTCCGCGTGTTGGAAGAAGGCGAAACGCGGGCTGGTGATATGCTGGAACGGGTCGCGACGGGCGCGACCGAGTGGAGTGTCCGACGAACTTTCACTACCATCTTCTCCGGTAAAGGGAGCAATGAAGAATTGCTCCAATTGTCCGAACTTGAGTCGCTTGCGCCCAAACTGAGAGACAAAACGCTTACAAAATTGCGCTGATCGCTCAACTCATCGCTTAATCTAATCGGCCTGTCTCCTGAACGACTTTCCGAACAAGTTGTTCATCTGCGGTTCTCCATTTCTGAACGAAAACCCTCTCACCCACCCAGGGAACTCGAAGAAAGAGGGACTCGCCATGAAACAACTCGCTACTCTTGCAGCCGCCGGCTCGCTGGCCTTGGTTGCCGCCCCCGCCCAGGCCGCTGATGTCGCCCCGACTATCACGCCTGACCTGACAGCATCGTCTCTTATGGTGCTGCCACTGACTGATTTCGCCCCTGTCGCGCAACATCACTATGATGACGATTGGGACGACGACGATCGCTACCACCGTGGTCGCGGCCATGGTCGCTACGATCGCTATGGCCGCTATCGTGAGCCGCGCAAGATTCGCCGTGGTGACCGCGTATGGCGCGGCCGTGACGGACGCTACTATTGTAAGCGCGATAACGGTACGACCGGCCTTATCATCGGTGCAGGCGTAGGCGCGCTACTGGGTCGCGAAGTCGACCGTCGCGGTGACCGTACGCTCGGTACTGTGCTTGGTGCTGTCGCCGGTGGCCTGCTCGGCCGGGAGATCGACCGCGGCGATGTGAAATGTCGCTAAGTTAAGAGGCGCTCCACTCCGCCTCAGGCGCTGCCAGGCTTCGTGCTTGGTGGCGCCTTTGCTTTTGGGGTCAAGCGTTTGTGACGATTGATGCGCTCGGGGCGCGCTGGTAGGGCACTAGGTGATGAGCCGACCCGCAGTCCTCGTAACCGGAGGTGCCACCCGCATTGGCGCCGAGATCGTACGCCACTTTGCAGCCGAGGGTTGGCACACGATCATCCACTACAAATCGTCCAGCGACGATGCTCAGGGACTCGCCGATACGCTAACGTCGGCAGAAATCGTGCAGTGCGATCTGAACGACGGCAATGCAGCGGTGAAGATGATCTCCGAACTGGCGTCACGCACCGAGAACTGGAGCTGCCTGATCAATTCGGCATCGGTTTTTGAGTATGACGATGTAACGCGATTAGACCCCGCGACGAACCAGCAAGCGATGCAGGTCAATGCCGTCACACCCGCGCGCATGGCGCAGGCCTATTTGGGCTCGGCAATGGCTGCCAAGGGTGCTTGCGTGATCAACGTCACAGACATGAAGATTGAAAATTCCAATCCCGATTTCTTCAGTTACACGATGAGCAAACATGCGCTGCATTCGACCATAGCGATGCTGGCAAAGGGCGCCAGGAATGAGCGCGATCGAGTTTACGGCCTGGCTCCTGGCGCGATCCTGGCCAGCTTCGACCAGCAAGAAGAAGAGCTCGATGTTTCGCACAGGCTTAATCTGCTCAAGCGAAAAACCGGCGCGGACGAGATCGCCGAGGCCGCTTTGTTCCTTGCGCAGGGGCATTTGCGCAGCGGATCGACGCTCTACATCGATAGTGGGCAGCACCTGCTCGATCAGGATCGCGACGTCATCTATCTCGCGCGCGAAGGCGTGGACTGATGGCGGATAAGCCGACCAAGCGGCATCTGCTGTCGACCAGGATTTGGCACTGGGTGAATGCGGTAAGCCTGATTGTCCTGTTCATGTCCGGTTTGGGTATTTCGAACGCACACCGATATCTCTATTGGGGTGACTATGGGTTCGATCCAGCAGATGCCTGGTTGGCCGTGATGCGCTTCCCGAGCTGGACGACCATCCCGAGCCACTACAATCTCGCCGAATCGCGCGACTGGCATATTCTTATGGCTTGGCCCTTCGCGCTTGCGCTGCTTTTCATCTGGATCGCGATGCTGTTGAACCGGCATTTTTGGCGCGATATCAAGACCAGCAGCCGCGAATGGAAGCCTAGCTCTATCGCAGCCGATTTTCGAGCGCATATGCGGCTTCTGTTTTCTCGCGGCGAAGCAGAAAGTGCGGCCAAATACAACTTCCTGCAGAAGCTAGCCTATGGCCTCGTTTATGGCGTCTTCTTGCCGATGATGGTGTTCACCGGCCTCGCGATCAGCCCCGGTTTCGAGCCCGCGGCGCCGTGGTTGGTCGACCTGCTTGGCGGCAGGCAAAGCGCGCGCAGCCTCCATTTCATCTTTGCCTTTGCGACCTTCGGCTTCGTGTTCGTGCACATCATCATGGTGCTGCTATCGGGATCGGTGAAGCAAACCTGGGGCATGATCGCTGGCGGCAAACGGGAGAGCCAAGATGAAGCGTAGAACTCTCCTGACAGGCGCAGCGGCACTAGGCGCAGGAGCCTGTGCCAAGGTTGCGGATACCGACACCGCGCGATCTGTGTTCGATGCCGCAGAGGACTGGCACCGCGCGGCTCATCGCGCACTCGCCAACCGTCAGGCCCTGGCTCCGGAATACGCGCCTGAAGATCGCTCCCCCACCTTTCGCGGCAATGGTTCGCTGACGGTCGACACAGACGAATATCGCGCAGATGCAGCAAATGGCTTTGCCAATTGGCGCTTGCAGGTGCGCGGACTGGTCGAAACTCCGCTGTCCCTCAGCATCGATGATATTCGCGCTCTGCCTCAACGCACGCAAATCACCCGGCACGACTGCGTCGAAGGCTGGAGCGCCATCGGCGAGTGGACCGGCCCGCAACTCTCGCATCTGCTCGACGCCGCGAAGGTGAAGGAGGAGGCGAACTTCATTGTCTTCTACTGCGCGGACAATCTGTATGGCGCGGACTATTACGAGAGCGTGGACATGGTCGACGCCTATCACCCGCAGACGATCGTCGCGCATGAGCTAAACGGAGAGCCGTTACCTGAGAAGAATGGCGCGCCCTTGCGCATGCGGGTGGAGCGTCAACTCGGCTATAAGCACCCGAAGTTCCTGACGGCGATAGAAGCGGTGACGAGTTTCGAACATATCGGCGAAGGGATGGGCGGCTTTTGGGAAGACAACCCAGCCGGCTATCAATGGTATGCGGGGATCTGAACACACGTAAGGCGCGGTTCAATCATCCGGATATATCCGCCCCATCGCCTCCCAATCGGCGGCGATCATCTTCTCCAACACATCCAAATCCACGTCGGCCAATTTGTTGATGTAGAGGCAACTCTTCCCCGTCTTGTACTTGCCCAGCTTGGCGAGCAGTTCATCGCGACGGCTCGCGGCTATATCGTCGCAATAGCCGCCCATGAGGTAGAGCGAGTGCTTAGCCTTGCGCGGTGAAAAACCCGCCCGCATCCAATGCACATCGCGCCCGCTCGCGTAGGTCGTACGATACTGGCCGTATCCGATTATCGATGGGCCCCACATCTGGGGCGTTTCACCCGTTACCTTGCGAAAAAGCGCGTCTAGCACCTTGGCTTCTTCGCGTTTCTTCTCAGGTTCAACCGCAGCGATAAAATCCGCCGGACTAACCTCGGTGATCTGTGTTTTTGCCTCTGCCATGGAATGAATCCTACCGTATCGTTGACAGCGGGAAAAGGGTGCGCTCTCGTAACCAACCAAGGCCTTGCCGCGAAAAGGGAATATATGAGCAAGACACTATTTGACCGCTTCCTGACCAAAGGTGTGAAACGGGGCCGTCTGGGCGTCGTATTCGCGGATGGTTCGGCCAAAACCTATGGTGAGCCCGAAGAAGGCTTTCCCGAAATCGTGCTGCGTTTCACGGATTCGAAGGTGCCACGCGACATCATCATGGACCCGCGTCTTGGAGCAGCCGAGGCGTTCATGGATGGGCGCCTGATCGTCGAAGAGGGCGATATCATGGGGCTGGTGACGCTGCTGCGCGTCAACAACCCTTGGGACAAGGGCGGCGATATCGGTCCGCCCAGCTTGCTGCGCCGCATGTTTAACCGTGCAAGTTTCGCGGCCGAGAAGGTCAACAACCGCATCAGTTCAAAAAGTAACGTCGCTCACCATTACGATATCGGCAATGATTTCTACCGCCTGATGCTTGATGAAGAGCACTGGCAATATAGCTGCGCGTACTGGCCGTCGGACGACATTACTCTTGGCGAAGCGCAAACCGCAAAGCTCGCGCATATCGCGGCGAAGCTCGCCATCAAACCGGGACAAAAGATTCTCGATATCGGTTGCGGTTGGGGCGGTATGGCGATCTTCCTCGCGCAGAACTACGATGTCGAAGTGGTCGGCATAACGCTCTCCGAAGAGCAGATCGCACTCGCTAAACAGCGGGTCGCGGATGCAGGGGTCGCCGACCGCGTGAGTATCGAGCTGGTCGACTATCGTGACTTTGCCGCGGCGGGTCGGAAATTTGATCGCATCGTCTCCGTCGGCATGTTCGAGCATGTCGGGCAGCCGCAATTCGAGACCTTCTTCGAGGCTTGCGGCAAACTGCTCACGGATGACGGTGTGATGCTGCTGCATACAATCGGGCGCATGGGTGGGCCCGGATCGACCGACGCTTTCACCCGCAAATACATCTTCCCGGGCGGCTACATCCCTGCCCTCTCAGAGACCATCGAGGCGAGCGAGAAATTTCGCCTAATCGCAACCGATGTCGAGACCTTGCGCGTCCACTACGCCAAGACTTTGCGGCAATGGTATGCGCGCTGCATGGAAAATCGCGAAGAGATGATCGCGATGTACGACGAGCGCTTTTTCCGCATGTGGACCTTCTATCTCTCTGGCGCGGCGACCGTGTTCGAAAGCGGCAGCATGTGCAATTACCAGATCCAGTACGCGCGCAATCGCTACGCCCTGCCCTTCACCCGCAATTATATCGCCGATGAAGAAAAACGACTGCTCGCTGCCACTCCGCAATAGCGCAGTTAGGCGGCGCTATTTTCGGGGACAGAGTTTTACGGCGCCACGCGCTTCCATCTGCTGAAGGCGTTCAAGTTCTCTTTCAGGCAACTGAGATGTATCGGTGCACTCTGCCGGTTGACGCGGCTCGTTCGACTGAGGTGGAGGCTCAACAGCAATGACTTTGGGTTGTTCCGGCTCAGGTCGCGGATTGACTTGCAGCACAACAGGCTGCGGCACGGGATCGGGTTTTCGCTCCTGAGCGGGTTTGGTCCATTTACCCCAGCGAACGCTGCCACAATAGTCGATCCGCACGACCGGTTTCAGGTCGTTTGCCCGCCATTCTGCGATTTGGAAGGGAACCTCTCGTAGGCCATCGCCGGAAAGACCTGTATCCATAGGTGCTTTGAATGCTGTATTGTCGACACTGATATTGGTGCGGCGCCCAGACCAGTCCTGCCCGCGCAAGGCACCAACGGTTGAATGAACGGCTAGCTCGTTCGCACCGACATAGTGATCGAGCATTTCGGTCTTGCGAGGCCCGATGTTCCGCCAACCGCGTTTGGTCCAGACATTGTTTTCATCAAGATAGGCATAGGCCACCGAAATCGGTTCGCGGCATAGGTTCTTGATGCCGACCCGATATCCGTAATTATATCTGGGCGGCTCGATTGATGGTGGTGGTGGAGCCGGTTCAGGCAAACGCCCTTCAAGATATGGATCTTCTTCGGGCGGCAAGTCCTGCGGCGGATAACCTTCGTCGGTCTGCGTATAATCGCGCCTTGTGGGGGCCGGATTTGTCGGCCTCTCCTGACGCGCCACACGGTACGTGTCACCTTGGGTGAAGCGGAAATAGGCCCGGCAATCAGCTTCGTTCTTTCGGTGCCGTGTTGCGAAATGATAGCGAAAGCCATTGCTTTCCTTGAGCGGTGCCCTGCTCCATTCGCTTGCCCGCAGGTTTACCCGAACAGTGCCCATGGGATCGTTGTCCGTGCCGAGAGCCCGATTGAGACCACGTAGGAACCGGCCGCCATGCTCAACGTCGCGGACCTTGGTGACCTCACCATCGCTGGGAGCATTCGGCCCGTAAACAGCCATCGCCAGGTTCAGGAGAATGTCAGAAGCGAGTTCCGCCGTGGGTGCGCCATCGTCATGTTCAAACATGACCACCTGCATCATCACATCCTGTGGCTTGCCCTGCCACAGGGGACGTCCACCCGCAGTGGTTTTGAAGCCGGATGTTACACGAGTGTAGGGCCGGTTTTTGGACGGTAGCGGAATGCCAATCGCCTGCCCCGTCGTGCCCGAAACCAAGGTCACATGCAGAAACACCTCGCTGGCAGGATAGGCGATAGTGTCTTTCTTTATGCGAGCGCAGGACATTCCGACATAGTGAAGCTTTTCCTTGTAACGAAGCGATTGCGCCGCTGCAGGCGTCGTTTCCGTGGCAACTGCCAAGGGCACCGCCATCATCGCAAGGCACAGGATCCAAGGCCGCATAGCACTTCCCCCATCGGAACCGCGGCCACCATCAAACGAGCGGGCCAGGTTTCATCATGGTAGCAGGAATTGGATCCTTGTGGCCAATTCGCCGCCCGAGTCTGCGACCTTGTACGGCGGGTTGCTCCTCTTCCCTTGAACCAGACGTTAATCTGGCGAGGCATCTAGATTGATGACACGCTAGGTGACGCTTCGCTTGTTTGAAAAATAGGCGGGGCCAAAGCCAACTAGTGCAGCGCCGAGGAATGGCAGCGCGACCACCCACAACCGCACGCCGGTGATGCCCTCTGGGCTGGCGATGCTTATCGCTGCGGTCATGGCCAGGCCGACGCAGATCATCAGCACACCCAGCACGACCCGGACCTTCGGCACCGTGCGCCCTCCTCGGATCGGGCCAAAGCTGCGCTCATGCCGCGCGAAGATGGCAATCATGGGAAGTAATGCGAGAATGTAGAGCGCGAACCAGATGGGACGCGCCAACCACCATCCGGCGGTGCCGGGGAACACCTCCAGCCCGATCCCGCCGAGCAGCCAAGCGCCCACCATCACCAGCACGAATGCCGTCAGATGCCACAAATAGACCGTCATAATCATGCCGTTCATCAGCACCGTCGCGGTCCAGACCGAGAGGTTCTCCAGCATCCGCCGCCCACTGGGCTCCAATGCGAGCACAAGTCCGGTCTGCATCACGCCCAGCGCAAACAGCGCAATGGTGGGCGGCATGGAGTTGGTGATCTCCGCGCCTGGCACTCCGATCATCGCGACGGGGTATGGCCCATAGACGGTCAGGCCGAACAGCACAGCGAGCCCGATAAGGAATACGGCGACCGCGACCGCTGGCTTACCAAGGGCACCGTCCTTCCAAGCGTAGCCAAGCTGGTGGATACCAACCCAGACGAACAGGAAGTTGATGAAATTGATGTACGATACGCCTCGCGACAGCGTCAGCCAATCGATCACAATCGCAGCCACCGCCAGCGCCGCAAAGCTGCCAAAGCCGAAACGCTTCCACGCCTTGAACGAGAGCGGCGTTAGTGCGGTGACCAGCAGATAAACCGCGAGGAACCACACCGGCACGAGCGCCAGTTGCGTCGCCATTTTCACCTGATCGCGGTCCATCCCGGCTTGCGTCATGCCGACCGCAATCACCGCCCATAGCAGCAGTACCGGGAACACCGGCGTAATGAGCCTCTGCACGCGCGAGGCGAACCAATCGCGATAGACGCCGGTCGCGCTTTCCTCTGCCTTGCGTATTTGCGCGGCCCAGCTGACGCCGTTGGAATAACCTCCGACCAGGAAGAAGATCGGCATAACCTGGAAGCCCCAAGTGAGCCACTGCGACCAAGGCAAGATGCCGAGCAGATGTCCGCCTTGCACCTCTCCTGATCCGTCGATGTAGGGCGCTGCGACCAGCCAATGGCCGATCACGACGGCCATGATCGACATTGCGCGTAGGAAATCGACCCAACGATTGCGCTCCGGCGGGGCCATCTGCGCCAATTCGCGCGCCTGCCCCCACATGCTCTTCTTGGCCTTTTGCGGCGCTTCAGCGTCCATGAATTCGTATCCCTCCGACCCCTTGTCTGACGGCATATCGTGAGCAAACCCTTATTCCGCAAGCTTGAGCGCACCCAAGCGACTTTCAGCCATTGCCCCTCGCCCTCGTCGCTGCTAGCCGCGCGGCGTCTCAAAGGAGCTTTTGCGCATGTCCGATATGAAACGCGTTGTCCTCGCCTATTCTGGCGGTCTCGACACCTCTGTCATCGCCAAATGGCTGGAGGTGGAGCGCGGTCTCGAAGTCGTGACTTTCACCGCCGATCTTGGTCAGGGTGAAGAGATAGAGCCCGCTCGTGAGAAGGCCCGCGCAATGGGCATTCCGGACAAGCACATCTTTATCGAGGACCTGCGCGAGGAATTCACTCGCGACTTCATCTTCCCGATGATGCGCGCCAATGCCCGCTACGAGGGCGACTATCTGCTCGGCACTTCAATCGCTCGCCCATTGATCTCCAAGCGTCTGGTAGAGATCGCCGCCGAGACCGGCGCGGATGCGATTGCGCATGGCGCGACTGGCAAAGGCAATGACCAGGTCCGCTTCGAACTCTCCGCCTATGCGCTCAATCCCGATATTCAGGTGATCGCGCCATGGCGCGAATGGGATTTGACGAGCCGCACTGCCCTGATCGCCTGGGCGGAGGCCCATCAAATCGACGTGCCCAAGGACAAACGCGGCGAAAGCCCCTTCTCCACCGACGCGAACCTCCTGCACACCTCGTCTGAGGGCAAGGTTCTGGAGGATCCGTGGGAGGAGACTCCGGACTACGTCTATTCGCGCACGGTCAATCCCGAGGACGCACCCGACACGCCGGAATACATCACAATCGCTTTTGAGCGCGGCGACGGTGTCGCTCTCAATGGCGAAGCGATGACCCCCGCCACTCTGCTGACCAAGCTCAACAACCTTGGCCGCAAGCACGGCATTGGGCGTCTCGATCTGGTCGAGAACCGTTTTGTCGGAATGAAATCGCGCGGCATGTACGAGACACCGGGCGGTGAAATCTACGCTCGCGCGCATCGCGGGATCGAGCAGCTGACGCTGGATCGCGGCGCCGCTCATCTCAAAGACGAACTGATGCCGCGCTATGCCGAACTGATCTATAACGGCTTCTGGTTCGCGCCCGAGCGCGAGATGCTGCAGGCGGCGGTCGATCACAGTCAGATGGGCGTGACCGGCGATGTGCGTCTGAAGCTCTACAAGGGTAATGCCCAAGTCGTCGGGCGGCGCGCCGATGTCAGCTACAATCTCTACAGTGAGGATGTGGTTACGTTCGAAGACGATGCCGGCGCTTACGATCAGAAAGACGCCGAGGGCTTCATCAAATTGAACGCTCTGCGACTCAAACTGCTTGCCCAGCGAAGCCGCAAACGCGGCCAATAATCGCGATGTCGCGGCTCACTTTGTGAAGGCCCGATGACGTTTGCGACGAACGGATGACTTTTCCACTCCCCTCCACAAGTGATCTGAGGAAAAGTGGATAAGTCGGGGTTGCCAGCCTTGCGCGACTCGGTCTGACGACGCATTCTCTAATCATCGAAAGGGCGGAAAAGAGATTGAGAAGAGAGCCGCAAGGCACTGTTTTTAAGAACTTTACCAAACAATCGACGCGATGGTGATTGTCCACGCGAACTTTGAGAGACAGCAAGGTGAAGGCTTCGGCTGGAGGTGCGCTGGATCGTTTGAAGAGATCGCGAAGCAGATCCATCGGATGGCCAACAATTTGGTCTTTGATCGAGGATGAGAAGGGCTTGCCCGGATCAGCCGTTTGAGAACGAAGGCATAACAGATTGATGGTCTCAGCTCCGCCCAAGGAGCAGAGGAGACGGACAGGGACTTCGGTCCAAGAAAGTCGAGGCTGCTCGCAAGTGGATGCTGGATGCCGGCGCGAGCGCTGGTGACAAAATCCACTGCACTTCGGTGCAGAGGTGAGACATCGGACGCCAAGTGTGTCTTGTGAGGTTCGCCAATCAAGACGCCCACGCGACGGTAAGAGTGGGGTCGGCAGTAATGCCGGCCCCATTTGCTTTGGGCGCTTCGTTTGCTTTGGGCGCTACCCTTTCCGCGACAACTTCCAGCGATGTCAAAGAGCCAGGATCGGGCGCAGGATACGCTCAAACGAGTGTCAAAACGGTTCACCAGAGGTTGGGCCGATTGTGCGCACCGACCCTCAAAGAGTACATATCGCCCGTTATGGGAGGGGTAGGAAAGCGACTTCGCACGCTGCGCACCGGCTTGGCGCTGGTCGCGCTCGCCGTCATACCTGTCAGCACATCCGCGCAGCCTGAGGACGCCGAAACCCAGCCTCCCGCAGAGACCAACACCTTCGCCGCGCAGTTCGCCCCCTTCAAGGTGCCGCCGACTCCGATCGAGGTCCCACCCGGCGCGGTCGACCTCTCCACCTTCGAAGCCCCCGCAGAGCCAGAGCCGCGCAGTATCCGCAACCTCGGCAGCGGCATCGCCTCCTATTACGGCCGCCGCTTCCATGGCCGCCGCACCGCGAATGGAGAGCGCTTCAACATGCGCGCCATGACGGCCGCTCACAAGACGCTACCGTTCGGCAGCCTCGTGAAGGTGACCAACCCGCGCAACGGACGCTCCGTCACCGTCCGCATCAACGACCGCGGTCCGTTCATCCGGGGCCGCGTGATCGACCTCAGCCGCGCGGCCGCCCAGCAGATCGGCATGATCAGCCGCGGCCACGCCCGCGTCGACATGGAGCTCGTCGCCAAGTAGCGCGTGTTTGTCCGCGCTACCGCTCACGCTACTTGAGCGCGTCCATTCTGCGCTACCGCTCACGCTACTTGAGCGCGTCCCTTCATCCGGCATCGCCAGCCACCACTCCGCCTCGCCCGCTTCGAAGGCATAGAGCTGCGCCGCCTCCACATCGCCCGCGTCAAACCGCGCATTCGCCAGTTGGTATGGTTGCAAGGCCCCCGCCGGTCGCGCCGCATCCATCCGTTCGAGTCGATTGCCCAGCCACATGGGGTCATCCGACCCCAGCCCCTCCGGCTCATCCACCTCTTCACAATCCGCATCCGCCCCGTTTGATGGAACACATGGAACACTGTCCTGAGGATCTTTTTCCGCCCCCTCGTCAGAGCGCACCGCCACCGCATCCTCCGAAGAAAACCGTTCATCCTGAGCCTGTCGAAGGGCGCGCGGTGTAGAACCATCGCCAGCATCCTCCGGCAATTCCTCACCGCGTTTCAGCGCATCGATCTGCTCGTCGAGATGCGGCAGAGTGGCGGCCACATCCACCCGCTCCGCCAACCGGTCGAGCCGCCCCAGATGCGCCAGCAACAGCCGCGCGTCGTATCGCCGTCGCCGCGCCACCTCCTCTCCGTGATAATAGACCGCCTCCTCCACGCCGTTGATCGCGCGATCGGCCAGCTCCTGCTCGGCATGGGTGCGCGCCGCGAGCAAAGCCGCATCCCAGGCGCGCTGAAAAGCGGGGGACTGGCGCCGCGCGCGATAGGCGGTCTGGGCAGAGACGCACGCCGCCTTGCACGACAGGCGGACATTGCCGAACAGCGCGAGCTTTTCGAGGAAAGCCGCCTTGCGGTCCGGCGTCAGGATGGAAGAACGAGCGGATTTCAGAGGGACGGGAAGTAATTCGGACATCTATTTTCCTTATTGAGGCTTCAAACGCCAGCGGGGCCATCCGGCCCCTCGGCTTTCCTCGCTCACGCGATCAAAGATCGCATCGCTGCGGGCGGGCGTGCGCCCTTGCGGCCCTATCGGGCCGTGCTCCGCGACACGGTTGCGAGGTTGCTCCAAGCGTCTTTGTGCGAGGTCGAGGGAGTGCGCAGAGTCTCTTGGTGCCAGGTTGATGGGTGAGAGCTGATTTCGGTCGCGAAGCGACCGCAAGGCCAAGTGGCCGCCCGCAGCGACGCGACCTTCAGGTCGCATGAGCGAGGAAATCGCGAGCGCGGATGCGCTTGCGGAGCAAAGAACATATGCGGCTCGCGTTTTGGAGCGAGATTGAGAGATTGCGCCAAGGTTCTTGGTGCGAGGTAGCTAGGTTGCGCCAAGAGCCTTGGCACCCTGTCTCTGGCTTGGTGGCGGAGCACGGCGCGCAGCGCCGCAAGGCCGACCGGCCGCCCGGAGCGCTTTGCGCGGAGGATAGCCAAGCGAACGGATGTGAGCGCCGGCGCTTGAGGCTAAACAAACAAAACGCCCGGCGCCTGAGGGCGTAAAAAATAACTCAAACCACCCTCCCCAACACCGTCAGCTCATTGCGGACATGGCGGCGCAAGTGCCGGGTGGTTGAGGCGGGACCGCTGCCGATGCGCCCAGCCTCGACATGGCTCAGCCAGTCGCGCGCGTGATTGCGCGGCTCGGGATCACCGGGCACAGCGGATAGGGACTTTGCGGGAGCTTTTGGGAGGGGTCGTACATGGTTCGCCTACGAAACTTAACTCAGGGAACCGGACCAGTTATAGAAATTATGACGTGTAGGAAAACGAGAGTCTGTGGCTTCAAGTCAAAAGCACTATAGGTAAATTCAAAATGGAATTAGGGTTCCAAAATTACTCTAGAACGCAGTTTGGCGTAATACCAATAGCAAGCACAGGGCATCCGCCATTCCGGCCAGCATCTAGACGATACAGCAGCTTTCCCATCCAAGTCGTCGATGCTCCAAACTTCTTGTAAACCTCTTCAGTTCCCTCTGATCCATCCTTCTTCAGAACTTTTCCGAGGCTTCTAAAAAAGTCAGTATCGAGAGATGATCCTCTCGTTAGCAGAACCCCTACGTCAATCGCTCCCGCTTCATAAAAGGCTGAAAAAGCGTAGAGATCTCTATCGTAAGTCTGATCTTTGCTATTCCACTCAAGATCGAGTGCAACCCTCCCATTCAAGAAATCTATCCGGTGACCATCTAAAAAACCCTCTCTGACATATTCATCAAGGACGGCATCTTTCTTCTTCGCGTCCATGAGTCGCACGTGTAGGTCAGCAGCAATCCGAGACTCTTGCCAACCATCTGCTTCGTCAAAAAGCGTATCAACATACTTAGCGATTGGTCCTTTGTTCCCTCCTGGAGTTCGAATCATCTCCTCAGAGATTTCGAAATTCCTCAGAGTCTGGACCAAGTTCGAAAAGTGGTCGGGAAAGCTTTCGGACAGAATTGTGGCCGCGTTACGATAGCTAAAAATCTCAAATTTTTCAAGCAATTCCGGCTCAAAAACCCTCTCAACCAGAGCATGGTGATCCGCCGCCTTGCCGCTGGAGACATCACCAACGTCACCGCCCAAGTCAGTGCTCATTCCGCAGCAACAGCCATCGAGTTGAAACTGTAAGTATCCCAAGTTGGCTCATAATCATCATCCGCCTGATTTCCCCAAACGGTCCAGCCTTTCCGCGTTCCTCGGCTAAAAAGCTCAAGTCGAGGTCCCCAGCTACATTCTTCAATAAGCTTGTATTGCTCATCAGGCTTACGGCTGTGCTCGCGCTTACGCGATTGGATCATGTTTACCTGTCGTCGACCTGGTGCCAGTGTCCGAGCATTCTTCCCGCGAACACCAAATAATAATACCTCGGTCACATTCCGAAAGTAAAAGCCAACGCCTCGTCCATCAGAACCGCCGTCTTTCCGAATTTTGTGCCAAATGATATTCGAAACGTAGCGATAGCCCCATGCTTCCATGACCTTCAAACCGTCAGGCAAAAGCGCATTAGGTACCCAGAGATATAGATGCGAGGGATCTGCAGAAACTTCCCCGACAGGAAGCTCGCATATCTCTTCGAGCTTCATTGTCTGATAGCGAGAAAGGCGCTTGTGCTCGGGAGCAACTTTGCCTGTCCGGTTTTGGAATTGCCAAGGGGGATCGGCTAATATCGTACCAAAATGGCGGCCGTCAGCCACTCGAATTAGATCATCACTCGGACTTAACTTTGATGAGAACATAAGGTGATCGTGGATTTCATTCGGTTAGAAGTCAACACGCACGAGTGATATAGCCACGACTTTACTTCGACGAGTTCAAATTTTTAGCGGCCCAAGGACAAAAAACGCGCCCTCCCCGTAGGAAGAGCGCGTTTCACAAAATCCTAAACCTCTAAAGCGCAGCCCCAAGCGGGAAAGCGGGAAACTGCGCGCGCGAACCTACTCCGCAGCAGGCTCTACCTCAACGCCACTCGCGGCAAGCACTTCGTTCATGCAGTCTTCGCCAATCGCGGTCATCTTTTCCTGGTCGAACATATCGGTCGGGCCGAGTTCCTGTTCGCGCACCTTGTCGGTCGAGCAGGTGCAGAACGGCTCGGTCATTTCCGCAGGGCCGCCTTCGGCGACGAATGACGTCTTGCAGGTCTTCGCAAACTCTTCATACATCTGCTCGTTATCGACCATGCCGCCGCAGGCAGACAGCAGCAGGCCGCCCGTGATGAGTGCAGGTAGCGCGAGTGCCTTAGTGGTGGACGACATAGAAAACCCCTCAGAATTCAGAAATTTGCCGGAATAGGCGCGGCGCAGACTACAGAAGCGCGCGGGCAAATCAATGCGGGTTTTTCGTTCCGCACGCGATCGGGCGTGCGCGTTCTAGTTCGCGCCCCAATCGGAACCCTCAGACTCGCCGAACCCTGATGCATCATTGCCCAAGTTCCACGCGTCCAGTTCCGCTGCGCTCGATCCTCTTGCGGTGGTGCCGCTGGGGGACGGATCGAAGCAATTGTAATACGCCTCTTCAAAGGCAATGCGGTGCATCCTGACGCCGGGATTGTTTTTCACGAACCGGTCGTGCCGCCTCTTGACGCAATTGCACGCCTTTTTGTCGGCGAAGGAGAGGGAGCCTTCCGCGCGGCCCTTTTTGCAGATCTGCTCGTATTCAGCGAATGCCGGGCTGCTCTCGCCCACGCTCTGATAGGCTCCCATGCCGATAACCAAAACCATGGCCCCGCCGCCAATCACTTGCAATTTCATGTGCGCCCTTCTCCATTTGCGACGGAGAGCGCATAAGATGCCGATCTTAATTCGCGGTTATTGCGTGGTCGCTTTACGCCGGACTACTCAGCCGCTTCCTTCCGGTCGCCGAGCATGTTTTGCAGATAGCCGCCGGTGAAGCTGCGCGGTTCCTGCGCGACATCCTCGGGCGTGCCCGCCGCGACCACTTCGCCGCCCCGCACCCCGCCCTCTGGCCCCAGATCGACGATCCAGTCAGCGGTCTTGATGACGTCGAGATTGTGCTCGATCACCACCACGGAATTGCCCTGTTCGACCAGTCGGTGCAGCACTTCGAGCAGCTTGCGCACATCCTCAAAGTGAAGCCCCGTGGTCGGTTCGTCGAGGATATAGAGCGTCTGCCCGGTGCTGCGCTTGCTAAGCTCCTTCGCGAGCTTCACCCGCTGCGCCTCGCCGCCCGACAGCGTGGTCGCCTGCTGGCCAACCTTGACATAGCCTAGGCCGACCTCGTTCAGCATCCGCATCTTGTCGCGGATCGGGGGGACCGCCTTGAAGAAGCCCTCCGCATCCTCGATCGTCATGTCGAGCACGTCGGCGATCGACAGCCCCTTGAACTTCACCTCCAGGGTTTCACGGTTGTAGCGCTTGCCGCCGCATTCCTCGCACGTGACGTAGACATCGGGGAGGAAGTGCATTTCGATCTTGATCAGGCCGTCGCCGGTGCATTGCTCGCAGCGCCCGCCCTTCACGTTGAAGCTGAAGCGGCCCGGCTTGTACCCGCGCGCCTGCGCCTCTGGCAGGCCCGCGAACCAGTCACGGATATTGGTGAAGGCGCCGGTATAGGTCGCGGGGTTGGAGCGCGGGGTGCGGCCGATGGGCGACTGGTCGATCTCGATCACCTTGTCGCAATATTCGAGGCCGGTGATCTTGTCGTGCTTGCCCGCGATCACGCGCGCACCGTTGAGGACGCGGGCGGCGCCTGCGTGGAGCGTGTCCACGGTGAAGCTCGACTTGCCGGATCCGGAGACGCCGGTGATGCAGGTGAAAGTGCCGAGCGGGATGCTGGCGGTCACGTTCTTGAGATTGTTCGCCTGCGCGCCGTGAACGGTGAGCTTGTGCCCGTTGCCCTTGCGGCGCGTGTGCGGAACCGCAATCTCGCGCCGTCCAGTGAGGTAGTCGGCGGTGAGCGACTTCTTCGCCTTCATGATCTGCTTGAGCGTGCCCTGCGCGACCACTTCGCCGCCGCGCACGCCCGCGCCGGGGCCGAGGTCGACGATATGGTCGGCCTGGCGGATCGCGTCTTCATCATGCTCGACCACGATCACCGTGTTGCCGAGATCGCGCAGCCGCTTGAGCGTTTCCAGCAACCGGTCGTTGTCGCGCTGATGCAGGCCAATGCTCGGCTCATCGAGGACGTAAAGCACGCCAGAAAGCCCGCTACCGATTTGCGAGGCGAGCCGGATCCGCTGGCTCTCACCACCCGAAAGCGTACCTGAAGTACGATCGAGGTTGAGATAATCCAAGCCGACATTGTCGAGGAAGCCCAGCCGCTCGTTGATCTCTTTCAGGATCGCCTTGGCGATCTGGGACTGCTGATCGGTCAATTGCGCGTCGAGGCCAAGGAACCACTCCTTCGCATCCGACACACTCATCTTCACCGGCTCAGCAATGTCGGTTCCCGCGACCTTCACCGCGAGCGCTTTTTCATTGAGGCGCTTGCCGCCGCAAGTCTCGCACGGCTGCGCAGTCTGGAATTTGGACAACTCCTCGCGCATCCACGCGCTGTCGGTTTGCAGCAGGCGGCGATTGAGATTGCCAATCACGCCCTCGAACGGTTTGCGCACGGTGTATTCCTTGCGCCCATCCTTAAAGGTCAGCTCGACCGGCATTCCGCCTGTTCCCTGCAGGATGATAAGCTGCTGATCCGGTTCCAGATCGCGCCACGGTGTCGTCAGATTGAAATCATAGGCCTTGGCGAGGCTCGCCAGCACTTGCAGATAGTATGGCGACGGCGGATTGCTCTTCGCCCACGGCGCAACCGCGCCCTGCTTCAGAGTAAGCGCCTCGTTTGGCACGACCAGTTGCGGGTCGAACAGTTGCTTCTCGCCCAGCCCGTCACAGGTCGCACAGGCACCCTGCGGCGCGTTGAAAGAGAACAGCCGCGGCTCGATCTCTTCAATGGTAAAGCCGCTGACCGGACATGCGAATTTCTCAGAGAACACGATGCGGTTTGCAGGAAGCCCCGCGCCCTTCATGGCTCCGCCGCCCTGCTCCTCGTCTTCGCGTCCTGGCACAACACCATCAGCGAGATCGATGTAAGCCAACCCCTCAGCCAGCTTCAGCGCGGTCTCGAAGCTATCCGCAAGCCGGGTTTCGATCCCCGGTTTCACAGCGATCCGGTCAACCACGACCTCGATGTCATGCTTGAACTTCTTATCGAGTGCGGGCGCCTCTTCGATCCCGTACATCTCGCCATCGATCCGCACACGGGTAAAGCCCGCCTTCTGCCATTCGGCCAGTTCCTTGCGGTATTCCCCCTTGCGGCCGCGCACCACAGGCGCGAGCAGGTAAGCGCGCGTGCCTTCTGGCAATTCCTTCACCCGGTCGACCATCTGGCTTACCGTTTGTGCGCTGATCGGCTTTCCGGTCGCAGGTGAGTACGGCACACCCACCCTCGCCCACAGCAGGCGCATATAGTCGTAAATCTCTGTGACGGTTGCGACTGTAGAGCGCGGATTGCGGCTGGTCGTCTTCTGCTCGATCGAGATTGCTGGTGAGAGCCCATCGATATGTTCGACATCAGGCTTCTGCATCATTTCGAGGAACTGGCGCGCATAGGCGCTGAGGCTCTCGACATAGCGCCGCTGCCCTTCGGCATAGATCGTATCGAATGCGAGGCTCGACTTACCCGAGCCAGACAGGCCGGTGACGACAATCAACGCATCGCGCGGCAGATCGATATCCACGCCTTTGAGATTGTGCTCTCGGGCACCGCGAACTGAAATCTTTGTGAGGGACATGGGCCACCAATTGGGGTCTGCAGGGGCGCGAGTCCAGAGGCGATGATAAACCTGCGGAACACGCAACTTTGTTCTTCAAATGTTCCAACATTCTCATGCTGACGTCAAGTGCGCATGATCAACCATCCGCAGCATTGGATGTTCCGGCTGTTGGGACGCCATCACCATGCGCGGCGCGTTCCCCTACGTCAGTTAAGGTTTCTTAACCACAATCACGTATTGCGTCACCGGATCCGGGAAAAGGCATATGGACATGCGCGACCAGAAAACCGCATTCGTAAAACAGGTTTCTATTCGCTCCGCACAATTTGCGGATAAGGCCGAAGCATTCTTCGAGGGCAACAGCCTGCGCGCTGAAATCGATGATTTCTGGGCTCGCAATCAAGAATTGGTGACCCGATGGGCCATGGAATATTGGGTATCCCGCGTTGCCCAGCGTCATGCGGACTCGGCGACCGAAACCATGGGTCGACCCGTCACACGAGAGCAGGTTGGCGAGATCACCGCACAGCTGATGATGTCAATTTTTACCGTGAGCAAAGAAACCGACTGGATGAAGTCCCTCGCGAATGTGGGCATCGCAACCTGGCTGGTCGATAATCCAGGCCAAATGGTCAGGAACCTTCAAGATTACAGCGATGGGATAATGGTTCGCTTGAAGGACGAGGCGGAAGACCTCGACCAAGCAATGGCCGATATCCTTTTCGTCAATCGAATTACCCTGCTTCAGTTCGAAGTCATAGCCGCCTTCAGAAGCGAGTTGGAGGTGCGCTACGCTGCGGCCGAGATCAATCGCCAGGGCAACGACTTCGTCACTTCGCTTGCAGGCAAGATCGACAATTCGTTGAAGGTTTCGGAATCGGTCAACGAAGCGGCGAACCAGGCAAACGCGAAAATATCCGGCCTGCGCAAAGATACGACCGAAGCAGCAGCTATCTCGGAACAGTCCGCACAGGCGATGCAGGATGCCGCACAGACGGCGGGCGATCTTCTTCAGGCCCTTAACAATCTGACCGACGGTCTACGCGATGGGAAAGACATCCTGGCAAAATCGGTCGAGCAGGTTGAACGCTCAGCCAATGACAACGCGCAAGTGGTGTCCGAGGTATCGGCAATCGAAGAGGTTGTGCGCACGATCTCGCAAATCGCCGAGCAAACCAATATCCTGGCACTTAATGCCAGCATCGAGGCGGCCCGCGCGGGTGCGTCTGGCGCTGGCTTTGCCGTGGTTGCGCAAGAGGTGAAGAACCTCGCGACGCAGACGGCGAAGGCCACCGACACTGTGGCGGAACGTATCACGGCAATCCAGGCATCATCGGAAAAGAGCCGTCAATCGAGCGGCGAGATGGTCGAGACGGTTTCGCGACTTCATGCGACCAGCGACACTTTGTTGACCAATTTGAATGACCAGCTTGGCGGGTTCTCCAAAATCACCGATGCGGTAGACGAAACGGCGAAAGGCGCCGCAAGTATGGGCGAACTGGTTGCCAATGTTAGCCGCGACACCGATACGGTCGCACAGATGGTAGAGCGTCTTTCCGATGCTTCGAATGGCACCGCCAGCCAGCTGTCCACCTTGGTCGAAGAAGCTGGCGAGTTCGTTCGCAAGATCGGCACTTAAACGCCAACCCACAGTCCAGAACTGAGCTTGGCTTAGCGGGTTCTTGGTCCGCAAGACCCGCTCGTGCGTGCAATTCCGTGCCTGCGCACAAGGCGCTACTCCTTTAGGCTCGCAGCCATGAATATTTTGCAAGAATGACGCATTTCTGCGCTTCCCCGGGCTAAACCTACAGGAAAAGTGAAGTTCCGCCGAGGCTAAAGAAGCCTAACCTCATAGGCCTCTTTGCAAGTCTTCCCGCGGGCCCTTCGGGTCGCACCTTGGGTTTTGTTGGTCAGGTTTTCAAAGACGACGAGCCCGGCACGATAATTTCGTGTCGGGCTTTGTTTGTTGCGATACGCTCTTGCATCTCGCGGCAATCTGCGGTTCAACTCGGCTCGTATAGTTAAAAGCTCGTTTGCACAGCGCTGACACCATCGGACTTGCCCCCAAGTCGGTCGCACCGACCAAAATTATCGGAGATATTATGAAGGCCCAATTCAAGGCCCCAATGCCCCTTAAGACCAGCGCCGCCGCGCTTGCCCTTGCCGCCTCCCTCACCGCGGGCTGCGCAACCTATGCCGAAGGAGGAGATGGCGTGGACCCGATCGCTGAAGCTCAAGCAGAGGCCGACTACAGCCCCGAAATCCCAACTGGCACCGGCTATTTCGCCAGCGACAGCACCCTGCCCTTCCTTGCGCCGGATTTCACCCAGATCAGCGAAGACGATTACCTGCCCGCTTTCGAGCAAGGCATGGAAATCCAGCAAGCTGAAGTCCAGGCGATCATCGACAACCCGGCAACGCCCAGCTTCAGCAACACGATTGTCGCGCTGGAAAAGTCTGGCCGCATGCTTGGCCGCGTCAGCCGCGTCTTCTTCGCGCTCACGGGACAAAACACCACCGACCGGCTGGATGAGATCAATCAGGAAATCAGCCCCAAGCTGACTGCTCACTTTGACGGAATCACGCTCAATCCAGAGTTGTTCGCCCGTGTGAAGGCGGTTTACGACATGCGCGCAGCGATGACGATGACGCGCGAAGATGCCAAGCTGCTCGAAGAGACCTATTCGGGCATGGTGCAAGCGGGCGCGCTGCTGACCGAGGCAGAGCGTGAGCGCGTAAAGGCGATCAATTCAGAGTTGTCGACGCTCACCACCGATTTTAGCCAGAAGGTTCGCGACGCGACGAATGCCGGCGCGGTTATCGTCGACACGCGCGAAGAGTTGGCGGGATTGTCCGACGCGGAGATTGACGGCGCAGCGGCGCTTGCAAAGGAAAAGGGCCAAGACGGCAAGTTCGCCATCGCGCTGCAAAACACGACGCAGCAGCCATCTTTGCCATCGCTTGAAAACCGCGAAGTGCGTGAGCGCCTGTTCAAGGCCAGCGCCTACCGCTCCGATCAGCCCGGCGAATTCGACACGCGGATGTTGCTCGCCAAGATTGCGACCCTGCGCGCGGAGAAAGCCGCTCTGTTCGGCAAGCCCGATTGGGCCAGCTACACCATGTATGACCGTATGGCGAAAGAGCCCAAGACCGCGCTCGACTTCATGGAGCAGATGGTCCCCGCCCTCGCCGCAACGCAGCGCCGGGAAGCGGCTCTTCTCAACGAGCGGATCGCCGCAGATGGCCTCAATTTCGAGGTTCAGCCATGGGATTGGTATCGCTTCGCCAATAAGGTGAAGGCAGAGCAATACGCCTTCGACGAAGACTCCGTGAAGCCATACTTCCAGCTCGACAAGGTGCTGGAAGACGGCGTGTTCTACATGGCCAACAAGCTGTATGGCCTCTCGTTCGAGCGCCGCACCGATATTCCAGTCTATCACCCGGACGTATGGACCTACACCGTGTTCGATGCCGATGGCAGCGAGCTAGGCCTGTTCTACTTCGATCCGTTCCAGCGCCCATCGAAGCGCGGCGGCGCATGGATGAGCAACTTCGTCGATCAGAGCGATCTGTGGGGCACCAAGCCAGTGATCTACAACGTGCTCAACATTCCGAAGGCTGCGGAGGGCGAAGTCCAACTGGTCAGCTTCGACTGGGTGGAGACGACCTTCCACGAATTCGGCCACGCGCTGCACGGCTTCTTCGCCGACCAGCGTTATGAAAGCCTGTCCGGCACGGCGACGGCGCGCGACTTCGTCGAGTACCCCAGCCAGGTCCACGAGATGTGGGCGACCTATCCAGAGGTGCTGCAAAACTACGCCAAGCACTATGAGACGGGCGAGACCATTCCGATGGAATTGGTCGAGAAAATCCAGGCCGCTTCGAAGTTCAACCAGGGTTATGATTTCGGTGAAGTCGTCGAAGCGGCGCTGCTCGATATGAAGTGGCACGCTCTCTCGCCGGAGGAAGCCGCCGCGATCGACACGCCTGAGAAGGTCGACGCATTCGAGCGTAAATCGCTGGAAGAGCTAGGCCTTGAGATCGATCTGGTGCCGCCGCGCTATCGCAGCACCTATTTCAACCACATCTTCAGCTCGCCGGCGGGCTATTCCGCTGGCTATTACAGTTACTTATGGACCGAAATGCTGGACAAGGATTCGCGCCAGTGGTTCCTCGAGAATGGCGGCCTGACCCGCAAGAATGGCGACCATTATCGCGCCACCGTGCTCAGCCGCGGCGGAACGATGGACTATTTCGAAATGTACCGCATCTTCGCCGGTCGCGAGCCGGATGTGAAATACATGATCGAGAGCCGCGGTCTGGTGGCAGGCGGCGAGTAAGCGTCAGACCTGAAGCAGAAACAAGAACCCCCGGTAGGCACACGCCCGCCGGGGTTTCTTTTTGCGAAACGCCTCAGGCTGTCTGAGCGCTCGCGTAGACTTCAGGCTCGGTCGGAACCGCGCACGGCTCGCCATCTTCGCCGCAAGCGAGCAGCTCAACGAACTTCTCGGCATTGATTGCCACGTCATCCGGGCCAATCTGGTCGAACGGATCCTCAAGGTGGCTCTGGATATTGTCGAGCCCGGTCAGAATCACAGCGAACAGCACCGGCATTACATAGGTCAGCAATGGCGCTTCGTACTCGATCGCCTGATGCGCGAAGTACGGACCGTAAATGATCGGCAGAATTATGATGAAGAAGTCGCTGAATGCACTCAAAGTGCGCGGCGTGCGATATTGATAGATGTGCTTCACGCTCTCAAACGCGACGATCATTTTCGATATATACTGGTTGCAGCGCGAGCACTCGCCCGACGCAAGCCCCTCTTCGCGCATGCGCTTCACGAATTGCGACAGCTCGGAGAACGAGGCATAGATCGCCTGTTCGCGTTGAGGCATTTCTGACCGGTGGCCTTTGAACATATCGCGGCAGCCATGGAGCAGGCGGGCGAGAATGCCTTCGAGATGGGCAATCCGATCCTCGCTGCGCTCCGGCAGCCAGTCGCGCGAGGCAAAGTAGATCGCGCGGCCATGCGCCTTGATCGTTCCGTAGTCGTCGAGCGCCGCCTCACGCCGCTTGTAGGCATGACCAATCGAGAACACGATAGGGAAGATCACCGCAGTCGAGATGATCGTCAGCGGATAGTCGGCGACCAGATTGAGCCGCAGGGAAAACCACGTCGCAAAGACCGCGAGGATGGCAATTCCCAGCGTCTTGAAATTCACGATCAATCCAATGCGCGAAATACGATCGAGCAGCACGCATAACCCCCTATGTGTTGCGAACTTTCAGAGGTAGCAACGAAGGTTTGAAACGGGGTTAATGCGGCGTTTCCGCTTCTTGGCGCGGTATAATGATACCAGAGTGCCCCTATTGATTAAGCAGCGCCATCCATGTGTTGCGACCTATAATCCCGTCTGATTGCAGGCCGTTATCGCGTTGGAAGGCCTGCACTGCCTCGAGCGTGACCGGGCCGAAATGTCCATCTACCGTGACTCCGAGCAGCTCCTGCACTTCGCGAACGTGCTCACCGCGCGAGGAAAAACGGAGCAAGGGACGGTCGCCGACCGGTGTCGGAGCTGGTGTCGGGTCGGCCACCGGGTTATCGTCGCTCGGCATATCGCGCACTTCAATCTGCGAGGCGAGCAGTTTTTCCCAGGTCCGCAGGCCAACGACGCCATCGGCGGTCAGACCTTGGTCTGACTGAAAAGCGCGGACCACATCGTCGGTCATCGGGCCGAACGATCCATCGGTCACCAAACCGAGATAGCGCTGCATGAAGCGGACATCCTCGCCCGATGAACCAACACGAAGCACCGTGCGGAACGGAGCCTGCTCCAGCTGGCCTGTGCCTTCATAGCTGATCGCAGCCCAGAACTGCTTACCAAGATCAGCGATGTGCTGCGCCTTGTCGAGCCGGTTGATCACCTGGCGCGCGTGGTACCAATCGTTCTTCGAAGCGCTGAAATAATCGGGCAGCGAAACGCCGGTGAACGTACCCATCATCGAACCTTCGACCAGGATCTTTGTCGCAACATCAACATCCAGTGCCAGCTCGGGATTGCCGGTCAGATCCAAGCCCAATCGATTGCCCCAATCGGTGTAGTTCGCACGCCCCGTCAGCTGGACAAAGCCACGACCGTGGAAGCGGTTGCCATCGCCCGGCTGAGTGTTGCCGAGGCTGCGTCCAACCGCTGTCCCCGGACCATAGCGATTGTTGAAATAGCTGGCCGTGCCGTATTCGTTGATCGCTTCCATCCGGTGCGCGGTTTCGTGATAGGTCGTGCCGAGCAGATAGGCGACATGGCGCGTGTCCCCGCCGCTATGTTCGCTTTCCCAGTAATCGAGGATCGCGTTGCAGCCTGCGACGTGGCGGGCTTCCATGCTCCCGCCAAATGGGCGGCCTCGAACTTCATTGAAAAAGAATGTCCGGTCGATCGCAGGCATAGTTCACACTCCCCATCCAGAGAATTGATCTCAGCGTGTGGTGAGAAAATACCGCGTGAATGAGCCGTAATAATAGGCGAAATGCGCCATTTTTGGGATCGATATGGGAGGGTTTACGTAAAACAGCAGCGAGTTATCTAGTCGGACACTAAAGCCTGCGCTCCGGGTTCGCCAATCCAGTGCGCATTTACGCCCCAAGTGTTTGCGATGATCTCGCCGGATAGAGCGCTTTCCGGCGTGCCATCGGCGACCAATCGTCCTTCTCGCAGCACCAGCACTCGGTCGGCGTGGTTCATCGCGGTCGCAAGGTCATGCAGCACGATAACGACACCCTGCTCGCTCTTGGCAGCGCTTTTGAAATGCGCGATCAGATTGTGCTGATGCGCCAAATCGAGCGCCGCGAGCGGCTCGTCGGCGAGGATCCATTGTGGCTCGCCAGCTAACACTCGGGCCAGCAATGCGCGGGCCTTCTCGCCGCCAGAGAGTTTGCTCGCCGGGCGGTGGCGCAAACCTTCGAGTGCGAGCGCGTCAATAGCGCGTTCAACCGCCTCAGTGCCTCGATCCCGGTGCGGCATCCGCCCCAAGGCAACGAGATTTTCCACCGCTACATCCCATGCAATTTCAGCAGCTTGTGGGAGGTATCCTATAGTGCGTGCGCGTTCTTGTGGTGGCAGGTCCGCAAGCGCCTCTCCCGCCAGTGAAACTGCCCCCGCTGCAGGGGAAAGCAGACCCGCAAGGCCGAGCAACAGACTAGACTTGCCCGCTCCATTCGGACCACAGATCGCGGTGATCTGGCCGGGTTGAAGCGCGGTCGAAACCTGCTGCAGCACAAGCCGGTTGCCGCGCGTGAGCGAGAGATTGGTGGCTTCGAGGATCACAGTGCCCCCCTCCGCATCCGCAGCAGCAACCACAGGAAGAAAGGCGCACCGATCAGCGATAGCGCGATCCCGAGCCGCAGCTCGGTGACGAATGGCAGAACCCGCACAGCACTATCCGCGATGAGCACCAGCAAGGCGCCCGCCAGCGCGCTCGGCAGGATCAACGAGGATGGCAGGCGGTCGGTTAGCGGACGCACCAGATGCGGCACGATCAGCCCGACAAAGCCGATAATCCCGGCGACAGCGACGCCTGGGCCGACCGTCAGCCCCACCCCGAGTACGAGCAACCACAGCAGCCGCGACGTGTTGACGCCCATGCTGCGCGCCGCCTCTTCGCCCAGAGTCAGAGCGTCGAGTGGCTTTGACGCCAGCGCCAACAGCACAATACCGAGCGCGATCAGCGGGGCAGCTATCATCACTTCGCGCCATGATCGATCTGTCAGCGCGCCATTGAGCCACAGCACTATCTCACTGAGAGCAAAGGGATTTGGTGCTAGCGTGATGGCGAGCGCAGTCAGCGCGCCGGCAAGACTGGCAATCATCAATCCGGCAAGAGTGAACAGCGCAATGCCGCCGGTCCGCCCTGCGATCAGCGCAAGCATAGCCATGCCCAACGCCGCACCGATGAGTGCGAATGCGGGTAACGCCCACGACGCCAGAACGCCGGGCAGCAACGCTCCGAACCAAAAGCTCGCCACCGCGCCCAAGGCCGCCATCGGAGCGATACCGAACAGGCCGGGATCGGCCAGCGGATTACGCAGATAGCCTTGCATCGCTGCGCCCGCTGCCCCCAACCCGGCGCCAATCGCAACCGCCAGCAGTCCACGCGGCAATCGCAATTCCATCAGGATCAGCGCAGCGTTCGGCGTACTCGCGGGATCGATCCATACCCGCCCGGCGAGCAGCGACAGCGGCAGTGCCAGCGCCAGTAGCGCGGCGAAAATCAGGCTCGCTCGGTTCATCCGGCTGTTTCACCCAAAGCGCGTTGCCGGATCTCGCTCAATCGCTCAGCCGCGCGAATGATGGTCGGCCCACCGCAATAAAGTAGATTTGCATCAAAGGTTTCGACCTGCATCCTCTCAAGTCTTTCGAGCATCGGATGCGACTGTCCCGAGCTGTTTCCGGCGACCAGAAGCACATCCGGCGGGTCGATAATCACTCGCTCCAGCGAGACGAAATCGGCCTGCCCCAAACCCCGTCGTTTGCTGTCGCTGGTAAAGCCTGCCGTATCCAGCAGGTGGCTGATAAGTGTAGTCTCACCTGGTACGATCTGCCCCGACTGCCACATCAGCGCACTTACTTGCGGCGTGCCTTCGCGAGGAGCTGTCTGGGCCAAGGCGCTCTCGATCCGCTCGATTAACGCCTTGCCCCGTTCAGGATGGCCAGCAAGCACAGCGATTTGCTCGATTTGGGCAAAGCTGTCCTCGGGAGTGCTGGTGATGCCGAAACTCTCAACAGCAAAGCCCAGATCATCGAGCGCTGCGCGGCTCGCAGGCTGCATAAAACTGCTCGCGAGCACAATGTCGGGATCGAGCGCGAACACTTCCTCCGCAGTCCCACCAGTCACGCCAAATTCGCGAGCAACCGCCGTATCCATCGAGCTGCCGCTGGGATCGCGGCTGTAATGCGACAGCGCAAGGATCTGCTCGGGATCGGCCACTTCGACTAAAATCGCATCGGTGCAAGGGTTTAGGCTAACAAATGTAGGGAAAGCTTGCGCCATTTCCGGCCCGACTTGCGCCGCGCCCACCCCGTCTTCACGCACAGATTCCGGCGCACTGCATGCGGCAATGCCGATCGACAAGGCGGCCGCCAAAAACGCTTTCGAAACGCCTGAAACCCGAAACAAAGCGTCTATCCCTCACCGCCTGATAAACCTGCGATAATGCCCCAGCCCAGCCCCGGCAAGGCGTGCTTCACAGGCGAGTTAAGCCCACTGGTTAAAATTGTGCGGTTTCGGGACGCCGCGATCACCCGGATCGCAAGTGCACGCTGCACAGACTAAATCCCTTCACATAATTCATGTGGAAGTTTCGCGCCTCTCCCCAACGGCAAAAGCCAATCTGCCTGCCCGATCGTTCCGGCGGCCAGCCGCCTGAACCGGTGCCCAAATTGCCGATGAAACGCCGCCTCATGGTGCTTTGCGCAGCGATTGCAGTGCCAGCCATGGCCGCGCCCGGAGACTTCGGCGCGATTGCCGCAGACGCACCAGTCGATGCTGGCGAAAGACACGCCTTTTCAGATGCTTCAGCTATGCCGTTCGAAACGCCTGGCAACAGCTTCCCCGGCTCCGCATTCTATTATCTCGCCGATCCACCCAGCGAAGCGCTGGTCGCATTGCCGACCATCGACCCGCTCGACATCGGCGCGGATGGCCGCGAGCTAGGTGAGCTGATCGAAGCCGGTCCCGCCGCAAGCCCCTTTGCCAGCCTTGGCAGCGGCACCAGCCAATCGCGCGCTCTGCAATGCCTGGCGCAAGCGGTCTATTACGAGGCAGCAAGCGAAAGTGAAGCGGGCCAACGCGCCGTGGCGCAGGTCGTGCTTAACCGCGTCGCGCATTCGAGCTGGCCCGCAAGTGTGTGCGGCGTAGTCTATCAGGGCTCACAGCGTTCAACCGGGTGTCAGTTTACCTTCACTTGCGATGGCAGCTTGCGACGCAAGGCTAGCGCGGGCGGCATGACGAAAGCGCGCCGGATCGCGTCGGAGGCGCTTTCGGGCAGCGTCTATTCGCCCATCGGCCTGGCGACGCATTATCACACGTTATGGGTCAATCCTTACTGGGCCGGCTCGCTCGATCACGTCGGCACCATCGGCGCTCACCGCTTCTACAAGAACCGCGGCCGGGCGGGTACAAAGGCCGCCTTCACTCAAAGCTATGCCGGGTATGAGCCTGGCGTGAGCGCCGCAAGAGCCATTCCCGCGCCGGAGCCTCGGATCGCTCCCGCAAATGTAAGCGCTGTTCCCGCCACAACCGGAGGCACGCGCGCAACTCTGACGCGCAGTACGTCTACTACGCCATCAAATCGCAGAAATGCAGCGCCATCCACGCCTGATGCTGCGCTCGCCGACCCAGCATTGCGCGGTGCCGGTCAGGTGAAAGCGCCCTATTCGAACGCCGGCCAATGGAAAGATAGCGCGGCGGCTGCGCTGGCCAAGCAAGAGGCGGAGCGGATCGAGGTTGAGGACTTTGGCACAGGTTCCAGCGAATAGACGCACATCGAGGCAAGCACCTTTGATCGTGGGATAATTCAGCCCGCAGGCTCAGATTAACACGCTGGAAACCTTGTCCGAGCACCTCCCTTTAGCGCCCGGGCATTAGAAGCAATCGCAGAGACGATATTCTTGCGCGGAGGGTCAACTCCGCCAAACGGGACGACAAACCTAAAATGACCATCCATTTTGCCGCCGCGCGCACCCCAGGCTGTTCGCCGGTTGCGCGTGCATTCGCCAAGCGCGAGATCGGCTATGCGGCCAACGACAATGGCAATAGCACGCCCACCGACAAGGTGCTGAAGGCGGCTTTGCGCCATTTCAGCGAACACGGACTCAGCTCGGCGCGGGTCGCGCGCGGCAAAGCGCAAGAGGCGTTTTTCGCAGGTGACAGACAGGCTTACGATTGGTGGTTGGGAATCACTCGCACACTCGATCGGCGTCTGGCCGCACAGCTTGAGCAGCAGTCCGGCGCCTCGAATTCCGACACGCATATCGAGCCCGTCGCGTAATTATCTGAAACTTTTCGGGTATTTTCGGTAAGTAGAGTGTTAACCTCAATTTGACCTCTTGCGCGTAGAGCATGCGTATGTCGGGCGCACGCGGGCCATTGTTGAAACTGCGCGATGCAATTGGATCGCGCAAACGATCAGACAATCTGTCTGCGCGGGTTCGCCGCACACTCGTCAAATCGCTTTACACCCAGCCCACCAGCCTCGCGATCGGTGCCATCAACGGTATTGCTTCGACTGCAGTCGCCGCTTGGGTTTCCAGCATGCATATCCTGTATGTCGGGTGCATAGTTCTGACCATAATCGCTGTTGCCCGCGTTACGGCGGCAATAGGACTTGCTCCTGAAAGAGCCGACACGAGCACGCGCAAGCTTGAATTGATCTATGAGATCGGCGCGTTCAGTTACGCCTTCGTGATCGGCCTGATCGCGGCGCTCACCATTTGGAACAATGCCAGCGCCGAGGTCGAGGTGCTGATGGTAGCAAATGCGCTTTGCTACGGCGTGGGCATTTGCGCTCGCAATGCCGGTCGCCCGACCATCGCGATGGGTCAGTTGATCCTCGTATGCCTGCCAATCATGTTTGCCGCGCTTGCCGCCGGCAGCATCGCATTTCTGGTGTTCTTCGTGAACATATTGCTGCTGATCCCGGCGATGATATCGATCACGATGAACGTATTCAAAATCCTGCGGGACTCCATCGCCGCCGCGGAGACCAGCGCCCAGCTGGCCGACAAGATGCAAATTCTCGCCCGTACCGATGTTGTAACGGGCCTCGCCAACCGCGCTGGCCTAAACCACTCCATGGTCGAGACGATGATGGCGGTCGATGACGACAGCCAGCTGGCCTTGTTCTGGATCGACCTCGACCGCTTCAAGGAAGTGAACGACCTGCTCGGCCACCCCGTTGGCGATCGCGTCCTGACCGAGGTCGCGCGCCGTCTGCGCGAAGTCTCCCCACCTGGCGCCACAGTCGCGCGTTTTGGCGGCGATGAATTTGTGATGTTCTGTCCAATCAACAGCCGCAAGCATTCAGAGCAGATCGCCAGTGAAGTCCATGCCGAAATCATGCGCCCGGTGCGTGTCGATGGAAACAGGCTGGAAGTGCGTGCATCGCTGGGCGTTGCGCTGCTTCCGGAGGACGGCAACGACGCCGACACTCTGATGAAGTCGGCAGACCTCGCGCTGTATCACGCCAAGGTTGGCGGCCGTTCGCAAACTCGCTTTTTCGACAAGACCATGACCCGCGATCTTGTGCGTCGGCGTGAGATTGAAGACGAGCTCCGCATGGCCCTCAAGCGCGACGAACTGTCGATCTTCTTCCAGCCTATCGTCGATCTTGAAACCGGGAAGATCCGCACGTTCGAAGCGCTCGTCCGTTGGTTCCACCCGGAAAAGGGTGAATTGCGCCCCGACGAATTCATCCCGGTGGCGGAGGAAACCGGCGTAATCGTAACGCTTGGCAACTGGATCACGGCGCAGGCCGCCCGCACTGCCGCGCAATGGCCGGAAGATATCTCGATCGCCGTGAATCTGTCGCCGCTGCAAATCCGCGCGCCGGGAGCCGCTCTGGGCATCAAGAACGCTCTGCGCGAGGCCGGGCTGGATCCGGCCCGGCTCGAGCTGGAAGTGACCGAAAGCCTGTTCATCGACGACAATCATGCGACCGCCAATTTCATTCAGGAATTGTCAGCGATGGGCGTCAAGTTCGCGCTCGACGATTTCGGCACGGGCTATTCCTCGCTCGGCTACATCAACACCTTCCCATTCAAAAAGATCAAGGTCGACCGCAGCTTTGTCTCCGGCCCCAATGTTGGCCGCAAGAGCGATGCCATCATCCGCGCTGTCGCAGAGATGGGCTCTACCCTGCAGATGGACATCGTCGCCGAGGGGCTTGAGACTATCGAACAGGTTCAGGCCGTGAAGGCCGCTGGCTGTACATTGGGACAAGGTTTCTATTTCAGCCGCGCCGTGCCGGACTATCTTGCCGCAATGCTGCTCGCGCAAGAACGCGATCCCGATGGGCTTGCACTCGGCCTCGGCGACAACAAGCAAAACCTCGGCTAGACAGAAGCCCTTACCATCGCGCAAAGCCCGATTGAGCGCGCATTCACTGCGGCGCTCAGCCATTGCCGAAACCCTTATCGCTATTGCGAACTACTTGCATAAATTGTTGGCATATGAGGGCTTTTGCCGGTTGCAATCGCCCATGCTCCGGCCTAATTCCTTCCCCGTATTGCGCAGGTGCTCTGGCCGCTCGGGACGGCGCCGAATACCAAATGCGTGTGATAGCGAAATTTCGTCCCGACGGATCAGAGAAGGACCTCCAGTAGTATGGCTCGCAAGAAGATCGCGCTCATCGGCTCCGGCATGATTGGCGGCACGCTCGCCCACCTCGCCGCGAAGAAGGAAATGGGCGACATCGTCCTGTTCGACATTGCCGAAGGCATGCCGCAGGGCAAGGCGCTCGACCTCAGTCAGTGCGGCCCGATTGAAGGGTTCGATGCAAAGATCACCGGTTCCAACGATTACGCCGACATCGCCGGTGCGGACGTTGTGATCGTCACAGCCGGTGTCCCGCGCAAACCCGGCATGAGCCGTGACGACCTACTCGGCATCAACCTGAAGGTGATGAAGGCTGTCGGCGAAGGCATCAAGAACAACTGCCCCGATGCTTTCGTGATCTGCATCACCAACCCGCTCGACGCGATGGTTTGGGCTTTGCGCGAATTCTCCGGCCTGCCGCACAATAAGGTGGTTGGCATGGCGGGCGTGCTCGACAGCGCGCGCTTTGCTACCTTCCTCGCCTGGGAATTCGATTGCTCGGTGAAAGACGTGAACGCTTTCGTTCTCGGCGGGCACGGCGACACGATGGTTCCAGTGAAAAGCTACACCACGATCAATGGCATCCCGGTTGACGATTACGCCAAGATCAAGGGCGTGTCGGAAAGCCGCATCGACGAGATTGTCGACCGCACGCGCAAGGGCGGCGGCGAAATCGTCGGTCTGCTGGGCAACGGCTCAGCCTATTACGCGCCTGCGACCTCAGCGATTTCGATGGCCGAAGCCTATCTCGGCGACCAGAAACGCATCCTGCCCTGCGCGAGCTACGTCCAAGGCAAGTACGGCCTCGACGGGCTGTATGTCGGCGTCCCGACCGTGATCGGCGCAGGCGGCACGGAGGACGTGGTCGAGATCGAATTGTCGGACGAGGAACGTTCGAACCTCAAGGTCAGTACCGACGCGGTCGAGGAACTGCTCGAAGCGTGCAAGGGGCTGGATAGCTCGCTTGCCTGAGCAGGTTGAACCTAGCCAGCTCGAAGGCTCCGTCGTCCTAGTAGGGGTCACCCATATCCTAGGCGATGGAAGCCAAGAGCAGGAACAATTTATCGGCAAGGCGTCTGTGAGTGACGAGGAACGCTATTGCCTCGTCGAGATTTCTTGCACTGATGGCGAAATTCGGAGCTATCCTTTTGACGCGCGGAGCCTCCAGAAAGCGTCGCCGGGTGAATATCGTCTCAGGAGTACCGGAGAGACAATTGTAAATCCCGATTTCTTGATGACTTGGGAAGTAACTGAGAGCGAACACCAATGAGCATCCTCATACACAAACATATTGGGCTCATCGCGTAGAACTGATGCGCATCCTCCTCCCTCTTCTTGCTTGTGCGATCGCTGCCCCGGCGGCGGCGCATGATGCGCATGCGGGTGACGCGGAAGCGCCCTACCCGGCGCTCGAAGTGCTCAACGCCTTCCGCGAAGGTTGCGGGTCAATCGGCAATCAAGCCGCTGCCTCTGCCTCGCTCGACGCAGCGGGCTGGCAGCGGATCGATGCGTTCATGCCGGTGCAGTTGGCGATGTTCGTCACTTTCGCCCGCGAAACCGGCGGCGAGGCTGTCGAGGCTCAAGGCGGCACGATGAGCGAGATGGAAGTCTTCGAAAAGACGATCGCGGGCGAGCGTGTTTTCATCATCCTCTCGGAAGTGAAGGTCTCCGACATTCGCGTAACAGGATGCCGCCTGTTCGACCTTGGAGAGACCAGACAAGTCTCGCCCGAAACCGTAGCGCAATGGCTTGATAGAGAGCCGGCCAAGGTAATCGATCAGGAGCAGATCAATGTCGCCGATTGGGAGCCAGGCATTTCCGAAGGCCACGACAGCTTCCAGCTATTCTTTGTGCCTCCGGGCAGCCCAGTTAAAGAAGCCTTCAAGTTCGATGGCGTTGCCTTCAAATCAGATACCGTAGGAGTGGAAAAGTAGATGTCGATCCTCGTAAACAAAGACACCAAGGTCATCACCCAGGGGATGACCGGCAACACCGGCACCTTCCACACGCAGCAGGCGCTCGATTACGGGACGCAGATGGTCGCTGGCGTCACGCCGGGCAAAGGCGGCACCGAGCATATCGGCCTTCCGCAGTTCAACACGGTGCGTGAGGCGAAGGATGCGACCGGCGCGACCGCATCGTGCATCTACGTTCCTCCACCCTTCGCCGGCGACGCGATTTGCGAAGCGATCGATGCCGAGGTTGAGCTGATCATTGCGATTACCGAAGGCATTCCGGTGCTCGACATGGTGCGCGTGAAGCGTGCGCTCGAAGGCAGCAAGTCACGCCTGATCGGCCCGAACTGCCCCGGCGTGCTCACTCCGGAAGAGTGCAAGATCGGCATTATGCCTGGCAGCATCTTCAAAAAGGGCAGCGTCGGCGTCGTCAGCCGCTCCGGCACGCTCACCTACGAAGCCGTACACCAGACCACGATGGTCGGCCTGGGTCAGACCACGGCCGTCGGTATTGGCGGTGACCCTGTGAACGGCACCAACTTTATCGACGTGCTCGACCTGTTCCTCGATGATGACGAGACCAAGTCGATCATCATGATCGGCGAGATCGGCGGAAGTGCGGAAGAAGAAGCGGCGGAATTCCTAAAGCAGGAAGCAACAAAAGGCCGCAGCAAACCAACCGTCGGCTTTATCGCGGGCCGCACGGCACCTCCCGGTCGCCGTATGGGCCATGCCGGCGCAATCGTTTCGGGCGGTAAAGGCGGCGCTGACGACAAGATCGCGGCGATGGAAGACGCCGGTATCCGTGTCTCGCCCTCGCCATCCGAGCTCGGTACGACGCTGGATGCGATGTTGAAGGAAATGGCCTGAATTCCGTGATGAGCCCGCGCACCTGCATGGGCTCACACACCCTCCTCCCCCTGGAGACCCGCTATGGGCAATGAACCGCAAAACTTCTATCCCGATGACCCGCAGCCCGGCCCGTCCTGGGGCAATCCGCGCTGGCCGCTGACCGGCGGCGAAACGGCGGATGATCTGACGCAGGCGCTCGATCCGACAGTGATGCAGCTGGCGGTCGAAAAGGCCGCGAAGAAGGCTGGCAAGGCGCTCGATCCGGCAGCAATTGAACAGGCGGCGAGCCTCTCTATTGCGGCGATGACACTGGTGCGGCTCTATCGTGTGCGCGGGCATATGGCGGCAGATCTCGATCCGCTGGGGTTGTCGCACCGCGACATGCCGCAAGACTTGACGCTCGATTTCCATGGCCTCGCAGGCAAGGAAAGTGAGCAAGTCTATGTCGGCAGCGTGCTGGGGCTGGAATGGACCACGGTCGGCGAGCTGCATGAGGCACTAAAGACGACCTATTGCGGCAAGGTCGGCCTGGAATACATGCATATCGCCGACACGGAAGAGCGGCGTTTCCTGCAGGACAAGTTCGAAAGCCCGGGTGAGACGATCCAGTTTACGCCCGAGGGCAAGCGCGCGATCCTGGGTGCCGTGGTGCGCGGCGAGCAGTACGAGGCATTTCTCGGCAAGAAATATGTCGGGACCAAGCGCTTCGGCCTTGATGGCGGCGAGTCGATGATCCCCGCGCTCGAGGCGGTAATCAAGAATGGCGGCGCAGCCGGCGTACGCGAAATCATTTACGGCATGGCGCACCGCGGCCGTTTGAACGTGCTCGCGAATGTGATGGCCAAGCCTTACAAGGTTATCTTCCACGAGTTCTCGGGCGGCAGCGCCAACCCGGAAGATGTCGGCGGATCGGGCGATGTGAAGTACCACCTCGGCACCAGCACCGATCGCAGTTTTGACGGGATCGAAGTGCACATGTCGCTCGTTCCCAATCCATCGCATCTGGAGGCGGTCGACCCGGTGGTGTTGGGCAAAACCCGTGCGCAGCAGGCTGTTCGCGACGATCTCGACAAGAAGGAGCAGGTTCTCCCGGTCCTGATCCATGGCGATGCGGCCTTTGCCGGCCAGGGCGTGGTTTGGGAAAGCCTGAGCCTGTCAGGCGTCAATGGCTATGACACCGGCGGCTGCCTGCACTTCATCATCAATAACCAGATCGGCTTCACCACTTCGCCTCGCTTTGCGCGCAGTTCGCCCTACCCATCGGACGTGGCGAAGGGGGTGATGGCGCCGATCCTGCACGTGAATGGCGACGATCCCGAAGCGGTGACTTTCGCCTGCAAGCTCGCCATCGAATACCGTCAGACCTTCAAGCGTGATGTTGTGATCGACATGTGGTGCTATCGCCGCTTCGGTCATAACGAAGGCGACGAGCCGAAATTCACGCAGCCGCTGATGTATGATGAGATCCGCAAGCACCCTAAAGTGAGCGCGATCTACTCCGACCGCCTCATTAAAGAAGGCGTGATCGACGATGGCACGCTGGACGAGTTGCAGAGCGAATTCGTCGCGCAACTCGACGAAGAGTTCGAAGCGGCCAAAAGCTATAAGCCCAATGAAGCGGATTGGTTTGCAGGCCGCTGGGCAGGGCTCAACAAGCCAGTCGATCCGGAGACGGCGCGGCGCAATGTTCACACCGCGCTCGAGCCGAAGCAGTTCGACAGTCTCGGCAGAGTGCTGACCGAGGTTCCAGACGATCTGGAGATTCACAGGACCTTGGGCCGGGTGATCAAGGCCAAGGAGGAGATGTTCTCTTCCGGAGAAGGCTTCGACTGGGCGACCGCCGAGGCGCTTGCCTTTGGCAGCCTGGTGATGGGCGGATATGGCGTGCGCCTGTCCGGTCAGGACTCGGGCCGCGGCACCTTTAGCCAGCGTCATGCTGTGTGGATCGATCAGAAATCCGAGCGCAAGTACATCCCGCTCACCACTCTCCCTCACGGCAAGTTCGAGGTCTATGACAGCACGCTCTCCGAATATGGCGTCCTCGGCTTTGAATACGGGTTCGCCATGGCCGACCCAAAATCGCTGGTGATGTGGGAAGCGCAGTTCGGCGATTTCGCCAATGGCGCGCAGATCATGATCGATCAGTTCATCGCCAGTGGTGAAGCCAAATGGCTGCGCGCAAACGGCCTCGTGATGCTGCTGCCTCACGGTTATGAAGGCCAAGGGCCGGAGCACAGCTCCGCGCGGCTCGAACGCTTCCTGCAATTGTGCGCGAACGACAATATCCAGGTCTGCAACATCACCACCCCGGCGAACTATTTCCACGTCCTGCGTCGCCAGATGCTGCGACCATTCCGCAAGCCGCTGGTGATCATGACGCCCAAATCGTTGCTGCGTCACCCGATGGCGAAGAGTCCGCGCGAGGAGTTCCTCGGAGAGCATCACTTCATGCGGATCAAGTCGGATACGACAGAGATCGACGACAAGAAGATCAAGCGGCTCGTATTGTGCTCTGGCAAGGTTGCTTACGATCTTATCGAGGCGCGCGACAAGGCCGGCCTTAAGGACGTCTCGATCGTCCGCATCGAGCAAATCTATCCTTTCCCCGGCGAGCCGCTGGCCGTGCGGCTCAAGCGCATGACCAATCTCGAAAGCGTCGTGTGGTGTCAGGAAGAGCCGAAAAACAACGGCGCATGGTTCTTCGTCGACAACCAGATCGAGGAATCGCTGACTGAAGCGGGGCATGACGGCATGCGCCCGACTTACGCCGGACGCGATGCAGCAGCGTCGCCTGCAACCGGCCTCGCCAAGCGGCATGCCGAGCAGCAGGAGGCGCTGATCAATGCGGCGCTTGGCCTGACCAAGTCATCCAAGAAACCCACTAAGAAGAAGGCCTAAGGAAACACATCATGGCCCAGGAAATCAAAGTTCCCGCACTCGGAGAATCCGTCACCGAAGGCTCCATTGGCGAATGGCTCAAGCAGCCCGGCGAAGCGGTTGCAGCCGACGAGCCGATTGCCAGTCTTGAAACGGACAAGGTAGCGGTCGACGTGCCCTCGCCGATTGCCGGTGTGCTGACCGAGCATAAGGCGGCCGTTGGCGACACGGTCGAAGTCGGTGCGGTTATCGCCATCATCGACGAGAGCGCTTCTGCCAGCGCATCGCCCTCGCCCGCTCCGGCAGCAAAGGCGGAAACGCCCGCACCCGCCGCCAAGGCGGAGGCGTCGGACGATGTTAAAGCCGTCGCACAAACGCTTTCACCTGCTGTGCGCCGCGCCGTGCTCGAACACGGGGTCGATCCGTCGACCATTAAGGGCACTGGCAAGGATGGCCGCCTGACCAAGGAGGACGTGCTCGCCGCAGCGAAAGCCAAGGGTGATCCCGCTCCAGCGGCAACACCCGCTCCGGCCGCCGCTAAAGGCACCGCGGCACCTTCCGCTGGCCGCAACGAAGAACGCGTCAAGATGACGCGGATGCGCCAGACCATCGCCAAGCGTTTGAAAGGCGCGCAGGACAATGCCGCCCTGCTCACCACTTTCAACGATTGCGATATGAGTGCGGTTATCGAAGCGCGCACCAAGTACAAGGACATGTTCGCCAAGAAGCATGACATTCGTCTTGGCTTCATGGGCTTCTTTGCAAAGGCCGCCTGCCTCGCATTGAAGGACGTGCCTAGCGTCAACGCCTACATCGAAGGCGATGAGATCATCTATCACGATTATGTCGATATCTCGGTCGCCGTGTCTGCGCCAAATGGCCTCGTCGTCCCGGTTGTGCGCGATTGCGACAAGAAGGGCTTCGCTGGCATCGAGAAGGACATCGCCGATTACGGCAAGCGCGCCAAGGAAGGCACGCTGACGATGGACGACATGACCGGCGGCACCTTCACCATCTCCAATGGCGGGGTGTTCGGATCGCTAATGTCGACCCCGATCATCAATCCTCCGCAAAGCGCCGTTCTGGGTCTGCACCGGATTGAAGAACGCCCGGTCGCGATCAATGGCGAAGTCGTGATCCGCCCGATGATGTATCTCGCACTGTCCTATGACCACCGCCTGATCGATGGCCGCGAGGCCGTGACGGCGCTGAAGATCATCAAGGAAGCAATCGAAGATCCAACCCGGATGCTGATTGATTTGTGAGCGATATCCCCAAATCCGTTCGGGCTGCGCCTGTCGAAGCCCTGCTCTTCACTTTTGAGCGACGGACACCAAGTGAAGGACAATCCTTCGACAAGCTCAGGATGAGCGGAGTTACTGATGGCTGAGAATTACGACTACGACGTCCTTGTTATTGGCGCTGGCCCCGGTGGCTATGTCGCGGCGATCCGCGCGGCGCAGCTGGGCCTGAAGACCGCTTGCGTCGAGAGCCGGGAGACGCTGGGTGGCACCTGCCTCAATGTCGGGTGCATCCCGTCAAAGGCATTGCTCCACGGCTCCGAACTGTTTGAGGAAGCCGAAGGCGGACACTTCGCCACTTGGGGCATCACCGCCAAGCCGAAGCTCGACCTGACAAAGATGATGGCCGAGAAGACCAAGGCGGTGGGTGAGCTGACCGGCGGGATCGAATTCCTGTTCAAGAAGAACAAGGTGACCTGGATCAAGGGCCACGCGGCTTTTGAAGATGCACACACGGTCGATGTCGGCGGTGAGAAAGTGACCGCGAAGGATATCATCATCGCCACCGGCTCTTCGGTTACTCCCCTGCCCGGCGTTGAAGTCGATAACGACAAGAAGCTGATCGTGGACAGCACCGGCGCGCTCGAACTTGAAGAAGTGCCGGAACACCTCGTCGTGATCGGCGGCGGTGTGATCGGGCTGGAACTCGGCTCGGTCTGGCGCCGCCTCGGTGCGAAGGTCACTGTGGTCGAATTCCTCGACAAGCTGTTACCCGGCATGGACGATGATGTGCGCAAGGAAGCGGGCAAGATCTTCAAGAAGCAGGGCATGGAATTGATGCTCGGCCACAAGGTCACCGGCGCAAGCACGCGCGGCAAGACCGTGACCCTGACGGTTGAGAAAGCCGCTGGCGGTGACGAGCAGAAGATCAAGGCCAGCCACGTGCTGGTGTCAATTGGACGTCGTCCGAACACCGATGGTCTCGCGCTCGACAAGATCGGTATTGAGACCAACAAGCGCGGCCAGATCGAGATCGATCACGACTTTCGCACGAAGGTCGATGGCGTCTGGGCCATCGGCGATTGCGTGCCCGGCCCGATGCTCGCCCACAAGGCCGAGGACGAAGGCATCGCTTGCGCCGAAAACGTTGCCGGACAGACTGGCATCATCAATCACGATGTCATCCCGGGCGTCGTTTACACCATGCCCGAATTTGCCGACGTCGGCATGACCGAGGCGGAGGCTAAAGAGGCCGGACACACGGTCAAGGTCGGCAAGTTTCCGATGATGGCGAACAGCCGCGCCAAGGCGAACCGCGACACCGACGGCTTCGTGAAGGTCGTCGCCGATGCCGACACCGACCGCGTGCTGGGCGTGCATATCGTCGCGAGCCTAGCCGGCACGATGATCGCACAGGCAGCGCAAGCGATGGAATTCGGCGCTACGTCGGAAGACATTGCTTACACTTGCCACGCCCACCCGACCCATGCCGAAGCCTTGAAGGAAGCGGCAATGGCGGTGCAAGGCAAACCGATCCATATGTGATTTGTCAGGAGATACCGAGATGACCCGCTCTGTAGCTATCGTCGGAGCGGGTCAGATCGGGTATGCGGCCACTGAAGCGTTCCTGTCGAATGACTGGAAGGTCTCACTACACTCCCGAACACGCCCTGAATGGCTTCGGCGAGCTATCGATTTTGAGCAATATGTATTGGGAGAGCATCCGGCGCCGCAAGCCGATGTAGTTCTCGACACAATCGCTTTCGACGAAGACGATATCGCGCGCTACGATCCGGACAAGGTCGGGCAACTGATCGTGATCTCTTCAGCCAGCGTATATTGCGACGCGCAAGGACGCACGCTCGATGAAGCCGCGCAAAATGGCTTCCCCGAATTCGGCGGTCCAATCACCGAAGATCAGACCACGGTAGCCCCCGGCCCGGAAACCTACTCCACGCGCAAAGTGCGGATGGAGAACAAGGCTCTCGAATTGTTCGGCGACCGCGTGGCCATCCTCCGCCCATGCGCGATATATGGGCCACACAGCCGCCATCCACGCGAATGGTGGTTCGTAAAGCGGATGAAAGATCGGCGCCGCGTTATTCCCCTGGCATTTGAGGGCGAGAGTCAGTTCCACACAACTGCAGCTCAGGATATCGGGTCGCTCGCGGCCTTCTTGGCGAATGAAAGTCTTGGTGGTCCATTCAACATAGCCAACGATTTTGCGCCTGACGTGAAGCATATTGGCCAGTCCATTGCTGACGCGCTGGAGAAGAGGGTGCGTTTCCATCTAATGGAAGAACCACCTGTTGGAACCGTTGGCCGAACTCCCTGGTCCGTCCCAAAGCCCTTCGAGGTCTGTTGTCGCAAAGCATCTGATGCCGGCTTTGATGACTTCTCAACCTACGACTTTACCATGGATGACGCAGTGAATTGGTTGCGCAATCCGGCCGACTGGCGCGCGGCGTTTCCCCAGCTCGCGGCCTATCCGTGGGACCTGTTCGACTACGAAGCTGAGGACCGCTTCTTTGAGCAACTCTGAACCGGGATCCGATCGCTCGCCATTATCGAGTTGGCTGTGGCATCGCATTACTGCCCTGCTCGCACTTTCCCTGCCCTGCCTTGCGGGTCTCGCCTATCTCTATGCGTTCGAAGCGCCGCGAAGCTATCTGATCGTCAACGCCGGTGCATTGACGGTCGGCCTCGGCTGGATTGCCTTTGGTAGGCTTCCGTCGACCCTCAGAGTGCAGCGCATTCTGAGCGCGTTCCTGCTCGCTCTGATGGCGCTCCCTCTCATCCTCGGGCCAGACATAAATGGCGTGGCGCGTTGGCTCTTCCTTCGTGGCTTCAGCCTCCATACCGGCATGCTCGCAATCCCCTTACTCGCAGTGTTCACTGCGAGGGATCGGGAATATGCTCCCGCAATGCTGCTCACGGCGATCTTTCTCACACTGATCCAGCCTGATGCGGCCTCCGCCTTCGCGCTCATGCTCGCAAGCGTCGGACTCTATTTCGCATGGCATGAGTGGAAGCCGGGCGTCGTCGCGATTGTCGGCTTTGCTGTCGGAATATTGGCGTCCTTGCGCGGCGAGTTGCCGCCACAGCAATTCGTCGAGCGTATTCTCGGCGAGCTGATACCGGTAGCACCCTTAGTTGCACTAGGCCTGGCGCTCGGCCTGATCGTCAGTTTCCTGCTGATTCTCAAAGCGACACCACTTCCAAAGGCGGAGCGTTTCGCAGTCGCAGGCACCTTTGCAGGCTTTGCCATCACGGCGCTCATGTCCAACTATCCGAACATACTGATCGGCTATGGCGCGGCACCGATCTTGGGTTTCGCTTTAGCACTGAGCGCACGTGCCAAATCGGAATAGGTCGTAACTTCACTTTCTCCCGCTTTCCGAAAACGCTAGAGCAGCACCAAAAGGGGAACCTCGTGGCCTATCCGAAGCTGACTGACAAACCCGGAGCGCTGGAAACTGCGGCAGCCATTCGCGCAGGCGAGTTGAGCCCCACCGAGGCGGTCGATGCAGCGATTGTGCGGATCGAGCATTTTGACGGGGACATAAACGCGCTGGCTGTGCCCGATTTTGAGCGTGCGTCCGACATCGCAAAAACGCTCGACGGGCAGGCACCACGCGCGGATCAGCCGCTGTTTGGTGTGCCGATGACGATCAAGGAAAGCTTCGACATTACCGGGCTTCCCACCAGCTGGGGACATCAGAAATTCGCCGACAATATCGCCAAGCGTGATGCCAAACTGGTCGCTCGTTTGAAGGCAGCGGGGGCAATCTTCATCGGCAAGAGCAATGTGCCGCCGGACCTGACCGATTGGCAATCGAACAACCCGGTCTATGGCCGCACCAACAATCCACACGATCATAGCCGTTCTCCCGGCGGATCCTCAGGCGGTTCAGCGGCCATGGTCGCAAGCGGCATGGTGCCGTGTGAATTTGGCACTGACATCGGTGGATCCGTCCGCGTGCCCGCGCATTTCTGCGGCGTTTGGGGGCATAAGAGCAGCTGGGGCCTGGTCAGTAAGCATGGGCACGATCACCCTGCGATGGGCGGCAAGGACGGCCACGATGGTGCTTTGTCGATTGCCGGACCGCTCGCGCGCAATGCCGATGACCTTGCTGCATTGATGCAAATCGGCTCGCTATTCCCGCTAACAAGCAATGCAAAATCCTTGAAAGACTACCGCTTCCTGGCCCTGCTCGATTTTCCGGATAGCCCAATTGACGAGAGCGTACGGACACCGAGCGAAACAGCCTTGAGCGCGCTTGAGGACGCAGGTGTACAGATCGACTACGACAGTGACCTGCTCCCCGATCTCGCGCAGCAGCAGCGCGATTACTTGCGAATGCTCAACACCGCTATGGCACGCGGAGGCCCCTCGCCTGATGGCAAGCGCGCAACCGCCACCGATTGGTTCGACCTGCTCGACGCTCAGGCCCGCAATGAACTCGCTTGGGAGCGGCTGTTCGAAACCTTTGACTTCGTACTTGCTCCACCGGCTCCGGTGCTGGCAGTGCCGCATGTCGAAGGCTCAGTGTTCGATTCCACATTGCATATCGGCGGCGAGGATAGTGCCGCAGGAGCCGGGCTCGCATGGTCGGGCATGGCAACCTTCCCCAACCTGCCATCGACCGTGCTGCCGATTGGATCGGGCGAGGACCGCGGCGCGACGCTGCCCTGCGGTATGCAGGTGATCGGACCGCGCTGGGCAGACCTCGATTGCATCCACGCAGCCAAGGCCATAGGCGACATCCTGCACGGCTAGGATCGCTCGCGAAGGAAACGAAATGGCACGCAACGGCTGGATGCGACGTTTTGCCAGATGGCACATCTGGCTGGGATGGCTGGTCGGCGTGCCGATCGTGATGTGGACTGCGACCGGCCTGTTCATGGTCGCCAAACCGATCGAGGAAGTGCGCGGCAATCATCTGCGCGTGGAGATACCCGAACAACCGCTGATCCTGCCGGATAGCGAGCTCGCGACAAGCGATGCGGGCCTGAAGGAAATGCGCGCTGTGATGCAGGATGGGCGCGCGGTTGCGATCCTCACCGCGCTCGATGGCAAGGTGACCCGTGTCGATATGCAGAGTGGCGAGCGGATCGACCCGCTCGACAGCGCCCAAGCCCGCGCCATCGTCGCCAAACGTATCGTGGGCGGGGACAAGGTTCGCTCCGTCACGTTCTTCGATGCCAACGAAGTGCCGTTCGATTTCCGCCGCGAAGTGCCCGTGTGGCAGGTGACGCTGGAAGACGGCGCAAACATCTATATCGGGCGAGACACGGGAGAAATTGAAGCAGTGCGAACCAGCTGGTGGCGCTGGTTCGATTTTATGTGGGGGCTTCACATCATGGACCTGTCGGAGCGGGAAGACACCAGTCATCCGATCCTGATCCTGTTCGCCGCGCTGGGCCTGATCGGCTCGTTGCTAGGCACGATCCTGATGTTCCGCAGGCGTCGAAGAGCTGGCAGAGTGCTGGGACGGCAATGAACGAAGAGATACTCACCCCGATCCTCGACATCCTCGATATTGTCGGAATCGCGATTTTCGCACTGTCCGGCGCGGTGATTGCCGCACGGGAACGCCAGACGTTCGTCACGATGAGCTTCTTCGCTCTGGTCACCGGTGTCGGAGGCGGCACCGTACGTGACCTGCTGATCGGAGCGCCAGTTTTCTGGATCACCGATGCCTGGGTGGCTCCGGTTTGCCTGGGCACTGCCCTGCTCGCTTGGTTCACGCCGGTCCGGCTGTGGGAGGGGAAACTGTTCGATATGGCCGATGGTATTGGCCTCGCCGCCTATGCGGTGCTGGGCGCAGCGAAGGCCATGGCCTACGGCATTCCGCCCGTCCCCGCCGCGCTGATGGGGATCATCACCGGCTGTGTCGGCGGGATCATTCGCGATGTTGTTGCTGGCCGACCCTCGATCATCATGCGGCCGGAACTGTATGTGACAGCCGCCGCGCTAAGCGCTTCACTGACCGTCGCGGGAATGCTCGCCGCGTCGCATCTCAACTTGCCGGATGCAGCCGTCTGGGGCGTAGCCTTCTTGGCTGGCTTTGCATTAAGGGGGGCTGCGATCTGGTGGCAGATCGCTTTGCCGTCCTATCGCCGGGCGGCCGATCCGCAGGCCTCAGGCACAAACGAAAACAGGGCGGAATAAGGCCCGCCCCGTTCTGGTGTCTGGTTGGTCCGGCTTAGCCGCCAATATCGCCATCGACGCGCTCATCGAGGGTTTCGCCCGGTAATGGACCGCCGGGGTAGGCAGGCTGTGCGGATGGCTCCGGCGTTGGCCGAACCATTTGCGCGCGATAGGCCACATCTGGCTGAGCTTCTCCTCGCGTACGCCGCGCTTCGGCATAGCGATCATCGCTCCATTGACCGTCCGCAGCTCCATCAGCCGACGCGCCTGAGAACCCGCCGCCGAAATCGATCTCGCTCACCCGGCCATCATTTCCGATGCGGCACGTGAAGCGGTCGCCGTTGAAAAGCGCACCCTGCACCAGCCAGCCTTCGCCGGTGCGGTCGACGCTGTCGACAGCATCAACACGCACATCGCGCTCGATCTGGCTGACACATTGGGAAACGGCATTGTCGATGCCCGGCCCGCCGTCGTAGCGACGATCTCCGCGACGATCATCGCGATAATTGCGATCCCGGTTGCGGTAATCGCGGTCGCGGTAATCATAGTCACGGTCGCGATAGCGGCGATCATTTTTCTTGGATGCCGCATTTGCAATCGCTGCAATCCCGCCGAGGATCAGCACCCCCGCAACCACGTCACCCGCATCTACCCCGCGATGACGACGGTAACCGCGATATCCGCGATAGCGACGCCAGCGGTGATGCTCGGCAGTCTCAGCGCCAGGTTTGAAAATGTCGAATGCCGGATCGGCGCTAAAGGTGGCGCTTACCGGCGAAGGCGCTGGCAATTCAGCAGCAGCGGCAGGTGATGCTGCCATCGCGCACGCCGCAGCCATACCGGCCAACGCGCCGAGAGTTCTTGATTGGCCCATTGGGCTCCCTCCTGTTTCAGGCGAGCGGCCACCAATCGCTCTGATATGGGTACGCGCTTAGGCGGCCCAGGCTTAAACTCGCCTGAACCGCCCGATTGCGTTGGTGGTGGGTTTAGCAGTCAATCAGCAGGGATCAACGCAGCCCACGAATCTTGCGGAAGTTCACCTGTGGCCGGTTGCCGCGCTCGACATAGCAGGTGAACCTGCCCGCATCCGAATAGCGACGACCATATCCGCGTCCGCCTTCGACCACGATCCGGCCCTTCACACGGTAGCCGTAGCGGGTACGGTCAACGTCACGAATGTCGGTGACATCGGCGTAGCGGAAGCCTCCGAAACGGCGCGCCTGTCGCTCGGCTGTGCGGACGCAGCGCTCCACTGCCTTGCGTGGATTGCCGCGATTGTAGCGAGCGCGGTGGTTATAGCCGCGATCATAACCACGATCGCCGCGATATCTGCGATCATCATAGCGACGATCGTAACGGCGATCCTTTTTGTCGAAGGCGCCTGCCACGGCGGCAATTCCACCGATAATCAGCGCACCAGCGATCACATCGCCAGCATCGATCTTGTTGTCATAGTCGCGAGCCTGAGCCGGAGCTGCAGTTGCAAGGGCCATCGCGCCTGCCGCGACAGTCCCGAGCGTGCCCTTGGCCAAGGTCTTGGTCAATTTCGTCATAGGGTTTCATCCTCGGGTTCTGCCGGAACGGATTGCCCCGGCTGCAAATGCCTTTTGGATGATTCGCCCTGTGGTGAGCCTGAAGGTGCTCGACAGGTATTGTTCAGAAAAGTAGCACTTTACCTGAACGTTTGTATTTCGGTATTTCGAATTGTCTTATTCGGTCGCCAATGCCGCCAGCACATCGCGCGTGAATGCGGCAATATCAAAGCGCGTGCCGACCATATCTTCGCCGCGCCGCACGATCACGACATTGCGGCTTGGCACAACCACCACGTACTGTCCGCGATTGCCACGCGCGGCGAAAGCGTCATCGGGAATGCCTTCAAACGCATTGCCCTCTGGCCGCCTGAAGGTCCACCAGCCCGCGCCATAGCCCCAGTCGGTTCCCTCCGGCTGAGGGCCACTAGGGTCGGATACGTATTCGCGCCAGTTTTCAGGGAGCAATCGCTCGCCATTCCACATACCATCATTGAGGTAGAGCTGGCCCAACTTCGCCAGATCGGCTGCTGTCGACCAGACCTGGCTCGACAACACCAAGCCACCGCGAATATCGGTCTCCGCCACGGTGTGGTTCATGCCCAGCTTCTTGAAGAGATCGTCCGGCCCGTAATAGCCCATGAAGCTATCGATCGCCTTGATCGCCATCAGCGTATCGTTGTTGGCATAGCGGAACACAGTACCCGGCTTGTTGATCACGGGCCATGCGGTCGCGTGCTCATCAACCGTCGCCCCGCCCCAATAAAGCGGATCGGTGCGATTGCCCGGCGTATCGGAATAGCGACCCGAAGCCATACGCAGCATATGATCGATGGTGATTTCATTGCGCGGGTCGGACGCGCCGCCCAAGCGCCAGTAGTTCATGCCGACGGGATCGCTGACATCATTCTCACCCGAGAGAACCGCAGCGCCAACAAAGGTCGCTGCAATGCTCTTGGCGACCGACCAAGTGCGCTGGGGCGTGTTCTCGCCGAAGCCGTCTGCGTATGTTGCAACCTCCTCTTCGAGCTGACCGCCCTCCAAGGTTCGCACCAATGCGGCGGTTGTCCGCGTACCTTGACCATATGTTCCCAGAAATGCTGCATCGAGCACTTCCGTGAGCGATGTATCGAGCTGCGAGATCGGTTGATCAGCCGGCACATCTTCGGCGATAAGTTCGATCCCATCGAGAGGCGCGCCGCTACCCTCGTCCTCCGCCGATAGCTCAATCGCCCGGCCCGGATCACTCCAATTCTCAGGCGCACCAATGGGAAGCGCGGAGCAGCCCGTTTCGGCGAAATAGACCGCAATCCGGTCGGGCATTGCCTCATCCCACTCGACCGCGACATGCGCGATTTGACTGCTAGGCCGCCGGACAATCTTGTATTCGAGATCGCGTACAATCGTATCAAGCGGAGCCTGAATGCCGGTCAGCTCCCATTCGTGCACGCTCTCCGGCGTACGCGTCGCGCCATTCGCCTCGGCGTTGCCGATCGCGCTGCACAGCATCAGCGCCTTGTAACCTGCGGCCAACGCGCGGTCATAGCGCGCATCGATGCGTTCCTGCGCGGACTGCGCGATTGCTGGTGATGTGATTGCGAGGGCTGCACCGGCGGCAACAAAAGCCAAGTTTCTCATGCGCGCGACCCTAAAGCGACTCGCACAAAAGAAAAGGGGCCAGCAGATCGCTCCGCCAGCCCCTTATTGTTCCGTTGGAAGTGCCGCTTACGCGTCTTCTTCCTCATATTCGTCGGACATAACCGGTCCGCTGTCCTGACCCTTGGCGTCCGGATCGCGGTCGACCAGCTCGATAATCGCGAGCTGTGCGCTGTCGCTGGCGCGATAACCGGCCTTGATCACGCGGGTGTAGCCGCCATCACGGTCCGAATAACGCTCGGCCAGAACATCGAACAGCTTCTTCAGCTGTGTTTCGTCGAGCAGGCGCGACTGCGCAAGACGGCGGTTCGACAGGCCGCCACGCTTCGCGAGCGTGATCAACTTTTCGATGTAAGGACGCAGTTCCTTCGCCTTTGGCAAAGTGGTCTGGATCTGCTCGTGCTTGATCAGAGCGGCAGCCATGTTGCGAAACAGGGCCTTGCGGTGGCCCGACTTACGGCTCAGCTTACGCTGTGAAATTCCGTGACGCATTGTATTTTCCTTCGTTTGTAAGGGGCCCGTGTCAGGTAGCCCGGTACTGGCGGCGCTTGAGGTGCGCCGCCGGAACCTGTTTTAGCCGAGCAGCTCTTGTTCGAGCTTCTTGGCCATTTCTTCGATGTTCTCAGGCGGCCAGCCCGGAATATCCATTCCGAGGCGAAGACCCATGCTGGAGAGCACTTCCTTGATCTCGTTGAGCGACTTGCGACCGAAGTTCGGCGTACGCAGCATCTCGGCTTCGGTCTTCTGGACCAGGTCGCCAATGTAGATGATGTTGTCGTTCTTGAGGCAGTTCGCAGAACGCACCGACAGTTCCAACTCGTCGACCTTCTTGAGAAGGTAACGGTTGAGCTGGTTCGCATCGTCTTCCTGCGGCTGCGCAGCGTGACCGATCATGGCCGACTGCGGCTGCGGAATGCCGTCTTCGAAGTGGACGAACAGGGTCAGCTGATCCTGCAGGATGCGCGCAGCGTAAGCCACTGCATCTTCAGGAGTGACAGTGCCGTCGGTTTCGACAGTCAGCGAGAGCTTGTCATAGTCGAGCTCTTGACCGACACGGGCGTTCTCAACCTTGTAGCTGACCTGACGAACAGGCGAATACAGGCTGTCGATCGGGATCAGGCCTATCGGCGCATCGACCGGACGGTTCTGAACCGCAGGCGAGTAGCCTTTGCCAACGTCAGCGGTCAGCTCCATGTTGAGCGTCGCGCCTTCATCGAGGTGACACAGGACCAGGTCCTTGTTCATCACTTCGATGTCGCCGGAAACGGCGATGTCGCCAGCCTTCACTTCAGCCGGACCAGTCACGGAAAGCTGCAGGCGCTTGGCGCCTTCGCCTTCCATCTTGAGAGCGATCTGCTTCACGTTCAGAACGATGTCGGTCACGTCTTCGCGCACGCCAGCAAGCGACGAGAATTCGTGCAGTACGTTCTCGATCTTGATCGAGGTGATTGCCGCACCCTGAAGCGAGGAAAGCAGCACACGGCGCAGAGCGTTGCCGAGCGTAAGACCAAAGCCGCGTTCGAGCGGCTCAGCGACAAAAGTCGTCTTGCGGGTCTTGTCGCCGCCTTCCTTGATTTCGAGAGCGTTGGGTTTCTTGAGTTCCTGCCAGTTCTTCGTGTTGACGGACATGGATTTCCCCTAATTCGCTATGCAGCGGTTCAAAATGTTGACGGGCCTTGCACTTGATAAAGTGCGTCTCGGACCGCCCTGAATGGTGCGGCGGTCACAAAGACCGCCGAACGGGAACGGTTTAGACGCGGCGCCGCTTGGACGGACGCACGCCATTGTGCGGGATCGGTGTCACATCGCGGATCGACGTGATGTTGAAGCCCACAGCAGCGAGACCGCGCAATGCGCTCTCACGACCAGAGCCAGGGCCCTTCACTTCAACTTCCAGCGTGCGCACGCCGTGCTCGGCAGCTTTCTTGCCGGCGTCGTCCGCAGCAACCTGAGCCGCATAAGGAGTCGATTTACGACTGCCCTTGAAGCCCATCATGCCTGCACTCGACCAGCTGATCGCGTTGCCCTGGGCATCGGTGATCGTGATCATGGTGTTGTTGAAGCTGGCGTTGATGTGCGCAACGCCGCTGCTGATATTCTTTTTGTCGCGTTTTTTAACCCGACCAGGTTCGCGTGCCATGTGGCTAAATCCTTTAACTCGTCAGAAGGTAAAAGCTTGCTTGGGTAGACCCAAAGTCAAAGCTTACTTCTTCTTGCCGGCGATCGGCTTGGCCTTACCCTTGCGGGTGCGGGCGTTGGTGTGCGTGCGCTGACCGCGAACGGGCAGCTGGTTACGATGGCGAAGGCCGCGATAGGACCGCAGGTCCATCAGGCGCTTGATGTTCATCGCAGTGTTACGACGCAGGTCACCTTCGACGGTGTGGTCGGCGTCAATCGTCTCACGAATGCGCAGGACTTCCTCATCGGTGAGGTCCTGAACCCGTGCCTTGTGATCAATGCCAAGCTTGTCAGCGATTTTCACGGCGGTCGTGCGACCAATCCCGTGAATGTAGGTAAGCGCGATAATAACACGCTTATTTGTAGGGATGTTCACCCCAGCAATACGAGCCACTTAATTCTCCATGCTCCACAGGGACTTGGCTGCGATATGCGACCTCACCCTATCTCAACGCTCTCATTCGCCATGTCCGGCCACTGCGAACGCCATCCCAAGTGGGCAAGGCGCCAAAACGGCAAAAGCCCGGAATGGCAAACGCATCAGCGCCGGCCTGCCGGACTCGGTTCGAACATGTCGAATAGAACGCGCGCTTAAGGCGATTCGACGCCTACGTCAACCGCTAGCCGCGCATAGCAAACCGAACGCACCATATGGTGCGCCAGTTCTGCGATACAAGGAGGAATACAACACGCCGCCTGCGAGGTCAAAATCCGGCATCCGCGTGATGTGGAAATTGAGCAAAACCGCTGGAATTGCGAGCGCTTATATCACGCCGAAAGCGAGCATCGCATCGGCCACTTTCTTGAACCCCGCAACATTCGCTCCCTTCACATAGTCGACGTAGTTATCCGGTCCATCGTCGATCTCGCCATATTCGACGCATTTGTCGTGAATGTCGCCCATCAGCTCGGTCAGCATGTCGTGCAGCCTCTCATGCTGCCAGCTGATCCGCTCCGAATTCTGGCTCATTTCGAGGCCGGAGACTGCTACGCCGCCCGCATTCGCCGCCTTGCCGGGGCCGTACATTATCTTGGCATCATGGAAGACCTCTACCGCGTCGAGGGTAGACGGCATGTTCGCGCCCTCAGCCACGGCCAGGACGCCATTGTCCACCAGCGCCTTGGCGCCTTCTTCCTCAAGTTCGTTCTGGGTCGCGCAGGGTAGCGCGCAATCGGCCTCGACGTGCCATGGGCGTTTGCCTTCGTGGAATTCGGCTGACGAGAATTCGTTGGCATACTCGCTGATCCGACCCCGACGATTCATTTTGAGGTCCTTGATCCACTCGAGCTTCTCTTCGTCGATCCCGTCAGGGTCATGAATAAAGCCGTCGGAATCCGACAAAGTCAGCACCTTGCCGCCAAGCTGTCGGAACTTCTCCGCCGCGTGCAGCGCGACATTGCCTGAACCGGAAATGATTGCAGTCTTACCATCTATTTCCTCGTCGCGATGGCGCAGCATGTTGCACAGGAAGTAAACCGCGCCATAGCCGGTCGCCTCCGGACGCATCTTGGAGCCGCCATATTCCTGCCCCTTGCCGGTCAGCACCCCTTCCCAGCGATTGGTGATCCGCTTGTACTGTCCGAACATGTAGCCGATCTCGCGGCTGCCAACGCCGATATCGCCAGCAGGCACGTCGACATCGGGGCCGATGTGGCGGCACAGCTCGGTCATGAAGCTTTGGCAGAACCGCATCACCTCACTGTCGGATTTACCGCGCGGGTTGAAGTTCGATCCGCCCTTCCCTCCGCCCATCGGCAGGCCGGTGAGCGAGTTCTTGAAAGTCTGTTCGAACGCGAGAAACTTGAGCACGCTTTCATTCACCGTCGGGTGAAAGCGGATGCCGCCTTTGTATGGGCCGATCGCATTGTTGTTCTGGACGCGCCATCCCCGCTGGACGCGAACATTATGGTTGTCGTCTTCCCAGCACACACGGAACGAAACGATACGATCAGGTTCGACAATCCGCCGAAGGATCTGCGCCTCGTGATATTCTTCCTTATCCTCGATGAAATCGAAGATGTCCTGCGAGACTTCGCGCACCGCCTGGATGAATTCCTCTTGGCCCGGGTTGCGCTTCTTCACGCCCTCCATAAATTCATCGAGTGAAACGTGATCGGATACTGCCATGCGTCAAACTCCCTGACGCAAGCTGGCTCGCCTAATCCTCGGCCATCGCGTCTATTGCCTCTTCGACGCTTTGCGACCCGGTCGGTTCCTCACCATCTTCGCTCACGGCATCTTCTTCATCGCCATCGGTGCCGTCGTCCGAGCTGTCATCGTCAGAAGGAGCATCGTCAGTTTCAGGGCCGGAGACGCGGCCAAGACTGTCGGCAAGTCCGGCTAGCTGCTGAGTCATCACGCCATCAACCGCTTTCGAGATTACCGGCATTTCAAACCGCATCGAGCCGCCGACATTATACTCCCACACGATCTTCGTGCCCTCGTCCACTTCACTGATCGAGATCGTCAGCACCCCGGTCACTGGCTCGCTTTGCAGGGGGCCAAGTGCACCGATCATGCGCAATGCCTGCTCTGGGTAGGCCTGGACCACACGCATGTGCTCCACGCTGCCTTCGAGCGTAATCTTGTCCGGATCGGGATCCTCGGGAATCTTTTCGCAAAAGCATCCGCCAGCCTGCGGCGTCAGCGTGAGATTGGCCGCATCGGCAGACCATGTGTGCGCGTCATTCCACCACCGCGCCGGTGAAATCAGCGCCAGCCACACCGCTTTGGGATTGGCCTCCACCACCGCTTCATCACGAGTGATGAAACCATTGTCAGTGGTTGCGACGACTTCAGCTGATAGCGGTTGAGCCGCCGCAAGCGCTGCGAGACCGGCCAGAATTGCACGCATGGAAACCTTCTCCTCCAATTGGAAAAGAGGCTTAGGCGATGCAGGCTTGCTGGAAAAGGGCGAATGCCCCGCCCCGAGCGCTCAGGCCAGTATTGCGTCGATTGAGCTAGCCACTTCGTCGATTCCCGCCATGCCATCGACGCGAGTCACAATGCCGCGCGCTTCATAGCCGGGAAGGATCGGAGCGGTTTCTCCGCGATAGACGCCCATGCGCTTGCGCACAGTCTCTTCGTTATCGTCGGGACGGCGCTTGAACTCGGTGCCTCCGCAAACATCGCAGACACCGTCTTTCGCAGGCGGGTTCGCTGTGTCGTGATAGAGCGCGCCGCAATTCGCGCAGGAGAAACGACCAGTGATCCGCGCCACCAGAGCATCTTCATCAACGCCAAGCTCGATCACGTGATCAAGCGTGCGTCCGTGCTTTGCGAGGATTCCATCAAGCGTTTCAGCCTGTGAAGCCGTGCGCGGATAACCATCAAAGATCGCGCCTGTGTCAGCATCCATCGCAGCCAGCTCAGCATCGATCAGGTCGGCGACAATCTCGTCGGACACCAGCTCGCCTGCATCCATCACAGCCTTGGCCTTCAAGCCAACGGGCGTTTGCGCCTTCACCGCCGCGCGCAACATATCGCCGGTGGAAAGTTGGCGCATGCCGTGCCGCTCAACCAGGCCAGCACTCTGCGTGCCCTTACCCGCGCCCGGAGGGCCCAGAAGAATGATGTTCATCGCAAAATCCCCCGATATGCCAAAGCGCCAATTAGCGCTTGCGGCCCTTCAGCTTCGCCTTCTTGATCAGGTCACCATATTGGTGGGCCAAGAGATGCGACTGCACCTGGCTGATCGTATCGACGGTCACGTTCACCACAATCAACAGGCTGGTTCCGCCAAGGAATAGCGGCAGACCGGTCTGACGGATCACATATTCCGGCAGCACACAGACGACGGCGAGATAAATCGCGCCGACCACCGTGATGCGGGTCAGGACGTATTCGAGATAGTCCGCCGTCCGCTTGCCGGGACGAATGCCGGGGATGAACCCGCCATTCTTCTTGAGGTTTTCCGCTGTCTCTTCCGGGTTGAAGACAACCGCAGTGTAAAAGAAGCAGAAGAAGATGATGCCGAGCGCATAGAGCGTGAGATAAATCCACTGCCCAGGCTGGAGATAAAACAGCAATGTCTGCGCGAAACCGCCCGCGGCGCTCTCACCGCCTGTCGGTGCACCAGCAAACTGCGTAATCGTCAACGGCAGCAGCAACAGCGAGCTGGCGAAGATCGGCGGGATAACACCGGCAGTGTTGAGCTTCAGCGGCAGGTGCGAGCGATCCGCCTGCATCACGCCGCGCTGAGTCGCACGCTTGGGATATTGGATCAGCAGCCGGCGCTGGGCCCGCTCCACGAAAGAGATCACCACGATCAGGATCACGACCATGATACAGAAGCCGATGATCAGCGGTGCAGCGATCGAGCCGGTCCGGCCGCCTTCGAACAGGTTGGAAACGAAGGTCGGGAATTGCGCTACAATACCCGCCATAATGATCAGAGAAACACCGTTACCGATACCGCGCGAGGTGATCTGCTCACCCAGCCACAGCAGGAACATCGTGCCGCCAACCAGGCTGATCACTGCGCCGACGCGGAACATATAGCCGGGATTGACCACCGCCTGCAGTCCGCTTTGCGCACCAAAGCTTTCGAGCCCGGCGGCCAAGAACCAGCCCTGGATCACGCACAGGAACACCGTGCCATAACGGGTGTATTGGTTGAGTTTCTGACGACCGGTTGCGCCCTCTTTCTTGAGAGCTGCGAGTGTCGGATGCAGGGCCGCAGCCATCTGCACCACGATAGAGGCCGTAATATAGGGCATAACGCCGAGCGCGATGAGGCTCATACGCTCAAGGCTACCGCCCGAAAATGTATTGAACAGGTCCAGGATACCGCCGCGCGTCTGATCGTACAGCGTCTCGAGGATCAGTGGATTGACCCCCGGAAGCGGCACGAAGCTCAGGAAACGGAAGACCACAAGCGCGCCGATTGTAAACCAGATACGCTGGCGCAATTCAGTGGCTTTGGAAAAGTTTGCGAGACTCATATTGCTCGCAATGCTGTCGGCGCGTGATGCCATGTCTAAATATCGATCCTAGCGTCTGACTTGTCTGCTCAAACAAGAGCTTGCCGAACCCCATCGGCTCAAAGTCGTGAACTCAGATGGATTAGATAGGGAGCGAGGGACCGAATGTCGAACCCCTCGCTCACCATTTACCGATTTATTCGGCTTTCGCCTTTTCTTTGCCAGCCTTTGACGGCTTGGAAGAAGGCTTTTTCACTTCGACGATTTCGACGCTGCCGCCAGCTTTCTCGACTGCTTCGATCGCACCCTTGGATGCACCGGCGACGACAAACTTGACCTTCGCCTTGAGTTCGCCCTTGCCGAGCAGACGGACGCCGTCCTTGCCGCCGCGAACCAGACCTGCTTCGCGCAGAGCCGCTTCGTCGACTGCTTTCTTGCCGTCGAGCTTCTTGGCGTCGATGAATTTCTGGACCATGCCGATGTTCACCTCGGCAAAATCCTTACCGAACGGGTTGTTGAAACCGCGCTTTGGCAGGCGCATGTGAAGCGGCATCTGGCCGCCTTCAAAGCCCTTGATGGCGACACCGGAGCGGCTCTTCTGGCCCTTTTGGCCGCGCGCTGCGGTTTTACCCTTGCCCGAGCCGATACCACGGCCCTTGCGGATGCGGCCCTTACGGGCGCCATCATTGTCACGGATATCTGTAAGTTTCATGTGTGCACTCGCTTTCGCTTTTGTTCGCGCTGAAAGAATGAGGCCCCGCAAAATGCGGAGCCTCCGATATTTTAGTCGATCACTTCAACCAGATGCGGGATCTTGGCGACCGCGCCGCGAACTTCAGGAGTGTCCTGACGCTCGACGACCTTGTGCATCTTGTTAAGGCCCAGGCCGATCAGAATTTTGCGCTGACCTTCCGGACGACGGATCGGCGAACCGATCTGCTTGATCTTGATAGTCTTTTTAGCAGCCATTGATCTTACTCCACAATCGCCGCGGCTTCAGCTTCTGCTTCCGCCTCATTCGAACCACCACGACCAAGCAGGTCAGCGACCTTCTTGCCGCGACGCTGAGCAACCGACTTCGGCGAAGTCTGGTGCGTGAGCGCGTCAAAAGTGGCGCGGATCATGTTGTAGGGGTTGGACGTACCGACCGACTTGGTCACAACGTCGGCAACGCCCAGGCTTTCGAATACAGCGCGCATCGGACCACCAGCGATGATGCCGGTACCCGGAGGCGCCGTACGAACGGTGACCTTGCCAGCGCCGAAGCGACCCTTGCCATCGTGGTGAAGCGTGCGGCCTTCTTTCAAAGGAACGCGGATCATCTTCTTACGAGCAGCAGCGGTTGCCTTGGTGATGGCTTCCGGCACTTCGCGTGCCTTGCCGTGACCAAAGCCGACCCGGCCCGAACCGTCACCGACGACGACCAGCGCAGCAAAGCCGAAGCGCTTACCGCCCTTAACCGTCTTCGAAACGCGGTTGATGTGGACCAACTTCTCGATGATGCCGTCATCTTCTTCCTCGCGGCGACCGCCGCGACGATTGTCACGGCCACCACGACCACGACCGCCACCGCGATTGTCACGACCACCACGTCCACCACGGCCTTCGCGCTGTTGTGGCGCCTCGGTCTTGGCTGGAGCTTCGGCAGGTGCTTCCGCAGGCTTGTCGACATCGCCATCCGCAGCCGACTGATTGTCAGCAGCTTCGGAAGGAGTTTCGGCAACAGCCGGTGTTTCGGCTTCTACCTTCTTCTCTTCAGCAGCTTCCGCCACTTCTTCAACCTTGGTCTCTTCAACCTTCGGCTCTTCGGTTTTCTTGTCGTCAGCCATCATCAGAACTCCAGCCCGCCTTCGCGAGCGGCATCGGCCAGCGCTTTCACGCGGCCATGAAACAGGAACCCGCCGCGATCGAACACGACAGTGGTCACGCCAGCCTTCTTGGCTGCTGCGGCAATGTCTTTGCCCACTTGCGAAGCGGCATCGACATTTGCACCCGACTTCTTCGCACCCAGCGTCGAAGCAGCTGCGACCGTGCGGCCCTCTGCATCGTCGATGATCTGTGCATAGATGTGGCGGCCAGTGCGGTGCACCGACAGGCGCGGCTTGTCGCCAGCACGCGAACGAAGCGCAGTGCGGACCCGGCGACGGCGGCGTTCAAACAGGGAAAGCTTAGCCATCTTACTTCTTCTTCCCTTCCTTGCGGAAGACATACTCGCCGCGATACTTGATACCCTTGCCCTTGTACGGCTCAGGCTTGCGCCAGCGGCGGATTTCAGCAGCAAGCTGACCAACGGCCTGCTTGTCGATACCGGAAATCTCGACCGTGGTCTGATCGGGCGTCTTGACTTCGATACCTTCAGGCACGTCGATGTTCACATCGTGGCTGAAACCAAGTTCCAGCTTGAGGGTTTTGCCCTGCGCCTTCGCACGATAACCAACGCCGGAAATTTCCAACGTCTTCGTGAAGCCTTCGGTCACACCCTCAACCAGGTTCGAAACGAGCGTGCGTTGCATGCCCCAGTAGGAGCGTGCCTGCTTGCTGTCATTCGCCGGGTTAACCTGGATCTCGTCGCCCTCAACCTTGTAGGAAATGAGGTCGGAGAGGCCCAGCGTCAGAGTGCCTTTGGGGCCCTTCACGCTCAGCGTGCCGTTATCGATGTTGGCCGTTACCCCGCTAGGGATAGCAACCGCCTTCTTACCAATGCGGCTCATCAGAATACCTCCGCCAACACTTCGCCACCGACGTTGTGGCTGCGTGCTTCGTTGTCCGAAAGCACACCGCGCGGTGTCGAGACGATGGTGATGCCGAGGCCGTTGCGAACGGTCGGAAGCTCTTTCGAACCCGAATAGACGCGGCGGCCAGGCTTAGAGACGCGGGAAACATGCTTGATCGCAGGTTCGCCCTCGAAATACTTCAGTTCAATCCGCAGCGCAGCGTGCTTGCCCGAACTGTCTTCGCTGTAGCCACGGATGTAGCCTTCGCGCTGAAGCACTTCGAGAACGTTTGCACGCAGTTTGGACGCTGGCGAAAGGACGGAATCCTTCTTCGCCTGTTGCCCGTTGCGGATACGGGTGAGCATATCACCCAGTGGATCGGTCATAGCCATCTATCAGATCCTCACCAGCTCGACTTGGTCAGGCCTGGAATCAGGCCCTTGTTGCCGAGGTTGCGCAGTTCGATACGGTTGATGCCGAACTTGCGGTAATAGCCGCGTGGGCGACCGGTGGTGGCGCAGCGATTGCGGACCCGGGTCGGGTTCGCATTGCGCGGAATTTCAGCCATCTTGAGGCGCGCAATCAAACGCTCGCTCTCATCAAGGCTATCGTCATCTGCGATCGCCTTCAGCTTCTCGTACTTCGCTGCGTATTTCTTAACGAGCTTCTTGCGACGCTCGTTTTTATTGATCGAACTCAGTTTCGCCATTGGACTTAAGCTCTCTTCTCTACTCGTTGCGACAACCGGCTCACGCCGCTGCCTTTTCTTCAGACGCGGCTTCACCCTGGAAAGGGAAACCGAACAAACGCAGCAATTCGCGCGCTTCTTCGTCCGTCTTCGCGGTGGTGGTGACGATGATGTCCATGCCACGCACCTTGTCGATCTTGTCGTAGCTGATCTCCGGGAACACGATCTGCTCCTTGAGACCCATTGCGTAATTGCCGCGACCGTCGAACGACTTGGCGTTCAGCCCACGAAAATCGCGGATGCGTGGCATTGCAATAGTGACAAGGCGGTCGAGGAATTCGAACATGCGGTCACGGCGCAAGGTTACCTTGCAACCGATCGGCATGCCTTCGCGCAGCTTGAACTGAGCGATCGACTTCTTCGCCTTGGTGATCACTGGCTTCTGGCCAGCGATCAGGGTCATTTCCTCAGCGGCGATCTGAACCTTCTTCTTGTCCTGGCTCGCTTCGCCCACACCCATGTTGAGTGTGATCTTGTCGAGTTTCGGGACTTCAAGACGGTTCTTGTAACCGAACTTTTCGGTCATCGCCTTGACGATCTGTTCTTCGTACTTCGCCTTGAGGCGGGGGGTGTAGCTATCAGCCATCGATGGTTTCCCCACTCTTTACGGCAACGCGCACCTTCTTACCGTCCTTCTCTTCGAAACGGACGCGGGTGGGCTTGCCATCCTTTGGATCTGCGAGAGCAACCTTAGAGATATGCATCGGCGCTTCGAAGCGGTCGATCCCACCTTGCGGGTTGGTCTGGCTTGGCTTGCGGTGGCGGGCAGCTACGTTGATGCCTTCGACAACGATCTTGCCATCCTTTGGCATGACCTTCTGGACGGTGCCGGTGCGGCCCTTGTCCTTGCCCGAAAGCACGACGACGCTATCGCCCTTCTTGATCTTAGCGGCGGCCATTAGAGCACCTCCGGCGCGAGACTGATGATCTTCATGAAGCCACGGCCGCGCAGTTCGCGAACCACTGGGCCAAAGATACGAGTGCCGATTGGCTCTTCGCTCTTGTTCACGAGGACCGCAGCATTGCTGTCGAAGCGGATCACGCTGCCATCAGGGCGGCGAACATCCTTCTTCGTGCGCACGATGACAGCACGATGGACATCGCCCTTCTTCACCTTAGCGCGCGGCTGAGCTTCCTTCACGGAAACCACGATCACGTCGCCCACGGAGGCAAACCGGCGCTTAGAGCCGCCCAGCACTTTAATGCACTGGACGCGCTTTGCGCCGCTATTGTCCGCGACGTCGAGATTGGATTGCATCTGGATCATTGATCCGTTTCCTTCTCTTGGCTTGCCGAGACTATTGCGATCCTTCTGGGATCACCCCTCGCCCGGCAGTTCCTACGTCAATCAGTTACCCGCTGCCTCGACATCGAGGTCAGCTTCAACCGCCTGCGTGCCACCTGCGGTAACCCGGTCCTTCACGGCCCAGGTCTTGGTCTTGGAGATCGGTTTGGTCTCCTCGATCCGCACGATGTCGCCAACGGCATATTCGTTCTTGTCGTCGTGAGCGTGATACTTCTTCGAACGACGGATGATCTTCCCGTAAAGTGGGTGCTTCACCTTGCGTTCGACGAGAACGGTCACGGTCTTGTCGGTCTTGTCGGAGGTGACAGTCCCGATCAGAATACGTTTCGGCATTGTCTACTCCTTACGCCTTTGCGGCCGCTGCAGCAGCAGCGCGCTCGTTTTGCAGCGTCTTGATCTGCGCGATGCTGCGACGCACCACCTTGATCCGTGCCGGCGCTTCGAGCTGGTTCGTCGCAGCCTGGAACCGAAGATTGTACTGCTCGCGCTTCAGCTCGGTGAGCTCGGCGGACAGCTGATCGTCGGTCTTGGTGCGAAGGTCTTCAACGTTCGACATCAATTACCTCCCAGGTGCGAGGTGTCGCCCATGCGAGCAACGACCTTGGTCTTGATCGGAAGCTTCATGGCAGCGCGCTCAAAAGCGGCAGCAGCCAGTGGGCCGGGAACGCCATCGAGTTCGAACAGGATGCGGCCCGGCTTTACGCGAGCAGCCCAGTATTCGACAGAACCCTTACCTTTACCCTGACGGACTTCGGCAGGCTTCTTCGACACTGGCACGTCCGGAAAGACGCGTATCCAGAGACGGCCCTGGCGCTTCATGTGACGCGTGATCGCGCGGCGAGCCGCTTCAATCTGACGCGCGGTGATCCGCTCAGGCTCGAGAGCCTTCAGACCATAAGAACCAAAGTTCAAAGTCGTGCCGCCCTTGGCATCGCCCTTGATCTTGCCCTTAAAGGCCTTGCGGTACTTGGTTTTCTTCGGTTGCAGCATTGTCTCTACCTATCTCAGCGTTCCGGGCCTCAACGAGCCGGACGAACGCCGGAAGTCTGGGCTTCCATCATCAGGCGGTCCTGCGCGGTCGGATCGTGAGCGAGAATCTCACCCTTGAAGATCCAGCACTTGATGCCGATGATGCCGTAAGCGGTAAGCGCCTCGGTTTCGGCATAGTCGATGTTTGCGCGCAATGTGTGCAGCGGAACGCGACCCTCGCGATACCACTCGACACGAGCGATTTCCGCACCGCCGAGACGACCACCGCAAGTGATCTTGATACCTTCGGCACCAAGACGCAGGGCCGACTGAACGGCGCGCTTCATGGCACGGCGGAAGGCGACGCGGCGGATCAGCTGATCGGCGACGCCCTGAGCGACGAGCTTGGCGTCGATTTCCGGCTTGCGGATCTCGACAATGTTAAGCTTCACTTCGCTTTCTGTCATCGTCGCAAGCTTCGAACGCAGCTTCTCGATGTCAGCGCCCTTCTTGCCGATTATAACACCGGGACGGGCAGCATAGATCGAAATGCGGCACAGCTTGGCTGGACGCTCGATCACCACCTTCGAAATCGCGGCCTGTGGCAGCGACTTGATGATGAACTTGCGGATCTCGATGTCTTCCTTGAGCAGCGCGGCATAGTCACGCCCTTCGGCGTACCAGCGGCTGTCCCAGGTGCGGTTGATCTGCAGGCGCAGACCGATCGGATTGCTCTTCTGGCCCATCTTACGCCTCTTCCTCTTCGCGAACCACGATGCGCAGCTTGCTGAACGGCTTCAGGATGCGGGTCGATTTACCACGGCCACGAGTGTGGAACCGCTTCATGGTGATCGACTTGCCAACCGAAGCCTCTGCAACGACGAGTGCATCGACGTCGAGATTGTGGTTGTTTTCGGCATTGGCGATGGCGGACGCGAGAACTTTCGTCGCGTCCTTGGCCATGGCCTTCTTCGAGAAGGTGAGGATGTTGAGAGCCTCTTCTACCTTCTTGCCGCGAATTTGCTGCGCCACGAGGTTCAGCTTCTGCGCCGAACCACGGATCGTGGTGCCGACAGCCAGAGCCTCGTTATCGCCAACGCGACGGGGGGATTTTGCCTTACCCATTAGCGCTTACCCTTCTTGTCGGCAGCGTGGCCAGGGAATGTCCGCGTAGGCGAAAATTCACCAAGCTTGTGCCCGACCATTTCCTCGGAAACCGAGACCGGGATGAACTTGTGGCCATTGTAGACGTTGAAAGTCAGGCCGACGAATTGTGGTAAAATCGTAGAGCGACGCGACCAGGTTTTGATCGGCTTGCTGTTGCTTGCCTCTTGTGCGTCCTCCGCCTTCTTCAGAAGGCTGAGCTCGACGAAAGGACCTTTCCAGACGGAACGTGCCATCGTGTCTTACCTCTTCTTCTTGGCGTGGCGCGAACGGATAATCATCTTATCCGTCTGCTTGTTCTTGCGAGTACGAGCACCCTTGGTCGGCTTGCCCCATGGGGTAACCGGGTGACGACCGCCCGAGGTGCGGCCTTCACCGCCACCGTGGGGGTGATCGACAGGGTTCTTGGCGACACCGCGCGTCAGCGGCTTGATGCCCATCCAACGACGACGACCGGCCTTGCCCAGGTTCTGGTTCTGGTTGTCGGGGTTCGAAACCGCGCCAACCGTACCCATGCAATCGGCGCGCAGGTAACGCTGCTCGCCCGAGTTGAGACGTGCAATCACCATCCCGCGGTCACGACCGACGAGCTGGACATAGGCACCTGCCGAACGAGCGATCTGACCGCCCTTGCCCGGCTTCATCTCGACATTGTGGCAGATCGTGCCAACCGGCATCTGGCCCAGGGGCATGGCGTTGCCCGGCTTCGTATCGGTCTTCTCGCCAGCCACAACCGTGTCACCAACAGCAAGACGCTGTGGGCAAAGGATGTAGGCTTGCTCGCCATCTTCGTACTTCAGCAGTGCGATGAAGGCAGTGCGGTTCGGGTCATACTCGATCCGTTCGACGGTCGCAGGAACATCCCACTTCCGACGCTTGAAATCGATGAAGCGGTACTTCTGCTTGTGACCGCCGCCGATGCCACGCGAGGTGACATGGCCTTTGTTGTTCCGGCCGCCGGTCTTACGCTTGCCTTCCGTGAGCGACTTGACCGGCTTACCCTTCCAGAGGCTGGTCTTGTCGACAAGGATAAGGCCGCGGCGAGCGGGGCTTGTCGGTTTGTAGTTCTTGAGTGCCATGATCCGCCTCAGATACCGCTGGTGATATCGATCATTTCACCCTCGGCGAGGGTGACGATCGCTTTTTTCACGTCGATGCGCTTGTAGGGCTTGCCCTTCCAGCGCTTGGTCTTGCCCTTGGCAACGATCACGTTCACGCCTGCGACTTTCTTGTCGTAGATCGCTTCCACCGCTTCTTTGATCTGCGGCTTGGTCGCGTCGAGTGCCACCTTGAACACCACCGCATTGTTCTCCGAAAGAAGCGTAGACTTCTCGGTGATATGCGGGGCCAAGATCACGTCGTAGTGACGGGCATCAACTTCTTGCTTTTTAGCCATTGAAGCGCGCCTCCAGCTTTTCGACAGCGTCCTTGGTCAGGACCAGCGTGTCGTGGTTCAAAATGTCGTAGACATTGGCGCCAGCAGCCGGGAGCACGTTGATACCTGGCAGGTTGCCAGCGGCTTTCTTGAAGCCATCATCAACGCTCTCGCCATCGATCACAAGGACCTTGCCATTCCAGCCAGCCTTGTCGAGCTGACCTTTGAGCACCTTGGTCTTGGCATCTTTCACTGTCAGCTTGTCGACGACAACGAGGCCGTCCTTCGCCTTGGTCGAAAGAGCCATCTTCAGGCCGAGTGCGCGCACCTTCTTGTTGAGCGACTGGTTGAAGTCGCGCTTGCGGGCACCGTGTGCTTTACCACCACCGATGAAGATCGGAGCAGAACGAGCACCGTGACGAGCGCCGCCGGAACCCTTCTGGGCACCAAACTTCTTACCGGTACGCGCAACATCCGAACGCTCACGCGTTGGACGAGCGGTCGCACGGCGATTTTCCAGCTGCCAGGTCACAACCCGGTGCAGAATGTCAGCGCGCGGGGTCACACCGAAAACGTCATCGTTCAACTCGATGTCGCCTGAGGCCTTCCCGTCGATTTTCTGGACTTTGACTTTCATGGTCTCAGCCCTCCTTGTTTTCGTCGCTGGAAGGCGCATCGCCCCCAGCAGCCGGAGTTTCAGCAGGCGCTTCCGCTGGAGCTTGCTCAGGAGCAGCTTCAGCTTCGACCGGTGCCGCAGTTTCTTCAGCTGGCGCAGCAGGTGCCTCAGCGTCGGTTTGCGGAGCAGCAGTGTCGATGATAGCGCCCGGGAACGGCAGATCGTCAGGCATCTTCAGCTTGACGGAGTCGCGAACGAGCAACCAGCCATTCTTCGAACCAGGGACCGAACCCTTGATGAAGAGCAAACCGCGATCGGCGTCCGTACGAACGACTTCGAGGTTCTGCTGCGTGCGCTGACGGTCACCCATGTGACCAGCCATCTTCTTGCCCTTGAACACGCGGCCCGGATCCTGACGGTTACCCGTCGAACCGTGCGAACGGTGAGAGATCGAAACACCGTGGGTGGCACGAAGACCGCCAAAGCCCCAACGCTTCATAGCGCCGGCAAAGCCCTTGCCCTGAGTGTGGCCGGTGATGTCGACCTTCTGACCCGCCAGGAAGTGATCAGCGCTGATAGTAGCGCCAACAGGGACAAGGCCCTCTTCGCTGTCGACCCGGAATTCAGCAACCTGCTTCTTCAGCGCGACTTCCGCTTTCGCGAAGTGCTCACGCTGAGGCTTGGCTACGTTCTTTTGCTTCGCAGTACCGGCACCAAGCTGGACGGCGAAATAGCCATCACGCTCTGCGGTGCGGTGCGAGACAACCTGACAATCTTCCAGAGCAAGAACGGTCACGGGAACGTGACGTCCATCCTCCTGAAACAGGCGGGTCATCCCGACTTTCTTTGCGATCACGCCAGTGCGCATCGTCAAAACTCCTAAACAGAGGCACAAGGGGCCCATCCCCAGGTGCTTGCGGTGCCACCAAATCTACTGGCGACCCCATCAACCCAAATTTCGTGCATCGCCCCGTCCGGGCTGAGTGCTCGCGCGGCCACATGGCCGGTTGAGCGAGACGGGGGACGCAGGCCCGAGCAAGCTCGGCGGTATCCCTATGTCTTGCCGCACATTCACCCGCTGGATGAAGACGGCGGAGCCATAAGAGCTCCGAATTTCTCGGCCCGTTTACACGGTCGTGGCCGAAAGACCAGCACCAAGTGGCTTAGGCCAGCTTGATCTCGACATTCACGCCAGCTGCGAGGTCGAGCTTCATCAGCGCGTCGACGGTTTGGGCGTTAGGCTGCACGATGTCGAGCAGCCGCTTGTAGGTGCGCACCTCGAACTGCTCGCGCGACTTCTTGTCGATGTGCGGGCCGCGGTTCACGGTGAACTTCTCGATACGCGTCGGCATGGGAATGGGGCCACGAATAAGAGCGCCCGTACGACGTGCTGTCTCTGCGATTTCGCCAGTTGCCTGGTCGAGAACGCGGTGGTCGAACGCCTTAAGGCGAATACGGATATTCTGAGCTTCCATTACCTATACCAATGCGAAAGAGCCGAGGAACGCGCTCCGGGAAGAACCCGCTCCCAAAAATAAAAGGCCCACCCTATTACCCGGTTGCCCGGACGGGAGGCCCCATGAATTTCGTTGCAGCAGAAACGAATCTCCGCTGGCTTGGCGCGCGTATACGTTTGAGTTGGGATTCTGGCAACCCCGAACTGTCACGATTTTTACGCGAACCAGTAGACCACCCTCCCCGCCGGAGCCGAGAAATTGGTCTCACATAAATTGGGCCCCGGCTCTCATCTGAGAACCGGGGCCCGAATTTATCGCATTGCTCCGAAGAGCAGAGGCTTACTTGGTGATCTTTGCAACCACGCCCGAGCCGACAGTACGACCGCCTTCACGGATTGCGAAGCGCAGACCTTCGTCCATGGCGATAGGCGCGATCAGCTTGACGTTGATCTTCACGTTGTCGCCCGGCATCACCATTTCGGTGCCCTCGGGAAGGATCACTTCGCCGGTCACGTCGGTGGTGCGGAAGTAGAACTGCGGACGGTAGTTCGCGAAGAACGGCGTGTGACGACCGCCTTCGTCCTTCGAAAGGACGTAGACTTCGGCTTCGAACTCAGTGTGCGGCGTAACCGAACCCGGCTTCGCGAGAACCTGGCCACGCTCGACTTCTTCACGAGCAACGCCGCGGATCAGAGCGCCAATGTTGTCGCCAGCTTCACCCGAGTCGAGCAGCTTGCGGAACATTTCAACGCCGGTCACGGTCGTCTTGGTGGTGTCCTTGATGCCGACGATTTCGACTTCGTCGCCAACATTGACCTTACCGGTTTCGACACGACCGGTGACAACGGTACCACGACCCGAGATCGAGAACACGTCCTCAATCGGCATCAGGAAGTCCTTGTCGACCGGACGATCCGGCTGCGGGATGTGCTCATCGACAGCAGCCATCAGTTCCTTGATCGAGTTTTCACCGATTTCAGGATCGCGACCTTCGAGAGCGGCAAGAGCCGAACCCTTAACGATCGGAATATTGTCGCCATCAAAGTCGTACGAGCTGAGCAGCTCGCGAACTTCCAGTTCGACGAGTTCGAGGATTTCCTCGTCGTCAACCTGGTCAACTTTGTTCATGTAAACAACCAGAGCCGGAACGCCGACCTGACGTGCAAGCAGGATGTGCTCGCGGGTCTGTGGCATTGGGCCGTCAGCTGCGTTCACAACCAGAATAGCGCCGTCCATCTGCGCAGCACCGGTGATCATGTTCTTAACATAGTCAGCGTGGCCTGGGCAGTCGACGTGCGCATAGTGGCGCGCATCGGTCTCGTACTCAACGTGAGCGGTCGAGATGGTGATCCCGCGCTCGCGCTCTTCAGGAGCCTTGTCGATGTTGCCGAAGTCAACAGCTGCGCCCTGAACCTTCGTGATAGCCGCAGTCAACGTGGTCTTACCATGGTCAACGTGACCGATGGTGCCGATGTTGCAGTGCGGCTTATTGCGCTCAAATTTTTCCTTAGCCATTTCTCAAATAACCTCTGAGTTGAAATTGAATTCTGTGGGGGACAGGACGGCACCCGCTGAATCAGGCGCCGCCCCTAAACCCTGCCGCTTGCTTAAGCAAGCTTCTCTTTGACTTCCTGTGCAACACTTGCAGGCACTTCGTCATAGTGACTGAACTGCATCGTGTATTGCGCACGGCCTTGCGTGAACGAACGCAGCTCATTCACGTAGCCGAACATGTTGGCCAGTGGCACGAATGCCTCGACCGCCTGGGCGTTACCACGGCTGTCAGTGCCCTGGATCTGCCCGCGACGTGAATTCAAGTCACCGATCACGTCACCAAGATAGTCTTCCGGTGTCACGACTTCCACCTTCATCACCGGCTCGAGCAGTTTGATGCCGGCAGTGCTTGCCGCTTCGCGCATTGCGCCGCGACCGGTGATTTCGAAAGCCACGGTGCTGGAGTCAACATCGTGATACTTGCCGTCGATCAGGCGGATGGTGAAGTCGATGATCGGGAAGCCGATCAGGTGACCGCTTTCGGCCTGCTCGCGCATGCCCTTTTCGACCGACGGGATGTATTCGCGCGGAATATTGCCGCCCTTGATCTCGTCTTCGAAAACGACACCCTGGCCGCGTTCACCCGGAGTGACGACAACCTTGGCTTCACCGAACTGACCCGAACCACCCGACTGCTTCTTGTGGGTGTAGGTAACTTCGACTTCACGACCGAGAGCTTCGCGATAGGCCACCTGAGGTGCGCCGACGTTTGCCTCAACCTTGAACTCGCGCTTCATGCGATCGACGAGGATGTCGAGGTGAAGCTCGCCCATGCCTTTGATGATCGTCTGACCGCTTTCGTGGTCGGTTGTGACGCGGAAGCTGGGGTCCTCGGCAGCCAGGCGGTTGAGCGCAACGCCCATCTTCTCCTGGTCGGCCTTGGTCTTCGGCTCCACCGACAGTTCGATAACCGGATCGGGGAATTCCATCCGCTCAAGGATGATCGGCGCGCTTGATGCGCACAGCGTGTCACCGGTTGTGGTCTCTTTGAGACCTGCAATCGCGACGATGTCGCCAGCAAACGCTTCTTCGATGTCCTCGCGGTTGTTGGAGTGCATCAGCAGCATGCGGCCGATCTTTTCCTTCTTGTCCTTGACTGAGTTCAGAACCGAACCCTTTTCAAGTTTACCCGAATAGATGCGGGTGAAGGTGAGCGAGCCCACGAATGGATCGTTCATGATCTTGAAGGCCAGCGCTGAGAACGGCGCTTCGTCATCCGACGGACGCGTATCTTCCTCGTCGCTGTCAGGCTTCACACCCTTAATCGCGGGAACGTCGAGGGGCGACGGCATGTAGTCGACAACCGCATCAAGCAGAGGCTGAACGCCCTTGTTCTTAAATGCCGAACCACACAGAACCGGCACGAACGCACGGTCCATGGTGCCCTTGCGGATGAGACGCTTGATCGTCGCAGCGTCAGGCATTTCGCCGTCAAAGAACTTCTCCATCACGTCGTCGTCGAGTTCGACAACGGTTTCGATAAGCTTCTCGCGATATTCGGCAGCCTTGTCGGCAAGATCAGCCGGGATGTCGACATAGTTGAACGTCGCACCCAGGTTTTCATTTTCCCAGACGATACCCCGATTGTTCACGAGATCGACCACGCCCTGCAGGTCGCTTTCCGCACCGATTGGGAGATATAGCACCAGAGGCGTAGCGCCGAGGCGATCGATGATCGACTGAACGCAGTAGTAGAAGTCCGCACCAGTGCGATCCAGCTTATTGATGAAGCACATCCGCGGAACACCGTACTTATCGGCCTGGCGCCATACGGTTTCGGACTGCGGCTCAACTCCGGCCACGCCGTCAAAAACGGCGACCGCGCCGTCGAGCACGCGCAGCGAACGTTCAACTTCAATCGTGAAGTCGACGTGCCCTGGCGTATCGATAATGTTGATCCGGTGCTTCGGGCCTTCGCCATCTTCAGCCGACCAGAACGTAGTCGTGGCCGCAGACGTGATGGTGATGCCGCGCTCCTGCTCCTGCTCCATCCAGTCCATCGTCGCAGCGCCATCGTGCACTTCGCCGATCTTGTAGGACTTTCCGGTGTAGTAGAGAATGCGTTCGGTAGTGGTCGTCTTACCGGCATCGATGTGAGCCATGATGCCGATATTGCGATAGCGCTCCAGCGGATATTCGCGGGCCATATCAGTGTTCCTTAGTTTGCCTCCGCGCGCCCCGGGTTTGCCCAAGGCGTACGGAGAGGGAGATCGTTACCAGCGGTAGTGCGAGAACGCGCGGTTGGCATCCGCCATCCGGTGCGTGTCTTCGCGCTTCTTCACGGCATTGCCGCGGTTGTTGGCCGCATCCATCAGCTCGCCGGAAAGGCGCGCGCTCATGGTGGTTTCAGGACGGCCGCGAGCAGCCGAAATCATCCAGCGGATCGCAAGAGCCTGCGCACGCTCGGGGCGAACCTCGACCGGCACCTGATACGTCGCACCACCAACACGGCGGCTGCGCACTTCGACCTGCGGCTTGATGTTGTTAAGCGCTTCGTGAAACAGCTCGACCGGATCGGTTTTCGCCTTGGCTTCAACCGTATCAAGCGCTGAATAAACAATACCTTCTGCGGTGGACTTCTTACCGTCCAGCATCAGGTTGTTCATGAACTTCGACAATACCTGATCACCAAACTTGGGATCGGGCAGGATAACCCGCTTTTCGGGTCTACGACGACGTGACATTTTCGTTTAACTCCTTCGGAGTGCGGCAAACCCATCCGGGTCTGCCTTGCCGCTCCAGCCCTCTCCCCCACCCGGCCACCCAAAGGATACCTTGTAAGGCGTCCGGGTGGGGAAGAGGGCTGTTACAGCGTTGAATTCCTAATCCGGCTCCGGTCTGCTCCCCTACCCTCCTGTCTTTGATCCAATTCCGGGTGGAATGGGCCAAAGGAAAGGAATGCGAGCGGGCCGGTGCCGTAGCCCTAGGCGGATGCCTAGGGCGCACTATCATTTAGGCCGCTTGGCGCCGTACTTCGAACGGCTCTGCTTGCGGTCCTTGACCCCTTGCGTGTCGAGCACGCCGCGCAGCACATGATAGCGCACGCCGGGAAGGTCACGCACACGCCCGCCGCGGATCAGCACAACGCTGTGTTCCTGCAGGTTGTGGCCCTCGCCCGGAATATAGGAGATGACTTCGCGCTGGTTCGTCAAGCGCACCTTGGCAACCTTACGCAGAGCGGAGTTCGGCTTCTTTGGCGTCGTCGTATAGACGCGCGTGCAGACACCGCGCTTCTGCGGGTTCTGCTCCATCGCAGGGACCTTACTCTTGGCCTTCTGCGGAACGCGGCCCTTGCGGACCAGCTGGTTAATCGTAGGCATTGAATACCTTCACCTTTAATTCTGACCCGGCGGGATTGCCGGATCAGGACGCCCCTTCGAAGGCGCAAAACCGGTTGCCACTTCCGCATGAAGGGGCTCGGCTCCAGGCCACTGGGGCAAGTGCTACAAGCGCTAGGTGAAGTGGGTGTTCGCGCAACAAGCAGCCAGAGGGCCGTTCGTCCTGAGCCTGCCCGAGGGCAAAAGGCCCTAGCCAACAAGCGAGCACATGCGCAAACTGAAACACTCCACCCGGCAATCGAACACCGGGTTACTTTGACGGCCGCCCCAACCCTTCCGCAAATCCGTCATCCTGAACTCGTTTCAGGATAACGCACGTCAGAAGAGCAAATAGAAAAGGCCTGGCTCAGATGAGCGAGGCCTCCGGGACTTAACCGGCAATGTTCAGCTCTATTTGGCCGGGTCGGACGAATCCAACTCTCGGATGGCGCGCACTTAGGGGGAATGCGGGTGGGGGTCAAGGGTTCACAAGTTAGGAAATCACCGCCAACACCTTATCCGCCAACTTGGAGGCTTTGACAAAACCTATGGGCCAACCATCAACGGTGCTGGATCCGACGACTTCCTCTGGACGGAAACGTTTTACACCTTTTACGTCTCGCTCCATCGCATCCAGGTATTCGGCAGGAGCTCCTGTATTTCTGAGAGCGTCGATAACAGATCTGGCCCATTCCTCGTTTGCATCTTCGGGCCACTCAGAAGCTTCAAGTATTCTAAACCCGGAAGCATCAAATATTTCCAGAATGAAACTGGCACAAGTAAATCCGGCGCCTTCTTTGGTAACAGCGATGAACCCAGTCAACGGATCAATGCTTACGCCATGCGCGCGGATACTGTAAGGTAAGATTGGCTTTTTCTGAGCGATCAGTTGACATAGCGCCGCGACAAACTTCTGATCTGAATCGTCCATCGCAATAGGAAAGACAGTGTATCCCCCTTTGTGCTCTCGGCAGATCAAGCTTTTGTGCCATCCAAGATGAAGTTCAAAGAGGTTTCCCTCTTCTTCTTCGCGGTACACGATGATGACATGCCGTGTCGCAGCATTGACCGACTTAATCCCCAGGGCGCAAAGCGAAACAGAAGCGGCCGTAATTGGCTTTATCGCTGACACAAATCAGACCAGTTTTTTGATCGATTCTGCCGACATTCCCCTTGAGTGCAGCGACTCCAAAGCGAGCGAAAGTATGCTTTCCCAACTTTCGAATAAAGACCGGCTTGAGTACAAGCTTCGGAAAATGGCCACAATCGCATCCTTCGAGAAATGATCGAAATCAACGGACTGCAACTCTGTTTCTATGCTCGCGTGATTTCCTGATTCAAGCATCTGATTTAGCTCATCAATAAGCGTCCTCATCTGCTCAAGCGACAGCTCCCGATCATTCGACGTTGCGGTCTTTACCCAGTCATTTCTTCTCGTGGACTCAAAGGGCATTGCCCAGATTGATTCAGAGCATTTTCGCGCAGGAAAAGTCCGGCCAGCCGCCGAATAGTCACAAGCTGCTCCAACGAGAAATGCATAATACATTGGCCTAAGTCTCGCTTGGCAGGTGCCGTCTTGACGCAGCCACTCGTTTGTGTCGGAAAGGAAGACAACTGTTGGATAGGTGTTGCCATTCTCATTAGCGAGAGTGGCGACTCCACTATGATGACGATCATCGAGAAGGTCGCTCTCCAAAATCATAGCTGCTCTATCCCAGTTGATCCTTCGAGATTTATGGCCTCAACCAATTCATCTTTCAATATATTTCCTAAAATCGCCTTATCTCTTTTGTGGAGATCTCTGAAGGTTTGCAGCAAAACGTCACTCCATAAACCTTCACCATAGAATTCGCCGTTTACACCACTCGAGTGCCTCGAAATAACTTGGAGAATATTCGCCATCCGCCCACGGTCTGCGTCTTCGCGCAAATCGATATTGAGATTGACTAGAGTTCTTCCGTCGTCAGACTCACCTTCGAACCACCCAATATGTGAGTGGAGCAAGCCATCACGGTCCAACAAGAATGGTGGAACAAGCGGACTATCTCGGTCGACAAGGTTTGAAAGTTCGGTCGGGTTGCCATCGGCAGTAAAGAAACGGTCGGTGCAACGAAACTCGACTACCGCGACCTTCTGAATATCGTCCTCAGCCAGCGCGGCCCCAACCGGGCCAAGCAAGCCGGTGACCAAAGATTCTACATCTGACCATCGGCTATAATTTCTAGTTCTGAATGTGACAGCACCCGGTTCAACGGTTAGCTCTTGGTTCATCGAACCATCTTGATTTACCAACTGAAAGACGAACCCCGGCTGCATTTGAACCTGTGTTCTATAGCCCGTGGTAATTGACTGACGCCCCATTAGAGCCATCGCATCAAGCTTTAACCTCCCCGGGAGGTCGAACTGCTCTTTGAGACCGTCAGCTACACTGACGGCCTTCTCAAAAATCTCGTCAGCGGCATCTTCAAACAGCCGAAGCCCGACGACAGCCTGCTCAATTGAATGAGTTTCAGCGGCTGTCTGGTAACCTGCCATCGTTGTTCTCTCCAAGGTTTGGTCGGTGATGCACGAAGTCGTGCTACCAATCAAATTTTTCATCATTAGGAAACCGGTTCTTACACAGACAAATCTCTCAATTCGCAATTGAAAGCTTTCGCAATTTTCCTACTCGCCCAAATTCTGCAATCTATCCGTGGCTATGCCCAAGCCACCCTCCTCGTCCGACACCCGCACCGAGTCCTTGTCTGAAGCATCTGCCAAGGACCGTCTCACCCAGAACAACCCCTCGGCTCCACGCGATCAAGGTCGGTCCAAGCCCCCCCTCACTTGCCACCGGCAGACCCCGCGCCAGGCCACCTCCGCCGTCGCCTTTGCCGACGCGCCGCCCTCGCCGGACGACCCTCTGCTCGACTTCACCCCGGTCCCGCACAAGCAGCTGCGCCGCAATTCCATCACCCCCGACCTCCAGCGCGAGTTTATTGCGCAGCTCGCAGCGACCGGCATCGTCAAGCAGGCTGCGCGGCGGATCGGCAAATCTCTTGAAGCCATCTACAAGCTGCGCGCGCGGCCCGGTGCCGAGGGCTTCCGCGCGGCGTGGGAGGCAGCGCTCGACCGCGGTGTTGCCCGGCTAGAGGACTGCGCGCTCACACGCGCTATCGAGGGGGAGGAGCGGATGGTCGTCTCCTCCGGCAAGGTGCTGGGCACCGAGACACGCCATAACGAGGCGCTGGTGATGTTCTTCCTGCGCAATCGCTTGCCCGCGCGCTATGGATCGGGGGAGCTGCGCCCCGGCCATCCGGCTTACGACGCGCTCAAGGCTCAGCTGCGCGCCGAGTGGGAGCAGGAAAAGTATGACGAGCGCCACAGCGAGGAGAACCGCGCGGCGAACTACAAATTCTTCAACGACCTGCGCGAGCGGTGGAAGAAGGAGTGGGAATTGGAGAGAGAAATGGAGGAGAGGAAAAATGGTGCCCCTGGCCCGACTCGAACGGGCACTCCGTTAGGAACTCGATTTTGAGTCGAGCGCGTCTACCAATTCCACCACAGGGGCACTTCCATGCGGAGCGGCGCTGTTAGCGTCGTCTCGACTGTGTGGCAAGCACTGGAAACGGTCCGCAGGACCGCAAGGGCGCACGCCCGCTCGCAGCGATGCGATCTGCGATCGCGTGAGCGAGAATTTCGCGCCCCGGATGGGGTGCGGAAGAAGGGATCAGCGAAGCGATCCCGCCAACAATTTATGCAGCTTCGAATGCAGGCTGTTGTTCGCGGCCAGCACTTGCGCGGAATGGATCGGGTTGGAGCGTCCGCGGAAGTCGCTGACGAACCCGCCCGCCTCGCGGATCAGCAGGCAGCCAGCGGCGGTGTCCCAATCGTTGAGCCCGCTTTCCCAGAAGCCGTCGAAACGCCCTTGCGCAACGTAAGCCATGTCGAGCGAGGCGGCGCCGAAGCGGCGGATGCCCGCGACCTCTGGGCCGATGGCTCCGAAAATGCGGCTCCATTCGGCGAAGTCGCCGTGCCCGCTGAAGGGAATGCCGGTCGCGATCAGGGAGTCGCTCAACTGCGAGCGCGCCGACACGCGCAGCCGCGCATCCTGCAGCCACGCTCCGCGCGTTTTCTCGGCCCAATAGGTGTGATCCTCGATCGGGTGATAGATCACCGCAGCGGTGACATCGCCCCAGCCCTTACCGTCAAGGCGCGGTTCCTGCGCGGCGATGGAAATCGCGAAATGCGGGATGCCGTGCAAGAAGTTGCTGGTGCCGTCGAGCGGGTCGATGATCCAGCGCGGCTTGTCGGGATCGCCTTCGATTATGCCCGCTTCTTCCAGCACGAAACCCCAGCCGGGACGCGCCTTCAGCAGCTCGTCATAGAGCGTGCGCTCGGCCCGCATATCGGCCTTGCTGACGAAATCCGCCGGACCCTTGCGGCTCACCTGGAGGTGCTCGACCTCACCAAAGTCGCGGCGCAGGCGACTGCCCGCTTTGCGCGCGGCACGCTCCATCACGCGGATCAGACCTGAAAACATCGACATGAGAGGTTAGCCCGCCTTGCCGACGTAAGTCTGCTCGTACACATCGACGATGATGCGCGTCCCGCTGCCGATATGCGGCGGCACCATGATGCGCACGCCATTGTCGAGCACGGCCGGCTTGTAGCTGGAGGAGGCGGTCTGCCCCTTCACCACCGCGTCGGCCTCGACAATCTCGGCCTCGATCTGCGTGGGCAATTGCACCGAAATCGGCTTCTCTTCCCACAGTTCCAGCTGAACCTGCATCCCGTCCTGCAGGAACGGGCGGGCATCGCCCAGCAAATCGGACGGCAGCATGATCTGCTCATAGCTCTGCTGGTCCATGAAGACGAGCATATCGCCATCTTCATAGAGGAACTGGAACTCTTTGGTATCCAGCCGCACCTTCTCAACCGTGTCGGCACTGCGGAAGCGCACGTTGGTCTTCCGGCCATCCTGCAGGTTCTTCATTTCGACCTGCATGTAAGCCCCGCCCTTGCCGGGCTGAGTGTGCTGGATCTTGGCAACTTTCCAGATGCCGTTTTCATACTCGAGAATATTGCCGGGACGGATATCGACGCCGCTGATCTTCATGGGGCTTGGGGCCTTCTTGTCGGAAAAACTGGGTGCGCCGGCACAGATCGGCCAACGCTGCGGCTGCGCGCATAGCCGAGCCTTCAGGTAAGGTAAAGCTGGGCAAAGCTACCCGCGATTAATGGTAAACGCTGTGGCATGGCCAAATGCCGCATGATACCGAGGATCATCATGAGAACGCGCTACATCATCGGTTTGACCGCATTTGCGGCTGCACTTGCTGCGGTCACTCCCCATGCGCGCGGCCAGGATGGCGGAATGCTCTCCACCATGCCGCAAGGCAATTATCAGTGCGCCCTGCCCGGCGATGCGGGCGGCGCGGCCTATACAATTGTGGAAGGCGCGGAGTTTCGGCTGGGCGCGGCGTCGAGCTATCACAGCGAAAACGGCAGCGGCGTTTATATCCTCAAAGGCAAGTCGCTGACCTTCACCAGAGGCCCACGCAAGGGCGAGCGATATCGCAGGATCGGGACGAACCAGCTGACAAAGATCAATCCCGATGGCAGCCTCAGCAAGCTGCTATGCACCCGCATCGGCGCACAGAGGTTTAGCGAGGACTAGTCCGCGCTAGAACCACGCTCTCAGGCCGACAAGAACCTTCAGCCCATCCGGGTCCTCACCAGCCGCACGGGCGATGTCGGCTGTTTCGCCCAGCTTCGCTTCGTATTCGACCCCGACATAAGGTGCGAATTCGGGCCGGATTTCATATCGCAGCCGCAGGCCCGGTTCGATCTTGGTTATACCGGCGCCAATCTCGCGCTCGGGAATATCCTGCGCGGCGAGCTCGACTTCGATGCGCGGCTGGAGGATCAATTGCTGCGTAATGCGTTGGTCGTATTCGCCCTCGATCCGCCCGGTCAGATCGCCGCGATCAGACAGGAACAGCGCGCCATCGACATGGAACATGTAGGGCGCAAGGCCTTGCACGCCGAGTACTAGATGCGTGCGCGTGTCTGGCTCGTGGTCGAAACGCACACCCGCTTGCAGATCAAAGAACGGGCCGATGGCGCGGCTGTAAAGCGCCTGTATCTCGGCATCCTCAAGCTCGCCGCCAAACTCACCTTCGCCTTCGGTCTTGAGGACGAAGCGGTTGATATCACCGCCATACCAGCCTTGCGCATCCCAGACATAGCCATCCTCGCCGCCATCAGTGGCGAAGCGGGCCTCGAGCCGCTCGATCAGGACCATGCCGGTTTTCATGCCGCCATTTTCGCGGGCGAGTTGGCGTCGCGATGGGGCCATGGCCTGCTTGCCCCAAATGACGTCTGCGGCATGCCGGGGCCCTTCGAACGCGCGCGCGGGAACGGCGCTTTCTTGCGCGGCTCCGGGAGCGGATTTGTCCGCGCCCATGTCGTGGCCCGAATGATCCATCTGCTTTTGCGGCTCGGCTTCGCTTTCCGCTTGAGCTTTCGGCGGGCACTGTTCAGGCGGCAAGTGCCCCATGGCGCAATGATCAACTTTCGGATCCGGCTGCGCGCCGTGACCCGAATGGTCCTGCGCAGCCAACGGAGCGGCGATCAGCGCCGCAGCGGCGAGAAAGAAAGCGCGCATCATGCGTTGTCCGGGAGGGGGCGCACGGTGACGACCTGCATCATGCCTGCATGCATGTGGTAGAGGAGGTGGCAGTGGAACGCCCAGTCGCCCGGCTCATTTGCGGTCAGGTCAAACGTCGCGGTTCCGCCCGGTTGCACCACCATTGTATGTTTGAGCGGCTGGTGCATGTGATCGGCGCCGTTCACCATCTCGAAAAAGTGGCCGTGCAAGTGGATCGGGTGCGCCATCATCGTCTGGTTCACCAGCTTCACCCGCACCCGCTCATCATAGCCGAAGCGGACCGGATCATCGGTGACCGCAGTGAACTTCTTCCCGTCAAAGCTCCACATATACCGCTCCATATTGCCGGTAAGGTGGATCTCCATTTCGCGCTCGACCTCGCGGTGAGGGTTCATCCGCTTGGCCGTGAGGTCGGTGTAGCGCAGCACGCGGTGGTCGACTGTGTCGAGGCCTAGGCCGGGGAAGTCCATCCGGTCCATCGGCATCGGCGCGACCATATCGAGGCCGGGGCCAGCCCTCACATCATCGGGCAGCAGCGAGGTGTCGCGCATATTGTGGTCCATCCCGCCCATATCTCCGTGTCCCATCGCTGCGTGGTCCATCATGCCCATATCGGTCATGGTGAGCGTGGGGATTTTGCGCAGCGGCGGCGGCGACGCGGTGTGGCCCTTATGCGAAGTGAGGCTTGCGACGCCCATGCCGCTGCGGTCCATCGCCTCTGCAACGATGGCGTGGCTGCCATCCTTGGGCTGCACGATCACGTCATAGGTTTCAGCGACGCCAATCTGGAACTCGTCAATCTCGACCGGATCGACGTCCTGACCATCGGCCTGGATCACCGTCATCGGCACTCCGGGGATGCGGACGTTGAAGAAGGTCATGGCGCTGCCATTGATGACGCGGAGGCGAACGCGCTCACCGGGCTTGAACTCCAGCTGGAGGTCATCGGCCGGGCCATGCCCGTTGATCAGGAACGTGTAGGTAGAGCCGGTAACATCAGAGATATCGCGCGGGTTCATCCGCATCTCGCTCCACATGCGCCGTTGATCGCCCGAAAGCTCGCCTTCGGTGGCGCTGTTCATCTGGTTCTGAAAGTAGTGCTCGCCGACCTTAAGCTTGCGCATAATCTCGTGCGGGTGAATCGGCGTGAATTCGCTAAGCAGCACGACATAGTCGCGATCATAGCGCGGATCGGGCTCGGCGCTTTCGATGATGATCGGCCCGTAATGCCCGGCCTGCTCCTGAAGTCCGGAATGCGAGTGCCACCAATAGGTGCCGGTTTGCCGGATCGGGAATTCATAGGTGAAGGTTTCACCGGGCTTGATCCCCGGAAAGCTGACGCCGGGCACACCATCGAACTGGAAGGGGAGCAGCAGGCCGTGCCAGTGGATCGAGCTGTCTTCGTCGAGATTGTTCGTAACATGCAGCCGGACGTTCTGCCCTTCTTTCAGGCGGATCAGCGGACCGGGCACCGTCCCGTTAACGGCGAATGCATGGCCGGATCGACCGCCAGTGGTGAAATGCGCATCCGCGATCGAAAGGTTGATGTCCTCACCAGATACCTCGCCAAAGCCGTTCTTTGCGTGGGCGAGTGAGCCGCCCCGCGCCCAGGCGGGCATGGGCAGCGATGCCGCTGCAGCGAGTGTAACGGTGCTGGTGATCAGACTTCTGCGGGAAATGTCGGTCATAGAGGTGTTAAACGCGCCCGGTTGTCACTTCATTGCAGGCCCTTATATATACCCCCCTAGGGTATTTCAATCGGGATCGACACTTTGGACAAAACCACCACTACCAAGGTCAACCGACTCAATCGCATTGCCGGGCAAGTGCGCGGGGTCGCGCAGATGGTAGAGGATGACCGCTACTGCATGGATATCCTGCACCAACTACAGGCGGTCAAATCCGCGCTCGCGAAGGTCGAGACCCAGGTTCTGAAGGATCACGCGGCATGCTGCGTCGCAGAGGCAATCGCCAGCGGTGATGAGGCCGAACAGCGCGAAAAGTTTGAGGAATTGGTTGATCTTTTGGAGCGAACACGGAAGTAATCGAAAGCCCCACCCGGGGCCAAACTCGTGACGTCCGCTTCGCTTTGGAAGCCGAGTACCGGCTCTTCGTCTATAAAGCTCTGGATCAGCCTGACGTATGCGTTTGCGGAGCGGGAGTGGCTTATCACGGAAGCATTTTCAGCTCACAAGCATCGCGAGAAGCCCATTAAAGCCTGACCTGGCTCAGCTAATTCTGAATGCGGGATCACGATCCGAAGAGATTTCGGGAATTTCTTCAGTCCCCCTGAGCTCATCGTGTTGGCCGCTTTCTCGAAGTCCCCGGCACCACCCTCTTCGCTACCGTGATCATATACTTTGACGACGGCGGCTAGTATCGGCTGTTCAACGCTGAGTATCGGCCTGGCAAAGTCCGTCAAACAAAAGTGTTGAAACCATTTGGCTGGGGAAACGATCATGAGCCTGCCTCGATCAACGGACCCACGCAGAAGGACACTCTGGACCACCGCCAATCCTGATGTTTGCTAGGTCTGGTCAAACATCCTCACCGCTGCGCGCGACCGCAATTGTAAGGCGGCGGCGTGGCATCTCCAGCCGTGTAGATATCACGATACCGCGCGTGGTCGTTCGCCAGCATGTTTAGATACTCTTCAATATTGGGATAGCCGTCACCGTCCGGGTCCTCGTTGGCGTCCCAAACATTCTCGTCGGTGTTGGCGTATTGTACTTCCCAGATATCGGGCATGCCGTCATTGTCGCTATCTGGCCAGGCAGGGCCTGTGCTTGAAAGCTGCGCGTAACCGCCGGTTGTAGCGACGCTCGAAGTCCAGGCATTCTCGAACAGCCGCGGCGCGGCATCGCATGTCTGAAGGTCTTCGATGAACATCTCATCGACATTGTCACGGCAAGAGCCATCGCGGCAAAGTTCGGCCCCGGCAAAGGTCAAGACGTTGCGCCGGGATTGCTCGGGCGAGACAATCATCCAGTTCGCCAGCCAGTTCGTCGGCGCACCGGGTGCGCTCACGCGGGCGCTGTTCTGGATCACGTCGAGGCCGTTGGTCGAACAATCCCGGGACAGCAAGGGATTGGTCGAGCAAACCGTCCAAGGTGTCGTGGCACCGTACAGGCCGAACGGCGATTGGAAACTCGCAGGATCGCTGTTCCACGGGCTTATGTTGTCGCGCGCATGGATCGAGAAGCCGAAGCCGATCTGGTCTTCCAGGATGTAGAGTGCGCCGAGATAATTCCCGTTATTGTTGTTGAACCGTGGGCCCTCATAGAACGAGTTGGCAATGTAGTTTGCATAGACCGACCCCGAACCGTTGGAGAGCAATCCGCCTTCCTCCACGAAGTTATAGAGGAAGTTGCCGATGATATCTGCCTGCGAACTGCTGTCCCGCGAGGGCGCGTTGACTCCCGGGGCAATGTTGATGCCGCGCCGCTCGCCATGCTGGCTCAGATTGTAAGCCAGCGTGATGTAGTCCGATGGCTTTATGAAAAGCGAGTTGCAGTGTTGCCCCTCGCTATGACCTGCATCCTCGCAGATATTGGGTCCGATGATCGACCACTGCACGGTGCAATTCTCACATCCTGCAAGGTTCAGACTTTCATCGGTCGCGAACATGGCCGAGACGTGGTCGACAATCTGGAAGCTCGTCCCGTTTGTGCGCAGTGAGTCGCCGTTGTCTGATATGCGGTTGGGGTGCTCGCCGAGCCTGGTGCGGATATGTCTGATGATCGCATGATCGCCGCCAAGGCGGGTGTCGATGATAGAATCGACCGGATTGTATTGCGATCCCAGGCGGAACTCGATGCCCCCCGGTGACGTCTGGCCGGCGATGTAGATCCGCGGATGGATGATCCAAGCCGGGCTTTGCAGCGTGATCGCCCCCGAGACCTCGAACACGCAATAGCGCGGTCGCGCGGCCGGAATGTAATAGGGCGTGATCACTTCCCGGGCGAGAGCGCATTCACGATAAGTGATTTTGCCATCGTCCGGAACAGCGGAATCCTCGAGGCTGTTGATCTTGTAGACGACCGCATCGGGCGACCGGACCGAGGCCTGCGCTCCAAAGCCGATCGCTGTTGGGAATGCCAGGGGATGATGCGTCGCATCGGGAATGTTGCCGTCGTCGGGGTTGACGAACGCCGCTCCGAAAGTCGGACCAGGCGTTGGAGTGGGTGTGGGTGTGGGTGTGGGCGTCGGAGTGGGTGTCGGTGTCGGTGTCGGTGTCGGTGTCGGTGTCGGTGTGGGAGGCGAACCTCCCAGCAGCGTCAAGTTGCTCTGCGTCACCCAACCATCCTCGCCTGTTGCGAAATCGACCAGCCACCACGTGCGACTATCCTGCATGATTGGTCCGCCGATGATCGATCCGGCTGCTCCGGGAGCCTTGAGCTCCAGTCGGGCCCCGCCTGGGTTCGATCGAGCCCAGACGTGGCTTTCGACTTCGATATCGCAGTTAATCGCGAAGGACGCACAGGATGATGGCGGTGTGGGCGTCGGAGTAGGCGTTGGTGTCGGGCTAGGCGTCGGCGTTGGTGTGGGAGTAGGCGTTGGTGAGGGAAGAGAACTCACATCGATATGGCTTTCCGTCACCCACCCATCGGCGCCCGAGTCGAAATCGACGTTCCACCAGACCCGGTTCGCCGCCGTCACTGGCCCGCCGATGATCGTGCCGAAACTGCCGGGGGACTTGAGTTCGATCGGAGCGCCACCAGGCGTCGCGCTTGCCCTGACCCAGCGTTTCACCTCGATCCGCGTTCCAAATGCGAGGTTCGAAGACTGTTGCAGCATCGCCAGCATGGCGAGCGGCGAGGACAGCGTCTGCATGGTCGCGGAAGGGGCGAGCGCCGTAGCGCCGACCGCTGCGACACCAAGGGGAGCGAGGGCTAGAAGTACGGGTTTCATGCGCGCGGCTCGCCCGTTTCCGAAGATTGCCAGCTGCGTTCAAAAAGCGAAGACCGTTTGAGCGATCCGCAATCGCGGGACCAAGCATGTATCGTCATTTGCATCCGCCTATAATCGTCGCCAGACCGAGGTTTGGCGATGTGGCACTATCTAGCTGATGCGACCCCTGTTCCTTCTCGCAGTTGGTTCACGAATCCAACTTTGCATTTGGGCGAACACTAGAGTTCGCACAGCGTCGGAATCAATTGGCTAAGGCGCCCAATTTCGGGTTCAATTGGAGTAATCCTGTTTGGGAAATCGTTTTCCCTCTACTGCCACCATCATTCATTGGCAGGCTTCGATAGCACTGTTCACTGCTATCGATAGCGCTCGCAAAGCGTTGAATTAATGAAAGAAGTACAGGTGAGCTAGGGCGATCGATTGTGAAATTTTCGCAGCTGGGCCGCTAGAGGACAGAAAGTAGCTAGATGACCGGCCGTTCTTCAGTCCCCTGAGCTCATCGTGTTCGCCGCTTCCTCGAAATCCTCGGCGCTGCCCTCTTCGCTGCCGTGATCGTATCCCTTAACCACCGCGGCCAGTACCGGCTGTTCGACGCTAGGTTTCGGCGTGGTCTTCTGTTTGATGACTGACAGCATTTCACCAAGAGATTGGAATATCTGTGCGGCAGTGCCGCTTTCCTTTTTCTTGGTGATACGGACTTGTTGCTCGGGCGAAACAATGACGAATTCGTCGCCACGGGTCAGAACCGCATTGCCGCCTTTGCCGGTGCGGACGACATCGTCAATCTGCAATTTTGCGCCCTCTGCGCCATAGATGGCTTTGTTGTCGCGCATGATGGAAACTTGGCCGTCCGCCTCGGAAATCGTCCAGCCGGAATCGGCGGCCAAGGCGGTGCCACTCATGAAGAATGCCGCCAAAATGCCGATGCTTTTTGCCAGTCTGATCATCGCTACGCCCCAACAGCCCTCGTTCCCACTCGTGCCTTGGCTTAGCGAAATGCGCTTCCGGTCTGGTTAAGTCCGTCGGATAAAAAGTTCTGAAATCATTTGGTTAAGGAAAAGATGCTTCGCGCTGCATAGAGACAGTCGGACTGATGCAAGTACGTCGCCCTATTCTCCAAACACCCAAAAATGATGCAGGAAGTAAACTTCGCGTGCGAGAAAAGGCAGCTTGGTTCGCCAGCTGCGATAGCGCGTGCTGGAAGTGGCACTAGCTTGTGCATCTAGCCCCAAAGAGTCCGCCATGACTAGCGCACGCCGCAAGTGCAGCGGGTCGGAGACGATCAGCACGTTGTCGATTCCCGCCTCTGATGCGACCGCCTTCGCCTCGACCAGATTTTGAAAGGTCGTGCGCGACTTCTCTTCGATCAAAACTGCTTCGGCAGGAACACCCGCATCAACGGCATATTGCCGCGCCGCTGCCGCCTCAGAAAACCCGTCCTCATCCGACCGTGCGCCGGTAAAAATCAGAGCTGGAACGCGACCGTTCCTGAAGAGCGTGATTGCATGGTCGATCCGCGCTGCAAAGACCGGTGAAGGTTCAGTGTCATTAACCGCAGCGCCCAGCACGATCGCCGCATCGGCTTGATTGCCGTCATTTTCGGTCGGGCCGAGAGCAACCCAGACACTCGCAAAGGTAAGCCATGAGAACAGCGCGAACAGAAAGCGCCGGAGCCAGATCATCGCATCGCTTTCGCAAATGCCTCCACCGCCACCACCTCGTCGTTATTCCACACCGCGCCCGAAACGGCGAGGAAGTCTGCGCCCGCCTCCACCAGCGGCTTGCAATTGTCGGGCGTGATGCCGCCGATCGCGACGCAGGGTATCTCGAACAACTGCGCCCAGAACTCGACCAACTCGATCTCGGCGTGGTGCTTCGCTTCCTTGGTGGTCGATGAAAAGAACGCGCCAAACGCGACGTAGTCCGCGCTCGCCTCCCCAGCCTCCATCGCGAGGTGCTTGGAGCCGTGACAGGTGACGCCGATCTGAGCCTCGCGGCCCAGCTCTTCGCGCGCTTCGCTCGGGTCGCCGTCCGACTGCCCCAGATGCACGCCGTCCGCCTTCAGTCTTTTCGCAAGCGCCACATCGTCGTTGACGATGAAAGCGACCTCATGCTCCGCGCAGATCGCCTGCAATGGTTCGGCGAGCCGCGCGGCCTCGTGCTGCTCCACATCTTTCACGCGGAACTGAAACGCAGTGATCAGGCCATCGGGCGCAGCGGCAAGCGCGCGTTCCAATCGCTGCGGGAACTCGCCGCCCACATCGAGCGGCGAGATCAGGTAAAGCTGGGTAGGTGTTTCGGCAGTCATAGCAGGCGCATTAGTCAGCTATGCGCGACCCGCCAATCCCCGATTGTCGCAATCACCCGGCAACGCTGGCCGTGCAGATCTTGTCAATTGCCTTGCTGAGTGTTTCATCGAACTCGGCATCACTCTGCCCAGCGCGAAGATCCTGCAGCAGGCCGCGGCTAAAGCTGGCGATCATACCCGGGTTCTGCGCGAGCTTTTCGCACGCCTCATCGGTCGAAAACCCACCTGACAGAGCAACCACGCGCAGCACATTGGGATGCGCGATGGCAGGAGCGTAAAGCCCGGCTTCGACCGGGATCGAGAGTTTGAGCATCACCTTGCGGCCCTCTGGCAGAGCGTCGAGACCCTTCATGATCTCCGCCAGCAGGATTTGCTCACCCTCGGCGCGGTCGGCGGCGGTGATGTCATATTCCGGCTCAAGCATCGGCACGAGGCCCGCATCGGCGATCTGATTGCCATCCTCGAATTGTTGCGCGACGATGGCCGCTATCCCGGCAGGGTTTGCCGATTTGATGACCGAGCGCATCTTCGTGCCGAACATGCCGTTCGCGACGGACTTTTCCAGCAGCGCCGGAAGCTTGTCGAGCGGCTTCATCAATTGGACGCCATCCGCTTCATCGGCAAGGCCCTGATCGACCTTGATAAAGGGGACAATGCCGCGCGATTTCAGTGCCGTGGCGGTCGAAACGCCTTCAACCTGACTGTCCATCGTGCGTTCGAACAGGATCGCACCGATCACCTTGCCGCTGGCAAAGCTGGGCGCGGTGATCACCCGGGTGCGCATTTCGTGGATCTTGGCGAACATCTCGTGCTCACCCGACCACGCATCGTCCGACAGGCCATAGCCGCGCAGCGCCTTGGGCGTCGAACCACCCGATTGGTCAAGCGCGGCGATAAAGCCTTCACCTTTGGCGATCTTCGCGGTCATTTCGTCGAAATTCATGTAAATCTACCCCGTGCATACGAATGCGTCGGCGTCCCCTTAGCCAGCGCAAAAACTTGCCGCAACTGCGAAGCCGCATTGGCAGGTAACTATTTCGATACCTGTGCGTTGAGTGCGCACAGATGAAAGGAAATGACAATGCTTGACGCGACCCAGGAAAAGCTGTGCGACGAAAATACGTCCGACTTCAGCGACCTTTCCGCGCTTTTCATCAACTGCACGCTCAAATATCCGGGTGAAGCGTCACACACCGACACGCTGATCGACATGTCGGCCGAAATCATGCGCAAGAATGGCCTGAACGTCGACCGGATCCGCGCAACCGAGCACGATATCGCTTGGGGCGTATATCCTGACATGACAGAGCATGGCGCCGAAAAGGATGACTGGCCTGCAATATGGCCGCGCGTCAAAGCAGCGGACATCGTCGTGCTCAGCACACCAATCTGGCTGGGAGAGAAAAGCTCCGTCTGCCAGCAGATTATCGAAAAATTCTACGCGCATTCCGGCGACCAGAACGACAAGGGACAATACGTTTTCTACGGGAAAGTCGGCGGCTGTCTGGTCACCGGGAACGAAGACGGGATCAAGCACGTCGGCATGGGCGTGCTCTATTCAATGCAGCACGTCGGCTTCACCATACCACCTCAGGCCGATGCCGGATGGATTGGAGAGGCCGGCCCTGGTCCGTCTTATGGCGATGAGAAGGACGACGGCAGCCGCGTCGGGTTCGATAACGACTTCACCCGCCGCAACACCACCTTCATGACTTGGAACCTGATGCACTTTGCACGCATGCTGAAGAACGCAGGCGGTATCCCGGCGCACGGCAATTCGCGTGAGTTATGGAATGACGGCTATCGTTTCGACGCACCCAACCCGGAATATCGGTGAGTGACGCCAGCTAGCGCTTGCCCAGCCGCCGAATAATCCCGGTAAAACTGAGCGCGGGCTTGCCATCGCCTGTGATCAGGCCGCGAACGAAGATGGTCTTCCCGCCGCCGCGCGTCACCTCGCCGCGCGCTTCGACCAAAGCGCCCTCTTCCACCGCGCCGAGGAAATCGCCGGACAAATTCATCGTGACTGCGTTATCGCCGTTCAGCTCATCCGTGGCGATGCCAAACAGCGCGAAATCGGCAAAAGTCAGCAGGCATCCGCCGTGCATGAAACCCGCGCCATTCATGTGACGTGCTTCGGCGCGAAAGGCGCTCAGATAGGTGCCATCATCTTGGCGCAACATAAAGAATGGACCGGAGCGAGTTTCGAACGGGTCGTGGTTCCAGTGATACCATCCTGCAAACTCGCCCTCTTCACAACGGACCGCGCTGCCATAGCCATATTCGGTTTCACTCATTGGGCGAAGTTCTCCAGGAATTGTCGTGCAACCGGGCTCTGCGAAACCTTGGCTTGCACCATCGATCCTCCCTCGTTCCAGATCGCCTCGGTGTTCGCGAGCACGATCAGGGTCAATCTGTCCTCGGGTATCTTGAGATAGATCGCAGAATACTTCTGATCGTCTTTGCCCGAATGCCACATCAGTCGCTTGCCATTCCACTCTTCGAGCCACCAGCCCATGCGGTAATCGCCCAATGGCCCTAACTCGACATCATGGGTGAGGTTGTGGCGCAAGGTGCCGGGAACGATCGCGCCTGCATCGTATGCGATGTCGAACGCGGCGAGCGCGCGCGGATTGGCCATCATTCCAGCGGCCGCACGAAAATCATCGTCGGACAATGCCTGTTTGACGATCCGGCCATCTTCAGCTGTGTGATACGGCATCGCCAGAAAGCGCAGCGCGTTGCCAGCATCCGGGTCGCGCCATCCAAGCGCGGCATCCTGCATACCCGTAGGTTTGAGAACACGGTCCCGCACGATCGCTCTCAGATCGCGCCCACCGGCTCCTCTGATCACCCGGTCAATCCGGGCAAAGGCGATGGGATTGTAGACAAACGCATCACCATTGGCGCGCATATCGAGCATTTCGGCCAGCGTTGTCGGCTTCGCGCAATCCACCGGCGCAATTGCGTTGCCAAACATGTCTTCACCGCCGCTCATGAACGGAACTTGCGTCGTCGCGAAATAGGCGCAGAACTCCTCCCAATCGGCATCGGCAGTCATCGGTGTGGTGAGCTCGACATCACCTGCAAGCGCTTCTGCGAGGATGGCGGTCGCTGCGATCGGCTTCGTTACCGAAGCGATGTAATAGGTCGTCTCGGCAGTGGTGGGGAAATCGCGCTCGTCGTCGGACGTGCCAAGATACGCTTCCCACGCGATTTCGCCGTCCTTCACGATCAACGCGCTCATGGCGGGCGTGCCGGTTTCCTTGCGAAATTCCTCGAGGAACTCGCCAAAGGCTTCGTAATCCGGCTCCTGCGCGGCGAGCGGCGCAACGATCAGCAAGGCCGCCCATGCGACAAGCGCGCGCATCAATTCCACAATTGCAGGTTCTGGATCGCGGCAGGCAATGTCTCTTCCGGATCGGTCCGCGAAAGACTGCGTTCGGTCAGCTTCCACGAACGATTGACGGAGCCCTTTGTCCACAGATCGGTCAGCCAGAACTTGCCCGACCAGTCGCGCGCGCCGATCCGCATTTCGAGATCGACGCCAGCGGCAAACCACGCGCATTTGCTATGCTTGCGAATGATGACTTCGCGAAAGCGATAGGCCGAACAGCCAAGCCGCCCCTCAGCCGCTTCGAGAAAGCTCGGGCGATCGAGCAATTGCGAGCGATCCGCACCGACAATCATCATGAAGTCGCGCTTCAGCAATTTGCGCAGATCATTGTTGTCGCGCCGCATCCATGCCCGCATAAAGCGGTGCTCCAGCGTTTCGATGGTCGCAGCAATATCAGCCATATCAGGCGCTCAAAGCGGCCACGCCCGGCAGCTGCTTGCCTTCCATCCACTCCAGGAAAGCGCCGCCAGCAGTGGAAATGTAGGTCACGTCATCTGTCACGCCGGCTTGCGCCAGCGCGGCGACCGTATCGCCCCCGCCCGCGACCGAGATCAGCGAGCCTTCCTGCGTCAGCGCGGCGACATGCCGGGCCAGCGCCATAGTCGCGGTATCGAACGGCTCGGTTTCGAATGCTCCGAGCGGGCCATTCCACACCAGAGTGCGGCAGGTCTTGAGTACATCGGCCAGCGCTTCGGTCGCAGTCGGACCGATATCGAGGATCATCTCGTCCTCAGCGACTTCGTGGACATTGCAGGTGCGAAGGCTCGCCGGATTGGCGGCAAATTCCTTCGCCACCACGACGTCATAGGGCAAGTGCACCGTGCAGCCGGAATGGTCCGCCTCGTCCATGATCTTGGATGCGGTGTCTGTCAGCTCATGCTCGCACAGCGACTTGCCGACATTGACGCCGCGCGCCGCGAGGAAAGTGTTCGCCATTCCGCCGCCGATGATGAGATGCTGGACCTTGCCGACGAGATTTTGCAGCACGTCCAGCTTGGTCGAGACCTTCGCCCCGCCGACAACCGCCGCAACCGGGGTTTCGGGATTGCCAAGCGCGCTATCAAGCGCGGTCAATTCCCGCTCCATCGCCCGCCCCGCATAGGCTGGCAGGTGATGCGCAAGGCCCTCGGTGGTGGCATGGGCGCGGTGCGCGGCGCTGAACGCGTCGTTGACGTAGAAGTCGCCATGGGCCGCAATTGCCTGAGCGAAGTTCGGGTCGTTGGCCTCCTCTCCAGGCCAGAATCGGACATTGTCGAGCAGGCCGATATCGCCAGGACGCAGGATACCAATGCTCTGCTCTACCACCGGGCCAGCGACCTCTGGAATGAACATCAGCTCCTTATCCAGCACATTCTCGACATCGCCGACCACCATGCTGGTTGAAAGGGCCGAATGGCGCTTGCCACCCGGACGCCCGAAATGCGCGAGCAACAGCACTTTCGCGCCCTTGTTGGATAGTTCGAGAATGGTCGGTTTGACCGCCTCAACCCGCGTCAGATCGCTTGCCGACCCGCCCTGCATCGGCAGGTTGAGGTCAACGCGAACGAGCGCGACCTTGCCGGTCAGGTCGGCGGGCAGATCATCGAGGGTTTTGAAGTTGCTCATTTCAGATACCTAACCGTTCGCCCTGAGCCTGTCGAAGGGCGTTGGCGCAAACGTGCTTCAACAGGCTCAGCACGAACGGCTTTATGGTGATCAGAGGAATTTCGCCATCACACCGGCGGTGTCGATCATGCGGTTGGAGAAGCCCCATTCGTTGTCATACCAGCTGACGACGCGGGCGAGCTTGCCCTCCATCACGCTGGTTTCGAGGCTGTCGACGGTGGAACTCGCCGGGTGGTGGTTGAAATCGCTGCTCACCAGCGGTTGGTCGGTGTAATCGAGCACATCCGCCATAGGCCCGCTTTCCGATGCCGCCTTTAGCGCTGCGTTCAGTTCCTCGGCCGAAGTGTCGCGGCCCGGCGTGAACGTAAGGTCGACCAGCGAAACATTCGGCGTTGGGACGCGGACCGAAGAGCCATCGAGCTTGCCCGCCAGCTCCGGCAGCACAAGGCCGACCGCACGTGCAGCGCCGGTCGTGGTCGGAATCATGTTCTGTGCGCCACCGCGAGCACGGCGCATGTCGCCATGCATCTGGTCGAGCATACGCTGATCATTGGTGTAGCTGTGGATCGTGGTCATGAAGCCGCGCGTGATGCCGACCGTATCGTTCAGCACCTTGGCAATCGGCGAGAGGCAGTTGGTTGTGCAGCTCGCGTTGGAGACAATCACATCGTCGGCGGTCAACACATCGTGGTTCACGCCGTAGACTACCGTGGCCGAGACATTCTTGGCCGGGGCCGAAATCAGCACGCGCTTTGCGCCCGCCTTCAGATGCGGCTCGGCAGCTTCGTGGCTCTGGAAGAAGCCGGTGCATTCGAGGACGATGTCCACGCCCTGTTCGCCGTGCGGAAGATTGCCCGGATCGCGTTCGCTGGTGACAGCGATCGACTTGCCATTCACGACAATCGCGCCATCCGAAACTTCGACGGTGCCGGGGAAGCGGCCATGGGTGGAATCGTATTGGAACAGCAGCGCGTTCGATTTCGTATCCGCCAGATCGTTGATCGAAACGAGCTCGAGATCGTGGTCGCTCCGCTCAAGAATAGCGCGCGCCACAAGCCGTCCGATACGGCCAAAACCATTGATTGCAACCTTGGTCGCCATGATGAGAAACTCCTGCTTAGCCGTTCAATTTATTCAATATTTTTGGAAGGATCGCGTCGGCGGTGAAGCCGTAATGCGCGAACAGGTCCTTTGCCGGAGCGGACGCCCCGAATGTGTCGATGCCAATGTTGAGCGCCTTTGCCCCCGTGCCGGTGTATTTCTGCCAACCCAGGGTTACGCCGGCCTCTATCGAGACGCGCAGCAGATCTTCACCTTCGGCCATGATGTCCGCACGGTAGGCATCGTCCTGCTCGTCGAACAATTCGGTGCAGACCATCGAAACGACGTCTGCGCCAATGCCCTGCGCCTCCAATTGCTCGGCGCATTCTGCCGCGAGATGGACTTCCGAACCTGTGGCGAAGAGCACGACCTTGCGCGCCGCGCCCGCAGCCTTGGTGCGGTATCCACCGCGCGCTGACAGGTTCTCCCCCGCGTCTGTCAGGCGCTGTTGCGGTAGGCCCTGACGAGTGAGCGACAGGATCGTCGGTCGATCGGCCTGTTTGAGTGCGGCTTCCCAGCATTCCGCCGTTTCCACCGCATCGCAGGGCCGCATCACCAGAACATTTGGCATCGCGCGCAGCGACGCAAGATGCTCGACCGGCTGGTGCGTGGGGCCATCTTCGCCCAGACCAATGCTGTCATGCGTCATCACATAGATCACGCGGGCCTGCTGCAGCGCAGACAGCCGGATCGCGCCGCGCGCATAATCGGTGAAGACCAGGAAGGTACCACCGTAAGGGATCACTCCGCCATGAAGAGCCATGCCGTTCATGGCCGCTGCCATGCCGAACTCGCGAATGCCGTAATATACGTAACGGCCCGAATAATCGTCGGCGGTGAACGCCTCGATACCGCCAGCCTTGGTGTTGTTCGATCCGGTCAGATCGGCGCTGCCGCCAATCGTATCGGGCAAGCGCGGGTTGATTTGCGCGAGCGCCATTTCGCTGGCCTTGCGGGTCGCGACATTGACCGGCTCGGCGATCAAGCTGGAGATGTAGTCCTTTGACGCGTCACCATGCGGCAGTTCGCCAGCCATGCGTCGCTTGAATTCCGCCTTGTGCTCCGACGCATCCAGGCGCGATTGCCACGCGCCATGCGCTTCGCGGCCCGCATCGGCGGTGGCGCGCCAGTCTGCAAGAATATCATCGGGAACCACGAACGGCTCGTGCTCCCAGCCCAGCGCTTCGCGAGCGCCCGCAATCTCGTCCGCACCCAGCGGCGCACCATGCGTGGCAGACGTACCCTGTTTGGTCGGTGCGCCTTTCCCGATCACAGTCTTGCACGCGACCAGAGACGGGCGGCCATCAGCCTCGGCCTCGGAAATCGCCCGCTCGATATCGTCGAAATCATGGCCATCGCAGCTGACGACATGCCATCCGGTCGCAGCATAGCGCGCCTTCACGTCCTCACTGGTCGAAAGGTCCGCCGATCCATCGATGGTGATATTGTTGTCGTCCCACAGCACGATCAGCTTGCCGAGCTTGTTATGACCGGCGAGGCCGATTGCCTCGTGGTTGATCCCTTCCATCAGGCAGCCATCGCCAGCAATCACCCAAGTGCGGTGATCGACCAGATCGTCTCCGAACACGGCGTTCAAATGCCGCTCTGCCATCGCCATACCGACCGCCATTGCCAGCCCCTGACCCAGCGGGCCCGTAGTGCATTCGACGCCTTCCAGCAGGAAGTTTTCCGGATGACCTGCGCACGGGGAACCGAGTTGACGGAAGCCGCGAATGTCATCCATCGTCGGCGCCGCATATCCGGTAAGATGCAGCAACGAATAGATCAGCATCGAGCCATGACCGGCTGACAAAACGAAGCGGTCGTGGTCGGCCCAATCGGGGCGCGCGGGATCGAACTTGACGTGGCTGGAATAGAGCACGCTGGCGACATCGGCCATGCCCATCGGCATGCCGGGATGGCCCGAATTTGCAGCTTGAACGGCATCCATTGATAGCGCGCGAATGGCGTTTGCCATTTGCTGCAAGCGGGCGGGATCGGTCGTCATGCTCGGGTGGGCTCCTGCTGCCAGCGAAAATGTGGCGCGTCGCCCTCTGCTTTATACAGCGATTCGGCGCGCGCAGCAGCCTTTGCCGAGGCGCATTGGGAGGTCAAGCGGGTGCCCCCGACTACCCCCGCACAATCCGTTCGTCCCGGCTCCTGCACGTCCGGGTTGCAACACTTATCAACAGGAGCAACCAAGGCTTTGCAGCGACAAATCTTTCTTGGTAAATCCCCGGCCCATGAGCGAAGCCCGAATAGACGAGGCAATGGCGCGGCTTGAAATCGCGTTGGCCCGCATTGACGCAGCACGCGCAGCCAATCCACCGGCTGCCCCTTCCAATGACAGCGCCGAAAGCGGCGATGGAGCCAATTCGCCGCGCATCATGGCGCTGGTGAACGCGCATGAGAAATTACGCGAGGAAGTGGCCGAAACGCTGACCGAGCTCGACACGGTGATTGCGGAGCTGGAAGAATGAGTACCGTAACACTCCAGATCGGCGGCAAGTCCTATGCGGTTGCCTGCGCCGACGGCGAGGAAGCGCATATTGCCAAACTTGGCGCGATGATCGACGCGAAGTTCGCGCAGATGGGCGACAATCTCGCACCGCAGGAGGTGCAGAACTTCCTGTTCGCCTCGCTGATCCTGGCCGACGAAGTGCATGAGGCACAGAAAGGCTCGCCCCCAGCGGCTACGCCAGCCCCCGAAGGCCCGGATGAGGATAAAGGAAAAGACGGTAAAAAGAGTGAGTTGCGCGCGGAGATTGAGCAATTGAAGCATGATCAGGCGGAACTTCAGCACGAACGCGATGTGCTCGCACGCCAGCTGAAAGAAGCGCAGGAACTGGTCGAAACCGCGACCGCTGCCGCCGAACAAGCCGCTGCTGACGCGGCCAAGCAGCAGCCCGACGAGGCAGTCGATAGCGACCAACAGCACGACATGTTTGGTGAGGATGTGCTGGCCGCACGGCTCGAAGCGCTTGCATCGCAAGCCGAAGCTTGCGCGGAAGCCCTTGAGGGAACCGCCCCCGCACCCTAGATAGTGAGGCGGCGGGGCTGCCCGGCGCGAGCCGATTGAACATCCCTGAGGCTATAAGCAATCCATGGGAGCTGTCCCTGCCTGAGTCCACCGGTACGGCCGTAGGGTTCGGGCATACGGCGCCCACCTGACGTTTTCGCGTCAGAGGATTTCTCCTGGTCCGGCCCATGGTGGTCCCGTCACGTATTATTGGCCTTAAGCGCCGGCGTTCGCATCCGCTCACTTGGCTATCCTCGCTCATGCGATCTGAAGGTCGCGTCGCTGCGGGCGCCCGGTCGGGCTTGCGACGCCTGCGGTGTCGATCTGGTGCGATCCATTTGGCTCGGTCGCGGAGCTCGGTCGCGTCAGCGACCGCAAGGGCGCATGCCCGTCCGCAGCAGCGCGGACTTGTCCGCAAGCTGCGAGGATATCGCACCTGCGGATGCAGGTGCACGAAACAAAAACTCCCGCTTGCGGCACTGTGGGACGAGCCCTAACTACTCCGCCTAATGTCCATCCAATCCAAATCCGACCTGCGCAAAACGCTTCGCATGGCCCGCCGCGAGCATGTCGCCGCGCAGCCTGAGTCGATAAAAGCGCTGCTTTTTCTTCGCCCACCCGGCGCCTTGCTCGAGCGGATCAGCGAGAACGCGAGCATCGGCCTTTATCATGCAGGGGACGCCGAAGCTCCTGCGGCGAGCTATGCGCGCTTTTTCCACGAGCAGAGCCGCACCATCGCCCTGCCCCGCTTTGCCTCGCGCACGTCGCCGATGACATTTGCGCAGCACACTGATCCAATTTTGGGGAGTGACCTCGAAGTCGCGCCATTCGGCGTGTTGCAACCGGGCGAGGATGCCGCCGAGATCATACCCGACGTGCTGTTCGTACCGCTGATCGGCTTTACCGAGGATGGCGACCGTTTGGGTCAAGGCGGCGGGCACTACGATCGCTGGCTTGCGGAACATCCGGGCCGCTTGGCCATTGGCCTCGCATGGGATGTACAATTGTGCGAGAGCCTTCCCATAGAGCCGCACGACATCACACTCGACGCGGTGATCACTCCAACTCGCAGCTATGGGCTTTAGAATATGCGCGAAGAACCGACCTGGCGAATACCATTTGGCGTGATCGGCCTGTTTATCGCGCTAATCGTCTATGGCCTGATCATTGCGCATTTCGCGCCGACCACGATCAGCACCTGGCCCGGTTGGGTTCAGACCATCGTCTACCTGTTGCTCGGCGTCGTGTGGCTGCTGCCACTCAAGCGTTTCCTGATCTGGATGGAGACAGGCCGCTGGAGCGCGCCTCCGAGCGAGGACCGCTAGATTCGCTCGGCATATTCCGCTTCGAGCTCCTGATCGCGGACCCAGAAATCGCTTTTCCGCGCACCAATCAGCACTTCTGCCATCAAGTCGAAATGACCGTGCCACCCGGCAAACACGCCGACGAGCATGTCGCGACCGACTACGCCGCTGTGCACCAGATAGAGTTCGGTTGCGTTCTGCCCGAGTGATTTGAGCGAGATGTCGACCTTGCTCGATTCGGCCCCGGCGGACTCAAACCAGGTGAAAGCGAGGCGATTGGGCGGATCATATTCGAGGATTTCGCCGTGATGCGTCACGACCTCTTCGGATGCGTATTTCTCCGGCGGAGCGCTTTCCGACAATCGGCGATGATCGAATTCGAACACGATCTTCCCGCCGACATGATCATCCGTCGAACCGCCACAAAACCACAGTTTGCGTTTCTCCGGATCGACGAGGAACTGCCAGACCTTTTCGATGCCTGCGTCAAAACGCCGCGTGAATTCGAGCTGCTCCGGCCCGGTCTGCTTGCCATAATCACTCATCGCCATCCTCCTTCAAAGCCTGGTCGAGAGCATCGAGACGCGCGGTCCAGAATGCACTGTAACGCTCAACCCAATCGCGCGCCGCCAGCAGCCCGCCCGGCCTGAGCGAGCAGACCCGCTCGCGCCCGCGTTTTTTACGCACGACCAAACCGGCCTGCTCAAGCACACCAACATGTTTGGATGCCCCTGCGAGCGTCATCTCGAAGGGTTCTGCCAACTCGCCAACCGTCAATTCGGCCTGCGACAATTGCTCAATCATTCGCCGCCGGGTGGGGTCACCCAGCGCGCGAAAGACCAAGTCCGGACTTTGCAGATACTCAACCATGTAGTTGAACATAGAACGTCACTCAAATTAGTCAACCTTTCGGTTTAATGACAATGTACGGGCGACCTATCCCTGCTCGATCAGCGCCAGCGCCGCCTCCATCGCCGGATCGCGCTTTTGCATGAAAGCCTCAACGGTCATCGGTGCGGCAATCTCGGGCGTAATGCCCAGGCCGCGCTCGAAGCTCTGCACATTGTTCTTCACATGGAAGAACGGCAGCCGCATCCGCACACCGCTGTTAGGCAGGGTCAGAGTGAATTGCAGCCCAGCGGTCGGCCCCTCGGCGCTGCCACCAGTCTTCTCGCCAACCGTCGTCGCGCGATCGAGCTCCGTCATCCAGGTGATGAAATTCGTGCTGCCCGAAGAATTGGTGTTGCTGGTGAGCACGATCAGCCTGCCGCCAAAGGCATATTTGGCAGGCTTTACCGTTTTAAGATCATCACTGACAAAGCTGCGCAACGCATAAGTGCCGTCATCCAGCTTCGAAAAGCCCATGGGGTTGGGTTTGAGCGCGCGCTTGTCCCAAGTCCAAAGATGCGGGCGGATACCATCCATATCGAGTGTCTTCGCGATCATCGCCTTTCGCGGGCGAAAAGGCTCGGTGAGGAGGTTGGCCAGCAATCCATAATTCGCATCGGACGATCCGCCACCATTCTTGCGCAGGTCGAGGATCAGCGTGTCTCGACCCTCCTCGCGCAAGGCCTTGAATACCGGCTCGTAAATCGTCTCTGGCTTCACCGGCTCGCGGTAGTTCACGAAGGTATCGACGCTGAGATAGGCCGCATTTTTGCCAATCCGCTTGAGCGTGACTGCATCCTTGAAATTTGCCTGGGACTCCTCGCCCAGATCGCTCCACGCGTCGAAATCGATCCGTGGCACTTGCACCTCGCGAACCGCACCATCGCTGGAACGCACTTCGAGCGTCGCGACTTCCGGCACGTCCCACAGCAGCGCGCCGAAGTGATCGACCGCACCGCCCATGAATTCGAGCGATTGCCCAACACCGCCCCTGCGCGACCATTCGGTGTAACCGTCGACAGGAATATAAGGCATGACAGCACCGATCGCTTCAGACATTAATCGACCGTCGATACTGAGGATTTCGTCTCCGAACGCGAGCGCTATGCCCTCGCCCGGCGTTTCGATGATCGCGCGACCATCGATCACTTCCCAGCGCATCGGCAGATATAGCGGCTTTCCCTTGCGCTCCGCGCGAAGGCTGCGCGGCAATTCCGCCTTGGTATGATCGCAGCGGATCGCAACCAGCGCGAGTTCGGATGCGAGATAGAATTCCGGCAGGCTCATGCTGCCCTGCGCCTCGGCCCGGTCGATGATCGCCTGCCACTTGGCGTCCATCTCCGCCTCGGTTGCATAGCGCGTGTAGCCGGGATGAACGCGCTCGAACGCTTCCTTCGCCAGCGCCACATCGGCACGCACCTGATCCGGCGTCATCAGCGCATCTGCCGCCAGCGGCGGGTTTAGTTGTGGTGCTTCCTCGGCACCCGCATCACAGGCCGACACCATCAACAGGCTGGCCGCAAACATAGAGTAGATCAATTTCATGCCGTACTTCTCCTTGTTGGAGAGGCATGTGTGCGATTGACTCTGCTGTGTCGGCGCAAATATCGGTTTGCACGAGCTTTTTATGAATTGAGACGTTTGAATTCGCTCGGGCTGGTCCCGGCGTGCAGCTTGAAAGCGCGGTTGAAGCTGGCCTTCGAACCAAAGCCCGATGATAGTGCGACGTCGAGCAGGTTCACGTTCTCACGGTTGATCATCGCCTTGGCATGCTCAACCCGCAGGCCATTTATGAAATGGCTGAAGCTGAGATCGAGACCCTGATTGAGCGCTCGCGATACATAGGCCTGGTTCATGCCAAAGCGGCGCGAGAGCGTTTGCAGCGAGAGGCTCGATTCCAGATGCCAGCCATTGTCGATCACCATCTCTCGCAGCCGCTCGCCTTCAATCGCCCAGTCGCGTTCGCTGGCGGCCTGCTCCATCAGTTCTTCAACCGAAATTGCATCGGGGGCGAGCATCTTCGGGAACGGCTGGAGCAGCCGCGCAAGCGCTTCGAGTGAGAGCAGCAGCACTATGAAGAGGCCGGCCAAATCCCACCAGAATGCGTCGAAATAGTCGAGACTATACCAGCTCGAAATGACGAACTCTGCGCCCCATAGCGCGGCAAGTACCGCGCCGAGTAGCATGAAATGGGTGATCCAGACCGGATCGAAATCGTCACCATCCGAACGGTTGGCGTGGAGCCAGATGAGATATTGGTGGCGCATCTGCCAGACCGTCCAGAACGCCCACGCCCCCAAACCCAAGGCACCGAGCGAGACTAACGGTACGATGACCGGTTCGTGAAACGCATTATTATAAGCCCATTTCGCGCGGTAACCGCCGAGCATGGTGAAGGCCCACAATTGATACAGCCAGTTGATCGCTCCAGGTGCGAGCAGCCAGTAATGGCTGAGCGGCACCGCCCCCATCATCAGCTGACGGGCATGAAGGTAAAGCAATGGGCCGAACAGCAGTTCCATGCCGGTCGGCAGGAAAGTGAGGCCAGGCCAGATATCGTAAGCGCCGGCAAAGCCGATGATCATCGGGATCAGATGGATCGCGACCGCACAGACAAAGGCGAGCAACCAGATCACCGCGCGCCGCTCAATCCCCTTGGCCCAAAGATAGAGCTGAGCCATGAGTGCGCTCAGGACAAAGATGCCCAAGGCGACGCTGCGCCAGTTCATGATTAGGTGTTCGGGCCGATCCATATATTGCGACGTCCTGTGCGCTGTTACCTGGACGCGCGCAATATCGCGGTGGCACGGATCGTCGTCTCAAATGGCAACAAAGCGCACAAATCCTTCAGGATTTATGATTTGAGACGTGGCGGATGGGCAGGCTAGCCGGTCTGGCCCCACACGTCTTGCCGAGCAGAAACGCGCTGTTAGGATCGTGTGCATGAAATGGCTTTCCATACCGCTCGCCCTTCTCCTCGCCGCATGCGCACCCTCGACCGCGCAGACAGGCGAAGTCGCTCCGCAGCACGACACCGTGCCCCCGGAAATCACCGAGTTCATGCCCGCTCCTGCGATCCTGGTCTTTTCCAAGACACGCGGCTGGCGGCACAATGAGGGGATAGCGGGCGGGGACCGCTTCTTTGCCGAAGTCGCCGCAGAGAACGGCATGGGCCTGTTCACCACAGCCAATGGTGCGGTGTTCAATGCCGAGCAGCTGGCCCGTTTCGAGGTGGTCGTGTTCAACAATATGACCGGCGACACGCTCTCCCCCGAACAAGAGCAGGCGTTTCAAAGCTGGCTGGAAGATGGCGGCGCGCTGATCGCGCTGCACAGCGCCGGCGACGATTCGCACAACGACTGGAGCTGGTACGACACACAAGTGATCGGCCCGCAATTTATCGGCCACCCGGCTGACCCGCAATTTCAGGACGCGCGGTTGGTCAATCTCGCCAGCGAGCATCCGGTGATGCAGGGCATTCCGGCGGAATGGATGCACAATGACGAGTGGTACAGTTTCGACAGCGCCGAGCTGGGCGATGCGGTGCCGCTGCTGGGCCTGGATGAAGACAGCTATAGCCCGCAAAACCTGCTTTATGGCCCGGTTCAGGATTTGCGCATGGGCGGCGGACCTGAAGGCCATCCGGTCGCCTGGACACGCTGCCTCGGCGAAGGGCGCAGCTTCTATTCCGCGATCGGCCACAACCACACCAGCTACGACGATCCGGTCTATCGCCGGATGCTCACCAACGCCTTTGCTTGGGTGCGCACGCGCGATGGGCAGCGCGAAGGCTGCACCAAAGGCTGACTGTGTCATTGGGTCCCAAGTGGCGCGAGTGACGGGACTTGAACCCGCGACCTTCGGCGTGACAGGCCGACACTCTAACCAACTGAGCTACACCCGCGCATTACGGCGGCAGCGCCTCTTGGGAGACGGGCCAATAGGACCGCTCGCAAATGCTGTCAACGGCCCTTTTTGCAATTGAGCCGCTAAAAGCAAACTTTATTCAGTGAGCAACAAAACGGGCGTCTCGATCAGCTTTTTCACGTCCTGAATGAAGCTTGCCGCATCATAGCCATCGACCACGCGGTGATCGCATGAAATCGAGATATTCATCAGCTTGCGCTTCTCGATCCGCTCCACGCCATCGGGGCCGGTGACAAACATCGGTCGCTCGATAATCCGGTTCGGACCGATGATCGCGACTTCCGGCCGGTTGATGACCGGAGTGGTCGCAACCCCTCCCAATGGGCCGAGCGAAGTCACTGTCAGGGTCGAGCCGGACAGCTCATCCGATTTGGCCGAGCCATCGCGCGCGGCCTCCGCCAGACGGCCGATCTCACGCGCAAGCTGCCAGATGTTTTTGGACTGCGCATCCTTGATCACCGGCACCATCAGGCCGTTATCGGTCTGCGCCGCCATGCCGAGATGCACCGCGCCGTGACGGGTGACAACATTCGCCTCGTCGTCATAGCGAGCGTTGATCATCGGATAGTCCGGAATCAGCTTGCAGAATGCGCTGATCAGCAGTGGCAGCATGGTCAGTTTTGGTTTGTTGCCACGATTGGCGTTCAGGTCTGCGCGCATCCGCTCAAGTTCGGTCACATCGCATTCCTCGACATAGGAGAAGTGCGGGATCGAGCGCTTGGATGCGGCCATGTTCTGCGCGATGCGCTTGCGCAGGCCGATGACCTTGATCTCTTCGTCTTCGCGAGCCTTGCCAGCAGGCGCGAAGCCACCACCAGCGTTATAAGAAAGGAAGGCGTCAAGATCGGCGTGGCGCACGCGGCCGTCCGCCGCTGGCTTCACTTCACCAAGATCAACGCCGAGGTCGCGCGCACGCTTGCGCACGGCTGGGGTTGCAAGAACCTTGGCCTCAGTGTCCGTTCGTGCTGAGCCAGTGGCGCCTTGCGCCGTCTCCGACTCCGAAGCACGTGCATCAGCGCTTTCATCACGCCCTTCGGCAGGCTCAGGACGAATGGTGTCCTTCTTGGCATGATCTGGCTCTACGTCCGGTTCTGATTCTGGCTCAGGGGCAGGCTCTTCCGCCTCCTGCTCAACCTCATCCGCCACTTCGCCTTCCACTTCGACAACGAGCAACATCGCGCCAACCGCAACGATATCGCCCGCTTCGCCAGCGACCTCCACAACCGTCCCGGTTACAGGGCTCTCGATGTCGATCGTGGCCTTGTCGGTCATCACATCGACGATGTGCTGGTCTTCCTCGACCGTGTCACCGACCTTGACCTGCCATTCGACGATCTCGGCCTCGGCCACGCCTTCACCCACATCGGGCATATTGAATGTGAACTCACTCATAGTCGGGTCAATCCTTGAGGATCTTGTCAATCGCTTCGCCGATGCGAACCGGGCCGGGGAAATAGGCCCATTCGAGGCTGTGCGGGTAAGGTGTGTCGAAGCCGGTGACGCGCTCGACCGGGGCTTCGAGATGATAGAAACAGCGCTCCGTGACCAGAGCAGACAGCTCCGCGCCAAAGCCGGAAGTCCGGGTTGCCTCGTGTACGATCAGGCAGCGGCCGGTGCGCTTCACGGAGGTTTCGATGGCTTCGATGTCCAGCGGCATCAGTGTGCGCAGGTCGAGGATATCGGCTTCGATGCCTTTGTCCGCACATACTGCCTCGGCCACGTGAACCATCGTGCCATAGGCCAGCACGGTCAGCTGCTCGCCTTCGGTCACATGCCGCGCCTTGCCCAGCGGGATCTTGTAATACCCCTCCGGAACGACGCTGTCCTTGTGCTTCTTCCAAGGCTCGACCGGCTTGTCATAAAAACCGGAGAACGGACCATTATAAATCCGCTTCGGTTCGAAGAAGATCACCGGGTCATTGTCTTCGATCGAAGCGATCAGCAGCCCTTTGGCATCATAGGGCGTTGCCGGGATCACCGTCTTTAGGCCCGCGACGTGAGTGAAGATCGCCTCGGGCGACTGGCTGTGTGTCTGTCCGCCAAAAATGCCGCCGCCAAAAGGCGAGCGGACCGTCATCGGAGAAATGTAATCGGTTGCCGAGCGATAGCGCAGCCGCGCGGCCTCTGAGATCAGCTGATCGAGGCCGGGATAGATGTAATCGGCAAACTGGATTTCCGGGATCGGGCGCAGGCCGTATGCCCCCATGCCCACGGCCACCCCAATAATGCCGCATTCCGAGATCGGCGTGTCGAAAACGCGGGTCTTGCCGTGCTTTTCCTGAAGGCCAGCAGTCGCGCGGAACACGCCGCCGAAATAGCCGACGTCCTCGCCCATCACGATGGTATCGGGATCACGCTCCAGCATGATGTCGAGCGCGTCGTTGATCGCCTCGATCATATTGATCCGGCGTTCTTCGGTTTCGCCTGCTTGCGGCTTCGTTGTTTCAGTTTGAGCGTTCATTTGCCCGCTCCATCTTTGGGATGCTTATCGGGCCATTTGATCTGGCGCTCGCGGGTTGCCTGAGCGGCCTGTTCTTCAAGATGCCAGGGCAGTTCTTCAAACACGTCCTCGAACATGGTGTGGAATGGATGATGCAGTCCGTGACCGAGAATGCCGTTCTTTTCCGCTTCCTTGGTCGCTGCCTTCACTTCCTCGGCGCATTTGAGGTCCATCGCCTCCTGACGCTCCTCATCCCATTCGCCAATTGCGATCAAGTGGTTCTTCAGCCGCATGACTGGATCGCCAAGCGGCCATTCTTCCCGTTCCTGAGCGCTGCGATAACCGGAGGGATCATCTGAGGTGGAGTGCCCCTCTGCGCGGTAGGTGAAATATTCGATCAGCGTCGGGCCCTGGTTGGCGCGGGCGCGGTTCGCCGCCCATTGCTGCGCGGCGTAGCAGGCCAGCGCATCATTGCCGTCGACCCTCAGACCCGCAAGGCCATATCCGAGCGCGCGGGCGGCAAAAGTGGTCCGCTCCGATCCGGCAAAACCGGAGAAGCTCGAAATCGCCCACTGGTTGTTGATAACATTGAGGATAACCGGTGCATTATAAACCGTCGCAAAGGTGCAGGCGCTGTGGAAATCCCCTTCCGCAGTCGAGCCTTCGCCTACCCACGTCGCGGCGATCCGGCTGTCGCCCTTGATCGCGCTAGCCATGGCCCAGCCGACGGCTTGCGGGGTCTGCGTTGCGAGGTTGCCAGAGATGCTGAAAAAGCTGTGCTCACGGCTCGAATACATGATCGGCAGCTGCCGGCCCTTCAGCTTGTCGCCCTTGTTCGAGTAGATCTGATTGATCATCTCGATCAGCGGATATCCGCGCGCGATCAGAATGCCTTGCTGGCGATAGCTGGGGAACACCATGTCATCGCTGGCGAGCGCCATGCCGGCAGAGACGCTGGTCGCCTCCTCGCCGGTGCACTTCATGTAGAAGCTGGTTTTGCCCTGCCGCTGGCCGCGGAACATCCGTTCGTCGAAGGCGCGGACCATCGCCATATGGCCGAGCATTTCGCGCAAGGTATCGGGCGACAGCTTCGGATCCCAGGCCCCGTGCGCCTTGTTGTCATCGCCCAGCACGCGGACGAGACCATAGGCGAGGTCTTTCATCTCGCCCGGATCGCAACCCTCGTCGGGCCGAGGCATTTTGCCAGGCTCGCCAATATCGACATCGGAAAAATTGACCGGATCGCCGGGCCGCGAACGCGGCTCTGGCACGTGCAGTGCCAAGGCAGGTCGGTTGGAGGCCTGTTCGGCCATATCAGCGCTCTCCCGTTTGGGCCGCCCGGCTGCATTCCAGGCTTTCAATCATTGCTCTTGCGCGAATTTTTATTTCAACGCGTCAGAACGGTCAAGCGGACTCGGTTAGACCGCAACAGGAGCCTTGATCGGAGGCAGCGGCGCGTAATCATGCACCACGAAATCCTCGATTTGGTAATCGAAAATTGTTTCCGGCTTCCGCGTAATCTCAAAGCGCGGACGACCTTGCGGTTCCCGGCTCAGCTGCTCGGCGATCAGCTCTTCGTGATTCAGGTAGAGATGCACGTCCCCGCCCATCCAAACCAGTTCGCCCGGCTGCATCTCCGTCTGCTGCGCCATCATCCGCAGCAAGAGCGCAGCCGACCATAGGTTGAACGGTAGGCCCAGCGCGACATCGCAGCTGCGTTGGTAGAGAACGCAGTTCAATCGATCTCCGGCGACATGGAACTGGTATGTCTTATGGCAGGGCGGCAGCGCCATCTGATCGAGTTCGGCGACGTTCCAACCCTCGATAATATGCCGCCTGCTGCCCGGATTGTTGAGCAAGCTCTCGACGACCTGGGCGACCTGGTTGATCCCCTCGCCCTTCTCGTACAGCCCGTCTTTGCGATAGCGGTAAGTCGGCCAATCAACCCATTGCTTGCCGTAGACAGGGCCTAGATCGCCCCATTTCCTGGCGAAATCCTCATCATCCGCGATACGCTGCACGAAATCGTCCAAAGCAATGTTCTCGCCGGTGGCCTTGACGTATTTCGCATGCGGCCATTCGTTCCAGATTTTAACGCCCTGCAGCACCAGCGGGCGAATATTGGTCTCTCCGGTAAGGAACCACAGCATCTCGCGCGTTGCCGTCTTCCAATAGACGCGCTTGGTCGTCAGTAGCGGCATCGCGCCATCCGCCAGATCGTAACGCAAATGCGCACCAACGACCGATCGTGTGCCGATGCCGGTGCGATCGACCCGTTCGCTCCCCTCGTTCCAGATGCGCCGCATCAGGTCGAGATATTGCCGCTCCGGATGATCGGTGGCGGCATGGGTTTCGGGAATCGCAGCACTGGCCATGGCGCTTGCTCTAGACCCGCATTTGCCCGCTTGCCAACCCTCGGGCCCGCTACTAATAGGCCCGCCTTGCCTCGACCCGCAGGAGCCTAGATATGGAGCTGGCACCGCGCGGGACCGATATGGTCGGGGAGTAGCTCAGCCTGGTAGAGCACTGTCTTCGGGAGGCAGGGGCCGGAGGTTCGAATCCTCTCTCCCCGACCAATTTCGCAGGCGAAGCGCTCAAGCTCAGACAATCCGATCCGCAACAATCCCCAGAACGACGGTGAGCACTCCCAGCCCCAGCGACAGGTGCCAGCGCAATTGCATGAAGTCCTTGCTCGCAAAGCCGAGCGCGCGATCGACCAGTGGGCTCAGTGCGATCAAAACACCGAGGTAGAGCAGAGCGGGTCCGGGCCATTCCCATCCGATCGTCTAGGGCAAAAACAGTGCGAGACCGATCAGGCTCGGCAAGACGGCGAGGATATACGTCCCCGCCCCTGCTTCTCTGCTTGCCAGCGCTTGCCCCCACCACACGCCGCCCAGAAAGCTGAAAATCAGCGCGGCGTATGCAAATCCGCCAGCAAGCGCGATGTAAGCAGCCTCTCCGCCATGCAAAGCGAGGCCGATGGCAATCGCCTGAGGTAATAATCCGGCATATCCGAGCCAGCGCGCGGCGGGCGTGAGCAAATGATCCATATCCATGCGGGTCAAGCGTTTAGAAGAGCCGCTCGGTTCCCGCCCGGGGGCGCGCGAAAGCGATAGAGATCCATCCAGACTGGTCGTCTTTCGTGCTCAAGATTAGCTGAGTTGCAACACCTAAGCCGACAACTTGTTCCGAAGAAAATCTTGGAACATCAAGTGCAAGCGCCCGTTGATTTGGCATATGGCGGCGGACGATGCGTTGCCGAAACCAAATCAAGGGAACCGACCAGTCATGATGGCAATTATCACTCTTATCGCAACGATCCTTCTCCCCCCGCTCGGCGTAGCACTGAAGCATGGTCTTGATCGCGACTTCTGGATCAACCTGATCCTCACGATCATCCTGTTCGTACCGGGCCTCATCCACGGCATTTACGTGAACTATTTGCGTGGAGGCGGACGCGCGATTGCATAACTGCCACTGAGCTAACCAAATTCGACGCGGCCTCGGGATACTTCCCGGGGCCGTTTCGTTTTGTCCCGGCACTCTTTTCGCGTAACGAACCGATACCTATGACCGACGAACGCAAAGACAAATCACGCCAGCGCGCCGTTCCCTCTGGCCGGATCGCGCGCTTTGGCACGTTCGGACGGCTTGTCGGAGGTGTCGCGGGCGGGATGATGGCCGAAGGTGCGCGGCGGATCGCCAGTGGAGACAGCCTGTCCGCGCGCGACCTGATCCTGACGCCCGGCAATGTCCAGCGCATGACCGACCGCCTTTCGCATCTGCGCGGCGCGGCGATGAAAATGGGGCAGATGATCAGCCTGGATTCGGGCGATTTCCTGCCGCCGGAACTGGCGAAGATTCTCGCCACCTTACGCGATCAGGCGAATTTCATGCCCGCGCGACAGCTGGATGGCGTCCTCAAATCCGAATGGGGGCCGGACTGGCGCAAGCAATTTCGCTGGTTCAATCCGCGCCCCATCGCCGCCGCCTCTATCGGGCAGGTGCACAAGGCGCTGACCCGCGATGGCGAGGAGCTGGCGATCAAGGTGCAATATCCCGGCATTGCCGACAGCATCGATAGCGATGTCGACAACGTCATGACGCTGCTAAAAGTGTCCGGCTTTGCCCCGCCGGAACTGGAGATCGACGCGCTGCTGGCCGAAGCCAAGAAGCAGCTGCACGAAGAGGCGGATTATCACCGCGAAGGCGCGCAGATGGAAATGTATCGAGAGCGCCTTTCCGAAACGCCCGGGTTTATCGTGCCCAAGCTCCATAAAGAGCTGACCCGCGACCGCATTCTCGCCATGTCATTCGAGGAAGGCAGCGAGATCGAAGAACTCGAGAACGAGACTGACGAACGCCGCGACGAAGTGTTCGCGCGCCTGATCCGGCTGGTTGCGCGCGAACTGTTCGAATTCGGCGTGATGCAGACCGACCCGAACTTTGCCAACTTCCGCTATCGCAAGGGTTCTGGCGACATCGTGCTGCTCGATTTCGGCGCCTGCCGCAATGTCGATCCGGACGTGGGCAATGCCTACCGCCGCCTGCTCGATGCGGGACTGAAAGGCGACAAAGATGGCGTTCGCGAAGAAACCATCGCCGCTGGATTCATGCTGCCCATCGTCGCGGAGAAACACCGCGAGCGGGTCGACAAGATGATCGACATTGTCGTCAATGAAATGCGTGAAGATGCGCCGTTCGACTTTGGCGATCGCAGTTTCGTTCCGCTGCTGCGCGAAGAAGGCTGGGCCATTGCACAGGACAAAGACACGTGGGCCTTCCCGCCGGTCGAGACCTTGTTCGTTCAGCGCAAGGTTAGCGGCACAGCGCTGCTCGGCGCGCGGCTGAAGGCGAAGGTAAACATCCGGCGGATCACCGAAGAGGTGTTGGAAAACACCGACCCGCTACCTGCCAAGGCGGCCTAGTCTTCCGGCGATTCCGAAGCGTAGCCATATACAGACTCGATTGGACCTGCTTGGCTCTCGATCCAACGCGTGACATAGTCATCCAATACGTCGAGCGGAACCGATCCATTCTCTAACACCTTATCGTGGAAGGCACGCAGGTCGAAGTCGGCTCCCAAGAGACCTTCTGCCAATAGCCTTAGATTACGGATTTTCAACTCACCCACCTTGTACGCCAGCGCTTGTCCCGGCCAGGTGATGTAGCGGTTAACCTCCGCGTCGATATTCGCAGGCGACAGCGCCGTGTTATCGAGCATGTATTCGACCGCCTGCTGCTTGCTCCATCCCTTTGAATGAATGCCAGTGTCGACCACCAGGCGGGTCGCACGCCACATCTCATAGCTGAGCCGCCCCATCTGCTTTGCGGGCGTATCGTAAATGCCCATCTCGATCCCGAGCCGCTCTGAATAGAGGCCCCACCCCTCCACAAACGCCGTGAAATAGGTGCCGTTCGCGCGCAGCGGGTGGATATCCAATTCCTGCTGCAATGAAATCTGATGGTGGTGCCCCGGCACCGCCTCATGCACGCCGAGCGCGGGCAACTCCCACAGTGGGCGTTGGTGAAGCTCGGTCGTATTGAGGCGATAGATGCCGGCCTGCCCCGTCTCCAGCGAACCCGGCTCATAGTAAGCCGTCGTGTTGCCCGGAGCCTGCGCCGCCGGGATTGGCGAGACGGTGTAGGGATTGCGCGGCAGGCGGCCGAACAGCTTCGGCATAAAGCCATCGATGTGCTTGGCCAGTGCCTGCGTGTAGGCGAGATATTCGTCCGCATCGGTCATGTAATACTGCGGATCGGTGCGCAGGTGCTCGATGAAAGCCTCGCGCGTGTCAAAGCCCGCCTCTTTGGCGACCTCCACCATTTCCGAGCGAATGCGCGCCACCTCTGACAGGCCGAGATTGTGCACCTCGTCCGCCGTCATATCGGTCGTGGTAAAGCTCTTCACCCGGTAATCGTAGTATTCCTTGCCGCCCGGCGTGGCGAGGATGCCGGGAGTGCCCGTGCGGCAATTGGGCGCATATTCCTCCGTGTAGAAATTCAGGAAATCGCGGTAAGACGGCAGCACCGCCTCTTCGAGCGCGACGCTCGCCTGATCCTTCAACCTCTCCCAATCCGCATCAGAGATCGACGCTGGCTTGTCGCCGGCGAACGGCTCCCAGAACGGGGAGGTTTTGTAGTCCTCGACAATCTGGGTGGCGATGCGATCTTCGAGTCCCTGCATCGGCTCGCAAGGTTGTGTGAGCCCGCGGGAAATCGCCTCTCTGCTGCGCGCAATCCCGTCTGCATTGACCTGAGCATAGGCTTCCAACCGGCTGACATAGCTCTCATAATCGGCCAGCGTGAAGAAGGGCGACCGATTGGGCAACGAGGCAAAGCCGGAGAACCAGCCGCCGCGATTGGTGAAGATAGTGTAGCGATTTTGATCGTATTGAACGCCGGACAGGCCGTCACGAATGCTGCGCACAAGGATTGCGTAATCGACTTGCAGATCGGCTGGCAGCGCATCCTCATCGATCCGGTAAAGCCGGGCAAGAAACCCCTCGCTCTGGATCGCAAGCCGGTCATATTCTTCCAGCGACAGATCGCCCAGCTTCCCGTCGCCGCGCCGGTCGCCAATGCTGGTCGCGAGCAGCGGGCTGCTGTCGAGCGTCGCCTGCCACACCTCTTCGCGCAGCTCTTTGTAATCTTCCTCCGGCCCAGCCAGTGCTGGCGCAGTAAGGGTGGTGGCGAGAGCGAGAACGGTGAGAATGCGGCGCATGGATATCCTCCTGTTTGTGCATTGCATATTGCGAGGATGCCGCGCGGTCCAGTAGAGCCGTTTTCATGACCAAGCCTGCCCTACTGTTCGTCTGCCTCGGCAATATCTGCCGCTCTCCGCTGGCTGAAGGTGCCATGCGCGCCGCGGCGGAGCGAGCCGGGCTTGATTGGCATATCGATAGCTGCGGCACGGCCGCCTATCACGTCCGTTCGCCGCCCGACCCGCGGTCGGTCGAAACAGCGGCGACGTATGGGATCGACATTTCAGGCCTGCGCGGACGGCAATTGGTGGTCGAGGATTTCACGCGCTTCACCCACATCTTCGGGATGGATCACCAGAATTTGCGTAACATCACAGCGGTCAGACCCAATGGCGCGACCGCACTGGTTTCGTTGCTGATGGATGTGGTGCCAGGCCGCGAAGGCGCAGCAATCGCTGACCCGTACTACGACGGCGAGGATCAGTTCGAAGAAACTTGGGAGGATGTCTCAATGGCTGCCGAGGCGTTGGTGGAACAGCTGCGTTAGGCTCTAAATGCCCTTGCGACCGAACCCGACAGGTTGTGCCGCCACTGGCTCAGGAGCAGATTGCGCCGCTTTCGTTTGCGGCGTTCGGCGTTGAGGGATTCCTCCATTCGCGCGCTCGGCGGCACATGCCTCAAGATCGCTTACGATTTGCGCAAGGCGTTCGAGACCACCTTTGAGAAAACCCTGACGAATTGCGACACAGCCGAAGGCGTTGAACGGCCCATGCAATCGCAGCTGTGTCGCGTTAGAGCCACCATGTGCGAAGCTAACACCTTCCAGTTGCTCCCACTTTATCGTACTTTTCCCGAGGAGGCCATGGTGAGATATGCCGCGTTGATCCCAAGACAAGACCGTGCTGGACACCAAATAACGCAGCGCCAGAGGTAAAACGAAAAGCGAGCAGATCAGACAAGTGGCGGCCAGGATTATCCAGCCGCCGCTGACCTCAGTTTCCAGCACCAACCACTCGTGGAAAACCCATGCGCTAAACAACGAAAGAGCGCAGCATAGCCCAACCGTTAAGAGCAGCTTCACCCGCGAATATTTGACCTGATTCACAATAATTCCCCCCATTTGAATTATGTGAATTATTCATCGATCCTTAAAATACTGCGAATTTTCAGACTGATCGGTGGAGCGGTTGCGTTAGGCCCGCTTGCCGAATGGCGATCCGCCATATTTGCGCTGGAAATACCACACCATTGCCACGCCAGCAGCAATTGGACCGATGACGAAAAGCATCTGGATCATCGGCAAGTATCCGCCAGCAGCCAACTCGACGAGTGGTGCACGTATCACAACCACGAATCCCCAAATCATCCGCGAGAGATGCCGCGCAGTCCGCAATTGCTTGCGCTTGTCTTGATTCTTGAACCAATGCACGTCGCCCGCAAGCAAGATCAGCGGGATGATCGCAATGACGAATGGGGCGTAAATCGGGATTAAGCCTTGCATGATCGCAGGAACGGCCATTGTGCAGAACAGCCCAAGCGCAACCACTTCGAGAGCGCAAAGCGCTTTCTCTCCAAATCGCACCCTTGCCGTATCATCCTGCAACGCCAGATACGCCCCTCCGATGGCGTAGATGCAGGTGAAAACCGCCATCGCCAATGGTGGGATTATTACCTCTATCAGCATGGCGACAGATGTGACGCAAACGACAGCACATGCGGCCATGTAAACCAGCCCGGCGCGGCGGTGCAGCAAACTGCCTTTGCGGCTTGCGAAGGCGGTGAAAGCCATGCTGAGTGCGAGAATTCCGATGGCGATATGCCCGTAAAAAGCGAGCGCGCCATACGGCGATGGATCGAACCAATCGATCGGATCGGGACCAAACATGCTCTCATCCCCCTCGCAGCAATTGTACTCCCCAATCGCGCTCAAACAAGTAGAGCAGTTCACGCGCTGCTTCGCCCCGCGCGCTGGTCAGCCCGCCGTCGCGCTCCATCAGCAGGCGCGCATCGGCATGGGCCGCCGGCAAGAGCCGCTGCGTTTGTTCAAGGTCGGCAATGCGGAACGCCGCCTCACCCGATTGCCGCGTGCCGAGCAGCTCACCACCTCCGCGCAGTTCCAGATCCTCTTCGGCGATGCGAAATCCGTCCTGCGTTTCGCGCATCAGGGCCAGCCGCTTCTTGCCCGTCTCCGACAGCTCGTTTCCGCGCAAAAGGAGGCATACGGACTTCTCGCTGCCCCGCCCGACGCGCCCGCGCAGCTGGTGCAATTGCGCAAGGCCAAATCGCTCGGCCTGCTCGATCACCATCAGCGTGGCTGAGGGAACATCCACGCCAACCTCGATCACGGTGGTCGCCACCAGCAGCTTCGCCTGACTGATCGCGAAGCGCTCCATCGCCGCATCCTTTTCTTCTGGTTTGAGCTGCCCGTGGACCAGCACAACATCATCGCCGAACCGCTCTTTCAGTGCCGCATAGCGGGCTTCGGCAGCGGCGATATCGTCTGCCTGGAATGCGCCATTCATCTCGCGCACCATCGGGCACACCCAATAGGCTTGCTGACCAGTCGCAACGTGCCGCGCGACACCCGCGACGACATCCTCCATCCGATCCTGCGCGACCACGCGGGTATCTATCGCCTGCCGACCGGGAGGAAGCTCATCCAACCGGCTCACATCCATTTCGCCATATTGTGCGAGCGTGAGGCTGCGCGGGATTGGTGTCGCCGTCATGGCCAAAGTGTGCGGGGCGCGTTTGCCCTTTGCCGCCAGTTGCAGCCGCTGCGCCACGCCAAACCGGTGCTGCTCATCGACCACGACAAGGGCCAGATCCTTGTAATTCACCGTGTCCTGAAAAATCGCGTGGGTGCCTATCAGAATGTCGATCGAGCCATCGAGCAAGCCCATCAGCAGACCCTCGCGCTCCTTGCCCTTGGCGCGTCCCGTAAGCAGCGCGACTTCGACGCCGGTAGGCTGAGCCATTTTGCGGATCGTCTCGAAATGCTGGCGCGCTAGAATTTCGGTCGGAGCAAGCAATGCAGCCTGCTTGCCCGCTTCATTGGCGATCAGCATCGCCTCTAGCGCAACCACCGTCTTACCCGCACCGACATCGCCTTGAAGCAGACGCAGCATGGGTGCCTCTTGCGCGAGATCGCCCTCGATCTCACCGATGGAGCGTTGCTGCGCTCCGGTCAGCGCGAAGGGCAAATCGAGCTTTGCCCGCAGCGAGCCATCGCCCCGCAATGGCTGCCCCTTGCGCCTCCTTCCATCGGCCCGCACCAGCAGCAGCGCGAGCGAATTGGCGAGCAACTCGTCATAGGCCAGCCGGTCCCGCGCCTTTGCGTTCTCATCCTTATGAGCGAGGTGCAAGGCATCGCGCCAACTCGGCCACCCCTCGCGATCAAGCTGGCTCGGCTCGATCCATTCGGCCAGCTCCGGCAGTCGCTCCAGCGCTTGCGCCGTCAGGCCCGCCATACGCGGCTGCGTCAGTCCCTCGGACAGTGGATAAACCGGCTCATTGAGGCGCGCGAGATGCGCAGACGCTTCCTTCTCGACATGGTCGGGATGGACGATCTGAAGCATGTCGCCATACCGGTCGAGCCGCCCGGCGACCCAGCGCTTCTCACCCACCGGCAGCAGCTTCTTCGCGGTGTAGGAGGCGCGCCCGAAATAGGTGAGCGCGCAAATATTGCCGACCTCATCCTGTGCCAAAACGCGGTAAGGACCGCGCCCGGGATTGCGCGGCGCGCGATGCTCGGTCGGCGTCAGCGCGACAATCACCTGCTCCCCCTCGCTTGCCGCGTCGAGATCATCGATAACACGGCGGGTTACAAACCGTTCGGGCAGGTGATAGGCGAGGTCGCGAACCCGCGTCAGGCCAAGCTTTTCGAGCGGCTTCATCAGCTTTGGCCCCACGCCTTCGAGCGCGTCTGTTTCGACAAACAGGGGATTGAGGATTTCGGGCCGCATCTCGCCGCACTCTATACCCGCTTGCGCGCCCTTGGCGAGTGTCCTAGGCGGCGCGGCATGAGCATTTCCCCCGACCAGATCACGCCGGAAAGACTGGCCCGCGCGAAATTTCGCGCCTGGCATCGCGGCACGCGCGAGGCCGACTACATGATTGGCGGCTTTTTCGATCGCTACCACGCGGATTGGACCGTGGCCGATCTGGAATGGTTCGAGGATTTGCTTGCCGAAGACGATGTCGATGTGATGGCCTGGGCGCTCTGCACACAACCGACCCCGCCGCGCTTTCAAGGTGCGCTGATCGAGCAGATGAAAAAGCTCGATTACGTCGATATGGGGCACTGATCGCCAGCGCCCGCGTTAAAGACTGAAATGACCGATCTCTCCCGCATATTAACGGCGAAGAAGCCGCTTACCCTGTCCTCGCTGGTGCGCGGCAGCCTGCCGCTCGTGCTGAGCGATCTGGCTCGCGCGGCGAAGCAACGCGCGGTCTTTATCGCGCCCGATGATGCGGCGATGCGCAGCGTCAGCGAGGCGGCGCATTTCTTCGCGCCCGAAATCGAGGTGATCGAATTCCCGGCGTGGGATTGCCTGCCGTATGACCGCGCGAGCCCCGCTCTATCGGTTAGCGCCAAGCGGCTCGCGGCGCTCCACGCCTTGCAAAATCCGGCAAACGGTTCGCAATTGCTCGTCACGACGGTCAATGCGGTGTTGCAACGCGTACTCACCCCGTTTCGGGTTCGTGAAAGCGTGCGCGAGTTCAAACAGGGGACAGAGATCGGGCATGAGAGCCTTGCGGCGCTGCTCACGCGCCAAGGCTATTCGCGCACGGATACAGTGGTCGATCACGGCGAGTTTGCCGTGCGAGGCTCGATTGTCGATATCTTCCCCTCCTCGCTCGATTCCGGCTTGCGGCTCGATTTTTTCGGCGATGAGCTTGAGAGTCTGCGCCTGTTCGATCCGGGCACCCAGCGTTCGACTGGCACGCTCAAATCGCACCTGCTGCTCCCCGCATCCGAAGCGCTGATCGACGAAGACAGCATCACCCGGTTTCGCGGGCGCTACCGCGAAATGTTCGGCGCGGCTGCGACGCAAGACCCGCTTTATGAAGCGGTCAGCGATGGGCGCCGTCTGGCAGGGATGGAGCACTGGATACCGCTGTTCGAGGAGCGGCTCTCAACCCTGTTCGACCATTTGGGCGAAGACGATCTGGTCGTCATCGACAATGGTGCGATTGGGGCGGCCGACGAACGGCTGGGCGATATCAGCGATTATCACGATCAGCGCATTCGCTCCGCTGCCGAAGCGGCGGGCAGCTATCGTCCGCTCGCCAGCGATGCACTCTATCTCTCACGCGAAGAATTCGACGCAGCGGTCGCCCAAGCGCCAGCCCACCGCAGCCAGATCTTCGCCGCACCGGACAGCGAAACCAACCTGGATTTCGGCTTCACATCTGCACGCGATTTCGCGCCCGAGCGCGCCCGCGGCGACAATGTTTACGAGCAGGCCGCCAAGCATTTCACGGCGCTCGCAAAGGCTGGCAAACGCGCATTGTTCGCGGCCTATTCCACCGGCAGCCGCTCGCGCATCACCTCGATCCTGTCCGAAGCGGGAGTAAAAACCTCCACCGCCGACACATGGCAAGAAGCGCTGGGCGCATCGAAGAAGGCCGACCTCGTGGCGATGGTCCTGCCGCTCGACACCGGCTTTGCCAATGATGACCTGGAGGTGCTGACCGAGCAGGATGTGCTCGGCGACCGTCTCGTCCGCCGCAAGAAGAAGCGCAAGGATTCCGACGCTTTCTTGGCCGAATTGCAGGCACTCGCGCGAGGCGATCTGGTCGTCCATGTCGAACACGGCATCGGCAAATATCGCGGGCTGGAACCCGTACCGGTCGGCAAGAGCCAGCACGATTGCGTGAGCCTCGAATATGCTGGCGGCGATAAGCTGTTTATCCCGGTCGAGAACATCGACGTGCTCAGCCGCTATGGCTCAAGCGAAGATGCGGTGCAGCTGGACCGGCTCGGCGGGGAAGCATGGCAGCGTCGCCGTTCCCGCCTGAAAGAGCGCATCAATGAGATCGCGGGCGAGCTGATGAAGGTAGCCGCCGAACGCGCACTCAAAAAAGCGCCCGCCCTCGCCGCCGACGAGGCAAGCTTCAACCAGTTCGTCGACCGCTTCCCTTGGGAGGAAACCGACGATCAGGACGCCGCCATCGCCGACGTGTTGCGCGACTTGGAAAGCGGCAAGCCGATGGACAGGCTGGTCTGCGGCGATGTCGGCTTTGGCAAAACCGAAGTGGCCTTGCGCGCGGCTTTTGTGGCGGCAATGAACGGCCAGCAAGTTGCAGTCGTCGCGCCGACCACCCTTCTCGCTCGCCAGCACTACCAGAACTTTGCCGAGCGCTTCGCGGGCTTCCCGCTGAAGGTTGGCCGCCTTTCTCGCTTGGTTTCGTCAAAAGAAATGTCGGAAACGCGCGAAGGTCTGGAAAACGGGCAGATGGACATTGTGATCGGAACCCACGCGATCCTTTCCAAATCGACCAGTTTCAAGAACCTGGGGCTGGTGATCGTCGACGAAGAGCAGCGCTTTGGTGTGACGCACAAGGAAAAGCTCAAACAGCTGCGCTCCGACGTGCACATGCTCACGCTCACTGCAACGCCGATCCCGCGTACGCTGCAAATGGCGATGACGGGCCTGCGTGAGCTCTCCACCATCCAGACGCCGCCGGTCGACCGGCTCGCGGTGCGCACGTACGTGATGGAATGGGACGATATGGTGATGCGCGAGGCTTTGCTGCGCGAGCATCATCGCGGCGGGCAGAGCTTCATCGTCGTCCCGCGCATTTCCGATATGGAAACGGTCGAGGAATGGCTGCGCGAAAACGTGCCCGAAGTAAAAGTGATCGCCGCGCATGGCCAGATGGGCGCGGGCGAAATCGAAGAGCGGATGAGCGCCTTCTACGAAGGCAAATACGAAGTCCTGCTATCGACCACGATTGTCGAAAGTGGCCTAGACTTGCCGAGCGCGAACACGATCATCATCCACCGCGCCGACCGCTTTGGCCTCGCCCAGCTTTACCAGCTGCGCGGGCGCGTGGGTCGGGCGAAATTGCGCGCCTATGCCTATTTGACATACGAGAAAGACGTTCAGCTTTCCGAAGTTGCTGAGAAGCGCCTGAAGGTTTTGAGCGATCTCGACAGCCTTGGCGCTGGCTTCCAGCTCGCCAGCCACGATCTCGACATTCGCGGCGCAGGAAACCTGCTCGGCGATGAGCAATCGGGCCATATCCGCGAGGTCGGCTTTGAGCTTTACCAGTCCATGCTGGAGGATGCGATCCTCGCCGCAAAGGCGGGCGCGATGGGGCTGGAACCAAGCCGCGACAAGGTCAGCCCGCAGATCACCGTCGATGCGCCGATCATGATTCCGGAAGATTATGTGCCTGACCTTGCCGTGCGCATGGCGCTTTATCGCCGTCTCAATCAGGCGCAGGACAAGGCCGAGATCGAGAGCATGGCCGCAGAAATGATCGACCGCTTTGGCGATTTGCCCGATGCGACGAAGAATCTGATCCGCCTGATCGAGATCAAGCATCAGGCCATCGAAGCGAACATTTCCAAGATTGATGTCGGCGCGCGCGGCACGCTCGTTACCTTCCATAATGACGACTTCCCCGATGGACCTGGCCTGATCGCTTACGTCGATCGGCTACAGGGTACAGCGAAACTGCGTCCGGACATGAAGCTGGTGATCAACCGCGCATGGGGCGATCCGCAAAGCCGCCTCAACGGCTTGTTCCAGCTGACCAAGGGGCTGTCGGGGATTGTGCGAAAGGCGAAGAAGCGCGAGGCGGCTTGAAAGTAACTCCTCACAATCCATTCAAATGATCTTTGGTGTTCAGGCCCAATCGTGCGGACCCGCAAAAACGCACTGAAAATCCATTGTTAACGCTACGAGATTAGCCTCAACCCAATGGCTCAACGATTCATCACATTCGAAACCGTCTCGGAACCAATCGACCCAGATATGGAGCAGTTGGCGACAAAGCCGCTGTTTGCTCAAATCGTCGACGGATTGCGAAGAAAGGGTTCTGAGATTGCAGCCCCACCATCGGAATACGATTCCTATGGTTGGTATGCGGACTTTCAGGTCGGCACTTCAAATCTGACCTGCATGATGCAACGATCCGATTCGTGGCTGCTGATTGTCAGCAGCAACCGCAGCTTGATGGATCGCCTAAAAGGGCGGCACTACGATAGCGAACTCAATGACTTAGCGGGGCTAATATCTGCGGTCGTCAAAGAAGAGTTCGGTGTGTCTGCTCAAACGTTCAACTCTGAGGAAGAATTTCGAAAGCGTTAGGTCAAATTTTGCGACCTAACGCCGCGCCGATCGCGCAATCCCCAGCATCTTCTCACTCGGCATTGGCTGCGCGCGAAGGAAGCCCTGCCAATAATCGCAGCCCTCCGAAATGATGGTCGCACGCTGGATTTCGCTCTCGATACCTTCAGCCACCACGGCCAGACCCAAAGCCCGTCCGAGGCCAACGATCGCCCGGAAAACCGCCAGATCACGCGGATCGCCCGGCACGCCTTCGACCATCACTTTGTCGAGCTTCAAAGCATCGAGCGGCAGTTCTTTCAGATAGCGGAAGTTGCAGAAGCCCGCGCCGAAATCGTCGAGCGCCGTGCGAAATCCGATTGATCGCAACGCCGCAAGCGCGTCTGCCGCTTGCTTCAGATCGCGCAGCAACACGTCCTCGGTGATCTCCAGCATCAGCCGCTGTGGTGCGATCCCGCTGCGCCCGATCAACTCTGCAAAGTCGGCGGCAAACCGCGTGTCACCCAGCTCTTCCGGCGTGATATTCAGCGATAGCTGCAACTCTTCCGGCCAGTTACCCGCGTCCTCCAGCGCACGGGCGACAACGTGACGCGAAAGCGGCGCGACCAAAGCGGCCCGCTCTGCAATCGCAAACAGATCGCGTGCGCCAATCTCACCGAGCGAAGGATGCTGCCAGCGCGCGAGCGCCTCTGCGCCCACAACCGCGCCAGTCTGGCAGGAAAATTGAGGCTGGAACAAAACCTCAATCTCGCGCCGGTCGAGCGCCCTGAGCAGGTCCGCTTCGAGCGCTTCGGGCTTCACGCCCGGGAAAACGCCGCGCACGCTCCCGCGCAAAGACAAAGGGGTTCGTTCCATCATGCAGCCCTTACTCTAGCCTGCGCGTTTGACCCGTGCCAATTGCAATCCGCCCAAATTTGGAACATCAGGATAAGTCGCTAGGGCAGCTCAGCCGCGGGGCAAGGAGCTCGCCGATCAAATGAGGAAGAAAATTTGCCGAAAACGCAAAGTTTTGAGCGTGTTGCCCTGCTTGCCTCAGAAACGGATCGAGCCCAGACCGCCTATGATGCGCTGAAGGATCAGCACGATTGGGTGCCGGTAGAAAGCGCCGATGTGGCAATAGTTCTCGGCGGTGATGGCTTTATGCTGCAAACGCTGCACGCGATGATCGATGCGGGCCGCGTTATCCCGGCCTATGGCATGAATCTGGGCACGGTCGGCTTCATGATGAACAAATACCGCGATGGCAGCAATTTGCTGCGCCGGGTGGAACGCGCGCGCTCCTTTAAAATCGCGCCTTTGCGCATGGAAGCGGTCACGCAGAGCGGCGAATCTCATACATTCCTCGCGATCAACGAAGTCTCTTTGCTGCGCGAGATGCGGCAAACCGCGAAGATCGAAGTGACGGTGAACGGCCGCGTTCGGATCAAGGAGCTGGTGTGCGACGGCGTACTGCTCTCCACTCCTGCCGGATCGACCGCCTACAACCTCTCCGCCAATGGCCCGATTTTGCCGCTGGGTTGCGAGCTGTTGGCGCTCACACCCATCAGCCCGTTTCGCCCGCGCCGCTGGAACGGAGCGATCCTGCCGGATCATCTGCCGGTGAAATTCCGCATTCTCGAGCCTCACAAGCGCCCGGTGTCCGCCGTTGCCGACCAGCGCGAGCTGCGCGATATTGCCGAGGTATCGCTAACTATCGAGCGCGACACGGAGCTGACTTTGCTGTTTGACCCTGGCCATTCGCTTGATGAGAGGATCGTTGCAGAGCAATTCGCAACGTAATCTGTGCGCACAACATCCAGTGTGGGATATCCTCGCAGCCTTTATCTTTGAGAGGCCTGGCCACCCGCTCCCTCCGCCCTTCCACCCGGATTGTGTCCCGGTAGGCTCCGGGTGGAAGGGTGGAGGGAGCGGGTGGCTACAGAAACGCGAAAACACGGCAAAAACCCTATCAATCTCTATTGCATTGCAAGACGCTCACCCATATAGGGCCTCTTCGCCCATCGGGCTGCTCCCCGATAGCTCAGCGGTAGAGTAGGTGACTGTTAATCACTTGGTCGTTGGTTCGAATCCAACTCGGGGAGCCATTTCATCACATTGTGGGTCTATTGCGGGCGTCACAACCCGACAAGCAACCGCACACCTACAACCATCACTAGCGCTGCAGTCAGCCAGCGAATCCATTTGCGCGGCAGGAACTTGACCGCCATCAGACTGCCAATCTGTCCGCCGACAGCCACCGCCACCAACAGCGGCAGGCTATAGCCGATTGCTCCTGTAAAGGCGGATGGGTCTTGCTTCAGGAGCTGTCCAGCCAGCCCGAACAGCGAATTCACCAGGATGAAAAAGCTTGCGGTGGCGGCAATCGCGCGCGGGTCTTTCCAGCGGGTGAGATGGAGTAGAGGCGCAAGGAAAATTCCCCCACCAATGCCGACCAGTCCCGCCAGATAGCCCAGCGGAGCAGCGACGAAAGGCATAGCTTTAGAGAAACGCGTCGGCTCGCCTACCGCGCCCTCCCTCACCGGAATCAGCATGGTCACGCCGGTCAGGACCAGGCTCGCGCCGAGCAACAACAGAAAAGCTTCCTCACCTATCGGCGTCAGCCCGCCCAGCAATGCAGCTGGCGCAGCCAAGGCGGTGAGCGTGATCGCACCGCGCCAAGGGGTTATCCCGGCGCGCGCAAACCGCACGCTCCCTCCGGCAACAACCACAATGTTGCAGGCCAACGCGACCAGAGGCAGCAGGCGATAATCGAGCCCCGACAGCGCCAACAGCGCCGCATAGGTCGATCCACCGCCAAACCCCACCGACGCATAGAGCAACGCCGTGACGAAGAAGGCACCCGCGAGCAGCGCAGGCACTGCGCCGATCATCCAATGCCCTCCACCGCGCTACCGCTTAGGCTACGGGTGATTTCGCGCCCGCTGCACCGTGGCAATGCTTGTACTTGTTGCCGCTGCCGCATGGGCATGGCGCATTCCGGCTGACATTGAGATTAGCGTACGGGTTGTCCGGGTTTGAACCACCCGGCCCAGATGCCGCGCGCGGAGAGCCAGCAAGCGAGCCGAACATTTCCGGACGCTCTGCTGAGCCATCGCCATCGTTCGAATTGTCGATACCTGTGAGCGGATCGATGTGACCGGTCAGGAAATCCGGTAGGTCCGGCAGAGCCTCGGCCTCTGGTGGTGGCGCGGTGCGCAGTTCCGACTTGAACAGGATCTTGGTCACTTCCTCACGCAGCGTGTCGAGCATCATCTCGAAAAGGCCGAACGCCTCCTGCTTGTATTCGTTGATCGGCTGCTTCTGAGCGATACCACGCATCCAGATCACCTGACGCAACGCATCGAGCGTCGCGAGGTGTTCTTTCCAATGATAGTCGAGCTGGCGCAGGAGCACGTCCTTCTCGACGATGCGCCAGATGTTAGCCTCGCTTTGCGCCATTTTGTCTTCCATCATCTCGTCGGTTTGCACGCGAAGGCGCTCTTCGATGATTTCCGGTTCGACCTGGTCTTCTTCGAGCCATTCATCGAGCGGCGGCGCGATGTTGAACACATCTGCGAGCTTCTCTTTCAGGCCGTCGATATCCCATTGTTCCGGATAAGAACCGGGAGGGCATGCCTCGCCAACCAGCGCGTTGATCGTGTCGTGACGCATGTCGATCACCACATCGTCCACCGCCTCGCTGTCCATGATCTCGGAGCGCTGCTCATAGATGACCTTACGCTGGTCATTCATCACATCATCGTATTGAACGACCTGTTTACGCACGTCGTAATTGCGCGCCTCGACTTTCTTCTGCGCAGTTTCGATGGCCTTGGAGAGCCACTTGGAGCCAATCGCCTCGCCATCTTCGAGGTTCGAATTCATCATCTTGGCGAACAGAGTGTCCGGGCCGAAGATGCGCAGCAGATCGTCTTCCAGGCAGAGGTAGAAACGCGAGAGACCGGGGTCACCCTGACGGCCCGATCGGCCGCGCAGCTGGTTATCGATCCGGCGGCTTTCATGACGCTCCGTACCGAGGACGAACAGGCCACCTGCTTCGAGCACTTTGGCCTTTTCTTCGGCGACTTCGGCGGTGATCCGATCAACTTCCATCTGACGTTTGGGATCGTCCTCAGCCAGATCGGCGAGCTCATCACCGATGCGATATTCCAGGTTACCGCCGAGCTGAATGTCGGTTCCGCGACCAGCCATGTTGGTGGCGATGGTCACCGCACCAAGCCGGCCTGCCTGCGCGACGATATGCGCCTCACGCTCGTGCTGGCGCGCGTTCAGAACTTCGTGCTTCACGCCCTCTTCGTCGAGGAATTTGCTGAGCAATTCGGATTTCTCGATGGAGACTGTGCCGACCAGCACCGGCTGTCCGATCTCGTTCTTTTCGCGGATCGCCTTCGCAATCGCCTGGAACTTGTCCATCGTATTCTTGTAGAATTCGTCTTCTTCGTCGATCCGCTGGATCGGAACGTTGGTCGGAATCTCGACCGTGTTCATTTTGTAAATGTCCCAAAATTCCGCCGCTTCGGTCGCAGCCGTACCGGTCATGCCCGAAAGCTTGGGATACATACGGAAATAGTTCTGGAAGGTGATCGAGGCCATGGTCTGGTTTTCCGGCTCGATCTTGACGCCTTCCTTGGCCTCGGCCGCCTGGTGCAGACCATTCGACCAACGCCGACCTTCCATCATCCGGCCAGTGAACTCGTCGATGATAATGACTTTGTCGTCTTTGACGATGTAGTCGGTATCGCGCTTGAACATGTGGACGGCCTTGAGCGCCTGATCGAGGTGGTGAACGACCTGCGTGTTCTCGACATCGTAGAGGTTGTCGGTTTCGAGCAAGCCGCGCTCGATTAGAAGCTGCTCGGTCTGCTCGAGGCCATCCTCGGTAAGCTGAATCTGCTTGGTCTTTTCGTCTTTCTCGTACCAGTCTTCGGGGATCTCCTTCACGACCTCGTCGAGAGCGACGTAGAGGTCCGACTTGTCCTCGGTCGGACCGGAGATAATCAGCGGTGTACGCGCCTCGTCGATCAGGATCGAGTCGACCTCATCGACGATGCCGAAATTGAACGGACGCTGCACCATCTGGCCGCGCTCGTGCTTCATATTGTCGCGCAGATAGTCGAAGCCGAACTCGTTGTTCGTGCCGTAGGTGATGTCGGCATTGTAGGCATCGCGGCGCGCGTACTCGTCGATATTCGGCACGATCACGCCGACAGACAGGCCCAACCAATTGTAGAGCTGCCCCATCCATTCGGCGTCGCGGCGGGCGAGGTAATCGTTGACCGTCACAACGTGGACGCCCTTGCCTTCGATCGCGTTGAGATAGGTCGCGAGCGTCGCCATCAGGGTCTTACCCTCACCGGTGCGCATTTCCGCGATCTCGCCCCGGTGCAGCACGATGCCGCCAATCATCTGTACGTCGAAGTGGCGCATGCCGAACACGCGCACGGAGGCTTCGCGGACCGTGGCGAAGGCCTCGGGCAGGATCTCATCGAGCGTCGCGCCATTGTCGAGCTGCTCGCGAAACTTGTCTGTCTGCGCCTTCAGCTCCTCATCGGAGAGCACCTGAATTTGCTCTTCGAGCGCGTTGATCTGGTTGACGACCTTGCCAACCGATTTGACGTAGCGATCGTTGGACGAACCAAAGAGAGATTTGGCGATTGCGTTGAACATGGGAGAGACCTGTCAATATATGTGCGGCGCTGGCGCAGCGTGATCCGCCATGCACCGTTACCTGAAAAGAATATGGAATATGGCTGTCTTGCGCGATAATTCGCGCCGCCGCAGCCAAGCGTTACGAAAGAATATCTTTAAGCCGCGCTATTCGTATGCGCGCTCGACACCCATCAGAACCGGGAGGCGAAGCGTGGCAGGCAAGCGAATGGGCCGTGCCTCTTCGCAACCCTCAGATTTACGTGCCCGTTTGGCAGGCTTGGTCGAAGGTTTGGCGTGATTGCTTGCGCTGCTTGTGTCGGCCTCAGCTGAGACGCCCACATCCTGGTTGATCGCCTCCGAAATGGACGCAGTTGCAGGCCCACCCAAGGCCGCGAGCCCGGTGAGAAGTGCAAGGAAGGCGATCAATTGGCGACGCATCGTGGCTTTAATATACGATTTCGAGTGCGATCCGTCCAGTCTGCAGGCTCAGCTTGACTCTAATCAATCTGCCGGATCCTCGAGCACAACATCGAAAGTCACGGTAACAAGCTTGGTTACGGGAACACCGTTCTCGTCGCGGTAGGGGACACCGCGATTGGAGCGCCCGCCGGGGCAGAGATTACCTCGCTCGCGATCTCGCTCGATATCGTCGAGCATTTTTTGTGGGATGTCCCCTTCCATCTTGAGGAACTTGCACTCGCTGCTCTCCCCCATCTCATCGTGGAGATATTGGAAGGTAATGCTCATTTGCGGCATTTCCGGTTCGCGCTTGCGCCATGCCTGTGAGCCCTCGTAACGACCTGCAATCGGTGCCTCATCGGCCTCCATCGCCGGATCGAACTCCGCACGCTCAACCATCAACTCGCAAGTGACGGCGTCAAGCGCAGAATAGCCCGAGCTTTCAATAATCTTGCAGTCGGTCGGCTGACCCATGGCATTCACAGTAATCTCATAGTCAACTCGGCCTTCCTCACCGGCATTCCAGGATTCAATTGGGTAGTCGGCAGGTTTAATCAGCCTGTACAATGATTTGGTTGGGCGCGGCTCCGTGGGATAGTCTCGTACCGCGGCAACCGGTGGCGGTGGTGCGACCGGCACGGTGCGTATTGGCGGCGGAGCACCACTGGCCGTCTCAGCGGCTGCTTCAGCCGCCTCTTCTGCTGCTTCCGCAACCGCGTCGGCAGCCTCCTCGGCTGTTTGTGCATAAGCTGCATTGACGATGAAAAGGGCACTCGCCCCGGCGATCAAAGTGCTGATATCTCTCATACCAACAGCCTATCCAAGTCGGCTGCGAAGTGAAAGTGGCAAGCTGCTGATTGCGGAGGGCAAAATTGCGCATTACGGCGTGGCGCATGGAACTTGAGACCTCGCCGCTGGCCCTGCCCTTTCCTCATATGCCGCCGATTGCCGGTGTGACCGTGCGTGTCGCACAGGCACGGTACAAGGATTGGGACCGTGCGGACCTGACCTATATCGAGCTGGCTGAGGGCACTTCAGTCGCCGGCGTCTTTACACAAAGCGCCTGCGCCTCTTCCGAGGTAGAGCTTGGCCGCGCGAATATTGACCAGGGCTCTGCGCGCGCGCTGATCGTGAATGCCGGAAACGCCAACGCCTTTACCGGATATCGCGGGCGCGAAGCGGTCGAAGCGATCATGGCACAAACCGCCGCACATCTGGGCTGTGCTGGCGAAGAAGTGTTTGTCTCTTCGACCGGTGTGATCGGTGTTCCTCTGCCCAAGGACAAGGCGCGCGATGGGCTCGCCGCCGCATTCAGCTCCGAAGAGGCTAGCTGGAAAGATGCAGCCATTGCTATCGGTACGACCGACACTTTTCCGAAGGGCGCGCATGCATCGGCCATGATCGGCGACACGCGCGTAGAGCTGGTCGGGATCATCAAGGGCTCTGGCATGATCGCGCCCGACATGGCGACAATGCTGGGCTACATCTTCACCGATGCGGCGGTTGCGCCAGCCTTTCTGCAAGAGCTGCTGAGGACCGCGAATGCGAAGACATATTCCTGCATCACGGTCGATGGTGACACGTCGACCAGCGACACGGTTCTGGCCTTCGCCACGGGCAAGGCTGGCAATACGCGGATCGAGAATTTCGACAGCCCGGGCGCAGACGCCTTTGCCGCCGCCCTCACCGATCTGTGCCGCCAGCTCGCGCAATTGGTGGTTCGCGACGGCGAAGGGGCGAGCAAGTTCATCACCTTGCGCGTGAGCGGTGCCGCCGATGATGACAGCGCGCGGCGCGTTGGCCTGGCCATTGCAAACTCACCGCTCGTCAAAACCGCAATTGCGGGCGAGGACGCAAACTGGGGCCGGGTCGTGATGGCTGTCGGCAAGGCGGGGGAACCAGCGGATCGCGACAAGCTGTCGATCGCGTTTGGTGGGATTTACGCTGCACGCGACGGCCTGCCGGTCGAGGATTATGACGAAGCTCCGGTGGCCGAGCACCTCAAGAGCGATGAGATCGACCTCGCCGTCGAGCTGGGCATTGGCGCTGGCCGCGCGACCGTTTGGACCTGCGACCTCACCCATGGCTACATCTCGATCAATGCGGATTACCGGTCGTGAGCGACACTGGAATGAGCCCGCTTGACGAGGAAATCCGCGACCTGATGCGCTTCGCAGCGCGCGGATCGATGCTGCCGCGCTTTCGCAATCTCGCCGATGGCGAAGTCGAGATGAAGGGCGAGGACGATCCCGTCACCGTGGTCGATCGCGAAGTCGAAAACTTCCTCACAGAGGCGCTGACCAAGCTCGCGCCCGGCGTACCAGTGGTCGGTGAAGAGGCCGCGCATGCCGACAAATCCGTGCTCGATCACCTCTCGCAGCAATGCTGGATTATCGACCCGCTCGATGGCACCGCGAACTTTGCCGAGGGCAAGGAGCCGTTTGGCATTATCATCGCGCTGGCCGATGCCGGGCGCACCGTTGCTGGGTGGATTTACGATCCCAATCGCGACCGTTTGTGCCACGCACGACGCGGCGAAGGTGCATTTCTCGATGGCGAGAAAATCGTCGCGCGTTCAACCGGGCAGGAGCCGCCAGTTGCCGCCATTTCCAGGATCTTTCTGGACGATGCCGAGCGCGCGGAAGTCGATGCCAAAGTCGCGCCGTACCATTCTCTGGTCGACGTTCCGCGCTGCGCCGCCGAGCAATATCCTCGCCTGGCGCTGGGCGAAAACGACGTGAGCACTTTTAAGCGCACGCTCGCGTGGGATCACGCTGCCGGTGTGTTGTGGCTCAATGAAGCTGGCGGAAAGGCCGCGCGGCTCGACGGCAGCGAATATCGCGTGGACGAGCACGAACGGACCGGCATGGTCGGTGCATCAAGCCCGGCGATCTGGGATGCGTTTGTGGAAAGAATGAGGGGCTAGTTCTCACGAACCGGCCCCTCAAATCTGAGCTCGGTCAGAAAGTTCTACAATTCCCCTTCGATCCAGTCCTTGAGCTGGCTCTTGGGAGCTGCGCCCAGTTTCTGCGCGACCGCTTCGCCATTCTTGAACAGCACCATCAGCGGGATCGACTGAACACCGATATCCGCCGGGATGTTGGTGTTCTCCATAATATCCATCTTGGCGATCTTCACTTTGCCATCCAGCTCGTCGCTGATTTCCTCAAGCGCGGGAGCAATCATCTTGCACGGGCCGCACCACTCCGCCCAGAAATCCACCAGGACGGGGGTGTCGGAATCGAGCACATCGGCTTTGAAGCTGTCGTCGGTGACGTTGACGGTGGCCATGGAAAATCTCCTGTTATCGTGTTGCGCCCTATCTAGGCGTGTTTGCATTTCACTCAACCGTTGAGGGGGCAAAGCTTTCCTGCGCGCTGCCCAAAGCATTTTTGTGTAACTGCAATTGCTCGAGCGAAAGCGCAAAAATCTGAGGGGTTTGGGTGTAAAGTACTGCGGCCTCGATCGCGCGATCCGGATAAATGACTTCGAGCGCGGCAGCATAGGCCGCCATCTGTTTCAGCGTTGCAGTCGGAATCTCGTCCACCGAACGCGGCGGACGGCGGGTCGTCTTGTAGTCGACAATGGTGATTTTCGACTCGCCGATCAGCAGGCGATCGACCGCGCCCGATACGACAATGCCGCCGACCGTCGCGGCTAGAGGAACCTCGGCCAGCGCGCCCGGTGCGAAGATTTCGGCGAATTGCGGGTCGGCCAGCACCTTGTGCGCACTCGCGGCGATTTCCGCGCGCGCTGCTTCGGACAAGTCACGAGCCTGCCGATCAAGCCACTGCGCTGCGACCTCTTCGCGAATCTCCGGCGCAACTTCAGGCAGACGCTCGAGCAGGCTGTGGATCAGCACACCGCGCCGTGCGGCGGTCTTCGCAAGTTCCGGCGCAAGCGGTGGATCGGCGGCCTGATCCTCACCTACTGAGCTTGGCGCAAGCGGGCGCGGCGGGCGCGGCTCTGGCCCGATGGGAGTACGCGCCCATGTCGGTAGCTCCGGCTTGGCCTGCCCCGCATCCCCGGGTGTGCTCTCCGGGAAATGCATCGCGCGATAGCCCCATTCGCGCCGCGCACCCCACACCTCATCGGCCAGCTCCTCGCTCTCGTTCTCGCCGTCGAAAATTGGCGCGAGCCGTGCGTACCAGCTGTCTTCATGCGGGCCATTCTTGTCGCGCGCGCTGAGCGATCCTGTGATGAAAAGCCCCTCCTCCGCACGCGTCATCGCGACATACATCAACCGCCAATGCTCCTGCATCTCGGCGATGTTCGCCGCATCTTCCGCCGCGCTAATCGGACCAGCCTTCTCATCCTTGGACAGGCGCGGCAGTGGAACGGCACGCTTGTCTCGATCCGGAGTGCTCTCGCCCAGCGGCGCTTCCTCCAGTTCCAGCGAGCCGCCCTGCCCCGGCCTTCCGGTCGCATCGGCGAGAATCACGATCGGAGCCTGCAAGCCCTTTGAACCGTGCACAGTCATTACCCGCACCTGTTCGCCCGCTTCACCTGGATCGCGTTTCAGCTCGCCCTCACCAGCATCGAACCATTGCAGGAAACCGGTGAGGCTGGGCACATGTGCCGCCTCATACGCAAAGGTGGAATTGACCAGTTCGTCGATCGGATCATTGGCCTCTCGTCCGAGCCGCGCGACCAGCTTCTCACGCGACCGCCACGGCCCAATCAGCAGCCAGGCGAGCAGCGCCTGCGGCGTCTCGAAGTCCGCAAGCGCCAGCAACTCGCGCAATTTTTCGGCCGTCGCCTGCACGAAGGGTGCATCATGTCGACGAAGGTGATCCCACAGCCGCATGCCCTTTTTGCGCGGGACATATTCGAGCAGATCGTCCTGGCTCCACCCCATCAGCGGGCTGCTGAGCAGGTTCGCGAGCATCAGATCGTCGAACGGCTGCGCGGCAAACCGTAGCGCTGCAAGCAAATCCTTAACCGCCAGAGGCGCGCCAAGCCGCAGCCTGTCAACGCCCGCAACCGGCACTCCCTTGGCGTGCAAACGCGCAACGATCAGCGAGGCGAGTTCGCGCCGCTTGCGAACCAGCACCATAACATCGCCGGCATTGGCAGTGCGCGGTTCGCCGCCTTTAACGAGAGTGAACGGCTCCTCGCCACTGTGCCAGCGTCGCACCTGCTCCGCGATGCGGTCGGCCAATTGCCGGTCATGCTGGGCGAGCCAGTCCTGCTCCTCCCCGTCTGCCCGACTGCGCTCCTCATCATCGCCGCCACCGCGAACCGGGCTCCATAGAGTGACCATCCCCGCGCGCTCTTCACCAATGTGTGGCGCAGGATCGCGGTCCAGCCCGAATGCACTCGATCCAATCGCTTCGATCGCACGGTTAACGAATTCGAGGACGGCATTCGATGTGCGGAAACTCTGACCAAGGTCGAGATCCTGCCAGTTCGGCAAATGTCGCCTTCCACGCACCGCGCCGGGATTTTCTTTCGCAGCGTCAATCGCGGCGCGCACCTTCTCCTTGGCGCGCGCAAAATTCTCCGGACTGGTACCCTGGAAGCCGAAGATCGCCTGCTTGTAATCACCAACGGTGAAGACCGTGCGCAGCTTGTCTCCCGCAGCGCCCTCGCCCGAGAAGAAATCGTCGATCAGCGCGAAGACGATATCCCATTGCGCGGCGTTGGTGTCCTGCGCCTCGTCGATCAGTATGTGGTCGAAGCGGCGGTCGAGCTTGTAGCGGATCCAGTCAGACGCGTCCTTATTGCCGAGCAGTGCCGCGGCGAGCTGGATCAAATCATCGAAATCGAGCAGCGCTTCGCGCTCTTTTGCCTCTTCCCAGCGAAGCGCGAAGGTCCGGCCCAATTCCAGCGACGGCGTGAGCAAATCGGCCAGGTCGAGCAGCGCACGGCGTTCTTCGACCAGCGCCAAAGCCTCGGCAATTTCTTCTTGCCGTGTCGTAAAAAGCGGATCTTCCTTTTGCGGCGTGGGCATGCTTTTGGGCGCACGCTTCTTGGTCAGCAGCGTTCCAAAGAAGCCCTCATAGGCGTCGAGACGCGCGGACGTATCCAGCGCCAGCCAGTGCTCGATAAAAGCGCTCGCCTCGCGCCCGCCTTTCGCATTCCACCCTTTGAGCACCGGGAGCATCGTGCGCAGCTGATGATCGGGGAAGACATCGGGCGAGAGGCCATCGGCGACCCACCTTTCATCCGCATCTGCAGGCATATCGAGCAGCCGCATCACGCGCGGACGCATCGGCGGCTGCCACGCGCCCGTCCCGTGCCACATGCCATGCGCGCTGGCGCAGCGCATCAGCCATTGGCGCAATGCATCGGGGTCCTTGCGGGTCGTGAACAGGCCGACCGCATCCAGAATCGCATTGTCCTGCATTCGCTCTGCTTCGGCCAGCATCTCGCCCAACACTTCGCGGGCCAGCAATTCGCGCTCGCGATCCTCCATCGGCCGCGCGCCAGGTTGCAACTCCGCCTCGCCGGGGAAATTCGCCAGCAGCCATTGCGCGAAAGCGTGGATCGTATCGATCCGCAAACCGCCACCGGGGCAATCGAGCACACTCGCAAACAAGGTTCGCGCCCGCGCCTGTGTCTCCGGGCCGATATCCGCGCCGAGATAACCTAGCTCGGTCGCAAGCGCGGCAGGCTCCAGCCGGACCCAACGGGCTAAGACTGCGTTGATGCGGTTGGCCATCTCTGCCGCACCCGCCTTGGTAAAGGTGAGGCACAGGATCTGACCGGGATCGACATCCTTGCGCAGCAACAGGCGCAAAACGCGCGCGGAAAGCACCTGCGTCTTGCCGGTGCCAGCGGAGGCCGACAGCCAGACGTTATCGCCGGGATTGACCGCATCTCGCTGATTGCCCGCGAGGGGGAAAACCGCGCCGCTCATGCTCCGCCCCTCATCTCGCGCGTCTCGTCGGCATCCCCATCGTCAGCGAGCGCGATCAGCCATTCGTCGAGCCGCATCAGCTGGTCGTAATCGATGTAACCGGGATAGTCGGGCTTCTCCTTCGCCACGAACGGATCGCTACCCTTGATAAAGCGCCGGATTGCCTCGGCGAGCTTCGTCTCGTGCAGGGGCAGGAACTCCTCCGGTGTCAGGCCGGCGCGTTTGTTGCCCACCTTCATAGGCACATCGACAAAGCCGAACTCGCCGTCATGTTTGGCCATCGACCAATACTCAAATGCGCTTGCCGTGCCGGAGAGCCCATCGAAATCACCATCACGCGCAATCAGACCGAGCAGGCCGAGTTGCAGCGCATATCCTGCCTCGACTTGCGCGGCGCTGGGTGGCTTCCCTGTCTTGTAATCGACAATCGCGAGGCTGCCGTCCTCCAACCGGTCGATCCGGTCAACCCGGCCATAGATGTGCACGCCATTCACCGTCATCGCGCCCTTACGCTCCCACGCGATCACTTCGCGCACCTCATCCGCATCAATCCACTCGGCAAAGCGATTGAGCGCCGCAATCAGTCGCGGTCGCCAAAGCCCCATAAAAAGCGGATGGCACTGTTCGCTGCGAAAATGGGCCTCGGCAATCGGCTCAATTGCAGCAGCCGGGTCGTTCACCCGTGCCTGATGCCACAATTCGAGGATCTTGTGCGTCAGTGTACCGCGCAGTGCCGGATCGCTGAACGGATCGGCCTCCAGCTGATCGAGCGATTTCAAGCCCAGCACTTCCTGCGCGTAAAATTGGTAGGGATCGCCGAGCAGCCGGTCGAGAGCTGTCACCTTGATATCGACCTTGCGCTGCTCGGCTGACGGGCGCGGCGCGGGGCGTGGGTATTGCTCCGCACGCTCCGCCGCGCGGTCGAGTTGCGGCAGGATCGTCGGGATTTCTCGCTCGCGGTAGTCCTTGACCAGCTCGCCCAGCAAGGCCTCGACCCGCAGCAAGAAGCGCGACGGGATAGTCGGGCCTTCCTTGTCGCGCTCTGCCCGGCTCAAGACCACCTCAGGCGCGCCCATCGCTCCCGCCAGATCATGCGCAGCAAGGCCAATCCGGAACTCCGCGACGGGCACGCCAAGCGCTCGCAGCACCCCGGGCGCAAGCAATGCGTCGGGACCTGGACTTTGCGGCCAACTGCCTTCATTGAGACCGCCGCAGATAACGAGATCGGCGCGCGCCATCCGGGATTCGAGCAGACCGTAGATACTGATACGCGGATGCCCGCCATAGGGCGGACGGACAGCAATCTCATCCATCGCCTCGCGCAAGGCGTTGGCCAGATCTCGCGGCGGGATTGCGGTGTCGGTTGCACGGGCATGCAACCGCATATCCTCGACCATGGCTGAGAGCGCGCGGCCATCCTCCCGTGCCCACACCCCTTCATCGGCGAACGCTTCTGCGGTTGTGGTAAGGATATCCAGCGCATCGGCGAGCGCAATCTCATCACTCTCGATTACGAGCGCGCTGAGAAGCGCCTCCACTTCGCTCCACCACTCGGCGACGTCAGCCTTCTTCGCTATCTCACGGAGCGGCTCGAAACCGGGTGCAGGCGATGGGCCCCGCAGATGCCGCTCAAACATGCGCAGGTTTGCCAACCAGTCACGCCGCGCTTCGCCAGAACGAACCAATGGATGGGCGAGCGCGCTCACGATCCCGGTCGGCGTCATCGGACCGCTCGCCAGCTCGGCGAGCAGCGCGAACAATCGCCCAGCGGGCGTGAGCGATAAAGGCCGCCCCGCCGTATCATCCGCAGCGATATTCCAGCGCGAGAGATGTTGCGTCACCCGGCGAGCGAGACTGCGATCGGCGCTGATGACAGCAACACGCTTGCTCGGTTCCTCCAGCGCCTCACGCACGAGCAATGCAATGGCCTGGGCCTCTTCCTCCGCCGTCGTGCTGGTCAGCAAGCGCACGCCCGACAGACGACGTTTGTCAGGCGGCAAGTCCGCCCAGCTTGAGCTCGCCTCTGGCGGGAGGAACAGCGAACTTATCGCATGGGTTCGCGCAGGCTCGGCCGCCGTCAATCCTTTGCGATGCCACTGCCGCACTTCCTCGCGCGCAATACCCATCCGTCCGAGCAGCAGTTTGAGGTGATATTGCGGGTGGGTCAGCGCATCATCACGGCCAAACATCTCTCCGTCCGGCTCGTCGCTTTGCCCTGCGCGGCCCAGCTCATCCCAGGCCTCTTTGGGCATGGCGAGATCGAGATCGGGCAGGATCACCGCGCCATTTTCCATGTCCGCTATGCTGCGCAGCATTCGCGCGAGTGCAGGCGCAGCGCTGGTCACACCGGCGGCGACGATTGGCGTTTTTGGAGGCTCAGCGCGCCATTCTCTCGCCGCCCGGTCGAACAGCATGTTGCGCCGGTTTGCAGCATCGACCGCCCCGCTCTCATCCAGCGTAAAGCGCCAACGCGCCTGCACCTTCGCGAACAACCTGATCGAATTCTGCCAATGCTCGGCCAGGCTCGGTGCCAAATCGAGTACCTTCTCGTCGAGCAAGTCTTCCGGCGCTTTCTCTTCGACCAGCAGGCGATCCATCGTCCGCGCCAAGTCGCGCGCCATGCGTAGGATCGCCGCGCCGGGCGGCATACTCTTGCCCTCAGCTTCCAACTCTGCGCGCAACATCCGCGCCAGTTCGAACCAGCGCCGGGCCGGCTCGATTGCTGGCGGGATATCGCTCGCACCTAGCGGATCGAGCAGGCTGCCGAGCTTTTCATCAAGGTCCAGATCGCCAACAGCGACCATACGCGGCATCAACAGACCAGAAGTACCTGTCTCACCGGCATGGCGGATAAAGGCCTCGCTGATCGTGCGGGCGGCGCGACTGCTGGGCACCAGCAGAGTCAGACGCGCAAGGCCAAATCCATCCTCGGCGTAGCGCGGTACCAGACCCGCAACCAGCGCATCGGCAAAGCCGCGATGCGCGGCAATGGAATAGACGTTAGGTTGTTTTCTCTCGGAGTTCATCGAAGAGAACTCCTCGTACACGGTTCCGGCCCCACTCCCCTGCCCAACCACCCGATGTTGATCAGCACCCTATCAGGTGGTTGGGCAGGGGAGTGGGACGGCACAGCTCGCAATCAACCCCGTCTCAGCGCGTCTTCGGTCGGTTTGATCGCTTCTGGCGTGCCGACTTCGAACCACTGTCCGGTAAAGGACGTGCCGAACAGGCGACCTTCCTCAATCGCGCGGCTCCACAGGATGTTGGTCGAGAATTTCCCTTCCGGTGCATCGCGCAGCAGGCGGTGCGAGATCAGCTGAATCCCGGTGTAAATAAAGGGCGCGATCCGGCCCGGGGCGCGGCGTGACAGCAGCCCGCTCGTGTCCATATGAAAGTCGCCATCGCCGTTGAAATTGTTCGCTCCGGCATGTGGTACAACCAGCAACAGCGCATCCATCACATCAGGATTCCAGTGCATGGACAGGTCGTGAAACGCATCGCGTGGTCCGTCGAGCCAGATATTATCGGCATTGAGGCAAAAGAACGGGTCGGGCAGATGCGGCTGCGCCTTGATCAGACCTCCGCCCGTTTCGAGCAATTCTTCGCGCTCATCGGAGATCGTGACCTGAGGCTGCGCTCGCTCCAGCACGTGCGCTTCAAGAGCATCAGCCATGTAATGGACATTGACGATGGCACGCGCGACACCAGCCGCGTCAAGCTTGTCCAGAGCGTGGTCGATTAGCGGCTTGCCAGCAACGCGCAGAAGAGGCTTGGGCTGGCTGGCTGTAAGCGGGCGCATGCGTTTGCCCAGCCCCGCGGCCATGACCATCGCGGTATCGCTAGCCAGCTTCGGGCCGCTCATTTGACCTCTCCGCCAAGCGCGTCGCGCAGATGCTGAGGGATATTGGCATCGAACCAATCTGCAACCGGCGCGAGCGCGGGATGCGCAAGGTCACGCTCCATCGCTTTCCACACGCGCGGGATTAGGGTCGGATAGCGCGGCTTGCCATCGCGCTTGTAGAGGCGCGTAAAAATACCGACGATCTTGGCATTGCGCTGCGCCCCGAGCCGCGCATAATCGGCCGCGAAATGCTCATCTGCATCGGCGCGCTCCTGGTATCGCGCGAGCATTTGCGCTTCCAGCTCTTCCGACACATCGCGCCGCGCATCCTGCAACAGCGAGACGAGGTCATAGGCCGGATGCCCGACCAGTGCGTCCTGGAAATCGATCAGGCCCTGCGGTGCGCGCGCGGCCGGATCGCCCAGCAGCATGATGTTCTCGGCATGATAGTCGCGCAGCACCGTGACGCCGGGCCGCTGGCGTTCCAGCATCGGCGCGAGCGTTTCTTCCCAAGCCGCCACGTAGCCCGCCGCATCAGCGTTCAGACCCTGCGCCGGACAATACCACTCCGTCAGCAACGCTGCCTCGCGTTGGTAGGTCGGCATATCGTAAGGCGCGAACGGTCCGGGATCGCGGCGATGCAAATCGACCAGCGCATCAATCGCGCCCTCGTATGCGGCAGTTTCGCGGTCTGGATTGTCGTCGAGCCAATCACGCATGCGATCATCGCCAAAGTCCTCGAGCAAGACCCAGCCGCGCCGCGCATCTTCGGCGTAAATCTCCGGCGCACGCATCGCATTGTCGCTCAGCCACTTGGCGACATTGAGGAACGGCTCCGGGTCCTCGTGCGGCGGTGGCGCGTACATGAGCATGCCTCTGCCAGGCCCTTCGCGGTCCGACCTCCTCAAACGGAAGTAGCGCCGGAACGAGGCATCGCCGGGGATCGGATGGATTTCAGCATCGCCCCAACCCGCCTGCGCGAGAAATTCTTCAATGCCTTCGGGAAGCTCACTCATGGCAGCCGCTCTAGCCAATCCGGGCCAGCTTCGACAATTGCTATGCGCCCCTCATCCGCAGTTTCAAGAGTGATAGACAGGCACCCCGCCTCATGCGAAAACCCGCCCGCATGGTCGGGCCATTCGGCGATCATCGCTGCGCCCTCGCGATAATCCTCCAAGCCGATCTCATGCCGCTCATCGGGATGTTCGAGGCGATAAAAGTCTGCGTGCACAACCGGAATACGCAAAGGCGGCGCTTCGTAAGTCTCGACGATCGTGAAGGTCGGCGAAGGCACTTCGTGGTCATAACCGAGCGCTGCAATGATGGCGCGGGCCAAGGTCGTCTTGCCAGCGCCCAAGCCGCCAGTCAGCGCGATGACATCGCCAATGCGCAGATGCTCGGCGATCCGCGCCCCAAAGCTTCTCATCGCTGCAAGATCGGGCAACTCCACTGTGTTCACGGCAGGCGGATAATCGCTGTCGTGCCAGCGCCTTCTTCACTTTGCAGATCGAGCGATCCACCATGCGCCGCGACCAATTGCTGAGCCAGCGGGATGCCCAGCCCTTGCCGTCGCTCGATCGAGCCATCGTCCTGCGTGCGAGCATTGCCAAGCGCGCGGTCAAGCTCATCCGCACTCATGCCCCGGCCATTGTCCGAGATGGCGACTTCCGCGCCCTCGCCCTTGCTCGCAATCTTGATGAGTATCTGGCCGCCCTTGTCGGTACCAGTGATCGCATTGTCGAGCAGATTGCCTATCGCACGGCCCAGCTGCCGCGGATCGGCTTGCACGATGCGACCCATTTTACCGCGCAGATCCAGACCCAGTCCCGCCTCGACAATCGCCGCCTCGCGCTCTCGCACGAGTCCGGTGATGAAGGGCAGCAGGTCAATCTCTTCCTTGCTGATCGGAAGCAGCCCCGCCTCGCTTTGCGAAAGGTCGAGCACGTTTTCCACCTGATCGGTCAGGCGTCCAACCGAGTCGATAATCGCGTCGACATATTCGCTCATCTGTTCACTGACTTCGCCCGCCGCGCCGCTCTTGATCAGCTCCGCAAAGCCACCAATCGAGGTGAGTGGCGTACGGAATTCGTAAGACATATTGGCGAGGAAGCGCGCCTTCACCGCGTCCGCTTCCTCCAGCGCAATATTGCGTTCGCGCAGCGCCTTCTCCGCTTTTTGTGCGTCGGTGATGTCGAGCACGGTCAGCAGGCCGTTGCCATCGGGCAGCGGAATGCCCGCGAACTCCAGCGTGCGACCATCCTTCAACTCGACCCGGCCACCCTTTTCCTGGCGATCCAGCGTCGCGGCGCGCACGATCCGCCCGATCGACTGCGCTTGAGTCGGCTTCACGAGGTTCTCTGCAATCGCCTCAAGCAAACCCTCCGCGCTTGGGTGCGTATCGAGAAACTCGCTCGAAAGGCCCCATGTCCCGGCAAAGCTGCGATTCCACAATTGAACCGATCCGTCCGGAGCGAAGATTGCCAGCGCTTCGAACAGGCTGTCGAGCGTTGCCGTGCGGGTGCGCAGCAATGTGTCCCGCGTAGCCGACAGCGCCAGTTGCTCGGTGCGATCCTCCGCGATCATCGAAAGCCCGCCATCGGGCATCGGTTGTGCGACAATGCGCAGGTGCGTGCCGTTAGTAAGCGGCCACGCCTCCTCTTGCGTTTCAGAGGCTTCAAACCAGGCGGCATGCTCGCGCCGCCATTCGGGAAAGTCGCGCACTTCCGGTGTCAGGCTCTGTTCGCGCGCGTCGGACAGGAAACGGTCAAAGGTGATGCTTCCGTCCAGCGCCTCGTCCGAAAGGCCGAACAGACGGCGCAATGGCAGATTGGCAAAGATCAGCCGCTCGTTGGCATCGAACATCCCGACACCGACCGACAACTGATCGAGCATTGCGCGCTGCGCATCGCGATAGGCGCGAAATTCCCGTGCCTGCTGCTCCTGCTCTTCGATATCGATCGCATATCCCGCGACGCCTTCCGTGCCGAGCGGCAGGTCGCTGACCCGCATCGAGCGCCGTTGGCCATGGATCGTGGCCGGCACAATACGTTCCGACTTCAACTGATCGGCCAGCGACGCACGCGCGATATCGGCCGGTTTCTCGCCGTCGACGACTTCGATCAGTTCGATCTGCCCTTTCACGACGGAGGCCGCATCTTCGCCGCCAACCGCATCGACATAGGCCTGGTTGACCAATTGCAGCTGCATATCCGCACCGCGGAACCACATCGGCATCGGGGCAGCTTCGATCAGACCGATAAGGGCCGCAAAGTCGCCTTCCGCACGCATCGCTGCCGCTTTTAGGCGAGAAAGCTCGTCTTGGCTTTCCGTGAAGTCGAAAACCCAAACCAGTGCCGCGCCACCGGGCGAAACTTGGGGGTCGGCGAGCGCCCCTTGCAAGGCCAGACTGCGACCTGAGCCTGGTGGCGTGATCGCCATCTGGAAAGGTGCTGCGCTCTTTTGCGTGCGGCGGACCTTCTCGGAAAGATCAGCAAGCTGCTTGGTCGAAAGCCCGCGGCCATCGCCCGCGTCCAGCTCACTGAGATAGTTCGGCATTTCCTCCAGACCGAGCCAGCGCGCGAGCCTCTCTGGCGCTTCGATGCGGCCATCAACCCGAACCAGCAGCGGGATGGCCGGCGCAACGTCCTGCATATGCTGCATTCGCCGAAGCGAAGTCTGCAGCGCTTTGGTCCGCCGGGTCTCCCCCGACGCGCGCAATATCAGCACGGCAGCACCCACTGTCCATGCGGCAAGCACGAGGCCGATCAGCGCCAAAGCGGTGGGAGAAAATTCCATCGGGACTCAGCTATGCGGCGGGCCGCAATGTTGCAACCGGTTGGATGCGAAAAGCCCCCGCAGAATTGGAGTTCTGCGGGGGCCTGCATAATGTCCGAGATAATCGGAAGCTTAGTAGCGGTAGTGGTCCGGTTTGAACGGCCCGTCCTTCGGCACACCGATGTAGTCGGCCTGCTTCTGGCTCAGCTTGCTAAGCTCAACGCCGAGCTTGTCGAGGTGCAAGGCCGCAACCTTCTCATCAAGGTGCTTTGGCAGAACGTAGACGTCGTTCTTGTACTCGTCCGCCTTGGTGTAGAGTTCAATCTGAGCAAGCGTCTGGTTGGTGAAGCTCGCGCTCATCACAAAGCTCGGATGGCCGGTGGCGCAGCCGAGGTTCACTAGACGACCCTTGGCGAGGATCAGCAGCGACTTGCCGTCAGGCAAGGTCACCATGTCGGTGCCTTCCTTGATTTCCTTCCACTCGTAATTGTCGAGCGCAGAAATCTGGATCTCGCTGTCGAAGTGGCCGATGTTGCAGACGATGGCCATGTTCTTCATCATCTTCATGTGCTCGCCGGTGATGACGTCTTCATTGCCGGTTGCGGTCACAAAGATGTCGGCGCGCTTCGCACCTTCTTCCATCGACACGACTTCGTAGCCGTCCATGGCCGCCTGCAGCGCGCAGATCGGGTCGATTTCGGTCACCATCACGCGGGCACCGCCATCGCGCAGCGAAGCGGCCGAGCCCTTGCCAACGTCGCCATAACCAGCAACGCAGGCGACCTTACCGGCCAGCATCACATCAGTTGCACGGCGGATCGCGTCGACCAGAGATTCCTTGCAGCCATAAAGGTTGTCGAACTTCGATTTGGTCACGCTGTCGTTCACGTTGATCGCGGGGAAAGGCAGCTTGCCCTGCTTGGCGATCTGATAGAGGCGCATCACACCGGTGGTGGTCTCTTCGGAGACGCCCTTGATGTTTTGTACGCTCTTGGTGAGGTAGCCGGGCTTCTCAGCAACAAACGCCTTGAGCGCGCGCTGGAATTCGATTTCCTCAGCATTCGCCGGAGCAGGCATTTCCTCGCCCGCTTCGATGCGAGCGCCCCACAACGCAAACATCGTGGCATCGCCGCCATCGTCGAGAATCAGGTTGGCGGTCAGGTCCGGGTCGCTTTCGGTCGACCAATCGAAAATGCGGCCGACATAGTCCCAGTAATCGGACAGGGTTTCACCCTTGATCGCGAACACTGGAATGCCCTGATCTGCGATCGCCGCCGCAGCGTGATCCTGAGTCGAGAAGATATTGCAGGTCGCCCAGCGCACTTCCGCACCGAGAGCAACCAGCGTCTCGATCAGAACGGCGGTCTGAATGGTCATGTGCAGCGAGCCGGTGATCCGCGCACCCTTAAGCGGCTGTGCGGCACCATATTCTTCGCGCAGAGCCATCAGGCCCGGCATTTCGGTTTCGGCAATTGCGATTTCGTCGCGGCCATATTGCGCGAGCGAAATGTCTTTAACGATATAGTCCTGCGTTAGCGCGGCGGTGGCCATGGTATTCTCCGGAGAATGTCTTTGCGGGGATGTTTGATCTATCCCGCGCCCCTAGCCTCCGCGCCCGTCACAAGCAAATATAAAGTTATCTTTATATCCTTTATTGATGACATTTCGCCGGAATTGCCACCTGCATTCCACCTATTCTCCCAAAGGCAGATTCGGCTCGTTCGTCAGCAATTGCGCAGTTAGGATGGTCGGCGGCTGCGCGGGGGCGTGCGCAGCCGCCTCGCTCGACACCAGGAATGAACCTGGCGCCGGCGTCGCTGACAGAAGCTCACGCGCTGCTGCCGAAAGCCGCGTACGATCCCCATTCAGGCTGAGATCGTGGGTCACCTTCTTTAGTTGCTCGCAGTCCATCCATGGATGACCATCACCATAGGCATTGGCCATCTGAACGCTTACTTTATCGAGCGCTCGCTTACTGCCCCGCACGCCATAGCGCGCATGCATCGCCCCGCGCATCGTCTTGCCCGCTGCGTTGAGATTGCTGAGGTGTGTCGCGCTGAACCGCCGATACTCAGCCTGAAAATCGTGCACTCCGGTGCGGCAGCGCAGCGATGTGACCATCAACATGATATTGAGCTTGCGGATGCTCTCCGCCTCCAAACTCGCGGGATTGGCGGATGCTGGCGCGGCGCCGATCGTCACAGCGATCGCTGCGCATGTGCTGAAAATAGCGGCGAATGGCCGCTTTGCTGCTTTAGTCTCGATTGTCATTGCCCCTGGTCTCCTGGCGTCGTTTAAAGTTCCCCACCGACACCTCACAGGATCGCCTAATGGGTTTACCGAATATTGAACTGCCAGAGTGAAGGAATATTAAGCATCAGCTTGCGCCTTGAAGCTGGCCTCAGGGGCATTAAGTGCGATACCGGATGAGCCAGTAAAGGAGACAAGCGCAATGACGATTTCTGTAGGGGACAAGCTCCCAGATGTGACCTTGGTAAAAGCGACCGCCGATGGACCCGAGCAGGTTCAGTCGGCCGACTATTTCGCGGGCAAGAAGGTCGCGCTGTTCTCCGTGCCCGGTGCCTTCACCCCGACCTGTTCGGCCAAGCACCTGCCCGGCTTTGTCGAGAAGGCGGACGAATTGAAGTCCAAGGGCGTCGACGAGATTGTCGGAACAGCAGTGAACGATGCCTTCGTCATGGGCGCATGGAACAATGCTGCTGGTTCGGGCGACATCACCATGCTGGCAGACGGGAATGCCGATTTCGCTGAAGCGGTTGGACTGACCATGGATGGCTCCGGCTTTGGCATGGGCAAGCGCGGGCAGCGTTTCTCGATGGTCGTCAATGATGGCGTGGTCGAACAACTCAATGTCGAGGCACCGGGCGACTTCCAGGTCTCCAGCGCGGAGCACATGCTCGGCCAGCTTTGATCTGAGCCGAACGCACGGTTCGAAAGGGCGCCCACTGCGGCGCCCTTTTTTTGTGCACCGAATAGTCTCGGCATAACCCCCCACTCTCTTCCAGCATAACAACCTATCTGCAATTAATTCGCATTACCTTTAATATCGTTATTGACTCTCATTCTCAATAATATCACTAGGCACCCATCGATAGCGATTTCGGGGTCAAGCGAGTGAAAGTCAGATTCGAGACACTGTCGGCACACGCCTTGGCTATCGGCATATGCGCGCTCGCCGCTCAGCCGACTCTAGCCAAAGCCGAAGCCGACGACGGAGCGAAACGTGGGCAAGGTCAGATTGTCGTGTCGGCAACCCGTCTGCCGGTTCTGATCGAAGAAGCACCCGCAACCGTCACCGTCATCACGGCGGAAGACATTGCGGATGAACTCTCGACCGATGTAAAAGACCTTGTCCGGTTCGAGCCAGGCGTGAGCGTCCGCCGCGCCCCCGCGAGGTTCGGTGCGGCGCTTGGCACCACCGGCCGCGCGCGCAACGAAGACTTTGTCATTCGCGGGATCGGCGGCAATCGTGTGCTGATCCAGGTGGATGGCATTCGCAGCCCGCAAGGCTTCACGTTCGGAGCGCAGGATGCAGGGCGTGGCGGATTCACCGATGTCAGCCTGGTCAAATCGGTCGAGATCCTGCGCGGTCCGGCGTCAGCGCTTTACGGCAGCGATGGCTTGGCAGGCGCGATCAGCTTTACGACGAGCGATCCGGTCGACTTGCTTGACGGCGACAGCTTCGGCGGGTTCGCACGAGCCTCTTTCTCAAGCGAGGACGAGGAGTTCGCCGAAACGATCTCGCTCGCGGCCCAAAGCGGAAACCTCTCTGGCCTGATGGCCTATACAAGACGCGATTTCAGCGAGCTTGAAAACCAGGGCGATATCGGCGGCATCGGCAGCGAGCGCACCCTTCCCAATCCGCAAGGTGGCCAATCCAATGCACTGCTCGGCAAGCTCGTATGGGGCAATAGCGTCCATCGCTTGCGCCTGACCGGCGAGTGGCTCGAGACACAAGTCAGATCGAATGTGCTTTCCGGCCTTGGTCCAGTCTCGCTGTTCGGCCCTGCACCCGTTTGGATCGTCGACCGGCTTGACACGGATGACCGCACCGAGCGCCTGCGCGCCTCAATCGACTGGACCTATTCCGGCACCGGCGATGGCGCGATCGATTACGCGCATATCGCAGCCTACTACCAAGATGGCGAGGACGTGCAGTTCACCGAGGAGGACCGGACTCAATTGTCCTTCCTCCCCTCCCCTGATCGCACGCGCCTAAACACCTTCGGAAACGAGGTTTATGGAATCGCAGCCGAAGCCCGCAGCACGTTCTCGTCAGGAGCTATCGAGCACACTGTGGCCTTCGGCGGCGATGTCAGCTGGACTCGGCAAGAGGGCCTGCGCGATGGCACCATCCCGCCAACCGGGGAGGTGTTCCCCCAGCGCGCCTTCCCGGTCACCGACTTCACTTTAGGCGGAATCTTCTTGGCCGACGAGATCGGCTTTTTCGGAGGAATCTTCACGCTCTTCCCGGCGCTTCGCTTCGACTTCTACGATCTCGATCCAACCGATGATCTGTTGTTGCCGACATTCAGCGCCAGCGGTCAGAGCGACAGCCGTCTCTCCCCCAAAATCGGAGCGACACTCAAACTGGCGGAGGATGTCGTTCTGTTCGGCAACTACGCCCAAGGGTTCCGCGCGCCCACGCCGAGTCAGGTCAACAACTTCTTCGAGAACCTCGCCTTCGGCTACACTTCCTTACCTAACCCCGACCTCCGCCCGGAACGCAGCGAAAACTTCGAAATTGGCGCGCGCTATGTGGGCGACATTTTCTCGCTGCAGGTCGTTGGATTCAAAGCGGACTACGAGGACTTCATCAGCCAACAGGTGGTGGGTGGCTCCTTCACCCCAGCCGATCCCGCAATTTTCCAGTTCGTCAATTTCGACGCGGTCGAGATCGACGGGTTGGAAGCCAAGGCGACGATGAAGCTCGAGAACGGCATCAATGCCCGCCTCGCGCTGGCCTATGCCAATGGCGACATCATCTCACCGTCCGGAGCAGAAACACCCCTCGACACGATCGACCCATTCAACCTTGTGGCAGGGCTCGGCTACCGCGCCCCATCGGGCAAGCTCGGCGGCGAGTTGATCTTGACGCACTACGGTCGCAAGGAAGTGGGCGAGGTAGAGCTCGGCCCCGCAGGCGAAGAACTGTTTGTCAGGCCTGACGCGTTCACGATCTTTGACCTCATCGCGTTTGTCGAGATCACTGACGCGCTGAAGCTGCGCGCGGGCATCTTCAACCTGTTCGATAAGAAACACGCGTTCTGGTCTGACGTGCGCGGCCTGCGCCTTGAGGACGAGGCAATCTTCGACGCGTTCACCCGGCCCGGTCGCAATGTCAGCGTTTCCGCAACTGTCCAATTTTGAGGGAGTTCACATCATGCTCAAATCCACCAAAACGCTTATTGCAATCGGTCTCGCCGCGCTCGCTATGGTGAGCGTCCCCGCCCCAGCTCTCGCAGATGACCCGATCCAGCGCAGCGAAGCCGAAGACAAGGCAGCTTTCGAAGCAGACCGTGCAACCATCCTCGCAATGGCCGGCGATTACAAAGTCACTTTCGATATGCAGGAATCGACAGCCTGGATGGATGGGTATGAGCCGCTCGAGCGCAAAGTCTCAGGCGGGTATGAATCGGTTCGCGTGGTCGAGGACACCGGGACCATGATCGCGCTGCAACACCTGTTGGTGGTCGGTCCGCCGGACAAGCCCTATGTTGTGAAACACTGGCGGCAAGACTGGGAATACGAGCCTGCTCAAGTCCTCACTTATTCCGGCGGCAACACCTGGGAGCTGACCGATGTGCCAGAGCCTCTGCGTGCAGGGCGTTGGTCGCAAACCGTCTATCAGGTCGATGACAGCCCCCGCTACGCCGGATGGGGTCAATGGCAGACTACCAATGGTGTTAAACGCTGGCGCTCGAATTGGACCGCGCGCCCACTCGCCCGCCGCGATGCCGTGCGCAATCCGGTCTACGATCACTATGTCGGTATCAACCGCCACCAGATGACGCCCAACGGCTGGATCCACTGGCAGGACAACACCAAAATGATGCCGGACGAAGGCCGGCCCGGCGAGCATAAGCCGGTAGTGCAGGAATATGTCCTCAACACCTATGAGAGGTCCGACGACTACAACGTCGCCGCCGCCGATGCGTACTGGGAGGCAACCCAGGGCTATTGGGCCGCGATCAGGGGCAAGTGGGATGAGATTGCCGCGGAAAACGATGGGCTGAGGATCGAGCAAGAGCCAAACGTCGGGACCTCGATCGCTGGCGACCTGTTGAAGTTGGCTGACGCGATCAGGAAGGGTGAAAAGGAGTCCAGCAAGGCCACTCAAGAAGCGCTCGCGTTGATTGCCGAGGCTACCGCCAAATCCGGAGGTTGATGCCGAGCGATCTCCGAGCCAAAGCCTTGGTGTTGTGCGCGCTATCCGCCGATAATTGCGTTCTTTGCAACAGTCGAAGGCCGGTTCTGATTGGCAGCAACTGCCCGCCACAGTAGAACACTGGCTGCAATGAATGCGATCAAACAGAGCGGCAAGAACAGCATTGACGACCTGCCTGAAGGTCGCATCGTTCTGTTCGATGCGGAATGCGTGCTGTGCTCTGCGAACGCACACTTGATCTTGACGCACGACAAGGATGGAGAATTCTACCTCGCATCCATGCAGGGTGATGTCGGCGCGCACCTGTTTCGCAAACACGGACTTGATCCCGCCGATCCGTCAACAATTCTCGTCATTGAAGGATCGCGGGTTCGCAAGGACAGTGACGCGGTCATCGCAATTTACGAAGGTCTCGGCTTCCCTTGGAGGCTTGCTGGACTGGTCCGCATCATCCCGGCTTTCTTACGCGATCCGATCTATCACCTGATCGCGCGCAATCGATACCGCATATTCGGCAAGCGCGATTCGTGTTGGGTCCCGCCAGAGCATTTGCGCTCACGCGTGTTGTAGACGACATATGAGGGGCAGCCAAAAATGAAGATCCTGATCCTGGGCGGATATGGCGTTTTTGGTGGTCGCCTTGCGCAGCTCCTGAGCGACATTCCAGATCTCACCTTACTGATCGCCGGGCGGAGCGAGAAAAAGGCCAAGGCGTTCTGCGCCGACTTCGCGGGAGAGGCCAAAGCAAGGCCCGTCCAACTAGACCGGTGCGATATCGCCGCCGGGCTTGCGCAATATCAGCCAGACCTTCTGGTCGACGCTTCCGGACCGTTTCAGGATTATGGAGATGACCGCTACGGCGTCGTTGACGCCTGCATTGCCGCGAAGGTGAACTATCTCGACTTAGCCGATGGTGCCGAATTCGTTTTCGATATCTCGCAATTCGACGAGCGGGCCAGGCGAGCGGGCATCTTCGTGCTTTCAGGCGTGAGCAGCTTCCCAGTCCTCACCTCGGCTGTGCTGCGAGAAATGGCAAAGACGATGGATATTCGCGAGGTCCAAGGTGGCATTGCACCCTCGCCCTATGCCGGAATCGGATTGAATGTGATGCGCGCAGTGATCGGATATGCGGGCGAACCGGTGAAGCTGACCCGCGATGGAAAGAGGAATACCGGAATCGGCCTCGCGGAAAGCATGCGCTACACCATTGCCGCTCCCGGCCATCTGCCATTGCGCAATATCCACTTCTCGCTGGTCGATGTACCGGACCTGCAAGTGCTTCCGCGCGAGCACCCGGGCATCACCGATATCTGGATGGGCGCGGGGCCCGTTCCCGAAGTGCTGCATCGCATGTTGAACGTGCTTGCAAAGATACGGCATCGCCTGAAGTTGCCACCACTGACCAGCTTCTCGAAGCTGTTCTACATTGTGCTCAACCTGATGAAGTTCGGCGAGCATCGCGGCGGCATGTTTGTCCATGTTAAAGGCACAGCTAATGACGAGGATAACGAGCGGAGTTGGCACTTGCTGGCCGAAGGCGATGACGGCCCTTTCATTCCCTCCATGGCGATCGAGGGTATTGTGCGAAAGCTGATCGCTGGGGATGCTCCAGCACCCGGCGCGAGGCCAGCGACACATGCGCTCGAACTTTCCGACTACGAGCGTCTGTTTGCAAAGCGGACCATATACTCCGGCTTTCGCGAGGACCAATCAAGCGAACCGATCTATCGTCAAATCCTCGGACCGTCCTTCGAGACCCTGCCTCAGCAAGTGAAGGCGCTGCATGATAGCACCGCTAAGCGCACCTGGTCCGGTACGGCCAGCGTTCGGCGCGGACGCGGGCTGCTCGCAAAAATGGTCGCCGCGATTATCGGCTTCCCCAAACAGGCGGAATCGATCCCTGTCTCAGTCGCATTCTCACCCGACAGCGACGGCGAACTGTGGACTCGCACCTTTGGCCAACAGAGCTTTCACTCGCACCAAAGAGTGGGCATCGGCCGGAACGCGCATCTGATTGTCGAGAGATTCGGGATTATCGATGTTTCGCTGGCACTGGTTGTTGAAGAAGACAGGCTGGTTCTTGTACCGCGCAGCTGGTCAGCCCTTCGAGTGCCTTTGCCGAAGTTCCTGATGCCAACTGGATTAAGCTTCGAAACGGAACGGGATGGCCGCTTCTGTTTCGATGTCGATATTACGCTGCCGATAGTCGGGCTCGTCGTATCCTACCGAGGATCGCTCACACCGGACTGAGCGCAGCGCACTCAGCCATAGCCCATCAGGGCCATCACTTCCTTGCGGCTGCGCTGGTCGTCGAGGAAGCAGCCGAGCAGACGCGAGGTGATCATGCCGACGCCCGGTGTGCGAACTCCGCGTCCGGTCATACAGCCATGCTGCGCCTCGATCACGACAGCGACACCCTGCGGTTCAAGATGGTCCCAGATGCACTGCGCGACCTGCGCGGTCAGGCGTTCCTGAATCTGCAACCGGCGGCCATAGCCATGGAGCACGCGCGCAAGCTTCGAGATGCCAACGACCTTTTGATTGGGCAGGTATGCGATCGCTGCCTTGCCCGTTATCGGCGCCATGTGATGTTCGCAGTGAGACTGGAAAGGAATGTCTTTCAGCAGGACGATTTCGTCATAGCCGCCCACTTCTTCAAATACGCGCGAGAGGTGGATTGCCGGATCCTCATTGTACCCTTGGCAATACTCAAGCCACGCACGGCCTACGCGTTTAGGAGTGTCGAGAAGCCCTTCGCGCTCTGGGTCATCACCAGCCCAAGTTAGTAATGTACGGATCGCATCCTGCACATGTTCCGGCACGTCGGGCTTGGCCAGCGGGTTTTCGTCATCCAGATCGTGATCGTGCAAGTCGTTCATTCCAGTGTCTTCCTGTTGCCTTTCCCGATCCCGCTGACCCTCTCGCGCAAAATCAGCACCTTGGCAATCGCATTGCATGAGGCCGAAACACAAAACGCGCCCCTGATATACTCAGAGGCGCGCCGGCGTTTCAAAGCTGCCTGACTTTATTCCTTGGCGTCGCCCGCACTCTCAGGAGTGATTTCAGCCGCGGCCTTTTCCTCCTGCTTGCGGCGCTCGAACACCTTGCGCATGTGCTGCGTGTCCTCGTCATCGAGATATTCTGCGAAGTCGGGGAAGTGATCTTCTTCCTCTTCCTCGATGTGATGACGATAGCGATGATCGAAATCCTTGAACTTCTGCAGCCACGCGCTTGAGCTCATATCCGTTGCAGCCAGGTCGTTGAGCATTTCATCGATTTCCTGATGCTCGGCGACGGAGTGGCGCGTGTCGTCCGTAGTCGGCGGCTTGCGCAGCATCGTCGAATATACTGCCTGCTCCTCAGCAGCAGCGTGGCTTTTGAGCTCTTTTGTCAGCTCTTCGAACAGGCGATTACGCTCATCGCTATCACCACTGGTATTCGCGATCCGATCGAGCAGGTCGCGGTGCTTGTCATGGTCTTTTTTTAGACGGTCGAAAATGGCTGTGTTGTCGGTCATTGATAGCTCCATTGAGTTTCTGTCGAATCAATGAGCGTAGGCCGCGCAGGTTCCGAGAGCTTGCAGCTTCGCACAGCTCACCCATATCCCTGAGATGGATCGAGTGCTCACAGGACCTGACCCGAGCGAGTTCGAAAGAGCTGCCCGAGACACTTTGGCGCGATTGCCGGCCGAGTTCCGCGAAAAGCTCGGTAACGTTGCGCTGAAGGTAGAAGAGTTCGCGCATCCCGATCAGCTGGCCTCGGTCAATATCATCAACAAATGGCAATTGAGCGGACTATACGAAGGCACGCCCCTGACCGAACGATCAGTTTGGCAGAGCGGGGTGATGCCCCCCGTTATAAGCCTGTTTCGCCAACCTCTTCTGGCCGAGATGCGCCAGACTGGTGTGAGTTTCGAGGATTTGGTGCGCCATGTCGTAATCCACGAAGCAGGTCATCACTTCGGCTTTTCCGATGATGATATGCACGCGCTAGAGGATAGTGTGAGCGATTAGACGAGCTGTTTCTGGGAAGAGCGCGAACAGCTTAGAAACACCGAAGACTGAAAACGGCCCAGAGGGCCGCAAGGGCGACTGCCCGTCCGCAGCGATGCGACCTTTGGTCGCGTGAGCGAGGATAGCCAAGAGAGCGGATGCGAACGCTGGCGCTTGAAGCGAAACAAAAAAACCCTCACCACCCATGACCTCAAACAAAAAAACCCACCCCGCAAGGGATGGGTTTTCTTGGCGCGCCAGGAAGGATTCGAACCTCCGGCCGCCTGATTCGTAGTCAGGTACTCTATCCAGCTGAGCTACTGGCGCGCGTGAGGTCGGGCACATACGGGGGCACGCGCAGCTTGGCAATCCCCTTCGCGTCAAATGGCCTAGGGTTTTTTGAAGAGCTGCCGGGCAAGCGCGATATCTAGCGGTGGTTTTGCAAGATCAGCGATCTCGTCGGGCGTGAACCAATCCACCTCACCTCCTTCCAGCGCTGCCGGGATCCCGTCCCAACTGGCAATTGTGTAAAGTAGAATGACAATCGGCTCGGCAGCGCTCGTTTCATCTTCTTGCGCGAAGCCGGCAGGAATGCAGTGACATATCTCAATCGAAATACCCAATTCTTCGCGAAGCTCGCGAATCAACGCATTTCTGGGCGTTTCAAGCGATTCGACCTTACCACCAGGAAATTCCCAAAGGCCTCCATGATGTTTCTCAAGCGGCCTCTTGTGCATCAGCCAGCGCCCATCCACTCCCCGCAACGCGCCCGCAACTACGGGTATCCACCTGTCCATCATGTCGGATTTTTTTCCATGTGAGCATGTTCCATCAATACTTTTTTAACGTGGCGAGCGCATTTGATGTTTCATCAGGAACGTAATTGACGGGTGTTTCCATGCTTTTGACGAACTTCCTCCGGGAACTCGGAAACGACAAAACGGGTGCCACTGCTGTTGAATATGGTCTGATCGCCAGTTTGATCGTGATCGCTTCAATCGGTGCTTTCGAGGCTGTTGCCAACGAGAACACCGGCCTTTGGGGTCGCGTATCAAATACGGTGGATGATGTGATCAACTGATTTTAATACTTTTGAAAGGCTCCGAGTTAGGAAATTTTCAAGAGGTACTGATTACAACACCATCTGTCCGATCCTGCTTCAGGGTCGACACGGGTACCGAAGACTGAACCAGGAGACTACTAATGAAATTCTTTAACAAGCTTTTCGCTGACGAGCAGGGTGCAACTGCTATCGAATACGGCCTTATTGCTGCTCTGATCGCTGTTGCTGCGATCACCGCAATGCAGAGCCTCGGTAACCAGCTCTCTGACACGTTCTCGACTGTTGCAGACGAAATGCAAACTCCATAAGTCGAAGCGATCATACGCTAAGAGAAAGCGGCGGGGATTTCCCCGCCGCTTTTTTTATGTGCGCAGTCTTTTTGAAGAGTTGACCTTCCGCTTTCTCCTTAACGCGCGCGGACCACCAGCTTGACCTTCTGCCCGGGTCGCACGCCTTCGCGCGCACCCAGAGCGTTCAAGACCCGGAATCGATCTTCCTGAGCATCGGAATAAGCCATGCGCCTAGCGAGCGATTGCACCGAATCGTTCCGTCCGACCGTCACCACATCGATGCGCCGCGGAATGACCGCGCTGGCTTCCGACGAACTGATCCGCCGCATCGAATTGAACATTGCGGTAAAGGTATTGCCTCGGCCTGCAGGCGTGATCGCCACAAAGTGATAGGCGCGATCGCTTGCAAACTCATAAGCGAATACCACGAGATCAACCTGTGAGTTGCCATTGTTCACCCGCGCCGTCCCATAGGCCGCTCTGATCCCATTCACGGTGGTCCGCTGAATATCCTGCGGAGCAAGCTGGCGCTCCTGTCCGCCCAAAGCGCTGAATTGCTGACGGATGTAGCTGTTCAGATCCCCGGCATACGGCGCGAGAGTGAGCTGCGCCTGGCCGCTCTGGCCATTAATGCTCACCGCGCGCGTGCCATTGACCATGTAAAAGCCCTGCGGCGCGGTAAACGACAACCGCAATTCAGGGTGAATAAACTGCCGCCCTTCGATTACGCCCTGTTCCGGATCATCGCCATACATCAGGCCGTCAATTCGGCTGAGGAATGTGTCGCGATTGAGCATTCCTCCGGCCGCTGGGCCAGCCTTGGTCAGTGCGGTTTGCACGCGGCTGGCCGGGTCCGGATGAGTCGATGCCCAGGCTGGAACAGTCGCATTGCCCCTACCCTGAAGCCGCGAATCGAGTGAATTTTGCGCAGCGAGACTGGCTAGAACGGTGCTCATCGCACGCGGATCATAACCGGCACGGCTGAGATACTCGATGCCCAGTTCATCAGCTTGAAGTTCCTGTTGCCGCGAGAAGCGCAGTGTCAGGAGCTGCGATCCTTGCAACAGGCCGCGACTCACAGTGTTCCCGATCTGGCTGTCACCGAGCAGGATCGAACTCCCGATTGCGCCCAAAACGCCAAGGATCGAGTTGCGCTGCGCCGCTTGCTGGCGACGCTGCGAGTGGCGTGCGGCGACATGACCGACTTCGTGCCCGAGCACGCCTGCCAGCTCCGCCTCATTGTTCATCAGGCTGACCAGTTGGCGCGTCGTGTAAATGTAGCCACCGGGCACCGCAAATGCGTTGTTGACTGAGCTGTTCAGCGTACTGACCGTGAAGCTCTCGCGCGCATTGCCAAGGCCCGATTGCACCGCGATGTTCTTGCCAACCTGCTCGACATAGGCGGCTTGCGGACCGCCCATCGCGCCGCCGAATTCAGCCAGCAACTTGGGGTGAAATTCCGCGCCTTGCTGCGCTTCGCTTTGCGTGATTGGCGTCGATGCGGAAGGTATCGCGCCGCCACCGAGGCAGCCCGATAGCAATAAGGCCAATGGCGCGGCGGTACATAGGGCGATAGATTTCTTCGAAAACGGCATGGTTCTGGCCTCCTGCGGTTTTCGGCAGTTACCCACCCTGCCGAGTTATCGTTATTCTCTTTCAATGCGCCGGCAAGCTGGTGGTTCCTTTTTGCAAATCGGCATCACCCTCCCAGCTGTAAAAAGCGCTCCTCGCGCGTCCGGATGAGCGTTTCAGCGGGTTTATCAGCCAGTGCGTCGAGCTCTTGCGCTATCGCTTTCGCCAGATTGGTCGCCGTCGCAACAGGATCACGATGCGCGCCGCCGACCGGCTCCTTCACTATCCGATCGATCACCCCAAGCCGCTTTAAGTGCTGCGCGGTGACTTTCATCGCCTGCGCCGCATCCGCTGCCTTGTCTGCAGTTCGCCACAGAATTGACGCGCAACCTTCAGGTGAAATCACCGAGTAAACAGCATGTTCGAGCATCAAAACACGCTCTGCGCTGGCCAGAGCCACCGCACCGCCCGATCCGCCTTCGCCCACGATCACCGCGACCATCGGCACTGGCAGCGCCAGGCAAGCCTCCGTCGAGCGGGCGATTGCCTCTGCTTGGCCCCGTTCTTCCGCCTCAACCCCGGGGAAAGCCCCGGAGGTGTCGACTAGCGTCACCACCGGCAAACCAAACCGTCCGGCGAGCTCCATCAGCCGGATCGCCTTGCGATACCCCTCCGGCTTGCCCATGCCGAAATTGTGCTTGATTCGGGTCTCGGTATCATGGCCCTTCTCATGCCCGATCAGCATCACGCGCCGACCATTAAGCCGCGCAAATCCGCCTAGGATCGCCTGATCGTCACCGTAATATCTATCACCACCCAAAGGCGTGAAATCCTCAAACGCATGCTCGATATAGTCGCGCAAATGCGGACGGTTCGGATGCCGGGCAACCTGGGTCTTCTGCCAAGGCGTCAACGAGGCATATGTGCTTGCCAGCAGGTCGGCGCTCTTTTTCTCGAGCCGCTCAAGTTCACCGGCGATATCGACATCGTCACCTTCAGCTGCATTACGCAATTCTGCGATGCGCTCATCGAGCTGGGCGACGGGTTTTTCAAACTCGAGGTAGGAATTCATGCCAGTGCGCTAGTCGGATGGATCATTTTGGGCAAGAGGGCGCGGCACACCCTGTTGAGCAAGGGGATGGCGCGAATTGACCAAGGCTACGAGCCGCGCGGCGTCGACATGGGTGTAAATCTGCGTGGTGGCGATGTCCGCATGGCCAAGCAGCGTCTGAAGCACGCGCAAATCCGCCCCGCCCTCAAGCAGATGCGTGGCGAAGGCATGGCGCAAGACATGCGGGCTGATCCCCGACGGATCGAGATCGGCCCGCACTGCCAAATCCTTGAGCAATTGGAACAATCGCACCCGGCTCAGATGCTTGCCGCCGCGCGAAGGGAAGAGAAACCGCGAATCTGCCGGGCGAACTTCCATCCATTTCGAGATTGCTTCGCGCGCCCGCTCGCTCACCGGAACCATGCGCGCCTGCCCGCCCTTGCCCATGACAGTCAGCAAAGGCGCATCGCGCGGCACAGCACTAACCGGCAGAGAAACAAGCTCCGTCGCTCTCAGGCCCGATCCATAAAGCAGCTCGAGAAGTGCCAATTGCCGAAGCGCAGCCGGTTTTCCGCTATCCGCCTCCAGCTCGGCGCGGGCGAACAATTGCTCGACTTGAGTATGCGACAGAACTTTGGGCAGAGGGCGACGCGCGCGCGGTTGCGGCAAAGCACCGGAAGGATCGTCCTCGCGCCAGTTCTCATCCACTGCAAAGCCGAAAAATTGCCGCAGGGCCGAGGATTTGCGTGCCACTGTGGACGGCGCAAGCGCGGCCCATTCCCCCGCTAATTTCGCCACATCATTGCGGCTGGCCCTGGAAAGGTCACCAATCGCCTCTTCGGCGCCAGCAAGATCGCGCGCATAGGCGGCAAGCGTATTCGTCGCTGCGCCGCGTTCCGCCGCCAGCATATCGAGAAAGGCTTGAGTGGCGGCTGACATCGGCCCGGCTCAGCCGCGCGCGACCGCCTCCGCGGCGATCATCCTGGCTTCCGCGCCAAGGCCAGCAGCATTGAGCGCGGAGACAATGTTGTACAAATGAAGCGGGGTCATTTGCTCCCAACTGGTACCCTGCATGCCTAGCCCAGCGAGGAGCGAGACCATCGCCTGATTACGATATTCACCGGCCTGACTGATCATGCGAACCCACTTTGTACGGCGATCGAGATCGATATCGAGTTCGCTCGACAGCGCGGATTGATCGGCATCGGAAATTCGGTCCAGTCCGGCAAGGCCAGCGATCAGGAATTGCGATTTGCGCTGCTCTTCGCTCTCATCATTGCTGAGAAACTCGTCCAGATCTTCCCGGCTAGCTGGCACTCCGCGCTCAGCCTGAGACAATGTGATTAGCGCCCAACCCAGGCTGCCATCGCGAACCACATCCGCCCATGCGAGCGCATCGCGGTCAAGACCGGCGGTCAGCATGGACGCGATCAGCGCACCCGCTTGATCAGCAAGCGCTGAACTGGCGGGTATTCGTGCGGCAGCATAAGCGGTCAAGACATAGCCGCTGTAATCATTGATCGCACCGGTTTCTGCACCCTCACCCCAGATCGCCTGCATCGCAGCGAGCCGTGCGGATGGATCGGCACCGACATAGGCTTCGCGCAGGCGCGTCGCCAAATCGGCCGTGTCGCCAGTAATGTCGTCATTGATGTAAATCTGACTGTAGAGATCGACCATTGCGGCGGAGGACAAAATACCCTCGCTGCCCGCAAGTTTCGCCGCCTCCGCACGCTGCGCCAGCGGCACGACCGGACCGATCGCGGCTACGCGGGAATAATATGGGCCAGCCTCGGCCAGCAAAGTTTCAGGAACTTCCTCACCCACGGCATTGGCGAGCGCAAAGCGCCACGGGTTCAGGTCTTCGACGCCCTCCCATTCAACCTCGACAGCGCGCCGACCATTGCCAGCGGCACCGGCATATCGGCGTGCCAGCAGAATATCGATGGCAGGCGCGATGTTGTTGTCGAGCGCACGGTTAAGCTGCTGCCCTGCCAGCGCGGTTTCGCCCGCATAGGAATTGCAGATTGCCTGCCACATGACCCAGCGCGGATCGTCCCGCTCGGAGCCTTGCAGTCGAACCGCCGGGCAAGCACCAACGAAGTCGGCTGTCGCAACATAGGATTGCAGCGCTGCCGTAGTGAGCGGTGTATTCCAGTTCCCGGTGTCGACATCCTGCGCCAGTGCACGTGCAGTCGCATACTCGCCAATCCGGTTGAGCAAACCGACCCGAAGCGCAGCGAACTCCACCGGACTCATCCCGTCGGGCGTAGTCAAGCGACTGGAAGCTGCGCGGCGCAGCAGAATATGTCCCCAGCGCGAGACCATCCGCCCTTTTGTGCCAGCCAGAGCCGCTCTCACCAGCCCCGCGGGCTGGCGTGCGAGCGATGCCGTTGGCAGGCCGCCCTCTTCAGGGCCGAGCAGACCAACCCGCGCCATCGAACGGCGCGCAGCCGGCGGAATATCGTAGCGCGGCTTCAGCCCGAGCAGATCATCCAGCTCATCGGTCGACATGGCTTCGAGTTCTTCGACCGAAGGAAGGTCACCCAGCTCATCGCTCGAAATGGTCGGTACTGGCGGCAGATCGGCTCCGCCCGGTAGTGGCGGCGGAGCGCCCGGGCCGACCGGCCCCGCTCCCGGAGTTGCACCCGGAGCTCCGCCCGTTTCACCGCCGGAAGGCGGCGGCGGTGGCGGAGGAGGTGGTGGTGGAGGCGGAGCGGGATCGTCGAAACCGGGCGGCAAAAGCGATTCGGGCGCATCCTGAGCGCCAACATAACTCGCCGCGAGCGTGCCGGTGAGTACGGCCGCGCCCATAGCAACCGCGACGCCAGCTGGCTTCACACCAACCCATCTCATGCCAAAACGCTCCATCACGATGCTTCTGGCACCTCAATTTCCTGAACAATCGGACGCAGCGGCTCTTCCCCGCCATCGATCCATGCCAGCACTATCACCAAGACTATCACCGCTGCCAAATACCAAATCCAGCGCCCGCGCGAGCGCGACGGACCATCCGGATTCTCCATTGGCCTAATCGTGCTGTTTTTGCGAGCCATATTGCACGCGCCCTACCCCATCTATAGGCCATGCGGCAATGACTGAGCATACGGCTATAAACCACGAGGATATCGGCACCGCAATCGCGCGGATAACCCGCTCGGTGCGCAAGCCGATTGTGCTGGTCGGGTTGATGGGCGTCGGCAAATCGACCGTTGGTCGGCGGCTCGCAGGCATACTTGGTCGCGATTTCGTCGATGCTGACGATGCCATCGAAGAGGCGGCTCAGCGCAAAGTCTCCGAGATTTTCGAGGAATTCGGCGAGGAATACTTTCGTGCTGGCGAACGGCGCGTAATCGCCCGCCTGATGGATGAACACTCTGGCGTGATCGCGACCGGGGGAGGTGCCTTCGTCGATGACGAAACCCGCGCGCTGATCCTCGAAAACGCCATTGCCGTCTGGATCGATTGCGACATCGATACGCTGGTCGAGCGGACATCGCGGCGCAACACCCGCCCATTGTTGCGCACAGGCGATCCCAAGGAAATCCTCTCACGGCTGTATGCCGAGCGGGAGCCGTACTATTCTCAGGCGCAAGTCCGGGTCGAAAGTGTGGACGGCCCGCATCACGACACTGTGCGCCGCATCATCGAGGCGATCGATCAATGCCTTTAATTCCGGTTGAGCTTGGCGGGCGCAGCTATAACGTCACGATTGAAGCGGGCTTGCTGCACGATTTTGCAGTGCAGGCGCGCGACTTTTACGAGAATTATCACCCACGGAACGGCATCAATCCACGCAAAGTGCCGTTTGTAGCCGACGAGAGCACTCACCGCTTGTTCCGCGAGGTGATTGAGCAAAGCCTCGACAGCGAACACTACGACGCCGAATGGTTCGTGGTCGATCCGGGCGAAGGCGCGAAATCTTGGGAAGTTCTGGAGAAGCTCACCGACTGGCTGCTCGCACAGGGCGTAGAGCGCGGCGACAACGTCTTCGCACTTGGCGGTGGCGTGGTCGGAGACCTCACCGGCTTTGCATGCTCGGTGCTGAAGCGCGGATGCGGCTTCGTACAAATCCCCACCACTCTGCTTGCGCAAGTCGACAGTTCGGTCGGCGGAAAGACTGCAATCAACACCGGCGCGGGCAAAAACCTGATCGGCGCATTTCATCAACCCGCTGCCGTACTGATCGACCCCAAGACCCTCGACACACTGCCACCACGCGAAATGGGCGCGGGCTACGCCGAAGTTTTGAAATACGGCCTGCTGGGCGATGCGGAGTTCTTCGGCTGGCTGGAAGGCAACGGCACAAGGGTGATCGCGCGCGAACCGGAAGCACTCACTCATGCCATCGCAACCAGTATCAAGGCCAAGGCGCGGATCGTCGCGGAGGATGAGCGCGAGCTGTCCGGTCGCCGCGCGCTCCTCAATCTCGGACACACGTTCGGGCATGCACTCGAAGCGGAAACCGGGTTTTCGCAAAAGCTGCTCCACGGCGAAGGCGTCGCGCTCGGCATGGTTCTGGCGGCGCGCTACTCTGTGCGGCGTGGCCATTTGAGCGAAGAAAATGCGGAACGCACAGCACGCGCAATCGCCGGTGCGGGCCTTCCGTCAGAGATATCGGCGCTGGGCCTGACGTGCGACGGTGCGAAATTGGTCGATCATATGCGGCATGACAAGAAAATGGCCGGCGGCACCCTGCCCTTCCTGCTGCTCAATGCGATTGGCGACGCCTTCGTGGCACGCGATGTGGACTTGGCCGATGTCGCGGACTTCCTCGATCAGCAACTGCGCGAAACGGTCAACGCTGCGTGACGAAGTTCATCGATCTCTCGATCCCGATCACCAATGACGTGATCTCCGATCCCGAGGTGATGCGCCCCAAAATCCAGTACACGACGCATGAGAGCACGTGGGAACAAATCGCAATGTTCTTCCCTGGGCTGGAGAAAGAAGACCTGCCCGATGGCGAAGGCTGGGCAGTCGAGATGCTCGAACTGTCGACGCATAATGGCACTCATATGGATGCGCCGTGGCATTACCATTCGACCACCGATGACGGCGCAAACCCTGCGCCGAGCATTGATGAGGCACCGCTCGACCGGTTTTTCCGCCCCGGCGTAAAGCTCGACTTCTCACACCTGCCGCACGGGCATGTCGTGACCGCAGCCGAGCTAGAGGAGGCGTTCGAGAATATCCGTTACGACCTGCAACCGCTTGATATAGTGCTGATCCAATCCGGTGCGGAGTACGGCACAGATAACTTCACCGACCAAGGCGTCGGTCTGGGCGCAGAGGCTACTTTGTGGCTGACCGAGTGCGGCGTCGAAGTCGTCGGCACCGATGCCTGGAGCTGGGATGCGCCTTTCAGCCACACGGCAAAACGCTGGGCCGAGACCCGCGATCCGTCGATCATCTGGGAGGGACACAAGGCGGGGCGTATTCGACCCTATTATCAGATCGAGAAGCTGACCAACCTCGCCGCGCTTCCGCCGCACGGGTTCACCTTCAGCTGCTTTCCGGTGAAGATCGAGCGCGCCAGTGCCGGGTGGATACGCGCGGTGGCGATTTTTGAGGGTTAGCTCAGGATCAACAGCGCTAGCTCGGGAGAGCCGCGAGCAAAAGCAGCAATGCCAATACCAACAACGCTAGCCAAGTCGTGATAACACCGACTTGCCGCATTAGAGGTGCCTTGCCCGGCTCCGAGGGTTGATGGAGACCGAGGACATGCGCGACGCGTCCAGCCACGAATATCGACGCTATCGCGGACAATAGCACAAAGCTGGCTCCTTGAAATTCGAGCAAGCCCAACATGATCAGGAAGATCGGCGCATGTTCGGCCAGATTCCCATGACTACGACTTGCTGCGATCAACCCCTGATCATTTGCATCACCAAACGCTGCTTTCAACTTAAGGCGTTTGCGAACAGTTTGAACCGCAGTCGCCAGCAGCAACAAGGCTAGCAATGCGGCGGCTACAGAAGTTATCGGCAATTGCATCGAATTATCTCCCCATTATATAAGTCTTTATATGCAACTTACCATGAATGCAAATTTCTCAATGCCATATCGAGCAATTCTATGCGAAGCCGCGCGTCCGGTCATTTTCCATCGGAAATCGCGCGTTCGAGCGCGCGGTGTTTCTTTGCGATCGCAATTCTGAAAGGATAGCTCCGACGCGAATTGCTGTCGCTCCGATTTGCATTTGTGATAGGCTCCGCAATCTGCGGTGTGATCTTTGGCATCGCCTGACGCATAGGAGCCACACAGTGATCAAACAGTCCCTGATTTTCGGTACAATCATGGTCGGCATGACCGCTACACCAGCAATTGCAGACCCGGGCGAAACGATTCACGTAAGAGATCGAGCCGCCGATCGATCGATCGATTGCCAGGGAAAGCCTGTTGATATCAGCGGCCAATCGAACGACATCGTGCTCAAGAATTGCCCTGACGTCACAATATCGGGTCAGAGCAATGACGTGCTTATCGGCGCCGGATCAAAGGTTGTCGTATCCGGCGACAGCAATGATGTTGTGGTGACCCTCTCTGCTGGAGGAGTCCTCGAATTGACCGGCGATTCCAACGACGTATTGGTGTCCGGCAAAGGCTACACAGTCCGCAATCGCGGACGCGCCAACGAAGTCGAACGCCGCTAAGGCGCTCCCAAGCCTGTCAGATTTTTTCGGAGCGCCGTCGGACGGCTAGAGGCTCTACATTATCGCGTTTTTCGCCAAACGCGCCTCCGGCCTCGGACATCATCGCATCGTGCTCAAGAAAGAGACCTTCGATCTCCGTACGCTTTTCAAGCAATGTATGGGCGATGCCTGGCGCAAGGCTTTCGCCATCGCCGATTTTACCGAGAAGCGCCGACAAATCGCTTAGCGTCGCCTCTTCAGGGGTCCTGAAATATTGCCCTTTCCGGTCAAAGAAACCGGTTCCTCGCTGTGCCACAATTACACTCCTGTCTGCTCAGAAGCGACTCGAAAACTTCTCAACTAGATGGCAAGCATACGCGCTTTCACTGATTGGGTGAAACGCGTTTACCAACATTGGGAAAACTGGGGATAAGACCCCGAAACTTTTGTAAATATTACTTAATCGGCTTCGAATATTTCATTCCGTAGGTCGATATGGATTTACTCAAGTTCCAAAATCACTGCATCCACTGCCAGGCTCTCACCTTCACTCGCGTTGATTGTGGCGATTTTGCCTTCTTTTTCAGCGCGCAGGATGTTCTCCATCTTCATCGCCTCCACGGTGGCGAGCGGCTGACCGGGCTGAATCTCTTCACCCTCGCTGACATGCAGCTTCACGAGCAAGCCAGGCATCGGGCAGATCAGCATCTTGGAAAGATCAGGCGGGACCTTTTCGATCATATGCTCAGCAAGCGGAGCGATCGTCGCTGGCAGTACCAGAGCCTCATGAGAAGCACCGCGCGTGGTCATGCGCCAGCGCACTCCAACCCGCTCAACCTGGACCACCATTTCATTGTCGCCGGTCACCTGCGCGAAGTGCATTCCCATTTCCCAATCCCAGGTTCCGAACATCTGCACGCCATCGACAGTGGCGCCGCCGGTTTCGAGCAGGACATCGAAGTTTCGACCGTCGATCGCGACATTCCAGCGCGATGGTGGGTTTGGAATGGGAGCCAACTGGCCGGATATCTTGCCTGCGCGCACCTGCTCGGTGAACTCCGCGCCCGCAAACAACGCAGCCATTTGGCGCAGCCACGCGTCATCAGATGGCGCGCCCTCAAAGCCATCGGGATATTCCTCAGCGATAAAGCCGGTGGTGAGCTCGCCAGAGCGGAACCGCTCGTGCTGCATGATCGCGCTGAGGAAATCGACATTGTGGCCGAGGCCCTTGATGCGGAAGCGATCGAGCGCATCGATCTGCTTGTCGGCGGCTTCCTCGCGGGTCGGCGCCCAAGTGATCAGCTTGGCGATCATCGGGTCGTAGAACATGCTGACCTCGCCGCCTTCATAGACGCCATCATCCACGCGCACGCCATCGACCCCGCGCCGGCCATTGGCGCTGCCATCGTCGGTCCACCCTTCGAGCGGTGGCTGATATTCAACCAAGCGACCGGTCGAAGGCAGGAAGCCGCGATACGGATCTTCGGCATAGACACGGTTTTCGATCGACCAGCCATCAATGCCGATATCGTCCTGCGTCATTTCCAGCTTCTCGCCAGCCGCAACGCGGATCATCTGCTCGACCAGATCGACGCCGGTAATCGCCTCGGTCACAGGGTGTTCAACCTGCAGCCGGGTATTCATTTCGAGGAAGTAGAAGCTCTCGCCGGTCTTGTCTGCGCCGCTGACGATCAGTTCGACGGTGCCAGCAGAATGGTAATCGACCGCGCGCGACAGGGCGACGCACTGCTCGCCCATTGCCTTGCGCATTTTCTCGGTCACGAAAGGCGAAGGCGCTTCCTCGACCACCTTTTGGTGACGCCGCTGGATCGAGCATTCGCGCTCGTTCAGATAGAGAATATTGCCGTGTTTATCGCCCAAGATCTGGATTTCGATATGACGCGGGTTTTCGATGAATTTCTCGATGAAAACGCGGTCATCACCGAAGGAGTTCAGCCCTTCGCGCTTGGTCGCTTCGAAGCCCTCGCGCACATCCTTTTCAGAGTACGCAAGCCGCATGCCCTTGCCGCCGCCGCCAGCGCTGGCTTTCATCATCACCGGGTAAGTGATCTCGTTCGCGATCTCGACCGCGTGGTCGGTATCGCGGATCTCGCCGACAAAGCCGGGTACGACATTCACGCCCGCTTCCTTGGCGAGCTTCTTCGATTCAATCTTGTCGCCCATGGCCGCAATCGCGCCAGCGGGCGGGCCGATAAAAGCGATGTTTTCGGACTCAAGGGCCTCGACGAAAGACGCGCGCTCGGACAGGAAGCCATAGCCCGGGTGCACCGCCTCAGCGCCGGTTTCCTTGCACGCGGCGACAATCTTTTCCGGGATCAGATAACTTTCGGCCGCTGGCGCAGGCCCGATATGAACCGCCTCATCCGCCATCCGCACAAATGGCGCGCGCGCATCGGCATCGGAGTAAACCGCGACGGTCGCAATCCCCATACGGCGGGCCGTCTTGATAACACGGCAGGCGATTTCACCGCGATTTGCGATCAGTATCTTCTTGAACATGCTAATCTGCATCCCCTTTGTGCCGCTCCGCATAGCCGATTAGCGCGCTTGCGTAAGCCCCCGTTCCACGCCGCGCGTCCTCACCCTCCAGCAAGCTCCGCACAGCGGAGGAAAGCGCTGCAACATTCGTATGACTGAGGCTACCCAGCGGCTCGACATATATGCCAATCGTGAACAGGATCGCACCTGTTTCAGGAAAGCGCCCCAGAGTCTGGCGCTCGGACCGAACGAACAGAGTTTCGCCTGCATTGTCGGGTGTCACATGAGCGAAGGCGCGCGATGCCGGCGCGTCGGCGATCCAGCGTTTTGCACCTGTTGGCGCGATAAACCAGTTGCACCGGCCATAGATCTGCCCCGGCTTGAGCTTGGCCATGAAATGATCAACGCCGCTGGCGAGTTGCTCTTCGTATCCGGCAATCGGCGCGTGCAGCGCGCGCAAAGGCAGTCCCATCTTGTCCGTTGGATGCCAGTCGCTCGGCCACGCCACCGCCGTTCCGATCAACCGGTAATGCTCTTCACCATCAAGCTGGGTGAGCAAGCACATGTCCTCATGGGCGGCTAGGGCGGCTTCAGGCAAAGCACCTTCGACACCCATCATCGCCGCAAGTTCTTCACCAGGGCGCTTTGCATTGGGCGTCAGCTGGACGCCCTGCGGAAACTCGGCAAAGCCCGCCGCACGCGCTTCAAGATCAGGATCGGGTTGCAGCCATTCGTCTTCGGATAGCTTCACCAATCCCATTTTGAGCTGCCCGCCGCCACGCGCCTTCGGGAGCAACTTATCGACGGAAAAACCGAGGGTCATCCGTCCAAATCGGCGTTCGCAAACATTCGCCAAGCAACTAACATTCCGAATGAAATCATCGAGACCATTGCGAAGTGAACTGGTTCAATCCCTCCCGAAACCGAGCCATCAATCCAAACAAAAAATCGGAAAATCGCTCCGATCACAATCCAAGTGATGCAAAAGCAGGCGATTTGCGCAAAGACACGGCCCCCAAATGACACAAGCAGGTCAAAGAACTTCCGCGGGCTCACTCCGCCGGTTCCTGTACCTTGGAGGCGCGTGCGGGCTCCTCGCCCTGCAGCGCCGTCAGGCCCAGCTTCGCAAAAAGAGCACCATCGCTGTCATCGCCCGCATTGGGCGCGGTCAGCAGTTTGTCGCCAGTAAAGATCGAGTTCGCGCCTGCAAGGAAGCACAAAGCCTGCGTCGCTTCACTCATGCTCTCGCGGCCCGCGGACAGCCGCACCATGCTCATCGGCATGCAAATGCGCGCGACTGCGACCGTGCGAACGAACTCGATATCGTCGATCTTGGCGAGCGGCGTATCGGCCAGCATATCGCCCAGCACGGTGCCCTTCACGGGAACAAGCGCGTTGACGGGTACGCTCTCAGGATGCGCCTCCAACGTTGCGAGCGTGTGGACGAAGCCGACGCGATCCTCGCGCGTTTCGCCCATGCCGACAATCCCACCAGAGCAAACATTGATCCCAGCATTGCGAACATGATCGAGCGTTTCGATCCGCTCATCAAAGCCGCGCGTGCTGATCACCCACTCATAATATTCCGGGCTGCTATCGATATTGTGGTTGTAATAATCGAGCCCCGCCTCGGCCAGCATATCGGCCTGTTTGGGCGTCAACATGCCGAGCGTCATGCAGGTTTCGAGCCCCATTTCCCGCACGCCCTTAACGATCTCGACGATCTTGGGCATGTCGCGGTCTTTCGGATTGCGCCAGGCGGCGCCCATGCAGAACCGCTGGCTGCCGTGGTCTTTCGCTTGTGCCGCCGATTGCAGCACGGCCTGCACATCCATCAGTTTGGTTGCTTCAACACCACTGTCGGCGTGGACGGACTGGGAGCAATAGCCGCAATCCTCGGGGCATCCGCCGGTCTTGATGCTGAGCAGAGTGCAGAGCTGCACCTGCTCTGGCGGATGGTTCGCGCGGTGAACACTCGCGGCCTGAAACAGCAATTCGGTAAAGGGTAGGTCGAACAACTCCGCTATTTCTTCGCGGGTCCAGTCGGTGCGGGGCTTAGTCATTTTACTATTATGGTTTCCGTTTCGAGGAGGGGTGCGGATCTGAATCGCTCTTCAAACCTCTCTTTAGAGTGTTCAAGATGCGATGCGTTTTCTTTGATCCATTGAGTGACGCACTTTCGTGCGTCATCGTCAGCGTTGATGATGTCGTAAACCCCCAAATCGACGCCACCGAGGTGATCGATGCGATTGGCCACGTTGCAATGACGAGTTAGCATTCGCACCTCTCGCATTTCCTCAATTGAGCCGACAGCTACGCTTTCGATGGTTTTGATTGTGAAACCTTCGATTGCCTTTAGGTAAGCGCACTCTTGCTGATTCTCTGCAAGAATTGGTTCATCACATCGGTGCTTTGCGGCAGCTTCGTGCGCACTGCTTAGAGCGAGAATTATCGAGAAAATCACTCCGCTGCCTCATCCAGCTCTTCACCCGCGGGCGGCATGTTATGGCCGAGCAGCGTCAGGATATCGGCAGCGCATTCGACCACGTTCGAGCCTGGGCCGTAAATGCCCTGCACGCCCGCCTCGCGCAGGAAGTCGTAATCCTGCGGTGGGATCACGCCGCCTGCGGTGACCTTGATGTCGGGCCGCCCCGCTTCTTTGAGCAGGCGGATGAGTTCCGGGATCAGCGTCTTGTGTCCCGCCGCAAGCGAGCTTGCGCCGATCACATCCACATCCTTCGCGAGCGCCATATCGCGCGTCTCTTCGGGCGTCTGGAACAGCGGCCCGCTGAGCACCTCAAAGCCCATATCGGAAAAGGCGGATGCGATTACGTTCGCGCCGCGATCATGCCCGTCCTGGCCCATCTTCGCGACCATGATGCGGGGTTTGCGGCCAAGCCGTCGTTCAACCGCATCGACACCGTCCGTCACCTGTTCCCAGCGGCGGTCGAATTCGTACGCACTTTTGTACACGCCGGTCACGGGTTTTGGCGTCGCATCGTGGCGGCCGAAAGCGGCCTCCATCGCCGCAGAAATCTCGCCCAAAGTCGCGTCGTGCCGGGCCGCCTCGACAGCGCGGGCAAGCAGGTTCGCGTCGCTATGCTTTTCCATCTCGGCAATCTTGGAGGGCGGCAGTGGGATCCCGTTCTCGTCGCGCCCATCCGCAAGCGAAGCTCTGGCCAAAGCCGGATTGGTTGCAGCGGCCTCGGCAAGCGCCTTGAGCGCAGCCTGACACGCGGCTTCATCGCGGTTCGCGCGCACTTTCTTCAAGCGTTCAATCTGCCCAGCGCGCACCTTCGCGTTGTCGATGTCGAGCGTGTCGATCGGGTCTTCATTATCCTTGCGGTACTTATTGACGCCGACGATCACCGTCTCGCCCTTGTCGATCCCGGTCTGCTTTTCCGCCGCCGCGCGTTCAATCGCGGCTTTCGGCGCGCCGGTGTCGACATAAGCGGTCATGCCGCCCGCTTCATCGACTTCGGCGATCAGTTTTTCTGCTTCTTCGACGAGAGTTGCCGTGAGCGCCTCGATATAATGCGAGCCGCCGAGCGGATCGACCACCTGCGTGATGCCGCTTTCCTCTTGCAGCACCAGCTGGGTGTTGCGTGCGATGCGGGCGGAGAAATCGGTGGGGAGCGCGATGGCTTCATCCAGCGCATTGGTGTGCAGGCTCTGCGTGCCGCCCAAGGTCGCGGCCATCGCCTCAATCGTGGTGCGAATGACGTTGTTGTAGGGATCTTGTTCCTGCAGGCTCACGCCCGACGTCTGGCAGTGCGTTCGCAGCATCTTGGAACGATCTTTTTGCGCCCCCAGCCCGTCCATCACGCGGTACCACAGCGTGCGCGCCGCGCGCAGCTTCGCGATCTCCATGAAGAAGTTCATACCGATGCCGAAGAAGAAACTGAGGCGGCCTGCAAAGGCGTCAATGTCCAGCCCCGCTTCCATAGCGCGCACGACATATTCCTTGCCATCGGCGATAGTGAAGGCAAGCTCCTGCACCGCCGTCGCCCCGGCTTCATGCATGTGATAGCCCGAAATCGAAATGCTGTTGAAGCGCGGCATATTGGCGCTGGTGTACGCAATAATGTCCGACACAATCCGCATGCTCGGCTCGGGCGGATAGATGTAGGTGTTGCGGACCATGAACTCTTTCAGGATGTCGTTCTGAATCGTGCCTGAAAGCTGGTCGGCGCTCACACCCTGACGCTCACCCGCAACGATATAGAACGCCATCACCGGGATGACCGCGCCGTTCATCGTCATGGAGACGCTCATCGTGTCGAGCGGGATCTGGTCGAACAGTATCTCCATATCCGCGACGGTATCAATCGCCACGCCTGCCTTGCCGACATCGCCGACAACGCGGGGATGGTCGCTGTCATAACCGCGGTGGGTGGCGAGGTCGAACGCGACGCTCAGCCCCTTTTGCCCCGCCGCCAGATTGCGCCGGTAAAAGGCGTTCGATTCTTCGGCGGTGGAAAAGCCCGCATATTGTCGGATGGTCCATGGACGCCCGGCATACATGCTCGCCTTCACTCCGCGCGTGAACGGCGCAAAGCCCGGCAGGCCGGGATCGAAATCCGCGTGATCCTCGCCCGTATAGAGCGGCTTGATATCGAAGCCCTCGGGCGTCTGCCACGTGAGATCGCGGCCCTTGGACTCCTTGTCCGCGAGCGCCTTCCAGTCGTCAGTATTCGGCTTGTCAGTCATGGCGTGGGCCTTACCACACTTGCACGGATCGAAAAGTCGTTCGCGCAAATTTGTCCGGACTAATTTCCTTTGAACTCGGCCTTGCGCTTTTCGAGGAAGGCCATGCCACCTTCCTTTGCATCATCGCTCGCGCCAGCAAGCCTCTGCCCTTCGGCTTCAGCCAGCATGACTTGTTGCAAGCTGCCATCGAGCGACTGGTTGATGTTCGCCTTCATCGTCGCAAGTGCGAGCGTCGGCCCGTTGGCGAGCTTTTCTGCCAGCGCGCGCGCTTCATCCATCAGCGCGGCGTCATCCACGCATTTGTAGATCAGGCCCCAATCCTCGGCTTGCTCTGCGCCGATCTTTTCGCCCAGCATCATCATGCGCGTGGCGCGTGCACGGCCAATCGCGCGGGCGAGCAGCCAGGTCGATCCGCCATCAGGTACCAGCCCGATATTGACGAAGGCCTGGAGGAAATACGCGCTCTTGCCAGCGAGCACGAAGTCTCCCGCCAGCGCGAGCGAGCACCCCACACCCGCTGCCGGGCCGTTGACCGCGCAGATCACCGGCAAAGGTGCGCGCAGCACTTGGCTGATCGCCGGATTATAGTGGTTTTGCAGCGCCTTGTGGCTACCGCCTTTCGCATCCATCGCGCTACGATCACCGCGCGCAGACAGGTCAGCGCCTGAACAAAAGCCTTTGCCCTCACCGGTGATCAGGACCGCGCGCGCACCATCGAGATCATAAAACGCGGCGCCAATTTCATCCGCCATTTGCGGGGGCATAGCGTTAAGGCGATCTGGCCGGTTCAGCGTGATCGTCATCAGCGGGCCGTCGCGGCTCACGCGGATTGTTTCGTAGTTCATTCTCTGCTCCGTTCGTCCTGAGCCGGTGGCGCTGCGCGCCGTCTTCGACTCCGAAGGACGTTTTCTAGATGCACGTGGTTCGACAAGCTCACCACGAACGGCATTCTTTTAGTGTTCACCCTTCGGCGTTTCCATGATCTCGGTCAGGATGCCCTGCATATCCTTGGGATGCAGGAAGAAGATTGGAGTGCCGTGCGCTCCCGGTATGGTTGGGCCTAGAATGCGCTTGCCCTGCCCTTCGAACCACGCGCGCGCTTCGTCAATATCCTCGACCTCAAAACAGACGTGATGCTGTCCGCCCAAGGGATTTTTCGCAAGAAATGCGCTGATCGCGGTCTCACCGGGTTTCAGCTCTTCGATCAGCTCGATTTGAGTTCCATTCATGTCCGAGTGAGTGGGTGTATCGACAAACACGACCTTAAGGCCGCGATCTTCCAGAATGATCTCATCAGAGATCGAAGTCGCGCCCATCACATCGCGGTAATGCGCGATGGAGTTAGCGATGCTCGGCGTCGCAACGCCCATGTGATTAAGTCTGCCTAGTTTCATTTTCCTTTTCCTTCGGCATTTTGAGACTTGATGTCCGGTTGCTGATCCAGCCGATTCACCTTCATCCAGCCTGTCCCGTCATGTTGCCAGTAATCTGGCGAAGGGTAGAGGGCTTCCTGACTTCCAAGCCGATCTACCGCCTCGCTACGGGAAATATCGTAAAGTCCGATTGCAGGAGCCCGAAGTTCGTCCTCAGGGACATATTGCCCATCAATGATGATCCCCCTTTTGGAAGCCACAGCCAAACCAATTAGATGGTCGTAGCCCCTGATTTTTCCACGCATGGCCGTAGGCTCAAACCAATCAATATAGAACTCCAAACCCTGCAAGAGATCATCGAGGGACGGCTCGCCACGATGTCGGATGAGGGGCCAGCTCCCATCGTCATCCGGTGCGACAGTAAAAGCATGGCCCTGATCGATAGGACACATCAGACCGAGGCGTGTCAGCATATCCGGAACTGATCCAAGGCCATTCTCGTCGAAATGATAGAAGGACCGAACCTTGACACGACCGTCATCGAGCTTCTGTTCATGATCGGGCAATTGCTTTGTAAAGTTTGCTAATCCGAAAACGAGCTCTTCATATGTGGGTGCTGAGCTCACAGCGGAATGTTATCGTGCTTCTTCCACGGGTTCTCGAGCTGCTTCGTCCGCAGCTTGCGTAGCCCCAGCGCAATCCGCTTCCGCGTCGAGTGCGGGTAGATCACCTCGTCGATATAGCCGCGTTGGGCCGCCACGAAGGGGTTGGCGAAGCGGTCTTCGTATTCCTTCGTTTTCTCTGCGATCTTTTCCGCATCGCCGCGGTCCTGGCGGAAGATGATTTCCACCGCGCCCTTCGCGCCCATCACTGCAATCTCCGCCGTCGGCCAAGCGTAGTTCAAATCCCCGCGCAAATGCTTGGACGCCATCACGTCATACGCGCCGCCATAGGCCTTGCGGGTGATGACGGTAATCTTGGGTACGGTCGCCTCAGCATAGGCAAACAGCAGCTTTGCCCCGTGCTTGATAATCCCACCCAATTCCTGCGCGGTGCCGGGCAGGAATCCGGGTACATCGACAAAGGTCAGGATCGGGATTTCGAACGCATCGCAAAACCGCACAAAGCGCGCAGCTTTCTTCGAAGAGTTGATGTCGAGCACACCGGCAAGCACCATTGGCTGGTTCGCGACCACGCCAACTGTGCGCCCCTCAACCCGGCCAAAGCCGCAGATGATATTCGCAGCATGGGCAGGCTGAATCTCGAAGAAATCGCCTTCATCCAGAGTCTTCGCGATCACCTCATGCATGTCGTAAGGCTGGTTGGCATTGTCCGGTATCAGCGTGTCTAGCGAATGCTCCTCGCGATCCCACGGATCATTGGTCGGATATTCCGGCACTTCCTCGCGGTTGGATAGCGGCAGGTAGTCGAAGAACTTGCGGGTCGCGAGCAGCGTTTCGATGTCATTCTCAAACGCAATATCGGCAACGCTCGTCTTGGTCGTGTGCGTTACCGCGCCGCCGAGCTCTTCCTGCGTCACCTCTTCATTGGTTACGGTTTTCACCACGTCCGGCCCAGTGACAAACATGTAGGAGCTGTCCTTCACCATGAAGATGAAGTCGGTCATGGCGGGTGAGTACACCGCCCCGCCCGCGCATGGCCCCATGATGAGGCTGAGCTGTGGGACTACACCGCTGGCGAGCACGTTCTTCTGGAACACTTCGGCATAACCGCCGAGCGATGCCACGCCTTCCTGAATTCGCGCGCCGCCGGAATCGTTGAGGCCGATCACCGGCGCGCCGACCTTCATCGCATTGTCCATCACCTTGCAGATCTTCTCCGCATGGCGTTTCGACAAAGAGCCGCCGAACACGGTGAAATCCTGGCTGAAGACATAAACCAGCCGGCCGTTGATCGTGCCGCTGCCGGTGACGACCCCATCGCCGGGGATCCTCTGGTCTGCCATGCCGAAATCGACGCAATCATGCTCGACATATGTGTCGAGCTCCTCAAAACTGTCCGCATCAAGCAGCACGTCGAGCCGTTCGCGCGCGGTCAACTTGCCCTTGGCATGCTGCGCATCGACGCGTTTTTGCCCACCGCCCATTTGAGCAGCTTCGCGGCGACGTTCCATTTCAGCGATATTGGCAGACATTCGTGAGCCCCTGAAGTTCAAGATATGCCAGGGTCGTTGCCGCAGGTGTGCGGCAGCGTCAATGCATCAGAAGCGGAGCATTATCCGTCTGGCGAGCGCCGGAGAGATTGAATCAACCAGGCGTAACACCTTCGTCATGCCGATGTTCGCCTCGTCACGGTTGCTTTCCAACGCATCGACAATCTGCCGCGCACATTCTTCTGGCGGCATCTTTTTCATCGGATTGTCGTCATTCATCTGCGTATCGACGACCGGCGGCAGCGCCTCGATCACATGTATGTTTGTATCTGCCAGCTGCTTGCGTAGAGCGAGCGTGTACGAGCGCAGACCTGCCTTTGTCGCACAGTACACCGGCGTGCGCGCTGCCGGCGCAATCGCCAGCCCGCTGGTGACATTGACGATGGCGGCTTCGGGCCGCGCCTTGAGCTGGTTGATCAAGCCCGTGGTCAGACGGATCGGAGCAGACAGGTTGGCATAGATCGCGTCATCTGCGGCATCCGCATCCGGCGTGCCTTTCCGGAAATCGTGATCGACCAATTGTCCCGCATTGTTGAGCAGGATATCGACTTCTCGCGAACCCCATTCGACCAAAAGAGCATCGACACCAGCGGCGTTGGAAAGGTCGGCTGAGATTGCCTCAAAGCCATCGTCCCGCATCGCCGCCAGCCGTTCCGGATTGCGCCCGGTCAGCACGACCGTGGCGCCCTTAGCTTTCAATTGCCGTGCGATCTCGCGTCCAATGCCGGCAGTGCCTCCGGTCAACAAAACGGTCTTTCCAGAAAGGTCCATCAGACTTTGACCACCCCGTGTTCGATCAGGCTTTTCGCGCAATCGAGGATGCTCTCTTCCTCGGCCCTCGTCTTCCATCCGAGACGTTGTTCGGCATGGCTGCAATCGACATGACGGCTTTTCCCAAGCTCGCTCTTGATCGAGCGAACTCCTGCATTGAAGAGGCTCAAGACCGAGACCATCCAGTTAGGCATAATTCTCGTCGGCACTTTCTTGGTGTGCTCAGGGGGCAGGCCGTTTCGCAGCACTTCGCCGACCTCCAGCATCTTCATGAAGCGTCCCGCCGCAAGGAAGCGCTCTCCGGCAAGCCCAGGTTCTTCGAGGCATTTCACATGCAGCTCAGCGACATCGCGCGTATCGACGATGGCAAAACCCAGGTCGGGCGCCATTGGCATTGATCCGTCGAGCAATTGCTTCACTGCCTCGACGCTGGCGGAGAAGTCACCGCTATCGACTGGTCCCAGAACCATGGACGGATTGACTGATACAAACTCGATGCCCTGGCCCTCGGACTCGATCCAATCGCGCGCGGATCGCTCGGCAATCGTCTTGGATTTTATGTAAGCGTACACATCTGGATGCGTGACATCGGTCCAGTCGCTCTCATCGACAGTGTATTCCTTTTCGCTGCGGCCATAGGCGACCGCGGCCATCGAACTGGTCTGGACGAAGCGGGTCACGCCTGCATCTTTCGCAAAACGCAGCGCCCGCAAGGTGCCTTCGCGGGCGGGGACGATCATGTCGTTTTCATCTTTGGGAGGAGCAGCCTCGATCGGCGATGCAACGTGGGCGACATGGGTGCAGCCTGCATTGGCCTCGGCCCAGCCATCGTCGCTCATCAAATCGGCCTGGAAAACCTTGAAGCGGTCGGCCTCGGGCTTACCGAAGCGCTCGCGCAGCGCAGCTTCGCTTTTGGCCTTGCTGCGCACAGTCGTGTGGACAATCCAGCCGCGCGCCAGCAGCTGTTTGATCAGCTCCCCTGCAATGTAGCCTGTGCCGCCCGTTACAAGAACCGTATTGGCCATTCGCTCTCTCCCTTTTTCACCGCTAGGTTAGCGGGGAAGGTTGCGAGCAACAACTTACTTCAGCAGCACCAGTTCCTCCGCCATTGTCGGATGGATCGCGACCGTATCGTCGAAGTCTTGCTTCGTCAGGCCAGCTTTCACGGCAATGGCGGCAGCCTGCATGATCTCCGGAGATTCCGGGCCGATCATATGGATACCAACAATCTGATCCGTCGCCGCGTTGACGATCATCTTGTAGAGGCCGCGCTCATTGCGTCCAGCAACCACGTTTTTCATCGGCCTGAAATCGGATTGATAAACCCGAATATTGCCGAGTTTGTTGCGGGCCTCGCCCTCGGTCATACCAACCGCCGCAATCGGCGGATGGCTGAAGACCGCGCTTGGGATACAGGAATGGTCGACCTTGCGCGGATTATCGCCAAACACAGTGTCAGCAAAGGCTTGCCCCTCGCGAATGGCAACCGGGGTCAGCTGCACGCGGTCGGTCACATCGCCCACCGCATAGATATAGTCGACATTGGTCTTGCTGAATTCATCGACCTTGATCTCGCCCTTATCGCCGGTTTCAACGCCGACCGTATCGAGGCCCAGACCGTTGATGTTGGGTATCCGGCCGGTCGCGAACATCACCATATCGACGTCCAGGTTGTCTGATCCATTCAGCTCGACATGGAGCGAGCCATCATCGTTCTTGGTGATGGCCTTGAAAGTCGTATTGAAATGGAACTGAATGCCCTTCATCAAGCTGATCTGAAGCAGCCGATCACGCAGGCTCTCGTCATAGCCGCGCAGCAGCTGGTCGGAGCGATTGACGATGCACACCCGGCTGCCAAACTCGTTGAAGATGCCCGCGAATTCATTGGCGATGTAGCCGCCACCCGCAATCATCACACGCTTGGGCAATTCATCGAGATGGAACGCCTCGTTCGAAGTTATCGCATATTCGGCACCAGGGAAATCGAGCCGCTGCGGTTCGGCTCCGGTCGCGATCAGAATGTATTTCGCGGTGACGACCTTGCCGTTGGCCAAGGTGATTTGGTGATCGCCGGTAATCTCGGCCCGCTCGCGAATTACCTCGACGCCGTGGTTATCCAGCGTCTCGCCATAGAGGCCTTCAAGACGATCGATATCGGTCTGCACATGGTCGCGCAGCTTCACCCAGTCAAAGCTCTTTCCTTCGATCGACCAGCCGAACTGCTGCGCGTCGTCCAGGTCCTCGGCAAAGTGTGCGCCGTAGACAAGCATCTTCTTCGGCACGCAACCGCGAATGACGCAAGTGCCGCCAACGCGATATTCCTCGGCAACGGCCACCTTCGCTCCATGCGCAGCCGCTATCCGGCTGGCCCGGACGCCGCCTGAACCGGCGCCAATCGTGAAGAGGTCGTAATCGTAGTCGGCCATGGCGGCGATGCTCCTTTACTGAGGGCGCGATATGGCGATGCTTGAAGCTATTGCCAACCGCGCACATCGGTTTGAACCCGCTATTCGCTCGGAGCCACCGGTTGGTTACTGTGAAGCGGAGCGATGACCGCCGCGGCCTCGGCCTCCACCCGACCGGCCACCACTTGGACGCCCACCGCCGGGGTGTCCGCCACCGGGGCGTCCGCTATTGCGATTGGGCCGCCCCTTGCGCGCACCGTGTTTTGCCTTGGGCTTGCCTTGAGGACGACCCTCGCCGTTTGCACCCTGAGCTTGCGGCTTGCCTCCACCGGGCCGCTGGCCGCCATGTGGTTTCGGTTTGATTCTCTTCTTGGAAACACGCGTTTGACCGCGCGGTGCAGGCTTGGTCGGGCCGACACCTTCAACTACGGCGCGGAAGTTTTCCGGCAGATCGAGTCGATCGAACTCGGCATCGGTCGTGCGGTTAATGTCTTTGAGATATGCGCGTTCATCCTCGGCACAAAATGCGATCGCAACGCCATCCTTGCCCGCACGCGCGGTTCGGCCGATGCGGTGAACATATTGCTCGGGTACGTTCGGCAGTTCATAGTTGATGACGTGGCTTACGCCGGGAATATCGATCCCGCGCGCAGCAACATCTGTCGCCACCAGTATGGGCGTCTTGGCGCGTTTGAATTCATCGAGCGCGCGTTGCCGCTGTGGCTGAGATTTGTTGCCATGGATCGCATTGGCGGCGATGCCACACTGGCCGAGCTTCTTTACGACACGGTCTGCGCCATGCTTCGTCCGCGTGAAGATCAGCACGCGCTCGATCTTGCCCGGCACGGAATGACGGCCCGACAGGATCAGTTCGAGCAGCGATTGCTTTTCGTTCTGCTGCACCATGAAGAGATACTGGTCGATCCGTTCGGCGGTGCTCGATTCAGGTGTGACCGAGACTTGAACCGGATTGCGGCAATAGCCCTTCACAAGCTCCTTGATTTGCTTTGGCATGGTCGCGCTGAAAAACAGCGTCTGGCGATCTTGCGGGACCAGTTGATTGATCCGGCGTAGCGCATGTATGAAGCCGAGATCGAGCATCTGGTCCGCTTCGTCTAGCACCAGAATTTCAACCGCCGAAAGGTTGAACGCCTTCTGATCGATCAGGTCGAGCAAGCGCCCGGGCGTCGCGACAAGGATGTCGGTCCCACGGTGCAGCTTGTTGCGATCCTTGTTTACGCTGGTGCCGCCAACGATCGACTGCACCTTCATGCCTGCCATCGCGCCGTAGTCCTTGGCACTCTGGGCGATCTGTCCGGCAAGTTCGCGTGTTGGTGCAAGCACCAGCATGCGGCAACTCTTGAACGGAATGCGGTTGTCGCTTTCGCGCAGGCGATCAATGCTTGGCAGCATAAAGGCAGCGGTCTTGCCGGTGCCCGTCTGCGCAATACCAAGAAGGTCGCGACCTTCAAGAACGGGCGGGATCGCCTGTTCCTGGATCGGGGTTGGTGTGGAATATCCCTTCAGGTCCAAGGCCTGAAGAACGGGCTGAGAAAGCCCGAGGTCTGAAAATTGTGTCATTAAAACTCGCAAATATGCGGCGCGCAGACAGATTCCAGGCGAAACCGTCGCGCGGCGCGGGGGTAAAAACCGCCCGCGTGAAAAGGGAAGTCTGTGTGATTAACCGAAGTGCGGCCGGGGCGGGTGTTGTTTACAAGAACCGCCGCTTCACGCTGGCTCGCGCGCTTCGCTGGTGCAGCATTTGGGGGCTGAGGAGCGAAAAGTCAATCGCCATACTTCAGCTCAAGAAAGTGATCGTTCATCCAATCCTCGTACCCGAGAAGTTCGCCTTCTCTTCTCTCCTGCGCCGGTCCCCATATTGGTGACTGCATCAACCCTAAGAATGCATCGAAACGCCACTCTTCTCCCGGCACCGCAAACATAATGCGATACAGCTCGTACTTACGCTTATCTATCGGTGGCTCGATATGATCTCGTCGCACTAATCTTGCCATCTCCACATGACGATCAAAAAGCCTGAAATATCGCTCTAAGGTTTGCGGGAATTGCCCCTTTGCATCGACGAAATGTGCAAAAGGCTTCCGCCCCGCAAGCATCAATCCCAACTCGCGATTGGTATGGATCGTATACGGAAGTGATTTGAGGAAATCGTTGAGCGAATCACCCCATTCCGGCCGCCGCCATCAGCGTCTTCGTGCTCGCGTCGAAATCGCCCTCGCCCGCGTCGATATCCTTCGCCATTTTCTTGCCCAGCTCGACGCCGAACTGATCGAACGGGTTGATCCCCATCAGCACGGCGTTGGCGAATGTACGGTGTTCGTGAAACGCGATCAGCGCGCCTAGCGCAGCTGCATCGAGATCATCGACCAGTATCATCGCGCTAGGACGGTCGCCGGGGAAGGCGCGCGCGGGATCTTTTCCGTCGGCTGCCATATTGCCGCCCGCCATCAACGCGGCCCCTTGGGCAAAGCAATTGATCAGCAGAGATTTGTGATGCGCCGGGTCCAGTTCATCGCCGGGCGCAATGCTGGCGATGAAGTCCACCGGGATCAGATGAGTGCCCTGGTGCAGCAATTGGAACACAGCGTGTTGTGCGTCCGTGCCCACCCCACCCCATGTCACCGCCGCAGTCGGCAATGTCACGGCATCGCCGCTTGTCGTCACGCTCTTGCCGTTCGACTCCATCTCAAGCTGCTGGAGATAATCGGGCAGCAAAGCGAGTCGCTCATCATAAGCGAACACCGCGCGGGTCTGGCAGCCGCGAGCGCGCGTGTAGTACTGATCTGCGAATGCCGCGAGCAAAGGCAGGTTCGCCCTTCCCTCGGCTTCGCGGAAATGCGTATCGATCGCATGCGCGCCCGCGAGCATGGCCTGGAAATCATCCATGCCCACGGCGAGAGCGACCGGAAAGCCGATGCTCGACCACAGTGAATAGCGCCCGCCGACACTTTCGGGGAATGGCAGGACGCGCGTTTCATCGACGCCCCATTCCACGGCCTTCTCCGGATTGGCTGTAAGCGCAATCACCCGTCCGCCAGGATCGTCCACGCCGTTTTCGTTCAGCCATTTGAGCGCGCTCGCGGCGTTGGTCATCGTCTCCGTGGTGGTGAATGTCTTGGATGCGATTGCGATCATTGTCGTCGCCGGATCGCAGGCCGCGAAGGCCTGCTCTAGCGAGAGACCGTCAATGTTCGAAACCACATGCACATCGACCAGAGTGAGATCGCGCGCCAGAGCATCGACCGCCAGCGCAGGCCCCAATGCCGAGCCGCCTATACCGATATGGATCAGATGATTGACCTCTCCCAAAGCACCTTGATGGATCGCCTCGACCAGCATTCCCATCCGCGCGGTCAGAGCTTGTCCTTCTTCGACGTCCGCCTCGGTTCCACTACCGCGCATTGCACCATGCGTCGCCGCGCGCCCTTCCGTCGGGTTCACGATTCCGCCTGTAAAGAGAGCCTCTCGCCGACCCGCAAAACCCTGCGCTTCAGCCAGCGCTTCCAGCTGCTCCAGCACCGCATCGTCTAGATGCGTCTTCGACCAGTCGAAGCGGATGCCCAGCTCTCCCAGCTCGCCAAACGAGGCCTCTAGGCGATGGCTCAGCTTCTCGACACGTTCGGGATCGGCGGCAAACAGGTCGGTCAGGCTTGGCTGAGGCAGGTTGCGGATCGCATCCCAAGTGGTGGAAATCGGATCGGACATTGGCAAATACTCTTGGCGTGACGGGTCACACGCGACTAGGGATCGCAGCGATGGATGTTAAGACCCAAACTGAAGCTGCTTCCGATAGTGGTGACGTATGCGCGGCGGCAAAAGAGGAGGAGCAGCCGGAGAGCCTTGCCAGCTTTGCGTTTTTCCTCCTGAAGCTCGTGCTGGCCGTTCTGATCTTCCGCAGCTTCGTCTTTTCTCCTTTCTCGATCCCCTCGGAAAGCATGCTTCCGCGCCTTTGGAACGGGGATTATCTGCTCGCCGCCAAATGGCCCTATGGCATCTCGAACAATTCTCTGCCTTTCAACGCGCCGCTGATTCCCGGTCGCGTGCTGGCAAGCGAGCCAGAGCCGGGCGACGTAGTCATATTCAAGCATCCGATCGACGGCACCGATTATATCAAGCGCGTAATCGCCCTGCCCGGCGACAGCGTCAGGGTGCTGGGCGGGCAGATCGTGCTCAATGGCGAATTGGTGCCGAAAGAGCCGATTGCGGACTTTGTGATCCCGACATCGCCCAACACTGGCTGTGCATGGGGTGCAGAGGCGACCACCAATAAATCGGGTGAAGACGTCTGCTCTTACAAGCGCTTTCGCGAGACCCTGCCTAATGGGGTGAGCTACGAGGTGATAGATTTCGGACTCACTCGCGCGGACAATTCCGATACGGTGATCGTGCCGGAAGGGCGGATGTTCGTGATGGGTGACAATCGCGATAACTCGCAGGACAGCCGCTTTGCCGCGATGGCGGGCGGAGGCGTCGGCCTTGTCCCTCAGGAAAACCTAGTTGGGCGCGCGACCATCATCATGTGGTCGACCGATGGCGGTGCCGAATGGGTCAAGCCATGGACCTGGTTTGGCGCGGCCCGTTGGGGCCGGATTGGGGGCACGATATGAATGCCCCTCCCCTTGAAAAACTGGGCGACGAAACAGCTAACTGGCTGAATGGGCTTGGCCTGGACGTGCGCGATGAGACACCCTGGCTTGAAGCTTTGACGCATGGCAGCGTCCAGGGGAGCAATCACAACAGCGCGCAGCTGCTAAAGGACTACCAGCGGCTCGAGTTTCTCGGTGATCGCGTGCTCGGCCTGTCGGTGGCGGATTGGCTTTATGGCGAAGGCGACGCGCCTGAAGGCAAGTTGTCGCAGCGCTTGAATGCCCTGGTTAGCGGAGCGACCTGCGCGCGCATCGCTCGCAAGATCGAGTTGCCTGCGCATCTGCGGCTCGGCAAGCAAGCCCGCGAGGACGGTGGAACCAACAGCGACAACATCTTGGGCGATGTAATGGAGGCTCTGATCGGGGCATGCTTCATTGAGCACGGTTTCGAGACTGCACGCGATTTCATATACCGAGTGTGGGCGGATGAACTTGCGGGGAAAGCCGGTGAAGCCAAACATCCCAAATCCGCCTTGCAAGAATGGGCTGCTGGCAATCGCCATCGGGCACCGCAATATGAAGTGATCGAACGCAGCGGGCCGGATCACGCTTCCCGCTTCACCGTGCAGGTAAGCGTGCACAATGTCGGGCAAGCACAAGCAACCGCGGCAAGTAAATCAGAAGCCGAAAAACAGGCGGCCAAAGTCTTTATGGAGCAATTTGCATGAGCGCCGATGCGCCTACTCAATGCGGCGTCGTCGCCGTTATCGGCGCGCCCAATGCCGGTAAATCCACCCTCGTAAACCAGATGGTCGGACAGAAGGTCGCAATCACAAGCGCCAAGGCGCAGACGACCCGCGCTCGCATGCTTGGCATCGCCTTGTATGGTCCGGTGCAAATGATCCTGGTTGACACGCCTGGCATCTTTGAGCCGCGCCGCCGCCTTGATCGCGCCATGGTAAGCGCGGCCTGGGAAGGCACGCATAGCGCCGATGCAGTTCTGCTGATGGTCGATCCCATCAAGCAGCGGCGACATGAGCTGATACCCTTGCTGGAAGCACTGGAGAAGCGACCCGAACGCAAGATCCTGGCCCTGAACAAAGTCGACAAGGCAAAAAAGGAACCGCTCTTGGCGCTCGCACAGGAATTGGCTGAACGAATTGCCTTCGACGAGATATTTTTCGTTTCGGCGCTGACCGGCGACGGTGTTCCAGAGATGATGGAAGCTCTTGCCAAGCTGATGCCCAAAGGCGCGTGGATGTATCCCGAAGACCAGGTCTCCGACGCCTCCGAACGCCTCCTGGCGGCTGAGATCACGCGCGAACAGCTCTATCAGCAGCTTCACGATGAGCTGCCCTATGATGCAGCCGTTCGCCCGGAAAGCTATGAAGTGCGCCGCGACGGTTCAGTCGAGATACGCCAGCAGATCGTGATCGCGCGCGACAGCCAGAAGCCGATCGTGCTTGGCAAAGGCGGTCAGCGGATCAAGGAAATCGGCGAGGCCGCGCGCAAGGAATTGTCTGAAATTCTCGGCGTGAAAGTGCACCTCTTCCTGCACGTGAAGGTCGCGGAAAACTGGTCCGAAGACAAAGAGGTGTTCGAGGAAATGGGCCTCGACTGGGTGAAATGAGTACGCGCCCACTCAGGAAGTTCGTCAAACGATACACGACGCTTTCCAGCGCGCTGCAAACCCTGAGCGAGAAGAAACTCGTCCTGCTAAGCCCATCGAAATGGGACGATGCCAACGACGCCTATTTCATGGATCTGTATCGCTCGAAAATCCCGTCGCAATCGGTCCTCGCGCTGTGCTGCACCATGGCCAAGGAAACCTACCATCATTGGCGGGTCTTCACTCAGGGCATGGATGGAATCTCGATCGAATTTCATCGCGAACCCTTGGAACATGCCGTCGAACAGGCGGACGGATTTCACGCTGGTCCCGTCAATTACATGGGCGTTCATTCGCTCGAGAAACACACCGCGAAGGGTATCGAGATACTGCCGTTCGCTAAGCGCGAGGGCTATTCCGACGAACGCGAATGGCGCATCATCGCCGAATGCGAGGATGTGCGCGAGTATGTCGACCTGCCGATCGAGCTATCCTGGATCAGCAGCATCACGTTCAGCCCATGGATGCCCCCGAGCCTGAGCGATAATCTGCGCGGCATCATCAAGACAATCGTGCCCGATACAAAGATTTCGCTGCGCGCAAGCAGCCTCACCAACAGCAAGGCATGGAAAGAGGCAGGCCGAGAATTGGCCTCGCGCTAGCCGCGCACTAGCGCTTTTTCGCGATCTTGATCTTCTGCTGTTTCGCGAAGCTCTTGGTCGATTCCTCGCTGCGATTGAGCGCCTTGGATATCTGCTTCAGCCCCTGCCCTTTTGACGCGAGCAGCCGCAACCGACCTGCCTCCTCGGCATTCCAGGGTTGTTTGTGACGTTCAAATCGATCTTTAGCCATGGTGCTGGCTTAGACGCGCCGTCCCGCAATGGCGAGGCAATCCTCAACCCATCTGCGCTTTGACTTTTTCAAGCTTGGCGCGAAGGCTCGGCTCGTCAAATGGCTTCACGATGTAATCGTCGGCACCGGCATTAATACCTTCATGAATATCGGCGGCGTCGCCCTTCGACGTGCAGAACACGATCGTCGGCTTGTTCGGGGTCGGGATGGCGCGCAACTGGCGCACGAACTCGATACCGTCCATTTCCGGCATCTGCCAGTCGGTCAGAACCAGATGCGGCATGGCTTTCTTGCAGCGAGCAAGCGCCTCTTCGCCGTTCTCCGCCTCGATCGGGACATAGCCCAGGCTCTTGGCGATCTTGCTTGAAACCTTGCGGATCACGCGGCTGTCATCGACGATCAGGCAGACCCGAGCAGCATCCTGCTGCACGTCGACCGTTTCGCGCATGGCCTTCGCCGCACGAACGATTGCATCCGTATCGCCTTCCGGCGCGGCATCGGCAGCCTCTGCGTCAGGCGCGGCAGTGTCGGCCGCATCGTTGGCTGGCCCACCTTCCTTGGCGTCTGGCGCAGGATTACCCTTCGCCTCTGCGAGCTTCTCGGCAAGGGTCTTCCCTTCCATCGCATCGCTGAGCCGTTTCTGACCCCCTGGTGATTTGGGGCCAGTGGTGCGTTTGATTAGATTTTGAATGGTTCGAGCTCCCCGCCTTGAGCGTCGACGCCCGGTTCAAATCCTGAGTTTACCGCTTTTAGGTTCGGTGCGCCAGTGTGACCCTGTGTCGGATCGCCAGCGCCTTCTCCTGGGGTCATGCAGACATGCACATATGGCATCCAGACATCGCCAAACTCGGCCTTCTGGTACCATACGTCAAGCACGTCATAACTCGCCCAAATCCCATCGGGTTCGCGCAGGCGCAGGCCCTCGCCGATCCGCGGCACAGCGGCAAAGCGCATACGTTCTTGCGATTGGTGCGTTTCGTTCTGAACTTCAATTTCGATCACGTGCGTCGACCCCTTGGTCTTAACCATTGCGCAAATGGCGCGCTGTCTCTTGAGTCACGTGATAGGGGAGAATACTTGACGATTTGCAAACGCGCCGTTTTTCCTTTGCGTATCCGGCGCCCAATTAACCTTCAAAAGGCAGTAACGGAGCCGGTTTGCGCGTTTTTGATCGCACCGGCTGAGTGTGCAGATTCACACTGCTGACCACCCTCGGAAGCGGAAAAACGCGCCGCCCGCGAAGCCAGGTGGAGCCCCTACTTCGTCGCCGCTTTCTTTTTCGCCGGAGCCTTTTTCTTCTTCGGCGCGGCCTTCTTGCGCTTCTTCTTCGCAGGCCCTTTCGCCGCTCGCGCATCGATCAGTTCGATCGCCTTGGCCGCTTCAATATCTTCCGGCTTGATGTCTTTCGGTATCGTCGCATTGACGTTGCCATCGGTGACGTAGGGGCCATAACGGCCGGGCATTACCTTGATCTCGCCGCCGCTTGTCGGGTGCTCGCCCAATGTCTTGATCGGCTCGGCTTTGCCGCGCCCACCGCCCTTACGATTGGCGGCCTCAGCCAGAAGCGTCACCGCCGCGTTCATGCCTGTGTCGAACACATCGCGCGTGTTGGAGAGTTTGGCGTATTTGCCATCGTGCCTCAGATAAGGTCCGTAACGCCCTATAGCGGCTTCGATTTCCTTGCCGGTCTCCGGATGAGCACCGACGATGCGCGGAAGATCGAGCAGCTTGATCGCCCATTCAAGATCGAAATCGTCGAGGTCTTTGGGGATCGAGGCGCGCTTCTTCTTCTCGCCATCCTCCATCTCGACATAGGGTCCGAAGCGGCCCGATTTGCGATGAATATCTTCGCCCGTCTCAGGATGCTGTCCCATTACGCCATCTGCGCTGCCATCATCGCCATCGGCGCCAGGCTGCGCGAACCGGCGTGTGAACTTGCACTCGGGATAGTTGGCACAAGCGATAAATGCGCCGAAGCGGCCACCGCGCAGCGACAGTTTACCGCCTTCGCGCCCCTCGGTTTCGCACAGCGGGCAGAAGCGCGCATCCTTGCCGTCTTCGCGAGGGGGAAACAGGTAATCGGAGAGGTATTCGTCGAGCACCTCGGTGACCTCGGAAGGCAGCTTCTCCATCACCTCTTCGGTCTTGGGTTTGAAATCCTTCCAGAATTTCGCAAGCAGTTCCTTATAGTCCTCGCGCCCATCCGAAACGGTATCGAGCTCGTCCTCCATCCCGGCGGTGAAATCGTAAGCGACATAGGTCGGGAAGAAACGCTCAAGGAAAGCGGTCAGCAAACGGCCTGAGTCCTCGGCGTGGAAGCGGTTCTTCTCCATCCGCACGTAGTCGCGGTCGCGCAAGGTCTGAATGGTCGAGGCGTAGGTCGACGGACGACCAATGCCGAGTTCTTCCAGGCGCTTGACCAGCGACGCCTCGGAAAAGCGCGGCGGCGGCTGAGTGAAGTGCTGGTTCGCTTCGACAGCTTTTTTGGCCGGGGCATCACCCTTGGCCATGGCGGGCAGCAGGCCTTCCTCATCATCGTCCGACTTGTCGTCGAAACCTTCCTGATAAACCGCGAAGAAGCCTGGAAACTTCACCACCTGGCCGGTGGCGCGCAGCTCATGCTGCCCGGTCGCATCGCGCAATGTCACTGTCGTGCGCTCCAGCTGAGCGGCTGACATTTGGCTCGCCATCGCACGCTTGAAGATCAACGAATAAAGCTTAGCTTCGTCGCCCGATCCAGCCGCATCTCGGCTGAAATTGGTCGGCCGGATGGCTTCGTGCGCCTCCTGAGCATTCTTGGCTTTACTGCTGTAAAAGCGCGGTTTTTCCGGGCGATAATCATCACTGAAACGCTCGGCAATGGCGTCGCGCGCAGCCAAGATGGCCGACATGTCCATCTGCACGCCATCGGTGCGCATGTAAGTGATCGCGCCCGCTTCATAGAGCGATTGGGCACAACGCATGGTGTGGCTGGCGGAGAAACCGAGCTTGCGCGCAGCCTCCTGTTGCAAGGTAGAGGTGGTGAACGGAGGCGCGGGATTGCGCTTGAGCGGCTTGGTCTCGATCTCCTCAACCGTGAAACGTCCAGCCTCGACCGCAGCCTTGGCCGCAAACGCGCTCGTCTCATTGCCGAGATCGTGCTTGCCCAGCTTCTTGCCATCGAACTTGACCAGCCGCGCGTCGAACGCCGTTCCGTCATGCTCCATCTTCGCCAGAACCGACCAATATTCGACCGGGTTGAAGATCTCGATTTCGTGCTCACGCTCGCAGATGAGGCGCAGGGCGACCGACTGCACGCGGCCAGCAGATTTCGCACCGGGCAGCTTGCGCCACAGCACCGGACTGAGCGTGAAGCCGAACAGATAGTCGAGCGCACGACGAGCGAGATAGGCGTCGATCAGATCGGTATCGAGCTCACGCGGCTCGCCCATCGCCTTGGTCACGGCGGACTTGGTGATCGCGTTGAAGGTCACTCGATCGACTTTGGTAGGTAGCGCCTTGCGCTTCTTCAGCAGCTCCTGAACATGCCAGCTGATCGCCTCGCCTTCGCGGTCGGGGTCGGTCGCGAGCACAAGGCGGCTGGCGTCCTTGGCGGCATCGGCGATTTCCTTGAACCGCTTTTGCTTGTCGCGATACAGCTCCCAATCCATCGCAAAGTCTTCGTCCGGTCGCACGCTGCCATCCTTGGGCGGCAGATCGCGGACGTGGCCGTAGCTGGCGAGAACCTTGAAGTCCTTGCCCAGATATTTCTCGATGGTCTTCGCCTTGGCTGGCGATTCAACAATAACAAGTTGCATGGTCGTGTTGATTCAATCCTTAGGAGAGCCCTGCGACGTGCTCTCACGTGTGTACGTACGCGCGAGGGTGGGGTTTCAAGATTCGATCCGTCAAGCGGACAATCATTCGAATACTGTATTCAATGCCTCCGAGCGGTCGCGCAGCAAGGAGTAGCTGGCGATCCCGATAGCGGTAATAGCCATCGCACCGAAGCTAGACAGTACGGTAGTCAAAAACAGATAGAGAGTTGAAGCTTGCTCATAGTCTTGGCCGAGATCACCATAGGTCACCTGAGAGAACCCCTCTAAAACCCCCAAAAAGAACGGCATGGCGATGATCAGAATTGGAAATACCATAGCGAGAAAGAGTGTCCAGAATACCCCACGCGTCGTTTCCCAAGACTTGCCAAGAGCGCCAGTTGCTGACGCATCTTCACCAAGAGCGATCCCATAGGCCGGCAACCACCGAACGAGCAGAATGACCCCTGGAATGACGAGCAGGACAAGGCCCACTAAAACCGCAATTCCGCTAACGAGCGAAACCAGGAAGTACGTGCCAAAAGTGCCCTTGAGCCCATTGGCAAGTAGTCCACCCTTCGCAAGCAGACCGATGGTGAGGAAATAGGCGAGAACCACATCAACGACCGTGCCTGGGATGGTCATGCTTTCGCCCAGCACTTCAAGATCAATCAGTGTCCATACTGCGATAGTACCCGCCAAATAGACAAACGCCTCAAGCCAAGCCGCTTGGATAAGGCGTATCGCTTCGCCCCACACTTGCATGGCGCCATTCCAAGGGTTTTCAGCTTTAATCATTTCGCCCCACTCAACCCGCCAGCGAGACCCGCCCGCCGGAATGCCGCTCAAGCTCGCCGGTAATCTCCAGCTCCAGCAGAGCCATCTGCACCAGCGCCATCGACGCGCCCGATTGCCGCACCAGCTCGTCCACCGCAACCGGCGCGGTCGAAAGCAGGGCGAATATCTCGGCTGTATCCCCAGCGTTGATCGTTTCACCGCCGAGCTCGGAGAAATCATACTCCTCGCGCTCCTCCGCAAGGTTGAAGCGGGAGCGCGGCGTTCCCTCGAAACTCTCGAGCAGTTCGATCACTTCCTCCGGTGATTGCACCAGCACTGCGCCATCGCGGATCAGCTGGTTGCAGCCAAGCGATCGAGTATCGAGCGGTGAGCCGGGTATCGCCATAACCTCGCGCCCGGCCTCCCCTGCCAGCCGCGCGGTGATGAGCGAGCCGGATTTGGGTGCCGCCTCAACCACCACAGTGCCCGCCGCCAATCCAGCGATAATCCGATTGCGGCTCGGGAAATGGCTGCCCCGCGGCTGCGTGCCGGGAGGTTGCTCGGCAATCAGCAGACCTTCGGTGGCAATCTGCTCCTGCAACTCCTTGTGTTGCGGCGGATAGGCAATATCGATCCCGCTCGCGATCACGCCAATCGTTGCGCCGCCGCCTGCGCTGAGTGCGCCCTCATGGCTCGCTCCGTCGATCCCGCGAGCGAGACCCGACACGACGACATAGCCCTGAGCAGCCAGATCGCGCCCGAATTGCCGCGCCAGTTTCACCGCAGCAGCAGACGAATTGCGCGCACCCACCATCGCCACGCACGGTTGGGAAGCGAGCGCGATGGACCCGCGATAGGTCAGGATCGGCGGCGTGCTCTCGATCTCGCCGAGCAGCTCAGGGAACTCCGGCTGATCGTGGAACAGATAGCTCGCCCCGGCGCGCTGGATGCCCTCCACCTCGCGTTCGATCTTTTCTCGCGATGCGGGGCGATAGCTGCGCTTTCCGCGCGATCCCAGCTCCGGCAACGCCTCCAACGTGCCGACGGCCGAGCCAAATCTCGCCAGCAATTTGCGGTAGCTGACCGGTCCGATGTTGGGGGAACGCAGCAGCCGAATGCGGGCAAATGCCTCCGCTTGGGTGAGCTGTTCAATCATAGCGATTTCCTGCGAAAGCAGGAATCCAGGATAAAATCGAATACGGCCGCTCTGGGCTCCTGCTTCCACAGGAGTTCACCGAACGACAAGCTCACGAGTCTTTCTTCCCGCCGATCCTGGGTTCCTCACCCTTGGCCAACCGTCCGATATTGTCGCGGTGAAGGTAGATGATCAGACCGGCGATAGCTGCCAGCACTGGGAAGAATTGCGGGTATCCAAACAGCGGGGCAGCGGCAGCAGCGGCAACGACCGCGCTCATCCCGGCGAGCGACGAAATGCGGAAGATAGCGAGCATGCTCAGCCATATGCCTGCGTAAGCGAGACCAATCGGCCATGCGAGACCGAAGGCGACGCCGGCGTTGGTGGCGACACCCTTCCCGCCCTTGAATTTGAGCCAGACTGGGAAGCAGTGGCCGAGTACGGCCGCACCAGCTGCGAAGGCTGCGGACACTTCGCCCCATAGCTGACCCGCGATGAAAACGGGCGCAAATCCCTTGACCAGATCGAGCAGCAGGGTCGCCGCAGCCAACCCCTTGTTCCCGGTGCGCAGCACGTTGGTCGCGCCGATGTTGCCACTGCCGATATTGCGCACGTCGCCCATGCCCGCCGCCTTGGTAAGCAACAGGCCGAACGGTATCGAGCCGAGCAGATAACCCAGGATCGCAGCGTAAAACGGTATCATCGGTGTCGTTCCCCTCCACGGGCCAAAGTCATGCTCCGCTTCCCTTTTTTCAATGCCGCAGTAAAAGGCGCGGCACAAGTTAAGCGCGGGCAGAAACAACCATTACCGAAGCAACTTCCCCGATCCTGCTGCTCGATTCCGGCGTTGGCGGGCTGACGATCTACGACGAGGTGCGCAAGGCGCTGCCTGACGCACAGATCATTTTCGCTGCCGACTACGCGGGCCTGCCCTATGGCAAGAAAACCGAGGCAGAAGTGGCCGCGCGGGTTGCCGGGCTGCTCGGGCGGATGAGCGAGCGTTACCAGCCGCGCCTGGCCTGCATCGCCTGCAACACTGCGAGCACGATTGCGCTCGGCATGGTGCGCGAAGTTCTTGAGATCCCGATTGTTGGGACTGTACCCGCTATCAAGCCCGCCGCGCTGACCAGCAAGACCGGCGTGATCGGACTGCTCGGCACGCAAGGGACCGTGCGCCAGCCCTATGTCGACAATCTCGAAACGGAATTCGTGAAAGACGGCAAATTGCTGCGCCACGCCGCGCCCGATCTGGTCGACGAAGCGGAGAACAAGCTGCGCGGTCGGCCGGTCAATCGCGCGGTATTGCGGGCTGCACTTGAGGGGCTGAGCGAACGCGATACCGAGATGAAGCTCGACCGCATCGTGCTCGGCTGCACGCACTTTCCGCTGCTGGAAGAGGAGCTGATGGACGTCGCAGTTGGTGATCTAGGCATGCCGCCGGACATCCAGTTCGTCGACGGTGCGGAGGGAATTGCGCGGCGGATCGCCCACCTGCTCGAAGGTCAGGAATTCGCTCGCACCGGCCCCAACCGCGCGGTCACGACCGGCGACATCGAAACTCTGCGCGAGCTTGAAGGTGTGCTTTCAACCTATGGAATCGATCAGATTGAGCGATTTTAGTCGCGAGCCATTCGCAAAGATCGTGCTAGAAAAACGCCGATTTACTCCCTAAATGACCGCCACGGAATCGGGGCTGACCGCCCCATGCTGAATGGATGAGCGCTTCTCGTGAACTACGGAACTGTCTTCGACAAAGCGATTGATCGCCTTCACGAGGAAGGCCGTTACCGCGTTTTCATCGACATTATGCGGAACAAGGGTTCCTATCCCAACGCGCGCTGTTTCCATGGGCATAACGGGCCAAAGCCGATCACGGTGTGGTGCTCGAACGACTATCTCGCCATGGGCCAGCACGAGAAAGTCATCACCGCCATGGAAGAGGCGCTGCACGATGTCGGCGCAGGCTCTGGCGGCACGCGCAATATCGGCGGCAACACGCATCTGCATGTCGAACTGGAAAAAGAGTTAGCCGACCTGCACGGCAAGGAAGGCGCGCTGATCTTCACCAGCGGCTATGTCTCTAACGATGCGACGCTCTCGACGCTTGGAAAACTGCTGCCCGGCTGCGTGATCTTCTCTGACGAATTGAACCACGCCAGCATGATTGCCGGGATCCGCAATTCGGGCTGCGAAAAGCGCGTGTTCCGCCACAATGACATGGCGCATCTGGAAGAGCTACTTGCCGCCGAAGACGCGGAAACGCCCAAGGTCATCGCCTTCGAAAGCGTCTATTCGATGGATGGCGATGTCGCGCCGATCCATGCGATTTGCGATCTCGCCGAGAAGTACAACGCACTCACCTATATCGACGAAGTGCACGCAGTCGGCATGTATGGCGATCACGGCGGCGGCATTTCGGAACGTGACGAAGCCGCGCACCGCATCGACATCATCGAAGGCACGCTGGGCAAAGCGTTTGGCGTGATGGGCGGCTATATCGCGGCCGACACCCGCGTGATCGATTGCATTCGTTCCTATGCACCCGGCTTTATTTTTACGACTTCGCTTTCGCCAGTGCTGGTTGCCGGAGTGCTCGCCTCGGTAAAGCATCTGAAGAACTCGAGCGAAGAGCGCGATGCGCAGCAGGCCAATGCCGAACTGCTCAAGCAAAAGATGCGCACTGCTGGCCTGCCGGTGATGGACAGCGTTACTCACATCGTCCCGCTGATGGTCGGTGATCCGGTGCGCGCGAAGAAGATCAGCGATATCCTGCTCGCCGAATATGGCGTCTATGTGCAGCCGATCAATTTCCCGACTGTGCCGCGCGGGACCGAGCGCCTCCGTTTCACCCCCGGACCGATGCACACGGCTAAAATGATGGACGAGCTGGTCGGCGCGCTGGTCGAAATTTGGGACCGGCTCGAACTGGAACTGAGACAGGCTGCATAATGAAATACACTCTCCCCTCCCTCGTTTTGATCGCTGGTTTGGGGAGTGCCGTTCCCGCCCTCGCCGAGCCAACTTCGGTAACAGTTCGGGTTATCGCACAAGATGCGAAATTCATCGGCGAGAGCATGGGCAGTGCGCGGGTCGAATTGCGCGATGTCGAAACCGGCGAATTGCTCGCCAGCGGCCTGACCAGCGGCTCCACCGGTAGCACTCCCCTGATCATGGAAACCCATCCGCGCCAAAACATCAAATCGGACTCGGAAAGCGCCAAATTCAACGCCACACTTGATATCGACAAGCCGACATTGGTGGAGGTCACCGCCTTTGGCCCGCTCGACCGCCCTCACACGATGCTGACAGTGAAGCAGCAGCGCTGGATCATGCCTGGCGAGCCGCTGACGCAGGGCGATGGCTGGTTGGTCGAACTGCCCGGTATAGCTATCTCGCCGACGACCGAAACTTCCAAAGGAAAGGTCAGTGTCACCGCCTTTATCGAATTGATGTGCGGTTGTCCGATCACGCCCGGTGGCCGGTGGGACGCCAATGACTATCGGGTTATTGCATCGCTATGGCGCGACGGGCAAAAGATTTCCGAGCATTCGCTGGATTTTGTTGAAAGCCCGGGCGTCTACCGAAACGGAGTTCCCTTCGCAGAGGATGGCGCAGACACGCTGGTGATCTATGCGAAGAATATCCGAACCGGCAATTCCGGCCTTGCAAATATCGATCTAACCCCGCCCAAGCTTCGGACGCAGCCCATCATTCCGTAAGGGATTTTGCGTGCTCGCTACTATGCGCTAGCTCTCCCCAAACGACTATAGGAGTGCAATGTGAGCGGAACACCAGATCAGACTTTTGAAGAGGTCGTACGCGGACGCAAATCGATCCGCGGCTATCTCGACAAGCCTGTTTCCAAGGAGCTTATCGAGGAAGTTCTTGACCTCGCCATGCGCTCGCCAACCTCGATGAACACCCAGCCGTGGCATTTCCACGTGATTACTGGCGAGCCGCTCGATCGCATTCGCAAGGGCAACACAGAACGCATCCTTGCCGGCGAGCCAGACAGCCGCGAGTTTCGCCGCGGGGAGCCCTTTGCGGGCGTTCACCGCGAACGCCAGATCGAAGTCGCCAAGCAACTCTTTACCGAAATGGGCATTGCTCGTGACGACAAGGAGGCGCGGCAGGACTGGGTGCTGCGCGGCTTCCGCCAGTTCGACGCGCCGATCTGCGTGATCGTCACCTACGACCGCGAGCTATCGACCAGCGACGACACCGCCTTTGACTGCGGCGCGGCGACCACTGCGCTGGTCAATGCGGCATGGTCACGCGGGCTCGGCTGCGTGATCAATTCGCAAGGCATCATGCAGAGCCCCGTCGTGCGCGAACATGCAGGCATCCCGGATGATCAGGTGATCATGAAGGCAGTCGCCATGGGTTGGCCCGATCCAGACTTCCCTGCGAACAAGGTTTACACCAACCGCAAGCCGAAAGAGGACGCGGTCCGGTTTGTCGGGTTTGAAGACTAGCTAGTTGGTCGGCTCGGACTGCGCTGCAGCGCGCTTCAGGTAAGGCATCGGCTCCACCAGCTCATATCCCGGCATCCGTCGCACAAAATGCTTGAGCCATGTGGCGTGGCCGCTGCCAGCAACGACGAGCACCCGGTCTCCCGGCTCGGCGATCATGTCGAGCTTCGCAAACATCTTGGCATTGCGCATGTACCAGAACGCATTCAACTCTGCGCCCGGTTGCTTGTCACCGTCGCCGATCTTGAGCAGCGAGTAGTAGAGCTTATCATGCATCGCGCTGATACGGGCGGTGTCATTATGCGTTAGCAGGGATTGCGCGATCGTCTGGTTCGCAAGATTCTCCTGCTCTTTCGCAGCCATTGCCTGAACTTCGGCGAAGAGCGAGCCCAACAATTCCATTCCGCCATTCTCCTGCGCAAAGGCCTGCACCTCGCTTAGCGGAAAGTAATTTGGCTCACCTTCGCCCGGTTGCTCGTCATAGCCATAGACCGCGTCATGCCCGAGTTGGCGAGCGAGACGATAACCGATCTGAATGCTCTCATTGCGCGTATTCGTCAGCAGCTCTTCCGTGTCAGCATATTCCTCGATCACGAATGTCGGAGCAGGTGCCTCATTCTCAACTGCAACCTTGGTCGGCTCCCAATCAGCGAGAGTGTCGACCAGCACTGCGATTTCGGCCTGCCTTTTTGGCGCGAGCACATCGTCGACCTCGATGTTTACCGCATCCAAGCCAGGATTGGCGAAATGATACACGCCGAGCACCATGACCTTGACCGGTACGGGGTCGGCCCCGGGTGGAGGCTCCTCAGCAGACAATGACGACGCGACAAACGCCGTCATCACGACTGTACCGATCGATGCGATCCATGAAGTCCATTTCATACCGCCCTCCCTTGGTGTATTGCTCAATTAATACACCAAGGGAGGGCGGTCAAGCGTTACCCCTCGGCGGATTTGGTGTTCACCACAAGGACATCGGCGGGCAGCGAGCGCAGCAGATCGCTGGTCACACTACCTAGGGCGGCCTGTTTGAAGCCGCTGGTCCCGTGGCTTCCGAGAACGACCAATGCGCTGCCATACGTCTTGAGCTCGCTCATCACCGCATCATGTGTGCTGCCATGGACAAGAGCCGATGTCGCATCCGCAAAGCGAGCATCACTGTCACTCAACGCACTCATGAAAGAACTGAGTTTCTTTCGCTCACCCGCTTCCGTTTCGTCGCGCACGTAGCGATCCCTCTGGAGGCCTTCGAAGGGAACGCGCCAGGCGTGGACCACATGCATCGCGGCATCGGGAAACATCTTCCCTGCTTCGATTATCGCATGTGCCGATGCCGGAGAGAAATCGGTCCCTGCGATGATATGCTCATACGAGGAGCGCGCGCGCTGCTTGACCACCAGAACGGGTGTCTCGGTGTTGCGCAAGACGTAGTCGACCGCCGTTCCCAGGAAGAAGTCGCCGAGCGAATTGTACCGGGCCGGACCCATTACCAGCATCTTCACATCGTCAGCCTGCGCGGCCTGAGCAATTGCTATGGGAGGCGAACCCTCAGGGTAGGCGAATTCCGTTTCACACGGCGCATCGCCGACACAATCACGCATGTTCTTGTCGAGCGCAGCCCAGTCGGCTCGGTGAGCTTCGATGTAGTCCATCGCGTGCACCACTCGCACGCAGCTCTCAGTGTCTCGCCCGATCAAGAGCGCGCGGTCAACGGCGCGATCGGCACGAGCGCTAAAATCAGTTGCTACAATAATACGGGGGGTGACCATCTCGTTCTCCTTCTTGAAAGAGAACGTATCAAGATCGCGATTGGCGGCATTGATCGAGATCAAATTTAGATCGGAAATTTACCGCAAGGCTCACCACATTATCGCTTTGCGGGCGACCCCGGTCACCGCGGAACCGGCTTAGCATCGGTCTGTCAGCGACGGTGAATTCTTAGGCCTTGGCGAAGCCGTCAAAACCGGTCTTCATGGCCGTACCATAGGCACCGATCATGCCGATCTCGATATGATCGCTCGCCGGTATGTTACTAGGCAGAGGAAATCGCCCGGCGATGCTCCGCCAATGCGTCTTCAAGCCTGGAATATGAATATGGCCCAACGCGATAGTGGGTCGACGTTACAGCAATGATCCCTTCCGGTAGCGGGCCTGCAGGATCCTGCTTCAGGGAGCCGCCTTCACTTTCCCATTCGCCGGTCCCGGACTGATCGGGATTTGCTGCGGTTGGAACAAAACTCATGTCATCCCTCCTTATGGGCGCGATGACGTTGGTCACGAGGCCAGCCCAGGTTGGATAGGCCATTCGCTCTTCGCCACTCTGCAATCCGCTTCGCACGACCTCCCATCAGATCGATGGCTTCTTTACGCTCTTCAGCCGAACCCGAGCGGTCGACCTTCATGGCCGCAAGCTGGTGATCGAAGAGAAATCGATTCATCGGCATGGCAAAGAATCCTTGCGAGAGGGATGGAGCGTGAGCCGGGAGTTGTTAGCCTCCCGGCCCTGCTGTGGGCGTTAGCCCTGCTGTTTGCTGGCCTGTTCCTTCTGGCCCTGGCCGTCGCCCTGCTGGTGCTGCAAGTTCACGGCACTCTTCTTGCCGCCGTCGACCTCGCTGGTTTCGTAACTGAAACGCTGATCGACCTTCGGCATCTGACCTTCCTGCTGGAGGTCAGCCTTTTTGAACCGGAGTACGTCGCCACCTTCTTCAGGGGTGATCGAGCCAGTGCCCATACTGCTGTCGTAGTTCTTGATCTTGCCATAATGTGTCATCTGTCATTCCTTCGAACGAGTGTGCAGCGCGCCAGAATTGACCCGGCTGCGACTAAGAGGCGGAACTGAAGGAAAGGGCTTCCGATTGTGAAAGCAGTGACCGTCGATTACGACTGGTAGCTGACATGTAGATGGCTACGGCGGGCCACGATTACAACCGCAGTATAGAGCCACCTGCGCGAATAGGGCCTATGTCCGCAGCGGCCTCGAGAGCGGACCTACCGCAAGCTCACCACATTGTCGCTTTGCGGGCGCTGGCGATCTCCGCGGAAAAGGCTCAGCATCGGTTCGTCGGCTACGACATATTCCTCGGCATTGCCGAAGCCGTTGAAGCCGGTCTTCATCGCCGCGCCATAGGCACCGATCATCCCGATTTCGATATAGTCCCCGGCCTGAATGTCGCTGGGCAGAGGGAACGGACCCTTCATGTAGTCGGCGTCGTCGCAGGTCGGGCCATAGAATGCGAAGTCCATTTCCGGGTCGCGCAGATTGTCCGCCAGCGCCTGCACCGGGAAGCGCCAATCGACATGCGCGGCATCGTATAGCGCGCCGTACGCGCCATCATTGATGAACAGCTCCTCACCGCGACGCTTGTCGACTTGCACGACCAGCGATGAGTACTCGGCCGCAAGCGCCCTGCCCGGCTCGCACCACAGCTCTGCGTTGTAAGCGATCGGTAGCGCCTCGAAATGCTGGGCGATGATCGCAAAGTAATCTTCGAGCGGTGGTGGCTCCATTCCCGGATAGATGCTCGGGAAGCCCCCGCCGACGTCGACCATATCGATCACCACGCTCGCCTCGGCGATGGCTGCGCGGGTGCGATCCAGCGCCTGTACGAATGCAAAGGGCGTCATCGCTTGGCTGCCAACGTGGAAACACACGCCGAGCCAATCGCAATGCTGGCGGGCTTCTTGCAGCAAGTCGGGCGCTTCAAGCAGATCGCAACCGAATTTGCTGGCAAGGCTCAGCTCGGAGTATTCGCTCGACACGCGGATACGCACGCACAGGCGCAGGTCGTCAGCGGCCGCGCCTGTTTCCCGGTCGCGACACGCCTCGACAATCTTCTCAAGCTCTTCGGCGCTATCAAGGCTGAAGGTGCGCACGCCGTGCTCGTGGTACGCCTCCACGATGGCACGGCGGGTCTTGATCGGGTGCATGAAGCATAACTCTGCCTCGGGCAGCTCCGCCCGCACAAGGCGCACTTCTGCAATCGAGGCGACATCGTAATGCGTCACGCCCGCTTCCCAGAGCACGCGGAGCAGCGATGGCGCAGGATTGGCCTTCACGGCATAAAGCGTCTTGCCCGGAAACTTCTCTGTAAAGAAGCGGGCAGCACGCATCGCGGCGTGCGGTCGATTGAGAATGATGGGTTCGTCCGGCGCAAGCGCCTGAACTACAGCCTTGGCATCGGGATAGATGTGCAACTCAAGGGACCCCCAGAAGGTTGAGGGATTGGCTCTCGCCGCACCCAGGTTCTGAACAAGGCTGCCTTACGGTCTTGCGATCAAGAGTCCCCGCCCTACGAAGAGGGAACGGCAGCGGAAGCGCGCATATAGGCGTAAATTCCGCTGACGCAACTGAAAATGCGCCGATTGGGCGAGCGCTTGCGGCCCGCCTTCGTTCGCAAATCAGAACGCGACTTGAGGTACCTGGTCGACGACACCCTTTTCGCTGTCATCGAGCCGGTCGAAATCCGCTTCCTTGAAGCCAAGCAGGCCGGCGAACATAACGGCGGGAAAGCTCTCGCGCGCGCTGTTGAACTGCGCAACGGCTGCGTTGAGGGCCCGGCGTGCCGCGGCAAGCTTGTCTTCCACTTCAGCGAGCTCGCGCTGAAGCTCCTGGAAATTGGTGTTGGCCTTGAGGTCCGGATAGGCTTCGCCTAGCGCCAGCAAGCGATCCAGCGCCAGTTTTAGCTGCTGCTCGTTGCCCGAGTTGGGCTGACCGACTGCCGCGGTGTTGCGCGCGGTTATAACAGAATCAAGCGTCTCTTTCTCGTGAGAGGCATAGCCCTTGACGGTGTTGACCAAGTTCGGGATCAGATCGTGGCGCTGTTTCAATTGCGCATCGATATCGGCAACGCCCTGATTTACGTTTTGACGCTGACGCACCAGATTGTTGTAGATCCCGATAACCAACAGGATCGTACCCACGACGATAACGACGATCGCCGAAGTCCAGAACCAACCGAAGATCTCAACCATTAACCCATCCCTTTCTTAACCATCTGAGGTTATACAGGTAAAAGGTTAAGGGTTAAACACTACCAGCCAGGCGGCTGTGGGAGGCGACTGGGGCGATGCGCGCCGATGTAAACAAGCTGATGGGCGGAGAATTGGGCAATTGGCTCGCCCAGCAGCAAGGTATGCGTGAGCAGGCGAAGGCAACCGCGCACAACCGTTGGACCATCGCCGCGATGATCCTGCTCCCCGCCCTCGCCTTCCTTTGGTTTGGCCCGGATTGGGGCGGAACGTTCAAGTTCTTCATCAGCGCATTCGGTATCGGTGGCGGCTATGCCTGGGGCTATGCGCCCATCCAGAAGGCGAAGCGCGAGATCAAGATCGGCATCAATTCCGCCATCGCCAACGAACTGGGCATTCATTACGAGTATGACGTCGAGACCGGGCGCGAGTTCGACGCCGCCAAAACCTACGGTCTTGTTCCACATTACCATCGCGACGATTTCGAGGACCGCTGGTTCGGCGAGATCGAAGGTCATGGCTTTCAACTCTACGAAGCGCACCTCGAAAGACAAAAGGGAAGCGGCAAGAACAAACGCTGGGTTACCGTGTTTCGCGGTGCGATCATCCAGATGGAGTTTGGCCGCACATTCCGTTCGACCACGCTGCTGCAGCGCGCGGGTAAGCACAAGAAATGGTTTGGCCTTGGCGGACGGGCTGATCGCGTTTCCTTCGATGGGCATGACCTCGCCTTTGTCGATCAGGTCCATCCGGCGTTTGAGAATGTGTTCGAAGTGTGGAGCGATGATCAGGTCGAGGCCCGAGTGCTGGTCGACCCGAGCTATGTCGAGCATCTGATTGCGATCGAGCGCGCATTCGATGGCGATGCTGTGCGCGCGTTGTTCAGCCGAGGCGAAGTCATTATCGCCGTCGAGAGCGGAAATCTGTTTGAAAGCGGACATATCGACTCAACGGGCGATCATGAACGAGCGGAAGAGGCTGCTGAACAGTTCGCGTCGCTGGCACGGCTCTGCACAGCCATCAACAAGACCGAACGTGGCGGCGGCAAACACCAGTCAGGAGTGGTCGTCGATGACGCGCGAAACCTGGGCGCAAGCGGCTCTGCGCTCGGCGGTGGATTTGGCAGGAAAGGGTCATAAACTGAGCGAAATGGCTTGGACCAGTAGTGCGATATCCTGATCCTGAGATTATCATGCAAGGTGAGCTGGGCGTTTGGCTTGCCTCGCTCGAAGACGAACGCCGTGCAGCCAATCGCAAAGGCTTGGTCAGGCTCGCATTCACTCTCCCTGTTGTTCTTGGTGCGCTACTCTTTTCATTGGTCGCGCTTGATGGCAATTGGCTAAACAAGATATTGGGAACTTTGGCTATTTTGGCATTCGTTTACATGTGGGCGCAGGCACCCGCCCGAGCGCTCATGCCAGCGGTCAAAATCGAGACAAACACCGAAATCGCTCGCGCTATGAAGCTTGAATATCAGGCCTATCCCAACGCCAATTTTGCCTATGAATGCGGTACCTACTTCGGCCTCCTCCCCGTCCATGACAAAGCCGAATTTGAGGATTTATGGATCGGCGAATTCGACGAGCGCGCTTTTGAGCTCATCGAAGTGCACCTGCAAAAAAGACAAGAGCGCGGCAATAAACGTCACTGGTCCAACGTGTTCCGAGGCGCACTGCTTTCGATCCGTACCCGATCGCAGTTCAAAGGAGCCACCTTGATCCGCGAAAAAGATGACCTGCGCGATTGGAGCGAGACCTATCTGCTCAATAGCCCTGCCTCTCCGATTGAGCTCGGGATGGCTCCCGTACCGACAAGCAACGCCGACTTTGACGGACGGTTTGAGTGCTATTCCGAAGATCCTGAGGAAGCTAAACGTCTGATCACCCCTCAGGTCATAAGTGAAATCAACCGTATGGAGGGCCTGTTTGGCGCAGGTCGGCACACCAGCGCCATCTTTCACGATGGCTATTTCGTTTTGATCATCGAAAGCGGAAATTTGTTCGAAGGCAGTTCACATGGTACCCCCAATGACCATGAGGCAATTGCCAGCACAATCGAGCAGTTCGCAAGGATTGCCGAAGTTGCGAAGGCGGTGTGAGCGCTTAACTAAGCCGGTCCTTGAAATCCTCGTACTCAAACCGTTTCACGCATTCGAGCGCATCGGTTTCGCTGTCCCACAGCCAGATGCTGGGCAGTTGCACGCCGTTGAACGTGTTGGTCTTCACCATCGAATAATGCGCCTGATCAAGGAAGGCAAAGCGCGCGCCCGGATCGGCCTTCACAGGCAGGCGGTAATCGCCGATCACATCGCCTGCAAGGCATGAGGGCCCACCCAAGCGGATCGGCACCTGGCTCTCATCCGATAGCTCGCCCAGCATTGCGGGGCGGTAAGGCGCCTCCAGAACGTCGGGCATGTGGCAGGTGGCCGAAATATCGGTGATGCCGATGGGCACATCGTTGAAGCCGGTATCAAGCAAGGTGCCCACCAGAATGCCCGCATCCAGCGCGACCGCCTCGCCGGGTTCGAGTATGATCTCCGCGCCCGTATCCGCCGCCGCATCGCGCAGGAAGTCGACCAGCTCATCGCGCTCGTAGTCATCGCGGGTGATGTGGTGTCCGCCGCCCATATTGATCCATTTGAGCTGCCCGAACCACGGCTCGATCGCGTCGAACACCCGGTCCCACGTCGCGCGCAAAGGCTCGAAAATCTGCTCGCACAGATTGTGGAAGTGGATGCCTTCGACGCCCTCCATCGCCTCTTCGGTCAGCTGGTCGATCGGAAAGCCGAGCCGTGATCCGGGGGCGCTGGGATCGTATTTGGGCACTTCGCCGGTCGGGACCATCGGGTTAAGCCTGAGGCCGACGCTGACATCCCCGCCCGTCACCGCCGCCTGATCCAGAATGAGCGCCGCGCGCTTCATCTGGCCGGGCGAGTTGAAGATCACATGGTCGGACAGCCGGCAAATCTCGTCCAGCTCCTCGGGCTTGAACGCCGCCGAGTAGGTCGCGATTTCGCCGTCATAGAACTCGCTTGCCAGCCGCGCTTCCCACAACCCGCTTGTCGAAACGCCGTCGAGATATTCGCCGATGAAATGCGCGGTCGACCACATGGAGAACGCCTTGAGCGCGGCGAAGACCTTGATGCTCGCCCCGTCGCTCGCAGCCTCGTCGCGAATGCCCGCTAGCACCTGACAGTTCGCGCGGATCTTCGCCGCGTCGACGACGAAGGCTGGGCTGTCGACGCGGGACAGATCGAACTGGGCGAAAGCGCCCGGATTGCCGGCTTTGGTTTCCATTACCGCTCGTCCTCATCCGGGCAGCGGACCATTTTCTGACCTTCATTATCCTGAAACGTCACTGTGATCGCGCCTTCACCTTCCATCGTCATCGCATATTTATCGCCAAAGCGACTGGTGAATTCGAGCCGGTCCTCGAACAATGTAACCTCGCTGACCGGGTACATATGTTCGAAACTGCCCACTGTTTCAGGCCCGACAAACATCCACTGGGATGAATCGCCAGTCACGTGATCGCAAAGGTCAAGAGAAGTGCTCCAGTGCCCGCGATAGATTGCCGGAATTTCGATCAGTTCGACCGGGTGTTCGATCACAACTTTGGGTTCGCTAATTTGGTCACAGGCCGGCAACGCGGCCAAAGTTGCGCAAGCTGCTACCGCGCGGGAGAGTGTTTGGCTCAAAACGCCACCGGCCCGTCCAGCTCTTCCACCTGCCACGGCAGGCCATGCGCGTTCAGCATGTCCATGAACGGATCGGGGTCCATTTCTTCCATGTTGAACACGCCTTCACCTGTCCACTTGCCAGTCACCATCATCGCAGAGCCGATCATGGCTGGCACGCCAGTTGTGTAGCTCACCGCCTGATTGCCGGTTTCTTCAAACGCGGCCTCGTGCGAGCATATGTTGTTGATGTAGAACGTCTTTTCACCTGAACCATCCAGCGCCTCACCGGTCGCGATCACGCCGATATTGGTGTTCCCGGTGGTGGTTTCGCCCAGAGTTTCCGGCTTGGGGAGCACGGCGGCGAGGAATTGCAGCGGGATGATTTCCTTGCCCTGATATTTGATCGGCTCGATCCCGGTCATGCCGACATTCTGCAGCACGGTCAGGTGCTTGATGTATTCATCGCCAAACGTCATCCAGAACCGCGCACGCTCCAATTCCGGAATGAACTTGGAGAGGCTCTCAAGCTCCTCGTGATACATCAGATAGGCGTTGCGCGGGCCAACCGCTTCAAAATCAAACTCAGTCTTCACCTGCATTGCCGGGGTCTCGACCCACTCGCCATTCTCCCAATGCCGCGCGGGCGCGGTCACTTCGCGAATGTTGATTTCCGGATTGAAGTTAGTCGCGAAGGCCTGACCGTGATCACCGCCATTGCAGTCGAGAATGTCGAGCTGGCGGATGGTCTTCAACTTATGCTTCTTCAGCCACATGGTGAAAACGGATGTGACGCCCGGATCGAAGCCCGAGCCGAGCAGCGCCATCAACCCCGCCTCCTTGAACCGGTCGTGATAGGCCCACTGCCATTTATACTCGAACTTCGCCTCGTCCTTCGGCTCGTAATTCGCGGTGTCGAGATAATGCACGCCCGCCTCCAAGCACGCATCCATGATCGGCAGATCCTGATACGGCAGCGCGAGGTTCACGACGAGGCTCGGCTGAACCTCGCGGATCAGTTGGACCATGGCGGGCACTTCTTCAGCGTCGATCTCATACGTCGCGATATCGACACTTTCGCGCTGCTTCACACTTTCAGCGATGGCATCGCATTTGCGCTTGGTCCGGCTGGCGAGATGAATATCGGTGAAGATGCCTTCATTTTGGGCCATCTTGTGGACGCAAACCGAGCTGACGCCGCCAGCACCGATAACAAGGACAGTCGACATGGAAGAAACCTTTCAAATTCGAATCTTGCGCTCAGTAGGACAATGCATCGTCATCGTAAATCGATCCAAGGCTTTCCTACGAACTCGCTTCGCGCCATAGCGATGGCATGACCATTCGCCGCCCTATTTGCCGTCAATTTCGCACGCGAATTGCGAGCCGTGTTTTCTTCACCAGAACTGTGTTCCATGTGTTCCATCAAGGAAGGTTCGACGCATGACGAGCGGCCCGAGAACGCCGACCAGAGAAGGTGTGCTAGAGGCGGCGCGCAAGATCGCCGACATCCTGCCGCCGACCCCGCTCTTGCCAGTCGAGATCGGCGGCACCAGCTGCTGGGTGAAGGCGGAGAACCTGCAACCGATCGGCGCTTTCAAGATCCGCGGCGGCTGGCATCGCTTGAGCGCCATGAATGAGGAAGAGCGCGCAGGCAGCGTAGTCGCGGTTTCGAGCGGCAACCATGCGCAAGGTGTAGCGTGGGCAGCGCGCAAACTCGGCATCAAGGCGACCATCGTGATGCCGCACGACGCGCCGCAAGTGAAGCTCGACAACACCCGTGCGCTGGGCGCGGAGGTCGTCCTCTACGAACGGCCCGGTGAAGACCGCGATCAGGTCGCGGCCAGACTGATCGAGGAGCGGGGCGGAACCTTGGTTCACGCGTTCGGAGATCCTTGGGTGATCGAAGGACAGGGCAGCGCCGGCATCGAGGTAATGGAGCAATTGGGCGGTCAGCCGAGTTCGCTCATCGCTTGCTGCGGAGGCGGCGGGCTGGCTGCTGGCCTCACCCTCGCCTGCCCCGATGCTGCGGTGCATGTGGTGGAACCGCTGGGGTGGGATATGGTGGGGCAAGCGCTCGCAGCGGGCAAGATCGTCGAGGTTGGCGCGGACGCACCGAAGACCATCTGCGATGCGCTGCAGCCGACCGCAACCAAGCAGCTCAATCTCGATCTGCTCGCGGGACGTGCAGAGCCGTGCATCGCTGTGACCGACGAGGAAGTGCGCGAGGCGCAGCGCTGGGCCTTTGCCAATTTGCGCATGGTGATCGAACCGGGTGGAGCGGCGGCGCTCGCCGCAGCGCTCGCGGGCAAGGCGCCGCTCGATGAGCGCACCGTCATCATGCTGACGGGCGGCAATGCCGACCCTGCCGATTTCGCCAGGACTATCGCCAACGGGTGATCGGTTGCAATTGACAATCTGACAGCCCTCTCTCAGGAATGCGTCAAGAGGGAGACAATCATGCAAGCGCAGATGTTAGCGCCAGCGGCGGTTCTGATCTTATGGACACTCGTCGTTCTGCTGTGGATCATACCGGCCAGATTCGGGGCGATCGCCAAAGTCGACAAATCGAAGCTTACGCGAAAAGAGGGCGCACGCGGGCAAGACCTGGAAGGCGTGATACCCGACAAGGCCAACTGGCCCGCGCATAATCATACGCACCTGCACGAACAGCCTACTCTATTCTACGCAACGGTGGTGATCCTCGCGATAATGGGCGCAGGAGCGATCGATGTTATGCTGGCGTGGATTTATGTCGGGATCCGGATCGTTCACTCGCTCTGGCAAATCCTCGTCAACAAGATTCCGGTTCGCTTCATGCTATTCTTGCTAGCGAGCCTCGCGCTGATCGCCTTGGCCGTTCGCGCTGTCATGGCCACACTCTTCTTCGATCCGGGAGCACTGCCCTCATGAGCAATTTCGAAACCGTGGGAATGCAAATTCTCCAACCCGCCGTCGCGCTGATGCTCTGGACCATGGTCATGTGGGTGTGGATGTATGCGACCCGCATTCCGGCGATGCAGAAATCGCCCGACATTGCCGATCCGGCGAAACTGGTCGGGACAACAGGCGCAGGGCTACGCGCGAAACTGCCCGAGAAGGTCAACTGGAAGGCGGACAATTATAACCACCTGCATGAGCAGCCGACGCTGTTCTATGCCGTTGCCGTGATCCTCGCGATCATCGGCGCAGGTGACGGGCCGAACGCGCTGCTCGCGTGGATCTATGTCGGCCTGCGGATCGCACACTCGCTGATCCAGGTTACGGCGAACAAGGTGATCGTGCGCTTCATCCTGTTTGCACTGTCGAGCGTGGTGCTGATCGCGCTGATCGGCAAGGCAGCGTTCGTGGTGTTTGCATGACCACCTAAACGAAAAGGGGCCTCGCAACCGGAGCCCCTTATTCGTTCTGCGATCTGTGGGTCGATCTATTCGGCCGCCTCGCTGACCGCTTCTTCCTCCGCATCCTCACGCGCTGCCAGAAAGCGCTCTCCATCGAGCGCGGCCATGCAGCCCATGCCCGCCGCCGTCACGGCCTGACGATATACGTGGTCGGTCACGTCACCAGCCGCGAAGACGCCGGGAATGGCGGTCTTGGGCGTGCCGGGCTCGACATCGAGATAGCCGCTCGCATCCATCGCAAGCTTGCCCTTGAACAGCTCGGTCGCCGGTGCATGGCCAATTGCCACAAAGGCGCCATCGACTTCGAGCGTCGAGGTCTCGCCGGTTTGAGTATCCTCGAGCACGAGGTGATGCAGCGAGCCATCCTCGCCCGCCTCGAAGCTCTTCACCGTCTTGTTCCAGAGCGTCGAAATCTTGTCCGACTTGAACAGCCGGTCCTGCAGGATCTTCTCCGCGCGTAGCTCATCGCGGCGGTGGATGAGCGTCACGTCGTCGGAATGGTTGGTCAGATAGAGCGCTTCCTCGACAGCAGTGTTGCCGCCGCCAATCACTGCCACCTTCTTGCCGCGATAGAAGAATCCATCGCAGGTCGCGCAAGCCGATACGCCCTTGCCGCCAAGTTCCTGCTCGCCGGGTGCGCCAAGCCATTTGGCCTGCGCACCGGTACAGATCACCAAAGTCTCGCCAATATATTCATCGCCGCTATCGCCAATCGCGCGGAAGGGGGAACCTCCCTCGAGATCGACTGAGACGATCGTGTCCCACATCATGCGCGTGCCGACATGCTCGGCCTGCGCCTTCATCTCTTCCATCAGCCATGGGCCCTGCACCACTTCGCGAAAGCCGGGATAGTTCTCGACATCGGTGGTGATGGTCAGCTGACCGCCGGGCTGCAGCCCCTGCACCACGATTGGTTCCAGCATGGCGCGCGCACCATAAATCGCTGCGCTATAGCCCGCCGGACCGGAACCGATGATCAGCATCTTTGTGTGATGGGTAGCCATATTCGTATCTTTCAAAGTCCAAATTCGTTGGCGTGAGATATGGGGATCACAGCGGCGCTTGTCACGCCACCAACCGCTCAATCAGGCGAGCTTTCCTTGTCTCATCCACACCTAAAGTTTGCGCAAGATAGGTATCGATAGAACCGTGGTCGCGGGTGATCTCTGCAAAGTATGTGTCGATATATTCGGGGAGCACACCCATCAGGTTACGGCGCGCCTCCAGCGGAATGTCGCCATAGTGCGCGAGCATTCGCGGAAGCGATTGGCGTTCGAGAATGTGGACGGTGGGCGCGTCATTGGTGCGCAAAAATTCCGCCACCACATCGTCACGGTGGACACCAAGCAAATGTAACAGCAGGCTGGCGGCAATCCCGGTGCGATCTTTGCCCGCAAAGCAATGGACCAGGCTGCCTCCTTCGCGGTTCGCCAAAGCCTCGAAATAGCGCATAAACATATCGATCATCGCGGGGTTTACCGGCATGCGCGTGTAGACCGCAATCATCCGCTCGCGCGCTTTCTGCGCCGTCATCTTGGCCGCGCCTGCCGCTTCGTGCGGCGGGGAATTGCTGGTCTCCCCATCATAAGCGATAACATGCGCAGAGAAGTCATCATGCCGCCGACAGGGAAACCCGCTGCGCTCGCTGCTGCCGCGAAGATCGATGATCGTGCGAATATCGAGACGCTGCATCAGCTCGAGATCGGCCTCGCTCGCCTCCATATGCTGGCCAGAGCGGAACAGCAGGCCTTTGCGCACTCGCCCTCCACCAATGACGGTATAGCCGCCGTAGTCGCGAAAATTGTGAATGCCGTCAGTTTGCTCGAACGGGGCGGGTTCATGCTCTCGAATCATAGGGCGGACAGTGGCAGGCGCGCTCACACACGGCAACGCCAGACGATGTAGAAGAGCAATTCAACACCCACGGTGATGGTACGTAATACCGCGTGGGGTCATGCAAAGCTGACCTTGAGCCGCCGAACCTACAACATGGTTACCAAGTTGAAAGGAAACGGGCGGAACTGAAATGGCATTTGTCCTGATCGCCGATGACGACGACATTGTTGCTAGCCTCGCCACGGATGCGTTGATCGATGCCGGTCACGCCTGTGGCTGGGTCAGCGACGGCATTGAAGCGTGGGACGTGCTGCGAAATCGTCGCCCCGATGTCTTGCTGCTCGACCAGAATATGCCGGGCATGTCCGGTTCGACTTTGCTGCGAAAGATTCGGCAATCTTCGACGCTGTACGATTTGCCGGTCATCATGTTCACGGCTGTCACGGGCCAGCGCGACGAGGAACAGGCGATTTATGCTGGCGCGCAGGACTATATTCGCAAGCCCTTTCATCCGCCCCAATTGGTCAAGCGGATCGAACGTCTGATCGAACGGCGCCGGGGGCGTGGTCATATGGATCTACAAACCTATCTTGCAGAGAAATCAGGTTGGGGAGCGCAGAGAAAAGCCGCTGCGAAACGCGCGATCTAAAGGCGACAATTTCGCCTGCCATCCATTCAGTTCCCTGCTAGGTCACCGCAAAAGTCGATTGTCCATCCTTGGATGCTATCGTCGCGTACCGTGGTTATCATCGCCTCATAACGGCTTTTGCGCTCGCCCAAGGGCATATCGAGCGCCTGGGCAATCGCGCGGCTCAACGCGTCCGGGCTGTGCGGATTGACCAGCACTGCCCCTTCACCATCGCACCCGAGCTGATGCGCGGCGCCTGCAAATTCCGACAGGATCAGCACACCCGGATCTTTCGGGTCTTGTGCGGCCACGTACTCCTTGGCCACCAGGTTCATTCCATCGCGCAGCGGCGTGACCAAACCGATCTTGGCAGCGCGGAAGAAACCATAGAGCTCGCCGTGGCTGTAGCCGCGGTTCACATAACGGATCGGGACGATATCGACTTCGCTGCGCGCGCCGTTGATCTGACCGGTCTTCTGTTCCAATTCAGCGCGAATTCTCTGATAGCTGTCTACATCCTCCCGGCTCGGCGGAGCGATTTGGATAAATACGAGATCGCGCGTGCGCTCTGGATTCTGGTCGAAGAAACGGCCAATTCCGTCAATTCGCTCGGGCAATCCCTTGGAATAATCGAGCCGGTCGACGCCGATCATACCGGTGCGATGACGCGTCGATGAGAGTAAGCGCTGTTCCGCTTGCCGCGCTTCACCGCTGTCTCCCTGTGCCTGAAAGTGATCCCAATCGATGCCGATCGGATAGGCCTTGGCTCGGGTCTCACGGCCCTCGAAGGAGATGCGACCGCTTGCTTCGTCCACCTCCGCGCCCAGTTCGTTCGCGCAGTAGTGAAGGAAGCTACCGAGCCACTCCTCGGTCTGAAAACCAATTAGGTCATAATCAAGCAGCGTTTTAACCAATCGCTCGTGAAACGGCAGCGAGGTCAACAAACGAGTCGGCGGCCATGGGATATGGAGGAAGAAACCGATGCGGTTCTTCACGCCACGCTGCCGCAGGCGCTCTCCCAATGGAATCAAATGGTAATCGTGAACCCAGACAAGATCGTCCTCTTCGATCAGCGGCAGTACGCTTTCGGCAAAGCGATCATTGACCCGCTCATAGCTCTTGCCGGTCTTGCTCTCATATTCGGTCAGGTCGATGCGATAATGGAAGAGCGGCCATAAGGTCGCATTGGCATAGCCATTATAGTATTCGTCCACGTCGCGCTTTGAGAGGTCGATCGTCGCGGTGGTCACGCCATCGCCGCGCTGGATGTTCATATTCCCAGTGCGGTCTTCGCTTTCTTGCCCCGACCAACCGAACCACAGGCCGCCATTCTCTTTGAGCGCCGCGTTGAGCGCGCCAGCGAGCCCGCCTTGTGCACCAGCAGCTCCGCGCGCTTTGGGCACGGCCACTCGGTTCGAGATGACTACAAGACGGCTTATCGCACTTCGCTCCAGGATTTGGACAACAGTCCGGCGCAATTGATTACACCCACTAGCGAGTAGGTCTGCGGGAAGTTCCCCCAAAGTTCGCCGGTTTCGTAATCGAGGTCCTCGGAAAGCAGACCGGACTGGGTCGTGTGGCTGAGCATTGTGGTGAAAAGCGTGCGCGCTTCTTCGTCGCGCCCTGCGAGGTGCAAGGCCTCGATCAGCCAGAAAGTGCAGACGTTAAAGGCAGTCTCCGGCGCACCGAAATCATCCTCTGCGGCATAGCGCAGCATATGGTCCCCGCGCCGCAAATCGCGCTCAACCGCCGCGAAAGTCGATTTGAAGCGCTCATTGTCGGGTGAGAGGAACCGCAGCTCGACCATCTGTAAAAGGCTCGCGTCAAGGTAGTCGCTCTCGAAGCTGGCGCCGTAGTGGCCGCCTTCCTCACCGTTCTCTACCCACGCTGCGGCCTCGATCTTCGCGCGAATGGCATCGGCGCGCTCTTGCCAGAGCTTGCAGCGGTCCGGCTCGCCCACTCGCTCCGCGACATTGGCTAGGCGATCGCACGCCGCCCAGCACATCACCGCAGAATAGGTGTGAACTTCCTGCCGCGTGCGGAACTCCCAAAGGCCTGCATCCGGCTGATCGTGCATCTTCCACGCCATTTCGCCGACCTCTTCGAGCGCTTCAAAATCGCGCTCATCGGCCATCCGCAACAGTCGGCGATCAAAGAAGGCCTGCACGGTCGGCAACACAATCTGGCCATAGCAATCGTGCTGGATCTGTTTGTAGGCGGCATTTCCGCGCCGCACGGGCCCCATTCCGCGATAGCCAGCGAGATAGGAAGCGGTCGTCTCGTTGAGTTCGCTCTCACCCATCACCGAATAGAGCGGCTGGATTTGCCCGCCTTTTGCCCCATCGACGATATTGCGCAGATAGCCGAGGTATTTCTCCAGTACGTCGAGCGCACCCAGGCGGTTCAGCGCCTGTACGGTGTAGTAGGAATCGCGGATCCAGCAGTAGCGATAATCCCAGTTGCGCTCGGTATCGGCCGCCTCCGGAATCGACGTCGTGAGCGCAGCGACGATGGCGCCGGTCTCTTCGTGCTGGCACAGCTTGAGCGTGATCGCGCAGCGGATCACCTCGTCCTGCCATTCGAGCGGAATATGCAGCCCGCGCGTCCAATGCTGCCAATATTTACGGGTCTTCTGCTCCATAGAGCGAACGGTTTCGCGCAGATTGCCGACGAAGGGCTCATCCGGGCCGAGGAAGAAGTGCGTGTCGCTTTCCACCCGGAAGGAGCGTCCCTCCTGAATGTATCCCACCGCCGCATCGGTCGAGAGGCGCAGCGACTGCTTGCCTGCAAGATAGCGAATGTGATTGGTGCCGTGCGTCGTCTCGGCCAGCTCGGCGCCGTAGTTCTTGGTCGGGTTGAGCACGACCTTGATGCGCGGCGTGCCGGCTATCGGACGAACGATGCGGACGTAGGCGACCGGACGATACATCCGGCCAGACCGCTCAAAGCGAGGACAGAAATCGAGGATCTGCACCGCGCTACCATCATCGGAATGCAGAGTCGTCAGCAGGTGCGGCGTATTGCGGATGTATTCCTGACTTGAGCTCACCTGCCCTTCCAGCTCGAACCGCCAGATGCCCGCTTCTCGCTGATCGCCATTGAGCAATGCTGAGAATACAGGATCGCCATCGACGCGCGGCACACAGCCCCACACCAGCGCACCGGTGCGGTCGACAAGGCCCGAAACCTGGCAATTGCCAATCGGCCACAATTCTAGGTTGGGCACAGCCCCCTGAGTTTCAATCATATTCCCAGCCACTCATGCACAGAACCGACATCAGGCAAAGCAAATTGCGCCTTGGTCTTTGAACCATTGCGGGCCCGCTCGCCCACCAGAATACCCGCACCGCCCAGCACTGCGCAGGCCTCGAAACCAGCCTCATCGGTCAGATCATCACCAAGAAAATAGGGACGCGAGCCAACGAAGGGCATCTCGCTCATAAACAGGTTCACCGCCTCGCCCTTGCTCGCCCCGTGCGCGACGAGTTCGGCAACGCATTTCCCGCTCTGCGCACGCCAGCCGTGTTCGGCGGCAAGCTCATCGGCAAAGGCATGCACCGCCTCCCCCTTTTCCGGACAGCTGCGATAGTGCAGCGCGCCGCCGTGGGGCTTCCGTTCAAAGCCAAGGTCGTGCTCTTCAGCAAAGCGTTTCAGTTCACTCTCGATAACATTGGGCAAACCGTCTGGTGTGTCACCAAGTGAGTGGCCTTGAGGGCTGCGAATGTCCACTCCGTGCGAGCCGGCCCAGCCAACAGGAATGTTGCCGAGATAGTGCTGCAACTCATTGAGCGAACGTCCGCTTACAATCGCGCATCGCCCATCAAGCTTGGCAGACAATCCAACCAAACCGTGATCGATCCCGGGTCTAACCTCGATGGCATCGGGTTTTGGCGCCAATTCCACCAGAGTGCCGTCGAAATCGAGAAACAGCGAGAGCGGCCCGCCCGCAATTATCGTTGCGAGTGGCGGTGGATCGGGAAGACCATCGCTGTTTGGCATCCCGGCTGCCTTAGACATTCACTGCACGAGGTCAATTGACCTCGCATGTCATTACGTATGCATAGGCTCGAAAGCGCTTCTCACAAAGCCCGCCAGCTATTCAACGACATAACGAACGCGCAATGTGAAGTTGGTGCCGCCGCTCATCTCGCCGCCTGGCGTTAAGCGGAAATCTGTGACGCTGGTGTCGCAGCCATCGGCATCGGCAACCGGCGTGTAGGTGAAGCTAGTCCCGTCATCGCTCGAAAATTCGAGGTCATCGGTCCCTGAGCCGATGCTGGTGAAAGTATACGTAAGACCCGTGCTCCCACCCGGTTCGGCGAAGACCACTGGTCCACTGGCCGACGAGATCAGGCACATCTTGGCGTCTGCCGGTCCGTCATCGAGCACCACGATAGTACCCGAATCGACCGGCTCTGAACCCGTGTTCGAAACGGTGATCAGATACTCGACGAGCGCGCCGGGGATGGCTTTCGGGTTCGTCGTGCCATTCACCGGATCTGAGATAACCGAGCTGAATTTCGTCACCGACAAGGTAGTAAATGGATCGCACACCGTGATGTCGTGAATGCCGATACCCTGCTGACCCGGATCCGTTGGCGCCGTCGAATGGTTGCCATAGCGCACCGTCACGACTTCAACATCATCGGTAAAGGTCACAACGACATTGCCCAGACCTTCGTCGCTGTCGGATCCACCATCGCCAAACGCTTCATTGCCTGAGACGAAGTTGACATTGCCGTTAGTGAGCGTTGGCAGGACGGTGCCACCGGCACTGTTGGTCCCGAACACTTCTACACGGTCTGCAAACTGGCCCGAAGAAAAGTCAACGTCGAAAATCGTGAACTGCAGGCCGCTGAAACTGCGCGGCATCGTGATGACTATTTCGACCTCCCCAGCCTGGCTCGTCTGGTTTGCGAGCAGTGTCAGAGAGTCTTCGGCCGGCAGATTGCCTCCGGTAAACGCGTTGAACACAGTCGGTGACTGTCCCCCGAACGTTCCACTATTAATGTACGCACCATCGTTAGTGAGCGCGAAATTCACATTCCCAAACGTCGAGAACGCATAGCTATTGTTAGTGGATCCAGTGGTCCAGCCAGATATGTTGTCCCAGTCGAAGATCGACCGTCCCGCAGGACAGGACAAGAAAGGCGGAATACCCGGCGAGCGGCCTGTTTGGACCGTAAAGGCTGAGGTGTCGTAGTCATCCTCGCTCGTGTTGCCATTGTTAACCGTGGAATCTGGATCGGTCGCGCTGCTCGCTGTAACCTCGGCAGTATTGGTGATCACCGTGCCCGAGGATGAAGAGATCGTGCCCTGAATGGTGATGGAAGCGCTCTCGCCAATCGCGAGCGAGCCCACCGTCCAATCGCCGGTCGCAGAATTGAATGAGCCGTCACCCGACGCAGAACTGAAAGTGAAACCGCCCGGAAGCGTATCGTTCACAACCACACCGGTGGTGGACAAGGTCGAATCTGCCGAGTTTGTGACCGTAAGGCGCCAGGTTGCGGTGCCACCGCTCAATGGCGGTGATCCGATCAACTGCTTGGTCAAAGACAGGTCAGCGCCCGGCGCAATGTAGCTCAGATCGGAGAGCGCCATGTACTGGATGTTGCCGGCGACATCATCGGTCGGGTTGTCCTGTCCGAAATGATAGCGAATACGGAAACGCTCGACGGTGGTTGATCCGAAATCAACCTCTATATCGCCTTGCGTGCCAGTCACACCGCTCGTTGATGACGTGCCTTCAAATCCCAGCTGTCCGTTGATCGTCGTGGTGCCGACACCTGAGCCAAGCGTGAAGGCTCCGAGAGTGCGCAAATTGCGCCAAACGCCATCGCCCGTGTCGTATTCGATAACGACTGCATCATGCATGGACGTGGTGCCAAAGAATTGGTCGACATGTCCCAGCGTGAATTCAAGACCGTCTACGGCACTTGCAAAGGTGTAGGTGCTCTCGAAATAGTCACCTTCATCAAAGATCGAGGAGTCAGTATCGTAGAGAAGAACGCCCGTGAAACTACTGATTTGTCCGGTGAAATATGACAAAGGACCCGTTGAATAGAACTGTCCAAAGTCAGCGTCATTGGCATCACCATCAAGTACGACTTGCGTATTGATCGTGACGCTGTTCGCTCCGCTAGCAACGCTATCGCCGTCGTTGATTTCCTCGAAGTTGGCCTTGCCCAAATTGGTCCAATCGACCGTAGCCTGAGCCAGCGCGACTTGCGGAAAGAGCAGCGCACACGCGGCGAGCATCACCACTGCAATACTGGCCACTCGGGCGTTCAACTTGGCGATACTGCTCATCGGCCCAGCCCCAGGAAGCTGAACGTGTCGGTGTCGAACTTCACGCGAACCGCCGCGAACACACCCTTATCGGTGTTGCGAGCGGCCGAGAAATCCTCGTCGCGGAAACCCTCGATGTTGTAGCCCACGGTCAACAGCATGCCCTTTGCAGGGACAAATCCGATTTGCGGGCCGTAAGAGAAGCTCGTGACATTGTCTTCCAGGTTTGTGCGCACCGTGCCGGTCGCGCCGATCTCGAAGCGCTCGCCGATTCCGACCCGCGCATCAAGCCCTGCGAGCAGACTTGTCCCGGAGAATTCAGTGTCTTCGAACCTATCGAGATTGTAGCGTCCGGCGACAAAGAGAGAGAATTCGTCATTGCGGCGCTGGAACAGGTTGTCGTTCTCGTCGCGATCCCACTCGCTCGGCGACCAATTGGTCGAAACGCTGGCGATCAGGCGGCGGGAGCGCGCGTCGCCGTTTACGGTGAGCGCCGTGCGTCCGGCGGCTCCTGCTTCGCCAGCAATCGCGTTTGTCACGGTGTCGCTGCGATATTCCAGCTTACCCAACATGGCGATTTCGGACGCGCCCGGACGATGTGCGAATGCAAGGCTCGCATCGAAGATTTCCGTGGTTGCGCCGTTTTCTGCCGTCGCTTCGGTCCATGTCGCGCCGGAACCGACCAAGCTGCCTTCACCCAGCTGACGGATCGCTCCAGCGGTCACGCCCTTACGTTCGGCAAACTCGCCGTCACGATATTCACCGCGAGCCGTCGCGCTCCAGCGATCCTTGCGCCAGGCGGCACCGATCGTAAGCGCGGTGAAGTCTTCAAACTGCGAATTGCCCGTTAGCTGTCCGCCACTCGCCGCTGGTTGAGCTGGGTTGACCAGATCGCTCACATCGGGCGATCCATTCAAGGTCCGGCTGCCATCGATGGTCGCATCCAGAGTGAGTTCAGGACTAACCTGTAGCGACTGCGACAAACCAAAGGCCGCGAAACTACGATTGCCGAACTCGCCAATGTCCTGCTGGCCGAGGGTGGTGACGACCTTGCCGCCCTGCCATGGCGTCACTTCAATACCGCCACGCACAGTCCGCGCGTCAATGTTGTCACCATCGGCAATCTCATAGAGGCCTACCAGACGGACATCATCAGTGATGGAATAGCGAGCGCCGAAGCGATGTCGAGCAGGAAGATCAATACTTTCAGTATCATCGAGCGCAATGCTGCTACTTGCACTTAACTCAAGTCGGTTGTCGAGCAGTCGCTGCGTCACACCGCCTTCAAGCACGGTCGACTTATTGCGCGTGCCATCTGTCAGTCGATCGTTGAAGTGCGCGATGCCCAGATTGAAGTCGGTGTTCTGCGTGGTGTATCCCAACTGAAGCTGCGCCGCGCGGCGGCGACTGTCGTCGGTCAGGCTGTTATCCTGCCAAACGCTACCGACCAGATTGAGCTCTTCGGTCAGAAGGACGCGAGCATCGACGCCGAACTTGCGGCGCCCCTGCTCGGAGCCGTTTTGTTGTCCCACCCCATACTCGCTGTCCAGCGAACGAGCGTAGGCGAGCACGTCGAGCTTGCCGGTCTGGTGCTGCGCCTCAACGAGCCAACCGTTGGCAGTCTCGCCTTCGGAGCGGCTGAGGCCCAGCTCAGCGCGGATCTCCGTATTCTCGCCAAGACGAGCGCGAACATCAACCGCACCGAGATTGGTACGCGCGCCATCGCCCTTGTCGGTAATCCCGCTCGCGCCGATCCGGATGTTACCGTCCTTGCTGGTCCAGTCGACCCGCAGGCCGGCGTTGAATTCGCCGTTCCCGAAACCATCGACCTCATATTCAATCACGATGAACTGAGGGTTGAGGTTGAAGTCACGACTGAGAACAGGCTCAGCGAAGGTGATAGTGCCCGAGAGAAGATCGACGTCATAATCGATAAATCTAACTAATTCTCTCTTTGAAACAATAAGTTCAGAGCGAAACCTATCACGTACTTCAAGTGAGACGCGTTCGCTGTTTGCCAGGATTGCGCGGTTCGAGAGGCGATAAGGGCCGCTAATCCCCTGCCCCTGGATCTCGTCACGGCGCAGACGGGTTGATATCACGGCGGCAAAGCCCTGCGCCTTCACCTGCCCCAAGCGTGCCTCGCCCTTCACACCCGTTGCGGTGCGGTTGTAACGTGCCAGCTGCGTCTGGTCGAAGCCGGTCTCGAAGTCGCCATAGAGCGCGTAGAATGTCGAACTCTCGATCCGGACATAGAGCTTCTCGCGGCTGGCGGCGTCAAAGCGTCGGCTCGAGCCATCGGCGAACACGGTGTAGTAAGCCTGCGGATCGATTGTGCCGAGCACACGCTGGTCCTCGCGCTGCTTGGCGCTGTCATAGGCCAGCGTCAGCAGATAGCGGCCGAGCACCCTGCCCTTGGCATAGAGTGCGACGCGGGCATCGTCGCCAAGATCGCTGTCGAAGCGGCCTGCGCGCTCCATATTGTCGGCGACGCTCTTCGCACCCACTGTGCCTTCTGCGAGGCCGATGATGGTCCATTCGATATCGCCTGGTTCAATCCAGGCCTCAAGCTCCTGATTGCGGACGATGTCGCCATCGTCGAACCGGAAATCGAGCCGCAGCGAGCCAGACACCATAGTCGGCGCGAGTTCGATACGCGCGATGCCGTCGCTGCCTTCGACAACCCAGCGCGCTGAGCTTGGCGCGAGGCCGGTCAGCTGGTTGAGCTGCTGTCGGTCGATTTGCTCGGCGCTCTCATACGGCGCGTTGAGCATGAAATCACCCGATACCCCTTCGCGCAGTGGGCGGTTGTTACGGTCTAGCACACGCACGGCAACCACTGGCCGCGTGCGGCCATCGGCGATCAGGTTCGACTGATCGGTGACAAGCTCGACCTTCGCGGGCGTGGTGGTGAAGAAGACTTCGCGCGTGATCGTCTCGTTGACCTCGCCAAACGAGTTGATGATGTCTGCTTCCAGAACGGTACGCTCCCCCGTCAGCGGTATTCCGCGCCAGGTGGACACTGCGAACTTGCCGCGTTGCGGCTTCTTCGTGCCATCGAAGGCTAGCGCCGCAACCGGTTCACCATCGACGCGCAAGGTAATCTTCTGCCCTTTGCGGTGACGAATAGCCACGCGAATGGCCGGGGCACGCGGATTGTGTCCGACCTCGGGCGTCAGCCATCCATCAGGGCCGTCACCCAGCGCGATCCAGTCGGTCGCTGGCGACAACGCAGGCGCATCGGCCTCGGCCTCACCTTCTACAGACTGCGCGATAGTGGACGCTGTAGCAGCTCGAGTCAGAGGCTGAGGAGCGCCTGGGAGCGGCTGAGGAGCGCCCGGGAGCGGCTGAGGCACATTTGCGCGCCCCTGTGCACGCCCTGCCTCAGCAAGCGTATCGATCTTGCGAGCGATCGAGCCGTCGGGTGTGGTTTCGGCCAGCGGAGCGACTTCCGGCAGCGCGCCTTCGGGCACAACTGCGTGGAAATCTACAACCATCAGGCTGCCGCCCTGGCCGATCACGAAGCGTGAATTCGCGCTGCCAGCATTGCGGCTGGAGCGATGGCAATCGACGAACTTTGCGCCCTCGGGAAGCGTCATACGAGATGCCTGCACCACATGAGTACCGGGCACGACTCCCTCAAAGTGATAGCGCCCGTCAGCGTCGGTAATGGCGAAGCTACCATCCTCCAGCATCACCCGCACGCCCGGGATGCCGCGGCGTGGCTCGCGCAGTGAGCACGGTCCAGCGGTGATCCGGCCAATAATCGTCATGCGATCGGCGATGCCGTCGCGCTCGATATCGACTGGCGCTTCAGCTCTCGCCGTGCGCCCGAGCGAGTCGATTGTCTCTGCGCGGTTTAGCGCGCGGCCTGGAGGCGCGTCAGCGCGCACCACCATGGCATAAGTTACCCGCCGCGAAGCACCGCCAGCGAGATCGCCGAGCGCAATCGATAGCACGCTGCCGTCAGGCGCAATTGTGACAGCATCGGGGTCTTCGGCACCGTCGATACGTATGCTGTCCGGGCGCAGCCTGAGCCAGCGTGAAGGCGTGTCTGTCAGCACAACCTCGCGCTTTACGCGCGAAGGATCAGCATTGCTGGCCGTAACGGTGTAGAACACCACGTCGCCCGGCTGCACACGCTGGCGAGAAGCCGTTTTGGTTAGTCCTATCTCCAGACTTGGCCGATCGAGCGGGATGTCGATTTGAACCGGAGTAGGATCAACCAGTTCAAACGAACCGCCAAACGAACCATTTTGGATAACAAAAGGTCGTCCGTCAGGCCGAATTAGGTTAGCTAACTGGTCCGGCGAGACCACGGATGGTGCCGTATAAGGATCTGGTGGCTCAATCACGAGCCGGTAACGGCCGAGGGATGTTAGCGGGAACCAGAACTCACCCGGTGCCATTGGAACGACATTTCCAGCGCCGTCAGTGATTGGTTGGCCAGATATTACCGTTGAAGGCCAAGAGGTTACCCCATCCTCAGCAAATACGGTGGCTGGCAGACCTGTCGCATCATCGACCAACGTTACAACCGCGCCATCAACTGGCTCGCCTGTTTCGCTGTCAAACACCACCCCGAATGGATCAGCCAGAACCTCGACATCGGTCTGAACAATAATGTCGCTCTGCCCGACAAGGCTTGCAGCGATCTCGATCATCTCACCATCAGCAATGCTGAGGCGGCAATCGAACTGCACTGGCGCTGGTGGCGCACGCACAGTCGGGATCTGACCCACGAAAACGCCGGTATCGGGGCCCGTTTCGAAGATTGTTTCGGTCTCTCTGTCGCCAGAACTGGTGGTTATCACGACTTCCAGCGCATCAATCGCACCAGAATCGATGTTTGCACCCGCTGCAGTTACTTCAAACAGCAGGTTTTGGCCCGGACGCAGCACAGTGGTCGGCTCCACACCGCTCACTTGCAAGTTTGACTGATTGGTTGGGCCAATTGCTTGCGAGCTTTGGCCCGGCACACGGCAAAGCGGTGCTTGGAACGAAAGCTGCACATTACCCGCCGGCGAAGGCCGGAAAGCCCGGATTTCAGGCGGGATTTCGGAAACTTCGATGGTCACCTCGTTCGAGCTGGTGCTCGCCGAATTGCCATCGAACTGCCAGGTAGCCTCTGCGATATTGGTAATCGTAGTGGTCGGGGCAGACTGCGCGCGTGCTCCCTCTCCGAGCACGACGAAGGGCAGCAGCACCAAAATGAGTGCTACTGCCCAGCGTCTCGGAGAGAGAGCTACACGCAAAGTTCTATTTCCCGTCGATCAGTCGATTTCGACGCGGAAGTAGAGCGAGCGGGTTACGCCAGCGGCGATATCGCTAAGCGAACCGGCGACTTCGTCTTCACCGCTTGGGCCGGTGCCCGAGCTGAACGAAGCCGTTGGTACGGCGATGTTGTCGCCGCGCGTACCGCTCGCGCAAGCCGCATCGCCATCAACGAAGATGCCGAAGGTCGCGTCATAGGTGACGTCTCCTGGCAGCAAGTCGTTCACGTTGACGCTGGTTGCGGTTGCTGCGCCCGAACCGTTGGCCACGGTGATGCAGTATTCGATAACTGCACCTGGAATGGCTTTCGGGTTGGTCGTGCCGTTGACCGGATCGCTGATGACAGCGCTGGACTTAGCGACGGTGACAGCGGCAGCGGCCACTTCGTACGTTCCAATATCCGAGAAGTCACCAGCATTGGCGCTATCGGTGGTACCGGCACCATCGGCAAGGACAGTGTCCACACCGCTGGTATTGACGCCAGTGGTCGACGTAAGTTCAGCACCGAGCGAACCAGCCGTACCGGAGGCCGCGTGTGCGTCGGCAGTCAGCACCACATCGAATGTGTCGCCATCCGCTGCACCAAGGCCAATATCGGCAACGACGAGAACTGCGACGGTCTCATCCTCGATAACTTCATCAAGGAAGGTGACCGCGCCGGCAGCAAGCTCGGCTGCGTCCAGCACACCGTCATTATCGGCATCAATATAGATCTCGAAGTTGGCGATATTTCCGGCGGTACCCGCATTCAGCGCCGTCGAAAGGTCGAGATCGATCGTGTCGTTCGAAAGGTTGGTGACTTCGAACGCCAGTACGACATTGTCTTCACCGGGAGATACCGAAGTGTTGCCGGTACCAGTGAAGTCAACGACCACATCGACCCTACGGTCAACGGTGAACGTATCCGATGCTGTTTCTTCAGTTTGATCGACTCCGCCAACTTGATAGGCAACGGAAACGTTGTTGGTGATGGAATCACCAGCATTCGTCCCCACAGCCATCGCTGGCGTGCTGGACATGACAATGAGCGCCGCAGCGCTCACAGTGCCCAACCATTGGGTTGAAGGTCTCATTATAATAGTCCTCTGCGTGTGCCCCACGACTTAAAGTCCCGCCCGCAAGGCTTGGCGGTTACCCTTCGCCTCTCAGCGAATGATTGCTGGATATTCGAGCCGGCCACTTTCGCCCGGTGCGACCGAGGCGAGTGTCCAACGAACATGTGTTACGTCTGCGTGCTGCGCCGAGCGGCTCGCGCCGTCTTCGCTGCTCACGGTGAGCGCGCTGAGCACGCCCCAATTCTGTCCACCGTCAACCGACACAATCAGCGCGGGATCGGCGTCTACGGCGAGCGCAACAGCGCTCGGCAGCGGATTAGTGACGACGAAATTTGTCACCGTCTCATCGCTCGAATTCGTGTAGTCGGTGCCGAAGATCAGGCGGTCGCCTGGGACGATCACAGTCGGCTCGACCAATTCGGTTGTTTCGTTGCCAGCGGCGTCGGTGCTGCTCTTCACAGCCATGACGTCGCCTGAAAGTTCGATTGCATTGTCTTGCGCAAATGCAGGAGCAGCAGGGATGGCAATGACCATCAGAGCTGCACAAATTTTTCCAAGAAGTTTCATATCTTCAGACCCTTGTTGTGATTATCAGTCGATGGTGACATCGAATGTGATTGCTTGTGTGGTGCCGCCAGCGACCGTGCCGAGATCGACGGAAATTCCCGTTGCTGTGGCTTCGCCCGCATCATCGCCACTGGCATCAGTGAGCGCGCCGCCAGCCAACGTGAGCGTTCCAGCGACGTAGGTCGTGTCGGCGGGGAAGGCGTCGGTGACGATCAGATTGTCTACCGAGCCACTGCCCACTACTTCGGCAGAGATCGTGAATGTGACGACCGAGCCTGGTACAGCACTCGTGCCACCAAATGGGTCAACAATCGTAACTGACTTAACCAAATCAACCGTGGTGATGCCGACGAGCAACGAACCGGTTGCGGTCGCATCGGCGCCCGTGGTGCCAACAATCGCATCGCCGCCACTCACACCCTGCCCGGCGAAGCTCGTGCCCGGTGCGCCAGTACCCGTCACCGCTTCTACGGTGAGTTCAACGTCACTTTCCTGAGTGTCCGTCGCGCTCGCAGGCACCGTAACCAGCACGAAGACCGTGAGCGTCTCATCAGCGTCAAGCACCGCGGTAGTCTCAGGCGCTGTCAAAATCTGATCGACGCCCGGGTCGTAAGTGCCGTTACCGTTGGTATCGACCGCAATCCCATCGACCGTCGTATCGAAGTCGTTGCCTGCAACCGCTGGCTCTGCCGTCAACTCGAACGCTTCAGGGCCATTACCTTGGTTGGTGATCTCGAAGGTGAGAACCTCATCGCCGGTCGCTGTTCCGATTGGCCCAGCATCAAGCGAGGTGACGGTCACATCGAGCAGCTCGTCAACACGAACGCTGACGGTGTTGGAATCCACCGTCTGCGGTCCAGTGCCATCCACGTAAGTGGCCGTTGCAGTGTTCTCGATCAGCGTGCCGGCATCGACGCCAGCCGCCTTTGCGGGAGTGACCGCGACGACTGCGAACAAGCTCACGGCAAGAGCCGAGCCGAGCGAGTTAGCCAACGCGGGCCTAATGAGATTCTGTGTATTCATACCTAGGCGGAATACCCAGGAATGGTTAACGAACAGTTTGGAAAACCTCGAAAAACCCCAGAATTGTGCGGCTCAGAGGGGCTTTTTGACATTTGTCAGGGACGGTTAATCCGCTGTTCAGCGCTCGAAGCCGGAATTTAACCTGATATTTAGGAAACCCGCAGTTTTCTGCCGTTTCGGCTTCAATGCGCCGGCTGACTAACCAGTGGGTGGTTTTGCGTGCGCCAGCGGCCTAGAACGGGTCCGGATGGAAACAGGGCAATCACCATCGATAGCTGGCCGGGTCGCGAGCGTAATCGCAGCGCGAAAACTGCTATTTTCGGCACTGGCGCTCCTCTTTGTGCTAGCCGTGCTCGCCGCTTATTTCGTGTGGTTCCATATCCGCATTGTAGAGGCTCCCGCCCCTCCTCGAATGGAAAAATCGGCGCAATATCCGGTCGAGGAATCCGTGCTGGTGACGGAAATCGGTGTGCCGTTATCGGCGATGAAGCGTTCGTTAGAGCGCGACATTCCGCGCTCGCTCTACCGGATTAACGAGCAGATTGAGGAATGCATTCCTCGTGAGAATATTACCATTCTGGGGCGCGATATCGGGCGCACTCCCAAGGTCAGCTGCCAATTGGTGGGCGAGATCAAACGCGGTGCGATCACGCTTTCGGGTCGCGGCAGTGACCTTCGGGTTAGTTTCCCGGTTTCTGCCGAAATCCAGGCTCGCGATGTTGGCGGGATTATCAAGCGAGAGACGGCCACAGCATCAGCTAGAATCAACCTGAACGCCAGAATTGCGATTGACCGCGATTGGGGGCTAAAACCCGATATTCGCATTTCTTATCAATGGTCTAAAGAGCCTGGAATCGACGTATTGGGGCAACGTATTCGCTTCACGAGGCGCGCCAATGCCGAACTCGCGCCGATCCTCGCCCGAGCCGAAAAGACGCTTGAGCGAGAGCTATCGTCCCTCAATCTGCAATCGCAAGTGGCGCCGCTCTGGGCGCAGGGTTTCACCACGCTTTCGCTGAACGATAGCAACCCGCCGGTCTGGATGCGGATCACACCCGCCGGAATCGGCACGGGCAATATCCGTGTCTCTGGACGGCGCCTCGCGACCGACGTGATGTTGCGCGCAAAACTGGGAGTGTTTGTCGGCCATCGTCCGCCAGAGCCCAATGCCAAGCCCCTGCAGGCCAATGTTGGCGTCGCGCGTTCAGCCGGGTTTGAGGTGATGGTTCCGGTGCTCGCCGACTATGAACAAGTCGAGCCAGTTATCCTGCGCGCGCTGAATCGCCTGGCGGAGAGAGGCATTTCAAAACAAGAACTTGGCAGGCTGGAAGTCGAATTCGACGACGTCACTCTTTACGCCGCCGAAGGTGGGCGGCTGGCTGTCGGGATCGAGGCTCATGTCGAGCCAGTGGGTAATATCACGGACCGGATCTGGGGCCGCTCTAAAGGGACGATCTGGCTCACCGGAATGCCCGTCACCAAGCCAAACAGCCAAGAGGTGCGGATCGAGAATCTGCAAGTTTATGGCGACATGGATACGTCGGTTGGCGATTTTCTCGTGAGGGTCATGGCCAGCGAGGACGTGAAGCGCGAGATCGAGAGCGCACTGGTTGAGGATTTCAGTAATGATTACAAATCAGTAATTGAAAAGGCGCGCGCCGGGATACGATCTGTCGAGGCGGGTGATTTTCACCTCTCCTTCGACATAACCGAGCTTGCCCATGGCAAAGTCACGCCAACCGCCGAGGGGCTGTTCATGCCCGTAACCGCATCGGGAACCGCCAGCACAGCACTAAACCGGCGTCGCTAGACTACCCGCCGGGCATATCCATGATCCAGATACCAACAGCCAAAGCCGCGCTTCCCAGTGCCATGCTGCCCGCGATTACCTGCATATTGACCTGTTTGATCGGTTCCGCCTTGTGCGCCTCCAATCGCTTTTGAACTGCACATCCCTTGTGCTGGGCGGCCCAGAAAATGAATAAGCCAATCAGGATGAAAACGGTCGCAATCGCGCGCGGGAGCCAGGCTGGTTCGAGCTTCCCAAAGAGCGCGTTAAACCCCAGCCCGATGCCGACCGCCGCAAGACCAGTGCGCATCCACCCGGCAAAAGTACGCTCATTGGCCATGATAGTGCGGTCTTCCGCCCAATCGGTGCGGTCCTCCGCGAGATCGGTGCGGTCTTCGGCAAGTTCTTGATTTTTGGGTTTATCGCTCATGATGCGGCTTAATAGCGGGATTATGCCGCCCAGTCATGCCTGCGGGAAATCTAGGTCACACCGGGATCGTAAAAGCCGCTGCAGCACTCGGTCGGCAACTTTTAGCAAGCCAAACCGATATCCGCGCTGTAAGGGCGTGCTCAATGCATTGCGGACCGCTGACGTCCGACACCCGTAAAACGAGTTTTAATCGGCTTGTCACAGCCGCGCGGCGCGCTCCGGCGCGCACCTCCCAATTGAAAGCGTGATATGAGTTTTTCCAACCTTCCATCGAGCCTGCAAGAGGCTTTGGCAGCGCGTGATTACGACGCGCCTACACCAGTGCAATCCGCCGTACTCGAACCCGATGCGCTGGGCCGAGACCTGGTCGTTTCAGCACAGACCGGATCGGGCAAGACGGTCGCATTCGGACTCGCGATTGCGGGCGAATTGCTGGACGAGAGCGGCGCATTGCGCATCGCCCCCTCGCCGCTCGCTCTGGTAATTGCGCCCACACGTGAACTCGCGCTGCAGGTGAGCCGCGAGCTTGCCTGGCTCTACGGCAAAGCTGGCGCGCGCATCGCGACCTGCGTTGGCGGGATGAACCCGTCGAAAGAACGTAAAACATTGAAATCAGGGCCAACAATCGTAGTTGGCACGCCCGGACGCTTGCGCGATCATTTGGAACGCGGCGCGCTCGATCTATCGGCGCTAGCCGCTGTTGTGCTCGATGAGGCCGACGAAATGCTGGATATGGGATTTCGCGAAGAGCTTGAGGCGATCCTCGACGCGACGCCGGAAACTCGGCGAACGCTGCTGTTCTCGGCGACCATGCCGCGTCCGATTGAAGCGCTCGCCCGCCGCTACCAACTCAACTCGCTGCGCATCAAAACCACCGCCGATGGCCGCGGACACGGCGATATCGACTATCAGGCGGTGACTGTTTCGCCGACCGAGATTGAGAACGCAGTTGTGAACCTTTTGCGCTTTCACGAGGCAGAGACTGCCATCCTGTTCTGCGCCACCCGCGACAATGTTCGGCACTTGCACGCGACCCTGCAAGAGCGCGGCTTCGCGGTTGTCGCCTTGTCCGGAGAGCACTCACAATCGGAACGAAATCAAGCACTTCAGGCGCTGCGTGATCGACGTGCACGGGTTTGCGTTGCGACCGATGTCGCCGCGCGCGGGATCGATCTGCCAACTCTGAGCCTGGTCGTACATGTCGAAATTCCGCGCGACGCAGAGGCGCTGCAACACCGCTCTGGACGAACCGGTCGCGCGGGCAAAAAGGGCACCGCTGTGCTGATCGTACCCTTCGCCCGGCGCAAACGGGTGGAATCGATGCTGCGCCGCGCACGTATCGAGGCGAAATGGACGGACGCTCCTGATAGGGACGCCATCAAGGCGAAAGATCGTGAGCGCCTTCTGGAAGCGCTTCTGAAGCCTGTGGAGGTTGGCGAGGGGGATAGCGAGCTTGCTGAGCGTCTTCTGGCCGAACGCACTCCACAGGAGATTGCTGCCATGCTGGTACAGGCGCATCGCGCCAACCTACCCGAACCGGAGGAATTGGTCGCCAACACGCCGGAAGCGCAGCGCGCGGCTCAGAAAGAACGCCATCGGGCTGGATTCGAGGATATTGTCTGGTTCAAAATGAGCATCGGCCGGCGTCAAAACGCCGATCCGCGCTGGATTTTACCGCTGATCTGTCGTCGTGGGCACATCACGCGCAACGAGATCGGAGCAATCCGGATTGGTCAGAGCGAGACTTACTTCCAGATCCCGCGCGCCATTGCCGACAAGTTCTTTGCAGCGAGCGAACGCACGGCAGGCAGCGAGAGCGACAAGGAAAACATCACGATCGAGAAATCCGATGGCGGACCGCGTGACGCAGCGCGTGGTAATCGAAGGGGCCGCAGCGACGCCGGTGACCGCTCAGCTAAGCCGCGGATCAAGGCCAAACCGTTCCGCAAAGGCAAGGATAAGGGCGATGATCGCGGCCGCGGCAAAGGCGCAGGTGCGAAACCGGGCAAGGCGCACAAGCCGCACAAGGCCAAAAAACAACGTAAGTCAGAGGGTTAATGGAATCGGAAGCGCAGTCTAATTGGGAGGCAATTGCGCTCAGTCACATGAAAGACTGGTAGCGGAGGAGGGACTTGAACCCCCGACACGCGGATTATGATTCCGCTGCTCTAACCACCTGAGCTACTCCGCCATACCAGTGTCTTCGCCAGTGTTCGGGCCGGTTTCTCCCGATGGCAGGCGGCGCGTTTAGTCGCGGGCAGAGCGCGGGTCAACACCTTGCGTGAAACTGTTCAATGTAGCACTCGCTACAACACTAGCGGCGGGTGGATCGCCGGAAGGCTGCGCGCTTCACAAATGTCCATGGACCACCCTCGTAAAGGTGCAGTTCGAGCGCGGGAAACGTGAAGTCCCTCTGCTCGAGTTCCGGCTTCAACGCGGCTTGCAGCGCCCTCGCCTCTTCCTTGGTCACCTTGTTCTGGATCGTGATATGTGGACGTGGCTCATACAGGTCTTGCTCTGTCAGGCTGCCGTGGAAGTGATCGGCAATTTCCGCTCGTAAACCGAGCAATTCCGGGCTTTCGAGGGCGATCGCAGTCCCTTTACCCAAATCCATCACTCCGCTCACGCGCCCCGGAATTGGCGAATATTCGGCAGCAATTTTAGGGAGATAGTCCTTGAGTTCCTCCAGCAGCGACGGCGCGAATGAGTGGAACATCGTCACATGTGCATGCAAATGATTGCGATGGGCCGGATAATGCGCGCGGCGCAGTCCCTCAGCCCAAGAAGCAATCTCAGGCGGCAATGCAGCTGTGACGATAAAGGGACGAGCCACGCCCCGGTCTACATCTCACCGCGTTCACGGCGTTCTTGCGCAGGGTCCGCCGAGGACCATCGCGCGGTGATGCGAGGGGCGTTCATGTCCATTACTTTCGGGCCAATCACATCTCACCGCGTTCACGGCGAATCGCGTACCACTTCTCAACATTGGCGTTATGCTCGGCCAGGGAGTCCGCAAACATGTGCCCGCCTGTACCGTCCGCGACCATGAACAGCGCGCTCGTCTCAGCCGGATTGAGCACCGCAGCGATACTCTCGCGGCCCGGATTTGTGATCGGACCTTCCGGCAATCCTATGCGCGTGTATGTGTTGTAACCATTGACCGCGGCGATCTCCGATTGACGGATCCGGCGACCAAGCGGCTTACCCTTGGTAATCGGATAAATGATGGTTGGGTCAGCTTGCAAAAGCATGCCTGTCTTGACCCGGTTGGAGTACAATCCGGCGATCTTTTTGCGCTCAGAGGCCTTCCCGGTCTCTTTTTCTACAATTGCTGCCAAGATTAACGCCTCACGCATTGTTTCTACAGCGATATTTGACCCACGTTCCGCCCAAGCCTCTGCCAAATAGCGATCCATGGCGGATTGCATGCGTTCAACCACTTTTTCGCGCGATTCTCCGCGTTCAAAGGCATAGGTGTCTGGTAGAATTGAACCCTCGACGGGGACTTCGATATCGCCTGTAAGCATTTCTTCTGCCATCAATTTCTCACGAACGAGAATTGACGGCATGCCTTCCGGAATAGTCACAAACCGGCGGATGACGTCACCCTCTTGGAAGGCCGTCAAAATCTGGCCTTGCGTCATCCCGGGTGTCAGCTTGAATTCGCCCGCCTGGATCGGATCGCCAGAGCCTAGCAGGCGGGCTCGCATCAAGAACCCATCGGCCGATGTGATGTGACCCTCGGACTCCAGTTTCTCTGCGACGGCACTCAATGAAGCACCCGCTGGAATCACAAAATTGCTCTCGTCTTTAATCGTAGCTGAGCCAAGGAACTGGCTACCGAAAAAGACGCCCGCAGCGAGCAACGCCGCAAAGACGACACCGGCGATCAGGCCGAGCCGCCGCATGACGTCAATCCACCTTCTGCATGATCAGCGACGCATTGGTGCCACCAAAGCCGAAGCTGTTGTTGAGCACGGCGCGCACTTCGCGCTTTTTCGCTTCCAGAGGCACCAGATCGATACCTTCGGTGCCCTCATCCGGATTGTGCAGGTTGAGTGTTGGCGGCACGATGCCATCGCGCATGGCGAGGATGCAGAACACCGCCTCAACCGCTCCAGCACCGCCCAGCAGGTGGCCAATGGCGGATTTGGTCGAGCTCATCGAAGCACCGCTTAGGTCATCGCCCAGCACTCGCTTCACCGCAGCCAGTTCGATCGTGTCGGCCATTGTGGAGGTGCCATGCGCGTTCACATAGTCGATATCGCCGGCTGAGAGGCCCGCTTTGCGCAAAGCCATACGCATTGCGAGTTCGGCGCCCTTGCCCTCCGGATGCGGCGCTGTGACGTGATAGGCGTCGCCTGAGAGGCCATAGCCGGTCACTTCGGCGTATATCTTGGCTCCGCGGGCCTTTGCGTGCTCATACTCCTCAAGCACGACCACACCGGCGCCCTCGCCCATCACAAAGCCTTCGCGGTCCTTGTCGTACGGCCGGCTCGCCTCGGTCGGGCGGTCATTGTAGCTGGTGTTGAGCGCACGCGCCTGAGCGAAACCGGCAATACCCAGCGGGTTTACGGTGCTTTCCGCACCGCCAGCTAGCATGATGTCAGCATCGTCGGCGGCAATCATGCGCGCAGCATCGCCAATCGAGTGCGCACCGGTGGAACAGGCCGTCACGACAGCGTGGTTGGGGCCCATATAGCCATATTTGATCTGCACCTGCCCGGTGACGAGGTTGATCAAGCGGCCATGCACGAAGTGCGGGGAAACGCGGCCCGGGCCACGCTCATGCAGGTTGACGCTTTCCTTCTCGATACCTGGCAGACCGCCAATTCCGGCGCCTATCGAGCAACCGGTGCGCAGTTTCAGCGCATCGTCCATATCCTCGAGGCCCGCATCTTCGATCGCCTGCCCGGCAGCGTCGATGCCATACACTATAAAGGGATCGACTTGCCGCTGGATCTTGCCGTCGACGCGCTTGTCCGGATCGAAACCCCACTCGTGCTCCTTATCCTTCACTTCACAAGCGATCTGACACTTCTGATCCGACGCGTCGAAGCTCGTGATCGGTCCAGCGCCGCTTTCTCCGGCAATCAGATTGCGCCAAGTGATCTCCACATCGCCGCCCAATGGCGTGACGAGACCCAGCCCGGTTACAACAACACGACGCATTGCATCCCTTTCAAAAACACCACAGGCCCACGCCCACCAAGGGCGCGGGCCTGTCGATTAGCCGCAAGCCAATGGGTCAGATGTCGGCGAAAGCCTGCACTCCGACCCGGCTCAATTAGCCCTTGTTGCTTTCAATATATTTTGTCGCATCACCAACCGTGGTGATCTTTTCGGCTGCATCGTCAGGGATTTCGACACCGAATTCCTCTTCAAAAGCCATCACCAACTCGACGATGTCGAGGCTGTCAGCGCCCAGATCATCGATGAAGCTTGCGTCTTGCGAAACCTTGTCGGCTTCAACGCCGAGATGCTCGACGACAATTTTCTGCACGCGGTCGGCAGTATCGCTCATATTATTCCCTCGTATTTTGGGTTTTGATCAGTTGAAACTCGCCCTAATGAACGGGGCGGATGAGTGCAAGGGGGGATGACACACCCCTCCCAAACGGTGGTTTTCACGTCAGCCGAACAGAGCGCGGGCATCGAGCATTTCGATATCCTCGCGCTGCTCCAACGAGCGCTTGATCATATATTTGTGCCAACTGCCGAAAGTTACAAGGGCGTTTAGGCCCTGTCCCGTGACCATATCGAGCGCAGCATTGATCAAATCGGTGTGCGCGGCGTTGATCTGCGTCCACCCGCCCGGCCCCAGATCCGCATCGAAATAACGCTGATATGGCGTCTGAGCGCGCTCCACGATCGCGTCATATTCGTCCGTGTGGATAAATTGCGGATCGTCGCCGCGCCCGGCCAGTTCGACCGAATATTGCTGCCGTGCCGCGAGATGCTCGGCCCATTGCTCTGCCCGCGCCGGGTCATTCTCGATCGTCTCAAGTGCCGCAGAGCGATCGTCCGCAATCTCGCGCGTCCAACCTGCCGTGGCGACGATATCGAAGTCCATTTCACGGCTAAGCGGGAAAACGACATCGGTGTATTCCGGGAACACTCGGGTGCGCGGCTCGGTCACTTCACCGGTCTCGGCAAAGCTGCGCTTGGCCTCCGCAATCCGGTCCGGTGGGATTTCTGTCAGAATGACGTCAGGTTCGGCCCAGCGCACCACCTCGCGCAGCACATCTAGCGAGTATTTCTCACTATTCCTGTGCCTTGAATGGATTGCGCCCAGCACCGTCACCCGCGTTGCGCCAGATTTTGGCGTAGCCTGAGCACAGCCGGCCAGCGGGAATGATATGGCGAGGCCTGCGGACAGGCTGCCAAAAATGGCGGAGCGGCGCGTGAGCTTCATACGCCTGTATTCGTAGCCGAACGGGCGCGAGTTACAAACGCACGCTCACCTGATGCATCCTAGAGTGCGACCTCTCCAAACCGCTCTGCCATCTGCCGCTCACCACGTTCGCGGCTGTTGAGGCGGCGAAGAGCCAGCGTCGGCTCCGTTTTGCTGGGATCGGCTGCGAGAGCCCGGTTGTAGTAGTTGCGAGCTGCCTCAAGCTCGCCCTGCCCTTCCTTGCACAGGCCGATATTGAACAGCACCGAGACATGAGTGGGATTGTTCGCTTCGAGCGCTTCGAACGCATAGCAAGCGCCCAATGCATCGTTCTTGGTCAGGCGAACTGCATCCCTGAACGGCTTACGATCGGACTTCACCAGACCCTTGCGGCTTTCCAATATGCGAAACTCCTGTGCGCGATATTGTGGCGCTAGGTCGAGCCGGACGCCGCGAACCATCTGGCTCACCAGACCGTCCATCATATCATTAGCCGAAGGAACGGAATTCTCGTCGCGGCAGAACCGCTTGGCAGAGGTCAACGTGTTGTTCTTCGAATAGAGCTGGCGACCATCGGACGCGACCAGCAGAATCCGGGGATCGACTCTAACGCTTAGCTCGCGGCACGGCACCTTGATCTTGCGGCGATCGATACACTTGTCCTTGTCGTCGCGCGCATAGCACTTGCTCACCTCTTTCGGGTAAGAACGCTGCTCTATCACTTCGCTGCGCACCGATCCGCGCAAGATCGCATCGGGCGCATTTGGATCGTCCTGTATTGCCCGTGCCGCTTCCAAACCCGCTGACGGATCATCAGACGTATTCACGATCACAATCCGGTCCCCGCCCGATGTCACTGCGGGGACAATGCGAAAGTAGGTTTCACCCTCGAGCGTTACGCCGCCCAGAGCATCACTCAGGTCGATCGAGACATCGGGCCCCAGATCACCGCCGAAGCTCTCGGGAGCGATCACTTCGATATCAGGCGGAAGGTCGGTGCCCGATCCATAGATACCAGCAACTGGTAGAACCTCTGCGTCTGCAGCAGTCGACATGCTCATCGCCGCAACGACTGCACCGCTCAAAGCGAGTGTCTTTGAATAGCTCATCGGATTGCCCCCCAATAAAGTCTTGCGACGACTAACTGAGAAGCTGTGGATGAACCACCTCTTAAGTGAGGGAGTGCAGCGATGGGACGATAACGGCTCAACGCAGCTCTCGTGCAACTGATCGTAAGGGCCGGAAACAAATGCCCGATCGCCCGTTAAGTCATTGTCACATCGACACAAACAAGGAGAACCATGACTAATATCGACACACTGAAATCGCTTACCCAACTCACCTATGACTCGGTCGAAGGTTATCGGAAGGCCGCCGAAAAGGCGACAAGCCCCGCACTCACCCGAGCACTGGATCAGCGCCGCGAGAAACGCGCGCAAACATTGGCAACGCTGAACAGCGGCCTGCAAGAATTTGGCGAAGAGCCGATCACAAGTACGAGCGTGAAAGGCACCATCCATCAGACGTGGCTGAATATTACCGACGCTTTTGAGAGCGGCGACGAAGCAGCAGCAGAACGTGTGGAAGAAGGCGAGGATTTTCTCGCAGAACAGTTCGAAAACGCGTTGAAGGATGAAAGCGTGGATTCACGCGTAAGACCGATGATCGAAACCGCGTACCAGGATGTGCGTATCGGCGAACGCTTTGGCGATATGATCGAGAAGCAATACGCATAACCAATTCACAGAATTAACCGAAAAAGGGCGCGAGGTTATATACCTTGCGCCCTTTTTTGTCGCCGCAGGAAATTCGATCAGCCGTCGCTTTCGCCCGGTTTTGCATCGGTCTTGGGCGGCTCGACCACGCGCAGTGAGAGTTCGCGCAACTGCTTGGACTCCGCCTTGCTTGGTGCGCTCATCATCAAATCTTCACCCTTTTGGTTCATCGGGAATGCGATGACTTCGCGAATTGCTTCTTCACCGGCCAGCAGCATGACGATCCGATCGATACCTGGAGCAGATCCGCCATGCGGTGGCGCACCGAGCTTGAACGCTTCAATCATGCCGGAGAATTCGCGGTCGACTGTTTCCTTGTCGTAACCGGCGATTTCAAAAGCCTTGTACATAATGTCTGGGCGGTGGTTCCGAATTGCGCCCGAGCTCAGCTCATAGCCGTTACAGACGATATCGTACTGCCACGCCTTGATCTCGAGTGGGTTCATGTTCTCAAGCGCTTCCATCTCGCCTTGCGGCATAGAGAACGGGTTGTGCGAGAAATCGATCTTCTTCAGCTCTTCGTCGTATTCGAACATCGGGAAATCGACGATCCAGCAGAACTTGAAGCAACCTTCCTCGATCAGGGCAAGCTGTTCGCCAACCTGCGTTCGAGCGGCTCCTGCCAGCTTGGCTGCGTCCTGTTCCTTTCCAGCGGCAAAGAACAGGCCGTCATCCGGGCCTAGGCCGAGCTCGTTATAGAGCTCTTCCATCCGTTCAGGGCCGTGGTTCTTCGCGATGGGTCCGCCGAACTCCCCACCCTTGCGAGTGACATAGCCAAGGCCAGCAAAGCCTTCACTGCGCGCCCAATTGTTCATATCGTCGAAGAACTTACGGCTCTTCTCGTTCGTGTTCGGCGCGGGTACCACGCGCACTACACCGCCGCCGCCAACGATCTTTTCGAACAGGCCAAAGCCCGATTTCTCGAAATGGCTGGTCACGTCACTGACGATCACCGGGTTGCGCAAGTCCGGCTTGTCAGTGCCGTATTTCAGCATCGCCTCGGCATAAGGAATGCGCGGGAAGTCGCCCGACTTCGTCACGGTCTTGCCGTCTGCGAATTCCTCGAACACGCCGGCCAGCACTGGTTCCAGCGCCTGGAACACATCTTCCTGCGTCACGAAGCTCATCTCGAAATCGAGCTGGTAGAACTCTAGACTGCGATCGGCGCGTAGATCTTCGTCGCGGAAACATGGCGCGATCTGGAAATACTTGTCGAAGCCCGACACCATCAGCATCTGCTTGAACATCTGCGGCGCCTGCGGCAGCGCGTAGAAATTGCCGGGATGCATGCGGCTCGGCACGAGGAAGTCGCGCGCGCCTTCGGGTGAAGACGCGGTCAGGATCGGCGTCTGAAACTCGGTAAAGCCTTGATCTACCATGCGCTGACGGATCGAAGCGATCACCTGGCTGCGCAGCATGATGTTGCGATGCATGGTCTCGCGCCGCAAATCGAGGAAGCGATATTTCAGGCGGATTTCTTCCGGATAATCCTGCTCGCCTGCCACTGGCATAGGCAGTTCTTCCGCCGCGCTCTGGATCGTGATTTCGCGCGCGAACACTTCAATTGCGCCGGTCGGCAGGTCGGCATTCACCGTTTCCGGCGTGCGAGCCTTCACATCGCCATCGATGGTCACGACCGATTCGACGCGCAGTTTCTCGAACACGCTGAGCGCAGGCGAATCCTCGTCCGCCACGATCTGTGTTATACCGTAATGATCGCGCAGATCGATAAACAGCACCCCGCCATGATCGCGCTTCCTGTGAATCCAGCCCGAAAGACGGACGGTTTCGCCGACATGCGTATCACGTAACTGTGCGCAAGTATGAGAACGGTAGGTGTGCATCCTAAACTCTTGTCCTGTTCGAGAGTATGGCGCTAAAGGCGCGCCACGATTGCAAACGTGGCCAGACCTGCTTCAGCGCGTCTTCTATATGGGCGCGCTAACAGGGCAAGCGTGGGGCTTTGTCAAGTTTCGCGGCGCTGCAACGGCTATGGGCAACAAGCATGGGCATTGAGCCCGAGGGTGGTACTCCGCCCCACACATAGAAAAGATAGACATGAAAATACATGACCTGATTACGACCACAGAGGCGCTCGAAGATTTATGCGAGCGCTTGGCGAAATCCGAATTCGTCGCCGTCGATACCGAATTCATGCGCGAGAACACCTATTGGCCGGAACTCTGCCTGGTGCAAATCGCCAACACGGAAGAGGCCGCCGCTATTGATCCGCTGGCAGACGGGATCGACCTCGCCCCTCTGCTCGACCTGCTGACCGATAACGACGAAGTGCTCAAGGTCTTCCATGCGGGCGGGCAGGATGTCGAGATTATCGTCAATCTGACCGGCAAGACGCCGGCACCGATGTTCGACACGCAAATCGCGATGATGGCGATCAGCCAGTCCGAGCAGATCGGCTATGCCAATCTGGTCGACACCTGGCTGGGCCTGCAGATCGACAAGGGTGCGCGCTTCACCGACTGGAGCCGCCGCCCGCTGACCGATCGCCAGATCGAGTATGCGATTGGCGACGTGACGCACCTTTCCAAGATCTTCCCGAAGATGCTGCAAAAGCTGATCAAGACAGGTCGCGGGGCCTGGCTCGATGCGGAAATGGAAAAGCTCGCCGACACCAGCAACTACATCACCGATCCCGACATGGCGTGGCGCCGCATTCGTCAGCCGGGCCGCAATCCGGCGGTTCTGGGTCGGATGAAGGGGCTTGCCGCGTGGCGCGAAGGCGAAGCGCAGCACAAGAATATCCCACGTGGGCGGATCATGCGCGACGAGACACTCGCGGACATCGCCAGCCATCCTCCGAAGAAACAAGCGGACCTCGCCAAGGTGCGCGGCCTCTCGGCCGCATGGCGCGAAAATGACATTGGCAAGCGGCTGATGCGGGTGATCGCCGACGCCGAACCGCTGCCCAAGGAAGAAATGCCGGAAAAAATGAAGCGCGGCGCTCCGCTCGGCAAGGAGGGCGCGCTGGTTGCCGACTTGCTCAAGCTGCTGCTCAAGATTCGCGCGCGCGAGATCGACGTGGCCGCGCGCCTTTTGACCCGTGCAGAAGAAATGGAAGCGCTCGCTGCTGGAGTGCGCGACCTCAAGGTACTCAAGGGCTGGCGCTATGAAGTGTTTGGCCGCGACGCGCTGGAACTGGTCGAAGGCAAGCTGGGTTTTGCAGTGAAGAACGGCAAGCTCGCCATGACGCATATCGACGATATGCAGGCGAGCATGGAAGAGGCATTGGCCGCGGAATAAGGCCCTTCCAATGAGCACCTACCTCCCCACCATCAAGCAGTTGCAGTATCTTGTTGCATTGCATGAGCATAAGCACTTCGGCCGCGCGGCCGATGCCAGCTATGTGTCGCAATCAACGTTGTCAGCCGGCATTCGCGAACTGGAATCCTTGCTTGGGATCACACTGGTCGAGCGCAGTCGGCGTGTGGTTCGCTTTACGGCGCTCGGCGATCAGGTGGTTGAGAAGGCGCACCGCCTGCTGCGCGAGGCGGAGGAGCTTTCCGATCTGGTGCAAGCCGCGGGCAAACCACTCTCAGGCACGCTCCGCATGAGCGTGATACCGACTATCGCACCGTTTATGTTGCCACGCATGCTCCCGCGTCTGAAAGCTGAGCGGCCTGATCTCAAACTGTTGTTACGCGAGGAAACCAGCCAGGATGCGGTTGAATCGCTCCAGCATGGCCGGGTCGATTGCGTGTTGCTGGCCCTGCCGTTCCAGACCGGCGAGGTAGAATCGGAGCACATTGGCGATGATCGACTTTTCGTCGCTTTTCCGAAGGATGATCCGCGCGATCCGCCGGACACTGTGCCTCCTTCTATGATCGATGAAGGTCGCCTGCTGCTGCTCGAGGATGGGCACTGTCTGCGCGATCATGCACTCGCTGCATGCAATCGGCCAGAACTGCGTGCGAGCGCGGCGATGATCTGCACCAATTTGCACACGCTGGTGCAGATGGTCGACAATGACCTCGGCCTTACCATGTTGCCGGAAATGGCATTGAATGCGGGTATCTTGAACGGGACAGACGTCGTCGCGCGCCCACTCAAGACGGCCAATGCGAGCCGTGAAATTGCGCTGATCTGGCGTAAGAACTCTCCGCGCGGTGAAGACTTCAAACTGCTCGCTGAGGAGCTAAGGGCGGGGTGATCCCAAGCTAATATTTGAGGCAGGCTTGTGACCGGCGAGCAGCCGCCACAGAGTTTCTATACGTTTTGCAGAGTGACAGCGGCTGGGCTGATGGCATATTCTTTGTGAGGGGCAGCAAGGAGTCCGAGCCATGGCCGCCCCAATAAGTCAAACATCCGCCCAGTCTCAAACGATCAACGCCAATCCTTCAGCCACACAAGATCATGATCCGCGAACGCTGACGGCACAACCGCCAGAAGATGTGCCGACATTGCAATGGCGTTTTGCCTCGGCAGATGAACGCCAGCAATTGCTGGCTCAAACTCCAAATCCGCAGCCTGGACCCGCCCCATTGACCCGCGAGCAGATGAACGGTCTACCGCTCGGCTCGCTAAACAACGGCGCGGCGGATGGTTTCTGGATTGGCGAAACAAGCGACACCGTTCGCCGTGCTTACGATCCACGGTTCACTCCAATGGGCGAGGTTCCGGCAATCCAACCCGATCCCGGATTTGCCCGTAGCGGCGGCAGTGTCATCTTCGTCAATGGCCTAAACAATGATCAGGCCGCGGCAGCCAATGCCGGTCAGCTGATCGCGAACAAGACTGGCGGCGATGTCCATGTCTTCTACAATGCAACACAAGGACCCAACGACGTCCCTCGCGGAATTGGCGACAACCTGAATTGGCTGGGCGTTAGCCGCACCCCCGCCGCGCGGCAGCTTGCCAGCACGATTGCAACGAGTGCAGCCAACGGTCAGTCGCTTCATCTTGTCTCAACAAGTCATGGCTCCATCCTAACCCGCAATGCGCTCTACATAGCGCGCGAACAACTTCTGGAGCAGAATGGATATCGCAACATACGACTTCCCGGCCTTGAGTATACGTTGAACCGCGAAGCCTATGAACGGCAGGTCCAGGTGAACGCGCAAGCACAGGCAACCACTTATCGTCAACTCGGCAATATCAAGATCGAAACCTTTGGCTCAGCCGCAGCCAGATGGGATATAGGCGGCCCGCAATATGTTCACTGGGTCAATCAGAATGACCGAGTAGCAGCATTGTCCGGGATCAATTTTCAAGGCCTCGCACCACGCGTCGATACCATTGACGCTGGAGATAATGCGGTGATCGTTCGTTTCATCGAAGGCCCAACCGATCTGGTTGGAGGATTGACCACGTCACATTCTTTGGAAACCTACCTTCCCAAGAGGATAAATCTGGGCAGTTTCGATCAAGTCTACAATCAGCACTCCACTGGGAGTGGCGGTATATCGATCGTTGATATCCAGCAGTAAATAGGAGTGCGATCCGCTGAACCTCAATCCATGTGCTTGAGGCCGACCCGCAGGTAATCCCAGCCGGTGATGCAGGTCAGTACGGCTGCCGCCCACAGCGCGGTCAGGCCAACAAGGTGGATCCATGTTTCCTCGACCGAAGCGCAGGCAGCGCCCGGCACCTGGCACGGCTGGCCATGCACCGCCCCGCCCCCGATCAGCGCGCCGAGCGCCACAAGTTGAAATGTCGTTTTCCACTTGGCTAGCTTGCTGACCGGAACTGACACTTGAATGCCGCCGAGAAATTCGCGCAGGCCGCTAACCGCAATCTCGCGCATTAAGATGATCAACCCGGCGATCACGTGGAAGTCGCCCACATATGGCCCGCGCAAATAACCCTGCGCCGTCAGCACAAGAATGACAGTCGCCACCATGATCTTGTCGGCGATCGGATCGAGGAAAATGCCAAGCTTTGAAACCGTTCCTTGCGCACGCGCCAGATAGCCATCGAAGAAATCGGTAATCCCGATCAGGCAATACAACACGAAGCCAATTGCATAGCCCAGCCGCCATTCCGGCCACCACAGAAAGAATGCCAGCAAGGGCAAAGCCACAATGCGCGACAAAGTCAGGATGTTGGGCAGCGTTAGCATTTCGGCATTCGCCTTAGCCGCTCTCATCGCGGGGCAAAAGATCGAAGACTTGGCTTGTTAACGCCTGTTTATCGTCTATCCCGCAGACAACAGGAGCCACAGGGCCACAAATCTTCATGACCACTTCGACGCACCTCCTGCACCGCAGACGCTTTCTACCGCTGTTCTGCACCCAGCTGCTCAATGCGTTTAATGACAACCTCTACAAGACTGCGATGGTCCTGTTCGTCGTGTATCAGGTGTATAACGACGAGAGCACAGAGGCGATTTTCAGCGCGGTTGCGTCCGGCCTCTTCATCCTGCCGTTCTTCGTCCTGTCGGCGCTGGCTGGTCAGCTGGCCGACATGCGCGACAAGGCGGCGATAATCCGCACGGTCAAGATGTGCGAGATCGGCCTGATGCTGATCGGAGCGACCGGGTTGTTTCTCGCCTGGCGCGGTATTGCGGTAGACAGCTTCGCGATCCCGCTGCTGATGCTGGCGCTGTTTCTGACTGGGGTGCAATCGACGTTTCTGGGACCGATCAAATACGCGATCCTGCCTCAGCATCTGAAGAAAGAAGAAGTGCTGGCAGGAACGGGCCTGGTCGAAGCCGGCACTTATATCGCAATCTTGCTGGGTACGATCCTGGCCGGGTGGATCCCGGTCGAATGGGCCGCAGGCGGGATAATCGTCACATCGGTGATCGGCTATATCACCAGCCGCCAGATACCCACCGCGCCGCCATTGGGGCAGGTCGAGAAGCTCGATTGGCACATTATTCGTGCCTCTATCGCGCTCATCAAGAACACCATGCATGATCGCCAGATCTTCTATGCGATCCTTTCGATCAGCTTCTTCTGGACGATTGGCGCGGTGCTGTTCATCCAGTTCCCGCCACTCGCCAAGAACACGCTGATGGCTAGCAAAGAGGTCGCCAGCCTGTTCCTGGTGATCTTCTCTATCGGGGTCGCGATTGGGTCCGTCTCGGTCAACAAGCTGCTCAAGGGGAAGGTTTCCGCGCGCTACTCGCCGATCTCTGTGATCGCGATGGGCATGTTCGTGGTCGCGTTCTATGTCGTCTGCCGCCTGTGGCAGGCGGACCAGCCGACCGAATTGCTGAACGTCATGGAGTTCGTGGCCTGGCCGCTCGCCGCCGTCATCCTGCTATGCCTGCTCGGCATTGCGGTCGCCGGCGGAATGTTTGTGGTGCCGCTCTATGCCTTCCTCACCACGCGCTGCGCTCCCGACGAAGCCGCACGGACAATCGCGGCAAACAATATCGTCAATTCCGGCGCGATGGTGGTCGGCTCGCTATTTGCGATCGGTCTCAGCGCGATTGGAGTGCCAGTGGTCGAGCAAGTGCTGCTGAGCGCTGGCATGTGTCTGATTTCGGCATGGCTCGGAAAGCGCCTGCACAAGGCAGAGCTGGAACACGCGTCAGAATTCGCCTGACGCCCGAACTGTGTCTGGCCGGTTCAGGCGATAAAGACGAGCATCGCGGCGAAGGTCGCGACATAGACAGTCGCGAAACCGCGCACATCTTCCACCGTTAAGCGCCACAGGCTTTCGGCTGGAGCAGCAAGCTCATCGGTCAACACATGCGGCGGCAAGGTCGCTCGAAACGGATGCCGTTCAGCTTCGGCAGTCAGGACGAGATTGCGACGTTTATTTGCTGTATTCATGGGCCATACGTTAAGACTTTCTTAACGATTTGGCAGGGGTCTTTTGTAAACTGTTGCACAGCGGGACATTAAGGCTGTTTGTTCATCTGGGCCTGTGGAAAAGCGCGCCGGATTGCACGTGCGTAGCACCACCGCTAAGCGCGCTTTGAGAGATCGCCAGCGATAGCGCAGGGATGGGAAATATGACGATGGAAAAGACTGCTCAAACGGCAGCAGAACTGCTGGTCGATTGCATGGTCGAACAGGGTACGGATCGGATCTTTACCGTGCCTGGCGAGAGCTTCCTGGCTGTTCTCGACGCTCTCCACGCCAGCGAAACGGTCGATGTCATCACCTGCCGCCAAGAAGGCGGCGCGGCGTTCATGGCCTGTGCGGACGGAACCATGACCGGCAGGCCGGGAATTGCCTTTGTCACGCGCGGCCCCGGCGCGACCAATGCCAGCATCGGCGTGCATGTCGCGCATCAGGATTCGCAGCCTATGATCCTGTTCGTCGGCGACGTCGCGCGCAGGATGAAGGATCGCGAGGGTTTTCAGGAGGTCGACTTCGCTGCCTTCTTTGGCCCTATCTGCAAATGGGCGGCTCGGATCGACGATGCTTCGCGCATTCCTGAGTATGTCGCCCGCGCCTATTCGACGGCGATTTCAGGTCGCCCCGGTCCCGTGGTTCTTGCTCTGCCCGAAGACATGCTTTGCGATGTTCCGGGAGAGGATGCACCCTCCCCGCGCCCACAAGTCACCAAGCCCGCGCAAGCCGCATGCCCCGATGCGATCCAGACGATGCTCGCGATGATTAGCGATGCGGCTAGCCCAATTGCGATTATTGGCGGTGCCGGCTGGAATGCGAAGGCGCGCGATCATTTCCAACAATTTGCCGAGAGCATCGGATTGCCAGTGGCGACCGCTTTCCGCCGTCAGGATGCGATCTCGCCCTCGTCACCAGTCTACGCGGGCAATCTTGGGTACGGCCCCAACCCAAAGCTGGTCGAGCGTGTCAGAGCCGCCGATCTGGTGCTGGCCGTTGGCGCACGGCTGGGCGAAGCCACCACCGATGGTTATGCCTTCCCGACGCTGGAGCATCCCGATCAGACACTGATCCATGTGCATCCTGATCCAGAGGAACTGGGCCGAGTCTACCGCGCGGACCTGGCAATGTGCTGTGCGGTCGACGAGTTTGCCGAGACTGCCGCGCTCTGGGAAGATCACTCGGTCATCCCTTTCGATGCTGGCGCAGAGGCAAACGCGGAATGGCAAGGATGGGCCAGTGTCGCCACGGATCGCACAAGCGAGCATGCGCTCGACATGGCCGCCTGCGTTGCCTTTATGCGCGAAACCTATCCCGCCGATACGATCGTCGCCAATGGCGCGGGCAACTTCGCCGGCTGGTGGCACCGATACTGGCGCTATGACGGTTTCCCCACACAGCTAGCACCGACCGCGGGCGCAATGGGATATGGCGTGCCCGCCGCCATCGCGGGCGCTCTGCGCCATACCGACCGGCAAGTGGTCGCAGTGGCAGGCGACGGCGACTTCCTGATGAACGGGCAGGAACTGGCAACGGCAGCCCAGCACGGCGCAAACCTGACCGTGCTGGTGATCGACAACAGCGCCTATGGCACGATCCGCATGCATCAGGAGCGCGAGTATCCAGGCCGCGTGTCCGCAACCAGGCTCGCAAACCCTGATTTCGCCGCGTTCGGCGCGGCCTTTGGAGCGTGGAGCGCGCATGCCTCGACCACCGAAGAGTTCAAACAGGCCCTAACCGAGGCGCGCGGCAAAACCGGCCTGCGCCTGATCCATATGACAATCGATATCGAGCAACTCGCCGCCAGCGGTGCGAGCGTTAGCGGATTGAGGGCGAAAGCTGCCGCCAAAGGTTGACCGTCAACCTTTGGCCATCTGGCAGATCAGTTTCCATTCCTCAGGCTTGATACTCGCGACCGACAGGCGGGACAGCCGCACCAGATCGCAATCGGCCAGCTTGGGCTCTGCCTTGATCTGCTTCAGCGTCACCGGGTTATCGAACTTGGTCTTGGGCTTCACTTTGACTGCCGCCCATTTGCCGGTCTCATCGGTGGGGTCGAGAATATCTGCGACGCTGACGGTACAGATGCCGACAATCTCAAGCCCTTCGCGCGAGTGATAGAAGAAGCATTCGTCACCAACCTCCATCGTTTTGAGGTTGTTCTTCGCCGTATGGTTGCGAACCCCGTCCCAAACGCCTTCTTTCTCCGCGACAAGATCATCCCAACTGTATTTGAACGGTTCGGTTTTGATCAGCCAGTAATTCGGCACAGGAGCCTCCATCGCATCTGAAAAGCAGATCGTTGACTAGCCCGCCACAAAGGCTCGCGCCAAGCCCTGAGAACTGGAGGGATTGAAGTTAACCCGATTTTTAACATGTCACGCCAAGACGTGTGAGATTGAAATCACTGGGGGACTGGCCAATTCTGGCCGAAAACAAACACGGTGGCTGAAAAGAAAACTCAGAAACGGATCGGCAGCGCCGAACGCGACATCGTTGCGCTTGGAATTGCGACAGCTGCGATCATCATGTTTGTCGGCACGGGCGGTAACGTTATGCCGCGCGTTATTGCGGCATTGTTCGGCAACGGCCAGGGGCCGGACGGACTGCTGGTCAACGCCATGCTGCTCAACATCGCGCTGATCATTTTTGGCTGGCGCCGCTACCGTGAGCTTACCCATGAAATCAGCGAACGTCGCCGTGCCGAAGAGCAGGCTCGCAAGCTATCCGAGATCGACCCGCTGACAGGCTGCCTCAACCGCCGTAGCATGGCGCGCGCCACCGAAGAGCTGCGCCATGAATGCAACGCGCGTGGCCAGGCACTAGCCTACGTGATGATCGATCTCGATAACTTCAAACAGATCAATGACATGAACGGTCATGCGATTGGCGATCAAATGCTGATCAAGCTCGCTGATCGCCTGCGAGAGAAACTACCTAACGATGCCCTGCTCGCCCGTTTAGGCGGCGATGAATTCGCTTTCGTCATGCCCTATGACAGCAGCCATTCGGAGCGTATTGACGACCATGTGATCCGCCTGTTCGAAAGCGTTTCAAACGTCTACGAAGTCGAAGATGTCGCTGTCGATATGACCATGTCGATCGGCATCGCCAGCGACCATGACGAGCATGGCTGCAACCCTCTCGTCAACGATGCGCATACTTTGATGCACCGCGCCGATATCGCGATGTATCACGCCAAGAAGCATGGCAAGAACCGCTATTACTGGTTCGAACCGACCATGGAAAATGAGCTGCGTTTCCGCAATGAGCTGGAAACCGGCATCCGCCGCGGCCTGGCGCAGGGTGAATTCGTCCCCTATTACGAACAGCAGATCGACCTCGAAAGCGGCGATCTGGTCGGCTTTGAGATGCTGGCGCGTTGGAGATCACCGCAGCTCGGCATGGTCAGCCCCGAGATATTCATCCCGATTGCCGAGGATATTGGCGTGATTGGCGAACTGTCGGAACAGCTGATGGTCGCAGCATTCAAAGACGCGCTGCAATGGGATCCATCGATCACGCTGTCGGTCAATATTTCGCCAGTGCAGATGCGCGACCCATGGTTTGCGCAGAAGCTGCTCAAGCTGCTGGTCGAGCACAACTTCCCGGCGCACCGCCTGGAAATCGAAATCACTGAGAGCTGCCTGCACGACAATATCGGCATGGTCCGTTCGATGATCGCCAGCCTGCGCAATCAGGGCGTGCAAGTGAGCCTCGACGACTTTGGCACCGGCTATTCGAGCCTCGAGCAATTGCGCTCGCTGCCGTTCGACCGGCTCAAGATTGATCGCAGCTTCATCAGCGAACTGCGCAATCCGGACGCCAGCTCCAAGATCGTCGATGCGATCGTATCGCTCGGCAACGGCCTCGACATGCCGATCACGGCCGAGGGTATTGAGGATGAGAGCATTCTCGACCTGCTTAAGTCGATGGGTACGCTGAAGGGCCAAGGCTATCTCTACGGCAAGCCTGAGACCGCTGAGCAAGTGCGCTCACGCCTGAGCGATGCTGGGCGTCTCAACATCCCGACAGAGCGCCCGGACGTGTCCAGCGAGCAAGAGGCCGTCGAAGAGGACGCTCTCGCCGCCATTCGCGCCTTGCGCCGCGCGGGCGAGTAAGCCACCGCGAGCGGCGTTAAGACCGCGCAAATACCACGCAAAACTGGACGACAGCGCCCAGCGTGCATAGATGCGCGCTCAAGATATGCGCACTCCCTTCATCAAGATGCACGGCCTGGGCAACGACTTCGTGGTGCTTGACGCCCGCGAAGCCGAACTGCCGCCTGTGAGCGAGAGGTTCGCGCGGGCCATAGCGGACCGGCGCAGCGGCATCGGTTGCGACCAACTGATCGTGCTGAGCCCTAGCGATGAACATGATTTCCGCATGCGCATCTTCAACTCGGACGGTGGCGAGGTAGAGGCTTGCGGCAATGCCAGCCGCGCTGTCGCTCTGCTGCATGGTGCGCCCGCTACGGTGGAGACAGCTGGCGGTGCGATTGCGCTGGAACCAAAGGACGGCGGTGCCAGCGTGGATATGGGCAAGCCCCGTTTTGACTGGGATGCGATCCCCCTCGCCTATGCAATGGACACGCAGATGATGCCGGTCTCGTGGGAAGAGCTCGAAAACCCAAGCGCGGTCAATGTCGGAAATCCGCACGCTATCTTTTTCGTCGAGGATGCGCAGGCGGTGGAGCTCGAGCGGCTTGGGCCGTCGATCGAGACCGACCCGCTGTTCCCGGAACGGATCAACGTCAATGTGGCCGATATCCAGCTCGGCAAGATCAATCTGCGCGTGTGGGAGCGCGGTGCGGGCCTGACGCGCGCCTGCGGTACGGGAGCCTGCGCGACTGCGGTGGCAGCGATCCGCCGCAACTATGTCAAATCACCAGTCGAGGTGAGCTTGCCAGGAGGAACGCTGACCATCGCGTGGGAACCGGGCTCGAATGTCGTCATGACCGGACCGGCCACCGAAGCCTTTCGCGGAACGTTCGAATGGGACGATTTCGCGTGAATGAGACCGATGTGATCACGCCTGATGTCATTTCACTCGGCTGCCGCCTGAATATCGCCGAGAGCGAGAAGCTGCGCGCGATGCTGCCCGACGATGAGAACATCGTCGTGGTCAATTCCTGCGCTGTCACAAATGAGGCCGTGCGCCAGACCCGCCAAGCGATCCGCAAGGCTCGCCGCGCTCGCCCCGATGCGCGCCTAATCGTGACAGGCTGCGCAGCCGATATCGAGCGCGATCAGCTGTCCGACATGCCCGAAGTCGACGGGCTGATAGCGAACGAAACCAAGCTCGATCCGCGCGCCTGGAATCTGCCCAGCGATAACGCGCCGCTTGCCCCCACAAAGACCCGCGCTTTCATCGCGGTGCAGAACGGTTGCGATCATGCCTGCACCTTCTGCATCATCCCGCAAGGACGGGGGAGAAGCCGCTCGCTGACCATTGCCCAAGTGCTCCACGAGGTGGAGCAGCACCTGGAGCTCGGCGCGCGCGAAGTCGTCCTGACCGGGGTCGATGTGACCAGTTGGGGTCACGACCTGCCTGAAACACCGCCGCTTGGCGCGCTGGTCGGCGCAATCCTAGAACGCTTTCGTGACCTGCCCCGGCTGCGCATGTCATCGCTCGACGGGATAGAGATCGACGACGCTCTGTTCGAGCTCTTCGCCAGCGAGGCACGTCTGATGCCGCATCTGCATCTCTCGCTGCAACACGGGCACGACCTGATCCTCAAACGCATGAAGCGTCGCCATTTGCGCGGCGATGCGGTCGATCTCGTCCAGCGCCTCAAAGCCCTCCGCCCGGATATCGCCATCGGCGCAGATCTGATTGCGGGCTTTCCGACCGAGACGCAGGAGCATCACGAAGCGAACCTCTCGATCATTCGCGAGCTCGACATCGTGCACGCGCATATCTTCCCCTTTTCCCCGCGCGAAGGCACGCCCGCCGCGCGCATGCCGCAGCATGATCGCACGCTTATCAAGGCCCGCGCCGCCGAATTACGCGCCGCCGCTGCCGAAACCCGCACGGCATGGCTCGACAGCCTTGTGGGCGAACCTCTACGCGTCCTCGCCGAAGGGGACGCGAGCGGCTATTCCGAAAACTACGCTCGCGTAACCCTGCCCGATGGCACCGCGCGCGGATCGATCATCACCGTGACGCCCGAGCGCCATCAGGAAGGCCTGCTGCAATGAGTGAAACAAGCTGGAGCCAGCGCCTCTTCGGGGGGTTCAGCAAGACGTCTGACCGGCTCTCGTCCAACCTCACCGGCATTGTCAGCACGGCCAAGCTCGACGACGCGACGCTGGACGATGTCGAGGACGCGCTGATCGTCTCCGATCTCGGCCCATCCGCTGCCGCACGCATCCGCGCCAAGCTGGCGGAAAAGCGTTTTGGCCTGGAGATCAGCGAGCAGGAACTGAAGGAAGCGGTCGCAGGGGAAATCGCCGAAATTCTGCGCCCGGTTGCAAAGCCGCTCGACATTGTGGCCTTCCCCCGCCCGCAAGTGATTCTGGTGATCGGCGTCAACGGATCGGGCAAGACCACCACCATCGCCAAGCTCGCGCACCTCTTCCAAGAGGATGATTATGGCGTGATGCTGGCTGCGGGTGATACATTCCGCGCCGCCGCCATCGGCCAGCTCGCAACCTGGGCAGAGCGGATAGGTGTGCCGATTGTGCGCGGACCGGAAGGCGGAGATCCCGCCAGCATCGTGTTCGATGCGGTGAAGGAGGCAACCGACACCGGGATCGATGCACTGATCGTCGATACCGCCGGGCGGTTGCAAAACAAGCGCGAGCTCATGGACGAACTGGAAAAGATCCGCCGCGTCCTCGGTCGCCTCAATCCAGAGGCGCCTCACGATGTGATCCTGGTGCTCGATGCGACCAATGGCCAGAACGCGCTTTCACAGATCGACGTGTTCAAGGAGGTGGCGGGCGTCACCGGCCTGATCATGACCAAGCTTGATGGCACGGCGCGCGGCGGCGTACTCGTTGCCGCGGCGGAACAATACGGCCTGCCGATCCACGCGATCGGCGTTGGCGAGACGATGGATGATTTGCGGCCCTTCGATCCCGATCTGGTCGCGCGCGTAATTGCAGGAGTGGCCTGATGGCCGACACGGAAAACACAGCCGCACCGGCGAAAAAACAAGGCTCCGGCTGGCTCAACGTATTGGTTGATTACGGCCCGCTGCTGGTCTTCCTCGGCGTCTACAAGTGGTATGCTCCAGACAGTGACGAAGTGGCCGACGAGATACTTTTCGGAATTCTGACCACCAAGGCCATCGTCCTCGGCACCGGAGCTTTCATCGCTGCGGCTTTGGTGGCGCTCGGCGCGTCGAAATGGCGCCTTGGCAAAGTCAGTCCAATGCTCTGGTTCTCGACGGCGTTGATCGTGGTTTTCGGCGGCTTCACCATTTGGACGGGAGATCAACTTATCATCCAAATCAAGCCGACGGTTCTCTACACTCTGTTCGGCATAGCTCTGCTGGTCGGATGGAAGATGGGGAAGGCGCTGCTCAAAATCCTGTTAGAGGCGGCATTTGAGGGCCTCTCAGACGAGGGCTGGCTCAAGCTCTCGCGAAATTGGGGATTCTTCTTTCTAGTGCTAGCAGTACTCAATGCGGCGCTGGTAGCCACACTGTCATTCGAGGCGTGGCTTTGGGCCAAGCTATGGGTGTTCCTGCCGCTGACCTTCCTGTTCACCTTTACCCAGATCCCGATGCTGATGAAGCATGGGCTGAGCTTCGATGAAGCCGAAGACGATGTGGTGAAGGACAAGCCGCCGACGGGTTAGGCAGGACAAATGTCTGCCTTTGCGGTGGGGAGCAGGCGGTCTGCTTGCGGTTGACCCTATCAAATCGCCAGACCTTGATTGGGTGGCGAAGGTGAGGGGCTGTGTTACATACGGAATCTCAGGACCGGTTCTTTGTAGGTCTGTTGGACGCACACGATGCAGTGCGAAACTTAGAGATTGGCTAGTGGGGCACCATACAAGGGTGATATCTTGGAAAGGACTATCCAGACTAAAAATCCGCCAATGCCGGGCGTCGTTCACACCTGATTTTGGGCAGAATTAGCGGAGTTTCAAGATGATACGCACACTCGCTATCTTATCAACCGTACTGCTTGCTGCTTGCGCGACGAAACCGCCTTTGGAGGTTCAGATGACAAACACCGACGTCCGCACTGGCTTTCAAGAGCACGCTGCGCTTGCTCAATTCTATCGCTGGTATCAACTTTACGAGCGACCCGCAGGCGGGATCGATAACGCGCTGGATATCCTTGCACCAGATGTGACAGTGACATCCGGCCTTGGAACCGCCACAGGCCACGACGAGTACGCTGCGCGTATCGCGCAACTGCCCGACACGTGGCGGAACGCCCATCATGTGAAGTCTACGCGTATCGAACACGGTGATGGTGGCAAGATGACGCTCGCCGCGAATATCGTCTATCAGAACCAAGGCATGCTTCCTGATGGCGCAGTCCGCGAGGCTGATCTTACCTACACGGTCGATCTTGTTCCGACCGACGGGTTGCTGCCGCTCTTATCCAGAGTCACCATTGCTCAGGACAGCGAAACCAGCGCCGACACATTCGTAGATGCCTATGCTGAAAATCGCATGCGGAGCCTCGTCCACCACTGGTTGGCTATAATCGAGGATCCGGCCCGCGACCCTGAGCCTGCGCGAGAGATCTTCGCCGACGAGTTTTCGCTTAATTTTTCAAGTGGCAAGATCACCGATTTTGAAGGTTTCGCGACCTGGCTTCGCGGCCCCGGCTCGCAGGTCGCGGCGAACACGCATTCGATCAGTAATTTCTTTGCCAAGCAGATCGGCGAGGACACATACGAAGTGAGTGTTGAGTTCGACTGTGTCGGCATATTGCCGAGCGGTGACGAAATGACGGCCAAGACCCGCCATCGATGGGCCGTCAGCAACGATGTCACCGAGCGATTTGCGCGCATCAAAACGGTCGATGTCGAAGTGCTTGAAGATTTCCGACTGAAGGCATCCTAATGCGGGTGCGATAGGAGTATTGGCAGTGAAGCGAGTTATTCTTTGGATGGGCGGTGCCGTAACCACCCTTGCCCTCGTAGCACTCGCTATTTTCTTCTTCGCGCCCGGGACTATCGTTTCGCTCACGCAATGGCAGGCGGCGCGCAGCGCCGGATTGACATCCAAGAGCGTCAACGTCGATGGTTATGAAGCGCATTACTTCGAAGGAGGTAGCGGGCCCGTGCTCGTCATGCTGCACGGAATGGGCGACGATCGACATTCGTTCGTAGCGACGGCTGGGCAATTGACAGACAGGTATCGTGTGATCCTGCCCGATATGATGGGACATGGCGACAATGCGGCAGACCCTTCGCGCGATTACACTATCGCCGGCCAGAAGGACTACATCGCATCATTTCTTGAAGCGCTCGATCTCGGAGAGATTTATCTCGCCGGCAATTCGATGGGTGGCCATGTCTCGGCGGCTTATGCGCTCGACCATCAGGACACGGTGCGGCAGCTGATCTTGGTCAACGCGCCTGGCTTGGTTGTGGACGATACAGTTGTTTATGGGGGTTTCGGAGCGCCGCTTGCCGGTGAGGCCGATTTCGACGCGCTGATGAGCCGGGTTCTTCACAATCCTCCGTCGGTACCCGGTCCGGTCAAGCAGCACCTGATCGATCAGACAAACGCCCGCATGGAGTTCATCAATGCCATGGCAAGCGATATTCGAGGTGGCCGCGATCATGACCTCGGAGAACGTATCGCGGAACTGCGAGTGCCAACTATGATCCTTTGGGGAGAAGAAGATCAAGTCGTCCCCTTCGCCGTTGCGGAAGCCTATGCCGAACGCATTCCCCAATCGGAGCTGGTCTTGCTTCCCGAGGCCGGGCACTCTCCGCAGATGGAAGCCCCAGAGCGTGTTGCGGTAGCAATTCAAGCCTTTCTCGAGGAATAGAGCAGGCGGTGCAATGCTCGCTCTTTCCGGCCTGGACTAAACGATCGAACGTCCTTTGTTGGGTCGTGAGCTGACGTGTTTCTCATTGCCAAGCTGATATGCCAACGAAGCGCGCGACTGATCATTTTCCTACTCGCGAAAGCCGCGTCATACTCCGCACGGCTCTTTGAAAATCGCATCCCGAAACACGTTCGAAGTTGGAGAAGTGTCAACTTCGCATTTTTGCATTTAAGCACTGAATTAACGAGATAAACAGACAGAACCGGCGGATGACAGGGTGTCAATTGTGTCAACTTCGTTCGCAGATGCAGCGCGGCGCTAAATCTCCACCTGGCTTCCCAGTTCCACCACACGGTTGGTCGGCAATCGGAAGAACTCCATCGCCGTCGCCGAGTTTCTCAGCAGCCAAGCGAAGATCTTCTCACGCCAGATCGGCATGCCCGGCTTCTCGCTCGCCAGCAGAGTCTGCCGCGACAGGAAGAAGCTCGTCTGCATCATGTCGAATTCGCCGCCACACCGGTCCATCTTCTTGAGGCCCTTGGGCACATCGGTCTCTTCCATGAAGCCGTAATTGAGCACCGCGCGATAGAAGCCGTCGCCCATATCCGTGTACTCGCAGCGCGCATCCGGATCGACATAGGGCACGTCCTGAATGTTCACCGTCAGGATCACCACGCGCTCGTGCAGCACCTTGTTGTGCTTGATATTGTGCAGCAGTGCAGATGGAACGCCAGCGGTGCTGGAGGCCATGAAGATCGCAGTTCCCGGCACACGGGTAGCGGAATTTTTGGCCGACTTGGCGAAGATTTCCATCGGCAGCGCGACTTCGCTCATCCGCTCGCGCATCAGCTTGCGACCGCGCGCCCAGGTGGTGAGCAGAGTGAAGGCGATGAAGCCGACCATCAGCGGGAACCAACCGCCGTCGGGGACCTTGGTCAGGTTCGCCGCAAAGTAAGCTCCGTCGACGATCAAGAACAGCAGCACGATCGGCGCTGCGTACCACCACTTCCACTTCCATACGCCGATCAGCAGAACCGCCATCAGCAGCGTATCGATCGTGACTGCGCCGGTAACCGCGATGCCATAGGCGCTGGCGAGGTTGGACGAATTCTGGAAGGTCAGGACCAGGATGATGACCGCGATCATCAGCGCCCAGTTCACCACTGGAATGTAAATTTGCCCGCCTTCGGTCTCGCTTGTGTGGCGGATCGAAAGGCGCGGGATATAGCCCATCTGGATCGCCTGATGCGTGATCGAGAATGCGCCCGAAATCACCGCTTGGCTGGCGATAAAGGTCGCAACCGTGGCCAGGAAGACGAGCGGCAGTCGCCATTCTTCGCTCGCAAGGAAGAAGAACGGGCTTTGGATCGCTTCGGCCGCTTGTTCAGGCGGCAGGCCGATAATCATCGCGCCCTGGCCAAAGTAATTGAGCAGCAGGCATGGCATGACGAAGCCGAACCACGAAAGTCGCATCGGCCCGCGACCAAAGTGGCCCATATCCGAATAGAGCGCCTCAGAACCCGTCACCGCCAGTACGACGGAGCCGAGCGCGAGAAAGGCGAGCGTGCCGTCGATGACGAAGAAATTGACCGCGTAATAGGGATTAAGCGCCCACAGGATTTCGGGCGTATTGAATATCTGCCATGCGCCCATGCTCGCGATTACGGTGAAGTAGACGATCATTACGGGGGCGAACAATGCACCCACCTTCGCCGTACCGCGCTTTTGCAGCACAAACAGAAACACCAGCAGCCCGAGCGCAATGGGGATCACGAAGCGCTGCAATCCGGCATCTACCACGGTCAGCCCTTCAACCGCCGAAAGGACCGAAATCGCGGGCGTAATCATGCTGTCGCCGTAGAATAGCGAGGTCGCGAACACGCCCAATAGCAGCGCAACCCAGCCATATTTCGACTTGTTCAACTGACTGGAAATCAGGGCGACCAATGCGAGCGACCCGCCCTGCCCCTTGTTATCTGCGCGCATCAGGATGGTGACATATTGGATCGCCACCACCAGCGTCATCGACCAAAAGATGAGGCTGATCACGCCCAGCACATGCGCCTGATCCAGCGCCAGCGGGTGCGGGCCAACGAATGTCTCACGGAAGGCGTAGAGCGGGCTAGTGCCGATATCGCCGAACACGATACCGATCGCGCCCACCGCCAGCGCAGTCTTGGACGCAGAATGCCCCTTGCCGCCCGTGGGCGGCTGATGTGCTGGCGCTGGTGTGTCGCTCATAACGTATGGATTTCCCGAATTCCCGGTACTGCCCCTGCCCCCGGCCTGATCGCTCGTTCTCAGCGACTCCGGCCCCTGTAAAAACCACAATGAAAGGTCACAAGGTCGCGGCGCTTAGCACCGCCGTACCGCCCCTGCAATATCGGCCCTTCTCCCGCCCTATTGCGGGGCGGGATTGGCGGGACCGGCAAGAATTCGATCCAGCGCCTCAACCCGCTGCGTAAGGTCAGCGCGCCACGGGGCATCTTCAGGGGTTCGATCGAGCAATCCGCCCCACACAGCGCGTGCTTCGCGAATGTCGCGCGAACTAAAATAGGCAGCGCCCAGAAACAGGTCTGGGCCCGGATTGCCGGGTTGCGCCGCGCTAGCCCGGTCAAAGGCGTTGCGAGCGGCTGGCGTCACCGCACCGTCGGCATGTTCGACCAACGCCATACCCAGCGCCATCCAGCCCTCAACATGATCGGGGTTTTCGGCAAGACCATTGCGCAGCAGCGCCGCTGCGGTGTCGAACTGACCACGCCGAGCGAAGGCATCGGCGGTGGTAATGTAAGGTGCTTTGAGCGCGCTCTCGTCGAACAAGGCTTGGCGCGCATCGACCATCGCATCACCCGAGCGCGCGGCCTGGGCCTGAGCTGCCTTCGGGCTGCCCGGCTGGCTGGTGCTGCCCTGCCAAGCATATCCCGCGAGGCCGAAGACCAGCACGGCGCCGAACAAGGTCCAGCTCGCGCGCGGCAGTTTCAGAGCGAAAGCCGCAAAGCCGAACGCTGCGAACGCAACCAGCAGGATCGCAATCCAGCTCATGCCTGATCACCTTCCGGTGCAGAACCACGACGCAAACGCCGCCACAGGATCAGGCCGACAGTGAAGAGAAAAACCAGCGGAATCAGGAATAGCGGCCAAGTGGTCGCGCTCACTTCCGGCTCGTAACTCACATAATCGCCATAGCTCGCCCTCAGCCATTCGCGCACTTGCGCTGGACTTTGGCCAGCGGCGATACGGCTGCGCACCTGATGGCGCATATCGCCAGCCATTGGCGCGTCGCTATCGGCGATAGTCTGGCTTTGACAGGTCAGGCAGCGCAGCGTTGCCATCAATTCCTTTGCCTGCGCTTCGAGCACTGGGTCTTCGAGCTGTTTGTAGGCATAGGGCGCGGGCGGCATGGAATCCTGAGCAGCGCCGGGAGCGGCCAGCGGCATGGCGATTAAGGCAACCGAAGCGAACATTGCACGCATCACTGTGCCGCTTCCTCCAGCTTCTCAAGCAGCAGCGGAATATGCTCCAGCCGGATGTCGCCGATATGCTGATAGGTGATCGTGCCTTGCGCATCGATCACATAGGTCTCCGGCACGCCTGACGCACCGAGATCGAGCATCAGCTGCGAAATGTCGTCCGCGCCGATGCGCGTGTAGGGATTGCCATAGCGCTCGAGGAAGGTCGCCACATCTGCGGGTTTGTCGCGGATCGCGATGCCGATGATTTCGACGCCCTGCTTTTCCAGCACTTCGAGCTGCTTGGCCTCGGCAATACAGGGCAGACACCAGCTCGCCCAGATGTTGAGCAGCTTGGGCTTACCGCCGATGAAGTCCCCACGCGACGCACCGGGCATGGTCTCAACCGCTGCGGGCAGTTCAAACTCGGGCAGCGGTTTTTCGACCATTTGCGACGGGATCGTATCATCCTTGGGCTGGGTTAGCTGATAGCCAGCGACGCCGAGGAAGAAGAGAAACAGCGCGAGCGGTATCCAGAGTGTCCAGCGCATCAGACAAGCTCCTCTTTCATTTCCGCCGCCAGTGCGCGGGCCTCATTGCGCCTCTCAGCTCCGCGCCGCGCGGCCTTGCGGCGTTTCAGGTCCGCGCTGAGCCGGCCAATAATGGCGAGTGCGCCGCCTAGCGAGATCAACAACCCGCCATACCAGATGAAGGTCACGAACGGCTTCCACCACACTCGCACCTGCCAGCGTTGCATGCCCTCGGCATCGACCCCGGCGCTGTCGCCCAGCACGGCGTAGAGTTGCCCATCCCAGCGGGTTAGCAGCGCGCTTTCGCTGGTTGCCTGAAATGGCGCCCAGAACGTGCGCGCTTGCGGGGTGACGGCAACCGGTTCTGCACTGCCGCGAGATGCGCTGATCCGGGCCTCCATCGCGGTCCAGTTCGGTCCGGCAATGGGATCGACACCGTCGAGCGTGATCTGCCAATCGGCCACGCTCACGCTTTCCCCGGCGACCATGGCCGCCAGACGCTCCTTAGTGAAAGCGCTCTCGCTCGCCATGCCGAACAGGGAAATGGCAACGCCGAAATGCGCCAGCACCATGCCCCAAGTGGCCAGCGGAACGCGGGTGAGCCTGCGCCCGCGCAGCGGCAGGAAAGCTGCGATCGCAAGCCCGACTGCTAGCGCTAGTCCAATAGTCGCAAGCAGTGAATAATCGCCCAGTACGGCGACCAGCGCCAGCACCCCGAGTATGGCCGACGAGACGACAATAAGCTGTATTTGCACGCGCGCAGGCTTGTCTTCGCGCCAGCGCAGCAACGGCCCGACCGCCATCACCAGGAACATAGGCACGGCGAAGATCGCGCTCACCGGGTTGAAATAGGGCGGACCGACCGAGACCCGCACATCGAAGGCTTCGGTCAGCAGCGGATAGAGCGTGCCGAGCAGCACAACGCCCAATATCGCAGACAGCATCACATTGTTGAACACCAGCGCGCTCTCACGGCTGCTCACGGCGAACCGCTTGCCCTCCGAAATGGAGTGCGCGCGCAGAGCGAAGATGGTCAGCGCGCCGCCAATGTAAAGCGCGAGCAGCACCAGTATGAAAGAGCCGCGCTCTGGATCAACCGCAAAGGCATGGACGCTAGTAAGCACGCCAGATCGCACAAGGAACGTGCCCAACATGCTCATCGAGAATGCAACAACCCCGAGCATGATAGTCCAGGTTCGCAAGGCATCGCGCGCGGCGAGAACGCTGGTTGAATGCAGCAGCGCCGTCGCGGCTAGCCAAGGCATCAACGAGGCATTCTCGACCGGATCCCAGAACCAGTATCCGCCCCAGCCAAGCTCGTAATAGGCCCAATAGCTGCCTGCCGTGATCCCGAGCGTCAGGAACACCCACGCGCCCAGCACCCATGGTCGCATGACGCGCGCAAACTCCGGCGTCACTTGCCGGGTCAGCAGGGCGCCTAGCGCAAAGCTGAAAGCGACGGACAGACCGACATAGCCAATGTATAGCGTGGGCGGATGCAGCGCGAGGCCGATATCCTGCAGCAGCGGGTTAAGCCCTTGCCCCTCTGGTGCGGGCACGGGCAAGCGTTCAAACGGGTTCGAACTTAAGATCAGGAAGGCATAAAAGCCGAGCGCGACGAAGCCCTGCGTCGCGAGTGTTGCCAGCATGGTCCGTACCGGCAGACGCCGCTCCAGCCAGGCGATCAGCCCGCCTGACAGCGCCATCACCGCCACCCACAGCAGCATCGAACCCTCGTGGTTACCCCACGTGCCGGTGAGCTTGTAGAGCATCGGCTTCATCGAATGCGAATTGGTAACGACCAGCTTCACCGACAGATCGGTAATCGCGAAACACCACAGCAGCATCACGAATGCGAGTGCAGCGAGCAGAGCCTGCGTGATCGCCGCTGGTCTTACGAGCTGCGCGAAATGCCCATCCTCGTTTCCCTCTGCTCCTTCGCCCTGTTTCAAAGCCAGTGCGCCTGCAAACAATTGCAGCGCCGCAAGTGCAGCCGCTAGCCACAGGGCGGCAAGGCCAATCTCAGCAATCATAGGGCGCGTACCTTAGTTACCATAGCTCACGGTCTCGGCCGCTTGCTGTGCCGCTTCTTCACCGTGTAGCCCTTCGAGTTCGCGCGGGACGTAATTCTCATCATGCTTGGCGAGCAGATTGGTGGCGAGGAAGGTGCCATCGGCCTGCAGGCTCCCTTCCGCCACCACGCCAGACCCTTCGACGAACAGATCGGGCAATATGCCGCTATAGCGCACCGGCACAGTTGCAGCCTCACTACCGGTCACAACAAACGCGACGGTTATGCCGTCTGCCTGCCGTTCGAGCGATCCGGTCTGCACCATCCCGCCCAATCGCACCGGCTGACCCGTTGCGGGCGGATTGGCACTCATCTGCTCTGGCAGGTAGAAATAATTCGCCTGATTGCGCAGCGCATAGGCGGCAAACAGGCCCGCCGCTACAATCGCGGCCAACGCTATCGCGACCAGCACCAGCCTTTGATGCTTGGCCTTCATGGCGGGTTTTGGCTCGCTCATCGGCGCTTAACCTCGTCGCGACGCTTCTCAGCCACACGCATGGCGTGCCAAGCCCACGCGATCAGCGCCAATGTCGCGCCAATTGCCACCACATAGGCGGCAATGACAAAATCCCATTGGTCGAGAGCCTCACGCATTACGCTCCTCCCGCAGGCGCAGCAGCCATGGGAGCTTCGTCATCGAGCGCGCGTCGGCGCAGGCGCGCCTCGGCCTGCATCTCCGCGATCAGGGCTCGCATCCGCATCAGCACCGCCCCGCCAAACAGCAGCGAGAAGCCAAGCACAGCGATCAGCAGCGGAACCAGGAATTCGCCATCAATCGCGCTCTTGCCCGCCGTCAGACTGGGCGGTTGGTGGAGCGAATTCCACCACACGACCGAGCGGTTGATGATCGGGATATTGATCGCACCGACGAGGCCAAAGATCGCTGGCAATTTGCTGGAGCCGCCATCACGCGCGCTCGCCTGAGCTAAGGCGATGTAGCCCGCATAGAGAAACAGCAGCACCAGCATGCTGGTAAGCCGCCCGTCCCACACCCACCACGTGCCCCATGTTGGTCGACCCCAGATGGAGCCGGTCGCAAGGCAAATCGCAGTGAAAACCATTCCGGGCACAGCGATCCCGCGCGCTGCAATCGCGGCAAGCGGATGTTTCCAGATCAGCAGAGCGGTGCTGGCAATCGCGATCCCGGTCCATCCACCCATTCCCAACCACGCACTTGGCACATGAATGAAGAGGATGCGCACAGTCTCGCCCATCAACCTGTCCGGAGAGACATAGATCAGACCCCAGACCAGCGCAGCGACGGTCAACAACGCACCTGCGCCCAGCAACAGCGGCGTGAGCCAGCTTGCTAGGCTCAAAAAGCGGGTGGGGTTGGCGTAGCCGTGCATGATTACCGATAAATGCCTAGGCCTGATTTAGCGCACCTGCGCCGCGCGGCAAGAGCGCAAAATCCTCAAGTGTTGACCGATTACGCGAAACTCTACCGAATGAACCAAACGAATAGACTGAAACGGAGGATCAGCCGCGACCGATCATCTCTTGCGCCATGCGATCAGCGACGACATCGGACGAGATGCCACTCGCTTCGCTCTCACGCCAGATTTCTTCGAGGCGACCGGGGATTTGTGCGATCCGCTTGCGCACTTCGTTGATATCACTTGAGGAACCATCGCGCCGGGAAAGGTACTCGACTGCTACCGAGATGATACCGCCCGCGTTGATCACGTAGTCCGGCGCGTAGAGAATGCCGCGCTCCGCCAGGATCGCGCCATGCTTGGCACGGGCAAGCTGATTGTTCGCACCTCCCGCGACGATCTGCGTATCGAGCCGGGCAATCCCTTCGTCATCAAGGATTGCACCCAGCGCATTGGGGCTGAAGACATCGCACGACACGCTCATGATCGCATTGGCATCGACGGCTTCACCGCCAAGTTCGCGGGCGAGTTCTTCTGCACGCGCGGCGTTGATATCGGCCAGCGTGAGCTTCGCACCATCCTTGGCCAAAAGCCGTGCGACACCCGCGCCAACGCTGCCGGTGCCTTGAACGGCGACATGCACGTCCTTGACGCTATCATGTCCGAGCTTGTGCTGAACTGCGGCCTTGATGCCGTGATAGATGCCCATGGCCGTGAACGGGCCGGGATCGCCGCCCGCGTCGCCCTCGCCCTCGACGGGAAGGCCGGAAACATGCGCGGTCCGCTTGGCGACAGCGACCATATCCGCCTCGCTGATGCCAACATCTTCGGCAGTCACATAGCGCCCACCGAGCGACTCTACTGCATCGCCAAAGGCACTGAGCAGCTCAGGCGTTTTCTTCTTCGAATCCGGCGCAAGGATCACAGCCTTGCCGCCGCCCAATGGCAGGCCGGCCATGGCATTTTTGTAGCTCATGCCGCGGCTTAGGCGCAACGCGTCGCGCAATCCGTCCTTCGGATCGGGATAATTCCAGAACCGCGTACCACCTGCGCCCGGCCCCAGATGCGTGGAATGCAGCGCAATAATAGCCGTCAGACCGCTTTTGCGCTCATGCACAACCTGCACGAGTTCGTGTTCGTCAAAATCCGGTTCGGTCCAGAAAGCAGTCATCAGCCACACAAACCCCAAATAGCGCCGCAGCAAAGCACGCGATTGAACCTCTGGTGAAAGGGGAGAAATGGGGCGATCGAGGGGTCTCGAACCCCCGACCTCCGGTACCACAAACCGGCGCTCTAACCAACTGAGCTACGATCGCCATATGCTTCCCCCAACGCACCAGATGGTCAATGCGTTAGCTGCGCAAGGGGGGCGTGTTACGCCTGCTGGCCAGCGGGTCAAGGCTGGCTGCGAGCGGGGCGAGCCTGTTGCACAAACACATAGCAATGGGAAGCAAAAACTGCGCACAAACCGAGATGACGCAAGATTCTTTCGCACTTGCCTCTCGGTCTCTTCTGCTTATCGTTCAGCGGTATGGCACCGGGCGAATCTTCGGCAGAGAAATTGCAAGCGCGCGCAGGCTTGCAAAAGCTACCCTCGCCCAAGGTCGAGTTGTTCCAATTGCGCGATTTCCTGACCCAGGAACACTGCCAGCAATTGGTCGGCTTGATCGATGCGGGGCGACGCCCTTCGACTATAGCCGACGACAATGGCGATGCCTATTTCCGCACCAGCGAGACCTGCGATCTAGATCCCAGCGAACCGGCTGTGCAGCAGCTGGAAACGCTCTTGCAGGAGTTGAACGGGATCGATCCGGCCCATGGCGAGCCGGTGCAGGGTCAGCGCTATGATGTCGGACAGGAGTTCAAGGCGCACACAGACTATTTCTCGCCCGACGGCGTCGACTTTGAGAAGTTCTGTAGCATTGCCGGACAACGCAGCTGGACCTTCATGGTCTATCTGAATGACGTCGAAGCGGGGGGAGCGACCCGCTTCAAGGCGATAAAGAAGACCTTCCAGCCCGAGGTCGGTAAACTGGTGTGCTGGAACAACCGTCGCCCTGATGGCAGCGTCAACCCCTCGACCCTCCACCATGGTATGAAGGTGCGCAAAGGCGCAAAATATGTGATAACGAAATGGTACCGCGAAAAACCGTGGGGATAGTGATGAGTGATTATTCGGAAATGGCGAATCAGCTGCGCAAGCGGCTCGACGACTTACTGGAGCGCACTGAGATCATCGAGGACGATCTGAGGCATCCTCTCGATGCCGACTGGAGCGAGCAAGCGGTCGACCTTGCCGATGACGAAGCGCTGGAAGGTGTCGACGATGTGCTCCGTGCAGAGATCCAGCAGATCAGACTAGCGTTGCTGCGCATCGAAAATGGAACTTACGGCACATGCGCAAAATGCGGCGATGATATCCGCAAGGAGCGCCTCGAGGCACGGCCAATCGCGACACGCTGTATCAAGTGCGCGTGAGCGACGCGCCGCAGGTTATATCCGTTTGCCGCGACGCTGAGCACAGTTTTTCCAAACAGCCTTGTGGCGAAATCGAAATTGTTGCCGGTCTGGGTGTGAAAGGCGATGCGCATGCTGGTGAAAAAGTGCAGCACCTTTCGCGAGTTAGAGCCGATCTTGAGCAACCCAACTTGCGGCAAGTCCACCTGATCCACTCTGAACTCTTCGATGAGATGGCCGACAAAGGCTTCGATCTGGCATCCGGTGATTTGGGCGAGAACATTACCACGCGCGGTATTGATCTACTCGCCTTGGGCCGCGGAACGCGGCTTAAGATCGGACGGGAAGCTGTGTTGGAAGTGACGGGTCTAAGAAATCCGTGCGCTCAGATCGAGGCGTTTATGCCTGGACTGCTGAAGCAGGTCGCGATCAAGACTGACGAAGGCATCGTCCGCAAGACCGGCATCATGACAATTGCGCGCAAAGGCGGCCGCATCTCGACAGGCGACCCGATCACCGCGATCCCGGCAGACGGACCGCACATTCCCCTAGAGCGTGTCTGATACGAAAAAGGCGGCCCAGCAGGACCGCCTTCATCGTGCGATGTTGCCATCGCAAAACTGCTGAGCAGCTTACTTCTTGAGCGAAAGCCCGCCAAAGCGCTTGTTGAACGCAGCCACACGGCCACCTTCCTGAAGCTGCTGCTTGCCGCCGGTCCATGCCGGGTGGCTGGTCGGATCGATATCGAGCGACAGGGTGTCGCCTTCGCTGCCCCAGGTGGAGCGCGTCTGAAACTCGGTGCCATCGGTCATCTTGACCGTAATCATGTGGTATTCGGGGTGTGTATCAGCCTTCATGGCATTGTGTCCTTCGTAGCTTTCGCCGGTACCGACCGGCTGCGCTGTTGAATTGGGAAGCGGCGCATTTAGCGCCCACGGGTCAAAATGCAAGCTTTGTTTGCGCTCAACTGCTCGGCGGGTCGGCAATCATTGCAGTGAATTCGACCTCGCAAGAGGCCTTGCCCTCGACGCTTGCCTTGCCCTTGAACTTATAGACTCGGCTGCGCTTCTGAACGAATTCGACATTCAGATCGAGCAGGCAACCCGGCGTGACCGGAGTTCGAAACTTCGCGTTTTCAATCCCCATGAAAATCACCAACTTGCCGCTGCCAGCAAGTTCCAGTGTTTCAATACCAAGGATTGCAGCCGCCTGCGCGAGCGCTTCGATCTGGAGCACACCCGGCATGATAGGGGCGCCAGGGAAATGCCCCTGAAAAAACTCCTCATTCATGCTGACCGCTTTGACCGCGTGAATGCGCTCACCCAGATCAATCGACTTTACGCGATCGACCAGAAGCAGCGGGTAGCGGTGCGGCAAGGCCTTGAGAATCTTGTGGATGTCATAGTCCACAATCTGCTCTGCGCTGGACGGATTCTCCGTGCCCTCACTCATGCCTTGCCCCTCCGTGTTGCTAAAACTGGGTCCGATGCGCGCCTTAGCGGCCCGATGGAGCCTGCGTTGCCGGCTGCTGTTGTTGTTGCTGCTGAGCCGCCTGCTGTTGCTGGATCGCCTGAGCTGTCAGGAGCACTTGCTGAATCTGCTGGAAGATCGCGACCGAATTTCGGTTTGGCTGCCAGCCCTGTGCAGGGGTAATCTGAACAGAGGGAACCTTTGCATTAAGCGCGGTCGTAACTTGCTGACTGATATCGGCCTGAGGCGGTGTATAGATGATCGCGTCCGGTGAAACGAGCATCTGGATCGACTGCGCCTGAACGACTTCCTGCAGAGCTGCGGAATACTGAGCCAACAATTGCTCGACGGCATAGACACGCGCGCCATCGATCTGCGCGGTCAGGCCCTGAATTTCCCTATCGATCTCCTGAATGCGCGTGGTCTGCGTAGCATTCGCAGCAGCGGCTTGCTCAGCCTCGTCAAGCTGCTGGTCGTTGTTCGTATCGAGCTGTTGCAGCAAAGTTTGCCGCTCTTGATTGCGGGCACGACGCGCCTCGATCTGCGACTGGTAGGTCGTAGAGATTTGCTGATACGCGGTTTGAAATGCGGTCGTACCGATGATCACGCGCGGCGTGTCAACAGTTGCAATATTGCCCTGCACCTGAGCGGTAGCAGGCACAGCGATAGTGGTTGCAAGGGCGAGGCTCGCAGCAGCGAGCGACTTGGCAAAAAGTTTCATTAGAACTGAGTTCCTACGTTAAATGAGAATGTCTTGGTTTCATCGCCTTCGACCGAACGCAGTGCATGCGCCAGATCGATGCGGAAGGGGCCAAATGGTGAATTCCAATTGACGCCAATGCCAACGGTTACACGCGGCGAAGCTGAATCGCCGAGGAAGACTTCTGTAAATCCACCCTGAACGACTTGGTTGATAGATCCGTCGGGGGCCACCCGATCCGTAGTGGTCATAGTGGGATCATCGGGGTCGAGATAGAGCACCGGAACATTGTTCAGCACTGGCTGCGTGATATCAAACAATGCACCCACATCGACAAAAATCGAAGGACGCAAGCCCAGCTCGCGCGCGCCCGTCCCAAGAGGGATTTCAAGCTCGGCACGGCCGAGATAGTAGCTGCGCCCGCCAATCGCATCATCCTGCGTTTGGTCACGATCAAGTATCGGTTCGCCGGTTGCCGGATCAATCTGGCGGCGCAAGACCCGCGGCCCCACGCCGCGGATGTCAAAGCCACGGATTTGTGGCTCGCCAAGGAAGAAGCGGTCTGTGAGCAACACATCGTCCACCCCTTCACCAGGACGTTCTTGAAGCGGAAGGATTGTCCCACCTTCGCCAGAGAGCGAAAAGATAAAACCGCCACCAATTGAGAAGTATTGAGTGGCTGATGTACGGAGGCGAAGATACTTCACATCGCCGCCGAGCCCTGCAAACTCACCCGAGATATTGGCGGTTGCACCGCTCGAGGGACGAATTCTGGAATTGAGCGAGTTGTAGTTCATGCTCACGCCAAAGATTGAGCTCAATCGCTCACCCAGGGCGTCGCACAAGAACCTACCCGCACGCAGCGGATCGCACGTCGCGATCCCGTCGCCATCCAGATCGGAAAAGAAGATATCGCGATCAAGGTCGATATCGTCGTAGTTGAGCGTGTAACTCGCCACGAGCGACGTGAATTCCGTCAACGGCACGCCGCCACGGATCGAAAAGCCGGTTGTGGCCTGTTCGAAGGTACGATTGCGGTCGTTGCCCTGAAAATTGAAGCTGTTGAAATCGCGCCGATAGACGTCGACCCCGGCCGAGATGTTCCGGTCGAACACATAAGGGTCGGAGAAGCTCAGCTGCGCCGAACGCGAGAAGCGCGAATAGTTGAGACTGAGACCAACAGTCTGCCCCCGCCCACGGAAGTTCCGTTGGCGGATAGAGCCAGACAAAATGAAGCTCTCGATCGAGGAGAAACCGGCAGAGAATTGCAGTTCGCCGGTTGGCTGCTCCTGAACGTTGGCCTCGAGCACGATCCGGTCAGGCTGGCTGCCTTCGACCTGATTGACCTCGAAATTCTCCTGGAAATATCCAAGCGAGTTGATCCGCGCCGTTGTACGCTGGACCCCTAGCGAGCTGAACGCATCGCCTTCGCTGATCCGGAACTCCCGGCGGATAACCTTGTCCTGCGTCAGCGTGTTGCCGTTCACATCGACCCGCTCGACATAGACGCGCGGCGCCTGGCGCAAGACGAAATTGACGTTCATCGTCAGAGTGTCTTTGTCGCGCCGGAATTGCGGTTGAACATCGGCAAAGGCGTAGCCGAAAGAGCCGGCAAGGTCGGACAATTGCTCGACAGTGTCTTCGACGGCCTTCGCGTCGTACCAGTCGCCGGTCTGCATCGGCAGACGTGCAGCAATCGAATCGCCATCGAAGTCGCGCAACTGGCTTTCAACGTCGACATCACCGAACTTGTAGCGCTCGCCCTCTTCCACCACGTATGTGATGATGAAGTCTTCCTTGTCCGGCGTCAGCTCGGCCACGGCAGAGACGACGCGGAAATCGGCATACCCTTCAGTTAGATAGAACTGGCGCAGCTTCTGCTGGTCAAACGCCAGACGATCCGGGTCATAGCTGGTGTTGGAGCTGAAGAAGCGAGTGAGGCGCGCTTGCTTCGTCACCATCTCGCTGCGCAGCTCACCATCGGAAAACTCTTCGTTGCCGATGATGTTGATCTGGCGGACCTTGGACTTCGGCCCTTCGCTGATCTCGAATACGATATCGACGCGGTTTTGCGGCAACGTCACCATCTTCGGCTCGACAACCGCAGCAAAGCGGCCCTGCCGCTTATAGAGCTCAATGATACGGGCGACGTCGGCACGCACCTTGGAGCGCGTGAATATCTGGCGGGGCGAGAGCTTGATCTCGGGCAGAATCTTGTCCGCCTTGAGGCGCTCATTGCCCTCAAGCACGATACGGTTGATCACCGGGTTCTCGGTGACGTTGATGACGACGTTTCCGTTGTCGTTGCGGATCGAGAAATTCGAAAACAGCTCCGTAGCGCCAAGATCCTTTAGCGCTTCGTCGGCAGCGACAGTGGTGTACGGCTGGCCGACCCGCAGTCGGATGTAGCTAAGGATCGTCGTCGGTTCGAGACGCTCGGCACCGACCACGCTGATCGAATTGATCGTTTGCACAGCGGGCGCGGGCGTGGGCGTGGGAGTAGCCTCAGGCTGCTCGGTCGGCTGCGCTTCCTGCGCGCCAGCCGTTTCATTCGCTTCGCCTTGCTCTTGTGCCAGTGCCACCTGCGGTAGACCCGCGAGCGCTGTTCCGCACATCAGTGCAATGGCGAGCCGCCCGGCTGACTTAACAGACACGGCGTGTGTCTCGCTGCATCGATTCATGAAGTAAGTGTTCCCGTCTAACCCGTCGTTCAATCACGCACGCCTGCCCCGGGGCGTGATTCATAAGGCTGTTACAGCACAGTCCCTCGCCTGTGCCCGATGCTGCCAGAGCAATCAAGCGGGCAGACCCGCCAATCGCCGTTCACCGGTTCCCTTTCCCCGGCTAACTGCCAAACCAGGGCAGAGAGACAAGGTCGTTGAATGTCACGACCACCATGAAAACCAGCACAAAAGCTATACCGGTTCGATAGGCGTATTCGGTCGCGCGTGGACCCACCGGCTTCTTACGAACCGCTTCTGCGGCGTAAAAGGCCAGATGCCCACCATCGAGTGCGGGGATTGGCAAGAAGTTGATGAATGCCAAATTAAGCGAGATCAACGCCACGAAGTTGACAAAGGCGACAAGACCGAGGCTGAGCTGCTCACCAGAATACTTTGCGATCTTGATCGGGCCGCCCAATTCCTTGATCGAGCGATCGCCGACGATGATCTGCTTGATGCCGGTCACCATCATCTTGGTGATTTCCCAGCATTGTTCGGCGGCAAGAGGGATCGACTCCAGAACGCCCACGTCTCTGAAGACGTATTCTGCGCTGACCGGCGCGACCCCGATAAGGCCGACCGTGCCAGCATTTCCAAATGCGTCCGTCTGTTCGACACTTGCGATGATCACGGGAATTTCAAGCTCGGTACCATCACGGTCGACCTCGATGACGATCGACTTGTTGGGGTAGAGCGCGACCATTTTGCGAATATCGTCGAAGTCAGCGATCGGCTCACCGTCGATTTCGACAATCGTATCGCCCACTTGCAAACCTGCATCGCGCGCCGCCGATTCCTCGGAAAACTGCCCTATTTCCCGCGAGTCCACTTCGCTTTCGAGCGTCGGCTGGCCGAAGATCGTGAAAAATGCCGCAAAAATTGCGATTGCCACCACCAGGTTCGTCACCGGTCCTGCGGCGACGATCAGCGCGCGTTTCCATAAGGCTGCGTGATGGAAGCTACCGTCCTGAGCTGCGGGATCGGCTGCAGAAATCGCAGCCTGATTGGGCACGCTCGCCGGGTCCATATCGCCCTTGAACTGGACATAACCACCCAGCGGGAGCGCGGAGAGTTTCCAGCGCGTCCCATGCTTGTCCGTCCTGCCCCAAAGCTCCTTGCCTAAACCCACTGAAAACGCCTCTGCCTTTACGCCAAACCAGCGCCCGACGAGGTAGTGACCAAGCTCATGTACGGTCACCAAAGGCCCCAGCAAAAGCAGGAAGCCGACGGCGTACATCCAGAACGGTGGTGATTCAAACAAGGGTGGAGCTCTCCAGAAGCTGCGTAGCATGCGCCCGCGCTTCGCCATCGACGGACAAAACATCGTCGAGGGTGCGCGGTACGGCCGTGCTATAGCGATTTAAGACATCTTCCACCACTACCGCGATCCGTGTGAACCCTATCTGACCGGCGAGAAAGGCGGCGACTGCCACTTCGTTTGCGGCGTTTAGGGTGGCCGGACCGCCTCCGCCTGCCTCAATCGCCTCGCGCGCCAGCCGCGTCGCCGGAAAGCGGGTCTCGTCAGGATTGAAGAAGGTCAGCTCGCTAATCGCAGGCAAATCAAGCGGTTCCATCGGCGTTTCCATACGCGCCGGATGGGCGAGGCACGATGCAATCGGCACACGCATATCGGACGGACCGAGCTGTGCGAGCGTTGAGCAATCCTTATACTCGACCATCGAGTGAATGACGCTTTGCGGGTGCACGACTATCCCAAGGCGGTCTAGCCCAACCGGAAAGAGGTGATGCGCCTCGATAAATTCGAGGCCCTTGTTCATCATGGTCGCGGAATCGACGCTGATCTTCGCACCCATGTCCCAATTGGGATGTGCAACCGCCTGTTCGGGCGTCGCAGCATCCAACTGCGCCTGCGACCACTCACGGAACGGGCCGCCACTAGCGGTCAGCGTGATGCGCGCGACATCGGCCAGATCATTGCCCGCAAGGCACTGAAAGATCGCGTTGTGTTCGGAATCGACCGGCAGCAGTGTCGCGCCGTGTTTGGCAACGGCGGCAGTCATGACGTCGCCGGCGGAAACCAGCGCTTCCTTGTTGGCTAGCGCGACTACCCCGCCCCGTTCGATCGCGGCCATAACCGGGGCCAGCCCCGCGCAACCGACAATCGCTGCGACAGTGAGATCGACGCCGCGCGCCGCCGCATCGCATAGCGCCTGCGCGCCGCCCGCCGTCTCAACCCCGCTTCCGCTTAGCGCCTCGCGCAAATCGGGTAGGCAACTCTCATCACCAACGACAGCCAGCTTCGCGCCAAACTCGCGCGCCAGCTTTGCCAATTCCTGCACGGAGCAATTCGCAGTGAGCGCCTCGACCTGCCAGTCGCCGCGGTTGCGACGAATTAGATCGAGCGTCGAGGCCCCTACCGAGCCGGTTGCTCCAAGAATTGAAATCGAACGTGTCATGCGGTGACCATCATACATAGATACGCAGCGACTAGAGCAATGTACGCGTTAAAAAGAGCACGAAGAAGACGGCAAGGAAACCGTCGACGCGGTCGAATGCTCCGCCGTGCCCCGGAATGAGTTTGCCAGAGTCCTTCACGCCAGCACGCCGCTTCATCCAGCTTTCGAAGAAGTCACCAGACTGCGCGATTACTGCAATCAAAATGCCTGCGATGATTGGAACGATAACACTTTTTACGCCGAAGCCCTCGGCACCTACCGGGCCAAAATGATCCGCCTCGGGAAAGAAATATTGTACGCCAATTGCCACCAGGCTTGCCGCGATCGCGCCTCCGCCCAGACCCGCCCATGTTTTGGACGGGCTGATCATGGGAGCGATCTTGGGACCACCGATGGCCCGACCCGCAAAATAGGCTCCTACATCGACCGCGATGATCGGCAGGACAAACCCGGCCAACACGAAAAACGGGACGTAGCTCTGACGCACTTCCACCATGGCGAGCGCCGCTCCACCGACATAGATCGCGCCGAAAAACAGCCAGATGACCTCGACAACTGGCGACACCGCAAAAGCCTTAACCAGCTTGTTCCACTCCCACAGGACGAGACCTGCCACCAGCGCCACGAACGCGATCCAAAACCATCCGCCAAGCCACAAGACGACACTGGCAATGCCAACCATCACCATGGCCGAAGCTAGCCGAACGGGAAGGTCCGCATTCTTCCCTGGCGATTCACCGTCCGCCAAAGCGCCGCTCCCTGCCCGCAAAATCGTCGAGCGCCTGCTGCAAATGCTCAGGCTTGAAATCAGGCCAGAGCGTGTCGACAAACAGCATCTCGGCATAGGCCGCTTGCCACAGCAAGAAATTGGACAGGCGCACTTCACCGCTGGTACGGATCAGCAAATCGAGCGGCGGCAGATCGGCGGTATCCAGGTGCGCGCTGATCGCCTCTGGCGTAACATCGCCTATCGAGGCGGCCTTTGCAGCAGCGCGCGCGATCTCGTTTTGCGAACCGTAATTGAGCGCGACCGCGAGCATCCGCGATCCCTTCGAAGTCTGCTCCAGAGCATCTTCAAGCATTGTGACGATGTCAGGGGCAAGCCCGCGCCAATCGCCGATGATCTTCAGCCGCACGTCATTGGCGATGAATTCGGGCAAGTCCGATTTGATGAACTTGCGCATCAGGTTCATCAAATCATCGACCTCTTCATCAGGCCGCTTCCAGTTTTCCGAAGAGAAGGCGTAGAGCGTAAGGCAATCGAGCCCCATGTCCTCAACGCTGCGCACCAGCTTGCGCACCGCCTCAACCCCGCGTTGATGGCCGACAGCGCGCGGAAGAGCGCGTTTCTTCGCCCAGCGGCCATTACCATCCATGATGATGGCGACATGCCGAGCGCGATTTGCCTCTGATCCCATCCCCGCCAGAGCCCGCCCTTACTGGGTCAGGATCTCCTGCTCTTTCTTCGCTGCGGCATCATCCGCCTCGGACACATATTTGTCGGTCAGCTTCTGCACGTCATCTTCGAGGCGCTTGCGCTCATCTTCAGAGATGTCTTTCGACTTCTCATCCGCTTTCAGCATTTCCATGCCATCGCGGCGCACATTGCGGATCGCGATCTTGGCGTTTTCGGCATATTGCCCGGCCAGCTTGGCGAGTTCCTTGCGGCGTTCCTCGGTCAGGTCCGGCATTGGCAGCCGCACGGTCTGGCCATCGGTCATCGGGTTGAGGCCGAGGTTAGCCTTGGTAATCCCCTTCTCCACCGCACTGACATTGGATTTGTCCCACACCTGCACGCTCAGCATGCGTGGCTCCGGCGCAGAAACAGTTGCAACCTGGCTAAGTGGCATCATCGCGCCGTAGACTTCGCAAACCACCGGATCGAGCAGGCTGGTGTTCGCACGGCCCGTGCGCAGTCCCCCGAGATCCCCTTTAAGCGCTTCAACCGCACCGTTCATCCGGCGCTCGATATCAGCCTTGTCGTATTGAGCCATAGATCAGGCTTCCTCTTTCACTATTGTCTGCACGCCATCGCCTTCCAGAACGCGGGCGACATTTCCTTTTTCACGGATTGAAAACACCACTATCGGGATATTGTTCTCTCGGCAAAGCGCAACCGCAGTCGCGTCCATAACCTTGAGGTTGTCCGACAGCACCTGGTCATAAGAAATCGTATCGAAACGGGTGGCGTCCGGGTTGTGTTTGGGATCGCTGTCATAGACCCCATCGACGCTCGTGCCCTTCATCAGAGCATCGCAATTCATTTCCGCCGCGCGTAGGGCCGCGCCGGTATCGGTGGTGAAGAACGGATTGCCCGTGCCGGCCGCGAAGATTACGATCCGCCCCTTCTGCAAATGACGCTCGGCGCGCCGCCGAATATAGGGCTCGCACACGCTGCTCATCGGAATCGCGGATTGCACCCGCGTCTGCACGCCCGCCTGTTCCAACGCGTTTTGCATGGCCAGCGCGTTCATCACAGTCGCCAGCATGCCCATGTAATCACCAGTGGTTCGGTCGAGACCTTTGGCAGCGCCGGCAACCCCGCGAAAGATATTGCCGCCGCCGATGACGAGGCAGACCTCCAACCCGGTTTCCTTGGCGGCCTTCACCTCTTCGGCGAGCCGCGCGACATAGGCCGGATCGATCCCGTATTCCTGCTCGCCCATCAAAACCTCGCCTGAAAGCTTCAGTAGGACGCGTTTGATTTCAGGAAGGGCCATATGTGCTTTGCTCTCTGACAAGAATTGCCTGTGCGCAGCCCTTATCCGGCAGGCGTGATGATGCCAAGTGGATTAGCGGGATTTGAACACTCGCATGACGTTCAGCACTTGCGCGGCGCGAGAAGCCCGGCAAAGGCTGGAAGCCGCATGTTTAAACGTCTTTTTTTGATCGCCATGCTGATCGGCCTGGCTGTGGCGGCAAAGGCTTGGTCCGATACGATGGGCGATCCGGTGGTGAAGCGGTTGGCGATCGAGAGTGGTGAGCTTGCCTCCGGCGCGCCTCCGATCACCATCGCCCTGATCAGTGATATCCACGTCGCCGGACCGGATATGCCGCCTGAACGGCTGGCGAAGATAGTCGCGCAGATCAACGCGCTAGAGCCTGACCTGGTGGCGATTGCGGGCGATCTCGTCAGCGAGAAACGCACCGCCACGCATATCTATACCGCTGAGGAAATTGTCACTCCGCTCGGCGAGCTGAACGCGCCGCTAGGCACTGTGCTGGTTCCGGGCAACCACGATCACTGGTTCGACTGGCCTGGTCTCTCCGCCGAACTGGCCAAGCATGACAACATCACCGTGCTGGTGAACGAAGCGACCCAAATGGGGCCGCTGGCGGTGGGCGGCGTGGATGACGATTACACCGACCACGATGACTTACCGGCAGCTGTCGCACAGATGGAATCGCTCGCCGGGCCGCGGATTATCCTGACGCATAGCCCCGATGTCTTTCCGCAAGTTCCGGTCGATGTGGCGCTGGTCCTCGCAGGTCATACCCATTGCGGCCAGATCGCCTATCCGTGGGGAGGCTCGCCCGCGACCATGTCCGACTACGGCGATCTCTATGCCTGCGGCGTCGTGGAGCAGCACGGCAAAACGCTCGTCACCACGGGCGGACTTGGCACGAGCCTACTGCCGATCCGCTTGTTCACGAAGCCGGAGGTGTGGCTGATAACAATTCGGCCGCCGAACCCGTGAAGGTCCGACGGCCGTGAATTGCACTTTGTGAGTTCCTGCGTAGGCGGGAGCTCACATCAGGACTTAGCCCTTAACGGCTGCCGCGACTTCTGCCGCGAAGTCTTCTTCCTCAACCTCAATGCCTTCGCCCAGCTGGAAGCGGACGTAGTCGGTCAGTTTGACCGAACCGCCATTGTCCTTGCCGAACTTGGCGACGGTGTCTTCGACAGAAGTCTTGTTGTCCATCACGAACATCTGGCTGAGCAGCGCGTTCTCTTTCGCGAACTTCTTGATCGCGCCTTCGACCATCTTTTCCTGCACTTGCTCAGGCTTGCCGCTTTCCGCAGCCTTTTCCTTCGCAACCGCGCGCTCACGCTCGATTACGTCGGCGTCGAGGCCTTCTGCGTTGAGCGCCTGCGGGAACATCGAGGCGATGTGCATCGCGAGCTGCTTGCCGAACGGCTCAAGCACGTCCGCTCCAAGGTCGCTTTCAAGTGCAACCAGAACGCCGATCTTGCCGAGGCCATCAGCCGCTGCGTTGTGGACGTAGGAAACGACCGTGCCGCTGCCGACAGAGACGCTCTTCATGCGGCGAATCTGCTGGTTCTCACCAATGGTTGCGACGTTGGCCGTCAGCTTGTCACCCACTGTGCCGCCATCGGGATAGGCAGCGCCCTTGAGCGCTTCGACATCGTCGCTGTCCTGCGAGAGTGCGACTGAAGTGGTCTTGCGCACGAAATCCTGGAACTGGTCGTTCTTGGCGACAAAGTCGGTTTCCGAGTTGACTTCAACAGCCACACCCTTGGTGCCCGAAACGGCAACGCCGACGAGACCTTCAGCGGCAGTACGGCTGGACTTCTTCTGTGCGGTGGCAAGACCCTTCGCACGCAGCGCGTCGACAGCGGCTTCGATATCGCCGCCAGCTTCAACCAGCGCCTTCTTGGCATCCATCATGCCTGCGCCGGTTTTCTCACGCAGGGTCTTCACATCGGCGACGGTGAAATCGGCCATGGAGATTTCCTTTTCAAATAAGTCTGGGGCGCCGGGCCCGTTTACAGGACACCCGGCGCACTAATCGGTGAATGTGACGCGGGCCTTTCAGCCGCGTCGATCAATTAAGCGGTTTCAGCAGCCGCTTCTGCAGGGGGCTGTTCCATCGAGCCGACATCTGCGCCGGAATCGGTGACAGCGCCGCCGCGACCGGCAGCAGCCGCATCGCCGATTGCCTGACAATAGAGACGCACAGCACGGCTGGCGTCGTCATTGCCGGGAACAGGGAAAGCAATGCCAGTTGGATCGACATTGGTGTCGAGCACCGCGATCACCGGAATGCCGAGCACGGCGGCTTCCTTGATGGCGAGATCTTCTTTGTTAGCGTCGATCACGAACATCACGTCGGGAATACCGCCCATGTCGCGGATGCCGCCCAGCGACATTTCCAGCTTGTCGCGCTCGCGAGTGAGCTGCAGGACTTCTTTCTTGGTGAAGCCGCTGGTGTCGCCCGAAAGCTGCTCTTCAAGGGTCTTAAGACGCTTGATCGAACCGCTGATGGTCTTCCAGTTGGTCAACATGCCGCCGAGCCAACGGTGGTTCACGAAATGCTGGCCACAGCTGCGCGCGATTTCCGCGACCGGCTCTTGCGCCTGACGCTTGGTACCAACGAACAGAACCTTGCCGCCTGCTCGAACGGTTTGCTCAACAAAGTCGAGCGCGCGCGCGAACAGCGGCACGGTCTGCGACAGGTCGATGATGTGAACACCGTTGCGAGCGCCGAAGATATACGGCTTCATCCGCGGGTTCCAGCGGTGGGTCTGGTGGCCGAAATGTGCGCCGGCCTCGATCAATTGCTGCATTGTGACGGTGGTGGCCGCCATAGGTAATTCCTTTCCGGTTCGTCCTCTGGAAGGCATGGAACCGCTGGCGGAGATCCCGCTGGCGGCACCGGTATGAAGCGCCTTCCATGTGAATTTCGCGTGCTTTGAGGCCGCTCGTCGGCGGAATCATCACATGCGAGGCGGCGCAAATAGCGAGAGAGTCCGCAGAAATCCACCCTTTTCGCGAAAAATCGCACGGGGCGCGATTTTGACGCTTGACTATATGGAACAGATACGGAACAAGCGCTCTAGAACAAAAATGGAACAGCGACTCACACGTCGCACCCTCCCTCACCGGGTGGACCTTTGGAGCAAAACCGATGATCGCACTTCTACTGGCTGGTTTGTTTATTGTTGCCGCTCTCAGCACGTCGGTAAGTCTGGCTGACAGCGCGCTTCGCTCGCGCAATGCTTTCAAGGCGCTCAAGCGAGAGCGTGCGTTGGTGAAGGCCGGTTTCGTTCCTCAGGTCGAGGCGCAGCAAGTGCGGCTACGCCATTCCACTTCGGGTTATCGCGGTTCCGCTACACGCCCGTTTGCGCGTCGCCTGCCGCAGATGCCGCCTCAGCCGACAAACGCCGCTGCCGCTTGATCCGGCCGTATTTGATCAGGCCGTAAGGCATCAGAGCGAGGTAGCCGACGCTGACAGTGGTGAGCAGCCACCATGGTTCAAGCAGAAGCGCGGCAAAGGCCATTGCCGAGATGACAATCACCCACAACCGGATTCCCCGGCGTGGACGGATAGAGCCCCAGCTTAATGTCGCCATGTTCGAGATCATCAGGAACGCGATAACTGTCAGCCAGATCGCGAGAAAGATCGGGTCGCGAAGCTCTTCCCAGCCTATCTCCATCCAGAGATAGAACGGCGCGAATGCAAGCCCCGCCCCAACTGGCGCAGGTACACCGGTAAGGAAGCCAGCCGACTTATGGGGCTGATCATCAATATCGATCCGTGCATTGAAACGTGCCAGGCGCACCGCGCAGCAGATCGCGAACGCCAATGCGGCGAACCAGCCAAAACGCGGCAAGTCCTGCAAAGCCCATAAGTATAGAATGATCGCGGGTGCCATGCCGAAGGAAAGCGAGTCCGCAAGGCTGTCGAGTTCCGCCCCAAAGCGCGATTGAGCATTGAGCAGTCGCGCGATCCGGCCATCGATCCCATCGAGTACACCCGCTAGGATCACCGCGAGGATCGCAAGCCCCCACTCTCCGTTGATTGCGAAGCGAATGCCTGTGAGACCCGAGCACAAAGCCGCTGCGGTTATCGCATTGGGCAGCATCGCCCGCAGCGCCAGCCCCTTGTGGTCGGGAGTGTTGGAGCCATCTTCGTCTTCCGCCGCCTTTGGGCCGATGCGCGCGGCATCCCTGGCAGCGCCTGCCTTGTCTGCCTGGCGCCCGGCAGGCTGCTTCACTGGGAGATACCCTCCAGCAGCGCCTGCGTTCCGATCTCAGCCAGCACCGTCTCGCCAGCAATTACTTTCTGGCCGAGCAAGACTTTCGGTGCAGTGCCAGCGGGCAGATAGACATCGACCCGGCTACCGAAGCGGATGAGACCGACCCGCTGTCCCTTTGCCACCGTGTCACCTGGCTTCACGAACGGGACGATGCGGCGCGCGACCAAGCCTGCGATCTGGGTGAAGCCGATCATCACCCCATCACCGCGATCAACTAGAATGTGCTGACGCTCATTCTCTTCGCTGGCCTTGTCGAGATCGGCGTTCATGAACTTGCCGGGAATATAGATCAGCCGCCGAATCGTACCGGCAATGGGCGAGCGATTGATGTGAACGTCGAACACGCTCATGAAAATCGATACGCGCGTTACCGGCCCTTCCGGAAGGCCAGGCATGTCAGAGCCATCATCTATGGTCAGCTCTACGGGAGGCTCGACCTGCGTGATCAAAGAGATCAGTCCATCGGCAGGCGCGATAATGGCATTGTCGGCCTGTGGCACAACGCGCTCGGGATCGCGGAAAAACGCGAAAACCCCGCCAGACAGCGCGAGCAAGGGCCAGCCAATGATTTCCCAATCGAGCAAGAGTAGGAAAACAAGGCTGATCGCAACCGCAATCACGCCATATTTGCGTCCTTCGGGGTGGATCGGGGGCCAGCTCCAGCTGACATCACCGCGCCCTTCGTTATCGAGTATTTCTCCGGCCATGCGGGCCATTTAGGGGCTGCCAGCCGCCCCGGCAAGCAAAGCTGCGCGTTATGCACCCAGCTTTGTCTCAGCTTCGTCAGCACCACCGCCTCTACGAAGCCCCGCTCGCATTCACCCTTTAGTGATATGTTTACCGTAAATCGCCCCCGTAACGGAACAGACGATGACACAGGCGATAACACCTACAACCGACGGCGCGCGCGAGCGCTGGCTCAGCGAAGCACCGATCTATGCGATTGGTCTCACGCTGATGGGACTGTGTATCGGCATACTTGCGAGCAAAGGCGTTCCGCCAAGCATCACCGGCATTTGGGTCAATCTGCGCCTGTTCGGATTGTTCATTATCGTGATCGCAGCATTCGATGCCGGATACCAGCTCTACAAGAATCGCCCTGACAGCCCCACCGCTTTCCTGAAGGCCCGCTATTCGACGCCCGCGTTCAAGCGCACTGCGCTCGCAGGCCTTCCGCTGCTGCTGGTCGCGATCATATTGCTGCCGTTCTTCTCCAAGATGAAAGCTGCGATCCCGCTGTTCAACGAATACACTTGGGACGATGCATTTGTGCAGTGGGATCGAGCAATCTTCCTTGGCTATGATGCCTGGGAAGTGCTTCAGCCAGTCCTCGGCTTTCCGATCGTCACCGCATTTCTAGCCCTGCTCTATCAGCTGTGGTTCCTGCTGCTCTATCCGGGCGTGCTCTACTTCGCCTTCGCCAAGGTCGAGAGCCCGCTGCGCCGACAGTTCTTCCTGTCATATGTGCTTAGTTGGACGCTAATCGGCGGCGCGATGGCGACATGGCTCGCCTCGGTCGGCCCGTGTTTCGTCGGCCCCATGCTCGGCGACCCACGCTTCGACGATCAGATGGCCTATCTCAACGCCGCCAATGAGCAGATCCCGGTGATGACGCTCAAGGTACAGGGCATGTTGCTCGAATGGTTCCACGCCGATGCCAACGGTCTGGGCAGCGGGATTACCGCTATGCCAAGCATGCATGTCGCCATTGCGTTTCTTTATTGGCTAGCCATGCGCCAGATCTCGCCGCGCCTCGGCCTGTTCTTCGGTGTGTTCTTCGCGATCACCTGGATCAGCAGCGTGCACCTCGCGTACCATTACGCGGTCGACGGGCTGGTCTCCGTGATCGCCGTTTCAGCAATATGGTGGGCATCACGGCGAATCATCGCCGCATGGGATAACTTGCTGGAAACGCGCGGTCAGGCCGCCTTGCGCACAAACACCGTCCCGGCCGAGTAACCCGCGCCAAAGCTGCAGATCAGGCCGGTATCATCGGTCTTCATATCCTCGCTATGCAGGTGGAAGGCGATGATCGAGCCCGCGCTCGACGTGTTGCCATAGGTGTCTAGCACCGTCGGACTTTCATCGTCGCTCGCTTCATGGCCCAACACTTTCTGCGCTATCAGACGGTTCATCCCGGCATTGGCCTGATGCAACCACATGCGGCGTAGCGCTTTGGGATCAACGTCCAGCCGCTCGGCCTCATCCAAGATCATCTGCGCCACCATCGGCACGACTTCCTTGAAGACCTTGCGCCCCTCTTGCACGAACAGCTTGTCGGCATTGTCGGCGGTTTCCGGATGCGCACGATTGAGGAAGCCGAAATTGTTGCGGATATTGTTGGAAAACACCGTCTTCAGCTTCGTACCAAGAATGTCCCAATGCTCTTGAGGAGCGATGGCGGCATCCTCGACCAGCACGGCAGTCGCCACATCGCCAAATATGAAATGGCTATCGCGGTCGCGCCAATTGAGGTGGCCGGAGGTGATTTCCGGGCTGACGACGAGCACGCTCTTGGCATTGCCAGCGCGAACATAATCGGCGGCGGTCTGAATGCCGAAAGTCGCTGAAGAGCACGCGACGTTCATATCAAAACCGAAGCCATCGATGCCCAGCGCCTGCTGAATTTCAATCGCCATTGCTGGATAAGCGCGCTGCATGTTGGAGGCCGCGCATAGCACCGCGTCGACATCCTCCGGCTTACGACCTGCCCGCTCCAGAGCTTCACGCGCGGCGATAACGCCGATCTCCGCCATGATCGATAGGTCGCTGTCCGGGCGCTCTTCCCAACGCGGCGACATTGTGTCCGGGTCGAGAATCGGCGCCTTAGCCATCACATGGCGCGCCTTGATCCCGCTGGCCTTCTCGATGAATTCAACCGAGCTGTGCGACAACGCTTCGACCTCGCCTGCCGCAATAGCGTCCGCGTGCGCTTCATTGTGGCGGTCTACGAAGGCGTTGAAGCTCTCGACCAGCTCTTCATTGGTGATCGATTCTGTCGGGGTGAACAGTCCGGTGGCGGAGATGACCGGGCGGTGGGTCAGTGTGTCTGGGGAGGTAGTCATGCGGCGCAATTAGGCCTCAGCATCTTGCGGGGCAAGACCTTGCCGACAAACTGTGACGTCACGTTGCAGCGCTTTGGCGAGAGATGCCGCTGACAGCACCCCTCGCCCTCGCTTGTCGCGGACCTAGAACCCGATCGTGCCGGCAACGCGGGCACCGACGCTATCATCTCCTGTGTTACCGCTAACGCTGGCAGAGATGTAAAAGCTGTCCGACACTCGGCCCGTCAACGAACCGGCAAAGGCCTGCTGCCCGCGATAGGTCGAGGCAGCCACCGTCATCGAGATATTCTTGCCCGGTACAATAGGCGCGCT